>JASGKA010000002.1:1852500-3080501 GCA_047600985.1 Pyrinomonadaceae bacterium | reverse complement strand
CGGAGCGAGTTCGCCGCGTAAGGGCGAATCGGGCAGCCGCATATAGTGCTTTTCGCAAATGAAATTCGGGATGACCTCGACATCATCAAAATCGAAGGTTTCGATCGTAGCTTGTTTCAGAAATTTCGAGACTGCAGTCACACCGTCGGATTGCTGCAGACCGTAGCGCGTGATAGGCAGATAGCTTCGGTCCGCGCCTACGAGCGTGATGTCGGTGCCGTGAAGAGTCGTGATAACGGGCACATAGCGTTTTTGTTTTATCGATTCGCGGGCGAGGATCGCTGAGATTGAATGCGGTATCGCGTAATGAACGTGCAGTAGATCGAGCTTTTCTGCCCGGGCGACGGTGGCCATTTTTGTGGCCAGGGCGAGGTCGTAGGGCTGGTGTTCGAACAATGCGTACGACATCATTTCAACTTCGTGAAAATGAATGCGTTCGTTCAGTTCGGTCAGCCGGGTTGGAAGCACCGACGAGATGAAATGCACATTATGCCCGCGTTCTGCCAGATCGCGGCCGAGTTCCGAGCCGACGATCCCGCTGCCGCCGTAGGTTGGATAGACTGTGATGCCGATGTTCATAGAGCCTCGCTCCGACAAACGTTAATCGTAACAGTTTCTGTTACAAGACTCTACCGGACAGCATTCAGCGTTTCTTTCGAACGACATAGACGATTCCCGTGAAATCATCGGTGAGCAGGAACGAGTTCGCATCGATCTTCATAATATCGCATGGGCGGCCCATCACTTTCCCGTTTTGAAGAAATCCGGTGATGAGATCCTGTAGCTTTTCGCCTTTTCTCATGATGACGACCTTGTAGCCGTGGCCCATACGCTTGTCGGTTGAGCCGTGGAGCGAGACTAAGAATGCATTTTTGATCAGCGGATCGGCGTCCGCGTCATCGAAATAATCAAACCCGAGAGCGGACGAACGCGACGGAAAAAACGCGTACGGAGCGACGACGTTTGAGCACTGACCTGGACGTTTGAATCCGGGATCGGCGAAGATCTTGCCGTTTGATGAGTGGCAATACGGCCAACCGTAATCGGAACCTTCCTTGAGAGCGTAAAAGGTTTCGTCAGGTTTTTGCAGGCCGAGATGGTCGCTGCCTTGGTTCGTTGCGAAGACGAATTTGCCGATGGCCCGCAGCCCGACAGCGTTTCTCAGGCCTTTGGCAAATTCCTTTTGATCAGAACCGTCCGGATTCATCGAGATAATGCTCGCGCGGATCTTTTCCTTTTCGACACACGCATTGCAGCTCGATCCGACCGAGACGTAAAGTCTGCCATTAGGCGAGAACGAGATCGTCCGCGTCAGGTGCCAGCCGCCGTATTTATAGCTTAGGCCGTAGTCGGGAAATGTCGCGAGAACCTCGGGTTTCGTATCGGTTGGCTTTGTTTCGCCTGCCGTGAATCTACGGCGCGTGAGCTGATGCGTCTCTGCAAGATAGAACCAATCCTGGCCGTTCGCGTCGCGGTAGAACTGGACGCTGTTCGGGTTTCGCAGCTTGGTCATGTACGGAATGAGCTTGCTGAACTTTCCTGTTTGAGCATTCCACCCGTCAAGAATATAAACGGTGCCACGACTTCCGTCTGCGAGGTTGTACATGTCCGTCACGAAGATGCGTCCGTCAGGAGCTTTCGCAAAGAAGCGGACGCGTTTCAAGCCCTCCATCGCCGGGATCATTTCGTAACCATCGGCGATCTTTAGCGTGAATGACTTTCCGTTCTTCAGCGAGATTCGTTGATCGACGAGCCGCGGTTGAGCTGTAGAAATGCCGGAAAAAATAATAATAGCGGCGAAAAATATTAGGCAGTGTTTCATTATTTTCAGTTAGTTACGGTTACCGGTATCGCTGTAGACACGATCGAGTAAGACATCGCGCCGCCTCGGATGCCGAGATTCTCCGGCCTTTTCGAGGCGTTGATCGTGACGTAGAGCTTTGCTTTTCCTGTGACGAAGTTCTTCAGGTTTTCGGTGTCGAGCGTCAGCGTTCTCGCATTTGCGTCCACAACGCCGCGAAAGTCGTTCGAATAATCTGGTCCGGAAGGTTCTGCGGAATTGGAGTTAGGTGAATTCGATGCCGGTTTTGGCGGCTCGGCGTCAGAGGTAAGTTGAGCTATGATCGATTCGCCTTCTGCGAGGCCTCGTGACAGGTTGACGACGACGTTACGCGACGTTTTGCTCAAAATGAGGTTTTCGCTAGTTATTTTTATCGGTTCGAAAGTCAGCGTGTTTCGAAACTGTTTTCCCGAGCTGTCGGTGAATAGAAATGTGTGCGAGCCTTCAAATCCTTTTGTTTCGGCTGAATAATACGTGCCGCTAAAAACGGTCCGCAGATGCTCGCTCATTTGATTGCCGTTGTGTTCGACTTTGGTCGGCGGCACTAGAGCTATGGTCGTTCCGGTGGAACCAGACACACGAAATTCGGCACTTACGATGGTGTTTTCAGCGACAGCAACCGAATATTCCTGATATATCTCAGACGGATCGAGTTTTGATGAGTCGATCGTTTCGCACGAGCGGCAGCCGAATGCGACGAATATGAGCGTTGCTAGGGCGAGAATTGATGATATTTTTTTCACAGATCGTTTTCTTCTTTCTGCTAGACTAGCGAACAATATAAAGTCAGAACCACCTGCGGTAGCGGGTGGTTTAACTTGGCATCCTGACCGTTCGATTTAGTATTCAACATCCTAAACCGCCCGCTACCGCAGGCGGCTCTGACAAAATAATGAAAACCGAAAAATTCCGCGTTTCCGAGGGCTCAAAAGTTAACCTTAAAAACCATCCGACCGACTTCACCGGCGATTATACCGATAAAAAACAAGCGGTAAAAGACCTGGAGAAAAATGTTGCGCGGATGCGTGAGTTGCAGGATATTTTGTACGCTCAGGACAAATATTCGCTGCTCATCGTGATCCAGGCGATGGACGCTGCGGGCAAGGACGGTGCGATAGAGCACGTGATGACCGGCGTCAATCCGCAGGGTTGTCATGTGGTCTCTTTCAAACAGCCGTCAAGCGAGGAATTCAGACCATGATTTCCTTTGGCGTTGTCAGAAAAATCTGCCCGGACGCGGAATGATCGGTATTTTCAATCGATCGCATTACGAGGAAGTGCTTGTTGTGCGCGTTCATCCGGAATACTTAAAATTTCAGCAATTGCCAGACGAGACGCTGAACGACAAGGACATTTGGAAGAAACGCTTCAAGCATATCCGCGACTGGGAAAGTCATCTGGTCGAAAACGGCACTCACGTGATCAAGTTTTTCCTGAATGTTTCACGCGCTGAGCAGAAGGCGAGATTCCTTTCACGCATTGAGGAGCCGGACAAGAACTGGAAATTCTCACTCGGCGACGTCAAGGAACGCGGAATGTGGAGCGAATATATGAAATGCTACAGCGAAGCGATGGCAGAAACCTCCACCAACGAAGCTCCGTGGTACATCATTCCTGCCGACAAGAAATGGTTCACGCGCCTAGCGATCTCGGAGATCATTGTCAAAAAACTCGAATCTCTCGATCTGAAATATCCGGTTTTGACCGACGCGCACAAAGCGGAGCTGTTGGAAGCTAAGAAAACGCTGGAGTCCGAGTAGCGGGTTAGTCGTTAAATAGGCAAATTTGAAACCGAAGGAGTGTTACGATCGTTAATCTCGGCAACGGAGAACGAGCAACAGCTATGTTTTGTCCAGAGTGCGGAATCGAAGAACGGCAGGCGAATCAATTTTGCCGCGCGTGCGGTGCTGATCTGAGGCGCGTAAGACACGCCATCGCAGTTCCTGACAGTATAACTAGTGCTTCGGTTAACGCACGAGACGAGATCGGACGGGCGGTTGCGTCGCGAATAAGAGAAACGACGGATGCCTATGAGCTGAAAAAAGTCGCTGAGGATGTTCTGCCTGAGATAGAAAAGTTCCTTGAATCGCCCGAAGAAAAGCGGTTGCGGCGAATGAGAGCCGGCATGATCGTCTCGTCCGTAGGCATGGGAACCGCGATCGGGATAGGCATCGCTACGATGTTCATGGCTGATAAAGAAATAATTATTATGGCCGGTATGGGCGTGATCGCTTTCTTTATTGGCCTCGGATTTATCCTGAATGGGCTACTCTTAACGATTCCAAAGACGGGCATTCACGATCGATCGTCGGACGCCGATAGCCAGCGAGAGCTGGATGGCGTTAGCGGTACGACAAACGACCTCAGCCTTCCGCAGCCCTCAACACTTTTCTCCTCGGTTACCGAAAACACTACCCGGCACCTCGATGCCCAAGAAAGCCGCAAGCGCAGCTGATCAATTTGGTACTATCCGCAGAATGCGGTCGTCATCCTTAGCAGGCGAGCCGCGGCCGTCGCGGTTGGAGGTGGAGAAATAAATGTAGCCGTCCGGGCCTTCTTCCATTTCGCGGATACGGCCGAAGGTGCCGTCGAATAGATTTTCCTGCGACACGACGTTGCGTCCATCGAGGATTACGCGAACGATGCGGGCACTTCGAAGGCAGCCGAAGAAGAAATTGCCTTTGAACGCCGGGAAAACGGGGCCGTTGTAAAACATTCCGCTGCCGGGGGCACATGCCGGCGAATATTCGAGCAGCGGTGAGACCATGCCTTCGCGTTTTTCGGTGTGGTGGATCTCGGGCCAGCCGAGATTTTTTCCTTTTTCGACGATGTTAACCTCGTCGCCGCCCGAGCCCTTGCCTTCGAAAAAGCTCGGGCCGTGTTCGGTTTGGAACATCAAACCCGAACCCGGCTGCCATGCCAAACCTTGTGGATTGCGATTGCCGTATGCCCAGATCTCAGGTCTAGCGTCTTTTTGACCGACGAACGGATTGTCCGGCGGAACGGTTCCATCGTCATTCAGCCGAAGCGTTTTGCCTGCGAGCGAATCCAATTTTTGAGCCAGTGTCCAATCGGTCGAATCGCCCGTAGTGACATACAGTTTCCCGTCCGGGCCGAAACGTGCACGCATTCCGGCGTGATTCGGGGCTCCGGGAATGTTGTCGATGATGATCTTGGGTTCAGTGAACGCGTTGTTAGTGAGCTTGTAACGAACAACCTTCACGCGTTTGCCGTCGTTGTTGTACGAGTAGGCAAGATAGGCGAAGTTGTTTTTTGCGAAATCCGGATGGAGCGAAATGTCCATCAATCCGCTTTCACCGCTCGGTTCGACATCTGGAACCGTAAATATCGGCTCGGCTCGCAGTTTTCCAGATTCGATAATGCGAACCCGACCTTTTCGTTCGGTGAAGATGAGATCCTTGTTCGGCAGCCAGGCAAAGGCCCATGGCACTTCGAGCCCGGAGGCTACTGTCTCTACGCGGAATTTTGTTTGCTTGTCCTGGGTTTCAAAAACCGTGTTTTCTGATCCGCCGGTAGGAGCGGAGTTCGAACACGCGAAAGCCGCAAATGAAAGGGCAAAAAGCAAAAAGCCATGGATAGTCATACCAAAATTCCTCATTTACGAGAATTGTAATCTTTTGGTTAGACGTTCGCCACGGCGAAGATCTTCGCTTTATTTTTTTACATCATGCCTGCGAGAGGAGCCTGAGGCCTTTTTTGCCGCTGCTGCTCGCTTCCGAAACGACGCGGTTTCTGCCTTCGTCTTTGGCTCGGTATAAATAGCGGTCGGCTCTTTCTTTGAGCGAGTCGAGCGTGTCGGATTCGCGAAGTTCGGCCACGCCAAAACTCGAGGTCACGCTCAAATTAATAGCTGAATGCTGAATTTCCAATTGCTGAATCTCGCGACGGAAAGCCTCAGCAACAGCATGACCGCTTTCGATATCTGTATGCGTTAGCAGCAGGCCGAATTCCTCGCCCCCAACGCGGGCGATGAGATCGTGCTGCCTTGTCATACGTTTTAACAAGGCACCGATCTCGGCTAGAACTTTATCACCGGCAGTGTGGCCGAATGTGTCGTTGACGTTCTTAAAGTGGTCCAGATCGAGCAGCACGAGACATGCGGGAAGGTTATAACGTCGGCTTCGCTTGATCTCGGAGGAAGCGAATTCGTCAAACGCCCTTTTGTTGCTGAGTCCTGTCAAGAAATCGGTCGTCGCTTTTTCGAGGAGTTCAGCTTCCTTGGCACGGAGTTCCTCGTTCAAGCGTTCGCTGTTCAATACGACATAATTCAGCGTCCATACTGTTGCGAAGATCAGAAACATCATGAACGAGACCGACTGGATCCAAACAGGTGCGTAGATCTGTCCGATCGTCGTGAAACTCATCGTCGCGACCATTCGCAACGCCATCAACACCGAGAAAAGCAGGAACGTCATCGCGGCGGTTCGATACACGACGTTTTTCATGATGCCCGGCTTTTCTGCAAATGCCCGGAAACTTAGAAAAGTTAGTCCCGATGCGACGATCGAGGAAACGATGATGCGCGCAGTTTCGCTTGGGTCGATGTAAGTGTAAAACGTGATCGTAATCGCATACGCCGACATGAACACGAACGGCACAAAGCTGTCTGGTTTCAGTTCCAGAAAACGTCGATTGCCCTCGAGTGCGAGAGCCGTTGCCCCGACGGCGAGAGTGTTGCCGATGACCAACGCGATAAGATCCGGAATGTAGCCACGCAGGCCGAGGCAGAGAAAGCCGAGTGTGCCGGCGAAATTCGAAAGTACCCAGTAGCCCGTTCCAGGATACGTTTTTTGCGCCCGCAAGACGAAGTACAACACCATCGCCATCAAGCCGGTGACCAGCATGAGGGCAAAAGCTACACTCCGTATATCTATAAAGAATTCGGGCATTGACGTAAACGATCCAAACGGAACGTATTTATTGATAGTGGGGGATTTGTCGGGATCGGCGGGAGCCGACGTGTGTTAAGAATAACACACCGGGGGCATCGGATGGAACAAAAAAATGTCAGTGAGCTTAGGCTTTGAGGTAGAATCGTTTGGAATGGAAACAAAAATTGTTCGATGGGGAATTATCGGTGCGGGCGACATCGTAAGGAAACGGATCGTGCCCGCTATACAGGAGACTGAAAATTCTGAACTTGTCGCTATAACCCGCGGCAAAGCGGAACTTGCGGAGGCATTTGCGACGGAATTCGGGATCCCGCGTTGGTATTCGCAATACGAGGAATTGCTGGCTGATAAGGAGATCGATGCGGTTTATGTTGCTTCGCCCGTTTTTCTGCACGCTGAGCATACCATCGCTGCGGCTCGTGCAGGAAAGCATGTACTCTGCGAAAAACCGATGGCTTTGAACGTCGATGAATGCGCAAAAATGATCGAAGAATGCCGGGCAAATGGTGTGAAGCTAGGAATTGCGTATTACCGGCGATTCTATCCCGTGATCGAACGAATTCGACAGACGATTCGTAAAGGCGAGATCGGTAAGCCGATATTTGCCCAGATAAATACATTCGAGGCATTCGATCCCGGGCCGGATCATCCGCGTCGCTGGTTTGTAGAAAAGGCAAAGAGCGGCGGCGGCCCGATGATGGATTTTGGCTGTCACCGGTTGGAGATCTTGCTTGATCTTTTTGGAAAAGCGACCCGCGTTGAAAGCCTCAATGCGAGCGTCAGATTCGATCGTGAAGTTGAAGACACTTCGGCAGTTTTGCTCCAATTTGAAACTGGAACATGCGCGTCACTAGTTGTAACCCATGCTGCCCAGGAGTCGCAGGATACTCTCGACATCTTCGGGTCGACGGGGTCGATACATATTGCGTCGCTTAACAGCGGGAGCATAACAATAGCGAAAGGTTCAGAGACAAAAAATGAATCCCATCCGCCATCGCCGAATTTTCATTCGCCCCTCATCGAGGATTTTGCCGATGCGGTTTTAAACGATCGGGAACCGCGAATCACAGGTGCCACTGGATGTGAAGTGGCGGCGATAGAAGACACTATCTACGGACGCTAAACAAAAAAAGGGTGCAGCCGGCAAGCTGCACCTAAGGAGGAGGATCAATCGAAAATTGCTCCCACTAGAAACCTGTATTCGTGATGGTCAAATAAGTTGTCTTGACCGATGAGCTCTCATTGATCGCCTTTTTCTGGGCTTTCGTTTTCATAAGCTCATTCTTTGAGGCCGAACCTTTAACGAGGATCTGCGAAAGGAAATTTGTGTCGCCGACGGTATCAAAAACAAGCTGCGTGGTCGCCGCTGCTTCCTTGGAATTTGAAACTACGGTGTCGAAGACGATCGCGTCTTTCTCACCGCGGAGGATCAGGAGTGAGGGTGAATCTGAAGTGTTTGGGGTGCGTTCGATGGTGTAAACACCAGCGTCGAAGGTCGTATCTTTGACGACGAACGAATTAGGAACGCTGACCGTGATGATCGAACCGTCGGCGATCTGTGCGTTGGCAGCGACTACGCCACCGAGAAATAGAACTGCTGTTGCGAGTAATGACTTAGCTTTAAGATTGAACATGATAATTTCTCCGTTTTGTTATTAATTTTCTTGTTCCGCGAAACTTTCCCGCTTGATCGTATAAGTATTAATTTCGGCTAATAAAGCTCGCCCGAATTCCGCGTACAATTAACAATACGAATCTTTTCGCCGTCTGGATGTCAGTTTTTTGCTTAGTTATGTAAAGTTGTGTAAAAGAATGAGCAAAATCGGTCGTTATGCTAAGCTGACAATTCGCTTATGAAGCTCAAATGGCGTTTTGGAATAATCGCGGGTCTGTTTCTGGCTGTGTTTTCGCTGTATCCGCAGATGAAGATGTTGTACTTGCGTGGTGCTGAGTGGAATGGACACTACGCGTACAACGATATTGATGAAGTAGCATACGGCTCATACCTTAAAGCTCTCATCGACGGACGCCCGCGTAAGAACGACCCATATACCGGACGTGACGATTCGCCCGAGACCCCACAGCAGGAATCACTTTTCTCCATACAATTCGCCGGTCCGATGACAGTTGCGGTTCCGGCACGTCTTCTTGGTGTCGGTGCGCCATGGGCGATGACCATTTCAGGAGCGGTCGCGGCGTTTTTAACGGCACTCGCGATCTTTTGGCTGCTGGGAATGATAACCGGCGACTCGATCTTCGCGATGGCCGGCAGTTTGGTCGTGCTTGCCGGTGGAGCACTTTTTGCTGGCGAAGGTGCAATAGGCGAGATATTGGGCACGAGTTACTCGTATCCGTATTTTCCGGGATTTCGCCGCTATATCCCGGCGATGGCATTCCCGGCATTTTTTGCTCTGGTGGGTTTGGTCTGGAAACTGTTGGTATTTGAGAAGTTTGGAAATAGTGAGAGTTCGAATGGATCCAATTCTCGATCCGCGTCCATTCTTCCATTGTCGATCCTGGCGTTCGGATACATAGTCTTCTCCTACTTTTATGTCTGGACAACGGCGGCTGCGTGGCTAACCTGTCTTGGCACTTGTTGGATCGTTGTAAGGCCCGACGGGATTTGGAGCGATTTGCGAAAGATCGCAATTTTGGGCGCCGGATGCGTCGCGGTGCTTGCTCCATACGCGTGGCTCCTATCGAACCGTTCTCACACAATGGACGATGTGCAGTTGCTCGTTCTTACCCGTGCTCTCGATCTGACGCGTGTTCCGGAGTTGATCGGTTTCTTCGTGGTCCTGGTTATCGCGATCGGGATCGCAACCAGGATGTTTTCATTGCGGAGCCGTGGGACTATATTTGCGATCTCACTCGCTCTAACGCCAGCGATCGTGTTTAACCAGCAACTCATAACGGGCCAGTCCCTTCAGCCGATTCATTATCAGGTTTTCATTGGTAACTATGTCGCAGGGCTCGCAGTGGTCGTGACTTTTGGGTTGATATGGCGGACGGCCGAGGAACGGCATCGACTTCCGGCCAGGATCGCAATGGCGGCTATCGCGGTGATCGCGGCGGGCTGGGGGTTTGTTGAGTGTCATTACACGGTACGTGTGTTGGACGACGTGAATGTGCTTCGTGACGAAGCTTACCCAGTCGGAAAACGCCTTACGGAACTAGCAGCTAACGATCCCGACAAACATAAACGTAACGTCCTGCATCTCGGCATCGCCGAGGGCGACGACCTGCCGACGATCGCCCCGCAAGCAGTGCTCTGGGCTCGCCATCAGCACGTGTTTCCTGGGGTCGATTGGCAGGAAAGCAAAGAACGGTACTATCAACAGCTCTTGTATCAAGGCGTTGGTGAAAAGCAATTGGCCGACGGTATGAAAAAAGGCGATGATTTTGTCTCGATGATCTCCCTGTTTGGCTGGGGCAGACATACGGACAGGCTTAATTCGGATTACAAGCCGCTGACATATGGCGAGATCGACGAAGAGGCTCGCCGATATGCGGATTACGCCGCGAAGTTCGATGCGAGACGTGAGGGGATTCCACGGCTCGATTACCTCGTGTTGCCGATCGAGCTTGATCCATATCTGGATAATGTTGATAAATGGTATGAAAGGACCGACCGGGAGCAGTTCGGGAAATACATTCTATACAAGCTCAAGATAAAATGAGCGCAAAAAAAGACCGTCCATTGGACGGTCTCGAATATAGATTGCTAAAAATATTAAAACTAAGCTGCCAATAGGTCATTAGATGTTTCGGCAAAAACTCGTCTGCCGTTGAGGGCGTCGTCGATGATCTCTCGAACTGCTGATGCGTCAGGGTTTACGTCCATCCGCGCGCACGCTCTGAGATGTCTGATGATGCCTTCTGCGGCGATCTCCACCGCATCACCCGTCAGTTTCGAAAAACGACGAGCCTGTATATGGTCAATTTGCAAAACTCTGTCTTGCAAGGTCATTGGTCTAGCTGCTGCCACGTTTATTCTCCTTGTTTCAATTATTACCCTCTCGGGAAGAGTCGCAATGTCTCAGTGACACGACCCGTACGAAAAAGCGTGAAACAAAATGCTTTTTCGGCATAAAATAGTCAAGATCTCCAGCCTATACAACTGCTGAAAAAATGCAATACCTCGGCTTTCATCTCAACTGTAACGTCATCGTAACAAAAAAATTATAGGATGTCACTACTTTTTTTCAGCCAAAGAGAAGAAAAATGCAAAAAAAGAAGACCGGCAAACCACAAGATTTGCCGGTCTTCAAATTTTATGTCACACGATAGTGTGTTTATGCGACAGCGTCTTTCATTGCTTTGCCGATCGTGAACTTGACAGTCGTTTTGGCAGGGATCTTGATGACAGCGCCGGTTGCCGGGTTGCGTCCTTCGCGAGCCTTACGAGCCGTCTTTTTCAGCTTGCCGAATCCCGGCAGGGTGAATTCGCCGTTCTTTTTTACTTCGTCGGTTGCAAGCGAAGCAAGTGCGTCAAAAAGAGCTTTAACATCCGATTTTTTCGCACCGGTCGATTCAGCCAAGCTGCTGATAATTTCAGTCTGTGTCATACGAGCCATAGTTTTGAGTAACCTCCAGTTTTGGTTGTGAATATAAAAATACTTCTCAGTAAAATAATTTGCCCCGATCAATTGGGGGGCAAAATCCGGGGGAAAAACCAATCATCCGAAAATAGCAAAAAAAGATTGGTCGGGGCAGCAGGATTCGAACTTGCGACCTCTCGCTCCCAAAGCGAGCGCACTACCAGGCTGTGCTATGCCCCGTTCTGTCTCAACTAAAAGACGATTCCAAGGTTGGAATTCTAAGCAACCGAAACGGCAAGGTCAAGTCAGAGAGCATTAAAATCCCGTAAAAACGGGATAATTTGTTGAAATGCCCTCGACCGATGGCTTATCGACTGCTTTATCGACAACTCGAGTTCGCCAAATGTCTGGTTAAAGCCGTCCGGTATGAAGAGCGGATCGTATCCAAATCCTCCGCTGCCACGGGGCGACGGAGCGATTTTCCCTTCACAAGAGCCTTCAGCCGAGAACAGTATCACGCCGTTGGGATCTGCGATCGCGATCGAACATATAAAGCGGGCTTTTCTACTAATATTCCCTTTTTTTTCAATTTCATCGAGCAAAAGAGACATTTTTGCTTCGAATGGCATATCCTCGCCGCCGTAGCGTGCGGAGAGAACGCCAGGGCGTCCGTCGAGAGCGTCGACTTCGAGTCCCGAATCATCGGCCAACGCGAGATTCGATGTCTGCTTGGCATATCCGCTGGCCTTTAGCATGGCATTTGCAGCAAATGTCGAACCGGTTTCTTCGATCTCACCGACATGAAGAAAGTCGTTCAGGCTGAGCAGTTCAAAGGGCAAGCCGGTGATCAGGCCGCGAAGTTCTGCCACTTTGCCCTGGTTATTGGTCGCTATCAGGAGTTTTGGGTTCATAACTACATTTTGCCTCTGAATAAACTAGCGGTACGAGGCCGAGTATGCAAATTCCGGCTCGCCAGGGTTCCGAAACCACTTTTTTATTGCCAAATCACGCCGACAAAGGTTATAAATGAAGTAGCGGTCTTCCCGCCGTGTTCAGTCAATTCCGCTCTTGAATTGGAATTCCCCTTTTTGTCACCTGTGTTTGTAGAAGATCAAGTGGACGTTCGCGCTGACAATGACCTCGACGAAGCTATTCGCTCGCCGGGCGTTCGACCGTCTGCCGGCGACGTATCGATCGCGGTGGAACTCGGGATCTGGCTTTCAGGTCTTGAGAGTTTTCTTGCGTCCGGCCATCATTCGTTTGCGGATCATCGCGACGCCCGTCAGGCAGTGGATTCGTCCAAGGAGTTCAGACTAGTTCACTCTGCGCTCCAGCGATGCGCGATGTTGAATTCGCGACTTATCAGCGTCAATGGACGAGGCCGTCAATATGGTGACCTTCGCGAACTCGCGACCGTTTTTCGGGATACCATGCTGCTTTCCGAAGGGCTGATCCATTCTAATAAGCTCGGGCCTGGAGAGTGGACGGCATGGAGCGATCTATTATCGCATCGCTTTTCTTCGGTGCAGTCTTTTGACCGGCTCATCCGATTTGCCGAGACTGAGGGCCGTGAATATCTGCCGGGCCTGCTGAAAGAGCTTTCACAAAACACAGGATTTCTTAGTTCCGAACATGCTGAGCTCGCTCTAGTTCTGCCGAGATTCGGCATGATACTTAAATGGCTGAGCGTCGTTGGCCGCATGCTCGATGCGGACGAACCGCTGAAACCGGCATTGCTGATCTTTTCCCGTATAAATGAACAGATATTCGAGCTGACAAGCTACATCAATAATCGTCTCGGACGATTCCCTAACGAAGAGGCTGAGCTTTTTGCCTCGCTGGATGCCGCGTCGTACACGGCTTCGATCGAACTGAAAAAGGTCTATTCGCAGGAACTCGCGGGTGTAGCCAGGATGCGGCCTTCTCCGTCGATCTATGCCCGGATGGAAACAGCACACTCGCTGCTGAAGGAAGGTTTTCAGCAGATACTTGCTAGTTTTGCACGATTGCTCGATCCGGATGCCGATATCTTCGAGCTTTTCCCGACGTTTCATATCAAGCTTGAACAGTCCGTTGCTCTTCGGAGGGAACTTTGGGACGCGGTCAATATCGTTCAGGCGGCAGAAAAGGATCCGGATAAACCTCATATTGACAAGATGCACGCAGAACTGCGGCGGTTCATGCAGGGTTCGGTAAAATTCCTGTTCTTTAAGGACACCGAGACCGTTGAGCGGTTTGTCGAGGAGATATTCATTACGCAGCAGAACAAAGATCTCGTCCCGATCCTGCATCGTTTCGGAGCATATCTCGAAACGCTGTTTGGCCAGGTGAGCCTGCGGTCGGTGCTTGCCAACCAGCCGTTCGACCCTAAAGGCGACTGATCGTAACGCAATTTTCAAGATCTGCGGCGGGCGTCAACGGCCCGCTTTTTTATTGCGCACGCAACGTTGCGAGCGGTTTTCGGAACAGCACATCGAAACTCGCTGCGACGCCCACGAGAGTCACCAGCAACGCGGTGATGGCGATCCCCAGCATCGCGATCATGGGTTCGAATTCCCAATCGATCCGCATCAGATATTTCGAAACGACAAACGAGAGCGTTACGCCAAAGCCGCTCGCGATGATGCCGGCCAGCAGGCCGAGAATGCCGTACTCGGCAAACAGGATCGTGGCGAGCGTGAAGCGTTTGGCACCGAGCGACTTCAATATCGCGTTCTCGTATATTCGCTGCGATTTGGTCAGTGCGACCGAGCCTATCAGGATCAGGATGCCGCTGAGCAGGACGAAGCTGCCGACGAACGAGATCGCGATCACAAAATTATTGACCAGCCGATTGACTGCCGCAATGATGTCGGCGACATCGAATATCTGGACGTTCGGAAACTTGTCCAGGATCTCACGCTGCAAACGCTGACGGTCAGTTGCCGGAATGTGATCAAGCGTCGTGACCGCAAAGCTCTGCGGAGCTTTTTCGAGGGTTCCGGGCTTGAAAACGAACACGAAAGCCGTACGGGCATTGCGGACGTCGATCTTTCTGATGTTCGCGACGAGTGCCGTGATCTTGCGGCCCGAGATGTCGAACGTGATCGAATCGCCGGGCGATATTTTTAGCGTTTCGGCCATTCCTTGTTCGACCGAAACCTCGGGCAGATCGGGATCTTTGCCTTTTTGCCACCATTCGCCGTCGATTATCGTTTCGTTCTCTTCGAAATTGTCGCGGTAGGTGATCGCGAATTCACGCCCGATCTGGCCTTGCTGCTGGCGAACCTCGCGTTGCTGATAGTCGATCGGTTCGCCGTTTACGAACGAGATACGTGCCCGAACTGTCGCAGTTTGCTCAGGCTTTTCACCGGTTCGCTGCTGGATCATCTGGGCGAGTTCGGCGATCTGGCTTTTTTGGATATCTACAAAGATCAGGCTCGGCAGACGACGGTTTCGTGAGAAATCGAACTCACGAACGAGATTCGTCTGCATGATCTGAACAGTTATAACCACAAACGCCCCGAGCCCGACCGCGAGCAGAATAATTCTCGTCTGATTTCCAGGACGATAGAGCGAATTGACTGCCTGTCGCATCGAGAACGAACCGAGGCCTTTGACCTTTTTGAGCAGCCACGTCAGGATCGCTGCTGACACGTACAGCACCAAACCGGTCGCGCCTAGGCCGCCGAGAAAATACGCACCGACGCGGATCGATCCGGCTTGCCAGATCGCGAGGCCGAGCAGCCCGAGCAGGCACACGAGGCCGAACGTCCATTTGGTCCAGTCGAGTTTTGAGATATTGACGTTGTTCTCGTCGCGGAGCAGCAGTTTCGGCTTGATCGTGCGGATCTGCAGCAGTGGTAGGGCCGAGAACAGCAGCGAGATCAGAATACCAAGGATCATTCCTTGAACAGCCGTCGATAGGCTGACCGAGTAGCTCATCCGTGCCGGAAGTTCTTCCACAAACCGCCATTTTGCGATCAGCAGGCCGCCCTGAGCGAGCAATGCTCCGAAAAGGCTGCCGATAAAGCCGAGTGTCAGAATTTGCAGCAGATAGACCGTTATTATCTTGGTTCCGCTCGCCCCGAGACATTTGAGAACCGCGACCGTTTTTCGTTTTTGCTCGACAAAGGCACGGGCAACATTCCAAACGCCAACGCCGCCGAGGACAAGAATTAGAAGGCCGGTGAGCGATAGATAATTCTCTGTCCGCTCGAATTGCTCACTGAGATTCTCCTGCTGTTCGCGGTAAGAATTGACCTGCACGGTCGTGCCCGTCAGGGCTGTTCGCAGTTCCTTGACAAGCTCGGTCGGGTTGTCGGCGGTGCGGTACAGTATGCGGCGGCGGACGCGGCTTGTGTTTCGGGTGATACCTGCATCATCGAAAGCTGTTTTCTCGACAAATATCCTTGAACCAAGCCGGAAGCCGCTCGAACCGCCTGGTTCCTCGTCAAACGTTCCGCGTATCTCAAACTCGCTCTCGCCGATCTTAAGCTTGTCGCCGACCTTGACCTTGAGTTCCTCGAGCAAAATGCGGGCGATGATACAGCCTTTGTTTTCGAGCAGTTTGAAATCGAACGGCTTGCCGTCCGACAGTTCGAATTTACCAACCAGTGGGAACGGCGGCTCGATGCCTTTTAGCTCAATAAACTCAAGCGACGTATTTGCCGGATCCGACGGCCGAGCCATCGAGGCGGTGGTGATCGTTTCGTTTCGGGCCTCAACATTCGGGAAGCGTTTGATGACGTCCTCGATCTTTGAAACATCGGTCGGCGAGAAATCATTCGTCGATGAAACCTCAAGATCTGCCGTCATCAAGGAGCGTGCGTCATTGCCAACGACCTTGGTCAGATTCTGGATCAGCGACCGCAGAGCGACCACCGACCCGACACCCAACGCAATGCAGAGAAAAAAGAACAGCAGCCGCTGCCATGAAGAGCGTATCTCGCGTCTGGTTAGGTTGAAGATGAACTTCATAAACGGCTACCGACCAACTGACCTTGTCCCATGTCCCACTACCTCGACGCGCGCAACTTTCTGTCTGTTAAACCCAAGCTGTATTACAGCCTGGTTGCTGACCGCCCTATTTTTACTGGGTTTCCCAATCCTTGTCCCATGTCCCGCCACCTCGACGTGCGCACTTTTGCTCGTGCGGTAGGCAAAACTGTAATACAGACGGCATACAAATTATTACAGGAGGTCGGGTGGTTCATGGTGATTAGTATATGCAAATGCGTTTCAAGTATAGCACAAATAGTATCAAAAATCAAAAAAAATCTTCGCGACAATAGCTCAATTTCTCACGTCGGAAATCAGTTTTCCGTCCGCCAAAATGATCTGCCGCTGAGCCTTTGTCGCCAATGCGCCATCGTGCGTGACGAGCACGAGGGTGACGTTGTTGCTTGCGTGCAGGGTCTTCATCAGTTCGAAGATGTGCTGGCCGTTTTTTGAATCCAGATTTCCGGTCGGTTCGTCGGCGAGCAGGATCTTGGGCGAATTGGCGAATGCCCGGGCGATGGCGATACGCTGCTGTTCGCCGCCGGAAAGCTCGGCCGGATAATGATGTCCGCGATTCGTCAGATCGACCTGATGGAGCAGGGCAGAGGCACGTTCGCGGACATTCGGCAGGCCGAGGATTTCCATTGGGATCAGGATGTTTTCGTAGGCTGTGAGGCTCGGGATCAGGTGAAAGGACTGGAAGACAAAGCCGATCTTTTCGCTGCGGATCTTTGCCAGACCGTCTTCGGTCATGGCGGTGACCTCGTCTTCGTCGATGAAGATTTGGCCCGAACTCGGTGCATCGAGCCCTGCGATCAAGCCAAGCAGGGTCGACTTGCCGCTGCCCGAAGCACCCGTGACCGCGACGAATTCACCATCCGGAATGTCGAAGGAGACATCGTTGAGAATGGTCAGATCCTCGACGCCGGAGCGGACGGTTTTGATGACATTTTTGAGCTGGATCATAGAAAGATATTGAACCGCAGATAAACGCAGATGAACACGGATGAAATGAAGATATATATCTGTATCTATCTGCGTCCATCTGCGGTAAACTTCTGCTCCTCATCTTAGCTTGCGAAAAATAGCCGAACAAGTTCCAATAATTTTTGCATCATATTCGGGTCGTCCGTCGTTATAGCAAACTATGCTGCGTTCTGTAATGCGAAATTTATTGGTCATTAGTTTCAGCTTTTTGGTGGCTCTCGGTTTCGGCTGTGCGGCAGCGAAACCGGCATCGAATAATTCAAATAGAGCTGCCAAAACTGTTTCAACCCCTAAAGCAGTTTCGAACCGCCCCAAGATAATCGCATTCGGCGACAGCCTCACTGCCGGATTCGGTTTGGCGGAAAAAGAGTCGTATCCGTATCTTCTACAGGAAAAGCTGAAAGCTGATGGATATGATTATGAGGTAGTAAATGCGGGCGTTTCAGGTGATACGACTCTCGGCGGGCTTGAGCGGGCCGATTGGGTTTTGGAGCAGGACAATGCTCAGATACTGATCCTCGAACTCGGGGCCAACGACCTGCTTCGCGGCATTCCGGTCGAGAAGATGAAAGAAAATCTCGACAAGATCATCCGCAAAGCGAAAGCGAAAAACCTCAAAATACTTTTCTGCGGAATGCTCGCTCCGCCGACGATGGGCTCGCAGTATCAACGCGATTTTCTAAAAGCCTTCCCCGATCTCGCGACCGAACACAAGGTTGAGTTTCTGCCGTTCCTGCTTGATAATGTTGCCACGGTCAAAGAACTCAACCAGGCGGACGGAATTCACCCGAACGCCGAGGGAGAAAAGATCATGACCTACAACGTTTACAAAGCCCTGAAACCACTGCTCGGCGAGCGAAACCGCCCGTAAATACTCGTGAAAACGATGAAAAAAGTTCTGATCGGTCTGACAACAGCTCTCATTCTGATCGGAACATCGGTTCAGCTTTCTGCTCAAACGGCGTATGTTCGTCCCACGGCTGAACAACGCTCACGTCGTTTTCTAAAAGAGACTTTTGGCCCCGCAGCCTGGGCCGGGATCGTGGCGAGCTCGGCTTTCTCGACCGCGACGAATGAACCACGCGAATGGGGCGGCAAATGGAACGGTTTCGGCAAACGAGTCGCTTCGAATTTCGGGCGTAACGTGATCAGAAACACCGTAACCTACAGCCTCGACGAAACTCTGAAACTTGACAGCAGTTATTATCGCAGCGAGAAACGCAGCTTCGGTGCGAGGATCAAAAACGCTTTGCTCTCAACAGTTACGGCACGCAAGACAGACGGAAAACGAACAGTTGGCGTGCCTCGTCTGGTTGGCAGTTACGCTGCCGGAATTATTTCAAAAGAAGCCTGGTATCCGCCGCGTTACAACTGGAAGGATGGCGTGCGAAGCAGCACAATATCGATCGGCACACGGGCTCTGATCAACCTCGTCAAAGAATTTATCAAACGCTAATTTGTATGAACGTAACCCATCTCGAATGTGCCCTGTGCGGACTACGCCACGAGGCAAATGTGCTTCAGAATCTGTGCCGCGAATGCGGAAAACCGCTGCTTGTTCGCTACGACCTCGAAAAAGCGTCGCAAACGCTGACCAAGGAATCGCTGAAGACGCGGGAATCTTCGCTTTGGCGTTACCGCGAGGTTTTGCCGGTCGAGCGGGCGGAAAATACCGTTTCACTGGGCGAAGGCTGGACGCCTTTGTTCAAAACGGATGCTCTTGCAGCAAAGCTGCCGGTCAAACTCGAACTTTACATCAAGGACGAAGGCCAAAATCCGACGCAGAGTTTTAAAGCTCGCGGAATGACAGCGGCGGTCTCGATGGCGAAGGAACTTGGTGTGATAAAAGCGGCGGTTCCGTCTGCTGGCAACGCGGCTGGAGCACTCGCAGCCTACGCCGCAAAAGCTGGCATTGAGGCAAACATTTTCATGCCCGCCGACACGCCAAAGGCGAACATCGTTGAATGTGAGCAGACCGGTGCGAATGTGACGCTTATCGACGGCCTCATCACGGATTGCGGAGCGATCGTCGCCAAACGCAAAGAGGAAGAAGGCTGGTTTGACGTTTCGACGCTCAAAGAGCCGTACCGCGTCGAGGGCAAAAAGACGATGGGCTATGAGATCGCTGAGCAGATGGATTGGACCTTGCCGGACGTCATCATGTACCCGACCGGCGGCGGAACCGGGCTGATCGGCATGTGGAAGGCGTTCGACGAGATGGAGCAAATGGGCTGGATCGGATCGAAACGGCCGCGTATGGTCTCAGTTCAGTCGGAAACCTGCGCACCGATAGTACGTGCCTTTGAGAACGGCGAGCGTTTTGCAGATGAATTTGAGAACGCGGCGACAGTCGCGTCAGGCCTTCGAGTGCCTAAAGCCATTGGAGATTTTCTTATCCTTGATGCTGTTCGTGCTTCGAATGGAACGGCAATTTCAGTCACCGATGCGGAACTTGTCGCCGCAGTTCGCGAGATCGGCGCGGCCGAGGGGATCTTTGCCGCTCCCGAGGGTGCGGCTTGTCTTCCTGCTCTCCGAAAACTGATCGCTGACGGTTGGATAAATCCGGGCGAAACTGTCGTTATCTTCAACACCGGAGCCGGCGTCAAATATCTCGAGGCTTTCGCCTAAAATCGCGACAATTTTTAACATAAATTCGCCTTTCCGGCTTATGTATCGGCGGTGTTTTGCCGATAAGAAGGGAGCGTTCCCTTCCAGCGCTCAGATGGTAAACCCCTTTCCAAAGAGCAACTATGTTAAAAAGAGTCGACCTTCAATTTTTTTCCATCGAGAATCTTATCAAGACCGGGCTTCCGGCAATGCCTTCGAGCGTGATGCGGATACAATCGCTGCTTTCCGACTTTAGCGTTTCGCAGCAACGGATCGCCGAAGCAATTGCCCTAGATCCCGTGATCTCGTCACGAATATTAAGTCTTGCTAATTCACCGATCTACGCCCTTCACGGCACGATCACCAACCTGACCGAAGCCGTAAATGTTGTTGGCAACGGGGCGATATCACAGCAGCTAATGGTCGCCGGTGTAAGCGATGCATTCGGCAGAAAGATCCTTGATTCGCCCGCCGGCCGGACGATCTGGGTGCATTCTCTCGCTACCGGATTGACCGCGAGCGAAATATGCAAAATGGCCCGGATGCGAGGTGCGGAAGACGCATTTAGCTGCGGTTTGCTGCATGATGTCGGCAAGCTGATTCTCCTGCGTGCGGATGCACCGTTTTACACGGAGCTGATAAAGGAGGGCGAAGATGCAGGCGATATCTCGGTCATCGAGCGCCGTGTTCTTGGGTTTGACCATGCTGAACTCGGTGCGGCGGCGGGCATCGCCTGGAAATTGCCGGGAGCGATCTGCCACATGATCCGCAACCATCATCATCCTGCAACTTCGACCGCCGGCGTCGCTCTCGCCCATGTGCTGCAGACGGCCGATCAGTTTGTAAAAGGCAGAATATCGTTCGAGGATCCGGAATATTTCTTTGCGAACAGCGACCTGCGTAAGTTTGGTCTCGGCGAGGTCGAGTTCGATGATATCTGGGATAACGTCACGCTCCGCCTGAGCGAAATGACCGACCCCGGCCGCTAAATATTCGCTAAGACGGGATTATTTTGCTAAGATTCGCCCTTGGCTTTTGCGGCCATTTTGGGAGTTTTAGTGAATAGTCTCGTCTTTTCAAATATGCTTCACCGCCCGGCCCGAACGGCCGTGAGCGTCATTGGTATCGGCATCGGTATTCTGTTGATCGTTTTCACGGTTGGCCTCGCGAACGGCAGCCTGCGCGAGCGTGCTGATCGCGATAAGAACGTTGGGGCGGAGATACAGTTCATGGCTGAGGGAAGCTTTGGCATGAGTGGCGTCGAGCCGCGCCTCGCGGTCAGCAGCCGCTCTGAAGTTGAAAAGATCGAAGGTGTCGCTTCGGTCGTGCCGTTCGTTCAGAAGAGTGTGCCGGCTAAGGACGGTTTGACGGGCAGCCGTTTGCTCGATGGTATCAACTACGACGAATATGCCGCGATGGCGGGGCTGCAGATCGTTCAGGGCCGTAAATTCGTCGAGGGAGCTGACGAGATGATGTCAGATTCTGCATGGCTTGCCCGGCGGAACATGAAGATCGGCGACAAATTTCAGATCTACGAGCGCGATTTTACCGTCGTCGGAACATACGAACCGAGTGCCGGAGCTCGAATTAAGATCCCGATCACAACGATGCAAACCCAGCTCGGAGCCGAAGGGAAAGCATCAGCGTTCCTGGTTAAGCTGAAGCCCGGATTTACGGCCGACGTTGTCGGAACGACTCTCTCGAAAAAATTCCCGAACAGTCAGATCATCCGAACCAGCGAGCTGGAAGAGTTGTATATGCAGGGCGTTCCGGCACTGAATGTATTCCTCAACGTCGTCATCGGCGTTGCAGCCGCTATCAGCGGGCTGATCATTCTACTCACGATGTACACGACCGTTACTGAACGCACGCGGCAGATCGGCGTGTTGAAATCGCTCGGAATGTCGAATTTCGGCATCGGGTGGACGATCGTTCAGGAGGCAATTCTGCTGAGCATCGCGGGCGTTGCTTTCGGTGTTGCAGCGACGTATTTGCTTAAACTCGCTCTCTCTAAATGGTCAACGCTGACCGTCGCGATCGAGCCGCGGATCGTCCTGACGATCGTTGTGATCGGCGTCGCGAGTGGGATCGTTGGAGCCCTCTATCCGGGAATGCGAGCGGCGAGGCTCGATCCGGTCGAGGCGTTGAATTACGATTAACTATTGTCGCGCAAGGACGTGCAGCGAAGCGGTTTGCGCGGCATCGAGCTTGTAAATACGGGCAGCACGAATGCCGTTCAGTCTGATCTCAACGGGCTGAGCTGACGAATTGTTCAGAAAAATAATATACGGCGAATTGCTGAAATACCGCCGACCTTCCGCTAAAACGACAAAGTCATCTTCGCTTAGAGCCAACACCTTCGACTTATCTGAAAGCGAAACGAAGTTAAGATCGGCCCTGCCGGTCCTTTTTGCGTAGTGTTCGAATAATGTCGGGGTTTCGCACGCGACTATCGCATTGGGGCGAGCGGTAGCGGCGAGCGATCTGACGATCTCGAGCGAGGCTGCGTCGTAGAATTCGTCGTGCGGGAAATATGAGCCAGCCGCGGCCGTTTCGCCGCCGATCGTGTTCGTAAAGAGCCGGTAATGTGGGGCGAATGCGAGCGAGTTGGTTAGCTGCGTTGCAACAACTGAGATAAGCAAAACCGCCTGAGTCAGCCCTGCAAGCTGCGGGCTGCCGAATGCCTTCTCGGACAACCATTTGACGGCATAGCAGAACCCGATCGCCGCAACGATCAACATCAGCGGTTCGACGAAGGTGAAATATCGCGTAAATTTCCCGCCGAGAAAAGTGAACGGCAGAAACCACATGAACGCCCAGAAAAAGAGCAAAAATCTGCCGTCGCCGAGCTTTCGGCGAAAAACGAGCGGCAGGCCGATCAGGAACAATACGAGAACCGGAAGCGATGTTTTTACCGCCATGAAAACGTAGTAAAACGTCCACGGCACCCCATTGAGCCAGGCGCTCATTTTGTTGGTGTATAGATTTCCCCAAAATTCGTAGCTGTCGTGGCCGATGCGGTTTTCGCTCGAGAATTTGAGCATCTCACGCCAGGTTTCGGGCAGCAGGATCGTCGGGTTCAGGATCAGGAATGTGAAACCCATTACCAGCATGAATTTTAGCCAGCGTTTCGGTTCCATTCGCCACTTGGTGGCGGTAATGTATTGGAAAATGATGTAGTATCCGCCGACGATTGCGAGCAGATGGGGATAATACTTCGATGCCATTAGGCCGGCGAAACTTGCTGCCGCCGCCCACGCATACCAGGTCCAACTAGGACTACCTTGCTCAGCTCGTGTCTGCCCGCGAACCCAGAAAAACATTGTCAGCAAAAAGAAAAACAGCACCAGGCTGTCCTCTTTCGCAATTCGGTCAAAACCGATCGCCATCGGTTCAAGCGTCCAGAATATTGCCGAAACGAGACCGATGCTGCGGCCGAAAAGCTCGGAAACGAGCAGAAATATAAGCAGGGCCGAAAACGTCCCGAACAGGGCTATCGGGAATCGCAGGGCGGCTTCCTCTGATATGGGATTTACGCTGATGGTGTTGAATTTCTCTGCCGCTGAGATGCTGAGCGTTTGCAGGCCTTTCATGAGAAACGGATGTTCGCCGTTCTTGCCCGAGAGGCCATTTTGGCGGTATTCGGCGACGGTTTCGAGTTTGTTCAGTTCGTCTTCGCCGAGGCTTTCTGTTCCAAGTTGGTTGATTCGAAGGTCGAAACCGATCAGCATGAACAGGGCAAGGATCACGGCTGCGGCCTTTCTATTTTTTGCGAAAAATAGATGGTCAGCGAACTGCTCAGGTGCGGTTCCGGCGGTTGTGATAGGAAGCTGCTGAGAAGACAAGATCTTTTTTTACTCTCCCGAGATACTCAAATTCAGCCAGAAGATCGCGGCTAAGTCCGAACCTCTACGTCGAAGCAAAAGCTGAATTTGAAGATTATCTGATTGCCGCGACCGCTGTCAAAACGTATGACATCGATGTTAACGGCGTGTTATCATCGGAAAATACTTGTTTTCGGGGAAGTTTTGAGAAGTTGTTAAAAATAATTGCGGCAATTTTGTTAGGTATCTGGTTGGTACTCGTTCTACTAGGAAAGGGCGGTTTCGTACACATTCTGTTGCTCAATGGCCTCGGTGTTGCCGCCGTCGAAGCGATGACGATCTATCGCACCAGAATGACCGTATGAGAATGTATCGAACTAATAGGGATTTTTAGGCATCAGAATTTAAATAACCGAAATGTTCGGTGCGGTAACGCACTTATAAGTGAACCCTGAGCCGTTAGAGTTGAACTATTTGATTATTCGATCGATGAAGCTGCCCACAACAAAGACTGAAACATCCATTCTTCGCTCTGTCGCGGCGATGGTGATGGTTGCGTCGTTATGGCTGACCTCGGTTCCGCTAGCTCTTTCTCAGACCGCTCAGACCGTTCCACAAGCGGCGGTTCCTGAAAAGGCGGCAAACGAGAATGGCGGGTTTCGTGTGGAAAAGGTTGCGGTCGATGGCGGCTCTGAGCTGATCACGATATTCGCGAGACGAGCCTTCAACGACGGGCCGATGCAGGGGCCGGTCACCGATATTCCGCTCGTGAGCGTTCTTCGCGACACGCTCGGCGATGATAAACCTGAGAACGACCGTCTGCGGTACGTCTGGATGCTTACGCAGACCAAAGCGACATTCCGCCAAAAGCTTGGGGCACACATCCCTTTCCTTTACACCCGAACTTCCAATAAAAACAGCATTGGCTCCGAACCGCCGCCACCGATCATTGATCTCAGTAAAACGAATGAAGCGGTTTGGGATCAGGTTTTCTGGTCCGTGCTGAAGCGATTGGTGTTTGATGATATCGGCGTAGGGGTTAAGGCCTCGGCTCTGCAATACAGACAGAATAAGGCTGATTACCGCCGTTCGGGGTTTGCCGCCGCTGCCGCTGTGCTCTCGCTTTACCAGGAAACTGAAGGAAAAAAGGTTTTAAGCGAAACGGAGCTGAAAGATATTCAGGCGCGACTTTTTCTGACGGAAAAACCGCTCGGCTGGCACATGCAGAGCGAGAATTTGGGCCGGGTCTATGAAAAAGAGACCGCTCTCGTCCGTGATTACCGTGGGCACAATTGGGAATTGCTGAGGCAGTATTCCGAGGCTCAGGGACTTTATTTCGATCCGCTCCAGATGCCTGACGGTACTGCTCGACATGCGATCGTGTGGGCTTCGGCGTCGGACATTCAGGCAAATAAGGGAAAGAAATTCGACCGGCGGTTTCTAAATTTCAAGAATCCCTGGACGGATGACAGTCTGGCAAATTGGAAGGGGTATTCAGAGGTTCGCTGGTATGACGCTGATGAACGCGAGGTGCCGCCCGACACGCCGAACGCTCATCCTAAAACGATGATCCCGCTCGCCATTTATGGGCTCGATCATCCGAAAGTGCCGGTTATTCTTGTCGATTTTCGCGACAACGGAAATCCGAAAATGCGTGAGATCTCGCGGCGTGTGCTCAATGACCTCACCGGTAATGTCCTCTCGCTGTCGGTTTTTGGCGGTCTGCCGTTCTTTCTTGGGAAATTCGTTTACGATTTCGTGACCGGACGCCGCGGGGCGGATCTTAATCAGGCTTCGCGTGTAAGAGCGTATTCGCAGCTCAAGCTTCTGGTCGCGCTCGACAATTCGCTCGATCCTGAGTTTAAGGACGAGATAACCGACCGCGTTGAATCTGCTTCGCTAAATCCGCTGCAAAATGACACAGACGTCGAGGCACGCCTCGCGAAAGCTCAATACGAGAACCTGATCGCCTTTGCTGGAAACGGCGGCCTAAAGAAAAAGGTGGACGAGGATCGACGCGAAGAGATGACTCGACTCAACCACAGCGGCAAGGTGCGGGCGATGTTTTCACTCGCGCGGCTATTCTCGTTCGGATTGTACACACATCGCGAAGAATCGACTCCGGAGATGATGGCTCAGCTAGACGTTCGCCGTCAGCTCGATTATCACGAAAGGTTTTTGCGTGAAGTAGCGTTTTCGTCCGCCGACCCAGAGATCGACAGCCGGCCGGATGACATTCGGCGTTCGCTCACGTTCGTTTCGCACAACGGAGCAGCCGCGCAGGCTAAAACTACGCGGGCTCTGGCTAAGATCTTTGGGATCAGCAAAAACGAAGATATTCAGACGCTGTGTTTGATGGGGCTGTATCGGATAAATAATTCCGACGCAAAAAAAGAGCTGCTTGCCATCTACAAAAATACCAAAACCGACGATCGCTGGCGCGAGACGTCGGCGAGATTTCTTCGTCTTGCTCTGAAAGAAGGCCAGCGTATCTCGGCCCGTGACGCACAGCTTATCGCTAACATTACTGCCAACTAGTCCTCCCAATTTCGGAACATGAGTTTTAGATCAAAAGCGAATTCAGCCTGTATCTGTTTGTTCTTGATGGCCATGATCGCAACTTTTGCGATCGGTCAGGGAGTGAAGCGTGTCGTTGTGGTCAAGATCGACGGATTGCCCGCGCACTATGTGGACCGGTTTGCAAAGCAGCGTGATCCGCTGACCGGAAAGTCGATCCTGCCGTGGTTCGAAGAGATCTTTTATAAGAACGGAACTCGTGTGCCGAATTTTTACACTCGCGGGATGAGTCTTTCCGGGCCGTCGTGGGGGCAGATCGATTCGGGCCAGCACCTGCAGATCAAGGGCAATGTCGAATACGACCGATACACGCTGCACGCATACGATTACCTCAATTTTCTGCCGTACTACATGAATTACGGCTTGAACAAAAAAGCCGACATGCCGGCGATGGAGGTCATGGACCAGCTTGGCATTCCGGTGCTCGCCGATGCGTTCGATTATGAAGATCGATATACGAGCCAGCAGCTTTACCAACGCGGGAATAACTGGGAAGTTCTGGCGAGCGGCTTTGTAAAGATGTACCCGGGAAATCCCGGCGATATGATCGACGAATGGACGATGGGGCTGAACTTTCGCAAGATAACGGTCGACCAGGCGGAACGCGATATCATTGGCAAGGTCGGCAAGCGTGAAAATATCGACTATTACGATTATTATGACGTTTCTTTCGATCACGTCTCGCATCACAACAACGATCCGCAATCGCGTCTCGGAGCCCTGAAGGATCTCGATAAACTGCTCGGCCGCATTTGGGTTGCCATCCAATCATCCGAACGTGCCGCTGAGACGGCTCTCGTGTTGATCTCGGACCACGGATTCAATTCCGACGAGAAAGTTTACAGCCAGGGCTTTAATCTCGTAAAAATGCTTGGCAGCGTGGCGGGCGGCGGACATCACGTTGTGACAAAACGGCGGTTGATGCTCGATTATTCGATCAAAGGAATGTATCCGCTTGTTCCGCTGATCAAATCTAATTCGGAGAATTCATATTATTTGAAAGGGCGTTCGAGCGATTATCCGACCGCTCTGCTCGATTTTGACGGTAACGAACGATCATCGATACATCTGCGAAACAGCGATCTGAACACCTTGCACATTCTGCTGCAGCAGCTTCAGGCGGGAAATCTGGCTCCGGAAATGAAGGCTGCGGTTGCCGATGCATTTTTCGACATCATCGAACAGCATCGAGCTGAATGGCGGCAAACGGCTGACGAGATCAGTGAGGAGATCGAAGCTCTGCATCGCTGGAGCGAAGCAAATAAACCGAAGATCGCCGCAGAGCCGAAGAAATTTACGCCCGAAGAGATCGGAAAAGGCCTGAATAAAGAAGCTCGGCGTCTCGCCGCGTTGAACGACATCGCGATCGAAACCGAAGCCGATTTTCGAAAATACGCCGCAAGTCTGCGGGCACTGGCTGCGTTGCGGCGTGATACCTTCGACGCGAAGAAAGTTGAGATCGAAAAGATCATTCCGCCGGGAGCAATGGGCGATTCGAACTCGCTGAACCAGCTGCAAAATTATGTCGTCGGCATCGGCCGCGAAGGTTTAATGCTAAACGCCAGCAAAAAGCTCGACCTCGAACGCAGCTTTGCTCGAGTGAACTATTTCGAACTGCTGCACGATCAAAAGGTACGTAATAACGTGCAAACCGGCGTGAGCAACCGGCCGATCGATTTCGTCGCGGTTCGCGTGCCGCTCGAATCCGTGGCCGATTCACTGCCGTCCGGAACAAAGCCGACGGAAGACCCGATATGGCTATTCGGCGGGCCGGAACAGCAGGTTTTGCTCTTGGCTGCGGAATCGGAGGACGGCTCGCGCTCGTACCGCTATTTGCCGGTTTCAAAACTACAACAGGACGCGGCTGGGAAAACGACTTTTGTTACTAAAGACTGGGCCGCAGGATTTCCGCTGAAGTATTTTGAGGATGAGAATTTCAACATCGCCAACACGGACCGATCAAAATGGCTAAGCGATTGGCACACTGAGATCGAATGGCTAAATGCCGTTCACAAAACTCAGTACTCAAATGCCATCATCGGCATTAACGAGCAGCTCGACAGGCATCCGGTCTTTGGCGATGCTGACGGCATCTCAGCAGACGACAAATTGATCCGGCGTTTTCGCCAGCGTCAGCGGCACCTTACCGAGGCCGATCTGCTGATTCTAGCGAACGATCATTGGAATTTTGACGTGCGCGGTTTCAATCCGGGCGGCAATCATGGCTCGTTTTTCCGCGTCTCGACAAACTCGACCTTCATGATCGCGGGCGGAGCGACGACCGGAATTCCCCGTGGGCTCGCGGTCGAACAGCCGTACGACAGTCTAAGTTTTATGCCGACGCTGTTGAAGCTGATGGGAAAGATCGATGACGACAATCAGCCGAATGCCGACATGAAACGACGCGGATTCCGGCAGTTTCCGGGACGGGTTATTAAGGAAATTACAGCGGCGAGCAAATAACTATTCGTCGGCTTTTGCGATGATCTTCGACCCGCGAACCGCTCCGCGCCAAAGCAGCACAATTAGCCCAACCGTTGTTGAGAACAAGATCGCACCACGTCTTACCAATGCAAGCGAAACTCCGACGGCTGCTGCGTAGCCGAGCGTCTGTAGGATAAACTCGTTTCCGCCCTCGTAGACACCGATGGTTCCCGGAACAAAGCTGAATGCGACGTTGATGACCTTCGTGAGACTTTCCGTGATCAGAGCGGTTGAGATCGACGAGTCGAAACCGAGGAACCGGATCGCAAAAAAGACTTCAGCGACACTCAGAGCGTGAACCCCGAGACTGATCCCGAAAACCTTGAAAAAATCTGCTCGACGGTCGTGGTAGAAATGAAAAACATTTCGCTCAACGTCGAGGATATGGTGCTGTTTTCGAACAAGGAACGCCGGAGCGATCGATCGTTTTTCTAACACTTTTATCAGGTAAGAAAACGGCGTGATACGAAATCTGATAGCAAGCGATAAGCCGATGAAGCCGATCAAAGAAAAGACAACGATCAACAACAACGCCTTGTCAACACCGCCACCGCCAGAACCAAAAGAGGTCACAAGGATAGCAACGCCAACGAGGATCACGAGAATAACGGTCAGGTAATAGAGGATGTTATCGATGATCACCGCCGACGCACCATGGGTCAGCGGCATATCTTTCTTGAGAAGGACGGCTTTGGTCGCGTCGCCCAGGAATGGCCCCGCAAATGAAAAGAAATTGACCGCTTCGCCGCCGAATCGAGCCGCGACGACGTTCATGTACTTCGTAGTTCGGTGTTCGGGCTCGATCGACAGATAGAGACTTGCCGCCCTACAAAAATGGCGTGTTACATTGAGTACGAGGACGACCGCAAATCCCCATCCGACAGCGGCGAGAGAAGCGATGATCTTTTCATAACCGATCTCATAGATCAGGATCGCGAGCAGTCCCAGCCCGAGCAAAAACGTGATTCCCTGGATCCAGATCAGTATCTTTGCCTTGCTCGACCGCGACCCGGCAGTTGGAAGCTCGGGCGGCGTCAGGTCGGATTGCAGGTAATTCTCGCTTTGCATAAAAACTTCGTCTAGCAAATGGACAGCAACTTACAGTATAGCGGTTTTGAACGCCTAAACATAAGCAGGCTACTGTTTAAGAATATTTCCCGTCGGCTTGCTGGAAATCTGCAAGCGTTTCGCATTTATTACAACGGGTTTAAACACTCGCCTCGAATTGAATGCAATTTGTTCGCTGTTCAAAACTATTTAGATTCTCACTTGTGCTGCTCGCGTTGTTTGTAATGCTGCGTACGGTCGAGGCTCAAAAGCGCTTTTATATCGCGCCCGACGACCACACCGATTACTTTTGGGTCGCTGATGATGTCACATATCGTCAGTCGTTTCTACGAATGATCGACTATTACCTAAACAAGATGGACGCGACGCAGAACAACCCTTCTGACACGCAGATGCGTTGGAACTGCGACGGCAGCCTGTGGATGTGGGAATACGAGAAGAATCGTACTCCGCAGCAATTCGAGCGGTTTCTCTCGCGGATCCGCGACAACCATATGAGTGTTGCGCTCAATCCGCTTGTGCTCGTGCAGGGCGGTGCCCCGGCTGAGAGCGTTCTTCGAGGGATGTATTATCCAGGATTGATCGAGCGGCGGCATAATGTAAAATTCCCGATCGCCTTGGCGATGGAAAACCAGACGATGCCTTTCGGGCTTGCTTCATTATGGTCTGGTTCCGGAGCAAAATATAGCTGGAAAGGTGTCTGCAACTGTGCAACCGATATTCCTGGCCTCAATAACCGCGATCGAGAGATCTATTATGCGGGCGGCCGCGACGGCAGCAAGGTGTTGATGAAATGGCAGTCTCAGCAGACGACCAACCAAATGTTCGGCGGGTATGCTGAGGCTTTTGACCCGATGCAGTCGATATTGTTTGCGGAGAACAACAATACGTTTCGCAATAAATATCCTTATCCCGTCATCGGAGCATTTGGCGCGGGTTGGGATGACCTCGAATATACGAGCGACGAATTCGTCACGGTTGCACAGCAAAATTCCAATGCGAATCGCCGGATCATTGTTTCTAATCAGGAAGACTACTTCAAAGATTTCGAGGCAAATCACGGTGCCGGGCTCGAAACCTTTTCAGCCGCATTTGGCAATGACTGGGACATTTTTGTTGCGTCGCTCCCCGAGGTTTCGTCGCGAGTAAAGCGGGCGACCGAAAAGCTTCGCAGCGCCGAGGCGATGGCGACGTTGGTTTCGCTTGACGATCCAACGTTCATGGCTTCGCGAACGGCAGCCCGTGATGAAGCGATGCTCGACCTGGGTCTCTATTTCGAACACGACTGGACCGCCGACAGCCCGATAATTTCTCGCGAAACACGTGCCAATTGGAGCCGCTCTGTCGAGAAAAATATCACTGCGTACGTCGATGACCTCTACAATGACGCTCGCTACGAACTCGGCCGCCGCATCTCTCGGACCGGCACGGAACAGAGATTTTACGTATTCGATCCATCGAGCTGGACGAGAACTGACTTTGCCGACGTGACGCTTGGGCCTTTTACGAGGAAAGCGAAAGCCGTAGACGTGTCGACTGGGCTCGAAGTGCCCTCGCAGATCATCCGTCAGGGGGCGAAGACGGTTCTCAGAGTTCTCGCGACCAACATCCCGTCAGCGGGTTACAAGGTTTTTGAGATCCGTGCCGGATCTGACGTGACAAATCCGCCGTCCGCTACCGTGAACGGAGCGACCGCCGAGAACGAATTTTACAAAGTCACTCTAGCACCGGACGGAGCTATCACCAGCCTGATAGACAAGACTCGCGGCAATCGCGAAACCGTGCGTCAGATCGAAGGCAAGGTCGTCAACGACCTAGGCGGTGATCGCAGCGGCAATGTGACTGTTGAAAGCTCTGGGCCGGTAAGTACGACGTTGATGGCGTATTCCGAGAGTCCGGTCAGGCATATCACTCGGGTCACTCTGTTTCGCGGCATCAACCGCGTCGATATCACCAATGAGATCACCGAGAATTTCAGCGATGTAAAGACGTGGAATTATTCGTTCGACATTAACTCGCCCGACATGTGGCACGAAGAGGTGGGGGCTGTCATTCGGGCTAAACTGCTAGCAAACGGTGGCCACTATGCGCCGCGAAACGCTCGTTACGATTGGCTGACAATGAACCATTTCGCGGACATCAGTGATGGAGCGGCCAATAATTTTGGCGTGACGATATCGAATTGGGATAACTATTTCATGAAGTTCGGCGATAGCGAACTAAACACGCTCGACACGACGCGGCCGCAGATCAATGTCCTGGCCGGCGGCCAAACAAGCGGCCCGACGCTTGGGATCCCGGACCAGGGCGGCGATTCGTACTTTTTGCAGCGATTTGCTCTGTCTACGCACGGAGCTTTCGATCAGACGAGGGCGATGAAGTTTGCTCTGGAACACCAAAACCCGCTTGTTGCCGGAATGATCGAAGGCACCGGAACGCAAACCCGCGCGTACTCCGCGACATCTTATTCTTTTCTAACGATCAGCGACCCAAATGTCTTGCTCTGGGCATTGAAACCTGCTGAGGACGGGATCAATTCCGGCATCGTCGCGAGAGTTTGGAATCAATCCAATTCGCCCGCGAATTATCAAATGTCACTCGCCCGGCCGATAACCTCAGCCGACCGCACAACCCACATCGAAACCACGATCGCCCCCGCGACCGTGACCTCAGGGGTCTTGAACGCGAGTATCAATCAGCAGCAGATACAGACACATCGGTTGAAAGTTCAATAGTTTGCGTTCCGCCCCTTAGACTAGCCTTTTGATCTCGTTCAATCCCTCGGGAACGTTCGCTGACAAATGCACTCGCAAGGCTCTCCGTCCGCGATCCAGCAACACCTGAAAATCGCCGCGTGCCTGGGCGGCTTTGACGACTCCGAAGGTGTACTTTTGTCCCGGAACGGGCAGGTCCGAGGTGTCGTCGGAAGTGATCTGCAGCACCACACCGTTGTTGCCGCCGCCTTTGTAGGCTTGGCCGGTCGAGTGGAGAAAACGCGGGCCGAAGCCGAGGCAGGTCGCGGCGTGGGTGCGTTCGAGGACGGTTTTACGGATCGTTGAGAGCGTTTTTTCGTTTTCGGCGTTCATTTCGACATAGCCAAGCAGGGCGAAATAGTCGTCGGTGACGATCTGGTCGATGTGGGCGTTCAGGTAATTTTCGATCGACGGGAAATCGACGGTTTCATTGAGCTTGGCGACATATTCGTCACTGGAGAACAATGAGATGCCGCCGGCGGAGAAGAACGGTTCTTCGGGCGGGAGCGAGCCCGTTTTTTCGTATTCGTCGGTGATCTTTCGGGCCTCGATCTTGGCGGACTCGACGTCGGGCTGGTTGAACGGGTTGATCTGCATCACTGCACCAGCGACGGCGGTCGCGAACTCCCAGCGGAAAAATTCCTGGCCGAGATCGTCGGTCGAATTCAGCTCGATCCGTACCGCTGGATGTCCGGCATTTGTGACGGCCGAGTATTGCTCGTCGAGGCTGTCATTGCCCGTCACTGTTAGAAATGCGAAAACTCGGTCGTTGCCGTAAGCCGAAGTTTCGATCATCGCTTCGCGATCGACCGGAATGATCGCAACGCCTTTTTTGCCTGTCGATTCAGCGACGAGCTGTTCGAGCCAGGCTCCGACATCGTGGATCTCAGGTGTCGTAAAAATTGTGAGTTTATCGCGTCCGTGGGCGTGGCAAACGCCAAGGATCAGGCCGAGGATCGCTCCGGGATTTGAGTTAGGATCTTTAGCTTTACACCCTTCAACCATTGCAGCTGAGATTGTCAGAAAAGCTTCGACGTCCAATCCCATCGACGCCGCAGCCGTCATTCCGAATGCCGACAATGCCGAAAAGCGTCCGCCGATTTCGGGCTTGCCGTAAAAAATGTGGCGAAAACCGTCGTCCTTCGCGATCTGCTCCATCTTAGAGCCTGGATCGGTGATGGCGATGAACTGCTTGCCCGCCTGTTCGGCTCCGACCTTCGCGGAAACGCGGTCAAAGAAGTACTGCTTGAAGCAATTCGGCTCAAGCGTCGAGCCCGATTTGCTGGCGACGATGAACAGCGTCTTTGTGAGATCGAGCTTGTCCTCAACAGTTTTGACCTGTGCCGGAACGGTCGAGTCGAGAATGTGAAAGTTTGCCTTACCAAACGTCATCGCCAGCACCTCAGGGCACAGCGAAGAACCGCCCATCCCCATCAGCAAAACATCGGTGAATCCGGCCGCCGTGATGTCCCCGTGCAGGTCACGGTAGCTTTCGGTCAATTCGAGCTGCTCCTCAACCACGTGTAGCCATCCGAGCCATTTTGCTTCGTCGTCGCCGGTCCAAACGCTGGCGTCTTTTGCCCAGATGCGTTCGATCTTATTTTCGTTATTCCAGCTATTTCCAGCGGCTTTTACTTCTGCATCGATGGATTCCGGGAGGAGATATTTCATTTGATTTAGCATGGCAACATCTTGTTAGAATCGGCGGTCGGTGTCAAACCAGATGGACGGTGCGGTTCGAGCCTTTTTGATGTAATATCGCGATATGAAATTTGCCGCATTGATCATCATTTTTTTGACCCTGTCGATCGGTATACTTGGGCAAACCTGTTCGGAGAATGCCAAAGAGATGCGGCCGCAGCTTTCAAAAGAGGCTGAGCTGAAAATGTCGCGGGATCTGGAGATCGCCGCGACCAGGTTTGCTAGCGATCCGTCGTCTGATAACGCCATTTGGTACGCCCGGCGAAAGGGTTATCTCGGCCGTTATAAGGATGCGATCGACGCTCTCACGATCGCGATCGGTAAATTTCCGAATGATGCTCGAATGTACCGCCATCGCGGCCATCGATATATCACGCTGCGTTGTTTTGATGACGCGATCCGCGATCTCGAAAAAGCGGCGAAGCTGATCAAAGGCAAACCTGACGAGGTCGAGCCGGATGGACAACCCAATGAGAAGAACATCCCAACCAGCACGCTGCAATCGAACATCTGGTATCATCTCGGCCTGGCATATTATCTGAAAGGCGACTTCAAAAAAGCCATCGAGGCATACAAGGAAGGCATGACGGTGTCGAAAAACAACGACATGCTTGCCGCGACTTCGCATTGGCTGTACATGGCGTACCGCCGCAGCCAAAAGCCCGTTGACGCCGGTCGTTTACTCGATGCGATCGACGGTGATTTTGAGGTTATCGAGAATGAAGATTATCTAAAACTGCTGCGTCTCTATCGCAACGAGGTAAAGCCTGAAATGCTGCTCGAATCCATGGGCGACAAAGCCGAAACGCTCGGCAACGCCTCGCTCGGTTATGGCCTCGGGAATTGGTATCTGTACAACGGAGACAATGTGCGGGCGATGAGCATTTTCCGCAAGATCAGGGCGGGAAATCAGTGGGCGAGCTTCGGGTACATTGCGGCCGAGGCTGAGCTGGCTCGATAAATATTACCATGCGTTAGCCATTTCAGCATGCAGTTTCGCGAGCTCGCGTTTCAATAATTTTCCGGTCGGGCCTTTTGGAATTTCGTTTAGAAAATATACCGATTTCGGGCATTTGTAATCGGCGAGGTGCTGTTTGCAGAAGTCGATTATGTCCTGCTCTGACACGCGAGGGTCATCAGTGGACACACTCCCTACCGGTCGTGTTTCTGCCTTTAATACTATGAACGCGGCGACGTCTTCGCCGTAGAGTTTGTCCGGCACGCCGATTACTGCGGCCGAGGCGACCGCCGGATGCGTGTAAAGCAGATCGTCGATCTCGCGTGGATAGATATTCTCGCCGCCGCGGATGATCATGTCGGATTTACGGTCGGCGATGTAGAAAAAACCGTCGGCATCGCGGTAGGCGATATCGCCGGTGTGAAACCAACCATTCGCGAATGCTTTCGCGGTCGCCTCGGGATTCTTGAAATATTCCTTGCAAATATTCGGACCGCGCAGCACGATCTCACCTAGTTCTCCATCTGGAACGTCGTTGTCCGATTCGTCGACCACGCGCATTTCATTCCCGATGGCCTGGCCGCACGAGCCGGGGCGACGGTTTTCGTTTGGCGGATTGAAGGTCGAACGGCACGTCGATTCCGAAAGCCCGTAGCCCTCGATAACGAGGCAGCCGAAGGCGTCTTCGAATTGTTTTAGAACCTCGGCCGGAACCGGGGCTGATCCGCACATGGCGAAACGAAGGGAACGCGGGCTGCCAGCCTGCGACTCGCGGGCTGGCAGCCCGCGTTCCAGCAACATCGAAAGCATCGTCGCAACCGAACCGAAAGATGTTATCTGATACTTCTCGATCCACTCCCAGAATTTTGACGCTGAAAATTTGGGGGCGACCACGCTCGATCCGCCGGCAAAAAGCGGCGTCATCGTTGTGACCGAGACCGCGTTCATGTGGAATAGCGGCATTACCGTGAGCAGTCGATCATCGGGGCCGAAACCCATCCACTCGGTGATCTGTTGGGCGTTTGCGATGAGATTTCCGTGGGTGAGCAGGCAGCCTTTGGGTTTGCCCGTGGTGCCGGAGGTGTAGATGATTATGGCTTCGTCGTCGCGGCTGAGCTCGTATTCTATTAGCGTAGTGCTGAAATCTTTTGTAACAAGTTCGATATCGTTGAAAGTTATGATCGGGATACTTGCGGGCAAGCTGCCCGCGGTCCAGTTGGCGAGTATTAGTTTTGATTCGGAATTGCTGACGACCCATTCGATCTCTTCGGATTTGAGCAATGAGTTTACTGGCCCGGCGAGAGCTCCGATCTTCCAGCAGGCGAAGTAGGCGAAGATGTATTCGGCAGAATTCGGCATCAGCAGGCTTACAACGTCGCCTTTTTCGATGCCGTGCGAGACGAGTAGATTTGCGGCGCGATTTACGGTGCGGTCAAATTCTGCGTACGTCCACGTTCGCCCATCGGCTTCGGAAAAGAGGAATATCTTGTCCGGAAATTCGGCTGCCCGATCCTCAAGTAGCTGTCGCACGTTGTTGCTCATCGGTTTTGAGTTTAATATACGACTGTTATTTTAGTCTCGAAAATTTAAGGAGATCTTAGTGATCAGTAGAAAAAATCTAACCGTATTAACATTTATCGCCATCTTTGCAGTTGTCTCTGGAGCCTGCAGCAAGGCCGACAACAAAAATACTGCGACCAACTCGCAAACGAACACAGCCACGACCAATTCGTCCGCAAACACGAGCACTCCGGCTCAACCTACCAGCACAGGCAGTTCGCCAACCGACGCATACAAAGCGGCCTATACGGCTCGTAAAAACAAGGACATCGAGGGTCTGAAAAAGCTTATGTCAAAGGACATCATCGAATTCCTTACCATGATGGGCGAGGCCGATCAGAAGGACAAGAAATCACTTGACGCAATGCTCAAAGATCTTTGCGAACGTCCACAGGCTGCAACACCGGATGCCCGTAACGAGAAGATCAACGGTGATAAGGCGACGATCGAGTACCTTGATGAGACGGGACAGTGGCAGACGATGGATTTCGTAAAAGAAGACGGAGCCTGGAAGCTGACGATCGACAAGGCCGACGCTCCGCCAGCGGAGAAACCAGCATCGAACAGCCCGGCCGGAAATAAGAAACCATAGTTTTTGTATGACAACCTATCGCAGTTTTATCGCAGGGAAATGGATCGATTCGGCGTCGGGGAAAACTGCGCCGAATATCAATCCGGCAAATACCAACGACATCATCGGTTACGCCGAGCTTTGCACTCGCGAGGAAGCTCGCAGTGCGGTCGAGGCGGCGTATAGCGCTTTCAAAAGCTGGAAAAAAACTCCAGCTCCGCAGCGGGGAAAGATAGTCGCAAAAGCCGCGCGGTTGATGGAAGAGTATAAGGAAGAACTCGCACAGATCCTCACTCGCGAAGAAGGCAAAACGCTTTCCGAAGCTCGCGGCGAGCTGACGCGAGCGATCAACGTTGTCGAGTTCTGTGCGGGCGAATCTCGTCGGATGAATGGCGAAACTATCCCGAGCGAACTGCCCGCGAATTTCGCCTACACGATCAAAGAGCCTCACGGCGTCGTTGCTTGCGTGACGCCTTGGAATTTTCCTATCGCCATTCCTGTCTGGAAGATCGCTCCCGCATTGGTCGCGGGAAACACGGTTGTTTTCAAACCAGCGTCGAATACGCCCGCAACCGCCGTTCGGTTGACTGAGATATTTACCGAGGCGGGAATTCCGGACGGTGTTCTCAATCTTGTGATCGGATCAGGCTCGGTGGCGGGCGATGAGATCGTAAATCATCCGGCGGTCCGAGCGATATCGTTCACGGGGTCGAGCGAGATCGGGTTCAAGATGTACGAGCAAGTCGCTCGCCGCGGCATACCTTTTCAGGCGGAAATGGGCGGGAAAAATCCGGTCGTCGTGCTGGAAGATTGCGACATCGATCTCGCTGTCGAGCACACGGCTCAGGGTACGTTCGGTTCGACTGGGCAGCGTTGTACGGCGACTTCGCGGGCCGTTGTGATGGAATCGATCGCTGATAAATTTGTCGAAAAGATCGTCGCCCGGGCGAAGAGTTTCAAGCTCGGCGACGGTGCCGATCCGTCAACGGACATCGGGCCGTCAGTTGACGAATCGCAGTTCAAGACCGTCATGAGCTACATCGACATCGGTCGCGAAGACGGAGCGACATTGCTCTGCGGAGGCAAAAAAGCCGACAGCGACGGTCTCGAAAACGGTTATTTCATTGAGCCGACCGTTTTCGATCATGTCACGCCGGATATGCGGATCGCTCATGAAGAGATCTTTGGGCCAGTCCTTTCGGTGCTTCGCGTGAAGGATTTTGATCATGCGATGCAGGTCGCGAACGATAGCGAATATGGCTTGTCATCTTCCGTTTTTTCAAACGACTATAACGACATCAACCGTTTTCTCGAAGAGATCGAATCGGGAATGACACATGTAAATTCGCCAACAACCGGCGGCGAGGCGCACATCCCATTCGGCGGGATCAAAGCAACAGGCATCGGCGCCCGCGAACAAGGCTCGACATCGCTCGATTTCTACACGGAACTGAAGGTCGTGTACGTCGATTACACGGGGCGAAAGCGGGAAGGGAATCTTTATTAGGTGATCTTATGAGAGCAATATCCATCGCTGCGGTTTTGTTGTGTTTGTTGTCGGGGTTTGTCACAGCGCAGCACGATCACAAAGCACCGGAAACTGCGGCGGCGGATAAACCGATCGGGCTTGTTACGACCGACGCGATCACTCACCGGAAGGTCGGTACGACGAACAAACAGGCTCAGGCGTATTTCGATCAGGGTCTGACGCTGTATTACGCGTTCAATGATGGCGATGCAGTCAGGTCGTTTCGACGTGCGGCGGAGCTCGATCCGCAGCTTGCGATGGCGTATTGGGGAATCGCGATCTCAGCCTATCCGCGTTCGACCGGCGGCGGAAATATGGGCGATCAAAAACGGTTGAAAGAAGCTCGCGAGGCGATAAAGACCGCGATGTTGATGCCCGCCCCGCCTTCGGATCGTCCGTACATTGAGGCTCTCGCAAAATTGTTGCCCGACGAAAATGGCTACAATCGCAAAGTGTCGGAAGATGCTTACCGTGACGCAATGAAGCCGATCTATGACGCGGCACCCAAGGATGCGGACGCCGCTTCGCTTTATGCACTCGGAATATTCTACTCCGCTGGATTTTCTAACTGGACGCCCGACGGCAAGCCATCGCCGAAATGGCGGGAAATGCTTGACGTACTCGAAGCGGGGCTAAAACTACATCCGAAGCATCTCGGTTTAACCCACATTTATATTCACGGCGTCGAGGAATCGCTCCAGCCAGAACGGGCACTCGCTGCCGCAGATGCTCTTCGCGGGCTAAAGATATTTACGCCATCATTCGGGCATTTGGTGCATATGCCGGCCCATATTTACGTGCGTACGGGAAACTTTCAGCGATCCGTAGAATCGAACGAAGAGACGGCTACGATGCCGACCGATACGCTGACGGATGAATTCAAGCTTTGGCATTACAATCACGTTTTGAGCTTCCTGTTGTTCTCGTACGGAATGCAGGGCAATTTTGCAAAGGTCACGAATACGCTCGAACGGAAATTTGGTTATAAAACGCCGAGGGCGGCCGATCAGCGGCCTCGGTATTTGGTTCGATTTCAGCGTTGGGACGATATACTGAAAGCTGCGGCTCCGCCAACGGACAGTGTTCCGGCTACGCTGACAAGCTGGAAATGGGCACGTGCAATGGCATACGCGGCGACAGGTAATGCCGCAAAAGCTGATGAAGAACGGGCTAAGAACACGGATGAATCGACCGTGAGAAAAATGGACGATGCCCGTCTCGATGCCATGCTCGCCCGAGGCCGTGCTGATAAGAAAGCAGAGATCGAGTTTCTAACAAAGGCAGTCGCGGCTGAGGACAAACTTGGCTATTCCGAACCGCCGATATCGATATCCCCGGTCCGTGAAAATCTCGGTGGAGCTTTGCTGCGGGATGGCCAGAATGCTGAAGCCGAGAAGGTTTTTCGCGAGGACTTGCGCCGAAATCCCGGCAGCGGTCGTTCACTTTTTGGATTGATGATGGCTCTCGATGCTCAGGGGAAAAAAGACGAGGCTTCGTCGGTACGTAAACAATATCTCAACGCGTGGAAATATGCCGATCTCACCCTGTCAGTCGCCGATCTTTGATCTCGTTAGTCGCAGATATAAGATGATCAAGCCTCATTTGATAAAACTTGCAGCTCTTCTTGCGATGCTTTTTGCCGTTTCTTTCTCAGCAGACGGTCAAGCGACGCCGATGAATCAGTTCGAATTGGCTTCGCATGCAAGGGCTGCGGCACGCAGCTTTTCTGATGGAGAAAAGTACGAAGCTGCGTTAGCGGTTCTGAATTCTCTTGAGACGGGAAAGTACGAGATCGGTGATGCTGGTACACAGGCAGCCGCCGCCAAGGTTCAGGGCGTGCAGACCGACAAGGGGCGTATTTTTATCAAGCTCAGACGCTATGCTGAGGCGGACGATGCGTTTTACAAGGCATTCGACGCGAATCTCGTCCCAGCTGAGAAAGATCTTGAATACGTTCGCGAACATGGAAATGGAGGTTTCTCCGCCCAAGGTACAAAAGCGGCTGAGGCTTACGTTTCCGCAGTTGGAGCATTGCAGCGTGCCAACAGCGTCGTCGAGCTGCGTGAGGCGAGTTATTTGCTTGCCGGGGCCTCAAATGTGGCGAAGCCATTCGATCCGGCGAGGATCGCGAAATACGATTCATTGAAAAAGGGATTGGCAAAGTTTATGCAGCGTTAGCTTGCGAAAATAATTGAAAAATAAGGAAGGTGTAAGATGGTCCAAGCCGAACAGAAGTCCGAGTTAAAGAGTGCGATCGAAAAGCACAGGGAATTCCTCTTTCCCGCCGTCGCTATGTATTACCAGGAGCCGCTTGCCATCGTAAAAGGCGAGGGTGAGACGGTTTGGGACGACAAGGGGAATGAATACCTGGACTGCTTCGGCGGTGTGCTGACGGTTAGTCTCGGCCATGCGAATCCGCGAGTGAATAAGGCGTGGATCGATCAGGTGAATACGTTCGCTCACGGCTCGACGCTCTATGCAAACGGACCGCAGGGCGATCTGGCTGAGAAGTTGGCTGAGATCTCGCCGGGCAACCTGAAAAAATCATTCTTTTCAAACAGCGGCACCGAAGCCGACGATACGGCCGTAATGGCGGCAAAGATCGCGACAGGAAACAACGAGGTCATAGCTCTACGGCACAGCTATGCGGGACGTTCGGCGATGGCACTTTCGACGATCGGGCATCACACCTGGAAGCCGATCGCGTCGCAGGTCGCGGGCGTGGTTCATGCGGTCGCTCCGTATTGTTACCGGTGTCCGTTCAAACTCGAATATCCTTCCTGCGGCGTTGCTTGCGCTGATGACGTCGAGGAATTGATCAAAACCACGACGACCGGAAAGATCGCAGGAATGATCGCAGAAACGATCCTCGGCGTTGGCGGATTTATCATTCCGCCGAAGGAATATTTTCCGCGTGTTGCCGAGATCGTTCGTCGTCATGGCGGGTTGTTCATCTCGGACGAAGTTCAGGCGGCTTGGGGCAGAACGGGTGATAAATGGTTCGGGATCGAGCACTGGGGCGTCGAACCGGACATCATGACCTCAGCCAAAGGCATGGGCAATGGCGTGCCGATCGGCTGGACGATCGCAACTCCCGAAGTCGCAGATGCGTTCCCCGGACTTACCTTCTCAACCTTCGGCGGGAATCCAGTCTCAGCCGCGGTGGGGCTCGCGGTCATCAACGTGATAGAGGAAGACGATCTGCGAACAAACGCCAAGGTCGTCGGTCATTACCTGCTGACCCGCATGCTCGAACTCCAGCAAAAACACGCCTGCATCGGCGACGTCCGCGGCAAAGGCTTAATGCTCGGCGTCGAACTCGTAAAAGACCGCAAGACCAAAGAACCAAATCCCGAAGCCGTCCTGAAAGTCTTCGAAGAAACCAAGCGCCGCGGCGTACTGATCGGAAAAGGCGGACTGTATGGCAATGTGATTCGAACGGGGTTGATGCTGAATACGACAACTGAAACGGTCGATAGACTTGTCGAGGCATTAGATGCCGGTTTTGCTCTCTGCTAGTTCGTTGTTACACGCAATCGGACCGCGATATGGAAGTGAATGTTAGAAAGGCAGTGCCGGAAGATCTCGGTCTGCTGCTGGAATTCGAGCAGGGCGTGATCGACGCCGAGCGGCCGATGGATGTTACGTTGAAACGCGAAAGTACGCGGTATTACGACATGGGAGCAATGCTCGTCGCTCCGCACATCGGCGTCGTCGTTGCCGAGATCGATGGCGAAGTGATAGGCTCCGGTTACGCGCGGATCGAGGATTCAAAGCCATACCTGATACATGACCGCCATTCGTACATGGGTTTTATGTTCACTGTACCCGAACATCGCGGAAAGGGGATCAATCAAAAGATAATCGAGGCTCTTGAGCAATGGTCTTTGGAGCAAGGCGTGACCGAGATGCGGCTCGAGGTTTATGCAGAAAATGCTTCTGCGGTCAGAGCCTATGAAAAACTCGGGTTCTCGACCAGCATTCTGAAAATGCGGAAATCGCTTTCTATTTCTTAGAAGTTATGAAGACACGATCAACTCACTCTATCACCCAGGCAATTTCACTGACATTGCTGGCTACCTTATTTGCGTCCGCTCAGAGTCTGTACGCTCAGGTTCCGGATAAAGCGAAAGTTGTCGCGGGGGCGGAACGAGGGTTTGAAAAGATCGCAAAGGCGGTAACTTTGCCGGCTCCGGGTTGTGCCGTCGGTGTCTCACTTAACGGCGAGAGCGTTTTCGAAAAAGCCTTTGGGCTTGCGGAAATGGAACACAACATTCCGAACTCGGCGCAGACCATTTTTGAGTCGGGCTCGGTTGCAAAACAGTTCACTGCCGCCGCTCTGGTTTTGCTTCAGCAGGAAGGCAAGTTGAGCATCGACGATCCGGTGAAAAAGTACATCCCGGAGCTGCCGGATTATGGCGTGCCGCTCACGATCAGACACATTTTGAATCACACGGCGGGGCTTCGCGATTGGGGTTCCGTGATGGCTTTGACCGGTGCGGGCCGTGGTGATCGCGTGATCTCGCAGGAGATGGCGGTCGATGTCATTCTCCGGCAAAAGCATTTGGATTTTAAACCGGGTACGGAATATTCATATTCGAACAGCGGCTACCAACTCGCCGCCGAGATCGTCGAACGAGTTTCAAAGCAGAAATTTCCGGCGTTTGTTGAGGAGCGATTTTTTAAGCCTCTGGGAATGAAAAACAGCTCAACGCGTGATAATTTCCAGCGTTTGGTTCCGGGCCGGGCTCAGGCTTACGCGCGTGCTGGAGCAAATGCTCCGTGGGAGCTAAACATGCCGTTCATGAACGTTTACGGCAACGGCGGAATGCTTACGACTGTCGGCGATTGGCTGAAATGGAATGCCATGCTCGATTCGCGATCGATGGGTGGTTGGCTGGTTGATGCTCTTGAAACGCAGGGAATCACGAATGGCGACAAAAAGATCGCATACGCGCTGGGAATCTCGGTTGGCTCGAATCGCGGGTTTCGCGAAGTTTCCCATAGCGGTTCGACAGCAGGCTATCAAACTTTCCTAACTCGTTATCCTGATAAAAAGGTATCGATTGCTGTCCTGTGCAACGGCACCTCACCGAGTGCGACCTCGGTTGCAAATGCGGTAGCGGACGAGATCTTCGGGGCCGTTTCGCCGGCGACACCCCCGCAATTTGTTCAGCCAGCAGAAGAAAAACTTAAGAAATTTGTCGGTGTGTGGAGAAACGAGAAGAATCATTTCCCGGGAACGTTCACGTTCGAGAACGGCGGACTTCGATTCAACGGCGGGGCGGCACGTTTTCTGGCAGACGATACGATGCTGCTTGGCGGAACTCGTGTAAAGGTTGGATTCGACAAGGACGGTCGTCCGATGTCAGCGGAAAGTACTGAAAACGACGGTTCGATAACCCGTTTTGTTGCCGAGACCGAGTGGAAACTGACACCGGACGATATAAAGCAATTCGCGGGCGACTGGTACAGCGAAGAAGCCCAGGCGGGCGTTTCATTCACGATCGAAGGTGGCAAGCCATTTATCGTCAACAAACCGGTGATCAGAATGGCACTTCAGCCAGTCTACAAAGATCATTTCGTAACGCCAGGTTATATCGTCTGGTTCACACGCGACCGATCTGGCAAGATCGAGCGAATGCACGTCGGTACCGGCCGAATGCGGGATATGTGGTTTGAGCGGGTTAAGCGTTAGTTAGCGGCCGTACTCATCGCTGTATTCCTCGGCATATTTTTCGTAGCGTTTGATGAGGGCGATGTTGGTTTTTTCGATGTCGGTGAGGTAACCCTTTATATCGACCGTGTTTGGCACGTACCAATCTTCGTTTTCGAACTGTTGTCGAAGATTCTTTTTGCTGAAGCAGTAACCGTGGCGAGCGAAGATCTCGTTTCGCATAAATTCGAGATCGCCTTTGGTAAGGTTTTCGACGTCGGATGCTTTTAACAGACGCTGTGAGCTTTTTGGCCAGGTGCCGACATTGGTTTTGTATTCGAACTTTCGGCGTTCGAGCGTGTATGTTTTTTCAGGACGTTTTCCGTCGTTAGCTTTCCACGTTCCAGATATTTTATCGGGCGAGGTTTTTGTGACCGTGAATTTGAAAACGCCGTCATCCTTATGATCGCCGGGCTCCATCGCCGAAACCGAATATGTAGTGTTGTCGACTGTGAATGTTCCCTCAAACGGACGGTCGTTTCCCGCAACAATGCTGCGGCCTGAGATCGCATCGCCGCTAACCTTGGTGATGAGCAAGGTGATCTTGTTGTCGCCAAACGCTCCGACGTATGAGCCGAGCATTTTCTGCGCTTCGATGTCGGCCGGCGTTGCTGCGGGTGCAGTGTTTGCTGCCTGATTGGTGATATCATCCACTTTGACTGACGAATTATCGACCTTTTTTTGGATGCTGCATCCAAATAGAAACGAGCCGGCGATAGCGATCAGGATTGCTTTTTTCATATGGTTAGTGAGCCATTATTACTCAGAATCAAGCGGGGTTTCAACAACATTAACGTCATAAGTCTTCTGGCGTTTTTGGTACTCGGATTTCTGACCATCCAAATGGTCCGCATCAGCGTCGCGTACTTTCCGTTCAACACCGATGTCGGTTTTCTACAGATCAAACAGGAATACATCGACATCGACCACTGGCGGATCGCGTTTTTTGTTCATGTGTACACCAGTCTGTGGGTTTTGCTCGCCGGTTTTACGCAATTTTCAGACAATCTCAGAGATCGATATCCGAAGTCACATCGCGTCATCGGCTACATCTACGCGGCTGACATTCTATTCATAACCGGCCCGGCAGGCTTGCTAATGGGTTTCTACGCAAATGGCGGGATCACTTCGCGGATCGCATTCGTTACGCTCGCCTGTTTGTGGATCTTTTGTACAGCGATGGCGGTATTAAAAGCTCGAAAAGGCGATCTCGTTGCACACCGAAACTTCATGATTCGCAGCTTTGCTCTCACATTGTCTGCTCTGACGCTTCGGGCGTGGAAATGGAGCATTAATAACTCAGTCGAACTGCCGCCGATGGATGTATATCGCGTTGTGGCGTGGTTGGGATTTGTGCCGAATCTTATGTTCGCGGAATTCCTTATTTGGAGATACAAACGAAAGGCAGCTGAAAGAATGGCGTCCTACATGGTCACCCGTGACACTTCGACGGCCGCCTCCAATTAGAATTGGACTGGTGAGCAGTTAATGATAATCTGTCCGAAATCGAGGATCTTATTGAGATGAAAACACTGATCAAAAACGGCAGAGTCATTACAGCGGTTGACGACTACCATGCGGATATTTTTATTGACGGCGAGACCGTGACGACTATCGGCAAGGTGCTGGATATGGATGCGGACGTTGTCATTGATGCTGCGGGGAAGCTTGTGATCCCAGGCGGGATCGATCCTCATACGCATATGGAATTGCCGTTTGGCGGGACCTCGTCGAGCGACGATTTTTTTACGGGAACTCGCGCGGCAGCACACGGCGGAACGACTACGATCATTGATTTTGCGGTGCAGACGAAGGGCGAATCGATGACATCGGGCGTGGACGCTTGGCATAAGAAGGCTGAGGGCAAGACGGCGATCGACTACGGGTTTCATCTGATCACGACCGATTTTGAGGACGGCAATGAGAAGGAGATGTATTCGCTGATGGACGAGGGAATTACTTCGTTCAAGCTGTTCATGGCCTATCCGGGCGTGTTTTTGGCGGACGATGCGACGATCTTTCGTGCGATGTCAGCGGGGGGCAAACGCGGCGGTTTGATCTGCATGCACGCCGAGAACGGCATAGTGATCAACGAGATCATCAAGCGATTTTTGGCGGACGGACGGACGGCTCCGAAATATCACGCTTTGACGCGCCCGACCATCGCCGAGGCCGAGGGAGTTCACAGAGCTATCGCTATCGCTGAAATGGCAGAATCGCCGGTGTACATAGTTCATCTGAGTTGCACCGACGCTCTCAATCAGGTTCGCCAGGCTCGTGACCGTGGCATTCCGGCCTTTGCTGAGACTTGCCCGCAATATCTTTTCCATTCAATAGACGATTACGGCGACGGTTGGGAAGGTGCAAAATACGTGATGACGCCGCCGCTTCGTGAGAAGCACAACTGTGCCGAACTATGGAAAGGCCTCAAAATGGACGATCTGCAAGTTATCTCCACGGATCACTGCCCGTTCTGCATGAAGGAGCAAAAGGAACTGGGGATCGGTGATTTTACTAAGATCCCGAACGGAGCTCCGGGCGTCGAGAACCGTCTTGCCTTGATCTACAACGGCGGCGTGGTTGAGAATCGCATTTCGCTGAATCGTTTCGTCGAGCTGACGTCCACGGCCGCGGCAAAAATGTTCGGTATATTTCCCAAAAAAGGCACGATCGCGGTCGGTTCTGATGCCGATATCGTGATCTTCGACCCGAACGGCGAAACGACCTTTGGCGTCGAGAATGAGCACATGAATGTCGACTATTCCTCATACGAAGGCTGGAAGATCAAGGGCAAGGTCGAAACCGTCCTGTCACGAGGCCGCGTTGTTATCGAAAATGGCGAGCACAAAGGCAAAGCGGGCGACGGGCAGTTCATCAAACGTGGCGAGTGCGTCGCGATCTAAGCTCGAATGCCGATCCACAACGATCCAAGCTCATTCTGGCTAACTCCGCTCGCTATCGAAGGCGGCGTGGCGGTCGAGTTTCGCAGTGATCATATTCATGTACAGCTTGGCAAGGGGTTCGAAGTCAGCACGCAGCAGCGAAATACTTTATGGGAAATGATCGGCCGCATGTGTGCCGAACACCAAACATGGCGCGTTTTGGTCGAGGGCAAGGCTCCTGAAGGCGTTTTTCAAACCTCCGAGGTTATCGACGCCGGGCAAAAGACCGCAACGGTGCCAAAGCTATGGATGGCGATGTGCTTCGATGACTTTCAGCCTGGTGAGTTGACCGAACTTTTCGAGACCGTCGCGGCTTCACGCGGAATCCGTGTCAAACACTTCACAAATGCCGAGCGGGCACTGCTTTGGTTGAGAAATAATTCACCACAATAAAACCACGAGCCGATTTGTGACAAGCGTCATAATTTCGAATGTCAGACAGTCCTACGCTAAACGTAGGAGTGAATCTGACCTATGGCTACATCTGCAAAAAGCGAAAAGTACGTATATTTTTTCGGCGGCGGCAAGGCTGACGGAAATGAATCAATGAAAAACCTGCTCGGCGGCAAAGGAGCAAACCTTGCCGAAATGGCGGGACACCCAAAACTGAAACTCCCAGTTCCGCCAGGCTTCACCGTTACTACCGAAGTCTGCACTTATCTTACACAACACAACAAAAGCTATCCCAAAGATTCTGAGATCCCAAGTCGAGGAGGCTCTCGGCAAGGTCGAAAAGCTGACTGGAAAACGATTCGGCGATGTCGTGGATCCACTGCTTGTGTCGATCCGTTCGGGTGCGCGGCGTTCGATGCCGGGAATGATGGAAACTGTCCTGAACGTCGGATTGAATGACCAAACGATCAAAGGATTGATCGAGAAGACGGGGGATGAGCGATTTGCCTATGACGCTTACCGGCGGCTGATCATGATGTACGCCGACGTAGTGATGGAGAAAGGGGCGGTAATCGAGCCAAAAGGCGGCAAGGGCGTTAGAAAAGTACTCGACGAAAAGCTCGGTGAGGTCAAGGAAAAGAACGGATATGCGAGCGATACCGATCTTTCCGCCGCTGATCTAAAGGATTTGGTTACAGACTATAAAAAGACGGTCAAAAAGATCCTTGGAACCGATTTCCCAGAGGATCCTTTGCAGCAGCTTTGGGGAGCGATCGGGGCTGTGTTCAGCAGTTGGAATGGCAAACGGGCGGTCGAATACCGTGCGATCGAGAATATTCCTGACGACTGGGGAACCGCGGTCAACGTGCAGGCGATGGTCTTTGGCAACATGGGCGACGACTGCTGCACTGGTGTTGCCTTCACCCGAAACCCGGGCAACGGCGAGAACAAATTCTATGGCGAATATCTAGTGAATGCTCAGGGCGAGGATGTTGTCGCGGGAACCCGAACTCCTGCTCCGGTCAATGAATATTCGAAAAACGCCCAGAGCAAGCATTTCAAGACGCTTGAAAAGCTGATGCCGAAGCTCTACGCCGAGCTCTTTGAGTATCAAAAGCGGCTTGAGATCCATTACAAGGATATGCAGGATATCGAGTTCACGATCGAGAGCGGAAAGCTGTATATGCTGCAATGCCGCATCGGCAAGCGAAATGGCGTTGCCGCAGTTCGAATGGCGACGGAAATGTATGCCGAAAAGCTGATCGACATTAAAACCGCGCTGATGCGTGTCGGCCCGAATCAACTCGTAGAGCTGCTTCTCCCAATGATCGATCCGAAGGCCGAAGTTGTCACAAAACCGATCGCCAAAGGCTTGCCGGCCGGGCCCGGCGGTGCGAAAGGGCGAGTGGTTTTCACCTCGCAGGATGCGGTCGCGTGGGCGAAGAAAGGCGAGCCTGTCATTCTTGTTCGTGAGGAGACGTCACCAGAGGACGTTGACGGAATGCATAAATCGCAGGCGATCCTCACGAGCAAAGGCGGCATGACCTCGCACGCGGCTTTGGTCGCTCGCGGTTGGGGGAAATGCTGCATCGTTGGCTGCGGTGATATCGAGATCAACCACGATGAGAAGACCTTCCGAACGAAAGACGGAGCCGTCATTCATGAGGGCGATTGGCTGAGCCTCAACGGCACCAAAGGCCTTGTTTACGAGGGCAGTATGGCTCTCGTCGACATCGATCTCGACAAGAATAAGTCGTACAAAGAGCTAATGAAGCTTGTCGATAAGGTCAAAGTTCTCGGCGTTCGCGCGAATGCAGAAACGCCTGAGGATGCGGCTCAAGCTTTGAAATTTGGAGCAGAAGGCATCGGTCTTTTCCGCACAGAGCATATGTTCTACGGCAAAGGCGGTGAGGAACCGCTGTTTCTGCTTCGCAAGATGATCGTCAGCAAATCTGAAGCTGAAAGGCGGCGTGCGCTCGATGAGCTGTTTACCTATGTAAAGAAAGATGTAACGGACACACTAACAGTCATGAACGGGCGGCCGGTGACGATCCGTCTGCTCGATCCGCCGCTGCATGAGTTCGTGCCGCACGATAATGAAAAGCTTCAGGCTCTGAGCAAGGAACTCGGCATTTCGATGAGCGTTCTGAAGCGGCGCGTGATCGCACTTCACGAAAACAATCCGATGCTCGGACACCGCGGCGTCCGGCTCGGTATCAGCTATCCCGAGATCACTGAAATGCAGGTTCGGGCGATCCTCGAGGCTGCGGCTGAATTGATCAGATCGGGCAAAAAAGCTTTGCCCGAGATCATGGTTCCGGTTACTTGTACGGTGAACGAGCTCTCGCATCAGAAGAAGATCGTTGATCGAGTCTATAAGGAAGTTTGCAAGGACAAGGGGCTGAAAAAGATACCGTATCTCTACGGCACAATGATCGAAACACCGCGAGCTGCGATCCGGGCCGGTTTAATGGCTCAGGAAGCTGATTTCTTTAGCTATGGCACGAACGATCTCACGCAGATGAGCTTCGGCTTTAGCCGTGATGATATTGGCGGATTTCTGCCGAAATATCTTGACCTAAAGATATTGCCTTACGATCCGTTCCAGACCATCGACACCGACGGCATCGGCGAACTGATCCGTATGGGTATCGACCGCGGCCGCGAGATCAAGCCGAAGCTGAAGATCGGCATCTGCGGCGAGCACGGCGGTGATGCCGACAGCGTTCAGTTTTGTCACAAGATCGGCATGAACTACGTGAGCTGCTCGCCATTCCGCGTACCGATCGCGCGGCTCGCGGCGGCTCAGGCGGCGATCGAGTTTTGAACAATGCAGCCCGACGAACTACCATTTTGTTATGGTAGTTCGTCTGGCGGAAAGAGACCTTAAAACAAAATTTGGCGTGTTTTCGGAGATCCTGTTTTACGACGGCATCTCCGAATCCATTGCGCTTGTGATGGGTGATGTTAGCGGCGGTGAAGACGTGCTTTGCCGCATTCATTCCGCATGCATTGGTGGGCATGTCTTTAATAGCACCGAATGCGAATGTGCCGAGGAGATGACTGCAGCTCAGGCTGCGATACAACACGTCGGACGTGGACTCATCATCTATCTCGATCAGGAAGGCAAAGGAAACGGGCATCTCGCGTTAATTAAAAGTATTCCATTCAAAAAAGCCGGGCACAGCCAAGGCGAGGCTTACGAACTGGCCGGTTACAAGGCTGATGCCAGGAGCTTTCAACCCGCGGCAAAGATCCTAAACGAATTAGGCGTAAAGTCTGTCGTACTGCTGACCGCAAATCCGGGGAAGGCGGACGAATTGCGGGCGATGTCGGTAGTTGTTTCCGGCACATCCGGATCGACTCCATCGGGTTCATAGTTCGCGTCGATCTATGCGAAAATCCTCGAATGATATTTTCCGATAAGTTGCTTTCTCAAAAACTCGAACGTACCGAGGCTCGAGCGAATGTTGACTTTGTAGAAACACGTCGACGGCTCGATCCGGCGATCTCGGCTGAATGGATCGAGGTCGGCGGTGCTTATGCGATGTTCGACGGGCCGGAATCGCCATTGACCCAGACCTTCGGGCTCGGGCTTTTCGAAGAAACGACCGGCGAGCATCTCGATCAGCTCGAGTCCTTTTTCGAGGAACGCGGTGCTCCCGTTTTTCACGAGATCAGCCCGATGACGGATCCATCATTGATATCACTGCTCAACGAGCGAGGATATCAACCGATCGAACTGACCAGCGTGATGTATCGGCCGTTTGCGGCTGATGCGGTGCCGACCACAGCTGCTAATGAGAGCCTGACGATTCGTGTGATAGCAGAAGATGAGGTCGATCTGTGGGCAAAAACGTCCGCCAACGGCTGGGTGACCGAGCATGAATCGCTTGCGGATTTTATGTTCAATTTTGGCCAGATCAGCGCTCAGTGCAGCGGGTCATTTCCGTATCTTGCCGAAGTCGACGGTCGAGCGATCTCCACCGGAGTGCTTTTGGTGTACGAAGATGCATGCATTCTTGCCGGAGCGAGCACGATCCCGGAAGGCCGACGGAAAGGTGCGCAAAACGCGTTGCTGCACGCTCGACTTGCCCATGCGGCCGAACTCGGCTGTTCGATCGCGATCATGGGAGCCTCGCCCGGAAGCCAGTCGCAGAAAAATGCCCAGCGAAACGGCTTTCACATTGCTTATACACGTACAAAATGGCAGTTGATGCGGTAATATAGCATTCACGCAATTCAACAGCTATGAAGCGTTGCCCGAAGTGCTTTAGGACGTACGCCGACGAGACACAGAATTTTTGTCTCGACGATGGAGCGTGGCTGTCGCTTGATGCGGAGCTGTCCGAGCCGCAGACCGCCGTCCTGCCGCCCGGGGCGTTGAACGCGAACGAACCTGCCACGAGAGTTTTTAATACACACTCAAATGAACTGACGGTCTCGATGTCAGGCTATCAGCCGACGTCGATCGCGGTTCTACCGTTTTCACATCTCAGCAGCGACCCGGACGACGAATATTTCTGCGATGGCTTGGCGGAAGAGCTGATAAACGAACTCGCGCAGATACCGGAACTTAAGGTCGTCGCCCGAACCTCGGCGTTTTCGTTCAAGGGCAAGAATGTTGATATCGTGCAGATCGGCAACCTGCTCAATGTAAAAACGATCCTTGAGGGCAGCGTTCGTAAATCAGGCAATCGGCTTCGCATCACCGCACAGTTGATAAATGTCGCTGACGGTTACCATCTTTGGTCGAACAAATACGATCGCGAAATGCGAGACATTTTTGATGTTCAGGACGAGATCACAAAAGCGATCGTCGGCGCGTTGAAACTTCGGTTGTTGGGCGATTCGGGCGACGACCTCGCGGATCTGCTTGATGAATTAAAGAGCCATTCCGCTCAGGTGGAAGCGTATCAGGCATATCTCCGCGGGCGGTTTTTCTTTAATAAATTCACGATCGAAGGAGCGATGAAGGGCATCGATTACTTCGAGCAGGCGATCGCTCTTGATCCTCAGCTTGCCTCGGCGCACGCGGGACTCGCCTACGCTCATATCATGATGACGGAAATGGGGCCGGTTCCGTCACACGAAGCGATGCCGAAGGCCAAAGAAGCCGCGCTCAAAGCTCTGACCTTGGACGAGATGTCTTCAGACGCTCACACCGCGCTCGCGATGGTTCTTAACGATTACGATTACAATTTCGCGGCGGCAGAGGAGCAGTTCAAGCGAGCGATCCAGTTGAGCCCGAATAGCTCGGTACCGCGGCAATCGTACGGCCTTTTGCTCGCAGAACTGGAACGCCACGACGAGGCTGAACGGCAATTTCGAAAAGCCCTAGAGGTTGATCCGCTTTCGGTTCCGACGCGTTGGATCTACAGCTTGTGTTTGTTCCTGGCTCGAAAATATGACGAGTCGCTTGAACAGGCTCGTAAGACTCTTGAACTCGATCCGGCGTTTGCGGTCGCCTATCTAAGCGTTGCCTTCGTCTATCAGATGAAAGGCGAATATGAGAACAGCGTCGAGGCCTACGCCCGCTGCAGCGAGGTGATGGGGATTCCCGAAAATACGGAATTTATCAGACGAACTTTCGAGAGCGGCTGGAATGCGTTTTTGAAGGCGATGACCGGCCCTGACCGTCCGGCTACGTTCTCATCGTATATTGCCTCGGTCTTTGCGACGGCATCAGGTGATCTGGATAATGCATTTTCAGAGCTTGAAACAGCACTCGCGAGCCGTGAACCGCACATTGTTATGCTAAAAGCTGATCCGCGACAGGACGGGCTTCGCAGCGATCCGCGGTTTGCGGACATGGTTCGTAAGATCGGATTTCCAGCTTAGATCGACGGCAAATTTTTAACTAACGTGCTTATGTACGCTGTGGGAAAATCTTCAGCCTTGCTACTAGTGATCCTGCTGATAGCGGTCGGCGCGTCGACGCTTGCACAACAAGCTCAACAAAATCCGTCGCCGATGACCGACACGACAAGGCCGCATCCGCGGATCGAAAAGGTCGAGGTTCCTGGCCGTCGAACGGAATTATCAAGTTTGAAAGGCTCGATACTATTCGTGGGGCCAAAAGTCGATCCGAACAAACGGGTTCCGCTCATCATACATTTCCACGGTGTGTCGTGGTTGATGGAATATCACATTGCCAAGCATTTTCCGAAAGCGGCTCTGATCACGGTAAATCTAGGTTCGGGCTCCCGCGTATATGGCGATCCTTTTACACAGCGGGAGATGTTCGGGAACTTGATCGACGAGGCAGCCAAAACCGTCGGCCTGAAAAAGGGCTGGTCGTCGATAACTCTGGTCGGTTTTTCGGCGGGTTATGGAGCCGTACGGGCGATATTGCGGCACGAGCAGAATTTCAAGATCGTGAACAATGTTCTGCTGCTCGACGGTATCCATGCGAGTTATGTGCCGGAAGGTAAACGGCTCGCCGATGGCGGAATTATTAAAGCAGACGATCTCGATTCATACGTCAAACTCGCTCGCGAGGCCGTTGCCGGAAACAAGAAATTTATGATCTCTCATTCCGAGATCTTTCCCGGAACGTATGCCAGCACCACAGAATGCGTTGACTACCTATTATCAACGCTCGGCATAAAGCGAAAGGCGAGATTGAAAAACGGCCCGGTCGGAATGCAGCAAACGAGTGAGGTTGACGTTAAGAATTTCCACATTCGCGGCTACGCGGGAAACACTGGAGCAGATCACGGCGACCAACTACAGGCGATGCCGGAATGGCTTAAGTTATTGAAGATAAAATAACGCTAATTTGCAGGAGAATAGAAATTTAATGAGTGATGAGAAAATTGTGCTGATAGCCCGGCTGAAGGTAAAACCTGACATGGTCGAGGTGGCGAAAAAAGCGGCTCTTGCTATCGTTGACGAATCCCGTGCGGAAGAAGGTTGTGTAAATTACGACGTTCACCAGTCTGTTGAGGATGAAACGCTCTTCTTTTGGCACGAAACTTGGACGCACAAAGGGGCGATCGACGAACATTTCGAGAAGCCGTTTTTCGGCGAGTTTTTCAAGACCGTAGAACAAGTTGCGGCCGAGCCTCCGCAGATAACCTTGACTAAAAAGATCACTGATTAAGTTAGGACTCAAACCAGCTTATGACCGACACCATCAAACACGACGACGGCCGCGTTGAGCTTAACGCTGAGGCTCTAGAGAGCATTAAAGGCTCAGCCGTTTATAATGAAGACCTCGCTCCGGTTCCGGTCGAGAAACGCGACTGGACGACCTACAACTACGCCGCGTTGTGGATCTCGATGGCGCATTGCATCCCAACGTACATGATGGCGTCGGGGCTGATTTCGGCGGGGATGAACTGGTGGCAGGCGCTGATTGACGATCTTGCTCGGCAACATCATTGTTCTCGCACCGATATTGCTCAATTCGCATCCTGGAACAAAATACGGTATTCCTTTTCCGGTATTTGCACGAGCGGCTTACGGAACCGGCGGCTCGAATCTTCCGGCTCTGATGCGAGCGATCGTCGCTTGCGGCTGGTTCGGTATTCAAGCGTGGATAGGTGGGCAGGCATTGCAGACCTTTTTCGCCGCCTTTGTTCCTGGTTGGGCGACTTTGCTCGGCGGACCGATCGGCGGACATACAACGACCGAGTGGTTTTCGTTCCTGCTGTTTTGGGCGTTGAATATAGCGATCATTTACAAAGGTATGGATCTGCTTAGGATCGTTGAGAATTGGGCGGCTCCGTATGTTCTCGTGATGACTGGTCTGCTGCTGGCGTGGATATTGTATCAAGCCGGTGGAATCGGATTCCTGCTGCACGAGCCTGGCAAATTTCAGACATTCGGGGAATTCTGGCCGATATTTATTCCCAGCCTGACGGCGATGATCGGATTCTGGGCAACGCTTTCGCTGAATATGCCTGATTTTACGCGCTTTGGTAAGAGCCAGCGTGAGCAGGTAGTCGGGCAGGTAGTTGCGTTGCCGACGACGATGACGGTTTTTGCCGCGATGGGAATCTTGATCACGTCGGCTGCGGTGGTTGTCTTCCCAAATATGCCTCACGCAGATGCGTGGGATCCCGTGAAGCTCGTCAGCCAATTCTCACAACCGATCGTCGTCGCGATATCGATGTTTACGGTTGTTGTCGCAACGCTTTCCGTAAATATCGCGGCCAATGTCGTATCGCCTGCCAATGATTTCGCCAATGCATTTCCGAAACTTATCTCGTTCCGCACCGGCGGGTTGATCACGGGAATCGTAGGCATTTTTATGATGCCCTGGAAGCTGCTCGCCGATCCTTCGGGATATATTTTCTCTTGGCTTCTGGGCTATTCGGGCGGCCTAGGGTCGATTGCGGGCGTCTTGATCGCCGACTATTGGCTCGTGCGGCGAAAGGAACTGAACCTCGGCGATCTGTATCGTGGTAAGGGCGTTTACGGGGGATGGAATTGGCGGGCGGTTTTCGCCACTCTTTTGGGTTGCATTTTTGCGTGGATAGGGTTGATAATTCCAAGTCTCAGAGTGCTTTACGATTACGCATGGTTTGTCGGGTTTGGTGTTGCCTTCTTCGTGCATTGGGGGTTAGCTAAAGCGTTTCCAGAAGCGGACGCGGCATCTGAGTAGATCTAGTTTCGGAGAGACCCCTTATTTCAATGAAAAACTACATAAAACTTACTGTTATCGCGACGATCGTTCTTTTTGGCGGCTTGATGTTCTTTGAAACAAGCCAGTCCGCTCAGACCCAGGTTGAAACTGCCGGGCAGAAATTCAAGAGCATTAAGGTGCTCAACGATATGCCTGCCGACCAGATGGGCAAGGTAATGAATATGATGGCTGCCTCGCTCGGCGTCGATTGCAAATTCTGCCACGCGTCAAACGACGGCGATTATGAAAAAGAAGGCTTCGAGCACAAGGACACGGCCCGAAAGATGATCAAGATGACTTTTGACCTCAACAAGGCGAATTTCAATAATCGTCCTGAGATCAACTGCAACTCATGCCACAACGGCAAATCGCACCCGCAGCCAAGTTTTCCGCTAGCTCCGCAGGCGCAGCCCGAACCGCGTCCGGCACAGCCAGCGGTCAAACCGACCGCCGACCAGATCGTTGGCAAATATCTAACTGCACTTGGCGGAGCCGATAAGCTTGCCAAAGCAAAGTCGCGAACCATCACCGCGACTCGCGTCGAGCCTGACGGCAAGACAACCGAAACCGAAACGATCTGGCTGAGTGATAAGGCGTATCGCAGCGATATCATGTACGGAAAATCTGTTGTTACCGAGATCTTTGACGGCACGGATGGGAAGAAATTCGGCGATGCCTCTCCGATCGAGCTCAAACCGGACGAGGCCGAGCAGGTCAAACGCGAAGGCCAGCTCTTTTTCCCGGCGAATATCAACACATTCTATCCGAAGCTGGAATTCAGAGCCTTAGAAAAGATCGATGGCCGTGAGGTTTACACCGTGTTCGCTACTACGGCAAACAACCTCAACGAACGCCTTTCGTTTGACGTTACGACTGGATTCCTTGTCCGCAGGACCGTTTCGTCTCGAACGATCTTCGGCAATTTTGTCTATCAGGTCGACTATGCCGATTATAAAGATTTTGGCGGTATAAAAATGCCGGCGACCACTCACTACGCGATGCCGCATATACGTTGGACACGGAAGATCGTTGACGTGAAAACGAACGTTCCGGTCGATGCGGCGAAATTCGCTTCAGCAAAATAGAGGTAAGAGATTATGTCTAGAATTATCAAATGCGGTTTGATCCAGGCACATAACGTTGCCCCGACCGATGCTCCGATCGATGAGATCAAGAAGGCGAACATCGACAACCAGATGAAGTTCATCGAGGACGCCGCTCGCCAGGGCGTTCAGATGCTCTGTTTTCAGGAGATATTTGCCACGCCATATTTCATGGCCGAGCAGAAAACCCGTTGGTACGAGGCGGTCGAACGCGTTCCCGACGGACCGACCGTCAAACTCATGCAGGACGTGGCGAAGCAGTTCGGCATGGTGCTCGTCGTGTCGGTTTATGAGGAAGAGATAGCCGGGATCTATTACAATACCGCAGCTGTGATCGATGCCGATGGCAAATATCTTGGCAAATACCGCAAGACTCACATTCCACATGTCGCCCCGGGATTCTGGGAGAAATTCTACTTCCGTCCGGGCAATCTGGGCTATCCGTGTTTTGATACGGCATTTGCCCGGATCGGGGTTTACATCTGCTATGACCGCCATTTTCCGGAAGGTGCTCGGTGCCTAGGGTTAAATGGAGCGGAGATCATCTTTAATCCGTCAGCAACGGTTGCCGGCCTTTCGGAATATCTCTGGAAACTTGAGCAGCCGGCACACGCTGCCGCCAATGGCTACTTCGTCGGAGCGATCAATCGCGTTGGTGTTGAGGCTCCGTGGAACATTGGTGAATTCTATGGCCAGAGCTATTTCTGCGATCCTCGCGGGCAGATCCTGGTCGAAGGCTCACGCGATCAGGACGAATTAGTCGTGGCCGACCTCGATATGGACAAGATCAAGGAAGTCCGCAATACCTGGCAGTTTTTCCGTGACCGTCGGCCCGATGCATACGGTCAGATCGTCGCCGACTAACGAAATTATGAGAAAGCCGATCCTGTTCTTGATACTCGTATTCGCTTTGGCTTTTCCAGTGGCGTCTCAGACGCTGGCAAAGATCGAGAGCGAACTCGTCGGGCATTTTGAGCGGCTGAAAAAAGCGTCGAACTACACCGGTTCGCGAGACTATGATGTTCTGGCAAAGGAAAATCAGGCGATTCGCAACGCACTGGTGAAATACGGCGAACGGGCCGACGTTTTGAAATTTCCGTTTACTAAGCTCCGCAAATATCTGTTTTTGAATACCTCGAAAGACGGCAACCTACGGACCTATTCGTGGGACGGAGAAGAAGGCGGAACGATGCACGACTACTACAACGTGTACCAATTTCGCGATAAGAGCGGGAAGGCACACTCATGGGCTGAGCCATTCAGCCAAAGCCTCGAAGATCGCGGTGCAGGTGCTTTTATCCACGATATCTTCCAGGCAAATACGCCTTCCGGTACTGTCTATTTCGCTATCTCGACTTTCATTGGTTCAACCTCGCTGCGTTCCCAATCGATCAACGCACTTAAGATCGAAGGCGAAAAGCTCGACCGCTCAGCAAAAGTTATTAAAACCCGCTCCGGGATAACAAGCTCGATCAACTTCGAGTACGATTTCTTCTCAGTTGTCGACCGTCCGGGCCGACCAATTCGGCTGTTCTCGTACGATGATGCCAAAAAGGCGTTTCGATTTCCGGTGGTTATCAACGACCGGAAAACTCCGCAGGGAAGGGTCACAAGTAAGTCGATCACGTATCAGTTTGACGGCAAATATTTTGTAAGGACTGGTTCATAACCGATGGATAACAGCTTTTGTTCACCGCTAGATATTACCCAGATCGAGCAGAATTTTGCCGATATCAATCCTGCGTTCAGCACTGCTGAAGCGATGCACGAGGCGAGCCGCTGCTTGTATTGCTATGACGCACCTTGTACACATGCTTGCCCGACGGGCATCGATGTTCCATCCTTCATAAAAAAGATCGCAAGTGGCAATCTGACCGGTTCGGCACGTGTGATATTCGACGCAAATCCGATAGGTGCAAGCTGTGCCCGCGTTTGCCCGGTCGAGGTTTTGTGCGAAGGAGCTTGCGTTGAGAAGACCTTGCTGAAAAAGCCGATCGAGATCGGGCGTTTGCAGCGATATTCGACGGATTTTGCACTGTCAAATAACAAGCAGATCTTTACTAAGGGCGAACCGAACGGTAAGTCAGTCGGCATCGTCGGTTCCGGCCCGGCGGGGCTTTCGTGTGCAACGTATCTGACGCGGCTCGGCTATGACGTGACTGTTTATGAGAAACGTGCACAGGCCGGCGGGCTCGATACTTACGGCATGGCAGAGTACAAGATGCCGAAAGCCGTTTCGCTCGCTGAGGTCGATCGTGTCGAGAAAATGGGCGTGAAATTCGCGCTCAATACAGAGATCGGCACGACCATCTCATTTGATGATCTCTCGACTCAGCACGATGCTGTTTTCCTCGCGACTGGACTCGGTGCCACCAATAAACTCAACATCCCGGGCGAAGATCTGTCCGGAGTTTACGATGCTCTGGCATTTATCGAACAGGTAAAAACCCGCGACTGGAAAAACATTCCGGTCGGCAAAAATATCGTCGTCATTGGTGCCGGAAACACTGCGATCGATGCCGTCACGCAGGCAAAACGCCTCGGTGCCGAAAAGGTCACATTAATGTATCGCCGCACGGAAAAAGATGCTCCGGCCTACGAATACGAGATGGAGCTCGCCCGGAAGGACGGCATCGAATTCATGTGGGAAACTACGCCGGTCGAGATCGGCGGGCATTCGAGCGTGTCGGGAATGCGGGTTCGACGCGGTGATCTCGAGTTCAAGATCGACTGCGACATGGTCATCAAAGCGATCGGGCAAACGAAAACATCCGCCTTCTTCACCGATGTGATCGGCGTCGAAACCGATGAAAAAGGCCGGGTAATTGTCAAAGATCACATGCACACATCCAACCCGAAGGTCTTCGCCGGCGGCGACTGTGCCAACGGCGGAGCCGAGGCTGTCGATGCTGCCCAGATGGGCAAACTTGCCGCTCAGGGCATCCACTTTTCACTCACCGGCGAGACCGTAAAATTTGCCGGGTCCAAGTAGTTAGCTTTACCGAAGTAATGAAAAAATTCGTCTTTATCTTTATCATCCTTGCGATCTCGCAAGTCGTTATCAATGCTCAAACCTCCGATATTCCCGCGTCAAAACTGATCGATTCCAAACAATTGCTCCGCGATGTCGAGATCCTCTCGGCCGATGATATGGAAGGCAGAAAGGTAGGAACTCCTGGCGGGATCAAAGCCCGCGAGTATGTGGCAAAACGCTTCAAAGAAGTTGGTCTTTCCGATCTTGACGGCAAACACCTGCAGACATTTCCATTCACGGGCCGCGACAAGGTCGAGGTTCAAGGAGCGAATGTTTACGGGATTTTGAAAGGCAGCAAGCATCCCGAACAGTACATAGTTGTCAGCGCTCATTACGATCATTTGGGCGTTCGAAACGATGTTGTGTTTAATGGGGCCGATGACGATGCTTCGGGCACTGCCGCACTGTTTGCGATCGCGGCATATTTTAAGAAACATCGTCCCGAAACATCGCTGATATTTGTTGCATTCGACGCCGAGGAATCGGGTCTCGTCGGCAGCAAGAAGTTCGTTGCGGAACCACCTGTTCCGCTTACGAATATCCTTCTTAATGTTAGTCTCGACATGGTTGGTCACAGCGAAAAGGACGAGCTGTATGCTTCCGGAACATATCATTATCCGTACTTAAAGCCGTACCTCGAACCGATTGCGAAAGACGCTCAGATCAAACTACTGTTCGGTCATGACCGACCGGAGCAAAAAAGCGATGATTGGACATTCCAATCTGATCACGGCTCGTTCCAAAAACAGAAAGTACCTTTCATCTATTTTGGCGTCGAGGACCACAAGGATTACCACAAATCAACCGACGACTACCCGACCCTGACAAAGGCATTTTACGTCCACGGGGTAGAAGCAATACTAGCGGCAGTAAAGGTATTCGATAAGAACGCAGCGGCGATCGCCTTGAAAAAATAGCTCAAGATTATGGCAGACCTCAGCATCGACTTCGCAGGCATTAAATCTCCCAATCCTTTCTGGCTTGCCAGTGCACCGCCGACCAATATGGGGTCGATGGTAGAGCGGGCGTTTGATGCCGGTTGGGGCGGGGCGGTTTGGAAGACGTTGGGTGAGCCTATTACCAATGTTTCGTCGCGGCTCGCCGGGCTTGATCTCGGGCCGAATCGCCTTATCGGGCTTAACAACATCGAATTGATCACCGACCGTTCGCTCGAGGTAAATCTCAGAGAGATCTACGAATGTAAGAAAAAATACCCTGACCACGCGGTCATCGCTTCCTTGATGGTCGAGTCTAAAAAAGAAGCGTGGCAGGAGATCACTAAGCGAACTCAGGATACCGGCTGCGACGGTTTCGAGCTCAATTTCGGCTGCCCGCACGGCATGTCGGAACGCGGTATGGGAGCCGCGATGGGCCAGGTCCCGGAATACACCTGCATGGTCACCGAATGGGTCAAGGAAGTCTCAAACCTGCCTGTTATCGTCAAACTCACGCCCAACGTCACGCACATCGTTCCGCCGGGACGTGCCGCTCAAAAAGGCGGTGCGGATGCGGTTTCGCTGATAAATACCATTAACTCGGTAATGGGCGTCGATGTCGATACGCTCATTCCGTACCCGAACGTCAACGGCATGGCGGCCCACGGCGGTTACTGCGGAACGGCGGTCAAACCGATCGCCCTGAACATGGTCTCCGAACTCGCTCGCGACGCCGAATTCAACATTCCGATCTCGGGCATCGGCGGCATCAACACTTGGCGCGACGCGGTCGAATTCATGCTGCTCGGTGCCGGAAACGTCCAGGTTTGCACGGCCGTGATGCATTACGGTTACCGCATTGTCGAAGACATGATCGACGGACTGAATATCTACCTCGACAATAAAGGCTACGCTTCGGTAAATGACATCATCGGCAAATCCGTCCACCGCGTCACCGACTGGGGCGACCTCGATCTCAATTACGACGTGAAAGCCCACGTCAACGAGGAAAACTGCATCCGCTGCAATCTTTGCTACGTCGCCTGCGAAGACGGTGCCCATCAAAGCTTCGAATTCGTCGAATCGAACGGTGCGAAATATCCCCGCGTTATCGAAGAAGAATGCGTAGGCTGCAATCTCTGTTACCTCGTCTGCCCGTCACCCGGGGCGATCACTATGGAACGCCGCGACGCGGGCGGCCCAACCCAAAGCTGGCGTGAGCGGACGGCGACGTAGTAATTAGCAGTTCAGATATTATTAGATACGTCCGAGATCGATCGCATTTGCCGCGATGCGTCCAAGTTCTCCAACGAACTTATTGAATCCCGCAAACCTTGCGTCCCTGGTGAAACCCTTTACATATCTCGCATAGATCTGCTGGCAGATGACGGCGATCTTGAAGGTGCCGAAGGTGTAGTAGAAGAGCATGTCGGGAATTTTGCGTCCCCGGGCTTCGGCGTACATTTCGACGAGTTCGCGACGCGATATGTTTTCCATCAGGACGCGGGGGTTGAAGGGCATATTGAGCAGCCATTCCGGTGCGTCCCTGGACATCCAGTAACCGAGCGTTGTGCCGAGATCCATGAGCGGATCGCCGATCGTGACCATTTCCCAATCGAGCACGGCAGTGACGCGGGTGAGATCATCGGGGTCGAGCATGACGTTGTCGAATTTGTAATCGTTATGGATCAGTGAGGCGCCGGATTCGGGTGGGATGTTCGCGTTGAGCCAAGTGATCGCTGATTCGAGTTCCGGGTGCTCATCGGTCTTTGCGGCGAAGTATCGTTTCGTCCACCCCTCGACCTGACGGCGGTTGTAGCCGTCGGGTTTGCCCAGTGACGCGAGATCTGCGTCGTTGGGATCGAGCGAGTGGAGATCAGCGAGGGTTTCGACGAAAGCCTTGGTGATGGCGACCCGAGCTTTCTGAGATCCCGCGATATCAGTGGTTACCACAGCATCGGCGTTTCGTTGTTTCCCTGAAGTTGGATTCGATCGCGGCGGGCCCTTACTTACGTGCGGGCTACTGACACGTCCCCGGATTATCAAACCCTCGCGGCGTTCCATCAGGTAAAATTCGGAGCCGATGATCGAAGCGTCGCTGGAATATATCAACGGTTTCGGTGCCGGTGGATAAACCCTTGAGAGTTTGGCGAGGACCTCGTACTCGCGGTGCATATCGTGCGCCGTCTTGACCGTGTTGCCGAACGGTGGACGGCGAAGGACGTATTCCAGGGGAGAACCACCTGCGTCAGCGGGTGGTTTGGGGGCCGAATCCTCGACCACCCGCTTACGCAGGTGGTTCTCCCTTATCCGGACCAGATATGTCAAATTCGAACTGCCGGCGGGAAATTGCTCTACATCAATTTCTGCCGTATCGATCCCGAGTTCCGAACCGAGGAACGCCGCCAAACGTTCTACGTCTATTTCTTCACCCTGCCTGACAGGTTTGGTTTCAGCCATACAATAATAATACTCAAGGCATAACCACCTGCGTTAGCGGGTGGTTTAGTATCGCCATTCCTGACCACCCGCTTACGCAGGTGGTTCTGCCAAGACAATCAAGCGGAGATCGAGGCCACCTGAGAAAAGAACCAAAAAACTTCAAAAATCCACGCCAAATTTCTGAAGATTATTCGGCATTGCCGTGCTGAAAGCAAGCGATAAACTCTGCAAATAATTTTTCAAATATCCATTATCTGAAAAACAGTGCCACAAATGAAACAAAATGTCAAGTAAAAAATGCACGATTTTGGAAAAATCTTGCATTTTTCACCGGTAGCTTTATTGGAACAGAGAAACCTGATCGATACGTGTTCCGATCCAGCCCAACCGCGTCTCTTCTTTGATCACCTTTTTGATGCTGTCTTCGAGGTTTGAGCTTTCTTCTTCTCCGGCACCGATACCGATGTAGCGGACGACGCCGTTGCGGTCGAGGAGAACGGTCGTCGGGTAGGCGTTGATGCCGTATTTCATTGCTGCCTCGCCGGGGTTCGCGACAGCGAATGCATAGGGAAGCTTGTGCTTCTCTTTGAATTTGTTCAGGTAATCGAGTTCCTGCAGGGCTGACATTCGCTTGCCTTCCTGCTCGCCGTAGTACTGCGTGACGCCGATGAGGACGAAATCGTCATTCGCGAACTTTTTGTGCCATCCGCGAAGCCGAGGAAATGTCGAGATACATGGTCCGCACCAGGTCGCCCAAAAATCCAGCAAAACAACCTTGCCGCGAAGCTGAGATAGCTGAATGGGTTCCTGGCCGACCCATTCGGTGACGCGGATCTCCGGAGCCGGATCTGCCGAAGCGTACGAATCGACCTTTTGCATCATTTTTTTCTCGGAAAAGCCCGAGCCTTCGACAAAGGTCATGACCTTGCGATACAGGTTTGCCGACGGGATTGCGAATGACTGAGCACGAGCCTCGGCCAGAACATTTAATGCCTGATCGCTATTCTTATTCTTTTTGTAGCCGAGGCTGAGGACTTCGACCAGGTTCATGTATATCTGCTCGCGGTCGCGTTTTTCGGCCGACGTTTTCGCCGGCATCGATTTTAGGATATTGAATGCGATCTCGGCATGCTTGATCGCCTGATCGTATTTTCCGTCTTTGAAATAACCCGACGCCACATAATCCTGCAAAGCGGGCTGCTGAGAAAGGATCATCGGCTGGCCTTTTGACCACCTGTCGAGAGCGGCTTCGGCGTCGTCCATTTTTTTCATCTTCGACGACAGTATCACCACGTAGCCAAGGGCCGATTGGATCAGAGAGCCCGATGCATCGGCAGGGAACTCACTGATCGCTTTTTTCATCATCTCAAGCGTTTTTTGCTCGTTTTCGGCGGTTATATATAAACGGCCGAGGTAGTAGAAATCCTCTTTCTTTAGACCAGGACGAGCAGCGATCTCGGCCGCATATTTTTTTGCAAGATCCTTTCGTTCATTCTGCATATCCTCGCGTGCGGCGGCGTCGAGGCGTTTGCCTTGACTGATAAGCATCGTCCGCTTTTGAGCTTCATAGGATTCAACCTCCTGATAGAGATCGAGAATGCTTCGCGTCGGCGTTTGAGCCATCACGGCATTAATTCCAAAAAGGCAGACGAATACAAATGTAAAAACGTATCGGGAACGGATAGGCATCGAGAGTTTACCTCCTGGGTAGTTTTGACGCCAATTATACACGAGGTTTGTGATTTTAGAGCACATAAATTTCATGCTACTTTTGGAAGCATGAACTTTGAACATTCGGCAAAAACACTGGAATTCGCATCGCGGCTCAATGCTTTTATGGATGAGCATATTTATCCTAACGAGGCAGCTTATATAAAGGAGATCGGGACTGGTGATCGGTGGGCACCGTCGGAGCTGATCGAGCTGCTCAAGGACAAGGCGAAGGCGGCGGGACTTTGGAATTTGTTCTTGCCGGGCGAGTCGGGACTGACGAATCTCGAATACGCACCGTTGGCCGAGATCATGGGACGCGTGACGTGGGCGAGCGAGGTTTTTAATTGCTCAGCTCCGGACACCGGAAATATGGAGGTGCTGCATCTCTACGGCACCGACGAGCAGAAGGCAAAATGGTTGACGCCGCTTTTGAATGGCGAGATACGTTCTTGCTTTTCGATGACCGAGCCTGATGTGGCTTCGTCGGATGCGACAAATATTCAGTCTTCGATCGTGAGCGACGGCGATGATTATGTTCTCAATGGCGAAAAATGGTGGTCGACCGGTGGTGGTGACGCTCGCTGCAGGCTGTCGATCTTTATGGGCAAGACTGATGAGAACGCTCCTAAGCATCTGCAGCAGTCGATGATCCTTGTACCGATGGACACGCCGGGCGTGATCGTTCAGCGGCAATTGGATGTGTTTGGATTCGACGACGCGCCGAACGGGCATTCGCAGATCTCCTTTATTAACGTACGCGTGCCGAAGTCGAACATCCTGCTCGGCGAGGGCCGCGGTTTCGAGATCGCACAGGGAAGGCTCGGGCCCGGCCGCGTTCATCACTGTATGCGGCTTATTGGCGTGGCCGAGCGTTCGCTCGAGCTGATGTGTGAGCGGGCGAAACGTCGCGTCGCGTTCGGCAAGCCCGTCGCTGACCAGGGCGTAGTCCGTCAATGGATCGCCGAGGCCCGCTGTGCGATCGATCAGGCAAGGCTTCTTGTGCTTCGCACCGCCTGGCTCATGGACACCGCCGGAAACAAGGCCGCCCGTCGCGAGATCGCTATGATCAAAGCGGTCGCTCCCAGGATGGCTTTGGAGGTGATCGACCGAGCCATCCAGTCCCACGGCGGCGGCGGCGTATCGCAGGATTTCCCACTGACCCAGGCGTGGATCTACGCCCGGTCGCTCCGTCTCGCCGACGGGCCGGATGAGGTACATCTGGAATCGGTGGCGAAGATGGAATTAAGCCGGTGATCTGTATCAGTAGCCCGCACGTAAGTAAGGGCTCAATGTTGCGAGAATTCAAGCATGGCGAAACCAGACTACATCGAATTTCAGGAACGCTCAGTCGCTTTGGCGTACTTCATCTCGTTTCGCACGTATGGCACCTGGTTTCACGGAGATGAAAGAGGATCGGTTGATCGCCGATACTTCAATCGATACGGCGGATCAAAGATCGATGCCGATCCTAAGAAAATATCAGCAGAGCGGAAGCTGATGAAAAGCCCGCCGATCAAGCTTAATGCAAAGCAAAGAAATGTGATCATATCTTCGATAGGCGAAGTTTGCACAATCCGCCGGTATCCGCTTTATGGGCTGAATGTGCGGACGAATCATGTTCATCTCGTAGTTGGAAATTGCGGACAAGTTGAACGAATGATGGATACGTTCAAAGCATATGCGACGCGAGCGCTGAGAAAGGCCGCCCTGATCGGAGATGGAAAAGTGTGGTCGCGTCACGGAAGTACACGATATCTCTGGACTGATCGGCATATCGAGGTTGCTGTTGATTACGTGCTGAACGGACAAGGGGCAGACCTGCCGACATTTGATTAGATTTCGTTTTCCTGAGCTTGAATAGACCCAGGCTTGAGCCCTTACTTACGTGCGGGCTACTGACACACGCAGCCCATCTTTCATTCAATGTGACCGACTCCTGCAGGTCACTCTGAATACTTTTCTTTCATTCTGCGTTTAACAGTGCAAAAAAGTGTTGACAGAAGTTTTGCATTGCTGTAAATTTCTAAGAGTGACGGATTATCCACCGTCGCACCTTCGCCACCAGAAGCGGCAAAGTTTTCTGAAGTTAGGTTCCACAAGGTCGCGGATCAAGCGGCCGAAAACATCCGGCAAATGCGGTTTTTGCATACATCTCAGAGTTGACCTGCCTTAAAAGCGAACTTCCTTACTTTTCGGTCTATCGGCTGGTGGCAAATTCCTCGACAAAAAAATACGCAGTTGCGGGTGGGAAAATAAGAAAACTTTTCGGTAAGAAAGCATCCGGACGGATGCTAATTAAGGAGCAAGAAAAATAATGTTCGGTAAAAAGAAAAGCGTTGCCGGTTTGGACATCGGTTCCAGTTCGATAAAGATGGTCGAGCTTGAGGGCAAGCTGAACAATCTGAATTTGGTCAGTCTCGGATTTGAAAATCTGCCGGGCGACACGATCATCGACGGTCAGATCATGGAGCTGAACGTCGTTTCGGACGTTATCCAGAGCGTTTGCTCAAATCATCAGGTGAACGCTTCGAACGTCGTTACCGGCGTGAGCGGCCACTCGGTCATCCTTAAGAACATCGTTCTGCCGCCGATGACCCGCGAAGAATTGGAAGAATCGATCGACTGGCATGCCGAAGAGCATATTCCTTATGATCTCGCCGATGTCAGCCTCGATTATCAGGTGACCGCCGAAACGCCTGACTCGACACACGTTTTGATCGCAGCTTGCAAACGCGAGCGCATCGACAATATCAAACAGGCGATCCAGTTGGCCGGAAAAACACCGGTCGTGATCGATGTTGACACATTTGCTCTGCAGAACTGCTACGAAGTCAACTACAACCCGACCGACGATCAGGTCGTGACGCTCCTTAATATAGGAGCCTCCACGATGAATGTAAATATCGTCAAGGGAACGCGTTCGCTCTTTACGCGTGACATCACGGTTGGCGGCAGCCAGTTCACCGACGTGCTTCAGAGAAGCCTCGGACTCAATTTCCAGCAGGCCGAAGCCGTAAAACGCGGCGTCGTCGATGCTGTAGACGGTATCGAAGAAAAATCCATCGAGCCGCTCATGAACAACGTGACCGAGATCGTCGCGATGGAAATTCAGAAAACATTCGATTTCTACCGTGCAACGACCGAGGATAACGAGACGGTCGTTCAAAAGATCCTCATCTCGGGCGGCGGTTCGAAACTGGTCGGCCTGGCTGACGAACTTTCGCACCGTTTGGAGCTTCCGGTCGAGGTTTTGGACCCGTTCCGCAATATCAAGGTCGATGGCAAGAAGTTTGACCCGGACTACCTTAGTGAGATCGTGCCCGAAATGGCCGTGGCTGTCGGTTTGGCAGTAAGGGGAGTGTAACAACAATGATCAAGATCAACCTACTAAATTCTGTTACTGAAAGACAAAACGGAGCCATCGTTGCCGTCGATCGTAAAGTCTCGAGCCCGGCTTCGCGCCTCGCTCTGACATCTGTGGTCGTGTTCGTTTTACTCGCTGCCGTCGTTGGATGGGACGTGATCAGTTCGCAAATGGCAAAGACCGACGCCGAACAGGAACTCGCGAAACAGAAGACGATCGCCGCCGAGCTCGAGGTCGTGATGACCGAACAGAAGGAACTTGAAGGCAAGATCGCCGGTATCGACGCCCGCATCGAAGCGATCAAAAAGCTAAGAGCTTCGCAGGCCGGTCCGCAGGCAGTGCTTGATGCGATGCGCGAAAGAATTGCGATGTTCCCGGGACTCTATCTCGAGAGTATCGAGCAGGGCAAAGACGGGATCGTCGTTTCCGGCAGTTCGCCTGACGAATCGCAGGTCACGCAGTTCGGCCGCAGCCTTGAATTCTCGAACGGTTTGTTCTCAAACCTGAACATCGAGACCACGCGGAACGAAATTGTCAACGAAAATGCGGTAATGAAGCCCGGCGACACCGGCGAACGCCCGAAGGTCGCGATCGTAAACTTCAAGATCCGCACGGCCTACACGCCTGAAAAAGCTCCGGGTGCAAACAACGGCACCAACCCAACGACCGCATCGGCACAGGCTCCTGCTCCTGCACCGGGACAGCCCGCCGCCCCGCCGCAAGTCGCAAAAAATTGATCGGCTGATAAGCAAAAAAAAGGGAAAACGAAATGTTAGAGAAAATCAAAAATCTAAAGTGGCACTTCCAATTGATGTTGCTCGTCACCGTTGCGGCGTTGCTCTACACGAGCGTGTGGTATTTCTACACGAGCGAAACCAGAGCTGAAACAGCGAAGATCTCGGACGAGGTCGCTGCCCTGACCGCTAAGAACGAAACGGCACGCGTAGCTACTCAGCGTATCAACGAGTTCCGTGCACTGTACGCTAGCAAGGCCGAGGAATATGAAGAACTGAAGGTTCTCTTGCCAGAACAGCGTGAGATCACGAACGTTCTTCAGGGCCTGCAGGACACCGCGAACGGAACACGCTTGACCGTCATGCGATTCAATCCCCGCGACGAAGCGAACCAGGACGGCATCATGGCGAAGCCGGTCGAGGTCGAGGTTGACAGTAACTTTACGAATCTCCGCTCGTTCTTCGACGCGATGGCAAAGCTGCCGCGTATCGTTTCGATCACCGATTTCAAGATCAATCAGCTGCCTAAACAGACGGATGCCAAGACGATCCACGCACAGTTTCTGCTTACCGCATTTTACGCCGGACCAAACGATCTGAACCCGAAACCGGCAGGCGTTCCGGGAGCTCCTGGAGCACCGGGTGCACCAGGCGTTCCGCCACCGGCTGGACAGCCCGCCGCACCGGGAGCCGCTCCAGCCACCGCCGGTCCACGTCCTCCCGCGATCCAGGGTGCCCCGCCAGCAGCAGCTCCAGCCAAATAGTTTTTAGTACCCAACCCAAGAGAAAAAGCCATGATGAACACATCGACATTAAAACGCTTTGTCAGCATTGCCGCGTTCGCCGCAGCGTTCTTGGCCGTGAGCGGGACCGTTTCACAGGTTTCGGCTCAGCGTGATCCGTTCCAGAAACCCGGATTCATGAAGCCAAAGGTTGTCGTGCCGCCAAAGCCGAAACCAGTCAAGGTCGAAAAGCCGGTCTTCACCTACACGCCGCCGACCGTCGAGGCACGCATCGATTATTTCAAGCGTCTTCGCGAAACCGCGGCTGCGAACGGAACACCGATGCCAAAGGTAACGAGCGTCCTGACGCTGAACGAAATGTCGGTGACGGGTATCTTCAAGACGCCACGCGGATATGCGGCGATCGTCGAAGCGACGCCCATTAAGCTTTCTTACACGATATATCCCGGCGAGAAATTCTTTGACGGCCAGTTAGTCGCTGTCGACGAGAACCGCCTCGTCTTCAAAAAGGTGACCAAGGTCGCCGAAGGTAAGTTTGTTGCGTCCGTCGAGAACAAGGGAATTAGACAGATAGGAGCAAAGCCTGAAGCGACTACCGCAGCGGCTCCAGCTCCGGCTGAAACAAAACCTGCCGAGACCGCAACGGCCTCAACACCCGGCTCGAAAGACGCCAAACCCATCAAACCAGTAAATCCGTTCCTTTCGCCGGTAGACGAAATGAATGCCCAGCCTGAGGCTCCGAAGGAGCCGACCAAGGTTGCGAAAAAGCCTAAAGGCAAGAAATAAGTTCTCCCCAGGACCCACAAAAGTTTCGGATCCTTGAATAGCAAGGAACCATTTGATCCCGTTACGGAGGAAACAATGAATTCTCTTATCAAAACACGCGCTACGGTCACCAGGATCGTTACCGCATTAGTATTACTCACAGCTTTTGCAATCTCGATCTCGGCTCAGCGAACTGATCCGCAGCATCAGGGCAAAATGTATGGCGACCCGGGTTTCCGCGGTGAGGTCATCGACCTCAACGTTGTAAATGCCGACGTTCGCGAGATCCTTAACTATATTACCGACCAGTACGGCATTAACTTCGTTATCGATAAATCGGTCAAAGAAGTTCCGGTCACCGTTAAGGTAAAAGATGTTCCGTGGAACATCGCCCTGGAATCTATTCTGCAAGCTCAGGAACTCGGCGTTCAGGTGAACGGAAATATCCTTCGCGTTGCTAGCGTAGGCGTTCTTGCGACCGAGGGGGAAGCGATCAGAAAGCGCCAGGACAATCAGATCGATACCTCGCCACTTATTACCGAACTTGTTCGACTGAACTATGCAACGGCATCCGGTGAGGTGCAGCAGGCGGGAACTACCGCCGGAACGAGCACCGACAAACTAGGCGACAGCGACCTCGGACGTACCGCCGGTGGTGACGGATTGCTTCCGATCATCAAACGCCGTCTGTCACGTCGGGGATCGATCGAGATCGATTCGCGAAGTAATTCGCTGATCATCACGGACGTTCCAGTGAACGTTAACGCAGTTAAGCAGCTAATTGCGATCCTCGACCAGCCCGAACCGCAGGTCGAGATCGAAGCCCGCATCGTCGTTGCGTCGCGAAGCTTCAGCCGCGATATCGGTGTCCAGCTCACTGGCCTTTTGACCGGTGCTCGCGGAAGCGGAATCGGTGGCGGAAGCCTGCCGCTCACGCCCAATGGCCTGTCGAACACTGGTCTCATCCCAAACCCTAACATCAGCAATGACCTGTACTCGAAGATCGCTAACACAGCGATCGGACTAACCACCGGCGTTTTTGGCACGGCTCAGCTTAGCGCAATGATCTCGGCAGGCGAGAAAACCGGTCAAGTCAAAGTTATTGCAACGCCGCGGGTCACGGCTCTTAACAACCGACCGGCGGAGATCCAGAATGCTACTCAGATCCCTGTGACAACGGTTCAACCGGGCAGTGGAAACGGCTCCGGATCGAGCAACGCCGTTATCGCTTCGACCACTTACATTAAGGTTCCGCTTCGCTTGGCTATCACGCCCCAGATCACCGATCTCGGAACGGTCATTCTCAATGTAGTTGCTGAGAACAGCTCGGCAACGAGTGCTGCCGGAAACGCGACTCCGACGATCAACACGCAGAGTATGTCGACGCAGGTCACAGTTCCGGATGGCGGAACAACCGTTGTCGGCGGTGTTCTGTTCGATGACGAACGTCAAGGACAGGATCGTACGCCCGGCCTCGCTGGAATTCCGATCTTTGGGAATCTTTTCAAACGTAAGGAAACGCTTCGTAACACGAGTGAAGTCCTGTTCTTCATAACGCCGCGTATCACGCGTCCTGATTACAATGCACAGACACAGTCAGGAGTGGCTCCGCGTCTCGGACCGATAGCTCAGCCTGTACCGATGGGCAATCCGGCTTCGAACTCGTCGCCGACGCCAGCACCGACACCGGTTCTGCCGACAACTGGCCTGCCAACCCCTGAAGGACCGGCTTCGCCGATCAAACCGAAAGAGTAGGTTAGAAAATAGTAGTTGTTTCTTCCGAAAGGCTGTCCGAAAGGGCAGCCTTTTTTGCACTTAACAGGAAACTTAGTTTGTTTTCTCGGCCCACATGCGTGGATTTGTGGGGTGTTGGACAAGTGTTTTGCCCTTGTTCCAGGCGGTTTTGTCGTCAAACATGATCATATTGAATGATACTTTTCCCTTTGTTACATCACCGCCGCCGTTATCGAAAAGATATTTCTGAACCTGATCTATCATGTTCGGCCGCATAAGGATGCGTGCCGTTTCGCCCGGTGCAAGAACACTCTTGCTTTTCTCGAACGCTTCATCCGACATAACGCCATACGGTACTCCGAAAAGTCCCGATACTGTCTCTCCGTTTTTCGGCAGTCCCTGGTTTTCGAGGTCAATGCGAAGCAGAAAACAGACGATCTTCTTGTCGGAAACGTTTTTAACGGTGAAGGTTAGCTTGCGCAGCCATTGATAATCACCCGGAAACTGCGAGGGATCCGAAAGTGTCCTCCCCCCGAACGATATGCTTGTGATCTTCACAGGGTCATTTTCGAGGGTATCAAAACTGAGCGAACGAGCAGAATTTTGAGGAAATACGAGAGAAACCGCTGACAACAGATATGCCGTCGCGAGAAACAGGTACAAGCTTGTCTTTCTCATGACGCTCCGAATTTAAATCATTCGGAGCTGTAGTTCAAGGGAAAGTTTCTCGTACAACCTATTCCAGACCGACGAAGTCGACATTCGTTAGATTTCCACTCGGAGTCATGACCTTAGGACTAAATCGATAGCGTTTGGATTGTACGCTAATGGTGTAGTTTGCTCCGCTTGGCACGTTTGTGAAGCTGTATATGCCGAATGAACTCGTGAAAGCAGGCGTCTGGACATTTGCAGGATCGGTGAGGATGACCTTCGTGTTTCGAAGCGGCAAGCCTGTCGGTGTCGTAACCTTGCCGCTGATAGAGATCGGAGTCGAGGCGGCTGGTACCGTAGCCGTCGTTGTCGCGTAGATGTAATCGCCACTCGTATTTCCATCGCTGTTCGCACAGTTGGCGGTTGCGTAGAAATCGACGCGGCCGACGGAAGTCGATGGGGCGGTCCAATTGAATTGCCATGAGTTGAAACCGAATTGGCCATTAGAGAGTCCGCCGGATTTGTGCTCCATATATTCGCGAAGCATATTTTGGCCGACGAGTCCCTGCAGCAGTTGGATGCGGTCCTCGCTCGCTGCCGGGATATCATAGGTCCCGACTTTTTGGCCCGTGCTGTCGATCGCAGTGAACTGGAAACCATAGATCACGGCATTGAGCTGTGTCGCAGTGACGACAATATTGAACTGCTGGCCGCTCGTGTAGGTCGCTGGAATTCCGCTGATCTCGACCATCCCTTCACCGCTATTGACAGCGTAATCGGTGTGGCACGCGGTGCAGTTTGCTTCACCCGGTGCACTCGTGTGCGACGGCGTCGGGCCATATGCCGAAGCCGCAGCACGCTGTTGGTTGCCGATCAAAGTCAGCACCGCAAAAACGCAAATAAAAACTGTGATTATCGAGAGTTTTACGAATGCCGTTCTGCCGAGAGCCATTTTCATACCCATTTTGTCTGCCAATTATGACGCCCGCAAATGCGCGAAAAGTCGGGAAAGTTGATCTGTTTAAAGCATAAGTTCGACAGAACGTAAAGTCAATGAAAATAAACACCGTTTAACGCTATTCCAGGCCGATGAGATCGAGATTCGAAACATTTCCGCTGATCTGAAGTATTTGAGGCGTATAGCGATAACGTTTCGACGCGACCGAGATCGTGTACGTACGACCAACCTGGATCTGATCAAAACTAAATATTCCGAATGAACTTGTGGTGATACGACGTTGAATGGACTGGTCGTCAGTCAGGGTGACGACCGCATTTCTGAGCGCAAGTCCACTAGGCGTTAAGACCCGGCCCGAGATCGACACGGTCGGAATGTTAACGGCACAAGCAAAGCTGGATACAAATCCTGCTCCCACTAGTGAAACATCGTCGATACGCCAGCCCGGATCTGTTCCGGTGCCCGCAGTATTGTCATCTGCACCAAACCGCCAGCGGAGCTGCACGACCTTGCCGTTTGCTGACGCTGGGAATTGAGCCACAGTTGTTAAATAACCGTTCGAATTCCCGCTCCAGCCCTGTCGGCTCGCGATCGGGTTGTTTCGTCCGCCGCCGATCGAACGGTTGTAACCGTTCTGGACGAACGTGCCGCCCGCTGTCAAAAAGTCCTGATACGCACCGCCCTGGATCGAGATCTCGAGCACGCCGCCATCCCAGCCGGCCTCGGTGTTGTAGCTGTTTCGGAACGTTACGGTTGCCGTCGACGAAGTGACCGAGATCGGCGGGCCTGTAAGGTCGGTTCCGCCGCCGACCGTCGTCGGGTTACGAGCGTACATGACATTTGGGGCGGAATCGGGCGTGATGGTCGAGTTTACAAAATTCACGCCATTGGAAACTGCTGCCGCTGTCCAGCCATTTGGCAATGAAGGTGAAGTTACCCCATCAAAATTCTCCGATGCGACGGTCGCCGCCGGTTTGCCGACAAAAATATTCCTCGTTACGGTAAACGGCCCCAAACTGCTTGTCGAACTGCAATGTTACAGGAACTGAAGACCCGCAAGCCGCACCGCTCGGGATCGTGAAGCCCAGCCCGGCAAACAAATTTCCGCGGCCCGAGATGTTGCCGAAAACGAGTGACGGATCAACGCCGTTGTTGATCGAAACGCCGGTTGCGGTTCGACCCGTCGCATTCGTCACGGTCATATTGATCGAAACCCGCTCGCCAGGCTCGGGATAGCCGTCGCCATCGCCGGCCGGCGTATCAGTTATGGAAGTTACTGCAACACTGAGGTTGGGCAGATCGAAAGATTCCGTGACGCGAACATCGCGGCTGCCGCCGGTACTGATGCCGCCCAGGTTCTCGATGCTGGCGTTGAAGCCAAACCCGCGGATCTTAAAGCCCTCCCAAGCGTCAGCGAGGTCGGCTTCGCTACCGCTCGCATAAATTGCTGCGATCAACGCGTCACGCTCTGAGATCGGTGTCGGGCCGAGCGGAGCGAGCTTCATCCCGTCAGTGACAAACTGCAAGATCTGACGGTTGCCAACCTGCCAGCCAAGCCGCTGGATCATGCGGGCACGAATTTCCCAAAGCGCCGAGCTCCAAACCTCACCGATCGCATGGACCTGATCCGCCACCGGGTTGAAACGCGGGTCAAACGCGCCATCCGAGACGTCGATCTTGGTTACATCGATATCCTGAAAGGTCGCCGGATTGTACGGCCGATTGAGCGGACCGCCAACCCTGGACATGACGGCTTTAGGAAACCGGCGAATACCGTAGAAGTAATTGTTAAATCCGACGTTGCTGTAAAGATATGTGTCGTAAGCACCGATCGTATAAAGCCCGTCGATCGGATCTGCCGGTGTGCTAAGCAGGCAATGAGCGTAAAAATCGGACCAGCCCTCTCCCATTCCGCGAGCGATGTCGAGCTGCAGGCCGTCACCATTACCATGAAGACGGTTCGAGAGGCCGTGCGTAAGTTCGTGAATGATTACGTCAGCGTCCAGCGAGCCGTCGATGTCGGGATCCGGGCCTTGCCACAGATACATCTGCATCTGCGGACGAGTACCGTCCGCCGGTGTCGCAAAATTCGCGTTGTTTATTCCGCTGCAGTCCTGAGCCTGGGCTGAAACGCGGTCGCCGCCAAGGCCGCCGCGGCCGAAGTTATCATTCTGAAAATTGCGTGCTGCTTCCGTAAAACCTACCCGATAAACCTCATCATGAAAGACGTTTGAGATATAGAAAAGCTGGGTGACGGAGGCTTTTTGAAAGTCGGTCGGTACCGCATTTGTACCTTCTTCGAGACAGATCTGCGAGTTTTGCCCCTCTGGTATCGGAGCGTCGCCGGTGTTTAGGGCAGGATTTGTTGGGATTCCAGGATTTATTGGGAAATTGAATACGCGATTAGGCGAACCGGTCGGGGTGCTTCCAGGATCGATGGCGTTCGCATTCAGCGAGCCGTCATTCGGAGCCTCACGGTCGAGGCCCGCCTGGACGTTGTTGCCGTCAAGCGTATTGTTGCCGTCAGTGATCCAGCCGAGGTTGTTGAACGTATATGGAGCTTCGTTACCGATCCGCGTGACGGCGGTTCGGGCGATGCCTGCGGCCTGAATTCCATTTGGCGACGAAGTTCCCGGCGACAGCGGGAACGGGCTGTGAGCGATGTTGACCATCGCGTTCGGGTTGGCGTAAACGTTGTAGGTCGCGGCCTGCGATTGGTCTTCGGTAATGTTCTTTCGCCAGAGCATCGTGCCTGATTTGGCATCGACGATGACGTAAAAGGCATTTACCGGCTGCCATATAAGCACACGCCACGCCGGAACAGCAACGCCCGGTTCGGTCGGGAAATAAATCTTCTCCGCCGTCGGGGCCGAATCGCCCTTGCCAAATACCGCTTTGTTTGCAGTCGAAAGTTCAGTGTCAGGAGCGACGTCGCTCTTCGCAAACTTGGTGTTATTGATATGTCCTGCCGCAGCTTTCAGAGCTTCGGAAGGATCTCCGAAATCGGTCGAAAGCGAGCCTTCATCGAGGCCTGGAGCGAAATTATTGATCACGCGAATGATCTCACCTTTTTGCGTAAATCCAGCCTTCACCTGACCGCGGAATACCGGAATTCCGCCGATCTCCTGATCGAGTTCGACGTACGAGAGCTTGCCGTCGGGATTTGTGTAATCCGAGAAAACTTTGAGCTGATCGAGCTGCGTGCCGCGGGCTCCGACGAGATCGCTGTTGGTGTTAAGAAAGCTTTTCAAGGCTTCCGCCCGGTTTCCTTTTGCTGCCTTCGTCAGGAACGCACGGCCCTGTTTTACATCGGGAGCGATGACCTCGGGGATTTGCAGATCGATGTTGTACTCGACCTTGAGCGTCGGGACGCTTTGTTTCAGCTTTTCCTCGCCGCGAACCATTTCGTCTCGAGCATCAGCGATCTCAGGAGCATTCTTTCCGGCTGAGGTGCGGTACGACGCGATCGTTTCGACCGCGTGTTTGTCGGTGCGAATGTCGTAATTGAGGACGCCGTCCTGATGGCTTTCGGTTCGGTTGCTGTGGGTTTCGGCGGCCTGAGTTGCTTTTCGGTTGACAGCGTAAACGACCGCGATGATCGCGACGATAACCGCAACGAGCAACAATTTACGCCTGAGTCCCGAATCAGATCTTGATGACATTAGACTTTCCCCTTAAAAAACAGCTAAAGGTCTATGATGCAAAAAAACGCGGTGCGTTTCGAATTAAATCGGCAAAAACATTAAGATTATAGATTAAATGGCGGCTGAGAAACCACAGGAAGAAAGCGCAGAGCTGAGCAGTTCGGTCTTCGGGCCGGACGGCCCGATCGCGCGTTTTCATGATGGTTACGAATATCGCGAAGGCCAGGTTCGCATGGCCGAGGCGATCGCACGGTCGTTCATCGACAAAAAACATCTCATCGTCGAAGCCGGAACCGGAACCGGAAAAACGCTCGCATATCTGATCCCCGCGATCAACGAATCGATCCGCACCAAAAAACGCATCATCATATCGACCGGCACAAAAAACCTGCAGGAACAGTTGATGGAAAAGGACATTCCGCTGCTGCAGAAAATATTTCCGAAGAAATTTTCGGCCGCGTACATGAAGGGCCGTTCGAATTACGCGTGTCTCTACCGCCTCCACAAAGGCAGTGATCAGCCGATCCTAGATGGCATCGGCGAGGTTGAGAGCTTTCGCGAAGTGGTCGATTGGTCACGCGAAACCCAAACAGGCGATCGTGCGGAACTGACCTTCCTGCCAGAAAATCTGCCGTTCTGGACCCGCGTCAACGCCAAAGCCGAAACGTGCCTTGGCCAGAAATGCCCGGATTACGAGCCGTGTTTCATCACGCGAATGCGAACCGGAGCCGACAAGGCCGACATCGTGATCGTCAACCACCATCTGTTTTTCGCTGATCTCAACGTTCGCGGGAATCAATTCGGCAAGGTTTTGCCGGATTATGGCGCGGTAATATTCGACGAAGCACACCTGATCGAAGACATCGCGGCGGATTATTTCGGGTTTCAGGTGTCGAATTATCGTGTCGATGAGTTAGTCCAGGACGCGGCGGCTCTGCCGATCAACGATGCTATTTTCAATGCCGCGATAATGAAGGTCTCGGCCAGGATCGCGGGACTTTCGGAAGCGTTCTGGTCGCGGCTTTCACAGGCTCGCGGTCAGGAAGGCCGTTTTCCGTTGATGCCGGACGCGTTCAACACGCGAGGTGTGAATGGCGATATCGCGACTCCGCTTGGCGAGACATATTACGCTCTCGACGAAGCTCTGGGCCGTCTCGAAGCCGATGTCGACGTTTACACGGACAAACTCGCCGAAGCTGACAGCGTCGTAAAACGCGTGCGGCAGATGCGGTTCGATCTCGGGTTTATCGTAAAGCAGGCCGACCGCAACTTCGTCTACTGGCTCGAACGCCGCGGCCGAGGTGTCTATTTGCAGGCATCGCCGGTCGATGTTTCGATGCTGCTGCAGGAAAAACTTTTCGGCAAAGTCGATACCTGCATCTTGACGTCGGCGACGCTTTCGGCAAACGGCAGCTTTAATTTTATCCGCGACCGCCTCGGACTCGCTCCGGGCAAAACAAATTCGCTCGAAGCTCCGTCGTCATTCGATTACGAAAATCAAGCGATCCTTTATCTGCCAAAGGCGATGCCAGATCCGCGTTCGCCGGATTTTACGCAAATGGCGGCGGCTGAGATCATCCGGATCTTGCAGGTCACGAGCGGCCATGCGTTCGTTTTGTGCACAAGTAATTCGTCCATGACCGCGCTTTTTGAGCTAGTTTCATCACGTGTCGGTTTTCCGTGTTTTTTACAGGGAACAATGTCGAAAACTGGGTTGATCGACCGATTTAGAGCCACGCCAAACGCGGTTTTATTTGCAACCTCAAGCTTTTGGCAGGGCGTCGATGTCCGCGGCGATCAGCTCTCGTGCGTGATCATCGACAAATTGCCGTTCGCTGTTCCGAGTGATCCGCTGGTTCAGGCTCGCAGCAAACACATCGACGAAAACGGCGGCCGTTCATTCTTCGACTACAGCGTTCCGCAGGCCGTTATTACGCTAAAACAGGGCATTGGCCGTCTGATCCGAAGCAAAACCGACCGCGGCGTAATAGCGATCCTCGATCCCCGGTTGCGGTCGAAGGGCTATGGACGCGATTTCTTGCAGAGCCTGCCGAGAATGCGGATAACGGGAGACTTGGACGATGTAACTTCGGTTTTGGACCAGATGGCGTAGGGAGTATCATACAGCTGTATTGTGAGAAGCCTCAGAAGATTAAAATTTCCCGCAGTAATTCTGATCTCCTTGTTGATCGCATGTGACGCCCAATCGAGGATCTCTGGTCATGTTTATGACTCCAACGAGCAGCCAGTATCCGATGCTAAAGTTCGGTTCGAAGTCGTCGACAGCGGACATCCGGAAATCTATTCTAGGGAGATGACGACTGATTCATCGGGGCGATTTTTCCTATGGGTTCCGCATGGTCCATTGAACGCAAGCTTACGTCTGTCAGTGGATAGGGAAGGCTATACTCCATATGTTAAAGACTTAACCGCACGTGAGGCGAGTAGAATGCGGGAAGAAAACTACGAGATGAAGGTAAATCTTCAGGATGTTTCCGATAAGTAAAAAGATTTGAACATATGCCCGGATTTTTTGAAGTAATGATCGAACGTAATTTCTCCTCCGCCCATCAACTGCGTGGGTACAAGGGAAAGTGTGAGAATTTGCATGGGCATAATTATAAGATCGAGATCTTTGCCAAGGGCTCGGAGCTTAATAATATTGGGCTTCTGATCGATTTTGGCGATCTGAAATCGGCGGCGGACGAAATCGTCAAATATCTCGACCATCGCAACCTCAACGAACTCCCGCCGTTCGACGAAGAGCTAAATCCTTCGGCTGAGAATCTCGCTCGTTACTTCCTCGAATATCTGAATTCCCGCATCTCTGACGATCGTGTCAGTGTTTACAAGGTTCGGTGTTTCGAAACGCCCACGAGCGTTGCAACCTATCAGCTCGACTGACTATACGCACCTGCCAGTCAAACGAGCAATGGTAGTAATTGTTTTCCCCCTGTAATCTGTTAGTTCTTCGGAAAAAATAACCAGAAATTTACGCTATTCGGTTCTCGCTTTGTTTGCGGGGCGATATATCAATTGAACATGAAAAAACCATCACAAATACTCTATTTCGCGATCATTCTGTTACTAGCGGCCGCCGTTCACGCGAGTGCTCAGACCGTTTCCGGAATCGTGAAAGATCCGAATGGCGACGTTGTCGCTGGTGCGAGTGTAACGGTTCGCGGTGCTCAAACGCGTATCAGCCGCTCGACGGTCACTGACCGAGGCGGCGAGTTTTCCTTCGCATCACTGCCTGTCGGCGATTACAAATTGAGCGTCGCGGCAAAAGGATTTGAGATCGCTGAACAGGCGGTTTCTGTCGCTGCATCCGGCGTCAGCGGCCTCGCGGTCGCTCTTGAGGTCGGCTCAAGCCGCGTGACCGTAACCGCCGAGGTTGGCCAGCAGGCAAATGCTGCTGACATCCCTCACGCTATCAACGTGATCCAGCCCGAAGCGATCCTCGAACGAGCAACTTCGGTCCTCGCTCAGGCAGGCGAAGAAGAAGCCGGACTGAATTATCAGCGAACGAGCCCGACGATAGGTGCGATCGTTATTCGCGGATTGACCGGCAAAAACGTCGTTAATTTTGTCGACGGCGTTCGCTATACAAATGGAGCTCAACGCGGCGGTATCAACACGTTCTTCAACCTGAACGAGCCGACAAATCTGCAGTCGATCGAAGTCCTTCGCGGGCCTGCGGGTGCTCAGTACGGTTCCGATTCGCTTGCGGGAACCGTCAATCTAGTGACAAAATCGCCGCGTTTCGGCAGCGACACGCCCGAATGGCACGGTGAATTCACACCGGTTTTCGGTTCGGCTGACCGCAGCTATGGTTCTTCGGGATTGTTGAGCTACGGCACGCGACGCTTTGGCGGTTACGTGAGCCTTGCCGGACGGAAGATTGGCGATGTCCGCACGGCTGGCGGTAATGATACGCATTCGGCTCTTGTTCGATTTCTGGGAATCCCGTCAACGACGCTTTACGATCGCAATCCGGGGACCGGATTCAACCAATACGGTGGTGCGATCCGCATGAATTACACGCCGCGTGACGATCAGGAGATCATTTTCCACTACCAGCGAAGCCAGCAGGATAACGGCAAGCGTTTTGACCAACTTTTGGGCGGCGACGGCAACCTGATCGCCGATCTGCGAAATCTGATGCTCGATTTTGGATACATTCGATACGTAAAGCAGGGTTTCGCTCCGTTCGATAATTTCTCATTCACGGCGTCATACAACAGCCAGCGTGAGGAACGCGTCAATCAGGGCGGCCAGGGAAATCCGACCGGTGACGTTACTCATCAATACGAACGCACTTCGACATACGGTGCGAGCTTTTTCGTCGACAAAGCATGGGGCCGCAACACGATGCTGATCGGAGCGGACGCGTATGCCGAGAAGCTCAATTCGCCCGCGTACATCGTTAATCCGGTAACCAATGCCGTCACGCTTTCGAGGCCACGTGTTCCGGACGATGCAACCTTTGATTCGCAGGGCGTTTTCGTACAGGACCTGTGGGAAGTGATCCCTGACAGATTTCGCGTGACCGGCGCGTTGCGTTACAGCGGTATGCACTACAACGTAAACTCGTCGAATTCGCCGATCGTTGGCGGACGCCGTCTGTGGAATGACGACGACCTGCGAACCGCCGACCTTTCCGGCCGGATCGGAGCAGTTGTCCGCGCAAGCCAGAATTTCCGCGTCGCCTTCAACGTTGCCCGCGGTTTCCGCTACCCGAGCATGACCGATCTCGGAACGCTTGGCCTGACGGGCGATGGATTTGAGGTCGATCACATCACCGCGACCGCACTCGGCGGCACGATCGGAACGACAGCGAGTGCGGCGGCTGTTTCGACGGGGCTGCCAGTCGAGCGGCAGCGTTCGGAAAAGAGCAACAGCTACGACCTCAGCTTCCGTTATCAGCACAAACGATTTGATACGGAGCTAACGTTTTTCCGGCTCGATATTGTCGATGCGATCACGAAGCAGGCTCTAATTCTGCCGCAGGGATCTGTCGGCAAATCGCTCGGCGGCGAACTGATCACGAGCCAAAACGCTAACGGCACGGTTTTCGTCGCCGCGACGACGGTTCCGGTTCTCGTTCGCACGAACTTTACCGAAGCCAAGATCTGGGGCGTAGAGTACGAGGCCGAAGCGAAACTTACCCGCGATCTGCTCTTAAAAGCCAATTACACCTACATCAAATCAGCCGACAAAGCGACCGGCCTGCCGCCAAATATCGAGGGCGGAACGCCGCCGCCGACGGCTTTTGTGAGCCTGCGTTACAATCATTCGCGTTTCTGGGTCGAGGGCTACTCGACGCTCGCCGACCGTCAGGATCGTCTCTCGAGCCTCGACCTCGGCGACCGCCGAACCGGTGCGGGACGCTCGCGTGCTCAGATACAGAACTATTTCCGTCGCGGAGCCTGCGTCAACGGCGTTACCTCGCCGGGAACGACGGGCTGTACATCGGCTGGCGGTATTCTGCGTGCGACAAACGAGACGCAGGCACAGGTTCAGAACCGTCTGCTGCCGATCGGAGCGACGATAAATGGCGTTCTGGTCGTCAATGACAACACGGTCGTGCCGCTTTATACGTATCTGCCGGGTTATGTGACGGCGAATGTACGCGGCGGCATTTCGATCAATGACAGGGCAGGATTTTTCTGGTCGGTCGAGAATATTTTTGACCGTCAATACCGAAACCCAAGCTGGGGCATCGACGGAACGGGACGCAGCTTTAACGCACAGTTCAGATATCGATTCTGATTCCTCTGTACACGGTTTTGTGCGGTCCGGAATGCTTTACAGCGGCCTTTCCATCACGAGATTTATTCCAACCGAATCTCCGTATGGAAACTCAAGCGTTCCGGTCTGCACAAAGCCGTGCTTTTTATAGAAACTCTGCCCGCGTTGGTTTTCCTCCCAAACTCCAAGCCAAATTGAAGTTCCACCCAACTCTTTCGCCGTTTTAACGCAGTGATCGAGCAGAAGCTCGCCGATACCTGAGCCCCAAACTCGCTCGAGAAGGTAGATCCGTTTCAATTCGACCGGATGCTGCGACGCGAGGCTCGGATGCGTCGAGCCGTCGATGAGCTTTGCATATCCGACTGCCTTTCCGTTGCGAAAGATGATATGAAAACTGGTCGCGGGATCAGCGATCTCGTTTGCGAGCGTATCGATGTCAAACGATTCGCGAATATATGCTGCCAGGTCCGCGGGTTCGTCCTGTTCGAAGTACGCTTCGTAAAAAGTTGCGATCGCGAGTACGGATATGAGAACAGCGTCATCGGTCGTGGCCTCACGGATCGAGATGTCATGATTCGAATGCCGCATAGATCCTCGATCTACTTTCTTCTCTCCTACTCTGCGACTTTGCGGGAAAATAACGTCTTCCGCAGAGCCGCAGGATCGTAAAGCACAAAAAAACAGCAAACCAATTGATTTGCTGTTTTTAGGAAAATGGTCGGGGCGAGAGGATTCGAACCTCCGACCTCACGGTCCCGAACCGTGCGCGCTACCAGACTGCGCTACGCCCCGTTGAGTCAATCTACGAGTTTAGGTCACTCGCTCGGCGGTGTCAAACTTCCGTTCCTTGTTCTTCCACCACCGGCTTTTTGCCGAATTTGTGCTTCAGGAACTCGATGATCGGCGGCAGCAGCGAGAGGAACACGACCACGATCACGACCTTCTCAATGTGGTCCTGCAGGCTGATGTGGAATGTTTCCTCGATCAGGCGGCCGACGAAATATCCGGCGAGGACCATGCTCGATATCCACAGAGCACCGCCAGCTATGCTGTACGGCAGGAACTTCGAATACGGCATCTCCGCGGCCCCAACGACGATCGGGGCAAATGTGCGGACGATCGGCACGAAGCGGGCAAGGATAACCGTTTTCGGTCCGTATTTTTCAAAAAACTGATGAGCTTTTTGTACGCGGCTCGGCTTAAAAACCCACGAATCTTCACGCGTAAAGAGCGTTTTCCCCATCACGCGGCCCGTCCAGTAACCAGTGCTGTCGCCGATCACCGAACCCGCGAAAAAGGCGAGCAAAACGTAAATAACATTGAGCTTATCCGGCAACGTCCGGGCCATCAGGCCGGAGACAACGAGCAAGGAATCGCCCGGCAGGAAAAAGCCAACCGCGAGCCCTGTTTCGGCAAAAATAATAAAAAACAGCCCGAAATACACATACACGCCGAGCAGGTCGAGCATGTAATTGATCAGGTGAGCGGGATTGAGAAATTCTCTAATGCTGTGGAGAAGTTCGACGATCGAATCCATAAAAAGTTAAAAGTGGGCTGCGGAAGTGGGCAGTGTGAACAAAACCCAAAACCCAAAACCCAAAACCGAAAACCCAGACCTGTATATTCTATCCGTTCCAGCCAAATTCGCCTATTAGCGGTACAAAAGCGCACGGGCCGAAATTCTCGATCGTCGATCCGTTTTCCTTACGGGTGACACGGATGAGCATCTGCGATTGGCGGTCTTCGCCGACGGGAATTACGATTTTTCCGCCGACCTTGAGTTGTTTGACAAGTGGTTCGGGTATTTCCGGACCGCCCGCGGCGACGAGTATCGCGTCGTAGGGCATATACGCGTCCCAACCGTTGGTTCCGTCGCCTGCCTTGAGCGTAAAGTTACGAAATCCAAGCATTTGCAGACGTGAATTGGATTCTGCGGCGAGGTTTGGAAGGCGTTCGATGGCGAACACTTTGCGGGCGAGCGAGGCGAGGATCGCGGTTTGATATCCGGAACCAGCTCCGATCTCAAGCACTTTTTCGGTGCCGGTCAGCTCGAGCAAGCTCGACATTCGAGCGACAATGTACGGCTGTGAGATCGTCTGACCGCCGGCGATCGGCAGTGCGTTGTCGCGATATGCCTGTGATTTTATCGCTTCCGGAACGAAGCGGTGACGCGGCAAACGCGACATAACTTCGAGCACGCGTTCGTCGGCGATCTTGTATTCGTCGCGAAGTTTATCGACCATCCGCAGTCGCGGCATGGTCATTTCGTCGGTTAGATTTGGCCTTGAGGCGGCACTCATCAATTGGTGTTCCAGGTTTGCAGGGTTTCCAAAACCGAATGGTTCGTCAGATCGCTCCGCATCGGCGTGACCGAAACGTAGCCTTCGTCGATCGCTTCAAAATCTGTTCCGCCTTCGGCATGAAAGCCCTCGCGAAGCTCGCCGATCCAGTAGTAGAGCTTGCCGCGCGGGTCGAGATGCTCGGTGATGATCGGCCGGGCGTCTTTGAAGCCCTGTTTCGTGATGCGAATGCCTTTCGGAATGCCTTTCGGGACGTTGACGTTGAGCAGCGTTCCTTTTGGAATGCCTTCGCTCAGAGCTTTGCGGGTGACCTCACCGGCGACCTTTGCAGCCTCGGTAAAATCCTGTTCGCGATAGACGGCCAGGCTGAATGCTAGGCCCGGAACGCCGAGTATCGTTGCCTCTAACGCTCCCGCGATCGTGCCGGAATACGTTGCATCGTCGCCGAGATTGCCGCCGTGATTGATACCGGAGCAGCAGATGTGCGGCATTTCGTCGGCCGGCAAGATCTGGTTCAAAGCAAGCGTTACGCAATCGGTCGGCGTGCCGTCAACCGTCCAGTGCCGCTCACCGCGATGCCTGATCCGCAGCGGCCGCGCCAGCGTCAAGCTGTGCGAAGCCCCGCTCATCTCCGATTCCGGAGCGACAACGTAAACGTCGCCGATCGCACTCAAAGCGGCCTCAAGCGCCAAAATGCCATCAGCATGATAGCCGTCGTCGTTGGTAAGTAAAATGCGTGGTCTTGTCATAAAAAGTCAGAACCGGGAGCGGTAGCGACTGGGTTCTCTAACGTATCAAATACGCGGGAACCCGGTCGCTACCACTCCCGGTTCTGACTAAAACACTATCGGTTGCCTTGTCCCATCGGTGGACGCGACGCTCCCGGACCGGTTCCGGTGCCGCCGCCCATCGGACGCTGCTGACGGAAACGTCGGCGGTTACGCTTACGCGCATTTACCGATTTCAATTTCGCCTTCTGACCCGGCGGGATGAAGTGAGCGTGTTTCTTGAGATCTTTGATGATCTCTTCGCTGATAACCTTTCTCTTGAACCGGCGAAGTGCCGACTCGATCGATTCGTTATTGTTTACTGAAATAAATGCCATTTATGTACTCACCTCCTCTTCGGCAAAGATCTTGCTCCTAAGAGCAAACAAATATTACACCTGAATTCCTTAGAAAAAGCAACCTGCGATAACGGCGTCCCACTTTTGTGCGCAAAGTGGGACGGTCTAATTACTGATATACATAAGGTTGCGGCTAAAAATCGTCCCATTCGCAAAAACCCTTTATAAATTTGGGACACTTTTCCCATTTCCGCCTTCTGGCGGCAGCGGAAGCGTAAGCACGTGGCCGCGATAGACGAAGTATATCCTCCGTGCGGCTTCGTCGGCCCACATTTGCATGCTGTTGAAGCGGATCTTCGGGATCCTCAGATTTTGTGTGAATGTGAGCGTTTTCGCATTGTAGATGCCGACAAGAGTTTCGTTCTTTTCGCTGTTCGGGATCGCGGCCCAGAATTCGTTCGGTTTTGAGGTCGACTGCAGCGGGCGAAAGCTCTGTTGATAGAGCGGCCTTACCTCACCCGTGATGGGAAAGATCTTGCCCGTCAGCAGATCGACGAGACGCATAGAGCTGCTCGGCGGGTCGTCTGATACCGCTTCCAGGTCTTCGCCGCGGTAGTTCTCCTCATCGCTGTACCGCTCAAGGTCTTCGGCGATCAATGCCCGCGACAGGAACGGTACATATGCCGCGGGTATATAGTACTGCTCCGGGCCGGTACTGATGGCTTGCTCTTTATTCGTGGTGAGATCCACGCGAACCAGCGAACCAATACCTTCGTCGTCTTTCGAAACCAGTACCCAACGCCCGTCGGGCGAAATGAGCGGCGAACTATACGATCCCTCGCGTATGCGAACGAACTGCCCGCGAACTAATTTGAAAAGCCCGTTCTCCGATGCCCGTATCTCGGTCGAGGATGTTCGGGCCTTCCACTGATCTTCGGTCGGCTGTATCGCATGGGCGTCGCGTATCGGAATAATGTCGATCTGCGGTGGTTTGGCCACACCGGTCTCGGCGTTTCCATTCACGATCTTGTACCAGCTGTAGCCTTCGTAGAGGGTCTTTTCGTACAGCTCAGTCCTTTTCTTGTCCAGAGCTTCGTAGTCGACCTCTGCCTCGTCACTTTCCTCTTCATTCAAAGCGTTAAGCCGGCCATTAACATCCTTCCTTACGGACGGAATATAGCCCGCGATCCGAATGTCGTCACCCGCTCCTTTCCAAACGGTTTCAGCCCGCACGTCGTCGGAGGCAAACACGACTTCCAGGCCGGGAACGTCACGGCTCAGAGCGTATTTGAGAACTGAGGGCTGCTCGCGCCATTTTTTGAAAATGTCGGTCAATCCGGCCGCAAACTCGACCTCGTCGGTATCGTAGTTGTTGTTGAAATAAACTCGCCGACCGCCTTTGCGGTCGATCATCAACAGCTCTTTTGCGGGACAATACGGAGCCGTGCAGGGCATGAATGGCGGAGCGTCGTCGGCGTCGTTGCGGACAAGGAACGACTGAAAATATTCGAGCTCGGCTTTCTCCAGCCTACGTTCGCGATACCTGGAATCATCCTCGTCCCAGCTAAACATCGCCTTGTCCCTGTAAACGCGAATATGATTTCCGTCAAACGAATAGACGCCCGCGAGTTCTGTGTCTTTCTTGATCTCGGTGACAAGCAGCTTCTGGACCTTGTCGAGCTCGTCAACATTTGCACCAGGTGGGCAGGGTGAATACGCGACCGGCATGCCGATGCTTCGAAAGATCGGTTCCAGGTAGTCGTTAACCGGTGATCTCGCGTTTTCCGGCGTAAAGCAGCTGCGGGCACCTGATATCCTGATCTCATCAGGCCGGAGCCGCTCGGACGATATCTCGCGATTCGCGGGAATCTTCGGATTCCAGATAACGCTCCGCAGCAAGCTTGAGCAAAGCGTTCTGCGATCGCAATTCGGCTGCTACTTTCAGAACGGGAAGCGGCGCTCGGATCAGACGTGCACAGCCGAGCAGAGCGATCTTAGCGTATTCATCATCTGACTCCATCAGGAGAACGTTTTCGTCGCGGCTCTCGAACATGCACGAAGCGAATCCGGCAGCAGCCCCCTTTCCCCTACGAAGGTCAATGAGTTCCGCCGAATGTTTTTCCCGCAACTCCGCTCGCTGGGCGATCAGCCGGTTCATCACGGACACGTCGGCGATCCCGCGTTTGAGATCACGAAGCAGCAGCTTGTTTATGGCTGAATTGTTCCAGTTCAGGATCATCCGGCGGTACGCCGCGGCAATTGCGGGCTCCTTCGGTTCGACGGCCTCGATCTTGTCAACGAGTGCTTCGGCGAGTTCGTCTGAGATCTCCGGACGCTGCAATAACCCTTGGCCGATAAAGCCGCGGAGTTGTTCAGGGGATATCGGCTGCGGCCTGGTGATCTGCATCACCTCAAAATCGTCAATTGAGGCTGGTTTGTAAGCTCGATTGCCTGACCCCACGATGGCAACAGCGTTGGCAGCGGTATTCGCCAGTGTAGGATCGTTTCGCATCTCCTCGGCATCCATCTGGATCTTTACGCTTTTGGCAGCGGTTTCGAGCCCGTCGAGCTGTTCCTGGAGCGTGAATCCATTACATTCGAGTATTGCGTTCACAACACGAGTTCGTCCATATAAATCGATCTCGTTCAAGAGACGACGGAAGGTAGGGACCGCCCGCGAATCCTTCTGCCGGGCGAGAGCCTCGATAGCAGCGTTTCGGTACGGGAATCGTTGTTGATCCTCGATCATTCGAGCGGCCCGAGCCATTGCGTCCGCAGCCGCGCTCGCAGCTGCGTTCGCGACTGCGCTTGCAGCATTTGAGGCGGTGTTAGCCGTGGTCGCGATGGGGCGGTTGGCCGCATTATTCGCATTCTGACGAGACGCAACGTCGGCTTGTTCGTCTATGAGCCTGATCAGGCCAGGCACGGCTTCGGGAAATGGCTGCGAAGCCAGCATATTGATGTACGAGGATCGATATCCGTTATAATCCGGAACCCATTTCGGATCGTCGAGCCACGGAAGAAGGGCTCGCAATATTTCAGGATTTCGCGTATTCAGTCTTATCGTCAGGTTTCTGACTGCGGCGGCACGGACCGTTTTATTTTCACTGCGAGCGAGTTCGAGCATTTTGTCGACGTACTTGTCGTCGGGCGACATCAGCAGCATCGTCGTCAGGCCGGTGAACGAGCGGCCGTTGACGCGGAGGTCCGCGAGCGTTTCGTCGCCGAGCAGCGAATAATACCAATCGTCGCGGCCGGGCCACGACTTTTCGCGAGCGATCGCATCCATTGCGAGGTCACGCATCGCGGGAGTTGCAGTCTTGTCTTCGACGACGGCTTTTAGCTCATCGCGGTATGTATCTATATCGGAAGTCGAATCAGTTTGTAGGGCGTGTCGATATCGAGCCCATTTTGCCAGCACCTGTGGCACCTTTTGCGAACTGTCGCTGTAAAGGCGGTCGATGATCGGTTTCGCCTGAGCGTAATCGATCCGCGTTAGAGCGAGCAGATCCTCGTGGTTGGTGAGATATTCGCCGTCTTCGCGAACGGACGATGCACGCCGGACAAGATCTCCGCTGTAGCTGGGCGAATTATTGATCAGCCACTCCTTTATTTGATTCCTCTGGCCTTTCGCAAAAACTCCGCCGGTTCCCTCACGTTCGTAGATCTGCTGTGCGAGTTCCGCAGTGCGTCCATCATCCGGCAAAGCATACAGCAGCCGCGGCAGAACGCGGGCATCTTTGGCTATTTCGGCGTAGAATCGCTCCAAAACCGCATCGCTCGGTCGCGGCATGTGACGTTCCTTCGAATAGTTCACAGCACGGGTTGACCAGTAGCTGATAAGGACCTCGATCGGTGCGTCGTCAGCCGGAGGCTTCATTTCCTCGCGGTCATAAACGCTCATGTTCGCCATATTTCCGTAGGGCGGCATTCTGGTCTTAACCAAGGGGTTTGGCGGATGCGGAGCCGGTTGGTCGAGAAACGCCCGAAGCGGATCGATCTTCGCTTCCGCGCGCGGGAACAAGATAAACCCTAAAACAACCAAAAGAAATGTACAGAAGGCGAGAGCCGAGATAAACCGTTTCATACAACTTTTCTTCGAACGTGAGAACAAAAAAGCCGAGAAGAAATGGGGTCGTGAGAAGATTATAATCACATCACGACACAAAAAGATACGAAAATTCGCCAAACGATCAGTGAATTTTTGACGCGCGTTTGAGCTTCGAGGTTGTACACGCCTAAAACGCCAAATGGGTGCGATATCTTTTATTTTTTCAGGGAAATACGCTAGACTTCGATAGTTCCAAATTTGCTCATATTATGCTCTTCCTGTCGCAATCGGCATGCGTTTACGGTATCGATGCGTTGATCGTAGATATCGAGGTGAACTTGCAGCCGGTCGCCCAGGGCGGCGAAGGTCCGCCGCCGTTTACGATCGTTGGTTTGCCCGACACAGCGATACGCGAATCGAAGGAACGGGTTCGCGCCGCGATCACCAACAGCAAATACTTTTTCCCGTTTCACAAAACGACGATAAATCTCGCGCCCGCCGATGTTAAGAAGGAAGGTGCGGCGTTCGATCTGCCGATGGCCTTGGGAATACTTGGGGCAAACGGCGATCTCGCGATCGAGAGTGTTGAGGGAATTTTGAGCGTCGGCGAGCTGTCGCTGGATGGGCGGGTTCGACCGGTTCGCGGTGCCTTGTCTATCGCCCTAAAAGCCCGTGAGGTCGGCGTGAAGCACGTTTTGCTGCCCGAAGAAAACGCTCCCGAGGCCGCGGTTGTAAAGGGAATAAATGTTTACCCGGTTAAAGACCTGCGAACCGCAGCCGATCTGACCCACGAACTGATGACCGGCAAACCGACGCGAGTTCCGCCGATGAAGCTCGATCTTTCTGAGCTCAAGTCCCGTGAGAATCGATATGCGGTCGATTTTAACGAGGTCAGAGGCCAGCAATCGGCGAAGCGAGCTTTGGAAATAGCGAGTGCAGGCGGGCACAACATCTTATTTATCGGCCCGCCCGGATCGGGAAAGACGATGCTCGCGAAGCGTCTGCCGACGATCCTGCCGCCGCTGGAGTTTGAAGAGGCGATCGAGATCACAAAGATCCATTCGGTCGCCGGACTTACCGGAAAATCCGGGCTCATCGTCGAACGGCCGTTCAAATCACCGCATCATACGGTCTCTCAGGCCGGACTGATCGGGGGCGGTTCGATCCCTAAACCAGGCGACGTTTCGCTCGCGCATCTTGGCGTATTGTTTCTCGACGAGCTACCCGAATTCGACCGCAGCGTCCTCGAAGTCCTGCGGCAGCCGATGGAGGACAAGACCGTAACTATTTCGCGGGCTGCGACTTCGCTAACATTTCCGTCAAATTTCACCCTCGTCGCCTCGATGAATCCGTGCCCTTGCGGTTATTTTGGCTCGTCGCGTGAATGCAAATGTTCGCCGATGCAGATCCAGCGTTATGTCGGCAAAATTTCCGGGCCGCTGATGGATAGGATCGACATTCACATCGACGTTCCGGCTGTGAAGTTCAACGAGCTGCGCGGGCGAACGGTCGAGGAATGCGACAGCTCCGCAACCATCCGCGAACGGGTGAATACTGCCCGTGAGGTACAGATCGCAAGGCTCCGCGGCGACGGGGTTTATTCGAATTCAGCAATGTCGCCAAAGCAGATACGTAAATTTTGTGAACTCGACGCGCAGAGCGAGGAATTGCTTGAGCGAGCGATGTCGCGTCAAGGACTTTCCGCTCGGGCTCACGACAGAATACTAAAAGTGTCGCGAACGATCGCCGATCTCGAAGGCAGTGAAAGTATTCAGCCGGGCCACATTAGCGAGGCGATAAACTATCGTTCACTCGATCGGAATTATTGGGCTTGAACGGAGGCAGCGAAACATCGGATTGACGCGGATTCACACGGAAAGGCAAAAAGAGCAGAAAATCCCTCATTCTTGAGAAAACTTTTCCCAATCCGTGCTAATCTGCGTCAATCCGTTGTTTAATTGATTTATGACCACGCCAATTCTAGAGATGAAAGGCATCGGCAAACGCTTTCCGGGCGTGATCGCGCTTGGTGGCGTAGATTTTGCGATCGGTGCGGGCGAGGTTGTGGCTTTGGCTGGTGAGAATGGAGCGGGGAAATCGACTCTGATGAAGATCCTCGGCGGCGTTTATCAGCCTGATGACGGGCAGATATTTGTTGATGGGAAAGAAGTTTCGATCAGGTCGGTTTCGGACGCCAGTGTGCACGGAATCGGGTTTGTGCATCAGGAACTCAACGTTCTCGACAACCTGACCGCTGCCGAAAATGTCTATCTCGGCCGCGAGCCGAAGCAGTTCGGATTCCTGGTCGATCGTGCAAAATTGAATGCAGACGCCGAGGTCTTTCTAAAACGTCTCGGCCTCGATATCCCCGGCAAAACGCGTCTCAGCGAACTCTCGATCGCCCAGCAGCAAATGGTCGAACTGGCGAAAGCTCTGTCGCTAAACGCCCGCATTCTGATAATGGATGAGCCGACATCGAGCCTGACCTTGACCGAGACCGAACGCCTGCTCGAAGTGATCAAAGACCTGCGGAATCAGGGCGTTAGCATCATATACATTTCACACCGGCTCGGTGAAATTAAAGAGATCGCCGACCGCGTTGTCGTTCTGCGTGATGGTAAAAACGCAGGCGTATTGGAGTACGACGAGATCAATCACGACGCGATCGTAAAGCTCATGGTCGGCCGCGACATCGTTCGCCAAGATCGCGAACAAAGCGGCAGCGATGCGAGTGATTCGATCACGGTCAAGGACTTGCGGACGCGGCGTTATCCAAATCATGCTATATCGTTTGATGTCCGGAAGGGCGAGATCCTTGGGTTCGCCGGACTCGTTGGAGCCGGGCGTTCGGATGCCGCACAGGCGATATTCGGCGTTGAGGTTCCGGTTTCGGGTACGGTGACGATCGATGGAAAGGCAATTCGGATTAATTCCGCAACCGACGCTATCCGAAACGGTATATTTCTGATCCCCGAGGACCGCCGCAATTCCGGCCTTATTTTGGACATACCAATTCGCGAGAACATCACATTGCCGGCTCTGTCGCGGTATTCGTCGAGCGGCCTGGTTAGTAAAACCGCCGAAACCGCGAAGGCGAAAGAGATGTGCGAACGCCTCAACGTCAAAGCCCCGTCCGTAGAATCAAAAGCCGCAAATCTGAGCGGCGGCAATCAGCAGAAGGTCGTGTTGGCAAAGTGGCTTTCGCTTGAGCCGAAGCTTTTGATTTTTGACGAACCGACCCGCGGGATCGATGTTGGAGCGAAATCTGAGATCTATCAACTTATGAGCGACCTTGCCAAAAGCGGCGTTGCGATCGTTATGATCTCAAGCGATATGGAAGAGGTCATCGGCGAAAGCGACCGCGTCGCCGTAATGCACGAGGGCTCGATCACCGGAATTCTTGACCGCGATGAAGCGAACGAGGAAGCGATAATGCGGCTTGCGGTCGGGCATAAATAGCCACTAAGAGATGAGAAAAGAACTAGGAACATTTGTACTGCTGGTCGTTCTTTGCATTGTGCTTGCGATCCTGAACCCGAGCTTTATCTCGGGCGTGAATTTACAGAATTTGGCACGGTTGATAGGGATCTATGGGATTTTCAGTATCGGGCTCGGTCTAGTGGTGATCACGGGCGGCATCGATCTGTCGGTCGGGTCGGTTTTCGCTTTGCTCGGGGTTCTGCTCTCGATCTTTCTCGTCGAGTGGCATCTGCCGGCGATAGCGGCGGTGTTTTTGGTCATTGCGATCACGACGTCGCTCGGTGTTTTCAACGGTTTCCTCATTACCAAGGTCAAGATCCAGCCGTTCATTGTGACGCTTTGCGGATTGCTGTTTTATCGCGGCTTGGCCAGATTTGTGGCAAGTGACGAGACGAAAGGCTTCGGTGCCGCGAGCGGATTTGAGACGCTCCAGAGCATGGCGACGGGCAGCGTAGCGGGCATTCCAACGCCGTTTATCATCTTGATCGGCATCAGTGTTGTGGCGTGGGTCGTGCTGCACCGGTCAATCTTTGGACGGTATTTGTTTGCAGTTGGACGGAATGAAACGGCCGCGAGATATTCGGGTATTAACTCGAATATGGTCATCGCCAGCGCATATGTGCTGTGTGCCTTTTTGACCTCGATCGCGGGTATTTTGCTGGCGTTTTACACCAATTCAGTTTCACCATCGTCTCACGGCAATTTTTATGAACTCTACGGCATCGCTGCTGCAGTTCTCGGCGGATGCTCGCTTCGCGGGGGTGAAGGTTCGATCGTTGGCATTCTGATCGGCACTGCGTTGCTGCAAGTTCTGCAAAATCTGGTCAATCTGCTCGGAATTCCGAGTTCGCTCAATTTCGCGGTCATGGGTGCGGTTATCCTGATCGGTGTGGTCGCAGATCAGCTTTTGCGGCAGCGGCAGGCGGCGAGGGTTTCAGCGTGAGCGGCATTTGGGAAGAGCGTTGGCATCCGCTTCGTGAGGAATGGGTGATCGTTGCGGCACATCGGCAGAACAGGCCGTGGAGCGGCGAGATGCTTGAGAGCGGCGTGCAAAACGCGCCGGAATACGTCGAAGATTGCTATCTCTGCCCACGAAACGAGCGTGTCGGCGGCGTTCATAACGACGATTACAAGAGCGTTTTTGTTTTCGATAACGATCTGCCGAGCGTTGGACAGAAAGCTCCGACGGAACTCGAAACGCCTGTTGGTATATACAAAAACCGTCCGGCAAACGGCCTCGCGCGGGTGATCTGCTATAGCCCGAATCACAGTCTTTCGCTTGCGGAAATGGAACAGAACGCGGTCGAACAGGTCATCGTGGCCTGGCAGCGTGAATACACTGATCTCGGCGGTCGCGACGAGATAAATCACGTTTTGATATTCGAAAACAAGGGCGAAGCGGTCGGTGTTTCAAATCCGCATCCGCACGGGCAGATCTATGGGACAAATTTTGTCTTCAAAACGATCGAGACCGAAGCAAAAGCGGCGGAGCGACACTTGAACGAAACGGGCCGCGTGCTTTTTGCCGATATAATCGAATCTGAGCAGAAAGACGGACGGCGGATCATTTTTGAGAATGAGACGGCGATAGCATTCATGCCTTATTTTGCCCGGTATGCTTATGAGGTTTACGTGGCTCCAAAGCGTTCTTGTCGTAGCGTGGCTGATCTGGATGAGCGCGAGGTTGAGGGGTTTGCCGAGGCTTTGAAGGCGGTTTTGGTGCGATATGACAACCTTTGGAACATGTCGTTTCCGTATGTGATGCCGCTGCACAATGCTCCGACGGATGGCGGTGATCATCGTGGATTTCATTTCCACATCGAGTTTCATCCGCCGCTCCGAAAGCCAAATCTGCTCAAGTATCTCGCCGGGCCCGAGATCGGCGGCGGAAATTTCCTGAGCGACACTTCACCTGAAGAAAAAGCGGCTGAACTTCGTGCGGCTGGGAATGTCCATTACAAACATAGTTAATCGGTTAAATATGGAGATCGGCGATTTTCTGCCAATATTAAAGAAGCTCCACGAGCAGATCCGTTCCGTCGTCGTCGACGCGTGCGAACGCACTGCGATCGAGAGCATGGCGGCGGTTGCTCGTGAAGACGAAGGCGATACGATCTATGCAGTTGACCAGGTCAGTGAGGAGTTGATAGTCGAGTTTGTTGAAAAAGAGATCGCCTCGAAGACATCCGTAGTCTTGATAGCGGAAGGCCTCGAAACCGGGCAGATCGTTCTGCCGCACGGTACGGACGAGGCGGACGCAAAATGGCGGATAATCGTCGATCCGATAGACGGAACACGCGGATTGATGTTCCAGAAACGAAGCGCGTGGATATTGACCGGCGTTGCTCCGAACAATGGGCCGAACACGAATCTCGCTGACATTGAATTTGCGATCCAAACCGAGATACCGCTCGTAAAGCAGCATCTTTCGGACGCTATGTGGGCGTTTCGCGGGGAAGGAGCGAGCGCCGAAAGGTACAACCGGATAACTGGTGAAACGACAAAGCTTACATTAAAACCTTCGATTAACACGTCGATCGCACACGGATTTGCCAGCATCTCGCGGTTTATTCCGGGAGTTGGGGTCGAGCCGACGCAAATTTACGAGAATGTTGTAAAGTCAGCTCTCGGCGAGGTTCAACCGGGCAAAGCTCAGTGTTTTGAGGACCAATACATTTCAACCGGTGGCCAGCTTTATGAGTTGATGGCTGGGCACGATCGATTTGTTGCGGACTTGCGGCCATTGTTTAAAAAAGAAGGAGCGGATCTCGGACTTTGCTGTCATCCATATGATCTGTGTACCGAGCTAATCGCCCGCAAACTCGGCGTGATCGTAACCGACGAAAATGGAAAACAACTCACCGCGAAACTCGGTGTCGAACCGGACGTTGCGTGGGTCGGATATGCGAATGGGGGAATTCGCGAGCAGATAGAGCAGAATTTACGCCTGGAAATTGAAGGATGCTGACGAAGCCGGCAAAAATCGAAAAATCAACAGACCTCGCCGTGTTCAAGGAAACGCTGCGAGCAAATCGCGCGTTTTTCGATTGTGGCGATAAAGTCATCATCACGAGGGCTCCCGGCCGGCTCGATGTGATGGGAGGAATTGCCGATTATTCCGGTTCGCTCGTTCTCGAAATGCCGATCGCTGAAGCGGCATTTGCGGCAATACAAAAAGGGGGCGAACCGATCGTGCGAATTCGAAGCCTTGGTAAGGAAACGTCGCGAACACACGAGTTTGAAATGCCGCTCGGTGATCTGTTTTCCGCCGATGAGCCGATAGGATATCCCGCCGCAAGGGAATATTTTAATAAAAACGCCTCGGACAGTTGGTCGGCGTATATCGCCGGAGCGTTGATCGTGCTGATGCGGGAAAAAGGCGTCAGGTTTCGCGAAGGAGTAAGTATTCTGCTCGATTCGCAAGTGCCTGAAGGCAAGGGTGTTAGTTCGTCGGCGGCGATCGAGGTTGCTTCGATGACGGCGATCGCGGCGGCTTTTGACATCAAATTAAACTCGCGAGAGCTCGCAATACTTTGTCAGAAGATCGAGAATCTCGTCGTCGGGGCTCCTTGCGGTATCATGGACCAGATGACGTCCGCAGCCGGTGAGACGGACAGGTTTTTGTCGATGGTCTGCCAGCCAGCCGAGGTCAAAGATAGTGTTGCGATCCCTGACGAGATCGAATTTTGGGGTATCGATTCAGGTATTCGGCACTCGGTGAGTGGCGGTGATTATGGTTCGGTGCGGACGGGAGCTTTCATTGGCTACCGAATGATTGCCGAAGCTGTGGGGTTGAACGTGAAGCAGGTTTCCGACGGTGTCGTAGAGATCGACGATCCTGAATGGAACGGCTATCTCGCAAACATCACGCCCGAGGAATTTGAGCAACGATTTGCAACAAAGCTGCCACAGACCATTTCGGGAAAAGAGTTTTTGGCAACATTCGGCGGCATCACGGACACGGTTACAAAGGTTTCGCCAGACAAAACATACTCGGTTTTTTGCCCGGCGAAGCACCCGATATACGAAAATTCGCGGGTCAACGAATTTGCAAAATTGCTCGTCGCGGTCGAACCGAACCTCGAAAAGCTGGGCAAATTGATGTACGCATCGCACGACAGTTATTCGGCTTGTGGTTTAGGCACCGAGGGGACTGATCTGCTCGTCGAGTTGGTTCGCCGATCACCGAATTTGTTCGGCGCAAAGATAACCGGCGGCGGCAGTGGCGGAACGGTCGCCGTCCTTGGTCGCAAGGGAGCGGATCCCGAGGTGAAATGGGTAGCCGACGAATACGAAGAGCGAACTGGCCATCGGCCATACATTTTCTCGGGCTCGTCTGTCGGAGCCGTTAGGTTTGGCCACATGAACTTTAGTTTTGGGAGTGATATCTGATGTCGGTTTTGGTGACAGGTGGTGCGGGATATATTGGCAGCGCGACGGTGGAATTGCTCCGATCGCTCGGCCGAGCTGTGGTCGTGCTCGACAATCTCGTCTACGGCCATCGCGAATCGGTCGCGTCCGATGTGCCTTTCTATCAGGGCGATGTCGGCGATCGTGAGCTTGTGAAAACGATCATCGCCGATCACGGCGTTGACGCCTGCGTGCATTTTGCTGCCTATGCATACGTCGGCGAATCGGTCACAGACCCCGCGAAATATTTCGGCAACAACACGGTTCGAACCAACGAGTTGCTTAATACGCTGATCGAATGCGGCGTCAAGAGATTTGTATTCTCATCGACATGCGCGACGTACGGCGATCCCGTTCGAATCCCGATCGACGAAACGCATCCGCAGAAACCCGTGAATCCGTACGGCTGGTCAAAATTTATGACCGAGCGGATATTGGAATCATATGACGCGGCTTACGGACTAAAATTTGTCGCACTCAGATATTTCAACGCGTCAGGTGCGACCGAACACTGTGGAGAACATCACGATCCGGAAACGCATTTGATACCGAACGTCCTGAACGCCGCGGATGGCTCACTGCCGTTCGTCTCTGTTTTCGGCTCCGATTACGAGACGCCCGACGGGACGTGTGTGCGAGATTATATCCACGTTGCCGATCTCGGCGATGCTCACATCAAAGCTCTCGATCTGCTGAGCGACGGCGGCGACTCCACCCATATCAATCTCGGCAACGGGGTTGGATTTTCGGTGTTGGAAGTGATCGAGGCTGCCCGAAAGGTCACAGGGAAGCCGATCGATGCACGCATGGAGCCGCGGCGAGCCGGCGACCCTTCGCACCTGATTGCCGACGCGTCGAAAGCTCTGGCGGTGCTTGGGTGGAAGCCTAAATACACCGATATCGGATCGATCATTCAAACAGCCTGGGACTGGAAGCAGAGGCATCCGAATGGCTACGTTTAAACAAGCGGGACGATTTTGGTTCACAAATCGAAGGCATTCTGATAGAATTCCAAAAACTCTCCGGTTAACCGATTATCCGGGCCGTTTCGCGGCTCGAAAACAAACGTTCGACTTTAATTTAAGGATCCTGAAATGAACAGACTAAAGCTCGTTTTGTCGTCAATCATTGTTGCCCTCGTGCTGTCCGCCGTGCCGATCAATGCTCAGTCGGAGTATTTCGGCAACTGGCCAAAGGGCAGTTCGCCAAAAGAGGTCGGCAAATTACTAAGTGAGAATTGGGTGAAACGCAGCTTCGAATTCGAAAGCGGCAAGAGGCAGTTTTTGATCTATCCCGAGGTATGTACTTGGTACGGAGCATTGAACGTTGCCAAATATATCAAAGACAAGGACCTGCAGCTGAGGCTTAAAAATAAATTTGAAAGGTTCCTGACTCCGGAGGGTGCGAAAAACATAAATCCAGCCGAACACGTCGATTATCGTGTTATCGGGATAGTTCCACTCGAGATCTTTTTGCAGACCAAGGAGGAGCCGTTTCTGACCTTTGGCGTCGATCTCGCCCGAAAGCAATGGATGAAGCCTACTGATGACGGCATAACGCATGAAGCTCGCTACTGGATCGACGATATGTATATGATCACCGCGGTCCAGATCCAGGCCTATCGGGCAACGGGCGAAAAGGTATATCTCGACCGGGCCGCAAAAACGATGGTCGCTTATCTTGATAAGCTGCAGCAGCCGAATGGATTATTCTTTCACGCACCCGACGCCCAGTTTTATTGGGGACGAGGAAATGGCTGGCAGGCGGCCGGAATGTCGGAATTGCTTCTTTCAATGCCCAAGAATCATCCGCTGCGGCCCCGGATCGTTAAAGGCTACAACCTAATGATGTCGTCACTATTGAAATATCAGGCAGAGGACGGCCTGTGGCGACAGCTCCTTGATAAGCCTGAATCGTGGGTTGAAACATCTGGAACCGGAATGTTTACGTTTGCTTTTGTAACCGGTGTAAAACAGGGCTGGCTTGACAAAAAGATCTATGGCCCGGCGGCAAGAAAAGCCTGGCTTGGGCTGGCAAAACATGTTAATGCTGATGGTAACGTGACCGATGTCTGCATCGGCACGAACAAGGGCTTTACGCTTGAATATTATATGGATCGCGGACGTGCGACCGGCGATCTTCACGGCCAGGCCGCTACGCTTTGGAGTGCGATGGCTTTGCTTCGTTAGGGTGTGAACAAACAAAAAAGAAGCTGCCGAACGACATCTGTCGCGGCAGCTTTTTCCAAATAACAAGGGTTGTTATTTCCAGCAGGGTGAGTTTGAAAACTCAGTTTGATCATCGAAACGGTGCTCATATTCCTTGGCGTAGGTTTCGATATTCTGCTTGATCTTGTTGAAGACAAAGCAGTGATATTCCTCTTTGCTGATACGTTCATTTAAATAGCGAAGAGCGTTTACCTCGCTCCAGTATTCACGGCTTTCCCATATCTCGACAGGTGTGCCGCCCATTTGCTGGGCCAGATCGACGAGTTTTTTGTCGCCGGTGTTACGACCATTTTTCAGGAAGATCGACGTGTAAACCGGCATCAGCGAATTCTGCAGCTGCATGAACGTGCGGTTTGCGTTTGCTGTCTGATTAACGTGGCCAAACTCGTGCGACATTTTCGCTGCAGCAAGGATCTTGCCGCTGATCGAATAAGAGGTCTCGTTTGCCGAGAGCGAATTCATCACGGGATAGTAGATCGGATTCGGGTAGCCCTCGTTCAATTCGTCGCCAAGCGTGATCGTCGCTCCGACAAAATTTCCGGCCTCGTCCCAAAGATATTTGTCGGTTCCGGCACCTTTTCCTTTCTTGTTCGAGATCGTGATGGTCAGGATGAATTGCTTGTTATTCGCATATTTATCCCACTGTTCCCGTCCAAAGTCGGTGGCGAGCAGTTCTGCCTTCCAACGGTCATAACGGATCTGATATTTCGCGGCAATGTCTTCCTTAATGCCGCCATCGACCGGTGTTTTTACGATCCGAATCTCAGGGAAGTCGGAACCTGAGTGATATGAGTTGTTTGCGAGCAGCGTTCCAGACGCCGTGACAGCAATGACAAAAACAACAACCCAAAAAGAAAAGAGACGCAGCGGTTTCATCGAAAAGCCCTCCACTTTCTACTGATGTATTTTTACCAAAAAACTTTAGTTGCTAAATGAGACCACTAAGGTATATCACTTTTGCCGTTTCTGTCAATACTTTTGGTTAACCGCGTAACTTTTTCGCTACATATTTGTTGTGTTTTGGCGGTTACGGACGCTCTTTTCTGACCCATCGATGCGGCCGCAATTTGTCGAGCATTTCGACTGAAAGCCCTCCGAGATCACTCGCCGCAATATTCGCACGGACGTTTTGCGGCTTTCTCATTCCAGGAATGATCGTGCTCACCGCCGGATGGCTGAGAATAAATCGCAGCGACATTTCCGGCAATGTTGAATCGTCCGGAACAAGCGGCTTTAGAGCCTCGACGTGCTCAATGATCGGGCCGATCTTGTCGGCAGAGAAGTAATTATTGCGAAAATCGCCGTCGGGAAAAGTCGTGTCGATCGTCATCGTTCCGGTCAGGCTGCCTTCGTCAAATGGCACGCGGGCGATCACCGCAACGTCCATTTCTTCGCACGCCGGGAAGAGCTCATCCTCCGGATTCTGGTCAAAAATGTTGTAAACCACCTGCACCGAATCGATCTTTCCGCTGCGAACGGCCTTCACACCGTTCCATGGCTCCCAGCGATTTATCGAAATACCGCATGCGTCGATCAGCCCCTGATGTTTGAGCGAATCGAGCATATTCGACCAGCTATCGTCGTCAGTCCAATCGTCATTCCACGTGTGGATCTGCAGCAGATCAAAACGCTCAAGCCCGGAATTTTCAAGGCTTTTGTGGAGGAAATGCTCGATGTGATCAGCCGGATAGCATTCGTCGAGAGTATATTCAGGCAGCGTCGGATACTGCATATTCTTCGGCGGAACTTTGGTCGCTGTATAGAGCTTTTTGTCTGGATTAGCGCGGATCAACTTCCCAAGCAAAGCCTCACTGTGGCCGTTGCCATAAACCCACGCCGTATCAAAAAAATTGCATCCGAGATCGACTGAAAGCTGGAGCGACGCAAGCGATTCCTCGTCGTCCGAGCCCGTCCAACCGCCCATGCCCCACATTCCATAGCCGATGTCGCTCACCTGCCAGTCAGTTCTGCCAAATCTTCTGTATTGCATATTGTTCTTATTTCACATCCCGCAGACATCTAAAGCCAAGATTATTCAATCCCGAATCTGGTGTCGCTCGGCTGCGGCCAGCGACGCGGTAGTTTGAGCAAAAGTTCTCGGCACACAGGAATGAGCCGCCGCGGATCACTCGTTCATCCCCTTTCTCGGGCCCTTGCGGATAATGTTGGGCGAAGTTTCATAGTAATCGTCCGCAAATCGATCGGCACACCATTCCCAGACGTTTCCGGTCATGTCATAAACGCCGTAGCCGTTTGCGGGAAACGAACGCACCGGAGCACGGCCGATGAAACCGTCGAGCCCAAGATTATCTTCCGGGAAAGTGCCCTGCCACCAGTTTGCGATCGGCTTTCCGTTCGGCATCAGATCGTCGCCCCAGGCGTACTTTTTACCCACGAGCCCGCCACGGGCCGCGAACTCGAATTCAGCTTCGGTCGGCAGACGCTTGCCAGCCCACTTTGCGTATTCGCTGGCGTCATTCCACGAGATCTGACAAACGGGTTCGTTCGGCTGGGCAACACTCTTCGGCCCTTCGGGATGCCGCCAGTCGGCTCCGTCGGTGCGAGTCCACTCGCGTGTTTCCATGTCGAAAACGCCGGACCAGCCGAATTTTTCGGCCTCGGTTTTATAGCCGGTCAATTTCACAAATTCCTCAAACTGAGCAACCGTCACCTCGGCTTCATCGATATAAAAGCCCGAAACCTCGACGCTGTGAACCGGCCCCTCGAATGGCATTCCGTCCTCGGTGCCCATCTGAAAAGTACCGCCCTTTATAAACACCATATTCGGCGGTGTTTCGGGCGTCAGTTTGGCGGCTTGCTTCGCCCGGCAGCCGGAAAAAACATAGCAAGCCGCCAAGAGCAAAAATATCCAGAATTTTTGGTTATTGATTCCCACTTTTTTGCAGAAAGGATTATGATTATTCTACTCAAAGTTAACCGTTTTTCCGCAATTTATTCGACGCATTATGAAGATACTGCTGCACAAGCTCATCGCTGCTGTCGTCACACTCTCATTATTGCCACTTTTTGCCGTGTCGAGCTACGCGAAACCGCGCAAGCAGAAGAAGAAATTTAATGTGCTGTTCCTGATCTCCGACGACCTGCGGCCCGAGCTTGGAGCCTACGGCGTCGAGGGAATAAAAACGCCGAATGTCGATAAGATAGCGGCTCGCGGGACGCGGTTCGATCGGGCTTATGCTCAATATCCGGTGTGCAATCCGTCGCGGTCTTCGTTTCTGAACGGCCGTTACCCGACCGAGACAAAGGTTCTCAACAACAACGATTATTTTCGAAAGATCGATCCGACGTCGGTCACTCTGCCGCAGTATTTTAAGAACAACGGTTACGCAACGCTGCGGACGGGCAAGATATTTCACGGCGGCATCGACGATCCTGATTCCTGGACCGAAGGCGGCGAGCCGCCCGATCCGAACATCACCGAACGCGGCAATCCGAATTACAAACCAGTTCCTGCGAAACCCGCAGATCCCGACGAAGCCGAAACCGCTCAGGCGGAAGGTGCCGGAATCAAAGAATCGGCGTCCGACCGCATCATCGTCCTCGACGGCGATGGCGAAAAGCACGGCGATTACAAGACCGCGACCAGGGCGATCGACTATATTGAGCGCTACAAAGACAAGCCGTTCTTCCTCGCTGTCGGATTGGTAAAGCCGCATTCACCACCGACCGCGCCGAAGAAATTCTTTGACATGTACGACGTCAACAAGATCCCGCTGCCGGTCGATTTTGGAACTACTCCGCACGCATTACCAGGAGCACCGGAAATATCGATCTCGCCAAAAAACGCCGACCTTTTCATCGGCCGCGAATCGACGCCGGAACTCTCACGTGAGATGAAGCGTGCATATTGGGCTTCGACCAGCTTCATGGACGCACAGATCGGCCGCGTGATGGATGCGCTGGAAAAAAACGGTCTCAAAGACAACACGATCGTCGTTTTCTTTGGCGATCACGGCTATCATCTCGGCGAAAAAGGTAAGTGGTCAAAGGCGTATTCGTTGTATGAGTTGGGTTTACGCGTTCCGCTGATCGTCGCCGTTCCGAATCAAAAAGCTCAGTCTAGTAAACGCGTGGTTGAGCTGATGGATCTGTATCCGACGCTCGCCGAGCTTTGCGGATTGCCAAAACCGGCACGTCAATCGGGTGCGAGCTTTACATCACTTTTGAAAAAGCCCGACGCCGCGTGGGACCGTCCGGCGTACAGCGTGACCGTTTTCGGCAAATCGCTCGGCCGCTCGATCCGCACCGCAAAATGGCACTATGTCGAATGGGACGACGGGAAGTCGGGCCGCATGCTCTACGCAACTGAAGACGACCCGCACGAGCTAAAAAACCTGTCGGAAGACGTGAAATACGAGAGCGTGGTTACGGAGATGAAGGCGTTGCTCGCGAAGAAGCCTTAGCTTTCGGGATATGTCGCTGAAGGCGATAAAGATAATAGCCTGGGGTGAAGGCTTTGCGAAACCCCAGGACAATGATCAAAAACGGATTCAGCTCCCTTAAGGGGAGCAACACAATAAGTTTCGAAGTCGCTCCCCTTCCGGGAGCCGTACCAATATCGTATGTTTCCTAGGGTTTCACCCCAGGCTATTATCTTTGTCGCCTTCAGCGACAGAAAACGAAGATCTTAATGATTCGATTTTCACAAATATTCCCCGCATTTGTTTTCGTCGCTGCGTCTGCATTCGGTTTGATCGCTCAGACGCCGACCCCACGCCCGACGCTGCCGCCCACGCTTGGGTTGGAGGATGGAACTTCGGATCACACCACGCCGGAATTCAACCTCAGGCTCGTCAAACGCTCACAGACCCTTGCAGCTCTAGAGCCAAAAGGTGCGAATGGCTTTGATTTCACTCCGGCCGATCGTATGACCACGCGTGCAAGCGACGGGTTTCATCATTTTGGGGATATCAAGTTTTCGCTAAAGATCGACGGCCAGTGGCGGGCGTTTGATACGGCATCGAAACGTCAGGCTATCTTAGCGCTCGCAGCTCAATCGCCGGATATTGCGAGAGCAGACCTTTCACCGAGTTTGCCGGCGGATTGTCCGGTGCAGGTGATCAGGACTTGGACGGTTCGGGACGGGAAATTGGTTCTGCATTTCGAGCTGATCAACAAGACCGACCAGCCGATCGAGATCGGTGAACTTGGTATTCCGATGGTGTTCAATAACATCATCACTGGCCGCAAGCTGCCCGAGGCCCACGAAAAAAATTCATTCTCAGATCCGTACATCGGCCTCGACGCCGGATACATTCAGGTCACGCGGCTGAAAGGCAACGGCCCGGCTCTCGTCGTCATTCCTGAGGGAAACACGCCGTTCGAGGCGTATCAACTGCTCAACGAACCCGCCCGGCCACAGCAGACCGCTGAAGGCATGTTTGAATGGATCGTACGAAGCAAAGCGATCGCTGAAAAGGAATGGTTGAGATCTGAGATGCCAACGATCGGCAACGAACTGTTTGATTTGATCTTGTTTCTAGGAAACAGTGACAATATTCGGGAAAACGCATTAAAAGGCCGGGATGTTGACCCGTGGAACGAACCTACCAGCGAGATCCTTCCCCCAAAAGGCAAACGCGAACTCGGTGTTCGCTTCCTCCTTTCCGACCGTATCCAGAACATCGAGGAAACGCTGAAAGCAAACAAACGGCCAGTCGCGGTTGGCATTCCGGGCTATGTTTTGCCGAACGATATCGAAGGCAAGCTGTTTCTGAAAGCTCCTTCGAAAGTCGCGAACATCGAGGTCCAGCCAGCCGGATCTATGACCGTTACCGCGGCGAAAGCTCCGAAAGGCGATCTGCAGGCTTTCGCGATCAAATCGAGCGGCTGGGGACGCTCGCGTTTGACGATCAATTACGCGGACGGGACGAAGCAGACGATCCAGTATTATCTGACAAAACCTTCGCGTCAGGTCGTGGCTGATCTGGGGAATTTTCTTTTCACCAAGCAGTGGTACGAGAATCCGAGCGACCCGTTCGGGCGCAGCCCTTCCGTGATGACGTATGACAGGGAACGGAACAAGATCCACGACCAGGACAATCGTGTGTGGATCGCGGGCCTCGGTGACGAAGGCGGCGGCGGTTCCTGGGTTGCGGCGGCGATGAAGCAGTTTGTCGAGCCAAAGGCGGATGAGATCGCGAAATTCGAACGCTTTATCGACGGCGTCGTCTGGGGCGGTTTGCAGTACAAGGACGGTCCGAACAAGTACGGCGTGCGAAAAAGCATGCTCTATTACGCACCCGAGGAATTTCCCAATTTTCAGTACGACAAGAGCAAAAACTGGACGACGTGGGCGAGCTGGAAAAAAGACCAGGCGATGAGCATCGGCCGCGGATACAATTACCCGCACGTCGTCGCGGCGTACTGGTCGATGTACCGGAACGCGCGTAACACAGAAGGTTTGGTGAAAAACCACCCGTGGGACTGGTATCTCGATCAGGCATTTAACACCACAAAATTCGCCTTCAGCAAAAAGCCAAACGGCGAGTACGTCGTCGGCTACGTTGAACTCGGCCTGATGGAAGGAACGATCTTTCTAGAGCTGCTCAAAGACCTCAAACGTGAAGGCTGGGCGGACAAGGCCGCCGAGATCGAGAAACTGATGAAGACACGCGCCGACGCGTGGGCTAAGGAAGAATATCCTTTCGGCAGCGAGATGGCGTGGGATTCAACCGGGCAAGAGGAAGTTTATAACTGGTGCCGCTATTTCGGTTACGAGGACAAGGCGATGGTTTCGCTCAATTCGATCGTCGGGTACATGCCCTCGATACCGCATTGGGGCTACAACGGAAACGCCCGCCGATACTGGGATTTTCTCTACGCGGCCAAGCTCACCCGCATCGAACGCCAGATCCACCATTACGGCTCGGGACTGAACGCGATACCGATGCTGGACCATTATCGTTCGTTTCCGCAGGACGATCATTATCTGCGTGTCGGCTACGCGGGCGGTGCCGCGGCACTGACCAACATTGACCAGGAAGGCTTCGCATCGGCGGCGTTCCATTCGTATCCCGACACGCTCAGGTGGGACGCGATCAACGGCGATTACGGCATGAATTTCTTCGGCCACGCCATGAACGCCGCAACTTACGTCGCCGACATGAAAGACTTCGGCTGGCAGGCTTTCGGGGGCAACATCAGCATAAAAGGCGACCGCGCGACAGTCACGCCGCGAGATTCGATGCGTCAGCGAGTCTACATCGCTCCATTCGGTTTGTGGCTGACGCTGGATGCGGGAACCTTTGAGAGCGTGGAGATCGACAAACGGACACGAACGGTCCGCGCGACGCTGTCCAGTGCGACCGCGAACGTCAAAATCGCGCGGCTCCGAGTCGAACAGCCGGGTTATCTGACGGCGAAAACTGCAGTTCAGGGGAAATTCAAGTTTGAGCGGGACGCGTATTCGATACCGCTCGGACCAAAAATGCTGGCGGTTGAACTTAAAGGTGAGAGGCGATAGCCGAAGTTGCCAAAGCCCGCGCGTGAGCAAGGGCGATTCGCGAACTTGCGTTGTGAAATCCAGTTCGCGTTTGAGCAGTTGGTAAGAATCGCGTTGAGTGAATCGCCCTTGCTTACGCGCGGGCTTTCGCATTGGAGCCAAAATACAAAGCTATGAACAATAACACACTCGATCGAAGAAAATTTTTGCAGGTATCGACCCTCGCGGGAGTCGGCATCGCGATGCCGTTTGCGGCATTTGGGCAGAAGAGCGTTGGTCTGTTTCCTAAAACGGCGCAGCCGTTTTCGCTCGAAAAGGTGCGGCTGACACCATCGCCGTTTTTTGATGCGGTGAACGCAAATTTGAAGTATCTGATAAAGCTCGAACCCGACCGCTTGCTACATAATTTCCGCGTTCACGCCGGACTCAAGCCGAAAGGTGAGGTTTATGGCGGTTGGGAACGCGACACCATCGCGGGACACACGCTGGGACACTATCTGACAGCGTGTTCGCTGATGCATGCGCAGACAGGCGACGCTGAGGTGAAAAAGCGGGTCGATTACATCGTTGGCGAACTTACCGAGTGTCAGAATCAGGCTCCGGATGGTTATGTCTCTGGTTTCACCCGGAAAAAGGGCAAAGATGTTGAGAATGGCCGCGTTATTTTTGACGAGATAAAAGCCGGCGATATCCGTTCTGCGGGCTTCGATCTGAACGGTTGTTGGGTGCCGTATTACAACTGGCATAAGCTGTTCGCGGGGCTGTTTGATTCGGAAACTTACTGCGGAAACAAGGATGCGGTGAAGATCGCGGTCAAACTCGCGGGCTTTATCGACGGCGTTTTTGCTAAGCTCAGCGACGAGCAGGTGCAGAAAATGCTCAATTGCGAGCACGGCGGGCTGAACGAATCGATGGCCGAGCTTTACGCCCGAACGCAGGACAAACGCTGGCTCGATCTCGCGATCCGCATTCGCCACAACCGTACGCTCGGACCGATGTTTGCTGAGAAGGACGAACTGCCGAACATCCACGCCAACACTCAGATCCCAAAAGTCATTGGACTCGCACGAATTTACGAGCTGACCCAGAAACCCGAATATGCGACCGCTGCAAGGTATTTTTGGAAGAATGTAACGACGAACTATTCTTACGTGATCGGCGGCAACTCGGACCGTGAGTATTTTCAGGCTCCGAACTCGATATCGACCCACATCACCGAGCAGACCTGCGAATCGTGCAACACGTACAACATGCTCAAGCTGACGCGGCACCTTTTTGAATGGGATACGCAGTCGGCGTACTTCGACTATTACGAACGGGCGCATTTTAACCACATGCTCGCTCATCAGAACCCTAAAACGGGGATGTTCGCCTACATGATCCCGCTGATGTCGGGAACGGCAAGAAGCTTCTCGTCCGAATTTCGCGATTTCTGGTGCTGCGTCGGCTCGGGCATCGAGAGCCATTCGAAACACGGCGAATCGATCTACTGGCACAATGCCGATCATTTGATAGTCAACCTGTTCATTCCGTCGGTGCTTGATTGGACCGAGCGGCAGGCGAAATTTGAGCTTTCGACCGAATATCCGCATGGTGACGAAGTGAATTTTACGGTAACGAAACTGCCCAAATCGTCCAATTTTGGCATCTCGATGCGTATTCCGTACTGGTGCGAAAACGCTTCGCTAAAGGTCAACGGAAAGGCCGAAAAGATCGTAAAAGAGAACGGCTACGCAACCGTTAAACGCAAGTGGAAAACCGGCGATAAGATCTGGCTGAAACTGCCGATGAAACCGCGGATCGAGGCCACGACCGACAACCCGAACGTCGTCGCTCTGCTCAACGGCCCGCTAGTTCTCGCTGCCGATCTCGGCGACGCAAAAGAGCCGTTCAAGGGCGTTGCTCCAGCTCTGGTCGGTTCGAATTTGCTCGCTTCGCTGACACCAGGCACGATGCCTGCAACGTTCACAACCAACAAGATCGGCCGGCCGGACGATCTGACGCTCAAGCCGTTCTACTCGCAATGGGACAGGCGGACGGCGGTTTATTTTAAGAAATTTACAGATGATGAATGGACACGTGAGCAGGCAGCTTTTGCCGAAGAACAGGCACGCCTGAAGGACCTGCAAGCCCGCTCGGTCGATGTCATGCACCTCGGCGAAATGCAGCCGGAGCGCGATCACGGACTGACTTCGGCGATCTCGTATCCTGTGTCGTATCGAGGCAGGAATGGCCGTGACGCCCGCAGCGAAGGGTTTTTTGAATTCAAAGCTAAGGTGACCGACGAACCGCTGACGCTCAAAGCGACCTATTGGGGCGAAGAGCGAAAACGCCTGTTCCACATCCTGATCGACGGCACAAAGATCGCCTCGGAAACGCTCGGCTACAACAAACCCGGCGAATGGATCGAACGCGATTACGCCATCCCGCAGGAACTCACGAAAGGCAAATCGACCGTCACGGTCAGGTTTGAGCCCGAAAAAGGAAACACCGCCGGGCCGGTGTTTGGATGTTTGATATTTAGGTCTAAGTAAGAAGGAAATTAACCGCAGATGAACGCAGATGAACACAGATTTGGAACGATCTTTTCAGTGTTTATTCGCGTCCATCTGCGGTAAAAAACTCTTTATTTTGGTGTCTTCATCTTTAAGGCGGTTTTGATCGCGGCTTCGGCGAGAGGTTTGATCAGTTCATAGCCTTTGGCGTTCGGGTGGAGGCCGTCGTTCGCGATATCAGCTTTGAGAAAACCTTTTTCATCCGCCATCGGCGTGAAATAGTCTAGATAGACGAGCTTTCGTTCCGCACAGGTCTTCTTGATCCAGTCGTTTAGCTCGAGGATCTCGCCAGGCTTTCGCTGGACGGTGCGGATGACCGGGTTGCCCTGAGCGTTCTTGTTGTAATCGCTGACCGGCATGATCGCGGCGAAAACGACGTTAATGCCGTGAGCATGGGCGAGGTCGATCATCGAGGAATAGTTGGCTTTGATCATATCGAGGCTGATCACGCCCGCATTTCCGGCGATGTCGTTGGTGCCGGCGAGAATGACGACGACCTTTGGCTTGAGATCGATCACGTCGGGGCGAAAACGCAGCAGCATTTGCGACGTCACCTGGCCGCTGATGCCGCGATTGACATAAGGCTGGCCAGGAAAATACTGATCGAGTTTCCAGCCGTCGGTGATCGAATCGCCCATGAAAACCACGCGGTTCTCACCTTTGGCAGGCGGAGCAAGTTTCGCATTGGCATCGCGATAGCGGCCGTAATTGGCGAAATTGGTCAAGCGGTCCTGAAGCCGGTCAGCCCGCAGTTTCTCAGCCGCAGCATCAAGCGGCGTCGGAGTCGGTGTCTGGGTGAGAGCGGCGAGACAGCAGACGGTATTTACGATGAATATCAGAGCAAGTTTTTTCATTTTCCCTTCCTTGGTTCGGTCGTTATTCTCGGACGCGGCGGCTGTTTCATTCCGTCGCCGATATAAAAGCTGGTGTGTGGAGGTTGATTATACGCTACATTTTGCCATCCGATCGAGAGGCGATATTGCGGGTCATGCATAAAGGTGTAGAAGCGGTATTTGGTCGGGATCGTCGTGGTGTAGATCCGCAGTTCTTTGTTATCGGCGGTGCGAAGCATGACTTCTTCACGCCAATCACCAAACAGATCGGCACTAAGTGCCGGAGTCGATTTGGTGCCGTTATTTGACATCGTACCATCGGCGGTGAAGATGACGTCGGTCGTTTCCTTTTCCCAGTTCCATTTGGAGATCTGGTTACGATCGAGCAGTTCACTGAGCAGATCGCCGTCCCAGTAGATGCCGAAATTACACGAGCGCGGCATCTTGTCAGTGATCTTGTTGCCTTTGGCATCGAACAGGCCGATGATGCCCGCACCTGCGGACCATGATTCCGAGCCGTTGTGGCGTGGATCGATGTTGAGCGAAAGGCCGCGGCCCGGACCTTCGCCATCTTCGCCCGCTTTGACCGAGGCCTTTTTCCAGTAGACCTCACCGGTCGCAGCGTTTCGAAAGCTCATACCGGCATCGTCGAAGCGTTCCTGGATGTCGAAAACCTCTTCGCCCGGACGATCTGGGTCAAGGTCGCCGAGATGGATCGCATCGCCGTGGCCAAATCCGGTCGAATAGATGCCTTTGCCGTTGTCATCGACTGCCATCGCACCGAACATGATCTCGTCCTTGCCGTCGCCATCGACGTCACCGATGCTCAGGTTGTGATTGCCCTGGCCGCGGAATTTGCGGTTTTCCGGACTCGAATCGCTGTCGAAGGTCCAGCGTTTTGTGAGCTTTTTGTTAATTAGATCCCACGCTGCGATCACCGTCCGCGTGTAATAGCCGCGTGAGAATATCAGGCTCGGATGCACGCCGTCGAGATACGCAACGGCGGCAAGAAAGCGGTCGGAACGATTACCATAGCCGTCGCCCCAGATCTCGTTTAGTTCAGTTCCGGTCGGATCTCGCTTGGTTGGATGACGTGGCGGGTCGTAATCGACGGTCGAGATCGCGGCTCCGGTCATACCGTCAAAAACGGTTAGGAACTCGGGCCCGGCTAGCACCTTTCCGGTCACGTCAGCCTTCCGCGGTCCGCCTTCTGGGCGATCGACTTCCATGGTCGCACCTTGCGGCGATACCCAGTCGGCCTTTGCGTCGCCGATGACTTTGCCCTTGCCGTCAACTGTACCATCGGCGGTTTTGCAGGCGATCTCAGCCTTGCCGTCGCCATCGAGGTCATAGACCATGAACTGTGTATAGTGAGCACCGTCCCGGATGTTCCTGCCGAGGTTGATCGTCCATAGCAGCGTACCGTCCATTTTGTAAGCCTGTAAGATCGGCGGATCGGTAATGCCGGCTTGGGAATTATCACGGGCGCGGCCCGTTTGGTGCAGGATGATCTCGTATTCGCCATCGCCGTCGAGATCACCGACGGAAGCATCATTCGGCGTGTAACCGGTCGGCGTTTGCAGCGGGATCGACAGATATTGACGAACGGGCGAATCGGCTTTAAGCTTGAACGCTGCACTCGCATCTTGTTCCTTTTTGCCGTTCAGCGGCCTGACGAAATACTCGTTTGTTTTTGTGAGGTCGGCTAGTTCGTCGACAAAGAACGTGACGTCGGCGATGGGGTTGTCATTCAGTTTCACTGCTTTGCCGTCGGTCTTGCGGTACAGATTAAAGGCTATGTTCTCGGCATCGGTGCCGAACATGCGCCAGCTGACGAAGACCTTACCGCTCTGGTTAACGGCGACGACACCACGCGACAGCTTCTCCATCTGGCGGAGTTGGCCGATGGAGATCGCGGGGCAGAGGAGGAATAGTAAGGTAGCGATTAACGCGATGTTTTTCATGGATCAGCTCAATGTAATGCTAAGTTTTGTGACCGACGCCGGTGCAAAGTTGAAAATCGATGCACCGCTCAGTTCGACGTTCGTTTCACGCGGTGTTACGGCGGTTGGCTGGTCGAAGGTATTGTGGGCCTTCGTATCGGTCGCCGAGAGAACGGTGGAGCGAATCGCCTTCGCTTTCGCAGCTCCGAGTGAGATCTCGGCCGAACGCGTTTCGGTCGGATGTGGATTGGTGACTGTAAGGGTCAGCTCGTTGCCTTTTTTCGATGCCGAGCCTTGCAGGCCCCAAAATGTCGCGGTCTTGCCGTTCCGGTCGTAAGTAGTTGAAGGCGAAGAGAAAACGGTCCGCACCGATTCTGCACCCATGTGCGGCGTGAACATATCGAAGATGTGATAAGTCGGCGTGAGCAGGAATTTGTCGCCGTCAGCGAGGAAGAGCGACTGGAGGCAGTTGACGAGCTGAGCAATATTCGCCATCACGACCTTGTCGGCATTGCGGTTGAAGATGTCGAGCGTAAGGCCAGCGAGCACGGCATCACGTATCGTATTTTGCTGGCCGAGCAGGTGTTCGGGCTTGAGTTCGGTTCCTGGTGCGTGCCACGAGCCCCATTCGTCGACGATGATCTTCGTGCGGTGCGTCGGATCGTATTCGGCCATGATCGCCCAATGTTTTTTGATCAGATCGTCGAGGTCGTTGCCTTGGCTAAGCAGTTCGAAATACTGTTCGCGGTCGAATTTGAGTGCGTCGCCTTTACCTTTGTTCCAATCGGTCGTGCGGCCTCCGGAGACGTTCCAGGAGTAATGATGGATGCCCCAGCCATACATTTTGCGGAAGATCGACTCGCCTTTCTCATGCATTTTCGAGAAAAAACCGCGAGTCCAGTTCATGTCGTAGCTTTCGGCTCCGGCTCCGATGAACTTGAGGGGCACACCGTACGTCGCGACCGCGGCTGTATACCGGCGAAATTCCTGGGCATATTCGTCCGGCGTAAAATTGCCGCCGCAGCCCCAACTCTCATTGCCGATGCCCCAGAACGAGACGTTGTACGGAGCTTCGCTGCCGAGATTTCCTTTCGCCCGCATGTCGGCAAGCGTCGTGGTGCCTTTGGGCGAGTTGCAGTATTCGACCCACTCATTGAAAACCTGTGCGGGCAGGCTGCGAAGATTCGCGGCCATGTAAGGCGACGCTCCGGTCATCTGGCAAAACTTGATGAACTCGTTGGTACCAAAAGAGTTAGGTTCGAAACGCGAGGTCGATGTCGGCCCGACTTCCTTGGGATTGATGTCCTGCCAAAAGTTGGTCCGTGTCGGGCGTTTTGAACGTTCGCCAATGCCGTCACGCCAATCGTAGCTATCAGCGAAGCAGCCGCCGGGATAGCGAATGACGGGAGCCTTTATCCGTTTGAGTGCATCGACCAGCTCTTTACGAATGCCGAAATAATTCGGGATCTTAGAATTTTCGCCAACCCAGATGCCGTCATAAACAACGGCCCCGAGATGCTCGACGAAATGGCCATAGATATTTGGGTTGATCGTGCCGATGGACTCGTTCAGGAGAACCTCGATCCTGGAATCCGTCGCCCGTGACGTACGTGCGAAAAGCGGCGACGCAACAGTAGCCACTGCGGCACTGCCGAGAAATTGCCTTCGTGTGAACGCTTTCATTTTATTGGTCATAGCTGTGATAGAACGGACGAAAAACTTTGGCTTTTGCTTGTGGATCGCCAAACCACTTAACTAGCGTTGGCGTCCAAGCTTTACTGACAGGAACGATCTTGAAACTGCCGGAGATGTGTTTAGTCTCAGCCGACTCGATCGAAGTCTCGGGAGCAACGCCCTTGTTGCCAAGGCCCGAGATCACGGCATTGTGGCTGAGCAACATCCGTTTTCCGTCATCCTCGATGGCGACATCGGCGGAATCTGCGACGAGAGCGATGCCGACTCCCTCGGCATTAGTAAGCATCGCTAATTGGACCTGGCGGCGGTTTCCGGTGAAAAAGAGATCGTCTCGATTCAGATGAAAAATGCCGAATTCATTGAGTTTGTCTTTGCCGGGATATCCCGAATACGGCCCTTGACCGATCCAGCGAAACTCCGACATTTCAAACGGCATTACGACCGACAAGCCGGCTTCCGTGATCGTACCTTTCGCGTTTGTCGGGACATAGTCGTAAGTGATCGATATCGTGCCGTTCGGTGAGATATCCGCAGTGTAGCCGCCGTCAAAAGACTGTTCGGGAGCATCTGGCCGAGGAAATCTGCCGGAAACCGTAAGGCTAACGTCTGAACCGTTTTGCGTGACGTTTACTGAAAGCTTTTCGACATGCGTTAGCGTCGGAGAATTCCAGGTTCCTTTCGTCCTCGCACTTCGAGCCTCCGCCATTGTAAGTTTGCGTGAGGAATGCGGAAAGATACCGTCAACGAGGGGTTTTCCATTGTTGTCGCGAATGACGGTCGCCCCAGTAGAGCGGGAAACGGTTATATTCCAATTCGGATGTTGAATTTTTATCTCCGAAGGATTTTCATCAACGGTTGGTTTTGAAGTCGACGAAAGTTCTCCAAGCCAGGAATTTCGTTGATCTCCAGTCAGATCTAGCCGCCATGATCGTTCGGTTATCGGCACGCCCTTTTCGTCGACCACTCGAACCTCGAATGAGAGAATGTTGTTTGCGGCGGATCGCGGGATATCTACCTGAATAAAGAGATTTCTAAGCGTTCGCGCGGCTACCTTAGGCCGATAGCCACCTTGCGTAAGAACTTTGTCGTTACTCCTCAAAGCCCATTCTAATCTCATGCCCTCAAGCGAGCGAAAGTCAAAACGGTTTTCGATCGTCAGCGGGATCTCCTGAACCCCATATTTGACCTTTGTGTTCGCCGCCTCGATCTGTACGGGCGAATAGACCTTTCTCACTTCCCAAAAATCGGTCTGCGGCGTGCGGTCGGCGTAGACGATGCCGTCGGTTCCGTCGTTGCCGTTCATATCGAAGTAGCGATATTCGTCGAGCCAGACGTTCATTGTCGGTTTGTTGCGGTCGACAGGCTCTTTGCTCTTCCGTAAAATGCCCTGATCCTGAAAATGCCAGATCGCACCGCCGGCAAACTGCGGCGTCGCTTGCATGATCTCCCATTCGTCCTGAATACGATCGGTTGCGAGGCCGAGCGCGTGGGCGTATTCGGTGAAGATCACAGGGCGTTTTAATGTCTTTGCATAATCTTTGAGCATCGAGATAGTCGGATAGTGCGGGGCGTAAATGTCGACAAAATCCGGGATCCGCTGATAGTTCTGGGCAAAATAGCTGCCGATCTTGGGATAGCAGATCGGACGCGAAGGGTCGAGTTCCTTCGCAAGTTTGCCGCCTTCCATCTCAACGTCAGTTACCGGATTTTCATTGCCGATGCTCCAAACAATAACGGAAGCGAGATTTTTATCGCGGGCGATCGTGGCATCGACGCGGGCAAGAATGTTCTCACGATATGCAGGTTTCTCAAGATTCTCCTCGCCCTTTCCGATCGAAACCTCATCCATCACATAGAAGCCGAGTTCATCGCAGAGCTCGATAAAACGGCGATTCGGCGGATAATGCGATGTGCGGACGAAATTGATATTTCCGCGTTTCATCAGCTCCAGATCGCGACGCATTTGCTGTTCGGTGATAGCCCGGCCCGTCTCAGGATCGATATCATGATGATCGACGCCACGAAGTTTTATGGGTTTACCGTTGAGTTTTAAGATGCCGTCTGAGATGGAAGCTTCTCGAAGACCGATGCGTTCCTCGATTGTTTGTAAAACTTTTCTCCCATCAGAAAGAGTTAGCTGCAGACGGTAGAGCGACGGAGTTTCCGCTGTCCAGAGCTTTGGATCCTCGACGCGGATAACAGTTTTTAGTGCCGTGTCCAAAGTAAACGTTTTGACTACCTTATTGTCGGCTCCTATGAGCTTTCCGCTCACCTGTCCTTTTACATCACTCAACTCAACAGCGACGGAAAGATCGGCCGCGCCGTTTGCCTCGAGTTTTGTACTGGTTGTCAGATCTTCGATGTAGGTCTGGGGAACTGAAAAGAGCGTCACATCGCGAAAGATGCCCGACAGGGCCCAATCGTCGTTTACATCGAATTCGTACGAAAACGGTTTGGTCGTGACTTTTACGGCGAGCGTGTTTTCCGCGTTTTGAAAAGAACCAACCAGGTCTGTTACTTCAAAAGTGTGTTGATTATACGCACTAGTTGATGACGAGCCGGCCTTTTTCCCATTGATCCAAGCGTCGAAACCGAAGGCGACGCCGTCGAAACGCAGAAATATACGCCGGCCCGCCCAAGTTTTCGGAATGCTAAATGTTCGTCGATATAGCCCGAGTCCATCCTGGAGTTTGAATTCGTATTGCGGTTCCGCGAATCCTTGCAGTTCCCAATTTGATGGCACCGGAATGCTTTTCCACTGCGATATATCAAATTTGGGGTTCTGAAAATCGCTATCGTTACCTATCGCCAGTCCTGCCACATATTTGAACGCCCAATTGCCATTCAGGGATTGAATATACGAGCGATCAGGAATAACTTTCGCGGCAAGCGCGGTCATACCGAGAAGAGCTATCAAAATGATCGTGCCAAATATGTTTCTAATGATCTTCATCTGATGGCTGTCTATATCGCCTCGAGTATATTTTTGTTAAATCCATCTACCCTGACCGTCCACGAACCGTCGTCGGGAAAGCCGGGAGCGTTTTTCTTTGGCGAGCCTTTCCAACCCGCGGTCATCAGCGCGATCGCGTAAAGCAAACCGCCGTTGCCGGGCAAGTAGAGCGGCAGATTCGGGCGTTGGTAATTGTGGCCGTTTGCGGCGTAGCCGTTCTTTGGCGTGTCGATCATCAGGGCGTCGATCGCTATCTTTGTTTCGCCGAGGCGAGCCGCGCACATTGCGATCATTGGGTAATCCCAACCCCATGTCGACGGCCAATCCCAAACCTCCATTACTTTTTTCAACGTTCGCCGCATCGTTTCGCGGTCAACCTTTTCGCCGGTTAGAATTCCGAGGGCGGCCAGCATCGACGGGTGGTCGTGATTCCGTTCGGTGAATGATTGAGGGGCGTTTTCGTGAGCCCAATAGACGGAAGTTGCCGGGTCGAACTGTTCTGTCGCACTCCTTTCGGATCTGCCTCCGCTTGCATCGTATTTTTCTTGTGCGGCCATGATCGCGTCAGTGCCGGGTTCGGTGACGTTCGGCTTAGGTAACGCCTTCGCGGCTCCGGGACTTCCGACGGGCAACTTCGAAAGTTTCGCGATGATCGTGTCCCATTCAGCGTTCCGTGGTTGTCCGAGACGCTCTCTCCACTTTTGAGCCGTTTTGAGAGCAAAATGCCAGTATTCTAACTCGTACGTGGGGTTCCACGTTTCGCGGGCCGGGTGATTTTCCTGTGCCGGGATCGCTGGCGGGCCTAGAACGTAGCGGTCTTTTTCCTTGTCGTAATGAGCATAGTCAGCGAGCCACGTCGCAGTTTCTTCGACTACGTTGCGAAAGCGTTCCAGCGTCGCTTTTGTCGGCCGCGAAAGATACGCGAGTTCGCAGTAAAAGATCGGATGCGGCTGCTGCCAGATCAGAAGCGTTCCCACGGGTGAAGGACTGTCGCGGCCGGTGGTTTCGGTCATTTTTGCCCAACGAGAGCCCTTGTAACCTTGCTGACGTGCACGTTCTTTCGCACTCGGCAGTACCTTGTTGTACCAATCGAGGCTGCGATCGAGCAGCGGAAAGCGATTCCAAAGCGGGAAGTGGGCGGCATGCCACCAGTGCATCTCGAGATGATATTTGCCGTACCAGCTATTTGTCGTCAGCCCGGTCTCCTGCGGCGGACGCGAACCCGCACATTGGATAGCCGTCAGGTATTGAGAAAGGACGACGCGGCGTTCGAGCTCTTTTGCTCGCGGATCTTTGCTGCCGGTAAAATCAACGGCTGCACCGGTCTGCCAAAAGGTTTTCCACGCAATCTCACTCGCTTTGAACGGATCATCGGGACCGACATTAGCGTTTTTGATCAACTGCTGGGAAAACGTGATCGAGAGATCCAGTTTTTGGCCGAGGTGTGTGCCCAGCAGAAAATGGTGCGGCTTCTCCTCGAGAACACTCGCGATATTCGACCAGTTCAATGCAACGAAGTAAGTGTCCGTCTCGAACTTGCGGTCGATCTCGGCGGCATTCTTACCGTGCATCCTAAAGGTCGAGGTATGTTTGTCCGGCTGCTTCCAATCAACCGCCTGCATCGACTGCGAGCCGTAGGGGAATGCGATCCTGACCGCGAGTCGGCGGCTTTCTATCAGTGGAGACTCGATTTGAATGGCAAGAACATCCTTTGTAGGGTGAACCGCTGTACGTACACTTACCACTTCGCCGTCAAACGAGAATTTGCTATGAATGACGCCGGTCCAAAGATCGAGTCTCTGCTCGCCATTTGATATATCGGACGCTTTTGCCTCTGAACCGTCAGCTTTGAGCAAGTGCAGTCCGATCTGCCCGAGATGCAGCCGATGCGGATTTTCGCGGAGCCAGTCGAAGAGCTCTTCCTGGCCGGTTTTGGTCGTCATGTAACCAACCTTGCGGCCGTAGGTGTCATAGTCGGTAAGCTTTAGCTCTTTGCCCTTGAGCTGTTCGGGCATTGGCTTGGTGTGCCAGCCCCATTGTGACATCGTGCAGAGCGGCATGCCGTTGGCGTATTCCTCGGGGAAGGTTTGCAAACCCGTAATGTCGCAAGTAAATGCAAATTCACCATTGCCGACCGACAGCGGCGACAGCGGATCGAGCTTTAGGATCACGGGGGTGTGTCGCGAGACGAGAGCGTAACGATCGATCTTGCCTTGCGGAGGCTCTGAGCTGCCAAGGCCGGTTTTTGCCAACGCTCCGACTGTGGCGATCGAGCCGATAAATTTGCGACGTGAAATGTCTGATTTACTCATTATCCTATTTTTTTACTTAGCGTTATTTGCATCTTTGCGTTAGAAATTTCCCGCAAAAAGCCGCAAAGGCCGCAAAGAAAGCAAGACGATCTATTTCAATATCTTCATCTCGCGAAGCCACGCCAACGCGTCCTCGGGCCACGTTTTAACGGCTTTGTCCGACCTTAATCCGTAACCGTGTCCGCCGGTCTGATAGAGGAGGAATTTGTTGGCGATCTTCGCATCATCGAGGGCGGAGTGATAGACCTTGCAGCCGAGCACAAACGATTTGTCGTCTTCGGTACTGATTATCAGCGTCGGTGGGATCTTTGCCCGGAGGTTAAGTTCCGCCGCGATCTTTCCGTCCTTTTCGAGATAGGCGGGATAGATCAGCATCGCGAAATCAGGCCTTGCACTCTTTTTATCGACGTCGTCGATCGCTGTGTAAGAAACGTTGTCAAAATCGGTGCTCGCGCGAGCGGAAGCATGGCCTCCTGCTGAAAAGCCCATAACGCCGAGACGTTTCGGATCGACGTCCCATTGTTTCGCATTTGCTCTTGCCAGCCGGATCGCTCGCTGAACGTCCTGGAGGGCTCCGGCTCGATTATTCGGCGTTCGATACTTAAGGACGAGTGCGGTTATGCCGTTCGCATTCAGCCATTTTGCGACTTCGAGACCTTCTTTGTTGTAGGTTACGTAGCTGTATCCGCCGCCTGCACTGACGATGACGGCGGGAGCATTTTTCTTTGCAGCAGGAAATATTTCGAGCGTTGGTGTGCTGACGTTTGTAATTCGCCGAACGCCGTCACCGCGGTCGGGCATGTCGGCTTCCGCCTCTTTCGCTCCAACTCCGGGCATTTTGCCTGTTGGCCAAATTTCGACTGGCTTTGATTGAGGAAAAGCCTGCGTCACCGCGAATGCCACGACGCAACTTGCAAACAGTGTGATTGATCTAAGATCTCGCATATATTATTTGATCGTTTGATAAAACTCGGCCTCGACGATGCCAAGCTTTGTTGCACCGCCTTTTGCTGCCGCCGAATTGGCGTCCGGAGTGCCGCCGATCTCGATGATATTGCCGAAGGCGTCGCGATTGCTCGCTTCGCCGGAAAGCTCGATCTTGACGGACTTTCCAACCGTCGCGGGAAAGCCGATCGTTACATAGCCGAGTGTACGCGGCGTCGTGCCGGTATAAACGACTTTTCCATCAACGGTGATCTTTATCGGATAGCTCTGTGTTCGCCAGCCGACGAGTTTTAGAACGGCCTGATCGATCGTCTCCGCTTTGGCAAATTCGTATGTGATCCAGGCATTTTCCTTTTTGCCGTCGCTTATCCATTCGCTCAGTTCATTGTCGTCGAAGCTGTTTTTAGCTTTGTCGTTTTCGGAACCGGCGGTGGCACTCGCAATATCGAGCGAACGGCGGAGCATTTTGAATGATTCGCCGAGGGGCGTCGGGCCGCGATCTAGAAACGATGGTAGACCGTCGGATGCGAAAAAGCTCGACAGTCCGTTTGCGGTAACGAACGGTCTTGAAGCCAATTGAACCTCAGCCGGGCCAAGATCGCCAGATGTTGCCTTTAGGCTGATCTTCCCCGCTTTTGTCGTTGAGCGTATGAGAACGCGATTAATGCCGCCCTCGACGGGCAGGCTTTTGGCTAGGATATAGTTGTCCGGCCCTTGAGCGATGCCGCCACGCCATTCGGCTTCGCCGGTGAGCGTGAAATCGATGATGTTCAAAGCAGTCGGGCAGCGGTTGCCTTGCTTGTCGACGATCTCGACCTCGAAAAGTGCGACATCGGCACCATCGGCGATCAATCCGTTTGGCGATTTGATCTGTGTGACTCGAACCGCAAAAGGTTCGCCCGAAGTCCGTTTTATGTCTTCTGAAACTTCCTTTCCAGCCGCGTCATAGCTGACAGCTTTGATCGCACCGGGCTGCCACGCGATATTTTTGAATGTGTAGAGAAAACGACTCGACTGTTCGCCAAACCCCTGCGACTTTCCATTGATGAAAAGCTCGACCTTTTCGGAGCTCGATACGACATAGATATTCTTTTTAATGCCGTCTTTGTAGTTCCAATGGCCGATGATGTGGGTTCGTGGTTTTTCGACATTGACCCACCCGTCCCACATGACGCGATGAGCGAAAAATCCGTCTTTGGGAATCCGCATTGCGTCCACTTCGCCGCTGCGGCGGTAATTTTCGGCTCCGCGGTGATGTGTGTTCGTGTCGGAGAAAATGATGTTCACGCCGCCCGAACTAACGCGTTTTCCGGTGCCCGGCCGCGCTTCCCAATAATCGTACCAACGGACCACATCCTCGATAGCGTGCGTGTCCTGATTGCGATTGTAAACGCTTGCGTCGGCGTTGTTATAGAGTGGGCCGTCGCCGTCCTTGTGGTAAGGCGGCGAATAATCGTCCCAGTATTTACGCAGGCCTTCGTCGCGGGAATATTCGGTCGCCCACATCGGGTGTTTTGCGCTCTTATTAATATAGAGCATCTCGCCGCCGTATTCGGCGATCTTGCTGTCGAGCATTTCACGCGAGCCGATCGCGCGTCCGCCGTGCGGGTCAAATTCGTCACGGATCGCCTTCATCTCGCCCATGTGCGGCTCGGAAATGCTCTCGTTGCCGGATTCGTAAAAAATGATAGACGGATTGTTGCGGTTATAGATGATCGCGTCACGCATCACTTCCTTTCGCTGTTCCCAACGGCGGCCTTCGACGTCTTTTTCCGCGTCACCAGCGGGCATTGCCTGCATCATGCCGACGCGGTCGCACGATTCTACATCCTGTTTCCAAGGCGTGATGTGCATCCATCGAACCAGATTTGCGTTCGATTCGACCATCAGACGGTTGCTGTAATCCGAAAGCCACGGCGGCACAGCATTACCGAGAGCGGGCCATTCATTCGAAGTTCGCTGAGCATAACCCTTGACTTGCAATGTACGGTCATTGAGTTTGAACAAACCGTTCCCAAATTCAGTTTTGCGGAACCCGGTTCGGGTTTTGACGGAATCGACCAGTTTGCCATCGACTTTCAGATTTGTCGTTATCGTGTACAAATAGCCGTAGCCCCAACTCCAAAAGTTGAGATTCGTGAGCTTATCGGCGGCCGCGATCGTCTTTGTTTCGCCGGGAGCGAGGCTGTGTTTGAGGCCGTTCAAACGGCGGACGAGATTGCCGTTCAGATCCTGAATAATTACTTCATACGCCACGCTTTTTGGCGTCGCATATTCGTTCTTGATCTGTGTCTCAACTGTGATCTCTGCACTCTTATTTTTGACGTCGAACTCGTCCGCGTGAACATAGACGCCCGTCGTCTTCAGATTCGAATAGAGCGGGAGCGTCTGATAGAGCTTGTCGGTGATGTGAAGCCAGACGTTCTTGTGAATGCCGCCATAGTTTGCGTTAAAATTTCGGTCGTTCCATTGAAAGGCTGAGCCTGACGATTTTTCCTTATAGTCCCAGGTATTGTCGATGCGGGCGGCGAGAACGTTTTCGCCTGCGACGAGAGCATCTGTAATATCAAACCCGAAAGCGGTGATCCCGTTGTCACTGCGGCCGATCGACTTGCCGTTCAGGAAAAATTCACCGCCAAAACGGATGCCTTCGAACTCGAGAAAGACTTTTTTGCCATTACTTCCGGCCGGAAGTTTGAAATGCTTGCGATACCAGGCGATACCGGTCGGAAGGTCTTTGATGTCCTTGCGAAAAGCCTCGTCCTCGTTCCAAGGCCGCGGCGTTGTCACGTTCTTCCAGCCTGAATCGTCGAAATCGATCCGTTCGGCACCCGCAGGATCGCCAACGAAAAGTTTCCACGCGGAATTGAAGTTATAAGTTGTCCGAGCCTCGGCGAGCGGGGCGAAAAACAACACGAAAAGTGCTAACGCAAAAACAGTTCTCATCATAATTACAGCTTGTACACCTTGTTCGGTATAAGAACGATCGTCTCCTGGCGTCCGTCTCTGAAAAGCCTTACCGTTACTCGATTTGGCGATCTTAACGAACCGGAAATCACCTTTCCATCTGCCCATTTCAAGTCGATCGTCACGTTATTTCTTGCCCGAAGCCCGCGGACTTCACCGTTAGCGAACTTCTTCGGCAGTGCAGGTAGCAAATAGATCTCGACCGCATCGCCTTTTATTCGGTTCTGCAAGATCATCTCGGCAATGCCGTTTGTGCCGCCAAAATTGCCGTCGATCTGGAATGGCGGATGAGCGTCGAACATGTTCGGATACGTGCGCTCTGGCCGGAGCAGGAGTTCGAGGATCCTGTACGCGTGTTCCGCGTCGCGGAGCCGAGCCCACAGATTGAGCCGCCAACCGATCGCCCAACCAGTTGAATCATCGCCACGCATTTCGAGCGTCTTTTTGACGGCATTTGCGAGTTCTGGCGTATCTACCGTGTTTATCTGCCACGATGGAAATGCTCCGTAAAGGTGTGAAACATGCCGATGATGCGGGTCTTTGGCTTCCGTATCCCAGTCTTCCATCCATTCCTGTAGCTGTCCCGCTTTGCCGATCTTATTTGGCGGCAGTTTCGAGCGCTTTTGCCGAAGCATCGCCGTGAACTCGTGATCGAGCCGCAATGCTTCGGCTGCTTTGATGGTGTTGTCGAAAAGGTCCCGAATGATCTGGTTGTCCATCGTCGGCCCGGGAGCGATCGACGTATCAAATTTGTGTCGATTTTCCGGCGACATTGATGGATTCGTGACGAGATAGCCGTTTTTGTCTTCAACCAGGAAATCAGCGAAAAATCGGCTCGCACCTTTCAGGACAGGATAGATTCGAGCTAAGTATTTTGCGTCTCGCGTGTACTCGTAGTGCTCCCAGAGATGCGTCGTCAGCCACGCTCCGCCCATCGGCCATGTGCCGTAGAACGCCGAGTCGATCGGGCCGGTCGCCCGCCAGAGGTCCGTGTTATGATGAGCCACCCAACCGCCAGCACCGTATTGTTTTTTGGCGGTTGCCGCACCTGTTTTTGAGATGTCTTCGACAAGAGCGGTGAGAGGTTCGGTCATCTCCCCGAGAGCCGTCGGTTCCGCCGGCCAGTAGTTCATCTCGGTGTTGATGTTTATTGTGTATTTACTGTTCCATGGCGGAGCCATCGAGTCGTTCCAGATGCCCTGTAGATTTGCCGCCTGCGTCCCGGGCCGCGAACTTGAGATCAGCAAGTATCGGCCGTACTGGAAATAAAGTGCCGCCATTCCAGGATCGTCGGATGTTGCAAAATTCTTGATACGGTCATCCGTCGGCTGATCGGACGAAGAACCGAGATCGATCGCCACACGGCGAAAGTACTTTTGATGATCGGCAATGTGAGCGGAACGGATCTTTTCGTAGGGCTTGGAGCGAACCAACGATAATGGCTTTTTTACTTTTGCTGCCGGATCGCCTGAGATGTCGTCGAATCTTTTGTAGCCAGTGGCCGCAGAAACATAGATCGTTACGGCATCCGCATTCTCTACCGACAGACATTGTCGACGGACCGGCTGCGTGACCGGATTTGGACGCTCGGATGTGTAGGGCGAGAATAGAGCCTTTTCGTCATTGCAGCTTGCTGACGGTTTGCTGCCCTCGGCTTTGACGAGTACGCGGGTTTGAAATTTGAGTTTTCCAGGAATATCGAGGTATCCGCCATTTGTTCCGGTGAATACAAGAGTATCGCCATTTTCAACTGTTACATCGCCTGCCTGCGGCGATTGGATCGCCGAAAAGAATGAAATGCTGCCCTTTCGGTCTGCTGTCAAGCGGATCACAATGACATCGTCAACAGCCGTTGCAAACATTTCGCGCGTGTATTTTACACCGTTCGATTCAAAGGAGACGGTCGAGATTGCATTGTCAAGATCGAGTTGTCGGCGATAATTGGAAACGTTCGAAAAAGTCGGGAACGCAAGCCGCAGATCTCCGATCGTTTGATACGGCATCTGCTTGATCGGCTTCGACATCATTTTTGCCTGGATCAGAGCTTCGGCTTCCTTGTATTTCCCTTCGAAAACAAGTTTTCTGACTTCAGGCAAAGCTCCAAGAGCTTCCGGATTGATCGGATCGTATGGACTGCCGCCCCACAGCGTATCTTCGTTGAGCTGGATCCGTTCGCCTTCGATACCGCCAAATATCATGGCTCCAAGGCGACCGTTGCCGATCGGCAAAGCTTCAGTCCAAACTTTCGCCGGCCGGCGATACCAAAGCGACAAATTCGATGCCTTTGATTCGGCTCCTGACTTAAGGTCTCCCGAAAAAGTATCGACGCCAACAGACGCCTGCGAAAATATGATCGAAGGCAGAGTGAGAATGATAATGGCTACGAACTTTTTCATCAGTTTCTAGTTTCCAAGTGGCTTTACATCTGTGACTGCCGGACTTGCGGGAACCGCGAACGCTCTCAGATCGTCCGGCTTTTTCGGGTCGAATTTTGGCAGGTCTTTGATCAAATATTTAGCGAGCGACAATTTCTGATCACGGATCGATTGAACGATAGTTTTTGCCAGTTCGTAGCTGCCGAAATTGTTATGATGCGTACCGTCGCCTTCCTTGAACAAGACGCCAGAACCATCCTTGCCGAGGGCTTCGTATAGGTCTTTGCTCATCGCAGTCAGGTCGATGAGCGGAACCTTTTCTTCCTTTGCGGCCTGGCGGACCGCTTCAGGATAGTCACCGTGCGAATTAGTGATCTTGCCGTTCGTGTCGAATGTCCGACGGTGCATTGGATTGATGAGGATGACCGACGCTCCTTTTGCTTTTGCCGCGTCGGTGAGTTGTTTGAGGCTTGCTTTGTAACTCGTAAACGCTCCAATGCCCTCGCCTTTTTCCTTCATGTCGTTATGGCCGTACTGGATGAGCAGAAAATCGCCGGGCTTCATTACGCTCAGAACTTTGTCCAGCCTCTTCGCTCCAAACGAGCTCTTTAAGGACTCGCCTGATTCGGCGTGGTTTGCGACGGCGACGTTTGGTCCGAAAAACCGCGTGATCATCTGACCCCAACTCGCGTACGGTTCGCTCGGTTGATCGCAGACGGTCGAATCGCCGAGCAGGAAAACGGTCGGCACGTTTGCTTTCTCGATCTCGATAGAATCGACTGTCGGCTTAGAACCGTTGAACTCCAGCGTGAGTTTTTCATCCCAAGCCCAGCGTTCGCTCGTTTTTTCGCGATCTTTCAGCTTTACCTCACCGCCGGTCGAAATATTCGGAGTGCGGACGTTGACGAAAAAAGTTTTTGTCACAAACTTACCTTTTTCAGTCACAACATTTTCGAGCATCAGACGTCGAAGCTCGGCTTTTACGACGGTGGACGTTGCCTCATTAGCCGAGCCGAATGTTACGGTGATCTTATAATTTCCTTCGGGCACAGCAGCTGAGAAATAGAACGGCTTTGCGGACGAGCAAACTCCGGATGAGCTTTTCCCGCCCGTAGCTAAACAAGCGATGTCGGCTCCGGGTTCGAAACCAAATCCGCTTTCTTTGCTGTAGATATTTGCCGAGCGAACCTGAGAATGGCCTGCTTGAGCCTTGCCGTCACCAAAATCAAACCTCATGGCCGACTGAGCATTCATTCCAACCACGGACGCCAAGCCTATCGCCGCTATCGCCACCTTTTGTTTGAAGCTTTTCATATTGAACTACTTTCCGGCTGTCGAAATATTTATTGCCGAACCTTTCAACCCCTCTGCCGAAGCCGTTACAACGACTTTGCCTGCCTTGCCTTTGAGTGAACGAACGATTACAAGAGCCATACCGTTATACGCCCGGCGATCAAGCCGTTGGAACGAATCGTGATCGATCGCATCTCCGTTATCGACGGCGATGATCTCGCCAGGGCCGGTGATCGAAAATTTAATGCGGTTGTTCGACTTAGGCACTACCAAACCGTTTTTGTCGATGATCTTTACGGTTATGAATGAAAGATCGGAACCGTCTGCCTTGATATTTGAACGGTCGGCGGTCAGAGAGATCTGTGAGGCTGCATCAGTTGTTTTGACAACATCCTCAGCCCATTTATTGCCGTTTTTGTAGGCGATGACTTTTAGCTCGCCCGGTTCGTAGATGACATCGTCCCATCGGAGGCGATATTCATATTGACCGATCTTTTTGCGTCCTAGTGACCTGCCATTTAGGAAAAGCTCTGCTTCGTCGCCGGATGTGTAAACGTGAACCGGCGTGACCTGGCCTTTGCGGTCGGGCCAGTTCCAGTGAGGCAGGATGTGTGCCATCGGCAGGTTCGGCCGCCAGCGGGCCTGATAGATGTAGAATCGATCCTTCGGAAACCCAGCGAGATCGACGATGCCAAAATATGAACTTCTCGACGGAACAGTAATCCGATTGCCCGCTTTGATCGTTTCTTCCGCTTTCGACTGTTCGGCTGGGTCGGTGAATCTAAAGTTGAGAGTTCGGCTCGCATCGCGGTCGTAGGGCGTGGGCTCGCCAAGATAATCGAATCCGGTCCATACGAATTCACCCGCAACGGCAGGTGTCTTGTCCTGGCCCGCGAATTCAGCATCCGGCGGCGTTGCCCACGGTGGAGCGTAAAGGTCGTACGAACTTACCTGAAAATCGAAAAAGCCTTTCGACTTATCGTTGGAAACAGGGAAGTAATATTCGCCACGCGAACTGATCGTCGAGGCCGATTCCGTAGACCAGACCGGTTTATTTGGATTATCGGTGTGGAACTTTGTGTAGAGATGCGGTTTGTAGTTAAAGCCAAACACGTCGACCGTATTTTGAAATCCGTTCGTGGATGAATCGGCACCGTTCGCACCGACCGTGACCAGTCGAGTCGGGTCTTCTTCGTGAACTATCTTCGCAAGCATCACGGAAACTGGATGACCCTCGGGACGCTGTTCGCGGATCTCGTTTCCGGTGCTCCAAGCGATCACCGAGGGATGATTACGGTCGCGACGGATAAATGCCCGAAGGTCCTTTTCATGCCAATCCTTAAACAGCGTCGCGTAGTCGTTCTTCTTTTTTGACCCGGTCCACGCATCAAAGGCCTCGTCGAGGATCAGAATGCCCATTTTATCCGCGAGATCGAGCAATTCCGGTGCTGGCGGGTTATGGCTCGTGCGGATCGCATTTACGCCGAAACTCTTCAGGATCTCAAGCTGGCGTTCTAAAGCACGAATGTTGATCGCGGTTCCCAACGCCCCCAGATCGTGGTGGTTGCAGACGCCTTGCACGTAGACGTGCTCACCGTTTATCAAGAGCCCCATAACAGCGTCAAATTTGACGGTCCGGATGCCGAAATTTGTTTCGTATCTGTCAATGATGTGGCCTACCCGCACGATCTCAGTTACTGCACGGTAAAGTGTGGGCGACGATGGGCTCCACAACGCCGGATCGCGAACATCCGTTGTCAGATCAACGGTCGAGTCGTTGCGGTCGAGCGTGATCTTTTTTGAAGCCGCCGCGACCGGCTTTGGGCCTTTGACGCCATTGGCTAGGCGGTAGATCGACGTTCTGACCGTGACCTCTCCTTCGGCGTCGGCATCGTTTTCGATCGCAATTTTTACGTTAACCGTCGCCGATCCGTTCGAGACCGTGGACGTTTTGACAAAGGTTCCCCATTTTCCAACGTGAACGGGTGCAGTTTTGACCAGCCAGACATTTCGGTAAAGACCGCTTCCCGGATACCAACGCGAAGATTCGTCCGGGTTATCGAGCCGGACAGCGATGACATTTTCTTTTCCAAATTCAATATACGGCGTCAGGTCAAGGCGGAACGATGCATATCCATAGGGCCAGCCGCCGACGAATTTGCCGTTAAGCCAGACCGCCGAATGCGACATCGCTCCTTCGAAGTCGATATAGATCTGCTTGTCCTTGTCTGTCGCGGGAACGTTGAAATGCTTGCGATACCAACCGATCCCAGCCCACGGACGCTTGCCCGTTTCTCCCTGCAAGGCTTGCTGAAAATCTCCCTCGATGCCCCAATCGTGCGGCAAATTGACGTTTCGCCATGCAGCGTCGTTAAAGTTTGTGGTTGTGTAAGCGACAGCGTCGCCCAGATTTCCTGACGGACGAGTCGGCTTTGCTCCGTCCACAACGTATTCGTTACCCGTCGCAACAACCCAATCTTTGACCTTATCCCACGCCAAAACGCTTTCCGATCCTGCCGGATCATTCTTTTGGAAACGCCAGTTTTCATTGAAGTTCGAGCGGCCCGTTTCTTGTCCGAAGGACGCCGAGGCAAATCCAAGCAACATAATGCAAACGAGCGCGAGGCCGTTGATCCTGGATATCGTTTTTGGTTTTTTAGTCATGATCCTCATTCTAGTTATGATCCTTCGCTCTCTGCGGCTGGCTGTCTACGGCTTCCATTCCAATATTGAGATCGGCTGCGGCGGCAATTGCTCAAGGCCTTCACCGTCGCCCTGACCGACCTTTTGGACAAACAGGCTGAGCGTCTTCTTTCGGTTCCAGAGGTTTTGGTCGAAGGTCGGTTCCCACGATCCAACGTCCGCCGGATCCAGATCGATTGTCTTCCAATCGGTCTTTCCGATGTCCTCAGCGATCAGAGCAGAGACACGGCTGTTGCGTTCGGTGTCCCGAAAAATAACGATCGCTTTGGTTTTGTTACCTTTCGAATCGACCACGATCTGCGGCCGTGAGATCGGGATCCGTTTCGTGCCTGCTCCGCTCAGCGTGAAAGGTGTGATGCGATTTGAAACCTGAGCCATGTCCCATTTTCCGTTCTTGAGGTAAACCACGCGATATTGCGGCACCATCGAATTCGCATCACGCCAATATGTTGCAATGTAGGGGTTTCCGTACCTGTCTGCCGTCATTGATGCTTGATTTATCAGCTCACTGTTCTGCGGGATGCGCAATGCATATTCGGCTGTCGCGGCCGTGATCGGCAGCTGATATTGCTCGCCGTTCGAACGCTCCCAGGTCCGGCCGCCGTCGCGTGAACGGGCATAACAGAAATCGTGATTGCTCGCGACATCGGGGCTCTCACGCCAGACCCAAGAGACGTGAATGACGCCCTGAGTATCGACCGCTATCTGCGGATATGCGTTTCGCTTGCGTTCGCCATCGATCAGGCTGGTCTGAATACGCGACCATTTCTTCGACGTTATGTCGTAGCGGTTGAGGACAAGATTCCCATTGCCCGACGCTCCGTCGCGGTAAAAGAAAAGCAGATCGCCGCTCGGCAAGGGATAGAATTCGGGATAGGTGACGCTTTTTTCGGTCTCGCCGATCATTACAGTTTTTTCTGACATCACGAGCGAACCGGCTGAAACGCTGCGCGCGTATTTAAGAGCAGTATTGTGCTGATCCCACGAAAGATGCAAAAAACCTGATCCATCGACAGCAATGCTGATCGAATTGTGTGCGTCAGCCGTGTTCCCGGTGAATTGTGTCCGTCGGATCTCCCAGTTGCTTGAACCCAATCGACGTTTTGCCAAAACGACTCGCGATTCAGGATCGTAGAATGCGGCAAACTGGTGATCTTTATAACTGGTCACGGAGTTCTTGCGAAAGACCACCGAATTGACCTGATTCTGAGCCCAACCCTCGGCGAGAGGAACTACTCTGACCTGCGCTGAAACGCCCCACGCCATGAATAGCGAGGCGACTATCAAACAGTTTATCTGAAGCCTGACGATCATCTAGTGTTTCGCTTGAATCTGGTTTCGACCGGGCCGAAATAGCTTTCCGGCAATTTTCCGGACGACAAAACGATCTTGTCCAGAACAACACCCGTATCAACCGCAAAAACCCGCAATTTGTGCTCGCCCTCGCTGATCGAGATCTTCACTCGCCCTATAGTGCATTCGTCAAGAATGTTCTGAGCCCATTTTCGCGAAGAAACCTCGATCTCTTTATCCACAACGGCGATCTGCGGTTCGCCGCCATCTATCGCGAATGCGATCCGTAAACCGTTGCTCGGAACGAGCGGCTGCGTTGGCAACATGTAGAAGTCGATCGAATAGTCACCGCCACCCAAAGCGATATCGTATTCGAGCGAAGGCGAATCTCGGCGAATGTCGGTAAAGGTTCGAGCCGTATTGGGAAAGACTGAGACCGAATCGCCCGTCTTCCCGAGATCTTGGATAATTCGCCAGCCAAAGCCCGATCTGTCGGCTTTGACTTGGAAATTCTCGGCCTCGATCGAAGCGGAGCCTAGGAATTCGCCAAAGAACGACGACGAATTGGGGAAATTCGATGGCATTGCTTGCGGGCCCTCGGTTGGGAGAGGTTTTTGTACTCCTACGCCTGAAAAATCTATTAGTGATATCTTCGGCGGCGTACTTCGCATGCTTGGCCATTGGCCCTGCCCCATTTCCGGCGTCATCATGTTACGCCATTTGCCGCCGGCAAGCCTTTCGTTAAAATTGTTGGTTTCACGAGCGATCTCGGCATCAGCGGCGATCGAACGCTTTGCGAACTCAAGTGCGGTCTTTGGCCATTTTTCTTTATAAGAATTTGCGAGTTCGGCGGCGAAGAATCGCTCGTTAGCGAGAGCTGCTGAGCGGACCGGATAATATATGAACTCGTAAAATGAATCTTTATCAGTGGCGGATATTAGTTTTGAAAGAGCTTCGACGCGAGCCGTGAGGTCTGAATATTTCTCAAGACGTTCGAGAGTTTCGGCTTCGGTTAAGTCGCTCTTTTTCGGTGCCTCGGTCGGCAGATACCATTGCAAATGCTCGGGCTTTCGTTGAAAGCCGAGACGGTAATAATTATCCATGACGTCGGCGATAGCGTCTGGATGTTTTTCGCCAAATTCGCGTTTTGCCCAATCCTTCAGATAAAGATGCTGATTCTCGACGGTCCATTTCTTAGCGTCGTATGCCATTTGCAGGAAGAATTCCATCCCGATCTCACCGGGTTTGATGTCGCCGACATTGACGATCCAAAGATTCCGCATGCCGTTCTCATAAGCCTTCGACATTTCTTCCCAGATCTGAGCGGGCGGTGTGGAGTTTAACCAAAGATACGAAAGCGGTCGACCGAGATATGAAATGTGGTAATAAACGCCGAAGCCGCCTTTTCGCTTGCGTTCCTCTGCGTTTGGGAATTGGCGAATATAGCCGAAATTGTCATCCGGGAAGACGATCGTCACATCATCAGGCACTTTTAACCCGGCACGGTAATCAGCGAGCACCTCTTTGTATGGACAGAATATCTGCGAAACATTTTCGACGTCCGACCTAACGTATTTACTGAGTAACCCACGTTGAACCGAAAAGATCTTTTCCAGCAAGGGAATTCGCTCGGCCTGCGACTTTGTCCCAAGGATCGGGCTGTCATGGATGCCGCGCATTCCGATCGTGTAGACGTTTTCGTATTTGCCGTTCTCTTTTGCCCGTTGTTCCCAATACTCGGTCACACCTGCCGGATTTGTGACGAAATTGAAGTCGTCTTTATTAGCTTTCCACTCACCGACGTTGTTTCGCAGCATTGGCTCAGCGTGCGATGACCCCATCACGATGCCGTAATCGTCGGCTACCTGGCGGTTTGCCGGGATCGAGTTGAACGGTCTTGTCACCTCGTGCATCGCGGGCCAAAGCGTATTTGCCTTTAGTCGAAGCAGCAGTTCAAAGATCTTTGCATACGTTTTCGGACCAATATCACCGGTTTCCGGCTCAAAAGTTTTCGCCGCCCACGGCTGCAAACCCCAATCTTCGTCGTTTAGAAAGATTCCACGGTATTTTACGGAAGGCTCGTTACCGACCTTTTTACCCGGCGAGATCGAGATAGTGTCTTTGCGTTCCGGCGTCGCGTCAGCCCACCAGTACCAAGGAGAAACTCCGATCATCTGTGACAATTCATAAACGCCGAACGCCGTTCCGCGTCGGTCACTGCCGATAATGAAAAGTGCGTTTTCGACGTTCGGCAGGGGTTTACTTATCGTCGCTATCAGGAAACTCTCGCGTTTGCCGCGAATGTTCGTCACGTCAATCTTACGGTTATTTATGAAGCTCTCAACGAAAGGGCTTTGGCCCAGTGTTCCAATTATGATGGCATTCGACAAGGTTCTGCGGTCAGGGTTCAGGTGTGGCAGCTTCCCGGTAACTCGCTCGACATCCGACGCTAGATCGTTTGCTGCGATCTTTACCAACTTAAAATCATCGGGATCGTAAAAAATGTCAGCGGCGATGCCTTTGTGGACGAGCGGGAAGTCTCCTTTTGAGTAAACGGATTTGACCGCGATTTGCTGAGAGAAAACAAAACCTGCGGCGAGCAGCACCGTCAGAACCACCTGCGGTAGCGGGTGGTTTAAGCCTGAGATTAAGCGGCCTATTGATCGTTTCATCTAGCTTTTAACTAACGCTAAACCACCTGCTACCGCAGGTGGTTCTGACTTGGATTGCCTTCGTCGATGTCCGGCGAGGCGGATCTTACCCTCGTGTATTCGGTCTCAATGGTTTCATCCGGCAGCTTTGGGCCGGTATATATCACCGCCAATTCTGCGAGTGCCGTGAGGTTGTCCGGGCCAAAGCCCGAAAGTGACGTGAATTTAATAAATTGAGCCGTGATGTTTCGACCGAGATCGATACGTTGCGGATCGAAGGTCGAGACAAGCGAACCACGCTTTGCGTCGCTCCAGGTCACGCCATCGTTACTGACCTGAATAAGGTATTCTCTAACGTCGCCCTCGTGTTCGCGGCCATTTTGACGCGGCATGACGACAAATCCTGAGAACTGTACGGGATTTGGAAACTTAACCTGCAGTGTCTGTTCCGAACGGCTTGCCGCTCGAGCATCGCCCGCCAGCCAAAACGTATTCGGATCGCCATCGAATGCAAGAGCGGGCGAGTTTGGCCCCGATGGGCTGTCCGTCGTCGCCTTGAGCCGCTTCATAATCTTTGTGTCGAAAAAGGCCTGTCGGAAATTCGCAGCAGTGACGGCAACTTTCGGGTCGAATTTCGGAGTCGCCATGTAATCTAGCAGCGAACGTCGAAGCTGTCTCGCGGCGATCCGCTGCGGCAGGGAATTTTCGAGATCCGGCGTCGCAACGAGCAGTTTGCCGTTGCCAACTTTCGCTTCGAACACGAGTCCGAGTTTGTAGTTGCGGTTCCAGTCGTCGATCGGCTGGACGATCGGCTGAAGCTCTTTCGGCAGTCTGTCGAGGTTCATGGCCCGAACTCCTGTAACGATGCTGGTCCACTGCCAGTCGAAATAAGATTCGGTCGGAAATCCCGCGAGAGCGGGATGCGTTTTGTCGATCCAAAGACCGAGCATTCGTCCCCAGGCCGGGTTCATCAGGCGGTTCCAGAATGCGGGAACCCAATCGAGCGGCGGGCTTGTCCAGTCAAGATCTGCCTTTCGCGGCATGTAGAGGACTTTGCCGCCTTTTTCAAGGCTCGTTTCTGCCTCCGCCCAGTCATGCGTGATCAAAATGTCACCGACTGTATTGTTCGATCGCTTCGCCGGATAGACCCAAACGTCCCAGTCGTTCTCGATCGTCGTGCCTTTTAGGCCGACCGTTACTTTCAAACCTTTTGGTTCGGCGATCTTAGATGCATCAAAAACGATCTTTCCGAGCGGAATGTTTTTGCCGATGGGAACCCGAAGCTCCGTAAAGTCACCGTTTGCGACGACCATCCCTTTTGCATCGGTTATTCGCCAATATGGTAACGCTTTTGCGAGCGGGTCTTTACCAAAATGGGCGATCTCAACGTCGGCTGAGATCGGTTCATCGTTTGAATAGACACGTTTTGCGAATCTCGCCAGCGGAACCGTTTCGTTATTAAATCTCCGAAATTCCTTCGCCGTGGTGTAGCCTTTCTCTTCCCAAAAAGCATCGAGAATGCCGACGAGAGCTGTGCCCTGGCCGAGGTAGTCGTGCAGGTCGAGAAGCTGGTAGCCGTCCATTCCCGGCGTCCGCAGGTTGGCTTCGATCTCTTCTTTGTAGCATTCAAGCTGATAGCGGCCTGAGGCGTAAGCGAAATCCTTGTTTTTCGCGAGCAGCCCTTTTGCGGCAAGGGAATCGCGGAATATCTCGTAGTTTCCCGGACGCATGTAACCCGTGAACTTTTTGATGACGCTGTAATCGGGATATGCGACCCATTGGCCGAGTTCGTGCGAGACTACCGGAATTTTTACTTCGTCGAGCGACGCGCCGTAGTCTTTGCCGAACCATGCAGTATTTCCACGAAGCATTTTCTGGCCGACTCGCTGCATTGCGATGTAGTCGGTTCCCTCGGCAAGGCCGGGAACTGAAGGTTCCGTGTGGCCCGTTCCATTCGTGTATAAACGACGCGGGTCAGCGACGCGGTAATGGGCGATCCATTTGTCAAACGCCTCTTTCCAACGGCCCTTTGGCTCGTTGCTCGGGGAAAACAGAAGAAACGAAGGGTGATTGCCGTAGGCTTTTATCATCGCCTCGGTTTCTTCGTAGAGCATCTTCTCCATCTCGGTTCCGGGCGAAACTTCGTTCCACATTCCCGGTTCGGGCTGCAGATAAATACCAACCTCGTCCGCCGCCTGAAACGCCGCCTCTGGCGGGCAAAACGAGTGGAAGCGGACGTGATTGATGCCCCAGTCTTTATTGATCTGAAAGATCTTCTTCCAATACGCAACATCGGTCGGCGGATAGCCGGTCAACGGAAAATCTCCGCCGTGGTGTGTGCCGCGAAGATAAATGCGGCGGCCGTTTAGCTGGAATTCTTTGCCGACCGCTTTGATAGTTCGAGCACCGTATTCGATCTCGCGACTGTCATCCGCATCTTCTCCTTTGAGTGTGAGTTTGAGTTTGTGGAGCTTGGGATTAAATTCATCCCACCCCTGACTCTTTTCCAGTGAGGGATAGAAATCAACCTCCGAACCATCAGGGCTCCATACAACGGATTGTCTCCCACCATTCAATGCGAGATAGCCAGTGCCAGGCTTTCCAGTAGAATTCTTGATCTTTACCCTGACCTTTATGCTTGAAAAATTTGGGCCGTCGCGTTTTGTCGGGTCTTGATACACCGCATATACCTGCACATCATCGATCCAAACCTTACTCGTCGCCCGCAGCTCCATCTTCCCGACGATCCCATTCCAGCTCATCCCAAGAGAATCCGAAACCGAATGGGCATCAGGGCGATAGGGCATGATCATCGACGTATCAACGCGGACGGTCAGTCGATGTTTGCCGGGGCCAAGCTCGCCGAGGTCGAATTCGTGTGGGGCGACGAGGCTGCGGGCGGAGCCGATCTTTTTGCTGTCGATCCAGACGGTCGATTCCCAGCGGGGGCGTTCGAGGAACAGGACAATCCGTTTACCGCTCCAATCCGCCGGGATCTCGATATCGCGTTGATACCATGCCGGGCCGATGTAGTGGCGCGGCGGTTGGGAGAGAAAAGGGACCTTTACATTTCCCGGTTTTGTGTAAGGTTTGTAATCCTCACGTTCGAACCAGTTACGGTCGTAGAGCGAGAGAACCCACGGCGTTTTGGTGCTGATCTCATCGCCATAGCCCTGCGACTGGGGAATGCCGGGGAGCTTAATTCGATCTTTCAATGATTGGTCAAACCAATTGCCTTCGACGCCTTGATTTGTCGGGTCTAGAGCAAATCGCCATTCGCCGGCGAGATCGATCGGTGTGGCGGCAAGTGACACTGAGGCTGTCGATACGAAAGCCAGCATTACGGCAAAGACCAAGCTTTGGGCCGCGATCAAAGATTTTCTGACGATGGTAAGTCTCATAAGATCAGATATTTGGATCGCGTGTCGTGTTCTGCAAAAGAGCCTTGACCGGATCGAAGGGAGAACTGCCGAGTGTCACAATTGCGAAAAATTCACTTGTAATCCGAGTCGAAATATTATAGAAAAAGACTACAAATATCGCTGAGCAAGATTTTGTAATCCTTTTTCCATGTTGCTGAAACCCAGGTTGTTTTGCTGTCTAACGGCACTATAACAGCTACTTTTCTAAAAATCTAGTTAAGCGGTTTACTTGAATCAAGACTGAGAAAATTTATGAATATTGGAAGACGTGATTTTCTGGGACATTCTTTATTGGCGGGTTCTGCCGCAATGCTCGCTCCAAAGGCGATGTACGCACAAGCGGCTGATTCGCGGGTGGAAATATTGCTCAATGAGCCGATCGGGACGATCAACCCGAATCTTTACAGCCATTTTGTGGAGCATTTGGGTGCTGTTGTTTACGACGGCATCTGGGTTGGGGAAAAGTCCAAGATCCCCAATATCGGCGGCATCCGAAAAGATCTGGTCGATAATCTCGCCAAACTCAAGCCCGGCGTGATCCGTTATCCGGGCGGATGCTTTGCCGACCAGTACGACTGGCGTGACGGCATCGGGCCGCGTGACAAGCGGCCGTCGCGAGTCAATTTCTGGGCGGACACGACCTACAAAGCGCCGAAAGCTTATCAGGATGTTAAGGACGGGCCGCAAAAGTATGAGCCGAACTGGTTTGGAACCGACGAGTTCATGAAGTTTTGCCAGTTGGTCGGAGCGAAACCCTATCTTGCCGCAAATCTCAGAAGCCTCGGTGTCACCGACTTTATGCAGTGGCTGGAATACTGCAATGCTCCGGCTGGTGTGACCACGCTTTCGAGCCAGCGGGCGGCGAATGCGAGCAAAGATCCCTACAATGTACAGCTCTGGGGCGTCGGCAACGAATCTTGGGGCTGCGGCGGCGACTTTACGCCTGAGGAATACGCGACCGAATTTAGGAAATTCACGGCCTGGCTTCCGACCTACGGAGTAAAACTCCAACTAGTTGGATCGGGCCCGAATGGCGGCGATCTTGCGTGGACACGCAAATTCTTTACGAAGCTGACCGAAAAAGGCAACGGAATGCTCAACCGCATGTATGGATGGGCTTTGCATTATTATTCGGGAACCACCGGCAAAGGCGACGCACGAGTTTACGACGAGAACGAATGGTACGACCTGATCGCACGCTCTGACAGAATGGACGGCCTGGTCCGCGAACACTGGCAGGTCATGGGCGAGATCGATCGTGATCACCGCGTAAAACTCATCGTCGATGAATGGGGAGCGTGGCATAATCAGGACGCCGATATGCCGGCACCATACCTTTATGCGTATGCCGGGACTTTGCGGGACGCCTTGATCTCGGGACTCAACCTCGACACTTTCCAGCGTAATGCCGACAAGGTCGTAATGTCAAATCCGGCCCAGCTTGTAAATACGATCCACTCGCTGTTCCACACGTACGAAGACAAATTCCTTTGTACACCGAACTATCATGTGTTTGAAATGTACATGCCGCATGCTGGAGCGACGGCGGTTCGAACGCAGTTCACGTCGCCGGAGGTAGGTTTCTCACGCTTTGATGCGGCGAAAAAAGAGATCCCGACCAAATTCTGGGGCCTTAACGGTTCCGCCTCCGTCAATGGCAAAACAGTAACGCTGACCGCCGTAAATCCGGACGTGAAAAATGGCCGCGACACGGAGATCAACATCGGCGGTGCAAAGATCGTGGCAGCGACGGCGAGAGTTTTGTCATCGAACGATATTCACGCTCGCAATAGTTTCGAAGCCCCGAATGCGTTGGTTCCAAAGAACGAGACGCTCACGGTTGGTGCCGGTGGACGGCTGGTTTATAAATTTGTACCTGCGTCTGTCACACGGCTGACGCTGACGATCGCATAGCCTTTGACGGTGAAGTTGGTAAATAGTTTTTATGAGAATTTCAGCATTATTCCTGATCGTTGCATTCCTTTTTCAGTCGATCTCTGCGCAGACAGACGCGACGACACCGCTTCACTTATTGAAGCCGGACTATCCAATTCCGTACGGCATTCCGAAAAATGAAGACGTAACGGCAGTTTTGGCCCGCGTTTACAGCTATTTGAACGGCGTGACACCGCCCGCATTCGCGAATGAAAAAACGGGGGAGATATTCACCGACGCGTCGAAGATCGATGCGAATACTATCCTGCAGAAAGGCGATTTCCGTATCGTTTCATACGAATGGGGCGTGACGTATGCGGGAATGCTGCTCGCGAGCGAAGCGACCGGCGACCCGAAATATAGGGATTACGTTGAGCAGCGGCTGAAATTTATCGGCGACGCAGCAGCTCAGTTCCGCAAGCCTGCTGCTCATTATGAGGAGTGGGAAGGCCGAATGCCTCTTCGCAATCTGATCAATCCGCGAACGCTCGATGACACGGGTGCGATGTCCGCCGCGATGATCAAAGCCATCCGCGGCGGCAGCAAAGCAAACGTCCGCCCGGTCGTTGATAACGGCCTAAAACACATCATGACCGGTCAGCATCGCCTGGCTGACGGAACACTCGCTCGAATGCGGCCGCAGCCGAATACCTTGTGGCTCGACGATATGTTCATGGGCGTTCCGGCGATCGCACAGATGGGCAAATTGACGGGTGACAGCAAATATTATGACGAAGCCTGCAAGCAGGTTCTGCTTTTCTCCAAGAAAATGTTCAATAAGGAAAAGGGCGTTTACATGCACGGTTGGGTCGAGGGAATGGGCGAACATCCAGAGTTTCGCTGGGCCCGCGCAAACGGCTGGGCGTTCATGACCGAGGTCGAATTGCTCGACGTTCTGCCTGAGAATCATCCGCAGCGTCCGCAGATCCTGCAATTGTTGAAAGACCATGCAAAAGGCCTGGTTTCTTATCAGTCGGGCAGCGGGTTCTGGCATCAGCTTCTCGACCGGTCGGATTCATATCTTGAAACCTCAGCGACCGCCATTTACACGTATGCCCTTGCGAAAGCGGTCAATCGCGGCTGGATCGATGCGAAAGCCTACGGCCCGGCGACGCTGCTCGCCTGGAATGCGGTCTCGACCAAAGTAAACGCTCAGGGACAGGTTGAGGGAACTTGTGTTGGAACCGGAATGGGATTTGATCCCGCTTTCTATTACCATCGTCCGATCAGCAAGTTTGCGGCCCATGGTTACGGACCTGTTTTGCTAGCCGGCTCGGAAGTTCTGATGCTGTTGAAAAACAAAAAATTTGAGATTAACGACAGTTCAGTCCAAGTCTTGGGCTTATAAATCGAAGGGCGAGCATCAATGATTCGAAAAGCCTTCCTGATGAGCGTTGATCCGGCGTCGCACGATGAATATGAGCGGCGCCATCGCCCGATCTGGGCGGAGCTTGAGGACGTGCTCAAGGCTCACGGCGTCATCAGCTATTCGATCTTCCTGGATGCCGAGACGAGCCAGCTTTTTGGATACGCCGAGATCGAATCGGAAGAACGTTGGGCTGCGATCGCCGAAACGGATGAATGCCGCCGCTGGTGGGCGTTCATGAAGGACATCATGCCGTCGAATCCGGATAACAGTCCGGTTTCGCGGGCTCTACGGGAAGTCTTTCATTTGAATCAGAATTAATTTCGGAATAAGTGAAAAGTAAGAACTGATAACTGCAAACCAGGATCTGAGTTATCAGCTTTCAGTTATTGGCTATTAGTTATTTCGAATTATTTCATCATATGTCGATGAGTCTGTATGAGAAAACATATCTTCACAATACTTCTCGCGATCCAGTTGTCGGCGATCTCTTTCTCAGCTCAGAGCGTTACGTTGATCCCGCGTGAGCAAGAGACGCGGATCGATGTTGAGGTCAATGGCAAGCTTTTTACTTCGTATCGTTGGGATGAGAAGATCCGGCGGCCGGTCTTGTTTCCGGTGATGTCGGTCGGTGGTGGATATATAACACGGGGATTTCCGATCGAGACGCGGGGCGGCGAGACGATCGGGCATCCGCATCAGGTTGGCGTTTCGTTCAGTCACGGCAATGTTAACGGAATCGATTTTTGGAATAATTCGCCATATCGTACCGAAGAAGAGCTGAAGCACATGGGCCGCATCGTTCAGCGAAAAGTGCTTGCCATGAAAAGCGGCATCGGCCGTGCTGAATTGACTGTCACCGCTGACTGGATCCATCCGAACGGCAAAACCCTGCTGCTTGAGACGACAAAATACATTTTCAACGCCAAAGGGAACCGCCGCTGGATCGACCGCGAGACGGTTCTAACGGCAAACGAGGGCGATATGGTATTTGGCGATAGTAAGGAAGGTGTTTTTGCCATTCATCTGGCAACCGAGCTTGAGATGGACAACCAAATACCTATAAAGGTCACGTCCGCCAGCGGAGTCATCTCTGATGAAAAGTCACCAGCCCGGTTTACTGGCAATTACTTCAACAGCGAAGGCCTTGCTGGCGATAAGATCTGGGGAACGCTCGGCAAATGGGCGGCGACGACGGGCAAGGTCGGTAAAGACGAAGTGACGGTCGCGTTATTGGATTCGCCGAAGAATCACAACTTCCCGTCTTATATGATGGTTCGCGGTTATGGTCTGCTTGCGGTCAACCCTTTTGGGCAGAAGCAGTTCGATGCGACGAAGCAGGAACGAATCTATACGCTTCCCTCAAAACGCTCGATAACTTTTTGGCATCGCTTACTGATCCTGCCGCAAAAGGCATCGAAAGAGGCCGTCGAAAAAGAATATCAACAATACGTCAATAAATAAGGCATTTAATTACATGAAGACACGCAGTTTCGCAGCATTTATTTCGCTGATCCTGATCACTCTTGTTGCCGGAGTCGGCTTACCGCAGACGGTCGCCGAGATGAGAAAAGGTTTTGAAACGCCGCCTGCCGATACGCGGATAATGATGCGTTGGTGGTGGTTCGGGCCGGCGGTCACAAAAGCCGAGATCGAGCGTGAGCTTCGCGTGATGAAGGAAGGCGGCATAGGCGGAGTCGAGGTTCAGCCCGTCTATCCATTGCTGCCCGACGATCCGAAAACGGGATTTAAGAATCTGCCGTATTTGTCGGACGAGTTTCTGGACATGCTCAAATTCGCTTCCGTGAAAGCCAAGGAACTCGGCATGCGTTTCGACCTGACGCTCGGCAGCGGCTGGTCGTTTGGCGGAGCCAAAACCCCGATCACTGAGGCGGCGGGGCAGTTGAGGGTCGAGCGGGTAAAGGTGGATGTCGGAGCGAAAAGGATCCCGTTGCCGTCGATGATACCGGCGGAAAAGCTGATGGCTGTGTTCATTTCGGCGAAAGGTGGAAACACGATCGCCGAGGGCGATCTAAAAGAACTGAAAGACATCCGTGAGGACAACGTATTTCTCCCGACGCCCGGAACCGCTGGTTCCGAAGTGCTGTTTTTCATTTCCGGCAAGAGCGGAATGCAGGTAAAACGGCCCTCATTCGGTGCCGAGGGTTACGTTCTCAACCATCTCGATAAACCTTCGGTAGATAATTATCTAAGACAGACAGGAGACCGGCTTTTTACGGCTTTTAATAAAGCCGACGTGCCGTATTCCGTATTTTGCGACAGCCTTGAGGTTTACAACCAGGATTGGACGGACGATTTCCTTGCCGAATTTCAAAAACGCCGCGGCTATGACCTGAAACCGCACCTTCCTGCACTCGTCGCCGAAACCGGCTCGACGACGGCCGACATCAGATACGACTGGGGCCGCACGATAACGGAATTGTTCAATGACCGGTTCATGGTCCCGATGCAGGCGTGGTCAAAGGCGAACGGGACGAAGTTTCGAATTCAAGGCTACGGCCTACCGCCGGCCGCGATATCGAGCAACCAGTGGGCGGATATCTCAGACGGCGAAGGTGCGCAGTGGAAGGTCGTTCGGGCGGCTCGTTGGGCTTCGTCGGCGAATCATGTTTATGGTCGCAACGTGACTTCTTCGGAGACCTGGACGTGGCTCAACTCGCCTGTCTTCAGAGCGACGCCGCTCGATCTGAAGGCAGAAGCCGATATTCATTTTCTGCAAGGAATTAACCAGTTGATCGGCCACGGCTGGGGTTATACACCGCCCGGTGTCGAATATCCGGGCTGGAGATTTTATGCTGCCGGTGCGTATTCGGAGCAAAACCCGTGGTTCATCGTAATGCCCGATCTCGCCGCATATCTGCAGCGAATGAGCTTCGTTTTGCGGCAGGGAATGCCGAAGAACGACATCGCACTTTACCTGCCAAACGCTGACGCTTATGCACATTTTACGGCCGGGAAGGTCCACCTGATCGATGTTGAACGTGAGATGGTCGGCGAAAAAATAATGCCTGCGATCTTCGAAGCGGGCTACAATCTCGACTTTTTTGATGACGAAATGCTGCGAACCGTCGGTAAGGCGGAGCAGGGAACTCTCGCACTCGGGGCTGGTAAACATCCGATCGTCGTTCTTCCGGGCATCGAACGTATGCCGCTTGAATCGCTGCGAAAACTCGACGCATTTGTTAAGGGCGGTGGAAAATTGGTGGCGACGCGTCGTTTGCCGGAGAAAGTTCCGGGCGTGAAGGCGACTGATGCCGAAAAGGCGGAGTTTACCGCGATCGCCGGGCGCCTTTTTGGCGGCGGCAATGATTCGGTGAAGTTTGTGGCCAAGGACGAGGAGATCGGTGCGGCTCTAAGGAGCCTGCTTCAGCCGGACGCTGAAATCGCTCCGTCGGGTGTTGATCTTGGAACCGTCCATCGGAAAGTCGGTGATTCGGATATTTATTTTGTTGCGAATACGTCGAATCAGAAAAAGAACCTACAGGTGAAATTCCGTGTAGCGGTTGGACAGGCAGAGGTCTGGGACGCGTTGAAAGGCAAGGCGTTCGCTGCGAATATAATTGGTCAGGATGCCAAAACGACGACCATCGATCTCAGTCTTGAGCCCTATGGTTCTGCCGTCGTTATCTTTTCGAAGGATCGATCAGCTGCAGGTAAAATTCCGCTCTACGCTGTCGCGGACTCATCGATCGACCTCAGCTCGGACTGGAACGTATCGTTTGACGGCAAGTCCGCGTCGAAGTTTTCTTCACTGCGATCGTGGGACGAAAATGAAGCGACGCGCTATTTCTCAGGAACGGCGGCGTACGAGAGAACGGTTGACGTGCCCGCCGGTTTTTTGAAAGCCGGGAATTCAGCGGTACTGGATCTTGGCGAGGGCAAAGCGGTCGACGTCATACCGCAGCGAAACGGAATGCGGACATTCTACGACCCACCAGTTCGCGAAGCAGCTGTTATCTATGTGAACGGCCAGAAGGCCGGATCGCTCTGGTGTCCACCATACAAACTCGACGTATCAAAATACGTTCGTCCCGGTTCGAACTCGCTAAAGATCGTTGTCGGTAATACTGCTCTCAACTATATGTCCGGACGAAAGCTGCCGGATTACAAACTGCTGAATCTGCGATTTGGCGAGCGGTTTCAGCCCCAGGAAATGGAAAAGATCCAGCCGCTTCCGTCAGGGCTCATCGGGAACGTCCGGTTGTTCTCCGCAAAGTAGCCGCCGAGTGATTGGTGTGACCAATTTCGCGAGGTTGGCATATTCTTTAGTGTAGCGTCGAGTGCGATCTGCCCGCCGGGCAGGGTGTCACACAACGGAAAGGCTTCCCGAAATGCCTATAAAATATCAACTTTTCTTCTTCTCTCACGTTTTTCTACTGGACACTGAGGCCTATTGGTGTTATTTTACCAATCGAGTCAAGCGGGCAGCAGACATTTTACCAATTCGGAATTTTCTCGATATCGTACCTGATAATTGTATGGATCGAGGCGTCCTGTCTTAGGTTAACCGGTTATTTTGAAATTGATAACTGGATAAGGAAAGACGCTGCGAATGTCCGCGATCAAGACAAATACGGAAGCAGATCAGTTGGTCTTACCAATTCCACGGCTGTGAAGCCGGTTTTTAGATGTTTTTGGTTTTTTTGAGCTGGGGGAGCATTTACCATTTGCCCCGATCAGCCTGAGGCGATGTAAGGAGACAAAAGAAATGAGTTCAACATTAGTTAAGATCATTCGGATCTCAATGGTCCTGATAGCGATCATGGCAAGCATCCAGATGATCGCAGGACAGGAAACGCGTGGAGCGATCCGTGGGTCGGTCCTTGATCCAAATGGAGCTCCGATAGCAGGAGCAAAGGTTGTTGTTTCCGACCCGGCACGTGGAAGTGCGGTTTCGGTAACAAGTAACGGCGAAGGGTTTTTCCAGGTGAATTACCTCTTGTCAGGCAAGTATTCGATCACGGTCGAGGTTCAGGGTTTCAAAAAACTCCTCCGCGAGAACGTGACTGTCGACATCGGCAACACGATCCAGGTCGACCTGCCGCTTGAGGTCGGCGGTGCGACGGAAACCGTCACTGTAACCTCGGATATCCAGCAGTTGAACACCGAGAACGGATCGGTGAGTCAGACCATCGACGCGAAGAGAATGGCCGACCTGCCGCTCTCGAAAGGCGATCCGTATAAGCTCATCGGAACATCGACGGGCGTTACATACACCGGTTCGGCACGTCTCGATCGTCCGTTCGAGCCGACGCACATCGTTGGTTACGCGATGGACGGCACACGCGGAAACCGCAGCGATCTGACGATCGACGGTGCTCCCAGCACTGCGACGGCAAACGGCAACGAAGTCATTGCATCGTATGTTCCGCCATCGGACATCATTCAGGAATTCAAGGTTCAGACCGCAACTTTCGATGCTCAGTTCGGAAATACCGAGGGCGGCGTTACCAGCATCAGTATCAAATCAGGAACCAATGCTCTTCACGGAAGCGGATATTATTTTGGCGAACCGATTTCGCTCGCTGCGAACGATGTTTTCGGAAAAGCCCGTGGGCAGTCGATCGTGCAGACGGTCTCTAAACGCTATGGCGGAAGCATCAATGGACCTGTGAGAATTCCAAAGCTTTACAACGGTAAGGATAAGACTTTCTTCCTGTTTGGGTGGGAATCGATTCGCGACACTCGTCCGCGTTTTGACGCAGCGGCAACCACTTGGGTGCCGACCGCGAAACTGCGTATCGGAGATTTCTCCGATTACCTTCCGACGGGAACGGGAACATGTGCATCTCCTAACGCCAACGCAGTCTGTATCTTCAATCCGTTCACACGTGTTGGCACTGGTGCAGGAACGGCATTTGCCGGAAACATTATCCCGGATAATCTCATCAGCCCGGTAGCGAAAGCTGTTTTGACGTACTACTCGCTGCCAAAAACAGCTGGTCTTTCGGGGAATCTCGCCGATTCCACATTGACCGAAAAGACCCGTAAATACGACAACTTTACGTTCCGTATCGATCAAAACATTACCAAGAACAACCGATTTTTCATTCGCGGTAGCTACTATGATCGCGACAGCTTCTACAATGACTATATGGGCACGGCTGCGACTGGAAATGTGTTCGGATTCAAGTCGCGCCAAGGTGTCGTTGACGACGTTCAGATCCTCAATGGCTCGACGGTTTTGAATGTTCGCTATGGCTTCAACCGGTTTATCCGTATCGGCGAACAGCGTGAAGAGGCTCAGGGATTTGATCTGACGAAACTTGCGTTCCCGTCAGCATACAATAATCTGACGAGCTCGATCATTAGACGATTCCCACGATTTGATTTCCCTTCGGGGCAGATGTTTAGTACAGGGTTCGGAAATGAGTTTCGGCCGGTTAGCTCACACGCCCCGTCTGTTACGTTGAACAAAACCTTCAATACGCATTCAACCAAGTTCGGAGCAGAGCTTCGTGTTTACCGCGAAGATGACTCGTTCACGAGCAATGATCAAACAGCACAATTCATCTTTGACAATACATATACGAGAGCTTCGAGCAGCAGCACTGCGGATGTAAACGGTCTCCAGGCATATGCGGCTTTCCTGCTCGGCCTACCCACAACCGCTCAGATCGTACGTCGTGCAGACTATTCGGAGTACTCAAAAACCTACGGATTGTTCGCTCAGGACGATTGGAAAGTCACCAAGAATCTGACATTGAATCTCGGAGTTCGCTACGATATCGAAACTCCGCTTGTTGAGCGACAGAATAAGAGTATAGCCGGTTTTGATGCCAGCTATGTGCAGCAGGCGATCCAGGATCAGGCTAGAGCGAATCTCACGGCTAACCCGGTTTCTGTTGCCGTCACTGGCACGAACACGGTTGCCATCGACCCTGCGAGTTTCAATGTTCGCGGTCGATTGATCTTTGCGAGTTCCGATAATCCAGAGCTCTACAAGACGCCGAAAAATACGATTCTGCCGCGATTTGGTGCAGCATATAAGCTCAGCGACTCCACCGTGCTTCGTGGCGGCTTCGGAATGTTTGCAGGCTTCCTTGGTGAACGTCGCGGAGACGTGATCCAGCCTGGATATACACGTACGACTCAGGTTGCCCTCACAACAAGCGCACTGGGAGCCTCGATCCCGCAGAACATCGCAACCGGCTTTTTGAACACAGCGATCCTAGAACCGGTTGGAAATGCACAGGGTGCGTTGACCGGTTTGGGCGGAGCAATCTCGTTCTTTAACCAGAACCCGAAAGTTTCGAAGCAGATGCGTTATCAATTCGGCGTTCAGCATGAGCTGCCAAAGGGCTTCTTCCTTGAACTCATGTACGTCGGTAACTACGGTTACGACATCGAGATCGCTCGTAACATCAATGCCGTTCCGCTGCAGTATCTCAACGGAGATAACTCGAGATCGACGGCCATGGTGGCAAATAACACGAAGCTCGGAACGAACAACACCTGTGCGGTCAATGTCTGCACCGGCGGAGTTCGCAATCCGTTCACAGGGATCACGATCAACGGCGTAAATCCTTTCGCCGGAACGGGATTTGTGAATGCTACGGGCAGCGTGGCACTCAGTCAGCTTTTGAGGCCGTTCCCGGCGTTTGGCGACATAACGACGTCGGTGAACGACGGCAAATCGTGGTATAACTCGGCCCAGATCGTCGTCAGCAAACGGCTCGCTTCGGGATTCCAGGGGCAGGTCAGCTACACCTTCTCGAAGTGGATCCAGGCTACCGAATATCTCAATGCGGCGGATGCTCTGCCGACCAAGATGATTGGTGACCAGGACGTACCGCATCGATTGGCGATGAACTTCACCTATCAGCTTCCGTTCGGGAAAGGAGCTCGCTTCGGAAATGATGCGAACGGCTGGACCAACGCTCTGATCGGCGGATGGCAGGTAACTGGCGTCTATCAGTACCAGTCCGGATTCCCGATCGCATTCGGAACCGACCTGTTCTTCAACGGCGGCCGTGTTGGGTTGCCGCGTAAGAACACCAGTACGTGGTTCGACACGGCGAATTTCGTGAGTGTTCTAAATGCGACCGCTACCAACGCGACGCCCGTCTCACACATTCGTTCGTTCCCGCTTCGTTTCAGCGATGTTCGGCGTGACACAATCAATAACGTCGATCTGTCGCTTCTCAAGGACATTCGGTTCAACGAAACAATGAAACTTAGGTTGACGCTGGAACTATTCAACGCTCTCAATTCGGCATATTTGCCGGCTGCGAATACTAACCCGACAAACAATGTCGTCCTGACTACGGCTGTTGCTTCAGGTTTCGGAACCGTTAGTGGTGCGACGCAGGACAACTATGCGAGACGAGCACAGCTCGGTATCAAATTTGTGTTCTAATTGTCGATAACCTCAGTTAAAGTTGAAAGCCGGACGGCCTAAACAAGGCCGTCCGGCTTTTTTCTATATCGGTAGTAAATGAATTGACAGTGATGAATTTAGTGTGGTATTTCTTTTACACTGTTTTTTACAAACATTGAATCTCGTGAAAAATTAAGTATCATCCGATCTGTCTGAAAGTTTCGGACTTGACGGTTAAGCGGTTTACCATTCGCTCCTGATATCGTCCATCGCAGCAAACGTGGAGAGCGACCCTGAACTGTTTTTTTGAGAAAGTTAAGCGGTTGACTGGAAAGAATTGGTGTTACCAATATTTTCATGATTTGCGATTGTCGTCGATTTCCAGAAGTAACCTTGGTCCTGAGGAGAATAAAACTATGTATATGAAGCTCGTTGGAACGATTTTGACCATCCTTATGATAGCAGGGGCGGTTGTCGCTCAGAACAGCGGCGGTGCGATTAGCGGAACCGTTACTGACCCAAATGGCGCCGTTGTCGCTGGTGCGACAGTGACGGCAAAAAATCTGGCCTCGGGAGTCGAGACGAAACGACAGACAACCGATGCGGGTTTGTATGTGATCACTCCGCTTCCACCGGGCCAGTATCAATTGATCGTTACCGTCACTGGATTTCAGACCTTGATCCAGGAAGGGGTCGGGGTCGACGCGGTCGGCACAACCAGCGTTAACCTGGTCCTCAAAGTTGGTAACGTCAGCGAGACAATTACGGTGGAAAACGCTCCTGCACAGCTTAATACATCTGATTCGCGGCTCGGCGAAACGATCCGAAATGAGGTTTATGCGAAACTTCCGCTTGCGATGGGCACCTCCGTTGCCGGCTTTGGTATCGGGCAGGGGCCGAGAAATCCCGGTGCTTTTATCTTTCTCCTTCCAGGCGTTTCCGAGGGCAACCGAAACGGTACCATAAACGGTTCACAAGGTTTTGCTAAAGAGGTTTTTATCGAGGGCGTGCCGATCACGGATCCCGTTACTCAGAGCGAGGGCCGAACGCTGGCTCTCGGTGTTTCCGTTGAGGCGATCGAGCAGTTTCAAGTCGAAACGAGTGGTACTGGAGTAGAGTTCAGTGGTCAGGGAGCTGAGAATTACACGGTGAAGTCGGGCGGGAGTCAGTTTCATGGGACCTGGATTCGAGTATCTGAGAAATACCGTGCTCGATGCCCGCGGATTTCTTCCGGCAACACGGCCGGTGGAACATCAGAACGAATATGGCTTTACATTTGGCGGCCCGGCGATCAAGAAGAAACTCTTTTTCTTTTTCTCTTATGACGGATGGCGTTATCGCGTGACGAGCCCAACACAGCTTGTTAGCATTCCGACCGTTGCCTGGAGAACCGGTGATTTCAGCGGCTTGCCAGCAACGCAGAAGATCTATGATCCTCTGACGACGTCGTGCGTCGGAAATATTTGTACGCGAACACAGTTTTTCGACCCGTCGCGTGCGACCACGGCGAATCCTACCGGTGCGAACATAATCCCACTGAATCGTATTTCGGCAATCGCTAAGGTTTATCAAAGTCTTCTCCCGACCCCGACGAATGCCAACCTGACCAACAATTATCTAGGTCAGGTCCCGGTCGCGTATAACAACGATAGTTTTAACGTCAAGATCGATTATAACCTGACACCGAGCCAGCGGATCTCGGGTATTTACACTCACGGAAAGCGTACCCAGCCTGGATTCTATCGCGAGGTTTCATCGGGCGTTCCGCAGTCGGCACTTCCGTTGCCTTACACATCGACTCGCCTCGTAGAAGAGATCCCGACCGTTTTCCAGCTTAAACATAACTGGTCGATCACGTCGAATCTCGTCAATACGTTCAGCTTTGGTAGACAGAGACTGTTCGTTCCGATCACAAATGCTACATCGGCCGAGAAATGGGCTACAAAGTCTGGAATTCAAGGACTTCCGGCCGGCGATGCGCAAGATGCATTTCTGGAAGCTTCGTTTACCGGCACGAACTCGCCTGCGGGCTGGCGTGGAACTGACGCGAGAGATTTTGAGGATGACCTTTACAATCAGACGATTCAGGATACACTTCTCTGGATCCGCGGCAAGCACTCGTTCAAATTCGGCGGTCAGTATCAGCGGACCAAGGATATCTACAAACAGGACGACACAGGAAGTCTCTTCATAGCCAACTTTAACAGCAACCAGACCGCGGGATTCAACGCGAATAGTAACGCTCTCACGGCTGGCACCGGACATGCGTATGCAAGTTATCTGCTCGGAGCTCTGAGCACGGCAACGGTGCAGGAAGATACTGTCGCTGGCAATACGCCGACCACCGGCCAGTATTCTTCTACAGCGATCTGGGTTGCCGATGACTGGAAGGTCACGAAAAAATTCACTCTAAATTTAGGAGTCAGATATGACGTGATGATCCCATACACTGAAAAGGACGATCATTTCTCGTATATGGATCCAAATCTGCCGAATCCGGCAGCGGGCGGCCGTCCTGGTGTTCTTCGGTTTGGCGGAAACTATGCCCCAAGCGCTATCAGCTGCCAATGCAGCACGATCTACAATACCTATTACGGGGCGGTCGGTCCACGATTGGGCTTTGCGTATTCTCTGAATGATAAGACGGTCCTTCGGGCGGGCTACGGGATCATGTACACGCGTCGCGGTTCTGTCGGTGGTCGCGAAAATGGTCGAAACGGCACCGGTTTTACGGGTATCAATGCGAGTCCTGCTCTCGCCGCGGCAAACGCTTACGATCCAGCCTTTTACTGGCAGAACGGCATTCCGGCCTACACGAAAGGCCCGATCTACGATCAGACCTATCTGACTGGATTTACCTCGACGATCTCAAACGGAGCAGCTGGCGGCACGCTGACCTATGGAAACCCTGACAGCGTTCCTCCACGCTATATTAACTGGAACGTGTCTCTTCAGCGTTCCCTCACATCAGCTCTGACCATCACGGCGGCCTATGTGGGCAGCAAGGGAACATCGCTCGCCGCTGCGGCACCGGGCAAATGGACGAACCAGATCGAGCCGAAATATATGGCACTCGGAGCTTTGCTGACGGCAACGGCGAGTGACGCAAACATCGCAGCCGCAGCGGCGATCATTCCTGGCATTGCTCGTCCATACGCAACATTCGTTGGTACCATCGGACAGATGCTCAAGCCATTTCCGCAATATGGCGGCGTCGCAGCTCCGTTCAATAACGACGGCGTTTCTAACTACCATGCGTTGCAGGTTTCGGTGCAGCAGCGTCTTGCCTACGGGCTGACCTTCAACCTTAACTACACGTTCAGCAAGGCTATGGGGACAATCAATGGATTCCGTAATGCATACGTTGGCGAGATGAGCCTTTCGACGACGGATCAGCCTCATATCCTGAACTCGTTCTATTCGTACGATCTGCCTTTCGGCAAGGGGAAAATGTTCGATCCGGGCAATAAGGTTCTGAATGCGATTATCGGTGGCTGGCAGCTGACCGGTGTGACACGTGCCTCGTCGGGAACACCGCTTGGGCCATTCACAACAAACTGTACCGTACCTCAGGCAGGAACTTGTTGGGCGAGCTATAATCCAGCATTTACCGGCAATCCAAATCTGAAAGGCGACGGAGTAAACACGCCGTTCATCGACGTAAACGCATTCGTCCAACCGGCGGCGTATACGTTTGGAACGACGCAGGCGACGGGCTCGTACGGGCTTCGTCTGCCGAAATCGTTCAACCAGGATCTTAGTATTTCGAGGAATTTCCAGGCTCGCGAGAATCTGAGATTTGTCTTCGGTGCTGATGCGTTCAACTTGTTCAATAATGTCCGCCTTGGCGGATATCAGCTGAATATCAACAACGCATCTTTCGGAAAAGCTTCAACGCAGCTGAACCTTCCCCGTGTCGTTCAGTTCAAGTTTAGGATCGAAATGTGATCCATTTTGCCTTTCTCCTGGGTGAAGGTCGTCCGAACGGGCGGCCTTCTTTTTTTGCCCGCCGTACCGGGCCTAAAATATCTTAAAAAAATGTTACTTTTGCATAGACACGTTGGAAAACTCGTGGTATATTCTTCGACAGCCTGCAAAATTCCATTTTTGTTAGTTGAAAAGTATTGATTTTGAAACCTGTTGTAGAAAGGTTTCGGATTTCTCAAATTTGTGAGTTAAGCGGTTCACCTAAGATTCGACGGGCATTTGGGCATTCGAGTGTCCGAGCCGTCCGTCAATGTCACTGGAAATAAAAGAGTTAGTTGCTGGAGGAGTTTTATGCGAGTAGGTCGGATACTGATCCTGATTTCTATATTTAGCCTTGCTATAATTGGTCAAACCAATCGTGGCGGTATTAGCGGCACCATCTCTGATGCGAACGGAGCTGTGGTGCCTAGTGCAAAGGTGACTATCACCAATGAAGCCACCGGTGTTAAATTGACCGTCACCACGTCTGGTTCAGGTACGTTCATCGTTAACACACTTGATCCGGCACTCTACTCCGTTTTTGTAGAGGCTCCGAGCTTCAAAAAAGCAATCATTAAGGGTGTCAAAGTTGATACGGCGGCGGTCGCTACGGTAAACGTCACCATAACGGCCGGCAATGTCGACGAGTCTGTCACGATCACGGCGGACGCACAGTTGGTGAATGGCGATTCGGGAACCATCTCGCAGACGATCGTCGAACGCCAGCTCCGAGATCTCCCTCTTAATAACCGCAGCGTGCTCGATCTCGCAACTACGATGCCGAATGTTGCCGGTGATTCCGGAAGTGAGGACATCGACGCCGGCGTGATCACGCCCTCGCCCGGTTTCAACCTGAGCGTTAATGGCGGACGTCCGGGTAGCACTTCGATGCTTGCAGACGGTGTTAATAATACGGGCGTCGGTATCGCTCGTGCGGCAGTAAGCTTCTCGCCTGAGACTGTCCAGGAATTCTCAGTTCAGAGTTCTGCGTACTCGGCCGAATTCGGCACGACTGGTGGTGGTGTTATAAATATCACGACCAAATCGGGTAAGAACGATTTCTTCGGCACAGCCCTTTGGTATCATCGCAATCCGAAAACAAATGCGAGAGCATGGAACAACGGTACGGCTCTTCGCCCGGCTTACAATCTGCGCAGCAATCAAGCTTCGTTTACGGTCGGCGGACCGATCTATTTCCCGAATTTTGGCGAAGGCGTTCCGCCCATTTATGACGGCCACAATAAATCGTTCTTCTTCTTTGCATGGGAACCGCGCTGGCGAAACGACTTTACGGCGGGAACGGCTTTGGTTCCTACCGCAGCAGTCCGAAGCGGTAATTTCCGCGACCTTGTCCTGACGCAGTCGAGCGGTTGGCTTCCGACCGCCATCGCGACGCAATTCAATCAGGCTCTCGTTGCCGGTGCGGATAACAACATCTATCAGCAGTTCACGGTGGGAGCCAATGGCTTGCTCGTTCCGATCGTTGTTCCGGCAGTCGCCGGCAACCAATACTGCCCGTTCGGCTGGGTTCCAACCATCGCCGGCGTAACCCAAGTGTCGTTCAATGCACAGGGCCAGCCCTACTGCACCACCGCTCAGGCTCAAGCCCAGATAGCAAACTCGGCTGCGAATACGGCCCTAAACGTTGTTCCGTCCGCATTCCTTGATCCTGCTGCAGTTAATCTGATGCAGTATATGGGAGCCCCAGGGAACTATTTCCTGGATAACGGCATTGTTCGCAACTACTCGTCGCTCCGTTCGGCGACCCAAAACGAGGATCGTTATACCCTCCGCCTTGATCACAATTTCACGCCGGGAACGAAAGGAACCTTCCGTTGGACCAAGACACCGGCGGTTGGTGTTCGCACGTCGAACGGCAGCGACATCAACGGTAACCAGGGTATCTACAGTGATGCGACACAGTACCTTTTCACTCTGAATCAAGTTTTCTCGTCTTCTATCACTAACGAAGCTCGGTTCAATGTTACCAAGGGCAATTTCAGCGAAGATTATTCGCCGGAATTCTCGATAATGGGCGGTCGCAGTCTTGCATCCGAGCTTGGGATCAAGAGTCTTACCGCCGGTGGCATGCCATTGATGACCGGCTGGGGTAATGACGGCCAGTATGGTGCTCCAGACATCGGTTCTTCGCTCAGTACCAATAACTTCAACCAGGAAAGTCGCTACGACGTGAGCGATACGTTCTACTGGGTCAAAGGCAACATGATTTGGAAGATCGGCGGTAACTTTAACCGTGCTCGTCTCGAAGTCACTCCATTTTTTGCTGCTGCGGGCGGCCGTTGGAACTTCCGTCGCATCCAGACGAACAACAGTCCGGCAGGCGTTCCGAGCAATAACAATCTCAACGGCGTTGCCAATGGCGGTAACGTTTTCGCGAGCTTCCTGATCGGTGTTCCGAATTTGGTTGCTTTCCGACCGGCCCTGTTCAACTACAACTACCAATGGGACAGCTATGCAGCATTCGTCCAGAACGACTGGAAGGTTCGTCCAAATTTGACCCTGAATCTTGGCGTACGCTACGGCGTACAGATGCCGAGAACAGAGGATAATAATCTGCAAGGCGTTTTCCGACCGGATCTCGCCGTTGATCAGACCCTGACTGACACGCAGCGTCGCGCGATTGCGACTGCGGCGGGTGTTCTCGCGACCGACCCGATCCCATCGTATGTTCCAACCGTGTCGAAGATCGTTCCGTTTGCCTTTTCGGGCCGCGGCGGACGTGACAAATATATCGTTCCGGTTGATTACTCGGGCATCGAGCCTCGCCTTGGCTTTGCGTGGAGCCCGAAGATGAAGATCTTTGGCTTCGACACAGATAAGCATAATCTTGTCGTCCGCGGAGGCTTTGGCGTTTCGCACGTTCCGATCAACGGAAACAACCGCGGAGCTAACCCCGACTTTGGCGGATTCACCGAACCGGGAACGCTCAAACCGACTGTGGTCGGCGGAGCGGCGTCTTCGGGTACGGACAATCTCGCTAGCCCATTCCGGCTCACTGGCAACAACCCCAACCAGGGCTCGTCGCAGACACTCGATCAGCTGCTTGGTACGGACGCAAATGGCATGGTCTTTACCAAGGCCATCGCGATCCCGGGCATTGCCGTTGATGTCAATGATCCGAATTACGGCAAAGTCCCCTACTCGCAGAGCTGGAATCTCGCGATCCAGTTCGCACCGTTCAAGAACTCCACGATCGAATTCGCGTATGCCGCAAACCGTGGCGTACACCTTTACACGCCGCAGATCAACATCAATCAGCGAAACGCCGATACGATCTCGCTGCTTAATGCTAATAACATCAGCCCTGCCGGTAACGTCGCCGATCCCCTCGGACGAACGACGCTGCTTGGAGCCGCGATCACGACACAGGTTGCGAGCCTTTTCTCGCAATACATCGGCTACGATCCGCTGAGCAAATACTACAACGCAAATTCGAAGAGCATCCGTCACGCTGGTTACGTGGATTTCCGACGTCGCGTTGGCCGTGGTCTGAGTATGACCGCAAACTACACGTTCTCGAAATCGATGGATGATTCGTCCGATTCGAGTCCTGACGTCCGCATTCTGACGAGCGGTTCGGTGAAGGGCCAGGTCGCACTTGGCGGTGCACTGCAGAATGACTATGCGATGTCGGCATTCGATCAGAAGCATGTTTTCACATCGACCTTTACCTGGGACCTCCCATTCGGCAAGGGCCGTCAGTTCCTTAAGAACGCTCCATGGTACGTCAACGGCCCGCTTGGCGGGTGGTCGACGACCGGCGTGGTCAGAATGCAGAGTGGCAACCCTTATCAGCCGTTCCTGACCGATCCGAACCTGCTCGGCGGTGCCGGATTTAACCGCGTCGTCCGGCCTGATATCGTCAGCGGCGTACCTCTCAAGAATCCGCTGTACAGCGAATCGTGCCGCGTCGGCACCGGCGTCGGAACCAGCTCGTTCCAGGTTTGTGAACCGTACCTGAATCCGGCGGCTTTCAAACGCCCGGCGAAAGGTGCACTCGGCAACGCTCCGCGTACTCTGAGCATTCGCGAACCAATGCGTCAGTATTTCGATCTTTCGATCCAGAAAGATTTCGCGATGCCATGGATCGGCGGCGAAGGCAAGCGGAAGATCAATTTCCGTGTCGATGCCCTCAACATCTTTAACCACCCGAACTTCTACTTCAACAGCCGCGGTAATACGCCGTTCGGTTTTGGCGGATTCCCGACGGAATTCAACGGTACCGAGTGTATCGCCGACCTTTCGATCGGTGTTCCGACGGCGGCAAACTGCCCGGGTGGAACACGCAGCTCTGGTATCTCTTCGGCTGAATACGATGCATGGGCAACGTTTAACAATCAGGCTTTGTCGTCGACCGCAGCAGGTGCTGCGATCCTCGCACAGATCCGCGGAATGGTCGACGCTACGAGACTTGCTCCGCGTCCGGGCCAGCCGGTTGGCGGCGGTGCTTTGCCGGCGAACTTCTTCTCGGTCCAGTTGCCGGAAGGTTTCGCGACCAGAAACCCGCTCTCGTACGACATCAGAACACTCACCGGTTTCCAGACCTGGCGTGTGAGAAATGCGTATGAAGCAAACTTCGGTACGCTCACAAGCGGTGCGGTTGGTAACTCGTTCGGAAGCCCGAATCCGGGAACGACTTCGAGATACCTGCAGTTCGGCATTCGCCTGATCTTCTAATTTGATCCGGTTGGTTATTGCTCCACTGTCAGAACATCGGCAGTGGAGCATTTTCAGTTCTAGAGCCATGAAATATCTAGTTTTAGCCTCACTATTTCTTCTCATTTCACTTCAGGCCTTTGCTCAAACCGCTGAACTGCCTCGAGACTGGGTAGATCCCGACACGGGGCATAGGATCGTTCGTTTGTCCGACGAGGGCGGCAGTTCGTCTTATTATTTTCACCAGAACGGCTACTCCGGTGACAAGCTGGTCTTCGATACACGCAGCGGCATCTCGACCTTTGATTTCAAGACCAAAAAGATCGAGCAGATCGTCGTTGGCCGCGGTTCGGGCGTTGTCGTCGGGCGAAAGACCGGTAAAGTTTTCTATTTCAAAGGTGATTCGCTCTTTGAAACTGATATCAATACCAAAGCGACGCGCGAGATCGTTAAGAACGCCAAACTCCGAACCGGATCCGGACTTGGGCTGAATGCCGACGAGACACTGCTCGCTGGCAGCATGCTGATCGGAGAACTGCCTGCGGAATTTCGTCCGCAGCCAGCGGCTTCGCCAACTCCGACGCCGACTCCAATTCCCGGAGCGCCTGCCGGTCAGGTTCCGGGCCGCGACAGCTATCCGGGCAAGGGCGACATGATGGAACGCCGACTGGCTGCCAAGATCCCGATGCAGCTTTTTACCGTCAACATCAAGACCGGCGAGGTCAAGACTTTTCACCAGGCGACCGACTGGCTCAATCACGTGCAGATGTCGCCGACCGACCCGACGCTGATAATGTTCTGCCACGAAGGCCCGTGGCACAAGGTCGACCGCATCTGGACGATCCGCACCGACGGATCGGACCTCAAGAAAATTCACACCCGTACGATGGACATGGAGATCGCCGGGCACGAATTCTTTGGCCAGGATGGTAAACATATCTATTACGACCTCCAAACGCCCAAGGGCCAGGTTTTCTGGCTTGCCGAGTACGACATCAAGACCGGCAAGATGCAGAAATTCGGGATGGAAAAGAAAGAGTGGTCGGTGCATTTTGGCGTCTCGCCTGACGGCAAAACCTTCCTCGGCGACGGCGGCGGCCCGAACAGCGTCGCGAAAGGCGACAATGGCCAATGGATCTATCTCTTCAAACCCGAAGGCGGCAAATTCAAGAGCGAACGCCTCGTAAATCTCGCAAAACACGACTATTCACTCGAGCCGAACGCGACGTTCACGCCGGACGGTAAGTGGATCGTATTCCGCTCGAACATGCTCGGTCCCACGCATATATATGCAGTCGAGATCGCGAAGGGAAAATAGGGCGAATTGTTTAACAGCGGATTAACGCGGAATTTCGCGGATCAAAAATAGGAATAGACGTGCGTATGTATCGAAATGCATTTAGTGATCCGTGTAAATCGGCGTTAATCGGTTGTTGCTTCCTTCTGCTTCTTTCGATTTCCTCCATCGCTCAGGTAAAGGACGACGCACGACCGGTCGTTGACGATTCGAAAACAACGCCCGCTCAGGTTCGCGATCCTAAACTGCCTACGCTCTGGATCGTCGGCGATTCAACGTTGAACAGCAACGCTCCGCTGCGTGGTTGGGGCCAGGAATTGGCCCAGTTTTTTGATTTGTCAAAGATCAATGTCGTCAACCGTGCTATCGGCGGACGTTCGAGCCGGACGTTTCAATACGAAGGCCGGTGGGACAAGGTCCTCGGCGAGATGAAAAAGGGCGACTTCGTTCTGCTGCAATTCGGCCATAACGATGTCGGCAAATACGACGATCCGGCATCAAAAGACCGCCCGTCGCTCCACAGCGAAGGCGATGAAACGGTTGAAACCAAGCGAAACGCTGACGGCAAAATGGAAACGGTCCACAGTTTCGGCTGGTACATGCGTAAATATGGCAATGATGCTCGTGCCAAAGGCGCGACGGTCATTTTCTGCTCAATGGTCCCGCACAAGGATTGGGCCGACGGCAAGATAGTTCGCAAGGAACGCGAGAAATGGGTGCCGTGGACAGCCAACGCGGCAAAAGCCACGAATAATGCATACATCGACCTAAACGAGATCATCTCCCTCGAATTCGAGCATCTTGGCGTTGATAAGGTCGCACCGCTTTTTGGGGACGCAAGGACGCATTCGACGCCGGCCGGAGCTTTGCTAAATGCCGAGATGGTCGTAGCCGGAATTCGCGTTTTAAAAGAAGCCGAACCTCTCTAAATATCTGAATCCAAAAGGGAAAGCTATCAAGGAAACGAGTAAGAATCTGGTTGCAGCTGCAAAATAGTCACTGTTCCAAAAACTATTCCATTTTTGACCAAAGTGGAACAGGTTAAGCCGATTATCTGCAACAGATAGGTGCTCAAATTGCTGTTCCATTTTTAGCAGTCTGAAAATGGAACACCTGATGTGGGTTAAGTCGATCATACACAATAGCTTAGGCGGCATTCTTGTATCGAAAGACGGTTGTTCTTGGAAGACGAAGTTTTTCAGCGACCTCGCCGACGCTTTTACCTCTTGCCATCATTTTTTTCACTCTTTCGATCATCGCTTCACGCTTTGAACTTGGTTTTCTCATGATTTTGACAGCCTGGCTCGGCGGCAGCTCGATATGTTTGTCTTCGCGGTCGAATTTCTGAAAACGCATTCCCAGGAAATTTGCGATCTGCGGACGGTTCGGGTTTTGCACCAGATGCGTGGCGGCTGCGTCGAATTGGCTGAGCGAGAAAACAGGCACGTTGTCGTGCGAATGCTCGACCTCGCCCGAGCGGATCTTGAAAAGCTTCAGGTATCTCAGTTCCGGGCTTTGGCGGCTCGTTTCCATGCCGAAGATCGAATCGGCAAAATTCGCCAGGTTGATCGAACCTTGCAGATCACTCGACGACAGACGATTCCAGCGGCAGCGTCGGCGTGTGTGGGCGAGCACGAGGATCGAGGTACCGAACTGGTGTTTGATCTGGTTGAGGCTGCGCATTATAGAAAGGGCGGTGTTGATGTTCGAGGTCGCGGTTTCATCGAGAAATGTGACATTGTCGATGACGACGGTATGTGCCTCCGTCGCCTCGATAGCTTCGCTTAGAGCCTCAAAGAACATATCGGAAAACCCTTCGTAACCTTCGGCAAATGTGCCGTTCCAGCACAGTATCGAGCGGTTCAGCCGTTCGGAAAACTGGTATGTGTGTTTGTAGATCCGCTCCGTTTTGTCATACACGGAATATCGCGGGCCGAGCTGCGTCGTGCTCAACTCGAAATCGAGATAGAGCACGTTTTGCGGTGCGGCGATCACGCCTTCCGTGTCGAACGGAGCCATTCGCAGCCCGCGGGCAAGATTCTCGGCGATCTGTGTCGCCAAGGCACTTTTGCCAACGCCGGTCCGGGCAAACAGTATCGCCAGCTCGCCCTGCGTCCAAAACGGACCAAACAAACGTTCCATCGGTTCGCCCATCGCACCGACCTCGACCCACCATCGCATCGGCTGAGCCCACAGTATCGCCGGACGTTTAGCATACGCCCGCGGATGCCGCTTCCTATCTTCCTCGATCAGCTTCGCCGTGTGCGTATACCGATTCTTCTGCGCATGCTCAACCGGATCCCAACCAATAGCCGAATCATAATCCTGATCCCCCGACGCAAACATCGATTCATCTTCGTTCATACAAATATATCTACTCCTGTAACAAATGGATGAAATAAAGATAGGATAAGTTGTAAGAATGGTCAAGTGTTGCGAAGATAAGACATATTTTGAATGGAGCGAAGCTCGACTAAGCGAAGCGTGACTGGAGCGGCAAGCATCCTTGCTTGCCAGCGGTTGAAAACCGCTTATGAGCCGCGGTTAAAATCAAGTTGAAGAAGGCTACGCTCGTTAACACTGCGGAAGTCGCAGTGTGGCAAGCAGGGATGCTTGCCGCTCCAGTCACGCTTCGCTTAGTCGAGCTTCGCTCTCGTTATGCTTCGCTCAATCGCTACACGCACTACTCCAGGGCCAGTCTTGCGGGGTTTTACTGATCTTCGCTTTTACCGGGTTTTGTTCGATGTATCTGACAGCGGCGGTGAAATGTTTTGCGTTGCGGATGTAACGGTCAAATGATTCTCGCTGCCAGAACTGGCCGGTTCGGTTTAGTATTTTGTTTGCCTGTTGAGCGGTGTAGGATTTGATTGAATGCATCACCTCAGCAAGGTGATAGCCGCTCAAAGGCGTTAGTAGGACATGAACATGATTCGGCATCGAGACCCAGGCGTGGAGGGCGTATTTGGTGGAATGATGAAATTTAAGCGAATCAACGATCATCCCGGCGATCGACTCATTTCTCAGCCAACATTCACCAAATCCGGAATCGAGAAATCGTTCGACCCGTTTGCGAAATTCCGTGTCGCTTTTCGCCTCACTACGCCACTTTTTGATCAACTCTGCGGGAACTGAATCGCCAAGCCTAAAGGTGACGAACTGCGTTAACTCACCGCCATCAAAATGCGGCAGGTTTCGCCAGTACCACCCAAACTCATCGCGAGCGAACTTCGGCTTGAAGTTGTAATCGGTCATAGGCTACGAAATTTGAGCGAAGCGTGACTGGAGCGGCGAGCATCCTTGCTTGCCACGCTGCGGCTTCCGCAGTGTAAAGCCTCTCGTTGAAATCGACGTTGCCTTGCACCCCGGCGGATAAGCGGTTTGCAACCGCTGGCAAGCAGGGATGCTTGCCGCTCCAGTCACGCTTCGCTTTAGTCACGCGGATTCACCGCTTTATATAGATGGAACCGACACAGCTTTCGCGTTTATCGTGACCGTTTTTGTTCCGTGGCGTGGATGTTTTGCGGTTAGCTTTATCGTTCCCGCTCGCTCGGTTGATCTCACCCAAACGGCTCCGACACCTCCGACCAACGCGAATGGATTTTCTCCGATTAGTTCGCCGTTTTCGATGGTAAATTGGATGGCTCCGGTGGCGAAGGGGCGGTCGTTGCCGTATTCGTCGGTGACGCGAAAGACGACGCGGGTCATGTCGATGCCGTCGGCTCGCAGTTCGGTGTCGTCGGGTTTGATGACGAAATCGCGGTCGACGCCTTTGCCTGAGAGCTTGCGTTCGATGACCTTTTTCCCACCGATGTAGCCTTCGATACGCATGTCTGCCCATGGCACGCTCCCCCAGATCGAGCTGCGGATGTTCGGGTTGAATGGGGCGTATTTGAGGTTCGGATACGTTTTGCGGTCAGGTTCGGCCTCGGCGACCATCGTCTCGCCGACAAAGTATTTGAGTTTTTCGCAGTTCGAAGAGACGAGGGCGTAGGTAAAGGCTTCGTTCTCGTCGCCGCAGGCCCAGTGGAATGCTGGTTCGAGGACGATCTCTTCCGAAGGGTCGCACTGCGACTTATAAAATCCAGCGGCCGGTTTTGGAATGCGGAAAATGTCGGAAACGCCGTGGTAGCAGATGCGGTCGCCGGAGCCGAAATAGGCGTGGGTGTTGTAATCGAAAGCGCACCAGCCGATGCCGCCCGCGTATTTTACGTCACCCGCGAGAGCATCGTGGACGCGAGCGTGGCGGTGCGTGTGTTCGCGGAGCCGGTCCGCGAGGTCGAAGCGCTTGGTCGGGAACATGTGGCCCGAGAATTCGGTGTTGAGATACAGCGGATGATTCGGCGGACGCAGCGGAAAGCCGAAATCGTTCATCGTGAACACGTCTTCGAGGCGCTCTGACGGGTAACGGTAACGCACGCCGCCGGTTTGGCGGCTGTCGTCGAGTTTGTGGGCGAGAGCGTTGGTTTTTGTGTAAAGATCGTGGTCGTCACCCGATTCGTTGACGCGAACGCCCCACATTATGATCGACGGATGATTCCAGTCACGCTCGATCATCTCGCGTACGTGCCGCTCGGCGAGGTCCTTCCACGCCTGATCGCCGACGTGCTGCCAGCCGGGAATTTCCTCGAAAACAAGCAGCCCGATTTCGTCACATGCGTCGAGAAAATGCGGCGATTGCGGATAATGCGACGTGCGGACGATGTTGCATTTCAGCTCTTTTTTGATGATCTCGGCATCCTTACGCTGCCCACGCTCCGGCATCGCCTGGCCGAGATACGGATACGTTTGATGGCGATTGAGCCCGCGAAGCTTGACGTGCTTGCCGTTGAGATAAAAGCCTTCGGGAGTGAATTTGGCTTCGCGAAAGCCGATGCGGGTTTCGTAGTGGTCTACTATTTCAGGGCCGTTATCTACAGATACCCTAAGATTATACAGTTTTGGATTTTCCAGATTCCAAAGGGTGACTTTGTCGAAATTGTCAAAATCAAATTCGACTATGTTTCTGTCCTTAAATCCGATAAATTGAATCCCAATTCTTTTCTCACCTTCATACAGGGTGGCTGTCACCTTCAGCGGTCTTTCATAGGTCTGACTAAGGCTGACCTTGATACTGATTCTGCATTTATCGCTCAGGACGTCGACGGGTTTCGCAAATATATTTTCGATAAACATTTTGGGAACCGCACGTATCTGAACATCACGATAGATCCCGCCAAACGTCATATAATCGACCAAATTCCCGAAGGGCGGAATATCCGCACGTTCGGTCGAATCGACCTCGACGGCGAGGACATTTTCGCCGGTCCAGTTGATATCCTTTGTGAGTTCGAATGAGAACGGCGTGTAGCCGCCCTTGTATTGGCCGAGGCTCTTGCCGTTGATAAAGACCTTTGCCGCCGTCATCACGCCGCCGAAATCGACAAAAATGCGGTGATCTTTCAGTTCTTTTGGAAGCCGGAAATGGCGGCGATAGGCTGAGATGAAGGTGTATTCCTTTTCGTCAAAACCATTCATCGGCAGCATTTTGTTGGTGTGCGGGATCGTGACCTGCTTCCACCCACGATCGTTGAACGCTGTCTGCATAGCCGCGGTCGAGGACGTATCACTGTACAACCATTTGTGATTGAGCGGAAAAATATGCCGCTGCGAAAGGCTCGGAGCGAGCGTTGGCTCGATGGCTGTCTCGGCGTTCGCCGTGTTAGCAAGAATAGAAAGCCCGGCGGCTCCGACGGCGGTTGTCTTTAGGAAGTTGCGGCGGTTTAGTTTTGTGTCGGTCATGGTTAATCAGGATCGTCGATCGGGTCAGAACCGGGAGCGATAGCGACTGGGTTCTTCGGTCAAATTCGTGATGTATCAAGGCCGAGGCGAAACCCAGTCGCTATCGCTCCCGGTTCTGACTCGGCTAGCGTTTCATAAATCCTCTTAAAACAAGCCAATCAGCACACCTCGCCGCCCAACTCGCCAGGTACGGATTCGTAGGAGCCAAGCCGACGCCGTGGGGGCCTTGTTCGTATAGGTGAAACTCGAACGGTACGCCGTTTTTACGAAGTGCCGAGGCGAAAAGCATCGCGTTCTCGACCGGAACAGTCGCGTCCGTCATCGTATGAAATATGAACGTCGGCGGCGTGTCTTTGGTGACCTGCAGTTCGTTCGAATAGAGCTTTATGAGTTCGGATGTCGGGTTTTCGCCGAGCAGATATTTCTTGGAACCGGCGTGCGTGAATTCGCCCATAGTGATGACCGGATAGAGAAGGATCATCGCATCGGGCCGCGAACTGACGCGTTCGATCTCGTCCTTCGAATCAGGTTTTCCAGCATCGAAGTGCGTTCCGACCGTCGAGGCAAGATGTCCGCCAGCGGAAAACCCGAGGATCGCGATGCGGTTCATGTCGATGTTCCACTCTTTGGCTTTCGAGCGGATAGTACGCATCGCACGCGATGCATCTAGCAGCGGGTTTGGCTGATTGTAACGCGGGCCCAGGCGGTATTTGAGGACAAACGCCGAAATGCCAAGCGAATTCAGCCATTTCGCGATATCGCTGCCTTCTTTTACGTCGGAAAGCTTTGTATAACCGCCGCCCGGCAGCACAAGAACTGCGGAACCGGTCGCGGTTTCCTTCGGAGCGAGATAAGGCGTGATCGTCGGGATGTCCTGCGGCTCTTTGCCAACGGCATTCGGAGCACCGTCCGGCCAAAGTGGCATTGCGGTCTGAGCGGAAATGGATCCGACGAAAACGAAAGCTAAAACTGCAAGAACAGAGAAGATCTTCATACGTTCTCAATCTTTCGAATAAGAATTTTTTGCCCGCGAAATACGCGAAAGGACGCGAAAAAAGAGGTTTCCTGTTTCGCGGTTTTTCGCGTATTTCGCGGGCAACTCTTACCGGCCTCTCAAACCATTGATCTTTTTCGTGAATTCCTCGACCGTGTCTTTTTTGATGACGAGGGTCGGGACGTTGATCTGTTTGTTGGCCGGAATGACGGATTTGTCGCCTTTGATGATCTTGGACATCAGGATCACGGATTGGTAGCCGAATTCGTACGGCTGCTGGACGACTGTTGCGAAGATCGAGCCTTCCTTAACACCGGCGAGCGTTTCGTCTTCCTCGTCGAAGCAGATGATCTTGACCTTGTCCAGCTTGCCGGCGTCCTTGACGGCGTTAAGGATCGCGGGGCCGTTGTAGCTCCAGAGGCCGACCATTCCGGCGATGTCAGGATATTTTGTAAGCGTGTCGGCGGCGTTCGTTTTGGCACGAGCACGGTCGGTGTCGTCGGTGCGGATGTCGATGATCTCGACCTTCGAGCCGTTCAATGCTTCTTTTAAACCCTGAAAACGCTCAGCAGCGTTACGGGCGTCACTCTTACCGACGAAAACCATGATCTTGCCGCCGTTCGGCAAAGCTTCTTTGACCAGTTCACCAGCCTGGCGTCCGGCGGCGACGTTGTCGGTACCGATGTAAAGCGCCCGGTCGCTCGACGGAGCGTCGCTGTCCTGCGTGATGACGAGGGCTTTTTTCGCGGTGTCGTTGATGAGCTGCGTCTGGTTGTCAGGATCGACGGGGCTGATCGCGATGCCCTGGATGCCAGTCGAGGTCAGATCGTCGATGATGCGTTTTTGCTCGGCGGCGGTTCCTTCGCCAGGGAGTTTAAATTCAACCTTAACGTCAGCGAGTTCGCCGTCGGCTTTCTCGACGCCTTTGCGGGCGATGGTCCAGTAATCTGAGGCGTTATTTGTTACAAATGCGAGCTTTATCTCTTTGCCAGCGGCGGTCGAGTTTCCGGCATTTGCTCCGGCGTTAGAGGTCGTGTTCGCTCCGCCGCCGCACGCAGCGAGCAGCGAGGCTCCGAGTAGAAATGAACAGAAGGTCAGGTTTCGTTTATTCATAATTTCTCCGATCAAAAATATTGGTCCTGTCAAAACTGCACGTCTCGCTAAATGACTTCGGTTAACCGCTTGTCCGACGGCTGCCGAACGATTAATATTATGGTGTCCAGAAAGTCAAAATTCGCTTGAACGTATTGGGGATCGATAAGAGAAATATACCCGTAAACCGAATGTTCGGCAAGTTATATTCGCTAAATTTGAATTAGCCTGAGAGATTGAGTTAATCGGTTAAATGATGCTTTAAAATCGCGGGGCGTTTGTGTTATCGTTTAGGAAATTTGGTTTGACCAATTCTTAATATTGTTGACGGTCCCAGCGGCCAATCTACGAAATCAGCTCCGCGATCTCTGCGTTCGACTCGGCGTTCTCTGCGAGGAGGAAATTTGAGGACGCATCCTCGCAGAGTTCGCTGAGGGAAAACGCAGAGTTCGCAGAGAGCGATCGCAAGCATTTCTCACATTGATTCAAAGCCACTTTCTCGTAATGAATATGAATAAACGCATTTTATGCCGACGGATCTGGCCCACGGCTCTCGTTTTCGCGATGGCTCTGGGATTTTCAATGAACATCTTAGCTAAACCAAAGATCACCAAAGACAATTTCGGCCAAACCGCCGACGGTAAAGCGGTCGAGATCTACACGCTGACCAACACCCGCGGCTCAGAGGCACGCATCATGACGTACGGCGGAACGGTCGTTTCGCTAAAGGTGCCGGACAAGAGCGGCAAACTCGGCGATGTCGTGCTCGGTTACGATTCGGTCGCGGATTATGAGAAGCACACTTCGTTTTTCGGAGCCTTGATCGGGCGTTACGGGAATCGAATTGCGAAAGGGAAATTCTCGATCGGCGGTAAGGAATACACGCTCGCAACCAACAATGGCGAAAATCACCTGCACGGCGGCGTCAAAGGTTACGACCGCGTCGTCTGGACGGCGAAAGGCTTTACAAGCGCAGCCGGAGCCAACCTCGAACTCAAATACCTGAGCAAAGACGGCGAGGAAGGTTATCCCGGAAACCTAAATATCACAGTAGTTTACACGCTCACCGAGGCAAACGAGCTGAAGATCGTCTATTCAGCGACGACCGATAAAGCAACGGTCGTGAACCTGACGCATCATTCATATTTCAATCTCGCCGGAGCCGGAAGCGGGACGATCCTCGATCACGACATGATGATAAACGCGTCGAAATTCACGCCGACCGACGCTGGTTCGATCCCGACGGGCGAGCTGAAAAACGTGAAGGGAACGCCGTTCGATTTCACAAAACCGGTCGCGATCGGCAAACGTATCGAACAGGACGACGAGCAGCTCAAATTTGGCAAAGGATACGACCATAACTGGGTTTTGACCAAAACCGGAAAGGCTCTGACGCTCGGAGCAACGGTTTATGAGAAAACCAGCGGCCGCGTGATGAAGGTCCTGACGACCGAACCGGGTATGCAGTTCTACTCGGGCAATTTCCTTGATGGCTCTATTAAAGGGAAGAGCGGGCAGGATTATCCGTATCGTTCCGGCTTCTGCGTCGAGGCTCAGCACTATCCCGATTCGCCGAACGAGCCGAAGTTTCCCTCGACGGTTTTAAGGCCCGGACAAAAATATTCGCAGACGACGGTCTATCAGTTTTCGGTTCGCTAAATAGTTCAGAGTACCGCCTTTAGGCGGTCCAAGGGATGCCGCCTAAAGACGGCACTCTGAACGGGTTGATCATGATGAAAAAGTTTTTTTTTATTGCGTCGCTTATCATTGTTCTCTCGATCGCAGTCGTTGCTCAGACGGCGGAATTCACGTTGCCTTCGAAACAACTCTCGCCCGCGATGGGCAAGCAGAGCCTGACGATCGGGGCGGTTTATTTCACGACTTCTGCGGGGCCAGTGATACTTCCGGCTGAATTGACGGCGAAGGCCGGAAAACCGGGCAGTTTCGTTTCGACGGTCAAGTCGAGCGACGGCCGGACGATCAAGTTGAGTGTCGTGCCGAAAGGAAATGACTTTGACATCAGCTTGACGGCAACCCCGAGCGACGGCATTACCAAATGGGGATTGACGATCGATTCGAACGCGGCCGAATACTACACGGGCCTCATGGAACGCGTCGTTGATGGGCCGCAGCAGGCTTCGTGGGCACCAGGGATCAAGGAAGCGATGAATCTTCGCGGGCAGAAGGTCGACATGATCATCAAGCCGACAACGTCGATCTACGCACCGTTTTATCTGTCGTCGCGAGGCTACGGCGTATTTGTAAAGGGCGAATGGCCGGGATTTTTTGATTTTGCGGTCGGCGATCCGAACAAAGTAAAGATCGAGTTTGAAGGGCCGAAGTTTGAGATGAAGATCTACACATCGAGCGATCCGTCGGCGATCGTGAAAGCACATTCGACCGACGTTGGGCATCCGGTTTTGCCGCCGAAATGGATGTTCACGCCGTGGCGTTGGCGTGATGAGCACACGCAGCGTACGACGTATTATGACGGAACGCCGGTGACGGGGCCGTTCAATTCCGAGATCATGGAAGACATTCTGATGATGCGGGCGTACGGCATTCCGAACGGTGTTTACTGGATCGACCGTCCGTGGGGACCGGGGAAAATGGGCTACGACGATTTTGATATCGACGACAAACGCCTGCCGCAATTCGGTCCGATGGTTAAGTGGCTCGAATCGCATAAACAGAAAACGGTTCTCTGGATCGCACCATTTTTCCAGGGCAAGATGGATGCGGACGCGACCTCAAAAGGCTATACCCTCGCGGGGCAGGTTCGTCCGGCGAGCGGGAACAATTTTCCGATGGTCGATCTGTCCAATCCTTCCGCAAAACAGTATTGGCAGGACGGCATCGCCAAGTTGCTAAAACTCGGCGTTGCCGGATTCAAACTCGATCGCGGCGAAGAAAATATTCCTGACGACGGCCCTTACAAGATATTCGACGGGCGAACGATCCGTGAGAATCGCAACGCGTACACGCCGATGTATGTGAAGGCGGTTTACGACGTCGCGAAGAAATATCGGGGTAACGATTTCGTCCTGATGCCGCGTGCGGCGTACACCGGAACGGCTCAATACGCCGCAAACTGGGGCGGCGATATCGGCGGAACGCAGGAAGGTTTGCGGGCATCGATCATCGCGATGCAGCGGTCGGCGGTCATGGGATATTCGAACTGGGGAGCCGACACGTGCGGCTACAACCAGCAGTTGATGGAAACGGAAGTGTGTTCACGCTGGCTCGCGTTCTCGGCGTTCAATCCGATCATGGAGGTCGGGCCGACACGGAACGTGGCGTTCTGGAACATCGTCCGCGGCGAACGCGGGCAGGCGACCACGCCCGAATACGACGCGACGCTGATCGCCACCTGGCGAATGTACGCCCGCCTGCATGAACGCCTCATCGATTACGGCCACGCTCACGCTCTCGAAGCAAACAAAACCGGAATGCCGATCGTTCGCCCGCTCTTCCTCGCCGATCCGAAAGCAAAAGACGCCTGGGAAAACTGGTGGACGTTCATGTACGGCAAAGACATTTTGGTGTCGGCCGTCTGGGAAAAAGGCGTCCGCGAGGTCGCAGTTTATCTGCCTTCAGGCAGCAAATGGAAAGATGCCTGGGACGGCAAAACATACACTGGCGGCCAAACCATCAAGGTCAGCGCCGAAATGCACAAACTGCCGATCTTCACACGCGTCGGTTCGAAGGTGATGCTTGGCGATCTCAACAAAGAGTGGAAGGAATCGTCTGACATCGCACAAAAAAGGCCGGATCTGAGGGCTCTGGAGAAGGAAGTTAAGGATTGGTTCGCGGGGCAGAAATAATTAAAAAAGGATCCGTGGAGATCCGAAATAATCCGTTTTATCCGCGTTCCATTATTGCGTGGAATAGAATGGGCCACCGATTTTACAGATCTTACGGATCAACACGGATTTTTATGAGAAGAACATTTGTTGCGGTATTGTTTTTCGGATTGCTCGCCGTCTCGCTTTCTTTTGTTTCTCGTGATCCGGTATTGGCCGCTGACAACAAGGTCTTCTACAACATTCGCGATTACGGAGCGAAAGGCGACGGAACAACGCTCGACACGGCGGCGATCAACAAAACGATCGAGACGGCGGCTTCGAAAGGCGGTGGGACGGTGTATTTTCCGGCGGGAACTTACCTTAGCTTTTCGATTCGTTTGAAGAGCAACATTACGATCTATCTCGACAACGGAGCGACTTTGCTTGCTGCCGATCCAGCGGTTCATAAGGGCAAATATGATATGCCGGAGCAGAATGAATGGGATATGTATCAAGATTTCGGGCATTCGCATTGGCAGAATTCGCTGATGTGGGGCATCGGGATCGAGAATTTTGCGATCGTCGGCCAGGGCAAGATCGACGGCAAAGGGCTCTCGAAACGCAGTCCCGGACCGCGACGGCCGCGAACGGCGGGCGAAACGCCGGTGAGCATGGCCGGGAACGTTTCACCGCTCGGTGAAACCTCGCCGATCACCGAGATGAACGGGCTCGGTACAAAGGCTATCGCGCTGAAACTATCAAAAAATATTACGCTCAAAGATTTCACGATATTTCAGGGCGGACATTTCGCACTGCTCGCGACCGGCGTCGATAACCTGACGATCGACGGGCTGCGGGTCGATACGAACCGTGACGGTTTTGATATCGATGCTTGCCGGAATGTGCGGATATCGAATTCGTACGTGAATTCGCCAAACGATGATGCGATCGTGCTGAAAAGCAGCTACGCATTGGGTTTTAACCGTGCGACGGAGAATGTGACGATCACAAATTCGCAGGTTTCGGGATTCGATCTCGGGACGTTTCTCGACGGTACGTTCAAGACGACTCAAGAATTTGCACCCGACAAAGACCGCGTGACCGGAAGGCTGAAATTCGGTACGGAATCGAACGGCGGGTTTAAGAACATCACGATCTCGAACATAAACTTCGTCCACTGTCGCGGGCTCGCTCTCGAAACGGTCGATGGCGGTTATATTGAGGATATTTCGATATCGAATATCACAATGCGCGACATCACGACCGCTCCGATCTTTATACGCCTCGGCAAACGCCAGCGTGCTCCGGACGGAACGCCGGTGGCAAAGATTCGCCGCGTAAATATCGACAATGTCGTCGTTTCTGACGCTCATCACGAATACGCATCGATCATCGCCGGCCTCGCCGAAAGTCCGATCGAGGACGTGCGGCTCTCCAACATTCGCATCCATTACAAAGGCGGCGGCAAGTTGTCCGATGTCGGCCGCGAAATACCGGAAAACGAAAAGAACTATCCTGAGCCAAGTATGTTCGGCGTGCTTCCGGCGTATGGCTTTTATGTTCGCCACGCCAAAGGCATTACGTTTGATAACGTAAAAATCACGTACGAAAAGCCCGAAGAACGCCCGGCATTTGTGCTGGATAACGTAAAGGACATCGACCTTTTCCGCATCGATGCCCAGCCGACGTCTGGTTATTTCCTGCTGAAACGCGTCGAGAATTTCAACGTTCAGCAGAGCAAAAATATTACGGATCAGAAGATAGAACGAACGGATAGAAAAGAGTTTTAGCCTGACAAACATTTCGTTCCTACCGAGCTTACGATATGAAAAGATCGCGTCGCATCACATCCTTTCTCTTGATTTTCTTATTCGTGGCTGCTAATTGGGCTTCGGCTCAGTCGCGCGAGATCAGAAATTTCGACAACGATTGGCTTTTTCATAAAGGCGATCTGACCGACGCCTGGCGTGGCGATCTGGATGATTCATCGTGGAAAAAGCTGAACGTCCCGCACGACTGGAGCATCGAAGGGCCATTTGATGAAAAGGCTCCGACGCTCGGTTCGGGCGGATTTTTGCCGTCGGGCATATCGTGGTATCGCAAGCATTTCAACCCGGGCAAAGACCTGACGAAACGCGTTTTTATCGAATTCGACGGCGTAATGGCGAACGCTGAGGTTTGGGTCAACAATTTCTACCTCGGCAAACGTCCGTATGGCTACAGCAGTTTTGGCTACGATCTTTCCGATCACCTGAATTTCGGCAAAGACAACGTAATTGCTGTAAAAACTGACACGTCGCAGCAGCCGGCTTCGCGTTGGTATACGGGGGCTGGAATTTATCGGCATGTTCGGCTGGTGATCAAAGATCCCATCCATATCGAGAAATGGTCAACTTTTGTAACAACTTCAAAAGTGTCGGACAAAGAAGCAACCGTTAATGTCGCGACCGAAGTCGTCAACACGACCGGACGGTCTCAGAAAGTAAACGTATTAACTTTCATATTGGACAACAACGGAAAGACCGTGAAGATTGGTCAACCCCACTACGTAAATCTTCCGCCCCGCACAAAAAATTCGGTTCAGCAGGAAATAGTCATTTCAAACCCGAAACTATGGAGTTTGGAATCTCCGACGATGTATCGAGCTGTGGTTAAAGTAGGCTTCGAATTTTTCGTCGATTCTGAAACGACAAACTTCGGCATACGTTCATTCGAATTCGTTCCAGCGACCGGATTTTGGCTTAACGGCAAGAACTTTAAAATCAAAGGGATGTGTCTGCATCATGACGGCAGTGCGTTCGGGGCGGCGGTTCCGTTGGCGGTTTGGGAGCGGCGGTTGAGTAAGCTTCGTGAACTTGGCGTCAACGCGATTCGCACTGCACACAATCCTCCGGCCCCTGAATTCCTAGATCTGACGGATCGCATGGGCTTTTTGGTGATGGACGAGACTTTTGATCAGTGGACGCTGGCTAAGAATCGATTTGATTACGCCAAGGATTTCAACGATTGGTGGGAAGCGGACACGCGTGACATGGTTCGCCGCGACCGTAACCATCCCAGCGTCATCATTTACAGCGTCGGTAACGAGATCCGCGACAACCATGCCAATCAGGAAGCCGCCAAGGCGACGCTCAAAAAGCAGATCGACGTGATGCATGCTAACGACCCGACGCGGCCCGTGACGCAGGCTTTGTTCCGACCTAATATCGAGGGTGCGAACGACTACAACAACGGCCTTGCCGATTTGCTCGACGTTGTTGGGCAGAACTATCGTGAGAACGAACTTCTTGCCGCTTACAAACAGAACCCGAAACGCAAGATAATCGGCACCGAGAACGACCGCCAGAGCCTGTCGCAATGGCTCGCGATGCGTGACAATCCGCAGTACTCGGGGCAGTTTGTCTGGGCTGGCGTTGATTATCTGGGCGAATCGGCCCGCTGGCCGAATTACGCATTCACCTTCGGAATGCTCGACCGCACAGCGACCAAACGCCCGCTCGGCTGGCAGCGGCAGGCTTGGTGGAGCGATAAACCGATGGTCTATCTTGCCCGTCGAACTGCTCCGAACACCGCTTCGCCGACCGATCCGGGTTGGGATCCGGACGAACAGCGACGTACCCAAGTTGTTTTCGAAGACTGGACGCCGAAAAACCTCGGACCGCACGAAGAAAACGTCGAGATCTACAGCAACTGCGACGAGGTCGAGCTGTTTTTGAACGGCAAATCTCTCGGTTCAAAGCCAAAGAATGCCAACGACAGCCCGAGAAATTGGAAAGTCAATTTCGAAGCCGGAACTATCAAGGCTGTGGGCAAAAATGGTGGAAAGGCCGTCGCGGAATTCGAACTAAAAACCGCCGGAAAGCCTGCAAAGATCGTGCTCGCGACGGACAAAATGCGGATCGCGAACGACTGGAATGACGTTGCATTTGTTTCGGCGACCGTCGTCGATGCAAATGGCGTTAAGGTGCCGACCGCGAACGATATGATCAGTTTTGGCACAACCGGTTCGGGCTTTTTAGCGGCTGTCGACAGCGCGGACAATTCGGATCACGACCCGTTTCAGGCGAAGCAGCGAAAGGCTTTTCAGGGGACGTGTTTCGCGTTGATAAAAGGAAATAAGGCAGGGCAGATAACTTTGACCGCGAATGCTCCGGGGCTCGTGGGTGCGAAGATCAACATCGGGGTTAAATGATTCGATAGCGAAATGGCAATAAGGGGAAATAAAAATATGAAGCGATCAATTGGTTTGTCGGCGATCGGCCTGTCTCTATTGATATTTATTACGGCGGATGCCCAGATCGGGAAACGATTTCCGTCGGAGAAAAAGATGGTCAGAGATCCGGTGACCGGAACGATGCTCACGTTTTTGACGAGTGCTCCGGTCGGAGATTCTAAGATCTATCAGACGCACAATCAGTGGACCTCGGACGGCCAATGGTTGATCTTTCGCTCTGGCCGAGTCAAGGGCGAGGCGATGGCGGTCAATGAGAAGACCGGCGAGCAGGTTCAGGTTACCGAGGGCGGCTACACCGGAATGCTGAGCATCGCGCGGTATTCGATGAAGCTTTACTTCATGCGAAACCCGAATCGCCCTGCGGCTCCTGCTACACAACCACCGACACCCGTTCCCGGAGCGAGCCCGGCACCGCGTCCGCCGCAACAGCCGTCGCAGCTTCAGATCGTCGAGGTCGATCTCGAAAAGCTCTTTGCCGACAGCAAGGCGGGCAGAATGCAGTCGCCGGACTTTTATCAAAAGGTGATGGGAACGACGCCCGTCGAGATCCAGGCAGGCGGCGATATGGCTCTGGACGCCGATGAAAAGTGGGTCTATTTCCGTGTTGGTCGCGACGAAGCGGCCCGACATATGGCTCCGGATGCGAAGATGGAAAAGAGCTTTGGGCCGCGAAATATGGGTGCGGGGCCAACCGGTATCGGCGCGATGGAACTCGCAACCGGTAAATTCAAGCACGTCGTTTCCGTTCCGTTTCAGGTCGGCCACATCCAGACCAATGGCTGGGTTCCGGGCGAGATCGTTTTTTGCTGGGAAACCGGCGGCAAATCGCCGCAACGTATGTGGACCGTTAAAAGCGACGGCACTGGCCTGCGGCCGGTCTATCCCGAACCTGAAACCGATTGGGTGACGCACGAGGCTGTTATTACGAAAGACGAGGTCGCCTTTGCGATCATGGGCCACCGCAAGATCGCGGGCGGCACGAAGGATGTCGGCGAAGCGACCGGCGTTCAGGGCGTAAATCCTGGTCAGGAACCTGAATGGGGGCCTTCGGGAACGCGCGAAAAGCCGACTGGCCTTGGTATCGTCAACCTTCGCACACGTGAAATGCGGATCGTCGGCCAAACAAAAGAAGGCAGCGGCCTCTGGCACGTCAGCGGTTCGCCGGACGGACGCTGGGCCGTAGGCGATGATTTTTCACGCAGTATTTACCTGATCGACCGCCATTCAGGAGAAATGATCATGCTCTCGACCGGCCACAAACCGACTGCGCAAGATCATCCGCACCCGACCATGAGCCCCGACGGCACAAAGATCCAGATCCAGTCCGCAATGCTCTCAGAAGACGGAAAATCGATGAATATTTGCATAATTCCTGTTCCTGAAGAATGGTTGAAGCGGAAATATTAAGCTTATGCGGTTCGTTTTCGGCTCGATCATTCTAACCCTAATCCTATTTTCCAGCGGCTTCTCCCAGCCGCTGAAAATTTCTTCGAACCATAGATATTTCACCCAAAACGGCAAGCCATTCTTCTGGCTCGGCGATACGGGCTGGCTGCTTTTTGTGAAATGCACGCGTGAGGAGACGATCAAATATCTCGATACACGGCAGCAGCAGGGATTTAATGTGGTGCAGTTGATGGTGCTGCATGATCTGAAAAAGGCAAAGAATGTTTACGGTGATGAGGCGTTGTCGGAGCGAGATGTTTCAAAGCCGGTCGTCACGCCGGGCAATGATTTCAAGGATCCCGAACAATACGATTATTGGGATCACGTTGAATGGGTCGTCGATGAGGCCGCGAAACGCGGGATCTACGCGGCATTGGTTCCGGTATGGGGCAGTAACGTAAAGGAAGGATCGGTCAATGAAACGCAGGCTGCTGCTTACGCAAAATTTCTTGCGGAGCGGTTTCGAGATAAGTCGAACATTATTTGGCTGAATGGCGGTGATCTACGGGGTGATCAGGGAACAGCGGTTTGGAAAACGATCGGTTCGACGCTTCGTAAATATGATAAGAACCATCTGATTACTTTTCATCCTCGCGGGCGGACGAGTTCGTCGGAGTGGTTCCATGAAGAATCGTGGCTTGATTTCAACATGTTTCAGAGCGGCCACCGGAATTACAAGCAGGACAACTCGCCCGGCGAACATCATTTTGGCGAGGACAATTGGCGATATGCCGCGATCGACTATGCGTTGCAACCAGTAAAACCTCTGCTCGATGGCGAGCCTTCGTATGAGAACATTCCGCAAGGCCTGCACGATCCGAAAATGCCGCGTTGGAACGATGCGGACGTTCGGCGATATGCGTATTGGAGCGTTTTTGCCGGCGGAGCTGGTTTTACATACGGCGAAAATTCGATGATCCAGTTCTATAAAAAAGGCGACAAAGATCCTGCATACGGGGCCGAGATCGATTGGCGTGAATCGATCAATTCGCCCGGAGCGAACCAAATGCAGTTCCTGAAAAAACTGATGCTCTCGAAGCCGTATTTTGAGCGTGTTCCTGCGAACGAGATCGTCGCGAATCAGGGCGAAAAATATCAGTACATCGCTGCGACGCGAGGCCGGAACTACGCATTTCTATATTCCTATGTCGGCCGCACCATTGAGGTAAAGATGGGAGCGTTCACCGGAAAAGTCGTCAAGTTTCGTTGGTTCGATCCGCGAACCGGTGCGTATGTGAAAGGCGGAAGTGTGAAGAATTCCGGAACCGCTACATTCGATCCGCCGGGAGCGGAGAAGCCGGGGAACGATTGGGTATTGGTTCTGGAAAGCTGATCTGAGCGAAGCGTGACTGGAGCGGCAAGCATCCCTGCTTGCCAGCGGTTGCAAACCGCTTATCAGCCGCGACTAAATTCAACTTGAAACATGTTGGGAAGCGTAACACTGCGGAAGCCGCAGTGTGGCAAGCAGAGATGCTTGCCGCTCCAGTCACGCTTCGCTTTAGATGCGTTCCGCGATCTCTACCTCACCGCCACGTGCCAGACCTTGGCTCTTCGCGATCTGCCGTCCGGACCATCGATATTGAGCGTTACTACGTATTTATCAGCCTTATCGTAAACGTGGATCGGATTCTGTTCGGTCGAGGTCTTTCCGTCGCCGAAATCCCAGTTCCATGATGTGATCTTGCCGACGGAGCGGTCGGTGAAAGCGACGGTTCGCTTTTCGACATTTATCACCTGAGAGGACCAATCCGCTTCTAGTTTCTTCCTAAATTTCTCCTCGAGAGGCATCAAGCGAAAGGCGACGAGTTCCGAGGCCTGGCCATACATTGTGTGCTTTGACGACAGGTTCCAGAAACCGTTGTTGCCATTAGATTTGACGTCGTCGTAATCGATTATCGCCCAGGCGAGGCCGATCTTTTTATCTTCGACGAGCTTTGACTCGACCGAGCGTCCAGGGCCGTCGGCAGAGGCGAAGTCGAAGGGCGTTATCCAGAATTCGAACGTCAGTTTGCCCGATTCGCCGGGTTTGAAATTGTAATTGTAGGCGTAATTCGAGTACGGCAGATCTTTCAGCCACTGCTGCGGGCCCCACATCATTGTCCAGTCCTTGCCATCGGCTGGTGTGAAAGTGTGATAATTCTGCGCATGGACGCTGTGAAAGTTGAACCACGCGTCCCACGGATCGACATCCTTGTTCGGATGAAAACGATCGATCAGCGGCCCGCCCGAAAGGTCGGCGTCGACTACTACCTCGAATGTATCGTTATGCAGATCTGGCCGGGCAAAATCCCAATAGTCGTCGTACGCTTCGTATAGGAAATAGAGCCGGTTGATGCCTTTGACCCAGCCGACACGGACCTTTACGTCGAGAGTTTTCGGATCGGGAGCCTTAAATTTCTTGCCGTCCTCGACCAGTTGGTCGGTGCCAACGAAATAGCTTTCCGGTACGATCGCCCAATCGTCGGTCTTGCCGTCGACCGTCGGGATCTTGTCGGCGGGGAATTGAAAGACCTTAAAATTCGTTTCCGGGCGTTGAAGCTGAGCAAGTGCAGAAAATGGTAACAGGATACACAGGATGGCGAGGATATATACCGTTTTCATACTATTTTGCCGAAGGGAAAGCGGATTTGATCTTCAGCGTGTCGCCGAGGTCGTCCATTTCGAATAGCTTCGTTCGCTCGAGCCCGCCTTTGTTGGGTGAGTGGAAAGACATCATTAGCTGGCCGTCGAGTCGTTTGAAAAGCATCGGGTGGCCGCCGTCGGCGCTGAAGATCGGTTCGTCCTGCTGTTTCCACGGGCCGGCGAGTTTGCCGCTTTCGGAACGCGCGATGCCGACGGTGTAGCCGGTCTTTGAGAAACTCGACCAGACCATAAGCAGTTTCCCGGTTTTCGAACGATAAAGATATGGCCCGTCTGTGACGTGGCAGCCGTAGTCGGTATTTTTGACACTCCATACGGCGTCGCTCGCGTTGAACAGGCGTTTTGGTTCACCGGCGATACCGGAAAGGTCGTCTTTCAGCCGGACGAATTCGATAGTTCCGTCCTTGATCTGCACCCATTCGTGGGCAAAAACGGTGTACGGCACGCCGTCCTCGACCCACAAAGTCGCGTCGAGCGTCATCATGTCGGGCGGCAGCGTTGAACGGTTTTCGAAAGGTTTGAACGGCCCGAGCGGGGAATCGGCGACGAGTATCTGCGAACCGCGCTTAACACGCGGCAGCCAGTCACGCCATTGCTCGCTCAGCTTTTCGTCAGTGTCGAACGTGAGGAAAAGATAGTATTTCCCTTTGTACGCGTGCATCTCAGGTGCCCAGATGCCGGTTATATTCGTGCTGCCCCACAGATCCGTCGGCGTTTGGAAGACGACCGTCGGGCCTTCCCACGAGATGAGGTCTTTGCTTTTGTAGACCTGAACAGCCGAGTTTCTGAGGCCGTCCTTTGCTGGTAAGCGGCTCGACGAAACTGCGTAGTACGTCTTGTTTCTTTCGTCAACAAGAATGCAGGTGTCACGCATGCGAACCTCGTCGAGCTTGTAGGTGCCAAATGTTCGTTGCGGAACGGCGAATGTTTGCGCGAATGCCGCAATCGGAAGACACAGAACGGCGAGGATCAGAACGGATCTTAGGTAATGCATTATTTCTTTGGAGCGATCAATTTAATATATGTCGTTTCGTCGCGGTCGGCGGTCAGCCAGCCATCTTTGAGATTTAATTCGACGACCTGCATCGAGCTTCGACGCTGCTCAGATGTATCTTTTTTCGCATTATCCGGTGTTCGGCCGGGATGGGTGAAATAGATCAGATATGCCCGGCCGCCGTTGACGATGACGTCGGGGTGTTGGCCGATGACCTGATCGTCCGTGCCTTTTCCCGGCGTTGCCAGCAGGTTGTCGTTTTTGGGCTCCCAATTCAGCGCATCGTCGGAACGGTAAACGCCGAGACCTTTCCATTGGTCGACGATCATCCAGTATTTTTCTTTCCAATGGAAAACCTTCGGGCCTTCGCCGGGTTTGTCGTTTACAGCTTTACCTTTGTCGGTCCACGTTTTTAGGTCTCGGCTTTCGGCGTAGTAGATGGATTTCTTCTCGCGTTCGTTGTTGTACCACATCCGCCAAAGCCCGTCGGGCATTTTCATCAGGCCCGCGTCGATCACGCGATCGGCTGATAACTTGAGGGTTTGAAAATAATCCCAGGTTCGCAGATCTTTGCTCGTGAGCTGAACGATATCGCGTGGATGCTGCCAGTTCTCGAAAATTCCCGGCACGACGGTGAGGAACATATGCCACTTACCGTCATCGCCGCGAACTACATCGGGTGCCCAGTGTGTCACGTCCCTGCCGCCGAAATTGTCGGGAAGTTTGATGTCGGCGGTTCCGACATATTTCCAGTTCGCTCCGTCAGTCGATTCCGCAATACCGATCCGCGTCCCGTGAACCCAAGCAACTCCCGAAAGCCCGGGAGCATTTGCACGGCGGTTCGTATAGAACATCCACCAGCGTTTCATCTTCGGATTCCAGATGACCACAGGGTCAGCCGCTCCGTCGTAAACCGGATCGCGGAACAGCGGTTTTGGCGCAGGCTTACCCCGATCTTGAGCAAAAATGCCGAGCGACGAAAGAAAAATAATGGTCAAAATGAAGGCTAATTTCTGCTTCATAACGTGAGTGACATCTCCAAACTTCCGGAAGCCAAAAAAAGAGCGTGTGTGTTCTTGCGAATCGAAGGTTAAACGGTTAAATCTAGTGTATAAGTTAATCCAAAGGTGTCGATATGAAAAGTCTTCGCGTCTTATTTTTGCTCGCTTTGGCAGCGGTTGCGGTTAATGCCGAGATTCGTTTGCCGGACGTCGTTGGCAGTTCGATGGTTCTGCAGCAAAAGATGATGGTTCCGATCTGGGGAACTGCCGATCCGGGCGAAGCCGTGACCGTCACCTTTGGCGGTAAATACAAGACCGTCGTCGCCGGACCTGACGGAAAATGGCGTGTCGATATTGGTAAATTCAACGCGAATTTTACTCCGCAGACAATGACCATCGCCGGTAAGAACGCGATCGTCCTGAAAGACATTCTCGTCGGCGAGGTTTGGCTTGTGGCCGGTCAGTCGAACATGCAGCGGCTGCTTCGCGAGACCGACAATGGTGAGGCTGTTCAGGCGGCGGCGAATCATCCGAATATAAGATTATTCAACGCGAGCCGCGAGGTTGCGTTCAAGAAAAAGCAGGGAAAACTCGGGGAATGGGCCGCGTGTACGCCGGAAACAGTGAAGGAATTCTCGGCAGCGGGTTATTATTTTGGCGTCGATCTGCAAAAAGAATTGAATGTTCCGGTCGGCCTTTTGAATTCATCATACGGCGGTTCGCAGGCTGAGGCTTGGACGCCGGTGGCATATCTTAATGCTTCGCCCGATCTCAAACCAACCGTCGACCGCACACAGGTTTGGGCGACGGAACGTGAGAAAGTCCGCGTCGATTACGCCGCCGCGATCGCGAAATGGCGTGAGGACCAGGACAAGGCAAAAGCGGCGGGAGCAAGGCCTTCGCCATCGCCGGGCGTGCCTGACGCTCTTCGCGACTATCGCATCGCGTCCTCGATCTACGACGGAATGATCGAACCGCTCATGCCTTTTGGCATCAAAGGAGGGATCTGGTATCAGGGCGAATCGAACGAGGCACGTGCCGAGCAGTATGGATTGCTGATGCCGACCATGATCCGAGCTTGGCGAGAGCGATGGGGAGAGGGGAATTTCCCATTTGGGATCATCCAACTCCCGAACTATCGCGGCGTAAAAACTGAGCCCGAGGAAGCACCGTGGAGTTTCATCCGCGAGGCCCAGCGACAAACGGCTCTAAAAACGGCGAACACGGGATTGATCGTCACCATCGACATCGGCGAAGCGAATGATATTCACCCGAAAAACAAGGTCGATGTCGGCAAACGCATGCTTGCGTGGGCATTGAAGGACGTTTACGGACGCAAGATCGCGACGTCGCCGGTTCTGATCAAGTCTGAAACGAAAGGCGGTAAGATCATCCTGACTTTTGACGACGTCGGGAGCGGACTGAAAATAAAGAAAGGCGATAAACTTGATGAATTTGCGATCGCCGGGGCCGACAAAAAGTTTGTTTGGGCGGAAGCTAAGATCGTTGGTAAGAACAAGGTCGAGGTTTGGTCGTCGAGCATCGCGGCTCCGATGGCGGTGCGGTATGCTTTTAACAGCAATCCGAAAAATGCGAATCTGACAAACGATTCGGGATTTCCGGCATCGCCATTTCGGACGGATAACTGGCCAGATCCGACAGCAGGGAAGCGTTGACTGCCTCGGTCAAAGTTGATCGCAAACCGATTTCGTAGCGGCGGCTTCGGGGAAATCTTCAGGCTCTTCGATAAATTCCGGCGGATCGGTATCGTGATGCGACCCGCCACGTTCCCGATAGCTTTCGAATCCGCAAGTGATCGCCGGGAAAAGCCGACAGAGTTCTTCGGCTAATTTATCATTCAGTTCCACCCGGAAAGTATACTCGCAACGTTGATCGTAGGTAAAATAGCGTTGCGTATACGAGACAAAATGTTTGATCTAAATGAACACTCACACCGCCGCTTCAACCCGCTCACGGGCGAGTGGATAATCGTGTCTCCGCACCGTACAAAGCGTCCGTGGCAAGGGCAGACTGAATCGCCGAAAGTCGAAACTCTCGCTAAATACGATCCGGAATGCTACCTCTGTCCCGGAAATAAGCGAGCGGGCGATAAGGTGAACCCAGATTACGATGGTGTCTTTGTTTTTGATAACGATTTCGCGGCGTTGATGCCGGACGTTCCGGAAAGCGGTTCTAATGAAAGCGATCTGCTCGTCGCCGAGCCGGAACGCGGCGTCTCGCGCGTCGTTTGCTTTTCGCCGGATCACAGCTTGACCATCGCAAGAATGGAGGCAGAGTCGCTGCGGAGCGTCGTTGATACTTGGTCTGACGAATATCTGGAACTTGGTAGCCGTGATTTTATCAACCACGCGCAGATATTCGAAAATCGCGGTGAGATGATGGGGGCGAGCAATCCGCATCCCCATTGTCAGATATGGGCCAGCGAGAGCGTGCCGAATGAACCGGCGAAAGAGCTCGCCCGGCAGGCCGAGTATTTTGCAGAAAAGGGTACGTGTCTGCTGTGCGACTATTTGGCCCTAGAAAAAGAGAGCAGCGAGCGGATCGTTTGCGAGAACGAATATTTTTCAGCGATCGTGCCGTTTTGGGCAGTTTATCCGTTTGAAGTGATGATCGTTGGCGCGGAGCATCGCGGTTCCATCGACCAGTTTGACGACGCAGAGCGTGACGCGTTTGCAGATATTCTGAAGCGCGTGACGACTCGCTACGACAACCTCTTTCTGACGCCGTTTCCTTATTCTATGGGGTTTCATCAGAAGCCGACCGACGGCGGCGAGCATGAGTCGGTTCACTTTCACGCCCATTTTTATCCGCCGCTGCTGCGTTCAGCGACGATAAGGAAATTTCTTGTCGGATTTGAAATTCTAGGCAGCCCGCAGCGGGATATTACGCCGGAATCAGCCGCCGCTCGTTTGCGAGAGTTAAGCGAAACACATCAGTTCTAAATGAAACTCGAACGGCTTTTAGCGTCATTTGCAGAGAAGTTCGCGGGCGAACCGCGTGTTTTCCACGCGCCCGGCCGTGTAAATCTGATCGGCGAACACACCGATTACAACGACGGATTTGTGCTGCCAGCGTCTCTCGATTTTGCGACGTACGTGGCGGTATCGGTTCGTGATGATCGGCGTATTCGCGTCGCGTCGCTGAATTTTGATCGCGAATTGGAGTTCGATCTCGATCAACCGCTTCAAGAAACTGAAACGACATGGGCAAAATACGTTCAGGGCGTCGGGTTGATCCTCGAACGCGAAGGTTTTGCTCTTCGCGGTGCGAATTTATTGATTGATAGCGATGTTCCCGTCGGTGCGGGGCTGAGTTCCTCAGCAGCCCTAGAGATTTCGACGGCGTTTGCGTTAGCGACATTGTCGGGACACAAAGTCGACGGCATGAAGCTCGCGCGGATCGGCCAGGCCGCAGAACACGAATTTGCCGGTGTTCGCAGCGGGATAATGGATCAATTTGTTTCGGTTTTTGGCCGGAAAAACCACGCCCTGTTTCTCGATTGCCGCTCGATGGATTGGGAGCCGATCCCGACCTCATCGGCGCAATTCCTGATCTGCAACACCAAAACCAAACACGAACTCGCAGATGGCGAATACAACAAACGCCGTGCTGAGTGTGAGGCCGCCGCCGCATTTTTCGGAAAAGCGTCGCTGAGAGACGTAATGCTTGAAGATCTGGTAGAGCGTTCAGAGGGAATGCCGGAGGTGCCGAAAAAACGAGCAATGCATATCGTTACTGAAAATGCCCGCGTCGTTTCTTCTGTCGAGGCATTGAAAAGCGGTGATCTCGCCGCCTTTGGTCAATTGATGAACGAGTCACACACGAGCATGCGGGACGATTTTGAGATCAGTTGTGCCGAGCTCGATCTCATGGTCGAACTTGCTCGCTCGAGCGGCGAAGTTCTTGGAGCAAGAATGACCGGCGGTGGTTTTGGCGGTTGTACGATCAGTTTGATGAAGGCCGGAGACCATACCGAGTTCGTTCGGAACGTATCCGAAACGTATACGAAGGAAACAGGAATTGTGCCCGAGATCTACAGTTGCGAGATCGGCGATGGGGTCAAAGAAGTAACCGCAAAATAACGCTAAATGAACGAAACTAAGAGAATATTTTAGTGCTCTTTCGTGAACTTTCGCGGTTATGCTCCTATTCCGCTTTCTCGGCTTGAAGTGGAAATTAATTGGTATTACCATTTTATTTTCACAAATGGTTGTACATTGATCGAAAACTTGATATTCTTCTGTTTTCACGATGGTTAAGCGGTTTTCTGCCGGTGATGATCGCGGAAGCAGCGGTTGCATAATATCGATGCAGCCGGCGTTGGCTGTGCAAATTCCAAATATCAAGTTTTCCTTCATTTTAAGATAATGAGTAATCAAGCAACACAAGAATCGAAATACAAACACGTCAAATATCTCTGGAACGAGGAAGAGGTCGGCAAACTCGAAGGCGTCGATCGCCTCGTTTACCGCTCAAACCGCCTCGGTGACGATCTCACGCTGACCAATACCGGCGGCGGCAACACATCTTCTAAACTTCCCGAGAAAGATCCGCTCACCGGCGAAGAGGTTGAAGTTCTCTGGCTGAAAGGCTCGGGCGGCGACCTTCGTACGGCAAAGCGTGACGGATTTGCATCGCTGTATTTGAATAAAGTTCGCGACATGCGTGCGATCTATGAGAACGATCCGAACAACGGGGCAAAAACGCCGATCGAGGACAGCATGTACCCGATGTATTCGCACTGCACGTTCAACCTGAACCCGCGTGCCTGCTCGATCGATACGCCGCTGCATACGTTGGTTCCGTTCAAGCACGTCGATCATTTGCATCCGAATGCAGTTATCGCGATCGCGGCTTGTGTTAATCAGGAAAGGCTAACGAAAGAAGTCTACGGCGACGACCTGATCTACATTCCATGGCAGCGTCCTGGCTTCGACATCGGCCTCAAGATCGAACAGCTTATCAAAGACAATCCGCAGGCGAAAGGCATTCTCCTTGGCCATCACGGAATGTCGTCGTGGGACAATAACGACAAGACTTGCTACGAAACCGCTCTCGAGATCATCGACCGTGCGGCCCAGTACATCGAGGAACGCGATAAGGGCGAAGCAACATTTGGCGGGCCGAGATACAAGGCTCTCGATGACGAAACGCGTCAGAAACTGCAGACCGAGATCATTCCGTTCATTCGTGGACAGGTTTCTGTGTATCGGCGATTTGTCGGAACGGTTCAGGACGATTGGAAGATGCTGCGGTTTGTAAACAGCGTCGACGGACCGCGTCTCGCGGCACTTGGGACGTCGTGCCCGGACCACTTCCTGCGTACCAAGATCAAACCCTTGTTCGTCAATTGGAATCCGGAAACGGGCGATATCGAATCACTCAAGACCGCTATCTCCGAAGGCCTCGTTCAGTATCGTGCCGATTATGCGGAATACTACGAACGCTGCAAACATCCTGATTCACCCGCAATGCGCGACCCGAATCCGACGGTTTGTCTGATCCCGGGACTTGGAATGATCGCTTGGGGCAAAAATAAATCGGAATCTCGCGTGACCGGCGAATTTTACAACTGTGCCATCGAGGTCATGCGCGGAGCCGAGGCGATGGATGAATACGAGGCGATGGACCAGCAGGAGGCGTTCGACATCGAATACTGGCTGCTTGAGGAAGCAAAACTCCAGCGTATGCCGCCGGAAAAAGAGCTTGACCGCCAGATCCACGTCATCATCGGAGCAGGTGCCGGTATTGGTAAAGAAACTGCTCACCGTATCGTTAAGGAAGGGGCCCACGTCGTCTGCGTCGATAAAGACGCGGGGGCGGCACAGGAAACCGCTAACGAGATAATCGCAAAATATGGTGCAGGAATTGGCGTTTCGGGAACCGGAATTTCAAATTGCGGCGTCGCGATCGGCCTCGGCTGTGACATGACCGACCGCGAATCAGTTGCGAAGATGCTCGATCAGGTCATGCTTGCCTACGGTGGCATCGATGCGGTGATCGTCACAGCAGGCGTTTTCGTTCCGCCTGACAAGACCGGTTATATCGAAGACAAGATGTGGGATTTCACCTTTGGCATCAACGTCAAGGGAGCGTACATCGTCGCCGACGAAGCTCATAAGGTATTCAAAAAACAGGGCTTAACCGGAAATGTTATCCTGACAACGAGCGCAAACGCCGTTGTCGCGAAAAAGGGAAGCCTCGCTTACGACACCAGTAAAGCAGCGGCAAATCATTTGGTTCGCGAACTCGCGATCGAGTATTCACCGATGCTTCGCGTGAACGCGGTTGCTCCAGCGACCGTCGTTAAAGGTAGCACGATGTTCCCGCGTGACCGCGTGATCGCTTCGCTGGCGAAGTACAGCATTCCGTTCGAGGACAGTGAAGAGACGGACGCGTTGACCGAGAAATTGTCCAATTTCTACGCAAAACGCTCGCTCACGCAGACACCGATCGAACCTTCGGATCAGGCCGAGGCGATCTTCCTTCTGCTTTCAAAACGTCTCAGCAAAACCACCGGCCACGTTATCCCGGTCGATGGCGGTCTGGCAGACGGATTTATGCGTTAGACTGGAGGGCGAGCATCTTGCTCGCCCGTTCCTCCATACAGCAAAATATTTAGGGTGGGCAGAGATGCTCACCCTCCAGTCGGAGAAAATATGGCGGCAAACTTTGAGATCGAACAGGATTTTATCGCTGAGCAAAATAAGGCGAACAGCGCTTGGCTTGCCGAGGACCTCGAGTATCTCGGCAAAAAGCTCGGTCGTCGAGGGCTGGACGTTGAAGCGCTCATCGAGAAAGCCCGGAACCTGAAGGTCGCAGTTCCGTCCTGGGGCGTCGGCACGGGCGGCACACGTTTTGCGCGTTTTCCGGGACAGGGCGAGCCCCGCGGTATCTTTGAAAAGCTCGAAGATTGCTCGACGATCAACAAACTTGTTCGTTCGTCTCCGGCTGTTTCACTTCATATTCCGTGGGATAAACCTGAGAGCGTCGATCAGCTAACGGCTGCCGCCAAACAGCACGGCCTGGAATTCGATGCGATGAATTCGAACACGTTTCAGGACCAGCTCGGCCAGAAACAGTCTTATAAATACGGCAGTCTCTCGCACGAAGACGCCGCAACCCGAAAACAGGCGATCGAGCACAATATTGAGTGCATCGAGATCGGCAAAAAGATCGGCTCGAAGGCATTGACCGTTTGGGTCGGTGATGGCAGCAACTTTGCGGGCCAGTCGAATTTCCGGCTTGCGTTGGGCCGCTATCTCGAATCGATGCGCGAGATCTACGCCGCCGTTCCCGACGACTGGAAGCTTTTTATTGAGCACAAATTCTTCGAACCGGCTTTCTATTCGTCGGTCATTAACGATTGGGGAACGAGCTACATCTGTGCGACCGAACTCGGCCCGAAGGCTTCATGCCTCGTCGATCTCGGTCATCACGCACCGAATGTGAACATCGAGCAGATCGTTTCGCGGCTGATCCAGTTCAAAAAGCTCGGCGGATTTCACTTTAACGACAGCAAATACGGCGACGACGATCTCGACGCGGGCTCGGTCAAGCCGTTTCAGCTTTTCCTCATTTTTAATGAGCTGGTTGACGCGGAATTGAGCAACGTCGAGAGCTTTGATCCGTGCTACATGCTCGATCAGTCGCATAATGTCACCGACCCGATCGAATCACTCGTTACCAGTTCGATAGAGATCTCGCGAGCATTTGTGCAGGCTCATATGGTGGACCGTGCAAAATTGCGCGAGGCTCAGAAATCCGGCGACGCGATCAACGCACTCGGCACTTTAAAAGAAGCATTTACGACCGACGTCTCGCCGATCCTTGCCGCCGCCCGCGAGCGAAGCGGCGGAGCGATCGATCCAATCGCAGTTTATCGCGTGAGCGGCTACCGCACGCAAAAAGCAAAAGAGCGTCCTGCACAAATAGGTATCTCGGCGGGAATTGTTTGATATGCCCGCGAAATACACGAAAAGACGCGAAATGTTTTAGTGACACTTTTTCGAGCGGGAACGGAGTATTATTTATCTCTCTTTATTTCGCGCGTTTTCGCGTATTTCGCGGGCAAAATTCTTTCTCGAGTTAAATGGCGGGTCCTCTTTATATCGCGGTAGATCTCGGTGCAGGCAGCGGTAGAGTTTTTTTGGCAGGCGTCGATCCGGGCGAGTTTTTGCTTGAGGAGATCCATCGCTTTCAATACCCGCCAACGGAAAGAGACGGAAATCTTCGGTGGGACCTGAACCACATTTTTGCCGAGATCAAGTACGGGCTAAAAACTGCGGGCGAGCGTGCACAGGCACTTGGACGTAAGATTAAAAGCCTTGGCATCGACAGCTGGGCAGTCGATTACGGATTGCTCAACCAACGCGGCGAGCTCATCGCCGACCCGGTTTGCTACCGCGACGACCGGACAAAGGACGCGATGGCTCAGGTTTTCGAGCGTGTGCCGCGATCCGAGATCTTTGAAAAGACTGGCATTCAGTTTCAAAACTTCAACACGCTCTATCAACTATTTTCGGAGAAAAGACTCGGCGAGGCCGCGGACCTGTTGCTTCTGCCCGACCTGCTCAACTACTTTCTAACTGGTAAAAAAGCAGCGGAATACACTAACGCCACGACCACGCAATTCTTAAGTGCAGCGACCGGCGAATGGGATCGCGATCTGCTCAGCCGACTCGATCTGCCAGCCGATATTTTACAGCCGATCGTGCCCGCGGGAACCGATCTCGGGCCGCTGAAACCTGAGGTAGCCGCAGAACTCGGGCTTGAGGGAGTTCGCGTCGTCGCTCCGGCAACACATGACACGGGAAGTGCGGTCGCGGGAGCTCCTCTGGACACGAATTCCGCATATATCTCTTCCGGAACCTGGTCGTTGGTCGGCATCGAACTGGAAAAGCCTTGTATAAACGATGAGATTGCGAGGCAGAATTTCACGAACGAAGGCGGAGTTTACGGCACAACGCGTTTTCTAAAAAATGTGATGGGATTGTGGCTGCTAGAATCGTGCCGCCGCGAATGGAAAGCCGCCGGGATCGACGTAGAATACGATACGCTTTTAACGGAAGTCGCAGAAAGAAAAGAGTTTAAGGCATTCATTTTTCCTGACGACCCTCGATTCTTAAATCCGTCGAGTATGCTCGCTGCGATCGCCGAGCAACTCGGTGAAACCGGACAGGAATTTGAAAATCGCCCGTCTGCGATCTCGAAGATCATTTTTGACTCGCTCGCATTCCGCTACGCGTCGGTAATTCGCTCGATCGGCGAGTTGACCGGCAAGAGTCTTTCGAGCATCCAAATTTTAGGCGGCGGCGGACGTAATGCGTATTTGAACCAGATGACCGCAAACGCGAGCGGCATCACGGCTCAGGCCGGTTTGACCGAGGCGACCGTGGTTGGGAATGTCCTCGTTCAGGCAATCACCGCTGAACGTTTTTCATCGATCGCGGACGCTAGAAAGCACGTCAGTGATAACTTTGATCTTGTCGAGTTTGAGCCGCAGCGGTCGATTGCAATTGACGAAGCCTCAAAGAGGTACTGGGCGATCGAGAACAGGTTTGTTGATTGATCGCTTCGAAATAAGTGAGAAGTTATAACTGATAAGTGATAACTTCTCAGTAGTTTACCGTTATCACTTATCAGTTATAACTTATTTCGAAACCGACAAATTATTTTGTGAAAGTCTCGCTTTTTGTTACATGCCTCGTCGACCAGCTTTGCCCGAACGTCGGCGTTGCCACGGTCGAGGTTTTGCGGCGGGCGGGCTGCGAGGTAGTTTTTGACGAACGCCAGACCTGCTGCGGCCAACCTGCTTTTAACACTGGCTATCGCAAAGAGGCGAGTAAATTTGCTAAGCGGTTCATCGAGATCTTTGAAAGTTCGGATGCAGAAGCGATCGTTAGTCCTTCGGGTTCGTGTACGGCGATGGTCAAGCATTTTCACGAGCTTTTCCCAAATGAGCCGGAATGGCGGCATCGGGCGGAAAAGATCGCGGCAAAAACGCATGAATTTGGCAGTTTTTTGGTGAATGTGCTGAAGATCGAGGATGTCGGAGCGGTTTCAACAGAGAAACTAACCTGGCACGACGCGTGTCACGGTTTGCGTGATCTTGGTATCAAAAGTGAACCGCGAAAGCTCCTGAAGAATGTAAAAGGGGCCGAATTTGTCGAGATGCAGAACGCCGATGTTTGCTGCGGATTTGGCGGAACCTTTTCGGTAAAATATCCCGAAATTTCGGCCGGAATGCTCGATAATAAGATCGAAATGATCGAAAAGTCCGGAGCCGACACCGTCGTCGCTTGCGACGCAAGCTGCCTGATGCAGATAAATGGACGGCTCTCGCGGATCGAGTCAAAAGTGAAGACGAAGCATTTGGCGGAGATTTTAGCGGCGCAAGATTAGTTTGCCCGCGAAATACGCGAAAGTACGCGAAAAGGGACAAGAATCATTGATGGACTCGGTTCTTATTTATATCGCACGACCTATTTTTGTTTTTATTTCGCGTTCTTTCGCGTATTTCGCGGTTAAATAAAGATAAATGCAGCATCTGACCGCAGAAACATTTGACCAAAACGCCCGGGCGGCTCTTCGCGATCCGGTGCTGCATGGTGCTCTGCGGAATTTGGCAGATAATTTTGTTGTTCGGCGGCAAAATGCGATCGCGTCGGTCGATGACTGGCAAGGTTTGCGTGAAAAGGCTCGTTCGATCAAGGAGGAGACGCTGCTTCACCTCGACGAATACTTGCTCAGATTTGTCGAGAACGCCGAGAACGCCGGTGCGACGATTCACTGGGCTCGCGATGGAAAAGAGGCGTGTCAGATCGTTATCGATCTCGTAAAAAAATACGGTGCCAAGATGGTGGTCAAGGCCAAAAGTATGGCCGGCGAAGAGATCCATCTTAACGAAGCCTTGGAAAATTCGGGCATTGAGCCGGTCGAGACCGACCTTGGCGAATGGATAATTCAGCTCGCGGGCGAGACGCCGTCGCACATTGTGGTCCCGGCGATCCACAAAACGAAGCAGCAGATCGCTGATCTTTTTGTCGAGAAAACGGGAATTGAGAAGACCGACAACGTCGACGTTTTGACGAAAACCGCTCGGGACATCCTGCGGAAACGATTCGCCGAGGCCGAGGTCGGCATCAGCGGCGTAAATTTTGGAGTTGCCGAGACCGGCACGATCTTGATCCTTGAAAACGAAGGGAACATTCGTCTGACGACCAGCCTGACAAAAACGCACATAGCGATCATGGGGATCGAGAAAGTAATCCCAAAATTTGGCGATCTCGACGTTTTTCTCAAGCTTTTGCCGCGTTCAGGAACCGGACAGCGGCTGACCGCGTACCAATCGCTGATCACCGGAATCAAGAAAAACGCTGCCGATGCAGGGCCGGAAGAGGTTCACATCGTCCTGATTGACAACGGCCGTTCGCGAATGCTCGGCCATCCGGTAACGCGGCAAAGCCTCGCATGTATTCGCTGCGGAGCTTGTTTGAACGCGTGCCCTGTCTACCAGCAGGTCGGCGGTCACGCCTACGGTTCGGTCTATCCGGGACCGATCGGAGCGGTAATTACTCCGCAGCTGATCGGAATTTCGAAGGCGAAGCAGCTCCCGTACGCCTCGAGCCTGTGCGGAGCGTGCAAAGAGGTTTGCCCTGTCAAGATCGATATTCCGGAACTTCTGCTTCATCTGCGGGCGGAAATTACGGACGGAACGGCTGGCGGCTCGGCCGACAATCCCGAGCGAAAGCCGCGATTTTCGGAGAGTCTTGCATTCAAAATGTACGGGAAAGCGTGGGCAGGTCAGTTTTCTTATGGATTTGGAACCAAAGCCGCTCGAGTAATGCAAAAATTGGTCGTACGCGATGGCAAGATCGGGAAAGCGAGTGGGCTGATCGCAAAACTTCTGCCGCCGCTCGGTGCATGGACTGCATGGCGAGACGCTCCGGCAGTTGCTCCGAGGTCGTTTCGCGAGATGTGGAAAGACGGGCTTGATACACGGCGTTAAAATGCAGATGATGACGCGTATGAAAGACGGCACTAGAGCCGACGATGACTCGGGTGCGCGAAAAGCGTTATTGATAGCATCGCGGATCTGGAAAGCGTCCGAAAAGTACTTTACCTATCGGCTGTTTTACTCTACCTATCCGGAGTAAATAGCTTTACCAAACCGGGCGAAACGACTTTACCTAAGGGCATGATTGTTTGACCAGTTTTATGACGACAGCTCGCGAAGACATCATCGGGTCTATCCGCCGCAATTTGGCGGCAAGCCGGCCGTTCGACGCTGTCAGGGCAGACCACAGTCACTCTCATGCCGTTGAAAACAAGGCAGCTGCAGTGCCGGCGGTAGTCGATGCCGCGACGCTTCTCGATAATTTTGGGGCGAATGCAGAGCTTCTCGGTATTCATTTGGAGATCGCCTCGGACGTGCTCGAAGCCGCGGCGATGATCGAATCTGTGATCGATCGAAACGGTGCGAAAAATATCGCGATCTCTGACTCAAGGCTTGTCGCCGAGGCTGTGCAAGTTATTGAACAGGTTGAGTTTACGAGCGGGCCGACAAGGGATTTTCTGTTCGATTCCGACCTCGGAATAACATCGGCCCAATGGGCGATAGCCGAAACCGGAACTCTGGTACTCGAAGCAGAGAAAGAAGACCACCGGCTGATATCGCTCGTCCCGCCGGTTCACATTTGCTTACTAGAAGCGAGCAGGATCCGGCAGACGCTTGGCGAGGTTTTGGAGCTGGCGGGCAGTAATTTAGGGCACACGATCACCTTTGTTACCGGTGCTTCACGAACCTCGGATATCGAACTGACCCTCGCGATCGGCGTACACGGACCGGGCGAATTGCACGTAATTATTTTGGCTGACCGATAGGAAATGCTGTTAAAAGCTGAAAATATCACCAAATCGTACGCGGGCGTTCACGCTCTGCGTGACGCGTCGTTTGAGCTTGAGCCGGGCGAGGTGCATGCTTTGGTGGGCGAAAATGGTGCGGGAAAATCGACTTTTATCAAGATCGTGACCGGAGCCGTGACGCCTGACAGTGGGGAATTGACGGTCAATGGCGAGCTGGTTCGCGAGAACTCACCGGCGATCTCAAAATCGCTCGGAATCGCCGCAATATACCAGCAACCTGCTCTGTTTCCAGAACTCACGGTCGCCGAGAACATCGCGATCGGGCTGGAACGCAAAGGATTTTTTGGCTTTGTCAATTGGAATGAACGCCGTCGGGCCGCCAAAGAACTGCTCGATCGCGTCGGAGCGAAGATCGACCCTGAAACCCCTGCCGGTGAGCTATCGATGCCCCAGCAGCAGCTCGTTGAGATCGCTCGGGCACTCGGGGCGAACGCGAAAATTCTCATCTTCGACGAGCCGACGGCATCGCTTTCAGAAGAGGATACGCAAAATCTGTTTCGGGTCATTCGCGAACTTCGTTCGCAGGGCGTCGGCATGATCTATATTTCGCATCGCCTCGAAGAGTTGCCCGTAATTGCCGACCGCGTCACCGTTCTGCGTGACGGGCTAACGATCGGAACTAAAGTAATGGCTGAAGTTAGCAGCGAGGAGCTGATCAAATTGATGGTCGGCCGCGAGCTTTCTGCCGTATTTCCGAAACGGGCTGTCGAGATCGGCGAAACCATTTTCGAGCTGAAAAATCTTGGTTCGCGGGCGGTTGGAATAAAGAATATCAATCTTTCGGTTCGAGCCGGTGAGATCGTCGGTGTGGCTGGCCTAATCGGAGCAGGGCGAACGGAACTCGCGAAGGCAATTTTTGGGGTGGTCGAATCGGATGCAGGCGAAATATTGCTTCGCGGCAAGCCGATGAGATTCACACACCCGTCCGAGGCGATCGATGTCGGGATCGCGTATTTGCCGGAAGACCGGCGAAAGCACGGTGTTGTTCTCGATCTGCCGATCAGTGCAAACATAACGCTTGCCTCACTAAAACATCTTTCCGGAATGGGCGGAATGGATTTTGGTAGGGAAAAAGCGGTCGCGGCCGAATATACACGCCGATTGGGTGTAAAAACGCCGACGATCCACAATGCGGTTTCAACACTATCGGGCGGCAATCAGCAGAAAGTGGCTTTGAGCCGCTGGCTGATGACCAAACCTTCGGTTCTGATCCTTGACGAACCGACGCAGGGCATCGACGTCGGGGCAAAATCTGAGATACATTCTCTGATGATGGAAATCGCCGAACAGGGCGTCGCAATTGTCATGATCTCGTCGGAACTCCCGGAAATACTGGGGATGAGCGACCGCATTGCCGTAATGCGTGGTGGAACGATAGCGAAAATCTTTGATCGAGAGGAGGCGACGCAGGATAAGATCCTGGCAGTTGCTCTGGGACACTAACTGGACCGCGAGCGTCTCGCTTGCAGGTGACCGCGTTTATGAACTTTAGCCGATACAAAAGAGAGATCTCGGCTGCTGGCGCTTTTGTGGCGATCCTGGTTGTCCTTGCCATCGTCGCGCCGTCGTTTTTTAGTGCCGGCAATCTTCGTGATCTGCTGATAAACAACGCCCCGACTTTGCTTGTCGCGGTCGGAATGACGATGGTCATTTTGGTTGGCGAGATCGATATCTCGGTGGGTTCGCAGTTTGCTGTTTGCAGTATTGCGGCGGGTTTTTTGGCTAAGGTGGGGTTGCCGATGCCTGTGCTTTTTGCTGCGATCTTACTTGTCGGAGCGGCCATGGGGTCGTTAAATGGCGTGCTCGTCGGCTGGCTGCGTTTGCCGTCTATCATCGTCACGCTGGCAATGTTAGTGCTGTGGCGAGATTCGTTGCGGTGGTTGACTGAGGGAGCGTGGGTTCAGAATCTACCATCGAATTTCCAATGGTTTGGCCTCTCGCAGCGTGGCGGCGAACTGACGATCTTTGCGATCACCCTTGTTATTTTTATTGCGTTTGCATGGACGCTCCGAAACGTCGTCGCGGGCCGAAAGATCTACGCAGTCGGTTCCGACGCCGAGGCCGCGAGGCTTGCGGGTATCAGCGGGCCGACGGTCGTTTTGAGCGTATTTGCTCTGATGGGAGCACTTACGGGAATCGCGGCATTGCTGAATGCGGTCAGATTTTCAGAGATCCCGGGAAATTCGGGCGTTGGGTTAGAGCTTAAAGCAATTGCGGCCGTCGTCGTCGGCGGCGCTGCGATTACGGGCGGCCGCGGGACTTTGGTCGGAACATTGATCGGAGTTGCCCTGCTCGGAACGATCGGAACGGCTCTCACATTTTTGGGAATCAATCCCTTTTGGGAAAAGGCTATTCAGGGAGCGATCATCTTGATCGCCCTGGTGTCCGATGTTGCACTCGGGCAGTTGGAGAAAAATGGAAGAAGTAATATCGCCGGAGCGGCCGCTTAGTACGGAACAGTCGCTTCGCGAGCGGCTTTTTCCGAATAACGAATGGATACTGCTGATCGTTCTGATCGCAGAATGCCTGATCTTTACGGTCACGGGCAGCAATTTTGCGACGTCCGGAAACGCGTTTGAGATCACGCGGCTCGCGGTCGAAATTGGCCTGCTTGCTCTCGTCATGACTCCGATAATTATTACCGGAGGCATCGATCTCTCGGTCGGTTCCATGACGGGACTCTCAGCGGTGGTTATGGGTTCGCTGTGGCGTGACGGCGGCGTTTCGATGCCGGTGGCGATAGCTATAACTCTTTTCGTTGGTTTAGTTGGCGGCTCGCTGAATGCGGCCATGATCACGAAACTCAAGGCTCCGCCGCTGATCGTGACCCTTGGCACATTCTCGCTTTTCCGCGGCATTGCCGAAGGTTTGACACGTGGGATCGAAAACTATTCCGGATTTTCGCCATCGTACCTTTTTCTCGGGCAGGGCTATGTTTTCGGGTTTATTCCAACACAGTTGTTTATCTTTGTTCCCGTGATAGCAGCCGTTTGGTGGTGGCTGCATCGGACGGCATTTGGGCGGAGTTTTTACGCCGTAGGGTTTTCTCAGGAAGGGTCGCGATACGCGGGGATCAAGGTTCGTCGGCGGCTGAATTTTGTATATTGCCTGTCTGGATTGACCGCTGCACTTGCCGCGGTTATCTATGTCGCCCACCTCGGACAGGCTAAATCTGATGCGGGAACGGGCTACGAGTTGACCGCGATCACCGCTGTTGTGCTTGGCGGGGCGTCGATTTTTGGCGGACGCGGAACTGTTTTGGGGACGGTTCTCGGGCTGTTCGCGATAGTTATCTTACAGAATGGTCTGCGGCTTAGCGGACAACCTGCTGAGCTTGCCGGGATTCTGACCGGCGTTTTGCTCGTCGTGACGATCTTGCTCGACCGTTTGTCGAGAGCCAGCGTTGCGAAACCTAAAACACAAGGGGTTTCAGAGGAGGAATTTGAAGTGAAAAATTGGCAAGTTGGAGTTTTGAGCGGCGTTATCGTCGCTGCGGCGTTGATCGTCGCGGGCAGCAATTGGCTGCTTGTTCGATCGATCAAAGATGAAAAAGGCTTGTCGCCGACGACGCAAACAGCGAATACAAATGCCCCGGCGGCTGGGAAGAAAAGCGTTATCGCGATGATGCCAAAGGCAAAGGGCGATCCGTATTTCATCAGCTGCAAAAAGGGAGCTGAGGAAGCTGCAAAAGAACTCGGAGCCGAACTTCTCTGGGACGGCCCAACCGATCTTGATCCCGCAAAACAGAACGAGGTCGTGGAGGCATGGATCACTCGCGGCGTCGACGTGATCGCGGTCAGTGTTGAGAATAAAGAGGGAATTTCCACTGTTTTGCGCAAAGCAAAAGAGAAAGGCATCAAAGTTGTGACCTGGGACGCTGATGCGGAAAAAGATGCCCGTGATTACCTGATCAACCAAGCTACCCCGCAGGGGATTGGCGAAACTTTGATGGATGAGACCGCCCGAATCATGGGCGGCAAAGGCGAATTCGCTATCATCACCGCTTCGCTTAGCGCAGCGAATCAGAACGAGTGGATCAAGTACATCAAAGCGCGCCTCGAAGCGAAATATCCGGATATGAAGCTTGTCACGATCCAGCCTAGCGATGGCGACCGCGACCGTGCGTTTCAGGAAACGCAAAACGTACTAAAAGTTTATCCGAACGTGAAAGTGGTGATGGGAATTGCTGCGCCGGCCGTTCCCGGCATTGCCGAAGCGGTCAAACAGTCAAACCGTCAGGATGTGAAGGTCACAGGTCTTTCGCTGCCGAACATGTGTAAGCCCTATATTAAATCGGGAATTATCGACAGCATTGTTTTGTGGAACACTGGCGATCTCGGCTATCTGACGGTATTTGTTTCGAATTCGCTCAACAACGGACTTTTCAAAAAAGGCGACAAATCGATCAAGGCAGGACGGCTAGGTGACATCGAGGTCGTTGACGATGAGGTGCGGCTCGGAAAACCGTTTATCTTCAACAAAGAAAACGTTGATAAATTTGATTTTTGATATTGCCGAAGGCCGCTATATTTTTGATTTTTGTAACAATTTGAACTACCGTCTATCTGATGCGAATTAAAGATATTGCACGCGAGGCGGGCGTTTCGACCGCGACCGTTTCGCATGTCATAAACAAGACAAAATACGTCTCAGATCCCACGCGCGACAAGGTCGAGGCGGCGATCAAGAAATTCGGCTATCATCCGAACGCTCACGCGCAGATGCTTGCTCTCGGAAAGAGCAAGATCATCGGGCTTTTGGTCTCCGATATTTCAAATCCATTTTTCCCTGAGATCATCAAAAGTATCGAGGCTTCCGTGATCGCTGCGGGCTATAACCTCTTTCTTCTCAACACTAACTACGAAACTGAAAGAACGCTCGAATATGTCCAGCGATTGATCCAAATGAAGGTCGCCGGGATTATTCTGATGGTTGGCGAGTTCGACGATGCATTGATCAGAGAGGCGAAGCGTAAAAAGACCAGCTTTGTCTTTCAGGATCTTGGTTTCGTTGGCGAGAAAACGAGCAATATCATCCTCGATTATGCGGCGGGCATCGATGAAGCAGTCAAATATCTCGTCTCACTTGGCCACACGGATATTGTCCATATCGGTGGAGCTCACGAGATATATTCAGCAGGCGTTAGGTGGCATGCGTTTACCGATGCTATGAAAAAACACCTGCCCGACCAACCGGAGCCGAAAGTTTTCGAGGGCGATTTCCGCTTCGAAGGAGGACGGCTCGCGGCGAGTCAGGTTCTCGCGGAAAAAACGCTGCCGACCGCGGTCGTCGTTGCAAATGACCTGATGGCTCTCGGAGCCATGCAGGAATTCAAGGCCGCCGGCCTTCATGTTCCCGATGATATTTCAATTGTCGGATTTGACGATATTGCTTTTGCAAGTCTTGCCGAACCGGCGTTGACAACGGTGTGCTCTCCCAGAGTCGAGATCGGTACTCAGGCAGTCGAAGCCCTATTGTTGACTGTCGACAAACCGCATCAGCAAGGGATAGAAGTTCGTATTCCTACATTTCTCGTAAAACGCGACTCAACGGCTGGGCCACGATCTGGCGGCGATCCGCGACGCAAATAAGACCTCATGTATTTCCTTGGAATCGACATCGGCACCGGCGGCTCGCGTGCGGTAGTTATTGACGTCGACGGCAAAGTCCTGGCTTCCGCGACTGAGGAGCAAGCAGCCTTTGCGTCGCCGCAGATCGGCTGGGCCGAGCAGGATCCGCGCGATTGGTGGCGAGCGTCTGTCGCAGCGATTCGCAAGGTTTTGTCGTTGGTTGACTTTGGTGCGGACGCGATCGGGGCGGTGAGTTTTTCAGGGCAAATGCATGGCTCGGTTTTCCTTGACGAGAAGGACGAGGTTATCCGTCCAGCCTTACTATGGTGCGATCAGCGGACAGAAAAACAATGTGTCGAGATCACCGAAAAAATCGGTGCGACACGCCTGATCGAACTTGTCTCAAATCCTGCGATCACGGGATTTACGCTTCCAAAAATACTCTGGCTGCGTGAAAACGAGCCGCGCAATTGGTCGCGGATCAAGACTGTTCTACTTCCCAAAGACTACGTTCGGCTTTGCCTAACCGGCGACAAAGCGAGTGACGTTGCTGATTCGTCGGGAACGCTGCTCTTTGATGTCGTAAATCGCAGATGGTCGCAGGAAATGCTCGACGCGATGGAGATCAGCCCCAATTTAATGCCTCCGGTTTACGAGTCCATCGAGATCACGGGAAAAGTCTCATCTGTCGGAGCTGAAGCAACGGGACTAAAAGCCGGAACTCCGGTGATCGCCGGAGCTGGCGACAATGCCGCAGGAGCAATTGGGATGGGTATCGTGCGGCCGGGAACGGTGAGCGCGACGATCGGAACCTCGGGCGTCGTATTCGTCGTCACCGAAAAGCCGACGCTGGACCTCAAGGGCCGCACGCATACGCTTTGCCACGCAATCCCGAACCGTTGGCACATGACGGGCGTGACGCTAGGGGCGGGGCTGAGCTTAAAATGGTTTAGGGATAATTTTGGCGGAGGTGCAGATTTTGAGGAGCTTGGCGAGGAGGCAGCGAAAGTTCCAGTTGGCTCCGACGGAGCGATCTGGTTGCCTTACCTAATGGGCGAACGAACGCCGCATCTGGATCCGCATGCAAGAGCTGCGTTCGTCGGACTGACTGCAAGCCATACGCGCGGACATCTTGCCCGGGCGGTAATGGAAGGTGTCGCATTCAGTCTTCGTGATGCATTTGAGATATTTCGGTCGCTTGGGGCGGAAATAAACGCTATTCGGCTCGGCGGTGGCGGCTCGCATTCACCGGTTTGGCGGCAGATCCAGGCGGATGTTTACGGGCAGAAAGTTCAGACCATCGAGGCTGACGAAGGTGCGGCTTTTGGGGCTGCGATCCTCGCCGGAGTCGGCGTTGGGGCTTGGAATTCGGTCGATGATGCCTGCGATAAGACGATTCGCATTGCGGAAACCGTGAACGTCGAATCGGCTTCGCAAAAACTGTTAGATAAAAATTACCGGCTATATGATCGGCTTTACACTGCTCTCAAATTTGTTGGCTCCCCTTCAGAGTAAGAATTGATCGTTGCGAAACACCTCAGCCGAATAAAAATTGGATAATCCAATTTTGTTGTTGACAATCCAAAATTTAAATAATAAAAATACATACGTTCGTTTTTCTTTATGCCGAAACTAAGCGAAGCCGCGATCCGTGGGAAAAAAGATACCATCGAAGACGCCGCACGCGAGTTGTTCATAAAGCAGGGATTCCACGCTACTTCGATGCGTGACATTGCTAAGCGGGCCGAGGTTTCGTTGGGTAATCTCTATAATTACTACGAGACAAAGGATTCGATATTTGAATCGATAATCGACCGTTATCTTACTGTGATCGACGAAAATCTCCGTCAGATCCTTGGCGAAATCGACGAACCGATGGAGCCAACAAACCTGCGAAAAATGGGCGAAAGCGTCGGGCGGCTCGTAAACGAACACTCGGATTTCTGGCTCTTGATGTACATCGATGTCTTGGAATTTCAAAATCGTCACTTTCGCAAGATGTTTGACGGAATAACGGAGCGGTTTCGAAAAATATTTGGTGAGAAGTTCAAAGAGGCAGAGAATCGCGGCGATCTGAGGCTAGGCGTTGACGCCGCTCCGGCTTTTACGGCAGCTTACATGCAATTTTTTAACTATTTCCTGGTCGAGAAATTGTTCGGTGGAAATCAACATCTCGGACTCACGGACGATCAGGCACTTAATTGCATTACAAAAATATTTGCGTACGGAACGCTGAGCGAGGAAAGTTTGTCGAGATTCAAAAAGACAGCGAATAAGGCCTTGAGCGGATAGCTCATGAACTAATCTGACGGGTAAGTTTGCAAGAATAAAAAACGGACGTTCATTTTTAATACGGAGGCAAGTAGATGTTTCAACAGAGAATTATTGCGGTAGTGAGCTTTTTGCTCCTTTCAGCAGCGACGTTATTCGGCCAGGGCGGAACCGGCCAGATCAGTGGTACGGTTACGGACCCAAATGGAGCCGTGGTCAGCGGTGCATCCGTTAAAGTTACGAACACCGGAACGAATTTCCAGCGGACCACTACGACGAGCGGCGATGGAGTTTTTGCTGTATCGCTTCTCCCGGCTGGGAATTATTCCGTCGAAGTAACGTCTGCGGGCTTTAAGAGCTACACCGCTCGTGCTGTAGTAAATGTTAGTCAAGCGACGACGGTCGATGCACAGCTCTCGGTTGCGGGAGCGGACAATATTACCGTGGATGTCGCAGCTCCGACCCTCCAGGTCGAAACTACACAGAACGGCCGCACAGTCTCCGGTGAGACGATCCGACAACTGCCATTACCTTCACGAAATTTTCAGCAGCTTCTCGCTCTCTCGCCCGGTGCTCAGACCTCCGTAACCAACAGCACTGATCTCGGTCGGGGCGATGCGACAATCAGCGTGAACGGGCAGCGAACGACGAGCAATAGCGTAAAGATCAATGGCATAGACGCGAACTCGGTCGGCACGAACTCAACCCCAAATATCGCGGTTCCTGCGACCGATAGTCTTCAGGAATTCATCGTCCAAACCTCGCTGTACGACGCTTCGAACGGTCGTAACTCCGGCGGCAGTATCGAAGCGGTCACACGCGGCGGATCGAATGAACTACACGGCAATGCTTATTATTTTCTCCGCAACAAATCGCTAAATGCGAACGAGCCATTCATCAAGGCACGCGGCATCGAACGTCCGGAAGCTACACGAAACCAGTTCGGCGGCACTCTCGGCGGCCCGGTGGTTAAAGACAGAGTATTTTTCTTCGGTTCCTATCAGGGAACGCGTGAAAAGAACGGCGTTTCCCTTACAAACAGCCTCACGTCGCCGGCCGTTCCGGCCGGACTCCGCGACGATAACCGAACCGCGGCGGCACTGAGCTCAACATTTGGCGTTGCGACGATCAATCCAGTCGCATTGACGATCCTCAATCTCAGACTTCCGAACGGCCAATTCGCGATCCCTTCATCAGGATTATCTTCGACGGCAACGCCGTTGGCCGCCGTTACGGTGCCGCAGTCAGGCGTTTCAGAATTTCGCGAAAATCAATTCAACGCAAACGGCGATTTCATCTTCACAAATCGCCATAATCTCGCGGCCAAGTTCTTTTACGCCGATAATCCGACGACGCACGCCAACTATAATTTCGCTGGTTCAGGCAACGGCGAGCGTCAGTTGATCGGTTTTGGCGGTGATCTAAAGATCCGACAGAAACTTTATTCGATTACGGACACCTACGTCTTTTCGCCTAATATCGTCAATCAGGCGAGATATGGATTCAACCGTCTGGTCGTGACGAGTGTTCCGGAAGAGCCCTTCACGGCGGCACAACTTGGGATCTCGAGCTCACTCAGCAGTCTGTTTCCTGGGGCACCGACGATCCGTGTTTTGGGCGCAGACTCGGCATTCTTTTTTGGATCGGGTACACTTGCTGATCAATCTTCTCGTATCAGTGCCCACACTTTCGGTGATACGCTTTCCATTACTAAGGGCAATCATCGCATCAGGATCGGTGCTGAATACCGGGCATCGAGCGTGAAATTTTACTTCAACGCGTTCTCGCGTGGGCAGATACTGTTCCCAAGTTTTACAGCGTTTCTCGCGGGAGGTAGTGTCGGAACGACCGTTTCTCTTCTCGGCTCGGGCGTTTTCGATCGATCGTTCAAGGTGAAGGATTTCAGCGGTTTTGTTCAGGATGACTGGAAGGTGAACAGCCGGCTAACGCTGAATCTTGGGCTGCGATACGATCTTTACGGTATGCCGTCGGAAGAGCGCGGAAGACTGGTCAATTTTCTGCCGGACACGGCAGTAGTGGGAACCGCAACGACGCCGTCGCAGCCGCCGAATGGTTTTGTTCAGGCCGCGGGCGGCCCATTGGCTGGTGTTCCTCAGGTTTCGAAAACGCTTGTCGATACTGACAAGAACAACCTCGCTCCGCGTATCGGAATGGCCTATTTGGTCAGCGAGAAGCACAATGTGGTCGTCCGCGCCGGATACGGCTTGTACTACGATCGCATTTCGACACGGTACGCTAACACGCAACTTTTCAATTATCCATATTTCGCACTTGGCGTTGGGCTTCCGGGCTTCACCGCGACTTTTGCAAATCCCTTCGTCGCAATGCCGGTTCCGAGCAGTTTCCCGACCGCGGCGACCATTCCCTCACCTATCTCGGGCCTCGCTCCTATCGTCGGTGTGCCGATCGCAGGCGTTTATGTGGATCCGAATTTGGATACACCCTACGTTCAGCAATACAACGTCGGCATGCAGTGGCAGACGAAAGGCAATTATGTGATCGATGTCGGCTACGTTGGGAACAAAGGCTCGCACCTTCTTCAGGTCGTGACGCTCAATCAGCCGACTTACAGTGCGGCAACAAATTCATTCACAACACGATTTCCAACCGCGATCATTTCCGGAAACAAGAACGCGACGGGTGGCGTTCAGCAAGTTCAAACGACCTCGCTTTCAAGCTATAACTCGCTGCAAATATCGCTCAGTAAACGCTTTAGCAGCGGTCTCCAATTCCTCGCGGCTTATACTTACGGGAAATCGACCGATTATTATTCCGGTGCTGCTTTGAACGAGCTTACTAATATTCCCGGCGATCAGGTCAACTGGCGAACGAACAAAGGCCGCTCGGATTTTAATCGTGAACATAGATTCGTGCTCAGCGGCGTTTATTCGCTTCCAACGCGTCAATATGGTTCCGCAGTTGCTCGCGGGTTGCTGAATAATTGGCAGGTTGCGTCTATCATCGTCGTTCAGTCGGGCCTTCCGTTCTCGATCGTCAACTCAAACGACACAACGATCATCAGCCGTGCGAATTATAACCGCTCATATACCGGGCCGATCTATACATCAGGCAGCGTCGGATCGAGGCTAAATGGGTTTTTCAACACAGCGGCATTCTCGACCTCGTGCCTGAACGCGGCATGTTCGGCCGCTGTGGGAACGGTAACAAATCCTGCATTTGATCCAAATGCTCCGTTCGGGAATACGACCAGAAACTTTTTGACGGGCCCGGGACAGAAGAACGTCGATCTCTCGTTCATCAAGATCGTGCCTTTTACCGAACGCATTCGCGGAGAACTGAGGGCTGAGATGTTCAATCTGTTCAACTTCGTCAACTATGCAAATCCGAACAACAACCTGATCGGGGCCAACTTTGGTCGTATTGAACGTGCGGCAACTGGTCCGCGTGTGGTTCAACTCGCGTTCAAGCTGAGTTTCTAGTTCAATCTAAAACACTGCGGCTCCCGTACGATCTGGAGCCGCAGTAGCTATTACAGCCACGAGTTTTTGATTCCAGTTCCAGATGCCTTTTTTCGAATCCGCAACATCCGAGATCTACTACGAAATCTCCGGAACAGGCGAGCCGCTTGTCCTCGTTCCAGGATTCGCTTCGGGAATTTGGAGTTGGTTTGGGCAGAATGAACTGAGGAATAATTTCCAACTTTTGAAGTTCGATCCGAGCGGGATCGGTCGATCGCGTTTGAAAACGCCAGATCTGTCGCTCGATTCATTTACAAATGATCTGCGTGACCTGCTCGACGATCTTGGGCTCGAAAAGGTCAACCTGCTTGGGACGAGTTTCGGCGGTTTTGTTGCAATGGAATTTGTTTTGCGTTTCCCTGAACGCGTCAAAAAACTTGTCCTTGCCTGTACGACCGCCGGCGGCCCTGACCATGTTAGCCCCGATATCGAGATCCTGCGCTCATTTACCCGAAATCCGGAATTCACAGTCGGCGAGCAGATCAGGAGGTTTTTCCGACCGGCGTTCACTGAAAAATTCAATCAAGAACATCCGGATATCGTTGAAAAAGTTTGTCGGCTTCGCGAAGAGAATGTGGTCAATGAAGAAACATATGTCGCGCAGCTTCGGACGGCATTTTCGTTTGACGTTTCACAAAGGTTAAGAGAGATCGAGCACAAAACCCTTGTTATTACCGGTGATCGCGACAATTTGGTTCCGATGCAGAATTCGGAAAATATCGCTGCCAAACTACCGAACGCAAAGTTGGAAATAATCAGGGAAGGCAGTCATATGATCTTTGTTGAGAATGCTGCGGAGTTCAATGAACTCGTTACGAGATTCCTGCTCGCTGAAAACTAAAATTTGTATGCGTGACGCACGAATTATTGGGACTGGAATATACGTCCCGGAAAAAATACTGACCAACGCCGACCTTAGCGCAAATCTGGGCGTGGACATCGACGAGTTTGTCACTAACATCGTTGGAATACGCGAGCGGCACATTGCCGCTGAGAATGAAAGTGCGGCGGATCTTGCGACAAAAGCAGCCGAAGCAGCGCTTCACGATGCGGGAATTTCAGCCGACGAAATTGATCTCATCTTACTCGCCACAGATACGCCGGAGTATATTTCACCTGCAACTTCAGTCGTGGTTCAGGAACGGATCGGTGCGAGCAACGCCGGAACTTTTGACATAAACTGTGCCTGTGCAGGCTTTGTAACTACCCTCGATGCTGCATTCAAATACATCATCGCGGACGCATCGTACAAAAATGTGTTGGTGATTGGCTGCTACGCGATGAGCAAATTCGTCGATTGGAAGGACAAAAAAACCTCGACCCTTTTCGCCGACGGAGCCGGAGCATTCGTGCTAAAAGCGGTCGACGGCGAAGAGCATTTTCTCGCATCGAAACTCGTCGCCGACGGCAGCTACCACAATTTCATGGGCATCTTTGCCGGCGGGACAAAGGAGCCCATTACCGAGGGGGTTCTCGCCGAAAATAATTTTAATCGCCTCCGTTTTGCCAAAAAGTATCCACCGGAAGTCAATATTATCGGCTGGCCAAAGATCGTTGACGAGGTGCTTGAAAAGGCAGCTCTGACACGTGACGAGGTTGATGTTTTTCTCTGGACACAGGTCAACCTTTCGACCATTAAACTTGTCATGGACGAGATGCAGATACCTTGGGAAAAAACGCACACGATCATGGACAAGTGGGGCTACACGGGCTCGGCGTGCATCCCAATGGTTTTTCATGATGCTCTGGCGGTGGGGAAGATCGAACGGGGCGACACGGTGGTCTTATGTGCCTCGGGCGGTGGATTGAATATGGCGTGTTTGGCGATAAGATACTAGAACCGTCCATGGAGTTTAGAAACATCTACAGCCTTTTTCGCTCGCAAACCGCAAAATACGGCGACAGACCCGTTTTTTTTACGCGTGGAGAGAAGGAGTGGAATTCGCAGACTTGGGAAGAGTTCGAAGACAAGGTTCACGATCTCGCTTGTGCCTTTCTAGCGAAAGGACTGACAAAAGGAGCAAGTGTTGCAATCCTGGCGGGAAACATTCCCGAATGGACGATCTGCGACATCGCGACGATCGCAGCAGGCGGCGTGGGCGTGGGGATTTATCCGACGAGCTCGGCGGAACAATGCGACTACGTGATCGACCACTCCGACGCGGAATTTGTAGTGGTCGATTCGATGGCACAGTTAAAAAAGCTTGAAGGGCTTGAGCTGCCGAAGGTTCGCGAGATATTTCTAATTGAATCTAATGACGTAAAATCGATCACTGCAAATCGTGTTTCTGGTTTTCAGGATGCTTTGGCGTTTGGCAGCTCGCGGCGGAGGGAATTTCTGCCGATAGTAAAAGAGATCGGCGGAGCCGCGGAGCCTGAAGACACTGCGATCATGGTTTATACGTCGGGCACAACGGGTAAACCAAAAGGAGCGATGCTTTCGCATCGATACATCCTCAACAGCGTAGAATCGCTGCGGCAGGCGGTACCCATATTCGAAGGCGATGTCGCCCTTTCGTATCTGCCGGGCTGTCACGTCGCTGAACGAATTTCCGGTATTTACAATCGTCTTTACAGCGGAACCTCGGCGTATTTTATTAACGATCTCAGTAAGTTATACGAGCAGATGCTCGACGTAAAACCGACGATGTTTGCCTCGCTGCCGAGATTTTTTGAGAAGATCCATGCAAGCGTGGTTGCAAAAAAAGGCGAAGAGGGCGTTAGCGATCGGGATTTGAAAGATGCATTCGGAGGGAACGTACGGTTGCTAACGTCGGGCGGTGCTCCGCTGCCGCCGGAGATAGCTCAATTTTATCGGAATCGCGGCCTTCCGATATTGCAGGCGTACGGGCTGACTGAGAATATCTGCGTTGCATTCAACACGGTTGAGGCAAACAAATTTGGAACTGTCGGTCGACCGATGCCGATGTGTAATGTGAAGATCGCCGCTGACGGCGAAATCCTGGTTAAGAGCGAGATGATGTTTTCGGGATATTATAAGGAGCCCGAAAAAACGGCGGAGATGTTCGATGCCAGCGGTTGGCTGAAAACGGGCGACTTGGGCGAACTCGATGAAGATGGTTTTCTCAAGATCACTGGCCGAAAGAAAGAGATCATCGTGCTTTCGAGTGGTAAAAATGTCGCTCCGGCGTTAGTTGAGAATTATGTAAAGGAATCGCACTTGATCAGCCACTGTTTTCTTTATGGCGACGGGCGAAGTTACTGTGTTGCTCTCATCACAATAAACGAAACCGAGGCAGCGAACATGTGTGCGGAACAGATCACCGGGCTCGTCGAACAAGCGGTGAGTCGGGCGAATCAACGCGTTTCTTCGAGCGAGCAGATCAAACGTTGGAGGATTCTCGACCGAGACTTTTCATCGGAATTTGACGAGATCACGCCGACGATGAAGCTGAAACGAAATGTCGTCGCGGAGAATTTTAAGGGCATGTTGGAGAAATTGTATGAGTAATAGATCCTATCGGACACCTCTCGTCGCACTGTTCATGCTGGCCTTTTCGCTTGCGATATTCGGTCAGACACCTGATAAAACTGCCACAGTTTTCGGTGCGAAGATCAACTATGTCGAGGCAGGCGATCCGACAAAGCCGAAGATCATCTTGCTGCATGGACTCGGCGGAAGTACGGCAAATTGGGCTACGAATATCGCCGCCCTTTCTGCGAATTACCACGTCATAGCTCTCGATCAGGTGGGTTTCGGCAAATCGGATAAGCCATTTTTGAAATACCGAGTCGCGACCTATGCCGATTTTCTCGACAAGTTTATGTCGGAATTGAAGATCGAAAGTGCATCTTTAGTAGGGAATTCGATGGGCGGCTGGGTTGCGGCTTTGATGGCGATGAAATACCCGAACCGCGTCAACAAGATCGTTCTCGCTGACGCGGCCGGGTTGGTTCCGCCGAATTTTGGGGAAGCTCAGGTTTATCAGCTCAATAATTCGACACGCGATGAGATACGGGCAAACATGAAGCTCATTTTTGCAAATCCGGCATTGCAGAGTAGTGAGATGTTGGTCGATCAATTTATGACGCTGCGGGTAACCGCGAACGATGGCGGAACGATAAACAGTCTGATCGAATCTATAAAAAGAAAAGAAGATTTCCTGAACGGCAGACTCGGCGAGATCAAGAAACCGACGCTCATTATTTGGGGAAAACAGGATCGTTTGCTGCCGGTTGCGGACGCTTACACCTTTAACAAAGGCATTGCAGGTTCGGAATTGGTCGTCTTTGACGCTTGCGGCCACGTTCCACAATTCGAAAAGACGGCAGATTTTAATAAAGCTGTTTTGGACTTTCTGGCGAAAAAATAAATGGACATAAATATTGGCGATAGCTTTTCGACTACGCGAGAAGTGACGGATGAGCTAGTGCGTAAATTTGCTGAGGTTTCCGGTGATTACAACCCGATCCATCTCGATGATGAATTTGCGTCGAAGACGAGATTTGGCAAAAGGATCGCTCACGGGATGCTGAGCGGAGCTTTTATTTCTGCCATTTTGGGTAATGAACTCAAGGGCCGGACAGTGATCTACCTGTCTCAAAGCCTAAAGTTCGTGGCACCGGTTTTTATTGACGACGTCGTAACCACGACCTCTACTATCACCAATATTCGTGAGGAAAAAGGTATCGTGACATTCGAAAACGTATGCACGAATCAGAACGGAGAAACGCTCGTTAAAGGCGAATCCGTGATCATGATCCTTAAATAAAATGGATGAGATGACCGAAAAAACACCGCTTTATTCGTGGTACGCCCTCGGGTTGCTGATGGTCATCTATGTTCTGAATTTTCTCGACCGAACTGTTATCTACATCCTTTTCCCACTGATAAAAAAGGAGATGGCGTTCAGTGATACGCAGCTTGCGTTACTTGGAACGACCTCATTCGTCATCTTCTACACGATCCTCGGCATCCCGTTTGGGCGATTCGCCGATCGCGGTTCGCGGAGCAAGATAATCGCGATCGGCGTTATTATCTGGAGTGTTTTTTCCGGCCTGACGGCGTTTGCTAACGATTTCTGGTCGCTTTTTGCTTGTCGGGTCATGGTTGGTGTGGGCGAAGCGGCTCTCGGACCGGCTGCGATATCACTGCTGGCAGATTATTTTCCTCCAGGGAAACGAGCTACCGTTACAAGTATCTACTCGATGGGGATTGCGATCGGAGCTGGAATGGCGGCTCTGCTCGGCGGAAGCCTCAGTCAGTTTGGCTGGCGAACTGCCTTTATGATCGTTGGTTTTCCCGGGGCGATATTTGGAATCCTCGCATTTTTCCTCCGCGAACCGGCTCGCAGCGTGCCGTCCGGTTCTAGCGATGTGAGCTATTCCGGCACTGACTGGAAAAAACTGCTTTCGAATCCCATTTTCATTCTGCTTTGCGTCGGATATTCGCTTTTTGGCCTCGCGACGAACAGCATATCGATTTGGGGAGCGATCTTTATAACGCGTGTTCATGCCGTTGAGATCCCGACTTATGGATTCTGGGCCGGAATAATGACATTGGCCGCGGGAATTCCCGCAACGCTTTTTGCTGGAGCGATAGCAGATAAATTCAAAGAAAAAGGCTATAGTCGCATGACTTTTGGCATCGTCCTTTGTCTTGTTTCGGCTCCACTTTGGTTGGTTGTTTTATTCTCAAACAGCTTTTGGCTGATCATTCCGGCAAGTTTCATTCTGCTTGCAACCGGGCTCGGTTGGGTCGGAGCGGCGGCCGCAGACGTAATAGAGATCGCCGGCGTCAACCTACGCGGGCTTGGGATCGCGGTCTTTTTCTTTGCGGTCAATATCGCGTCCTATCTAATTGGCTCAAATCTTATCGGCATCCTGAGCGATCGATTTGGCTCTACAAACGATCCGTCGATGATGCGTTACGCACTGCTGGCGTGTCCCGCAGCCTGTGTGGCGGGCGCGGTCTGTCTGTGGCTTGGGGCGAAACGGTTCGATTCCGGTTACCGTTCAACTCCGTGAAATCCCATAAACTATTGGACTTGCAGGCGCGTATTTGCAAGAATGTAAAATCACGCGAGGTTTCGGTATATGACTGGCCCGCCTGAGCTTGCGCCAATGATCGCTGAAAACCTCATCGGGTTCGAAAAAATTCCGCAGACGATTCCGCACTACTGTTTTGAATCGTTCGCCCGCCACAACAAACGCGATGCGCTCGCGTTCAAAGTCGACAATGTCTGGAATTACCTGAACGGGAACGACGTTATCGAGCGGGTAAAGCGAATAGCAATGGGTCTCGCCTCGCTCGGCGTGAAGGCTGGCGACCGCGTCGCGATCATCTCAGAAAACCGCCCTGAGTGGTCATTCGTCGACCTAGCGATCCTTAGTTTGCGAGCGGTAAATGTTCCGATCTATACGACTCAGGCGGTTGAGCAGATCCGCTTCATTCTCGAAAATTCCGGAGCCAAGATGCTTTTTATTTCAGGTAAAAAGCTATGGAAACATGCGGAAAACGCTATTCAAAGCGTCGAGCAGCTTGAGAAATTGGTCTTTTTTGACGCAGGCGGAATGCCGGAAGGTAACAGCCGCGCTATCTCGCTAACCGACGTTGAAACCCAAGGCACAGCCCACTCCAAGATCGATGCCGAGGCCGTTGAGAATTCTCTCGCCGACGTTAAGACTTCAGATCTCGCGACCATTATTTACACGTCCGGAACTACCGGCGAACCCAAGGGCGTGATGCTGACTCACGAGAATTTCGTGTCGAATATTGTTGCGATCTCGAAAGGCCTGCCGATCAGATCCACGGACCGCAGCCTGGCGGTCCTGCCGTTGTCACATATCTTCGAACGGGCTGTTTTTTATGTGCTTTGCGCTAATGGGGTGTCCATCCATTACTGTGCGGCTTTTGACCAGATCGCGTCGCATTTGCAGGAAGTTAAGCCTACTATAATGACCGCGGTTCCGCGGCTTTTTGAGCAGGTTTATCACAAGATCGTTAAGAAAGGAAAGGCTGCGGGAGGGTGGAAAACGAACTTGTTTAACTGGGCTTTGGAGGTCGGTCAGGACTATTGGGAAGCAAAGGATACGCACCGTTCGGTCTCGCCGGTCCTGGCCGCGAAGCACGCTGTTGCGAACCGGTTGGTCTTCTCAAAATGGCGTGAAGGCGTCGGTGGTTCCTTGAGATTTTTCGTGTCGGGCGGAGCTCCGTTATCTAAGAAACTCAGCTATGCTTTCTGGGCTGCGGGGATCCCGATCCTGCAGGGCTACGGCATGACTGAGGCCTGTATCACCTGCGCGAATCGGCCTGAAGATAACAAGGTCGGGTCGATCGGAAAGCCGTTTGATGGCATTGAGATGAAGATCGCTGAGAAAGATGGCGAGGTTCTGATACGCGGCAAAAGTGTGATGCAGGGCTACTATCACAATGACGAAGCGACGGCTGCGGCGATCGATGAGGAAGGTTTTTACCATACCGGCGACGTTGGATATGTGGACCACGACGGGCATTTTTATATCACGGATCGCCTGAAAGATCTGTTCAAATTATCGAATGGCAAATACGTTGCTCCGCTGCAGGTTGAAAGCCTCCTGAAGCAGAGCCCGCTTATCTCGCAGCCCCTGGTTGTGGGCTCCGGACGCAAGCAGGTCGGTGCTCTGGTGGTGCCTGATTGGGATGCTTTGAAAGAGGAAATGGCCGCTGATGGGCACGATGTAAAACGATCTCGCGAAGAGCTTTGCGAGGATCCGCATTTCGTCAAACGTATCCAAAAAGACGCCGTCGACCTGACCCGCGAACTCTCCGACTACGAGCGCGTGAAACGGGTCTATCTCCTGCCCCGCGAGTTCTCGATCGACAAGGGCGAGATGACCCCGACCCTCAAGATCAAGCGCTCGGTCATCGACGAAAAATACTCCGAGGCGATCGACGAGATCTGCGGTAGTTAGCCTCTTATATTCTCGAGCTCAACGAAAACATTTCACTTTTTTGCGTAAGGTGATCGGCTTAACTGTCCTACGATCAGTGACTTACCGGTATGGATTGCTCCATATAAGAAAATGCAGAGCAGCTACGTTAACGTTTCGCCGTCTTTACATGATCTTAATGACACGGCCCATTTTTCCGAGTTCGAGCAAATATACTCCAATTTCTTCGTCCGTCTGGATAAGAGTTATTGTGAGTTCTAACCTATTTCCGACCACCTTGCCGTGAAACCGGGCGTTCGGACCGGTGGTATGGTTCACTTCAACTTCCGCCGTCCGAGTTTCGATTCTAAGAGGTCCTGGCCGTTCCCGATTGTATTGGCCTGAGGCGTCAAATTCACCCTTGGAATTCAATTTTGGACGAGGCGAGAAGTTTGCGTTCGCCGTAGGCAGATCTATAGTCACCGAATCTTTTTGCACCGTTAAATTAGCTCCCCTCGAACCCCACGTGCCGAGAGCCAAGTACTTAGGTTTGTTCTGCATATTTTCAGTCGGCGGTTGAATCGGCGATCCAGCGCTTTTCGATTGAATTCATGCCTTGAAACGACGCCCACAGGCCAATAGAAAAAGATATTAGGACAATCAGCCTACGACGATTTGGATAGATCAGAGTTCGTGCCATCTCGATAGAATCGGATGAAATGGAGCTAAGGCTTGTTGCTCCTAAAGTTGATTTCAACGGTCAGGAATGTGCGAATCCGCTTGTAATTTAGATATTTCAGGGATATTCTGACTACGAACTCAAATAGTAACATCGAGACGCCATCACCTAGTCTCTTCGTTTCGACAGCCTCTTTTTTTTGGTCGGGCAGATTTCCCGGGAGTCAATCAATGAAAAAGCTCTTTCCGTTTGTCGTCTCACCTACACGCAATCTACTACTGGCTTTCGTAGCGTCAGCTCTTTTCATGCTTATCGGGCTCGCGGTATGGCATGCGAATTCTGACACAACCGACCAGCAGATCTCAAGGGTAACTTCGGAGCAAACTTCGGTTCTTGACGATTCGGCAGAAACGCGGGTTGCCGAGCCGCCTGTTATAGCTGAGCCGAAAATGCGGGATCGTGACGAAAGCATCTTTCTCAGAGGCGAATTGCAAAAGGACCCGTTCCAGAGATCGCAGAAGCCGTCGAGACTTTTAAAAACTGATGGCTACCTAGATTTGGATGATAAGGGAGAAAAAGATAGCAACGATCGAGTTCGCCGTGAAGAGGCTGAAGATCGTGGAGATGACGGCGAAGAAGGGCGAGCGGTTGTTATTCGTCGGGGTGAGAAAGAATATCGTATCAAGAGCGAGGAGGACAAACCATTCGATAAACCCGACGAAGCCACCGCCTATTATCTTGAACAGCGCGTGCCTCCCGGAGAGAAGGAACTGCCCGTCGAACGTTACTTTGAGGCAAAAGAAAAGATCCGGTCAATGGGACAGTATTCGACCTCCGAAGGGAAGGTTTTGCCTTCAGAGTCGGAGCGCAATGTCGGGGAACCGGCATCGCCGAATGCTCCCGACTTCACCTGGACCAATCTCGGCCCGGGCAACGTGGGCGGCCGAACACGCGCCCTCGCGATCGATCCCACGAATGCTAACGTAATGTATGCGGGCGGTGTTGCCGGAGGCATCTGGAAAACGACGAATGGCGGGACGACTTGGGCACCACTTGACGATTTCATGGCGAATCTCGCCGTTACGTCGATCTCAATGCACCCGACAAACAGCCAGATCCTGTATGCGGGGACTGGAGAAGGATTTTTCAATGCAGACGGCGTGCGAGGAGCAGGGATCTTTCAGACCACAAACGGCGGAACAACCTGGACTCGACTCGCCGCGACGAATACCGCTGACTTTTACTACGTTAATAAAGTAGTGGTAAGTCCGGCAGATCCAACCCACATATATGCCGCTACACGAACTGGTGTGCTCAGAAGTCTCGATAGCGGTGCGTCGTGGACGCTTGTACTTACGTCCAACGCGGCGAACGGTACTAACGGAGCGATGGACATCGTTATTCGTAATGATCAAGCGACGGATTGGGTGGTCGCTACCGTCGGAACTTTTGCGCAGTCTCATATTTTTCGCAATACGGACGCAGGCGGCGCCGGCACATGGACGGATGTTTTTGCTCCGACCAATATGGGGCGAACCTCCTTGGCAATAGCTCCTTCAAATCAGGGAACAATTTACGCCTTAGCGGCTCATTTCACATCTCACGCAGTTCTTCAGGTGTACCGTTCAACTGACGGTGGTGCGACCTGGTCGCCCCGTCTCAATACGGCGGCGCCCAACGGAGCAATGAATCAGCTCCTCCTTTCAAACCCGGTTTACAACTTTTCGGCCTGCGTAGGCACGGCCGCGACATTGACGCAGGGTTGGTATGACAATGTGATTGCGGTTGATCCTGTTAACCCGGACATCGTGTGGTCGGGTGGCGTCGATCTTTTCCGATCCGATGACGGCGGTCAGAATTGGGGACAGGCCTCACACTGGTGGACTACTCGAGGCGTCGATTCTCAGTACGCTCATGCCGATAATCACGCCATTGTTTTCCACCCTCAGTATGATGGCGTCAATAACAAGACGATGTTCAACGGCAGTGATGGAGGATTGTTCAAAACCATCGATGCTCGAGCTCCAGTTGCTTTCTCACCGACTCCTGTAACGGCGACTTCGCCGGTATGCGGAGGTCCACTTCCCGTAGGCGCAGTTTCGTGGACTGAGCTAAATAATGGGTATCAGGTATCTCAGTTTTATCATGGATTACCATATCCAAACGGAACTACCTACTTTGGTGGATTTCAGGACAACGGTACGAACAGAGGAACTGATGCCGGAGGAACAAATGCCTGGACTAGTCTGCAGGGGGGCGATGGAGGCTACGTCGCGGTTGACCCAACGAATACTAATACGATCTATGCCGAATTCACCGGGGCATCGCTGAGGAAATCGACCAACGGCGGAACGACTTTTGTTAACGCTATCACTGGATTATCCGGAACATTTCCTTTTATTACGGTCTTCCAAATGGACCCGTCGAATCCAAATCGACTCTGGATCGGCGGCCAGTCGATGTTTAGAACAACCAATGCAGCGGGCAGTTGGACGCAGGCTAGTACTACGATCACGAGTGGATCGATCACTGCTATCGCTATAGCACCGAGTAATCCTGACAAAATTTATGCGGGAGCCGCATCGGGCCGAATAGCCAATACGACCATCGGCCTTACCGCGACCTCGGCGACTGCCTGGAACCTTGTATTTTCTCCGCGCGGGAACGGCGGCGGCTCTATTTCATGGCTGGCGGTGCACCCGACGAACGATCAGATCGCTTATGCAACGTCCTCGACATTTGATGGAGCTCCGCCCGCCACGGGCCATGTTTTCAAGACAACTGACGGCGGAGCTACTTGGTCGTTGCTGGATGGAACGGCACCTAACAATATCCCAGATATTCCGGTTCACTGCATCGTGATCGACCCTGCTGATACCTCGCGTCTGTTTGTGGGCACGGACCTTGGCGTTTTTGTCTCGATTGATGGTGGACTGAACTGGTTAAAAGAGAGCGGGTTCCCCAATGTAGCGACTGAATCTCTAGCTCTGAATACAGTTGGAGCTCAGACGAGTCTTTTCGCTTTTACTCATGGACGAAGTGCGTATCGTTCGATAGTCGCTGGAGCACCGACGCCAACGCCAACACCAACGCCGACTCCAACGCCGACGCCAACTCCGACGCCGACGCCAACTCCGACGCCGACGCCGACGCCGACGCCAACTCCGACGCCGACGCCGACGCCAACTCCGACGCCGACGCCAACTCCGACGCCAACTCCGACGCCGACGCCGACGCCAACTCCGACGCCGACGCCGACGCCGACGCCGACGCCAACTCCGACGCCGACGCCGACGCCAACTCCGACGCCAACTCCGACGCCGACGCCGACGCCAACGCCGACGCCGACGCCGACGCCGACGCCGACGCCGACGCCGACGCCGACGCCGACGCCGACGCCGACCCCAACTCCGACGCCGACCCCAACTCCGACGCCGACGCCAACGCCGACGCCAACGCCAACGCCGACACCGACGCCGACGCCAACGCCAACGCCGACGCCGACGCCGACGCCGACGCCAACGCCAACGCCGACACCAGTGCCGACGCCGACGCCGACACCGACGCCAACGCCAACGCCAACGCCAACGCCGACACCGACGCCGACGCCGACGCCGACTCCAACGCCTTCGCCTACTCCGCGAACGGTTTCGATCACGGATGTGACGCGTGGTGAGGGGAATTCGGGTGTGACGCCGTTTACGTTCGAAATATCGATATCTTCGGCACCGCCAGTTGGATCGACGTTCGTGGTCGGATATTCGACTCAGGATGGAACGGCGACGGTCGCAAATAACGACTACGCGGCCGCTTCGGGTACGATCTCGTTCACTTCGAACTCGCCGACGCTGCAGCAGGTGACGGTCAATGTTACCGGTGACACGAATTTCGAGCCGAACGAGACGTTCAACGTCAGGATCGCCGACCTCTCGGGCGGATTCTTCGTGGTCACTAAACCTATCGGTTTGGGAACGATCTTCAACGATGACGTTGCCGGAACGCCACTTCCGACGCCAACACCGTCGCCGACACCGACCGCGACACCGGTCACCCGTGTCGAGGGCGATGTGGTCGATGCGAACGGCGGCCCGAATGGCGATAACGCCGTTTTGGCAAACGACGTGAACATCATCCGACAGATGCAGCTCGGACTGATCGCTCCGCCACCAGCCGGGCCGCAGTTCCAGGCAGCCGACGTAAACCTCGACCAGAACAACGGCTGCGGAAACGCTCAGATCGACGCCGGTGATGTGACTGTTATCCGCGGGTATAATCTGGGACTCTTCGCACCCAAAGCCGCTTGCGGACCAACCGCGGCTGTAACCGCTCGAATAGATTCGCCCGAAGTTGTCGGGCGGATCATCCGTGCTGTAAACGTAAACGGAAATGCGGGGCAGCAGATCACGGTTCCATTCCAGCTCGATTCGCAGGGCGACGAGGCTTCGGCCAGCTTTACGGTCAACTGGAATTCCGGAGTGCTAACGTATGTTAGTGCTGCTCTGGGAAGTGGTGTGCCGTCAGGCACCAATCTTGGCCTGAACACCACGCAAACCGCACAGGGCCGCCTCGGTGTGTTACTCGATGCAACGAACACCTATGCGGCCGGTACGCGTCAGATCCTCATCGTTACGTTCACGGTTGCTGCGAACGCAACGGCGGGAACTTACCCGATCGTTTTCTCGGGAACACCGACCGCGCAGAGCGTATCGAGTGCGAACGGAACTTTGCTTGCGACGACATACGAAGCAGGTAATGTCGTTATCGGAGCAGCCGCGGCGGAGGTTACGGTCTCAGGCCGCGTGACTACGCCCGGCGGCATGGGAATTCGCGGTGCAAGAGTAACGATGAGTGACCCGAACGGGAACCGCCGATCGTTCCTCACCGGCTCGTTCGGCGTCTTTACTTTCGAGGACGTTCCGACCGGACGCAATTACGTGATGAGCGTTAGCTCCAAACGTTACCGCTTTGCCACGCGGGTCGTCAGTGTCACCGATTCGATGTCCAGTGTTGACTTCGTCGGACTGGAATGACGATTCGGTCAAAGCGAAACAAAAAAGGCAGCCGCAAACGGGCTGCCTTTTTTTCATATACCTTTCTTATTATCAGCAAATGCTGTCGGCGATCAGCTCCTCGTTCTCTTTGAGCAGGGCATTGAGCGAGTGTGAATCGGTATGTCGATTCTTCAAAAGTGCCTCGGCAAGTTCGAAGAGCGGAGCCGGGATCGCGGTTGCCTCGACCGTGCCTTCGGCCTGCGGGTAATGAGAATAGAACTCGACCTCAGCCGAACAGAATTCGCACGACGCAAGGTGTTTGTTGATCTCGCTGCTGCGAGTCCGCGTAAGATCGCCGTTCTGAAACTCGAGCAATTCGTTCGAATTCGGGCAATCTTCATTTTTGCAGAAAGCTGTTTTCATTCCGTTGTGCATAGTAAGGTCCGAAACGTGATAGAATCTTTGCACGCACTCCCAGCAAGCCGCCGTGCGTGAGCCTTTCGTTGTTACATCAAAAGTAAATCTGTAATGCTCGATAGCTTCCAAAACTTGTCGGAGAAAAATGCCGAAAATTGGCGAAATTTGCCCGAAAATCCAAAAAATAGGTCGCTAACCGCAATAAACACAACATTTACAGAAAGTGTATAAACAATATACAACATTGTAAAAAATAGTTGTGCAATGGCTGGATTACTGGTACTATCTTAAATGTAGGTAGTGAGAGGGCATCACATCTCACAAACCCCACTTACGGAACGGTTACAAAAAAGCTCGGCAACCGCTCCCGCCAAAACTTTCTACCCCAAAAACGCACGCAGATAAAAATGACCCGCAACCGGATGGGCGAGGTGCGCATCGAAAACCGGACTGCAAACTCGGCGGTCTGACCTTGCGGAAAATCTATTTATCAACGCGGCAACCGGACATCGGATCGGACGCAATTATGAACGAAGTGAAAACAAAGGAAAGGCCAGCACGCCCCGCTAACCTAAGACAGATCAAGGTCGGTAAATGGAACGACAGTTTGAAGACGTCAGACGTCAATCAGATCTGGACCGAGTTACACCGGATAGTATCTTCGCACCCGCTGGTCAGGGCATCAAAGCGGGCCGGATTCCTCGTTGAGGAAGGCAAGCAGAACGCCTACACCGATCTGACGCAGGAGCTTTTTGTCGCTTTGCTGAGCAAAGACCGGTTCCAGCATTACATCGACACCGAGATGTCGGATGCCGAGATCGAAGCCGAGATCAGCCAGATCGAGCTGACCAACATGCTCACGGCCGAGCTCCGTAAGCGTTATCCCGAAAGCTACCGACTCGCGCGCCGCGTCTCGACTTTGATCCAGACGAGCGCTGTTTTCAAGCGTTTCGACAATCTCGATCACCCTGAGGCTCACCGCCGTCTGGCTGACCGTTTGTACGGCCTGGCTGACTGGACATTTAAGAAGACACGCCGCGACGTTCAGGAAATGGACGAGCGTGTGAAATCCGTCGCTTTCTACGGCCGCGATACGAGAATGGTCGGCTGCACCGGCGACGCTCAGATCGTTATCAGCAATCCGGAGCTGGAAAAGCTGATCATCAAGGTATTCAAGGCGATCGATTCGCCGGTGGACGTTCGCTCGCTCCGCTCGTTCGTAATGTCGCGTCTGCCGATCATGGACATTCATCTCGTCCCGGTCGGAAGCGGAACCGACAGCGATGACGACGACCGCATGCCGTTCGAATTCACAGATACCCGCGAAACGCCTGAGCAGGACCTGCTCAGGAACGAAGCCGAGACTGCGGCAGCAAATTTTGTCGAAGGATTCCTGAAAACCCTCAACAAATCGGTCCGCGGCAAAGCGAAGCAGTACGACCGAATGATCAACGTCCTCTGGCACTGCTATCTGATCTCGGACAGCGGAACGCAGCTCGAGGTTGCGGAGATGCTGGGCGTTTCGGATTCGCTCGTGTCGGATTACCGCAAACGGATCGAAGCGAACCTGCAGCAGCTTTCATTCAGCGGTGTCAACGAAGCGAGGCAGTTCGAAAAGGCTCTGAAGCAAACGGTTCGGGCGATGATCACGGTCGAAAAAGAATTTGCGATCTAAGACTTAAAGGTATTTGAAATTCAGGAGGTGTTCGGAGTATCTATCACCGAGCTGAAAAGTTTCAGCCGCGGAGCTATTGGCAGCTATGAGTACCAGAGAACGTCTGCAAAATACCTACGGATTTCTAAAACGAACGATCGTCCCGAAACTGCGTTATTCGCAAGCGGTTTATGAGGACGTTCTGGGTTCGGACATTCCGTCCAAGTCACGCTGGCTCGACGTCGGCTGCGGCCATCATTTGCTGCCGACCTGGCGTCATGAACAGGAAAAAGAATTATTTGGAAAAGCTGATATGGTTATCGGCATCGATGTCGACTTTCCATCGCTATTGAAGCACAAGACGGTTGATTCGAAGGTCTGCGGCGTCGCGGATCGATTGCCGTTTAAGGACGAATTCTTTGACGCGGCGACGGCGAACATGGTCGTCGAGCATCTCGATGACCCGCAGGTGCAATTCGCTGAGATCAACCGCGTTCTGAAACCAGGTGCGAGATTTATTTTCCACACGCCGAACGAAACTGGCTATTTCGCCGTTCTGCGTCGGATGATGCCGGAATCGATCGTTAAAAAACTCGCATCTTTGATGGATGGGCGAGTCGAAGAAGATGTTTTCGAGATCCAGTACAAAGCGAACCGCGAAGACAAGATATTGGCCCTTGCCGAGAAGACGAATTTTGAGATCGAGAAGATCAAATTTGTTAGTTCGGACGCTGTATGCGCGGTCATACCGCCGCTAGCGATCGCGGAATTGCTTTGGATCAAGCTCCTGATGAGCCGCTCACTTAGGCGTTTTCGCACGAATTTGATCGTGACCCTGAAAAAGAAGGAGGCAGTTTAGAGACTCGGCAAGTAGATGCCATCAGGACGACAAACAAGCCTAGATTACAGTACGCTGCGGCCGCCCGGGAAATCGATCCCGGATGGCGGCGGCTATTCGACCATGTCCGGACCGCGTTCTGAGCGTGAGCCTGAAACGGTGATCGAGCCGAGGTTTGAACGAACTGAGCCGGTTTTTGAACCTGTCGAGAAAACTTTGCCCGAGCCGCAGCCGCAGATCAAGACGACATCACAGCCGATCAGCGACGCTTCCGCTCGAAAGCATGCTAAAGACGTCGAGCTGCTTAAGAAAGATAACTGGCTCGTTCGCAACGGGCACTTTCTGACATACATTGCTCTCTATTTGTTCAGTTTCATGACGCTCGTGCGTCCGTACGAGATCATTCCGGGGACGGGATTTCTGGCTTCGACGACCATCTATTTTGCACTCGCGACGATCGCGATCTACATTCCAAGCCAGATAATGACCGAGAGCAATCTGACGATGCTTTCGACCGAGGTCAAAGCGATCCTCGCGATGACGGCGATCGCTCTGATCACGATGCCGATCTCGAAGGACCACACAATGGCGTGGGATACTTTCTCGGATACATATATTAAGGCCGTCGCGATCTTTATCGTGCTCGTGAACGTCGTGCGAACACGCAAACGGTTGATGGGATTGGTTACGATCTCGTTGGGAATCGGCGTTTTTCTTGCGATCGAGACGATTCGGCTTTATATGGCAGGTGAGTTTTCGATCGAGGGTTATCGCGTTGCGATCACTGAGGTTAAAGGCATTTTCGGGAACCCGAATGAGATGGCGATGCATTTCATCATGATGATCCCGATCGCCGTCGCTCTCGGGGCCGCGTCGAAAAGCAAGCTGATGAAGCTCGCCTATTTTTCGACGGCGTGTCTGTTCCTGATCGCGAATCTGTTTACACAGTCACGCGGCGGATTTCTCGGGCTGATCGGCGTGGCGTGCGTTCTGGTCTGGAAGCTTGGCCGCAAGAGCCGGTTGAATGTTTCGATCGTATCGCTCGCTTTCGGAGCGGTATTTCTGGCGGTTGCGCCGGGAAATTACGGGCTTCGGCTCTTATCGATCTTTATTCCGTCGCTCGATCCGGTCGGGTCGGCGGGAGCAAGGCGTGAAGGTTTGATCACTTCGCTGATCGTTACGGCGCGAAATCCGTGGGGGATCGGCATCGGCAATTCGCCCGTTTTCGGAGCCCGAAATCTGCAAACTCACAATGCTTATACACAAGTTTCTGCAGAACTCGGGATTTTGGGGCTTATTGCGTATCTTGTATTTATAGTGAGCCCGTTCCGTAAACTCGGGGCGATCGAGCGGACGCTTTATAAAGCGAACGATCTGAATTGGTTCTATTTTGTCGCTATCGGACTGCAGGCGAGCATCGTTGGTTATATGATCACGAGCTTTTTTGCATCCGTTGCATATAATTGGTTCATCTACTACCTGATCGCGTATGCAGTTGCGTTCAGGAGAATTTACAGTTTAGAAAACGGTTTGACCGAGGACGTAAAGGCGACCCCGCTTTGGGACCGGCAGCCGGCCATCACATGATCTTTTCTGTTGAGCAATTAGTATTCTGGACGTGCATTTTGCTGTTGGGCTACGTGTACGTTGGCTATCCTGTGCTCGTTTTTCTTGCAAGCAAGATATCGCCCAAACTCGTAAAAAAGGGCGAGATCGAACCGACAGTTACCGTCCTGATCACGGCCTTTAACGAAGAGAACGCGATCCGCGAAAAGATCGAGAACACGCTCCGCATCGACTATCCTCAAGACAAGATCGAGATCCTGGTGGCTTCCGACGGGTCGACTGACAGTACGGACGACATTGTCAGAGAATTTGAGGACCGCGGCGTCAAGCTTTTTCGAAAAGAAGGCCGTGCGGGTAAAACGGCGACGCAGAATGCGGCGGTTGAGCGTGCGACAGGCGAGATCATTCTTTTCTCAGACGCGACGACAGCGTATCGTTCCGACGTGTTCAGATCACTGCTTCCCAATTTTGCGGACGAAAGTGTAGGCTGCGTGGCCGGACGGCTCGTGTATGTCGATGAGATGAGCACGAACGTCGGCAAGGGAGCCCAGAGTTATTGGGGGTACGAAACATTCATCAAGATCGCCGAAAGCCAGACCTGCTCGCTGATCGGAGCTTCGGGCTGTCTTTATGCCGTGAGAAAATCGGCGTACGAACCGCTTTATCCTGAGGCATGTTCTGACTTTTTGATCTGTACGAGCGTTTATCGTAAGGGCCTTCGCAGCGTTTTCGAGCCCGACGCCGTCTGCACCGAGGAGACGAATCGCGACGCGGATCACGAGATGAGAATGCGCGTTCGCGTTATTTCTCAGACATTCACCGACCTGTGGCGAAATCGGGATATGATGAATCCGTTCAAGAGCGGGTTTTTCGCGATCGAGCTTATATCGCATAAGCTGATGCGATATGCGGTTCCGGTCATACTCTTCGCTGCGTATATGGCGTGTTTTGCTCTCGCAGCGGCATCGTCGATCTACGTCCTGATCTTCGCACTCCAGACGGCGTTCTACATTCTCGGGGCTCTCGGCTGGGTGCTGGAGCGTTCCGGCCGCCGTCTTGGATTGCTCGCAATGCCTTTGTATTTTCTTCTTGCCAATCTGGCTTCCGTTGTCGCGTTCTATAAGTTCCTTCGCGGCGAAACATACACCAGATGGGACCCTATCCGCGAAGCCCGATAGCATTGTTGCTAGATCGGGCTCTATTCCAAATGTCCGAATCGGCCGAACAACCCAGACAAATACGCAAACGCGTTGGCAGCAACGTGTTTGACTCACCGCCGCGCGTGTCTGTGGTAATTACGGCTTACAATAAGGCTCGATATATAAAGGACACGGTCGACTCGGTGCTGGCACAGAAATATCGCGAGCACGAGATCATAGTCGTCAACGATGGTTCGGATGACACACATCAACTCGAACGCCTGCTTAAGATCCGTTTTGAGGAACTGATCTACATTCGCCAGCGTCACGCCGGCGAAGGGGCGGCTCGAAATACCGGAGTCGAGAATGCTCGCGGCCGCGTTATTGCTTTTTTGAACGCCGGCGACCTGTGGCAGCCGGAATTTCTTGCCTCGCAGAACGTCCACCTCGAACGCCACGGCCTGGATCTCGTTTATTCCGATGCATCAATATTCGCGGACCGCTCTGTTTACAGGCGGAACTTCATGGACAAATATCCGTCGATCGGAGAGGTCAACAGCCGCAGCCTGCTTGATCGCAGCTGCAACGTACTGGTCTCCGGAACTTTGGTTAGAAAGAATTGGATCGAGAAGGTAGGAATGTTTGAGTCTGAAAATGTCCCAAAGCCGGGACTTCCGCTCTGGATCAAGATGATTAAAGCCGGAGCGAAGATCGGCTATCAGCAGAAGCAGCTCGTTAAGGTCAGATCATATCGAGAAGAATTCGCTGTAGATGCTCTCGCCAGGATCGAAGCTGAAAAGGACGTCTACGAACGTATACGCAAAAGCATCGATCTCACTACCGCAGAGACAAAGATCGTCGAGCGTCGGATCGATGAACTCGAGGCCGAGATCGCCGTCGAGCAAGGCCATTCGTTCCTGCAAAGCGGCGATTATACCGAGGCGGTGACCGCGTTTCGTGTTGCGAACCACCATCAGCGATCCTTAAAGCTCACGGCGATGACATTTCTAACCCGCGTCGCCCCTCGCGCGGCACTTCGGCTTTCCGGAGCAAACCATTCTACAGATAACGGGTATCAACACCGCATTTAATTTGGCCCCTTAACAGTTTCCTCGTCAGTTTTCTTCTTTTTTGTTCTAATAACAAAAAGCAGAAACCTTATGAACGCGGAAGCACAGCGCCTTGCGGAATCGGACGAGCGGTCTAAAAATTGGAAACGCTGGGGGCCGTATCTGGCCGAGCGTGCGTGGGGAACCGTGCGCGAAGATTACTCGGCGGATGGTTCGGCGTGGGAATATTTCCCGCACGACCACGCCCGATCGCGAGCATATCGCTGGAACGAGGACGGGATTGCCGGCATCAGCAACCGGCGGCAGAATCTGTGTTTTGCCGTCGCTCTCTGGAACGGCTGTGATCCGATCCTGAAGGAACGCCTATTCGGCCTGACGGGCAACGAAGGGAATCACGGTGAGGACGTCAAAGAGCTGTACTACTACCTCGATTCCACGCCGACGCACTCGTACATGAAATATCTGTACAAGTACCCGCAGGCCGAATATCCGTACGAACAGCTTATAAACGAAAGCCGCGATCGAACGCGAAACGATCCTGAATTTGAGCTGATCGACACCGGCGTTTTTGACGAGGACCGATATTTCGATGTCTTTGTCGAATATGCGAAGGCAGACGTCGAGGACATATATGTCCGTATAACGATCGTCAATCGAGGCCCGGAAAAGGCCGACCTGCATGTTTTGCCAACTCTCTGGTTTCGCAACGACTGGGTTTGGTCGGGCCGCGAACCAAGCGACACCCTGACTGCTCTCGACGCAAATACCATCGGCATCGCGATCGGAACGCTCGGCGAGAGATATCTTTCGTTCGAAGGCGAACCCGCGCTGTTATTCACTGAAAACGAAACCAATAACGAACGGCTGTTCAATACGCCGAATCGGGTAAAGTATGTCAAAGACGGCATTAACGAATACGTCGTCCACGGCAATGAAGCTGCGATAGATCCGGCCCAACGAGGCACCAAAGCGGCCGCACATTATCGACTTGAGATCGACGCCGGAGCAACTGAAGTCTTGTATATGCGGCTTGCCGAACCGGAGGCGACCGGGTCCGTCGGCAAGTTGGATCAACGCGATCCGGCAACGCCGGAGGAACCGGCGTGGCAAGCAGGGATGCTTGCCGCTCCAGTCGCCGCATACGCGGCAGTCTTCGACCAGCGTATCGCTGAGGCGGATGAGTTTTATGAGCAGTTTGTTGACGGCCTTTCGGACGACGCGAAGAACGTGCAGAGACAGGCGTTTGCCGGGATGCTGTGGTCGAAGCAGTTCTATAATTATGTGATCGAAGAATGGCTCGATGGCGACCCGGCGATGCCGACACCGCCGCTTTCGCGTTGGCAGGGCCGTAATAAGGAATGGCGGCATTTGTACAACTCCGACATTATCTCGATGCCGGACAAGTGGGAATATCCGTGGTACGCGGCTTGGGACCTCGCATTTCATTGTATCCCGCTTGCGATGATCGATCCGGAATTTGCCAAAGGGCAGCTGATCCTGATGCTGCGCGAATGGTACATGCACCCGAACGGTCAGATCCCGGCGTACGAATGGGCGTTCGGTGATGTAAATCCGCCGGTTCATGCGTGGGCTGCTCTGCGTGTTTATCAGATCGAGAAGAAAGCGACCGGCACCGGTGACCGGAAGTTTCTCGCCCGCATTTTTCAGAAATTGCTGATCAATTTTACCTGGTGGGTAAATCGGAAGGACGCCGAGGGCCGAAATGTTTTCGAAGGCGGCTTTCTCGGGCTGGATAACATCGGTGTTTTCGACCGGTCAAAGCCGTTGCCGACCGGCGGACGGCTCGATCAATCGGACTGCACGAGCTGGATGGCGATGTTCAGCCTTAATATGCTTGCGATCGCGCTTGAACTCTCGATCGATGACGATACGTACGAAGATGTCGCGAGTAAATTCTGGGAGCACTTCGTTTTTATCGCCGACGCAATGAACGATCTCGGCGACGACAGCAAATCGCTGTGGGACGAGCGGGACGGCTTCTATTACGACGTTCTGCACATGCCGAGCCTGAATCACAGCGTTTCGCTGAAGATCCGCTCAATGGTCGGCTTGATACCGCTTTTTGCGGTGGCAACCATCGAACCTGAGATCCTTCGGGAACTGCCCGACTTTCAACGCCGCATGCGGTGGTTCATCGATAACCGACCGGAACTGACCGATCAGATCAACTGCGCCAGAACGCCCGGGAAGGGCGATCGGCTTTTGCTGTCGGTCGCTTTCCGAGAGCGGCTCGAGCGGGTGTTGAAGATCATGTTGGACGAGGACGAGTTTCTTTCGCCGAATGGAATCAGGGCCCTGTCGAAGTTTCACAAAGACTGCCCTTATGTACTTGAGGTCGATGGACAAGAGTATCGCGTAGATTATGAGCCGGCGGAATCGACGTCCGGACTTTTCGGCGGCAACTCGAACTGGCGCGGTCCCGTATGGTTTCCCGTAAATTATCTGCTGATCGAATCGCTGCAAAAATTCCATCATTATTACGGCGACGATCTAAAGGTCGAGTGTCCCACAGGCTCGGGCAACATGATGAATCTGTGGGAGGTATCGCAGGAAATATCGCGCCGTTTGTCGAGGATATTCCTGCGCGACGAGAACGGCCGCCGTCCGGTTTACGGCGGGTCGGAGAAATTTCAGACAGATCCGAACTTTCGTGAGCACATCCACTTTTACGAGTTCTTTCACGGAGACAACGGCGCGGGCCTCGGGGCAAGCCATCAAACGGGCTGGACCGGACTCGTTGCAAAACTGCTGCGGCAGAGTGGTGAGTGAAAATGTGGAATTATTTGTCGGCGTCGTAGAATAAGAACAAGGTGGTTGAACCAAAAATGATAGAGATCGATACCGACATCTGCACAGATTTTGACGCAGCCTCGTCACGGGAATGGCTGGAGACCAACGGCATCGGCGGATACGCATCGTCGAGCATTTCCGGTGCCGGAACACGCCGTTATCACGGGCTGCTCGTTGCCGCAACGCGTCCCCCGCTCGGCAGAATGGTGCTGTTGTCGAGATTTGACGAGGCCGTGATCGTAGATGGAGAGCGATTTGAGATCTCGTGCAATCAATATCCGGGCAGCGTTCACCCGAAAGGATTTGAGTATCTGACATCGTTTCGGCTCGACCCCTTTCCGCGATGGACGTTCGAGATAAAGGGAGTCGAGATCGAGCGGTCGATCTTCATGGTCCATGGCGAGAATACGACCGTTTGCCGCTGGAAGGTGACCAACGTTTCCGAGGTCTTTAACAAAAGATACGAAGCCTCGGACGACCCCGACGACATCGCAGACCTGAACGTCGGCCTCGAACTGCGGCCGCTGCTCGCTTTTCGCGATCATCATCATTTACGCGGCGAAGATGCGGCTTTTAGCAGCGAATACGCATCGGGCAACGGAAATCTTTCTTTCAAGCCATACCCGGAAATGCCGACGCTTTTTCTGGCTCACAACGCCCATTCGGTCGAGCGGACCGGAAGCTGGTACCGTAATTTTGAATACGCGATCGAGTCGGAACGGGGATTTGACTATCGTGAAGACCTTTTCCAGCCATGTATGCTGAGTTTTGACCTCGCGACCGAGGCCGTCGTGATCGCCTCAACCGAAGAGCAGATCCACACGAAGGCCGCAGAACTCGAAAAAAACGAACTAAGACGCCGGGCCGATCTCGTTGTCAGATCACAGATCAAAGACGAATCGATGTGGCCGCTTGTCCTGGCGGCTGATCAGTTCATTGTCGACCGCGGAGCCGGGAAGTCGGTGATCGCCGGTTATCACTGGTTCTCCGACTGGGGCCGCGACACGATGATCGCCCTGAGTGGGTTGACGCTTGCCACCGGACGCCCTGAGATCGCGAAGAGCATCATCATCGAATTCTCGCGTCATATTTCACAAGGAATGATCCCGAACCGCTTTCCGGACGCGGGTGAGATACCGGAATACAATACGGTCGATGCGACGCTGTGGTATTTTGAGGCGATCAGAGCGTATCTTGAGGCGACCGACGACTACGAAATATTGGCCGATGGCCTGTATGAAAAACTGATCGAGATCATCGACTGGCACGTTCGCGGCACGAGGTATGGTATTCACGTGGACACAGACGGCTTGTTATTCGCCGGCGGCGAAGGCCATCAATTAACGTGGATGGATGCGAAGATCGGCGACTGGGTCGTGACGCCGCGGACCGGTAAACCCGTGGAAATACAAGCCCTCTGGTACAACGCCTTGCGGATCATGTCAGATCTCGCGGTTCGATTCGGCGACGAGGAGCGGCAGGCGAAGTACGCCGAAATGGACGAGATCGCTCGTGAGAGCTTTATCGGGCAGTTTTGGAACGAGGCGGAGGAATGTCTTTTCGACGTCGTTGATCACGAAAAACAAGATGCCAGCATCAGGCCGAACCAGATCTTCGCGGTCAGCCTGGATCACTCAATGCTCGATCAGGCACGAGCACGCAAGGTCGTCGAAAAGGTCGAAAGCGAGCTGCTGACACCCTTCGGCCTGCGCTCGCTTTCTCCCAAAGACCCGAGCTATGTCGGAACATACATCGGCTCACCGCTCCAGCGTGACGGCTCATACCACCAGGGAACCGTCTGGGGCTGGCTGATCGGGCCATTCGCAGAAGCCTATCGGAAGGTTCATTCCAAAGACCCCAAAGCGACGAACCATCTCGCCTCGATCCTGTCTAGTTTCAAAGCTCACCTATCGACCGCGATGGTCGGCCAGATATCCGAGATCTTCGACGGCGACGCTCCGAATGCGCCACGCGGAGCGGCCGCTCAAGCGTGGAGCGTGGCTGAGATCCTTCGATCCCTGAAATAGTGCACAAACGGCCACTGGTAGTTGTCACAAGGGCCAAATCGCGATTGCCAAACGACTCATAAGTCTTGACTTAGGCTTCGATTAAGTTCATAATCCTCCCACAAAAAGCATTAGAGAAAATTTTATCGTTAGGTCGAGGTTCCTAGAGGTGTCGGCAAACGCCTCTTTCGTCGACGTTTTTGAATCAATGGGGAGATAGGATCGAAATGGAAAAGAAATCAGGGTCGTTTTTCAAAACGAATCGCAATTTATTGTTGTCACTTGGCGTTCTCGTTGGAATAATGGGCTTCGCTATTATTGCGTGGCAAGCGGATGCACAGAGCCGTCGGACAAAGGACGCCGAGAATAAGGCCGCGGTTGAAGATCCGCGCAGCAGATCGAGTGTTGATACCTCGGAAGAGCCGGATGCGATCTTGTTGAATGTTGGCAAGATCGATACTCGATCAGCTCAAAATCGGCTAAGCACGAACGCCCCAGAGAGCTTCTCGGGCAAGGAAATGCGCCTCGTTAAATTTGGCGGACCGATATTGAGTGAGTGGCGTGACGCACTCGACGAAAGCGGCGTTTCGGTCGTCGATTATATCCCGAACTATGCTTACCTCGTGTACGGTGATGCAAACGAGATGAATCGCCTTTTAGCCACCGCCAATCGCGGCGGTTCCGGAATCACCTGGATCGGTGAATACAAAGCTGAGCACAGGATTCAGCCGAGTGCATACCGCTCAACAGGCGAAAAGGAATCGCAGCGGCAGATCGGCAGTACCTCAGGTTACTACGACGTTCAACTTTTTAAAGACGATCTGGCAAATCAGGCAACCCTCGCCCGGATATCGCAGATAGAGCTTGGCCCCGCAAAAAGGGAGTGGCCTTACTCACACTATTTTATTGCTACGGTAAGCCTTTCGGAGGAAGGCGTTCAGGAGATCGCAAACCGATCTGATGTCATCTCGATTCACCCATACCTCGAGCCGAAGAAGATGGATGAGCGGCAGGATATGATCCTCGCGGGTAATCTGACTGGCAATACGCCAAATACCGGGAACTATTTCTCGCTTCTTACCGCCTGGGGCTTTACACAGGCTCAATTCAATTCTTCGGCTTTTATCGTCGATGTTACAGACGATGGTGCTGATCGTAATCCCACGGGAGCTGACCCAGGCACGATCGCTACAAATACTAATGCCGGACCAGTTCCTGCACGTCACTTTGTACTTTTTGAGGGAGGCGTTAGGAACGTTGGCGAAACCACGCCAACCGGAACGAGCCGTTTTATGTACAAGGGCCGTTGGGGTTCTGGTTCGACAGCAGACGGCGGACTCGGTGTTAGTGGCCACGGGCAGCTCAACATGAGCATCGTTGGCGGATCTGTACCATCGGGTGCTCCTTTCAACGCAGCCCCGCACACTGATGCGAGTGGTTTCCGATTCGGCCTCGGTGTTGCTCCGTTCGTCAAACTCGCCAACTCAGTAATTTTTGATCCGAATTTCACGACACCAAATGTTCCCAACATGCTTTCGGCTGGTTATGCATCGGGGGCTCGTATCAGTAGTAATAGCTGGGGATCTAGCGCGGCAGGGGCTTACACAACCGATTCGCAGCAGTATGACGGCCTCGTTCGAGATGCTCAGGCGGGTACTGCGGGCAATCAGCAAATGATCATTACATTTTCTGCGGGAAATGATGGATCTGGAGCGAACACAATCGGAGCTCCGGCGACTGGTAAAAATGTTTTTTCAGTCGGAGCCGCCGAAAACGTGCAGCCCTTCGGTGGGGCTGATGGCTGCGGAACTACTGATGCCGAAGCAAATAGTGCAAACGACATAGTTGGGTTTTCGAGCCGCGGCCCAACGGACGATGGACGTATCAAACCTGATATCCAGGCGCCCGGAACGCATATTTCGGGAATGACGTACGTGCAGAACGGCACGACCGGAAATGGCACCGCAGAAGCTACCTATCGTGCTGATGGTGTTTGTGCTGGTCCCGGCGGAAGCAATTTCTTCCCGACTACTCAGCAATGGTATACCGCATCCTCGGGAACGAGTCACTCGAACCCCGCCGTTGCTGGCGGTTCCGCTCTCGTTTATCAGCAGTTCATCAACAACCCATCCTACATTGCTAACAATCGTACTCCAGCCGGTAGCGCTCCTCCGAGCCCGGCGATGAATAAAGCTTACATCGTAAACTCCGCTCGTTATATGAACGGCGTTTCAGCAAATGACACTCTACCTTCAAATAATCAGGGATTCGGAATGATGAATCTCGGAACCGCATTTGATGGAACTCCCCGCATCATTCGTGACCAGGTAACTGCGGATACGTTTGGAGCGACGAGCGAGGCGCGCGTCTTTGGGGCTCAGGTTGTCGATGGAACGAAACCATTTCGCGTGACTCTCGCATTCACGGATGCTCCGGGTAACACGACGGGCAACGCTTTTGTCAATGACCTTAACCTTGAGATCGTCGTTGGTGGAAACACGTATAAGGGAAACGTATTCAGTGGAGCAAACTCGGTCACGGGCGGTTCTGCGGATCCGCGAAACAATCTCGAGTCGGTTTTCATTCCTGCCAATACGTTAGCGACTGGTACGCCTGTGCTTATCTTTGTTCGCGCGGCGAACATAGCGGGTGATGGAGTTCCTGGAAATGCCGATACGACCGATCAGGATTTTGCCTTGGTTGCGTACAATGCAAACACAGCTGTCGTCGGTGCGACCCTCACCCAAGGAACCGCGACGGTTACATCAGGAAATAATCTCGTGGAGCCAAATGAATGCAATACGCTCAATATTCCTATCACAAATGTGAGTCCTGATACTGCTGCAACGGGAGTGAGTGCGGTCTTGTCGACCACGACACCGGGCGTGACCATTACTCAGCCAAATTCCGCTTATCCGAACATCGCAGCAAACGGTACTCAGACAAACACGACCCCGTACCAAATTTCGACAAGCAATTCGGTGGCCTGCGCGAGCACAATAAATCTTACACTAACCGTTACGTTTAGCGGCGGTGCTTCGCCGGCGATCTTTAATTTCACGTTAGGTGTTGGTCAAGTTGCCGATCCTAATTACACGTTTACCAGCACAACGGGTGCTACGATCCCTGCCGGTGGGGTACTGATTGCTGGGTCGGCAGCTGACGATGCAATCGTTACCATTCCTTTGCCAGGAGGTTGGACGTCGACTTTATATGGAACAAGCGTAACGTCTTTGAACGCTGATACAAATGGAAACCTCCGCGTTAACGGAACCGGTACCTCTGCATTTACAAACGAGGCACTACCGTCCGATGGTGCGACCGCAACTCAGGTTCTGCCGGCATCGCCAGTGCTAATGCCCTATTGGGACGATATGGATATGGACGCCGCTGACGTAACTGGTGGCGGTATTTTCACGAACACCACGGGATCTGCTCCGAATAGACAGCTCGTTATCGAGTGGAGAGCTCAACATTTCGATGAAAGTTCTAATGGACCGATTTCGACCAATTTCGCGATCGTTTTAACTGAAGGGTCCGATACAATACGGTATATCTATGCTGCTACAGGCAACGCAGCGAGGTTAAATGGTGCCTCCGCTACGGTTGGAGTCCAAGCAACTACATCGGGAACTCAGTTTACGCAGTTCTCGTTTAATTCTGCGAGTCTATCGGCCGGCCTCCAGCTAACGGGGATCCGAACGCCTGGCGTTTGCGCTCCTGGATCGGGCGGATGTGTGGCCGGAACACCAACACCGACACCAACGCCAACGGCTACTCCAACACCGACGCCGACGCCTGGTGTGACGCCAACACCAACCCCGACCCCGACCCCGACGCCGACCCCGACGCCAACTCCGACGCCAACTCCGACGCCGGTTGCGACGCCGACACCGACTCCAACGCCGAGTCCAAGTCCAACTCCGTCGCCTGTGGTTACACCTACGCCACCTCCGGGAAGCTGCGGTACGTTCGCGAATACGACAACCATTGCTATACCGGCATCTGGCAATACCAGTGGAAACTCCGATCCTTATCCGTCGAACGTCACGGTAAATGGTGTCGGAGGTACGATCACTAAGGTGGTGGTCAACCTAAATAACCTATCTCACACCTTCCCGAATGATATCGATATGTTGCTCGTCGGACCTGGAGGCCAGAACGCGATCATCATGTCGGATGTAGGCGGTACGAGTGCTGCGACTGGCATCAATCTCGTACTTGATGACGCGGCTGCTTCGGCCCTTTCGACCACCTCGATCACGTCGGGTACATTCCAGCCAACTAATTCCGGTACGGGCGATACATTCTCCGCTCCGGCACCTGTGCCTGCCGGCGGTTCTGCCCTATCGGCATTCAACGGCACTACGCCTAACGGAACTTGGTCGCTTTATATCTTAGATGATTTCTCGGGAGATATTGGTACTTTGGCAGGTGGCTGGTCGATCACGATAACGACGACCAACTGCGGCGGTCCGGTTGCGACGCCGACGCCGACGCCAACGCCGACTCCGTCGCCATCTCCTTCATGCACGCCAGTCAATTCAACTGTTGACCCGAGCATCGAGGCTAGTGTGGTTGGAGCAACGATCACTAATGTTAATTGGCCGTCGACATCGTCGAACTTTGGTTCTTCGCTTTGTAACGTTGCGTCCTGCACCGACGGTGGGGGCACAGCACCACCGCGAACGGGAACGTTCTACGCTTGGTTCGGCGGAATTTCGGCGGCCGAGGTTGGCTCGTTGCAGCAGACTTTGACCGTTCCAGTAGCTTCGAATCCGACACTAAAATATTGGTTGCGGATCGGTGCTGTTGCTTCGCCATTCGACGCAACGCTCGTGGTCAAGGTTGACGGCACAACCGTTCAGACGATCACAGAACCCGCGACAGCAGAATCTGCCTATACACAGCGAAGTGTTAGCCTTCCTGCTGGCGTCGCGAATGGCGGTTCACACGTTATTCGCTTCGAGTATAACAACCCTGCAGGCAGTGGAACGTCCAACTTCACGGTTGACGACATCACCCTGGAGACCACTAACTGTGGACCGTTGCCGACGCCGACGCCTGGTATAACGCCGACGCCGACCCCAACGCCGACAATCACGCCGACGCCAACTCCAGGTAACAATGTGATCATCAGCTACACGAATCCTCCGGTAGTGATTCCTGATAATTTGCCGGCTGGTGTGGATATTCCATTCGCGGGGGCCGCATGTACGATCAGTGACCTTAACTTCCGGTTTGACGGAACGCAGAGTGCGACGGTTGGTGACACTGGGGTAGGCGTTACCCACAGTTGGGTCGGCGATCTGGTCTTCAAACTGACGTCGCCGCAAGGTACTGCGGTCACGTTCTATGACAGACCGGGAGTTCCGGCATCAGGAACCGGTTGTTCAAGCAATAACCTAGCACAGTTGATCCTCGACGATGACGGCGGATTCCCGGCGGTCGAGGCTCAGTGTGGAGCGAGCACCAACGCTGCGTTCCCGACCGGATCATTCGCACCGAATAATCCGCTGTCGGCATTCGACGGCCAAAGTGCGGCTGGAACGTGGACGTTAAACGTCAGTGATAACGCGTTGACTGACACAGGAACAGTAAGAGCCTTTTCGTTGGTACTGACCTGTGCAACCGGACCGGCTCCAACGCCGACGCCGACGCCGACTCCAACACCGACGCCGACACCCACACCGGCGGGGCCTCAGATCACCATCACGAATGTGACTAGAAATGAGGGCAATTCCGGAAGTTCTGACTTCGTGTTCGAGGTCGCGATCAGCAGGCTGCCTGCGCCGGGAGCTCCATCTGCGTCCGTTGTTTTCACAACTATTGATGGAACAGCGACCGCGGCTGACGGCGATTACGTTGCTAGAACCGGTACCCTTACTTTCAACTCGAATTCAGCATCGATGCAGAAAGTCGCGATCCAGGTTAACGGTGATACCAAATTCGAACAGAACGAGGGCTTCGCCGTTAGACTTTCGAACGAGGTTAACGCAGGCATTCCTAACCGTGAAGGTCTTGGAGTGATTTTCAATGATGACCTCGAGCCTGGATTTGCGGTGAACGACGTTTCTGCAAATGAGGGTAATTCAGGAACGACACCATTTGCGTTTACGATCACGCGTTCTGGAAATTCCACTGCGTTCTCGTCGGTTGTCAACTACTCGACGGCTGACGGATCGGCCGCTGCGCCAGGAGACTACACTGCTATTTCGGGCGGCTCCGTGGTGTTTGCTGCAAACGAGACTACAAAGACGGTTACCGTTTTGGTCAATGGTGATACAACGGTTGAGGCTAACGAGACATTCAATCTGAATATCACGTCCGTCACAAACGGAACAATCTCCGACGGAAATGGTATCGGCACGATCGTCAACGACGATAGTTCGGGAACTCCGACACCAACTCCAACCCCAGTTGCTCGACTTGAAGGCGACGTGGTGGATGGAAATGGCGGAGCGAGTGGTGATGGGGCGGTTTTGGCGAATGACGTCAATGTTATCCGTCAGATGCAGCTCGGAACGCTTCCACAGCCTCCGGCGGGACAGCAGTTCCAGGCGGCGGACGTTAACCTCGATGCTCCGGGAGCCTGTGGTAACGGTCAGATCGATGCCGGTGACGTGACTGTCATTCGAGGCTACAACCTCGGATTGCTCAATGGCCAACCGCTCGCTACCAAACCGGTCTGCGGTCCGACGGCTCCTGTGACGACATCGCCGCAGACCGAATCGCCGGACGTGGTCGGACGCATCATCCGTGCGGTGAATACGAATGGAGTAGTGGGACAGACCATCACGGTCCCGTTCCAACTCGATTCGCAGGGAGACGAGGCTTCGGCCAGCTTCACGATCAACTGGAACTCAGCAGTACTCACTTATGTGAGTGCTGCTTTGGGCAACGGTGTTCCGACGGGCACGAACCTCGGCCTTAATACAACGCAGACAGCTGCCGGACGGCTCGGCGTTCTGCTTGATTCGACGAACACATACGCAACGGGCACGCGTCAGATCCTGAACGTGACGTTCACGGTCGCTGCAAATGCAACGGCAGGAACGTACCCGATCACCTTCTCGGGAACACCGACCGCCCAGAGCGTATCGAGTGCGAACGGAACGCTGCTTGCGACGACCTACGAGTCGGGCAACGTTGTGATCACGACAACCGCCGCCGGAGTCTCGATCTCAGGCCGAGTTACGACAGCGAGCGGTTTGGGAGTGAGAGGTGCAACGGTAGTGATCACCGACCCGGCTGGAAACAGGCGAACGGTTACGACCGGCTCGTTTGGCTTCTACAACTTCGACGACGTCGAAGCGGGTCAAAGCTACGTGATCGGAGTCAGCTCGAAACGCTACCGCTTTGGATCACGCGTTATCAACCTGACCGATACGCTGACCGACGTCGATTTCGTCGGGCAGGAATAAAACTTGCCGTTTTTCGGCATATTTTTAGAGAAAGGCGGCTTTTGAGTCGCCTTTTTTTATGGATACAGCATCTAAGCACTGTATAATTGTTTCAAAGCATTCCGTGCAAAAATGCTGTTTTGCGGCGATTTCCCACTGCGGACAAAGTATTTGTAAAAACTGTTGAACTTTTGTACGCAGACCACATATAATTAATGTTAACGAAAGTTAAAACATTGTTTACTTCCGAGGAGAATCAGATGACCGATATCAAGAATTCACGTGTTCACGTACAGAATTTTGGACAGAAGCCTATGAGCAAGATCGATATCGCGGCGAGGCTTACGGTCTCGGGTGCGATCGCTGTTGTGTTGTTTGCAGGAGCTATTCTCAGCGGACAGATGTCGAGTCAAGTCGTGACCGCCGTGGGCTCGCTTCCCATCCTTAATGGAAAATCAGCGTTAACGGAATTGAAGCAGCGTGGGCGCTTGGAGTCGATCGTTCGGAAAGAAAACAGCGATAAGGTTCGCGATGATAGTGTCCGAGCCGAAGCGGCTTTGGCGTTCGGCGGTTCGACGAAGATCCAGGCAAACGATGGTATCGCCGGCGACCAATTTGGCGGTAGCGTAGCGATCTCGGGAACTACCGTGATTGTCGGGGCAAACGGCGGAGCGGCGACAGCCTCAGGAGCCGGAGCTGCGTATGTTTACGTTCTCAGCAATGGAGCCTGGACGCTTCAGCAAAAGCTGACTGCGAACGATGGCGAAGCCGACGACGCGTTTGGAACCTACGTTGCGATCTCTGGCGACACCGCTGTGGTCGGAGCGTACGGTGATCGTGTTGGAACCAACGTAAACCAAGGTTCGGCATACGTTTTTGTTCGTACCGGAACGTCATGGTCCCTGCAGCAGAAACTCACCGTTGCTGATGGAGCGGCTAACGATTTCTTTGGCCGAGCTGTTGCGATAGCCGGTGATACGGTAGTAGTTGGCTCATCAAGCGCGGACGTGACAACCAATGTCGATCAGGGAGCTGCCTATGTGTTTTTCCGTTCCGGTTCGACCTGGGCTCAGCAGGCTAAACTCGTCGCCGGTGACGGAGCGGCCACCGAGTATTTTGGCGACAGCGTTGCCATTTCCGGTGATACCGTTGTCGTTGGAGCGACTGAAGATGCTACCGGAGCGAATATTCAACAGGGTTCGGCTTACGTTTTCACTCGCAGCGGAACCGCTTGGTCACAACAGGCAAAATTGACGGCTGGTGATGGAACGGCTTTTGATTATTTTGGATTCTCGGTTGCCGTCGATAGCAACACAGCGGTCGTCGGAACGCTCCAGGACGTTGGAGCGAATTTCCAACAAGGTTCAGCGTATGTTTTCGTCCGCAGCGGCACGACATGGACTCAGCAGCAGAAGATATTGGCCGGTGATGGATCGGCAAACGATTCGTTCGGAAACAGCGTATTTGTTTCCGGAGATACTGCCATGATCGGAGCCGCTGGCGATACGAATGGTGCCAACGCTAGGCAAGGTTCGGCGTATCTCTTCACCAGAACCGGTACGACTTGGACTCAGTCGCAAAAGCTAGTCGCTGCAGACGGCGGAGCCGAAGATTCATTTGGTGCGGGCGTTGCATTTACGCAGAATGCCGCTGTGGTCGGTTCGATAGGCGACACGATCGGCGGCAATTCGCTCCAGGGCTCAGCATATATTTTCTCCTCCGACGTTTCAATTTCAGGCCGAGTTACCACACCGAGCGGCCAGAATCTAAGAAACGTGATCGTATCGCTGATCGATTCTGCAAACGTTCGTCGAACAGCAACCACAAGCTCATTCGGCATTTACCAGTTCGACGGTGTGCGAACCGGTGAATCGTACACGATGACAGTCGCTTCGAAACGCTATCGTTTTTCGCCTAAGCAATTTCAACTCGATGCGGCACTTACAAATGTGGATTTTGTAGGACTCGAGTAGATCAAGTACTTTATTGTTCTTGAAAGGCGGCCTTCGGGTCGCTTTTTTTTGTCCACGAAGGATCGTCGCGCAAACAGCGATCCTTACTAAAAAAACTCCATGCCTCAGGCAACCTTTTTTGATCGCTGCGTATCTACAAAATGTCATAACCAAACCTGCAATTTATTTTGGCTAAGATGTATTTTTTGTTGCGTTTACGGTGTCGTCTTACGGATGCTGATCGCAACTGACCGCGTTTGACGCGGCTATGTTTCATTTGGAGGGATCACACATGCGGGTAATAAAGACATTTAGTTCTATAGTTTTCTGTATCGTTGCGGTTTTCGCTTTTGCGGAAGCCGCTTTTTCACAAGAGGTAATGCCATCGGCCACGGCCGTCGTGCCAAGAGCCGTTTCTTCTAAAGAGCCGGTTTCAAATTCGTCGTCGCCTTCCGACGTGAAGGCGGAGGCTAAAATGAAGGTCGTATTCGACGAGGATACTCCTGGCGTAGTATATGTCGAAGCAAACGGTGAACGCATCCGGGTTGACACCAGCAAAAAGAGCGTTGAAAGCGTTGCTACGATGATTCCGGATAAAAATACGGAACTCAGAAATACCGCACTCGCGATAACGCCGAAGGTTCCAGCTGCGAAAGCAGACGATGACGAGAGCCCCTACGATTTCGACAAGGGCGAAGAACCGTATGATTATCGTGTGGTGAACGTCCCAACGGCAAAAAACGTTCCCAAAGGCTCATATAACCTTATCTTTACGCACCGCTTTACCCAGCAGCTGCGGCCTTTCAGTTCCAGTGCACGTTCGTTGCTCGGGCTGGACAGCTTTGCGATCGCTTCGTTTGGACTCACCTACGGTATTACCGATAAGCTCTACGTCTCTGCATATCGATCGCCGGTTTGCCGCAAGGGTTTTTGCCGGGTTATCGAGGTCGGCGTCGGTTACAACTGGCTCGCACAAGATAAAAAATCCCCGATCGGTTTGACCACCTTCGCAAGCATCGAAGGCGGCGATAATTTTACAGAAGAATATACGTACAATCTGCAGGCTATGCTCTCGGCCCGAGTTGGAAAACGCGTATTTCTTCACTTCTCACCTGCGGTACACCTAAACTCGAATGGTCAGCGGAAATTCGATCCACGTCCGACCGACTATTTTCCGGCAGCGACAATCGCTAACAACTTTCGTATGCCAAAACATGGGGCTTCCTTCGGATTCGGAGCCAGTGTGGCGATCACGCCAAACGTGATGGCGTTGTTCGATTTTACGCCACGAACAGGTTTCAAAATGGGCTCGGTCAGAACGGTTCTCGGGCCGGGGTTCAGCATTGTCGGTTTCACGAATGAATCGCATCCGTCGATCGGATTTGGCGTTCAGCGGAATATCGGGAAACATTCGTTCGCTCTGACGCTGTCAAATACGCAGACAACGACGACCAGTCGATACAACTCGAGCAATCTGACGTTGTCGCCCAAGGAACTAATTCTCGGCTTCAACCTTTCGCGGCGGTTCTAGCTATCCAGTTTTTATCCAATTTAATGAACATACTTCTTTAATCTTGGAAAATCAGGCTACACGAATGTTACAAGAGTGACCAGCCAGAGCAGGAGGCATCCTCGTAAGTCATTTCTTATAAACGAGATAGAGCGATAATTATGGACATATAACTGATTTGGCACGACTGTTGCGATATCAGTGCGGAGCTCCTTTTACTAATTTACCGAACAAATTCGACGCCTGTTTTCGACAGTCGTAAGGTTATTTCTGCGGTCTTCTGCAGAAATAACAACTCTACAGGTGTGCTCATTTTTCGGCTTTTACAACTGCATTTCGGAGGGGTCTAATGAAAGGAAAATCACGATGGACAAGGATCAAGATCCTCGTCCTATTAACCGGAACGATGCTCGCACTCTCGTTCCTTTGCAGCGATCAAAAACTGCGGGCGGCAGCGATATCTGACGGTGCTTCGGTATATGCTGCTAATTGCGCAAGCTGCCATGGCTCCGACGGGCGGGCCAAAACCGCTAAAGGCAAACGCTCGGGAGCCACTGACCTGACTTCCAATTGGAACGCCGACGAAGCAAGGGCGATCCGCATCATCACTAACGGCAAAGGCGAGATGCCTTCGTTCAAAAGCAAACTTAGCAAGGAGGAGATAGCTTCGGTTTTCGGGTACATTCGAAATTTCCGGCAATAGGCTTTCTATACGAGAATGAAAAAACTAAAGCTATCCATCATTTTTGTTTTTGCTGCATTCGCAATTGGCGGACTGAGTTTCAGCGATCGCCTGGTGAACAAAGTGTCGTCGTTAGGCGCCGGCCCGCCTGCGGGCGTTACCGGTGCTCCAGGCGAGTCATCCTGTAATGAATGTCACGCGGGCGGCGAGGGCGGCGGCACGTTTGTCGTGCTTGGTCCAACAAGCTATCAGCCTGGACAAACGTACCAGATCACCGTTCGCCACACCACAACTAACCTGTCCCGCAAACGTTGGGGCTTTCAGGTAACGGCACTCAATGAAAATGCTCAGGCTGCGGGTACGGTTCAGAGCCTTTCGAGCCAAACACAGATCGTCAGCGATTTTGGGCGTTCATATGTCGAGCACACGAATGCGGGTACGTTTCCGAATCAGACAGGCGGAGCTCAGTGGATATTTAACTGGACCGCACCGGCAAGCAACGTCGGAACGGTGACGTTCTTTGCCGCAGGCAACCAGGCGAATAACGATCAGACGAACGATGGTGACGAGATCTACTACACACAGACCAATGTTCCTTTTGGCACAGGTCCTTCTCCGTCACCGACACCGACGCCTTCGCCGAATCCAACACCAACTCCGACACCAACCCCAACACCAACACCGACACCAACTCCTACACCAACGCCAACGCCAACGCCAACGCCGTCTCCGTCGCCTACACCAACGCCGGTACCGACTCCGACACCATCACCGAGTCCAACACCGACACCCACACCGACTCCAACGCCGACGCCGTCGATAACTCCGACGCCGACGCCTACCCCGGTTCCGGTCGGGTCGATCACCGGCCGTGTGTTTACGCCGGGTTTGCAGGGAATTCGAAATGCGGTGGTTACGCTGATCGATTCGGCAAATGTTCGGCGAACGGCGACGACCAGCTCGTTCGGCGTATATTCGTTCACAAATCTAACGCTGAACGAAACGTACACTTTGACGGTCTCGTCGAAGCGATATCGATTCTCGCCTCGCATCCTGTTGGTCGATGGGAATATGCTGAACATCGATCTCGTCGGGCTCGAATAAATTGTCAAAGAACTGATCTGTCGCATTGATTTCCGTGGTGAGAGTCTTAACTTTCACCACGGAGCTCTGCATTAATTAGACTGTCGATCTTAGCTCAAGATCCACGCGGCAAAATGGCTCCAGGCTTCAGTGCGGCAGATCGCTACGCGGATCGGGCCGGAGAGGATCACGAGTGAAATGCCTGCGGCGAAAGCTTTGTCCAGCTTGCCGGTTCTGTATGTGTCGCCGGCGAGCAAAGCCAGTCCAACGACGGTTGGAACACCAAACAGCCAAATCGCGCCGAGATCCGGAATAAACGGAAGCGGCAATCTCGCGGTCGATGGCGGCAGGAAATTGACCATCGTGACGAGCATCAGGCGCTTGTGGTTCGCGGCATTTTTGCGGTAATAGATGGCTGCCGCAAACAGGATCGCGAACGTCACCATGTCGCCGATCGGAACAATGAAAAACTCGAGATTCGTAAAGCCCGGAAACGCCGCACCGCGTGCTGCAGCGGCATATCCGGTCAAAACTCCGACCACGATCATCGTCGCGGCGAGAGCGACGCCGAACATCCCGAGCGTGATGTGAGCTTTAACCTGCTTTGCCGAGATCAGGATCGACTGCACCGCGAACAGTATGATCCACAGCGACATCGTTATCGCGTGAGCGATCAGAAGCGGTGTCGCCGGCGGCGGTTTTAGCGGCGTGTCGAAAATGAAATTCGGCAAAAAGCCCGCGAGGGTCATCAGCGGGAAAAACGCTGCGACGCCGATGAAAAACTTGTGTTCAAATGAACGCTGCGACTGGCGCGACGCCAGATCGATACCTGCAATATCCGCAAAATTTGTAGCCATACGTGTCTCCGTATCAAATGATCAAATATGGCCGCCGCACAAACGGCCGGCCGCAATTGATAACGCGGAAACGCGATCAAAAAGGTATCACTGTAAATTTTCAAATATCAAAATTCAGGAAATGTGTTTCTTGCTTTTCTTTCCTTGCTCCGTGCAATTCAGTGTGTTCCGTGGTGAAATTCCGGAATCTAACCACGGAACGCACGGAGCAACACGGAACGGAGCAAGAACGTACCAACATCAAAATCCTCGTGTGTATCCCTGCAGCACATACAGCTTCATCAAGGTCCGGGCGTCGCTGCGTTGGAATCGGTCGGTCATGGCGTTTGCGCGGTCCAGATCGGCCCGGGCGAGCGACTGTATCTGCGGAACGTATCGAAACGCGAGCAATCCGCTCAGGCCGCCGCCGATACGCATTATGAGTTCGCCTTTTTTGAACGTGCGGTCGCGTTTGTTGAACCTCGTCAGCACAGCCGACGCCTGAACCATGTCATTGAACTGGTCCATCATCGGTTCCATCATCCGGAAGCCGACCTCGGGCTCGACGACGGCATAGCCGCGAATGAGTTCCATGTAGTCAGCGAGTTCGTCCTCGTCCTCGGGAAACTGATTGGTCAAACCCTTGGCTTCGGTCATCAAACCGCCGGCGGTTTCGAGATCTTTCGGGGTATTTTTGCGCTGAAACTGCAAAGCGAGCTGAACGAGCCGCTGGATCTGTGAATGCTTGTTTGTGAGCGATGCCAGCGATGCTTTTGCTTCGTCGAGACGGCCTTCGACCGTCATGCGGCTGATGCGGTTCGCGTCGAAAGTGTTCTGTGCCTGAGCTCGGATCTTTTCGTCCGGGATCGAATCGATGATCTTTTTCGCCCGTGCCTCGTCCTGGATCTGCGGGATCTTGTTGGCGGCGGATTGCAGGGCGGTCGTTTTCTCGCGAGGGTTGTTCGCGATCTTGTTCGCCGCGGAAATTATTTCCTCAGGCGTTCCGGCCGGATCCCAGAGCCGCGCTGGCTGGCCCGGTTTCGGGGCCGATGCCGATACAGTGACGCTCACGGGCTTGGCAGTTTTCTGCTTCAACATCGCAGCACGGTCGGGAACGAGCTTTTCGAGCAAAGGCACTACTCGCGAGATCGATCCGGTCGCGAAATTTGGGATCGACGGTTTTAGAAGCGCGTTGGCGATCGCGTACGCGACATCTTTTGCCTGGGAATCGGTGAACGAAAATACCTTGAATTTGCTGCCTGCCGGAGCCTGCTGTGGCGGACGGGACATGAATTGGAGGTACTGGATGGCACCATTCAGATCATCCGAATTTTTGAGCAGATCGGAGCCGGTGATTTTTGCGACGACGTCACCCGCGAGGTCCATCGCCCGTTTTTCGTCCTTTTGAAGAATGATCTGCAGCAGCGGCTGGACGGAGAACGAGATACCTTTTGCGAGGGATTCTTTGATAGTTTTTGCGGCCCTGTCAGGATCGGCTGCGGCCGCGCGTATAGTCAGTGATTGCTCAAGTGCGATCTCCTGCGTCGCTCTAACGCGGTCGGCGTCAAAATTCGTCGCGACGCCTGTACCAAGCCCGCCTGCCGTTCCAGCCGTTCCGGCAGTGGCTGCTGCCGCCGCTGCCGCCTGTTGCTGAGCTATCTTCGCCATCGCGTCGGCGATCCCCGCTGAACGCGTTTGGGCCATAAGTTCGAGCCCGAGTTCCGGGTCACGGCCGCCGACGAGGCTCAGAAATTCATATCGGGGATCTGCCGGATCGAACGGATCGACCGGCATCATCGGATTTTGACCAACATTTTCGAGACGTTCGCGTTCGGCATCGGCCTGGTAATTCAGCAGTTCGCCGGAACCTGTGCGAAACAGGTCGCGGGAACGTTTCGAATCGTATCGCCAATAAATATCCCCGGCCAGAGCATAAACAACAGCCCGATTTCCCGGCAGCCGAAGCGAACCGATGTCGGCGATCGTGCGGTCGAGCATCGTGACGATCTGCTCCTGTATTTCCTTGTCCTTTTTAGCTTTTTCAGCTTTCTGTTCCTCGGTGAGCTGAGGAGGCTTGGCCGGAGCCGGAGCCGCCGTCTGGCCAAACGCAAACGAGCTAAGCAAAGCCAACATCAAAAAGAAAGCAGCTACCTTGCGAAAATACATAGAGAAAACTCCTTGCGACTGTGTATTGGCGGGAATTATATCACAATTCCTCGACTGGAGCGGCGAGCATCCCTGCTTGCAAGCGGTCGACAGACCGCTTATGCGTCCGAAGCAAATTCAACGTGTCAAATCCTGGTCGTCGTAACACCCGAGAAGCATGGATGCTTGCCGTTCCAGTCGAGTCAGTGACGCCTAGTTGATAACTATGTTTACCGGCGATCGTACTGGCTGTTCGCCGGGCTTCTTGTTGTCATTTAGAACGCCCTGCAGAACATAAAGTTTCACGATCGTCTTCGCGTCACTGCGAGCGAAACGGTTCGCCGTGATCGTCATGCGGTCGAGATCTGCCTTGCCGAGCATCTGCATTTGGGGGACGTACTGGAACAGCGGCGATTCGCCATCGAGGCGGCTGGCGTTTATCCGAAGCAGAAGCTCGCCTTTCTTGAAATTCGGCATTTTCGGATTGAACCGGGCGAGCGTCGCTGACGCCTGAATGTGTTCGTTGAGCCGATCAATAATTGGCTCGAACATCCTGAACGCCATGTCGGGTTCGATCACTGCGTAGCCTTTGATGACCTCCATTACGTCGTTCATGTCGTCTATAGTTTCCGCGTATTCCGGTGCGAGAGCTTTCGCGTCCTTCATCAGGGCTTTCGCGCTTTCGATATCTTTCTCGCCGCCCTTGCGGTTAAAGTCCATGGCGAGAGCGACGAGCCGCTCGATCTGCGTTTTCTTGTTCGAAAGGTTGCCGATCAGTTTTCGAGCGTCGTCGAGTTTTCCGGCGGCCGCGGTGCGGGCGATGCGGTTGGTTTCGAACTGTTCCGACAGATTTGCCCTTACCTTTTCGTCCGGGATCTGGTCGATCAGCTTCTTCGCCCGGGCGTCGTCGTCGATCTCAGCGATCTTGCCGGAAAGTGACTGGTATGCAAGCGTTTTTTCCAGATCGCTCGAAAGTTTCGGCAACTGGCCGAGAATGTCCTCTGGTGACGCGCTCGGGTCGAACAGTTTTTGCAGCTCCATGCTCTGCTTAAGTTCGGGCGGCATGCTCTGATCGTTCTCCGCTTTTTTCTGTTTTAGCAGAGCAATTTTGTCCGGTGCGAATTTCTCGACCAGCGGCATCGCTGTCGGTAATAGGCTGCTAAGTATTAGCGACTTCGGCGAATTTAGAAACGTATTCGCGACCTTGTTAGCGAGGTCCTTGAGTTGAGCGTCGCTGAAAGTGAACGGTTTATCCTTTGGATTTGCGGCTGCGGGCGGTTTCGACGCGAACTGTAGAAAGCTCAGTGCGATCTGCAGATCTTCGTAACCTTTAGACATATCGGCATCGACGAGTTTCTTGATCACTTCACCGGCGAGGTCGGACGCTTTTTTCTCGTCCTTCTTATTCACCTTTTGCAGAAGCGGAAGCACATTTGTAGAGACGCCCTTTGCCAGACTGTCTCGAATGAGCTTGATCGCTTTGTCCGGATTCTCGTCAGCAGCGAGCAGAGCAAAACGCTGTTCGAGAGCGAGTTCCTGGCCGACCTTCACACGGTCCATATTGAGGATGTCGCTCCGGTTTTGTGCGGTTGGAGTCGCTGCCTTCGCGATCGCCTCAGCTAATTTTGCGGGACGCGTTTGTATGAGGAGTTCGAGCGCCAGTTCGGCGTCGTGATTCGCCACGAGCGGCAATATCTCGCTGCGGACATCGCTGCGAAAATCGAACATCTCGTTCAGAAAATTTTGTGCCGTAACGTCGCGACGCTCTTTGTCGGATTCCTGATTAAAGGCGACGATCTCCGAAGCCGCGCTTCGGAAAAGCTCGCGTGCACGCTTCTCGTCAAATTTCCAGTAAAGATCGGCCGACATCGCGTAAACCACCGCCCGGTTCTGTGGCAGCCGAAGACTGACTGCCTCGCCGATAGCCTCATCGAGTAATTGAACGACGCGTTCGTCTTGTTCTTTTTTCTTTTTCTCTTTATCAGAGTCGCTTTCGGTTGGCTGAGTCTGAGCCGCGGCGAATGAGCAGAGGATCAAAACGAGCGAGAATATTTTTGCGATATGTCGAAGTCCCATTGGGGTTTGGTCTCCTTATATATATGAATGTGACGGATCTAGTGACGCGCGTATCATATCACAGATCAGATGCCGTGATCCGCGAGGATCTTGAGACGCTCGGCGACCATGTCGGGCGGGAAGCCTTCGAGGTCGATCAGTTCCGCGGCGGTACGCGTCGCTGCCCATTTTCGGGGAATGAGCACACAGAGCGAAAGTGTCCGCTTCGATCTCCTGACGCGTTCGGCGGCCGACGCCGTGGAAATTTGCCGTCGCACCGGACGCCGGCATGTGAAAAAGAAAATGGCCGAGCTCGTGATAGAGCACAGCGAGCTTTTTGACCGGCGGCAGTTTGCTGTCAACCGCAATAAAATCGCGGTCCATCACGCGGTAATAAAACCCACCGACCGCAAGCGGCATTTCCTGCACAGCTACTTTGAATCGCTTGCACAGTTTATAAAAATCGGCTTCGGAAAGCGGGCGTTCGTTCCAGCCAAAATTGAGTTCGGATATCTTTTCGATCAGAAATTGCATGAGAGTGTCTCGACTTCAAATAATTGTTTCACAAATGCAACAAAAAGTCAAGTGAAAAATGCAAAAAGGTGGAAATATTCTGTGTTTTGCGGGAAATTCTGGTTTTAGAAGTCAGTTTCCCGCAAAGTCGCAGAGGGGCGAAGTTGGCCGCAAAGTAATAGTCGTCTTCTACTTCCCGGCGAGCGAACGGTCGAGGACGCGTTTGGCATCGCGGATCGCGGCGACCCGGTCGGCGGTCGAGAATGTTTCCCACCCGCGAAAGAACACAACGCCGTAATCCTGCGGGCATTCGCGGCCTTCGTAGCGAAACCATTCGTTCATCACGCTCTGCGGATCGCCGAATTTTTCGAGGGCAGACTCGACGTCAAATTCCTCGCGGATGTCGACCGCCCCGAGATTTACGACACCGTCGCCACGCAGAGCGGCGAGCCTTTCGTCGATCATTTCGCCGATGCGGTCTTCCATGAAGCGGCCAAGTCCGACCTTCGGTGCCTGGCCGGCGTACATATCGCCCGTTCCCATCAGCAGCCAGTTGAGCGACACGTTTGTTTCGAGAGCGATCTTTATCAACACGTCGGGAGACGGCAGCCGGCCGTTGTAGTAGTTGCGAACAGTCGCATGCGGGATCTCCAATCGCCGCGACACATCAGCCATCGATCCATAATCAAAAGCCCGGTTCAATCTCACAATAAAGTCTTTATTCATCTTCAGCTCCGTGAAACATACGTTTGTGATGTATGCCAAATGTTAACACGAAACTACTTTATCCAAAAATGCCGGACGTCAGATGTTGGTGATATCACGATCTTTTAATAAAATAGACGCATCAGATCCAAATAACCGATTAACCAGAATAAATATATGAGCGACAAATTTACGCCTAAACCGGAAGACAAATTCACATTCGGCCTATGGACCGTCGGCAACCGCGGTGCTGACCCATTCGGAACACAGGTGCGGGAAAAGAAAACGCCCGTCGAGCTGGTCGAGCTGCTGGCCGAGGTCGGTGCGTATGGCGTGAATTTTCACGACAACGATCTCGTCCCGATCGACGCCACCGCCGCGGAACGCGACCAGATCGTCGCCGATTTCAAGAAAGCATGCGGCGACAACGGGATCAAAGTCCCGATGGCGACCGTGAATCTGTTTTACGAGCCGGTTTTTCGCGACGGAGCCTTTACGGCGAACGACGCGCGGGTTCGGCATTACGCTCTGCAAAAAACGATGCGTGCGATGGAGCTCGGAGCGGAATTCGGAGCGGAAGTTTTCGTGCTTTGGGGCGGACGCGAGGGCAGCGAAACTGACGCCTGCCGCCGGCCGGACGAAGCGATCAAACGGCTTCGCGAGGCGATGAATTATCTGTGCGAATACAACATCTCGCAGAATTTCGGCTACAAATTCGCGATGGAAGCCAAGCCGAACGAACCGCGGGCTGACATTTACATGCCGACGACCGCAGCATATCTCGCATTCATCGAAACGCTCGACCACAAAGAAATGGTCGGTGTAAATCCTGAGGTCGCCCACGAACAAATGCCGGGCTTGAGCATGACGCATGCGGTCGCCCAGGCTTGGGAAGCTAGAAAGCTGTTTCACATCGACCTTAACGATCAGTATCCGGGACGCTACGATCAGGACCTGAGATTCGGATCGGTCAGCCCGAAGCAGATGTTCTGGATGGTCAAATTTCTCGAGGACGTTGGATACGCCGGAATGCGGCATTTCGACGCACATGCCTACCGAACGGAAGATTACGATGGCGTCAAAGATTTCGCCCGCGGCTGCATGCGGACCTATCTGATCCTGAAGGAAAAAGGGAAACGCTGGAACAACGACGCTGAGATCCAAGCGATCCTCGCAGAGATCGAGGAGACGGACAAAGGCACGTTGGGATCGTTCGAGAGTTTGCTCGCCACGAATTTCGACCGTCACGAGCTTGCTTCGAAAGGACTGAAGTACGAACGGCTCGATCAGAGGACGATGGATATCCTGTTCGGCGTCGACTAATTTTTACGGGCTCCCGGTTATTTTTCCGGGAGCTCCAACACTTTGCCCGTTACCGCAAATTTACCGGAAACAACGCCCGTCGTTTTCGCGTCCGCTCTGCCGGTCGAGCCCGGCTGTTTGCCGCCGACACTTACTGAAATTTCGCCCGGCTCAACGATCCGCTTTCCTGCGTCGTCGATGACCGACATCTGACGCGGACTGATCTCGAACGAAACCGTGCGTTTTTCGCCCGGTTTGAGCATGATTCGATCGACGCCGGCCAGCGAACGGATCGCAACCGGAACTGACGCTTTCACATTCGAAACGTAAAGCTGCACGACCTCGTCACCCGCGACCGCACCTTTATTCTGCACATCGACGCTGACGCGAACGCCGCCTCCGGCTTTGACGGTTTTCGCCATTTTCATGTTCGAGTAAGCGAAATTCGTGTAGCTCAGGCCGTAGCCGAATGGATAGAGCGGCTCGCCGTGGAAATAGCGGTACGTGTGGCCTTCCATCTTGTAATCGTCGAACGGCGGCAGTTGATCGACCGATTTGTAAAAAGTTACTGGTAGCCGTCCGGCCGGATTGTAGTCGCCGAAGATCACATCAGCGATCGCGTTTCCGCCAAATTGACCGGGATACCAAGCCTGCAGGATCGCAGGGACGTTCTCGTTCGGCCAGTTCACCGCAACCGCACTGCCGCTCATCATCACGAGAATGACCGGTTTGCCGAGGGCGTTGATCTCCTCGATCAGACGTTCCTGAGGCTTTGGCAGGGCGATATCGGTGCGGTCGCCGCCGCGGAAACCTTCGAGCGTGACGTCCATTTCTTCACCCTCGATCGACGGCGATAGACCCATGACCATCACAACTGCGTCCGCCTGCTTTGCCTTCTCGACCGCATCCGCACGAAGAGCCGCTTGCTTGCTCGGCGGTGACCAGACCAGCTTGGCGGAGGCGTTTTGGTTAGCATTTTCCTGATATTCGACGCGAATGTCGTAGCTTGTTCCCGCAGTGAAATCGAAATCTTTCAGTACGTTTCGTGTTCGGCGGTTGGTGGTTTCCTCGAGGTAGAGTTTGCCGTCGATATAAATGCGGACCGGGCCGTTGCTTCGCCAGCCGAGCGTGTATTTGCCGGTCTCGTAAGCCTTTAGTTTACCCGTCCAGCGAACGGAGAAATTGTCTTCGTTGATCTCTTTCGCGGGGCTCATCGACGCCCAGTTGAAATCGATCTGTGCATCCGTTCGAACCAGCGACGGCTGGCCGGAGAAGTCCTTGTTGTTGAAATATTCAGCTTTCAAACCGTTTGGAAAAACGCTGGCTTCGACAGGTTCGAAGATAACGCCGGTCGGGAACATTCCCTGCGAATAAAGCACTTTTGTCTGCGGCGAGACCTTGTTTTTTATGCCGTCGAGAGCTGTGAACGAGACCGACGGCTGGCCGTTGTAATTGCCGAGCAAGACGTCTTTGTCATTGGCGTTCGGGCCGATAACGGCGATGGTTTTGAGATCTTTCTTGAGCGGCAGCGTGTAGTTGTCGTTCTTGAGCAGCACCATCGATTCGCGGGCGGCTTTGAGCGACAGTTCGTGATGAGCCGGCGTGTCGTTCTCCGAGAAAGGAATTCGAGCGTACTTCACCATCGACGGCGGATCGAACATCCCGAGTTGAAACCGAGCCCGCATCAGATTCTTGAGCGAAACATCGACCTCGGCCTCTGATATCAAGCCCGATCTGACGGCTTTTACGAGCGATTTGTATTCGTTTCCGCAGGAAAGGTCGGTCGCACCTTTGATCCCGAGAGCCGAAGCCTGCTCGACGGTCGGGACGTATTTGTGGCGAATGTAGATATCGTCGATCGCTCCGCAGTCAGAGACGACGTGGCCCTTGAATTTCCATTCCTTCATTAGAATGCTGCTCAGTTTATCGCTCGCACAGGCGGGTTGGCCGTTAAGTCGATTGTAAGCACACATGACGGCTCCGACCTTAGCGCCGGTGATCAGGTCGCGAAACGCCGGCAGATACGTCTGGCGAAGGTCGCGTTCGTTTATCACCGCATCGAACGTGTGACGTTCCGGCTCAGGGCCGCTGTGTACAGCGTAATGCTTCGCGGTGGCGATGACCTTGTAATATTTGGGATCGTTGCCCTGCAAACCGCGGACGAACGCCGAACCGAGCTTGCCCGTAAGATATGGATCTTCGCCCCACGTTTCCTGGCCGCGGCCCCAACGCGGATCGCGAAAGATGTTGATGTTCGGGCTCCAAAATGTAAGGCCTTTGTATCGGCTGAAATCGTTGTTGCGAAGGGCCTCGTGGTGTTTCGCACGGCCTTCAGTCGAGATCACATCTGCAACGTCAAAGATCAGTTTGTCGTCCCAAGTCGCAGCCAGTCCGATCGCCTGCGGAAAAACGGTCGCGATCCCGGCTCGCGCGACGCCGTGAAGAGCCTCATTCCACCAATCGTAAGCCGGAACGTCGAGCCGCGGTATCGCCGGCGCGTTATTGACCATCTGCGAAGCCTTTTCCTCAAGCGTCATCCGCGAAACTAGGTCATCGACGCGTTTTTCGAGCGGCTGATTCGGGTCTTTGTAAACAGGCGTTGGGGCTTGAGCCGAGACTTGGACGAGCTGGCTCAAAAGGCACACGAGCACAGCTATCAATGCTGCTTTTTGATTGATCTTTTTCATTTTACGATCCGGGGTTGTATCGCTGAACATTGTATCCGCTTTTTGTTTTCAAAGCCGAACGCAGGTTGAAAAATTAACGTTAAAGAGACGCTTCACATCGCGGGAAATATCATCGCGGCTGACGATTCGCCCGCTCAAAGCAAGAGCCGCATATGAATCAAAAAGGCAATCAGCGATCACGTGACGCGAGTGATCCCATTTATAGATCAGCTGTTCGAGAACACGCGAATCAGAATGCTGGGGTATAAAGCTGGTGCCGAGCAATTCTAGCCGTTCACGAGTGATCTCGGAAATTATGGATGGATTGTTCAGGAACCACCAGCAGCCGAAAGGCATCAGATTGCTGAATTTGCGAGCCGCGACGCAAAGTTCGTGTTGGTTTTCGCGCGAAAGAAAGCTTGCCAAAAAGCGAACGTCGGGATTTGCGACGCAGATGCGTTCGAGCGAGCCGACATCCGCTCTGCCCACGCCGTCACCCGCACCGCGAAGCGACGGATTTACACCTCGCCGAACGCCGATCATGAGTGCGAAGGGCAGGTCGTGTTCGCGAGCTGTCGGCAGCACAACATCGGTGATGATCTTTTGTCGCTCGTCATCGTCAGGGAATTGAAAATCATCCGGCAGCGAGACTGCCATATAGAGCGGCTTCATCGCGGCGATCCATCGGTCGAGAAATTTGCGGATCTCAGTAACAGAATCGCCGCCCAATCCTGCATCGACAGCGTGTCCGAATTCCTGGAGCTTACCGAATGTTTGCGGCCAACTGTTCAACAGTCGGTCCATTCTGAGAGCTGCGTGAAAACGTGGATCGGCTGCCATCTCGCTGCTCCAAAACGCCGTTTCTTCGGTATCGAACGGATCGTTCGTCATCACAACATCGCTCACACCGGCGGTTTTCAGTACGGTATCGACGTGTGAATGAACGTTGACCGATGCGAAAAAATCGCGAGCTTGCGTCAGATCGCGCGTGTTCGTATCAAGTCCAAAAGCGTTGAGAACCGTGATCACGCCGCGGGCGGCTTCGGAGATCGGAGAATTTTCGACGAAGAGCTTTTGCCAGATGAGATCTGCCTGTTCGCGTTTGCTCAGCAGCCAAAACGCGTCGGTTGAGATGTTTGACGAGCGGAAAACCTCGGCGACGAGGTAATGATATGTAAGCAGTTCGTCGATGCCAAAATGGTTCATCGCACCGAACTGCGGCGGGAAAAGATGCGTGTGAATGTCGATCACGGGCTGCTCCGCGACTATCTCAGCCACCTCACGTCGCATCTGCTCAAAGCTCGGATTCGTATTCATAAATTTTGGATCAAATCAAGGATACCACTGCCGCACGAACAGAACACAGACGCTTTAAAAAGCGATCGGCGATCGCTTTCGAAACTTGCAAATAGATCTCGCATCGATTATACCTAGAATTCGATGTTAGGTAATTTTTCGCCAAACCATCTCCATCATCATCACGTGAGCAAATAGCTGCGTGAACTGATACTCGTTCTAACAAAACCCGTAAATTAGTTTTAATTCAACGTCAGCGAAACTTGAACCAAGTCTCGAGGGGCGTCGCTTTGTTGTTTTTAGAAATGAAATTAAAGATCGCTTTACAAAGATCAGGAAGATTGGCCGAAGGGTCGACGGAGCTGCTGAAGAAATGCGGCATCGGCTTTTCGAACGGCTTGGGAAAACTGCGGGCCGAGGCGGCTGATTTTCCGCTCGAGATATTTTTTCTGCGCGACGACGATATTCCTGACTACGTCGCCGATGGTGTTGCAGACATCGGAATCGTGGGCGAAAACGTGATAGCTGAGGATCCCAAAGCTGTGGAGACGATCGAAAAACTCGGCTTTGGACGTTGCCGTTTGTCGCTCGCTGTGCCGAAAGGGTTTGAGTATTCGGCGTTGTCGGATTTGTCAGAAAAAAAAATCGCGACGAGCTATCCGAATATTCTTAGCGCCTATTTCTCATCACGCGGCGTTTGCTCTGATATTCATGAGATCAGTGGATCGGTCGAGATCGCTCCGTCGATCGGTCTGGCGGACGCGGTTTGTGATCTGGTGAGTTCGGGAAGCACTTTGTTTTCAAACGGGCTTCGTGAGGTCGAGACCGTGATGTCGTCCGAGGCGGTGTTGATCGCACGCCAAGATCTTGATGCGACAAGACAAGCGATCCTCGACAAACTTCTTTTCCGCATTCGCAGCGTCAAAGCCGCGTCGCAAAACAAATACATTCTGCTCAATGCTCCCGTAGAAAAGGTCGACGCGATCAAGCGTTTGCTGCCAGGAATGCGCAGCCCCTCCATGATCCCGCTCGCGGATCCGGGCTGGGTTTCGCTGCATTCGGTTGTTAGCGAAACGGACTTTTGGGAGGTCGTTGACCAACTGAAAAACGCGGGAGCTGAGGGGATTCTCGTGCTATCGATCGATCAGATGATCAGGTAAACATTTATGCAAATTATCAAATATCCGGAACGCGGAACCTGGACGGAATTACTAAAACGCCCGACCATCGACACCGCATTTCTCGAGCGAACGGTCGCCAACATCCTCAAGGACGTTCGCGAACACGGCGACGACGCTTTGCGGCACTGTGCGAGACATTTTGACAAGGTCGAGCTCGATTCTTTTCTCGTTAGTGAAGAAGAATATCTCGAAGCGGAGTCGCTCGTTTCACCGGAACTAAAAGATGCGATCGCGGTCGCCAAAGCGAATATCGAGAGGTTTCACGCCGTCGAAGAACGCGAGCGCAAGGTCATCGAAACAGCACCAGGAGTTTTCTGCTGGCGAAAAGATATTGCGATCGGAAAGGTCGGTTTATATGTTCCGGCAGGAAGTGCGCCGCTTTTTTCGACGGTGCTGATGCTGGTGATCCCAGCGAAACTTGCCGGTTGTCGAGAGATCGTCGTCGCATCTCCGCCGAACACAAACGGGAAGATCGATCCTGCCACGCTCTACGCTGCGAGGCTGTGCGGCGCGACCGAGGTCTTCAAGATCGGCGGTGCTCAGGCGATCGGTGCATTGGCTTATGGGACGGAAACTGTTCCGGCTGTTTATAAGATCTTCGGGCCGGGCAATCAATTTGTGACCGAGGCGAAGCTACAGGTTTTGCGTTCGGGCGTGGCGATCGATATGCCTGCCGGGCCGTCGGAGGTTGCTGTTCTGGCTGACGAAAGCTGTGTAACCGCTTTTGTCGCTGCTGATCTTTTGTCGCAGGCAGAGCATGGGCCCGACAGTCAGGTCTTGTTGGTGTCGACTTCGGAAACCGTTATCGATGAAACACTAGCTGAGATCGACCGGCAGATCGAGGCTCTTTCACGAAAAGCTATCGCAGCCGCCGCGATCAAGAATTCCAAAGCGATACTCGTTAGCTCGCTCGCCGAAGGCGTCGAGTTGCTAAACGAATACGCTCCTGAACACCTCATCATTGCAACCGAAAATGCTAGCGAGATCGCGGAAACCATTGTAAACGCGGGCTCGGTTTTCATCGGAAATTATTCGTGCGAGAGCGCGGGCGATTACGCGTCGGGGACGAATCACACGCTCCCGACCGGCGGAGCGGCACGCTCGTACAGCGGCGTTTCGGTCGCGAGTTTCCAGAAGACCATCACGTTCCAACGGCTAACCACTGACGGGATCGAAAACCTTGGTCCGACGATCGAAACCATGGCCGCCGCGGAAGGGCTCGATGCTCACAAGAACGCGGTTGCGATCAGACGGAGGCTACAATGACATTCGATCTTCAAAGCCTAGTGCGTCCCAACATCAGGAATTTGAAACCATATTCTTCAGCAAGGTCCGAATTCGAAGGCTCGGCTGAGGTTTTTCTCGATGCAAACGAAAATGCTTTTGGCTCGCCCGCCGGCTTTGGGCTCAACCGATATCCTGATCCGTTGCAGCGTGAACTAAAAGAACGAATCGCCGCGATGAAAACCGTGTCGCCGTCACAGATATTTGTCGGGAACGGCAGCGATGAGGCGATCGACCTACTGTTTCGCATTTTTTGCGAACCGGGCCGCGACGAAGTTATTACGTGCCCGCCGACGTACGGAATGTATCGCGTTTCAGCAGACATAAACGATGTCGCGGTGCGTGAAGTGCGATTAACAAACGACTTTCAGCTCGATCTTCCGGCGATCCGTTCGAGCATTTCCGATGCGATGAAGCTTATCTTCATCTGCTCGCCCAACAATCCGACCGGTAACGCGATGAGTCGCGATTCGCTCATTGAGATAGCGCGGAACTTCGCGGGTATTGTCGTCGTGGACGAAGCTTACATCGATTTTGCCAATGAACCGTCGGTGATCGACGAGCTCGACGACCTGCCGAATCTAATCGTTCTGCAAACCCTTTCAAAGGCTTGGGGAATGGCCGGCGTTCGGGTCGGATTAGCCATTGCCAGCACGGAGATCATCGCCCTGTTCAATCTCGTCAAGCCGCCGTACAACGTCAGCGGTCTCGCGCAACAAGCGGTGATCGACGCTCTGGATCAGGAAACTACTGTTAAGGGATGGATCGATTCTGGCAAAGCTGAACGGGTGCGATTGGACAACTTATTGAGCGGTTTCGACTTCGTCGAGCGAGTTTATCCATCCGACGCAAATTTTTTGCTCGTTAAAGTTGACGACGCGAACGAGCTTTATCGGTACCTGATCGATAAAAGGATAGTCGTTCGCAATCGAAACAATGTCGAACTTTGCGATGGATGCCTTCGGATAACGGTTGGAACTCAAGAGGAAAATGACCGGCTGCTGGCCGCACTCGGTTCGTTCCGGAATAAGTGATAGCTACTAGCTGACTGGTGATAACAAAACTATGAAGAAAGTTCTTTTTATCGATCGCGACGGGACGCTCATCCGGGAACCGGACGACTTTCAGGTCGATCTGCTTGAGAAACTGCGGTTTTTGCCTGGTGTTATAACAAACCTCGCGAAGATCGTTTGTGAGACCAATTATCTACTCGTAATGGTGACGAATCAGGACGGTTTGGGAACCGAGAGTTTCCCGGAAACTGCATTCTATCCGGCGCAGAACTTCGTGATCCAGACGCTCGGGGACGAAGGGATCGAGTTTGCGGATGTTTTCGTGGACCGAACCTTTCCACACGAAAACGCTCCGACCCGCAAGCCAGGAACGGCGATGCTGACGAAATATCTTACCGGCGAATACGATCTCGCAAATTCATTCGTCATCGGCGACCGGCCGACGGACGTGCAACTCGCCCGCAATCTCGGGGCGAAGGCGATCTACATTCGAAATGCGAATTTTCCGCTTGAGGATGGGATGGACGCATTTACGGTCGATAACTGGAGCGAGATCTATCAGCTTTTGCGATTGCCTGAAAGGAAGATCACGCATTCGCGAAAGACGAATGAGACCGAAATATCTGTCGAATTAAACCTCGACGGCAGCGGCGTTTCATCGATCTCGACCGGCATCGCGTTCTTCGACCACATGCTCGAACAGCTCGCACGGCACGGCGGACTTGATCTTACGATCACTGCAAAAGGCGATCTGCACATAGACGAGCACCACACGATCGAGGACGTCGCGATCACGCTCGGAGAGGCATTTTCGCTGGCTCTCGGCGATAAGCGCGGTGTCGAGCGTTACGGTTTTTGTTTGCCGATGGATGATTGTCTTGCACAGGTCGCGATCGATCTCGGCGGGCGAAACTGGATCGTTTGGGATGCGGAATTCAAACGCGAAATGATCGGCCAGATGCCGACGGAGATGTTCTTTCATTTCTTTAAATCATTCTCGGACAAGGCGTTGTGCAATCTGAACTTCAAGGCCGAGGGAACGAATGAACACCACAAGATCGAAGCGATATTCAAGGCGTTTGCCAAGGCCATAAAAATGGCGGTCCGCCGCGAGGGAAGCGAACTGCCGACGACGAAAGGAGTTTTGTGATAGTAGCGATATTGAAATATAACGCCGGAAATACGGCTTCGGTGGTGAATGCTTTGAACCGCCTCGGCGTTGAGGCGATCGTGACCGACGTTGCTGAAGAAATGCGTTCTGCCGACAAAGTCATTTTCCCCGGCGTTGGCGAGGCATCGTCGGCGATGAAATATCTGCGTGAACGGCAGTTGGATCCGGTCATCTGCTCGCTGTCGCAGCCGGTTTTGGGCATCTGCCTGGGAATGCAGCTGATGTGCAAAACCTCGGAGGAGAACGACACAAATTGTCTGGGAATATTTCAGTCCCGCGTCGTTCGTTTCGAACCCGGAAGCCTAAAAACACCGCACACCGGCTGGAACCGGATCAGCGATCTGAATTCGCCATTATTTGAAGGCGTCAGTAGTGGCGAACGGGTTTATTTCGTCCACGGATTCTTTGTCGAAACGAATGAGAACACGACGGCGAAGTGTGAATACGGGACCGAATTCAGCGCGGCGATCGCTCGCGGCAATTTTCATGCGGTGCAGTTTCATCCAGAAAAATCCGGAAAGGTTGGCGAACGGATATTGGAGAACTTTCTAAACTTATGATCGAGATAATTCCAGCGATGGACCTGATCGATGGCAAATGCGTGCGGCTCACTCAGGGCGATTTTGCGCGAGAGAGCGTCTATTCTGACGATCCGCTCGAAACTGCCAAATGTTTCGAGGACGCGGGGTTGCGGCGACTCCATATGGTCGACCTCGACGGCGCCCGTACGGGATCGCCGTCGAATCTGAAAATCCTTGAAAAGGTTGCAAAAGGAACAAAACTAGCGATCGATTTCAGCGGCGGTTTGAAGACCGACGCAGACGTTCTTTCTGTTTTTGACGCCGGAGCGGCGATCGCGGCCGTCGGAAGCGTGGCCGTAAAACATCCCGAGGTATTTTTCTCATGGGTCTGAGAAATTCGGCACCGAAAAGTTATTGGTCGGTGCCGATTGCCGCGATGGGAGCGTTGCGATCAATGGCTGGCAGACCGATACTGCGACATCTGTTCTCGATCTTCTCGCGATTTTCGCCCGACGAGGCGTTGCGAGTGCGTTCGTCACCGATATTGCGAGCGACGGAACGATGAACGGGCCGTCTTTTGAGCTTTATCGACGGATCAAGTCAAAAACTCCGCAACTCGATCTGATCGCCAGCGGTGGTGTCGCTTCTATCGAGGATATCGACGAACTCGACCGCATCGGCTGCTCCGGCGTGATAGTCGGAAAAGCGATCTATGAACGGAATATTAAACTGGAGGAACTCGTCAAATATGCTGGCTAAACGTATTGTTCCATGTCTCGACGTCAAGGACGGGCGTACGGTGAAGGGAACGAATTTCGTCGGCCTGCGAGACGCAGGCGATCCCGTCGAACTTGCGGCGAAATACTCTGCCGAAGGTGCCGACGAACTGGTTTTGCTGGACATCTCGGCAACCAACGAACGCCGCAAGACATTCGCTGAGATAGTCCGGCGAGTATCCGCTGAGGTAAATATTCCGTTCACCGTCGGCGGCGGAATATCGACGGTCGAGGACATCGGAGTGTTGCTGGATTGTGGTGCGGACAAAGTTTCGATCAATACCGCGGCAGTGAATGGCCCCGACCTGATAGCGGACGCGGCGGTGAATTTTGGTTCGCAGTGTATCGTTCTCGCGATCGACGCAAAGCAGACGGACAGCCGCTGGGAAGTTTTCCTCAATGGCGGCCGCGTGCCAACTGGCATCGATGCCGTAGTTTGGGCAAAACGCGGCGTCGAACTCGGTGCGGGCGAGATATTGCTTACGTCGATGAACGCCGACGGTACGAAAGACGGCTTCGAACTCGGCCTTACACGCGATATCTCGAGGGCTGTTTCCGTTCCGGTCATCGCTTCGGGCGGAGCGGGAACTATGGACAATTTTGCTGATGTTTTTGCGATCGGACACGCCGACGCAGCTCTCGCGGCCAGCGTTTTTCATTATCGTGAGGTAGAGATACCGGAACTGAAATCATTTCTCGCGATGCGTGGGATCGAGGTACGAATATGAAGTTGAATTACGAAAAGTACACCGACGGACTGATCCCGGCGATCGTTCAGGATGCAGATACAAGAACAGTTTTGATGCTCGGGTTTGTTAACGAAGAAGCTCTCAAAAAGACGCTCGAAACACGTAGAGTAACTTTCTACTCGCGTTCACGCCGACAGCTCTGGACCAAGGGCGAGACGAGCGGGAACTTTCTTGATCTTGTATCGATCAAACCTGATTGCGACGACGACACCTTGCTGATCAAGGCTCGTCCAAACGCAGGTGTTTGCCACACCGGTTCTGCAACATGTTTTGGAAGTGACAATTCAGATATTTCCGTGATCGATCAACTGATAGCACTCGAGAAAGTCATCGATCAACGCCGAACCGACAAGCCTGACGGATCATATGTAGCTTCGCTTTTCGAGAAGGGAATCAACAAGATCGCCCAAAAGGTAGGCGAAGAGGCTGTCGAACTCGTTATCGAAGCAAAAGACGATGATCCCGCCAAATTTCGATCCGAAGCCGCCGATCTGCTCTTTCATTACCTCGTCCTGCTGCGCGCCAAAAACGTTTCGATCGAGGACGTCTCAAACGAATTGGAGGCTCGCACGGCTGGTAGGAAAAACGACCAAAAATAAAGACGGGCCCGAAAGCCCGTCTTATCTTAACTATGCGACTTTTCGATCCGCTAGACTAATGGCTACTCGAGCCCAACCAGCATCACGTTCCCCAAACTCTCATTCAGGGTTACCCGCTGAGCGGCGAATCTGTAGCGTTTGCTGGTGACGATGAGCATGTAGTCTCGGCCGGTGTCGAGGTTTTCGAACTGGTAGTTGCCGAATGAGCTGGTTACCGTTGTTCGTTTGCCGCCTGCCGTGTCGAGCAGGGTGACCGTGGCGTTTCTGAGGCCTTGTCCTGCGGCGGTGGTTACTCGGCCCGAGATGCTGGCTCCGTCGAGGAGCGTTCCGCCGGTGAAGGAGACGAGGCCGTCGGTCCAGTAGAGCGTTGGAAGGGCGTTGTTCTCGGCGTTTCTCACGTCCTTGGTGGTTGGGAAGTCACCGAACCTGATCTGGGCACTCGTCGCCGGGCTTTGGAAGGTCGGGAAGGTGATCTTCACGATCTCTCTGGTTCCGGCTGTGAGGGCGGTTGTTGGTGTCACGGTGATGCCTGCCTTGCCTTGGAGCGAGTTGTCGATCGTGACCGTGCAGTTCACTGTTCCTGAGCCGCATGTGACGGTCGGGATGCCGAGGGCGTTCACCGGGTATTCGACCGAGAAGCTCACTTTTGTCTCGACACCGGTCGCGGTGAACAGGATCGGTACCGTTACCGGCTGGCCCTGCGTCGCGATCTGGCTTTGAACTCTCGCACTTCTCGGAATGCTGTTCGGGCCGACGACGTCGTAGGCCAGGAAGTCAGCTCCCGAGATGTTGCCTCCGGCGTTGTTGTATGTACGGCTGGTTGCTTCGTACACCTTACCGAGGCCGCTTGGCGTGATCGTGAAGTTCTGTCCGAGCGTCACGTTGACGAACGAGTAGTTGCCGCTGGCATCGGTCGTTGTCGTGGTGCTCTGCTGGGTCGTCGTATTGGTCAGTGTGATGGTCACGCCCGCGAGGTTCGTGTTCGTTCCGAATGCCACGAACTGCTTGACGTTACCCGTCAGGCCGATGACAACGTTGTGCTGGACGCTCTGCGAAGTGCTGCCCGTGAAGTTCGCATCGCCTGTGTATGTCGCAGTGATGGTCTTCGTACCTGAAGTTGTCGAAGTCAGGTTACATGTTCCGGCTGCTACCGGTGCTGTACAGGTCTGGCTTCCGTCCGTCACCGTCACGTTTCCGGTCGGTGTTCCCGTGGCCGGGGCGACCGGAGTTGTCGTCCAGTTGACCGGATAGCTTTGACCGACCGAGGTCGCTGTTCCGAGAGCGGCGGCGTTCGTGATCGTGGTCGTGGTCGAACCGGTCGTCACCGTTAAGGTGCCGTTGGCGGTTGCGAACGTGTAGTTCGCTGAAGCCAGCGTGCCTTGTGCGACAGTGATCGGATATGTTCCGGGAGTTGATGTGGCTGTCGCGGTCGTTGTGACACTCGGCGTTCCGGTCAGTACCCCGACTCCTTCACCATTCACAAAGCCCGTGATCTGGAATGTCAGTGCCGGGTTCGGTGCTCCGTAGACACGTGTCTGGTTATCGGCTGTTATGGTCAGCTGGGCGGCTGTTACGGTCAGCGTTCCGTTCGTGAATGTTCCGAACGAGTAGTTGCCCGATTGAAGTGTTCCAATCGTCACCGCGATCGGATAGTTTCCGGCCGGGCTGGTGGCGGTTGCGGTAGTTGAGAGCGTTGGTGTTCCGGTCACTCCGCTGGTTGCGAGGTTCTGTCCGAGCACAAAGCCTGAGAGCGTTGCCGTCAGGGCCGGGTTGGCTGTTCCGTAACCTCTCGACTTGTTGTCGGCCGCGACTGTCAGAGCCTTCTTGTTCACCGTCACGTTGCCGTTCAGGTAGTTGAACGAGTAGTTATTCGAAACACCACCCGAACAGCTCGCCGGGTACTGCGATCCAGAAACTGGCGACCCTTGCGTATACGTCGTCGAGCAGCCCGGCTGCGTCGTCAGATTCGCCGCCGTCTCGCCAAGCACAAAGCCCGTGATAGTCGAAGTGATCACCGGAGCCGCATCACCGTACGTCACCGTCGCCGACGAAGCCTGAACATTGAGCGGAGCCTTGCCGATGGTCTGTGTGGCTGAGCCGTTCGAACCGTTGAAGTTCGCATTGCCCGGCGTGAACACGGCCTGAATGACCTTGTTCGTCCCTGCCGGAAGCTGGTTGGTCGTACAGACCGCCGCTCCAAGCGGTGAGACAGGTACGTTCTGGCAGCCCGTGATCGCATTACCGCCATCATTAAAGCTGACCGTTCCCTGCGGGATTCCCGACCCAGGTGCCACAGCAACCATCGTCGCCGTCGCTGTGAGCGTCGAACCGTAGTTCGGTGCGTTGATCGATACCTGAACTCCGGTCGCTGTGCTCACCGGATTGACCGTGTGCGGAGCCGTCGCCGAGACGCTGCCGTTGAAGTTCGCATCGCCTGAATACGTCGCTGTCAGCGACTTCGCTCCAGCCGTCGTGCTCGCAAGCTGGCAGCTCGTCGCTGGCAGCGTGAACACGCAGGTGTTGGTTCCGTCGGTGACGGTGACGTTTCCGGTCGGGACCGCTGGGCCGGCTGTGGCAGAAGTTGCGGTTGCGGTAACCGTGTAGTTCTGGCCGACGACGGATGGGTCTGGCGTGTCGCTGGTGATCGCGGTGTTCGAGTTCGCTTTATTGACCGTCAACGAATAGTCGCGGAAGCCCGTGCAGCCGCCGAAGCCGGTCGCTGTGATACGGAAGTTGAATGTTCCCGCTGTCGTCGGTGCACCCGAGAAGCTGCCGTTCGAGTTGAGCGTGAGGCCCGCAGGCAACGCACCCGAAGTGACCGCAAACGTGTAGTTGCCGCCCACAGGGCTCGCCGAGAACGTCTGGCCGTACGCCGCATTGACCGCCGCATTCGGCATCGTTGCCGGATTCAGCGTGATCGTCGGGCAGGTGACGTTGACGGTGAATGTGGCCGTTGTCGTTGCTCCGCAATTATCCGTGACCGCGATCGCGACAGTGTAGCTTCCCGTGATCAAAGCCGTGAGCACTTGAACCTGTCCCGTCGTCGGGTTGACCGAAAGCGTCAAGCCTCCGGCTCCGCCGGTCACCGGTGTGATGCTTTGCAGCGTCACTGATCCAAGCGGCGTTCCGTTGTCGCTCGGGCCGCTGGCGGTTCCGAATGTCGGGGTCGATCCGGCAACGACAGATTGGGGAGCGTAATTCAGAGTAGGCGGTGTGTTGGCTGAGACCGTTACTGTAAGGACGCCGGTCGTCGAAAGCGAACCACCGTCGGTGACGGTCAGGTTGAAGGTCGCTGTCGTCGCTCCGCATGTCGCGACAACATCAGCAAACACGGCTCCCGCCGCATTCGGATTGATGCCCGTCGCTCCAGCGTTCGAATCGGTCAAGGTCACCGTCACGCCGTTCACCGTCGCGGTCGCCCCGCCGTTGACAGCCAATGTCAACGCATTCAAAGCCGTCTCCGCATCACCCGCCGTCGCGATCTGCGAGTTCGAAGAAGGCGATCCCAGCTGCCGCGTAACCCCAACCGCCGGAGTGATCGTCGGCGGCGTGTTCGGGACTTCGAACGCACCAATATCCGCGGCAGCCCCAAACCGACGCGGGAACCCAACCCCACGCTGATCGAACGCCGGATTCACGGCTGCTCCGTTAGCATGAGCCGCCGCCGTCGTGCCGTTCGCTCCGCGGGTGACGGTGAGAGTGTCTAAGTTCACCCCCGTAATAGCCGTGATCAACATTTGTTCGTTGTCGACCTGGATCAACAGGCCGGGTGTGAACTTTGGATCTCCTGAAGGCAGGGCGGGTACGGTCACAGTCGTAGTGGCATTATTGATCGCGCCACTAAGCGTACTGATGTCTCCGCCCGCATTTATAGCCTGAGATCCCGGAAGCAATGCGTGTGTCAAAGTCGGACCACCGTTGTTTGCCAGCGGGCCGAGGTTCGGATCGACACCAAAAATATTGTTGCTTCCGACGAATTGTGAACATGAAAGGCCGACATCTTCGAGAAAATTATTATTTCCTTGCGCAATTCCGGGACAATCGCCCGCCGGAATTGTAGAGTTGGCGATGATGGAGTTGTTTAGAATGAGCGTTCCACCGCCATTTATAACTCCTCGGGAATTGCCTGTAAATGTACTTCCAGTTATGGAAACCGAGCCGTTGAACGGAAAAATTACAGATCCACCGAGATTGTTTGAAAATGTACTGTTGATAATACCCACCCGTCCGTCGGGGTATAAAGCCGAGCCTTGGGCCCCTGATGATGCCGTGTTGCCGGAAAACGTACTGTCCGCGATGAACCAAATTCCCAAACCGGCTAAAGCACCGCCTGCATTAGCGATATTTCCAGTGAAATTACATCTTGCAATGCTGAGCACCGGGTCGAGCCCTGAGGTTGCAATTGCTCCACCACCAGCTCCAATCGCATTCCCATTAGCAAACGTAAGTCCCGAAACCGAAAGAGAGTGCGAATCTAAGGAAAGCATGCGGCTCAAATTGCTTCCGCTCACCGTCAGCACATTCGCTCCCGGGCCCTGGATGTTGAGATCTTTGTCGATGGTTATCTGACCGGTTGTGAGGGCGATCGTCCCGGTCACGGCCGGGGCAAACGTGATCGTCGCGCCGGGGCACGCATCGATGACGGCCTGGCGGAGGCTGCCGGCTCCTGCGTCGTTCGTGTTTTGGACGACGATGTTTAAGCTGCAACTGGTGATCGTGGTGGAATCGGTATCGCCGTTATTGCCGGTGTTTACTTCGCCTCCGCCAGCGACGGTGACGCTGTTGACCAGCGGTGTCGGGGCTGAGCCGGAGACGTTGACCGTCAGCGTGATCGCCGGATAGCTCGCACCCGCTGCGAGTGCGTCGGCACGAGTACACGTAAGCGTTCCGAGAGAACACGTCCAGCCGCTGCCAGCAATGGCCGTTGCGACCATTCCGGCCGGGAGTGTGTCAGTAACCGTAACAGTGCCGACCGTCGGGGCCGTTCCGCTGTTTGTCGCAGCGATCGAGTAGGTCGCACCAGTCTGATTTTGGAAGAAGTTTCCGGTGTGAGTCTTGTCCACGGTCAAGTCGGGAATCGGAACGATCGTTACCTGAAAGTCCTCGACCTCGCCGTCAGGGAGCGACCCGGACGGGCTTGGCGATGCAACGCTCGCCGAGGTGAGGCGGAATCGAGCAAAGCTTGTTCCAATGCTCGCAGCTGCAGGAACCGGGAGATTCGCACTATTGTTTCCAGCTGCCACCGCGAGATTTGTCAGCACCTGTTCTCCGGCGTCTGCCCAATCGCCGTCCCGATTGAAATCGACCCAGGCATTTACAAAGCCAGCACCACTGCTGTTGATCGTGGCCGTTGCGTTCGCCCCGGGAGTCAACGATCCGATCGTCACGCCGTCCTCGTCCGCACCATCGCCCGTCGCTGTTGCGTTTGGCTGCCCATCTGCCTCACTATCGCGCGTTGCACCGAGTCTGGGCCCTGTCGCGGTATGCCGGGCGCCATTATCAGCGAGCAACGTCGGGTAGCTGGAGGCGAATCCGCTTTGGGCGGCCGTTGGAGCGTCGCCGTAATCAAGCGCGTCATTGTCGTTGATGGTCAGAACCGCCGCAGCTGGCGAACCGAGCGTTGCCCCGCCGGTCGGGCCAGAAATTTGAAGGTTGACCGTCTCATTCGGCTCGACATTCGCGTCTTCGCAGATCGTGACTGAAAATGTCTTATTTGAACCGTCGCCGTCAGCAAACGAAAGCGTTCCGGAGGCATTGAGGTAGTCAACCGGGCTTCCGCAAGCTGCTCCTCCAAGTGCGCTGCCACCCGGAGTCGTCGCGTAAATAATGCCGACCGCACCGTATGTGCCGCCCGTTCTGGTCGCGGTGATCGTTGCGGTACCTGCACCTTCGCCAACGGAATACGCTGGCGACGAAAATTGAATGGTTCCGTTAGGCGAATCGTCATTCAAGATAGTGCCCTGGCCCTGCCCGTCGTTAACAACTGCTCCCGTGACGTTGGTGACGTTTACGAAGAATGTTTCATCACTCTCATTCACCATATCGCCGTTCACCGAAACGGCAAACGTGTAAGTCGATGAGCCAGCCGGGATCGTCTGTGACGTTAGCGAATTTTGAGTATAATCGCCCGGCTGTGAAGCCGTTCCGTTAGCCGTCGAGATATCAAAGGTCACACCACCCGCCGGAGCCGCCGCCGAGAGCGAAACCGTAAAGTTCGCGTTTACGGTGCCTGCATTCCCCTCTGTCACAGAGACGTCGTTTATCGTCAGATCAGGAGTTGCCGGGTTGATCAGAGGCTGGGATCCGCCATGCAGGTAGAGTCCGGAGAATGACGTGAGCCCAGTGAAATCCAGGAAACGGTCGCCGCCGACCGAACCAAAGCCTGTCGGTGCGACGAGTGTAGCTGCGGTGCCGCCAACCGTCGTATTGCAGCCCGTTTGATCCGTCTTCGTCATGTTCAGATCGAACTGCGAAGTGACGCCGCTGCCAGGCTGAAATATCAGGGAGTTCAACTCACTGGTCAGGTAGAAGTATCGGAGTGTATACGGGTTTACCGGCTGCCGTTCCGGTGTGATCGTTACGTTGCGATCCAGGTAATACGTATTCGCCGGCGACGGACCCTGACGCACTGCGGCGCCGTTGATGTACAAATTCGTTCTGACCGTGCCGAGATCGTTACCGCCAGCTCCGATACGAGCAATGTACCGATTTTGCGAGTCAACGATCAAAATGTTCGAAGTCGAGTTGTTACTCGCCGGACCGATCGTCATTTCTGCGCCCGGAATGCACGAATTTGCAGTTCCTGTAGCTACCGCAGTCGTAAGCGCCGTGCTGTTGATCGTGACCGTATAGTCTTCGGTTTCGCCGCCAGCGTACGACGCGCAGGAGTCAGTGACGGTCGTCGGTGGTACGGCATAGCCAACATTTCTCACTCGCAGACGATGCGTTCCGGCAGCCATGCCCGTTGGAACGTGTATCGCGTATGCCTTATCAACGGTTCCGATATTCAGGTTGTCGAGGATCCGTTCAGAGTCCTGGAAGACCGCGTCGTCATTTGCATCGATCCAGATCGTCGCGTAATCGTTCGCGTTGCCGGTCTTCATGAATCCGCTGAAGGTTCCGCCGCGAGCTATCGTGACCGCAGGAAGAGCGGTGAAATCTGAGTAAGCCAGCGGGCTTGCACTGCATGTCGCTCCCGTTACATTGTCTACAGATGTTCCAGATTCGCCGAGCAGCGAGAATCTCGCAAGATTGTCACCGAGGGAGCAGCCGTTGACAGTTGCCGGAACACAGAATGTCGGACCGGCCGTGGTAAAGGTTGAGACCGACCCGAACGCGGTGCCCAGCGAATTGCTCGCTATCGCACAGTAGTAATAGGTAGTATTTGCTGTTAGGCCGGAGATCCCCTGAGCTAGGGCGACGTTTGTGCTGCCCGATCCGAGCGATATACCGCCCGATGACGGGGCTCGGGTTCCAAATGTATCGTTGCACGTTCCGGGATCGGTCGTTGAGTACCTGAACCAGCCGGTCGTCGAAAGGTTGTTTGGATTGGCTGTACCATTTAGGTCGGCTGTAGTCGAAGTCACCGAGGCCGCTGCGTTTGTAGTTATCGTCGGCGGACCGCCAAGCGTTGTAAATTGCTGCAGCGTACCGAAGCTTATGCCCGCCGCATTTTGAGCGATCGCACAATAGAAGTACGTCGTTCCCGGTGACAGAGAGCTTATGCCCTGGGCAAGCGCGACGTTCGTGCTGCCTGATCCCAAGGGAATATCTCCGGTTACGGTTCCAAACGTGTCGTTGCATGTTCCCGGGCTCGTCGAAGAATATCTGAACCGACCATTGGTCGCGACGCTGTTTGGGTTAACGGTTCCGTTAAGATCGGCAGTCGTTGTTGTTACCGAGGTTGCCGTGCCGGTAGTAACTGTCGGTGCTCCTCCAGCCGCCGTAAACTGCAGAAGCGTGCCGAAGCTGGTCCCAAGCGAATTTTGGCCGATCGCACAGTAAAAGTAAGTTGTCCCCGGAACTAGACCAGTTATCCCCTGAGCAAACGCAACATTTGTATTTCCCGATCCGACTGAAATACCGCCGGCGGCCGGAGCACGTGTTCCAAATGTGTCGTTGCACGTTCCGGGGTTTGTCGTCGAATAGCGATACCATGCTGTCGTCGCGAGATCGTTAGGATTAGCCGTTCCGTTCAGGTCCGCGGTTGTCGTCGTCACCGATGTAGCCGCGATCGTCGATATTGTCGGCGGCGCACCGAGCGTCGTAAACTGCTGCACTGTTCCCAAGCCGATACCGCCCGAGTTCTCGCCGATCGCACAATAGAAATAAGTCGTTCCGGGTGATAAACCACCTATGCCCTGGGCAAAGGCAGCGTTAGAAGTTCCAGATCCGAGCGGAATATTTCCCGTAACGGTCCCAAACGTGTCATTGCACGTGCCGGGATTCGTCGTCGAATACCGGAAGCGTCCGTTTGTCGCAGAACCATTTGGATTCGCGACACCATTCAGATCAGCAGTAGTCGTTGTTACCGATGTCGCAGCGTTCGTGGACACCGTTGGGGCGGTCTGTGTAACAGTAATGTTCACGTTCGCCGTTGTCGGCACCTGATTGCCGCTGCTGTCAGCGTAGAATCCGGCGACATCCGCAAATGAAGCGGTTGCCGGGAATGTTCCGCCGCTTGGGAATGTTCGGGTGATCGTTGCAACTCCTCCGGCATTCGTGACGGCGTTTCCTGCCGTGACGACGCCGCCAAAGTCAAAGCTTACCGTTTGTCCGCTGAGCGGCACGCCTGAAGGCAATGCGGTTAGCGTTGCCGAGATGTTTTCAGGTGTTCCAGCGGTCGCGCTGACCGCGGGGAACGATAGGCTGGTCTTTTGATATGCGCTTATGGTCGCCGTGTTCGAATTCGAGGCGGCCAATGATGAACTGCCCCCGAAGTGAGCATTTACGGTATAAGCCCCACGCTCAGCGAGAGACAGACCTATGCTTGCCACGCCCGAAGCGTCCGTCGTGGCTTGCTCGGTCACGAGGGTCGATGACGGATATGTACGCGTAAAGGTCACCGTCTGTCCTGAAACAACCCCCGCAGGCGCGGTAGTCCGCGTAAGCGTCGAGCTTACCGACAACGTATCCCCGACAAAGGCGGTCGTCGAAGGAACATTCGACAATGAGGTCGCTCCCAGCGATCCTGTGCCTTGTATAGCAAAATCGTAAGGATTCTCGTTCGAGTCGTTATTGGTAATACTCAATGTAGCTGTACGTAAGCCGGAGGCGTTCGGGTCGAACGTCACCTGGAACGTTGTAGAATTTCCAGCGTTTACCGGCGATACTGACTGCTGCGTGACCGTGAAGTCAGCGGCGTTTGTCCCAGAAATAGTAACGCTCGGGATTCCCAGCGTCAGATCCGAACCGCCCAAATTCTCAATGGTGAATGTCCTAACAACCGTGCCGCTCGCTACATCGGCGGTCCCAAAGTCAGAGTGATCCGACAGCGAAGGAGTCACATCCCCGTCCAAGATACTCACACCGTTTCCTTTGACATTGATCTCCGGTGGTGTCGCGGTCACAGTTAAAAATAATTCGCCACCGGTCAAAGTTAGAGAACTAGTGCATCCGGCGGCAAACGCCATCACCGTTGACCGTTAAGCTTGTCGGAGTACCAGTAACTCCGGTTGCACTATTGATCTTAGCTATCAGCTTGTAGGAATTTGCAGCTAGAGGCGTGCCTCCGTTCGCGACAGTTACCGTGACTGGATTTCCGGACTGTAATGCCAGCGTCCCGCCGGTATTCGAAACGGTCAGAGGCGGTGTCGATCCGTTGAAAGCTGTAAATTGGAGAGGACTATCAGCTGCGGTCGTCAGGCCTTTCGTGGAACTCATGAAAATGGTTCCCGTTGAAGTCGTACCAGTCGCTCTCAATGCTTGTCCGCTTGAAAGTGTCAAAGCTGTCGTTAGGCTTTGTACGTCAAAACTCGATCCACCTGCTAATTCGATCGCTGCAGAATTAGCTATTGACGCACCGCCAATCAGGTTCAGCGTACCTCCCGAGACTGTGGTCTTTCCTGCGTAAGTATTCGTGTTTGAGAGAGTAACTGAGCCACTGTTTAGGGTAAATGGACCGGGAAAGGTGTTTGGCCCGCTAAGAACCAATGACCCTGTTGCTCCCGAAGCATTTGAAACTGAAAGCCCTGTACCCGCAGCTCCAGTGATAGCTCCTGACAGGGTATAAATAGCGTTAGAACCAATTGTGATTGTGCGTGTTGCTGCCCCTAACCCGAAACTGTCCGCGAATGTGATATTTGCGGTTGAACTTCCATTTGCCGTCGGGACTCCTGTTGTTACTGCTCCCAGAGTGAAATCGCCCCCCACGGACACACTGGAATATCGCGCCGTAATATTTCTCGTTGCATTCGCTGCTAATGTACCACCGTTGATAACAAGTGGGCCGGCGTTGCCCAGTGCGTTAACGCCACCAATAATTACGGTGCCTCCATTCAGAGTAAATCCTCCGGGATAGGCATTCCCATTCGAAGTAAAATAGATTCCTCCACCCGATTTCACAAAGCCTGTTCCGGCTGTCGTTGATATAGATTGACCGGCAAAATCTAAGATCGATCCCGCCCCGACGTCCAACGTTCGGACTAATGCTCCGGTGCTGAAGGTTCCCGCAGAGGTCATTGTAACGGTAGAGTTATTGGTTACATTAATATTTCCAACGGCCGTATTAGTAACGTAGGTAATTAAGGAGGTTGTCGTAAAATTCGCGTCATCACCCGCTGTCCAGCCTGTTGCGAATGGACCAGCCGCTGACGAACCCCAGTTTGCAGTTGTCCAAGTCGCTGGACTTCCGTTCGTGTTCCAGAATTTAGCGGCTAGCGGCGCATTCATTTCAGGCGTCGGTTCCGGGCTTGGCTGGACGATCTCGCGGTTTGAGATTCCCAAAAACGCACGCACCGATTCGAACGCAGCAGTTGGCCCGCCTGCGGCGTTTACTCCGGCGACCGTGAAAACGGTTCCGGCAAGGGCGAAGATGGACAGGGCGATGATTACAAACGTCGAGCGGACGAAACGCGGCATTTTGGGCATAAAGGGGTCTGACTCCTGCTGATCACCGAATCATCGGGCGGTGCTGTGGTGCTTGCAGGAAAGGCTTTGAACAGGCGCACGAACGGAAATCTACAAATATTATGATTAGCCGTAATTATAGGCATATAAAGCCCCTTGTCAAGATATTTACGGCTGATTTAACACGGTTTTTAGGAAGATACGACGAAAGGCAGATCATATACAGAAAACCAGATACAAAATACGCGGAAAAAGCTCTTGATCTGTGAGAAGAACCACTCTCCGCAGGATCGCGGACCTTCGATTAATCAGTAATATGGCGCCTGTCACAGTCACAATTCGTCCGCTTATTGGTTAACAACCATTTCATCTGCACGGTATTCATCTATGTACATCCAAACCACCGGGAGCCATTTGGAATTTCACCACTTGAGGCAATGGCTTCCGAATTACCTGTGATCGTGCCCGATCGCGGCGGTGTTCTTTCGTATGCATCTAACAAGAATGCCTAGCTCGTCAATCCTGATGGGCTTCGTTTGCCGAGGTTGTTCCAAGAACCATCGAGGACCACGAGACCCGCAAACGAAAGATCAGCAATGCCATCGAAACGGTTCGAAAACACTCCAGCAAAAATGCAACAAACGCACTTTTTGACGTCTATGACCGAATGCTCGAAAGATTTTCACGCGATTCGCGGCTTTTCACTAACTGACTTTTATGACCCCGCAACTATATCCCTTATTGTGTTTTATTTAGTTATCCATTCGACGGATTCGCCCGGTCGGATCGATCGACGGTTGTTCTTATCCGGTCGAACAGTTCGGGGAAAAAAGGCGTGGTCAAGCCGAACATAGCGTACCAATTCCGATGCACCACAACTGCTCTGATCGTTCCCATTTGAAAGTCTATGACAGGTTAGTTTTATCGATCTAATCGGGGACGCTGCCGGGAGCCGCACGGCAATTCGTTGGAAACCAGGCCGGTTCATTTGCAGTCGTGCATCATTTGAGTCCGATGAACTTGTATTACCATCCTTGGTGGTCACTTGTAGCGACAGTGCGGTGCCGTTGTTTTCGCTGTAGACCTCAACGAACAGATAATTACGGAGATCATCGATGGTGTTTATTCCTAGATTTGCGGGGTCAATGCGGCCCTCTCGCATCGCTTCTTCTGCCATGATCCGATAGGTCCATGGATTTTCGTCCATCACCGTTTCCCTCGAGCCGAGCGTAAGATCGGCCCGGATCGGCATTGGTGAAATGCGAAGCTTTGAGCAACCCGCATCGGAAAAATTATTATTGTCCGTCACGGTATTGATTGCTGGATGGTCGCCAAAGATACGTTTTCCATTAAATGCTGTCGCAATGTGGTTGGCTCCCTGGAAAGTCTCCGATACACGTTTTCCATCACGTAACCAAACTTCATAGACCCACTCAATATCAGTCGCCCGGCCCCAACGAGCTAAGAGAGCAGCGGTCTGAGTTCCGCCATCTTCGTTGGTGAATATGGTCGTATATCGAATGCCGATCACACCATTCTTTTCCGGAAGCACCTCGTAATACGTCAACAGTGGGATATCTGAAAATTTATCAACGACCTTTTCGCGAGCGTACAGAAAGGGAGCATTTTCGATCGCGAGCTGATGTATGGGATCTCGACTTCGACTCAGATTGACTACGCGGGCGTCCGAAATGACCACACGTTTCGTATTCTCGGCAGATCTTACGTGGTTAACGAATACGCTGATCTTGTGTTCGCCTTGCTCCAGCCGGCCTAGAAGCGACTTGTACTGAAAAAAAACATTACCTGCAAAAAGGATGATGTCGTTGCGGTAGATCCCATCGACGAAAATCGTCAGTACGGCCGCTTCCGATCCTTTCTGAGACCACGAGCCGCCCGGAACCCTAGCCTTAATTTGCAATCCGAATTCATCTGGCGTTACCAAACTGAATTTTAGTGTTTTTAGGGGCACGGAATCCGGCTTTTGAACGTTATCGCATTGACCGAAAACGCCCATGGGAATATATAGAACAGAAATAAGAATTAGCAGAAATTTCATAACGTCAAGATCCAACAGTTGTCAGTTTAGTTCTATCAAATACGCTCGAAACATGGATCGAATCTGTACTCCGAATTAACTTCCAAGAGATTTTGTTGTAACTGAAATGTAAAAATTGCCGTGGCTACGGAAGCTAGATCCGACTTATATCGCAGTTAAGACTAAGTTCGCATCTTGTTTGCCTATGTTAGTAAGCTGCAATAAGCTGGACAATGGTCGTCAACCGCTAATGATCCAAAAGGATGCCGATCTGTTCATCTTCATCCAGTCCTGAGCATCGAGAAATACGAAGCGATTATACGCATTGCATTTTTCGGATCTGATCTGATCCGTAACCGACCCCACAACGGTTCGTACGCGGTGGACATTTGATTTGAGCAGAGCGAAGTTATCTTCTTTCAAATATTCGGGAATCGCCTCACGCTTTTCGACATCGTACTTACGTGCCAGGGCCTGCCATGCGAAGTAATTGTCTTCGATCGGGAAATCACACGCCAGCCGTCGGATCCGTTCTCGATAAATATCGATAAGCGAAGCCGACCCCGAGTCTTGTTTCAACTCGTGAAGCTGCTGTGGAGGAATTCCAAGCCCAAAAGTCGTTACAGGAAGGCGGCCTAACAGCTTTATGACCATCGAATCGAAGAACGGAGCTAGATGCTTGTCGAATAGTGCAGTTTGCTCGTCAAGCGAGTGGGCTTCAAGCAGGGCTTCAGGCTTCAAACCGACCATGTGAGCGAATGCGTGAAAGAATCGCAGAAAATAAGCGTTCCGGGAGTTTGCGAACAGTCCGCCCTTCTTGAAATAGTTGATCTTTTTTCTGCCGAACAGGGAACCGCTCTCCCAAAATTGACGAGCGTCGTCATCGAGAACTGCTGAGACGTACTGCTCGTAATTCGTAGCGTTCGACGGATGTTTTCCGAATCCGAAAAATGCGAAAAAATCTTGATGACCCGGCAGTGATCGCAAAGCGGCGAGCTTTAAGCTCCAAAAGGTAAATGTGGTAACGATTGAGATCTACCGCAGTTATCGATGCCGGGCTGGAAGCCAGATAGTTCAGAACATTGCAGCCGCCTGAGGAGATCGTCAACACGCGGGAATCTGCATTAAGTTCCAAGGCTTCCAAGTCGACGCGGGATCTTCCCAGATCTGATTGTAGACAAATGCGTCGAACCAGTAAGCGAAGAGCCGCTGCATTATCCCTTGCGAAGTGAACGTACGGCTTGTCGAAACGGCATCCAGAACGTTTTGTGCTTGAGCCATTCCATAACCTTATTCAAGCGAGTGAACCTGAATGTATCCTTTATCTTAAAAGGATATTAAGATTTGGCACAAAAAAAAGGCGGCCCGAAGGCCGCCCAAGGGGGGTAAGTCGAACGATCAAGTATCACTCTTGCCCGACGAAATCGACGTCGGTCAGGGTGTCCTGAACTTGTACGATCCGTGGGGTGAATCGATATCTTCTGGCAGTGACGCTGACGGAATAGCTTCCGCCTGCCTCTACATCTGTGAAATGGTAGAAGCCGAACGAACTCGTTGTAGCGGTTCGGCGGTTGCCCATTGAGTCGGTGATGGTGACGGTTGCGTTTCTGAGGCCGCGGCCGTCTGGGGTGAGGACTCGGCCTGAGACCTCGACTCCGGCTGCGGTTGATGGCAGCAGTTCGATTCCCCATCCGCCCTGGATCTCGCCTCTCAGGAATTCGGGTGCATCTGGCCGTGCCACGCCGCCGTCATCTCTGACATAGAGGTTCCAGGTACCGTTCGCTGTCGAGCCGCCGAAGTTACCGAACAGCGTCTGGGCGTTCGTTCTCGCCACCACGCAGCCTGGTTCCACATACGGTCCCGCAGGTGCTGGTGCCGGGAAGTTCGTCACAGGCGTTTCGCACGTCGTCGGCTTGAAGATTCCCGTGACAAGCGGTCCTGCATCAGGCAGTACTGCATTCGGGTAATCAGCCAGCGTCAATGTGACCTTTCCGTTCTGGGTAATTTCGTTCGGACCGCCAACATCGCCGACCAGAGCGTATTTTGCTCCATTCGGTCCGACCAGCAGCACATCCAGATTGTCCGGAAGCGTTGTGTAGTAATCGTACAGCGTCACTCGGATACGGAATGCGTTGTTCGTTGCTCCCGAAACCACGATCGGCGACGGATACAGGCCTCCCTGGATACCGTTGTTGATCGAGATCGCTGCAGCGTTCTTGAACTGGTTGGCCGTATCGTTGATCGTCAGCACCGCTGTGTTCGATGCTCCCGTTCCCGATGTCAGGCCGGTCAGTGTCAAGTTGACCGTCTCGTCCGTATCGGCACTTACGTCACCGCACAGTACGATGTTGGCTGTCGCCGTGGTCGCACCGGCAGCGAATGTGATCGGCTGTGGTGTGTTGACGTAATCAACGCCTGTCGTACAGGCTGCTCCGCCCACAGCACGTCCGCCTGATGTCAGCGTCACGTTACCGCTGGTTGCTCCCGTCGTCACACCTGTCCGGTTGACCGTCACAACTGCGGTCTGCGATTCGTCTTCCTTATAGGTCGTCGAACTGAATGCTAGGTTCGTTGAACCTCCTGGCAGCCCGACGATAACGCCGGGTGAACCGATCTCGGTCGTACCTGCGATCGGGTTGGCAGCGTTGAATGCACCGTTCACGCCGACAACACTTAATTGAGAAATAGTGACATTATTTAACCCGCGTGAGTTATCAAATGTCCCAAAAGCCGGACCTGCCGGTGATGTTCCAAAGATAACGCTCGCCTGAAGAACGTTGTTCGCACTATAAAGATTGACGGCATCACCGCCGGTGCTGAGGCCGACACCACCACCGGTGTAGCTGCCGATACGGATGCTGTTAGAGACAGCCGAACCAAACCATGCGCTTCTAAACGCGGCGGCGGTCGCAACCGGATCTGCTGTTTCAAGGAAAATGACCGACTCGCCCGGCCCGATGCTCGTGATGCCGAGCAGAGGAACAGCCGCTGCAGGTGAACCTGAGCTGTCGTCAAATTTCCAGTCGGTGATATCTACAGCTGTGGCACGAGTATTCGTCACCTCAAACCAGTCCGCCTGAACATTGCTGTTTCCGCTCGCCCACGCGGCAACTTCCGAAATGATGACGCGTCCAACATTTCCCGGCGAACCGATCTCGTTCGCATCGGCAGCAGCGGCGAAAGCTCCGTTTACACCAACGCCACTCAGTGTTGAGATCGTCGTGTTATTTAGTCCCGCAGCATTATTGAACGTCGGGAATGCAGGCCCCGCTGGGGACACGCCGAAAACGACATTTGCCTGCAAAACTCCGGCGGCGTTGTAAAGATTCAAGGCATCGCCGCCCGTACTGAGCCCGATCCCGGCTCCGGTATAAGTTCCGATCTGAAGTCCGGACGGCACGTTCGCACCGAACCAGACCTGCTTGAAGCTGTCGATCAACGCCTGCTGATTTGAAGCTCCGCTTTCTAGAAAGATCACCGATTCGCCCGCGGCAATCGTCGTGATCCCGGCGAGATCGACAGCCGTTGTGAAGGAATTCGAACTGTCATCTACTTTCCAGCCAGCGATATTGATGGGATTTGCAGTCGTGTTCGTGATCTCGAACCAATCGGCCTGAACCGGACTGTTTCCGCTTGACCAAGGAGCGACTTCCGAGAAGATCAACGAATTCAGCGGCGGAGTTTCGTTGACCAGATCAGTTACTGCGAGCGTGTAGCCAACGGTCGCATCAGGCGTGGCTCCGATAGATGGATCATCAACGTTGACCGAAATGCTGTAGCTCGATTTCGTCTCAAAATCCAGAACCGTGCCTGCTTTGATAAATAGTTCGAACCCCGTGATCTGGAAAAACGCTGCGTCTGGGCCGGTGATCGTCAGATTGTTCGTTCCAAGATCATCGTCCGTGATCGAGATGTCAGCTACTTTGATCGGTGCGGCCGTATTCGTATTTTCAACGATCGAGTTGACACGATTGTTCAGCGTGATCGCGGTGGGTGCCTGGTTCGGTACCGACGAACGCTGATAAACCCACATCTGCGGATGGTCAAAATCGCCACCGCCATTCTCGCTGACAACGTAGAGATTGCCATTCCAATCCATCGTCATGCCTTCGTGCTGCTGGGCAGGAACGGTCAAAGGATTGCCCGCATCGCCACGGATCGTTAGTGAATTGGCTATGACGCCGCTGCGGCTGATATTGATAATGCGTCCCGATTCCTGGCTTAGAACGAGGAGGCGATTCGAATCCGGTCCCGTGAGGTTTGGAATGTTCGACATTGCATAGACGTCTGCAACATCCAAAAGCCCCATCAACGCCGGGTCAAAGAGATTGACCGAGTTGACCGTAGTTGCCGATCCGTTGGACGCTGTCCCTGCGGCGAAATCGACCGTGGTTTGAAAAACACCCTGCGGATCGATCTCCTTGCCGAGAATGAAACCGCTCGTCGCGGGATCGTACGAGATCCCTTCGAGGCCAATATTCTGCACGAAGGTGCCAAGCGTCACAGTCTGTGCGTTCGCTCGAGTCAGCGTCGTGCCGGGAGCGTATGTGAACTGGACAACACGGCGATCGCGTTCCTCCGTCATGACAAACTTACCGTTACCTACATAAGTGAGTCCTTCCGGATCATAAAATTCCGTTCCTTGAGGACTGCCGCCGAGAGCGAGCGTCATTGTGTCGATCAATTGGCCGGTTTTCGAGACCTGGGTGATGGATGTTCCACCATCGCCTGTTATGAAAAGCGTGTCCGTATCCCAGTTATAAGCGACGGCCGAAGCTTCTTGCCCGAGAAGATTATTGGGCGGTGCCGCAGTCCGTGTCGGTTCTGGCAGATCATATCGGCCAACGCGAACGTAGAGCGAAAGGTCGATCGACGAAAGCGGAACCGCATTCACCCGGCGACCCGGCGAACCGGTCTCTGCACCATTCGAAGAAAGAAAGGCTCCGTTGGTTCCGGCAACGCTCAACGCGGTGACGGTTCCGAGCCGGGATGTGTTATCAAAAGTCGCATTTGCCGCTGCCGTTCCGAATGTAACGCTGGTGATCAGAGTTCCTGCGGCATCGTAAAGATTCACCGTATCGCCGCCAGTTCCGAGCCCCACGCCCGTACCGCCGTAGGCACCGATCAGGAAACCTGCGGGCGGAGTTGCTGAACCGAACCAGGCGGTCGAGAACGCGGCGGTTATCGTCGCGTCGTTGACGTTGGTCGCGGCTCCTTCGAAAAATACCGCAGATCTTCCCGCCGGGATCGAGGTCACTCCGCGAAGCGGCACAGATGAGCCGAAGGAATTCGAGTTGTCATCCATTCGCCAGCCAGTAATATCAAGTGCCGTAGTACCAGTGTTCGTGATCTCGAACCAATCGGCTGCATAGGTTCCATTGCCGCTTCCCGAGGGATGAATTTCCGAGATCGAGGGGACGGCAGCCAAAACAAAATCAGGCCGGTCATCGTTCCCGCGAGCCGCAACCAAAGGTTCTGTTCCGAGTGGATCAACCCATAAAAAAGCTCCCGCAAGGAGCGACGCCGCCAAAATTCCAAATGCAAACCGAGATAACATAAGATCCTCCGAATAAGCTAAAAATCAACCCGGCGATGCCGTGACATCAGAAATTCAACATGCGAATTGGGTTAAAAATGTAAGCTAGCAAATTCAGCGAAACGACATTCGATAGGCAGCATCGTTCGTAACAATATCGCAACAAAGCTTTCTCCAGAGCGAGCGAGGAAATATTGAGAGGATGTGTTCACCGATCCTCATCGGCAGGAGCAAGAAGCCAGCAAACATGGGGCGTTTTTAAGAAACATAGGAAGGTCATTGAACCGTAAGGCTCTCGAAAATCGCCATCGTAGTGGAGCAAAAATTAAGGTAGGTGTAACGCTATTCGTGTAGCTTGATCATATGGAAGAGCTCCAGTATCAACACTTTTCGTTCGAGGTCAAACATCTTTTATCTGTCAGGCGACAAAAAATAACGGCGGAATTTCGATGTGTGCAATAGAAAACGGGCACTGTAAAGGTGCCCGTAAACTACTGAAAATAATGGAGCCGTCCATCGGAGTCGAACCGACGACCTTTCGATTACGAATCGAATGCTCTACCAACTGAGCTAGGACGGCTTGACGGCGTGTTGTGCGGCGAATTTGTGCCAGAATCACAATAAACCGAAACTCTGAATATACGTTCCCTGCCTTTGAGTGTCAAGTTTCACGCCGGCAGAAAACCATATGTTCAAGGTTGGGCTCGCCTTTAACCTGGTAAAAAAGATATTTTTGGAAATTCTCACCACAAACGTATAGTGCCGTACATTCGGACGATCCCGAGACGGCTAAACTTACACCGTACTCGTGATTTTTTCTTTGTAAAAGGGCGGAAATGCTGCTGCCCGGTTCTCAAAAATTTGTTCGCCGTTTGTCGATGACCGGCGATGCGAACTTCGAGAGGTTTGAGCTTTGGCCGGCTCTGCCTCTCATTTTTCGTTCATTTATGCAGGATTTCCGCTAGAATCGAAGCATGAGCTCTCTGGCAAACCCTCATCACAGATACCTGCGTATAACGACGCGGGCTGCCGGGGCTTTTGCTGCACTTGGTGGGCTGATGAGCACGTGCGGGTGGATATTCGACATCGACGGCTTTCGCGACCCGCTGAGGACTGCTATCGAGATCAAGGCGAATACCGCGATCGTCGTAATGCTCGCCGGAATTAGTCTAATTTTGCTCTCGTTTTCGCGCCGCTTCGATGTGATCGTCCGCATTCTGGGAGCTGTTGTTTTCGGGGTCGCGTTTCTTACCTTACTCCAGCACCTGACCGGACTTGATTTCCGGATCGACACGTTGCTTTTTCACGATTCGCCTGGCGGACGCGGGGATTCGGTTCCGGGCCGTATGGGAATGCCTGCGTCAACTTCCCTTAGCTGCATCGGCGCAGCGGTCATCCTGTGCACCTTCGGTACAAAATGGCGGCGTATCGCGGGAAATCTCGGTATCGTTTCGCTGTTCATTGCCTCGCTCTCGCTCGTCGGCTATCTATTTGGTGCGAATCAGCTTTATTCGGTCGCGATCTATACGGGCATCGCACTGCAGACGGCGCTGTTCATAGCAATTCTCGGTATCGGGATCGCCGCAGAAGTTCCTGAGGCGGGATTCGTTTCAGTGCTGATTCGCGAAGACGCCGGCGGCCTGATGTTTCGCCGTTTGCTCATTCCCGTAGTTTTGATCTCGCTATTACTCGGTTTTCTGCGAGTAGCGGGTCAAAAAGCGGGCCTTTACGACACGGAATTCGGTACCGCTCTCAGAACGCTCACCGAGATCATCATCCTGATATCGCTGCTCTGGTGGAACGCCCGTGATATCGGACGCTCCGATGCCAAAGCTAGGGAATTGGCCGATGTCGCGGCCGAAGGCGAAAAAAGCCTTGGGCTCGTATTAAAAGCCCTGAAAGATTCGTTCATGTCGGTCGACAGGGACATGAGGTTCACGTATCTTAACGATTCGGCACTGAGCCTTTTCACATTTCAGGGCGTCCCGGAATCCGAGATAATCGGATCGCATATCTTCGACGTTTTCCCGCAGGCGAAAGGTACCGAACTTGGAAACGCCCTGACCGAAGCGATGGAGACGCGGCGGACGATCGAACTAGAATCGTATTATCCGCCGTTCGACCGCTATTTCTTTGCTCGGTTCATTCCGCTCGACAATGGCGGGCTTTCGATATTTGCGCTCGATATAACTGACCGAAAGCTTGCTCAGCTCGAACTGGGCAAACTTGCAACGATCGTCGAAACGACCCGCGATGCCGTGATCAGCATCGATCTGACCGGAAGCATCCTGAGCTGGAATACCGGAGCTTCGAAGCTCTACGGCTATGAACAGCAAGAGGTGATCGGCAAAAACGTCGAATTTCTGCTTCCAAAAGACCGCGCCGACGAGGAAAAAAAGATCCTCGCCCGCATCATTTCCGGTGAGAAGATCGATACATACGAGACGACACGCGTTCGCAAAGATGGCTCGCACGTCGACGTTTCGCTCACGATATCGCCGGTTCGCGATGCTGACGAGCAGATCATCGGTGCTTCGAAGATCGCACGCGATATCACTATGCGGCGTCAGGCCGACAAGGCCGTGCGTGATAGCGAGATCATGCACCGCATTGTCGAAGCCCAGGAATCCGAGCGCAACCGCATTGCCCGCGACCTGCACGATCAGCTCGGCCAGCGGCTTACCGCACTTCGCCTAAAGGTCGAGTCGGCACGCGGCAAAACCAACGGCCATGTCGCACTGAGCAAGGATCTCGAGGACATTCAAAGCTACGCCGCAGATATCGATATCGACGTGAATTTCCTGGCATGGGAGCTTCGACCGACCGAACTCGATGCGTTGGGGCTTCGCGATGCTCTGGCGAGCTTTGTCCGCGAATGGTCTAATACGTACAACATTCACGCCGAATTCCACTCAAATAATGCCGAAGGCGAACGCCTTACGCCGGAGATGGAAACCAATCTTTACCGTATCGTCCAGGAAGGCCTTAACAACATTCTCAAACACGCCGGGGCAACGAGCGTGAATGTCCTGCTCGATTTTCGCGAAGACCGCCTCGACCTGATCATTGAGGACAACGGCCGCGGTTTTGAGATCGCCGACGACGAACGGCCCAGCCCGACCGGCCGCCTCGGCCTCATCGGAATGCGAGAACGCACCGCTCTAATGGGCGGCACGCTCCTCATCGAAACCGAACCCGGCTCAGGCACAACTGTCTATTCACGGGTTCCGAGGAACGGAGATCTGGCCAAATCCGAGACCTCATTCCAGGCCTAAGTACGTCTAAAATCGGGTGCAACTTCTGGGCAATTGCAGTATTCTAAATATCTGAGCGAACGAAACTTCGCTCGGACAAACCATCACTTTTGAAAGTTACCCTTACCGATCGCGATCAGCGGTCAGAACTGGAGAAAGCCGATGGTTTCAAGACTCGCCCGTATTCTTACACCTTTTTTTGTATTGACGATCATTTTTGCTGCGACGGCTTTTAGCCAGACCTCGCCGAGCAAGGACTTTCCGGGTATCAAGATAGATAATTTCGGCCAGATGGACGAACATTACTATCGCGGAGCTCGTCCGAAGGAAGGAAAAGGGCAGTTTGCGGCGTTGAAAGCTTTGGGAGTTCAAACGGTGATCGACCTGCAGGATGACCCGAAACCTTGGGAAAAGGTGGAGGCTGAAGCCGCGGGCTTGAGATACATAAATATACCGATGGCGGACGGATCGTATCCTGATCCGAAGCACATCGAGGAATTTTTAAAGCTCGCGAATGATCCCGAGGTCGGCGTTTTCTTCGCACACTGTGCCGGCGGACGCCATCGCACGGGCATCACGGCCGCCGCTTACCGCATGACCAAATACGGCTGGGGCATAGATCAGGCTTACAAAGAGATGAAGAATTACGATTTCTACTCAAGCTGGGGCCACGGTGCTCAGAAGGATTTCGTTTACGATTTTGCCGCCAAGCAGGAAGCTGCGAAGACGGCCGCCGCCGCGGTTGGAACTTCAGCTTCCGCGAATCAGCCAAAATAATTGCTAACAAAATACGAATTGAGGGCCGCCGATCATACATAGATATCGGCGGCACTTTTTGTTTTAGACCACTGAATTCCTTCGGTGTTTTCCGGGTCCGCTGCGAGAATGCGGTCGCTGAGGTGATCGGTTCCCAGGGCGATCGGCAGATTCAGGTAATATGTGATCGAACCGACGGGTTTCTCTTCGTCAGCCGGGATGATCTCGCGGACCTCGGCGTCGATCTTGAGCTTGTTAAAGATGGTTTTGAGCAGGTGCTGCGTGCGTTCGGGGTTGCGGCTCTTGATGGTTATCTCCATCGAGCGGAAGGACTGTTCCGATTCGTTGTACTCCAGCAGCCACAGCAACGCGAGCGAAAACAGACACAACGCCACGCCCAGATCCCAGCGCCCGAAGCCCGACGCGAGGCCGAGTGCGAGGCTGATCAGCAGCACTGTGATCTCTTTCGGGTCACGAATGTTCGTCCTGAACCTGACCAGTGAGGCTGCCGCAAAAATCGCGAACGCTCGGGCCGCATTATCGCCAACGATCATCATCAAAGCCGCCGCGACGACCGCGAGAAGTATCTGCGATTGCGAAACGTAAAGACTCCGGCGAAACAGCGGAACGTTCTTCCGCGGGCGAAATGCGAGAATTCCCGACAAAAACACTGCCAGCAAGAGCCGTTTGATGATATCGAATGTTCCCGTCACCGGCAGGTGAACTTCGGTCGGAGCGTCAGCTTCGGCCGACGGGATAAGTGGATTTTCGGCAGGCGGTGTTTTCTGAACCGCTGCGTTCTTTTGCGTATTTGTTTGCGAAAATACGGCTGCGGTTCCGATAAATGCGATGGTTGAAAAAATGACTGCGGCCATTAAGGCCGCGGTCAGACGTTTTGGTGATGGTTTTTTGGTCATTGTCGTTGGGCCGTTCGTCCATAGATGGAAGCACGGTTGAGTTGTGAAATTCGGTCCTTGACCGTGCGGGTGAGAAGGTCGATGTTACGTTGCGAATAGTTAGCCGCACGAAAAGCATCGCGGATCTGTCTGTCACTAAGCTGCAGCAGTAGATCAGCCAGCCAGCGGGCGTCGGCGATGTGGAAATCCTTCATCCGGCTGCGATTTTTCCCGTTGAATTCCACGCGGACCTTGTCTTTTTCGGTAGGTTTGAGGAATTTTGACTTGGCATAGCCGTCCGGATCGTTTCGGCTTCGACCGATACGCCAAAACAGCGGCCAGCCGTTGCTGCCGGTCTTGCCGAACGACACGCCGAGGTCGCTGATGACGTATTGCTTTTCGTCGCCGTCGGTTATGATCACGTTGTTCGCGCTTTTCATATCCCAGTTGTTGAGAAACGCCATCATCAGCATCAAACCCTTCATTTCGCGTGTGTTTTCAAACGGCGTTGAGCCCCATTTCCACTCCTTGCCGCGATCGACATCGCTCGGGCGGGCTTCGAGACGGACGTTCGTGAACGTTCCTTTTCCGGGAATGGTCAGCCGCGGAACGAGATAATTGATCTCGGTTTTATAGCCTAAAGCAGCGAGAAGGCGGACCGCTGCAGTTTCCGATTGAGCTTCGTCGCCGACCTTCGCGACCCACGTGTCGCCGGAACCGTCTTTGATCCGAAACTTCTTCGAATGCCCGCCTTTTTCTTCTTTTAGAAACGTGATGCGGCTCAGGTCAGGCTGCATTTCTTTGCCGCCGGGGCCGAGGAAAAGGTCGGTGCCGCGAATATTTTGCCGTTCCCACAAAACCGGACGCTGTGCCGAAACCGCCAGAACGGAAGCGGCGGCCAAAACCAATATCGAGAAGAATATTCTGAGTTTCATGGCCTAATTTCCTTTGGTTGCGTTATCTGCGGCCGTGTCGCTTGCGGAACCGCCGGTCGCGAGGTCCAATGCTCGAATGCGGCTTTTGACGGTCATCGCGAGCAGTTTCACGTCGGCATCGGAATAGTTCGCCGCACGGAAAGCATCTTCGATCTGCTTGTCCGAAAGCTTTATGAGCAGATCAGCGAGCCAGCGGCCGTCCGCCGAAGTTACATCGCCGAGCGAGCCGTCGTTTTTGCCGTTGAATGCGAACGTGATCTTGCCGCTTTTTACCTGTTTTACGAATTCCGATTCCGCGTACTGCTCCGGATCGTTACGGCTGCGGCCGACTCGCCAGAACAAAGGCAAGCCGTTGCTGCCGGTTTTGCCGAACGCCACGCCCAGATCGCTGATCGCGTACAAACGCTGGTCGCCGCGGCTGAGGATGACGTTGTTGTCCTCCTTCATATCCCAATTGTTCAGCAGAGCCATCATGATCTTGAGGCCCTGAAAAGGCTTGCTTCCGATGAACGGATTTGATTTCCAGGACCACGTTCCCAGCCGTTTTACGTCATCTGGACGGGCTTCGAGGCGAACGTTCTGGAACGTGCCTTTGCCCTCGATAGTGAGCTCCGGAACTAGGTAATTGATGTCAGTTTTGTAGCCAAGGGCGGAAACAAGGCGAACCGCAGCTGTCTCGGACTGAGCTTCCGGTCCGACTTTCGCGACCCAGCTGTTGCCCTTAGCATCCTTGACCTTGTACTTGGTCGAAAATCCACCTTTTTCCTCGCTCACGAACGTGATCGACGACGTATCCGGCCTCAAAGCCTCCCCGCCCGGGCCAGCCAGTGTGTCCTGCTCGGCGACTGTAACCGCTTCCCAAATGACCGGTATGCCGTCCATTTTCGCCTTGTCATCGGACTTCTGAGCAAAGGCTGCGGCTATCGAGATCGCGCAAATACTGAGAAAAATAAGTGTACGTTGAGATCGGTTCTTCATATATTCCCCCTTGGAAAAACGAGATTTAGCTCGCAGCGTCGAAGCGCAGAACGTTCGCGGCCGGTTGAAAGTAAAGCTGGCTGTTAAAATCTTCGTCGCCCGGCTGCCGCTCGATGGCCGCGTAGCTGCCGTCGCTCTGCAGTTCGCGGGCCTTCGTGTTGTCGCGGCGATAGGCGTAGAGAAATTCGTTCGTCAAATAATTTCGTATCGCCGGATCGTGAACCGGTGTCAAAACTTCCACGCGGCGGTCGAGATTTCGCGGCATCCAGTCGGAGCTTCCGGTAAAAACCTCAGGCGAGCCGCCGTTCTCGAAATGGTAAACACGGCTGTGCTCCAGCAGCCGCCCAACGACACTGCGAACTCGAATATTCTCAGACAAACCCGGAACGCCGGGCCGCAGAGTACAAATTCCGCGAACTATCAGATCGATCTCGACACCTGCCTGAGAAGCCCGATAGAGCTCGTCAACCAGATGCGAATCAGCGAGGCGGTTCATCTTGGCGATAATGCGTGCGGGGCGTCCGGCGGCAGCGTGTTCGGCTTCGCGACAGATGAGCTCGACCATCTTCTGGCGAAGGTAAAGCGGTGCGACGACGAGCTGTTTGAACGAATCCGGCTTCGAATACACCGTCAGATAATTAAAAAGTTCGGTCGCATCCTCGCCGATCTCAGGACGGCACGTCATCAGGCTGAGGTCCGTGTAGAACGCCGACGTGACCGGATTGTAATTGCCCGTCGCGACGTGGACATAGCGTTTGAGCACGCCGTCTTCGCAGCGGATGACAAGCGTGGTTTTGCAGTGCGTTTTCAGCCCGATCATGCCGTAAACGACGTGAACGCCAGCTTGCTCGAGCTTTTTGGCCCATTCAATGTTGTTTTCCTCGTCAAACCGGGCTTTGATCTCGATCAGCACGGTCACCTGTTTGCCGCGTTCGCTTGCCTTGATCAGCAGAGGAGCGATCGGCGAATCGGCTCCGATGCGGTACAGGCACATCTTGATCGCGAGCACGTCGGGGTCTTCGGCAGCCGCCTCAATAAATTTCGTCACGATCGAATACGGCATGTACGGATGATGGAGCAGAATGTCGTTCGCCTTGATCGCGTCGAACATCGACCCGGCAGCCTCAAGCTGCGGCGGCATCGTCTCGCGGATCGGCGCGTCCTTCAGTTCGGGTCGGTCGACCTTGTAAATATCAAAAAGCGAGGCCGCGTTCAGCGGGCCATCGATCGTGTAAACGTCGATCAGCTCGATATTCAACGAATCGCTCAAATGCTCGACCATCCGGTCCGGCATGGACGACGAGACCTCAAGCCGAACCACATCGCCGAACCTGCGGAGCTTCAGATTTTCCTCCATCGCCTCAAGCAGGTCTTCGGTCTCGGCCTCGCGGACCTCGATGTCGGCGTCGCGTGTGATGCGGAAAAGGTGACAGTCACGCGGACTCGCCGATGGCACAAGCGAAGCTATGTTAGCTGTCACTAGGTCTTCGACGCGGACAAAATGATCGCGTTTTTCCGGTAGCGGAATGAACGCGGGAACCGACGGCGGGATCTTGATCCGTACAAAGAATTCGTCAGGTTTGTTCTCAAATTTACGTGCCGCCCGGTAATCGATCTGCGGATTTGCGAACAGCCCGATATTCACGCTGCCGCCCGAAATATATGGAAATGGATGCGTCGGATCGACCGCCTGCGGCGTGAGCAGCGGATAGATGTCTGAGCAGAAATATTTGTCGAGATGCTCGCGATCCGAAGAAGATAGCCCGGAAATATCAGCCAGAACCACGCCGGAATCGCTCAGCTCTGGCAAGATCTCGTCGCGAAGGCAAGCCATTTGATCATCAACCAGAGATTCGATTCGAGATCTGATCGCCGACAACAAGGCTTCGGTATCCTCGGCGACCGCCGGACGAGCAGACTCGCGGTCCTGCCGTTCCTTAAGGCCGGAAACGCGGATCATAAAAAATTCGTCCAGGTTGCTCGATAAGATCGATATGAATTTTAGACGCTCGAGCAGCGGCTGCGACGGATCTTGAGCTTCCTCTAAAACGCGCCTGAAGAACTCGAGAAGGCTCAGGTCGCGATTAATATACTGGGCGCCATCGTGTTCGAGTATGTGCCGCCGCGAGAGCGGCATCGCGTTAGTGAATTCATGGATTGCTTGTTGGTGATGGCTCATTTTTAATTTTTCCGGCTCGATCTCGGTCATTACGAATACATGCGAGGAGAGCTGGCTATTCTAAGTCTTGCATTTGCCCGCTCCGGTGAATGTACGAAAGCGTACGTCCCCCAAAAGAAAAAGGCGGGCCCGAAAGCCCGCCTTTGGTCTAGCGATCGTGCGATCGCGTTATTCCAGCCCGACCAGGACGACATCCGTGAGGTTGCCGTCGAGAGTTACGATCCGTGTTGGGAAGCGGAATCGTTTGCTGGTCACGACGAGCATGTAGTCTCGGCCGAGTTCGAGGTTTTCGAACTGGTAGTTGCCGAATGAGCTCGTGATCGTCGTTCTTCTGCCGCCAGCCGTGTCGATCAGGGTTACCGTGGCGTTTCTGAGGCCCTGGCCGGCTGAGGTGGTCACTCGGCCCGAGATAGTGGCTCCGTCAAGCAGCGTTCCGCCCGTGAAGGAGACCAGGCCGTCGGTCCAGTAGAGCATTGGGAGCGGGTTGTTCTCAGCGTTTCTGACGTCTTTGGCCGTCGGGAAGTCGCCGAATTTGATCGCCGCACTCGTTGCCGGGTTGGATTGTGTCGGGAAGGTGATCTTCACGAGTTCTCTCGTTCCGGCCGGGATCGGGTTCGAGTTGAACGGCGTCACGGTGATGCCGGTCTTGCCTGCGAGCGAGTTGTCGACGGTGAGGGTGCAGTTGACTGCTCCCGTGCCGCACGTGACCGTCGGGACTCCGAGCGGGCCCGTCGGGTATTCGACCGAGAATGAGACCTTCGTCTCGACTCCGGTCGTCGTGATCAGCACCGGAACGGTCACAGGCTGGCCCTGTGTCGCGATCTGGCTCGAAACACGTGCACTTCTCGGGATGGCATTCGGTCCAGGAACATCATAGGCGATGAAGTCCGCACCCGAGATGTTTCCGGCGACGTTCGTGTAGGTTCTGCTCGTCGCTTCGAACGCTTTGCCCAGTCCGCTCGGAGTAATGGTATAGCTCTGTCCGAGTGCGGTCGAGAACGAGTAGTTGCCGTTCGCATCAGTTGTTGTGGTCACTGCCTGCTGGGTTCCGGTGTTGAGCAGAGTCATCGTAACGCCTGCGAGATTCGTGTTCGTTCCGAAGGCGATGAACTGCTTGACGTTGCCCGTCAGGCCGTTGACGACCGTGTGACTCGTCGTCGCTGAACTTCCGGTGAAGTTCGTATCGCCGCCATAGGTCACGGTGATCGTCTTCGCTCCGCTCGTCGTGGAAGTGAGGCTGCACGTGCCCGCTGAGACGAGAGCAGTACAGAACGTCGATCCGGCACCGACGCCGTCATTGACGACAACCTGTCCAAGCGGCGTTCCGGCTCCCGGAGCGACCGGTGTCACGGACCAGTTCACGGCATAACTCTGTCCGACCTGTGTCGGCGTTCCGAGGGCCGTAATGTTCGTGATGGTGGTCGTCGTCGAAGCGATCGTCACCGTCAGGGTTCCGTTAGCCGTTGCGAACGTGTAATTCGGCGAAGCAAGCGTTCCCTGAGCCACGCTGATCGGATATGTTCCGGGCGACGAGCTTGCATTGGCGGTGGTCGAGACGTTCGGTGTTCCAGTCACCACAGCCGGGCCGTCGCCGTTCTGGAACCCGGTGATCTGGAATGTCAGAGCCGGGTTTGCCGCGCCAAACACTCTCGACTGATTGTCCGCAGTTACTGTAAGCTGAGCCGCCGTTACTGACAGCACGCCGTTCGTCAATGTCGCGAACGAGTAGTTACCCGATTGGAGCGTTCCAACCGTCACCGTGATCGGATAGTTTCCGACGGGTGAAGTTGCCGTTGCTGTCGTCGAGAGCCCTGCCGTTCCGGTCGTGCTGTTTCCGGCATTGTCCGCTCCGATAAAGCCAGAAAGCGTCGCCGTCAATGCCGGATTCGCTGCTCCGTAAGCCCGCGTCTTAGCATCAGCCGTCACTGTCAAAGCTTTCTTATTGACCGTGACCGTGCCGTTCAAATAGTTTAACGAGTAGTTGTTAGAAACCCCACCCGAACAGCTAGTCGGATACTGCGATCCCGAAACCGGCGAGCCTTGCGTGTAAGTCGTCGAGCACGAAGGCTGAGTTCCCAGCACCGCCGACGTCTCACCAAGCACAAAGCCCGTGATCGTCGAAGTAACCACCGGAGCCGCATCACCATACGTCACCGTATGCGAAGAAGCCTGGACATTCAGCGGTGCCTTGCCGATCGTCTGCGTAGCCGAGCCGTTCGAACCGTTGTAGTTCGCATTTCCCGCGTACACAGCCTGAACGACCTTTCCAACTCCCGCCGGAAGCTGCGTCGAAGTACAAACCGCCGCTCCCAGCGCGTTCAATGCCACATTCTGGCAGCCCGCGATCGCAAAACCGCCATCATTAAAGTTAACAGTCCCCTGCGGAACCCCGCCGCCAGGTGCAACCGCCACAACCGTCGCCGTCGCCGTCAAAGTCGAACCATAGTTCGGTGCGTTGATCGACGTCTGAACGGCCGTTGCCGTATTCGCAGGGTTGACCGTATGCGGTGCTGTCGCCGAGACGCTGCCGTTAAAGTTACCGTCACCCGAATACGTCGCCGTCAGCGTCTTGGCACCAGCCGTAAAGCTCGTGAGCTGGCAACTCGTCGCCGGAAGAATGATCGAACACGCGTTCGTTCCATCTGAGACCAAGAAATTACCAGTCGGAGTTCCGGCACCAGGAGCGACCGGTGCGACGGCAACAGTTACCGTGTAATTCTGCCCGACAACACTCGGATCCGGTGTGTCGGCCGTGATGGTTGTGATCGTGTTAGCTTTGATCACGACGTGATTCAGCACGTTTGAGGTGCTCGGGTTATGATTCGCACTTCCGCTGTACACTGCGGTCACCGGATGTACTCCGACGCTCAGGGTACTGACCGTGCACGCGGCAACGCCCGAGCCGTTGAGTGCAACATTCTGACACGAACCGATCGGATTTGCTCCGTCGTTGAAATTGACGGTTCCGGTCGGGACAACTCCCGGAAGGGCAGGCGTAACAGTCGCGGTGAACGTGACCGGAGCACCGAAGAACGTCGGTGAGCCGCTTGAAACCAGCGTGGTGCTTGAATCTTTTACGCCTTGGACTTTTTCGTACCTCGCATACCGAACGCCGATCACGCCAGCGGCGGTAATATCGCCCGCAGCTGGTCCGGTCGGTGTGTTCGTGAACGGGACCGGACCGTCGTAAACCAGCCGATCGCCCGGGATCGTTGACGGATCGTTGCCGTCAAGGATCAGCGGGAATGGCGTACCGCCAAGCCCGTGGAAGCTCATGTCCGGGCCAAGTTCGCCGCCGAATCCGACGCCGCCGTTCCGTTTGTAGAAAGCTCCCTCTGTCAACAGGCCCGTTACATGTGCCGGATTGACCGCCGCGGTGTTGTCAACGACAGTCGCGACGTCATTGTTTGCCGGGGTTCCCACGTAGCCTAGCAGTTCCGCCGTGCCAACTCTCATTGTTTGCGGCAAGCCCGTGATATCAACGACCGAAGGCGTGACAGACGAGTAGGTGAACATCGGCGTGCGGGCCGCATTCGTGGACTCGCCAATACTTACGAAATCGACGTTTGATAAACTTCCCGGAGCATCGTCAACTCCAAGTCCGGGCGGTAGGAAACCGTAGAACTCTACATTCGTCAACCCTGCGGGAGCCAATGCAGTTACCGAATAAACCATGCCGTCGGGCGAGGTGAATCCCGAAAACGTCGCGGTACCTTTATTCGTAAATCGTGTGTTATTGAATGTGCTCGACCCGGAAAAGACAAGGGCCGATTGTGCGCCGTTGACCAACGTGCCATCGGCGGCGATGGATGCGTTATCAATACTTGCCGACATACAGAAGTCGAAAATAGTTGAAGGCACATCTGTTATTACCGGCTCGAGGCCATTGAAGCTGACGTCGAGTTCATCGCCGTTTGCGGCGGCAACTGTGGTTTTTAGGAATCCCAAATTTCCGTCCGGATCGACCACGAGCCTGCCCGCGTCGGAGGTTGCGGCAATAAAGCTTTCACGAGCGATTGGGCTGCCCGGATTGCCGAATACGTTTAGAAAATCGGTGCCCGTACTCGCGTTGTACGCAACGCGAAGGTTGACGATTCGGCCCGTGTTGTCGATGGTCAACGTGTCACCGCCGCCCGAGGGGTTGGCGAAATATTGACCGCCGACTACGGCAACAGGATTCGTAAAGTTTACCTCGGTGCCACCGTTCACGATGGAGCGAAATTCCGATGCCGTTGGTTTGGTTAATAAGTATGAGTCGGCCCCGCCGGTTCCGCTGTCACTGAGCGTATTGAGATTATTGAGATTGATCTGTTCGAGCGTGTTGTAAGAGATCGCACCGCCGCCCGAGAACTGTAGCTGCGTACCTGTATTTGTCACGTTCGACGCGGCGGCGTTGACTGTCAATCTGTCCGATGTTGACGGCGTGCCGCCTGTGTGGATGCCGCCGTTAACGGTGATCGGACCACCGAGCAATCCACCTGAGACAGAGAAGAAATCATTATCGCTCTCGCCGTTGAACGTATACGAAGTTCCGCTTACGATGCCGGGCCCGTTGATATTGAACTGATCGTCGCCATTCCCGGCGTTGACCGTCAATGATGTGAGTCCGACACCCTTAAGGCTGTTGTTAATGGCGATCTGATCGCTGCCGTCGAGGGCGTTGATCGTGACGTTCGTCTTGTTTGCAAAGTTAACGAGCTCGAATAGAACCGCGCCATCATTGACCTGGGTCGTCTGGGTTCCGAGAACCACCGGGCCATTTACGATGTTGATAAAGTTGAGGCCATTGGTCGCACTGATGTCGAAATCCGTTACGACGTTGAGTTCATCGATCGGTTCGAGACCCGTGTAAAAGATCGAAGACAAGCCGGTCGAGCCGCCCGCGTATTGCAGCTGGCCATCGTGGCCGTTAGTGGGAATACTTAAACCGATGCCGAAATTGCCGCCCTTTGTGATCAGACGGTCGCCCGGCGATGTTGAAGGTGCTCCGCCGTTCACGTTCACGGGGATGCCGAAGCCGCCGCCGGAAAAATCGACAGTGATCGTATCGGCACCGCCGAGTCCATCAACATCGATCTGCGTCAGACTGGCGAGCGGGATCGTCACCGTTCCGCCGGAAACGCCAGTACCGACGACGTTCGCACCGCTGCGGACGATCGAGATAGTATCCGATCCTGCCGTTCCGGTAAACGACGCTGGATCGGGCGGAGCCGAGGTCATGCCGCGAAAGTTCGGCCCGGAGCCAATTGTGCCCTGCAGCGTCGCGGCTCCTGTTGAGAGATTTACGGAATAAAGTTTTCCTTTGTCCACCAAGCGGGCGTTTCCGGCTGCGTCGATGTCAAAATATACAGCGTCCAGCAGCAACTGGCCCGATGATCCTACCGCCGTGAAAACACCGCCATTCGGCGAAGGGCTGCCATCAACTCCGCCGATGCGGCCGACAATATCGTTAGAAAAATCGTACGCGAACAGCGTGGTCGCGCTGCCGCCGCTTGTGTTTCGGTCATAAGCGATGTCATTTATACCCGAAATACTAAGGTTCGTATCAGTAGCTATCAACGCCCCGGTCGTCGGATTGACGCGCATGTTCTGCTGCGAACGGTTGGTCACCCTGATCTCATCCGTTACTGGATTGAAATCGAAACCACAATATTCAGTATCCGCGAGCGTTGTGCTGAATGAAGCAGCTCCGACGAGTGTCAAAGCGCCCGTTGTAGGATTCAGTTTGAGCAGACGGCCGGTTCGCGGGCCGCCGCTGCCTGCGAGACCAAATGCGTAAAGTTCACCGGTCGATGGCCTGACGTCGATCCCAACAATGATCTCGCCGCCGCCGAGTCCCGTGATCGCAACATCGCTCGAGACCGTTCCCGGTGTTGCGGCATTGAAAGTGATCAGATGCATGGTCCTCGGTAACCGCGTACATCGTTCCCGGAGCAGCCAGCACGGCATCGATCTCTTGCGGCCGCGAGGCGGAAGCAAGGTCGCTCCAGTTCTTTGGCTGCTGCTCGACAATTTGAGCTGCCACCATCGCCGCGAGGCTGAACAGCATAAAGAGTGCGATCGAGAAAGTCGCGCTTACGCGTTGAATGGCGGTTCTGCCCGGTTGTTTGAACAATAAATTTTCCTTGCGATAATAATGGTTTCTCATATCTACACTCCTCAAAACTACGTAATGGCTCCTCATGCTAATAGGCGTTGGTTCTTTGCTTTCATTCGGTCAAGCAGCGACACAACGCAAAGGTAAATGGCTCCGTCGACGAGGATCTGATAGTGGCAGCCGTTTTGGGCGGCAAACCTCAGCAGCTCGTCGGTCTCCAATTCAAATAACGCGGCCGCGTCCTGTATCAGGACGAGATCCGTCGAAACGCCGCACTGGCCGCATTCGGCGAGCACGGTTTTGGCGCGTTTTCGGACCCGTTTCAACATCTCAAACTCGACCACGATCTCTCTCTGCCGTTTGGCTGTCATAAAATCTCGAATCACCGAGCGAAGGTCCGTCTCGTAAACAATTGTTTTTTCCGGTCTGACAGCGAGTTTGAACGAAGTAGAAAATTGAATCTTTAGGAAGTTATGAAGTTTTTCTGAAGAATTTATGAAGAGAAGATAAGTAACCACGAAATAGCACAAAAAGGACACAAAAAGAAGAATGTGCGCGGCACAGGATCGTGCACCAACTTGTTCTTATTTAGTGTCTTTTCGTGTTATTTCGTGGTTACTATCCCTCTACCCATCAAGGCTCTGGACCCATTTTAGGAATGAATCCTCATAGATCAGATAGTGCTCGCCGCCTTTGCGGCGTGGAGCGTGTTCAAATGTGCCGTCCTCGCACATTCCTACGAGTGTGCGTCGTGCGAGTGGTGGAACTATGATCCGCTTCAGGCGAATGAGGCGTTCGACCTCAGAAAGGCGGAGTTTAGGACGCGATGCAATGGAATCCAACGTTCGTTGTGTGCTGTTCATATCTCTTTTGTGGTTTATCTGTTGAATTACTGCCGCTCTAAGCGGGAAAAAGGGTTCGGTGAAACGTGAATCGGCAAAACCGGAAAAACAATACATATTCAGCATAATAGATCATTTCCGGCAAAACGTACTTCCGTTTCTCACGCATTTGTCTTACTGTACGACGATAACAGGCAATGCCGTGCCAGATCGGCATCGTTTTGCTTGGAAATCGTACGACTATTACAAACTATCATACAAATATGACATCTGCAAGCGAAAAACCAAAGATCGATAAATACATCCTCAACGCCGCCAAAATAGCTGCCTGCCGCGAGCTGTTCATCAAATACAACGGCCGCTCTCACCACAAGATCGAAGCTGAAATGCGCGAATTAGGCTTTCACGACTTTTCCCGCCGCATCCTATACGCACGAAAACACGGCACCGGAAAACGCCCCGGCTGGATCGCGGAGTTCGGCTGGACAGACCGGACCACAAGCGGCTCGCTTGCGTGTGAACCGACTGGATCCGCGAGCTTGAAGGGAACCGACGTCTGCGAGCGAGCCGCTCGTGGTCCGGTCGCCCACCGCCAGGCTCTGGCTTTGGCTGAATACGAGAATTTCCAAACTTGGCTCCAACGCATCTCGCCTGAGATGACATGGGATTGGCGTCACCAGCTTGCCATTTACGAATACCTGAACCGCCTGACGATCGGAGACAGCAAACGGCTGATGATCTTTATGCCGCCGCGTCACGGGAAGAGCGAACTCGTCACCGTCCGCTACGCCGCGTGGCGTTTGCGTCGCGATCCCAAGATGAAGATCATCCTCGCCAGCTACGGCCAGGAGCTTGCAAATACGTTCTCGCGAAAGATAAAAAGCGTGATCTGCGACGATCTGGCGTCGCTGCCGAACGCGGCGTCTGAGTCAGAACCACCTGCGGTAGCGGGTGGTTTACACTGCGACGTTTGCGGCTCGAATAAAAACGCGACCCGTGCAAAACGTAAAAGTGCGGGATGCACTTGCGGGCCTAACGAAGCAGGGCTTCAACCGCCCGCTTCCGCAGGCGGCACTGACTCGCTCTTCCCATTCTCACGCCAACGCCCGATCAACACTGCCGCCCAATGGGGCACGACGCTGGGCGGCGGAGTGCGGGCGGTTGGTGTTGGCTGCGGCGTCACTGGATTTGGCGGCGATCTCGTGATAATCGACGACCCGATAAAGAGCCGTGCCCAGGCCGAGAGCGAAACCTATCGCGAACGCGTCTGGAACTGGTTCACCGACGACCTCTACACCCGCCTCGAACCCGAAGCCAGAATGATCCTCATCCAAACCCGCTGGCACGAAGATGACCTCGCCGGCCGCCTCATCAAACAAATGAACGAAGGCGGCGAGCATTGGGATATTCTCGATCTGCCGGCGATAGCCGAGGTCGGCATGGTGATCGCCGGCGACCTGTCAGAACCGGGAGCGATAGCGACTGGGTCACAATCCGCAAGTGAAAAACCCGCCGAAATATGCGATCGAACTCAACCACAGACAGTCGGGAAGGCGGGTTTACCCCCGCGCGTCACCATCGCCGACGACGAAAGCGCTGGGGTAAACCCGCCTTCCGGACTGTCCATTGTGGAGCCGAGTGTGGAGTCGAGTGATGAACCCGTGAAAGCAAAACCAAGACCCATCGGCTTTCCGCGGCTTTATTCGCACGTCGTTGACTGGGCCGAAAGCGGCTCGATTCCTGTTACTGGATCCTCGGCGGATGCCATGACTGAAGCCGCGAGCCTCCTTGCTTGCGACGCCGGTTCCTCCGGCGGGACAAGAGCGATCAATGCAAAACGCCAAAACGCCGGAGGAACCGGTGTTTGCGAGCGGGCCGCTCGCGGTCCAATTGTCGGTCCAGTCGATTGGCGGTTGCCGGGTGATCCGCTTTGTCCGGAGAGGTTTGATCTCGAGGAACTCGAAAAGATCCGCGAGCAATTGGGGATGTATGGCTTTTCGGCGTTGTATCAGCAGAAGCCGACGCCGCCGGATGGGGCGATATTTAAGCGGGAATGGCTGCGGAATATTATCGAGACGCCGCCGCCGGGGCTGCGTTGGTTTCGCGGTTACGACCTTGCGATCTCGACGAAGACCACGGCCGATTACACCGCCAGCTTTCGCGTCGCTCTCAACGAAATGGGCTTTCTATACATCGCCGACGGCTACCGCGAGCGGATCGAGTATCCCGAGCAGCGGCGGTTTATCATGGAACGGATCCGCACAGAACGCGGTACGCGTCACGGCATCGAGGACTCGTCGAACTGCAAATCGATCATTCAGGACCTGCGTCGCGACCGCGGCCTGCTGCAATTCTCATTCAAGCCCGTTCCGGTCATCAACGACAAACTCACCCGAGCCCTTAGCTGGTCGCACCTCGCCGAGGCCGGCAAACTGAAACTCGTCCGCGGAGCCTGGATCAAACCATTCGTCAACGAACTCATCCGCTTCCCCCAAGGCAAACACGACGACCAGGTCGACGCCGTCTCAGTCGCCGTCCAACTAATGGCAGAACCGACGGATAAGAAGTTACACAGGTTTTAAGATGATAGGAATATCTGAAAAAACGCTAGATCGGCGGGCCGGTCGGGCCGCACGTCGGCTTTTGGACCGATCCCTGCAATATCCATTGCCTCAGAACGATCACGTCGGCACTGTTGATCTGGCCATCGCCGCATTCTCCATTAATGTCCGCAAGCTGGAAAACACAAGCCGGGATCGGGCCGGGTGGCAGGTCATCCGTAAAGCCAAGAACGAGTCTCCGAATGCGTACGAGATCATCCACACGGAGTGCCGCGTTGTAGCTGCCGACATCGCCCTCCATTCCAATGACACATCCATCGTTCCATCCGCCCGACGTGTCGATCATCGTTGCTATGACGGGAGATCCCGAGATCGAGCAGCCGCCGGTCGCCGAAACCAATGCGAGGTAAAAGGTCTCCTCGGCCTCACGGTACCTGTCGCCTTTAACGGCAACGGTCACCTGAGCAGAATTTCGTCCCGGTTCAAACGTGATGGACGCGTTCACCGGAGTGAAGTCTTCGGGAGCGAAAGCTGTGCCTTCGCGTGTTTCGTATGTGACGGTGCAAGATTCGGAAAGATCGCCTGTGCGAGAAAGGCGGAAAACGAACGGCGTTGTCGAGAACTCGCTGCCCTCGCCACCTTCTGGTCCGGGCAACGAGATAGAAACCATCGAAGCGGTGCGAGCGGCGGAGCCGGCCCGGATCGCATCGAACGAATTGAAAAGTATGCAAAAAACGAAAACCAAGAGAGCGGTTCTGTAACGGGTCATCGTGTTCCTCCGGGTCGGACTGGTGAAAACAAGGTGGCTGCGTCAACCACCATCACGGATACGGTCCATAGTAACATTTCCGGCTATCGGACCGGTCGGGCCGCAGTTGTCGCGGCGCTGATTTCCGGCCAATATCCATTGGCGCAGGACGGAAACGTCAGCAGAATTAATGAGCCCGTCGCCGCAATCGCCGTTGATATCAGCTTTCTGAAAAACAAACGAATTCGGAACCGCATCGAGCCCCAGGATCAGTCGGCGCATCAGGACGACGTCATTGATCCGCAAGGCAGCATTAGGTACGGTTTCGAGATCGCCTTCGACACCATGAAGGACTCCGGGGTTTTCCTCATTGTCGATCCACGCAGTGCCGCCGGCGGTACCGATCTCGCAGTTCGAAGAGCCGGTGAGCCTGAGCAGGAAGCTTTCGTCAAATTCGAGATAGATATCGCCGATGACAGTGACCGGAACGACAACCGAAGCCTGGCCCGCCGTAAATGTAACAGATCCGGTTACCGCGTTGTAATCCTCAGGGGCGAACGCGGTTCCGTCCTGAGTTTCGAACGAGGCGGTGCAAGGCGTCGAGAGGTCACCGGTTCGCGTAAGCGTAAAATTGAAGCTCGTAAAGCCCGCATTACCCTCCGGCCCATCGGGGCTGCCGGTAATCGATACCGTGGAAACGAGATTCTCAGCGCGGACGGCTCGGCGACCGAGGACCGAACAAAAAAGGGCCAAGAAAACAAAGACCAAGAGAAGGTTCTTGCAACTAGTCATCATGTTCCTCCGATCGGGTCTGGTGAAAAAGATATGGCTGCAACAACTAAGGGGTTCGTTCAAATATTATGGGAATTTGAGGTCGAGGTCAACGGATTTCAGCGTGTGAAAGTCCAGCGTGAGAACACGATGAAAAAACTCTTGCCTAAATTATTGAAAACGGGCATAATTCCGTCATGTTTTCCAGCTCTCGTTGATATCTCGTGGATATTTTCCGTCCGGTTACTTTATGCGGCGCTTTTCGGTTCGGTCCTGAGAGTAGTTATTTGGTTTAAGAAGCAGTTTGATTATTTGGTAAGGAACGCGTCGCTGCATTACGGGAAATTCTTTGAGGATCCTGCGGTTTGCCTACCTCTTTGCTTCTACTTTCTTTCGGACATAGGTGAAATGGGAACAAAATTATACGTCGGTAACCTGTCTTTTCGCGTGACGAGCGAAGATCTGCATGAACACTTTGCAACTGCCGGTTCGGTCGATTCGGCAAATGTAGTGATGGACCGCGAAACGGGACGTTCGCGAGGATTTGGATTTGTCGAGATGTCGTCGGATGACGATGCGAACGCGGCGATCGCTCAGTTCAACGGCACCGAATACGACGGCCGCAACATGGTCGTCAACGAAGCTCGCCCACGCGAAGATCGCGGCGGCGGCGGATATCGCGGCGGCGGTGGTGGCGGCGGTTACCGCGGCGGCGGTGGCGGCGGAGGTTATGGCGGCGGTGGCGGCCGTGACCGCGATCGCGGCGACCGTGGCGGCTACGGCGGAAATCAGGGCGGCTACGGCGGCGATAGCCGCTGGTAAAGCGAGTTTAGCGAGTTGCGAAGTTGCGAAGTTAGGAAGTTGCGATGTTAAGAACATCCAAACTTCGCAACATCGAAACTTCGCAACTCAATCGATCTTCCCATTAAAATTCGCTAACGCCGTGACGATATCGTCGGCCAGCGAAGTTCGGGTGCGGGCCACACCGCCCACGTTATTGACAATGATCGAGACGACAAGCTGTTCGCCACCGGCGGTCGTCATGTAACCCGAGAGAGCCGAGACCTGATCGATCGTCCCGGTCTTCCCGCGAAAATTAGCCTCGGCCGCCGTTCCCTTCAAACGGTTAGCCAAGGTGCCGTCAACCCCGGCAATAGTCAGGCTCTCACGCCAAGCCTGTGCATTTTGAGTAAAAGCCATGTACCTGTACAAAGTCACAACTGCGGCAGGCGTTATCAGGTCATGTCTCGAAAGCCCCGAACCATCGTATTGAATGATGCCATCATCCGCCATGCTATCGATCTTTTTAAGAAACGCTTTGACTTGGTTGAGGCCCAAAACCGAACTGTCTTCCGGAATCGGAAAGGCGTTCGTTCCGTCTGAAACTGTTGGAACCTGTCCGCGATCTCTGCGAGATCCTTCAACTCCGAGCGTCCACAGAATAGTTTCAGTGAACATATTCTGACTCGGCTTCATGGTTTTGGCAGCGATCTGGGCGAATGGCGGCGATTCGAGTTTGGCGACCTCGATACTTTGGGTAGGTTTAACATTCGAAGGCAGTAGCCGCGAATCGCCTGTTACGACAATGCCTGTTGCTTCCAACCGCCGTTTTAGCAGGGCGACGAATAGTTCGGCAGGACGTGTGATCGCGATGGAATTGACATAGGCCGGTTTCCCGGCGGGCATTGAACCTGAAACTTCGACGATGTTTCGATCTAGTTTTTTGACAACTGAAAGTGTTCGAGTGGAGCTGGCATTTCCCGTGGTGCACGTGTTTACGACCTGAAACAGGCTGTTTGCGGGCGAGATCTTGACATTGCAGGCTGCTCCAGCGGTTCCGGGAGAAACGGTGATATCGACAGCGTTATCGTTCAACGGCAAAGCCGAAACCTCGGCTCCGTAATATGCCTGCAGGTCATCCCATTCCCAACCGCCGGGCAGGTAAAAGCCTTTGAAATAGCTCTCGTCGCCGACGATGCTGCCGTCAATGCGTTTGACACCTGCAGCTATGATCTTATCCACGAGGCGATCGATTCCTTCGTAATATACTTCTTCTCCCCGTTTTTTCTGCTCTACAAGCCACGCGGCCTTCAACTGCGGATCTTCCGGTGGTGGTTTATTAAATGCGGTCGAGATCGAGATGTCGCCGCGGCCGTAAATACGCAGGTCGCCCTTGATCGTGCCGTTCGAATCCGGCAAAGCGTTGGCATAAACGCTGGTCACGAATTTGAAATCCGGCCCCAGCTTTTCCATCGCTGCTGCGACCGTGAAATTCTTCATATTCGACGCCGGCATGAAGTATTTTTCTGAATCCTGTTCGAATACGACCTTGCCGCTGCTGAGCGAAACGATCTTCACGCCGACACGCCCGCGGCGGACCGCCGGATCGAATAGCCGCTGACGGATCCTGGATTGCAGATCTTCGAGGTTTTGCGTTGGACCGCCCGGCGTTGGCGTTGCGGCCGGGATCGGAGTTGGGCTTGCCGATGGCGAAGGCGTCGGCGATGCGGTCGGCGTTGTCCTCGGCCTTGTCGATGGCGTCGGCGTCGGAACGGCGTTTGAGTCCGCCGAAACCGCGTTATTTCCTGTGAGGGCAACGAACGAAGAGCCGGCGATCGCGGCCGCGAGCATCAAGTTGGCAAACAGTTTCATGACTCAAGATTTTACAGCAAAAACGCCCCGTCCGAAAGGCAGCGGTTTAGCGAATAAAGATACGAAATGGTAGGATATTCGGTTAAACATAGTCGGGAAAGTTCAAGGAATATGGGTAGTATCGGTTTGCTTAAATTTGTTGTCGTATTAGCTTTTGCCGCGTTCGGACTGGCATTTCTGCTGGCCGAACCCGGAACTCACGTTGCCGGACGCGACATCGATGGAACGATCGCGGCTCCGACTCGCGTAAGTGCTTCCGACGGCGATTACGCCAACAAGATCGGCATCAATTGGGATACGATCCGCGGAGCTAATCTGTATCGCGTTTTTCGGAACACGACCAACAATTCCGCAACTGCAACAGATGTTGGCACAACGGCCGCGAATTACTTTTTCGATGCCACACCGGCGGTTTCGCAGACTTATTTTTATTGGGTCAGAGCTGAAAACGGTTCTACGCAAAGTTCGCTCAGTTCACCGGACCAGGGAACGCGGGCAGTTGGGTTTGTCGATGACAACGCTCTGTTCTCACCGCTCAACCCGCCGACCGCTCCTGCTGGGAACGATGTGACCGCCGCCAAAGCGTATCTTGGTAAGACTTTATTCTGGGATGAACAGCTTTCATCGACCCGAACCGTTTCCTGCGGAACCTGTCATCGCCCGGCTGCCGGCGGCTCAGATCCTCGAACCGGAGCAAGCTTTCCGGCTTCGCGAAATCCCGGTTTCGACCAGATGTTCGGCACAGCTGATGATGTTTTCGGTTCACCCGGCGTCCCGCAAAATCAGGTGAATGGAACATTCGTCTGGGATGGAACATACGGTTTCAAAGACCAGGTCACCGGCCGCAAATCGCCGACGTATCTGAACGCGGGTTACGCTCGCAATGGCTTGTTTTGGGATGGGCGAGCGACAGATGCATTTCGCGATCAGTTGACGAACAACATTCTGCTGCCGTCGAGAGCTTCGCTCGAAAGCCAAGCGTCGGGGCCGCCGACCTCTTCGGCTGAGATGGCACACAATGGGAGGAATTGGAACGAGATCGCCGCCCGCGTTCAGACCTCGCGGCCGCTCGTTTTGGCAAGCGATATTCCATCGGGTCTAGCGGCTTGGATCGGCACTCGCAGCTACCCTGAGCTGTTTCAGGAGGCATTTGGAACGCCTGACGTAACACCGTCAAGGATCTCGATGGCGATCGCTACGCATGAACGAACGTTATTTTCTGACCGGACACCGTTCGATCGATATAACGCTCAGATCGAAGGTGCTTTGACGCAGTCTGAGGAGAACGGATTTTTTGTATTCACGCAGGTGAACTGCAACGTATGCCATTCAGGAGCCTTGTTGACGAACAACGGATTTCACAACATCGGCGTTCGTCCACCTGCCGAAGATCGCGGCCGCGGTGCAATATCGGCGAACACTGATGATGACGGCAGATTCAAAACCCCGAACCTAAGGAATATGGAACTGCACGCCCCGTACATGCACAACGGGCGGTTTGCAACAGTCGAAGACGTGGTTGAGTTTTACGATCGCGGGGGCGATTTCAATGATGCTCCAAATTTTGAGAACGGTATTATCCGTCAGCTCGGACTGACGACGCAGGAAAAGGCAGATCTCGCGGCTTTCCTAAAACGGCCATTAACTGACCAACGGGTCAAGAACGAATTGCCGCCGTTTGACCGGCCAAAGCTCTACACCGAATCGAACCGCGTTCCGCAGGTAACTGGAACGGGGCGTGCGGGTTCTGGAGCGATAGTTCCGCAAATGATCGCCATCTCACCGCCATTGGTGGGCAATCCGAACTTCACGGTATCGGTGTCGAGGGCGTTAGGAAATGCTCAGGCGGTCCTCGTGATCAGTGATTCTGATCCAGGCGTTGGAACCTCGATACCGACTACCGGATCGCTCGTCAGAACAGTGGCGAACACCCAAAATACTGGAGCCGGAAACGGCTGGGCATCGGTGAGCATTGCGATACCGAATGATCAGGCTGTTTCGGGCAAGACATATTTTGGGCGTTGGTACGTGACCGACGCTGGAGCGGCAAATGGGTTCGCTGTCTCGCAATTGGTTCAATTTACGGTTTTCGGCAATGTGGTGGTCTTGCCGACGTTTACAATTTCAGGGCGAGTGACTACACCGTCGGGGATCGGGTTGAGAAATGCGACCGTCGTATTGACGGACGTTCTAGGAGCAAAACGGACGGCAACCACGAGTTCGTTCGGAGTTTATCAGTTCAACGATGTGCCGCTCGGCAACACCTACACGATGGGTGTCGTATCGAAACGTTACCGTTTCGCGGCAAGGATCTTTGACATTTCAGGAAATGTTGCGAATTTCGATTTTGTGGGGTTGGAATAAGAAAGGCGAGCAAGTTGCCCGCCTTCCGATCATTTGCATTTCGAGTAACCGCAGTCTCGACACGAGTCACAGCCCGATGCATGCTCAAGCTGGCCGCTGCATTCGGGGCAGGTTCCGATCATGCTCGACATTTGACCGGTGGAACTTGTCGTCTCGATAGCCTTGGCTTTTCCGATCGCACGTTCCGATTCGGGCTGGCCTTGCAGACGGCGTTCGATGAGCGAGATGCATTCGGCGACCGCTTGCTCGGGTGATGTGAGTAAGCGTTCATTGAACCACACAGCGTGGGTCGAGGTGACCTTGTTGAGGCTGTGAGCGACCTCTTTGGCGTTGAATCCGCCGCGAAGCATCTTCGATGCGAGCAAACCGACACCGGGGCTGATCGGCCCCGCGACAAAAACCTCGCGAATGGCTGAGCCATCGTGATTGACTGTCACATAAAGGTTTTGATGCTCGAACGGTATCTGCCATGTTGAGCCTTGCAGCTCGCGTGGACGTTCGATCCGACCGTCGGAACGCAGGCTGCCAGCCTGCGTGTCTGAATTGGCTGTAATATTTGAGGCTGGTTGTGACTTCTCCTGATCTTCCACGGGCAGGCTGGCAGCCTGCGTTCCAGTTGTCATCGCGTTCAAAACCTGCCCCTCGCGGCTGCCGTCGCGGTAGTAGCTGACGGCTTTGCAGCCTGATTTTCGGGCGAGTTTGTAGAGTTCGTCGACGGATTCGAGCGTATCGTCCTTGGCCCCGTTACAGGTCTTTGAGATCGCGTTATCGACGTGCTTTTGAGCCGCGGCGAGAACTTTTACGTGCTCGAGCGATTTGATCGCCATTGCCGAGATGAAGTGCGACGGCAGTTCGCTTTCGTGCTCGACGACGTATTCGGCAGCTGCTTTGATCGACTCTTCATTGGTCTGATCGACGGTGAGGCCGAGAGCCTCGGCGGCCGGTGAATGCACGTAGGTCCGCGTTCCGAGCGTGTCCTGACGGACGTATGCCCACGAGAAATTGGGCTCGATGCCCGACGAAGTTTCGGCGACGAGCGAGATCGTTCCTGTCGGGGCGATGGTCGTCACCTCGTAATTTCGCGGGGTCAACGGAATGTCGCGGGGAAGGCCGAGGTCTTCGTAAATGAACTTCGAATATGCAGCTTTGTTCGCCTCAAATTCCGGAAAAACACCTTTTTCCTTACCGAGATTGAGCGAGGCGAGCCACGATTCGCGGCGGACGAAGCTCATGACCTTTTCCATGAGGTCGATCGATTCGTCACTGCCGTAGGTTACGCCCATTTTCAGGCAGAGGTCGGCAAATCCCATGATCCCGAGCCCAACAGGCCGTGTGCGGGCGACGACATCGCGGATCTCAGGCAGCGGAAACCAACCGGCATCGACGACGTTGTCGAGGAATTGGGTCGAAAGCTGCGTAACATGCGATAGGCGTTCCCAATCGACCACACCTTCGCCGTTTGGAGCCTTGATGAAGAATTTTGCAACATCGATCGAGCCGAGATTGCACGAATTGTTGAAATGGAGCTGCTGTTCGCCGCACGGGTTGCAGGCGTAGATCGGGCCCATCGATTTCATCAGGTGGTTGTGGCGATTGACCTCGTCGATGAAAATGATGCCCGGTTCGGCATATTTGTGTGCCGACGCGATAATTCGATTCCAGATGTCCGGTGCGAAGAACATTCCGGGCAGCGGCGGCGGTTCGATGATGCAGTCGCTAAGATCGGCGGTTTCGAACGCCAGTTTATCGGCAAATGTCGCGGTCGAGCCGTCAGCACGGCGGTAAACGACGTATTCCTGGCCGGTCGCGGCATCGTAAATTGCCTGCTGCCACGGCTCGCCTTTGAACTCGGTCTGGAACCATGTTCCTTTATCGACAGCGTCCATGAACATGTCGGTAACTGTGACCGAGATGTTGAAATTCGTCAGGCTGGTCTGGTCGTTCTTGGCGTGGATGAATCTGAGAATGTCTGGATGCGTAACGCTCAGAATGCCCATATTCGCACCGCGGCGAACACCGCCCTGCTTCACGACTTCGGTCGTCTGATTGACGATGTTCATAAAGCTGACCGGGCCCGAAGCCACGCCGCGGGTCGAATTGACCATCGATCCGGCAGGGCGTAGGAATTCGTAGGTCATGCCTGTTCCGCCGCCGGTCTGGTGAATGATCGCAACGTTTTGAGCGTGCTCCATAATGCCCTCGATCGAATCGGGAACATTGAGGACGAAACAGGCGGCAAGCTGGCCTTTCGGCTTTCCGGCGTTGACGAGGCAGGGCGTGTTTGGAATGAATTCGCGAGCGAGCATGACGTTGGTCATCTCGTTATAAAAGAGCTTTTGTTTGAACGGCTCGGTCTCGGCTTTGGACACGTGGCCGACCACGCGGCGGACGATGTCGTTCCAGGTTTCGAGAGCCTCGCCGTGCTCGTCTTTGAGAGAATAGCGTTTGCTGACGACCTTTTGGGCGTTCAGGCCGAGCGGTACAAATTCGCGGGCCGAGGCGGTTCCGGTGCCGGTTCCGACGCCATTTTTGTCAAGAAAACTGCTGATCGCCGACTCAAAAACTGTGCTCATATATGCGCTGTTGCTCCTACGCTTAACGCGAAGACATAATTCTCTAAGGAACGCTATTTTACCATCTTAAAACAGCATTTAGAAGAAAGAATTGCTTATGAATTGTGTTTAAGAGAGCTTGTAGTATTTACCGAACACTTACTGCAAGTGAGAGCAGTTTAATTAAAACGGCAGGCCGATGTCAATAATTATTTTACTCAACATATTGTATGCGGCGACCATGCTGACTACAAGTGCTTGAACGTGTCGAGCCGGCGGTTGACTAAACGGGGCTGAGTCTCGAAACTGGTTAAATGGATAAATTGATACACGCAACCGCGGCCGACGATACGGTCAGGCTGATCGCAGCGGTCACAACGGACACGGTCGCCGAGGCGATACGGCGGCACGGTACCGCGCCGACGGCTTCGGCCGCATTAGGACGAGCCCTGACCGGAGCGGCGCTGATGGGCGCGAGCCTCAAGGAATTCGACCGGCTGACGATCCGCATCGATGGCGACGGGCCGATCGGCGGGATCGTTGCCGAATCAAATAACACGGGCGGCGTTCGCGGCTACGTAAAGAATCCAGAGGCCGAACTGCCGCCGCGGGCTGACGGCAAATTTGACGTCAGCGGAATCGTCGGCAATGGAATGCTCTATGTGATCCGCGAATCGGGTTTCGAACTCGGCCTGCACCGTGATCCGTACATCGGCTCTGTGCCGATCACTTCGGGCGAGATCGCCGAGGACCTGGCGTTCTATTTTGCGAAATCGGAGCAGATACCTTCGGCAGTTCTGCTCGGGGTTTTGCTGCAAAGCGAGGAACCATATGTTTCGGCTTCGGGCGGCATTCTGATCCAGATGATGCCCGGCGTCAATGATCACATCGTCACGATGATCGAAGACACGGTAATGCACGCACCGCATCTGACGTCAGTCATAAAGGAAGGCGCAACGCCGGAAGCTCTGCTCGAAATGGTGCTCGGGATCATCGAATTTAGGGTGCTCGGCGAAAGCCCGGTCAAATTTGAATGCACCTGCTCGCCCGAGAAAGCCGTCACGATGATCTCAGCTCTCGGCAAAGCCGAGGTCGAATCAATGCTCGAACACGACAAAGGAGCGGCGATGAACTGCGGATTTTGCAACGAGAGCTATCAACTCGACGAGGACGACCTGCGTAAGATATTGGCTGAAATGGAATGATCACTTTTTGGTGACAAACACGGGCTGCGTCCATGCAAATTTGCCGTTCGATTCGAGGACCTTTGCACGGATGTAACCTTCGTCGCCTTTGATATTGTAGGTCGCGGCGGATGAGGGAACTTCGGCCAGAACTTTACCGTTTTTGCCGATGAAACGGATCGTATATTTGCTATTTGAAAGTGGTTTGACGGTTACGGTGATCTGTTTGTCGTCCGCCTGATAGTCCGAAAGTTCGACGCCGGTCGATGCGTAAAAATCGCCTTTTTTCAGGGCTTCGATGATCGCGGTTTGGCTCAGTTCAGCAGCCCGGACGTAGATCCAGCCCTGGCCGGGAGTCGGAGCGGTCGGATCGCCAATGCGTTTGAAATAGTGCGAATCATCGTCGGCAACGCCAAAGACGGACTTGCCGCTGGAGAGCACCGCATCCCAGATCTCTTCCGCCCCGGGCGAACCGCCGCCGCCGAGATTGTTGACGAGCGGATGGCCGTTGTGGATCTCAAGGAGAGTGTAATTCTGGAGCTTGATCAGTTGATCGGACGTCAGAGCCCAGCCGAAATTTGGATGATTGACTTGGGCGATCCCGCCGGCGGCACGGATGTCATCGATATTCTTTTGCAGTGTTTCGACCGCGCCGGGAAGTTTGTTTGGCATTACGACCTTGCTGATGCCGAGGCCGTTCGAGTGATATGGTTTTTTGTCGAATGAATCGGTCACTTCCTGACCGGCGATCATCAGGAACGAGCCGTCTTTGCCGAAAAGGTCGTTGAGCGGTTTGGGGTTTGTGATGTATTCGTGATCGGTCAGGAAAAGGAAATTGTAGCCGTGTTCGCGATACCATTTCACCACGTCATCGGGCGTAGAATCGCCGTCGCTGTTCAGCGTGTGAGTGTGGGTGTTGCCTTTGTACCACTTCAGTTTTGGTTGTGCGGAGGCGGTGACGGCAAATGCCGCTAGGACAACGAAAAGGGCAATTTGGTATCGTTTGAACATGATCTAGAGGTTTCGATAGCCGCCTTGAAAATAGATCAGCGGCAGGCCTTCGCGAACGGTCGCGAGTTCGACCTCGCCGACAAATATTGAGTGATCGCCGCCGTCAAAATCATGGCGGATGCGGCATTCGAGATTCGCGAGAGTGTTTTCGAGAACCGGAATTCCGGCGATCCCGGTTCGGTATGGAACATTGACAAATTTATCCGTCAGCGGCGTTGCAAAGTGTTCGGATAGAGCAGCTTGTGATTCGTCGAGGATGTTGACAACGAATGCACCCGATTCGCGGAAGGCAAAATGGCTCGCTGTGGTCTTTTCAATGCAGATCAGAACCATCGGCGGTGCGAGCGAGACGGAGCAGAACGCCGAGACGGTCAGGCCGTGCAGTTCGCCCGCTGCGTCGATGGTCGTGACAACGTTAACACCGCTTGCAAAACAGGAGAGAGCACGTCGAAATTCGTCTTGTGAAACAGGCATGTTAGGACAGCAATTTACAGTATCGGCGGGCGAATCGCAAAAACCACGGCTTGCAAAGCGAGCAAGTGATCTGAGGAAATGACGCAACTCGAAGAATTTTTGGCAGGTGTCAGCCGCAATGTAGATGAGCGGCTCGACGAGCTGATCCCGGCGGCGAACTTGCGGCCCGTGCGGCTTCACGAAGCCATTCGCTGGAGCGTTTTTGCGGGCGGAAAACGCATTCGTCCGGCGATCCTGATAGCGGTCGGCGAGTGTTTTGGAGCTGAGCGAGCGGCGCTGCTCAACACGGCTGCGGCTCTCGAAATGATCCACACATACTCGCTGATCCACGACGACCTGCCAGCGATGGATGACGACGATCTGCGGCGTGGAAAGGCGACGTGTCATGTGCAGTTTGACGAGGCAACGGCGATCCTGGCGGGCGATGTTCTGCAGACGTTGGCGTTCAAAGCGATCGCGGACGATGTTGGCTTGAGTGGAGAAACGCGACTGAAACTCATTTCACTGATAGCCGATTCCGCCGGAACGCCCACAGGAATGGTCTCAGGCCAGCAGCTTGATCTGGATGCGGAAAAGCAGGAATTGCAGATTGACGAGATCGCTGAGATACATCGTCAGAAGACAGGAGCGTTGATCACGGCGGCTGCAATTTCAGGTGCATTGATCGGTTCGGCAACGGAAACCGAGATCGAGGCTATCGGGAAATACTCCGAAAGCCTCGGTTTACTGTTCCAGATCACAGACGACCTGCTCGATGTTACGCAGGAAACATCGATGCTTGGCAAAACAGCCGGAAAAGATGCGGCGGCCGAAAAGGCAACGTATCCCGGGCTTTTTGGTATCGAAAGAACGCGTGAAATGGCGGCGTCGATCCGCGTGGCAGCGATAGATTCGCTTGCTTCCTTGGAACGAGAAACGAACCTGCTAAGACAGCTTGTCGATCTCGTTTTCGACCGCACAAAATAGGAAACTTTACTTGATTGGTCGTTTCATCTGCTCTGGTTTTTCATGAGCGAGAACACTCACAAAAATCAAACGAACATCATCAAGGCAGCGGCGATATCGGCCGCGTTGGCCTTTTTGTATGCGACCGTCCTGACAAAGCTTGGGCGGGATTGGTGGTCGGATGAGAACTATTCTCACGGACTGCTCGTGCCGTTTGTCATCGGGATGATCGTTTGGAGAGAGTGGGATGTTTTCAAAGGTATCTCGAAAAAACCTGCGTTGGTGCTGGGCGGGCAGACGATAGCGTTCTCGCTGTTTTTGCTGTTTGCGGGAACTCTCGGAGCGGAATTGTTCACCACAAGGGTCTCGTTCGTAGCGATGCTGGTTGGGATCGTTCTTTACCTTTTTGGCATAAGGGTGCTCAACCTTTTGCTAGTTCCTGTTGCTCTGTTTTTGCTGGCGATCCCGATCCCGCAGATCATTTTTAATCGGATAGCCTTTCCGCTTCAGATATGGGCATCACAGATGGCAGTTTGGGGCATTAGGCTGTTTGACGTGCCGACCTTGCGAAAAGGCAACGTGATCGACATCCTGCCGCAAGGGTCGACGCAGACGATATCGCTTGAGGTGGTTGAGGCGTGCAGCGGGATACGGTCGTTGATGACGCTCGTCACGCTCGCGCTCATTCTAGGGTATTTTACGCGGCGATATGAACGCGGAGGCTTTGCAAATCTCGCGATGCCTGATCTGCTGCGTGTTATCTCGCTGATGATCCTCGCCGTGCCGATCGCTGTTTTGACGAATGCGGCACGCGTTGCGGTAACCGGAATTCTCACGTATCACTACGGCAAACAGGCGACCGACGGCACGTGGCACGACGCGTCGGGCTGGATGGTTTATGTTGTCGCGCTGGTTTTTCTGATCGGGGCGAATCTGCTGCTGAAGAAGGTATTTCGAGGCAAAGAGATCAGCGATCCGGACGTGTCCACGGCGATGTTTAACGGTCGTTCGGCTCCGGTTTTGCCATTGATCGTCGCGATCGTTTTGGGCGGAGTTGCGGTCAATTGGTTCGTCAATCGTGGTGAGTCCGCGGTCGAACGAAAGCCACTGACTGAACTGTCGCAAACGCTCGGCGATTGGCGGCAGCGGGGAATTGAGATCAAGTTCAGCGAGCAGACGGAAAGCGTCCTGCGAACCAGCGATTACACGATGCGGGAATACACCTATTCCGACGGCCGCATCGCTAATATCTATGTCGGTTATTATTCGTCGCAACGCAGCGGAGCCACCTACCACAGCCCGCAGAATTGCCTGCCCGGAGCCGGTTGGGTGATGAAAGACCCGCAGATCATCGATATCACGACCGCCGACGGCAAGACGTTCAAGGCAAACCGCTACATCATCGAGAACGGCATCTACAACGAGGTCATGATCTATTGGTATCAGGGCCGCGGCCGTGTCGAGGCGAGCGAGTACACCGACAAGATCAACACGATCTGGGACAGCGTCACGCGAAGCCGCAGCGATGGTGCGATCGTTCGTGTCATGACCAGCGTTGGAGCCGACGAGGCCGCCGGACTCAAGGCTGCATCCGATCTCTCAGCCCGGCTTGCCGAGGCTCTCCCGCCTTACGTTCCTGAGTAAGCCTTCCTCTCTAAACAAAAAACAACAACTTTTTCTGAAACGAGGCACTGATTGGCAGTATTTCTCAAATGCGAGGAAACTTCGGGATCCTTTGCATCGCTAAGTTTTTGAAATAGAAGTAATTCGGCCGACGCGAGATATTTTTTTCGCATCCGCCCAAACGCCCGGTCAACACGAGCGTCAGAGATTCAATGCCCCGAAACTCTGCCGCTACAGATCGAGAGCGACAATTCGACACCTATGTTATACCGAGAGTGCCAGATTCTTCGTAGACGTTTTGCCTACCCTTTATTCGTTCTTTGCCTCAGCTTTTTTGTAGCTTCGTGCGGACACTCGACCGCATCGTTTTTGGCAAAGGGTGAAGAATACCTGCAAAAACGAAAATTTCACGATGCCCTGATGCAGTTCCGCTCTGCTGCCGAATCCGACAGCTCATCGGCAAAAGCACATTGGGGCTTGGCACGCGCTTACGAAAATCTGGGGCAGTTCAACGAAACTCTCGAGGAACTCAGAAAGACCGTCGAGCTTGACGACAAGAATCTCGACGCAAAATCAAAGCTCGGCAATTACTTCCTGCTTGTCCAGCCGCCGATGATCTCGGAAACGGAAAAGATCCGCGATGAGATCTTAAAGACTGACGGCAGTTTCATCGAGGGCCACATTTTGTCGGCTTCCATTCTCGCTGCTCAAGGAAAACCTGAGAATGAGGTCGTGAACGCGATCAACAAGGCGATCGCTCTCAACCCAAAACGTATCGAATCATACGTCAGCCTGCAGCGGCTTTACATGACCCGCGACAAGGCTCCGGAAGCCGAGGCCGCGATCAAGAAAGGCATCGCTGAAGTTCCGGACGCTGTTACCGGATATATCGAGTACGGCCGTTTTCTGATGTATTCGAGTCGCGATGGCGAGGCGGAAGAGCAGTTCAACAAAGCGATCGCGGTTGACGGTGCGAGCATCGAGGCTCGTGAATCGATCGCCGAATTCTACGTGACCAGCCGTCAGATGGACAAAGCTGAGAAGGCGTATGCCGAACTCGTCAAGATACAGGAGAACAGCCCGGAAAGCCGCTTGGTGCTTGCTGAATTTTACGCCAAAGCCGGACGAGATGACGAAGCTATCGCAACGCTCGGCCAGATCATCGCCGACACTCCCTCGTACGTCACAGCCCGCTACAAACTGGGTCAGATGTATCTCGACCGCAAAGATAGTGCGAAGGTAACTGAGCAGCTCGACGCTCTTTTCAAGATCAACGACAACGATCTCGAAGCCCTGATGCTCCGCGCAAAGTTGCGGATTCAGGACGGAAAAGCTCAGGATGCGGTCAAGGACCTTGAGGAAGTTCTAAAGAAACAGCCGAGCGGCCGCGAACCGCTTTTCCTGATGACGCAGGCGAAACTCGCTCTCGGCCAGATCGATCAGGCAAACGCCTTCCTCGGTGATCTGGAGCGGTATCATCCTTCATTTCTAAAGGCCGGTCTGATCAGGATCCAAGCCGCATTCAATACGGGTGATGCGAGCACTGCCCTCAAACTTTCGAGCGAACTCGTAAAGAAAGCGAGCATTGCCGTGGGGAATTCAGATTTTACGCCGCAGATGATCGAGAATCAGGAGGTTCGCGTACGGGCTATTTCTTCACGCGGACTCGCCTATCTCGATCTTGGCAGGCTGGCTGACGCGAAAACCGATCTTCAGGAAGTCGTCCGCATCTCGCCGCGTTCGTCCTCGGCGATCGTCAACCTCGCTAAAGTTCTGATCGCTGAAGGGAATGACGCCGGAGCAGTCGAACTCTTTGAAAAAGCTCTGGCACTCGATCCGCAGAATTTCGACGCGGTCAACGGCTCGGTGAATATTGCGATCCGACAAGGTCAGACCGCGAAAGCTCACGCCGAAGTTGACAGAATGTTTGTGGCAAATGCCGGCCGCTCGGATATTCTCGCCGCTCTGCATTACCTGAAATCCTCGATATTCATTGCCGAGAAAAACGCCGGGGCGACCGAGAACGAGCTTACCGCGGCGATCGAACTCGACCCGAATTATTTCCCGGCATATTCCGCATATGCAACTTTCCTGGTCAGCCAAAATCGGGCTGATGAGGCGGTCGCCCAGTACAAAGCTGTGCTCGATAAGAGCCCGGCGGCACCGATGTTTACGCTGCTCGGGATCATCGAGGAATCACGCGGAAACTCGGCAGAGGCTGAAAAAGCATACCGACGGGCACTCGAGATCGCACCTGATACGTCGATCGCTGCAAACAATCTTGCATGGCTGATCGCTGATAAACAAGGAAATCTCGACGAGGCTTTGCAGCTTGCAAATCTTGCTGTAAGCAAAGGTCAGTCGACGCCTGGGTTCTATGACACGCTCGGTTGGGTTTACTTGCAAAAAGGTTTGGCATCGCCGGCAGTTGAACAGTTCAAGAAAGCCGTAGCGATCGAGGAAGCGAAGAAGGCCGGTTCGGCTCCGACGCCGGGATACAGGCTAAGACTCGGAATGGCCTTTGCGAAGGCGGGAGACAAAGTATCCGCGAGGCGCGAGGTCGAAACTTCGCTCCGCAATGTTACGCAGCTATCTCAACGTGAACTTCGCGATGCAAAGTCGGTACTTGCGAATCTTTAGTTCGTAGTTAGAACGAGGGGAACATGGTCTTTTTATTTGAAATTGGAAACGCTCCGACGATCGAAAGTATCGCGGTCTCGATACCGGAATCACTTGGTTTGCTTGTATTCGGAGTTGGTTTGGTAGTGGTTGCGGTTCTGCTTCGGTCGATGCTGGCGAAAAGTGAAAAGGCGAAACGGGACGAGGAAGCGGCCAAAAAGGCTTAGTTAGAAGGTAAACAGAAATGGCTGAATTCAGACAAAGAAAACCCGGCGAACTGCTGGGAATGATCAAGAGACAGAAATGGCTCATCATCCTTCCGATGATCACGCTTACTGCCGCCATTGGTTATGTGGTTTACAAGCTGCCGAGCGTATATGAATCGACTTCGCTTTTGACCGTCAAACCGCCGACCATCTCGCAGAATCTGGTCGCACCGCTTTCGCGTGAGGACCTTTCGCAGCGGCTTTCGACGATCAATCAGGAAGTTCTCAGCCGTTCGTCGCTCGAGCCGATGATCTTGAAATACGATCTGTACAAACCCGAGCGTGCCGCTGGTATGCCAATGGAATTGGTCGTTGACAAGATGTACAAAGCTATCGAAGTGAAGATGGCTGAGAGTGGGAATGAAAAGGTTGCAGCCTTCAAAATTGGTTATCGGGATCGCGATCCGCAGTCGGCCCGCAACGTAACTGCTGAACTAGCCAGCAAATATGTCAACGCTCAGGTACAGAGCGCCGTAGAAGTAGCGGAATCGACCAATGAACTCTTCGAGCGTCAGCTTGCGGAAAAGAAAACAGCTCTCGATACGCTGGAAAAGCAGCGTCTCGACATCATGATGCAGAACGTCTCGACTCTGCCTGAATCCGAGCAGGGCCTCGTCGCTCAGCTCGAAGGGCTTCGTCAGCGTGACGATACGATCACAAAGGACAAGCAGTCGCTCTACTCGGAAAAAGGCCGTTTGAGCGATCGCATTTCGTCAAATAATCAACAAATGCGGCTGATCGAGGATTTCGGGCAGAAGGAAACGCAGGATACGGCTCGCCAGGCTTCGCAGATCGAGGATACGCCGGCGTATGCACAGCTTATTCAAAAGCGTGCTGATCTTCTTGGACAACTCGATAATTACAAGAAAATGTGGCGGGAGAAGCATCCCGGCATCATTGCCAAACAGGCCGAGATCGACCGCGTGAACGAAGAGATCGAGAACCTTCGCAAAAACACCGACAAGCGTGTCGCCGTCGCAACGCAGTCAAGCGACCGCAAAGCTGAGCTGCAGAAAAAGAACATCGAGAATGAGAACCAGCGTTTGCAGGCTCAGATCGGACAGATCGAGCAGCAGCTTTCTGGCAAGGATCTGGAACGTCAGCAGAATGCCTCGCAGATCGCAGCTCTTGAAGCTCGCATCAACGCGGTTCCGCAGGTCAAGGTCGCTCTCGAAAGCGTTACCGCTCAGCTTCAGTCGGCAAAGATGGCGTACGACGAAATGATGAAGAAGAAGAGCGATGCCGGCGTAACGCTTGACGTCGAACAAGGCCAGCAGGGCGAAACGATCCGCGTTCAGGATCCCGCGAACGTGCCTTCTTCACCGGTAGCTCCAAAGCGATTTTTGTTGACGCTTTTGGGAACGGGTATCGGCTTCGCACTCGGACTTTTGCTCGCCGCCTTCTTCGAAATTCCACGGCTTTTCAAGATCCAGAATATCGACGATGCCAAGCATTACACAGGTTTGCCGGTTCTCGCTTCGGTTCCTCCGCTTCTTTCGGTCGCCGAAAAGAACTGGATCCGCAAGGCAGGCTGGCTGAAACTCGCTGCGGGAACTGCAGTAGCGATCGGGATAATCCCTCTCATCATTTTGATCCTGCAGCTCACGCGGCTGTTCGATAAGTTTGTTTCTTAATTTGGTCGAAGCTCTCTCATCGATCGACTCGTACACGAGGTTGGAAGAACGATTATGTATAAAGAATTTTTCGGTTTAGACGACTCACCATTTACCTTGACGCCGGACCCGCGATTTATCGTGTTCACGCCGAGCTATAACGAGGTTCTCGCGAGCCTTTACTATGGCCTCGAGAACGCAAAGGGCCTGATCGTGCTCACGGGCGAGGTCGGAACGGGTAAAACCACGGCTCTGCGGTGGATACTTCGCCGTCTCGATTCCAGCGTATTGGCGGCTTATGTGTTCAATCCGCGGTTGTCGATCGACGAATTCTACCACCACGTCACACAGATGCTCGGCATCAAGGACTGGTCGAATAAATCGGAACTGCTCACCACAATGGGCCGCGTTCTCGAGGAGCGCCATCGCCGGGGCCTTCGCACCGTCATTATCATCGACGAAGCTCACGAGCTATCAGATTATGTTCTCGAAGAGATCCGTTTGCTGCTCAATTTTGAGTCGGACAACGCCAAGCACCTTCAGATCGTGCTGACGGGCCAGCCTGAGCTTCGCGATAAGTTGAATCAGCAAAATCTGCGTCAGCTCAAGCAGCGAGTAGCACTTCGTTGTGCGATGCACGCGTTCCCGAACGTTGAGGAGGTCGATCGCTACATCACTGAGCGTTTGATGATCGCTGGTTCGGAACAGCCTAATGTCTTCACGCCGGGAGCGGTCGATTTTCTCTTCCAGTGCAGCGAGGGAATTCCGCGTCAGATCAACAATCTTTGCGACAACGCAATGCTCGCCGCGTATTCCGCAGGCGAACAGGTCATCGGCCGTCAGATCGTTGAGGCAGTTGCCGAAAATCTCGATATGCTGCCGCGACGAGACAATCTGATCGCCGCCGAGAAAGCATTTGATGTCGGCAGCGGACGCGTTCTGAGAGCCGATGCGAAGGACGAGATCTGGAACGGCGCGGCTAGGAGCGAAGCGGTAAAGCCGCGAATGTTCAAGACGGAACCAGCATCTGAGAACGGCCACTCGAACGGCCATTCGAATGGTTATTCGAATGGTGACACGTTGATGTTCGAGGACCTCGACGATGACGTGACACTCGAACTCGGCACTCTTAACGGTTCGTTTGGCGACAAGTATAACTAAGGGGAAATGGCCGCAAAGGCCAACAGAAACGGAGCTATCAACGATGAGCATCCTAAAAGCATTACAAAAGAAGCATACCGAAGCACTCGGAACCGGCGAGGTCGCCGCGACTGAGAATGTCATGCCTTTTACCCGTGGCGTCCGGCGGACAAATCTTCCGCCCGATCTGCTCGGCGATGGCGTGACCATCGGTAGCCCAAGTTCGGCGTTCATAGGGCAGCCGCATTCTACGAACGGGACGGCACTCCCTGTTCGCATGGAATCGGAGATCTCTGCCGGGGCAAAGTTGAACGCCGAATCCTTAACGCGCGTCGGTGATCGACGGCTGCCTGACTTTGTCAGTTGGACCGTCGACACCGAACGCGTTGAGCCACGACTCGTCGCTATTACGCAGCCGCAATCTAATTATTGTGAAGAGTATCGCAGCCTCCGTACTCACATCCTGCACAAAAGCCAGCGTCAAAAGCTGCAGTCGATCGTCGTCGCGAGTGTCAATCCGAGCGAAGGCAAATCCGTTACTGCTCTCAATCTTTCATGGCTGCTTGCTCAAACCGACGGCATCAAATGCCTGATCATCGACAGCGACCTGCGAATGCCGAGTCTGACTGATTATCTCGGGATCGAAACCGACAAAGGGCTTTCGCATGTACTCACAGGCCAGGCGACGTTGACTGAGTCGATCGTCCGTCTCGAACCATCGGGCCTTCATATTCTGCCAGGCGGCGAATCTCGAAACGACGTTGCCGAAATGATCTCGGGCCCGCGTTTTCGAGAAATACTTGCCGAGGCACGCGAGATGTTCGATTACGTGATGATCGATGCTCCGCCGCTCGGAATTTTTACCGACGCCAATATCCTGATCAACCACGCCGATGGAGCGATGCTCGTCGTCCGTGCTAACCGAACGAAAGCCAGCGTGATCGAACGCCTGCTCGAACCTATCCCGAGAGACAGAATGCTCGGCGTTGTCCTCAATCAGAGCGAGGATGTTCTCGAAGAATCTCACTACAACTACGGCTACTACAACTACAAGCGTCTCGGCGAGACGACGGCTCCCCAGTTACGATCTTAATTCTTAGATGAGTGCCACTCGATTCAGTTCAAGGTTGATATGGCTTCTGATGGCCGACGCAGCGATCCTGTACTGCGGTGTCATCCTCGCCCTCTATCTGCGCCTTGGCATCGCTGGATCTGAGAACGAGCTCGACAATAAGAACGGTTGGATCAAGATCGGCGTAGCAACGCTCGTTTGTTTGCTCATTCTTTATTTTTACGACCTTTACGATTACATAGTAATGACCAACCGCCGCGAGCTTTTGTTAAGGCTCGTGCAGGCTTTGGGGATCGCGTGGGCGTTGCTCGCTCTGTTGTTCTATTTTGTACCGGCGTTACTGTTGGGACGCGGCGTTTCGGTATTCTCCGTGCCTATCGTACTTGTCCTGCTGCTGGGGTGGCGAGTTGCGATCCACGCTTTGACCGGCCATCCGGATATCGGAGAGAAGATACTAGTCGTCGGAACAGGGAAATCAGCTCTCGACACCGCTGAAGCGGTCTGGGAACGCCGCGATGCAGGCTATCGCATCGTGGGTTTCTTATCCGAAAATGGTGCAAAACCACGCGAAAGACTGGGCAGGTCGGAGATCCTTGGCAAAGCTCACGAACTCGAATCGATCATTAAAAACGAAAAGATCGACCGTGTGGTCATCGCCGTGCGCGAACGCCGCGGTGCTTTCCCGACGGAAGCTTTGCTCAAAATGAGTCTGGCGGGTGACGTCTCGATCGAGGAGTGCACTTCGTTTTTTGAAAGGATAACGGGCAAGGTCCATGTGGACATGCTGCGGCCTTCGTGGTTGATATTTGCAGGGAAACAGCGTGATTCACAGCTAAAATTGCTGTTCCGCGAGGTGATTCACCGTATGCTCGCTTTGATCGGGCTCATTATTTCGCTTCCGGTCGCGATCGTAACCGCTATCCTTATCAAACTCGATTCAAAAGGGCCGATATTCTACAAACAGGAACGCGTCGGCAAGGCCGGGCATACGTTCAACGTGATCAAGTTTCGGTCAATGAAAACCGATGCGGAAGCCGACGGGAAACCGATCTGGGCAGTCACAAATGATGAGCGAACAACGCGAGTCGGCAAGGTTATAAGGAAGCTCCGTGTCGACGAGATCCCGCAGTTTTGGAACATCATTAAAGGCGAAATGAGCTTTGTCGGTCCGCGTCCCGAGCGGCCGCATTTTGTAAAGCAGCTTGCTAAAGAGATCCCGTATTTCGAACATAGACATCTTGTAGCTCCCGGTCTGACTGGCTGGGCACAGATCAAATATCCGTATGGAGCATCCGTCGACGACGCGATCCAGAAGCTGCAATACGATCTTTACTACATCAAAAATCAAAGCCTGACGCTCGATATGGTCATAGTTTTTGACACGATCAAAACAGTTCTGTTTGGCAAAGGACGATAAAACTGGATTCAGCAGGGAAATAGACGTTTTTGGTAGCGGACGAGGAAAAAGTTATGAAAGTTCTACGTAACGGTTTATTGATAGCAGCGAGCCTTTGCTTGCTTTCGGTTGTAGGCGTTTGCCAAACAACAACTGCTAAGAATGACGACCCGAAAGGCGGCAAGGAAACGAAAACCGCTCCGAAGTTTCCGGCTCCTTCGTCGGAAAACGACAAAGCTGCGGAAACGGCTGAACCGACGGCAGATGACGAGATATTGCCGTACTACAATAACTACCTGCGCGAATACCGACTCGGGCCAAGTGATGTCATTTCGGTCGAAGTGTTCGGACAGTGCCCGGAATATTGTGTCGTCAGCAAAACGGTTCCACCCAATGCCAAGATATCCTACCCGTTGATCCGCGAAGGCGTGCTCGTTGCCGGCAAGACCGTCGAACAGGTCGCGGCAGAGATAACCAAAAAGCTCGACGAATTTATCATCGATCCGAAAGTAAACGTGACTCTCGAAAAGGCGATGTCGACACGTTACAGCGTGATGGGCAACGTTGCGGCTCCGGGCGTTCGCGTGATGGATCGCAAGGTCAGCGTTTACGAAGCGATCATCGAATCAGGAGGCGTGACCAAAAATGCCAACAAAGACAAGGTTTACGTCGTCAGCTACGCCAGGGACGGCCGTCTCGAGCGAAAGCAGGTCAGCCTCGCCCAGATGGAAAGCGGCAAGGCCGATATGGTCTTTCTAAATCCTGGCGATCAGGTTTTCGTTGGCGGCAAAGGTTTTACGATCGAGAAATTCTTCGACGTTCTCGGAAAGGCGAGTGCGGCGCGACTTCTTTTCGGCAGCCCGTTCTAAATTTTAAAAACCGGTTCAGCCGTATGAAAACGTTCTCAAAAATTTTCATCGTCCTCGCACTGCTTTGCGGTTTTCAAACCGTCAATGCCGAGTGGGTGAAGCGGAATACCAACACATTCGCGTGGTTCAAGGACATCTATTTCCAGAGCCCGACAAAGGGCTGGATGACCGGAACTGACGGCGTTTTGCTCGCAACCGAAGACGGCGGCACAACCTGGGTCCAACAAAAGAAATTTACCACCGACAATCTGCTTCAGGTCTATTTCACCAGCGACAACGTCGGCTGGATGCTCTGCGAACGTAGCGTTTTGGGCCGCAACGATCAGGCGATGTCGTACCTTCGCCGAACAGCAAATGGCGGGAAAACTTGGGATCGAGTCGACTTTCAGGACATCGGCCGCCAGCGTGTGACACATCTGTTGTTCAATCCCGACGGCGTCGGAATGGCATTTGGCGAAGGCGGTTCTTTCTACAAACTTCAGGAAGACGGCCTCTCGTGGGCAAAAACACAGACGCCAATGCATTATCTGCTGCTTGACGGCGCATACGGTTCGGACAAGGTCGGAGCGATCGTAGGCGCGGGCGGATCGATACTCTTTACCGAGGATGCGGGTTTTACCTGGGAAAAAGCGAGCCTGATCGGTGATGCCGAAACGCGATTCAATTCCGTTTTCTTCGCTGGTTCGAAGGGAGCTTGGGCCGTCGGCACGAAAGGCCGCATTTTCCGCTCAAACGGCGGCGGCCGCCTCTGGCGCCAGCAGGAATCGGGCGTGACGGCAAATCTCACTGACGTCTATTTCACCAGTGCGACGAGCGGCTGGGCGGTCGGCGAGAACGGCGTGATCGTGAGAACACGCGACGGTGGAGCCAACTGGAGCGAGGTCGGATCGAAGACGACGCATCGTCTCGAAAAGGTCGTTTTCAACGGACCACGCGGCTGGGTTGTCGGTTTTGGCGGAACCGTCATGACGTACGACGACGGCCCGAGCAACACAGATCCGGGAACTAAACCGGTGCTAATGAAGAGAAGCTAGGTTTTCCTGACCGTCGAACTTGACACCGTCATTAGCGCTTTCGTAATATCAAGGTTCGCTCAATTGCCGAAATTGAGCGACGTTTTTTTGAAAAATAGTAGGGCACACGTACAATTTCTTTTATTGACACCAGTTTCGGGCATGTACGTCAATTGGTAGACAGCCTCCCTTACAAGGAGGAAGTTGGGGGTTCGAGTCCCTCCGTGCCCACCACTCTTGCGGGGTCGTAGTTCAGTTGGTTAGAACGCCAGCCTGTCACGTTGGAGGTCGCGGGTTCGAGCCCCGTCGGCCCCGCCACTTAAAACTTAAATAAGTCATCAAAGACTGTCTTTCGAGACGGTCTTTTTTGCGTTTTACGACTAGGTTTCGAGCCTTTCGTGCTAGAATCTTTCAAAACTTTTCTATTCAGATTGCCCGGAGGAAGATCGATGTTCAATCGCACCTTTTATGCGCGTGCTGTGGTTTTGTCAGCGGCTATCATTTTTGCTGGCTTTTTTTCTGTTTCAGCTCAGACGACTGGTACCCGTATGCTGCGGATGCCGACGGTTAGTGAGACTCAGATAGCCTTTGCGTATGCGCAGAATATCTGGGTCGTACCGCGTGCGGGCGGCGTCGCGAGGCGCGTGACGAGCTTTCAGGGGCAGACGATGAATCCGCATTTTTCTCCGGACGGGAAGTGGATCGCTTTTAGCGGCGAATACGCTGGGAACCAGGATGTTTACGTTGTCGCAGCCGAGGGCGGCGAGCCGAAGCGTTTGACTTGGCATCCGGGCGGCGATGCGGTTCAGGGCTGGACGCCGGACGGGAAGAGCATCATGTTCGCGTCGGCTCGGGCCACTTGGTCGCCGAGCGGAGCGCCGAAATTCTGGACCGTTCCAGCAATCGGCGGCGTCGAAGAGCCTATGGCCTTGCCCCGCGGTTTTCAGGGAAAGATCTCGCCCGATGGCTCACATATCGCTTACCGGATGAACAATTCCTGGGACGACGAGCGCCGCAACTATCGCGGCGGGCAGAACCGTCCGATCTGGATCGTCGATACGAAAACGTGGGATCTCGTCTCGCCGCCGTGGACAGATTCTAAAGATCTTGAACCGGTTTGGATCGGTTCCACAGTTTTCTTCATCTCTGACCGTGACGGTGTTCAGAACGTGTGGTCGTTCGATCCGGCAAGCAAGAAGCTTGCTCAGGTCACGAAATACCGCGATCTTGACGTCAAAACCATGGACTCGGGAGCGGGAACGATCGTTTTCGAACAGGCCGGCTACATTCATGAACTCGATCCCAAAACCGGCAAGGACCGCGTCGTAAATATCACAGCAACCGGCGATTTTCCGTGGATGATGCCGCGTTGGGAAGACGTTTCGTCGAGAATGACGAATATCTCGCTCTCGCCGACCGGTAAGCGCGTTCTGGTCGAGGCTCGCGGCGAAGTTTTCACGATCCCTGCCGAGAAAGGCGATGTGCGAAACCTCACAAATTCGAGCGGTTCGGCTGAACGTGACCCCGCGTGGTCGGTGGATGGGAAATCTATCGCGTATTTCAGCGATAAGTCTGGCGAATACAAGCTTTATATCGAATCAGCGGATGGCCTAACGCCTCCGCGTGAGATAAATATTCAGAATCCGAAGCATTATTACACCGTTTCGTGGTCGCCTGATTCGAAAAAGATCATGGCAACGGACACAGACCTGAAGGTCTGGATCTTTGATGTCGCAAGTGGTGCGGCAAAGGTCGTCGGCAGTGATCCGACGATGGTTCCGACACGGACGATGAACCCGACCTGGAGCCCCGATTCAAAATGGGTCGCGTACGCCGCGCATTTGCGGTCGATGTACAAGGCGATCTTCGTCAGCAATGTCGAAACTGGCGAATCGAAACAGATAACCGACGGACTCGCCGACGCGATAACGCCGGTTTGGGATGCGAGCGGGAAATATCTGTGGTTCCTCGCATCGACCGATTTCGGACTGCGTTCGCAATGGCTCGATATGACGTCGTTTGACCACAACGAGAATTTCGGGCTCTACGCCGTCATGCTGAAAAAAAGCGAGCCGAGTCCGCTTCTTCCTGAGAGCGATGAGGACAAAGGAGCGAATCCAGCACCCGCCGGTGGCGGCGAAGGTGGAAATCGTCAGCGTGGTCCGGTCACTGTTCAGGTCGATCTGGACGGCATCGGAAAACGGATCATCTCGATCCCCGGCGTTCCGGAACGGCAGTATTCCGGCCTCGAAGCGGGAGCGGACGGAACAGTCTTTTACCTCGAGGCTGCGGGAACCGGTGGAGCTGGGAATACATTGCAACGCTATCGTTTGAGCGATCGACGTGCTGCTCCGTTTGCGAGTGGAGTTGCCTCATTCGCAGTTAGTGCGGATGGCAAAAAGCTCGTTTATCGTGCCGGAGGCGGTGGCGGCGGAGCGGGTGGCCAGGGCGGAACTCCGCCGGCACCGGCACTTTTCCTTGTCGATGCCGACAAAGCTGCTCCGCAGCCGGGAAGCGGGCGATTGAATTATTCTCTGCGAATGTATCTCGACCCGAAAGAGGAATTCAAGCAGATCTTTAATGAGGGCTGGCGTAATCAGCGTGACTATCTGTATGTTCCGAATATGCACGGCACCGATTGGCCAAAGCAGAAAGAGATCTACGGGGCGATGCTGCCGTATGTGATGCACCGGGCCGATCTCAACTACCTGATGGATATGATGGGAGCCGAGATCGCGATCGGCCATAGCTACGTTCGCGGCGGCGATATGCCCGAGGTGCCGAATGCGGCGGGCGGACTGCTCGGTGCGGATCTCGTTATCGACAGCGGCCGATACAAGGTTGCTCGCATTTACGATAACGAAAGCTGGAACCCCGACCTGCGTTCACCGCTCGCCGTTCCGGGAGCGAATGTGAACCCAGGAGATTACGTCCTCGCGATCAACGGCGTCGAGTTGAAAGCACCGGACAATATTTATCGCCTGCTGGACGGTACGGCAAACCGTCAGGTCTCTTTGACGGTTAACGACAAGCCGTCGATGGACGGTTCGCGTACGGTGATAATTGTTCCGGTTGCAAGCGAACAGGCACTCAGAACGCGCGCGTGGGTCGAATCGAATCGACGAATTGTCGATAAGCTTTCGGACGGACAACTCGCTTACGTTTATATTCCGAATACGGGGCAGCCCGGCTATACGAGCTTTAACCGTTACTATTTTTCGCAGCAGGAAAAGAAGGGAGCGATCATAGACGAGCGTTACAACGGCGGAGGTTCGGCGGCTGATTACATCATCGATGTGCTGCAGCGGGATTTTGACGGGTATTTTAACAACGTCGTCGGCGACCGCTATCCGTTCACGAGCCCTGCGGCGGGAATTTGGGGGCCAAAAGTGATGATCATCAACGAAATGGCGGGCTCAGGCGGAGATCTGATGCCCTGGATGTTCAGGAATCGCAAACTCGGCGTACTCGTCGGCAAGCGGACGTGGGGCGGTTTGGTTCACACGGCTGATACGCCTGGATTCATCGACGGCGGTTCGATGATCGCTCCGCGCGGCGGATTTTTCACTCGCGACAACAAATGGGCAGTCGAAAACGAAGGCGTCGGCCCTGACGTCGATGTAGAAAACTGGCCCAAAGACGTCATTGCCGGCCGCGACCCACAGCTTGAACGAGCGGTGCAGGAAGCGTTGCGGATGCTCAAAGAAAAACCTGTCGTTAGAGCTGATAAAGAACCACCTTCACCGACGTGGGGAACTAGAAAGCCGTAAATAGCGACTCGTCGGGTCAGAACCGGGAGCGATAGCGACTGGGTTCTTCAACCGCACCACTAAACAACTAAAAAAAGAGAGGAGAGTGTAAAAACTCTCCTCTCTTCATTTCGGTACATAAGAACCCAGTCGCTATCGCTCCCGGTTCTGACTAGCCTTTTCTTAATTCCGTTAGTACCTGTTTCGCAACGGCCTTAAGCGTATCAAAAACGCCGGTTCCGTTTGTGGCGACAGCTTCAAACACTGGTTCGCCTTTGCGGGATAGCTCGTGCGAGAGTTCATCGAGAGGCGTTACGTTTGGCAGATCGCGTTTGTTGAGCTGCAGGACGTACGGAATGTTGTTGAGGTCGTAACCCTGCGTTTGCAGGTTTTCTTCGAGGTTGTAGAGCGACTCGATATTCGCGTCCATACGCTCTTCCTGGCTGTCGGCGACGAAAACCACGCCGTCCACGCCTTTCAGGATCAGCTTTCGCGAAGCGTCGTAATAGACCTGGCCTGGAACTGTATAGAGGTGAAAACGCGTCTTAAAACCGCGAACCGTTCCCAGCTCAAGCGGCATAAAATCGAAGAAAAGCGTACGGTCGGTCTCGGTCGCGAGACTGATGAGCTTGCCTTTCGCCTGCGGAGCGGTCGAGTCGTAGATATACTGCAGATTCGTCGTCTTGCCGCACAAACCGGGTCCGTAGTAAACGATCTTGCAGTTGATCTCGCGGGATGCGTAATTTATAAAAGTCATGGTTTTTGGTCTTTGGTTTTGGGTCTTCGGTTTTCGGGTTTCTCGTCGAGCCGTATTTCCGGCAAAGACCGAAGGCCAAAAACCTAAAGCCAACTAACTAAATAAGCTGTCAATATCCTCGTCTGTGATCTCAGAAAAGAACGAATTCTGGTTCACACGGAAATTTGCCGAGTCGGTCGACGCTTCCTCGAGGATCGTCGCAACCTCGAAACTGCCGCGTTTTGTCCTGATCTTTACCAGGCTCAGGGTCGAGCGTTCGTCAAAAACGACGACGAGCAGGGCCCGGCCAATGATCGAAATGAAAATGCTCTCGCGTTCGCCTTCGTGAAAAACGCTGGGGAACGTGTCTTCGCCGATGAGCTTCGCCATCGAGCTGGTCGCGGCGACGTTGCCAGCGGCCAAACTTGCAAAACTCGTCGTATCCATATCGCCGATCTCGCCATGAAAGGCGATCGGCTGGCCGTCACGGTCGATCAGGAATACGACACGAGCCGCGCACTCAACACGCAGCCGCTCTAAAACGGTCTTCAGCCTTTGAAACTGATGTTCTTGCAAAATAAAAGGCGTATCTGCCATTTTGGGTATTCTCAGGCCGAAAAAGCCGACGAAGGTAGTCTATATCCTGGTGATTTGTATTGGCAAAGCGGTCGAAAGGTTCCGGACGAACCGCAAAAATAAATTTAACACAAGCAAATGATGAACGGCAAGGTTTTTTTCGGGTTATACGGGATTTTGGATCACCAGATCGACGGCACGGCCGACTCGTCGAACTCGAGCGCATCACCGTCAGGCAAAATGTGAATGATCCGCGAAACGCCTTTCGCCCGTAGCATCGGAGCGAGCATTCCCACTCGGTGACAGTTAGCTCTCGGTACTTTGTGGACGGACAGCGGCTTTGATTCCGAGCACATCATCACCGTTTTGAGATCCGAGGCTATCTCGATGATGCGGTTAACGCCCCATTCGACGTCCTCGGGCTTGGGGTTGTTTTTGCCGCCGGTTTCGGGAAGGTGTTCGTAACCGATCCCGTTCTCACGCAGCAATTCCGCCAAAACCAAGCCATTAAACTGCGGCCACCGCGACCGAGCAAACGCACGCACGTCGCATACGAACTCGATCTCGTGCTTTTGTAAAAGTTCGAGAAAATATACGAATGGATGACGGCCATGGCCGATGGTGTGGATACTCATTTGTTTGGGCACCCAATAACCGTAACGGACTTCTTAATGGTTTTCCCACAAACACCACATCCATCATCAGCACCCGCCACGATATCGTATTTTCCAGGTTTAACGCCGGTCAAGTCCCACTTAACCTTGGCTCCGGTACCCACGATTCGACCGCCATTTACTGTATAAGCGTAGGTTAAAACATCGTTCTCTGCGTCAAATGCATTTGTGAGTACATCGACAATGGAGGATTTCGTCGCACCTTCTTGTGGACTTGTATTACAATGCTCGACGATCTCGGTATGGTCCAGAACCAAGTCCAGTACTTTTGCTGGGATATTTCTTAGCATTGTTGAATTACCGATCCTGAAAGTTGAAACGATTTTTTCGCAGGCGGACGGCTCGTTTGATGATACCGGTTTCGCGGCTACCTGAAATGGTACAGAACGCCGCCAGTTAAAGGTTGCTATGTAGGGTGAGTGCTTATTAGGTGGCGGCTCAGGATTTTGCTCCAAAGCATTCTTGGGGGTTGATATTGTGATCTTCGTTGTTCCCTGGCCGGAAACGATGGTTCCAATTGAGACGGACCAATTAAAGTGACCCGACACCTTTTCCTCATCGGGCGCTAAAATTTCGAGGTGAACAATTTCACCGGGTCTTGCCACAACTGGGTCTGCGACGATCTTATAATCCAAATAATCCCGCAAGGTGCATTTTGGAGTCTCGGATGGTGACTGTGCCGTTGACAGAAAATTCGCCAGGAAAACTAGTGTGATCACCTGAAGTGACAATTGAAATCTTGAAAGAAAGACGGATTGACACATAACTATTTGATACCTCCTATCGGGTCCGAAAGCGACTATCAGGATTCGCATTATCATAATTTAATTCATGTTTTCCTGATGCATCCTGGTATATAACACTTAGCTTTCCGTCCACGACCTTTGGCTCGCCAATCAGTTTCCTATCGAGCAAGCACGATGAGACGACCTGAGATCTTGCATCGCGGGCGATCATATCTAGGTCGGCGCGCACCCAGATGACGCTATCGATGAATGTTCCTATGCATGGATCGTTCTGTTTCGACGTTTCCGTGACGTTGTGCATTGAGAAAACGAAATAGACAGAGCTATTGTCGGCGGCAGCGAGCAGTTTTTTGCCGCTGTACGGATAGAAACCGATATCTTTTAGCTCGTCAAATTTTTTGAGATCGCCGAGATAGAACTGGCCGTGGCGATCCTTGTAGTCGATCTCGAATTTGCCGAAATCATCGGTTGAGAGCAATGGCGTGGTTTGTTTTAGTGCATTCTTTTCAGCTTCGCTTTTTTCGAGCTTGTCCTGAACCTCTTTGCGCGTTTCCGACGTCGTCACCTCGGTCGCGAGCTGCATCGTGTATCTTGTCTGGTAGTCGGCCGACCACCATTTCGCGGCCTTGCCGTTATCGACAAATTCGGGCGATTCGCCGACTTCTTTATAAACCGGCTTGCTTTTCGAAAGGTAAACAAAACCCTTCACGTTTCCGATCCAGGCGGTCGCACTTGGCAGGCTTGAATCCTGATTTATCCCGACCGAATCGAATGGATGATCGCCGGCACCGTCAGGCCGCAACTCTTTGCCGGAGAAATAAACGCGGTGCCAGTCTTCGGAATTGCAAAACTGCCCGCTCGCGATCGTGAGAACGCCCGACTTAACGAATTTTAGCGGTTCAGGACCGCAGCCGCTCCATTTCCAGTTTTTGTAATCGAATTCGCGGCCGTCCTTGAACTTCACCGAATGTTCGCCCCAATCGTACGAAACATCCCAAAATCCATGATCTTCAAAAGCCAACTCGCCGTTCCTGATCGTCAAGATCCCGCCGACGGCTTCATATTGGTCGGGCAGGCATTTCGCCTTTTCTGCTCCAAATCTGGTGCCGCAAGTCCAATCGTCCTCCGGGCGATAAAAAGCGATGCGGATCACCGGATCGTCCGAATCGGGCTTAACGTCGCAGCGAAACATCTTTCCGCCGTTCTTTACCATCGGCGGCGTGCCGTAAGGTTGGCCTTTGTAGGTGAACGTGCAGCCGCCGGGCGTTCCGTCGCCATGTCCGATGCCAGCCGTCGGGCCGTAGGTGTTGATCGTGAGGTCGCCGCGTTTTATAGTTTCGACCGCGGCCTCCGATCGGCCGCCGCAGGCGATCACAGATGCCATCAAGAAGAGAGTCGCGAGAACAGCAGGCCTGAGGTTCGCTGATCCGGTATCGCGTTTTTTGCTCATACTTTCCTCATTCTTTGACCAATTTCCGCAATTTCTTCAACGCTTTTTGGATTTTCCAGTGCGGAAAGATCACCGGGATCTTCGCCCAGATATGCTGAACGGATAACGCGCCGCATGACCTTCGCATTGCGAGTTTTAGGTATCGCCGAGACAAAATGGATCACCGACGGAGCGAGCGGTTTGCCCATGTCTTTGGCGACGAGAGCTTTCAGCTCAATTTCGAATATCGAATATCGAATATCGAATGTCGGACCTTCAGTTGATTCGATATTCGATATTCGATATTCATCATTCATCACAACAAACGCCACCATCGCGGTTCCTTTTACCTCATCTGGAACGCCTATCACGGCCGCTTCTGTAACCAAAGGATGAGCGACCAACAAGCTTTCCACCTCGGCCGGACCGACGCGTTTGCCGGCGACTTTTAGTGTGTCGTCCGAGCGGCCGAGGATGAACCAATGGCCGTCTTTGTCACGCATCGCAAAATCGCCGTGGACCCAGATGTCTTTGAATCTGCGCCAATAAGTGTCGAGATAGCGTTCCTTCTCCTGCCAAAACCCGCGAGCCATGCCGATCCAGGGTTGTTTGATAACGAGTTCGCCGACCTTTCCATGCCCGACAGAGTTGCCGTGTTCGTCGAGAATATCGACATCCATTCCGGGACACGGAGCGGGAAACGAACACGGCTTTATCGGCAGGAGCGGATTTCCCATCAAAATACCACCTGCGATCTCAGTGCCGCCGCTGTAATTGATGATCGGGAGCTGTGAATTCCCAACTTTCTCAAACAACCACCACCAAGGAGCCGGATTCCAAGGCTCTCCAGTCGAGGCGAAGATGCGTAAACTGCTGAGGTCATGGCGTTCAAATGGAGCGCGGACACTCTTGTCCGCATCGCCGGTACCTCCGGCGAGAAGAAATGATGAGGTCTCGTTCGCTTTAGGTAACTCGGGCTCCCCCGTTTTTCTGAACGCCGAAGCAACGTCCATGCGGACATGATTGTCCGCGTTCCACGCACTGCTAAATCTCCACAGGCTAGCTTCTTTCACAAGGCCTGCGGCGACGGGATTATTCTCGACATACTCGATTTTTCGCATGAGATCGTCATCGTCTCGTATGTACCGATCAAAATAGTCGGCCTGCCAAACAGTTCCTTCTCGACCTAATAGTTGATTGATCTTTCTAGCGGAGATTCCCTTTATACGCTTCAATATTTCGGCCAGCGGATGTCCTTCATAGGGGCGAAGCACAATATGGGCATGATTGGGCATCACAACCCAAGCTTTGACATCGCAGGACTTACCGTGTTCATAAAGAATAGTGTCCTCGACTAGCTGAGCTACTGCTGCCTCACGAAGTATGCACTCTCCAGCACCAGAATCTAGATATCTTTCGACATTTGTCCGAAATTCTTCAGAGAAATCTGTCTGTTTGTCGTGTTCAAGTCGAAACTTGAACTTCTCGATGACGTCTTTGGGCAATGAATCGGCAAGTCGAAATGTGATGAATTGTGTAACGGCGCCGTCATAGTGAGGAAGGTTGTGGCGGTACCAGCCACGTCTATCAATCGCATCGCTCTTTCTGAACGCCGAAGCGGCGTTCATGCGGACAGGAGTGTCCGCGCTCCCCTCCGAGGCGGCAAGCGACCTGATCAGCGTTGGCGATATCCCGAGCACCTCGACCTTGTGCTTCGCGCAGAATTCCCACATGCGGTCGGGCGTTGGATAGTCCGGGGCTCCGTCGTAAATGCAGATCGTCGCTCCGTTTATCAACGCTCCATAGATCAGCCACGGGCCCATCATCCAGCCGATGTCGGTGTACCAGGAAATACGTGTGCCTCTGCCGACATCAGTCCCAAACGCCATGTCCTGAGCCGCCTTGATAGGAAAACTCGCATGCGTATGAGCAATGCCCTTCGGCTTGCCGGTCGTGCCGGAAGTGTAGAGGATGATGAGCGGGTCTTCGGCTGAAGTAGGTTCGACTTTGCCATTTCCTTCCCACCAAGGTCCGTAAACGAAACGATCGTCAAGACCTTCATGGTCAGTTCTTCCCTGAGGATCGCCTTCGTAGTTATCCCAAAAGACCTTTTCAATGGTCGGAACTCTCTCAACGGCCTCGACCGCCATTTTCATTGAATCGAACCATTTTCCGCGTCGAGGAAAACTAAGTATTGTACACAAGGCTTTTGCCTTGACTGCGTTCAATCTGGCCGCAATCGCTTCCACGCCATAACCAGAAAATACTGGCACCGCGATTGCCCCGATCCTCGCTATTGCCAGAAGTACGACCACTGTATGCGGCGACATTGGAAGATGAATGCCAACCGCATCGCCTCTTCCAATCCGGTGTTGGCGAAGTGCGGATGCGTATTCTTCAACCTCGTCAAAAAGCTCACCATATGTCAGCGAATACGAGTAGCAGCTTGGGGTATCACCGAATATTCGTTTCCCGACCCTCGCAACCAGACCGCTTTCGTAGCTTGCGGCTTCGCTTTCGAAAATCACCGCCGGCTGGTTCTTCATCTCATCCGTCTGCCACCGGTCGAGGCACATTTCGGTGATGTTGAGTCCTGCGGCGGAGGGAACGCGGACGCCTTCGTCCGCGTGTGGTTTATCAGCGACACGAGCGGACGAAGACGTCCGCACTCCGAGCCATTTAGGAAACTCAACTCCGCCCGAAGTATCCATCAATTTCTCATACGGCGGATCAAACTTTATGTCCAGAAACTTCAAAACCTCTTCCGTAAATTTCTCGACATCGCCCACCGAATACGCGTACAGTTCGTCCCAGGACGAGACGCCGACCTGTTTCATGAACTGGGTCAGGCGGGCACGTTCGATGACTTCTGGCGTTGGGGTCCAGGCGATGGGTTGGTCTTCGAGGAGGTTGGTTTCGTTCATTTAATGAATTGCTGACTGCCAAAAGCTGACCGCTATTTCAGTTCCCAGATCTGGATCCGGCCTTCGGGAATCTCGATCACATCACTCGCGGGACGGTAGTTTTGCTGCAAATATTCGGCGAGCGGGGCCGTGTGATCGCCTGCGGAACGTGCTTCCGGCGGCTTGTTATAGTCGTTGTTCCATAGGATATAACGCGGGCGTTTCGCCGCCAAATCGGCAATGGTTTCGGCAACGTGTTCGGGCCGCGTGTAGTTGCTATCCCATATCTGGCCGTAACGGCCTGGGTTGCGAAGCAGCAGCGGGAAATATATGTATGGCTGATAGGCCTCGAAAACGAGATCGCCCGGCTTCGTCCGCTCCATCAGCCATTTGTAGCGTTTGTCGATGATAGGCGACGGATTGTAGGCAAGCTTTCCTGACGGCGTTTCGAGTAGTTGATGCGGAAACGTCTGCACGCGGATCGCCTGAATAAAGCTGAGCAGAACAAAACACGCGGTCGCTGCGATGAGCGTTTTCGCTGCAAATCCGAATCGCTCCTTCGCGTACGAGATCAGCCAAACAAAAACGATCAAACCCGGCATCGCGATCTGAAAAAGCCGGCTCGTATTTGGTGCCGTGATCGTAAAAGTAAGCACGCTGCCGATAAGTGCGACCAACACGATTCCGCGCGAGTACTGCCAGTCGTGCTGCTTACGTTTGAGAAGAAACACTATCCAAAAGAACAGCAAACTCAGCGGCAGGCCAAACAAGTAAAATAGTGACGCTGCGGCAGAGAAAGCGGAAGAAAAATCTACGATCTGAAACGAGCTATTGAGGTCAAGAGCAAGTATGCCGAAGTTGTTATAAACCGCGTAGTGATAATATTTTGCGGGATATTCGAGTGTTGCGGCAAAGAAATTTCCCGACCCGGCAGCGATAATGAAGTACGAACAAAGTACAGCGAGTGCCGCGAGAAACGAACCGGCAACAGCGCCGATCGACCAAGCGGTCTCGCTCAATTTCTTACCGGAATTTAATCCGTCGGCAACGAGAAATACAGCGATTGCCGCTACCACATAAACACCACGCTGCTGAGTAAAAAATGAGGCGATCGCACAGAAACTTCCGGCGAGCAGGAAACCCTTCAGATCGTTTCGACGAAGCAATATCCATATCGCGAGCATCAGAAATATCGGGCTGAACATGCGGTGCGTTCCGTCGAGCCCGTCCCAGCGAAAGCCGAAAAAGATGAACAGCAGCGTCGGAATAACAAAGAGATTCCCGCCGATCACTTCTCGCGAAACCTTTAGACAAGTCCATGCCGAACCGACCGCGATGGCAACGATCGTGGCGGACAATATCCAGTATTTGAGCCCAAAAATACTGAACATCAACCAATACCACGCCTGGCTTCCCGGGAATGTGAACTGGAAAAAATCCCGATACATCACATCGCCGTCGAAGAGCCGCATGCCCTCGTAGAGGAACATGTGGTGGTCGACCTCGTTCAAAAACGGCGTGAACGGGAGTTTGAAAACGAGCAGATACACGAAAACGCCTGCCGCGATAAACACAGCGGTTGTGATTCGTGATGATCTGTTTTGCTCGTTTATCGCGGCTTTATCTCCCAGATCTGGATCGGTTTGCTATCGATCTCATAAATCTCGCCGATGGGCGAATAATTTTGCAGCATGAAGTCAGCGAGAGGGCCGGTGGGATCACCAGGCGCTCGCGGTGTTGCAGAGGGTAGATATCCGTTGTCAAAGAGGACGAAACGCGGCTTTTTCGCGGTCAGATCGCTGATGACCTCCGCAACTTGTTCCGGCCGCGTGTAGCCGTTTGCCCAGATCTGGCTGTACCGTGTCGGGTTTTTGAGCCGCAGCGGGAAATAGACGAACGGCTCGTAAACCTCGAAAAAATAGTCGCCCGGTTGGACGTTTTTCGACAGCCATTGATACCGCCGGGCCTGCGGCGAAGCAACCATGGTGAGTTTGCCGACAGGGAAATCGAGATCCACAAACTCCCAATGTGTCTGCATCCTGATCGCCTGAAAAGCCCCCAAAAGCAGCAAAATGCCGATTGCAGCGTGGGCAAATCGTCGCTTCACATCCCACGAAAATTCGGTCCGATCAAGAAGCCAAACGAGCACTATCAGCGAAGGCCCGGCGATCTGGAACAGCCGAAACTGATTCGGAGCGGTCGTGCTGAGCGTCAAAAACAACCCTACCAGCCCGATGAGGATCGGAAAACGCCACTTTTGCCAGTCGAAGTCCTTGCGGTTCCTAATAAATGAGCCGAGCAGAACAACATTCACGAATGGCAATACGATCGCGTAAAAGATCGTCGGTGCCAGTTCCAGAATGTCCGATGCCGATTCGATCGCGAAGGCTTTTTTGAGATCAATAAAATAGACCCCGAAATTATTTGGATGTCCGTAACTGTAATATTTGTATGGATATGCGAGAGTCGCGTAAAAGAAATTGTCCGCTCCGGCCGCGAATACGAAATAGCTGCAAAGTGCGACAAGTAAAGCGAGGAAGCTGATCGTAATGACAGCAGTCGATCTGAAAAACGATGCCCAGCTTTCACGGGATAAGTATCGATCCAAAAACAAATAAACGACTATCGCCGCCAGCACCACAAATCCGCGTTGCTGCGTAAAAAATGAAGCAATTGCCAGCGAACAGCCGGCCAAAATAAGCTCAAGCGAGCCTTTCCCGCGCATCAAGATCCAGATCGCGAGCAGAATAAATATCGGGCTGAACATCCGATGCGAACCATCGATCCCGAACCAGCGAAAGCCGAAAAGGACGTAAATGACCGCGGGCAAATACGAAAGTGGCGGCGAGAGAAGTTTTTCGGAGATTTTCAGCAAAAGGCACGCGGTTGAGACGCCGATCGCGATCGTCACGGCACCGATGATCCAATATTTCAGCCCGAATATCTGGAACAATGCTGCGTACAACGCCTGCGTTCCTGGCAGCGTGAATTCGAAAAAATCGCGATACATCACATCGCCATTGAACAGACGCTCGCCTTCGTATAGAAAGATCGACTGGTCACCGTCCGTAAAGAATGGCGTTGCGGGAAATTTGAATAAAAACAGGTACAAAAATACCGCGACCGCCAGCAAAAACAGATATTTCGGCCACGCAGGTGATATCGGATCCGCCGGATTTTTATCGGATATTTCAGGCATTTAAGGACAAGAACGTATTCTCAAAATAGCACGGAACGAAGCGGGAAAATAAGTGAGGCCTGCATATTGCGAGCGGCCGTTTTGATTTTTAGATCGATTTGCGGCTATCTTATTTTCACAAACTTTTTTCTAGAAATGTCATCTTAGCTCTGCGGTTTCGCGTGGGCTTTATTGCCACCGACGCACGAGGAATGTAAATGAGCGAAATTTCGACTCCGATCAGTCTTCCGAACAATCTATTTGCCGGCAAAACGGCGATCGTGACCGGGGCTTCGCGCGGTGTCGGGCGGGCGACTGCTTTGCGGCTGGCTGAGGCAGGGGCGAACGTTGTGGTCAACTATCTGAGTAACGACGCCGAGGCGTTTGAGACAGTTGAATCGTGCAAAAACAAAGGCGTTGGAGCGATAGCGGTGCGGGCTGATGTTTCGGAATTTACCGGTGCACAGGAGATCGCGAAGCAGACGCTAGAAACATTCGGCCGCATTGATCTGCTCGTTTGCAACGCCGGCGTTTGGGACGGGGCACCGATCGAGGACCTTTCCGAAGAGCTTTGGAATAAGGTGATCAACACGAACCTCAAATCCGCCTGGGCGATGACGAAAGCGTGCGTTCCGGCGATGAAAAAGCAGGCTTCAGCGGCGATCGTGATGGTCTCTTCGACCGCCGGTCAGCGGGGCGAGGCGAATTATTCGAATTACGCCGCGTCAAAAGGTGGCCAGATATCGTTCACTAAGGCTCTCGCGAGCGAACTCTGCCCAAAGATCCGCGTCAACGCAGTCGCTCCCGGTTGGATCGAGACGGCGATGGTTCGCGAGGTTTTTAACGACGAAGATTACAAACAAAGCGTGCTGAAAGCTATTCCTTTGCAAAGAATGGCCGCAACCGACGATATTGCGGTCGCGATCTGCTTCCTTTTATCAGATTGGTCGCGGCATATTACGGGTGAGATATTGAACATCAATGGCGGTGCGGTTCTGTGTGGATGACTGACAAAAATGTAGGAATATCGTCCCATTTTCATGATATTCTGTTTTCGTAAATGGGATGAAAAACAGACGGAAGTTGTTTGTTTGGAATTAATTAACCCATCCCATTTTGCGCACTAAATTGGGATGATTTTCCATCGGGAAGGTTTTTGGTTGACACGCTGGAAAATTGTGTTGTAGGTTAGTAGATGTTCCCGAAAGGGTATTTGATGAGAAATTCTATTATTCAGATTAACGCAGGTTGTCGCCATATGATTATGGGCGTCACGCTTGCGGTTTCTGAATGAACCTGATAGTTTCAGGTTATTGAAAACCAAAAGCGTGGCGATTTAAGGCAACTTGCTCCACGGTAAAAACTGCTAAAGACTAACGCCGAATACCCATTATTCGACGCCGAAAAACGAAGAACTTTTATGAAAAGCTCTCGTGCATCTTTAGCACGGGGCTTTTTTTGTTTTGTCAGAACGCGCTCGCGTGAGCGGCGGGAATGTTCTGACCGGCAAATCACGCCAAATTTAGACAAGCTTGCCGCCCGCTAACGCCAGGCGGTTCTGACAAAAATTTATGACGAAACGATCGATCGAAACAGAATTTGTACACGCCGGCGAACGCCGTCCGCTGCCGAAAGGCCAGCCGAACGCTACGCCGATATTCGCCAGCTCGACCTACAGCTACGAGTCGATGGAAGAGGCCGACCGCGTTTTCACCGGCGACCTAAAGGATTACATCTACACGCGTTACGGTAACCCGACCGTCGATGCATTCCAGGAAGCCCTAGCTGTTCTCGAAAGCGGAGCGGTTGCCCGAGCTTATTCGTCGGGTATGGCAGCATTGCACGCGGCTTTGCTAGCGAGCGATCTTACGCCGGGTTCAGTCGTGCTGGCTTCACAAGATCTTTACGGAGCAAGTTTTGATCTTCTTTACAAGGTTTTCGGCACATTTGGCGTGAAAACCCAGCTCGCAGATTTCTCGGATCTGGTCGAATTAAAGCAAAAGGTTGAGGAACTAAAACCGCGAGTCCTGCTGGCCGAGACGATCTCAAATCCACTGCTGAAAGTGCTCGATATCGCTGCGGTTGCCGAACTCGCACAATCGGTCGGTGCAAAACTGATCGTGGACAGCACATTCGCCACGCCCTATCTCGCGAGACCCCTCGAGTTCGGTGCCGATCTCGTTGTTCACAGTGCCACAAAATACCTTGGCGGCAATGCCGACGCGATGGGGGGCGTGGTTGTCGCTCGCGATGCGGCCGACGAACCGGCCCTCACGAGTGCAATGAAACTCGTCGGCGGAATATTGAGCGTCTGGGAAGCACACTCGATTTCACGAGGTTTGAAAACGCTGGCTTTGCGACTCGAAAAGCAGTGTTCGAACGCTGAGTTTCTGGCCGATGCACTCTCAAAGCATCCGAGCGTCAAGAAAGTTTTCTACCCCAGACTCTCAACCGACGGGGTTGCCGAAAAGGTTCTGACGCAACCACACAACGGAGCCTTGCTTTCGATCGTGCTTGAGGATGACTCGCGGGAAGCTGCCTGGAAGTTTATGAATTCGCTCAAGCTCGTCGTGAGAGCAACGACGCTTGGTGATGTGTTCACGACCGTTTCGCATGCAGCTTCGTCGTCGCATCGTGAGTTGCCGGAGAAGCGACGCGAAGCACTTGGGATCACGGAAGGTTTGGTTCGAATTTCGGTCGGTATCGAGAAAGCTGAAGATATTCTTGCGGATATCGAGCAGGCGTTAGGCGAGAAGTCGGTAGCCAGTAGCCAGTAGCCAGAAAAGAGAAATGCTAGAGCTTAGAGACGAACATTTAGACGCGATCAAGGCACATGCTGAGGCCGATTATCCGCACGAATGCGGCGGCCTTCTGCTCGGGCATCTTGATTCGGAAAACAACAAAACGGTCGTCGAAACGCTCCCGATGGAGAACACCGCAGCCGAAGAAACCCGACACGACCGCGTCTTGATCGATCCGCGGGATCTAATGAAAGCAGACCGCACGGCAAGGCAAAAAGGACTCGATGTTATCGGTTATTACCATTCGCATCCCGATGACGAAGCGGTTCCTTCGCAGTTTGACCTCGATCACGCATTGCCGGTTTGGTCTTACATAATCGTCTCGGTCAGAGACAAAAAAGCGGTCGATTGGAATTCGTGGGAGATGGAAAACGACCGGTCGAAATTTAATAAGGAAGAAGTGTCGATTTCGGAATAAGTGAGAACTGATAAGTGAAAAGTTATAGCTTTTCAGTTCGCAGTTATCAGTTATTCCGGAGAAGGAAGGAGTTTTTATAATGGCAATTACTATTTTAATACCAACACCGCTGAGGCAATTTACTGGCGGGAAATCCGAGGTCGCGGTTGATGGAGCGAATGTTACTGAGGCTCTAAACGCTTTGACCGTTGAATTTACAGGATTACGGAAGCATCTGTTTACAGAACAGGACAGCTTGCGAAATTTTATCAATCTGTATCTCGGTGACGAAGATATCCGCTATCTCGATGGAGCGGAAACCAAGCTATCCGACGGTGACGAGTTGACCATTGTGCCATCGATCGCGGGCGGGAATCTCGCTGCAGCACCCGCGGCCGATCTCCCGTCACTCTCGACGGAAGAATATCAGCGATACTCCCGACATTTGATTCTGGCCGAGGTCGGGCTTGAAGGACAGCGAAAGATCAAAAATGCGCGTGTTTTGACGATCGGAACCGGCGGGTTGGGCTCGCCGCTTGGCTTGTATCTGGCTGCGGCTGGTGTTGGAACGCTTGGTGTCGTCGATTTTGATGTTGTCGATCAATCGAATCTGCAGCGACAGATCATTCACGGGACAAAAGATGTTGGAAGGCCGAAGATAGAATCGGCTAGAGATCGGTTATTAGACATCAATCCAAATGTGAACGTCGAGGCCTACGAATTCGCCCTGACTAGCGAAAATGCATTGGAACTATTCAACGAATTCGACGTCGTCGTCGATGGTACGGACAATTTTCAGACCCGCTATCTGGTAAACGACGCTGCGGTTCTGACCGGAAAGCCAAATGTTTATGGCTCGATCTTCCGATTCGAAGGTCAGGCGAGCGTTTTCTGGGCTGAAAAGGGTGCTTGTTATCGCTGTCTTTACCCTGAACCGCCGCCGCCGGGTTTGGTTCCGTCGTGCGCTGAGGGCGGTGTGCTTGGCGTTTTGCCGGGGATCGTTGGGACTATACAGGCGAATGAGGTTTTGAAAGTCATTCTTGGTGCCGAAGGGATCTTGCTCAATCGTCTGCTCCTGTTCGATGCCTGGACAATGAAATTCCGCGAGTTGAAGCTTCGCAAAAATCCTGACTGCGAACTCTGCGGCGACAATCCGACGATCAAAGAACTCGTTGATTACGACGCATTCTGCGGCCTGAATGCTCCGGTCGAGGAGGAATTGCCGTACGAAGAAATAACGGCCCTCGATTTGGATCGATGGATCAAACAGGGTGTTGATTTTCAATTGATCGACGTTCGCGAACCGCATGAGTTTGAATTCGCGAGCCTGCCCGGTGCATCGCTCATTCCGCTTGGCCAGATCGTGAATCGCATTTGCGAGATCCCGAAAGGCAAAACGACCGTCGTGCAGTGCAAAGGCGGTGTGCGCAGCGCGAAAGCGATCGGATATTTGCAGGATGCAGGTTTCGAGGGCCGTTTGATAAACCTGAAAGGCGGCATAACGGCGTGGTCGAACGATGTCGATCCGACAGTTCCAAAATATTGAGGTAACAGCGAGATGTTTGAGGTAGATTTCACATTTAACGAACCGTTCACTCTCGAATCAGGCGAAGTTTTGCCTGAGGTTAAACTTCGGGCGACCATTTATGGCCGTCTCAACGAAGACCGTTCGAACGCTATTCTTGTGTTTCACGCACTGACCGGCAGTTCGCGAATTGGCGACTGGTGGAACGGGTTGATGTGCAACGGATGTGCGCTTGATACGTCGGAATTCGCGTTCGTTTGTGTAAATTACCTGGGTTCGAGCTACGGTTCGACATCGGCTAGCACTCTCAAAAAACGTCGGGCGAAAAATGGCCGAAGCGAACTGCCGATCGTTACTTTACGCGATATTGCCCGCACGAATTTTCTAATGCTTGAGCATTTGGGCATCAAAAAGGTCCACGCCGTTGTCGGCGGTAGCGTTGGCGGAATGTTGGCGTTGCAGTTTGCGTCGGATTTCCCGGATGTTGCGGATCACTGTGTTTCGATCGCTGCGACGCCTCTCTCGGCAATGGGACTTGCACTAAACCATCTGCAGCGGCAGGCAATCAAGCAGAATGATCTCGAAATGGCTCGCAAGATCGCGGTTGTCTCATACAAATCGCCGCGGCAATTCGGTGAACGGTTCGGCCGAAATCCGAATCGCAACGGCGAAAATCCGCACGAAAATTACGGCGATCGTTTTGACGTCGGCGGGTATCTCGATCATCAGGGCGACCTTTTTAGAGATCGGTTTGAGATCGAAAGTTATGAATTGATCACAAAGGCGATGGACCTTTTCGACCTTACGGATACTGATATTCAAAGGATAAAGGCGAAGGTATCGCTAGTCGGGATATCAAGCGATTGGCTGTTTCCTGCCAACGATGTAAGGGAATTGACGCAGCGTTTTGTCCATCAGGGGGTGAACGCCGCGTATTTTGAGATCGATTCAGAAGACGGCCATGACGCGTTTTTAAGCGATACGGCGGAGACGTCGCGCGTGTTGCGGCGGGTTCTAAGCGAGGATAGCGAAGAAACGCCACGGGCCTTTTACGCTCACAGACGGAATGTAGCGTCGGTCGCGGGGTGTTATAAGGTGCTATGAAACTCGGGTTGTGACCAAACTCACATGGGCTGAGCGACTTTTATGATATGCGATTAGAAGCATCCATTTGCGATCGCATAATTCTATGAAAGCCAACGACCTCGCAGCGTTTCAGAGCCACTTCAGTGCAGTGCCCGTCAGACCGGGTTATGTTGAAAATTTGATCGGCAATACGCCGCTCTTAGCTGTCCATTTCCATTTTAAGGGAAAGCGACGAACGATCTTTGCAAAAGCGGAACACCTGAACCTCTCCGGCAGCATCAAGGACCGGATGGCGTTCCACATTTTGAAGTCCGCTTATCGCGACGACCTGATTCGCAAAGGCGACGTCATAGCTGAGGCGACGAGCGGCAACACCGGCATCTCATTTGCGGCGATCGGACACGCGTTCGGCAATCCGGTACACGTTTTCATGCCGGAATGGATGAGCAAGGAGCGGATCGCCCTGATCAAGAGTTATGGTGCTGAAGTTACGCTCGTGAGCCACGAACAGGGCGGATTTGTTGGCAGTATCGAGCTCGCAGATGCATTCAAATACGAGCGGCGAAGGGTCTTCCTGCCTCACCAGTTTTCGAATCTGGCGAACGCGGAAGCTCATTATTTGACGACCGGCCCGGAGATCTGGGAGCAACTTGAAACAGTCGGATTTGAGCCGGATGCGTTTGTCGCAGGCGTTGGAACAGGCGGAACGATAATGGGAACGGGGGCTTACTTGCGGGAAAAGAATCCGGATATCAAGCTTCATCCGCTCGAACCCCTTGAATCACCAACGCTCTCGACCGGCCATAAGGTCGGCAGCCATCGGATTCAGGGGATCTCGGACGAGTTCATTCCGGCGATCTGCGATCTCGGTAAGCTGGACGAGGTGATCAGTGTTTCGGATGGCGATTCGATATTAATGGCGCAAAAGCTGGCGTCGTTTTTGGGGCTCGCGGTCGGGATCTCGTCGGGAGCAAATTTCCTCGGGGCGTTGATCGCTCTAGAAAAGCTGGGGAAAGATGCGGTCGTCGCGACGGTTTTTGCGGATGATAATAAGAAATACCTGAGCACGGACCTGGTCAAGGAAGAGGCGGTGAAGTCAGAATATCTTTCACCGCACATAGAGCTTTTTGGATATCAATCGATCAGCCGGGCCGGAGCTGCCGCGGCGGTCGAGTTATGAGTTTAACTTAGGTGGTATGAAAAGATCGCGTGAGCTAAACCGCACGTTTTATCGTAGAATGTTTTTTTCGGAACGGTTTATTAACTTGAGTGATCAAAGCCCCCTTGTAATGAAATTTGGCGGCACGTCGGTCGGAGACGTCGCCGCTTTTGAACGTGTTTTTCACATTGTCTCGACTCAGCTCGATCGCCATCCTGTCGTCGTCGTCTCGGCGATGACAAAAGTGACCGACGCACTGCTTGCGGCATTTGAACTAGCAAAAAAAGGCGATGTGGAAGCTGCCGTTGGATCTCTCCAGCCACATTTCGAACGCCACGTTGAGGTAACGCGACAATTCTCGATCCCCGAAACAAGCCCGTTTCACGGCGAGTTGGAATACGCGCGCGAGGAACTCGATGACCTGCTGAAACGAGTTTCCCGTCGTAGCCTCCCGCTTTCGATGCTGAAGGATGCCGTAGTTTCGTACGGCGAACAGCTTTCGTCGCGGCTTTTGGCTGAGGTTTTGAAGACTAAGGGCATCAATGCAAGACAGGTAGATTCGCGTCGGCTGATCGTTACGGACGACGAATACGGTGCCGCTCAGCCGATCTGGGAAGACACGGAAAAGCTGATCAAACTTGAAGTTGCACCGATGATCGCTGCTGGCGAAGTTCCGATCATGGGCGGATTTATTGCCGCGAGCCGTGGCGGTGAGACGACGACGCTGGGTCGCGGAGGTTCTGATTATTCGGCCGCTTTGGTTGCCGCGGCTCTGCATGCCAACGAACTGCAGATCTGGACGGATGTCACTGGCGTGATGACCTGCGACCCGCGTATTTGCAGTTCTGCCGTCACGATTCCAGTCCTATCATATGAAGAAGCTGCCGAACTCGCGTATTTCGGGGCAAAAGTCCTTCATCCCAAAACCATAAAACCGGCAGTCGATACAAACATTCCCGTCAGAGTTTGCAATACTTTCGAGCCGAATGAGATCGGCACGATGGTGCTGGCGGATTCGGGTGAAACGCCGAACAAGATCAAGTCGATCGCGTCGAAAAAGAACATCACGATCCTGAGAATCACTTCGGCCCGAATGCTAGGTAGCTACGGGTTTATGAGTGCTCTGTTTCAGGTGTTTGAGCGGTACCGAACGGTGATCGATGTGGTTTCGACGTCTGAGGTTTCGGTTGCGCTGACGCTCGATAATACGGATTCGCTCGAACAGATCGTTACGGAGCTCTCCCGCTTTGGCGAGGTCGAGGTCGAGCACGGTTACGCGGTGATCTGCGTCGTCGGCGAAGGCCTGCGGGCATCGACCGGGCTCGCATCAAAGGTTTTCTCGACCATCAAAGACATCAACATCGCCCTCGTTTCCCACGGAGCGTCGAGCGTTAATCTAACCTTTGTAATCAAAGAAGAATTTGCCGCCGCCGTGATAAAAAGTCTGCACGAAGAGCTGTTCTAGGCCGTTCCAACTAGGTCAGCACATAAACATTATGCAAACCTACAGACTTTTTGGCGTCGTCACTCTCGTTCTCTTCCTTTTTTCGTTCACAGCGTTCGCGCAGCAGATCGCAGCGGATAAAACGACGGTCGAGATAAAAAAGGCTGCATTTTATTTAAACGGAAGTGCCGTAAAACTCCCGATCGGAGCGGCCGAACTTGAGAAGATAATCGGCAAACCCGACCGCACGATGGAAGGTGCGAGAAAAGTCGCGACCTGGGACAAACTCGGCCTCACGGGCTACCAGAAAACCGACTCCGACGAATACATCGAGATCGGCGTTATTCTAAATATCACCGACAACGCGTTCCCATTCACGCCCGAAAAGGCTTTCAACGGTTCGCTTCTGATCGACGGAGCCAAAGTAAATACCGCAAGCACCAGAAACTCCGTAAACCAAAAGAAAACCGGCGGTAAATTCAAGCCGATCCCGCTCGTCGGCATGCTTTCCGACTACAAAACCGGTGGGCTTTATCTCGTAATGTGGCAGGAAGCGAAGCGCGGGGCGAGCGGTTCGGGTAAAATATTACAGGTGAATGTTGGTATTGATCCTAAGTAGAGAGCCCTAAGTGTGATGACAAAAGATGTAGCAATTCGGGTAAAAGAAAGTTCTTTGAATGCCATTGCCTCACTAGACTCTTTGGTCGCGGATGTTAAGGATGATTGCGAAACCGAGGATTTTGAGAGAATAAGACGAGCTGCTGGCTTGAGCATCGCTAAAATAATTGACGAATTGCTTGAACCAGTCTATTCCGAACATCCAGACCTCGATCCAGACAAATGAATTTATTTGAACTAACAAAATCCCTCATGAATATCCCATCAACTTCCGGTGACGAGGAGGCGGTTGGGTATTTTCTTCGTGATCATCTTGAAAGCCTTGGCTGGACGGTGGAATTGCAGAAGGTTTCTGAAAATCAGAATAACGTGATCGCGTATCTGAACGAGACGCCGCGGGTTTGGCTTTCGACGCATATGGATACGGTTCCGCCGTTCATCGCGCCGACCGAGGATGATGAAAAGATCTATGGACGCGGTTCGTGTGATGCGAAAGGGATCATCGCGGCACAAATTACTGCGGCACAACTGCTAAGAAAAGAGGGAATCGAGGATATCGGCCTGCTTTATACGGTAGAAGAAGAGCGTGCATCGACGGGAGCAAAAATTGCGAACGATCACCCGCTCGCGGCAAAGTGTGAATACATGATCAACGGCGAACCGACCGATAATGACCTCGCGATCGGTTCAAAAGGTGCGTTTCGGGCGAAGATCAAGACCAAGGGAAAGGCCGCTCATTCGGCGTATCCTGAGCAGGGAGATTCGGCGATCGAAAAGCTGCTCGACATTCTCGAAGACGTTCGTCACACCAAATTTCCAAACGACGAATTCTTCGGCGATACCACCTGCAACATCGCAACGCTCGACGGCGGCATCGCTCTGAATGTAATTCCGCCAAACGCAGAAGCCGGCATCCTCATCCGTCTCACCACGCCCGAAGAACCGATAGTGAACGCCCTAAACAGCCTCATCCGCGACCGCGGCGAGCTCGAAGTGATGTCCTACAGCCTTCCCGTAAAAATGCTGGCAGTCGAAGGCTTCAAGCAAAAGGTCGTGAGGTTCACAACCGACATCCCACACCTCCAAAACTGGGGCCAACCGCTCCTCTTAGGCCCGGGATCGATCCTTGTAGCTCATACGAAGGATGAATTTGTTTTGAAAAAAGATCTTGAGATCGCAGTAGAGTTGTACGTTGATCTGGCGAAGCGATTGCTAGCTAAATAAGCGAATTAACCGCAGATGGACGCCGATAAACACAGATTAGAACTGCGTTGAAGCGACATCTGTGTCTATCCGCGTTTATCTGCGGTTAATTTTCTTACGATCTGTGGTAAATAAACTATATGAAAATTGCACTGATCGGCTACGGAGCGATGGGGAAGCTTATCCGACGTTTGGCGGAGGAAAAGGGGCATGAGGTTGTTGTGGTTATTGACGACAGCTTCGCAGATTCCACGGCGGAATCGCTTGCGGCGAAAATACGCGGAGCAGAGGTGGCGATAGATTTTACGGTCGCTGAGGCTGTAAAACGGAATGTTTCTGCCTGCGTGGCGGCCGGAGTGCCTTTGGTTGAGGGCACGACGGGTTGGATGTCGCAGAAAGCAGAGATCGAAAAGATCGTGTGGGACGGAAATGGTGCTTTCGTGTTTGGAGCGAATTTTTCGATAGGAGTAAATCTTTTCTACAAGATCGCCGCATACGCCGCCGAACTGTTTGCAAAGTTCCCGGACTACGAAACCTTCCTCGAAGAGCAGCATCATTCCCGCAAACTCGACGCACCGAGCGGTACGGCTCTGAAAATAAAGGACATCGTCGCCGAACATATCAAAAAGGACTTCACCGTAACCGCAACACGCGCCGGAAACATCCCCGGAACTCACCGCCTCGGTTTCGACGGTCCGGCGGATCAAATATTGTTGGAACACACGGCTAGATCCCGCGAAGGGTTTGCTTATGGAGCGATTGCAGCCGCGGAGTGGATAGTTGGGAAGAAAGGGTTCTACGAATTTCCTGATATTATTCACGAGATCGTTTCAGAAGAAAATTAACCACAGATGAACACAGATGGACACAGATAAGAGTGATAATTTCGAGGCTCTGCTGAATCAAAATGGTCGATTTGCTAGTTTCGGGGAGATAAATCCGATCACTGAAAAGATAATCGGCTGTGCGTACACGGTAAGCAACAAGCTGGGACCGGGATTTCTCGAGAAAGTATACGAAAACGCCCTTGTTTTTGAGCTTCGCAAAGCTGGACTGATCGTCGCTCAACAACAACCGATCCGTGTTATGTACGACAACGTCGAGGTAGGGTATTTCGAGGCCGATATTGTTGTCGAAGGACTGGTTTTGATCGAACTAAAAACCGTGAGAAGTTTAGACGATGCTCATTATTCTCAGTGCCTAAATTATCTCAAAGCTACGGAGCTTCGGGTCTGCTTGTTGATCAATTTTGCGACAGCGAAAATTCAAATTAAACGTATCGCTCTGTAAAATCCAATGCAACCGGTTTGTCTGAAAAACTATTGACCACAGATGGACACAGATCAACACAGATAAATCAACTATTATTTTCTCTTCTTATCTGTGTTTATCTGTGTCCATCTGTGGTTAATTTTCTTATGAATCTGCGAATAAAGATCTGCTGCATTTCAAGCGAACAGGAAGCTGCGACGGCGATTTCATTCGGTGCTTCGGCAATCGGATTGGTTGCGAAGATGCCTAGCGGGCCGGGGCCGATCGCGGATGAACTGATCGAAAGAATTGCGAAGACTCTGCCGCCGCCGATCGCTGCATTTCTTCTCACGAGTGAGCAGACGGCGGATGGGATAATCGAACATCATCACAGGACACATACGAATACTATCCAGATCGTCGACGAACTGTTGGGACGTGAATACGGTGCTATACGTTCCGCTTTGCCGCATGTGAAACTTGTGCAGGTTATTCATGTGGTCGGGGAAAGTTCCGTTGACGAGGCGGCGGAGTTGGCGGAGTTTGTCGATGCTATTCTGCTCGATAGCGGAAATCCAACGCTTGCTGTCAAAGAATTAGGCGGCACAGGAAGGCGGCATGATTGGAAATTGAGCCGCAAAATAGTCGAAACCTGCGGAAAACCGGTATTTTTAGCCGGCGGACTCAACGCCGAAAACGTCCGCGAAGCGATCGATTTCGTTCAGCCTTTCGGTTTGGATATTTGTTCAGGTGTGCGAACTGACGGTAACCTTGATCCGTTCAAATTGGAACGATTTTTCACTGCGGCGAACAACTAGCACGTCAAGCATTCCTTATGACAGCTATAAATTCCTCGTATCTATTTTTGTAAGTTCCACACAGCTCAGAATATACTGAATTTCGTTATGACAATGAAATTAGATTGGCTGCACGGGACGGCGACGGCTTTGGTGACCCCGTTTCGGAAGGACGGATCTATTGATGATGCGTGTTTCCAGAAATTGGTCGAGCGACAGATTAAAGGCGGCGTGAAATTGCTTGTTCCATGCGGAACGACGGGCGAAAACGTCACAATGTCTTCCGAAGAGCAGGCTCACCTTATTCGCCTGACCGTCGAAGTCGCAAAAAAACACGACGCAAAGGTCATCGCTGGCACCGGAACAAATAACACCGCCGCCGCGATCGATCACACGCGAAAAGCAAGAGAAGCCGGAGCCGACGCTGCCCTGATCGTCGCACCTTACTACAATAAACCGACGCAGGAAGGCATGTTTGCCCATTATGCTGAGATCGCAAAATCGGTGAAGGGCTTTCCGATCGTGCTTTATAACGTACCGTCGCGTACGGCCTCGAATATTTCCGCCGAAACGACTTTGCGGCTCGCCGAGGCTTTCGACAACATCGTCGGAACCAAGGAAGCGTCAGGAAACTACTCGCAGATCATGCAGATCCTCGCAAAACGCGGCAAAAACTTCCGCGTACTTTCCGGCGACGACGCTTCGAGTTTGCCGCTGATATCCTTGGGATGCGACGGCCTGGTTTCGGTCTGTGCAAACGAAATTCCAAAGGAAACCGTCAAGATGGTCGATCACGCCCTAAACGGATCGTTCCATTTTGCCCGCAAAATTCACTACAAGATCCTGCCGCTGATGGAAGCAAATTTTATCGAAGCCTCGCCGGCTCCATGCAAATTTGTGATGAAGGAAATGGGTTTGTGCGAAGAGAATTTGAGACTGCCGCTGGTTCCGGTGACAGAGACGACCCGCCCGTTGCTTAGATCTATCATTAAGGACCTGAAACTTTAACTATGGAGTTGCGAAATGCGGTTCCCGAAGATTTCGAACAGATCCGCGAGTTGCTCGCCGCGAACGGTTGGGAAAAACGCGTCGCTGATGCAGAGCGTTTTCGGCGGATGATGGAGAATGCAAGCCGCACGGTTGTTGCGGTGGACGGAAAACGAATCGTCGGTTTCGCACGTGCTTTGTGTGACGACGCGTCCAATGGATATATCGGCACCGTGCTCGTGGTCGACGACAAACGTGGACAGGGAATTGGCCGACAGATCGTCGAGCAACTGATCGGAGACGATCCTGATATCACGTGGGTTCTGCGGGCAGGCCGCGAGAGCGGTGGATTTTGGGAAAAGATGGGTTTCAACCTCTCAGTGGTGGCGATGGAACGGCCGCGGCGTTAAAATAGCCCGAAATATGCAGTTCGACGATCTGAAAAAACCAGGCGGAACCTCGGGAGGCGTGATCGAGTTCTTTTTAGGGCTCGTTATGACGATCGCCGGCGGTTATATGCTCATCAGCCGCGTGATCGTAACCAGCGGATTCTGGAATTGGGGCGGTTACAATACTTTCGGATTGTCGCTCGTGCCGCTGATCTTTGGAATAGCCTTCGTCTTCTTCAACGGCAGATCGATAATTGGCTGGATCCTGATCGCGATAAGCTTGATCGTCATCGCCTCCGGCATTTTGATGAATCTGCAAATATATTTCCAACCCACGAGCCTTTTCAACACGATAATAATGTTGGTTTTATTCGCGGGCGGGATCGGATTGATCGCACGGGCAGTTTCTAAAGGTTCTGAAGAGATTTAGCCGATCTATTGCTGCGATTGTCAGTTCGTAGAAACAGAATCATGAGAAGCAATTCATTTCTATTATTTGCGGTTGTTATTTTCGCTGGCACCTTGGTTCAGGCATGTTTTAGCGGAGGAAGCAACACTAACATACCGCCTGTCGCCGATTCGAAGGCTCCTCAAAAACAGAAGGAAAACGAAGACATTATTACTAGTGGTCAGTGGCGACCAGCGGAGGCATGCGATTTTCTATCCGAAATCGGGTTGCGAACACGAGGTTACAAGGATTTATTTGGTGATGGCGAATATACGTGTTCAAGCGACTATAAGGAGATTGGAACGAATACTCCTTTTGCAAACGACATTGCCTACTACGCTTATGGGACTTCTGGCGTAGTCAAGAAGCTTAAAATTGTATTGAATGTTAAAGCTGTAGGACAACGTGTATCTGCTCACAACGAGTTACAGCGCGCGAGCTCGGCACTTACTCAAAAAGCGATCGGGGTTGAACTCCCTAACACAGCTGTTACGTCTATCAATCAAGGTAAGCCGGGGCGATGGATGGTTGGAGGTTATTCTATTGAGGTAACTCGCGAGGAATGGTCAACGGGAAAGGGCTATGAGATACATTTCACGATGCCATCACCTTTACAATAAGAAATGTTAAAAGAACAAATCGAAAATTTATTCAGCAAATCGGAATTTACGTCCGACGACCGGGAAATATACGAGGAATTTAAGACCGCTCTCCGTCGCGGCGAGATACGTTCGGCTGAGAAGGATTCCAGTGGAAATTGGAATGCCAACGCCTGGGTAAAGCAGGGAATTCTGCTCGGTTTTCGGATGGGAAAGATGGTCGAGATGTCGAAGCCGACGGAAACGCTTCAGTTTTTTGACAAAGACACATTTCCACTGCGGCCGATGTCGTTGGAAGACGGTGTGCGGATCGTGATGGGCGGTTCGGCTATTCGGGATGGGTCATATGTGGCTCAGAGCGTGGTTGTGGTTCCGCCGGCTTATATTAATGTCGGTGCGTATGTCGATGAAGGAACGATGGTCGATTCGCATGCTCTCGTTGGGTCGTGTGCACAGATAGGGAAACGCGTTCATCTTTCCGCAGCGGCTCAGATCGGTGGCGTGCTGGAACCGGTCAATGCGACGCCGGTAATTATTGAGGATGACGTTCTGGTTGGCGGAAACACCGGTGTTTACGAGGGAACGATCGTTCGTGAACGCGTTGTCCTGGCCAGCGGAGTGATCCTCACACGTTCGACTCCGGTTTTTGATCTGCCGAATAATCGAGTCATCAAATCGGAAGGCGGCAATTCGCTCGAAATTCCCGCGGGAGCCGTTGTAGTTCAGGGATCACGCGCCGTTACCAACGATTTTGGCAAAGAAAACGGCCTTTCGATATATTGTCCGATCATCGTCAAATACCGCGACGAAAAAACGGATGCCTCGACCAAACTCGAAGACTATTTGCGCTGAGAGCAGACAGTCGCGTGTGTTAACTTATATTCATGCCGCCGATAGAAGTAATCATAAATGCTGCCGGCGGCAGTTTTGTCGAAGGTGAGACGGAGCAAAAGCTGAAAGAAGCCTTTACCGCGAACGGCCTCAACGTAAACATCAGGCTCGCGAAAACCGGTGAGCAGATCGGCGAATTTGCCGAATCTGCCGCGGAAAGCGACGCGGAAATAATTGTCGCGGGTGGCGGAGATGGGACGATAAGTTCGGTCGCATCCGTTGTTGCGAAAACGGATAAAACTTTTGGCGTTCTGCCACTTGGAACACTCAATAACTTTTCAAAAGACCTACAGATCCCGCAGGACATTGATGAAGCTGTAAAGATCATCGCTGACGGAAATGTCGCTGAGATCGATCTCGCCGAACTCAACGGCCGCGTTTTTATCAATAATTCGAGCATTGGGCTATATCCAAAAATCGTAAAAGACCGCGAAAAACAGCAGGAACGCCTCGGCCGCGGGAAATGGCGGGCGGCGTTTTGGGCGACGCTTAAGATGTTTCGGGTGTCGCCGTTTCTCAAGGTTGGGATCGTCGTTGACGGTAAATTCTTTCTGCGCAAAACGCCGTTCGTTTTCATCGGCAATAACCAATACGAAATGGACCTCTACAATATCGGCCGCCGTCCGGCGCTTGATCAGGGGAAGCTGAGTATCTATTTCCTCCATCGCGGCGGACGCTTGGGCGTGATCAGGCTGTTGTTTCGCACGATCACCGGCCGCGTAAAGCAGTGGAAGGATTTTGAGGAAGTTCTTGCCGAGGACGTTTCGATCCAGACACGGCGAAAGCGAATGCACGTGGCGTTTGACGGCGAGGTTTCGGTCGTAAAAACGCCGCTGAAATACCAGATCCGGCCGAAAGCCCTCAGAGTGATAGTTCCAAAACCTGAAGCGGAGGAAAATGCCGATGCGTAAGATCGTTCATCTTTCCGACGTGCATTTTGGCACCGCCGATCCGGCGGTTACGGAGCTGGTTGTCAGCAAGATCAACGAGATCGGGCCACATGTTGTCGTTGTTTCCGGCGATCTGACTCAGCGGGCTAAGAGCGAGGAATTCAAACAGGCGCGAGCATTCCTCGACCGTTTGCCGCGGCCGCAGATCGTCGTACCCGGCAATCACGACGTTCCGCTTTATAATGTGGTCGACAGGTTTTTGCGAAAGCTCGATAAGTACGAAAAATACATAACCAGCGATCTGACGCCGACTTTTATTGATGAAGAGATCGCGATCGTGGGCATAAATACCGCGCGATCGCTGACAATAAAAGGCGGACGGATCAGCGATGAGCAGATCGCGTACGTGCAGGATCATTTTCGCCCCCTGCCAGACAATATGCTGAAGGTCGTTGTAACGCATCACCCGTTCGACCTGCCTGACGGACATGACGAAGAAGATGTCGTTGGCCACGCCGAACGCGCGATGCCGATGATCGCTGATTGCGGCGGCGACGTGTTTTTGGCCGGACATCTTCACGTCAGCAATATTGAGACGACGGCGAAGCGGTACAACCTTGATAACGGCCGCGTAGCTCTGATAATTCAGGCGGGAACGGCGACGTCGGCGCGGGTTCGCGGCGAGCCTCATTCATTTAATACGATAGAATTCGAACATCCGTGGCTCCGTATCGAGCGACTTGAATGCCGCTCGATTACCGACGGATTCCAGCCCGCAGAGCATAAGATCTACAAACAAACGAATCGCGGTTGGGAACGCATCAGCCGTGAAACCATGAACCTATGAACGACCATCACAACAGCAGTTGGCTGACCGAGCGGGCACATCAGGCGATGCTCGACAATGGATTTGAACCGGAATTTTCGGACGCTGTTTATGAACAGCTTCGGCAGATCGAGAGTCATGGTGAGCCTTCGCACGGCTCCGATGTTCAGGATCTGCGGGATTTGTTGTGGTCGTCTATAGATAATCGTACCTCGCGCGATCTTGATCAGGTCGAGTGGGCTGAGGAGTTGGAGAATGGCGATATTCGGGTTTTGGTTGGCATTGCGGACGTTGACGTCCGCGTTCCGAAAGGCACGCCGATCGACGTTCATGCGGCTCAGAATACGGTGACCGTTTACACCGAGAGCAAAATATTCCCAATGCTGCCCGAGGAACTCTCGACCGACAAAACCTCGCTAAATCAGGACGAAGACCGCCTAGCCGTTGTTGCGGATATGACCGTCAAAGCCAACGGCGACGTTCCCGAGAGTACATTTTTCCGTGCCTTCGTCCGTAATCACGCCAAATTCTCCTACGAAGAGATCGGCGAATGGCTCGACGGCGATGGCGAAATGCCCGAGGAATTGCAGCGTTCGCCCGAGCTAAAATCCCAGATCGAACTCCAGCGTGAAGCCGCAAAACGCCTCGCCGCGTATCGCGAGAAAAAGGGAGCACTCGAATTCGAGTCGATCGAGTCTTCGGCCGTGGTTGAGGACGGCGAGATCAAGGGATTGGTATCGGTTCGCTCAAATTCGGCTAAAAAGTTGATAGAAAATTTCATGGTTGCGGCAAATGTCGAGATGGCGGAATTTCTCGAAGCAAAAGGCTTCGCATCGCTCCGCCGTGTCGTGAAAGAGCCGCAGCGTTGGGACGGCATTCGGCGGATTGCGAGTGAATACGGCGTGAATTTGCCTGAAACGCCGGATCAGCCCGCATTAGCAGCATTTCTCGACGCACGACGCGTTGCTGACCCGCTACATTTTCCTGATCTTTCGCTTTCTATCGTAAAACTTATAGGGAGCGGCCAGTACGTCGTGGAGCGGCAAGGCGAGGACTCCGGCGGGCATTTTGGGCTGGCGGTTCGTGATTATGCTCATTCGACGGCTCCGAACCGGCGGTTTACAGACATCGTTGTTCAACGCCTGGTCAAAGCCGTCATCGCAAAGCAGCCGCAGCCGTACACGAACGAGGAACTCGACGCGATCGCTCAGCACTGCAACGACCAGGAAAAAGCAGCCCGCAAGGTCGAGCGAAAGATGCGAAAGGTCGTTGCCGCGACCGTTATGCAGCGCCATATCGGCGAGAATTTCGAAGCGATCGTCACCGGCGTCACCGCAAGCGGAACATTCGCCCGCATTCTTCGCCCGCCGGTCGACGGCCGTATCGAGCAGGGCGAGCACGGGCTGCAGGTCGGGGAAAAGGTCAACGTGCGTCTCATATCCGCCGATCCGCGAAGCGGGTTCATTGATTTCGCCGCTCACCGCTAAAGGTTTAATCTGACCGGCAAAACGGCTAAGATAGAAATATGGAAGAAAACGCAGGCGAAAAAGACCAAAAACACGGCATAGTCGACAAGATCAGCGGACTCGAACAGGCGATAATTGGTGAGATCGAAACGCTCGCTGGTGTTGTGAATGCCGATCCACTTGCTCAGGCCGAAGGCGAATATAACGTCGAGGTTGGAACGATCCGCGATGAGATCGAGGAAGACCTGGAAGAGAAGAAAGGTGAAAGCGAGGCCGGAGGCAGCTGGTAAAAATGGAAGCCTCGATGCGAAAAGAATTCGTCCTGCCGGCAAGGATGCGTGGCCTTCAGCCGACGCTGATACGTCAGTTTTTTGAGCGTGCTTTGCCTGATTCGATCAATTTCGGGCTCGGCGAACCGGACCTGCCGACGCCGCAGTTTTTGCGGGATGAGGCGGCGAGGATCGCTCGGGATGAGCAGAACGGCTATACTTCGCATCCCGGAATTCCGGCTCTGCGTGACAAGATCGGCGAACAGTATCCGCATCTGAACCTTCCGCGAACCGGTGTTGTCGTCACCTGCGGTTCGCAGGAAGCGATGACCGATGCGTTCATGTGCGTCGTCGATCAGGGCGATGAGGTTTTGCTGCCTAACCCGAGCTTTCCCGCATATGACGCCTGCACACGGATCGCCCAGGGAACACCGGTCTATTACCGGATGCCGGCGGACGATGATTTCAAATTTGATATTTCAAATTTCAAATCTCAGATCACGGAGAAAACCAAGGCAGCGGTCGTCATTTCGCCCTCAAACCCGACGGGGAAGATCATGCGACCCGAAGACCTGAAACAGATCGCCGAGGCTCTCGAAGGCACGGGCATCTGGCTCATTTCCGATGAGATCTACAGCGACTTATATTTTGGCGATCGACCGCATTCGGCTTCGGAATATTACGACAAAACGATCATTGTCAGCGGTTTGTCGAAATCGCTGTCGATGACCGGTTGGCGTCTTGGCTGGGCCGCGAGCAAAGATCCGGCGATCATGGAAGCGATCCAGGTGCTTCACGGATTCACGACCGTTTGCACATCAACCATCACCCAAAAAGCCTCGCTCCTCGGCTGGAGCGATGAAGCCGAAGCCGCAAAACAGTACGCCCGCGAAGTTTATAAAAAACGCGGCGAATTCCTTGTAGATCTTTTCGATACCGAACTCGGATTGAAAGCAACTTCGCCCGAAGGTGCTTTCTATACGATGCTCGATGTTCGTTCGCTAGGAGATGACCTTGAGATCGCGGAAAAATGTTTGCAAAACCGCGTGGTCACGGTTCCCGGTGTCGCTTTTGGTGACGAAGCGAAAGGCTTTTTGCGTATCTCGTTTTGTAATACGGAAGAGAAAATGGCGGAGGGGGTCGGAAGAATGAAGCAAGCACTGACGATGTGAAGCCGACTGAGCAACTCGGAGACGCAGACTACAGGCGTGCGCGTGACTATGGTAAATCAATATGATCGAAGATAAGTTGTTTATTCCTATTCTACTTGGAACACCTCGAAAAGACCGGCAGAGCGAGCAAGTTGCGAGATGGATATTCGGTAAAATGGGAGGACGCGACGAAATCGCGCCGCAGTTCTTCGATGTCCGCGATTTCGATCTACCCAGGGATGATTACGGACAGGATATCAAAAACGATTTTCCTGAATGGCGTGATGCGATGAGCCGGGCAGACGGTCTCGTGATCGTTTCCCCGGAATATAATCACGGCTATCCCGGAGCGTTGAAAAGCGTCCTCGACCTGTTGCTAAAGGAATATATTCACAAGCCCGTGGCGTTTGTCGGCGTTTCTGCACAGGTTTGGGGCGGAACACGCGTGATCGAGGCGATGGTGCCGATGGTTCGCGAGCTTGGCCTTGCTCCAACCTTTACTGACCTGAATTTTCCGCGTGTTCACACCCAGTTCGATGAGGACGGAAACACACTGGACGCCGCGTACGAGAATCGCGTCAAAGCCTTTCTCGACGAGCTTATCTGGATGGCCCGCACGTTTCGTTGGGGCCGCGAGAACCTTTCTTCAAAATACCACCAATAGGTTATTCTAGAATCAGGCAGGTCAACTGTTATGGTTCACAATGAAATGCACCGCTCGCACCGCGTCGGATGGCTCCGTGCGGCTGTTTTGGGTGCGAATGATGGTATTGTTTCGACGTCTTCGCTAGTTATTGGGGTTGCGGCTGCGGCTTCAGGGCACGAAGCCGTAATGCTCGCTGGCGTTGCCGGATTGTTTGCCGGAGCGTTATCTATGGCGGCGGGCGAGTACGTTTCGGTTTACTCGCAGGCCGATACTGAAAAAGCTGACATCGAGCTTGAAAAGAAGCATTTGGAAGATGAGCCAGAGTTTGAATTGCGAGAGCTGGCTGCGATCTATGAGGGCAGGGGATTGACGCCGGAATTGGCATCAGAGGTTGCGACGCAGTTGATGGCTCATGATGCTCTCGGGGCACATACGCGGGACGAGCTTGGGATATCTGAGATCACCACCGCTCGCCCGCTTCAGGCAGCTGTTTTTTCCGCTGCAGCGTTCTCGATCGGCGCGGCGTTGCCGCTATTGGTTACCTGGTTTTCGCCGTTTAACCTGATGATCTACGCAGTGGCTGTTAGCTCGCTGCTTTTTCTAGCGATCCTTGGAGCCGTTGCAGCGAAGGCCGGCGGAGCAGGAATGCTTAAAGGCTCGGCACGTGTGCTGTTTTGGGGAGCGATCGCAATGGCGGTTACGGCAGGCGTCGGAAAACTCTTTGGAGCCGTCGTCTAGCGTCTTGCTACCCTTTCACCGATCGTCCACACGACGACTGAACTCGAAAGACCTCGGCCTGAGAGCCTTCCGGCCATCATTATTAATGTTTCGCCCTGCTCGACGACACCTGCGGCAAGAAGCGTCTTTTCTCCTATTTCCAACATTCCGTGAGTGGAATCGCCGCTTTCGTGAACGAAAGGTTTTACGCCCCAGATCAGGGATAATTGATTCCAGGCGTCCTGAGATTGCGTTAACGCATATGTTTCGAGACCGGATCTAACGGTGGACAGGCGCCGAGCCATCAGCCCCGATTCAGTAAAGACAGCAACCTTATCCGTCAGCATTTCTCTCGCAGCGGAAGCCGCAGCTCGGCTCAGGGCCTGGCTCGTGCGGCCCGATGGCGGCTGTGCGAATTTTATCGGTGCTCTGAGCTGATCTGCCTTGATCGTTTCGGCCGACTCGATGATCCTGACCATCGTCTTTATGGCCTCGACGGGGTAACGTCCGGAAGCCGTTTCTGCCGATAGCATTACCGCATCAGTTCCGTCCCACACGGCGTTAGCTACGTCTGAAGCCTCGGCTCGTGTCGGGAATGGATTCTCGATCATTGATTGCAGCATTTGCGTGGCGGTTATGACGAATTTGTCGTTCGCGATCGCCTTTTCAATGATGCGTTTTTGATACACGGGAACGAGTTCGACGCTGGTCTCAACTCCTAGATCGCCGCGTGCGACCATCACGCCGTCGGTCGCCTCGATGATCGCATCTAGGTTGTCGATCGCCTCGGATTTTTCGATCTTGGCGACGAGTTGGGCACGGCCGAGTTTTCGCGTGTTGAGGTCTTTGATCCGCTGTTTTGCTTGTATGCAATCTTCGGCGGTCCGTACGAATGAGAGTGCAATATAGTCGACGTTCTGCTCCATCGCCCAGATCAGATCCGCGTGATCTTTTTCGGTCATCGACGGTATCGCGAGAGGCGTGTTTGGCAGATTGATGCCTTTGCGTTCGGCGAGATAGCCGCCGATCACAACGCGGCAGATGACGTCTGTTTCGGTTTTGGACTCGACCAAAAGATCGATCGCACCATCATCGAGAAGGACGCGTGAGCCAGGTTCGACAGCTTTTGGCAGGTCGCTGAAATTCGTAGAAACTTCTCGCGTATTCCCAACAACCTCACGAGTAGTGATAATGAACGCCTGTCCCTCGATCAATTCGATCGGCACACCGTTTTCGAGAGTCTTCGTACGGATTTTTGGGCCCGAGAGGTCGACTAAAACCGAAAGCGGTTTACCGAGAGTCGTTGCGACCTTTCTCGCTAGAGCGATCGTCTCGGCGTGCTGTTCCTGCGTGCCGTGAGACATGTTGATGCGCACGGCGTTCAGGCCGGCGTTGAGCATCGTTTCGATAACTGATTGTTGGTTAGAAGCCGGACCGAGAGTGGCGAGTATCTTTGCTTTTCGCATTACTATGATTTTAACGTAAAGTCAGAATCTCGCAAGGTGGAGTTAAGCGGCTAACAACTATGACGCTGCTTCAAGACTCTTCTTCTTTAGTAAATATGTGTTTACGGTCGCAACAAATGTCGAATGCGACCATGTCAGCGGCGAAACCGAACGGGCTTCGCCCGTCAGCGGATCGATCTGCTCGGCCAGAACGCCGGATGGCAAAGAACGATCAACCGTCCATTTGAGAATGTTTAGAGCCTTTTCGAGATCGCTCGTTTCTTTTGCGGCGGCGATGTAATAGTCAGCGAGCCAAAGAGTCGTAATGATCCACGAATTTGGCGGAGCGGGATCCTCGCCACGCATGTAGCCATCGTGCTCGAACCGCATGATCCCGCTGATCGGCGTATCGTTCAAAAGTCGGCTGCGGATGGCATTCATAGTATTCACCACGACCGGGTCATCGGCCTCAAAACAGCCCAGATAGAAGATCGCAAACATCGACGCGTCGAGCCTATCGTCGGGTATCAGCGAACCATCATCGTATGCCGACAATGCCCTCATAAAGTGCCCAAGTTCGTTGCTGTATAGGTGATCGCGCATCGCCGCGACGATCTCGTCGGCTGCTATGCGGTATCGATCGACTCGTTCCTGATCCGCAAATTGTAACGCAAATAACGCCGCGGCGCGCAGACCGGCGACCACGGTCGCACAGGTAAATGTGTGGATGCCGAGATGATCTTCCCAAAGGTTCCAGCTCGGTTTCGGAAGTTTTGTGACCGGATCGCGATAACCTTCAATAAAATCAGCGCAGCGAACGATCATTCGCTCGTAAACATCGCGAACCAACGCCTCGTTCGGATGCAACCTATGATGTTCACCGAGTGCCCAAAGTACTAAGGCCGTTTCGTCTTCCTGGATCGGTACAAGTCTCTGTTTTTTGTGACGATCCCAGTGCGAATGCCAACCGGATCCAACGGTTCCGTCCGGATTGTATTTTTGAAGAAAATATCCTCGCTCCTCGACGATGTTTCCGCACAGTTCGAAAAATTTTCTCGAGAGTTCCGGATATCCGGCGAGGTCAAGAGCGTTGGCGACGAAAGCTCCGTCACGCGGCCAGAGATAGCTGTAGTGATCTGTGGCACGATCGGTTACGTCGTGGTCGTTCGCGGCGATAATAGCTCCGCCATTGTCGGTTTGTGTGCGAATTATCAGTAAGCTTCGCTTGTATAGATCGAGAATGTCTGGCGGCAGATCCGGATCAGTTATCTGAGGTTCGCGAACCCAGTTGCTCCAAAATCCCTCGGCTTCAATAAAGTAGTTGGAAGCACCGCGTGTCAGAACGTGATCATTGAGCCCCGCGACCTCAAGCCGGGAGGTTCCGGCGGCGATCCAGTAATGGAACTGAAACGAGCCGTTCGGTGTGAGGCGGTGATGGATGCCGATCGTAGAATCAACCGAGCCCTCAGTTATCGTTCCGCCGTAAAGGTGTCCGTCCTCAGCATCTCGCCAAGTGCCTTCGCTATTGCGAAACGCTTTGCGGCCGGTCGCGAACTCGTCGAAATGCGGTGAAGTATTGATCAGGAAATAACGGTGCTTTTTGTAGTGAATTAGTGAGAGCGAGTCAGGATCGTAGAACGCTGTGTCGCCCACCTTATTCTCGTAGATCCGAAAGTCATGATGCAGATAAAGCCTGATCTCGCGGTCGGAGCCTCGATCGTCACTAACCTCAACGCGCCGCAGATAGATATTCTCGCGGCCTGCGACCGTGTCGTTGCAGCGTATCGTGATGCCGAGCTTTTCATTTATGAGGGTTACATCAGTTACCAGCGTATCGCGAACGTATTTGAGCGACCGCGTCCAGTCGTCCGAGAACACCCACGAGAATTCACCGTCGGCCCAAACGCCGAAGCGAAAAGGGAATCCTTCCGAATGATTCTCCTGGCCGACGTGCGGGAAATAGACGTCGCGGATCTGGTATTTATCGTCGAGATTGACCAGCAAGTTGCCGTTTCCGACCGGGATGTCTCTCATTTATTGCAAATTGACGGCTATCTCAACCGCTGCATCGAGATCCTTCTGGATCTGGTCGCTAAAGCCGACCAGCTTTTGAACCATGCGGCCTTTGCGGTCGAATACTGCGGTCTGCGGGATGTCGCTTCGTTCGGAAAAAATGAAATCGGCAAGAGCATCCTCGGGAAAGGCGATCTCATATTCGACCTTTGTCGCTGCTACAAACGCAGGGATCTTCGGTTTGTCCTCGTCACCGCCGACGTTAAGGCCGACGATATGGAGATTGTCTTTGCCGTATTTTGCGATCAGGGAATTGAGATGCGGGATCTCGCGTTTGCAGGGTTCGCAGTAAGTTGCCCAAAAATCGAGGATGACGGCCTTGCCCGTCAGGTCCGACATTTTCTGAACCTTGTCGCTAGCGGTCGTCCAGCTCATCTCGGAGAACGGTTTCGAAGGCGGAAGCGGAGCGTTCGTCGTACGGCGATCGTTGATCGCGACCGGGCGTTCAGAAACCGAAACAGGAGCCGCCGCCGGCCGACATCCGGCTAGTGCGGATAATGCAATTAAAATCGAGCAAAATACAGCCAGTCTCATAGCAAATCAATCGTAAATCGTTAGCTTGCAATTGTAAAAGCCCGAGCTCGCCGATTTACGTTTCAACGCCATGCAATTATTATCGATTCGTGATCTATCCAACGGAGATATCTAAGATACTGTCCGAACTGAGGCACGCCGTTTCGACTGATGGCAATGCCATTGGCACTGATGCGAATTTCGTTTGCGGCTGCTTTATTAGATTTCGCCTGAAGATCGAAACCACAGATCATTTGATCGAAAGTGCGAGTTTCACTTCAAACGGCTGCGGGTACATGGTCTCAAATGCCGAGATCCTGGCTCGCGAAATTGCGGGCAAGTGTTTAACTGACCTGCATGGTCTCGATTCAGCAAAGTTAGCCGCCATCTCTCGGGAAGTGCTCGGCGAATGCCCGCAAGATCGCGCAAATTGTCTCGCCGCAAGCTCGGCCGCCCTCAGAACTGCTTTTGCCGATCTTCGTTCGCGGCAGATCGAGGAGTTCCGCGGTGAGAAGGCCTTGGTTTGTACGTGTTTTGGTGTAACCGAGGAATCGATCGAAAATGCGATCGAGACGGGCGGACTGACGACGGTTGAGGATGTTTCGCACAAAACCAATGCAGGCAGCGGCTGCGGATCCTGTCGGATGCTGATCCAGGAAATGCTTGATAGTACCGAAATGGGCTGAAAAGCATTTTATGCTATACTTTTCGAATTCGAACCGAAGACCGTGTTTCGAAAATTTGCCGCCTGAAAAGGAGTGTTGTTGCTGTCGAACAGATCGACAGAATTTTGTTCTACTGATCCGCAATGGACGACCCTGCTAGTTTGTTTTTTCTTTTTGCTGCCGATACCGATACGGTGGCTGAGTTCCCGACGCTTTTATCTACTTCAGTTTATATCCTAGGCGTTTTACTTCTCGTTCTGGCTAACGGGTTTTTCGTTGCGAGCGAATTTGCGCTTGTTGCGGTCCGAAAGTCCAGGATCGAGGCGATGGCCGCCGAAGGCGATCAGAAAGCTCAGCGATTGCTGGGGATGCTAAATAACCTGAGTTCCTATATTTCAGCGACCCAGCTCGGGATAACGCTTTCGTCGCTCGGTCTCGGTTGGGTTGGCGAACCTGCTATTGCAAGGCTCATTGAGCCGCTCTTGATTGCGTTAGGCGGAGCGACTGGAATTGCGGCAATTTCGTCGGGTACAGTTCTCCACACGATATCGTTCATCGTCTCCTTTTCGATCATAACTGCCCTTCATATCGTGTTGGGCGAGCTTGCACCGAAAACAGCGGCTCTCGAGCTATCTGAGCGAGTTTCTTTTTTTGTGGCAACGCCACTGCGATTGTTCTCAACGGTTTTCGGCATTCCGATCAGGGCTCTCGATTGGGCGGGTAATCAGACCGTAAGATTGTTCGGCCTTCATGCGTCTGGTGAACACGGTTCGAGTTATACAGAAGAAGAGATCCGCGGCCTGATCAAGATGTCGCAGGAAAGCGGTCACCTCAACGAAGAAGAACAGCGGCTTATTAACAAGGTTTTCGAATTTTCGGAAACGACCGTGAAGGAAGCGATGATCCCGCGAACTGAGGTCGTTGCAGTTCCCGAACAGAGCACTCTCACTGAGATCGCAAAGCTTTTTGGCGAAAGCGGTTTTTCACGGCTGCCCGTATATCGCGAGTCGCTCGATGACATTGTTGGTGTTATCCATAGCAAAGACCTCGTCGGATACGTTAATCGGCCGAAATCGTTCAAGATCGAAGAGATACTGATCAAGCCGAATTATGTGGTAGATACGGCTCGTTTAGAAGATGTTTTGCGGCAGATGCAGACGGAGAAGTTTCACTTTGGTTTTGTAGTTGACGAACACGGCGGTATTGAGGGCATTATCACGCTCGAGGACCTGCTCGAGGAGATCGTCGGCGACATTTCGGATGAACATGACGAAGAGGTCAACGAGCAGATCGATCCGCAGCCCGACGGCAGCTGCATTCTCGATGGCGGCCTCGCGGTTCGGGATCTGAATCGAAGGTTGGAGATGAATATTCCGGTTTCGGAAGGCTACACGACGATTGCCGGATTCCTTATGTCGGAAGCGGGCCAAATTCTATCGGAGGGCCAGACCGTGCCGTTCAACGGTCATGTATTTACTGTGCAGAAGGTCGATAAGCATCGCGTTGTTCAGATACGAATGGAAAGGACACGTTTGGACGAAGGCGTCGAAGAATAGCTAGTAAATAGCTTTGTCGGATATTTTCATTCGACCGACCGTCCCGCGATTTTGAAATAATCTAATCCGTGAAAAACAATCTGCTGGCAAAATCGATCGTGGTAACCGGCTTTGTTTTATGCCTTGTAGCGGCGAGTGTTTATGCTCTCCGTGGTAGGTACGTTGGAATTCGGGAAGGAAAAGCAGATGCAAATTACCTGAGGTCGACTGATTGCCGTACGTGTCACGAAGACCATTTTGCTTCATGGAGAAAGACCCACCACAGCCGCATGACGCAGGAAATAACTGTAGACACGGTGCAGGGCGATTTTGAGAAGCAGAACACGCTCGAATACCTCGGAGTTAGGGCGAAGATGGAAAAGTTGCCCACCGGCTTTTTCATGAAATTCGCATATCCGGACGGAAAGATCGAGTCCTACAAAGTTGAACGAACAGTTGGTTCACGGCGTATCGAGCAGTACGTAGCGAAGCAGAACGGCCAATATTTTCGGCTGCCGGTCGCGTACGACCTGATGAACAAACGCTGGATGAATCTGAACGGATCATTCTTTTATCCAGACGACGGTAACTTCAAGCAGCATTTTACACAGTGGGACACCAACTGCGTTTTCTGTCACAACGTTAAAGCCCAACCAAACTACAATTTCGATACTAAACTCGCAAAAACCGAGGTCAGTGAACTTGGCATTGCCTGCGGAGCATGTCATGCACAGGGGGCAGAGCACGCTGAGGCGGCGGCTTCTCCGCTAACGAGGGCGATGTGGCGAACAAACCCCAACGCTGAGACAAAGATCGTCGATCCGCTCAAACTTGATACCGACCGCTCGATGATGGTCTGCGGCCATTGCCACGGGCAGCGTGTTCCCGAGCCGTTTGACCGGATCCGGGATATCATGACGAACGGTGATCCGTTCGATGCAGGAGCCGACCTGTCGAAATACTATCGTCCGGTTCACGCGGATACGTCGATCGGACAGATGTCGTTTGCGAACCGCTTTTGGCAGGATGGCTCGCCTCGCCTGACCGCGTATGAATATCAGGGGATTACGGGTTCGGCCTGTTTTCTGAAGGGCGAAAAAGGCAAGCGTATCACCTGTACAAGCTGCCACTCGATGCACGAGGGCGATGTCAAAGGCCAGATAACCGAGGAGAAGCGAACGAACGTGGCGTGCACCCAGTGCCATACGGAGTTGCGTGAAGATGTGGCACTAAAGACTCACACAAAACACGACACGAGAGCTGCTGGCAGCAGTTGCTATGCTTGCCATATGCCCGAGGTTGTCTATGGCGTGCAGACGATCCACAAAACACACCTCATCACGGTACCTGATCCCGGCATGACCGTAAGTAAGAGCGTTCCGAATGCGTGCAACCAATGTCACATTGACCGATCGGCAAATTGGGCGGTCGATCAAACGAAAATGATGTGGCCATCACGATATGGCGACACAACCGCTTCAAAAGACGCCCAATTCGATATGCCTGAAGGCGTTCGCGGGTTGTTCGGAGGCGATGCTTTGACGCGGGCCCTAATGGCGGATGCCATGACAAAACATGCGGATCTGAAATGGGCTTCCGGTTTTCTGATCGAGGCGTTTGCGGGCGATAATTATCCGATCGTCAGATATTTCGCGGCGAACGGCCTCGCATCGAGCAGTGGTTCGATCGCGAAGCCGGACTATTTGGCAGCCGACAGCCTTCGGAATAGTCAGATAACACCGTGGGCGAATTCGATCGATGCCGCCCGTTTGGCGGAGATTAAACGCATCGCACTCGAACTAAGAAAGAACAGAAAAGATGTCGATTTGGAGGTCGGAGAATAGTGGCTGAAAACGACGAAAAAACAAATAATTCGTTCGGCCTTTCGAGACAGGCGTGGTTCGGCCTTGCCTTCTGGATGGCATTTGGGCTGCTCGTTGAGGGGCTGATCGGTTTTCGCTCGCCTGCGTATCTGCAGGACCCGGTTCGCCGCGAGGTTTTTAGGCTTGCTCACGCACACGGCACATTGTTGAGCATTTTGCTGCTTGTCGCCAATTTATATATCCAAAAGGGTTTGGCTGTGCCGCCGAATCTAGGAGTTTTGCTGCTGCGGATCGGGGTTTTTGTGATGCCGATAGGTTTCCTGCTTGGCGGTATTTGGCATTTTGAAAGCGATCCTGGAATTGGGATATTTTTGGCTCCGATCGGTGGGGTCTTAGTGGTTTTCGGCGTTGTCGCTTTAGCTCTGTCGAGCCGCGATAATGTAGGATAATTATTTGCATTTATACATCTACAGGAGTCTTTAAAACGAATGAGCATCATTGAACAGGTATGGGCGCGGGAAATAATGGATTCGCGCGGTAATCCGACGATCGAGGCGGAAGTGATCTTGGAGGACGGAACTTCGGGCCGTGCGGCGGTTCCGAGCGGAGCTTCGACGGGTGAGAACGAAGCGGTCGAGCTGCGCGATGGCGACATGCATCGTTATTTGGGCAAAGGCGTTTTGAATGCCGTTGCCAACGTCAACGACAAGTTCAGCCGCGAGGTCGAAGGGCTCGATTGTCTGGATCAAACGCTTATCGATCAGACGATGATCGACTTCGACGGAACCGAAACGAAATCGAAGCTCGGTGCTAACGCGATCCTAGCAGTTTCGCTCGCTAACGCCCGCGCTGCTGCTGCGTTCCAGGAAATGCCGCTTTATCGCTATATTGGCGGTACAAATGCCAAAACTCTGCCCGTGCCGATGATGAACATCCTCAATGGCGGTGCTCACGCGGACAACAACGTCGATTTTCAGGAATTCATGGTGATGCCGGTCGGTGCCGAAAGCTTTTCCGAAGCTCTGCGGACCGGAGCCGAGATCTTTCACAACCTGAAAGGCGTGCTCAAATCACGCGGCTATTCCACCAGTGTTGGCGACGAAGGCGGTTTTGCTCCTAACCTGAAATCGAACGAAGAAGCCGTCGAGACCATTCTCGAAGCCATCGAAAAAGCCGGTTACAAAGCCGGCGACAACGTCATGATCGCCCTCGATCCGGCGTCGAGCGAATTCTATAAGGAAGGCAAATACGTTTTCAAAAAGAGCGATAAACGCGAGCTTTCGTCCGATGAAATGGCAGCGTATTGGGCTGATTGGTGTGATAAATACCCGATCATCTCCATCGAAGACGGCATGGCCGAAAATGATTGGGATGGCTGGGTAAACCTTAACGGCCGTGTAGGCGATCGCGTTCAGCTCGTTGGTGATGATCTGTTTGTGACCAACACAAAATTCCTCCAAAAGGGAATCGAACTTAAGGCCGCAAACTCTATCCTCATCAAGGTCAATCAGATCGGCACACTCACGGAAACGCTGGATGCGATCGAACTCGCCCGCACAAACAACATGACCGCTGTCATTTCACACCGCAGCGGCGAAACCGAAGACAACTTCATCGCCGACCTCGCGGTAGCAACTAATGCCGGCCAGATCAAAACCGGAAGCCTCTGCCGCAGCGACAGGATCTCGAAATACAACCAGCTGCTGAGGATCGAAGAAGACCTCGATTCGTCGGCAAAGTATCCGGGAAGAAAGGCGTTTTATCAGATCGGTCAGAACCACCTGCGGTAGCGGGTGGTTGAACGTGGCCTTATCACTGCGTTGAGATCGGATTTTCGACACCAACCACCCGCTACCGCAGGTGGTTCTGACCTATGAACATCCGCGAAGCACTTCTCGAAGTTCATTCCAAGGCCCAAGCCGAGAAGATTTGCGACTACGTAGGCGATGACCCTGATCGGTTTGCCGAGCTGATGAAACACATGATGGGCCCGGTTTATCGGCTTTCGCAGCGGGCGGCCTGGCCGGTTAGCTATTGCATAGAACGGCACCCCCAATTGATAGCACCGTATTGGGGCAAGCTCGCCGAACAGCTCGAACGCGAAGATGCACATGTTGCCGTGCGGCGAAATGTTGCTCGTTTGCTGCAGTTCGTTGACATTCCCAAACGATACGAAGGCCGAATTTTTGACGCATGTTTCGAGCTTTTTGCAGATGTCACGCAACCGGTTGCCGTTCGGTGCTTTTCGCTGTCGGTTGCGGCGAAGCTGGCGAAAGATAAACCGGAATTGCTCGAAGAACTTCGCCTCGTTGCCGCCCAGCATCCGGAAACGGCAACCGCCGGAATGCGGGCACGGTTCAAAAACGTTCTCGGACTATGAAAAAGGTCGTTGTCATCGGTTCCGGCGGTTCGGGCAAATCGACCTTTTCGCGGCGTCTGGGCGAGGTCACTGGCTTGCCGGTCGTCCATCTTGACAAGCTTTACTGGCGCGCCGGGTGGGTAAAGACTCCCGGCGACGAATGGCAAGCGATCGTTCGCCGCGAACTTGAAAAGCCGGAATGGATCATGGACGGCAATTTCGGCGGAACGCGGCCAATGCGGCTTGCGGCGTGCGATACGGTCATCTTTCTCGACCTTCCGCGTTGGCTGTGCATGTATCGCATCGTGACACGCACGATCACGTATCACAGAGGCACGCGGCCCGACATGGCTGAGGGATGCCATGAGCGGTTCGATCCGGAATTTCTGCTCTGGGTCTGGAATTACCCGAACAGTGGCCGAAAACGTGTTGTTGACGAGTTGGCAACGCTCTCGGATAAAGGGATCATTACGCTTAGAACGAGAGCCGAGGTTGACGCGTTCCTCGTCAGCATCTCGGGCAACTGAGGCAATATGAGGACCACAAAAGACGAATTTGAGATCGATACTGACCGCGAACGTTTGCAGTTCGACGTGATACAGTCGTTTCTCGTTAACGACTCTTACTGGGCACAGAACCGTACGGCGGAACAGACCAGAACGGCGATCGAGAACTCGATCTGCTTTGGCGTTTACGACGGCGAACGGCAGATCGGATTTGCTCGGGTCGTGAGCGACTGTGCGACCTTCGCATACATCGGCGATGTGTTCGTGCTCGACGAATATCGCGGCCGCGGGCTTAGCAAATGGCTGATGGAGGTTATCGTTTCGCATCCTGACCTGCAAGGGCTTCGTCGTTGGGTTTTGGCTACTCGTGATGCTCATGGGCTTTATGCTCAGTATGATTTCAACCCGCTCGTTCATCCCGACCGCTGGATGGAGCGAACTGCTCCGGACGCTTACTGAGTGTCGAAAGAAAGTCTTGCTTTTACCTGACCCGTTCAAGTTATAATTGTTGTTGACGCTTTTATAGCGGAAACGGGTTTCACGCGTCATTATCTCGCCCATTTTCATCTTCGCGTCAGGGGTTCTTCTAGCACCGTTCATGTCAAATAAGTCGAATATCAGGCGGCCGGTCGCACTTGTCATTCTGGATGGCTGGGGCTACGCTCCGCGTACCGAGGGCAACGCGATCGCGATGGCCCATACGCCTTATTACGACCAGATCTGCAGCAGCTACCCGATGACGACGCTGACCGCTTCGGGCGAAAAGGTCGGCCAGAATGGCGATCAGCCGGGAAATGCCGAGGTTGGGCATCTGAATATCGGGACTGGCCGCGCGGCACAAACCGATATCGCGCGGATCCAGAAAGCGATACGATCGGGCGAGTTCATGGAGAATCCAGTACTTAACCGCGCGTATGCGAAGCTCAAAGAAAGTGGCAATGCTCTTCATCTCATCGGACTGCTGAGTGACGGCGGTGTGCATTCCGCGACCGAAAATCTTTTTGCCTGTGTACGCCTCGCTAAGAAACACGGGATCAAAGACGTATATATCCACTGCATTCTCGACGGCGTCGATGTGCCCGAACGCACTGCCGACATCTACGTCGAGGCGCTCGAAATTAAGCTCGCGGATATTGGACTCGGCAAGATCGCCACGCTTTGCGGCCGTTTCTTTGCGATGGATGCGAATGAGAAATGGGAGCGAACTGCCCGAGCATTCACGATGCTCGTTCATGCTGAGGGCGAACGTTCGCATGATGCTGTGACCGCGATCCGCAACTCGTTTCTTCGCGGCATCTCCGACGAATTCATATCGCCGATCATTATCGAGACGGCTCCGGATGTTCCGATGACCACGGTAAAAAGCGGCGATCTTGTGGTATTTTTCAATCATCGCCCGGACACGATGCGGCAGCTCGTGCGGTCGCTCTGTATTCCCGAGGGAGCGAGTGGTGCGAAACCTGTGGTTGACACAGTTTGCTTGACGGAATATGACCGCGGTTTTAACTTGCCGTCCGCGTTCAGAAAAGAGCCTGAGGCGAACACGCTGACGGACGTTCTGTCGGGACTCCAGATACCGAATATCAAGATCACGGAAACCTCGCGGGCACCGCATCTGACTTACTTTTTCGATGGCGGAGGCGAGGCGGCCCAGCCGGCTGAGCAGGAACTGATCGTGAGTCCGCTGATCCAGACAGCGGAGGTTTTTCCGGAATCTCAGAGTTTTAAGATCACCGATAAATTGCTTCGCGGACTTGAGGCTGCTCCGAACGGAGTTTTTGTTGTCAACATTCCGGCCGCTGATATGATGGCTGAGACGGGCGACCTGCGAAAGACAGTTTCGGCGATCCAGTATATCGACACCTGTCTTGGCGGCATTTGTGACACTGTTCGCAAGGCCGGCGGCGTGGTGATGATCACATCGACGCACGGTAATTGCGAAGACATGATCCACACCGAAAGCGGCGAACCGAATCCGTTGACAACCTCGAACCCTGTGCCCTTTCACTTCGTCGATGACAAGGCAAAAGGGCTTCGGCTCATTGAAGGCCGTTCGCTCAAGGACATAGCTCCAACGATACTCGGCGTGCTCGATATCGAGAAACCTGCGGAGATGACTGGCGAAGATCTGCGGCAGCTTTAGGAAAAGAGTTTGGCCGAGAACGAGTTTAATTTTCAAAATATCCTGGTCATCAATTTCGGCCAGATGGGCGATGTCATCCTGAGCCTGCCGGCTCTGAAGGCGATCCGTGAGCGTTTCGACGAAGCCAAGATCACGCTCATGATCGGCAAGCCTGCGGCTGGTATCGTGAGGATGGCTAACGTTTCGGACGAGCAGATCGTCGTCGACCGCGTCGAGATGCGTGACGGCAACAAGCTGCGTTCGGGCCTCGACATTGTTAAACTCATACGCCGTATTCGCATCAACAAATTCGACCTCATTATTGATCTCCACAGCCTGTCGGAAACGAATCTGCTCGGTTTTGTTTCGGGAGCCAAACATCGTCTCTATTCCAATCGCGAAAACCGCTCGCTCGACCGGCTTGCCAGTTTTCCGACCAAACCGCCCAAGGAAGACAAGTCGAAACACTACACCGACCGCTATTTCGACGTGCTGCAGCCGCTCGGGATCGGGGCATTTGACGGTGACTTTCGCATCGATATCGGGGCGGCTGACAAGCAGACTATCGAGCAAAGGTTTGATAATTACGGCCTTGTAGGGAAACGGATCGTTGGGTTTTCTGTCGGTGCGGGCCACCCGAGCCGCTGTTGGGAACTCGATAAATTTGCTGAGCTTTCGCGTCGAATTCTTGAGGAAGAAAATACAGCTGTGATCGTTTTTCTCGGGCCCGAGGAAAAACCGATCGCGAAAAGGTGCGCTCGATATTCCCCGAAAGTGTTGTGATCATTGACGATTTGAACATCCCGCAATTCATGGCGGCTTTGTCGATGCTCGATGTGGCGGTTTGCAATGATTCGGGCCCGGCACACCTTGCGGGCATCGTTGGAGCTCCGATCGTTCTGGTGATGGACAGCCGAGCTCCGATGACGTTTCTGCCACTTGGCCGCGAGATCGCGATCGTGAACAGCACCGAACTCGACCAGATCACGGTCGATGAGGTTGCCGAAGCTGCGGTTAACCTGTTGAATAAAAAAGCTCACTAACTTTCGGTTTTTCCCAATTTTATCCTGCCCGTTTTTTGCCTATAATTGTGATTCAACATTTCAATTATGGTAGAAGAATTTGCGTTCGATAATGCAGACGAACGCCGAAAAGTGCGTCAAAATGGAACCGGCTGGATCGAGGTGATCGCGGGTTCGATGTTCTCGGGCAAATCAGAGGAACTGATCCGCCGGCTCAAGCGTGCCCGCATCGCGCGGCAGAAAGTTCAGGTTTTCAAACCGGCGATCGACGCCCGATATTCGGTCGAGGAGATCGCTTCGCACTCAGGCCACAAACATGATTCGATACCGGTTTCAAATACCGCCGAGATGATGTCGCATATCCTCGCCGAGACCGAGGTGATCGGGATCGACGAAGGGCAGTTCTTCGATATGCCGATCCTCGATGCCGTTAACCGCCTGGCCGAAAGCGGTAAACGCGTGATCATCGCGGGCCTCGATCAGGACTACACCGGACGCCCGTTCGAGCCGATGCCGCAGTTGCTTTCCATCGCTGAATTCATCACGAAAACCCACGCGATCTGCGTAAAATGCGGCTCGACTGCCAACTATTCCCAACGCACCGTCGAATCTGAAGCCCGCGTCGAAGTCGGCGCTGCCGACAAATACGAAGCCCGCTGCCGACAATGCTTCGTGCCACATGCTGATGCACCGACGTTGACATAAAGGAACGCGGACATCCATGTCCGCGTCTGCTTCCAGGTTAGGTTAGGACGGGCGGACGAGGACGTCCGCGTTCCGCTATTTCACCGCCTTCATCGAATAAAGGATCGCCGGGAAATCGTCTTCGTGTTTGGCAAAATTCGAGGCTTTAGTTGAGGTCATGATGTTTAGCATTTGGGTTTGGCCGAGGTATTTGCGGTAGCCGATCCATTGGTGGCGACGCGGATCGTCTTTGCCGGCGGGCGGGGCTTCGACGAATTCAACGCCTGCGATGCCGTCGATCTCGACCATTTTGACGGACTCGTATTTACCCGCTTTGAGCTGAGCCATTGCTTGGTCGTAATAGGCTTTGAGGCTGATGTCGACGGGGAAGTTGTCGCCGAGCGTGGAGATATTTGCGAGCAGAAACGCGTTGTCGGGCGAGCTGTAATTAAAGCTTTCCTTGGTCGCCGTCATCTTTTTCCAGCCTGACGGAAGCTTCCATGAAAGTCCCTGATCGTCCCATTTTGTCTCGGTCCCGCCGTCGATTACCGCTTGCTGCGTCACTGACGGTTTTGCTTTTTCGGCAGTCGGAGCGGCAGAATTTGACGACGCGGTGCTCGAGCTGTTGGAATTGGAGCTCGCGGTATTCGAGCTGTTCGAGGAACCGCCCGAAATACTCTTCAACTTATCCTGCAGGCCGCAGAATGTGAGGGCAAATGACAAAACTCCGAATGCAAGCAGTGATCTCATGAGACAAGTTTCTCCTCGAAATGATTTTTAGGTTGGGCTATTGTCACCCGTAAACGGAGAAAAATGCAATCTCCAAAAATTGAAGGGGCCGTTCAGGACGACGCGTCAAGAGCTAGTTTGCATTGATCGAGGGCCGTTTCTAAGAGTAAATCTAGTTGAACGTCACCATAGAATGAAGAATCTTCTTCACGCAACATCGGATTTGGCTCATAAAAATCCAGATCGTACGCGAGATCTCGGAGAACGTTGTCTATTCTGGCGTCAACCAATACATCGGAATTATTCCAAACCTTTTGCTGGAGATCACGGATCAATGCCGGTTTCGCAGCTACTTCCGCCTTTAGAATGTTTTCAATTTCCGTAAGCATGATCTAGTTCGAACGATCGGCAGCTTTCTTCTGTTCCGCCAATTTAGCCCGATGCCCTTTTTCCGCTTCAATCGCATATTCACCAAACGCTTTCGCATCGACGAACGGATTCGGATCGCGCGACGCGCGGATATTTTTAGCCTTGTCGAGCAGGTCGAAGAACGATCCGTGGGACGCTAGGAAGACGTCGGGTTTTAGCGTTTTCATGATCGCGAAGGTCTTTTCGTATTCGGCGACGATGTTCGGGTAGTTTTTGTTGTCGTAGAATTTGTAGCCAGGGCTCGACGCGCTGCCCCAGAACAGGACCTTGTATTTGCTGCCTTTTTCGGTGACGCTGTATTCCCACGCGGTGCAGCCCTTGGTATGGCCGGGTGTGAAGATGGCGGTCAGTGACGCGCCGCCGAGCGAGACCTTTTCGCCATTTTTAACGACGCGATCGACCTTGACCGGTTCATAGTCGAGCGTGTCGCCCCAGGTGAAATCGCCTTTGCCGCCAGCCTCGATGAGGATCTTGTCGAGCGGGCTCGCGATCATTTTTGCTCCGCTAAGTTTCTTGATCTCGGCAAATCCGCCTGCGTGATCAAAATGCGCCTGCGTATTTATCATCAGTCGGATATCCTCAGGCTTGAAGCCGAGCGTGCGGACGTTATTGATGATCTGGGACGCGGTTTCGGGAAAACCGGCATCGACCAGAATGTGGCCCTTGGGAGTTACGATCAAAAACGACGTGACCTCAGACGCTCCGACATAATAGACATTCCCAATGATCCGAAACGGCTCAACCGGCATATTAGAACGGCGGTCGTCGTCCGACTTCTGAGCAAATCCAGTGACGCAAAACAGGATCGTGAAAATTAAGCTTGCAAACAATTTCATTGTTTTAAGGATAGACCAGTTTCACGTGACGGTTAAGCCAGCATTGTGTTCCATATCATTCCGTGTTGTTCCGTGCGTTCCGTGGTGAATTCTGAAGATCTAACCACGGATCACACGGAGCAGCTCGGAACAGACGATCAGGAATCAGATCTTTCGCAAGAATTATTCATGGTGAGCCGCGTCCGAGCGTTGTCGGTGACGTCACAGAAAATAGGCCGTATATATTAGAAGCGAGATTGGCCAAATAGCGTAGATTTTGCGTCAGTGACGCGACGCAGTTGGAACTAAGTTCGCTCAGCGAGACATCGCGAAATGTCTTGCGATCGATCGGGACCGGAAATGGCTGCGGCGAGAGGTCGAAGTTTGCTTCGGCACGAACGGCGTCCCGTTTCGTGCCGAAGGCTTTGATACGTCGAGCGTAGGCGTACGCTCCGTAGCGGTCGAGGATGAGCTGGCCGAGGATGTGCTCCACCAGTGGCAGCCGCGTTTCGACAGTCGTAGGTTCGATGGTGATGTGTAACAGATCAGGGCGGCTTTCGCATATGGTACAATGTTGCATACATCGACCATAGAGCAAGCCGCCCGAAAATGGAATCCTAAAATGCGTGAAACGACATATTATGCGGAGTTTGCGTAAAATGACGTATTTTGCGTACTTTGCGTAGTTTCGCCTATTTGCTTGCCCGGAACAGCCAGGTGACAAGGCCCAGAACAAGGCACGCGGCAACGATCATTTCGACCCAGAAGAACGACGCAAAGTCCATAAACACACCGATCGGCGGCACATTCGGCTGGCTGTTTCGCACGGCGTAGAACGCGAAAAGCAGAGTCGCCATAAACGAGAACATCGCCAACTCAACCTTACGACCGCGTAAAACGACGCTCATCATCAAGAACAAAACACCGATCGTAAGGATCCACATTAACGATGATACGAACAGGGAAAACGTCTTTACGATACCCGAACGCTCGATCTTGGATTCGATATTTACCCAGCTTTCGTCCGTGTCTTTCGATTTTGCAGCCGTGACAGTATAGCCGGAGATCGACGCTTCGAAATCAACCGAGAGAGCGATCTCGTTCGAATCTTCCTCTTCGTCTGCTTCTTTTTTCACCGCATCGGCAGGTTTTTCGCCTTCTTCTTTCGGAGCGGCAGCGGGTGCCGCTTCGGTTTTCTTCTTTTCGGCTGGCTTGGATTTTGTTATGTAGATAACAGTTTCTGATTCATATTTGTCGAAAGGATAGTCGGTTGCGTTTCCTTCGTACAAATTGAAAACGCCCTCGACCGCAGTCAGCCGTTTTCCCTTTGCGAAATCGGTTTCTTGTTTTCCGTTAGCGCTATTCGTGTAAACGCGTAGGTCCTGTTTTAAGGTATCATCAGCATTTATTAGCGTTCCACTCGGAAAGAACTCGATGCGCGCCGCGAATTCGCCTTTGATCGGATCGATAGATGTGACTTTTACTTCCGCCTTAACGTGATCTGCCTCGGCATCTCCTAGCTTAGAGATCTCGATCTTATTATCAACGCCTTCGTTCGCCACCTGGCCAAGTGTGAAATAGATAGCACCGCCAACGATAGCCAGAATAACAACTACAGCTACCGCCTCTTTGATCGAAAAACGATCCGAATCAGACATAAGTATCCTCTCCTGAATAAGTAGAATTTTTGAACGTGAATTGCCTAAATTCTACAGAAACTTCTTTTTTTTGCAAGAAGCGTATTCCGATGGCGTTCCGAGAATATACAGCGACGCTCTCCACATCATGGAAAAGATCAAAAGGAGTTTTGTAATTATGAAAAACCAGAGAATCAGAGGGCTGATCGCCGTCGCTGTATTTACTCTCGCCGCCGCATTTTCGGCCGCCGCACAGACTGACGCGTACCGCATTTCGTCGCCGTACACGCACAAAAATCTCACCATCTTCCTCATCCACGGCAAAGACCAAAACACCAAGGGCAATGTCATGACGCTGCAAGAAGCGATGGAGCGAAAGCTGTTCGTTGTATATGAAACGTCAGAGGTGAACGAACTGGAGGTCGAGAACCTGTCGAAAACACAGGACGTTTTCATCCAGTCGGGCGATATCGTAAAAGGCGGAAAGCAGGACCGCGTGCTGGCGGTGAGCATAATCATACCTGCACGTTCCGGTCGAGTGAAGATCGACGCGTTTTGCGTGGAATCCGGCCGTTGGGAAAAACGCGGCGGTGAGGATTCAGGCAAATTTACGAGTTCGAACGATCGTATCGTTTCGAAAGATCTGAAGATCGCGGCAAACGCGACGCGTTCGCAGCAGGAAGTTTGGAAGCAAGTCAGCGAAGCTCAGGACAAACTGAGCGACAACGTCGGCGGGGTGGTGAACAGCGGCGTCTCGCGTTCTAGCCTGCAACTGAGCCTTGAGAATAAGAAGGTCGTCGCGAACATCGACGAATACATCCGCAATCTCAGCTCGATCGCCGATGGCAAATCGGACGTGATCGGCTATGCTTTCGCCATCAACGGCCAGATCAATAGTGCCGACGTTTACGTCTCGAACGCCCTGTTCAAAAAGCTCTGGCTCAAAAACCTAAAAGCCACCGCAACCGAAGCCGTCTCAGAATCACGCGGAATCCGCCTCGCCGAAACGGTCAAAGCCGACGCGATCAAGGGATTCATGGACGATTCCGAAAAGGCCAGAGCCAAAGAACGCTCCGCCGGCCCAACCGGCCGCGTCATCACCCGCGAAGACAAAAACAACGTCATGGTCGAAGCTGTCGATGAAAAATCAAAGGTCGTCGTTCACAAGACGTACGTGAGAAAAGGAAACTAAAATTTAGGTCATTCCGGCCTAAATATCGGGCCCGAAAATCCGTCTGCGAGGAACGTCGCTGTTTTGCAGACAGAGTTTCGGGCCCCGATCTCTTTAGTTTTTTAGGCTGCTTCAGCAGTCTTTTCATGTATAGCCACGCGCTTTAGGGCGTGGTAGAATTCGGAAATGTCGGGAAAGGGCGTTTCAACGTCCTTTTTCCGGGCTTAAGCCGGTGATCTAAAGCCCGTTAAAACGGGCTAAGAGAATTAATATCGAACATCACCACGCCGTAAACGACGTGGCTAGGTGCCCTGCGGGAAAGCCTCATAAATGAGGCTCGCATTAACCACTAACAATGGCAAGACCTGAAAAGTTTGCAATCTGTATCAATAACGCCGATTACCCTGCGTCGCTTGAGCGTTGGAAGGTTTACCGGGTTATTCCCGACGAAAAGGCTGAGGGCCGTTCACTGATTCGCGTCGTTGACGAATCGGACGAAGATTATTTGTATGCGGCGAAGGATTTTGTCGCGATTACGCTCCCATCGAACGTCGAGTCCGCGATGTTAGCTCTACGTTAATTAATCACGAGAAGTGGCGAGTCCCCGCTGCTTCTCAAAATGATCGAATATCTCCTTTGCCGTCGATTTTCCGACAAATGGCGACATTGCTTCGATAGAAGCCGCTGCGATTCGTTCGATCGAGCCAAAATTCTTCAGCAGCTTCATCTTTCGCTTTTCGCCGACGCCAGGAATTTCTGACAGTTCCGACGAGAAATCGCGTTTTTCGCGGCGTTTTCTGTGAAATTCGATGGCGGTTTTGTGGGTTTCTTCTCGGATCTGGAGGACCAGGCGGAAGGCGAGCGAGTGGCGGTCGAATGGGATCGGTTGGTCTTCGCGGCCGTAGATAAGCAGGTGCGAGATCTGGTTGTGCTGTTTTTGGGGCTTGACGAGGCCGACGAGCATTATTTGTTCGAGATCGAGAGCTTGCATCGCAGCTGCGGCGGCGGAAAGCTGGCCTTTGCCGCCGTCGATGAAGATCAGCTCGGGCAGAGGCTTTTCCTCGGCGATCAGACGTTTGTAGCGGCGGAAAACAGCCTCATGCATCGACGCGAAATCGTTAGCACCCTCGACCGATTTGATGATGAAGCGGCGATAATTTGCCTTTGCCGGCTTGCCGTTTTCGAAGACGACGATGCCGGCGACATTCTCAGAACCTGAGATATTCGAAATATCGAACGACTCGATCCGCTCGGGGAAATATGAGAGTTCCAGCAATTCCTGCAGTTCTTCGAGCACCTTTTGCGAATCAGGTTTGAGCACGCGGAAACGCTGTTCGAAGGCGATCTTGGCGTTGGTTTGGACAAGCTCGACGAGGCTGCGTTTGGTTCCGCGTTTGGGGTCGAGGATCTTGACGCGGCGGCCACGACGCGTGGTCAGAGCTTTTTCTAGTACCTCGCGGTCGTCGAAATCCTGCGGCACGTGAATTTCGAGCGGCACATAATCGGTCGAATAATACTGAGCCAACACCTCTCCGAGAAATTCGGCGGCGTTGAACGAATCGTCATCGACCAGATCTTCCCAAAAGAACTCACGCCGCCCGACGATACGGCCCTCGCGCATGGTGAAAAGCTGGAGTGCGAGCCGCTGTTCCTCGCGATAGAAACCGATGATATCGATGTCGAGCTCGGCGGTCGTTGCCATTTTTTGCTGTTCGCTGAGGGCGAGAACGGTGCGGCTGAGGTCGCGATATTTGGCAGCAAGTTCGTACTGGCCGTTCTCGGAATAGTGCCACATGCGGGCTTCGAGCGTTTTGGCGAGTTCTTTGTTTTTGCCTTCGAGCAGGATCTTCACGTCGGCCGCGGCTTCCTGATATTCCTGTTGCGTGCAGAGCCCTTTCACGCACGGGCCGAGGCAGCGTTTTAGGTGATATTCGAGGCAAGGACGAGCGAGTTTGCCGTCGATCTCGATCTCGCAGGTGCGGAGCTGGAACGCTCGATTGACGAGATTCAAAGTATTGCGAGCCATCGTTGCGGGCAAGAAAGGCCCATAATAGCTCGAACCGTCGCGGACGATGCGGCGAGTGACGACAACCTTGGGAAACGGCTCGTTTGTCAGCTTGAGATGCGGATAGGATTTGTCGTCCTTGAGAAAGACGTTGAACCGCGGTTTGTGTTTTTTGATCAGGTTCGATTCGAGAACCAACGCCTCGACCTCGTTATCGACGACGATAAACTCAAAATCCGTGATGTTTTTGACGAGCTGCCGCGTTTTTGGGTCGTGATTTCGGCTTGACTGAAAATACGACCGCACGCGATTCTTCAGATTCTTCGCCTTGCCGACATAGATGATCTTGCCGGCCGCATTCTTGTGAATGTAAATGCCGGCGTCGGTCGGAAGGGTTTTGAGCTTCTCGGCGATCGTCACTTCTCTAGTTTACCTTTCGAGCGTCGCTGCATCCAACCGGAGCAATTGTGGTGGTCCCCACTCAATTTCCAAGACGATTTGTGCAACAATTAGCTAAATTTGAAAGATCTACTCAGGAGACACATTATGACCACTCGATGGACGCTGATCAGCGTTGTTTTTGTTGCTTTACTTTTCCAGCCGCTCGAGCTCTTTGCTCGGCAAACAAGCGATTGGGCCGCAGTGAAGGCCATATCCGTGGGACAGGCAGTGCGAGTAGAGACAAAAGCCGGGCGGAAGTATGACGGCAAGCTGGAAGCCGTTTCGGACGACAAGATCTCGCTGCGGTCGAAAGACGGAACGGTCGACCAGGTTGCGGCTGGCGACGTCAAAAAAGTCCATCGTGTCGGTTCAGGTTCTCGAGCTCCCGGTGCAGCGATCGGTGCGGCGATCGGCGCCGGGATCGGTTTGGGGGTTGGCGGCGGATTGCTCGCGGCCACCGGCGGCAGTGACAGCGGCGGAAAGGTCGTCGCGCCGTTTATTGCAGCCGGTGCCGGAATTGGAGCCCTGTTCGGGGCTCTGACTCCGAAGACAAAACGCACGCTAGTCTACGAAGCGAAATAGCCGTTTTGCGTTCCGACGGCCTTTCGCGTAACAATTTCAATACGTGAAGACCGTCGTAACACATTCGCCCTCCGAGGCCGCCGCTTTCATCAAAAACGGCGGAACTGTCGCATTTCCGACCGAGACGGTTTATGGGCTCGGGGCAAATGTATTTGATGCCGAGGCGGTGGCGAAAATATTCGAAGCCAAACGCCGCCCGGCTGACAATCCGTTGATCGCGCACGTGGCAAACCTCTCGCAGATCAGCGAACTCGCTGCCGAGGTAAACGAGAATGCCCGCAAATTTATCGACGCTTTGTTTCCCGGCCCACTCACGTTGGTTCTCTCAAAATCAGACAAAGTTCCACTCATCGCGACCGCCAGGCTCGACACGATCGGTGTGAGAATGCCACGTCATGAACTTGCTCGTCGCTTTCTCGAAGCGTGCGGAGTTCCGGTCGTTGCTCCGTCCGCAAACCTTTCGGGCAAACCGAGTCCAACAACCTGGCAAGCTGTCCTCGAAGACCTGGAAGGCCGCATCGACTGCATTTTGCAAGGCGAGGCGACCGAGATCGGGCTGGAATCGACGGTGGTTGATTGTTCTTCGGTAGTGCCGGTTTTGCTGCGGCTAGGTGCTGTGTCGCTTGCGGAATTGCAAGCGATAGTCCCGGAAACAGTTGTCTATCAACCAGTTTCGGGCGAGGCGGTTCGAAGTCCGGGATTGCGGCACAAGCATTATTCTCCGCAAGCTCGGATCTTGCTCGTAAACCCTGGATCGGAGATCTCAGATTTGAGACCTGAAAATTCAGCCTATCTGGGCCTCACGCGGCCCGAAGGCGGATTTAAGAAGGCTTTGCTTTGTACTTCTGTCGATATCTACGCTCACGTTGTGTTCGAGTTTTTTCGGGAGTGTGATCGGGACGAGATCGAGACAATTTACTGCGAGGTCGTTCCGGAGGAAGGCATCGGAGCGGCTTTGATAGATCGGTTGCGGCGGGCGGCGGAAGGGTAATAGTTCCAAGTTCCCAGTTCAAAGTCCAAGGTCACTTAATTACTATTTCGACGATCGCCAGTTCGGTGTTGTCTTTTATGACTTGAGTGGTGATCCTCGTGTCCTTTGTTAGAACGGCTAGGTGTTCGATCGGAATCAGGACCAAAGCGGCTTTTTGGGGCTCCTGAGCAAGATACGGCAGCAGGTCTTCGACGTGGTAGAAGGTGCGTTGTTTGCCGGTTTCGTCGCGGAGCAGGCGGCCGGCCGCGTAGAATTCGGCGTTGTGTGAGAGCGTGTAGACCATCAGGACGCGTTGCGAGGCGAATCCTCGGCTGTTTGCTTCGGCGATCAGGGTTTTGACGGAATCTGCGTCAGCGAATTTTGGTACGGCGAAGATGAGCAGGGCGACGATGCCGACGAGTGTTATGGTTGCGGTCGTCAGGATGATCTTTTGCCATTTCCGGCTCGTTTCGGCGAGGCTGTGAGCCATCAGGGCGACCATGATTATCGCCGCCGGAACTGCGGGCAGGATATAGCCGGGAAGTTTGGAGCCTGAGATCGAAAAGAAGACCAGCGGGACGGAGAGGCAGCAGAACGAGTACAAAAGCAGCGGCGATGCTGTTTCCGCCGGCCTGAACGCGGGAGCGAAGCGGAACAATCCCTTTATGCCTTTCCAAGCCGCCGCGAAGAACAGCGGCACCCACGGGAATGTCATCAACGGCAGCACCCACAAAAAGAAAAAGAACGGCTGCGGGTGCTGGTATTTGTTTGAGGTGAAACGCTGAAAATGGTGCTGGATGAAGAATTCGTCGATGAATTCCCAACCGTTTCGCTGATATATCGGCACGTACCAAATGGACGCTACCGTGATGGCGATGAGCGTTCCCCAAAACAAACTCGCGAGCAACGCACGGCTCGGAAAACGCCACGACAGCAGATGATAGAAGGCGACGATCGCGAATGGGAAGATTATCCCGATCAGCCCTTTTGCGAGAAGTGAAACGCCGATAAATACGTAAAAAAGAACCAACGGAAGGTATTTATTCCGGCAAGTGTTCTCCGTCGCACGGTCAAAAATATAGAAGCTCACCATCGCCGCCGTCATCGGGAAGGTAACGATGATGTCAAAGCTAGCTCCGCGCGAGAACACGAGAATGCCGAGCGAGGTGGCGGCGATCAGGGCGAGATAGTTTGCGAAAGATCTTGCATCATTCGTTTCGGTCGGATAAGTTCTCTTTCCCAATACCCACAATGACGCGATCGTTCCGAGACCAAACAACGCCGAGCCGAAACGTGCCGCAAATTCGCTGACGCCGAAGATGTGATAGAACGTGATCTGGAGCCAATAGAGCAGAGCGGGTTTCTCGAACCAGTGGAATCCGCCGAGCGTCGGCGTGACCCAATCGCCGTTTTGGAACATTTCGCGGGCGACCTGTGCGTATCGAGGTTCGTCGGGGCCGAGCAGCGGCAGGTTGAGGCCGAAAAGGTAGACGAAAACGGTGAGAACCGCGAGTGATCCGAAGATGATCTTGTTATCGATTGCGGTGTTTTTTTCGGTCATTCAGCGGATACCGGCGAGCGGCCAGTGGATAGTTTTTGCTCCACGGAGCATACTGTATTTTTGTAACCTGAAACTATTAAAGTCATTATTTATGACAACTTCAAGGTATGGAAACTACTAAATTACGCGTGGCCGCGATCGGTGTCGGCAGCCTCGGGCGGCATCATGGACGAAACTATGCCGAATTGGCCGCCGAAGGCCGCGTCGAGATCGTCGGGATTTGCGATGCGAACGCCGACACTGCGGCAACGATCGGTGCTGATAATAAATGTGCGAGTTTTACAGATTGGCGTGAGCTGATCGGAAAGGTCGACGCCGTTTCGATCGCGACGCCGACGGAAACGCATTGCGAGATCGCATGTGCGTTTTTGGAAGCCGGCGTTCACGTTCTCGTCGAAAAGCCGATCGCGTTGACGCTCGACGAGGCTGACCAGATGATCGCCGCTGCTGAAAAGTCCGGTGCAAAGCTCATGGTCGGCCAACTCGAGCGATTCAACCCGGCAATGATCGCCCTACGGCCGCATATTACGAAGCCGCTGTACTTCGAGATCCACCGGGTATCACCGTTCCCGAATCGCTCGCTCGATGTCGATGTCGTTCTCGACGTGATGATCCATGATCTCGACGCGATCCAGTGGCTGGTCGGTGAACACGTGAGGGTTTCGGAGATCAGAGCTGTAGGAATTCCCGTGATCTCCGACAAAGTCGACGCTGCGAACGCGCGCATTGAATTCGAAAACGGAGCGGTTGCAAACATCACCGCTTCGCGTATCGGCACGGACAAGATACGGAAAACGCGTTTTTATCAGACTGGTTCGTACGTCGTGCTCGATTACGGGACGAAGTTCGCGTCGGTCACGTCGCTCAATCCGGAAGCCGCACATCCGCTGCTCGGTATCTCGATAAATAGGCTACAAATCGATGATGTCGAGCCATTGCGAGCAGAGATAGTGGCGTTTCTCAATTCGGTCGAGCAGGGTACTCAACCTCCGGTCACCGGTGAAGACGGTCGTCGTGCACTGGCTTTGGCGGTCGGGGTTTTGGAGAAGATCCAGGAGCATATTGCCAGGTTGGAGAGAGCAACTCAAGGTAACTAATCCAGCGGATCGGTAACTCTGTGTCGAACTGCCCGTTTCCACAAGCGAACGGAAACAAAGGAAGTTTTCGTGGGATTCAACTAAGATAAAGTAATGAGCGGTATTCCAAAAGTTGTGATCATCGGCGGCGGGTTTGGCGGGCTTTGGGCGGCTAAGGCTTTGGCGAATAAGCCGGTTCAGGTGACGTTGATCGATCGTAAGAATCATCACGTCTTCCAGCCGCTGCTTTATCAGGTGGCGACTGCCGTGCTGAGCCCGGGCGAGATCGCCCAGCCGATCCGGAGGATCTTGCACTGGGCTAAGAATGTCGAGGTCATTCTGGGTGAGGCAGTTGGATTCGATAAGGAAAATAAAAGGGTCACGCTGATCGACGGGGCTGAGATCGAGTACGACTATCTGATCGTTGCGGCGGGTGCGAGACATTCGTATTTTGGCCACGACGAATGGGAAACGGCGGCTCCGGGGTTGAAAACGCTCGAGGATGCTGTCGAAATGCGTCGCCGGGTGCTGCTTGCGTTCGAGATCGCCGAGAGTCAGGCATATCTGACCGGTGTTCAGAAACAACTGAATTTTGTCGTCGTCGGCGGCGGCCCGACTGGCGTTGAGCTTGCCGGAGCGGTCGCGGATATCGCGAGGAAAGCTCTCGCAAAGGACTTTAAAGCCATCGACACGCGAAATGCCCGCGTCATTCTTTACGAAGGTTCGGATAAGATACTCGGCTCGTTCGGCAAAGACCTTTCCGAAAGTGCGAAATCGCAGCTCGAATCGCTCGGAGTCGAGGTTCATCTAAACAGTTTCGTGACCGAGATCGAGGCGGGGCGTGTGAAGATCGGCGAGAATTGGATCGATTGCGATGTTGTATTGTGGGCGACGGGAGTCGCGGCTTCACCTCTCGGTAAAGCTTTGGGCGTTGAGACGGACAAGGCGGGACGCGTTTTCGTTGAAAAGGACCTCTCGCTCAAGGGATTTCCAAATGTCTTCGTTATAGGCGATATGGCGTCGCTTTTGCAGGAGAGCGGCGAGCCGGTTCCCGGCGTCAGTCCGGCGGCTATGCAGATGGGCGATGCGACGGCGGCGAACATTCTGCGGGATCTGAAAGAAAAGCCGCGCGAAAATTTTGTCTATTGGGACAAAGGCACTATGGCGACGATCGGCCGTCGAAAGGCGATCGCTCAGCTCGCAGGACTCAAATTCCGCGGGTTCATCGCCTGGATGATGTGGCTTTTCCTGCATGTCTTCTTTTTGATCGGATTCCGCAATCGATTTGCCGTTATCTTCGAGTGGTTCTGGGCATATCTTACGCGTGAACGAAGTGCCCGGCTCATTACCGGTGACGCTGAGGATCTGCGCGACGCGTTAAAGTTTTTGGGAGGCCGCACGACTGTTCCGGCCGAGAAGCCGAAAACAAAACACAAAACGATCGCGTAAGAAACACGTGATCGGGACGCGGATTTGCTATCATAATCAACGTCCTAAATTAGCGTGTCTCTTTCGATCGTCAAATGAAGAATTTCCTTTTCGCGTTCCTCGTAACGGCCCTTTATTCCATTAACATTTTTGCCAGCGAACCGCTCATTTGGTCGGTGAATTCGCGTGCCGACGTGCTCAAAGGCGATGCCCGCGGCGTTTCGATCGATCAGAACGGCACCATCTCGCTCTCGCCAAAACTGACCGAGGTTTTTAAGACAGAACAGCCATATATCTGGTCATCAGCGATCGACGCTGCTGGGAATGTTTACCTCGGAACGGGCGGCGACGGGAAGGTTTTTAAGGTTGATGCATCGGGCAAGGGCTCGTTATTCGCTGATCTCGCCGAAATGAATGTTTCGGCGATGGCTATCGGAAAGAACGGTGAGATCTTTGCCGCAACCTCGCCGGATGGAAAAGTTTATAAGATCGACGCAAGTGGAAAGGCCGATGTGTATTTTTCACCAAAGGAGAAATACATCTGGTCGCTCGCCGTCCTCGCCGACGGAAGCCTTGCGGTTGGAACGGGAGACGGCGGAAAGATATATAAGGTGAAGTTGGCAAACGCTTCGCCGGAATCGTCGCTGCTTTTTGACACGAGCGAAAATCACATCATCTCGCTCGCCGCTGACAAGCAGGGAAACCTCTATGCTGGAACGGATTCGAGCGGCATTGTGATGAAATTTGGACCGGACGGAAAGCCGTTCGGCCTGCTGGATTCGAGCCTCCGTGAGATCCATGAACTCGCGATCGGGCCGGACGGTTCTGTTTATGCTCTGGCTCTCGGGGATTCGGTCTCCGCACCAAAACCAGATGCGGCAGCTGCTCCCGCGGCGACGCCTGAAAATAAGACAGTGTCGGTCGAAAAGCCAAATCCGGCAACACCTGAAACTCCTGCCAAGAGCCGCTACGACCTTTCGGCTGCGAAAAGTGCGGTATATCGCGTCTTGCCGGACGGCAGTGTTGACGTAATCTGGGCTTCGCCGACGGTTACGGGGTTTTCGTTGTACGCTCACGCGAATGGAAGCGGTGTGCTGGTCGGAACGTCGGACAAAGGCCGCGTCTACAACATCTCGAATAGCGGTAGCGAAACGCTTGCTCTACAGACCGACGCAAATCAGCTTTCAACGATCCGAACGGATGGCAAGTCATTGTTTGCAACGTCCAGCAATCAGGGTTCGTTGTATAAGTTCGGCCCTGAGACCGTTGCCGAAGGTACCTACGATTCGGCCGTCCTGGATGCGAAAGGAACATCGACTTGGGGACGTATCTGGTGGCGTTCGAGCGGCACCGTAACGATACAGACGCGTTCGGGAAACACTGAAAAGCCTGACGAGACGTGGAGCGGCTGGAGCACGGCTTTGACCGATCAGAAAGGAGCGCAGGTTTCGAGCCCGAAGGCACGATACCTTCAATGGCGAGCCGTACTGAGATCGAGCGGGTCGAGCGTTAGCGAGGTGAATCTTGCGTTCGTAGCGCGGAATATCGCTCCGGAAGTTCTCTCAGTTCAAGCCCTGCCGACCAACGTCGGTCTTGCCGCGAATCCTGCGGTTCAGATCGATCCGAACATCGAACTCAACGGGATGGAACCCGCGTCATTTGGGATTCCAGTCGTCGCCGTGCCGCCGCGAAAACTGTATCAACGCGGTGCGACCTCGCTGCAATGGACGGCTGAGGACCGCAACGGCGACAAGCTGACGTACGACGTTTATTACAAAGAGACCGGTGACGCTGATTTCAAAATGCTCCGAGGCGAACTGACCGACAATTTCCTCGCGATAGACGGACAATCGCTCGCAGACGGCCGATATGTTTTCAAGGTCGTTGCTCGCGACAATTCCTCAAATCCCGCGTCGATGGCTCTGTCAGGCGAGAAGGTGACCGAACCAATAGATATCGACAACACGCCGCCGGTAGTGACGGCCGGAACCGCTTCGGGTGGAAAAGTTTCGTTTAAAGCTGTCGATGCGGCGAGCTATCTCATTCGGGCCGAATACAGCATCAACGGCGGCGATTGGAAGCCGGTTTATGCAGACGACGGCATTTCAGATTCGCCAACTGAGAACTACACGGTCGAAGTTCCGACCGCACCCGGCGAGTATGTTGTTACCCTGCGTGTCTTTGACGTGAACCGCAATTCCGGCAACGCCCGGCAGGTTATCAAACGGTGATCGTATGACGCTTAGGAAAGATTCAGTCGCAGTCGTCACGGGAGCCGCCTCGGGCATCGGCCAGGCTCTGGCCATCAAGTTTGCTTCAGAGGGAATTGCCGGCGTCGCGATATCGGATGTAAATGCCGATGGCCTTGCCGATACGCAAGCGGCGATCGAAAAATTGGGCGTTCCGGTTTCGAGTCACGTAATTGATGTTTCGAAACTCGATCAAGTTCAGCGGCTCGCGGACGAAGCGGTGGCAATGCATAGCCGCGTCACGCACCTTGTGAACAACGCCGGTGTCGGACTGATCGGTACATTCGAACAGATCTCGCTTGAGGATTTCGAATGGCTGATGGGAATCAATTTCTGGGGCGTGATCTATGGCTGCAAGGTGTTCTTGCCGCTTCTAAAAGAGCAGAATTCGGCGCACATCATCAATGTTTCCAGTGTTTTTGGTTTTATCGCTCCTGAAGAGCAGACGGCGTATTGTTCGTCAAAATTTGGTGTTCGAGGTTTTACCGAAAGCCTGAGGCACGAACTGGCGGACACGAATGTCACGGTCTCGAGCGTTCATCCCGGCGGCATTCTGACGAATATCGTGCGGAATTCAAGAGTCGGCGAAGGCACACCCGAAGAGTGGAAGCAGCAGGGAAGCAAGCTGTTTGACCGCATCGCGAAAACCACTGCGGAAACCGCGGCTCAGGTCATCGTCGACGGGATCAAAGCCAACGATCCGCGGATCCTCATCGGCAAAGACGCGAAAGCGATCAGCATCATTTCGCGGCTATTCCCAAAACGGTATCTGAGCGTTTTAGAGCGGCTCAATGGCCACAAGATGAGTTTGCGAAAGAAATGAACTCGCTACTGCTTCGGCAGTGTCATCGTCTTGCCTTCCTTATCCATTTCCAGATGTCGAGTCGTGTTGTCCGTTACGCTTGGCGGGACCAGGTCGCCGGTCTTGTAGCGTGACTCGGGAGCGACCCAGTTGGTCTGCGGCGGCGGCAGCGACGCATTCTGATTTGCAGACGGAAGTTCGACGTTGGGTTGATAGATCGGCTGTCCTTTCTCGGCCCGGCGGATCTGCATGTACTGAGCGACGCCCGTACCGAGCGACCCGAACGCCGGGATCAGAAGCCAAAACCACCAAGCCTTACCACCGGCAGCACCGGTGTAACCGAGGATGCACGCAACTATCAGGAATGCGAGTCCGGAGAACATCTTCGCGATCGCACCTTCGAAGTGGATCGGTTTGCCTTTGTGATTGACGAGCCGCTGGGGCGAGACAGGTGCTGAGTTGTTTGCCAGAGCACTCGAAACATTGCCGAGATCGGTGCCGCAGCTTCTGCAGAATTTTCCTTCGTCCGGATTTTGACCGCCGCATTTTGGGCAAAACATAAGTGTTTACTCGTCCTTGGTTCGTTGTCGCTGTGCTTCGAAAAGTATAACGCCTGCGGCCACCGAAACGTTCAGGGAATCTATTTTTCCATACATCGGAATTTTTACCAAAACGTCGCAGTTCTCCGCAACTAAACGGTGCAGTCCGCCGCCTTCGCCGCCGAGCACGAGAGCACTCGGGCGTGTCCAATCCCAATCGGTGTAGGACATCTCCGTGTCCATGCTCGTGCCGACGACCCAGATATTTTGCTCTTTCAGTGTCTCGATGAAGCGGTTGAGATTGGCGGTTTTCGCGACCTTCACATATTCGATGGCTCCGGCGGAAGACTTCGCTACGGTGTCATTGAGCCCAACAGCGCGGCGTTCGGGGATGACAACACCGTCAACGCCAGCTCCTTCGGCAGTTCGCAGGATCGCGCCAAGATTTCTTGGATCCTCGACTCCGTCAAGAACGACGATGAGAGGAATTTCGCCCGCGTTTTCAAGTATCGCGTCAGTAGAAACATAATCCGCCGATGCGACAAAGGCTATCACGCCCTGGTGATTCACACCCGATTCCAGATGTTTTGCAAAAGTCTCACGCGGAACGCGATTCCAGGCGATAGAACGCTCGCGGCACAGATCGATGATCTCAGATAAACGATGTTCCTTCGCTCCGTCTGCGATCACGACCTTGTCAATGCGACGATTTTCCGCTCTCAAGGCTTCAAGCACTGGAAGCAAGCCGTAGATCAGTGATGCGTTTGTTTTCTGCGGCAATGCGGGCGGACGGTCGCGTTTTGGATGAGCATCGCCGAAACGCTCTCTATTCGGACGGTCTGAAAATTTGCGTCCTCGGTCTTTGTCTTTTAGGTCTTTACCTCTTGGTCTCATACAAATATTTCTGAAGTCGTGAATAACGGTCAAATTGTTTAAGGTTGGTGGTTGTCGCGATGCTGCCGAATTCTCGCTTTCCAAATCCGGTGTTGATCATACCCTTTGTCTCATTCCGGGATTCGACAGGCCAAACAGGATCGAGAGCGGACCTTATTTCAGGGTAGTTCAGGACGAACTCCGCGCTTGGCAGTTTCGTTTTGAAAAGATCGAGAATTCGGCCCCAATTTTCGCGAGCGAGCAGGGCCCTCTGCTGACCCAGGCAAGAAAAATCGAATCCAGCAGGCATGATACGAAAACCGGCGTGATCGCCGGATGGATAGATATCAAGGATCCGGTCGTCGGTCGTCATCGATGCTTGATCGACCGGTTTTGAACCGCCCCGAAGCCGTCGTTTCTCGACCGAATCCGTTCGGGTTTTGCTGACCCATCCCTCAACGACGAGTGCGATCTCGTACGATCTGAAGAAATCGATCTTTCCCGTATTGAAATCCTTAAAACCGACCTCGCCGGAGCCAAAGTCGACAGAACCTATCCGAATTGGCTTACTGTCGAACTTTACTTCACTATCATCGACAGAAAAGCACTCGATCCCGACTGACCGAAGGCGAGCGATCATGTTGCCAGCAGCCGAAGCATCTTCGACACGAGCAAGAGGGAAGCCTTTGCCGCATTCCAGGATCAAGCCGACCTCGTCGGTTTCGAGCGACAGAATTGAAGCCGCCATTTTAAGATCAGCGTCTACAGAGGTCTTTGACAAGATCACGTTAACGCCGCGTTCCCACGGTTCGAGTCGTCGGAATGTCGAGGTGATCGCGGCAACTCGTTCATCGGGAAGATCCAGCTCGGAGCCGCAATAGAAACATTTGAAGCGGTTCGGCGGATTTGCCCGCGAACACTTGCTGCAACTCAACATTGCATTGCGTTCGAAAGCAATGTTCTCGCTTTGGAGCCGCGGATCGAAGTTCGATTGTAGGGCGGTTTCCTGATCGGCATTCGTCGGCATAGCGTTTGGTCTCGAATTCCCGATTTTAGCATTTTGCACCTCAAAATGCTTGACCGTTTTCCGTCCAGAGGGCAAACTTGAAGTAAGCTTTTTCCGGCGAAGCAGATGACGCCAGCGGTAACGGCTATTCGCGTGAAGTATAGAATTTTTTCTAATCGTTTATTTAAGCCAGCAAGTTTTTGAAAAGTTGATATAAGCCGCGTTTTTTGCACTCGTTAGCAGTTTTTGTCCGCCAAATTCATCGCCTGCCTGTCCGGGGATTAGCCGAAATTTCTCGTGGTTTGAGGTATATCAAAATGCAGTTCGATACGACCACTAGCTCGTCCTGGCAGTTTGGGCATCGTGGCCGCGTAGCCGTTTTTATTGACGGGAACAATCTGTTTCACGCTGCTCGTTTTCACAATATAGATATCGATTACAACAAGCTGCTCCGTGTTCTGCTCGGCGACGGCCGGCTCTTGCGTGCCTTTTTTTACACTGGTGTGGACGTTGGCGCAGAGCGGCAGCAGGGCTTTTTGCTGTGGATGCGGCGGAATGGCTTTCGCGTGGTGCAAAAGGAGCTCAAGACCTTTTATGACGGCACCCGCAAGGCAAATCTCGACGTCGAGATCGCGGTTGATATGCTGAGTCTCGCGGGTCGTTATGACACAGCCGTGCTTGTCTCCGGCGATGAAGATTTCGTATATGCGGTAAATGCGGTTGCTTACAAAGGCTGCCGTGTCGAGGTGGCCGGATTTCGTTCGAACACTGCTCCGCGATTGATCGATGTTGGCGATTTCTTTATTGATCTCGGCGATATTGCCCACCTGATCAAGAAAGACATCAATCAGGTCGGCGAATATGACATTCCATCATTCGTGCCGCCGGGCGAATCTTCCGAGGCCCCAAACAGCCAGCGTGACGATTTTAAGCGCGTCAGCGCGTAATCCTGCATTTGACACGAATTTTTCGGAGCAGGACGATCCTGTTTCAGACCTGATAGGGGGCGAGCGATGAAGCTCTTCTCGGTAAAAGAGGCGAACGAGACACTTTCGGAGGTCATCCCGCGACTCATTGCTATAAGGGATCTGTACGTTATTGTAGATAGCCTAAGGTCCGAAGCTCGTGCGGCCGCCGGTGCATCTGCTCTCGGCGGCGGTATGGAAGGCGGCACGGCGTACGTGAATACGCTGTACCAGATCGGTAAGCACACCACCGAGATCCATGATCTGGGGATCGAGATAAAGGATCCCGCACGAGGGCTGATCGATTTCCCCAGTATGCGCGGCGATCGCGTCGTTTTACTGTGCTGGCAGATCGGCGACGGCGACGAGATCGAATGGTGGCACGAAACCGACACTGGCTTCGCCGGAAGGCAGAAATTGTAGGATTTTCCACAGATATTCCACAAAATAGTTAACATTTTGGTAAAAACTTAAAAAATCTTAAGCATTTGTGCGCTTTAGCGGTTGACTACTTAAAGTAATTCTTGATAAAATCAACAAGTTTTTAAGGAAACGAGCTTCTCATATCCAGTCAGGACACATACAAAGCCTATGAATTGCCCCGTGTGTGATCGGAGCTTAGCCCCGACGCTCTCAATATGCCCGAGTTGTGGTGCGATGATGTTTGACTCAGTCCGCGAGGAACTGCAGACAAAGATCACGTCAGGACGCCTTATTCCGAAGCCGGAGGTGCGGCAGGAATCGACATTCGAAATGCACGCACCGGTGATCGCCGCTAAACCGATCTCGGTTCAGACCGCCTTACGGGCAAATGCCGCTGTGGCTCTATCACATCCGCAAACGGCTCCGGCGGTTGCTGCCGCACCGGTCGTCGCTCCACCGCCGCGGCGCGTCGAGACAGCGGATCTGCGGGTTCCGAAAACGAGCCCGACGCTTGTTGGTTTTCAGAGCAAAAATGCCACGCTTCCGGATTGGCGTATCCAGCTTCAGAATGCAGTTCAGCAGCGAAAAGGCGGTGCCGCCGTCGCCGTAGCTGCTCCTGAGGCACCTGAGGCCGTAACGCCTGCACCTGCTCCGATCCTGAAAGCTCAGGCTCCCATAACGCCTCAGCCGGCTGCTGTCCAGCCGCCGATATCAGATCCGCGTGTCGCAAATGCTCTTAAGCGCATAAATGAGTCGCGGGACACGTTTCTGGAAGCTCCAAAGAAAAAACCGGTTACGCCGCCGATGGCCGCCCCAAAACCTTATAAATTCGACGTGGTCGCCGGAAATCCTTCGCCCGCGATCGCACCGCAGGCCAGGTTCGAACCTACTTCGAAGCCTCAGCTCGTTAAGGCACCGGCTCCGCTTCGACGCGATACAAATAAACTGCCGCCGATCGCGGTCAGGCCTCCGGTACAGTCAGCTCCGCTGCCTGATGTTCCGCCGATAGTCGAGGAACCGGTCGCCACGCAAATGCCGGTCGAGTTTGCCGAAATAAAGAGAATACGGATCCGCGCAGAAAATCAGGAGATAGAGAATTACGAACATCCCGAGGTCGAAGGAGAAGACATCGAGGATCTCGCACATTTTTCGACCCGATTCGGCGCGGGGCTTTTTGATCTCATCATTGCTTCGTTTACAAGCCTTTTGATCCTCTCGCCCGTGGCGTTCACTCGCGGCGACTGGTTTTCGGGTGCCGGAGTTTTGACCTTCGCAGGCGTTTCGGCGATCGTTATGTTCCTGTACATGACCATCTCGCTCGGCTTTTACGGTAAGACGATGGGGATGCGGCTTTTCTCGCTTGAACTCGTCGATGCCATCGAGAATGAGTATCCGACGCTGCATCAGGCGGCGGTCAGCTCGTCGGTTTTCATTATCTCGCTTTTATGCGTCGGTGCAGGTTTTCTTACCGTATTTTTCAATGAAGAAAAGCGGGCCGCTCACGATCTGCTTTCCGGAACGATACTGGTCAGAGAATTCTAGTTTCTTGTCAAAGGATTATTTTGACGGGCCCAAAGCCTTGTGCTTTGGGCTTTACTTTTTGGGATCATGAACGCCGCTGAGATCGAACAAATTGCGATAGAGATATCCGAAGCGATGAGCGATCGACAATTCGGTAAGATCTTTCCGCTGTCCGAAAGCTCATTCGCGATAGACTTTCACCCGCATGCGGGCCGTTACCTATTCATTGATCACGCGGCGAGAACGGCCTCGGCATTTTTGATCGTCCGCAGGCTGAAAGAGCTCGAGCGATCCACTGTTCATTCCGGCAATTTTGTCGTTAACTTGCGGAAGACATTGGCCGGACGAAAGCTCACCGAGGTGCGTTCCGACGGCGCTTCGATCCGCCTTTTCCTTGCGGGCGAGGTTGATGTTCTGTCTCTCGTCATCCAACTTCGCACCGCACCGAATGTATTCCTGCTCGGCGCCGACGCCGCGATATTGCAGACGGCGAGGCGGTCCGATCGAAATGGCCAACAGGTCGGCGAGATCTATGCAGCTCCCGAACCACAAGCTACCTCAGTAACTGCTTCATTAGATCTGGATGGGCAGACACTGTCGCAAAAAATGGATAGCGATCGGCGAGAATACGATAAAGAGGCCAGATCGGACCGGCTCGCGAGCGAAGCTAGAAAGAAGATCAAGGGCGAACTGGCAAAACGCCGTAAGCTGCTGGTGAACCTCGACAGCGACCTCGTTCATCATGGAAATGCTGATCAATGGAAAAAGTACGGTGATCTGATTCTAGCGAATCTCTCGAACCTTAAGAGAGAAGGTGACTCGATATTCGTCACAGACTTCTTCGATCCCGATCTCGGCAAGCTCGAGATACCGGCTGACCGCGAACGCTCGCCGAACGAGGTCGCCGAATCATACTTTCGCAAATACACCAAAGCCCGCAATGCCGTTGCCTCGATAGCCAAGCGAAAAGAGGACGTGAATATGGAGATCGAAGAGATCGTACAGCGACAGAACGACCTCGAATCATCGATCGCGGCCAACGATGAAGAAACGCTGAACGCCTTTATCGGCAATAAGCCTGTCGACCAGCAAATATCGAAAGAAAAGAAAAAGGCTGACGAGTTCACGGGCGCGAGAAGGTTCGTTACTTCACAGGGATTCGAGATACTGGTTGGAAAAAAGGCGAAAGACAACGATCATCTGACATTTCGAATCGCGAAACCCTACGATACGTGGCTTCACGCGGCCGACTATCCCGGCTCGCATGTGATCGTCCGAAATCCAAGCCGCGGCGAGATACCTTCCCAAACACTGATCGACGCGGCGAGGCTCGCGGGTTTTTACAGTGACGCCCGCGAAAATCCGAAGATCGCCGTAAATTACACGCTGAAAAAATTCGTAAACAAGCCCAAACGGTCTGCACCCGGGCTTGCCAGTTTATCCAGTTTTAAGACGATCATGGTTGTGTCAGGCTTTCCTGACACCGTTGAGAAGGCTTAGGATTCGGCCATCGTTTTATCGAGAGTGTTCTTCATCGAATCGATGACTCGCTGGCCGCCGCCGACAAATACGCCGCGAAGATGGCCTTCGCGGTCGACAAGCAGCGTCTGCGGAACGACCTGCTGCTTGCTGATCTGGTAGAACTGAACCGTTGAGTTATTGGGACTGCGGGCGATCGTGTAGTTGAGCTTCATTTTCTCAACAAAAGTTTTGATCTGTTCGATCGATTCGGGGGTTCCGCTTCCGTCGCCAATATTCAGACCGATGATCTCGAGCCCCTGAGCCTGATATTTGTTCTGCATCTCAACCAGATGAGGCATCTCTTCGCGGCAGGGTCCACACCATGTGCCCCAAATGTTGAGCAACAGAACCTTTCCTTTCTTTTCGGAAACCTTGAATTTCGTGCCGTCGAGCAATTCGAACTCAGCCTCGGCAAGACCGGATGCAAGCGGCGGATATTCGCTCGATTTGGAAACTTTGGTTGCGTTCGCGTTCCCATCGGAACTTCCCGAATTTGTGTTAGCGACATTCGCACCTGTTCCAGAGCAAGACGTCAATATCGAGAACAAAAGGCTGAGTGCGACAAAAAGGACGGTATTACGAACGAGATCTCTCATAAACTCAATATCTATTACGCAGGCGTTCCAAAACTATACACGTAATGATACAAAATCGGAAAAATATTCGCACTCACGCTTCGATAAAACGTCGATCTTGTCGGATAAGCGGTTTAAAGGAGAAGTGCGGCTTGGTTTCGGGAAACACAAGCCGCAAATTACGGATAGGCATTAACTGTAGGCCTCGCGGAGCTGTAGGCAAAAGGCGGATTTTCAAATGGCAGGGCAATGTGCCGAATGAACAACTCCTCCGCGTAAGTTAGTTCGCCGGCACGGGAACTTTTTCTTGCTGAATACTGATACCGATCCTCTTAGCTTCACGCTGGATGACCTGTGGGTCAGTTTTCAACGAATGGATCTCTTCCTGCAGGGCAAGATTTTCATCCATCAGATTCTCAATTTGGCTCGAAAGCCGTACGTTCTGATCAGCCTCGGCTCGAACGTCGGAAAACGCCCGGAAATTGATCGAAACACATATCATGACAAAGATCGCGATCACGATCAGGAACGAGAGCCACCGCGGAGCCGTTCGGCGGTCCGCCGCAGCGGTAACGCGTCGTGCTCTGGCCGCAGGCCGTTTTGTCGCCGTTCGGCGAGGGCTATCCCAATAAATATCTGCGGCCTTGCTCAAGTAAATTCTCCAGATCGTCCGAGCTTTCGCTCTCTGCGTATATCCTGACCATCGGTTCGGTACCTGACGGCCTCATTAGCATCCAGGCGTTGTTTTCAAACAAAAACTTCACGCCATCCATGCGGTTAATACTTTCAACTCTTCGTCCGCCGATATCACTCGGCTCTTCAGAAAGCTTATGCTTAAGCTTATCGGCAACATCGGGTGTTAACTTTAGCCCTATTCTGCCGGATTCGAGTTTGCCAACTCGTTTATACAGATCGTCTAGCTGCTCGGTCAGGCTTGCTTTTCTCGCCGCGACGGCCTCGGCAGCTAAGAGGCAGGCCAGAATGCCGTCTTTTTCGGGATAATGCCCGCGTATCGAAAGCCCGGCAGATTCCTCGCCGCCGAGGATGATCTCGTCTTTATTTATCAATTCGCCGATGAACTTGAACCCGACCGGCGTTTCATAGAGCTTAATATTGCGGTCTGCAGCGACCCTGTCGACCAGATGCGACGTTGCTACGCTGCGTGCGACGCCGTTCGACCAGCCGCGACTCTCGGCTAAATAATCTGTCAATAGAGCAACCAGTCTGTTCGGCGTAATAAAATCGCCGTTCGAATCGATGACGCCAAACCTGTCTCCGTCGCCGTCCGTCGCTATTCCAAGAGTCAAACCCTTGCTGGTGACCGCATGCCGGAGTTCATCCAAATGATCTTCGCCAGGTTCGGGCGATCTTCCGCCAAAGGTCACGTCCCGCCAATCGTGTATAGTTTCAACATCTAAACCGTTATCCCGCAGGCATTTATCCAGATATCCGCGGCCCGTTCCCCACAGAGCATCGTAAGCATATCGGCCTTTCGCGGCTGCGATCACATCAAATCGGATCTTTGTTCCCAGATCCTCGAGATATGCCGGATTTGCGCCGAATTCAACGATCGCACCGCCTTCAGCGGTGGCTGTGGTCACGTTCTCGACAATTCCTTGCTCGATCTGTTTCGTAATATCGGGCAATGCCGGTGCACCGTCGGCCGTCGAGAATTTGATCCCCTGATATTCGGGCGGGTTGTGCGAGGCCGTGAAGTTAATGCCGCCCGCTGCCCTGTTGCTGCGGATCGCGTGCGATATAGTAGGTGTCGGAGTCGGGCCTGTGCACAGCAATACTCGAAATCCTTTACTAGCAGCGATCTCGGCAGCCACGGCGGCGAATTTCTCGCCCATGAACCGTGAATCGTGCCCCAGGATAAGAGTTCGGTCGGCGTCGATATCGTTTGTTGTCAAATAACTGCAGATCGCTTCGGTTACACGCTTTACATTCTCAAAGGAAAAATCTTCCGCAATAATCGCCCGCCATCCGGATGTTCCAAAACGTATGGACATATTAAGAAAAGTTGTTCGAAGAAAGCTGTAACCCAATTTCCCTGAAGTGCAAGAAATTTATCATAGCTTTAATCACATGTAAAGCAAGTGCTAAAGAGTGCTTAAACATAATAAACGTAACAGATACGAGGCAGATATTAATCTTCCAAATGAGGGAGCAGGTTTAATTGTGCACAAAATACGAACAGTTTTCTTAACTTCGCGAGTTGAGTCGAGGAATCAGGGGCATATGGCGGTGTGGGACAGCTTGGTAGAGTTGGTATTCGACGTGTATCAATTTGTAACCGAATGAGAATATGACACGGAGTGCGTGTCGAAATGACTCACGCTGTATTAACCCTGAAGCCGCACCGAATAGACTTAAACATCTGGGAATATTGGAGATACGCACGAGCCGCAGTCAAGGCATTGTTGGCACAATACTTGCACCCTATCGTGAGGATACATAGGAGTCATTGAACTTCAGCATCATTGAGTGATGCAATGGGCAAATGCCATCAATTCGGAGAAGATTTAGATTATGAGACCTATCAAGCACTTTGAAAAAGGACTGACGTACGTTGCAAAGGGAGCTTTCGCTGCGATCCGTTCGGTCAACCAGTTCAAGCCAAACCCGTCGTTCACGCCAAAGTGGTCGGACAAGCCGCTGCTTAAATCGTGGCAGAAATCAAAGCCGACGCTTGGTTTCCCGCGTATGACGGATTCGCTGTGCCCTAACTGCGTTATCGAGGCACGTGAATCGATCCTTAGCGGTGAGCAGGATGTTTCGCTGCTGATCAACGAGAAAGTTGGTGAGATCAAGGCGCAGATCATCGAGCGGGACGGGCAGGTTTGGATGATCAAGGATTGTCCGAAGCACGGCCATTTCGAAGATATGATGGCGATCGACTCGGAATTTCTCACCCATATCGAAGGCCTTTTCCCCGGACGCGATATCGATGCTCACAATGATGAGAAACTGCACAACCACGGCACTTCGTCAGTCAAATATGGCCGCGGAGCTGTTTTGACGGTTGACCTGACGAACCGCTGCAACATGATGTGCGATCCGTGCTTCATGGATGCTAACCAGGTCGGATTCGTGCACGAGCTTTCGATGACGGACGTTCAGGAGATCCTGGACAATGCTATTCAGATCAAACCGCGTCGCCAGATGTCGGTGCAGTACTCGGGCGGTGAGCCGACGTTGTCGCCTTACTTCCTGGATGCGGTTCGTTATGCTCGTAAGGTTGGTTACAATTCGGTTCAAGCTGCGACCAACGGCATCGAGTTCGCTAAATCGAAAGAATTTTGTAAAGAAGCAGCCGAAGCCGGACTTCGCTTCGTTTATCTTCAGTTTGACGGTATCGGCAACGATGCTAACTCGCACCGCCAGATCGGCAACCTGTTTGATGTAAAGCTGAGAGCGATCAACAACCTGCACGAAGCCGGTGTTGACATCATTCTCGTTACAACGCTCGTAAACGGCATCAATAACGACCAGGTCGGATCGATCATCCGCTTTGCGATGGAAAATCCTAAGAAGATCTCGTTCATCGCGTTCCAGCCGGTGTCGTTCACAGGCCGCGACGAGCTGATCACTGAGAATCGCCGTCTGCAGCAGCGTTACACGCTGGCTCACCTTGCCCACGATGTCAAAGGCCAGGTCGGTATCACCGAACCGACGCGTGACTGGTTCCCGCTTTCGCTGATGGGAGCTTTCGCTGACTTTGCTGACGTGGTTCACGGTCCTGAATCGGATTGGGGACAGGTTTCATGCGGCTGCCACCCGAACTGCGGTGTCGGTACGGCCGTGATGATCAACAAAGAGACCAAAGAAATGGCTCCGGTTCCGCAGTTCCTTAATATCAAGGGCCTCGTGACCGACATGCAGCACATCACGGACACGAACCGCGGCAAGTGGATCTCGAACATCCTGATGGGCATCGCTCTGCTCAAGAATTACGATCCATACGGTGCTCCGAGCAACTTCACGCTCGGCTCGATGCTCAAGAAGTTCGACAAATCGTTCGGCCTCTCGGGCAAAGATTACGGTAAGGTCGACGGTTCGCGTACCGCGGCTGACATCGAAAAACGCCGTCAGGACCCGTGGAACTTCCTGTTTATCGCCGGAATGTGGTTCCAGGATCTCTTTAATTACGATTTCCGCCGCACGGAGATGTGTATCATCCCTTACGGCACGCAGGAAGGCGAAATTTCGTTCTGTGCTTATAACACCGGAATCGGCTGGAGAAACATCATCGAGCACATGCACCAGAATGCGACCGTCGCTCAGTGGTACAAGGAACAGGGCCGTCACGAGGTTTTTGCTCGCGGTAAGAACGTCGAACTCGGCGACAAGTCGCACAACCTCGTCCTCAACGAAGTCGACCTGACCCGTCCGAACAAACCCGAAATGGAAGGCCCCAAGACCGCTGCCGAGGAAATGCAGATGATGCGTAAACTCTACCAGGAAATGGTCATGGAAAAAGCCGGCCTCAAAGCCGAACCCCTAGTCCAGATCGGCGGCATCAAACGCGAAAAGAACGCCGACAAAGAAATGGCTGTTGCTGAATAGTCATCAGTCGCCAGCAGTCAAACGAAAAGCCTCGTCGGAAAAACGGCGAGGCTTTTTTGTGATATTATCTGCCTGAGGTAAATTATGGGACTGACAACGATCTCAGCCATCAAAGATCAGGTTAAAAACCTCCCGGCGGAGCAGAAGGCTGAACTTATCAAGTTTCTTGCCGATCAACTCGCCGACAAGCCGCAGCGATCAAGCATTGTCGAGTTTGGCAAATACGCTAATTCAGGACGACGCATGTCGACGGAAGACGATTTCAAAATTGCCGAGTGGCGTCCGTCGGATGAAGAGCTGAATGGCAACTAGATACATCGTCGACACCCACGCCTTGATCTGGCATTTCGAGGGAAACAGCCTGATCGGTCCAGCCGCCAAAGCCGTTACTACCGATCCAAATAGCGAACTGATCATTCCGGCGATCGCATTGGCCGAAGCAATGTTCATTGTCGAAAAAGGACGGTGCTCGCTTACCAGCGTTCGCGATCTGATCGATGACATTCAGGCGGACAGCCGCTTTAATGTGTTTCCATTAACATCCGGTATTCTCGAAGAAAGCATTTTGCTAACAGCTGTACCCGAAATTCACGATCGTCTCATCGTCGCCACCGGAGTCTATCTGCAAAAACTCGGCGATACGGTTGAGATCCTAACAAAAGATAACGAGATCGTCCTTTCGTCTTTGCTTAAGGTCGTTTGGTAGAAAAAGCCTCGTCGAGCGATCGGCGAAGCTTTTTGATTTGGCGGTTTGATAGGACCGATAAGACAGATGCGGCCAATATGACACATATTCCAATAGATCATATGTGTCCCATTTGTCCTATCTGTCCTATTCCTTCCTCAATCCTCACCACGCCGCTGCTTATCACGCCGGGCGAGCCTCGCCTTGAACATATTTTCTTTCAAACCGCCGTGTTTCAGGAAATCCTGTTCCAGCCGCTTGATCTGTTGGTCGAGCAGATAATTTGTTTGGTGGATCAGGCAGATGATGATATTCGCAACCGTTTCGGGCGGCCTGGTCTCGAAATAGGTCCTATAGGACTCATAAGACCCACTATCACTGCGGCCAAGTTTGCGAACATAGCGAGCCTGCTTCGAATTCTTGTCCCAAAGCTCGTGACCTTTAGTTCTCAGATAATCTCGATAGTCCTCAAGCAGCTCTTCGAGACTCGCCCTCGCAACGTTCGTCGACATGATCTCGGTCTCCCGCGAAGTCCCGCTCGCCTGGCTGCCTTCCAGAATATTCTGCTTACCCGACCGCGCCGCCTGCACCATCTGGTCATGCGTCCGCGAACGGCTATTTATATACTTGTCACAAAATAAAACCGTCGCATCATAAACGATCCGCGATTTCTGAAACGATTTTAGCTTCTCATACCCGCCGTGCGGCGGAATGAATCCGGCAGACATACGCCAAAATACCCCGAGTATGCTCAACGAATCAAGCCTCCCAGCCAATCTGTCCTATTCGCCTTGTTTGTCCTATTTCCACAAGATCCCTGTGCCGGTTTCGGCGCTGCTCGAAAACATCGAGGCGGGCGTTACGTTAGAAGAGCGTTCTCACCACGACCGAATTCCACCAATAACCACACGATCGCGAACAAGATTGTCTTGCTCAACGACCGACTTCAATTCTGACTTGTGGTTGCATAGGTATCAAAATATTCGCGTAGGCTCGAACTACTTGGTTATAAAAATCCTTAGTTTGTTTTGAACGGACAGTCACTATTAAAGCGTATTTAGTACTAGATTGCGTAGTAGCGGTCACCCCTCCAGCTCGATGATGGTGATAAATGTCAAAGCACGGGTGTTTTAGCGATGATGAACGCATTGTCACCTTCGAGCGTCTGCATGGCTCCCACTTAAAGCCATTCTCTCGAAGCAGGACTTCAGATTTGCCATACATATTAGCGGCGGAGAGAAATGATGCGGTTTTAGGGTGTTCTGGAATCTTCCCGTTAATCGATTTTCCATACTTGTCCGCATGAGGCCTAAAAAACACATCGACACCTCGACGGGTGTAGGCCGCGACGTGAGCCGAATCTATTTCGGTCGAGATTAGGAGCGTCGCCTCAATCTCGACCATTCCTCGGGTCGAGTTGACAGGAATCGGAATGGGGGCTCTCAAATATTCGGTCGCAGTAAGTTCACCTTGATAAATTACAAGAACTTCATTGTCATCACAGGTGATAAGCTGGTCTGGATCTATCTCGAAACGCCCCCAACCAATTTCCGATGCGGGAAGATTCTGATTATTTGAGGCTCGATGAATCATGAGAGCTCGAATTGCGAGAGGGCTAATCGATGATCCTAGCTGAGCCCTTACCGATGCGGCTAAGCGAAGAGCGTATGGAGCGGCGAGACTTGTCCCTTGACCTTCCTGGAGGAATCCGCCGTCGCATAATACCTGAAACGGTTGTAAGTCAGATCCTCCGAATGCAAGACCATCTGGCTTCCGGTATCCTGGACGGCGACCTGGGCCGACGCAGCTGTAGGATGCTCGTCGCCAGCTTTCGCTACTTTTGTCACATGCTCCAACGGTTAAAACGTTTACCCCGTCACTTGGCGGTTGAATTCTATTGTTTCCGGACGCGTGGTCCTTGTCGCCGTCATTTCCAGCTGCGACTGAAACAATCCAATCGCCTTTAGAAAGCCTCGTATCCCATTCCGCTGTCCACAGAGTCACATCGTCATCATCTACCGGTAATGGCGGTCCGAGACTTAAATTCACTAAATCGTAATGATCTCCTTCTTCGTCAAAATAGACCAACATTCTGTCTAGAATGTCGTAATAATATGGATCGGTGTTCGATAAAATTGCTTCATCAATTACTCGAACGTGATCAACAGGACAAATCGGGCGATTGAGACTGGCAGGGGCAATTATTGGCCCAAAAAGGAACGCACTGGTAACTGCCAAACCATGCCTTTCAAACTCTGGAACAGCAGCTCTGAGTGATGATGGTTCAATCAAAGTTACCCACTTTCCCAATCTGGTCATTTCTGATACCGGTATACCTCCATCAAAGATTAGGGCTCGACATGAACTGGCTAGTGGCTCTTCATCTGGCATTAAAACGGGCTCACGCAATTTTCTCAGAAAAGACATTGGAACAGGTCTGATCATGGGCATTGAGCGCAGTACCCGCAGAAACGAGAACTTCGCGATGCTATCGGCTACTGAAGGTGGTGCAAGAACTGGAACGAATGTAAGCCCCCCGAGCGTCCTACTCCGCTTGGAATCCACCTGAGCTCTCGAATTCGACGCATACTCCGCGAAGTCTCGTAATATGTCGACACGGCCACTATTGTGCAGGACAACTTCCATCCAAGTATTGTTTTTGCTTGATGAATCAAGCACCCCCTTGACCTTTTCGGAGCCCGATGGAAAAGAAATGTTTTCCACGTGCGATAAATCATTCGCCCCGATAGTCGTAGATGTCATTCCATCGATAAATCTATCCAACTTGACGATTCGGTCCTTCTTGCCTGCTACGAAGATCTGGTCCGTGGCAGCTTCGTCAGGATGGTTATCAATGCCCCAGTTGTCTGGAGATACTTTCGTGGTTTTTGTGCCCACGGATCTTAGGCCTAAGGTGCTAAAAAGCTGGCTGGGGAAGTCGGATTTCGACACATATCGTGGATGCATGGTGATCGATAAAACTACTTCCCCTCCAGGGCATGCGTCATCAGGCAAAGACTGAACTTGCCTAGCAACTTCCTGAGCTTGCTGGGTGGAGCGTCTCCGAGCTTCCGGAAATGGATAGGGTGGATTCTTGTCTCCTCCTCCCTTGGGCACTTCGACCTGATGGGTTAATCGTTCACCGTTACCTAATAGATAATTATGTTTTCTTGCCATTGCTTCTAGACCTCCTTTCCTGGACTCTTACGGACTTCTTTCTGAATGTGTCTCGGGCAATTCCTGTTACCTGATTAATCTGTCGTTCCGGCCACCCCAATCCTAGTAATGAAACGGCGACGTCTACTTTTTCGGAATGCGACTTCTTGCTTAGAAGTGCGGGAACTAGCCCTGCCAAAACTTCTTTTAGCGGTAATTGCGTAATAAACGACTCACGCCTAGCCGATATAATTGCCTTTCGTACATCTGCAAAAGACTGCCCTTCAAATAGAGAGGCTAATACGTCGATTGTCTCAGTCGTAATCGCATCTTTTTCTTGTTCAAGTGTACTGGCTATCGCGAGTGAGATGTCTTCCATAGACGGATAAGGAAATTCGATTACACGTTCGAAACGCCTCCAAACCGCTGGATCAAGAAGATCGGGATGATTCGTTGTGGCTAAGAGAACGCCCTCACTCGGCCAGTCATCTATTGCTTGGAGTAGCACCGTAACAAGACGCTTTAGTTCGCCCACCTCTGCCGAATCATCTCGTCTTTTTGCGATTGCGTCGAATTCATCTAGCAATAATACTGAGTGGATGCTTCGAGCGTAATCTAATACTGCACGTATATTGCTACCTGTTCTTCCTAGAAAACTACTCATCACTGCTGCTAAATCAAGCGTCAGTAAGGGGCGTTGCAATTCAATGGCTAAATGCCTTGCTGCGAGACTTTTTCCTACTCCGGGCGGACCCACGAGGAGAAGTGAACGAGTAGGCATAATGCCACTTTCAACAAGCTCAGCCGCACGTCTCCTCTCCGCTATGAACTGATTAAGCTCCTTATTAATATGCGGAGGCCAAGTCGGCTTCACAGGCATGACCGGATAATCTTCTTGCCTCAATAGCTCAAGCCGAGAGTCAAGATCGATTGGCAAGGGGGCGGCCTGTTTTTGGGGTTTGCTGCGCCCTAGTCCCGAGGGAGATTGGGCGAGCAAATTATTGATTTCGGTCAGCTGATCGGCCGTCGCCTCACTCAATTTGGGGAGTACGCGACGCACCAGAAGAGCAACTTCTTCGCGGTTGCCAATAAGAGCTAGCCGAGAGAGTTGGACGAAATCATTTTGAAGAGACATATAATAGACCAGTAATAAGTATCTGTAAACAAACTAAATATACGCTGACTGGTCTAGCATGTCAACATATATGCTAAAAATATACCACTACGCTTTGGAGATAGTTCCTCTATTATGTAAGACGTGCGCGCTCAATAATCCTTTTCTTGGTTTGGCAGCGTCGCGAGGAATGCTAGCAGAGTTGGGTGGCGGTCGTGGTTTTGTTTTAGGAGTTGTTCTAGGAGCCAGCGGACTCGGTGGAGTTGGGTCCAGTGGCCGGGGACGGTTTTGGTGCGGCCGCATTGGGAGTGGGCGATCAGGTCGTTTCCTTTCTTGGGGCTGCGGGGCGTTAGGTAGTGGATCGTTTCGTTGAGCGAGACTGGTTCGCCGCAGAGGTCGCAGAGGACATCGAAGGTGGTTCGGCCGCGGCGGGTTTGGTTCATTCGGATGTTCATATCGAATAGTGTATTTTGATTGTACCATTCTTGCAACAAGATGTCACTCACAGGTATAATCTTTGAGTCATGCCGAGATATAAATACATAACGCCGTTTTATTGTTGGTATCGTTTTGATCCTGCTTATTCGTTTTCGAGTTATGCGATCGAGGAGTGTGCGGCTAGTGCTTTGGGGGTTAGTTTGGAGGCTTTGATATTGGTGAATGCGGAGTGTGTGGTGGATGGGCGGCCGCATACGGCGAATGTTTATATTCACGCGTGGCAGGCGGAGTCGCGTTCGGCGGATGAGATCATCGAGCTGATCGACCAGGAGATCGACGCCCAGATCGCTCACCGCGAGCGGTTCGGATTTAATCGGAGGGCAGCTTGAATAGTGAACAGGGAACAGTGAACAGTGAACAGTGAAAGCGAAGAGGGAACAGTGAACAGTGAATAGGGAATAGTGAATAGGGGATTTTGAATATCGAATGTCGAATTTCGGAGTCAATCACGAATTCAGATATTTTCCAAAGTTTCCGTTGAGAATACCTTCTACTATGGCTTGCTTTGAGGAGCGGCGGGCGAGTTTTTTGATGAGGCGGTCGTGGTCGCGGTCGGCTTCGAGGGCTTCGGCGGCGTAGTTTCGGTGGTGGTCACGTTCGTTGGAAGGGCCGAGGTATTTGAATGACGAATTTCGAATGTCGAATTTCGAATTAGGAGAAGGCTCGATCTGATAGGTCAGGACTTCAGGGCTGGTTGGGGCCAGGTTGTTTGGGACTTGGGTGCGGGTGGCGAGGAGTTTGGTGTAGCGGTATTCGGGGCCGTAAGTGCTGGGGGCGAGGATGAAGGCCGTGTCGGCTAGGGATGCTAGCTGGAGTTCTTGGGTGTATCTCGTGAGCGGGTTTAGGTTTTCAATGTTGGAGCGGGCGGACGAGGCCGTCCGCGGTCCATTGGTCTGGGCCGTGGCGAGGATTGAGACGTTGTTGAGCCGGGCGTAGAGCTTTAGCGATTTGAGCACGCCTGCCATCGCGGCGGCGTTCGTTCGGCCGCGGAACATGTAGTTGATGCTGTCGATCAACACGACTTTCGCATCGCTCGTATAGATCGCCTGGGCGATGGAGTGTTGAAGGTATTCGTGAACGTTGTCTTTGAAGCATTTTGGGATCTCGTCGAGTTCGCCGATCGACGCACGTTTGAAATGAAACCGCGTCCGGCAGGGAAGATTACCCGGGATCGGCGACGGGAATGTGTACCGCTCGGTGAACTGTTCGGTCGTGTGTTCGAGGTCGATGAGGAGGACCGTAGGTTTTTGAGCTTTGGTTTTTGGGCTTTGCGCTTTGGAATTTGATAAGAACCCAGTCGCTATCGCTCCAGGTTCTGACAGGGCGGTCAATGACCGCTTTCCCGTGGCGATGTCTTCGGCAAGCTGGACGGCGAAGAGGCTTTTGCCGACGCCTTTGGGGCCGAACATCAGGCAGACATCGCCTTCGCGCCAGAGCGGGCCGTAGAGTTCCGCTCTCGGTTTCTGAACGCTCGGCGGCGTTATCCATTGCGACGCCGGACGCACGTCGAGCATCGACGCACCTAACGGCGGACGCTTTTCCGCTTCGCGGCGAGCCTTTTCACGCAGCTTTTTATAAGGATCCGGTGGTTCCCATCCTTCCGCTGAATCGTATCTGTCTTCGTCCATATGTTGCGGAATTGTAATGAAAATTGCAACAATGGTCAAGTGTTGCACAGATGAAAATTTGCGAGCGTCGGCCAATTGGATCGGGCACATTCCGAAAGTATTGAAGGCTAAATTTCATAAAGCGGCGTTTTCCTTTACAATTAAGGTTTTCACCCTTTTTGAGTATGGCTAAGAAATATAGAGTTGGAATTTTGGGTGCTACGGGCACCGTTGGACAGCGTTTTGCGCAGCTTTTGGAAGGCCACCCGCAGTTTGAGATAACTGCGATGGCGGCGAGCGACCGGTCGGCCGGGAAGCCGTATTCGGAGGCCTGTGCGTGGAAATTGCCGGGGAAAATTCCGGCTTCGGTTCGTGATATCGTCGTCACCCCGATCGAACCACCGCTTGATTGCGATATCGTTTTTTCGAGCCTTCCGTCGTCGGTTGCTCGTGAGACCGAGGAGGCTTTTGCTCGTGCCGGTTATCCCGTTATCTCAAATTCGTCCAGCTACCGCATGGACGAAGATGTTCCGCTTTTGATCGCGGAGATCAATCCAGATCACGTCGGACTGATAGAGAAACAGCGGGAGAATCGCGGTTTTGGTAAAGGCTTTATCGTGACCAATCCGAACTGTGCGGTCGTTAGCTTCGCACCGCCGCTTGCGGCTTTGCATCGCAAATTTGGCGTCGAGTCGGTTTTTGTGACGACGATGCAGGCTATCTCAGGTGCGGGATATCCGGGCGTCGCGTCGCTGGACATTACGGACAATGTGTTTCCATACATCGCCGGCGAAGAGCCGAAGGTCGAGACGGAAGCTCAGAAGATCCTCGGTGTTTTGGGAGCGAACGGCGTTCAGAAGGCAGATTTTACGGTGTCGGCACAGTGCTTCCGCGTGAATGTCATCGACGGCCATACGGCGTCGGTGCGTGTGAAGCTTAAACAGCCTTCGACTCTCGAAGAGGTGATCGCCGAGATGAAAGCTTTCCCGTCGCTCGATCTTCATTCGTCACCGGAAAACTTTATCGAGGTCACGGACGAGCCGTCACGGCCGCAGCCTAAATTGGACCGCGATAACGGCAAGGGAATGACAATCACGGTCGGACGCATTTTCCCTGACAATATCTACGATTATCGCTTTGTCGCCCTGAGTCACAACACGGTTCGCGGTGCGGCGGGTTCGGCGGTTTTGAATGCGGAATTGCTGATCTCAAGAGGTTTGATCTAGACAGATGGAACGTCGAAATTTCCTGAAATGGGCATCGCTTTTTGGTTTGACCGGCATGGTCAAAGGGGCTGATGTTCCTCGATTTGAGAGCGAGGCCTTGGTTCCAGCCGCAAAGAACGATCGCGAGTACTGGTCGGGATTGCTCGATAGGATCGCGACGCCGGTACTCGCGAACATGAGCAAGGGCGAACTGGTCAAGAACATGGAAATGCAGGTCGGCCCGACCTGGGACAACCGTGACAAGCGTGTCGGTTACATGGAGGCGTTTGGCCGTCTGATCGCCGGGCTGGCTCCGTTCATTTCGCTGCCCGACGATAACACTGCGGAAAGCAAGGTCAGAAAACGCTTGCGTGAACAAACTGTGCAGAGCCTGGCTCATGCATTCGACCCGAAAAGCCCGGATTATCTGTATTGGGGAACGCCGCAGTCGAGACAACCGCTGGTCGATGCTGCATACATCGCACAGGCTCTAATAACCGCTCCCGACGCCCTTTGGAAACCGCTGAGTGATACGACGAAGGCTCAGATCATTCACGAATTTGAGACGATCCGGCAGATCAAACCGTTTGATAACAACTGGGTTTTGTTCGCGGCAATGATCGAGACGTTTTTGCTCAGTATCGACGTCAAGGTAAATGCCGAGCGGATCGATTCGGCGATCGATCGCGTGACAAAATGGTACGTCGGTGACGGCTGGTACAGCGACGGCGAACGTTTTCATTTCGACCACTACAACGGTTACGTCATTCATCCGATGCTGACCGAGATCCTGCGTGTAAACGTTGCGAAAGGCCGTCGCGACAAGAAGGAGTTCGACACCGCGTACAAACGAATGCAGCGTTACGCTAGCTTTCAGGAGCGCTACATCTCGCCGGAGGGCACTTATCCGGTCGTTGGCCGCTCATCGACTTACCGGGCCGGAGCGTTCTGGCCGCTCGTCAAGCTCGTCAACGACGGTAAGCTGCCGGAAACCATAAAACCGGCTCAGGTCCGGTGTGCTTTGACGGCAGTTTTGAAGAACACGTTCGTCCCGACGACCTTCACGAAAGGCGGTTGGCTCCAGCTTGGTTTGGTTGGCGACGCGCAGCAAAACATTACCGATTCGTATTCAAACACGGGCAGTATGTACATCACGTCGCTCGTTTTTCTGCCGTTAGGTTTGCCTGCGTCGCACGAATTCTGGTCGGGGCCTTTCACGGATTGGACACAGAGAAAGGCGTGGAGCGGGAAGCAGTTTCCTAAGGATTACGCAGTAGATTATTAAGTCAGAACCTCCTGCGATAGCGGGTGGTTGAATTCAAATATCATTCATTAATTGTAAGTTAGCGGCTCTTTAACCACCCGCTACCGCAGGTGGTACCGACAATATGATCGAACGTTACACGCTGCCCGAGATGGGCGCGATCTGGTCACTTCACAACAAATTCCAAAAATGGCTCGATGTCGAGATCGCCGTCTGCGAGGTTCACGCCGAAATGGGTACGATCCCGCCGGATGCGGTCGCTGAGATCAAGGCGAAGGCCGCTTTCACGGTCGAACGCATCAACGAGATCGAGAAAACGACCGACCACGACGTGATCGCGTTCACGACGAATCTGGCCGAGAATATTGGCGATTCCGCACGGTTTGTTCACTACGGGCTAACGTCGAGCGATGTTGTCGACACGGCAAATGCGTTGTTGCTGAGGGAAAGCTGCGATATTTTGCTTGCGAAGACTGATGATCTGCTCGAAGTTTTGAAACGGCGGGCATACGAGTTCAAAGACACACCGCAGATCGGGCGTACGCACGGAATTCACGCCGAACCGACCTCATTTGGACTCGTTTGGGCGCTGTGGTATTCGGAAACCCAACGGAACCGCGAGAGGCTCATAAAAGCGAAAGAGATCATCGCTGTCGGCAAGATCAGCGGAGCTGTCGGGGCTTTTGCTCATCTGGCTCCCGAGGTCGAGGAACAGGTTTGTGCCAAACTCGGACTAAGGGCTGCCGATGTTTCCACGCAGGTTATTCAGCGTGACCGTTATGCGGAATATCTCTGCACGCTTGGCATTATCGCTTCGACATTGGAAAAGATAGCTTTGCAGGTGCGGCACTGGCAGCGGACGGAGGTTCGTGAGGCTCAGGAGAAATTCAAGACCGGCCAGAAAGGATCTTCGGCGATGCCGCACAAACGCAATCCGATCCTCTCTGAACGTATTTGCGGCATGGCTCGTACCGTTAGAGCCAATTCGATCGTCGGACTCGAGAACGTCGCCCTGTGGCACGAACGAGATATCTCACATTCGTCCGCCGAACGCATCGTCCTGCCCGATTCGTCAGCAACCCTCGATTATATCCTTGCAAAAACGACCAGCCTGCTCGATACACTCATCGTGTACCCCGAGAACATGCTGAAAAACCTCGACCTGACACACGGACTGGTCTTCAGCGGTCAGCTAATGCTCGTTCTCACGCAGAAAGGCGTCTCACGCGAGGACGCCTATGCCTGGACACAGCGAAATGCGATGAAGGTCTGGGACGAGGGCGGGAATTATCCGGAACTGGTAAAGAAAGACGCGGACATTTCGTCACACCTTTCGGCCGAAGAAATTGCCCGCGTTTTTGATCTGAAACATTACTTGCGTAATGTTGAAAAGGTTTTTGAAAGAGTGTTTAGCCGTTAGCCCATTTTTCGGCCATATCACCGACGATCGGGAACTTGAACTGCTGTCCCTGATAGCCTTTGATCATTCCGAAGATCATAGCTCCGAGGAATGCGACGATGACGACGAGAGCGAGAAGGCCGACGAGTCCCGCAAGGGCTCCCGAGCCAGCAGCACCGGCGATTCCGCCAATGATCTGAACTACGACGATGACGACGATATAGAGAACCGAAAGAAGAAGAGATTGAAACGCGTGGAAGCGTACGTCCTTGTTTTCTTTATCCGTAACGATGACGATGATGCTGTAGATCAGGCTGATCAAACAGATTGGCAGGTAGCAAAGAAGCGAACCCACATTTTTATCCAGACCTAGAGCGGTTTTACCGTTTTCCATATAATTAGACGATCTCCTTTGAAGGTTAAGTTTTTCTAAGTATTGCTGTGACTGAAATTAACGTGAAATCTAACACAAGACTTTGATAAATACAAGAAATTACGCTAGATTCTACAATTTATTTTGGAGCGATATTAATGAAAGCAAAGGTCTTTGTCACACTCAAGCCCAGCGTGCTCGATCCGCAGGGAAAAGCCATTCACCATTCGGTCGCATCCCTCGGGTTTGACACCATCGGAGACATACGGCAGGGGAAGTATTTCGAGATCGCTCTCGACCCTGCAATATCCGAGGCTGACGCCCGAGTCTCAGTAGAACGCATCGCCAAAGATGTTCTTGCAAATCCGGTGATCGAGGACTATCGGGTCGAGGTTGAAGCATGAAGTTTGGAGTCGTAGTTTTCCCAGGTTCCAATTGCGACCACGATGCGTATCATGTTGTATCTAAACATGTTGGGCAGCCGGTGGATTTTATTTGGCATCAGCAGACGGACCTTTCGGGGTTTGATGCCGTGATTGTTCCTGGCGGATTTTCGTATGGTGACTACCTGCGTGCGGGGGCACTCGCGAGGTTTTCGCCGGTGATGAAGGCGATCAAGGATTTTGCGGCCCAAGGAAAGTTTGTTTTTGGTATCTGCAATGGCTTTCAGATCCTGTGCGAAGCGGGGCTTTTGCCGGGGGCTTTGATGCGGAATGCCGGGCTGCATTTCGTATGTAAACATGTGAATCTAAAGCTCGAAAATCCCAACACGCCATTTACTTCCGAGGTCGATCCGGACAAAGTTTTGTCGATCCCGATCGCTCATGCGGAAGGGAATTACACCTGCGACGACTCTACTTTTCATCAGTTAGAAGAGAACGGCCAGATCGTTTTTCGCTATTGCGAACCTGACGGACAGATCACTGCAGCATCGAATCCGAATGGTGCTCGATCGAACATCGCGGGCATCTGCAACCTCGACCGCAATGTGCTCGGCATGATGCCGCATCCGGAGAGAGCGTGTGAAGAGCTGCTCGGCTCGAACGACGGTCGCGACATTTTCCGTTCACTGACAAAAGCGATGGCAGCAGTTGAAGCCTCGGCATAACGCCGTCTGCTTTTCATCGTTTCTAGTTAGTACGATCCATAAAAAAGCCGTCCGAATATTTTTCGGACGGCTTTTCTTGTTATTTGTTACTACTATTTGTCCTTGCTCGGCGTGTTGATCGTTACGCCGCCGTTCGTTGTGACGACGCGAACCGGAGGGCCGCCGCCGTTGAGGGCGAGGTTGAGGCGTTTGGAACGCGAACGACCCCAATTGTCTCCCTTAACGTCCTCGGTCGTGACGTTGAGGCTTGGGATGTTCGACCGGAAACCGCCGTTGACGGTTCCGGTCTCGATGTTGGCCTGGAAATTCTCAGGGATCGTCAGATTTACGCCGCCGTTCGTGGTCTGAACGTCGATGCCGCTGCCTTTCCAAGAGGTTCCGGCAAGCGTCACATTGACGCCGCCATTCGAAGTGCGTCCCTTAACGGTGCCGGCTGCATTGCTGACGTTGACGCCGCCGTTGGTGGTGTCAAAATCGAGATTCCCTTCGACATTGCTGATCGAAATTCCGCCGTTGTGGGCTTTGAGGCTCGCATTCGACGACCTTGGAACGCGGATCTCGTACGAGACCGACCAGTTCTTATCACCCGACGGAGCGTCGGCTTTGATCTCAGAACCGGTATTGACGCGTATCGATGAAAGAGCAGCGCGGGCCGCTTCGTCGGTCGGGCCCCAGGCCTGGACGCAGGCACGCACGAGGACGTCGCTGCGGTCTTCGCCTTTGACGCTGATGCCGCCGTTCGGACCGGCATCGACGTTCAGCGTGCCCAGCGACGCAACCGTGACTTCACGCAGTTCGCTGGCAGAGACGCGGTCGCTGCTTGACCAGTTGTTGTTCTCACAAAAACCTCTCGCTTTTACTTTTATATCGCTCTTATCCGAGCTTACAGCGACGGCCGTCTGGCCCATCACATTAACAGCAGCAACGCCGATCACGCCAGCGAAGCAAGCGGTCGCGAGATATCTAAGGTTCTTTGACAGATAGTTCATTTATTCCTAGCCCTCCGAAATTGTTTGATAAGAAATTGTGATTTCTACAAGCAATACACCGAAGGGGTTTGGTTTGTGACAGGTTTTATTTTGTCGGATTGCAAATAAGTCCTATAGGACAAATGAGTCCTATAGGAGTGAGAAAACCCAGAAAATGTGAATTTATGAAACGTTAACCGTCAGTCCGGTCGCGTTCACGTTCCAGCCTAGCACTTCGCAGCCTTCCTGATCGGCGAGTGCGGCTTCGACATCCTGGCGTCGTCCGTCTTCGCAGTAGAAGGCGATGCAGCCGCCGCCGCCGGCTCCGCAGACTTTGGGGGCGATGGCTCCGTTGGCGAGGGCGGTGGCGATGAGGTGGTCCATTTGGGGCGTTGTGATGTTTGGGGAGAGGTCCTGACGCTGGATGTGGGCGGCGGCGAGGATCTCACCGGCCTTGTCCCATTCGCCGGCGACGAGAGCGGCACGCAGTTCGATCGATGTGTCGCGGATGCCGTCAAATATTTCGAAGATGCGTTTGTCGCCGTCGATGTGGCGTTTGGTGATCTCCCAGTTGTTGATGCCGGAATTTCGCGGTTCGCCGGTGTAGCAGACGGCGATGCGGCGTTCGAGCGTGGGGATGTCGATCTCGATCTCTTCGCGCCACATTCCGGCCGGGCCGAAATGGATATTCGAGACGCCGCCGTATTGAGCCGAATAATAATCCTGATAACCGGTCGGAACTTTGATGACCTGACATTCGACCGCGGCCGCGATCGGGATGAAGCGATCCGGGTGATAACGGTCGCCGACGAGTTTGTTAAGTGCTCCGATGCAGGCTATGTTCAGGGTTGATGAACCCGCAAGCCCGGCTCCGGCAGGAGCTTTTGACTCTGTGGTCATTTTGAAGCCGGTTTCAGGACGGAAGAAATATACGAGCTTTGACAGCAGCTGCAGCGTCGGCTCATCGCGCAGCGAATCGATATTTGCGAGGTTTGTTTCGACGCTAGACTTCTGATCGATGGATTCGAGAATGATGCGGTCGTCGTCACGCGTTTCGATGCGGCAATGCGCGAGCAGGCTGACGGCGAAATTCACCGTCGAGGCTCCCTCGTGAAACAGAAAAAGGGGCGGAATATCAATTGTGCCGCCGGCAAGGTCAACCCGTGTCGGGGCGGAGGATTCGATTATCATTCTCAGAATTTGCTGTTAAGTATTGATCTGGGTTTTCGGCGGCTGCTCATTATCTTCGCCCGCGACATCTATCTTTGGTCCTTTATCTTCGGCTGATCGCTCACGTTCTTCGCGGTTAGGTTCGCGAGTAAGGTGAAGGCGTTCGCCGAGATCCTGAAGCGTTGTCTTGCCGACCTCTTCGACGGCGAGCAGCTTTTCTTCGATCTTGTGGATCGTCTCAGGATCGGCATCCTCGACGCGTTCCGAGAGCCAGTAACGCTCGATAACGTAAAATACGATGATACCGAAAGTTACAATAAAGAAAAGGACAAAACCGACCTGTTTAAAGTCTCCGATGACGGAAGTTATCGCCCCGCTGAAGAAATAACCGAGTCCGGCCAGGATACCGACCCAGAGCGAGCAGCTCAAAAGCGCTAAGTCCCAGGAATCTTAGGAACGGCATCTTGCCGACACCATAGAAGACGCATATCGCGGCTCTTATTCCATATATGTATTTAGAAATAATTATCGCCGAGGTACCGAATTTGCTGATCAGTTTCTCGACACGCGGCTGAGCCACCTGATAGAACCTATAATCTTTGGCGTTCTCGTGAAATATACGCCCGATCGCATAGCCTGCACAATCACCAACCACGCCGCCCAGTGTTCCGGAGATCAGGACCTTAAAAAAGCCCCAGTCACCGAAAAAACCGCCGTGGGCCATCGTACCGGAAACCAGCAGCGTGATATCGCCTTCGACGGTACACAACGCGAACACCGCATAGATACCATACTGGGCCAGAATATCCTGAAGCTGATGATCCATATAACCGGTGTCCAGAGCTTCGCTATTCGCGACTGCGCCGCCATTGAGAGAGTAACTTTACGCGGGCATACAGTCAAAACGCCGTAAGTCTTGCGGGAGCACCATTTTCGTTTGACACATAAACTAGCAGTGTCTAAAATCGCGGTAGTTTCGCATTGACTATCCAATATTATGGTTGATTCCCCGAACCGGTCTGCAATTCGTGTCGGTATAGAGATATCGAGCACTTCGCTTAATGCTGTAGCCATCGATGTTGGCGACGAGGTCAAACGGACCCATTCGGTCGTTCATGACGAGGGAGGCGATGTTGTTGGCCAAGTAACTGCACTTGTCAATGAATTCAAGAAGGAATTCGGCGAGTTTCATCGTTTGGGGATCGCGATCCCGGGTCTCGTCGACAGAAAGTCGGGCAGAGTCGCATTTTCTGCCATTATTCCTGCTCAGTCTGATGTCGATCTCGGGATGCAGATCGAGTCCGCAACCGGACTTAATGTTGTGATCGAGAACGATGCGAACGCTGCAGCCTTTGGCGAATATTGCTGTGGTGCGGGCCGTGGCAGCTCGAATATGTTCTATGCGACTTTAGGTGAAGGAGTCGGCGGATCGTTCATCTTTGGCGGTAAAACCTGGTACGGTGCTTCGGGATTTGCGGGTGAATTCGGATATGTCCCGATCAACTCTGAAGGTATGAAACTTGAAGATGTGGCGTCGTCGGCCAATATCGTGCGGCGGACTCAGGCTCGGTTTCACCAGGACAGCACGTCGTCGCTTGGGAAACTGACCGCAGAAGACCTCACGCTGGGCGATATCATTTCGGCGGCCCAGAGTAAGGATGATTTTGCTCAGATGATGCTCGAGCGAACCGGCATTTACGTCGGAACGGCGGTAGCGAGCGTGATCAATCTACTAAATGTGGAATTGATCGTCCTCGGCGGTGCGATAATGCAGGCTCGGCAATTGGTCCTGAAGGCGGTCATCGAGCGGGCGAGGGAGCTTTCGTTTGAGCCGTCTTTTGCTTCGACCAAGATCGTTGAGGGTGAATTGGGAACGAATGCAGCAGCGATCGGTGCTGCGTCGCTCGGCGGATTCGGTGCTGATTAATCGGGATTGAAAATAATAATCAGACTTATTAAAAAAACTAATTTTATTCTAGTTTACTCCAACGTGCTTCTGAACTAGATTTTTAGTTTGCTGAATTTTGCGGTTCTGCCGTTATCGAGTAGAATCGTAAAAGTTTTACGGTTAGCAATTTAGGTAACAAAATCGGCTTTTCGACGCCATCACTGCCTCGAACGAAGGTTTTTGATGCTCGTCTAGGCCGAATTGTTGCAGGCTTTTTCTCAACGGAAGATCGCGAGAGATCGGAAGATGGCTCAAATTTTTAATAAAAGCGCGAATAATATCGCACGAATAAGCATTGTTGCAGGTGTCGTGCTGGCAGCCCTGGGCGGATTTGCGTTCACGCAGCTTGCCCGCTCGTCCTACCTGACCGGGCAGTTCGTCGAAAAACAGCAGCCGGTGCAGTTCAGCCACAAACACCACGTGGGCGACGACGGTATCGATTGCCGCTACTGCCACTCAACGGTCGAAACGACGGCCTCGGCCGGCATGCCGCCGACGCAGACGTGTATGAACTGTCACAGCCAGATCTGGTCGGACAGTCCATATTTGGCGACGGTCCGCGACAGCTTTAAGGACAACAAGCCGATCCAGTGGGAAAGGGTTCACGATCTGCCGGAATATACGTATTTCAACCACAGTATTCACGTCGCAAAGGGCGTCGGCTGCTCGACCTGCCATGGACAGATCGACAATATGCCTGCCGTTTACCAGCAGAACACGCTGCAGATGGAATGGTGCCTCGCCTGTCACCGCGAGCCTGAGAAATTTATCAGGCCAAAATCTGAGATCTATAACATGCAGTGGCAGGACGGCGATCTCGATGCGAAACAGCGAACCGACCTGAAAGCCGAATACAAGATCCGCAGCAAGGAAATGATGACCAGCTGCTCGACCTGTCACAGGTAGAGCAACGTTTTACAAGGAAACGCAAACGATAATGTCGAGCCCAGCAAGCACAACAAACTTCGCCTCATTACGCGATAAGATCCTCTCGCAAAACGGGAAAGAATATTGGCGCTCTCTCGAGGAACATGCCGATACGCCTGAATTCAGGAAGATGATCTCTGAAGAGTACCCGCACGAGATCGAGGAATGGGACAACAGCCTGAGCCGCCGTAACTTCGTAAAGGTGATGGGAGCGTCGCTCGCCCTCGCCGGCCTCAGCGGATGCGTCATCCAACCGCCTGAGAAGATCGTGCCTTATGTTCGCCCGGTCGAAGGCATGCTGCCCGGCAAGGCAAACTTTTTCGCGACCGCAATGTCGCTCGGCGGTGTCGCAACCGGACTTCTCGCAAAATCATTCGAAGGCCGTCCGGTCAAGATCGAAGGAAATCCGGATCATCCGGGAAGCCGCGGTTCGACAGACGTTCTCGCTCAGGCTTCGATCTTGGGAATGTACGATCCGGATCGCTCGCAGGAGATCACCTACAGAGGAAACCCGAAAACGTGGGAATCCTTTATGTCAGAGATCCGCGCCGCGATCGAACAGAATCGAGCGGACGGCGGTGCGGGCGTTAGATTTTTGACCGAAACCGTTACCTCGCCGACGCTTGTCGATCAGTTCAACAAGATCAAGACCGAACTGCCGAATGCAAAATGGGCCCAGTACGAGCCGATCAATCACGACAACGCTCTCGCAGGTGCAAAACTGGCTTTCGGTTCGCCGGTGCAGGCGGTTTACAAGTTTGAAAAGGCTGAGAGGATCTTGTCGCTGGACGCGGACATTTTCTCGGGCTTTAACGTTGCTTACATCAAAGATTTTGCTGCCGGACGAGCTTTTTCGGAAGAAAAGAAAGAGATCAACCGTCTCTATTCGGTAGAAACTACGATCTCGCTGACTGGTGCGAAGGCCGATCACCGCATCGCAGTCAAGCCGAGCCAGTTCGTCGAGGTTGCGAAAGCTATTGCTAAGGCCATCGGCGTTGCGGGTGCAAATTCGACATATACGGAGAACGCTTCGTGGATCGCCGCGATGGCGAAAGATCTCGTTGCGTTCAAAGGCAAATCGCTGGTCGTTGCCGGTGACAACCAGTCGCCGGTCGTCCACGCTCTCGCTCACGCGATGAACGCGGCACTCGGAAATGCTGGTGAGACAGTAACTTACATCGATCCGCTTGCTCCGAACACGGACAAGTCGCAGCTTGACCAGCTTCGCGAACTGATCGCCGATATCGACGCCGGAAAGGTCAAGATGCTCGTCATTCTCGGCGGAAATCCGGTTTACAACACGCCGTCTGACCTCAAGCTCAGCGAAGAGCGGATGAGAAAGGCCGGAACGACGGTTCATCTCGGCCAGCATTTCGACGAGACGGCCGCGGTTTCATACTGGCATGTTGGCGAAAAGCATTTCCTTGAGAGCTGGAGCGATGCGCGTGCGTTCGACGGAACCGCGTCGATCGTTCAGCCGCTGATCGCCCCGCTTTACGACGGCAAGAACTCGCACGAAGTGGTTCAGCTCTTCTTCAAAGAGAATTTTGATAAGAAAGACCACGACATCGTAAAAGAGTTCTGGCAGAAAACAGATATCAAGCCAGCGGCAGTAGTCGCGGCGAAAACTGAAGCGAAGCCTGAAGCTCCAAAGACTGAAGGTGCAAAGGAAGAGCCGAAAGCCGAAGCTAAAACTGAGACCAAACCGGAAACGCATTCGGAAACAACAAAGGTCGCTGAGCCTGCCAAGAAAGAGGCTCCGAAGGCGGCGGAGCCTGCACCGAAGGAAGCTCCGAAAGCAGCAACAGTGGCCGCTGCGGTTCCTTCGACTGCTCCAAAAAACTTCGAAGACAACTGGCGTAAAGCGGTTCACGACGGCGTTATTCCGAACACCGCTTCGGCTGCGAAGTCGGTTACAGCGACGACAACATTCCTTTCACAGCCCGAAGCAAAGGCTGCCGGAAGCGGAACGGTCGAGATCTCGATCCTGCCGGATCCGAGCATCTACGACGGACGTTTTGCTAACAACGGCTGGCTGCAGGAACTCGCAAATCCTTTGAATAAAGTGACTTGGGAGAACGTCGCTCTTGTAAGTCCGCGAACTGCGGCGAAACTTGGCGTCAACACCAAGAATGACCCACGCGAATTCGCGGGCGGTGCTCAGGGTACGAGCTTTATCAATACGAAGGGCGGTAATTCGTTCTCGGACATGGTCACGGTCAAGTTCCAGGGAGCCGACATCAAGGACGGCGTTCCGATGTGGGTCGCTCCGGGCCAGCCTGATGATGTGATCACGATCTTCATGGGCTACGGCCGTACACGCGCCGGCAAGATCGGCACGGGGCTTGGTTACAACGTGTTTGACGTAAGGCGTTCGGATGCGATGAACTTCGGCTTCGGCGAGATCGCGAAACGCGGCGAGCAGGCAAATGTCGCCTCGACGCAGATCCATTTCAATATGGAAGGCCGCGATCTGCTTCGTATCTGGGACATCGAGGAATTCGAAAAGGATCCGACGATCGGACATCAGCACGATGAGTATCCGAAGTCGATGTATCCGTACGAACAGCATCAGGCCGTTTACGACAAGAACTACAAGTGGGGAATGTCGATCGACATCAACTCTTGCGTCGGTTGTAACGCCTGTGTGCTCGCGTGTCAGTCGGAAAATAACATTCCGGTCGTCGGTAAGGAACAGGTCAGCCGCAGCCGTGAGATGAACTGGCTCCGCGTCGACGCTTATTACAGCGGCGATGATGTCAATAATATCGACGGGCCTCATTTCCAGCCGGTGCTTTGCCAGCAGTGCGAACAGGCTCCGTGCGAAGTTGTTTGCCCGGTCCACGCGACCGTTCACAGTGCCGAAGGCCTGAACGACATGGTTTATAACCGCTGTGTCGGAACGCGTTATTGTTCTAACAACTGCCCTTACAAGGTCAGACGTTTCAACTTCCTGCTTTATCAGGATTGGAACACGCCGCAGTACAAACTCATGCGTAATCCCGAGGTTTCGATCAGAAGCCGCGGTGTGATGGAAAAATGTACGTACTGCACACAGCGAATCTCAGCCGCTCGTATCGAGGCTGAAAAAGACGGCCGCAAGATCCGTGACGGCGAGGTCGTAACGGCTTGCCAGTCGGCTTGTCCGACAGGAGCTATCGTTTTCGGCGATCTTCACGATCCGGAAAGCAAGGTTGCGAAGGCCAAGAAGGATCATCGCGATTACATTCTCCTCAATGAGCTGAATACTCAGCCGCGTACTACATACCTTGCCGGCCTGAAGAATCAGAACAAGGAAATGCCGGATTACAAGGCTCCGGCTCCGAAGAAGCACGAAGCAGCGCCGAAGGCTGAAACCAAAACGGGGGGCGAGGGACACTAGATAAGTTCCAAGTTTCAAGTGACAGGTCGAACGGGGCCGAAAACGCGAGACTAGAAACCTGAGACTTCATTATGCAGGAAGCAAAAGATCTCAAGACAAAACTTCACCCGTCGATGCTCGATGGTGACCATAATTACGCGAGTGTCACTGATGCGATCAGCGACATTACGCTGAAGAAGAAGACGCCGTTCCATTGGTTTATCGGCTTCGGTATCGCCTTCATGATCGCCCAGGTTCTGCTGTTCTCGGTCATCTGGCTGCTTGCGAATGGTATCGGCGTTTGGGGAAACAACCAGCCGGTTGGTTGGGCATTCGACATTATCAACTTCGTCTGGTGGATCGGTATCGGCCACGCCGGAACACTGATCTCGGCCATTCTGCTGCTTCTAAATCAGAAGTGGCGTACGTCGATCAACCGATTTGCTGAGGCAATGACGCTTTTCGCCGTTGCCTGCGCCGCGATGTTCCCGCTGCTGCATACCGGTCGTCCGTGGCTCGCCGCGTATTGGCTGTTCCCGTATCCGAACACGATGGGAATATGGCCGAACTTCCGCAGCCCGCTGATTTGGGACGTTTTTGCGGTTTCGACGTATGCGACGGTTTCTGCTTTGTTCTGGTACGTCGGCCTTATTCCGGATTTCGCGACGCTTCGCGATCGGGCTAAGAATAAATATTTTAAGTTTGTATACGCCGCTCTTTCTTGGGGTTGGCGCGGATCAGCCCGTCACTGGCATCGTTATGAGATCACGTATTTGATCCTTGCCGGCCTTTCGACACCGCTCGTACTTTCGGTTCACTCGATCGTTTCATTCGACTTCTCGGTTTCACAGGTTCCTGGCTGGCACGCTACCATCTTCCCGCCCTACTTTGTGGCCGGAGCCGTGTTTGCCGGATTTGCGATGGTTCTGATCCTCTGTATCCCGCTTCGGCGTTGGTACAGGATGCAGGATTTCATCACGCACGCTCACCTTGTCTACATGGCAAAGGTCATGTTAGCAACCGGGTTGATCGTCTGTTACGGCTACGGAATGGAAGCGTTCTTCGGCTGGTACAGTGCTTCGCAGTACGAGATCTTCATGGTCAAGAACCGCATCTGGGAAGGTCCGTACTGGTGGTCATACTGGCTGCTGATCTTCTGTAACGGTCTGTCGATCCAGCTTTTGTGGTTCAAGCGATTTAGAGAGAGCGAATTCTGGCTGTTCACGATCTCGATCATTGTTTCGGTCGGAATGTGGCTCGAGCGTTTCGTTATCATCGTGACCAGTCTGCACCGCGACTTCCTGCCGTCGTCGTGGGCGATGTACAGTCCGACGATGATCGATATCTCGATGTTCACGGGAACGATCGGTCTGTTCTTTACGCTTCTCTATCTGTTCGTGCGATTCGTACCGATCATTTCGATCTTCGAGGTGAGAACGCTTCTGCCAGAGGCTCACGCCCATGGGCATCATCAGGATTTTGAAGAGAATGTGACCACGGTTCAGGAAACCGAGGATAAAGAGGACTAAGCCTTTTAGCCGCCGGTTCGCGGGCGGCGATGCAGAATCAAGGTTTGCGTTCAAGCGAACCTTAAACCAAAAAGAGCTATGGGAAATAAGCTTCACGGCATATTAGCAGAATTTGATTCGGTGACGGAACTGGTCGACGCCGCACGAAAGGTGCGCGACGCCGGGTACACGAAAACCGATGCATTTTCGCCGTTCCCGCTGCACGAGATCGACGAGGCTCTCGGCATCAAACGCAGCATCCTGCCGTATCTGATCTTTGCCGGCGGCATCACGGGACTTTGCGCGGGCATCGGTTTGCAGACATTCGTTCACGTGATCGATTGGCCGATAATCGTCGGCGGACGCCCGCATTTCAGTCTTCCGGCCTTTATTCCACCGGCATACGAACTGACGATCTTGTTTTCGGCATTCGTCGCCGTATTCGGAATGTTGTTCCTGAATGGTTTGCCGGCACCGTATCACCCGGTATTCAATGTGCCGAGATTTGCTCTCGCGACACGTGAGAAGTTCTTCCTTCTGATCGAGTCGAAAGATCCGAAATATGATTACGATGAAACCCGGAGTTTCATGGAAAGCCTTGACGCACAGGAGGTATTCGATGTTGAAGAATAGATCCAAGATCGTCATCGGCCTTCTGTTGGGTGTTTACAGTTTGTTGTCGATCGGCTGCGGCCTGCGTGCGGATATGCAGGACCAGCCGCGTTATAAGGCTTATAAAAAGAGCGAATTCTTCAGCGACCAGCGAGCTTCGCGTGACCGCGTCGAGGGAACGATCCCTCGTGGACAGCTTCACGATAATAAAGCGTTCTATACCGGTAAGCTGGATAATCCGCCGGCAGCAGCTCCGGCTGCGACGACCACTGACGCTTCTGGAAACACTGTCGTGACGACTTTCCCGGATGCGATCGATGAATTTCCGATCCCGGTCACAAAAGAGCTCGTTGACCGAGGCCAGGATCGTTACAACATCTACTGCATCGTCTGTCACGGACCGATGGGCAATGGTGATGGGATGATCGTTCGTCGAGGGTTCTCGAAACCGCCGACATACAACGACGACAGGCTGCGAAACGCTCCGGTCGGGCACTTTTTCGACGTGATCACGAATGGCTGGGGCAAAATGAACAGCTATGGCCACGTCGTTCAACCGGCAGATCGCTGGGCGATCGTTGCATATATTCGTGCATTGCAGGTCAGCCAGAATCCGGACGAAGCCCTTAAGAATAATTCAAAAACTGAGCCAGGCTCAGCACCTCCGAAGTCAGGTGAGACAACTCACGGAGGAAAACCGTAAATGGCGAACCCTGAAAACTACAAAGCACCGGCCGAACTAGGCGGCTTGCGGACGCTCGCACTTGGTGTTGGCGGAATCGCGACCATCGCGGTGGCGGTCGGAGCATATTTCAATACCGAGCAGGCGTTGCGCTCGTGGCTTCTTGGCTTCATCTTCTGGGGCGGTCTTTGCTTTGGCTCGATCGGCGTGCTGATGCTTCAGTACCTGACCGGCGGAGCGTGGGGCGTCATGATCAGAAGGATCGTCGAGGCGGGCTCGCGAACACTGCCACTCGTCGTGGTGCTGTTCATCCCGCTGGCGTACGGAGTGTGGTCACATAATATATATGAGTGGACACACATGGCTCCGACCGAGCATGCGATCGAGGCACGCGGGCCATATCTGACCTCGTGGTTCTGGATCCTCAGGTCCGTGATCTATTTTGCGATCTGGGGCGTGATGGTCTATCTCCTCAACAAATGGGGAGCCGATCAGGATAAAGCTGGATCGGTCGAAGAATCGAGATTGATCCTCGAAAAGGCCTCGCGATTCTCCGGGCCGACAATGGTTGTCTACGCTCTGGTCGTGACGTTTGCTGTCGTTGACTGGATCATGACGCTCGATCCGCATTGGTTCTCAACCATTTGGGGACTGTTGTTCGTCGCCGGATGGGGATTGAGCACATTCTGCTTTAGCGTAACGATGCTCGCCTACCTGCTCGATAAGTCGCCGATGAGCGGCATTTTGGGCAAGAAGCATTTTCACGATCTCGGTAAACTGATGCTGGCTCTCGTGATGGTTTGGGCATATTTTAACTTTTCGCAGTTCCTGATCATCTGGTCGGGCAACCTGCCGGAAGAAACGACCTGGTTCCTGACGCGTATGAAAGGAGCGTGGGGATATATCGGCGTCGGATTGATCCTGTTCCATTTCGCGTTCCCGTATCTGCTGCTCTTGAAGCGTGATCTCAAACGTCAGGCCTCGCTGCTTGCGTCGATCGCGATGTTCATTCTGTTCATGCGTCTGGTCGATATGTATTACCAGATCGGGCCGACTTTCCGCGTTTCACCGGGCATCACCGAACAGGGAGCATTTATGCTGAGCTGGATGGATTTCGTCGCACCGATCGCGATCGGCGGTATCTGGCTGTGGTGGTTCTTCGGCCAGTTGATGGCCCGTCCGATCGTTCCGGCTAACGATCCTTATTTTGAAGAGGCAGTGGAGCACGGCAGAGGGCACTAAATTTAAGTTATGTCGTCAAAAAAACACACAGACACGGCAGTCGACCTAAATAAGCCGTACGAAGAGAACGAGATCCAGATGAAGGGGATCATCGGTTTTGCGGCCGGATTGTTCCTCTTGATCGTCATAACCTTCGGACTAATGTGGGCATTTCTCAACGTCCTTAAGGACTATTCGAAAGAAGGCCAGGTGAAAAATCCGATGGCGATGAGCGAAAAGGAACGTCTGCCGCCCGAACCGAGGCTTCAGGCCGCGCCGGGATTCGGTGTTGAATCGGAAAAAGGCTGGGTGAATATGGAGCTTGGGGCTCCGCAGGCCGAATATCGCGAGCTTCATAAACAGTGGCTGAAGACTTGGGAGGAAGGCTCGAAAGATGCAAAGACCGGCATGGTCACAATGATGCCGATCGATGCGGCTAAGGAAAAGCTCCTTTCGCAGAATATCAAGGCAAAGTCGGGGGCTGACGCGGAAAAGCTTTTGAAGGAATCGAAGATGTTCATATCCGATTCGAGTGCCGGACGTGTTGCTTCGGAGAAAAGAAGGTAAAAGTTTTGATCGGAGATATGCGAAAAGCTGGAGCATTTGTACTGATGATCGCCGCGTTGATCGTGGCGTCGTCGGCTCTTGTATCGGCTCAAAAGGCCGAGCATTACAATTCTCCGCTATATTCGCCCCGAACGTACGATCCGAATGTTACTTCGGCAAATGGTTTGCCCGAAACTTTGAAAAAGGTCGGCATCGAACAGAAACTTGGCGATCAACTGCCGCTCGACACGGAGCTGAAGGACGAAGATGGAAATATCGTCACGCTTGGCAGCTATTTTGGCAAAGGTCGTCCGGTGATCGTCGCGTTCGTTTATTACGAATGCCCGATGCTTTGCAATCAGGTGCTCAACGGCTTGACCGGTTCTTTGAAAGGCGTGAGTTTTGATGCCGGAAAGGAATTCGATGTCGTGGCGATCAGTTTCGACGCCAAAGAGTTTGATAAACCTGATCTCGCAAAGAATAAGAAGGCCAGCTACATCGAGCGGTACGGACGGCCGGAAACGGCGAAAGGTTGGCATTTTTTGACGGGAACCGAAGCCTCGATCCAAAAGGTTACGTCGGCAGCTGGATTCACATTCGAGTGGGATGCGAAAAGCAATCAGTTTGCTCATGCAGCCGGAGTGATGATCGCGACGCCGGACGGGAAGCTTTCGCGATACTTTTACGGGATCGACTATTCGGCGAAGGATCTGAAGTTCGGCATCATGGGAATCGGCGGAGAGAAAGGTGGGAAATCCGGCCGATCAATTGCTGCTTTATTGTTTTCACTACGATCCGGCAAGCGGAAAGTATGGCTTGGCGATCCTGAATCTAGTTCGTGCGGGCGGTATTGCAACACTCCTTGGAATGGGAGCGATGGGCCTGGTTTTTTGGCGAAGGAATAAGAAAAAGATTGTTGAAAATGAATAGTTAATGGTTGATGGTTAATTGCGTTAGTTCAATTAACGATTAGCAATTCACAATTAACTAAATGATTATGCAGACTACATCGTGGGTACCATTATTTCCGGATCAGGCCTCGACCTTTGCGTGGCAGGTCGATGCGTTGTATTTCTACCTGATCGCCGTGAGCGTAGCTTTTACGATCCCGATCGTGGTAGCGATATTCTTCTTCGCGATCAAATACCGCGAGACCGAAAAATACGCGACACCGGAAGAAATGCACGGTTCGATGGTGCTTGAGACGGTCTGGTCGATCATCCCTTTCGTCATATCGATGACCATTTTCCTCGGCGGAGCGATCGTATTCTTTCAACAGTACACGCCGCCAGAAGACGCGATGGAAGTTTACGTCGTCGGCAAACAGTGGATGTGGAAGATCCAGCATCAGACGGGCCAGCGTGAGATCAACGAATTGCACGTTCCTGTCGGTCGCAAGGTGAAGTTGACGATGACGACCGAGGATGTGATCCACGATTTTGATATTCCGGCATTCCGCACGAAAGCCGACGTGGTTCCCGGCCGCTATACATATATGTGGTTCGAGGCGACAAAGCCTGGCAAATACCATCTCTATTGCGCCGAATACTGCGGCCTCAACCACTCAGGAATGGGCGGCTGGGTTTACGTGATGGAACAGCGTGATTTTGACAACTGGCTGAGCGGAAACGTCTCGGGCCAGACGCCTGTCGAAGCTGGCAAGGATCTCTTCGAGAACAAACTCGGCTGTGCATCCTGTCACGCTGGAGGTCCTGCCCAACGCGGAGCGAAGCTTGAGGGCATCTATGGCCACGATCAGAAGCTCGTCGGCGGATCGAGCGTTAAGGTCGATGATCAATATATTCGCGAGTCGATCTTGAATCCTTCGGGCCAGGTTGTTGAAGGCTTCCAGCCGATCATGCCGACCTTCAAGGGACAGGTGACCGAAGAGCAACTGAATTCGCTCGTCGCCTATATCAAATCTTTGACGCCGAATGCGGCCGCGTCGACGACAGCGGCTCCGGCTGCCAACGCGGCTAAACCGGCAAATACCGCTCCGGCGGCAAATAAGCCGGAGGCAAATAAACCGGCGGCTAAACCGGCAGGCAACAGCAATAAATAGGTTTTTATAAGACTATGCAAACGCAAGAAGCAATTTCAGCAGGTGCGACTGGGGAAGCCAAGTCGAACTATTTGACTAACGGCTCGACGCTGAAGTCATGGCTGTTGACCAAAGATCACAAACGCATCGCTCTGATGTATTTGATCTCGGTCTCGGTATTCTTCATGGCGGGCGGGCTTTATGCTGCCACGATTCGACTCGAACTGCTGACGCCTGCGAGCGATCTGCTCGAATCTGCCACCTATAATAAGGTATTCACGCAGCACGGCATCCTGATGATCTTTTTCTTCCTGATCCCGTCGATCCCGGCGATATTAGGAAATTTCCTGCTGCCGTTGATGATCGGAGCAAAAGATCTTGCTCTGCCGAGGATCAATCTGCTCAGTCTTTATATTTACTGGGCGGCAGGTGCATTAGTTTTATTCGCTCTTATGCAGGGCGGCGTTGATACAGGCTGGACGTTCTATGCTCCGTACAGTACGACGTTTTCGAATTCGTACGTGATGCTGGTCGGCCTCGGTATCTTTATCAATGGATTTTCGTCGATCCTTACCGGCCTCAACTTTATCGTAACCATCCACACGATGCGTGCACCGGGAATGACCTGGTTCCGTATGCCGCTGTTTGTTTGGGCACACTATGCGACGAGCCTCGTGATGATCCTCGGAACGCCTGTGGTCGCTATCACTGTTCTGATGCTCGCCCTCGAACGCGTCGGTCGCATCGGTATTTTCGACCCGTCGATCGGCGGCGACCCTATCCTGTTCCAGCATCTTTTCTGGTTCTATTCGCATCCGGCCGTGTACATCATGATCTTGCCGGGAATGGGCGTTATCTCGGAGTTGATCTCGAACTTTTCGCGTAAGAAGGTTTTTGGTTACGAATTCATCGCTTTCTCATCGATCGCTATCGCGGTTTTCGGCTTCCTGGTTTGGGGCCACCACCTTTTTGTCAGCGGCCAGTCGATGTATGCGGGAATGGTGTTCTCGTTCCTGACGATGGTCGTTGCGGTTCCGTCGGCGATCAAGATGTTCAACTGGACGGCGACTCTCTACAAGGGTTCTATCTCATACGACACGCCCATGCTTTATGCGATCGGCTTTATGGGATTGTTCCTGATCGGTGGGTTGACCGGGCTGTTTCTCGGAGCGATCGGTTTGACGGTGCACCTGACGGATACATATTTTGTCGTCGCTCACTTCCATTACGTCATGGTTGGCGGCCAGGTGATCGCATATCTCGGCGGTATCCATTACTGGTGGCCGAAAATGACGGGCAGAATGTATTCGGAATTTTGGGGCAAGATCTCGGCGATGCTTGTTTTCGTCGGATTTAATCTCACGTTCTTCCCTCAGTTCATTTTGGGATATCAGGGAATGCCGCGTCGCTACGCTTCGTATCCTGAGGAATTGCAGGTACTCAATATCTTTTCGACTGCGGGAGCTTCGGTTCTCGGGATCGGACTCGTAATGCCGGTGGTTTACCTCACACATTCGCTTATCTTTGGTAAAAAGGCAGGGGACAATCCTTGGATGCATCCGGGTCTTGAATGGCGAACCAGTTCGCCTCCGCCGACCGAGAATTTTGAACAGATGCCGGTCGTCACTTGGGAAGCGTACGAATTTGGTGAGGAGAGCGGACTCGACCTTGAAGGTGCGAGACAGCGGGATGCTGCTGTAACAGCGTAGAGATATGGAAAGCTGCGGATCGTTCCCGTCAGCCTCAAACGTCTCGTTTTGAAACAACGATCAATAAATAATGTCGACACACTCAGAACATAACGAACATCATCACCAGCCGGGTCTTCAGCACCAGTTTGAGGACATGGCCCAGCAGGAAGAGAGCGTCACTATTGCGATGTGGATGTTCCTCGTGCAGGAGATCATGTTCTTCGGCGGGCTGTTCACTGCATATCTCGTATTCCGCTCAAAATACCCGATGGCCTTTGCCGCCGGCAGTAACCATCTCGATGCATTCTGGGGCGGCCTTAATACGGTCGTTCTCATCGTCAGCTCGCTCACGATGGCTCTGACCGTATATTACGCGGCAGAAGGGCAACCGCAACCTCCAGGTCATCATGATCGTGTTGACGATGCTGTTCGGTGCGACATTTCTTGGTGTTAAGGCGATCGAGTACACCGACAAATGGAATCACGGCTTCGTCCCTGTCACGGGGCTGAACAAAAAGATCCCTGCACCCGCGGCCGGACATGGCGAACACGGAGCTGCTGAAAAGCCGTGCTGGGAAGTCGATCATAATGCTGCCCCGGTAGAGCATCCGAACCCGCATGGGGAATTTCAGTGGACCGACTGCTCGCTGGTCAAAATGGCTCAGGATGGAAAGTTCCTCACTGATGCCGAAAAGATCGGTTATTTTTCAAACGGCGAGATCGACGCCAATAAATTCCGCGATCGCGTCCGGATATTTTTCTGGATCTACTTTGTTATGACAGGGCTTCATGCTCTGCATATGATCATCGGCCTCGGATTAATGGCGTGGCTCGGCTACAAGGCGTTTCGCGGAACGTACAGCCGCGAATACTATATGCCGGTTGAAATGTCCGGTCTGTACTGGCACTTTGTCGATATTGTCTGGATTTTCCTGTTTCCGCTGCTTTATTTGCTCGGCAGGCACTTCATGCACTAAGGAGGGCATTAGGAATATATTATGTCAACGGAACATCACGAAGATCACGATCACATGAATATACCGAAATACCTCGGTATTTTCGGGATTCTTATTGTCGGCACGATCCTGACCTATGCTGCGGCAAAGGTTGATATGGACGGCATTTTTCCGGGTGCGAATACGCTCGTCGCTCTGCTCATCGCGTTCACAAAAATGACGTTCGTCATGCTTTTCTTCATGCACGTTTACTGGAGTAAGAAGATGATCTGGCTGGCGGCGGTAGCGAGCTTTTTCTGGCTGGCGATCATGTTCGCATACACGATGCAGGACTATCTGACGCGTGCCGCGGGAGTTTTTGCGGGTTGATCGGTTAGGTTTTAGGATAACGAGACGCGGAACGAGGTGGCTTTTCACTTCGTTCCGCGTCTTTTGTTAGCTAGCGTACTTAGTTTTGAAATGATATTATTTTGCGTTTAGGGTTCTGCGGCCTTTTGGCAGTTACGTGGCAACTACGGGGTCAAGTTGGCACATCTGACACGAATGAAGTATTTTTCGGATAATCTTTTGCGGTGGAGAATATTCCTCATTATCGCAGCCTTCTCGATCTTTACGGGATGTAATCTTGTAAAGAAGGAAAGCAAGACGCCGACTCTGCTTAAGACGGAGACAGCAGAACAACGCGAACTGATGAATGAGGTCAACCGCTACGCTCGTGTTAATTCGATGCGGGCGAAGATGGACCTTCAGTTCGAAGATAATTCATTCGCCGAGTTTGGTACGAAAGAGAAGTATCGAACGGCTGATGGCGAGATCGTCGTCCAACGTCCGGGAATGATATTGCTAAAGGTTCAGGCTCCATTCATTCGCACAGACATCGCCCAAATGACTTCGGATGGTGTAAATTTTCGCGTTGCGGTTTTGAATGACGGTGGTTCCGGTAAGTACAAGAAATTTGTAAAAGGAACTAATAAGGCCGATTATTCAAAGCTGCAGAAGAGCCTTAGCACCAACGGTAACGGGAACGGCGACGCCAAGGCAGCGAAAGAGAACGTGAACGCGTTTGCAAATCTTCGGCCGCAGCATTTTACTGATGCGATGCTGGTTCGGCCGATCGATGCCGAGAATTTTTATACGATGAGCAGCATCTTCGAGATCGAGGATGACAATACTGTCAATAGTAAATCGCCGATCCGAAAGGTGATGCGTGGATACTATTTGCTCGACGAATATCAGAAGGGTGAGCAAGGTACCTTGAAAATACTGCGTCGATTCTGGTTCGATCGCGTCGGCGGTATCCGGCTCGCGAAGCAGCAAATATTTGACGATAAGGGCGAGATCGAATCGGACATTGTTTACGGAAAGGAAGGAAAGTTGACCGAAACTACTGATTACCAAAATCTGCCGCTTGAGATACAGGTCACGCGGCCGAAAGAAAAATACGCGATGAAACTGACGTACCAGACGCCTGAGGCAGTTTCTATCGGTAAAAAGTATCCCGAGACGGCATTTGTGCTGCAGAATTCATGGAATCTCGAGGAAGTCGACCTCGACAAAAGACTTAGTGAGGTAAAGGTCGATCAGCCGACCAGCAACGCCAATCGAACGGGCGTTACGAAATATCAGCCATAGCCGCCCGATGAAACCGATCCTACAGACCGTCGATCTTAAGAAATCCTACAAGGTTGGAAAGCTGGAAGTTCCGGTGCTTCGCGGCCTGTCGATGGATGTTAACGAGGGCGAATTTGTCGCCATCATGGGGCCGTCAGGCTGCGGAAAATCGACGCTGCTTCATCTGCTCGGCGGATTGCTCTCGCCCACAAGCGGCAGCATTCTGATCGATGGCGAAGATCTCGCAAAGGTTTCGGATGCGAAACGAACCGATATCCGCCGCAGGAAGATAGGGTTTGTGTTCCAGCGTTTCAACCTTTTCCCGACGCTTTCAGCCGAAGGAAATCTGAAACTTGCCGAAAAGATCCATACCGGGAACGGCAGCAAGAACAGCGACCGCCGCCGCGAGGTTTTGCGGCTGCTCAAGCTTGAGGATAAAATGCACCATAAGCCGCTCGAGCTTTCCGGCGGCGAACAGCAGCGAGTTGCATTGGCACGAGCGATCGTAAATGGCCCGGCAATAATTCTGGCAGACGAGCCGACGGGAAATCTTGATACCGAGAATTCGCAGATAGTGCTTGAGATGTTTCAGGAGTTGAATCAGAAGTTCAACCAGACGATCATCATGATCACGCACAACCCCGAGGCGGCCGAGGCTTGCTCACGAACGATACAGATGCGTGACGGGCACGTAGTTAATTGAACTTTTTGCTATGAAGAACGTGATCAACTGGAGCTATGAGCGGGCATCCTGGCAATGGGACCTGTTGTGCATTCTGATCATGTGTTTCATCTTCCTGACGCCGAAGGAATGGTTCAACAGCAAAGATACCGGTGCAACCCGGCCAAAGGCTCAAGCCGTCCAAGTTGAGACGGGAAATTCTAAATAGTCACCATCGTTAGAAGGATTGAGTATTGTTATGAAGAAATCGAGTTTGTATAGATTTGTGTTTGTCGGAATGCTGGCCGTTGGATTTTGCGCGGTTCAGAATACATTCGCACAAGGCCCTCTTGGCGAGATCCTGAAAAGAATGGATGACCACAATAAAGCTCTGAAATCAGTTCAGGCCGACGTTACAATGGTTAAGTTGAATACACAACTTAACGAGCCCGACACATACATTGGCTCAACAAGTTATCTTCCAAATGCTAACGGAAAACGCTACATGCGTCTCGACTGGACGAAGCCGGCGGTTGAGCAGGTCTCTGTTATCGGTGACGACTATCGGCTCTATAAGCCTAGCATTAATCAGGTTTACATCGGTAAGGTAAATAAGGCAAAGACCTCAGCCGGAGCGGGAAATGCTTTAGGGTTAATGAGCATGAGTCGCGAGCAGCTTCGTGCGAATTACAACGTCGTTTACCTCGGAACCGAAAACGCGGCAGGCGTCAGCACGTGGCACCTTCAGTTAACTCCGAAAGCTGCGACCAACTATAAGTCGGCTGAGCTTTGGGTCGACACTAATGGAATGCCTGTCCAAGCAAAAGTGTTGGAGCAGAACAACGATACGACAACGGTTACACTGCAAAGCATACGTAAAAATGTTCAGATAAATACAAAGATATTTGTGTTGGACATACCAAAAGGAGCAAAAGAGATCAAGGTTTAGCTCTCCTCGCTTGCATCACAGCGCGATTTTGCCGAAGTGCAGCATTTATCGATGTGGGAAACGGTGGAACGATGGAACGGAACGATTTTTAAATAATGCCAAAGGCAAGTAGTTTCAGTAGATTTACGCGTGGTGTGAAGCACACGGTTAAGGCGTTTGCTTCCACGAAGCATCCGGTGTTGGTGCATATTGTGCCGATGCGGCGGTGTAACCTTGCCTGTACGTATTGCAACGAATTCGACAAGACGAGCGATCCGGTGCCGATCGATGTGATGTTGCAGCGGATCGATAAGCTCGCGGAATTTGGGTCGTCGGTGATTACCATTTCAGGCGGCGAACCGATGATGCACCCTGAGATCTACGAGATCATCGCCCGCATTCGACATCACGGCATGATCGCGGGGCTCATCTCGAACGGCTACTATTTTCAGCCCGAAAAGGTCAAAAAGCTTAACGAAGCGGGCCTCGATTACCTGCAGATCTCGATAGACAACGTAACCCCGGACGACGTTTCGAAAAAGAGCCTGAAAGTTCTCGACGCAAAGCTCGTCAATCTGCAGCAGCACGCGAAATTTAAGGTAAACATCAATTCGGTCGTTGGCGGCGGCGTGGCGAATCCTGAGGAAGCTCTCATAATTGCCAATCGTGCCCGAGAGCTTGGGTTCTCGTCGACAGTCGGCGTTATACACGATGGCGACGGGCTGAACAAAGGCCTTACGGTTCGCGAGAAGGAAGTTTACAAAGAGATCAAGAGCAAGGGCCAAAGCTCGTATGCTCGCTGGAACTGGTTTCAGGACAAACTCGTCGAGGGCGAAGAGTACGATTGGCGTTGCCGTGCCGGTGCGAGATATCTATACATCGACGAATTCGGCATGGTCAACTGGTGCTCGCAGCAACGCGGCACGCCCGGAATTCCGCTTCTCGAATACACCCAGGCCGACATGGACCGTGAGTACATCACCGAAAAATGGTGTGCTCCGACCTGCACGATCCAATGCGTTCACCAAGTCGGCCACCTTGATGCGTGGCGCGACAAACAGATCTCGCTTTCGGATTACAACAAACGCAAAGGTGGCGGCATAAAGAAAGAAACCGTCGCACAGGTTCTCGGCTCCGACTGATCTCATTTGGGAGACCTCAAATCATCGAAACACTAGCGGTCTGGCATAAAATGGTCGAGGATCGGGACTTTAGCCGTCTCGAATCGATCCTTGCCGATGATGCTGTGTTTTATTCTCCCGTAGTTCACACGCCGCAGGTTGGTAAACCTCACGTTCTTCCTTATCTGGCCGCAGCCTTTAACGTTTTCCTCAACCCAACATTCAAATATGTTCGCCAGATCGTTGGCGATCGCGACGCCGTTCTTGAGTTTTCGGTCGAGATCGACGGCATCTCGGTGAACGGCGTGGACATGGTGAAATTTGATGAAGCGGGACTGATATCCGAGTTCAAAGTCATGCTGCGACCCCTGAAAGGCGTGAATATCGTTCACGAAAAGATGGCTGAAATGCTTTCTATTCAAAAGCCCCGCTGATCGCCAAGCGGGGCTTTTGACTAATAACGTGTAATTCGTTTCTATGCAACGGTCTATCGATTTGCCGGCGCGGCCGGAGCCGGAGCCGCCGGAGCCGTGATCTCTACGTTGACCTTCTGTGGCTGCGTCGCGGCGTTTGATAGTTTTCGGAGCATTCCGCTGTAATATAGGGCTCCGACGATCATGCCGACGATCACGATAAATGTGAGCGCCCATATTGCACTGCTGGCGGTTCGGCCTTCGCGTTCGACGGTGACGGGAGTTGCGACAGGGACTTCTCTTTGTACTACGACTCTATCCATAAAAAAATATCCTCCTATGTAATGGTCATAAAGACACTTTAATCGTAACAACACGGCGAAGCGGTTTATGTTCGTTCGCATACAAACCCCACAACTGTTTTGTTGGTGCCCGCCATCGAAAAAAAGAGCCCGCGAGCGAGCTCTTTTGTTTTGATTCAGATGGTTTCTTCGATTATACCGCGTACATTCCCAACGCCATGAATTCCGTCGGCGGCAGGATGTTCGGGTGAAAGGTTTTTGGATATGGGTATTGATGATGGTCTGTATCGTCCTGTTCGAACGGGTGTTCAGGCTCGCGAGCTGAAAGTCCGCGGCCATCGTCCGTAGGAGAAGTCGGGTGTTTGAGATAAAGGTCGTCTATCACATTCATATCTTTTTTCCTCCACCTCAACCTTAACTTTTCGTGGATGTGCCGTTATGTAGCGTGGAATACATAAGGGCGTAGATGGCGGACGATGAGCCCAATATCTGCTTAAAAATTCTGTGATAAGATGTAAGAATTATGATCACCATCTCGAAAGACATTCCGATCTCGATCGATCGCGAAATCATGAGCGGCGTTCCCGTGTTTTCAGGTACCCGCGTGCCCGTGTCGGCATTGTTGGAAAATCTCGAGGCTGGTGTTTCTCTTGATGATTTTATCGAGAACTTCCCAACCGTCACCCGCGAACAAGCGGTTATGGTGCTTGAGTATTTTAGAACTTCCCTTAGTGAACTAAGCCTCGCTGCATGAAGATAATAATCGACGAATGCGTCCCAAGCATCGTTAAGCGGGGCTTACCTCATCGCGGGATCGTCTCGGTTCAAGATATGGGTTGGGCGGGTGTGAAGAATGGAAAGTTGCTTAAGCTCGTGACCGATCAATTCGACGTTTTTATCACTTCCGACAAGAACCTTCGCCATCAACAAAACCTGACTGGTTTGGACATCGCTATTATACTGCTCCCAAGTAATCAGGTTCCGGTGATCAAAGCTCTCCTTCCTCAGATCGACTCGACACTGACGGCAATCGTCTCCGGCGACCTTATAGAATTATAAAGCGGCAGATCATTCACCCTCATACCGTCGTTTTCGACGCCGGTTGGTTTGGTGCGTTCCGCCAAGATACGCGAATATCGCGACGATCAGGTGAGCAGCGAACCAGATGTTTTCGTAACCCATCGTCTGATAGATATAGATCAGGATCAGGATTCGCGGGAAGAACACGCCGAGCAGGATATCGGCCCATTGGGGAACTGAGTTCGCCGGAAATAGATTCGGGAAAATCAGCAGATAGACCAGCATCACGATACGCGGTGCGAAAAGTGAAAATAGCAGGAAGTAAAAGTCCATTTGACCGCATTATGAACCTTTTTTGCCAAACAGGAAAGCCGTATCAGCCCTGTTTCACCTGTTTCGGCCGTCTCAATATGAAACGGTGAAACACGTGAAACAGACTTTCGTATTCAAAATTTCGGATTAGTATCCGAACAGGCTGTGTACGTCGAGCTGCCGTCGATCAGTGATATTGATCGCGGGCATCGACAGCAGTTATCAAGCCGATCGGTTCATGACAATTCTTTACATTATAGTTTTGTGTTATCAAGGGCCACAAATACATAAACGATACTGATGTGTTAGCGGGCGAACATAAGGTAAGCGTCCATTTTTGTTGGGCTAGCGGTTTTTGCGGTGCTAGAAAAGATCAGGGAAAATCCGAGTTTTTGCGGATATTTAAGCTCAGGCAACCAAAAAATCTTTCCACTCATCAGCGAAACCTTTGGCACGTTTGGTGCGTTAACCACTGCGTTCACTCGTGAATACCGTAATTTTTACGGAGTTTTAATACCGTCGGCAGGGAGCCGTCGGGGCGTTGGCGTCGAAGAGTTATTTCCAGCTTCGGCGTTTTGACAATTTATATTAAGGGGGAAATAAGATGGCTTTTCGCAGTTTAGAAGATCATTTTATAAGGCGTGTTTCCGGCATCGGGGTATTGATCCGCATGTCGGCATTTGCTTTATTTTTACTTACTTTCGCAGGTCTTGCCTTTGGCCAGTCGGTCTCAGGTGTGACAGGCATCGTTTCTGATTCCGCCGGTGCGATCGTGCCCGGTGCGACCGTAAAACTCACAGACACAAAAACATCACGCGAGCTTACAACAAAAAGCGACGACCAGGGTGTTTACAACTTTTCAAACGTGGCTCCGGGCCAGGGTTACAAACTGACCGTAACGCTTGCGGGCTTCAAAACATTGACGATCACAGACGTATCGCTGGGTGTCGGCAAGACCGAGACCTACAACGCAATGCTCTCGACAGGTGACGTTTCGGCGACCGTTGACGTTGCGGTCGGAGCGACCGGCGATACGATCAACACGACCGATCCGAGCATCGGTAATATCATTGACACAAAACAGCTTCGCGAACTGCCGATACAGATCCGCAACTCGCCTGCGGCACTGATCGGCCTGCAGCCCGGCGTCGTCGGGAACAACGTCGGAACTGCGACGACCAACCGCGTAGGTTCGGTCACCGGATCGCGCGCCGACCAAGGCAACATCACGGTTGACGGCATCGACGCCAACGATCAGGCTACCGGACAGGCTTTTGCGACGGTCGGCAATGCTCCGATCGATGCTATCCAGGAATTTCGTGCCGTTTCGACCAACCCGAGTGCTTCCGAAGGCCGCAGCAGCGGCGGACAGATCCAGCTCGTTACCAAAAGCGGTACGAATCAGTTCCACGGATCGCTCCGCGAGTACAACCGCACCGCGGCAACCGCCGCGAACAGCTTCTTTAACAATCGTCAGGGAAGATATGTCGCGACCGACACGAACGTCATTCAGGGCCGCAATCAGGTCGGTGACGAACGTGCTCCGCGTCCGCAGTTGACGCGTAATCAGTACGGCGGCAGCATCGGCGGACCGCTTCCATTCTTTAACTTCGGCGAGAACAACGGCCCTGCTTTCCGCAGCGGTAAAGACCGTCTGTTCTTCTTCTTCGACTACGAAGCCCGCCGCGACGCACAGGGCGTAACCTACACGCGTACCGTTCCGCTCGATCATTTCCGCAATGGCGGACTCGCGTACATCAACAACAATCCGGGCTGTACTTCGGCAGCACGTCTAAACAATCCGGCGACGGCAAGCTGTATCACCATTCTCACACCTGCTCAGGTCGCAGCACGCGATCCACGCGGCGTTGGTGTAAACACAGCTTTGCTCAGCTTTATCAACAGCCGCTATCCGACGGCGACCGATCTCACGCTCGGCGACGGCGTCAACACCGGCGGTATTCGTTTCAACGCACCATCACGCCGTGAGGACAATACCTACACGACTCGTATCGACGCCAATATCACCGACCGTCAGCGAGCATTCGTTCGATTCAATATCGCACGCCGTGTTCAGACCGACGTGGTAAATTCCGTAGCACAGCAGTTCCCGGGCGATCCGGAAACTTCGCAGATCGTGGCGAGAGACTACTCGGTCGTTGCCGGACACAGCTGGGCGGTCACTGATCGACTGTTCAACCAGATCGCGGTCGGTAACAGCCATTCGGGGCTCAATTTCCCGAATAATTTCGATCCGACCTTCCCAAATCTGTTCAACCTCGGTGCTCTGACGGCTCCATATGCGAACTTCAGCACGCAGTCGCGTGTTGTTGACACACCCACGATCCGTGACGATGCGACGTGGAACCTCGGGAACCACAGCATCCAGTTCGGAGCTCAACTCAAGCCGATCAAATCGGTTTCGGGGCTCGTGAACGATTTCAACACGGTAACGCTCGGATTAGGCGGCAACACTGCAACGCTCAATTCAACGCTGCGTCCGGCGAACATCCTGACGGGAGCAACTTCGTCAGCCGTGTACGATCGTGCTTTTGCATTGCTGCTCGGACGCTATGCGTCGATCGCGACGAATTTTGTTTACAACACCTCGGGCCAGGCTCAGTCACCCGGAACGGGCAAGATCCGTGACTTCCGCTACAACGAATACGAAGGTTACGTTCAGGACAACTGGAAGATCCGCAACGATCTGACGTTGAACTTCGGACTGAGATATCAGTATTATTCACCACCATACGAAGCCAACGGTTTCCAGGCGGGGAATGATGTTGATTTCCAGCAACTGCTGGATACTCGTATCGCAAACGGACTCGCCGGAATCGGTGGCGACGCTGCAGCTCCGCTGCTTTCGTACACGCTGATCGGCAAGGCAAACAACAGCCGTCCCTATTACGATCCTGATAAGAATAACTGGGCACCGCGTGTCGGATTTGCTTACGCACCTTCGTTTAAAGATGGCTTGCTCGGCAAGGTTTTCGGCGATCGCAAGACGTCGATCCGCGGCGGCGGTTCTGTAGTTTACGAACGCGTGGGCGGAGCTTTGACCTTCATTGCCGATCAGGTTTCATACCTGTTCGACAACTCGGCGACAACTACGTTCGGCAACGCAAACGCCGCCACAGCGTTGCTCAACGATCCGAGATTTACCGGACTCGGAACGCTGCCGATCCAGAATACTGCCCCGACCATCACGAATCCGATCACGCCATTCACTGTGGGCGGTTCGCCAGTGGGGAATGAAACAGGTGAGACGAACTACACGATCTCGCAGAATTTCAAGGTGCCGTATTCGTATCAGTACAGCTTCGGATTCCAGCGTGAGCTGCCGGGCGATATGCTGATCGACGTTTCGTACGTCGGACGTCTGGGTAAGAAACTCTTTACGCAGGGCGATGCCGGCCAGATCGTTGATTTCAAAGATCCTGCGTCAGGTCAGACACTTCTTGGTGCCTTGAATCTGATACAGTCCGGTTCGACAGCGGTGCAGCCGTTCTTTGAAAATCAGGGTGCGCTTGCTCTCGGTGCCCCATGTGCTAGTTTTGGAATTGGTTCATGTACAGCGTTCATCCGTTCGAACTTCGGTGATCTGATCTCGATCGGCGACGCTTCGGACACGGTCCAGGGACTGTTTGCGAGCGGCCTGCTTCGATCGAATGTAGGTTTAAGCGGCCAGTTCTCGACCAACGCGTATATCACCAATCTCGGATTTTCGCGTTATGACGGACTGCTGATCAGCCTGCAGAAGAAATTCTCGAAGGGATTTCAGTTCGACGCGAACTACACGTATTCAAACTCGAAGGACAACAACTCAAGCGTCGCAAACACCGTCTTCGGCGGCCTCGTTTGTGACGTCCGAAACCTGAAGGTATGCTACGGCCCGTCCGATTTTGACATTCGCCACCTCGTGAATATCAACGGCGTGCTTGAGCTGCCTTTCGGACGCGGACGTAAGTTTGGCAACAGTGCACCGGGCTGGGTCGATGCGATCTTTGGCGGATTTCAGCTCTCGGGTATCTTTACGGCTCGCTCAGGTCTGCCGTTCAGCACGACGACAGGTTCGTTCCCGGTCGGCTTTGTGTTTGACAGTCCTGCGGTATTGACCGGAGCGGTTCCGACGGGAGCCATCAATAATGCTTCCAACGGCTCGATCAATTTCTTCGGTGATCCGGTCGCTGCTCTAGCGGCGTTCAGAAACACCCAGAACGGAGAGATCGGACAGCGAAACAACCTTCGCGGCCCGTCATTCTGGAACGTGGATATGGGACTTGCCAAGAACTTCCGTATGCCGTGGGAAGGCCATCGTCTGCAGATCCGTGCGGATGCCTTCAACGCGTTCAACCACAATTCGTTCGGCTTGCCGAACGCCAACATTAACGGCACGACGTTTGGCCAGATCACGACGTCGGCCTCTGCGGCCCGCGAATTCCAGTTCGCGATCCGGTACGATTGGTAATTGGTGTGGTATATCCATTTTGGCCGGGAACCCTAAGGTTTCCGGCCTTTTTTTATGGCAAATGATCGTACGATCCAGGAATTACAAAGCAGCAAACGAATCGTCGCCGGTTGTCTGGATCAGATGTCGAGTGTCGTTGAGAGCGAGTACGCGGACGTTTCGCGGGCCGCGGAATTCGAACCGGTTGATCCCGCAGTTTGACGTGATCAGCCAGGGAGTTGATTTTGTACCGCGATGGATCGCTCCCATCAGGTGAAGCGTGAGGTAGCAGATCGCCCCTGTGTGAGAAAAGATCGCGATGCGTTGCCGATTGTGATTGCGAAGGATGTTCCTGAGTTCGCTCGTGATCCGTCTGAGCAGGTGACGATAGCTCTCGCCCTCAGTAATTATGTGATTTACGTTGCGATTGATGAGAGCATAATAGTCGTCAGGATACTGTTGCCTAGATTCGTCAAAGGTCAGGCCTTGCAGTACCCCGACGTGGCGTTCGCGAAATGCAGGCGACTGATGGATAGGCAGATCGAGCAGTTTAGCCAATGGTTCGGCCGTTTGCACCGCACGGATCAGATCGCTCGAATATATCGCCTCGATACCTTCCTTCGCAAGCAAATTCGCCGTCTTCTCAGCCTGCTCACGCCCCAGTTCCGACAGCGGAGTCGGCCCATGCCCACCAAACCGCCCCTCGGCATTTCCAGCCGATTGACCATGACGAATTAGATATAGGCGTGTTGGTGGAGGCATTTAATGTGGTCCGACGTCCGACAATCATCCATTTTAACCACATAGAAACATAGAACACATAGTCGCGAACAGAAAATATCTATGTGTTCTATTTTCCTATGCGGTTAAACTCCTAGGCCGCGACCGCCTCAGCCTTCAATTTCTCCGTCTGGTAATGCGTTCTGAGCGACTCGATAAATTCGTCGATCGCTCCTTCCATTACGAGGTCGAGTTGGTGGACGGTTAGGCCGATGCGGTGGTCGGTGACGCGGTTTTCTTTGAAATTGTAGGTGCGGATCTTTTCGGAACGGTCGCCAGAACCGACCATCGATTTGCGTTCGGCTGACTGAGCGTCATGCTGTTTTTGTTCCTCGATCTCCTGCAATCTCGCACGCAGAACGCGCATCGCTTTTTCGCGGTTTTTGATCTGCGATTTTTCGTCCTGCATCGAAACGACCACGCCGGTCGGCATGTGTGTGATGCGGACTGCCGAATACGTCGTGTTCACCGACTGTCCGCCGGGACCGCTCGAACAGAACGTGTCGATACGCAGATCGTTGTTGTTTATCTGAACGTCGACCTCTTCGGCCTCGGGCAGGACGGCGACAGTGATCGCTGACGTGTGAATGCGGCCCTGCGTTTCGGTCTGCGGCACACGCTGGACGCGATGAACGCCGGATTCGAAGCGCATTTTCGAGTAAACGTTGTCGCCCTCAATAACAGCGGTCGCGTCTTTGATACCGCCAACGCCGGTGTCAGTCATCTCGAGGATGTCCATCTTCCAGCCCTGACGCTCGGCGTAGCGGGTGTACATTCTGAGGATCTCCGCGGCGAACAGCGTCGCCTCGTCGCCGCCGGTGCCGGCACGAATTTCGAGAATTACGTTCTTCTCATCGTTCGGATCTTTCGGCAAAAGGAGCATTTTTAGCTCCTCCTCGGCAACTGGAAGGCGGTCTTCGATGTCAGCGATCTCAAGGTTTGCCATTTCTCGCATGTCTTCATCATCGGCGAGCGAGAGCAGATCTTTGGCACCTTGCAGGTCCTCGGTCATTTTGCGGACCTCGCGATATTTGGTGACGATCTCCTCGAGCGTACGATGCTGCTTCATCGTCTTGGCGTACACCTTCATGTCCGACATGATCTCGGGCGACGAGATCTGTTCGGTGAGTTCCTCGTAGGTTTTTTCAATTTGGGCAAGTTTTTCCAACATATGAATTGTTTTGCCACGAACTACACGAATGGCACGAATGTTAAAGAGATATTATTCGTGCCATTCGTGTAATTCGTGGCTAATGATCTTTATGCCGACTGCGGTTCGAGTTTAAGTGACTCGTCGAGAGCCTTGATCGCGACTTCGAGCTGTTCGTCGTCGGGCTCTTGGGTCGTGATGTTTTGGAGCCAGAGGCCGGGAAGCGTCATGAATTTGAAGATCGCTCCGGATTCCTTCTTGGCTGCGTAACGAATGACCTCATACGAAAGCCCCGCAACCAGCGGCATCAACGCGATGCGAACGACAAGGTTCATCCAGGTCGCCTCAAAATTAATTACCGAGAAAAGCACGATCGCGACCAGCATGACCACCATAAGGAACGACGTTCCGCAACGCGGATGCTGGCGGCTCATTTTCGCGGCATTTTCGGGCGTTAGAGCGAGGCCTTTTTCCCAGGTGAAAACGGTTTTGTGCTCGGCTCCGTGGTATTCGAACACTCGGCGAATGTCACGCAGGAACGACATCGAGAAGATCATGATGATGAAGAACACCATTCTGATCAGGCCGTCGATGAGGTTGAACGAGATCCACGAACCGAACGAATCGAGCTTGATCTTCGACGCGTAAGCCCAGCCATACTGCCACCAGCTCGCGTCCGCAGCGACGTTCGGAGCTCCGGCCCAGCCGAGCGAGATAAAGAGAACATTCGTCAAAACCAGCGGAGCAACGATGAACAAAAGTATGTTGAACCCAAGTGCGAAAATGATCGAACCGACCGCACTCGCGGATTGTCCGGCTTTCTTGGTTTTGCTCTCAGCCTTTTCCGGCATCACGACCTTGACCGGAGCTTTGGTGAAATTCGGGTCGTCGGTGCCGTCAACGTACGCTGCCTGCGTTTCACCGGCCTTTGATTTTTCAACTGCCTCGGCGGCAGCGGCGTCTTCTTCGTAGATCTTGGCCGAGAAATTCAGAGCCTTCACACCCAACGCCATCGACTGGATGAGCGTCGCACCGCCGCGAAGCACTGGCGTGTTGAGCCATTTGTACTTATCGCTCCATTTCGGCAGCGTTTCGGCGGTCGTCACGATCGATCCATCCTGGCGGCGGCACGCGATCGCGTATGCCGACGGAGTGCGCATCATCACGCCTTCCATAACGGCCTGGCCGCCGACGATCAGGTCGCGCTCGACCGCAAAGACCGTGTGAATGAACCGAAGTAATCTGGGCGAAGTTCTCTTTTTCATATCAATTCCTTAGATAGCGCTTCTGTTAGAAATAGATGTTCAATAAAAGCAGAATTCCGTGTCAGTAGCCCGCACATAAGTAAGGGCAAGTTGCGTCATCTAGAACCAGCCCTTACTCACGTGCGGGCTACTGACACGACGACTGAAAAAAATGACGCCGACCTTTTGTTTGCCTTTCGGTCGTGCATTTGAAAATACACGAGTATCGATCGGCCAAGGTCGGCGTCAGGTTTTGGATGCTAATAGTTGTACTTAGCGTTTCTCATTGCGAAAGCCGCATGGTGCTAGCCCTTACTTACGTGCGGGCTACTGACACACTGGACCTTTCTTATTTCGCCTCAGCCGCAGCACCGCGAGCGTAACGTTTGTTAAAGCGGTCAACGCGTCCGGCCGTGTCGACCAGTTTCTGCTTACCGGTAAAGAACGGGTGGCAAGCCGAGCAAATTTCGATATGGAGATCATCTTTCAGCGTCGAACGCGTCTGAAAAGTGCTGCCGCACGCACACACGACCGAGATCTCGTTGTAGTTTGGATGTATTTCGTTTTTCATAATATTCACTTCCTTCGCCGTAAATAAGCGATGTGAAAACTTGCGTAATTAGCGCAATCTATAATGATACGAGGGAAGTGAGTATTGGTCAAGCTAACACGGCTTTCGTGGAGGATTGGCGTCGCCGATGTGGGCTTTCATCTTTGGAACTACTCCCTTTAGATACAGAAGCAATTCGTTCGTTCCTGGATCATGGTACCGATCATCTTCCGCGTATCGCAAAAGATACTCTTCTCCGATTCTTAACGTGCGCTTCCTTCCATCAATGTCTTTCCGGGCGTACATCTTACGATAAAGGTCGCCAATTAACATCCGTTCACGGTCTTGGATCTGTCCTTCGGTCAATCTACCCCGTTCGGTTAGGATCTGTTCGCTGTTCGCGGCGGAAGTACATCGCTCGACCTTTCTCATCAATTCTTCCGATGCTCCGACAGTTCTCAGTGCCCAGTAATTTGTGCCATCGTCGATGAACCCAACGTTGCAATTACTTTCGAGAAAATCGAGCGCCGAAACATTTTGGTCGAACTTGGGATCATCGCTAGGGAGTCTTTTCATGGCGAAAAACTCCACAAGCTGCATCACGCCGACTGGGCTGTTTGGCTTCACATTTTGACCAAATATCGCCCCACAAAGTACAGCTATGAAAAATAACGATAGGAGTGATCGCACGCCTTTCATGCCCACGATCATATCACTTTTTTAGAGAATGAAACGAAAAAACTGTCAGTCGAAGGCTGAGTGCCGAGAGCCCGTTTCCTACATTTTCTTCTTCAAATTCTCAATGATCACATCCGGCTCGGCTCTTTTTTTGTAGTCGGTTTCGATGAAGGCGTACGTGATAACGCCTTTTTTGTTGATGATGTAGGTGACGGCGAGCGGAAGTTCGGGTTTGTCCATGGCGTTGTGTTTGGCGACGTCGAGGCCGTTCTTTTTGTAGAGAGAGTCGGTTTCGGGCTGCATTTGATAGACAATGCCGAATTTGCGGGCAACGTCGAGATTTGGATCGCTGAGAACGGGGAAGAGAACCTCGTTCTTCTTCGCCACTGCCATCGAAGCGTCCGGATTCTCGACCGAGATCGCGACCAGATTTCCGCCCGCATCCTTGACATCGGGCATTCGTTGGCCGAGTTTTCGCAAATACGCATTGCAAAACGGACACCACGAACCGCGATAAAAGGTCAGCACCATGCCGCCCTGTTTGAGCAACGCTTTGCTCGAAACGAGCTTTCCGGTACTGTCCTTTAGCTCGAATTCTGGTGCTTTTGAGCCAACATTCAAAGCCCTTTTGGCTGCATCTTCTGATGACACAAAGCTCATCATCTGAGCCGGAGCGGCAAACGCCGCGAGCAATACAATTCCAAAGATCGTCGATAGAGTGAAAAAATTTCGTTTGTTCATTGTTTCTCCTTTATCAACAATGCCGGAAACGTAAGTGTTTATTCCTTTACTTTGCGGCTTTGCGACTTTGCGTGAAACTTCGGTAAAGATTTCCCGCAAAGCCGCGAAGGCAGGACGCAAAGCCGCAAAGGAAGAAAATAAGTTAGTCGTTTACCAGGAAACTTGGCTGTACATCGTTGCTTCGCATCAACTCATCAAGCCCGAAATGCTGATACGCGAGCCGAGTCGCCATGCGGCCGCGCGGAGTTCGATTAAGGAAGCCGGTCTGGAGCAGGTATGGCTCGATCATTTCCTCGATCGATTCCTTTTCCTCGTGGATCGCAGCCGAGATCGTGCTGAGCCCGACCGGGCCGCCGTCGAATTTTTCGATGATGCATCTGAGCATCTTGGCGTCCGTTTCGTCGAGGCCATAACTATCTACTTCCATTCGGTTTAGAGCATCGTTGGCAACGTGCTCGTTTATGTGGCCTTCATGATCGACCTCGGCAAAATCGCGAACTCGTCTGAGTAGCCGGTTCACGATTCTCGGCGTTCCGCGGCCTCGGCGGGCGATCTCGTGAGAACCCGAATCGTCGATCCCGACCTTCAAAATACTGGCCGATCGCGTGACGATCGTCTGCAGGTCGGTGACGTTGTAAAAATCGAGGTTAAATACAATATTGAACCTCGCCCGCAGCGGAGCGGTCAGCATTCCGGGCCGTGTCGTGGCCCCAACCAACGTGAATTTGGGCAGTTCGAGCTTGATCGATCTCGCCGCTGTGCCCTGGCCGATCATGATATCGAGACTGTAATCTTCCATCGCCGGATAAAGGATTTCCTCGATCGCAGGGTTGAGCCGATGGATCTCGTCGATGAACAGCACATCGCCTTCTTCAAGCCCGGTCAGGATCGCCGCCAGATCGCCGGCCTTCTCAATAACAGGCCCCGAAGTCGATTTGAGCGAAGCTCCCATCTCGTTGGCGACGATGTTCGAAAGCGTAGTTTTCCCCAATCCCGGCGGGCCTGTCAGCAGAATATGATCCAATGCCTCACGCCGCTTCAGAGCCGCCTTCATAAAGATCCGCAGGTTCTCCTTGACCTTCGCCTGGCCAATGTACTCCGACAACTGCGCCGGACGCAGCACAGCCTCGAACCGGCTGTCGTCGGTCGAAAGCTCTTCGCTTCTGATACTCGCTCGTCCAAAGTCAGTCATTCAGTTTTACGGTTTGGTGTTGCTGGCGTCTACCCGTTGCCTATATTTTCTATATTTGTCGTTCTTCATCCAATTGGTTAGAAGGTTATTTTTATAGGACTTAAAATCGGCCTCACTCGCTGAGAATTCCTCGAGTAGGCTTTCCATGTCGAAATCTGATATCGCAAAAGGAGGAACTAACACGATTCGATCAAGTATCTTACTTCTCTCGGCTTTAGACTCAGTCGTTTTTAGACGCAGAATATCTTTGCGTATCTCAAAATCTGGCTGCCGTTCTCTCGAGATCTGGTCCCGACCTAAATTCAAAGGGAAAGTACTAAAGTTGAAAAGTGTCGTCGCTGAACTGATCCGATCTCCATTGAAATTACGGTTTGGTGAAATGGATGTGGCGGCAGCCGGCATTATTTCAAGACGAATAACCGAGCCTTCGTCGGATTGAGGTACTATAGTGGCAGCCTTCCCGACTACCCGAACCTCTGTGCCAATGGGATAGGCGTCACGTAATTCTTTTGAAGATGTCCCACGAAGGCTACAGTCAGCGTTCGTGTGATATTGAAATATCTCAAAGATCTGCTTGTCTGGATCTGGCGACCAAATGCTTTCCACTAGATTCACTCGAATTCCCGACGACCATCTAAACCCTTCGTTTTGTCTTGTGACGGTTACATCTTTCTTGAGTTCAACGGAGTCGACGTAGCCGACAACTTCTGCGATAAGTACGTACTCGGTTGAATCAAATTTGGTCAACTGATTCTTTATCAAAGTGCAAGCAAATACGCCAGGAGCGAAAACAAGGAAGACCAAACTTTTTAGGAATAAACTAACCATTTCGAAAATTTCAACGATTTAACAAGCCAAATTCTTCTATCAAAACAATAATCCTTTATTGTTCAAAGCCAAAATATCCATCGAGAACGCAACCGAACAATGCAGCACAAGCCCGAGCCAGATCGTGCCGTTTTTGTAGCTGATCCAGCCTAGGAACAGCCCGGCGAAGATCGCAGCGAAGGTTTCGGGCATTGGTTTTTGGAAGTGGATCATGGTGTAGGGCACGGTCATGACGAAGATCGAATAGATCCCGAGCGACGGTTTTAGACTGTGAACCAAAAATCCGCGAAAAAAGAATTCCAGGCCGAAAAACTGCAGGAAATAGACCAGTTCCCAGATCAAAAGCGTCGACGACCAGTACGGATCGCCGTTGTAAACCTTGAGAAAAGGATACTTAGCCGAAAAGCTTGCCGTCAGCGACATCGCGTAAACGATCGGCAGCATTACGGCGATACAGATGGCGAGAAGTTTTAGAAAGCCTTTTTCGGCCTTTGGAGCGAGGCCGATCTCGCTGAGGCTTTGTTTTTGGAAGAATTTTACGTAGATTGCCGGGATCAGAAAATAGAATGAGACCGATACGAAAACCCACCAGACGAGAGCGTAGAGATTGTTGTTTGGAGAGTTTACCGCTTCTTCGCCAATAGGTGCTAGCGGCGTTTTTGAGAGGATAGCGTTTAGGTATTCAGGGCTCTTGAGATATGTGATACAGGTCAGCCCGATCGCCGCGTAAACAAGAGCGAAGACTGCCCGGCGGTCGAGGGCGGTGAAGTCGGTTTTGATTTGGCGGAGAATCGAAAGCATCGGGTTGTTATCGTCATCGGGCTATGCCCGTCTATTTGCGGAGAAGCTATGCTTCTCCGAGAGCCGTTGAGATCTTATGCGGCTATGCCGCCGCTCTTCGTCATGGGAAGGCGGCGGCATAGCCGCAAACCAACTAAGAACAGTTACGGAAAAGCATAGCTTTTCCGCAAATAGAGCGGCACAGCCGCGAAGCGAAAAGCTACTTCGCCAGTATCTGCAAACTTCGTCTTAGCAGCTTTTGCACCGATATCTCCACGCCTTCTTTCGCTGCCTGATTCAGAGCCTTTTCCGCCGCGTTTTTATGATAGCCGAGATTTATCAGGGCCGACAGAGCGTCTTCGAATACCGCATCCGATGGCAAACTTGATCGGGACGACGCGTCGAGCGGGGTTGTGTCGGACATTTCGCCGACCTTATCGCGGAGTTCGATGACGAGGCGTTCGGCGGTTTTTAGGCCGACGCCGGGGATCGATTTTAGGCGGGCGAGGTCGTTTGAGCGGATGGCGACGATTATTTCGTCGGCACTCATGCCGGAAAGCATCGCGATGCCCGATTTTGGGCCGATTCCCTGGACAGAGATAAGTTTTAGATAAAGATCGCGCTCTCGCAGCGTTTTAAAGCCAAAAGCTGTATAGCATCTTCGCGAACATGTGCGTAGATCCGCAATTGCACGTCGCCGCCAACCTCGCCGAGTTCATAGAACGTCGTGAGCGGGATCGACACTTCGTAACCGACGCCGCCGACATCGACGATGGCCGTATTTGCATGTTTCTCAATGAGTTTGCCGGATAGAAATGCGATCATTTTTCGATTGTTAGCGTCGATTGTAGTCAAACCGGAGCGAGCGGGCAACAGCACGCGATGCGGCGGCAACTAAATATTTTGTGATGTTACGCCTTTTGGAAAGATTTAACTTTGCGGCGGCGTGACAAAGGTATAAAATAACGTTTGCGGACGAATCCGAAAGCCGCGTTTTGGCGTAATTATCTTTAGGTTTTTTGAGAGGTAATAATTTTGATGTGTAGCAAGAGTTTTCTGAAAAGAATGTTGCCGTTTTTCGCGACCTTCGCGATCGGGCTGTTTATAGCCAGCTTTTTCGTATCGATCACGCCGAATTTCCGCAGCCGGGGCTTCGGTGGCCGTCACAAAGAGATGAAGCGGCTCAGAATGGAAAACGAGATGCTTCGCAACGAAAATCTGCGGCTCAAAAACCAGCTCGATAATCAGAGCATGACAATGGATGAGCTGCCGCCGATCGGGCACGGACATTTCCAGGGCCACGGCCCGGAAGTTCCGGTTCAGCTCGACGTGCCAATGCCGCCTCCTCCGCCGCGACATAGATAATTTTCTCGTAAGTTTTAGAACCACAGGTTAACGTGCCGCTTTGCGATGTGTTAATCTGTGGTTTCTTCTTTTTCTATGGACGAATCCGTCGCCAGAAAAACTTATCATCGAGGTCGGCAAGCTTTTGTATGACCGCGGCCATGTCGTTGCATTCGACGGCAATGTGAGCATCCGGCTGGACGAGAATACCGTGCTCGCGACGCCGACGATGACTTCGAAAGGGCGTATGACCGAGGAAGGCCTGGCGTTGACGGACCTCGATGGCAAGGCTCTCAATCAGAACAAGGCTTCGTCGGAACTGGCGATGCATCTGCTGATCTACAAGATGCGGCCGGATATTCATGCTGTCTGTCATGCGCATTCGCCCCATGCGACGGCCTTTTCGGCCGCGGGGCTCGCGATCGACAAACCCATTTTGTCCGAAGTCATCTTAACGCTCGGCTGCGTGCCGCTGACCGAGTACGGGACACCTTCGACCGATGAACTGACCGAGGCGATGAAGCCCTTCGTACCGCATCACAATGCACTTTTGATGCAGAATCACGGTGCGGTCGCCTATGGCGAGCACCTGTGGCAAGCTTTCGACCGGCTCGAAACGCTGGAACATACAGCCAAGATCGCGATCCTGGCAAACGCTCTTGGCGGAGCAAATGATCTGCCGCAAGAAGCGATCGAAAAGCTGATCGAGATCCGCGAGAAGGCTGGTTTCCTTGGCACAAACGCTCGCTGTCAGGCTTGCGGCTACTTGGACGAGGCCCAGATAGCTTGCGATCTCGACGTGTCGTATCCAACAAACGGAAAATCAAACGGTGAAAAAATATCGTTCACACGCGAAGAACTCATCGACCTTTTGAGCCAGGCGGCCAAGTTGGGGTAAGATATAGGACATCATTGAACAGCTTATTCACGAGATGATCGTAGAGATAATCAGGAGCGAAGAACACTAATGCAAGAAGCTTTAGGGATGGTTGAGACAAAGGGCCTAGTAGCCGTGATCGAGGCTGCCGACGCGATGGTCAAGGCCGCAAATGTGACCCTTGTTAGTTATGAAAAGATCGGCGCAGGCTTCGTAACCGCGATCGTTCGTGGGGACGTCGCCGCTGTCAAAGCGGCAACCGACGCTGGTGCAGCCGCCGCCCGCCGTGTTGGCGAACTCGTCAGCGTCCACGTAATTCCACGTCCGCATTCGAGCGTCGATCAGACGTTGCCGGTAGTTAAGAAATAGGTTTTCGGTCTTCGGTCTTAGGTCTTTGGCCTTTGTCGAAAACCGAAGACCTAAGACCAAAAACCGCAATGATAATTGCCAGAATCATGGGCACGGTCGTGTCCACGCAAAAAGACGAACGCCTGCACGGAAAAAAGCTGCTCATTGTCAAGCCGATCAATCTCGACGGCACTGACCAGAGCGGCTATGTTGTGTCCGTTGATACCGTCGGCGCCGGATTTAACGAAAAGGTGATCGTGGTTGCCGGTTCGTCAGCTCGTCTTGCGGAGGGCAATAAGGATTGCCCAGTCGATTCCGCGATCATCGGCGTTATCGACGAAATAGACTTTACAGTCTAGGAAGTCTTGAAAGCCTGGGAAGTCTAGGAAGTTTTTCCAACACTTCCCGGACCTCCTAGACTATCTAGACTTCCTAGACTCATAGACTTTGTTATGCAGATCGCCCGCGTCATTGGAACCGTTGTTTCCACGGTCAAAAACGAAGCCCTGGCGGGCCGAAAGTTTTTGATAGTCCAGACGCTCGACGCCGATCTCAAGCCAAAGGGCTCACCGACCATAGCGTTAGATGCTGTCGGGGCGGGGGAAGGCGAATTGGTTTTCTGGTGCCGGGGAAAAGAGGCTTCGTTCCCATTCAAACGAGACGAAACGCCAACCGACTGCACCATCGTCGGGATCATCGATTCTGACGCGCACGTGAATCAGTCTAGGAAGTCTTGAAAGTCAGGGAAGTCTAGAAAGTTAAGACTTCCCTGACTTCCCTGACTTCCCAGACTTTCTAGACTTCCTAGACTTTTATGCTCATCGCTCGTGTCATCGGTAACGTCGTCGCAACGCAGAAGAATCAGCGTTACGAGGGAACGCGTGCGATGCTCTGCCGGCAGATCACGCCCGAGGGAGCGGATATGGATTACACCTGCATTGCTCTAGATTCCGTAAACTCAGGCGAAGGCGACATCGTTGTGATCGTCCAGGAAGGCTGGGGAGCGTCGACCGCTTCGACAGGTACGCCGGGAGCGGCAATCGATTCGGCGATCGTTGGTGTTGTGGATCGCATCGATCTTCACTAATCTTTTTTAATGCAAGAACAGGAAGCGCGACAGTTAGCCGAAAAGATCGCTCAGGTGATCGCCGCAGAATCTCAGTCCAGCGATCTGTCGTCGATCCAAAAGAGCCTTGATGCGATCAATGAGCGTCTCGACAGACTTGAAGCGTCTGCAGTAATCTCAAATTTCAAATCTCAAATTTCTGATACTCGGCATCCGAGTCAGGATAAATTTACCGTCGCGGAGGCGATAGTTGATGGGCTTTTCGCTCAGAAGGAAAAAGCCTGCACATTTGAGCCGAACAAGGTCTGCGATCAATGTTCGATGTGCAATTCGCGCGGATTCTAGCAGGATTTTAACCGCTAAATACACGAAAAGCACGAAAAGGAAAAACCCTATTTCGTGCTTTTTCGTGTTATTTAGTTATCAGCTTCTTAAGGTTTAACCGGTGCAGCATTTGCCGGAGCTGCGGGTGCGGCCGGAGCCGCTGGCGCTGGTTTTCTGAGCGAATTGGCATCACCTACGCTTGGAGCAGTTCTTGCACCTGGCTCTGCTTCGAAATAGGGCTGTTCCTTGTATCCGAAAAGGCTCGCCGTGATGACGGCGGGGAACGAATTGCGAAGCGTATTGTAATCCTTAACAGCGTCACCGTAGTCGATTCGCGTCGTATTGATGCGATTCTCGGTACCCGAGAGTTCGTCCTGTACTTTCATAAATGCTTCGCTCGAACGCAGTACAGGGTAGGTTTCCTGCAAGCTCAAAAGCCGTCCGATCGTTCCGCCGAAGCTGTTGTTGGCGGCGATGATAGCCTGTTTCTGTTCCGGAGATTTGTCACCGTCAGTTCCAGTCGGGGCCGCCTGCTGGGCTCCGATCAGTTTCGAACGGGCGTCGGCGATCTGGCCGAACACTTCCTGTTCCTGCACACCTGCCATTTTTGCCGTTTCGACGAGATTTGGGATCAGGTCGGCTCGTCGCTGCAGCGAGCTCTCAACGTTGGACCATTTCGATTTAACATTCTGCTGTTTTGCGTTGAGGTCGTTGTAGCTGCAGCCGCTGAGGCCGAATGCCGCGAACAAAACCACTGACAATAAGATAGCTTTTTTCATTTTGTTTCTCCTGTTGATCACGTTGCTATTTCCCTATGGAATCGACAGCATTTATAACGTTCTCGATCTGTTCCAGATACTCTCCAAACAGTGCATTCGCACCTTTTTCGTCCAATTTTCCGGCGAATTTATTTTCACGGATATCAAATATTTTTTCAAACGGCGTCCCGTCGATGTCCAGCTTATTCGCCGTCAAAGCAACGATCTCGTGCTTGGTCGCAGGCGGGCTGAAACCCTGCAATATCAACACCGCACGGAATAAAGCCGAAAAGCTCGACAGGCTGTCCGCCATCAAACGCTTCAATCCATCGACCGATGCGGAAGCCGGAATGTACTGGCGGCGAAGCTGAATAAGCTTGCTCCGCAGCTCGTATTCAGCCTGAAGTCGCAGGAACTTATCCGAGATCTCAAGCCCAGCCAAAACGTCCGGGCCGTACAAAACTTTGCGGGCGATGCTCATCTGGTGAAACTCGATCGGGAACACGTCCGCCGCATTTTGCAGCTCGGACACGGTGAAATACACCGGTACTGGGTTTCCCATTCTGGCCCACTCGCGGACACAGGCGTGAGCGTTTCGGAGGTCTTCGGGGCCGATATTGTGCATTGCGATCAGGATGTTATAGTCCGATCGCTTGGCCACGAAATCGCCCGCTGCAGCCGAGCCGTACAGGATGACCGACGACAGATTCTTGCCGTGTGTCGCCTTCAGATCATCAATAAATGCGTGAAATCTCTCCATATTTACCAATCACCTCCGGACCCACCGCCTCCAAAATCACCGCCTCCGCCAAAGCCGCCCCAATCCGAGCCGCCGCCCGACGAACTGCCCCAGTCGCTAGACGAAGAGGAACTCCCTGAACCGCTCGAAAGAATGCTCCCTATCACCCAAGGTAACGCATCCGTGGCTCCTGATCCGCCGCCTCCGCTGCCAAACCCGCCACCGCCCCAACGGTCTTTGTCGCCCTTGGTCGGCCCGCCTTTTGAACGGCTGAAGATGATGATCAGGATGATCACGATCAGCGCGATACAGCAAAACAGCCCCACGATACCGCCGCCCAGTCCACTGGAGGTCGATGGTTTCTTGACAGAAGTTGAATTGCTGTTACCAGCCGTATTCCCGGCGTTTCTGATGCGGTCAATGTACGCATCGATCGTGTCGGATATACCTTTGCCGTAGTTGCCTTTCCGAAACTCGGGCACGAGAAACTGCCGCTGCAAACTGCCGACAATGCCGTCCGGAAGTTCGTCCTCGAGGTCTTTGCTGACCTGCGTGAAATATTTACGGTCGTCGATCGCGACGAAGAGCAGGGCACTCGGGTTATCGTCCTCTTTCGAGCCGATCTTCCAGCCGCGTGCGACGGCGATGGAATAGTCTGAAATGGCGCGGTCGCCGGTCGTTTTTACGACAGCGATAGCGATCTCGACCGAAGGATTTGTTGTGTCCCTGAGATTTTTGAGTTTGGTTTCGAGCTGCTGTTTGGTGGCGGCGTCGATCACACCGGCGTAATCGTTGACGAATCCGGTTGGGGCCGGAAGTGGCGAGGTGTTGATCGACCAGGGCTGATTTTCCTGGGCACGAACGGCGAAAACGGCGAATAATATCGCGATCGCCGCGATGTAAAATTTCGATTGTGCCAGCAAAGATCTATTTGTCATCAGTAGGGCTAAAAGTCCTGCCAATCAAGAAAGTATTACGAATTTTACCACGCGATGTTCGCTAAATCGTATTTCAGGCCTTTTTCACTTCCAGGATCTTGGCTTTAAACACGCGTTTCGCAGCGCGGACCGACGGGTGCGCCTCGGCATAAGCCATCAACTCCTCGTCTGTCGGATCTGGGCCAAGGACTGGAAGTTCGACGTGTTCGTCCTCGACATGTCCTAGTTCTTCCTTGAGCTTAGCGACATCGAATGCCGGAACGACCGCAGCCGCAGCGTGGCCATTCGGCGGCGTGTACGATCTGGCGGGAAGCCGCTCCGAAGTATCACCGAATAAAGCCTTTACGATGCCCGCTGAGCTCTTGATCAACTTCAGATCGTCGTCGTCAAATGTCAGCTTTTCCTCGTACCACTCATCTAGCCGCTTGTCGTCAAAATGCTCAAGTTCGTCGGATGACAAGGGCAGCAAGCGGACTTGCGGCTGCGAAAAGCTCTCGCGAACCGGCGTTCTCGGAACCGGCACGGGTTCGAGATCTTCGCCGGGTGCGAACGGCGATTCTTCGTAGACGGGCTCATCAAAGCCGTAAAATTCATCAGGCGGTTCGGGCGGTGGTTCGAATCTTGGCGGAGCTGGCGTTTCAACGCGAACCTGAGGTTCTTCAACGGGTTTAGGGGCTACGACCGGCTCGACAAATTTCGCCACGACGGGCGGCGGATCAATAATTAGAGTTTTTTTTTCCGGGACGGCCGCAGCTGCGATCGAGCTGACCGGCATCGAAGTTCCGCTGGACAGAGCATCGAGGCGTTCGAGAATGCTTTCGATCGTTGCGACCTTTCGCATCTCTATCAGTTTTACGAGCCCGACCTCGAGGACGTACCGCGGATGGACGGCCTCGCGAAGCTTTGACTCCGTTTCGGCGAGGGAATTGAAGAATCTGAGCAGATCGGCCTCGGAGAACGGTTCAGCGAGCTTTGCCAGTTCGTCGGGGGCGAAAACGGCACCTTCGTAGAGATTTGTGTCGCCGCCGCTGACCTTAAAGACGAGAAGATCGCGGAACAGGCCCAGCACGTCCCGACAGAAATTTCGCAGGTCGTGGCCGCGTGAGATCAGGTTATCGACGACATCGAGCGCTGCCTTTGGCTGGCGTTCGGCGATGGCGTTGATGGCTTTTGAGAGCACCTCAACCCCCGCAAAACCAAGGGCATTCGTCACATCGGCGGACGAGATCTTGTCGCTCGAAAAGCTAATGACCTGATCAAAATTCGACTGAGCATCACGCATCGAGCCTTCGCCGGAACGGGCGAGTTCACGCAGTGCGTCGTCTGAAATATCGATCTTTTCGGCATCAGCGATGAGTTTTAGGCGGTCGAAGATCTTCGTCAGCGGAATTGTTCGAAATTCGAACTCCTGACAGCGTGACAAGATCGTTTCAGGCACCTTATGCAGCTCGGTCGTCGCCATTACGAAAACGACATTGCCCGGCGGTTCTTCGAGCGTTTTGAGCAGAGCGTTAAAGGCCGATTTCGAGAGCTGGTGGACCTCGTCGATGATGAAAACCTTGTATCGATCGCGCGCAGGGTTGAAATTGATGCTCTCAATGATCGTTCCGCGAACGTCATCGATGCCTGTGTGCGAAGCCGCGTCGATCTCAAGAACGTCCATCGAGCGGCTTTCCGAAATCTCGATGCATGAAGGGCACGCGGTCGGATCGTTCAGCAAACATGGAGTTAGATTAGGTTTGCCTTCGGTTTTATGGCAGTTCAGGGCTTTCGCTAGAATGCGGGCGGTCGTGGTTTTTCCGACGCCTCTTGCACCCGAAAACAGGTACGCGTGATGGAGCCGGTCGTGTTCGAGAGCGTTTCGCAGCGTCTGCGTAATGATCTCCTGACCCGTAACCTCTTCAAAGGTCTGCGGCCTCCATTTTCGTGCGATCACCTGATAGGACATTTGTTAAAGGATAAAGGATATCGGCGAAAGGATAAAGCCGTCGCGGGCGACTCCGCCAAAACCTCGAAATATGGGTGAAAATATCCTATAAGTAACCGTAGATCCGCGAAAATGTGCATTTTCGCCGCCTTGAATGTGGGCTGAAACGGCAGCTCCCGATAATTCAAGCTGTTCGGTGTTTCAAAACGACCCACGAACTCTCGTTTTCACCTACGTCCGCCTCCATTCGAAATACGCTCCCGCCACCGAAACCACCGCAGCCGCGTACGTTCACCGCCTATTGCACTGAATAGAAGAATGCAGTCTTGACAGGATGTATCGTAAATGAAACAATAATTCCGATATGAACGCATTAAGAAAATGGGAAGAGTTTCCGGTCGGGCCGAGTGGGGCGATATCGGGGCTGCATGTTTCTTTGAACCGAAAGGGCGAGATCGTGATCGGGGCAGGAACGTTCAGGAAATTTGGCAGGCCGGAGCAGGTTTTGCTGTTGTTTGATCGCCGAAATAAGACGATAGGAATCGCACCGACCACGGCGAAGGCGACGAATTGTTATCCGTTGATCGAGAAGAAAAACGGCGGCCATCGCGTAATCAGGGCCAATCTGTTTTGCAGGCATTACGGTATCAACGCCGACCGAACGATCGTCTTTAACACGGCTGAGATCGATGACGAAGGTGTTTTGCTCCTGAACCTGAACGAGTATCGCTACGTCGTGCGTCCCGGGCGGCTGGCGATCAGTTCGTGAGCAAATGACCTATTTTTTTAAGCGACGATCTGCCAGGTCGAGAAATTCCCGCACCTGATCGTCCCAAAATACCCAATCGTGAATTCCGGGATGTTCGCGGTATTCGTGAGGGACCTTTGCGTCGTTGAGGAGTTTGAGGAAATCGCGGTTATTTTGGATGAGAAAATCCTCTGTGCCGCATGACTGATAGACGTATGGCAGTGATTTGACCTTGTCGGGCGTCAGTTCGCGTGCCATTTTGAATATGTCATTGCTTGTCCGCGATGCGGCTGCCACGTCAAGGCCAAACACGGCGTCCATCGATTTTCCGATAGCTCCGGCATTTTTCTCGGTCCAGCTTGTCGCTCCGAGGGCTCCGCTGAATGAGCCAATGAGGGCAAACATCTCGGGATATTTCATCCCGAATTTCACCGAACCGTAACCACCCATTGAGAGACCTGCTATAACACGGCCATCGCGTGCGGCGATCGTGCGATAGGTTTTGTCGACCTCGGGGATCAGCTCTTTTACGATGTAGCTTTCGTATTTGTCGTTCGGAGCCGAGACACTGTCGGTGTACCAGCCGTCGCCGCCGTCGGGAGTGACGATGATGTAGCGATGATTTGAGGCGTACTCCGTGAGCTTGGTTTTGTCCGTCCAATTCGCGAAGTTGCCGGTCAGTCCGTGGAGAAGATAGATAACTGGATAACGCGAACCCGCTTTATTGACCGGCCCATCAACGCTGCTGTTGTAATCAGGCGGCAAAACCACGCGATACGACATTTCGCGGCCCATCAGTTTGCTGGCGAGCTTGAGGTCGGGAAGCTTCTTGCCAGTCTGCTGGGCGTAGCTCGACGAGTTGAGCGAGAATCCGACGAAAAATAACAGGATGGCGATGAACGACGCGTGTCTCGTGAGTCTCATATATTGATTAGCCGCATAAGCGGTGGCTCGAGTCCGAACCGCCTGCGTAAGCGGGCGGAACGATCTGGAGGATATAAACAGGCCAGACCCGGCAGAGTCAAATGACATCCTTTCTTTGATACTGTTTGAATTCGCTCCGCCCGCTTACGCAGGCGGTTCTGACTCTGCTAGCCAAACACCTTTCCTAACCAGCCGGTTTCTTCGTCTTTGTCGGCGATCTGGGTTAGTTCGCCAGCGTCGAGCCAGACGCCGGAACATTTGTTGCAGACGTCGATCTTGATCTTTTCGAAATCGGTTTCGATCAAGGTGCCGTCGCATTTAGGGCACTTGATCTCAAGATCTTTGGCGTTATCCTCGCCTAGCTTCGCCTTCATTTTGGCGATCAGTTCCTGTTCTTTACGGTGAAAATATTCGTTTTCGAGGGCGTTTCCGCGGTCGTCGAGATCAATTGGCATAATTATTTAGTGAATAGTGAATAGTGAATAGTGAATAGTCAATAGTGAATAGTGAATAGTGAATAGTAATTCGTGAATCGCGAATAGCAAGTCGACCGCTTAGGGAATTATCTCTTTCTGCACAAAACTTTTCCTATTCACTATTCTCTGTTCACTCAGATCATCCTTCGGTCTTATGAATCGACCGAGCCCTTTGCCGTGCTTTCTTTGAACGCCTGATCGTGTTTCGGCGTTTTAGGCTGCTTTCGGCCCAGTCGGAAACTTGTTTTAGCGGGTGCCATTCGAAGCTTTCGAGCGGCAGCACCTCGCTTGAGGCGTCTTTTAATTTTAATGTGCTGAACGCCACAAACAAAATGATGCCGTTAAAGATCGCGCCGCTCAGGACAACCAGCCAACCGGGAGCGAGGCCAACGGTTGCCCGGTTAAAGAAAACGCTCCAGAATGCCCGGTAATCGGCATCCGAGACGAGCGGGATCGGAGACGGGTGAATATAGACCTTGAGCGTCCACGACAACGTTAGCAGAATAAAGATCCAGAGATAATTCGAGCGCAGACGGCGGCCGACGGCTTCCCATTCGCTGATGGTGAAGTGCGGCGATATGAGATCGGCGGCGATGTGTTCGGCCCATTCTTTATCGGGCGGAACGGTTCGTGCTGAGAGCATCGGAGCGTAATAACCAGTTTCTAAAACCCTTACGCGATTTGCCCAAACCTCATAATATCGGTAGCGCCGAGCCTCCATGAACAGGAAGATCGACACGAGCAGCGTATTGATCGGGATCGCAAAGTGCGGATTATCCGGCGAACTGAAAACGAACGAAAGCGTCGCACCGGCGGTGATAACGGCCCAGTTCGTGGTTGCATCGAGACGGCCTCGCCAGACATTGGAACGCTGGACCTCGCCGCGGTAAAAATGTGCCATCGCCATGTTAAATTCGGCGGGCAGCAGCTTTTGCGGGATCGATGCGGGTGTTGTTTTCGGCTTTTGAGAACGCTTGTGAACCTCCTCAGCGAAGGCGCGGAACGACTGCGGCACATTGGTTATGTGGATGTCATCGGCAGATTGGGTTCCGGATCGAACCTCATCGTTCATAGCATTTATGGGCGTGCACCTATCGGAGAGTTCAGCTTATTGTTTAACATTTTACGGGCGAGGATGCAAGATTTGACCTGAGCTCCCGGCTTTGGAATTCGGGTTCTTTTCGTCCTTTTCTTTTTAGTTAGGTAAACTCATACTAATGCCGGATTCAGACCTGGACGAGAAATGGATGTGGCGGGCGATCTATCAGGCCCGCGAAGCTGAAAAAATTGGTGAAGTTCCAGTCGGAGCTGTTCTAGTCGATGCCGAGGGCAAGATCCTCGCAGCAACCTCCAACCGCACTATCAAAGACAACGACCCGACGGCTCATGCCGAGATACTAGCTCTGCGCACGGCGGCGCTACGTATAGGGAATTACCGCCTGACCGGAACCACGATGTACACTACGCTTGAACCGTGCGCGATGTGTGCGGGGGCACTCGTGAACGCTCGAGTCAAAACCTTAGTTTTCGGAGCCCATGACGAAAGATTTGGTGCGGCCGAAACACATTTCCGCGTCTGCGACAGCCCCAAGCTCAATCATAGAATGGAAATACGATCCGGAATCCTCGCCGAAAAATGCCGCAAGCTTATGCAGGATTTCTTCAAGGCGAGACGGTGAGCCAACTCAACTACAGGATCGAGACGGTCATCGTGTACGTGGTCGGTTTTCGGCTTTTGTTCATGACCTTGATAAAGTTGTCGCCTGCCGGAGCTGAGTAAACCATGGTCAGCATTCCGTTGTCGAGGGCGACGCCTTTGCCAGACACGACGGCATGGATCTCCTGATCTTCGCGAACTTTCATCACATACTCACGCGATCCGCCCGCTTTGAGGCTTCCTGATACTGACGCTGAACTGGTTCCCTTTTTGAATTGAATACGCGTAGGTTTCTGGCCGTAAAAACTCAAGCTTGCGGCTAGTACGAGGATCGCGGCGGACAATAGCTTTATTTTTTTGTTGGTTATCATGATTAACGTTTCGCACGTTTATTTAGTTCAGAGCCAGTTTCGAATATAGAGGGCCAGATTGCAAGAAAATTTAGCGAGTCTCCGATCATGCAGGTCTTCACTTGATTAACCTGCCAGTAAATGTTTAGAATTGTAGGTTCGCGGAGAGGTGCGAGAGTGGTTGAATCGGGCAGTCTCGAAAATTGTTGAGCCTTAACGGGTTCCGTGGGTTCGAATCCCACCCTCTCCGCCACAATCTTTGAAGGATCAAGGATTAAGGATAAAGGATAAAGCGAGATCAGAAGATATCTCTGGCGACTTTATCCTTTGCCCTTAATCCTTAATCCTTTCGAGGGGAAAGGTGCAAGAGCGGTTGAATTGGCAGCATTGGAAATGCTGTGAACCTCAAAAGGGTTCCGTGGGTTCGAATCCCACCCTTTCCGCCAGTTTTGAAGTATAAAGGCGAAGGGATGAAGGATAAATTTCTATGCTTCATCCTTTTTTTGGTTTAAATGGATCGGGATCTAAAGGTCAGAACGAAGGATTTTGCGTTTCGAATAATTAATCTGTTTCGCTCGCTGCCGAAAACCACGGAAGCTCAGGTTGTTGGCAAGCAGATACTGCGAAGCGGAACCTCAGTCGGTGCTCAGTACCGCGAGTCTCAATATGCGAAATCGGACCTGGATCTGATCAGTAAAATTCAGGGTTCGCTTCAGGAGCTCGAAGAGACGATGTATTGGTTGGACTTGATCGAGGAAATGGAGATCTTTGATCCGAAAAAGCTGGGAGCGATCAAGCAGGAGACCGGGGAGCTGACAGCTATTTTTATAACGATCGCCAAAAAAGTGAAGGCACGGATCAATAATCCAATTTCCTGACTTTATCCTTTTTCCTGCATCCTTTATCCTTAGAAATGGTCTCAGGCTCCGCACAACGTTTTGTTGTGAACTCCGCTAGGCGAGGAATCGAGCAACGGTAGCAATTACAAACGTGTGTTGCGATCAAGTCTGAGGCCGCCAGTTCTAAATAGAAAAGGACATCGACAATTGGCCGATGTCCTTTTTGTTTTTGCGAGATCGTTCGTTTCGAGGACAAACTGCTCCCGGGGAGCAGTTCCGAGCGTTCTGCTACAGTTGTCCATTTTCCGTAATCTTTATGAAAGTATAGATCACCGAACGTAGCGGACATTGTATTGCACGTTACATTGCGTCATTCCTGAATTTGCATTTGATTTGACCGGCGGTTTGAAACGAAAATCAAGCTATGCTTAACTTCGCCATTGAGACCGCTCGCGAAGCTGGTCAATTGCTTCTGGAAAAATTTGGCCGCGTAAAGATCTCGAAAAAAGGCGAGATCGATCTCGTGACCGAGGCCGACCTTGCCAGCGAAGCTCTCATCATCGAACGGATCAAATCTCATCACCCAAAACACTCGATCCTTGCCGAGGAATCGGGAAACTCGGTCGTGATCGGTGGCGAAAATACCTGGAAATGGATCATCGACCCGCTCGACGGCACGACGAATTACGCTCACGGCTACCCGTGTTTTGCCGTCACGCTTGCTCTCGAACACGATGGCGAGATCGTTGTCGGCGTTACCTTTGACCCGACGCGAAACGAATTATTCGCAGCCGAACGCGGTCGCGGTGCGTCGCTCAACAACAAGCCGATCCGCGTTTCGCAGACGGAGAAATTGAGCGAAGCTCTTGTCGTGACGGGCTTTCCCTACAACTTCAAGAGCCGCGAGGATTTTGCAGCTCACCTGACGAAGTTCCTGCTCAGTGCACGCGGAGTCCGCCGCGACGGTTCGGCCGCGATCGATCTGGCTTACGTCGCCTGCGGACGTTTTGACGGCATGTGGGAAGAAGGTTTGAACGCATGGGACATGGCCGCGGGCGTGTTATTGATCGAGGAAGCCGGCGGGCAAGTGACGAATTATCACGGCGGGAAATTCAGCGTATATCCGCCGCCGATGCTGGTTTCGAACGGGTTGATCCATGGGGAAATGCAGAAGATCCTAGCGTAGCTGACTGGAGCGGCAAGCATCCCTGCTCGCCACGCCGGTTCCTCCGGCGTTACGGCTCAAGGTTCCACATAGCTTGTGAAACGGGTGCATTTCTAACACCGCAGAAGCTGCGGCGTGGCAAGCAGGGATGCTTGCCGCTCCAGTCAGTGGCGACAAACGCGAGCGTCGTATGATAGTCTTAAATTTCGATTAACTGACCGAAATATTTAAATCTATGTCCTGGTTTCGCAGAGACAAACCGAAGATCGAAGAGCAGGAGCGTAACGAAGAGCAGACCGTTCGCACCGAGGGAATTTTTGTAAAATGTCCGGATTGCGACAACGCTCTCTACAAGCGTGAACTTACCGATTCGCACGAGGTCTGCACGCATTGCGGCTATCATTTCAGATATACGGCGGTCGAGCGATTGGGTGACCTGTTTGACGATGGCCGTTATGAAAAGCTCGATGAGGAAGTGACTTCGGGCGATCCACTCGAATTTACTGATTCAAAACCGTATAAGGCGAGGATTCAGCAGGCAAAAGAAGTTTCGGGGCTGCCCGAAGCGATCATTTCCGGCAAGGGAATGGCTGGCGGGCATCTGACGTTTGCTGGTGCGATGGATATGTCGTTCATCGGCGGCTCGATGGGCTCGGCTGTCGGCGAAAAGATCACGCGTCTGATCGAACGTGCGGTCGAGGAACGCGGTGCGGTTATCGTATTTTCAGCCTCTGGCGGTGCCCGAATGCAGGAAGGCACGCTCAGCCTGATGCAGATGGGAAAGATCTCGGCGGCGTTGCAGCGTTTGCACGAAGCGAGATTGCCTTTCATTTCCGTCCTGACAGATCCAACAACCGGCGGCGTGACTGCGAGTTTTGCGATGCTCGGTGATGTGATCCTGGCCGAGCCAAAAGCCCTGATCGGTTTTGCCGGACCGCGGGTTATCGAACAAACGATTCGCCAAAAGCTGCCCAAAGGCTTTCAACGCAGCGAATTCCTGCTCGAACACGGAATGGTGGACATGGTCGTCGACCGCCGTGAGATGAAGGATACGATCGTCCGCGTACTCGATTTCATGATGAACAAACAGATCGCCGCATAACAGGATGCTCACTGAAGTTCTAGCAAAACTCTTCGAACGCGACCTCGGCAAGCTCAAGGCCGAGATCGAGCAGTACACAAACGAATCCGACCTCTGGAAAACAGAAGGCGAGATCACGAATTCCGCCGGAAATCTGACGCTCCACCTCATCGGCAACCTCAAACATTTTATCGGAGCAACGCTTGGAAATTCCGGCTACATTCGCAATCGAGATCTAGAATTTTCAGAATCGTACGCTCCTCGACAAGCCCTTCTCGTCGGTATCGATGAAACGATCGAGGTCGTGAAGGCCACGCTCTCAAAGCTCTCTGACGAAGAACTGACAAAGACCTATCCGATCGAGGTCTTCGGCGAGCCACTCACCACCGAATTCTTCCTCGTCCACCTCGCCGGCCATCTAAATTGGCATCTTGGCCAGATAAATTACCATCGGCGACTTCTCTCAAACTAAGTGAATTTCCACGAGTCTGAATCGTACCTGCTCTCGCTCGGCAACGAAGTCGAGACGATGAAACTCGGGCTCGATAATATTCGGACTCTGCTCGATGCGCTTGGAAATCCGCAGAATAATTACCTAAAAGTTCAGGTCGCCGGAACGAACGGCAAAGGCTCGGTCTGCGCGTTTCTCGACTCGATCTGTTTTGAGGCCGGAATCCCGACCGGACTTTACACCTCGCCGCATCTGGTCTCGATCACCGAACGTATAAAGATCGGCGGTAAAGATGTCAGCGAGAAAGAGTTTGCCAGGCTCGCAACGATTGTTCGCGAAACCTCTGAATCACTGGTCGCTAACGGAAAGCTCGAACGCGTGCCTACATACTTTGAACAGGTCACTGCAATGGCTCTGCAAGCGTTCGCGGATGCCAAAGTCGAACTCGCGATTCTCGAAACCGGTCTTGGCGGCAGATTTGACGCGACGACAGCGGCGAATGCCGAGATCGCGGCGATAACACGCATTGATCTCGATCATCAGGAATATCTGGGCGAAACGATCGAAGAGATCGCAGCTGAGAAGGCGGCGATCATTACACAGCAAACTCAGTATGTAATCCTCGGTGAGCAATCGCACGATGTGATGCATATTCTATGGAAACGTTGCAGCGATCTAGGAATTGACCCGTTGAACGATGAACATGCCCCGTGGCGAATCCTCAAAACGGATAATGCAAAGGTTGACGTTCATCTGCATTTAATAATCTTTCCCCCGATCCATCTAGGGTTGCTTGGCACGCACCAATTCGAGAACGCACAGACCGCGATCCAGATAGTCAGGGCTCTCGGACTTATCGAACTCTTTCCCTACGACGAAGAAGGCGAGTCATTTGTGATTAAGGGCCTCGAAAACGCCCGCCATCCCGGCCGCCTCGAATATGCTGGCAGATTTCTCTTCGACGGAGCTCACAATATCGCCGGAGCAAGGGCTTTGCGTGAATATCTCGACGAATTCGTCACTCAGCCGATCACGATGATATTCGCGGCAATGAAAGACAAGGAGATCGCCGAGATCGGTGAGATACTGTTCCCGAAGGCTGAGACGCTGATCCTGACGAGGCCGGAAAATTCGCGGGCTATCGATCCGGCTGAGATCCTCGCACAAATGCCGGACGGAATTGACCTGAACAAGGTAGTTGTCACTCAAACGGTTAAAGATGCTATTGCTCAAGCTTCCAACCTCGCTCGCGACAACGGACTGATATTGGTCACCGGCTCGCTCTATCTGATCGGCGAGGTCAAACGAATTCTAAGTTCTCAAATTTGAGATTTGAAATTTCAAATCTAAGATAGAAGTTTATGTACAAACTAGTTCTAATTCGCCATGGCGAGAGTCAGTGGAATAAGGAAAACCGGTTCACGGGTTGGAAGGACGTTGACCTTTCGGAAAAGGGAATGACCGAGGCTCATGCGGCTGGTAAATTGTTGAAGGCTGAGGGTTTTGTCTTTGACGAAGCCTACACGTCAGTACTCAAACGCGCAATTCGGACGCTGTGGATCATTCTCGATGAGATGGATCTAATGTGGATCCCCGAGACAAAATCCTGGCTTCTGAATGAACGGCATTACGGAGCTTTGCAGGGGCTGAACAAGGCAGAAACTGCGGCTCAGTATGGCGAAGAGCAGGTTTTGGTTTGGCGTCGCAGCTACGATGTGCCGCCGGGCGTTTTGGAAGAGTCGGACGAGCGATATCTCGGGAACGATGCCCGATATTGCAACATCGAGAAAGGAAAATTCCCGGGAACTGAATGTTTGAAGGATACTGTGAACCGTGTCGTGCCATTCTGGGAAACTGAGATCGTTCCGAAGATCAAGGCTGGCAAACGCCTCATCGTCGCCGCCCACGGCAACAGCCTTCGCTCGCTCGTCAAACATCTCGATGGCATCGCGGATGACGAGATCGTGAATCTAAACATCCCGACCGGCATTCCGCTGGTCTATGAACTCGACGCCGATCTGAAGCCAATAAAGAGCTATTATCTTGGCGATGCTGATGCGATCAAAGCTGCTCAGGACGCGGTGGCGAATCAGGGGAAGGCGAAAGGATAGTGAGCAGTGAATAGGGAATAGGGAATAGTGAATAGTTACAGAACATCGGAGAGAATAGTTATGTTTAGGACGATTGGTTCGATTTTTTTGGTATTGATATTCGCTCTCTCCGGTTTTTCTCAGACTGTTTCCGACAACGACATTGCCGCCGGTTTGAAAGAGGCTCTCGGCAAAGGCGTTTCAACGGCGATCAAGACTCTTGGGAAAGACAACGGCTTTCTTCTCAATCCTCGGGTCAAGATCCCGTTGCCGAAATCGCTGCAAAAGCTTGAAAAGGGCTTGCGGATCGCCGGTCAGGGAAAGGCGGTCGATGATTTTGTCGGTTCGATGAATCACGCGGCTGAGAAGGCGGTTCCGGTTGCGATCGACGTTTTTGTTGATGCGATCAAACGGATGTCGTTCGATGACGCTCGCAAGATATTGTTCAGCGGGCAAAAGGATTCAGCGACGCAGTTTTTCAGGCGGTCGAGCGAAGAGACCTTGCGAGGAAAATTCCGGCCGATAGTTGAGGAGTTCACCGAGAAGACCGGCGTCACGCAAAAATACAAAGCGATGGTCGGCAAGGCCGGGTTTGCTGCCCAATTTCTTGGCAAAGATGCGACCGATCTCGATGGATACGTAACGCAAAAAGCTCTCGATGGATTGTTTTTGCTAGTTGCCGATGAAGAGGCAAAGATCAGGGCAAATCCGATCGGTCGGACGACGGCTTTGTTGAAGAAGGTTTTTGGAATTTTGCGATAGCGACTGGAGCGGCAAGCATCCCTGCTTGCCAGCGGTCACCGACCGCTTAGACGTTCAGCGTTCACTCAACTCGATAGATATCGTCTGATCTAACGCCGCAGAAGCTGCGGCGTGGCAAGCAGGGATGCTCGCCGCTCCAGTCTATGTGGCAAAAAGCCGTATTCGTCATCCTTGTTCTATTCTGCCTCTCGCCGTGGGGCTCGCCGCCAATTGCCTTGGCTTTGGGGCTGGTATTGGCGTTTACGATCGGCAATCCGTTTCCGGAGATCGAGGGAAAGGTCACAAAATATTTGCTGCAGGGTTCGGTGGTTTTCCTCGGGTTCGGGATGAATCTGACGTCGGTCTACAAGGCTGGCAAAGACGGAATTCTGTTCACGATCGCGACGATCTTTGGAACGCTGATCCTGGGCTACCTCGTCGGCAAACTGCTCGGCGTCACGAGCAAAACATCTACTCTGATCTCGTCCGGAACAGCTATCTGCGGCGGAAGTGCGATCGCGGCTGTGGCTCCGGCGATCGATGCGGAGAAGGACGAGATAACCGTCTCGATGGGCACGGTTTTTGTGCTGAATTCGGTCGCGTTGTTTCTTTTTCCGGTGATCGGGCATTTGCTGGGTTTGACGCAGCATCAATTCGGGATATGGTCGGCGATCGCCATTCACGATACGAGTTCGGTCGTCGGCGCGTCAGCGACATACGGGCCGGAGGCGTTGGTGATAGCAACCACTGTCAAACTTGCCCGTGCTCTATGGATCGCGCCGGTCGCACTCCTTTTCGCATACATCTACCGCGAACGCGGTTCCGAAAAAAAGACAAAGATCGCGATCCCGTGGTTTATTTTCCTCTTTTTGCTCGCGACAGCTTTTCGCTCATACGCCCCAAGCAATATTTTGCCGAGCATTTATGATGCTTTGGTAAATCTGGCAAAGGCAGGGTTAACGGTCACCTTATTTTTTATCGGCATCAGCCTGTCTCGTGAAACGCTCAAAAAATTTGGCTTCATGGCCCTGCTTGAAGGCGTTGTTTTGTGGCTTGTAATTTCTATCGTGTCGCTTTTTGCTATACTTGGTTTGGTATAGCCCAAATACGCTGGTTCTTTATGATCACGAAGAATGATCTTGAAAGGTTGGCCCTGCTTCGATTAGAAGATGCGTCTTTGTTGTTTGCGGGAGGCAAATATTCTTCAGCTTATTATCTGGCTGGGTACTCCATTGAGCTCGCCTTGAAGGTTTGTATTTCAAAACAAATTCAGTCCGGCGTAATTCCGGATAAAGCCTTTATTAACTCAATCTATACTCATAAGCTCGATAATCTTCTCGGATTGGCTGGGTTGAGGCCGCAATTTGACACGGATAGCAGAATCAACTCGTATTTGGCAGCAAACTGGGCAGTTGTTACTAAATGGGATGAGCAGAGCCGATATGAGTTTTGGGATGCACTCTCCTCAAATTCGTTGTTGTCTGCGATCAGTGATCCAACAGACGGAGTATTTATATGGGTGAAAAAGCATTGGTAGAGAGCCAGATCTCTGACGGAATCGAATTGGTTAAAAAGTTGGACGAGCGAAATGCCGGACTTTCCTTCGCTGCATGGTATTACTATGACGACGTCGAAGATTGGCGATTATTGTTAGCAGGTTCTGAATTGGATAGGCTTTTGAAGCAGAATGAATCGATTGCGTACCATTTGATTTTTGAAGAAATGACCAAACTTCCGCTTGCTTCGATTTCGATCGCGGACATCAAAATAGTCGCAAGCGATTCGGCTCTTCCGGCTACCGTTGCAGTTATGATCCAAACCCCGCCTAATGCTCTGGTGAGAACTCATTTTACGGATAATTTTGTAAACGGAATATATTTGAAAGAAATGTTCGTGATCAGATCCTCACGCCCAGTGCTTGTAACCACTTGATGATCTAAGTCAATTCATTGAGCCATTCTGAACTTCCATACGGTCGTGTGATTATCTCCAAAAAATGCCCGTCCGGGTCTTCGAAATAAACGCCACGGCCGCCGTCGTGGGTGTTTATCTCGCCCGGTTTGGTTCGCGCCGGGTCGGCCCAGGTGTCGAGCCCCATCGCCTTTATTCTGCCGAAGATCTCGTCAAACTCCGTTTCGCTTACCATAAAGGCAAAATGCTGCAACGCGACGTGTTCCGTCGTCTCAAAATAGTCGATCGACACGCCGTTTTGCAGCTCAACGACGAGAAAGTGATAGAACCGCTTCGGCTCCGGCAGGCCGAGTATGTGCGTTAAAAATTCCGCCGACTTTTTCTGATCGCGACACCAGGCGATCGTGTGATTCAGTTGGACGCTCATGCATTTCATGATAGCTCAGATAGTTGCATCCTTGCAACAAGATTTGCGTGTTGGTAGAGTTTTGTTAAGATAATAGTTTCGACTATCGGCGGGATTTTACTCTGTAATGGCCATTAAACAGATCACGGTTCGCGGAGCGCGGCAGCATAATTTGAAGAACATAGACGTGGACATTCCGCGTGATCAGTTTGTCGTGATCACAGGATTGAGCGGCTCGGGGAAATCTTCGCTCGCGTTTGACACGATCTATGCCGAGGGACAGCGGCGATATGTGGAATCGCTGTCGGCGTACGCACGGCAGTTTTTGGATCAGCTTGAGAAACCGGACGTGGATTCGGTCGAGGGATTGTCGCCTGCTATATCGATCGAGCAGAAAACGGTATCACGCAGCCCACGTTCGACGGTTGGGACGGTGACTGAGATCTACGATTTCCTGCGATTGCTCTTTTCGTCGATCGGCCAGCCGCATTGTCATCAATGCGGAGCACCGATCACGCGGCAGTCGGTCGATCAGATCATCGCGGGCGTTGCGGAATTGCCCGAGGGCGAACGCGTGATGATCCTCGCTCCGCTGGTTCGCGGCCGCAAGGGCGAATTCAAAAAGGAACTCGAAAAGCTGCACAAAGACGGCTTCCTGCGGGCCCGCATCGATGGCGAGATACGCCAGCTCGACGAAGAGATCATCCTCGACAAACGCAAGAATCACACCATCGAGGTCGTCGTTGATCGTTTGCTAATGAAAGACGGCGTTCGCGAACGCCTCGCGGAATCTGTAAAAACAGCTCTCAAACTCACCGGCGGAGCGGTTGTCGTTTCGATCATCGATGGCGAAGAAAAGCTGTTTTCTGAGAAAATGGCGTGCATCAATTGCGGTATAAACATCGCTCCGCTTGAGCCGCGTTCGTTCTCGTTCAACTCGGCGTTTGGCGCGTGCAAGCGTTGTCAGGGCATCGGCACGGTGATGGAGATCGAGCCGAAAAAGATCGTGCCCGATGGCGACGTTCCGGCCGGGAAGGTCGATTTTCTGAGCGGCATCGACAAATCGGGAGCGGCGTTTTTGAAGTCAGCTTTGATCGCGATCATCGAGCGGTTCACGACCGGCGATCCGCTTGAGCCGCCGACCGGAAATCAGAAGCCTCGAAAGACCACCAAGAAGGTAAAGGATCTTGGGAACGGTCAGAACGATGCTCTCAATATCAATTTCAACGACCTGCCGCAGGAGATCCGCGATGCGTTCTTTAACGGAACGAAAAAACGGCTGACGTTTCGTCATGGCGATTACAAATTTGAACGCGACTGGCTCGGGGCGATGCGTGCGATGCGAGAGCGGATCGAAAACCCGCCATCGGAAAAGATCAAGGCAGCTCTCGAAGAGCTGATCGCACCGATCCCATGTCCGAAATGCCATGGAGCAAGGCTCCAACCCGAGAGCCTCGCGGTCAAAGTGAACGGCATCGGGATCGGCGAATATACCGAGCTTCCGATCTCGGAATCGGCAAAAAAATTTGAAGCGATCAAGCTCAGTGCGCGTGACGAAAAGATTGCCGGGCTCGTGCTGAAAGAGATCCAGGACCGCATCAAATTCCTCGACAATGTTGGGCTTGGATATCTGACGCTCAACCGTTCGTCGGCAACGCTTTCTGGTGGCGAAGGGCAGCGAATTCGGCTCGCGACGCAGATCGGTTCGCAGCTTCGTGGCGTGTTGTACGTGCTTGACGAGCCGTCGATCGGGCTGCATCCGCGTGACAATCAGCGGCTGCTTGAGACCCTCCACATGCTGCGCGATCTGGGGAATACTGTGCTGGTCGTCGAACACGACGCCGAAACGATCGAGCAGGCAGATTTCGTCGTCGATCTCGGCCCGCTCGCCGGAACTCACGGCGGCGAAGTCGTCGCGATCGGCAAACCGAAAGACATTGAGAAGTCAAAAACATCGCTGACCGGAAAATATCTGAGCGGCGAGATCAGCATCGACGTTCCCGAGGTTCGCCGCATTCCAAACGGCAAACGCATCAAAGTAAAAGGTGCGAGAGCTTACAATTTGAAGAATATCGACGCGGAATTCCCGCTCGGGCTGCTGACGGTCGTGACGGGCGTTTCCGGTTCGGGAAAATCGACGCTGGTCGAGGAAATTCTCTATCCAGCACTCTACAAACACGTTTACAGATCCGCCGTCGAGCCGCTCGAACACGACTCGGTCGAAGGCCTCGATCTGGTGGACAAGATCATCGAGATCGACCAAAAACCGATCGGCCGCACGCCGCGTTCTAATCCGGCGACGTTTACGGGATTGTTTACACCTTTGAGAGAGCTTTACGCGATGCTGCCGGAATCTCGGACACGCGGTTACAAGGCGGGACGATTCTCATTCAACGTCAAAGGCGGACGATGCGAGGCGTGTGAGGGTGACGGAATGAAGCGGATCGAGATGAACTTCCTGCCTGACGTTTATGTCACCTGCGACGTCTGTCGCGGCCATCGCTACAACCGCGAAACGCTCGCCGTCCGCTACAAAGGCCTCTCGATCGCTGACATGCTCGAAACAACGATCGAAGACGCTTTGCCGCTGCTCGAAAACATTCCGCCGATCAAAAAGATCCTCGAAACGCTCCTCGACGTCGGCCTCGGCTACATAAAGATCGGCCAGTCCTCGACCACGCTTTCAGGCGGCGAGGCTCAGCGGATCAAACTTGCGAAAGAGCTTTCGAAACGTGCCACGGGCAAGACGATCTACATCCTCGACGAGCCGACGACCGGACTGCATTTTGCCGACGTTCACAAGTTGCTCGAGGTTTTGCAGCGGCTCGTCGATACCGGAAACACGGTCATCGTCATCGAACACAATCTCGACGTAATAAAATCCGCCGACCACATCATCGACCTCGGCCCCGAAGGCGGCTCAGGCGGAGGCAAGATCGTCGCGACCGGAACTCCGGAAGAAGTGGCGAAGGTGAAGAAATCGTTTACAGGGCAGGCTTTGAAAATGATACTCTAGTGACGAACTTTCCAGAGGAATGTCAAAACCGCCTGTTTAAGCGGGAGGCCAGTTAGGTGCGATATGATCGAGGAAGGAGAAACTTATGACTACCCAAACCGAGCAACTGATCGAGATGGCCGAAATATTGCCGATAGATGAGAAAGCGATGCTCGTTGATCGCCTTCTCGACAGCATGTACCCGCGCCAAAAGGAAATCGACGAACTCTGGAAGATCGAAGCTGAGCGACGAGTCGAAGAGGTTCGTTCTGGCAAAGTTAAGACGATTCCCGGCGAAGAGGTCTTTGCGGAGATCGAGCGGCGTTTTGGCAAATGACTTTCGATTTTCATCCAGAAGGCAGAACCGAATTTATCGAAGCCATTGCCTTTTACGAACGATGTCGCGACGGCTTAGGTCTGCGGTTCTCACGAGAGGTTTACGGTACGATAAATCGGATCCTATTGAGGCCGGCGGCGTGGCCTCAAATGTCGGAAAATACGATACGGTGCCTAACCAGAAGATTCCCGTACGCAATTATTTACGAGATCAGAAAAAGCGATATTCTGGTAGTCGCGGTAAGCCATTGCAGCCGCGAGCCTTTTTATTGGAGCGAAAGAGCTCAATAATGTTGTCGTCGAACGTTATTGTTGCGAGGTTTCAAAATTGGAGCGCAGATTTGAGACATCACGCTGCGGCGGGACTCCGAAGTGTTTTTTGTAGTCGCGGCTGAAGTATGACGGGTCTTCGTAGCCGACGCGGAAGCCGGCGGTGGCGGCGTCGAGGTCTTCGCCGAGCATCAGGCGACGGGCTTCCTGAAGGCGGATCTGCTTGTGAAACTGCAGCGGGCTCATCGCCGTCACCGATTTGAAATGATGATGAAAGCCCGAAACGCTCATCCCCAGGTCGCGGGCGATGTTTTCGATGCGCAGCGGACGGTCGAGGTTTTTCCTCAGATCGTCGATCGCGCGCGAAATACGGCGGTCTTCGCGAGACTGGAAAAGATGCAAAAGGCGGCCGCCCTGATTTCCCTTTAGCAGGCGAAAAATGATCTCGCGTTTTATCAGCGGCAGCATCATTTGTGCCTCGTCGGGCTTGTCGAGCAGACGAACGATACGAACAACAGCGTCGAGCAGGTCTTCGTCGATGGGGCTGACATCCATTGCTTTTACGCATCCATTCTCATTCAGGTCGAGCCCCGATGTCATCAAAACGTCGGCGATCAAGGCCGGTTCGAGATCCATCTTGAAGCTGAGATACGGGTTTTCTTCCGAGCATTCGAGAACGTAGCTGACGATCGGCAGATCGACAGTTGCGATCAGATAGTGGCCCGTGTCGTACTGAAACGTCTCTTCGCCAAGCACGACTTTTTTGCTTCCCTGAGCGATCACGCAGAAAGCTGGCGTGAATACCGAGTGCAAAGCTTGCGTCGGCGAACAAGCGCGGGCTAAACCGACACCTGGAAAAATCTCCAATAGCCCAAGTCCAGTGAATTTCTCTCCAATAAGTCCTGCCAGTTCCTGTCGACTCGTGTTTGCTCTGTTATTTACTGTTATTTCAGCAGTTTTACTCATGAATTCAGCTTACTCCGTTTTCACGGGCTTGGGAATAGGCGTTCGGGGTGTTTTGCAGGATCGTGCAATCATTCGCGAGTATTGTAATATCGCCGAGCGGTTTTGGACGGTTATTCTTGTTCACATGATGAGCGAAATGAAATTGATGACTGGAGGAGATATATGAAGTTCTTTCACTTTCTTGAAACGTTAGTTTGGTACTCTTCGGCAATTCTCTCGACGAGTTTTAGACGCTCGATGACGAAGGAAATTTATTGATATTAGCGAGAGGCAATTATGAATAAAAGAAAACTAGGAAAACAAGGTCTTGAGGTTTCGGCGATCGGGCTCGGTTGCATGGGCTTGAGCTTTGGCTACGGACCGGCGGTCGAGCGTCAGGATGGCATCGATCTGATCCGTTCGGCGGTCGAGCGTGGCGTGACGTTTTTTGATACGGCTGAGGTTTACGGGCCGTTCGCGAATGAGGAACTGGTCGGCGAGGCTCTCGCCCCGTTTCGCGATCAGGTCGTGATAGCGACGAAATTTGGCTTCAATATCGATGCGGACGGCACGCAGCATTCAGATCCGCCGCTCAACAGCCGTCCAGAGCACATCCGCCAAGCCGTCGAAGCATCGCTCAAACGGCTCGGCACGGATCACATCGATCTGCTGTATCAGCATCGCGTCGATCCGTCGGTGCCGATCGAGGATGTCGCGGGAACCGTTAAGGAACTGATCGAGGCCGGCAAGGTAAAGCATTTCGGGCTTTCCGAGGCTGGTGTTGACACGATCCGCCGGGCAAATGCGGTCCAACCGGTCACGGCGTTGCAGAGCGAATATTCGCTATGGTGGCGTGAACCTGAGGACGAGATCTTTCCGGTTCTCGAGGAACTCGGGATCGGATTCGTGCCGTTCAGTCCGCTTGGTCGAGGATTTTTGACGGGAAAAATCGACGATTCTACGGCTTTCGACGCCACGGATTTTCGGAATACATCACCTCGATTCTCGGCTGAGGCACGAAAGGCAAATCAGGAACTTGTGAACCTGATCGCGAGATTCGCTGAGGCAAAGAATGTGACGCCCGCGCAGATCGCTCTTGCCTGGGTCCTGGCTCAAAGAGAGTGGATCGTCCCGATCCCTGGAACGACGAAGGTTCACCGCCTGGAAGAAAATATCGCCGCTGCGAATGTGGAGTTGACGGCGGCTGATCTGAGCGAGATCGAAAGCCTCACCTCGCAAATCGAAGTGCAAGGCGAACGGTACGGCGGGGCTTCGCAGAAGATGGTTAACAGGTAACGAGAAATTATTTTAGGAGTAATAAAAATATAATGTACAACGCAAAAGCTTACGCTGCCCAGAGTGCAGCTTCACCAATGGCCGAAACCACGATCGCACGCCGCGATCCGAAGGAATCGGACGTCAAGATCGAAATTCTATTCTGCGGCATCTGCCATTCGGACCTGCATTACGCTCGTGATGAATGGCACGACGTGATGCCGACGGTTTATCCATGCGTTCCGGGTCATGAGATCGTCGGGCGCGTGACCGAGGTCGGTTCGGCTGTTTCGAAATTCAAGGCTGGCGATCTCGTCGGCGTCGGGTGTCTGGTCGATTCCGACCGCACGTGCCCTAACTGCAAGGACGGCCTCGAGCAGTTTTGCCCGGGAATGGTCATGACATTTGGCTCGCCCGATAACAACGAAACCGCACCGATGACGTACGGCGGTTATTCTGACAGCATCGTCGTCGATGAGCGGTTTGTTTTGAAAGTTCCTGAGAATCTGGAACTCGCTGCGGTCGCTCCGCTCCTGTGTGCTGGCATCACAACCTATTCGCCGCTGAAACATTGGAACGTCGGGCCTGGCAAAAAGGTCGGTATTGTCGGTCTCGGCGGACTCGGTCACATGGGCGTAAAATTTGCGCACGCTTTTGGTGCCCACGTTGTCGTTTTCACAACGTCTGAGAGCAAACGTGAAAATGCGATGCAGCTCGGAGCTGATGAGGTCGTTTTGTCGAAGAACGCCGACGAAATGGCCGCTCACGCGGGAACCTTCGACTTTATCCTCGACTGCGTTTCTGCGGACCACGACATCAATGCCTACATTCATCTGCTCAAGCGTGACGGCAACATCACGCTTGTCGGTGCTCCGGAAAAACCGCTACCCGTCGCGGCATTCGGCCTGATCTTCGGCCGTCGCAGCATCTCGGGCTCACCGATCGGCGGCCTGCCCGAAACCCAGGAAATGCTCGATTTCTGTGGCGAACACAACATCACCGCCGACGTCGAGGTCATTCCGGTCGACAAGATCAACGAGGCCTACGACCGTATGCTGAGATCGGATGTGAAATATCGGTTCTCAATCGATATGTCGTCGCTCAAGTAATTACTGTTCCGAGCAATGTGAAAAAGGATCCGCAACTCTTAAAAAGCTGCGGATCCTTCTTTGTTTTCGAAGTTGCTTATTCGAATGCAATGGCATCGACCATCTCTCGCACAGCCTGATCAAGGCCGATAAAAATCGAACGCGAAATTATGTGATGGCCGATGTTGAATTCGGTGATCTCAGGGATCGCGGCGAGGGCTCCGACGTTTCGGGTCGTAAGGCCGTGGCCGGCGGCGACTATCAGGCCGAGGTCGGCGGCGTGTTTGGCAGCTTTTTTGATACGGATCAATTCTGCCGAGGCCTTTTGGTGGCCGGTTCCGTGAGCGGAACGCGATGAAAGCGTAAGCTCGGCGTATTCGGCGGTGCAAAGTTCGACCTGCTGTGCCCCGGCCCGTTTTGCGGCATCAAGTTGAGCGGTTTCCGGGTCGATGAAGATGCTGACAAATATTCCCGCCGATTTGAGCTGCTCACACGCCGAACGCACATTCTCAAAATTGGCGACGACATCGAGCCCGCCCTCGGTTGTGATCTCATTCGGGCTTTCCGGAACGAGTGAGACGGCGTCAGGCAGGACTTTCGCCGCGAATGAGACCATCTCATCGGTCGCGGCCATTTCCACATTCAGATAGGTCGTAACGACCTCACGAAGCAGCTCTATATCGCGATCCTGAATGTGCCTCCGGTCGCCGCGAATGTGGACGGTGATGCCATCAGCTCCAGCTTGTTCGCAAATTAGAGCAGCGGCGACCACACTCGGCTCGATGGTCTTGCGGGCCTCACGAACGGTGGCGACATGGTCGATGTTGACGTTTAGTTTTGCGGTCATTTTGTCACCTATCCTTTCAGATCGTATGTTCCGTTTTTCGCACTTCGACGGATCTGATTAAGTTCGCTGATCATTCGGCGAGTGTCGCGAAATACGCTGACCTTTGAACCCTCAACGTCGTTCCAGCGTACAGGGATCTCGGCGAGCCGGAGTTTGTGGTAACTGGCGACGAAGAGAAATTCGACATCGAAACCGAATCTATCGATCTGCATAACATCGAGCAGCGGGCGGAATTTGACCATGTTGAACGCCTTAAAACCGCACTGCGTGTCGTAAAATTTCAAGCCCGACATAGTCTTGATGATCAGATTCATCACACGGCCGCCCTGTTCGCGACGCCAAGGCTGGTGCGTGCCGATCAGCGAACGATCGATCGCTCGCGAACCAAACGTCACGTCGAATTCGCCCGACTTTATCGGATCGACCAGCTTCGACATCTCTTCGATCGGCGTCGACAGATCGGCGTCCGAAAACAGTGCGACGTCAGCTCTCGCGGCCATCAAACCCGTCTTCACTGCGAAACCTTTCCCACGGTTCTTTTCGTATCTAATGACGTTGGTTTCGACCGAAGGCGTTGCGACAAACGTTGTTTCAGCGACCTGTGCAGTATCGTCAGATGAGCCGTCGTCGACCACAATAACCTCGGCATTGATATTTTTCGATGAGACGAATTCGAGGATAGTTTTCAGCGGCGTGCCGAGGCGTTCGCTTTCGTTGTAGGCGGGAATGACGATCGAGATATCAGGTTTCATTTCACAAAAGTGTAATGGTAAATTTTTGGTCGCGAAAAGTAAATTTAGCCTGATAATATTGAGGGCAAACCCATCACTTGAGCGACTGCGTCTATGTTATATTGATAAAAGCGTTCGGTGCGATTATGAGTAAAAGATTCACCTATTTTGCGATCATCCTGATAGTTTTCGGGGCAGTCCTCGGAGGTCTGTTTGGCAGAATGCCATCCCGTTCAGCCGCAGAAGGAAAGATCACCAAGGAAACGCTGCTTGCAGACTACAAAGAAGCGGCCAGCGTTTTGCAGACGGAATACTCAGGTAAGGTTGATCTCGAACGTCTGAACGATAGTTCGATCCAGGGTATGCTCTGGACTCTCGATCCGCATTCGTCGTTTTTCACGGCGGACGAATATCGAAAACTCAACGAAGATCAGTCGTCGCAGTTTTATGGCATCGGCGTCTCGATATTGCAGCATCGCGATGGCGTTTACGTACAATCGGTCGTTCCGGGAACACCCGCCGACAAAGCCGGGCTTCGATACGGCGATCGTTTTGTCACGGTCGAAGGTAAGGACGCGAAGGATTGGACAAGCTCAGAACTCTCGAAAAATGTTCGCGGCGAGCGGGGCACGACGGTTAAGGTTCAGATCGATCGCGTAGGGAACACTAGTCCGCTCGAACTCGATATAGTTCGCGGCGGCGTGCCATTCCCCTCAGTTCGCAACACGTTCATGCTTCCGAATGGCATCGGCTATGTTGGACTCACCGGTGGCTTCCAACAAACGACGGCGGAAGAGCTGTCGATGTCGATCGCTGATCTCAAGAAGCAGGGAATGAAGAGCCTCGTCCTCGACCTTCGCGGAAATCCGGGGGGAATTCTTGAGCAGGCGGTCGCTGTGGTGAGCAAGTTTGTTCCGGGCGGCCAGGTGGTCGTTTCCGTAAAAGGTGCCAGCGGACAGGAAGTTCGGGAACTTCGTTCGACGGGCGGGAACGAGAATTTTCCGCTGGTTGTGATGGTAAACAGTGGTTCCGCATCGGCATCGGAGATCGTTGCGGGTGCCATTCAGGATTACGGACGTGGCGTGCTTGTTGGTAACGACAGCTTTGGCAAAGGCCTTGTTCAGCGGGTCTTTCGCTTGCCCTACGGAACGGGATTAACGCTTACGACGGCTCGGTATTACACGCCATTCGGCCGTTCGTTACAGCGTGACTATTCGAGCGGTTCGATCTACGACTATTACACTCACGGCGATGATATCCCGGAAAACGCCGAGCTTGACGTTAAGCCGAAACCTGCCGGAAGCCCGGTGACAGTTCCTGACGGCCGCGTCTTGTATGGCGGCCGCGGCATCGAACCGGATGTGATCGCCGACGGAGCCAAATTTACCGCGGCTAAAGGCCGTATTGCTGAAGCGGCGTTCTTTTTTACTCGTCAACTGGTAGCCGGGCGGATCGGCGGGCTCGAGAGCTTCAAGGTAGAAAAACAGAATTTCAAGGCGACACTCCAGCCAAATGAGTTTTCCGTGAACGACAAGATCTACGACGCATTCAAGGCTTTTGCCGCCGCTGACAAAAAGAACGGTCTGACACCAGAAAATATCGATAGCCAAGCGGATTATGCCCGACGTCGGCTACGCGAGGAACTTGCGACGGCGAACTATTCCACCGAAGCTGGTGCGCAGGTCTTGCTCGAGGCAGATCCGCAGATCCTAAAAGCGATCGAGGTTATGCCGCAGGCCGCAAACTTGGTTGCGACGTTTGCACAGAATCTGAAGTAGAAAGTGTTCGGGGCCGCCGAAGATGCCGACTCTTCGCATTTGTCGATGCGTGGAGTAGAATATCTTTTTGCTTCTAACGCACAGTTCTTCTATGTATAAACAGATTGGAATCCTGACCGGCGGCGGTGATGCGCCGGGCCTCAATGCAGTAATTCGAGCGGTGGTGAGAACCGCGATCGGCGAGTATGGAATGAAGTGTATCGGTATCGAGGACAGCTTCGAAGGCATCCTCGGCGATACGCATACTGTGCAGTTGACGCAGAAAAGTGTGAGCGGAATTTTGCCTCGCGGCGGTACGATCCTCGGGACGCGAAATCGTGGCAGTTTTGTTAAGAACGTAAACGGCGTTCCAGTATATCCCGAAATGCCGATCGGCGAAGCGATCGCTAACCTCGACATCCTCGGCATCGAAGCCCTCATCGTACTCGGCGGCGAAGGCACACTTGGGATCGCAGAGCAATTTCACAAACGCGGGTTTCCGGTCATTGGCGTACCGAAAACGATCGACAACGATCTGGCGGCAACCGAATTTACATTCGGATTTATGACCGCGATCGACATCGCGACCGAGGCTCTCGACCGTCTGCACACGACTGCCGCATCGCATGATCGCGTAATGATCCTCGAGGTCATGGGACGCAACGCCGGCTGGATCGCCTTGCATGCGGGGCTCGCGGGAAGTGCGGATATTATTTTGCTGCCTGAGATACCGTTTTGCTTTGACGCGATCGTTCGAAAGGTTCAGGCACGTGAAAAGGCCGGGTCGCGATTTACAAATATTGTCGTTGCTGAAGGAGCGGTCGAGGTTGGTAAGTCGGAGATGTATCAAGATTCGGGCACGCGTCGGCTTGGCGGTGTCGGCGAATATCTGCGACGGCATATTGAGACTCTGACCGGCAAAGAATCCCGTTGTGTCGTGCTCGGCCATCTGCAGCGTGGCGGCAGCCCGAACGCGTTCGATCGAATGCTCGGTACGAATTTTGGTGCGTGTGCGGTCCGGGCCCTCGCAAACGGCGAGACGGGCAAAATGGTCGCGCTTCAGGCGGGCAACGTCATAACCGTACCGCTCGACGAAGCTTGTACGAATATCAAAACGGTTCCGGTCGACGGTCAGCTCGTGCGAACAGCGAGAGATATCGGTATCTCATTCGCCGCTCCGAAGGAAGCCAAGATCGCAGAGAACGGCAAATCGAACTCGCGCGTTGCGGCGAGTGCTCCGACCACGTATATCACCCACGATTAAGATTTTATGGAAGATGTAAAAAAGAAATTACAGGCCGAACTGGAAGTGCTTGAGCACGAATTGCATTTCAAACTGCCGAAAGATATCCAGCACGCACGTGAATTTGGAGATCTCAAGGAAAACGCTGAATACAAGGCGGCGAAAGAGCGCCAGTCAATGGTTCAGGCTCGCATCAGTCAGCTTCATCAGCGAATGATGGAGGTCGATTCGATCGATCTTTCGAAGATCCCGACCGATACTGCTGCTTACGGTTCGACGGTTGTCTTGTACGACCTGGAAAAAGAAGAGAAGGTGACGTACAAACTCGTCACCTCGGAAGAAAGTGCCCCGGAAAATGGCCTGATCTCAACCGTCTCACCGATCGGCCAGGCCCTGATGGGTCGCGAGGAAGGCGATGAGGTCAAAGTAAAAACCCCGACCGGCTGGCGCACGTTTGAGATCACACGGCTGAGAACGATACACGATAAGGACGATGAATAGTCCCAAGTTCCAAGTTGCCGGTTCCAGGTTTTGCTGGAACTTGGAACTTGAAACCTAGAACTTCTAGACATGTTTGGAGCGAGCATAGGACGAGGAGCGATGAGCATCATCAATGCGATGGTGCGTGTTCTCGCTTCGGCTGGCATTCCTCCAAACGTTTTGACCACGATCGGCGTAATAATAAATCTGGCGTGCGGCGTCCTTTTCGGTTTTGGGGAGTTCTTTTGGGCGGGCATCGTGTTGATACTCGCGAACTTGTTTGACATGCTCGACGGCAACGTCGCAAGGCTGTCGGGACAGGTGACGCGTTACGGTGGATTTCTTGACTCGACGCTCGACCGGCTGTCGGACATGGGTGTTTTTGTCGGGATAATGATCTTTTATTCCCGAACCACGCCTGAACACTCGGTTTTGAACGTCGCTCTGGCGGGGATCGGAATGGTCGCATCGGTGCTTGTGAGCTATACAACAGCTCGCAGCGAAGGGCTCGGAGTTAAGGCGAATGTTGGCTTTCTTGCCCGTCCCGAACGGGTCGTCTTGTTCATTATCGGAGCCTTGTCGACCTGGAACTGGGAGTCAACCGCGTTCCTCGCGAACCGGATGCCGCAAGTATTGTGGGTTCTCGCGGTCGGATCGATGTGGACGCTGATACAGCGAATGATCTACATCCGTGCGAAATTAATGCAGATGGATCGGGACGATAAAGAGAATAAATGAACCGGCTGGCACGTTTTTGGCATTCGCTCAGCTGGATCAGCATTTTGGCTGGTTCTCTCGTGTTTTGCACCTTGGTTTTTGCCGCGGTCTTGTTTCGCGACCGATTGATCGAATGGGCGATCAGATTTTGGAATTCGCTTACCTGGGAAACGATCATTATCGGCTTGATACTCTTTTTAGTATCACTCGCTTTAAGTTTCGGGGCCATCGCGCTAGTAATGGTCAAGGTTCCGCCGCATTATTTTAGTTCGAAACACGACCGCGATTTTTTGCCGAACAGCCCATGGCTCGTGCGTTGGGGAGCGGTCATTGCGAAGAACATCGCCGGGGTTTTCCTGATCCTGCTCGGTATTGTATTATCGCTCCCAGGCGTTCCGGGACAAGGTGTGTTAACGATCTTGCTGGGAGTGATCTTTCTCGATATTCCGGGAAAACGGCCTATCGAAGCTCGCATTATCAAACGCCCCGCTGTACTTTCAGCTATAAACAAGCTCCGAGCGAAATACAACAAGCCGCCGCTTGAGCTCGATGAAGATTAAATGGGATTAGTCGATAAACTCCTACGCCGAAAGAAGCCCGACCCGGACGCGCGCCGCCGAATGCTGCTCGCGACCGGCCGCATAACCGACGGCGTCATCATCGACAGCCAGATCGAACCGTCCGGCGACGAACTCGTTTATTACACGTACACGCTGAACGGAGTCGATTTCGAATCTTCAGACTATTTAACAAACGACCAACGCCGCGACCCGATACGCTACGCTCCGGGAGCAAAGGTCGGGATCAGATATGATCCTAGAAACCAAGGAAACTCCGTTGTCGAATAATGGCCGCGAATCAGCAGCTATGGCAGGAAGAACGATCGAGCCGGCGTCGGTTGTTAAGGCGTGTGGCAGTGACCCTTCTAACCCTCCTTTTTCCAATTTGCGCGTTGCTGTTTTGGGTATCGCAGCCTTTACTCAGCAAACAGGTAAACACGGTCGAGACCGCGAATTCGGAGCGTCTGCGGACCCATGTCGAGAAACTTTCGAACGATCTATACCCGCGAAACCATTTGAATTTGCAGAATTTGAATCTCGCCGCAGATTATATTCGATCTGAGTTTGAGAAAACCGGCGGAAAGGTTTCCGAGCAATCATTCAGAGTTAACGGTTCGGATTATAGAAACGTGATTTTGACTCTCGCAGAAGGTCGAGAGCCTCGCATGATCGTCGGAGCCCATTACGATGCTGCGTACCAAACATACGGAGCGGATGACAATGCGAGCGGAGTTGCTGGGCTGATCGAGTTGGCAAATCTACTTTCAAAAGAACAGCTCGGAAAGCAAGTAGACCTTGTGGCATATAGTCTCGAAGAGCCGCCGTATTTTGGGACCGATCAAATGGGCAGTTACGTTCATGCGAAGTCGCTATTCGATTCCGGGGCACCCGTGAAGTTGATGGTTTGCCTTGAAATGATCGGTTTCTATACTGATGAACCAAACTCACAAAATTTCCCGCTTATCCTTGGGCGATTACTTTATCCATCAAAAGGGAATTTTGTTGCTGCAGTCGGCAATTTTTCAAATGCAATGACCACGCGTAGCTTCAAATACTCGATGTCATCGGTCGAGGGACTTGATACGTATTCGCTAAATGCTCCGGCTCAGATCGGAGGGACCGACCTCTCGGATCATAGAAATTACTGGAATTTTGGCTTTGATGCGCTCATGGTAACTGATACTGCTTTTTTTAGAAATAAGGCTTATCATACTGTAGGTGATACTGCAGATCAGCTCGATTACGTCAAAATGGCAAAGGTCGTTGATGCCGTGAAAACGGGGCTTATCGAAGCGTCGAAATAAGATGTTTAAGAAGATATTGATCGCAAATCGTGGAGAGATCGCATGCCGTGTTATTCGTGCCTGTCGCGAGATGAAGATCGCGACCGTCGCGGTTTATTCGGATGCGGACAAAGATGCTTTGCATGTGCGGATGGCGGATGAGGCGTTTCATATCGGGCCGCCGCCTTCCGCTGAGAGCTACTTGCGGTGGGAAAAGATAATTGATGTCGCCATTAAAAATGGTGTTGAGGCGATACATCCGGGCTATGGATTTTTGTCAGAGAATGCTGATTTTGTCCGCGAAGTTACGAAGGCTGGAATTACATTCATCGGCCCGCCGCCTGAGGTGATGGAAGGAATGGGCGGCAAAATGTCTGCCCGCAAGATCGCTATCGAGGCTGGCGTACCTGTCGTGCCTGGTACGACCGAGCCACTTCGATCCTTTGAGGACGCGCAGGAAACGGCGGCGAGATTTGGCTATCCGGTAATGCTCAAGGCATCCGCTGGCGGCGGCGGAAAGGGAATGCGGCTCGTGATGGACGAGTCGGAACTAAAGTCGGCGCTTGAGAATTCGCAGTCTGAGGCTCTCGCGAGTTTTGGCGATGACGCGGTCTACATCGAAAAGGCTGTCGTCCGGCCGCGGCATATCGAGATACAGGTTTTCTCGGACAAACACGGTAACCACGCTCATCTGGGAGAGCGGGAATGTTCGATCCAGCGTCGACACCAAAAGGTGATCGAGGAAGCTCCTTCGCCGATAAATTCAGCCGAGCTTCGAGCTGAAATGGGAGCTTGTGCCGTCAAGGTTGCCGCAGCTGTCGGATATGTCGGGGCCGGAACGGTTGAGTTTCTGGTCTCTGATCTCGACCGGTCGTTCTATTTTCTAGAAATGAACACGCGGCTCCAGGTCGAGCATCCGGTGACCGAGTTGGTGACCGGTATCGATCTCGTTCGCGAACAGATAAACGTCGCTTGGGGCGAAAAGCTTTCCTTCACGCAGGATGACGTTGTTCTCGAAGGCCACGCGATCGAATGCCGGGTGTATGCAGAAGATCCGGAGAATAATTTCCTACCTTCGCCAGGAAAGATCACGCGGCTGCGCTTGCCGCAAGGGCCGGGAGTTCGTGACGACGGCGGGATCTATGAGGGAGCCGAAGTTTCGATCTACTACGATCCGATGATCTCGAAATTTGCGGTCTACGGACGCGACCGCGCAGAAGCGGTCGACCGTATGCGGCGTGCTCTGATGGAATACGAGGTCGGCGGGATCAAAACGACGCTTCCGTTCTTTCGCGAGGTGATGGACGATCAGGAATTCATCGACGGCAAACTCGACACGGGGTTTATTCCGAGATTTTTTGAAAGAAAAGCGGCTGTCGAGCCGGATCAGGTCGAGCAGGACATGGCGTTGATCGCGGCGGCTTTGTCGTATTCCAATAAGTCTGCGACCGTTTCGGCTTCGGCAAGCGATGATCGCGGTAAGCCGAGCCGCTGGGTTTTAGCTGGCCGTGCGGCGGCGATGGCTGGTAAGTTTTGATAGAATTATCGATAAATTATGGAAGAGTTACTAAAACAATTGCTTAGCAAAAAGATCGATGTGACCTGCGGAACAAACGCGACTTTTCGCGGTGACGTCGTAGATGTAAAAGGTGGCGTGCTGTATCTACGTGACGAGGACGGCGAGGTCGCGTACGTGTCGATCGACAAGATCGCGGTCGTCTACGAATGCAAAGATCCGCACCCCCGCCCGGGATTTTTGGGATAAAGCAGAACCACCTGCGTAAGCGGGTGGTGTCCAACCGCAAGAATATAAAGCAAACAGAAAAATGCCGCCGATAGATTCGCTCGATCGGCGGCATTCGTGATCTTGATGTTTGTTCCGCCCGCTGACGCAGGCGGTTCTGACTTATTTTGTTTCCGGGTTGAGCTTTCTAAAGCCGACGATGCGACTGGCCCAATAGCCTTTGAAAGGGGAATACGTAATGCCTTTGCTTGATGACGCGTGGTAGAAACCATTTTCGTCAGCGACGATTCCCATGTGGCCGAGGCCGTTCAGGAAAACGAGCGTGCCAAACTTGAAGCGGTCATCGCCCGAAACCGGCTCCGACTGAGCCCACAGGCTGCGTGCACTTGCACGTGTGAAAGGGATTCCAGCTTCCTGAAAAGCTGCCCAAACAAAACCTGAACAGTCGTAGGTATTCGGACCGGTCGAACCATAGCGATATGGAATGCCGTAACGCGATTTGATCGCCTGGTCGAGGCGAACGCTAGTTGCCGAACCGTATGCTGCTTTGCCTGCGGCGGCCATACTCGCGGCGCTGGTCGGCATCGACGAAGCCGTGTTTTTCACGAGCGGTTCGTATGCAGGATCGACGGTCGGTTTTACTACGTTAATGGAATTGGTGAGTGTTGGGCGTGAGGATGATGTTCTTACGACTTCGACCGGTTGTGTGGGCATCGGTGCGTTGGTCGGTTGACTTCCGGTTGACTTAACTATGCGATCGCGGCCTTGTGCAGCGGCTGTTCCCGTAAAAAACACGGCAGCGGTGATGACGCAAACCGAAACAAAGAGCATCTTCTTTAAAACTATCAAATCGTATCTCCAGTAATTGAATTTTGTCGGTTGGCAGGGAAGAGTTTGAGGAGATGAGCGATTGCCTCACCATTCATATAAAACAACAAACGAACAAGTAATTCCTGAAATTTCAAGAATCTCGTTTATTGCAACCTCAAATTGTGAACCCTTGATAACCTTGAAACTAACAATAGGTATTATGCCCCATTAGAAATGGAGATGCAAACGAGCGGAAAAATTGATGGTTTCGGTTCGGCCAACGAGCCGCCCGCTTTCGCGGGCGGCGTTGTCATCCACACCCCACCTTGAGCCTTCAGCGTCCTTCAGTTGTCTTGTATGTTTACAGAAGATACCCAATCGACCTACGCTTCCACCAAAACGTGAAAAAGGCCCGAAAATAATTTCGAGCCTAGTCCAATACATTGAAAATCAGCCGGTTATGCCGAGAACGAAGTTCCGCAACCGCAGCCGCCGGTCGCATTCGGATTCTCAAACGTGAATCCCGAGCCCATCATGTTGGTCGTGTGATCGATAGTGATCCCGTTCAGGTACTGGGCCGAGAACATATCGACAAACATCGTGACGCCGCCCTTGTCGATGACAAAATCGCCGGTCTTCGATTCTTCCTCGATATTGAGGCTGTACTGAAAACCCGAACATCCGCCCGGTACGACGCGGACGCGAAGCCCGGCAGTTTCCGGCAGGTCATCTTCGCTCGCGAGGAATTTCTTGATCTCGGCGATCGCCGGTTCGGTCACATTTAATTCTACTGAAGGTGCTGCAACTGCTGCCATTCTTTGTTTTCTCCTTAACTTATAACGTAGGTTTCAGCGTGAAGCCGAATCCTTACTTTAATGTAAATAATAGAGCAAGTTATGCCAAATTACAAGCATAACTTGCTCCACGATCAATTTTTCGGAGCCGCAGCCGGCTGACGATATTTCTCCTTTTCCTTTTCACGCTGCAGATACGGAATTCCTTTTTCCATCCATTCGGGGGCCGGAGCACCTTTCAGGAAGTGGTCAAAATATTCCTTCATTCGCCGTGAGTAGTCTCGCTGATTCTGCCGCTTTCGCAGACCGTGCGGCTCGCCGTTGTAGTTAAAGAAATAAACCTCTTTGTTCAAACGGCGGAGCGACAGGAAAAACTCGATGCCCTGATACCATGGCACCGCGTCGTCGCCATCGTTGTGAAGCATCAGAACTGGTGTCTGCACTTTTTCGACGTAGAAAAGCGGCGAGTTTTCGGTGAAAAGCTTGGTCGAATTCCAAGGAGTTCCGCCGATTCGGCTCTGCGTGCGTTCGTACTGGAACTGGCGCGGCAAACCGGTTCCCCAGCGAATTCCGTTATAAGCACTGAACATATCCGCGACCAAAGCTCCTGGCGCGGCGGCTTTGAATTTGTTCGTTTGCGTGATCATGTAAGCGATTTGATAACCGCCCCAGCTATGGCCCTGAATGCCGATATTCTTCTCATCGACAAAGCCCATCTTCGCGACCGCATCGACGCCAGGAAGTACGCAATTCAACGCACTTTTGCCCGGATAACCGATCTTGTAAACGATGTCAGGCATGAAGACGAGATAATCGTTGCTCGTGTAAAAGCTCGGATTTACGTTCTGGCCGACGTTCGGATTGACGAAATTGTGAACGGTATCCGAGAGTTTTTCATACAGATACACCACCATCGGATATTTCTTTTTCGGGTCGAAATTGGCGGGTTTGAACAAAACGCCTTGCAGCGGAACGCCATCGGCATTCTTGAATTTTACCAGTTCCGAGGTTCCCCAAAGGAACGGGTCGCGTTGAGCATCGCCGTTGCTGAGTTTTTTCAGATCCTTAAAATCGCCGCCGGTTACCCACACATCCGGGAACATATCGAACCGCGAAGCCTGGACCATCATCGTGCTCGCGTCGCGAGCCTTGGTTGGCGTCGTGAAATTCTTTGCGTCCATCGCAAGCTTTTCCGGTGTGCCGTCCAGTTTGACGCGGTAGAATCCGGAATCGCGGGTTTCTTCGCTTTCGGCACGCAGCAGCATGTCCTTGCCCGGTTCGACAAAACGTTCATCCGGATCGAGCCGCACGTAGCGCATTTCCGTCTTTTCTTTTCGGCCGATGCCGCCGGTCAGCATTTTTGCACCGCTGCCGTCGGCGTTCACCTGCCAGATGTCGAAGCGGTCGTAGATCAGAACCTGTTTGTCACCCGTGCTCCATCCGGCCAAACCATACGATGGAGCTGCACTTGGGCTATCGTGATCTTCCTGCGTGAATTTCACGCCGAGTTTGCTCGTCAGATTTGTGACCTTCAGGTCGGGGATCGTCATCGAGTTCCAATCCTTGCCGTCAAAAAACACGACATATTTCGCATCAGGCGACCAGCTCATGCCAAACTCCTGTTCCTTGCGCAGCACTTTTCGCGAGCCGTCCATCGTGTTGACGAGATAGTAATCGGTGAAGCCCGGATCGTAGGTTCCGCGAATGCGATAGGCACGGTCGTCAGTTCCGAGGGCGTACAGCCCGGTCGAACTTGGCACGACGTTTTCCAACGTCGTGTCAGCGAGCTGGACAAATTTCTTGTCCGCGATATGCCAAACCGCCCGATACGAACGGTCGCGGTCAGCGATCATTCGCACTTTCTGCTGCGGCTGGACGTAATCATCATTCCAACGCCAGAGGTCGGCAACGACTTTTTCTTCCTCAGGAATCGCGTTCGCCGGATCCGGTTCAGGATCGGGCGGCGGAGCGCTACTGATGAACAGGCGGCTGCCGTCGAATGAGAATGCGAGCGAGCCCTTCTCACTTACAACATATTCCGGACGGAATCCGGCAGTTTTGACTGTAACGGTTTCGCTAGCGGCTGCCGTATTTCGCGGCCAGTGATAGACCGAGAATTTTGGTTGTTTGGCCGTAGCATCAGCCTTATCGCTGATGAACGCTGCCTGTTCCTGCTTTTCGTCCCACGTGAATTTGGTGTATTTTCCGGGGCCGGAAAGCAGAGCGACCGGAGCGGCATCGGTTTGCGGAACTACGGCGTAGGCCCCGTTCGTTTCCTCTTTTTTCGACGAAACTGCGTAGAGCAAGGTTTTAGCGTCTTTGGCAAATGAATATTCGAGTACATCCGCAAACGTGCGTTCTTTACCGTCAGATAACCGGCGAAGTATCAGCGTTGTGCCGTAATCTTTTTTCTTCGCCGGAGCCTGCGGAGTTGCTGGTGCGGCTGTGTTCGAGTTTGCGTTCGGGCTTGGGGATGCGGCTGGCTCCGGTTTGCCCGCCTCTTTCAGGATCGCAACGAAGCCGGAGCCGTCCTCGGGAACCTGAAAGCTTTTCACTTCCTCGACGCGCGTGACTTTGCCGTTCGAGAGATCCATTATGCCGAGAGCCGTTTTCGGCATGTCTTCGGGCTTTTTCTTGTCTTTGCGTGCTTTTAGTATGACCGCTTTTTCGGGTTCGATGTTGAAGAACGCAAACTTGCTGTCAGCCGAAAACGCCGGGCGAAGCAGACGGCCGGCGGCTGCGAAAGCTGCTGTCGCCGCTGGGTCTGCAGGGTCGGGAGGCGGTGCGGGCGGACGATAGCCGCGCGGGATGCGGTATTCGGTCGAGCCGGATGTGCTGCGGACGAAGAATTCTCCATCACCATCCTGAGCCTGCATCACGTAGGCGACAAATTTGCCGTCACGCGAGATCGCGGCTCCCTGCAAGCCTTTCCATGCGTCGAAATCCTGAGCTGTTAGGGCTCTTTTGCCACCGGTTTGAGCGACCAGCGACGAAGTTACCAAACTAAAAAGGCAGAGCGTGAATACACTCTGCCGCACACGTTGAACGAGCTTCAAAGACATATTTCTCCCGTATCAGTTAGATTTTTTGTGAACTATCTAAAGATAACACGGAGAAAGCGATATCAGCGAATCTTTTCGAGCAAACCACCGATCACCTTATCGACCGCCGCTCTGACTGCGTCATCGCCTTTGCCCTTGACCTTGACCGAGGCACTATCCGATGCCGCGACCGTTTTGCCGTCCTTTCCATAGATCGTGACCATGATCTCGGCTTCGGTATCGCCGAGTTTCGCTGCGTCATCGGCTCCGGTAACCTTGCCGAAAAGCCCGCCGATCTTGGCTCCGCTCGATTCTTTGATCTTTTTGATCTCGACCGAGATCACGTTCGAATACATTCCGCCGCCGATCTCGGCTGCCGAACTGATCGGAACACCGGCCATTCCGGTTTCCGAGACTTTCGAGGCAATATAGTTTCGCACCGACGACTGATCGATTTTCGACGTGTTGCCCGTCAGGAAATCGATCGCGACCATCTTTTTGCCCGGCGTCATTCCCATTCGTGCCGCTGTCGGAACTCCGGCGGTTTTTGATGGATTTGAGGACGAGCCCATCGACGCCATCGCTGACATATCGACTTTGGTCAGATCGCCGAGCGAATTTGCCTCGGTATATCCCGTCGGTATCTCGAACAGTGCCTGATCGAGCGGAGCTTTTGACAACGCTGTCGTCTCGACACTCGAAGTCATTTGCAGCTTGTCGTCCAGGTACATTTTCATCGTACCGGTGAGCAAAAAGCCCGGATCCTGCATCCCCTTGATGATCATTTTCGGACGGCAGCCGCCTGTGTAGGTTGGGCCTTCGATACGCGGTGTCGGGCAGCGGTCCTGCTGCAGGACGAGATCGACGTACCAGCCTTCGGTTTCCATTCGCGTATTCGAACGGCCCTCGCAGCTGTCGGCTGACGATTCCATCGATTGCACATGCTTGAGCCATTTCGCGGTCATTCCGAACATCTGCTGGCGTTTGCCGGAATCCGTGACGATGGACGAAACGGTCATTGTTCCCTTGATCGTCACCTTCTCGGCTGGACGACGGATCTTTTGTTCTGGCGTTAGCGAAGACCAGTCGTATGGATCGACAAAGTAGAGCTTTTTCGCGTCGTTCACCGAAACGTCCTGTTTCAAGTCGCATTGGCTGATGTGGGTGACGTTCGGCATCATGCGGGCCATCATCGCCTGCTCCTCAGCATCGCCGCTCATTATCATTTTCGTCTCACGGCGTTCGCGAACGCCTTTAGAATAAACGGTCGTCTCCTGGCCCATGCCCTCCATCGTCCGTTTTTGCGTGATCTTGTAATCGGCGAGCGCCGGCAAGACCGTCAGGGAGAAGATCAAGATAATTCCGATTAATTTCTTCATGACTATTCCTACTCCTGTAAATATGATTACGAATCCAATCCAAAGAGTTCAATTGCTGACCAACAGCCCTTCAACGATCGCCAACGCTAACAAATTCAATGCTCCGCACGCAGCGGAAGTGACCCAAATCCGAACTTTTCGAGTAGAGTTTTCCTGCTCGGCGAACGCGGACATTACCTCGCGTTTCATTTGCGTGCTCTCAAGGTCGGGAAATATCCACCTAAAGATGGCGTAGGTCAACCACATTCCGACGCCAAAAAGGATCGCGAGGCCGAAAAATACAAACTTATCATCGACCTCAGAAATTTGGGTAAAAGCTGCGAGAACGAAACGCGGGACGAGAATTACGAAGCCCCAGCAGATAATATTCACACTTGCCAGAATAAGGACATAGAGTTTCAGCGTCGGTCGGTGTGCCAACGCATCTACGTTGCCTACCACGAGTTCGGCTAGTTCATCTTCTTTCCTTTCCTGCCGGGCGTCGTAAGCATCTAGTCCTTTTCGGAGCAGATCTTTCATTGCATTCTAAGCACGTGTCATAATGACCAACTCAGGCTTCATCGCCTCGATCGAGATCTGGCGGGCGACTTCTTCGGCGACTTTGTCGAAGGCTTGTGCCTGCGGCGATTCAGGGAACGAGACGACGACTGGAATTCCTTTGTCGCCGCCCTCACGAACCTCCATGCCCATCGGCACCTCGCCGAGGAAATTGATGCCGTATTCGTCGCATAGTTTCTGGCCGCCGCCGCTGCCGAAGATGTCGTATTTGTGGCCCGTGTCGGGTGCGATGAAATAGGACATATTCTCGATCACGCCGAGCAGCGGAATATTGACCTGCTCAAACATCTTGACCGCACGGCGTACGTCAGATAGCGAAACTTCCTGCGGCGTCGTCACTAAAACGGCTCCCTGAACCGGAACAAGCTGTGCGAGCGAAAGCTGCACATCTCCCGTTCCCGGCGGCATGTCGACGATCAGATAGTCGAGTTCGCCCCAGTTCACGTCGGTCAAAAACTGCCGAACGACACCGTGAAGCATCGGCCCGCGAAGGATCATCGGTTTGTCGGGCGGAACGAGCACGGCCATCGAGATCATCTTGATTCCGTGAGCCTCGATCGGAACCAATTTACCTTCGAAAACCTCGGGTTGATCGTAGCCAGTACCGAGCATCAGCGGAACGTTCGGCCCGTAAACGTCAGCGTCCATGACGCCGACCTTCGCGCCGTCTTTTGCAAGGGAAACCGCGAGATTGACGGCAACGGTCGATTTGCCGACGCCGCCTTTGCCGCTTGAGACGGCGATGATGTTTTTGACGCCGGGAATGGCGATGTTGTTCTTGATCCCGCGTCCCTGCGGCACCTCGGCATCCATCGTGACATTAACGTTTGTCACTCCCTCGAGTCCGCTGACAATGTCGATGGCCTGAGCTTCCATTAGCTCCTTCACCGGACAGGCCGGCGTCGTGAGCATGATCGTGAACGACACATCGCCGCCCGATATCTCGAGGTTGTGAATAAAACCGAGTGTGACAATATCCTTCCGCAGATCCGGGTCGATGATCTGGCTGAGGCCTTCTAAAACTGCTGCTTCTGAAATTTGACTCATTATGTAAATTCGTATCCGGCGTAATAAAGTTAAATAGGATTGTAACAAATATGGTTGCTAAGACGACAGAATGCCCCGGAATAAGTAATAACTTAAAACTGAAAAGTTATAACTTATCAGTTATGACTTATTACTTATTCCGAAGCAGTACGCTATAAACGATGAATGTCGAAACTCAAGAAAATTACAAGCAGATCCGAAGCGGGAATGCGGCGTTCTACGAACAAAAACGCGGCCTGATCGCTGTTTGGGGCAAGGAAGCCGTCCAATTCCTCGACGGCCTGATCACCAACGACATGAAAATCCTCGCCGACGGAGCCCAAATGCTCGCGGCATTTCCAAATGCTCAGGGACGCTTGCTAGCGGTCGTCAGAGTTTTGCGGCAAGGCGACAGGTTTTTGTTTGAGACCGAGGAAGCGACGCGGGAAAAGCTGTTTGCGAATCTGTTTAGGTTTACGTATGCCGGGGATTTTTTTGTCGAGGATCTCTCGGAACAGTACAGGTATTTCGAGATCTGGGCAGAACCACCTGCGTCAGCGGGTGGTCTGACTTTCGCTAGAAGCACAACAAACTCTGTGTTTGTATCGGTTGAAGAGATCGATCCGTTCTTAAGCTCGCTCCGCGAGTAAGGCAATCGAGATCGACGACGACCTCTACGAAACGCTCCGCATCGAATCCGGCATCCCAGAATACGGCATCGACATGGACGAAACCACCATTGTTCCCGAACTCGGCCTCGACGGCCTGATCTCCTACAACAAAGGCTGCTACATTGGCCAGGAGATCATCGCGAGAATACATTTTCGCGGGCACGTGGCAAAGCTCTTGACAGGACTATTGTCAGAACCGGGAGCAATAACGACTTGGTTCCTAGCCGGAGCGGAACTAACCACGGCAGAAGGAAAAAACGCTGGACGAATAACGTCTGTTGTTTATTCCCCGAAACTCGACAGGAACATCGCCCTCGCATTTGTCCGGTACGATTTCCTCACTGAAGGAACTGATTTGATGGTTGATGATAAAATTGTCAGAGTTAAGTCATTGCCGTTTATCGAGATTTAACAATATGCGAGTCTTACTGCTCACCCTTGGCGTGATTTTTGTTTTTGCTGCTGCTAGTTTTGGACAGGCTGGGGAAAAGCCAAAAGCGCACAAATTTGCTGAATTTGGCCGGATTAGCGCCAAACAAATGTCGGTAAAAATTAAAGCGTTTCATGACTTGCTGCGAATCGGGAATGATAGAGGCTACGTTATCAATTACGGAACCCCCCGTGCCATACGAGATCGGAAAAAACTTATAATGAAATCGATTTCTTGGCGAGAATACGATCCGACAAGGATCACGTTCGTAGACGGTCCGTTGGAAAAAAAGACACGAACCGTAATGTGGATCGTTCCGCAAGGTGCAGAAAATCCAATACCATGAACGTCGCTCAAATTAATATGGAACAACTAGACATCGACCTTCCAAACGCAAAACTCGCGTACACCATCATCCAATCGCTCCTCGACGGCCACGAAGCCCTGAGCGATCTGCTTGTGCTGATGTCGCACGCGGTTGACGAAGACGTGCTCAAAGCGATGACCAACACGGGCGAATGGGAGAAATATCTCGAATCAAAACGGGCCATGGAAACCACGCACGTTCAGATCGAGAAATTAACCGAGGTATTAAAGGAATTAGACCGCAACGGAACGTCCGCTTCCTAGTCCGCGACTACGTCGAATTTTTAGAATCTTGCGGACAAGGATGTCCGCGTTCCGCAAATGTACGACCTCATCATCATCGGAGCCGGTCCCGCGGGCATCTCGGCCGCATACGAAGCCAAAAAGGCTGGGCTCTCTCATCTCGTCATCGAAAAAGGCCTGATCGGGAACACGATCTACAACTACCCCGTCGGCCTGACCGTCTTTTCGACCACAAACGAACTCGAATTCAACGACGGCGACCTCAAGCCCGCTCGCGAAAAGCCTACGCGTGAGGAACTGCTGTCGTATTATGTGCGGTTTGTTTTGGACAATGGGCTGAATGTTCAGACTGAGGAAACGGTGTTGAGCGTAACCGCTGGGTCAGAACCCCCTGCGTCAGCGGGGGGAACGGACGTTGAGGTCGGTCAATTCGAGTCTGATCAGGGCAGTCGGGGTGAGAACGAGCGAGAAGTCGGAACCAAGTTCGTTCCGCCCGCTTACGCAGGCGGTTCTGACCCGTTCGTTGTTACAACAAACAAGGGCACCTATTCGGCAAAAAACATCCTCTTCGCCATCGGAGCGATGGATTATCCGCGAAAGCTCAACGTTCCCGGCGAAGATCTGCCGCACGTTTTTGATCATTTTAAGGAAACGTATCCGTGGGTCAGGAAAAAGGCCTTGATCGTGGGCGGCGGGAATTCGGCGGGCGAGGCGGCTTTGTTTCTGGCTCAGGAAGGGGCGGATACGACGCTCGCGATCTTTCGTGCCGACTGGGAAAACAACGACCCGAAACAGGGCTGCATTAAATACTGGGTCAAACAGCCGCTGGAACAGGAATTGAACGAGCATTGCCTAAATCTATTCTTCCTCGGAAAGGTCATAGAGATCCGGCCAGGCGAGATCGAGTTGGAAAACGAGAACGGTGACCGCGTTACGCTCGCGAACGATGTAGTTTTCGTGCTGATCGGCTCAGATGCGGATCTTTCGATGATGCGATCGCTCGGAGTCGAGACGCGCCAGGGTAAGTACGGCGATGTTCCGGTCTATGATGCGGAAACGTTCGAGACGAATGTTCCGGGCGTATATGTTGCCGGGCATTTTACCGAGCAACGGCATATAAAAGGTGCTATAGATGGCGGAAAGGCTGCCATAGCGGGAATTGCGGTTAGACGCACCACTGAAATCACAAAGGGCGCAGAGTCGAGCTAAAAGGCTCTGTGAACTCTGTGCCCTCCGTGGTGATCTCGTCGACCTTGGATTATTTGTTGTCGATCACTGGCTTCGCCATTCTGACCTTGACGTTGTTGTCCTGAAATTTCTCCGCGATGTTGGCAGGATTGATCTCATAGCTTGTCACGTCGAAAACTTCATCAGCAGCGCCGCCGACGGTACGCGTCCATTTGTATGGAAGCTGCACGCCGTTGACTGCGCGGAAGTCTGAGAATTTGACGTTGTATTCGGCAAGCGGTCCGCCGTCAGCTTTGACCCGGCTGGTAAACATCACGTTACCTTTCTGATCGTCAACTATCTTAGGTGCCATCGTACGTTCGAGAACGACAGGCTGATCGCTAGTGATCACGACATCTTTCAGCTGCTCGCCAGCTTTCGGAGCCAGTGTGCGGGCAAAGATCATCGGCATTTTCGGTGCCGAGTAGCTGAGCATAACCGGCAGGTTCGACGATTTGCTGAGGGAGATTCTGTATGAGGTTCCAGCAAACTCGGCAACGACGACGTTGCAGTCAGTGCCGTCGACATTGCTTTCGCCGCCGAAGGTGTAGCTGACATCCATTCCCTGCGGAGCGGTGAGAAGAAGGCTAAGCGTGGTGCGGAGAAGTTCGTTGTCTTTCATTCCACCCATCGCGCCGCCGCCGGCAGTACGTGCCATCACGACGTCATGACCGTCGATGTTGAACGTTTTGCCGTCCTTCGAGGTGAACGTTGCCGTTCCGCCCGTGCCGTCTGCCTTGCGGACGAAAACGTGCTGACCCGCTTCACCGCCGGTTTGCTCGATCGTGCCGTCAGCGTTCTTTTTGAGCGTGATCGTGTGAGCTTCGCCGGGCATCCCAGGGTGATCTAATTTCGTGACAAATTTAGCAGCGTCGTCACCGGTCAATTCCTGAACGGTACCATCGTCCTTGCGAATAACGATCTTACGGGCAACCGCACCGTCATTGTTACCGTCGGCAACGACTTTCATCGTCTGGCCCGCTTTTGCTTCGCCAACAACAACGACGTCGACCTGTTTGTCGATACGCGTTTCGAACTTGCCCTGACCATCGTCATGGCCGATCTTGACCGACTTCATCATTTTGTCTGGGAACTGAAGAGCGATCTCCGTCTCGCCCTGTTCCGAGCGGTCAGCACCGTCGACCTTTATCGTGCGGGTCGTCTGGCCGACGATACGCATGCTCTGAACAGCCGTTATCGCGGCATCCCCGCCAATGGCGATGCGAGCTTTGCGGACGAGATCGAGAGCCTTCTCATCTGATTTGAATTTTGCACCTACGTTATCAACGAGTGCTCCGAGGCCGACGAAGAACACGGCGACCGTAAGGATCGAAATAGCGAATCTTTTCATAAAATTTACCTCCGTTGTTTGTACATTATTGCTGCAATTGTTTCAACCAGTCACGAATTTGGCTGAATGGTTTTTCCGCACTTGGCGGATCGAAATTTGAGAGAACGATGATCGTGTATCCGGTTTTGCCGTTCGTGGCGAAGACCGCATTGACACCGGGCGAGCCGCCGGCGAATCCGGCAGCGTCAAATTCGGCAGGGAATCCGCCGTTGTCATCAGGGATGACGAGTTTTTTCGCTCTTAGAGCATTTGCGAATCGAAGCATATCGTCCGCCGTCGAATAACCACCGCCCGCCGAACTCCCGCGCGCGGGTTGCATCGGTGTGTTCGGTGAATGTTTTCCGCGTTCGGGCGACATATAGCCGACCGCCGTATTTGCTGGCAGTTCGTCCATTGCGTACGAGTCACTGCTGGCCATTCCAGCCGGTTTGAAGATGTTTTCGCGGACGTAATCGTAATAGGTTTTTCCAGAGAGTTTCTCAACGATCAGCCCGAGCACGAGATAACCGCCATTCGAATAGATCTTTCCGGTTCCGGGCTCAAACGCCAGCGGTTCGTTGACGAAAAATGGCAAATAATCTTTTTGCGATCGAATTTTTGTTTTATCTGCCGCCTCGAATTTTTCGTTAAAGAAATCGCCGATGCCCGAGGTCATATTTACCAGTTGGCCGATCGTGATCTTTTCCGCCGCTGCTTTATTTGGGTAATCGGGCAGCACTTTGATCAGCTTGTCGCTGAACGAGAGCTTTCCGGTTGCGACCAACTGGCCGATCGCTATACGCGTGAACATCTTATTGATCGAGCCGAGGTTAAATCGTGTGTCTAGCTTGTTCGCAAGCTTCTTTTCGTTATCAGCAAAGCCGTAAGCTTTTGAAAATACGGGCTTGTCGTCCTTTGCGATCAGGACGGTACCAGAAAAATCACCGGCTTTCGTGAGGCCGTCCAGATATTTGTCGACGGCAGGGGCGACTTCCGCAAGTGTTGATGGAGCGGCAGTTTTTGATATTTCAGCGGGCGGATCGATGCGTTCAACGCGGACACCTGCGAATTTTCCGGCTGTGCCTTCGATCTCGAACGTCACTGAAGCCCACTGGCCCGACGGCGATTGGGCGAGAACGTTGATCTCGCGTTCATTCGCCGCGACGATGCGTTTGATCTCAAGTTTTTGAAAATCACCGCGAACCTGTTTATGAAAAGCTACACGGGGCTCGACTCCACGTCGTTTGAGTGCCTCAGCATCAATCGAATCCGCAAAAAATGCGGTGAGTTTCGCATCATCACCAGAATTGAAAGCGGTGAAATAGCTTAATGCCCGTTTGCCGGTAGGCGTTTTGTCGAGCGATGCAACGTCCTGGGCGAGGACATTCGCGGTGATAACGACCGTGGCGGCGAATGCAAAAAGTGAGGTTTTTAAAATTCCGATGTTCATTGAATATTGACTTTCGACATTTTGGAGTATGAAGCAGGTCGCTAGCGAGGTGATTAAGAGGACGCAAAGAAATTGTTAAGAATGTAAAATGTGCGGAAAACTCGTTGTTTGTTGAATATCGATAGTTGCATAATTCAGGTAGACGGTCGTTGGTCGTTGACGGTTACTAGATGTGAGAAATTCGCAACGAAGTGCGATCAACGAACGACGAACAAATTTATGAAACGTTCGTGGTCTACAATTTTATTGGCCGTTGGGCTTGTTGGGCTGCTAGTGCTGCTCGGAACGCTGCAATATAGCTGGCTCAGTCACATCAGTGAGTCGGACGGTGAGAAGGCCCACAAGCGTGTTCAGGAACAGGCAGATAGATTTGCGTCCGATTTTAACCGCGAGATACAGAACGTATATTTCAACTTGCAGACCGATTCGGAAAGTTGGAAAAAGCGTGACTGGACGGCGTTCAACGACCGTTTCGATTTCTGGCGTGACAAAGCCGCGTATCCGGATCTGGTCTCTGACGTCTATTTCTTTGAGACCAAAGGTAGTTCTGCCGTTCTAAAATATGACCGTACTGGCCGAACCTTTCAGCCAACAGAAACGACGCCCGAACTCGATGACCTGAAGGCTAAATTCACCAACGACAAGACTTTCCGCGCGATCTATGACGAGCAGTTTGCGTTGGTTCAGCCGATCCACGAGATGACGACGAAACTCGACCGCATCATCGTGAAGGCGACCGCGGGCCCCGGCCCCGAAAACCACGGGCCAGTCATTCAACGCGATCCCGACCGTTACGGTTATTTGGTAATAAAACTCGATCCGGCCACGATCAAAGAAAAGATATTGCCCGACCTGACAGCCAAGTATTTTGGTGAAGGTGATTTTCGAACGGCCGTGACTGACAAGGCGGGCCAGTCCGTGTTTCAGACGATCAACGGCGACACAAGTGATGCAAAAGCCCAGTTGCTCAGCCTGTCGGCGGAAAATTTTATGTTCTTTGGCAACAAGGAACTTATGTCCTCGATCACTTCTGATGCCCAGCCAAGCGGCGAGAAGAAAGCGGATGTGATACTGAATTCGCGTATCGAGACGCACAGTTTTAATCGATTCGAGACCAAAAGCGACAAGCCAGGCGGGATGGCGATCGCCGTACAACGGGAATCAAAGCCGCGAACCGCTGTTTTCACCTCGACCACAACCGGAAGTGTTGAGCCCGGCGCGTGGACGCTCGCAGTTCAGCATTCGTCGGGTTCTCTCGAAACGTATTTGACCAATACTTTGCGAAGAAATCTCGCGATCGGCTTCGGCATTCTTTTTCTACTCGCAGCAGCGATCGCGGCGATCATTTTCTCGGCCCAGAGAGCAAAGATGCTCGCCCAACGACAGGTCGATTTTGTTTCGTCGGTTTCGCACGAATTCCGCACGCCGCTCGCTGTGATCTATTCTGCCGGTGAAAATCTGGCGGACGGCGTCGCGAAAGAAGACGCCCAGGTGTCGCGTTACGGCAAGCTGATCAAGGGCGAAGGCCGGAAACTCTCGGCTATGGTCGAGCAGATTTTAGATTTTGCGGGTGCGAACTCAGGTAAGAAGAAATACCATTTTGCAGAGACTCCGGTCAGCGAGATCGTGGAAAACGCGCTTGCCGAATGCGGCCCGATGATCGAAGAAAAAGGAGTCGAAGTCAACGCAAATATCGCTCCCTCATTGCCAGTGATCAAAGCCGATTCTGTCGCAGTCAGTCAGGCGATACAAAACCTGATAATAAATTCGATCAAATACAGCAACGGCGACAAACGCCTCAACGTTACCGCCTCTAACGGCGGTGGAAAGGTGAAGATCTCAGTCGAGGATCACGGCATCGGGATCTCTAAAAGCGATCTGAAACAAATATTTGAGCCGTTTTACCGGTCCAAAGAGGTCGTCGACGCACAGATCCACGGAAACGGCCTCGGCCTTTCGCTGGTCAAACAGATCGCTGAAGCCCACGGCGGGCGGGTTTTCGCAACGAGTGAGGTCGGCAAGGGAAGTAAGTTCACGATCGAGCTAAAGTCAGAGCCGCCTGCGTAAGCGGGCGGAACGATCTCGACAATTCCAAACGCTATCCCTGAAAACGACTTTTCCGCCCGGCGGTTCTGCTATCAAATGAATATCCTCTTAGTGGAAGATGAAGAAGGCCTGATAATAACGCTGACGGACCGTCTGCGGAGCGAGGGATTTGATGTCACTTCGGCAAATGATGGCAAGAAAGGCTTTGATGCGGCGGTAGCTGGAAAGTTCGATCTGATCATCCTCGATGTCATGCTCCCGAAAAAGAACGGCTACGACGTCTGTCGTGACCTGCGACAGAAGGGAATTAGCACACCGATCCTGATGCTTACAGCAAAGGGCGAGACGATCGACAAGGTTTTAGGGCTAAAGCTCGGAGCGGACGATTATCTGACAAAGCCATTCGAAGTGATTGAACTCCTCGCACGAGTCGAGGCATTGTTAAGACGTTCGCCTAACAATATCGAAAACGTTCCAAACGGAGCGTTCAGGTTCGGTGATATCGGCGTAGATTTCAAACGCGCCGAAGTGACTAAAGCCGATCAGCCTGTCGACCTTTCGGCGATGGAATTCCGTTTATTGCAGTTCTTTATCGAGAATCGTGGTTCCGTTCATTCCCGTGACGACTTGCTCGACGCGGTTTGGGGTTACGATGCGATGCCGACGACGCGGACGGTTGACGTTCATGTTGCTTGGCTGCGGCAAAAGTTAGAGGAGAATCCGCGGCATCCGCAGTTCATTCAGACCGTACATGGATTTGGGTACAAGTTTACGGTCTAATCAGAACCGCCTGCGTAAGCGGGCGGTTAGGTCGTGAAGGAAATAATGTTCGGGAAAACGTGAGTTCGTTCCGCCCGCTTACGCAGACGGTTCTGACTTAGGTCACGTGCGGAACCACATACAGCACGACAGCCGCATAGTGAATAATGCTGCCGAGCAGGATAAATACGTGAAAGATAGCGTGGTGGTGCTTAATGCTCTTCCACGGAAAAAAGATAACGCCGAGTGAATACGCGATTCCGCCCGCAACGGTCAAAATTACGGCTGACATTCCGAGCGTATTCAGCAGCGGTTGAACTGCAAACACTCCCAGCCATCCCATTAGAAGATAAGAGATAACGTTGATCGCCGGAAAGCGGTCGCGAACGATCAGTTTGATCAATATCCCAACGACCGCGAACGCCCAGATCCCAAACAGCAATTCACGTCCCCACGTTGAGCCCGCGATCACGACCCCAAAGGGCGTGTAGCTGCCAGCGATCAATAAATAGATACAGCAATGATCGACGATCTGTAGATTTTTCTTCAGTCTCGGTGAGGTTGTGCTGTGGTAAAAGGTCGAGGCAGCGTAGAGAACAACGAGCGACAGGCCGTAGACCGTGCAGCTAAGCAGCGACCAGCGATCTCCGCGAAAACTCGCAAGTATCACCAAAACCGCAAAACCGATAACGCTCAGGAACAACCCGAAGCCGTGTGTGATCGTATTCGCAAACTCCTCGATCGACAAAGCGTCTAGTTTTTCACGTATAACGGCCGTCATGGGAACCATAATATCAGATTATGGTTCGATAAATTGTAACGTTTTTGTGTTTTTTAGAATTCCGAGTCGGAGGTCGAACGGAGCCTACGTGCGACACCCGAAGCATACGCCGCCTCTTCGACCCTAGCTGCTACCGCCTCGCCAACCCGTCGGTCGAATACGGAAGGAATAATGTAGTCGGGATACAGCTCTTCCGGGGCAATTATATCGGCGATCGCAGTTGCTGCGGCGATCTTCATTTCCTCGTTGATCTGTGAGGCACGGCAGTTTAACGCTCCGCGAAAGATACCGGGAAAGCAGAGCACGTTGTTGATCTGATTCGGATAATCCGAGCGTCCGGTCGCCATTACGGCGACAAGGCCGGCGGCATCTTCCGGCATGATCTCCGGGGTCGGATTTGCCATCGCGAAAACGATCGGATCCTTGGCCATGTTCTTGAGATCCGTCTCATTTATCACACCGGGCGCCGACAGGCCAAAGAAAACGTCTGCACCTTTGATAACGTCGTGGATCGAGCCTTTCTCTTTGTTCGGATTGGTGTTGCGTGCATACCAATCCTTGACCCAGTTCATGTGTTCGGTGCGGCCTTCGTAAATGGCTCCGGTTTGGTCGCAGCCGACGATATTTTTCACTCCGGCAGCCATTACGATCTTTGAGCAGGCAACTCCGGCGGCTCCGACGCCGTTGACGACGACTTTGATGTCCTCCATCGTCTTGCCAACGATCTTAAGAGCGTTGATCAGGGCTGCAAGAACGACAACCGCAGTTCCATGTTGGTCGTCGTGGAAAACCGGTATATCAAGTTCCTGCTTAAGGCGATCCTCGATCTCGAAGCAACGAGGAGCAGAAATGTCTTCGAGATTTACGCCACCGAAGGCGACGGAAATATTCTTGATCGTTTCAATTATCTTCATGAGGATCTTTGGTATTCAGGCAGATCGGAAATGCGTCAACGCCGCCGAATTCCTTGAAAAGCTGACATTTGCCTTCCATCACCGGCATCGCGGCCGCTGGGCCGATGTCGCCGAGGCCGAGTACTGCGGTTCCGTCCGAGATGACCGCGACGGTGTTCTTTTTGATCGTTAGGTTGTATACCTTTTCCGGATCTTTCGCGATCGCTTCGCACACACGAGCAACGCCCGGTGTATATGCCATTGAGAGATCCGAACGCGTCTTTAGCTGCATTTTCGACGCGATCTCGATCTTACCGCCGAGGTGCATCAGGAACGTTCGGTCGGAAACGTTAATGACGTCGACACCATCGATGTCGCGTACGGCCTCGACGATCTCCTGGTCGTGCGATTCGCTCGCGGCGTTTACCGTGATGTCACGGATCAGAAAGTCCTTGCCCACATTTACGATATCGATACCTTCGATATCACCGCCTGCTTTACCGATAGCGGTTGTGATCTGGCCGAGTTTTCCCGGTAGATTGTGAATTCTGACTCTGAGGGTAAGCGAATAACTGGCGTTAGGTGTTGGTTTGTTGGTCATACAAATACAAAAGCCCGTATCGGACGAGCTTCAAAACACGGGCGAAATAAAAAGTATGCCGAAAAAGGCGTGTCAGGGCAAATTCGGTGCGGGATACACTACTAAACCGCCGGACGGACTAAGCCTCGATAAATACCGATGATCTTGACCTCATTTGCGGCTCGGCTGATCGGTTTGACGGCTGGGTCAGCAGCATGGAGTTCGATCTCGGAACCAGGCCGGAAGTACCTTCTCAATAACAGCTTGTCGCCGTCGACAAGTGCGACGATCGGCTGACCATTGCGGCAATAGTCACGCAATTCGACCAGAACAATGTCATCTATATCGATCTCGGGTGCCATTGAGCTATCGGAAATAAACATAACTCGCATGTCTGCCGGCTCATATGTCCCAATAACAAAGGCGGGAAGCGTCAATGGCTTCGAGGCGACCAGATCATCACTGCCGGGGACAGTGAGCCAATTTACCGAGACCGTGCCGCCATGTTCATTGATCTTGATCGCAAAATGCCCGTTCTCCCGCTGCCTTTCGAGCAACCCCTGAGCCTCGAGATCTTTAACGATGCGAGCGATGCCGCTGCGTGATCTGAGCTTGAGCGATTTTGCAATGCCTTGATACGACGGACGATAGCCATTCGCCTCGATGTGGCGGGTGATCAGATCGAGCACTTCGCGTTGGCGTTTGGTCTGCGGCGGCATACGGTTAGTTTACGGTCGAACCGTCCAACTTCAAAGTTTGGCAAAAGAGATCGCGGAATTTGGTATAATTGCGATAGTTACGGAGGTTTGCGTCTTATCAGTGATGTTCACGGGTTTACCCGAGGTCTTAAACACAATCAGCTTCGAAGGATCGAAAAACTTGCGACGCGTCGTGTTGCGGCGGACACGATAGTTTCGCCCGAACTCGCACGCCAAATGTCCGAGATCTCGCACGAGACGGGACGACAGGTAGGAGTTCTTATCAACCGCAAAGGCCAGGTCGATTACGTGATGGTGGGAACGGCAAAATCGATCGAACTGCCCGATTTTGGCCGAGCCCGCGTTTCCGAGGATCGCTTTCGTGGCCTGCGGTGTGTTCATACTCATCTTTCCGGCGAAAAACTGACCCAGGACGACCTTACCGACCTTGCGCTACTTCGGCTCGATCTGATGTCGGTCATTCAGGTCGATCGAAAGGACGGCTTGCCGGGAATGGTCTATTCGGCTCATCTCGTACCGACAAATGCCGAGAGCCTCGAGGCCGAAGCTCAATCGCTGCCTTACGAATTCCTGGAACCAAACATTCCGTCGCAGCTCGACACTGATTTCACATCGCTCATCAACTCGCTCGAAGACGAAATGGCCCGCATCCGTCTGACCGGGCGAAATCGCCAGACCGGTCGCGACCGAGCGATCCTCGTCGGCGTGACAACGGGCGATGCAGATGAAGCCACCGAGTCGATCGCCGAGTTGAAAGAGCTTGCAATGTCGGCGGACGTCGTTATTCTCGACACAATAATTCAAAAACGCCCGCAGATCGATCCGAAAACCGTGCTTGGAAAAGGTAAGCTCGAAGATCTTCTAGTCCGCTCGATGCGGTTGGGAGCGGACATCTTGGTTTTCGATACTGAACTTTCGCCTGCTCAGGTTAGGTCTTTGAGCGATGCGACAGAACTGAAAGTTATCGACCGTCCGCAATTGATCCTCGATATTTTTGCTCAGCGCGCCCAAAGCAGTGAAGGTAAGCTTCAGGTTGAACTGGCTCAGCTCAAATATCTATTGCCGCGACTCGTGATCGGGCAAAACTCAGCATTTTCACGTCTTGCTGGCGGAATCAGCGGGCGCGGCCCCGGTGAAACGAAACTCGAAACTGACCGCCGCCGTGTCCGTGACAAGATCGCGCAGCTTGAGAAGCAGGTCGACAATCTTGGCCATCAGCGACAGGAACGCCGTAAAAAGCGTGTTCAGAAGCATTTACCGATCATTTCGTTAGTCGGATATACGAACGCAGGCAAATCGACACTGCTCAATTCGCTCACGCAAAGCGAGGTTTACGCCGAGAAAAAGATGTTCGCGACGCTTGATCCGACATCGCGTCGTTTGCGGCTACCGTACGATCAGGAAGTGATCATTAACGACACCGTCGGATTTATCCGAGACTTGCCCGAGGCACTTGTTTCGGCGTTTCGCGCGACGCTAGAAGAGATTTCTGACAGCGAACTGTTGATCCACGTTGTCGACGCCTCGCATCCGCAAGTCCTGCAGCAGATCGCGTCGGTTTCGAAGATCATCAACGACCTCGATTTTGGCAAGATACCCCAATTGATCGTTTTGAATAAGACCGACTTGCTCAGCAAGGAGGAGATCGGAAATCTGACGCGGCAAATTTCTATTGACACCGAAGCACCAACCGTGTCAATTTCAGCTATCAAACGCGAAACCCTGCGGCCGATGGTATCGATGATCGGTGAATTGTTAGGAAAAGCGGAAATGGTGGCAGGGCATGTCGGTTATTAAGCTATTCGTCCCGAGTTTTATTCCGGCTTTGTTCCGTGCAATTCCGTGGGTTCCGTGGTTAATTTCTTACTCCGACTGTTAAGTTGTAATGCCATTTAATGAACTAGACCAGATAGGCCCGGCACGCAAAGGATTGATCTTCGAACAAGAAACTTACGAGATAGTCGGAGCAGCAATGGAAGTCTACTACAAACTGGGAAGCGGTTTCCTTGAGCCGGTTTATCAGGAAGCGTTGGCCATGGAATTCACTCTTCGCGGCATTCCTTTTGAGGAGCAAAAAGAATTAAGGATCGAATACAAAGGGCAGCTTTTAAATAAGGCATATTTCGCTGATTTTCTGTGTTTTGGCGAGATAATTGTCGAAATTAAGTCTTTGGTACAGCTAACACCGCCGGACTGGTCCCAGATCATTAATTATCTAAAGGTGAGCCGTCTTAAAGTTGGGCTTTTATTCAATTTCGGGAATTCTGTGAAGTTGGAACAAAAGCGGCTGGTCGTGTGAAGAGATTTCACCACGGAACGCACGGAACGGCACGGAACAAGAAGGAAAAACGAGGGAAAACTTCGGCTCGAACCAAATATTTTACGTGGCTAATAAAAGGACAAAAGATCTCAGATCGCCGCTTTCGCGATGGTTCGAGTGGCTGCTCGAAATTGTCGGGCGGCCGTTCGCCTCACTGTCGGTTGAGCAGAAATTCTGGGTCGGCTTTGCGGCCTTTTGTATCCTCACGACGATCCTCATTCACAATCCGTTCTGGCGTATCGGCAGCGAGCAGCAATATCGGGAGGGCGATATTGTTCGCGAGAGCATCATCGTCCCGGCCGACGTAATCTACACCGACCTCGAAGAATCCGAAAAACTAAAGGACGAATCACGCAAAGCTGTAAAACCGATCTTTCGTTACGAGGCCAACAAGGCGGAGCAGGCGGTTCAGCGGTTCATTTCGTCGTGGGAAAAGCTGCAGCGCCATGGCAATGATAATTCAAATTCCAAGCCGTCGAATACTGACGTAAAGTCCGAAATGCACTGGACAGGTGCGGGCGGAGCGGATATTGGTAAAACCCTGGCGTCTCGCACGTTCAGCCGCAACGAACTTGATGCGGTTCAAAGTGCATTGAAGGAAAGTGCTGAGGGCTACATATTTGACGATTCTGAAAAGCAGTATTTTCAGAATGAGGTCTTTGTTTTTGACCGCTCGAAACCTAATCTTCAATCAAACGTCTCGATGCCCGAGAGCAACTGGACTCCGCTTTCAGCTGCTCGTGAGAAGTTTAGAACGCGTCTTGATGGGATAAAAAGTCTTTCCCCAAAAGAAGCCGAGGCTTTCTACACTGCCGGCGAGATCCTGATCGAGCCGAGCGTTTCATACGACAGTGTAGCGACTGACACAGCACGGCAATCGGCCGCGGACAACATCGAGCCTCGCACCATCTCACTAAAACGCGGCCAAAAGATCGCCGACGAGGGCGACATTGTCACAGACGTGATGCTGACAAAGATCGCAGCACTCAAAAGTTACACGGCTTCGTCGCGGCAGATCAATCGGTTCATCGGCATATTGATCTTTGTCAGCGGATTTTTCTGGCTCGCGTGGAAATTTGTTCAGCACCGCGGCGTGGTTCCAAGGCTCGCGTTGACGCCGCGAAAGACCTTCGCATTGCTTGGCTTTGTGATCGTAGTCCAGACGCTGCTGCTAGCAATCTTCTTCCGGCTCGCTGAATTTACTGCGTTGCAGAATATAAAGGCTCCGTTGAGCGACCCGATGTTGTGGTCGTTCGCCGTACCATTCGCGACCGGAAGCCTGCTGATAACGCTGCTTGCCGATCGCCCGACGGCATTATTCACCGGAATATTCGGATCTTTTATCACCGGATTTATTGCTCCGCGCGGGTTTGAGTTTGCGATCTTTTCTGCTCTCGTTTCCGCCGTCGCGGTTTACGGCATCGGCCGATATCGCAGCCGCCAAACGGTGACGATCGCCGGAGGATTGGTCGGCCTCGCAAGTGCCGTCTTGGCTATCGCATTGATCGCCTACACGCAGCAGCCGATCATCCTGAACACGATCCTGCTTGCCATCGCCTGCGGCCTGGCTAGTGGAATTATTACCTCGGCTGTGACCGCGGTTCTGCTTCCTATCTGTGAGAACGTTTTCGGGATCCTTACAGACGTAAAACTGCTCGAGCTTTCGAACGCCGATCTGCCTGCCCTCGGCCAGCTCGCATTACGTGCTCCGGGAACGAATCAGCATTCCCACGCTGTCGGCCAGCTCGCCGAAGAAGCCTGCCGTGTGGTCGGAGGCAACGGATTGCTCGCCCGTATCGGAGCTCTTTATCACGATATCGGCAAAACCGCCGCTCCTGAGCATTTCGTCGAGAACCAGTCGAACAAAAATCCGCACGACCGACTCAAACCAACGCAGAGTGCGAAGATCATCATCAGTCATGTCAACTATGGCGTGAAACTGGGCAAGGAACTTGGCTTGCCGTCGCGGATCATCGACTTTATCCCGCAGCATCATGGAACACGAACTCTGCACTATTTCCTGAAAAAGGCTCAGGCTGAGGCTCGTGACCCTCACGATATTTCTGAGAACGATTTTCGTTATCCGGGCCCGAAACCGCAGTTCAAGGAAGCGGCGATCATGATGATCGCTGACTCGTGCGAGGCTGCCGCTCGTTCGCTGGCGGAGCCAAATCCTGAGAACATTAGGTTTATCGTCACCCGTATCATCGACGCGATCCTGCAGGATGACCAGCTCGACGAATGCGATCTGACGCTTCGTGAACTAACGCAGATCCGCGAATCGATGATCAAATCGCTCGTCGCCATCTATCATTCGAGAGTGGATTATCCGGGCTACACACCGCCGACGAGCGGTCAGTTCAAATTCCCGTCGATCGAGAGCGACAGCGAAGAACGCGGCCTGATGAAATACGCCGATCCGAAAGACGTTCCGATCAGCCCCGGCGGCGAGATCGAGGACGAGGCATTTGACCGTTCGATCGAGCCGCAGAGAGCTGATGCAAAGGTGGCGGAATAAAGTTTGAGAAGAATTTGTAATTTACGTTGATGCTAAAACGCTATACATTCTGGTTCGCCGCGGCCTCGTTATTTCAGCTTCTGACCGGGCTTATCCATTCGCTCAGCCTGTTTCTGACGCCCGTCCCGCGAACTGATACAGAACGGCAACTGCTCGAGTTGCTGACTACGTACAAAATGGACGCCGGAGCCGGGTTTGCGCCAACCTACTACAACCTGATGACGGCGCTAAGTTCCTGTTTTACTTTCCTTTGTCTGTTCGCCGCCCTGACGAACGGCTATCTGCTTTTCAAGCACACCGAGCCGACCGTGATGCGCGGTATCATCGGAATCAACCTGGGCATCTTTGCTTTTGTATTTGTAGTGATGGCCTACTTTACGTTCCTGCCGCCGATCGTCTGCACGGGACTGATTTTTTTCAACCTGCTCGCCGCGTTTATCGTTGTTCCAAAGATAGAATCCGCCGTCTAGGAGATGTGACCGCGAAATACGCGAAAGGACGCGAAAAGAAGAAACCGAATTCTTTTTTTCGCGCCCTTTCGCGTATTTCGCGGGAAAGATTCTAAATCCTTTTCTTTAACTTTTCGTAGGTAGTCGCTAGCGTTTCCGGAATCGTTCGTGTTTGCCCGATCGCAGTCATGAAATTCACGTCGCCGACCCAACGCGGCAAAAGGTGCATATGGATGTGGCCGTCAACGCCTGCTCCCGCGGCTTTCCCGATATTCATACCGAGGTTTATACCGTCAGGCGAGTAAACCTCAGAAATAGCTGCCTGAGCTGCCTTCGTGAGATCCATGAATTCGTCAGAGACCTGCTTGCTTGCCTGATCCAACGTCGAAATATGTCCGTATGGGATTACCATCAGGTGACCTGACGTATAGGGATAAATGTTAAGGATGACGAAATTGAATTCGGTGTGTTTGAGTATGAATTTGTCTTCATCCGGAGCGGGGTCTTTTAGGATATCGCAGAAAACACATCCGGTTTTTTCGCCGGGCTCGCCTTTGGTGATGTAATCATATCGCCAGGGACTCCAAAGTATATCCATATTCTCCTAACTAAAACTGAAACAGGAGACGAAAGACATGAGACAATCGTCTCTCGTCCCGCGTCTCCTGTTTCGCGTCTAATAAATTAACTAGCTCTGGTTGATAAGCTCTTTGAGCTCTTTGCCCGGCTTGAAATACGCTACGCGTTTTGCCGGGATGTCGACCGCCTCGCCCGTTTTCGGGTTGCGGCCTTTACGTGAATTGCGTTCGCGGACACGGAAACTGCCGAACCCGCGAAGCTCGATCTTCTCACCTTTGTTCAGCGTTCCTGTGATGCTGTCAAAGATGATCTCGACCAGCTGTTCGGCATCTTTCTTGGTCATGTCCGCTTCCTGCGCGACTTTTTCGACTAGATCAGCTTTTGTCATTTCCTCACTTTTCTCCCGAAGATATGATTCCCGGTATTACCCTTATTGAAAAACTAATCCCGGCAATTAAGCCGATTTTTTCTCAGACTCTTCTTCAGCAACCGGTGTTTCCTCAGTCGCTGCTTCCGGTGCCGCTTCTGTTGCGGCAGCAGACTCAGCGGCTTCGGTTTCGACAGCCGGAGCTTCTTCCGCAGGAGCCTCGCCGGTTGGTTCCTCGGCGGGAGCTTCCTCAGTCGCAGCAGCTTCTTCCGTAACTTCCTCCGTTGTCTCAGCGGCGGGAGTTTCCTCCGCTTCGGCTACTTCAGCAGGGGCTTCCTCGGCTGCCGGCTCTTCGACTGCAGCTTCGGCTTCAGCTTCGGCTTCAGCCTGGGCGGCTTCGGCGGCAGCAGCTTCCTTAGCAGCGAATTCCTTCGCCTTTGCTTCCTTAGCAGCGGCCTTCGCACGCTTCTTCTCTTCCGGATCTTCAGCGACCGGTGCATCTGCTTCCGGCTCGCCGCCGAATCGCAGCTTAGCAAGCTCACCCAGCGAAGCCATGCCGCCCTTTGCTTCGGTCGAGTACATTCTTGTATCGACGACCGGCTCATCTTCCTTGCCGACTGCACGATGCGAAAGTCCGATCTTCTGATCGACAGGTTCGATACGCAGGATCTTGAAGTCCATTTCCTGACCGACCGAAACGATCGACTCAGCATTCTCGACACGCTCGTCAGAGAGTTCCGAGATGTGGCATAGACCTTCGAGGCCTTCGCCGAGTTCGACAAACACGCCGAAGTTCGTGTGACGCGAAACCTTACCGCGAACAACGTCGCCCGGACGGTGAGTTGCCACGAAGCCTTCCCATGCACTTGGCGTGAGATCCTTCATCGAGAGCGACAGACGCTGGCCGCGTTTGTCGATCGACGTGACGATAGCTTCGACTTCCTGATCTTTCTTCAGAACATCCTTAGGATGCTTGATCTTCTTGGCCCACGAGATGTCCGAAACGTGGACGAGGCCGTCGATGCCTTCTTCAAGTTCGATAAATGCACCGAAATCCGTCAGATTGCGAACCTTTCCGATGATCTTGGCACCGATCGGGTATTTGATATCGACCATGTCCCACGGATTTTCCTGGAACTGCTTCATGCCGAGGCTGATGCGTTTCTCGACCGTATCAACACCGAGAACCTGAACTTCGACTTCTTGTCCCTTGTGGAACATGCGTTTCGGGCTCTGCGCACGACGTGACCATGAGATCTCCGAAACGTGAACGAGGCCTTCGACACCCGGTTCGAGTTCGACAAAAACGCCATACTCGGTTACGGACGAAACTGTGCCCTTGATCTTGGTGTTGACCGGATAAACTTCAACAACGGTCGACCACGGGTCCGGCAAAAGCTGTTTATAGCCGAGGGAAACCTTTTCTTTTTCACGGTCAAGCTTCAAAACTTTGACCTGGAGCTGTTCGCCGACCTTGAACTGATCGCCCGGATGATGGATGCGGCCCCAGGACATATCGGTCACGTGGAGCAGGCCATCGATGCCGCCGATATCGACGAAAGCACCATATTCCGTGAGATTTTTGATCGTTCCGTTGACGATGTGGCCGATCTCGATGTTAGCGAGGGTTTCGGCTTTCTGCTCGTTGACGACGAGGTCTGTGATGACCTTACGCGACAGAACGATGTTGTTGCGGCGGCGGCTGAATTTGATGATCTTCGCTTCGATATCCTGACCGATGTATGTATCGAGGCCGCGGATTGGACGGGAATCGATCTGCGAACCAGGCAGGAACGCTTCGATGCCGTTGATGTCAACGCGAAGTCCGCCCTTTGTCTTGTCGACGACCTTGCCGACGATCGGGGTTTCCGAATTGAAGGCGGCCTCGATCTCGTCCCATACCTTACGGCCGAGAGCGTCCATTCTCGAAAGCTGCGGTGCACCGTCGCCCGAATGGATGCTGCGGATGATGACCTCGACGGTCTCGCCGACCTTGGCGGTCATTTCGCCACTTGAGTTGGTAAATTCTTCAACGGGTACGAAACCTTCTGATTTGTAGCCAAAATCAACCAGAACTCCGCGGTCCGTGATGCCGACGATCTTGCCTTCGACAAGCTCGCCCTGATGGTACACGGTCTGTTCCTGCTCGAATTGCTCGAGAATTGCACCGAAATCGATCTCGCCGGATCCGGCGGCATCATCGTCATCAACGGCTGTCTCGGCCTGAACCGGAGCCGGTGCTGTCACTGGTTCTGGTGCGGCCGGAGCTTCAGCAGCCGGAGCCGCTTCTGCGACTTCCGGTGCGGCTGATTCTGCCGGTGTTTCGACGGCTGCTTCTGCAGTCGGAGCTTCGGTTGCGGTTGGTGCAGCGGTTTCTGCCGTTGCGGTGGTTGATTCGGTCGTTTCTACCGCTGTTTTCTCGATCGTTGCCGATTCTTCAGCGTCCTGGGTTAACTCGTTGTTCATTTACGCGTGTTCTAAATCCTTGTAATATACTTTGTTTTCAACAATTTACCTTCATAGCCCGAAACGCGAAAAAGCCGCATTCATTCGTTTTGGTCTGCCATCCCAAAAGCAGATGCAAGGCCAACGCAACGAATGTGCCCGGTTTCCTATCGGTCCGCTCAATGAGGTAATAGAAAAATGTACACGCGAATAGGCGCTGATGTCAAGGCTTAGCGACGAAAAACCGTTGAAATATAAACATTTGAGAGAATTTGCCCGGGGCGAAGATCAGCGCACCGAACGCGCTTTGCAGCGCAAAAACGGATCGGCGGCCAAAATGATGCATTCTGGCCGCCGAAAAAAGTTGACGAGATCTCTAACCTCTTTGAATGTAATCGGTTACAGTTCCAACGCCGCTCATTTTTTCCATTTCTTCGCGCGATGTCGCGCTTGTGTTCTGGATGCCGGCGAGACGTAGTCTAAATTCGTCCGGATTGGTCGAACCTCTGAGGGCTTCGTCTAACTTAATTAGGCCCGATTGGTAGAGGTAAAACAGCGATTGGTCGAAAGTCTGCATTCCGTACTGCGAAACGCCGGCGGCGATCGCATCTCTGATCGAAGCCGTCTTGTCCTCATGGAGGATATAGTCTCTGATCAACGGTGTCGAACGCAAAACTTCGACCGCCGGAATGCGACTGCTTCCTTTCGCTGATTTCATCAAACGCTGTGATACGACAGCTTTTAGCAAACCTGCCAACTGAATGCGTATTGACTTCTGCTGATATGGCGGGAATGCCGATATGATGCGCGTCAGCGTTTCGGGGGCGTCGAGCGTATGGAGCGTTGAGAGCACCAGATGTCCGGTTTCGGCAGCGACGAGCGCGGTTTCGATGGTTTCGAGATCGCGCATTTCGCCGACGAGAATGACATCAGGATCTTGACGAAGTGAACCGCGAAGTGCCTCGGCAAAATTTCGCGTGTCGACATCGACCTCGCGCTGTGTGACGAAAGATTTCTTGTCCTTGTGAAGGAATTCGATCGGGTCTTCGATCGTGACGATGTGGCAGTTTCGGGTTTGGTTGATGTGATCGACGATGCCGGAAAGCGTGGTCGATTTACCCGAACCGGTTGTGCCGGTCACGAGAATGAGGCCGCGATTTTCCTCGGCGATCGTGTTCAGGATCGGCGGCAGGCCGAGATCGGCGAAAGTCTTAACGGTGTCCGAAATGACGCGGGCGACGATGCCGATCGAGTTTCTCTGCTGGAAAATATTTACGCGGAAACGACCGAGTCCCGACACGCCGTAACCGATATCGACCTCGAAGGCTTCCTTAAAATGTTGTTTCTGGCGGTTCGACATCATCGAGAACGCCATCTCGAGCGTCTCGTCCTGCGTCATGCGGCTTACGCCCGAAAGCGGCTTCAGCTCGCCCGTGACCCTTATCACAGGATACGACCCGGCTCGCAAGTGCAGGTCGGATGCGCCAAAGCTCATGGCCATTCGCAGAAGATCGTCGATTCGTGTTGCCATAGTCTACAGGGAGTTTTGAGCTGTACCGCTCAACGATGGAATCCGGGGGATAGGGCCGGATTTTCGTGACTCATATAAGTTTAACGTCTATTGTTTTGCGAGGTCAATGTTTTTTTGACCGGTCAGAATGCGAATAAATGACCGTTTTTATTGCGTTTTGACCTATGGATGCAAAGAGAAAGAAGCGAGGCAAACTAAAAAATCCTCCAAAACTGGTCTGATTGCTCATCTTTGATCCATTTCCTGATTCCTTTCCGTGCCGTTCCGTGCGTTCCGTGGTCGATCTGGAAATCTTAACCACGGAATACACGGAACGGCACGGAACAAGGCGGAAATCGGCCTAGCATTCGACACAAGTTTGCTCGAAACGTAGAATCTAGCTAATGGAAAAACCGGTCAGGATAATTTCGGTCGAGCCGCGGTATGCGATCCCGGGCGGTGAGATCGCCATCACGTGCGAAGGCTTTCGCATCAATTACGGCTCGGCGGACGGCGTTTACATTGAGGGAATGCAGTGCCGCATCGTCGCGGCGTCGGCGAACCGCGTGCTCGCGATCGTTCCAGAAGACGTCGCCGGAGTCGACGTTCGAACCCCAAACAAACGCACACCGGTCCATCTCGAAAGCTACGGAGCCGTTAGCAACACGATCGAAATGACCGTTGGTCGTCGACTGACGAGCGGAATGCACATCGTCGCAAACCCTGCGGTCGATCCGTCGGACGATGCACTGATACTGACGCGTTCGGGCTCGCGCGGACAGCATTTGCCGGCGACGCTTTTCCGGCTCGAAAAGGACGGTTACCTCGACGAAATGCCGGAGGCTGTTCTGAATCCGACCGGAATTGCCTTTGATAAAGATGGCCAAATGTTCGTCACAAATCGGGCTCAGGGCGAGGTTTATTCGATCGGGCGTGACGGGACTTCGACAGTTTACGCGACCGGACTTGGGATCGCTTCGGGGCTCGCGTTCGATCAAAAAGGGCTGATGTATGTGGGCGACCGTTCGGGCACGATCTACCGCGTCCGCGATTTTGCCGAGGTCGAGACCTTTACTGTAATGGAAGCCTCCGTCGCGGCCTATCACATGGCGTTCGGCCCTGACGGCAAACTCTACATGACGTCGCCGGGCCTCGCGAGCCACGATGCGGTCCACGTGATCGACAACGAGGGTTTTGATGAAAAATTCTTCCGAGGCCTCGGCCGCCCGCAGGGCCTCGCCTTCGACAAAGCCGGAAACCTCTATGTCGCCGCCTGTTTCAAAGGCCGCCACGGCATAGTAAAGATCTCACCCGACGGCAAAACCTGCGAACACTTCCTCGCCGGCAACAGCGTAGTCGGCCTCTGCTTCACCCGAGCCGGAGAACTCATCGCCGCCACCGGCGACAGCGTTTTCTCGATCCCGTGCGGGGTTGAGGGAACGTTATTGGGATAGTTCTTCGGATAAGTAATTGATTGACCTTGCGGCTTGCCGCTCTATTTGCGGCGAAGCTTGCTTCGCCGGGCAGCGTTACATCCTTTAGCGGCTTGCCGCAGCCTATTCAAGAATCTTCGCGCGTGACTCTGCTCTGCAAACGGTTTGATCACAACAGATAGCTCAAAACTACGCAAAGTACGCAAAAAACGTCATTTTACGCATTCTTTGCATAATACGTCGTTTTACGCAAAATAGGGTACCTTTTTGGGCGATTTGTTGCTAGCGTGAAATGGCGAGCAGGATGTGAAACTCGGGATCGCGGGAGAAAAGATTATGGAACAGGCAAAACCCTACAAACAGCAGACACACGAAGAGGCAAGCGCATTGTTTTGGCGATTGTACGGAGCAAAGTACGCGGCGGTGCTGCGGCTCGGTGAGGAGTTGGCACGCGAAAACGAAATTCGGATGGAGCAGCGTGAACCGGCAGCGGCCGCGGTCCGCTGCGAAGCGTTCGATCATATCGTCGAGGCTGACGAGCCTTTGGCGATCAGAGATTGCCCGGTCCCGATCCTTCGAAAGATCGACGCAAGACAGATCTGGGCCGGCATTGCTGACGGACAAATTGCCGCGTCGCGCGGCGGCAATTCGTACGAGCAAGACGGATCGAGCTGTGAGCATTCGAAGCTCAGCGGTGAAGTCGAGTTCGCAGGATCAGAGCGTCACTGGAATGCGATCGGATGGAACAGCGATCGGTTCGAATCCGAATTTCTATCGTCGCGTCACTGGAATTTGAGCGAATTCTACGGCGTCTCAGAACAAAGACTTGATCCAGCCGCCGTCTACCGCGATCGAGCTGCCGGTGATGTAGCTCGCACGCTCAGAGACCAGAAACGCGGCGAGGGCGGCGAATTCTGTGGGTTCGCCGAGACGACGCATCGGTATTTCGGCGGACCAGCGAGCCTTGATCTCGTCGGCGGTGAGCGTTTCTTTTTCGGCGAGGAATTCGATCAGCTCTTCGAGGCGTTCGGTGCGTGTGTAGCCGGGCAGGATGTTATTCACAGTGACGCCGTCAGCCGCGACCTCGCCCGCGAGCGTTTTGGCAAAACCGGTGACCGCCGCCCGCAAGCTGTTTGACAACATAAGATTTTCGACCGGCTGCTTAGACGCGATCGAAGTGATATTTAAAATGCGTCCCCAGCGTCGCTGCTTCATGCCGGGCAAAACGAGCCGCGTCAGATCGAGAACGCTCGTCAGCACGACCCGCGTCGCTGTTTCCCACGCCGCCGCATCGATCGAATCGAAATTCCCAGCCGGAGGCCCGCCGCCATTGGTGACGAGAATATCGATCCGCCCAAATTTCTCGATACCAGCCGCGACGATGCGTTCGATATCTGCGGAGACGGAAAGATCGCCCGCAACCGCAAGCACTTCGCCGCCATGCTTCGCCCTAATCGCGTCACTGGCTTTGTTTATGTTCGCGTCACTACGCGAACAGATAATCAGCGAAGCACCTTCGGCAGCGAGCTCATCAGCGACGGCAAAGCCGAGGCCTTGGGATGCGGCGCAGACGAGGGCGATTTTTCCTTTGATTCCGAGATCCATGATTCTTAGCTTCTTCTTCGATTCTTTCCGTGGCGTTCCGTGTATTCCGTGGTTAATTTCCGGCGCTTCTAAGATTGGACCACAGAACGCACGGAAAACACGGAAAGAACACGGAAGATCTATTTATGGCGAAGATAGTCGTCGGTCTTGTCGATCCAATCCTGGCGCGGCGGGCTGAAGATGTCTACATCTAAGGTATCTTCGAGGGCTTCCGCTTTGTGAAGCACGCCGCCGGGGATAACCAAAACTTCACCGGCTCGGACGATCTGTTCACGCATTTCTTCGCCGATCCAGAATTTGAGGGCTCCTTCGAGAATGTACGTGAGCTGCTCGTTATCGTGCGAATGCTGCGGTACGATGCAGCCTTTTTTGAGATAGACATGAGCGAGCATCATCTTTTCAGCCGTGATCAAACGGCGGTCGAGCATGTCGGTCACGGTTTCCTTGGGCATGTCTTCCCAACGGTGGAAAGTGGCGGTTTTTTGTTCCATACGGAATCAATATAATTTGCATCGAAGCGAATAGCAACGTTTGAGAAAGTGTGTGCTAAAATCAGGAAATTAACCGACAAATTTTGCCCTTTGGAGGTGTACTATGCCGGACGTGGAAATTCCATGTGTTCAATGTAAAGACATATTTATATTCACTGAAAAAGAACAGGAAATGTTCTATCAGCGAAATATGATGACCCCGCAGCGTTGTGCGAAGTGCCGTTCGAAAAAAGCCGCGTCGCGGCCCGACGCCCCGGCTCGGTTCGAGATCGTCTGCGACAACTGCGGAAGACACGATACCGTGCCGTTCCAGCCAAAGGTCGGACGCTCGGTAATGTGCAAAGATTGCCACGAAGCAAGCCGCTCACGAGCGCGTCACGCGTAAAAGATATGAGTCTTGAGACTGTAATTTACGAATTAAAAGATGGCGTCGCTACCGTGACGATGAACCGGCCGGATGCGTTGAATGCTTTGTCACAGCAGCTTACGACGGATCTTGATCGCTCATTTCGCCAGGCAATTTTGGATGGTGCGAGAGCCGTCGTTTTGACAGGAACCGGACGCGCATTTTGCTCAGGCGGCGATCTGCGTGAGATGCAGTCCATGTGGGAAAAAGAAGGCAGGATCGAGGCGTTTCTTGAGGAACCGCTGGGAATTCTGCACGGTGTGATCCGTCTGATGCGTGAAACGCCGATACCTTTTGTAGCGGCCGTGAACGGCGTGTGTGCCGGTGCGGGAGTGAATTTCGCACTCGCCTGCGACATCGTGATCGCAGCCGAAGACGCGTCGTTCCGCGAGGCTTTTGTGCGGATCGGTTTGTCGCCCGATTGCGGCGGAACGTTCTTCCTGCCGCGTGCCGTGGGAGACAAGATCGCTGCCGAACTCTTCATGACCGGCGACGCCGTAACTGCCGAACGTGCGCTGCGAATTGGCATGGTCAACCACGTCGTCCAACCGCAGCTTCTAGCCGCCGAGGCAGCAAAAATGGCTGCAAAACTAGCTGCTGGTCCAACCGGCTCGATCGGCCGCATAAAACAGATGCTCAACGCTTCGTCGTCGAACGACCTGACCCAGCAGCTCGCCCTCGAACACGAATGCCAGATCGAATCCGGCAAATCGGCAGATTTCAAAGAAGGCGTCGCGGCGTTCTTTGAGAAACGCCCGCCGAATTTTACGGGGAATTAACGGTTTTGATCGTTCGTTTCGTTTTGTTTCTCTATCCCGTTGTTAGTTCCGCCCGCTTGCGCAGGCGGTTCTGACAGCTTTTCGCAGCCCGAACTCCTTTTATTCGGGCAAAATAATATTTTTTAATTTCGGTTTGACACTATTGCGGCTCGTTGTTTATATTCTGATTTTGAAATTGAAAATCGTTTTCAATAAGGAAAAGGTAAAAACATTTCGAGATCATAAACGAGATCATAAAAATAAGAACTGTCCGGTTCGAACGGATATTAATAAACAAAGCAGTAATGGAATTGACTTTAACAAAAGCGAACAAGAAGAAACGCCGCGGGCACCGCGGGCCGAGGTATTGGGTTTTGACGATGGGCACGATGGGAGCGATCGTGGCTTTTACGGTTGGGAACAGCCGTGCGATGTCGGTGGCGTACGCAACTCGTAACGGCAATGAACTGACGATCGGCCGCATGGTAAAAGATGACGAGGTCGAGAAGATCGAATTCAACATTCCTTCGGGCGATATTGAAACAGTTATTGCTGCGTTTCAAAAACAGGCTGGCGTTAAGATCACGGCACCTGCGGATGTTCTCAATATCAAATCGCCAGGCGTAGTCGGACGGTTCACGGTCGAGCAGGCGTTGAGCCTGATCCTTGACGGAACCGGTGTAAGTTTTGCGGCGATCGACCGGACGAATTTCAGCTTTGAGATCAAAGCCCAGTCAGCCGTCGTCGATATCAAAGGCTCGAATGCCGAGGTCGTGATGTCGCCGAAATACACCGAGCCGATGCGTAACATCCCGCAGACGGTCAATGTTGTTTCAAAAGATGTCATCGATCAGCAGGGAGCGACCACGCTTCGCGAGGTGCTCAACAACGTCCCCGGCATCACGTTCACCGCCGGCGAAGGCGGAACTCCGGCGGGCGACAACCTGAATATCCGCGGTTTCAGCGCGAGAAATGATGTCTATGTCGACGGTGTCAGAGACCTCGGTCCGCAGTCGCGTGATTCGTTCAATCTGGAGCAGGTCGAGGTTGTGAAAGGGCCAAGCTCGGCATTTTCGGGCCGCGGCTCGACGGGCGGTACGATCAATCTGGTCAACAAGATTCCGAGGCTTCGACGCTCGTTCGGTGCGGCGGTCACAGCGGGAAATGCAGGAACTAAACGTGTTACGGGCGATGTGAATCTGCCGATAAGCGATTCGATCTCATTCCGTCTTAGTGCGATGGGCCACGATGCGAATGTTCCGGGCCGTGAAGTGGTAGAGAATAAACGCTGGGGCGTCGCACCGTCGATCGGCTTTGGGCTCAATAGCAATACGCGATTCATCGCGAGCTATTACTACCTTGGCGAGAACAATATATCCGACTACGGAATTCCCTGGGTTCCGGTCGCGAATACGAACGCCGCACTTATCCCATTTCGCGACAAATTTGCTCCCGTTCCGAGAGATACGTTTTATGGTTATCTGAACAACGACCACGAAAAACTGACCTCGCAGCTCGGAACTTTTCGATTCGAGCACGAATTCAACGATGCTTTGTCGATCAGGAATCAGTTGCGATATGGCTATTCGCGCCGCGATTCGATCGCTTCGCCGGGGCGGTTCAAGACGAATAGCTCGACCGCAGTCAGCCGCGAATATAAATCCTGGATAACGGGCGATGGCATCTGGGACAACCAGACCGACCTGACCTACCGTGTCAAAACCTGGGGATTGCAGCACGCCCTCGTTCTCGGCACGAGCCTGTCGCACGAATCGAACCGCCGCGTATTGCGAACGGGAACGGACACGCTCACGACGATGCTGAACCCGAATCCGTACGACAATTTTACGGGTGTGGTCACGTATGACGTTCGTCGGCCGTATGCCGACGCGAATTCGTTTGCGGCTTACCTGTTCGACACGATCAAATTCAATCGATATTTCGAATTCTCGGGCGGGCTGCGTTTCGACCGCTTTGCCGCGAGCGGAATGAACACTGCAACGGTGAACGCACTTCCGGTGCTCGTAGCGATCGATCGAACTGACAAACTGCACAGCGGAAAAGCGGCATTCATCTTTCATCCGGCCGAGATCGGCAGTATTTATCTTAGCTACGGCACATCGGCAAACCCTTCGCTCGAAGGGCTGCTTTACTCGCCGGCCGACGTTCGCACACCGCCCGAAACCACTAAGAATCTTGAACTCGGCACCAAGTGGGAATTGCTCGGGCAGAGGCTTTTGCTCACCGGGGCGTTGTTCCGCGTGCAAAAGGACAATGCGAGAACTATAAGCCTCGTTGCGGGCGAACCGCCTACACTTGACGGCGATCAGCGGGTGAATGGATTTGAGTTCGGGGCGACCGGTAACATCACACGCGACTGGCAGATCATGACGGCCTACACGTTCCTCGACAGCGAGATCGTACGGTCTAACACGGCTGCGACAAACGTCAACGGCGTTCTGATCTCGGAAGTTGGAAAACGGCTGATCAACACACCGAAAAATTCGCTTAGCTTGTGGACGACGTATCGGTGGAAGAATCTTTTCCTCGGCGGCGGGCCGAGATTTGTGGGCAAGCGTTACGGCAATAACATCAACACGCGTTTCGTCGACAGCCACTGGATCGTTGACGCGATGGGCTCGTATCAGGCGACCAAAAACATCGCTATTCAGGCAAATCTGACGAACGCGGGCGATACGTTCTACTTCGACAGGCTGACTGGCGGCCACGGAGTTCCGGGAGCGGGAAGGTTGTTCACGGTAACGACGAGGTTCAGTTTTTAACGGAGAGCGGACACTTCTGTCCGCCCGTCGATGATTGAAACCGGTTAAGTATTAGAAGGCACAGGTGGACAGGAGTGTCCGCGCTCCGATTATGTTGATCCAGATCCCAAATGTCTTAAAGACCGAGCAGGTCCAAAGCTGCCGCAAAATGCTTGCTGAAGCCGATTGGATAGATGGCCGCGTGACCGCTGGCCATCAGTCCGGTCGCGCAAAGGACAATATGCAGCTTCCGGAAGATCATCCGTCGGCGATCGAGATCGGCGATGTGATTCTAACGGCTCTTGAGCATAATCCTCTGTTCGTCGCGGCGGCTTTGCCATCCAAAGTTTTTCCGCCGCTGTTCAACAGATATGCGGGCGGTCAGAACTTCGGAACGCATGTCGATAACGCGATACGGCAGGTAACGGGAACCGAGCACCGCGTTCGCACGGATCTTTCAGCAACGCTGTTCTTTTCCGAGCCGCAGGAGTACGAAGGCGGCGAACTAGTGATCGAGGACAATTACGGCGTTCAGCGGGTCAAACTCGCGGCGGGATCGATGATTCTTTATCCCGCGAGCAGCCTGCATCACGTCACGCCGGTAACGTCAGGTGAACGGGTCGCATCATTCTTCTGGATCCAGAGCATGATCCGCGACGACGGCCAGCGAACGCTGCTCTTCGACCTCGATCAGTCGATCCAGCGAGTCTCGGCAAAGCTGCCAGGCGATCCAACAACGGTTCAGCTAACCGGTGTTTATCACAATCTGCTCCGCCGCTGGGCGGACGTTTAGGAGGAAATCATGGAGATCACGAGAACAGCAAAACCGGTCCGAAATATGGAAAACGTCACCGTCTGGCACTGTCGCGGCTGCGGTGTGGTGCATATGTCCGTTGGGAAAATGGTGCTAAATTTTACACGCAAAGAGTTTTCAGATTTTACCGAGGCTGTTGTCGACATTAACTACAGCGGCTGGCCGGTCCGCGACGGTGCTGTATTCGATCTGATGGAGCATGATGCCGAAACTTATGTGAACGCGTTCGTGCAGTGATCGGATGGCGGATTTAATTTCAGTTCCTATTCCGTGTCGTTCCATGTTTTCCGTGGTCGATTTAAGAAATTTAACCACGGAACAAGAGGAAATACACGGAACAAGAAGAGCGAGTTTTGGATGAAGATATTTCGTAAAACATTATTCTGGCTGCACCTGATCGCGGGTGTTTTGGGCGGCATCGTGATCCTGATCATGTGCGTGACCGGAGCGGCTCTGTCGTTCGAGAAGAACATTCAGGAAAACGTCGAGTACAACCAGCGTTTTGTGACGCCGGGCGAAAAACGGCTGACCGAGCAGGAATTGCTGGCGAAGGTGCTGGAGCACAAACCAACTGCCAAGCCTTCCTCGATGGCCGTTTCGGCAGATCCGGCGGCGTCGGTTACGTTCGCACTCGGCCGCGAAGGCTCGGTTTTTGTTGATCCTTACACGGGAGCGATCCTTGGCGAAGGGAACAAGAGTGTTCGTTCGTTTTTCGGCACGATGACCGATCTGCATCGCTGGATCGCTTTGTCGGGCGACGGCCGACCGGTCGGAAAGGCGATCACGGGAGCTTGCAATTTGATGTTCCTGTTCCTTGCGATCTCGGGCATTTATATTTGGATGCCGAGGAAATTCTCGTGGAAGCATCTACGGCCTGTTTTGTGGTTTCGCTCGACGGAATCAGGTAAAGCAAGAGATTTTAACTGGCACAACACGATCGGTTTCTGGACCTCGCTGGTGCTTATTATTCTAACGATGACCGGAGCTGTGATCTCGTATCAGTGGGCTGGAAATCTGCTGTACACGATTACCGGAAATGACGTTCCGGCACCGCAGGCTCAGGCTCCGCCAAATCCAAATCCCCCGGCGGAACAGGCTTTTGTGATACCGGAAAACATCAACGCTATCTGGTCGCGTGCTTCAGCTCAGGCTGAAGGCTGGAAATCGATCAGTTTGCGGTTACCAACCACAAAAGACGCCGTTTTCACCATTGATGAAGGCAAATCGTGGAATATCTTTGCCCGCTCGACCCTGACACTCGATGCCGCCAGCGGCGAGGTAGCGAAATGGGACCAGTATGAAAAACGAAACGCCGGTCAGCAGCTGCGCACCTGGTCGAGATTCACGCATACCGGCGAATCGTTCGGCATGGTCGGCCAGATCATCGGATTCATCGCCTGCATTGGCGGAGCATTTCTTGTCTATACGGGATTTGCACTCGCTTTAAGACGCCTGAGCGGCTGGATGCGAAAGCGTTCGAAAGGTGCGGGCTTGTCAGAAGCCGCAGAAAGTTTATAGTCAGTTCTCCGTTTTCCGCCCCGCCTTTTTACCGTAAAACAAATGATGATCGCACACGATCATTGGCATCGCCGCCCGGCGATGCCACCTCTATTTTTGCCGAAAATTTACTAAATGCAGCCGGCAAACTAACATCTAAGCAGATGTCCGAATACCGCATTTTCTACTCGCCGTACTACTATGCCGATATCGGCGAAGGCCACGTTTTTCCGATACGGAAATTCGAGATTGCAAGAGATCTTTTGATAGCCGAGGGAACGCTATCTCCTGAGGAAATTGTTGCACCGGAACGCGTTGCGATCAACGATCTGCTGCTCGTTCACACCGAGGATTACATCACGCGGCTGATCGTCGGGCGTTTGACGGCGAAGGAGATACGCAAGCTCGGGCTGCCTTGGTCGGAATCCTTGGTGCGGCGTTCGCTGCATGCAATATCAGGCACGATCAACGCTTCGCGGCGGGCACTGGTAGATGGCGTTTCGTCGAATCTCGCGGGCGGTACGCATCATGCTTTTCCTGATCGCGGTGAGGGCTTTTGCGTTCTCAATGATGTTGCGGTTTCGATAAGAGTTTTGCAGCGGGAGCGGCTTGCGAGCAGGTTTTTGATAATCGACCTGGACGTTCATCAGGGAAACGGAACGGCGTTCATCTTTCAGGATTCGCCTGAGGTTTTTACGTTTTCGATGCACGGAGCGAAGAATTTCCCGCTGTTCAAGGAAACTTCGCGACTCGACATCGAACTCGCCGACGGCACGACCGACGAAGAATATCTCGAAACCCTCGATCACGCCCTCGACCGTCTGCGGCTGCACAATGCGGACATTATCTTCTATCTCGCCGGTGCCGACCCGTACGAAAAAGATCGGCTTGGACGGCTGAAATTAACCAAAGAAGGACTTCGCCATCGTGATGAAGTCGTGCTGAGGTTTGCCCGCGATGAGGGCATTCCGATCGTCACGACCATGAGCGGCGGTTATGCGGAAGATATCGCGGATACTGTAGATATCCACTGCAACACTATTCGTGCAGTTAAAAGTGTGTTCGAGTCAGAACCGCCTGCGTAAGCGGGCGGATCGAACTGAGCGAGAATGTTGCGTAACACAGGTGATCGTACCGCCCGCTTACGCAGGCGGTTCTGACAAATCTTCCACGACCGTTTATCCTATCAAAATGCATTCCATGACCTACGGTGAGTTGATCGGCGGGAATAAGAATTTTCGCAATCTGCTTATCGGGCAATTTATTTCGGAGCTTGGGAACTGGTTCAATTTTATTGCCGGGCTGGGACTCGTGCGCGTTGTTTCGGATGCTTCGCCGACGGCGGCGGGGTTATTTTTTGTGGCGAGGCTGATACCTTTTGCGTTGACCTCGCCAATCGCCGGGACTTTTGTAGACAGGTTTTCGCGAAGGCAGGTGATGATCTGGACCGACCTGCTGCGGGTCGCGATCGCTCTTTCATTTTTGCTTGTCAATGATCCGGGAGATCTGTGGATCGCTTATCTTGCTACGGTTTTGCTGCATTTTTTCGGAGCGTTCTTTGACGGAGCAAAAAATGCGGCAGCACCGAATCTGACCGGCAAGGAAGGCTTGCTTGCAGGCACGGCTCTATTGTTCTCAACGCGATTTTTGCTGATGGCGATCGGCTCAGCACTTGGTGGTTGGGCGGCGGCGGCCTTTGGTTACAAGGCGGCATTTATTATCAATGCAGCTTCGTTTCTGATCTCGGCTTACACGGTTTGGCTTATTCCTGAAGAGGCGACGAGAGATGAGGAAACCGGCGCTCGAATGAAGTCGTTGGGCAAGCGTTCGGTTGTAGCTGAAGAAGCAACGACCGTCGAAAAGCCCGAAATGCCTTCATTCATGACCGAGCTCCGTGAAGGCATGAGCTATGCTTTCACGAATCATTTCGCCCTGACGATCCTGATAATGAACGTGATCTGGGCGACCGGAGGCGGTTCGATCAATGTTATTTTTGAGCGGATCGGCGGCGTTTATTTTGCGGGAACCGAAGGGTGGAATCCCGATGTTGCGGTGGCGATGCTGTGGACGGCTACGGGATTCGGGTTGACGCTCGGAATGCTGATCGCCCGCCGGACGTCGATGTACCTGGATCGCAAGGGCCGCAACCATGGATTTATCGGATGGACGTTGATCATTCACGGCGTTTTGTTCTCAGTTGCGGCTTTTATGCCGACTTTGTGGCTGTTTAGCGTGATCGTGTTCGTTTCGCGAGCGATCGTCGGCGTCGAATATGCAGTGCAGGAAACGATGTTCCAACGCAGCCTGCCTGACTACATCCGCGGCCGCATCTCGACGCTTGATCGAGGAGCGGAGCTGACGATGTTCGGGCTTTCAAGCTACATCGCGAGCGGAATGATGCACTACATTACGCCGCAGACGCTGACGATATTTTCGGGGGTGCTTTCAGCCCTTGCGGGAGTTGTTTGGTTTATCCGGGAAACAAAAGGCGAACGAGTTTCGGGGGAGGCCGAATGAAGGAGAAGTTCGTTGTCGTTCCTCATGATCCCAATTGGACGTCGATCTTTTTGACCGAGAGCGAGAAACTGAAGCCGGCTTTCGGGAACTGTTTACTAGCGATCCATCACATCGGCAGTACGGCGATCGCTGGCATCTATGCAAAACCTGTGATCGACATGCTGGCGGTCGTTGAGAGAATTGAAATTGTTGACCCTTGCGACGAAGCAATTGCCGGTCTCGGCTATGAGATCAAAGGGGAATTCGGCATACCGGGCCGGCGTTATTTTCGTAAAGATATTGGCGGCGTGAGAACATTTCAGCTGCACACGTTCGAGAAAGGTTCTCCGCAAATCGACCGGCACTTGGCTTTCCGAGACTACTTGAACTCACATCCAGAAGAGGCCGCAGCATACAGCGAACTCAAAAGGAATTTGATCCTCAAACACGACGGAGATCCGGAAAAATATATGGATGGAAAGGATGGATTTATTCGGGAGATAGATCGGAAAGCCGCGTCGATGGCCAGCTTAAACGTATAGCCTCCACGTACGCTCGGCGTTTTACTCTAAGCCGTAATGATCACGGCTTTTGTGCCGGTGAGCTCAGAGAAATCCTTTGTGTAAACGGTGTCCACGCGGCGGATCTTGGCGATAGTGTCGGCGATGTCCTGGGTTTGGATGAAGCCGTCTTCGACGTGGGCGATCGCCCATTTTTTGTTGTGTGAGGCTCGGCGGAGGGTTTCTTCGAGCAGGTGCAGGTATTGGGATTTTGTTTCGGTTGCAGCTCCGAGCTTGCCGTGGAGGCTTGATTCGAGTTCGCTCCAAAATTCGCTGCCGCCGCGAAGCCATTCTTCGCGCCACGCGGCGCGGCCGAGATGCGTGCGTTCGGTTTGAGCGTGCGGATGCGGCAGGCGGAGGAACATCAGATCTGACGGAGTTTCGGCAATGAAATCGTCGGGTATCTTGTTGTCGCTCGTATTGTTCTGGCCGTTGTTAAAAGGCGGCGTCTGGATCGAAAGCACGCGGCGAAAAACATTCGAAAGCGGCTGGCGCAGCTCTCGCGTTTCGGCATTGAACGAAAGCACGTAGTCACCGGTCGCGAGCGCAACACTTGAAGCGATGGCTTTCGACATCGGGGATTGCAGCTTTTCGATGTTATTCCTGACGTTGTCGAACCACCACGCGTCCGTTTCGCTGAACCAGTTCGTCAGGGCGAGATTGTTCAGGCGATAGCCGGGAACGTAGGCGTCTTCGAGGATCGTATCTATATCGGCGGCAGAAAGCGTTTCGGTGCTGTTTGCGATATTTGCTACCGATCGAGTGAATGCGGAGCGGAGCGGATCATTTGCCGCGACACGGACATTCCAGCGTTTTAGATATGTGCCCAGCGACGTTTGCTCGGTAAAAGGCAATGCAACTGATGTGAACGTCAGACGGCGAAGAACGTTTAAGTCAAATGCGAGCCAGCTTTTGGGTGAGATCTTGGTTTGTCCGTGCATAGAGAAAATCGTTTACGCCGTCTGAGCCTGAAGCACGGGCTGCGGTTTGGTTTGAGCTTTTTGTGCGGCGACGAGAAACGCTTTGACAACTGTCGGGTCAAACTCGATGCCGGCCCAGTCGATAAGATATTTTTTTGCTTCCTCAGCAGTTTTTGCTGCTCTGAACGGACGTGCGGCCGTCATTGACGCATACGTATCAGAAACGCGGCAGAATACGAGCCGCGAGCGGTATCTGTTCGCCCTCGAGACCATCGGGATAACCACTTCCATTCCACCATTCGTGCGACCAGCGAATAATGAGCTGAACGCCGCGGGGCAATCCGAGTTTCGATGCTTCCTGTTCACCGATCACCGGATGCCGCTGCAGATCGAAGCGTTCCGTCTCCGTAAGAGCTCTCGGTGCATGAATGTATTCGCGGCCCATCGACATCTCGCCGATGTCATGGATCAGGCAAGCCTGCTGAAGAAAAAAGCGGTCGCGCGATGCCAGATTGAATGACGTCGCCATCACGTCCGCGATTGCCGCGATTCGCTGGCCGTGTGGGCTGTGATACCCTTCGAAGCTGTCGATGCTCGCCGATAACCTCAGCAGGTCGCCTTCTATTTCCTTTTCGCTTGCGAGTATGCTTTGCACCTACTTAGTTTCGCTCGATTCAGGGCGAACTTTCAAGTTCAAATTCAGTTTTGCCAATAGCTGCTGACCGCTAACTATTCACCTTGATGGTATCGAGCAGCTCGCGAGCTTCGCGGTTGCTCGGGAATATCGCGAGCAGACGGTTCAGTTCGCCCTCGGCACGTCGCATCAGGTTGAACTGGATAAAGAACTCAGCAAGCATGATGCGATATGTAGGGTTGTCCGGATCGAGTTTCAGTGCCGCCTGCATCTCGGATTCGGCTTTATGTCTTTGTTTCTCATCATACGCCAACGCACGGCCGTAGAAGGCACGATACCTGGCGTTCTTAGGAGCGAAATGAGCCGCCCTTGCAAAGAAGGGAACGGCAGATTCCGCATCGTCATTGTCGATCAGCAGGCTCAGCCCACGATCAAAGTTTTCAGCCGCCTGTTCTGTTTGTATGTGTTCTGCCCCTGTCGCTCCCCTGGCCGCCCGTTTTTCGCGGTCCGCAAGCTCTTTTCGCATTCGGTAATCGTAAACTTCACGCGATTCCGTATTCTTCAATGTTTCGTAAGCCTGAGCCAACTCGGTGAATGCACTTTGTATACGCTTAAGTTGCGAGCCTCCCTCCGAGTGAAAACGATCCGGATGGAAATTTTTTGCCAGATAGAAGTAGGCCGTTTTCAACTCACCAACTTCTGCCTTCGCATCGACTCCGAAAATATCGTAATAGGTCGCAGCCTTTTCGACTCTATTCAGATAGGCATCCAATGATACTGCCTGTGCCGGCTTTGTCTCTTGCTCCGAAGGTTTTTCGAGCAAAGGTTCTTCCGAGGCTGGTTTTGCCGCAGTTGCTTTTACCGGGATCTTCGCTTCCTGCTTAAGGTCAAATTTCGCTGACCTTAGAGCGTTTACGAAGCCACGAGTGAACGCGGGATTCCAGTTGTCGCGGACAAGAAATCCTCCAAGCCAAAGCGTGTATAGTGTGTGAAGTACAGTCACCTTTGGCATAGCTGCAAGACTGACGAGATCCGAGGCCGAAAGCTGTCCATCATCGGCCCGAGATAATACAAAGCCTTCTTCCGGGGTAAGGTCGCCCCAAATTTCTGTGCCAGGCGAACGGCGAAATGTTTCGTCCATTGTGCGAAACCGGTTTAATACGGCATCAGCAGACATGCGGCGGCTGTAGGCGATCAGCTCTGGCTTAACGTTGATCTCAAACGCAAGGCTCTCTTTGATACGTGCGAGCGGACTAAAACTCCACGATCCGTCCGACCATTCCATTATTTCCAGGATGACCCCACGGATCTGCTCTGTAAACAATTGATCGCTCTCTGCATCTGTCAGGATACTCTTACCGACGAGAAATTTGATTAGCTCAAAGTCATTCGAGAAATTCGGGATCTGAACGAGGTCTTCCTTTCTTAGTTTCCCGTTTCGGAGTAGGATGTCGAATATTCGGGTCGAGCGTGCATTCGAAACGGCGAATACTAACTGACCGGCCTTGAAATAGACAACGCATTTCGTTTCATTTTTTTCAACGCGCATCGAACCAGTCAGCCCTGCCTGAGCTATCTCGACGAGAAGTTCGGGAAACGGATGCTTGTAGAAAGTGCCTTTTGTTTCGAGTTCAGATTGCGGAGTCATTTATAGGGCGACGGGCAAGATGGAATGATAAACATTCTCCGAAATCCATGTTACCAAATGGGAGAGTGAAAAGTTAAGACATTTTTCGCGTTTGGAAATTACTTCTGATACGATTTTAAAGATTTGTAAGAGAATTTTGATGGAAACAAAGATCGAGATCCGCGAGTGTTCAACGCTCGAGCAACTTGCCGAGTGCGTTCAATTGCAGCGCGATGTTTTTCAACTGCCGGAGGTCGAATTATCGCCCGTTCGACATTTTATTGTTACAAAGAATGCCGGCGGTTTCACGCTTGGGGCTTACGATGGCGATAGACTCGCCGGTTTTGTTCTGAGTGTGCCGGCTGTCGTACGAGGCGATCGAGCCTTTTACTCGCACATGACGGGTGTTCGCGCGGAATACCAAAGTCATGGCATCGGAGCGAAACTCAAATGGGCACAACGCTCTCGGGCCCTGCATGATGGGGTTAAGTTCATCAAGTGGACATTCGAGCCGGTAAAGGCCCGGAACGCATATTTCAATTTGGAAAAGCTCGGGGCGATAGTTTGCGAATACGAGGTGGATTTTTATGGTGTCGATTATACGTCGGCCCCTGACGCAAAAATAGGACTTGCGAGCGACCGATTAATAGCAGAATGGCACTTGGAAAGCCAGAAGGTACAAGCTCTTGCGGCAGGGGAGAAGTACTCTAACGACGGAACGCCTGACGCTGAGATTCGGGCGATAGATAATTGGTCGGAGTTGATCGCGACCGACCCGGAAGCCGCTTTGGCAGAACAGTTGCGGATCAGATCAGAGTTTCAGGCCGGTTTTGGGGCGGGATTGGTCGGAAGAGCCTTTCGCCGGGATTCCAAGCATCCAGCGTACCTTTTATTCAAAGAATAGAGATGTCACTTTTCGAGATCGATCCAGACATCAGAAAAGCGAAAACGCTCTCGACCGATTTTTATTTGGATGAGCGATATTTTGAAATGTCGCGCGAGAGCATCTTCTCAAAAACATGGCATTTTCTAGGCCATGAAAGTGAGTTTAAGGGGTTGCGTCCGGCCACGATACTCCCGGGATTTTTTGATGAGCCCGTTCTGCTTGTTTGTGATAGCAATGGCATTTCATGTCTCTCTAATGTTTGTACACATCGTGGCAAGATCCTCGTCGAAGAGCCTTGTGAAGCCCACCTGATCCGATGTGGTTATCACGGCCGGCGATTCTCGCTTGATGGGAAATTCCTGTCGATGCCGGAATTTGAAGGGGTAGCAAATTTTCCGTGCGAGAGCGACGATCTGAAACAGATCGAACTTGCGGACAAGGATGGGTTTCTGTTCGCATCGATCGAACCTGGGGAGCCTTTTGACGCGTTCGTCGAGGATGCTTATTCATCTTTTCAGAATTTTCCGACTGGTGGGCTAGAGCTAACCTTTAGACGCGAGTATGAGGTCAACGCCCATTGGGCCTTGTATTGCGAAAACTACCTTGAGGGATTTCACATTCCATACGTCCATCATGCGTTGAATGCTATCGTGGATTACGGTACATATACGACCGACACCTTTCGCTATTCGAGTCTGCAAACTGGGTTTGACGATAGCGGTGAGGTTGCCGCGAGGTATCTTTTCGTCTTTCCGAATCTGATGCTGAACTATTACCCTTGGGGCGTCTCGGTGAATGTCGTTCGGCCGGTTACGCCGTTGAAAACGGTGGTTGAATTTTACACCTACGTTCGAGACGGATCGCTGGTTGACGAAGGAGCCGGAGCCGACCTGCACGGCGTCGAGATGGAGGACGAAGCAGTCGTCGAAAGCGTGCAGAAAGGCGTCCGCTCACGATTCTATTCTCATGGCAGATATTCGCCGACACGTGAGCAGGGAACACATCATTTTCATCGGTTGATCGCAGAATTTATGTCATGATTTATTGTAATGGAAGTATTAGCGGAAATTGAGAGCCGATTGGCGAAGTACCCGGAACTTGTTCACAAGGTAGAGCTAAACTCAATCACTGTTTTTCCAAGCACCGAGCATGGATTCGAGGTAGCTTTTTATGTTGGCGAGCTAACCTCTCACGAACCATACGACGTGCATTTCAATGGTTGGCATGAGCACTTTGAAGATAGGGAGGAGGCGTTAAACTGTTTCGTCCTCGGTTTGACAGCAGAATGCCGAATCAAGGAAGTGTCTAGAGGTGGCCGCCCGTACAAATGGACTTTAGAATATCTTGAAAACGAGTCGTGGGCTACTGATAGCACAACCTCATTACTCTTTGTTCCATTTTGGAGAAAGAAGGAAGAAAGATACTTACAAAACAATCTTCAGTTGCGATACTAATGAAAGTAGAAGAATCAGAAGCGGTAATAATCCAACTTCGAGCGGAAATCGAACGGCATAACGAGCTGTACTATCAAAAAGCCGAGCCTGAGATCTCAGACTTCGAATTCGATCAACTTCTTGAGAGACTCAGAGCATTAGAAATAGAGCATCCCGATTTGATCACGCCTGACAGCCCAACCCAGCGAGTTGGCGGCAAAGCGACGAGCCTGAAGCCTTTTCGGCACACGGTGGCGTTGATGTCGCTCGATAATTCGTACAGCCTGGACGATCTGAGAGCTTTTACTGAGAGATGCGAAAAGCTTGCTGAGGGGCGAAAGCTTGATTACGTCGCGGAATTGAAGATCGACGGGTTGAGCGTGTCGCTGCATTACGAGCACGGAATTCTGGCGACCGGAGCGACTCGCGGCGACGGGCAGCAAGGCGATGAAGTTACGCAGAATGTTAAGACGATACGTTCGATCCCGCTGAAACTAAAAGTCGATGCACCGGAACACGCTGAGGTACGGGGCGAGGTATTTTTGTCACGCTCGCAGTTCGCAAAGATAAACGCCGAGCTGGAAATGCAGGGCGAGAAGCAGTTTGCGAATGCACGGAACTGCGCGTCGGGAACGCTACGGATGCTGGATTCCGCGATCGTTGCCTCGCGACGGCTTGATATGTTTCCGTACGATGCATTTACGGGCAGTTCGAAGATGTTTGCGACGCACTGGGAAAATTTTGAGTGGTGCGAACGGAATGGATTTAACGTCAATCCGCACCGGCGGTTGTGTGCGGATTTTGACGAATTGGCGGTTTTTATAGCCGACATGGAAACGGTTCGGGATTCGCTCGATTATGAGATCGATGGTGTGGTCGTAAAGGTAAATTCGACAGCGTTGCAGGACGAATTTGGCACGACAACCAAAGCACCGCGTTGGGCGATCGCGTATAAATATCCTGCACGTCAGGCGACGACGCGGCTGCTTGGGATCGGGATCCAGGTTGGGCGGACCGGAGCCTTGACGCCAGTTGCTCAGCTCGAACCGACCTTGTTGGCCGGAACGACCGTTGCGCGGGCTTCACTGCATAACGAGGACGAGATAAAACGGCTCGATCTGAAGATCGGCGACTATGTGATGATCGAGAAGAGCGGTGAGATCATTCCCCAGGTTTTATCGGTCGTTGCGTCGAAACGCGATGGAACGGAAACGGAATTTGAGTTTCCGCATATTTGCCCGGTCTGCGGTTCAGATGCGATCCGCCCTGAGGGCGAAGCGGTTCGGCGATGTACAAACGAAATCTGTCCGGCAAAAGTAAAGGCTCGGATCGGTTATTTTTCATCGCGAAAGGCAATGGACATCGAGGGTCTGGGCGAGGTTTTGATCAACACACTTGTCGATAACGGTTGGGTCAAGGATGTTGCCGATCTATATTCACTCACCGTTGAACAGATCGCCTCGCTCGAGCGCATGGCCGAGAAGTCAGGCACAAACCTGATAGACCAGATCACCGCAAGCAAAGAACGCGGTCTGCAGCGGCTGCTATATGGGATCGACATCCGTCACGTCGGCGAACGCTACGCCAAGATCCTTGCAAACCATTTTCGCAGCATCGACCGTCTCGCCGAGGCAAGCGTACAGGAACTCGACGACATCCACGAGATCGGCCTTTCTGTCGCTGAGAGCGTCTATGAATGGTTCCGCGACCTGCGAAATGTCGATCTGGTCGATCGGCTAAAAGCCGCCGGCGTTAAAACCGAGACCGACGCATCATCGACCGCAATGCTCGACGAACGCTTCGTCGGCAAAACCTTTGTCCTTACCGGAAAACTCGAAAAATATACCCGCGACGAAGCCGCGAAACTGATAGAAGAACGCGGCGGACGGGTTTCATCATCAGTCAGCAAAAAGACTGATTACGTTGTTGCGGGGGAAGATGCGGGATCGAAACTGACGAAAGCCGAGAGCCTGGGCGTTGCGGTTCTGGGTGAAAACGAGTTCGCGACGATGATTCAATAGCCCGAAACTTGTATCATCAAATCAAATCACTTTTACGAGGCAATATGAGCGACTTTTTTACGAGAAACATTGCGGATGCGGATCCGATCGTTAGTGCAGCGATCGATAACGAAGTTCGGCGGCAGACGGACGGGCTTGAGCTTATTGCTTCGGAAAACTTCGTTTCCGAGGCCGTTTTGCAGGCTGCGGGGACTGTTTTTACGAATAAATACGCCGAAGGCTATCCGGCAAAACGCTATTACGGCGGCTGCGAATTTGCTGATGTAGTTGAAAATCTCGCGATAGATCGGGCGAAAGAGATCTTTGGTGCGGAACACGCCAATGTTCAGCCGCATTCCGGAGCTCAGGCCAATATGGCCGTTTTGATGACCGCCCTTGAGCATGGCGATACGATCCTCGGGATGAATCTGTCGCATGGCGGGCATTTGACGCACGGGCATCCGTTGAATTTCTCGGGCATAAATTACAAGGTTGCTGATTACGGCGTCAACAAAGAGACCGAGCAGATCGATTACGACGAACTTCAGAAAAAGGCCGAAGAATCGCGGCCCAAATTGCTGATCTGCGGAGCGTCCGCATATCCGCGAACGATAGATTTTGCACGGATCGGTGAGATCGCCCGATCGGTCGGGGCTAAGGTAATGGCTGATATGGCTCACATTGCCGGTCTAGTGGCTACAGGATTGCATCCTTCGCCGGTACCGCATTGTGAGTTTGTGACCACAACGACCCATAAAACGCTTCGCGGGCCGCGTGGCGGGTTGATCCTGTGCCGCGAGGAATTTGCTGCGGACGTGAATCGCAGTGTTTTCCCTGGTGTTCAGGGCGGTCCGTTGGTACATATCATCGCCGCCAAAGCGGTCGCGTTTGGCGAAGCGTTGCAGAGCGATTTTAAGACGTATCAACAGCAGGTCATTAATAATGCGAAGGTTCTGGCTCAGACGCTTGCCAATTCCGGGCTTCGTATCGTTTCCGGCGGTACGGACAACCATTTGATGCTCGTGGACGTCTTTATGGACGGTAAGGGAATTACAGGCAAGGCGGCGGAGAAGGCGCTCGACGAGGTTCACATTACGGTCAACAAGAACACGATCCCGTTCGATACGCAGAAACCGTTCGTTGCTTCCGGAATTCGGCTCGGCACTCCTGCCTTGACCACTCGCGGAATGAAGGAAGCCGAGATGAATCAGATCGGCGAGATGATCGCCGCCGTCATTCACGAACCGGAATCGGAAGAAGTAAAGGCTCGAGTCAAAAACGGCGTTGCCGAGATCACGGCTCGATTTCCAATGTACCCAAACCGGCTGAAAGCAAAGAACGAAGATGCTCTCTCAGCTGCGTAAGATCAACTCTCTATGCGTAAACCGAAGTTTTTGTTGACGCTTATTTTACTCGCCCTGTGTTGCGGCTTTGTCTACGCCGGCGGCGACGATGTCCGTCGTCTGCCTGACAACTACGTCAGCGATGGATGCAGTTGGTTTCCTGACGGCGATTACGTTGATTGCTGCGTCGAGCATGACAAGGATTACTTCTTTGGCGGTACAAAAGCGGAACGACGAGCGTCCGACAAACGTCTGGTCGCGTGCGTGGAGAAAAAAGGCCACAAATATATTTCCAGGATGATGTGGATCGGTGTCCGTCTGGGCGGGGTCGCGTTCCTGCCTAGTTCGTTCAGATGGGGATTTGGGAAGGATTGGGAAACCAAAGAACCTAAAAAATAGGCGATCTACTGATCCGCCGCATTCTCTTCGTCAAACTGATCTAGTATGTCCCGAGCTTCTTCTGATTCGAATTCATAAGCTTTTTGCTCGAGTGCAGCCGCGGAGATGCCCGCATAGATCGGGTCGTCGAGCAGTGGGATCAGAGCCTGAACCGGCATCATAGCGAGAGTTTCATAGGCAATGGCACGGATCTGAGGCAGTTCGGTCTGCCGTACGATCTCGGCGACCTCGCCAGCTGCGTAGCGTCGCGAAAGGTGGTCGCCCAACTTATCGAGCCTTGCGTAATCACGATCACGAATTGCGCGTTCTGCAAGCTGAATAAATACCTCTGCCGACGCAGATTGAGCCTCCAAAACGCGAACGCACGTGTCCGCTAACTGCTTTATCTCAGATAGTTTGGCGTCGTCTTTTCTAACTTCGGATGAATTTGACCGCTCATCGAGGGCCGTGAGCAGACGGCTGACCTCCCAATCAGCATGAGCATCGTAGGAGAATTTTTGAGGTTTGATCGTGGTGCCGGCGGCGGTTGATTGCAGAGCACCGACAAGCATTTTTTTCGTGACCGGCCTTAGGCCCTCCCAAACACTTGCTACTCTTCCGCCAATTTCGTTGATCGTCATGCCAATACGTAAGTTTGCTATCCGGTCGCGGCGTTGTCAAGCTATACCGAATTCAGCCAGCCTAGTTCGACCTCGACCTGATAGCGGCTTTCAGACGTTCTTCAACCGATCGTAGACGAACCTCAAGATCAGCGCCCGATTCGTCGATTTCTTCGAGCAGGGCAAATGGCGTGTTGCCCAGATAACGCAGTTCCCAGGCTACCTTCCCAGCAGCGGGCGGACGCGAGAACCATGCGGCGTCGATGTCCGATTCGAAAACCGCAATATCGGGCTCGAATCCCTGAAGAGCCCGTTTCGACGAGCTTGTAAGGATCAGACGTCTTGGGATCCAGCCGTATTTTCGGTAGGTAGCGAATGTTTCAGCGATTGCGTTACGATCCATCACTTTTTGCCGGCGGGAGCCGTTGGGACCTCGATCACCTTTGGAACCATACGGTTCGCATTTGCACCGGAATTAGGTGCGGCGGGCGGTGACATGATGTTCGCGGCTTCTTTTTCACGAACATCGCGGCCCTTGCCGGGCGACTTGTAGGCACCGGAGAAAAGCTCGGCGATCGAGAGTTTCCAAACGCCATCCTCAAGCATGAAAGGCAGGTCTTCCCACGCACTTTTGGTGGAGCTCCAGACCTCGATCGCTGCCATATTTCCGTTGATCCGTTCGTCGCGGATCGTTGGGAGGCTTGCAGCGAAGGTCGATTCCGTAAAACCGTTCTCGTACATTTTCTCAGGAGTAGTGCCCGAACGAGCAGCGGCGGAAACTCCGAATTCAACCGTTTTCTTCGTAAGATTTCGTTTTATGGCCTCAGTGTCCTTGCTTTTCACAGCCGCGTATAACGACTTGTAAGCCTCAGTAGGCGTTGCTCCGCCGCCGCCCGTTGCGACAGGCGTGCCGGAACACGCGAATGCTGAAGCCATTACCGCTAAAATCGCCGCCAAAACAAAGATCCTGACCATAAAATACCTGCTTTCTCGAACCGTCAGAGTATCTCAGTGGGTCGCCGCTTGGCAAATTCCGTCCCGCCTAACTGGCGCTAAAAAGCCCGAGCAATGATAATTATCGGGATGAAGGCTCTGAGGTTTATTGGCGGCAGACTCTCGCTTGACGATGTACCGGTCAATGACCGTGTCGATGAAGCATTGGTTCGCGTCGTCAGGTCAGGCATCTGCAATACGGATCTTGAGATCGTTCGCGGTTATGCTGGTTTCGAGGGAACGATCGGTCACGAGTTTGTCGGTGTCGTTGAGCGGGCTGATGACGCGCCGCATCTGATCGGCAAACGTGTAACGGGCGAAATAAATGCCGGGTGCGGGTCGTGTTCGCGATGTCTCGCCGGCGATCCGCGGCACTGTCCGGGCCGAACCGTACTTGGGATCGTCGGCCGCGACGGAGCGGCATGCTGAATTTCTCCAGCTTCCGAGCCGGAATTTGGTCGAGGTGCCGGAGAGAGTTACCGACGAACAGGCGGTATTCGCCGAACCTCTCGCAGCGGCATACGGCATCACCGAGCAGGTCGAAATAACTGACGACACAAAGGTTGCCGTGATCGGTGATGGGAAACTCGGGTTGCTGTGTGCGTTCTCGCTCGCCGCGAAAGCAAGTGATCTTATGCTGATCGGTAAGCACAATGAGAAGCTTGCTTTTGCCGGGCGAAATGGCCGTGACATCGCGACGGAACTTTCCGGTAATACGGGGAAACTCACGAACCACTTTGACGTAGTGATCGAGGCGAGCGGTTCCGAATCCGGCTTTGCGACGGCTCTCGACCTGGTAAAACCACGCGGCAAGATCGTACTGAAATCGACATTCCATGGAACGCCGACATGGGCGGCATCGCGGGTTGTGGTCGATGAGATCACGATCGTCGGATCACGCTGCGGTCGATTTGCACCGGCGATCGAGCTGCTGTCAAGTGGTGCTGTTCGTGTGGACGACCTCATCAGCGACGAAATGCCGCTTGCCGACGGAGTCGCCGCGATGGCGAGAGCTGCCGAAAAAGGTGTGCTCAAGGTGCTGCTTCGACCGTAAAGATTCGTCAACTCCAAAAATTTCTTTCACGGTCATCGGGCTGACTTGCTATAATCTGTTTTCAACGATAGGAGAGTGATGATGTTGAAAACCTGCCTTACCAAAAATAGATCACTGATCGCCATTGTTTTCTCGCTAACCGCCGCTGTGACCTTTCACGCACAGCCGGACAAACTAGCAAAATCGTTCGCCGAGATCACAAAGAAGGTCGAGCCCGCGGTCGTTAGTATCGATACCAAAAGCAAGACACAGCCTGTTGCGACGCGTCCGCCGACAAGCCAGGGGAACAATGCGGACGGCAACGAGGTGATGGATTTTCTGCGGCGACAGATGCAGCAAAAACCTGTGCATGCGGTCGGCAGTGGATTCATCGTCGAAAAGTCGGGATACATTATCACTAACGCTCACGTTGTCGAGGATGCCGCGCGAATAATCGTGAAACTCGATTCGGGCGAAGAATATGTTGCCAAGGTAGTCGGAACGGACGAGCAGACCGATCTCGCGGTCCTCAAGATCGATGCTCCGAAAGAGCTGCCATATGTAAAATTCGGCGATTCGGATAAGGCGGAGGTCGGCGACTGGGTTTTGGCCATTGGTTCGCCGTTCGGTCTCGCAAAAACCGTTACAGCCGGAATAATTTCGCAGAAGCAGCGTGAAACGCCGTTCGCTTCAGCATTCCAACGATTTATTCAAACCGATGCGGCGATCAACCGCGGAAACTCGGGCGGGCCGCTTGTAAACATCGACGGCGAAGTTATCGGCGTTAATTCTCAGATCGCGACATCTACGGGCGATTACAATGGCATCGGTTTCGCCCTTCCGTCAAAGGTCACCGAGAACGTCCTCAGTCAGATCGTCAAAAATGGCAAGGTGCGTCGCGGATATCTCGGTGCTTATCTCGATTCCGTAAAGACGGAATTTGCTAAGGTTTACGGGCTTAAGGAAGCCAAAGGTGCGATCATCACGGACCTTCGCGATCCGGACAGCGCGGCGGCGGTTGCGGGGCTAAAGGTTGGCGATATCGTCACTGAATTCAACGGTCAGCAGGTTGAATCCGCTCAGGACCTGATCGGAAAGATCGCGTCGACGCCGCCCGACCAGACCGTTAGCATCAGCTTCATGCGTGAGAACGGAGACAAACTCGATGCAAAGACCGCGTCGATCAAGCTTCGCGAACGCCCAACGAGTCGTACGGGACGTGATGACGAAGAAGGCGAGCGGCGGGTGCTGCCGGTCGACGGTGTAAAAGCCGATCCGAAGCCGTTCGGGCTGACTTTGAGCGAACTTTCGCCGGTTCTGATCGAAAAATATAAGACCGGAACTCAAAAAGGACTCGTTGTTAAAGAGATCAATCCGGCAAGCTTTATAGCGGACGTAAAGGATTCACTCGGCGCCGAAGCTCTCGGTGAAGGTGATCTCATCCAGCGGATCAACCGCGTCAGCGTCTCAGACCTCAAAGCTTTTAACGATACTGTGTCAAAACTGAAACCCGGTGATCCGGTCGTTTTGCAGATCGTGTCATATAACGTCCGCGCCGGTGTTCAGGAACTGAAATACGTCCAGTTCACCGTCAGATAGAACAAGTCCAAAGTTTAAGGTCCAAAGTCCAAGATCGAAATTCGGTGCCCCAAAGTTGCCGAACGGAAAAATCTTGGACTTTGGACTTTGGACTTTGGACGTTCGACTTTAAACTATTCGAATATGGCAAAGACTGATATCAAAAAGTACAAGAACTATATCGGCGGCGAGTGGGTCAAATCTTCTTCCGACGAGTGGTTTGACAATGTAAACCCTGCGGACACAACGGATGTGGTTGGCCGTTTTCCGCTTTCCAACGCCGATGATGTGAACGCGGCGGTCGCTGCGGCCAAGGATGCCGCGACTCGCTGGCGACGAACTCCGGCCCCGAAGCGGGCCGAGATATTGTTCACGCTTGGCGAGATCCTACGCAAGAATAAGGACGCCTTCACGCAGCAGATGACCCGCGAAATGGGCAAGGTTCTGAAGGAAGCCGGCGGTGATGTTCAGGAAGCGATCGACTGCACGTACTACACGGCAGGCGAAGGCCGACGTTTGCACGGCTTCACAACGCCAGCGGAAATGCCGAATAAATTCGCGATGTGCGTCCGTCAGCCGGTCGGACTGTGTGGATTGATCACGCCGTTCAACTTTCCGATGGCGATCCCGTCGTGGAAGCTCATTCCTGCGCTCGTTTGTGGCAACACGGTCGTACTCAAATCTGGTGAAGATGTGCCGCTTTCATCGCTCAATCTCATCAAGGCATGTGAGCAGGCAGGAATTCCGAAAGGCGTGGTCAATCTTGTCAACGGTGCGTCGGAAGCGGGCGCGGCTCTAGTCGATCATCATGACGTTCGCTTGATCTCGTTTACGGGATCGACCACGACCGGACGCGTGATCGCAGAGCGTTGTGCTCATGATAACAAGATCGTCAGCCTCGAAATGGGCGGCAAAAACGCGATCATCGTTATGGATGATGCCGATGTCGATAATGCAGTCGAAGGTTCGCTGTGGGGAGCGTTTGGTACAAGCGGACAGCGTTGTACTGCTTCGTCGCGATTGATCGTTCACAAGAAGATATACAAAAAGTTCTGTGAAAAACTTGTGGCGAAGGTCAAACAGCTTCGTGTCGGCGACGGTCTCGATCCAAAGACCGAGGTCGGTCCGGTGATCAACCAGCGGGCGATGGACAAGATCCTCGGCTACATCGATATCGGAAAGATCCACGACAAAGCCACACTGGCGACTGGTGGAGCTCGGCTGACGAAAGGAGCTTACAAGAACGGCTTTTTCATCGAGCCGACTGTCTTTACCGACGTAAAACGCGGAATGCGGATCGAGCAGGAAGAGATCTTCGGTCCGGTCACGAGCGTTATTCCATTCTCAACGCTCGATGAAGCGATCGACATCGTCAACGGCGTCAACTATGGCCTGTCATCCGCGATCTACACGCAGGACGTGAACCAGGCTTTCTACGCGATGCAGGAACTTTACACCGGCATTTGCTACGTAAACTCGGCAACCATCGGAGCCGAAGTCCACCTGCCATTCGGCGGAACAAAAGGAACCGGCAACGGCCACCGCGAAGCCGGAACCCAGGTCCTCGATATCTTCAGCGAATGGAAATCGCTCTACATCGATTACAGCGGCAAGCTCCAAAAGGCGCAGATCGATGCGGTTGAAATTTGAGGTTAATATCTAAGGGCGGTTCGAACCGCCCTTTTTTTTTGTTTGAACTCACTATTTAATTTTTGCTTCCAAACGGCTTGTTAACGAGATAATCCTTCATCTCAAATATCGGATATGGAAGAACTTCCTCGCAAACAAAATCCTCCTCCCAATCGAGGCACGGATAGTAGAAGCGGACATAAACGAACAGCTTGCCTTTAAGAGCAGAAATATTGCCGGAAAAGTCGAGGCCATCTGAGGTTTCGCCGTCGTAGGCCAGGATGAGTTCCGCGTTCACGAGGTCGATATCCAGCTGCATCCCCGCCGACGCGATCAACGCAGTTGCCTCGGCCCGGCCGTACATACTCGCGTATGCAAACGGACGGATCGAGCCTTTTACGTTCATTGAGCCAGTTTTCAGCACCCCATACATCTTGATGCCGTATGCACCTTTGACACCTGCAGTGACTCTCAGCGGAACGGGACCGACAAACAGCAGAGTATTAAAGATCTCCTTATCAAAAGGTTCATCGATGTCGTATTCCAGGGGGAATTCGCCTTGTATTGCCGGGCCGTGTTCCGTTAGCCAGATGGTTTCGGCTTTTTGCATTAGGAAGCTATTGACGACCAGTTTTGCTCCTTGCTCTTCGTTGGTTTTGTTCGGCCCGGTGCCGACGCCGACGGCAGCGACAAACTCCAGATTGAGCAAGTCTTTCGGGTAGCTGACAGGCTGTTCGCCGATGATGTTTGCAAGGTTGTAATGTCGAAAACCGAATACGGCGTTTGCACGCACCTTGTAACCGAGTGGGATCTTACCGGCTTTTGTTACCTTTTCGTTCTTGAAGGTTTGCAGGCCGTCGCTCTTTGCAAATAGACCGAAAGGAGCACTGTCGCTATTTGGTAACTTTAGGTCGAACCCGCCTTTCGATTTCGGCGAGAGGATCTCGTACTCTTTGTTGTTATTTTTATAATTGATCGCAATTTCAGACGACGGCGGCAATTTCGTTCCGTTTGCGAGAACGGGAATGACACGTATGTAGAACGCCTTTGTCTGATCTATCGTCGGGTCCGGTAGAGCGGACCTCAGATCAAGCGGGAAATCCCAATAGTCGAGCTCCGAAGCAATGTTGCCAAGCAGTTTGCTGTACGGAGTGTCGACTTTCAACATCCCTACTGAAACCGTACCGCTTTTGACCAGGCCGCGTGGCTTGTCGCCGTCGGTCAGGTCCCAATTTGGCTCACTGGTGATCTGCCAGTTAAGTTGTTTGACCTTTCCAACCTTTTCTCCTTCGGCGTATCGGCCGAAAACAAGTTTTACCGACGGATATTTGTCCGGAAATTCTATGCTGGCGTTTTGTTCAAGCGGGAAAGGAGGGTAGAAACTGCGTAAATATTTCACTTTGCCGAGTCTGGGATCGCTGCAGGTCAGCGTTATGCCATTTCGAACGATCGGCTTCGTTTCAAATTCCTCGTCGGACATCAACAGACATTCTTTGAAGTCCGAGATAGTAAGAGCTGAGATGATCCCGCCCGCGAGAGGAAGGCTAATGTTTTGTGCGGCAGCCAGTGCGCCTTCGAAATCGGGGTTAAAAGTCCGCAGGATCGATACTCCGAGGTTTGATTTGCCGTAATAGATCGTGACGCTTCGCGACGGCATGTCATAGCCCGGGCCGACGGCTCTTAGACGAATATAGTAGGTCTGCAAGACGCTCGGCGGTTGTTTCGCCACCTGGTCAAAATTGACGGTCAGCGTGGCGTAGGCATAGTTTTTAGTATCTTTCATCTGCGGATCGTTTGGATCCGATACCCACTCGGGCTTCGCACTTCCGCCTTTCACGAGTCCAGCTTTCAGAACGTCGCCCGCATTTGTCGAATAATCCTTGATCGGGCTGTTTGTCACGCTCCACTGCAGATTCTGGATCTTCGACTGCTCGCTTTTCAGTACCTTGACGAGGAATGTAAAGTTTCCGTTCTTGATCGGCGATACCTCGCCCCAGCCGGAGGTGCCGCCTGTTTGCACGGAAAATGTTGGGGCAGTCAAGAGTTTAAGTACGTCGGGATTGCTAAGAATCGAGCCAAAATTCGTATCCGAACCGGTTTTTATGAGCCCAAAGTTAAGGAATGGGCCATTTGTCGTGGCTGCCTGGGAGCTTTCCGCTTTTTTCTTTCGAGCTTCGTAATCGGCGAGGCTGATCTGCTGCAAATTATCGGGCAACACAACGGGATCAGCCCTGATCGCCCTCGGCACAGTTCTCGCCAACGCCGCAAAGGGCTCGGACTCACGGAAGGAATGCCCGCGTTTGTTTAGCTCCTGTTCCATCAAGTCAGCCTGGTCGAAGAATTCTTTGGCAGTGATCGTCTTGCCGTTCGGAAGTTTGATCATGCGATTAGGATCGAGTGGCTTGCCCGATTTGCTGACGCGGGAAAACGCTTTGAAAGGGATCGCAACTCGCTTAAAACCACGAGTGTCCAAAATGTTTTCTGTTATCCGCGTTTCGGGAGCACGTATGACAGCTTTGGGCAGCGTTATCATCTTACGTGCCGGATTTTTCGGATTCGGCCTTATCTGGATCTGCGCCGACGCAGTACCGGGAACCAATACCACCGAAAACCAAAGATTCAAAACCAAGCCGATAGCCGTAAACGATGACCAATATCTTCTACTCGTTTGCATATATTTTAATTCCCTGCCAAATCTCGCTCGTATGATATGACCAAAAAGTAATCTGTCGTTACCGTTCAAGGTCAAATTAGAATAAAGGTTACTTTCTTAGCTTTTTTCGCGACGTAATAGAGTTAAGCCGTTGCTCAAGTCGCCGGATCGTTTTTTGCTGAAGCCCAATGATCCGGGCTTGTTCAGCGATCTGCGACTGCTGTTCCTGCACGGACCTGACGATAACAGGAAGCAGTTCGCTGTAGTTCATCCCGCGGGTGTGATTTTGGTCGTCGCCTTTGACGACGGCTTCGGGGATAATCTTTTCGACTTCCTGGGCGAGGAAGCCGAGGTTTGTTTTTGCTGTCGAATCGTCTTTCCAATCAAAGCTGACGGGCCGAAGCTTCATCAGCTGCCCAAGCCCGTAGTTCAGGCTGTGGATGTTTTTCTTAAGCCGTGCGTCGGATGTTTGAATGGTGCCGTTTACAGCGAAGACGGCGGTCCAGCGATTTGCTGCTGCTCCAAGCGGGACGGCGTTGTCGGTGTTCGGCGAAACACTGCCGTTGGTTTTGAATCTGACGCCGGTGTCTCCACGAAAAACGAGCCGATCGTCTTGATCTTCTTCACCGACGTACACGAAGCTTCCATCTCCAAAGAGTATACGACGGGCTTGGGTCGCAGACCACGCGGCGTTAGATCCGACCTTGATCGAGCCATTAGAACCGCCTGAATCGACGACATGAAGAGTGGTGACCGGTAGGGTCGTCCCGATCCCGACACTAACGTTATTTGATCCGCCGTTTACACCCGCAATGCTTCCAAGAACAATGCTGTTGCTTGCGTCAACCCGAGCACTCGTCCCAATGGCAGTTGCGTTTACCAGCGAGCCGCTTCCGACGTCTGCGAGTTGTCCGAGGGTCACATTTTGGTTGCCAGATATGTTGGATCTGCCAGAGCTTTCACCAACAAATACATTTAGACCACCAGCGGTGTTTGCTTCGCCGGCATTTCCTCCGACGAATGTATTCTGACCGCCGCCGACGTTCGCCACGCCCGCAAAGGTACCAAAAAATGCGTTTTTAATACCCGTGGTATTCGCTGTACCGGTAGAACTTCCAAAAAACGCGTTGAAATCTCCGCCGATATTAGAGTCGCCTGCCCCCGCTCCAAAAAAAGAATTTCCGTTTGATAAATTCGCCGCCCCGGCGTTCCATCCGAAAAATGAGTTACCAACTCCCGATACGTTTGCCTGCCCGGCCGATTTTCCGAAAAACGAATTGCTACTTCCCGAGGTATTCGCGTCTCCCGAACTTGCCCCGAAGAACGCATTTTCAGATGCGGTGTTGCTGAATCCCGACCTGGATCCAAAAAATGCGTTACCGCTCCCCGTCGTATTCGCTCCACCCGAACTCCATCCAAAAAAGGCGTTTTGGCTCCCGCTTGAATTGCTGAAGCCAGCACTGTCGCCAAAGAATGAATTCAGACTCGCCGTATTGGTCTGGCCGGCGAATGAACCGAAAAACGAATTATTCGATCCGCCGGAATTGGTTTGCCCGGCGTTATTGCCGAAGAAAGAATTGTTGGTCCCCGTTGTATTTGAGTCACCCGCATTCCTTCCGACGAAACTGTTGGCACTTCCAGTTGAATTGACGGCTCCGGCGAATTGGCCGACAAACACATTAGTTGCTCCCGGAGTGCTGAGCACTCGGAAACCGCCGATGTTGTATTGATTGGCAGCGTCAAACGATGTGGCTGAGCCCGATCCGCTGATATTGAAGCTGCTTGAAGCCTGCGGGGCGGCATTTTGGTTTTGGATGTAGTTACCGCTTCCGGCAGGGAAATCAGAGCCCTGGATGGCGGAGCTGACCCAGTTCGTGCCGTCGCTGCGGAGGTAGTTTCCGGCTGCACCGGATGTTCCGAGGCCCGTGCCTCCACGGTTGACCGGAACGTTGCCGGTTAGTTTTGAAGGGGTTACCGATCCATCGGCTATCTTCGGTGTGGTGATCAGGCCGTCGGCGAGCATTGTGTTTGTGATTCCGCCCGTTGCGATCGCGACCGTGACGCTGCCCGTCGTTCCGCCGCCAGCCAGTCCGGCACCTGCGGTAACGCCTGTGATCGTTCCGCCACCGCCTGAAGCGGTCTCGTCATTTGCGGGTTCCCATTGGGTGCTAGTCGTGTTGAATTTCAGAACCTGGCCGTTATTGGGCTGCGTCGCCGCGACGGTTCTGCCCCTCAGTCTGGCAACCGTCGTATTTGACTGCGATCCGGTGACATCACCGGCGAAAGGATTCAGAAGATTTGCGGCCGACGTCGCGGTGGTTGCGTTGTCAGCGTTCGTCGCGTTGATGCTCTTTATTGAGTACGGGGCTGAGTTGACCGGTTGTCTTGGTAATAGAGTCGTAAACGCTCCGCCGCCGGCTGTGCGAACCCTGATCTCGAGAAATCGGTTCGCTCCCGGAAACTGATTACCGAAATCAAGCTTTACCGAGAATATTCCGTTTGTGACGGCGACACCGTTCACCGCGATCGTGGAGCCAAGCTGTGCGCCGCCGGATGCAGCATCGAACAACGCAAACTCAAAATCATGATTGCCGCTTGCCGGGTTACCTGTCGCGGTCAGATTTCCCTGATAAGTTATTTCGGTCGACTGGCCGAACGAAAAACTTGCCAGCGATGCAATAAAGATCGTGATGGTTAAAACGGTACCCAGTTTCATAGCTTCTCCTAGACTTCGAAATGAAATTACTTCAGCCACGCATTGGCGGTTTCAGCGGCTGGTAGAAAATTACGCGATATTCGGCTCGTCTTGCGTGCAAAAACCTCGGGCTCGGATTCAATAATTGGTTGATCGTTCGAATCGAACCCGCATTGGGGACAATGAAAATCGCGTAGGTGCGTGATCTTCACGACCGTCGTGACAGTTTCTTCCCTGACCGTAACTCGTCGTTTTGTTCTCATTTATCTTCAAATTTGGTGCGTTGTTTTGTTATAATCTCGCCACTCGAATCTAGTCTTGAAGATTTTCCGAATTTTTTGCTAATGAATTCCGAATTTGCTCCATCACAGCTCACGGAAGACCAAAGAACGCTTCGGTTTGGCAGATTTTCGTTCGACCCGGTAACCAGCGTCTTGCTCGACGATGAGCGGATCGTTCAGTTAGCCCCCAGAACTTGCGAGCTTCTTGGCGTATTCCTAAGAAACCCGGGGCGACTGCTTTCGAAAACTGAGATCATGGATCTGGTGTGGGGCGAAACATTTGTCGAAGAATCTAACCTTACTCACCACATTGCCTCGTTGCGCAAAATGCTCGGCGGCGGTGAGATCATCCAAACCGTTCCTCGAAAGGGGTACCGATTTGTTGGTCAGGTAACACGTGATTCGCAACATCAGAGCTCGGTTGAGATATCGATCACGGAACAGAAAACCACGAGGATCGTCGAAGAAGAATATGTTGGCGAGTTCCGGCGAACTAAGTTTGGGAAACAATCGATAGTTTTCGCCGGCGTTTCGTTTGGGATCATTTTGATGGCGGGGCTTATTTTTGCATATGTCCGATCAGGAGCAAGTTCGGCCCCGGAACGTAAGCCACTGACCTTTACAACCGTCACAAATTCCAGCGTCAACAATTCCGCGAGTATTTCGCCCGATGGCCGTTTGATCGCTTACATTCAAAATCACAAAAACCAGATCGGGGCACTTTATGTTCGTCAGGTGGGAACAAATATTGAAAAAGAGCTGGTTTCGGATAAGGACTCGAACTTCGGCATGACAGGGTTCTCGCCCGATGGCGCTTATATCTATTATCAACAGCACAATACTGCTACAGAACGAAATACGCTCAGTCGCGTACCCGTGCTTGGTGGGCAGCCCGTCGTAATGACTGACAAGCTCGATAACGGTTATTTCTCACTCGCACCGGATGGAAAAAAAGCTCTCATTGTGCGTTACGATGCCGACGCGACCGTTAGCCGACTCATGCAAGTCGAACTTGATGGAACGGGGAATGAGACGGAGATCTTAGCGACCAATTACAAGGATGCCCAGCTTCAGCCGGGTGGTTCTTGGTCTCCCGACGGTACTAAATTTGTTACGCCGATCCGAGACGCGGCAAAAACGGATGGTTACGTTCAGCGTTTGATAAATCTCGTTGAGGTCGACCTTTCAACCAGAAGCCTTAGGTCGATCACCGATGAGACCTGGGAAGGATTCGGGATATGCCGGTGGATGCCGGATTCGAGCGGGCTGATCGTTATTGCAAAGAAACCTCGCCTACGCAACCAGATCTATTTTGTTGACTACTCAACAGGAAAGACTCGAAATATCTCTAACGATACAAACGTTTACAGCAATTACGGCCTCGGGATCACGTCAGATCGCAATACGCTCGTGACCGATGAGTGGAAGTTCGACGCACGTGTTTGGGTTATGGACGCGAATGGTGATGAAAAAACAGCAGTGCGGATGATGCAGGGACGGCCCTCTCTAACCAGTTCTGGACTCTCCCAGATGCCGGATGAGCGAACAGTATATTCAACCCGGGCGGGCGGATATAGCGACATTTGGATCCTCGGCAAAGATGGCACATCGCAGACGCCTCTGACGTCCGACGAATTTGACGACACCTTTCCTGTCGCGTCGCCGGATGGCAAGTACATCGTGTTCGTATCCGATCGCGATAGCGAGGGCGTTAAGCACCTTTACCGGATCGGTGTCGATGGTTCCGGGCTGCAGCAGGTTACGTTCGGTGGCGGAAGTGAAGATACTCCTGATATCTCCCGCGACGGCAAATGGGTCATTTATCATTCTACTCTATTTGATCCCGTAAAAAATGCCTGGAGCTACACGATCAAAAAGGTCCCTATCGCGGGTGGCGAACCACTGCAACTGGCTGATAATTGCTACGCTCCTTCTTTTTCGCCCGATGGGACGAAATTCGTCTGCTCAGTTTTCGCAACCGCCGAGAGTGGAAGTTTCGAGATCCGCGACGCGGAGTCTGGTGCCTTGGTTCTATCTTTTCCAGAAAAAATGGAGCTATCATCACGACCTGCCGGCACGATGGACGCCCGACGGAGCTGCACTGATATTCCGCGATCAGGATCAGCAAATTGGAAATCTTTGGAAACAGCCGATCGATGGTGGTCCGCCTGTTCAGCTAACGCGCTTTACATCTGATATTGTGTTTAATTTTGATTTTTCAAAGGACGGAAAAAAGATACTCATCTCGCGCGGTTCCATCTGGGTTGATGTTGTCATGCTCTCAAATCTTCGCGATGCTCTCGGAAATTAAATGTGAATGAATCGGTTTGAACGACATTGAAAGTCGACACCCACGCGATCGTGCCTATCTCGATACAAGACTTCCCGCTATGCCGCCGATCACGGCGAGGCCTATCAGCAAGGCCCACATTACCCATACGAGGAACCGGTTTCGCTTACCCGCCGCTATCATCCAAATGCCAGAAATTACCGAGTGAATACCGAATACGATAACGGCTCCGAACAGCAGATAGATCACAACGAAGGTTGAAAATTCGCTATTGAATCTTTTTGCGGATTGCGGGTCCTTCAGGGATCCCGCGATGAGGAGGGCGACGAAAACGGCGATCGCTCCCATAAATCCGGCGAGGAAAAGCCCGACAATCACGAGTCCAATGCCCCGTTTTCGGATGTTTGAGGAAGTCAGGAATTTAGCATTTCCGCATCGAGGGCAACGCCCGCCCGAAGCTATCGCTTCGTAATTGCATTTGAAGCACTGATGAAACTCACCTTCACTACCTATCTGCATCGATCTTTGGTGGTCTTGCCGCAGCATAAATGACTTTCAGGTTCTGTCGAGAGTATAGAATATTCTTTGAGAGAGACGGGCGAAATTTTTACTCGGCAGAGTACAATAGAACCTATGTCGCTCGAAAAAGCCCGTGAGATCCTCAAACACCAGTTTGGCTACGATTCATTTCGAATGAATCAGGAAGCGGTGGTCGAGGCTGTCCTGGACAAGAAGGATTGCGTCGTTCTGATGCCGACTGGCGGCGGAAAATCGCTTTGCTATCAGATCCCGGCGTTGATGCTGGATGGTCTGACCGTCGTTATCTCTCCACTGATCGCATTGATGAAAGATCAGGTCGATGCTTTGAGGGCGAATGGCGTCGAGGCGGCATTTCTGAATTCAACGCAGACGAATCGAGAACAGATCGAGGTCTTTCAGGCGGTTCGGAGCGGCAAATTAAAGCTGCTTTACGTCGCTCCCGAGAGGCTTTTGCAGAGTGGTGACCAATTTCTGGATTTTCTTCACCAGATCAATGTTTCATTGTTCGCGATTGACGAGGCTCATTGTATCTCGAGTTGGGGACATGATTTCAGGCCGGAATACCTAAGGCTCGCGGCACTCAAACGTGAGTTTCCCGCGATCCCGGTGATCGCACTGACCGCGACGGCGGACAAGTTGGTTCGCAAGGATATTTTCGAACGGCTGAACATCCCCGATGCCGAGCTATTTATTTCGAGTTTCAATCGACCCAATATCTTCTATGCCGTCGAGTCGAAGCGGCGGTCTTTTGATCAACTGCTCGATTTTCTCGAAAAGCGAAAAGACGAAAGCGGCATCATCTATTGTCTCAGCCGCAGCTCCGTGGATTCGCTCGCCGCAGATCTGCGGGATGAAGGATTTAGTGCACTTTCCTATCACGCGGGCCTCGACAAAGCGACTCGTGACAAACACCAGGAATCGTTTCTAAAGGACGAGACGAAGATCGTGGTTGCGACGATCGCATTCGGCATGGGTATCGACAAATCGAACGTCCGCTTCGTCGTCCATATGGATCTGCCGAAGAATATCGAGAGCTATTATCAGGAGACCGGTCGTGCAGGTCGTGATGGATTGCCGAGCGACGCATTGCTGTTCTTTAGCTGGGGCGATGTGATCAAGCTGAAGGGATTTGCCGAGGTTGAAGGAAATGCTCAGCAATCGGCGATCATGCTTAAGAAGCTCGATACGATGGGCACATTCGGCGATCTGCGGACGTGTCGACGCAAATTTTTGCTGAATTATTTTGACGAGGACTTAGCAGGGAACTGCGGCTCATGCGACAACTGTACGACCGAGCTCGAGAAATTTGACGGTACCGTCATCGCGCAAAAGGCACTCAGTGCCGTTTACCGCACCAACCAGCGATTTGGCCTGAGTTACCTTGTCGATTTTCTCCGCGGGTCACAGTCGGAGAAGATCCGCGACGAGCATAAAAACCTGAAGACATATGGGATAGGTGCAGACCTCTCGAAGGATCACTGGACGGAATACTTTAAGGATCTGATATCGCAGGGCTTCCTGGCTCAAACCGATGGGCAGTACCCGGTATTGGTGCTGACTGAAACAAGCCTGGAAGTTTTGGCAGGACAAACCCCTGTCGAACTTACAAAAGCCCGGATCAAAGAGCCGCCTGCAAAACGTGTCGATCGACAGGTCGATTATCCGCACATTCCGGAGCTTTTCAATGCATTGCGTCAGGTGCGAACCGTTATCGCGAGGGGCGAAAATGTTCCGCCATACGTAGTATTTTCCGACGCTACACTTGTCGAGATGGCGACTTATCTGCCGCAGACTGAATGGGAAATGCGAAAGATCTCCGGCGTCGGCGACCTGAAAGTTGAACGCTATGGTGCCGATTTTATAAACGAGATCCGCAATTACTCCGTTCGCAACAGCCTCGTCTCGCGCATCGATCTCAAGTCGTCAAAACGCGAGCGAAAGCAGCGGACCAAGCGGGATGTGAATGGCAAGGATACTTATCACATGTCGCTCGATCTATTTCGCGATGGGCTTTCGATCCCGGAGATCGCGCGTGAACGTGAATTGTCGGTGACCACGATCGAGAATCATCTGACAAGGTTCATTCCAACTGGCCAAGTTCGGCTGGATCAATTCGTTTCCGTCGAAAAGGTCGAGCCGATACGAGAGGCGATCGTGAAATTCTCAGATTCTGCGGCACTTTCGCCGATCAAAGAATATCTCGGCGACGAGTACTCCTATGGCGAGATCAGGGCTGTTATGGCGGCGGTGAATGGAAAATGAATGTCTTTAGGCGTCTTCCTAGAACGAGGGTGAGCAAGATGCTCACCATCGAGTCGCTAATGGCATTTTCTAAATTCACAACAAACAGTTATAATTCTCGGTTAAAAGAATTTGTTATATCCATAAAACTTTAGGAGTTATTGAAGATGAAGATCGGATTACCGAAAGAGATCAAAGACAACGAATACCGCGTCGGTTTAACGCCGGCTGGTGTCCAGGCATTGACGGCAGCGGGCCATGACGTTTACGTTCAGAAAACCGCCGGCGATGGTTCCGGATTTAAGGACGAGCAGTACGTAAAAGCGGGCGGAAAGATGCTCGATTCGGCCGATGAGGTCTGGCAGACGGGCGACATGATCGTCAAGGTCAAAGAGCCGGTCGCACCGGAATATCCGCGGATGCGTGAAAATCAGCTGCTTTTCACTTACCTGCATCTCGCTCCGGAATTCGAGCTGACGAAGCAGATGCTCGAGCGGAAAGTAACGGGCGTCGCTTACGAAACGATCACGAGCGGACGCCGTCTGCCTTTGCTGATTCCGATGTCCGAGGTCGCAGGCCGCATGTCGGTACAGGTCGGAGCCACGTATCTTGAGAAAATGAACGGCGGTCGAGGCATTCTGCTCGGCGGCGTTCCGGGAGTTCCGGCTGCAAATGTCGTCATCATCGGCGGCGGTATCGTCGGAACTGAGGCAGCGAAAATGGCAGTTGGTTTGGGTGCGAAGGTCACCATTATAGACCGCGACCTTGATCGTCTCCGTCAGCTCGACGATATCTTTCTTTCGAAGGTCCAGACGCTTGCTTCATCGCGTTACCAGATCGAGGAAGCCATTTCGCATGCCGATCTCGTCATCGGTGCGGTTCTGGTCGTCGGTGCTGCAGCTCCGAAGCTCGTGACGCGCGATATGCTGCATCTGATCCCCCAAGGAGCGGTGCTGGTTGACGTAGCGGTCGATCAGGGCGGTTGTTTTGAAACCACCCACGCGACGACCCACTCGAACCCGACCTATTATGAGGAAGGCGTTCTTCACTATTGCGTCGCGAACATGCCAGGAGCGGTGCCGAGAACTTCGACCTTCGCTCTGACCAATGCAACACTGCCGTACGCACTGGATCTTGCCAATAAAGGCTTTGAACGGGCGATCGCTGAGGACTCGGGGCTTTTCGAGGGCGTGAACACTTACGCGGGCAAACTCACCTACGAAGCGGTCGCGACTTCGCAGGGACTCGAGTACACTCCGCTCGACAGCCTGCTCGATCTGAAGACGGCATCTGCTGGATAGTTTTCAGATATTTACAACAAAAAACCGCTCGCGTCCTCGCGGGCGGTTTTGTTTTTGATCTGTTGAAATTTGGGCCTGGGTACCTTTAGGTAGAAACTAGTTCTTACCTTTCTTAGGTTTTTCCACTTCCGCCGGCAATTTGCTCACCGCAGCTACGATCTGATCGCAGAACTCAAGAGAATCGAGTATCGAGCCCTTTTCTGAGCCGGGGTTGGGTTTGTCGAGTTCAGCTTTCAAGGCCGGCTGATAACGTTGGGCAGCAGTTCCTAGCGCTCTAACAGCTTTGGGAAACAGCTCGGCGAACGTAGATTTCGCTTTTTTATCGTCTGGATCAGGAAGAATGCCGGAGTCAGGCCGCTCTGCAAGGCTGTCGATATCGTCTATCGCTTTTTGCAGGATGCGTTTGATGTCGAGCAGAAGCTGAAATCGCGAACTCTCAGGCAGCACGCCCCACTTGTCCTGTTCTTTGGCCGAAATCTTGGCACCGTGAACGTCTACTTTAAGAGCGTCGAAGCGGCGGTCGATGATCTTTGTCAGGAGATTTATCCGATCGTCGATCCTTTGAGCATCACGCACGAGTTCTATCTCTTCAGCGGTGAAATAATCACGCTGCGCCGAGGCTGTCGACGGAAGAAAAGCGAAGATGGCGGCGATGGCTACTAAAAAAAGGAAGGCTGGTCTCATAACAGGTCTTTTCAATCAGGTTTTTTAACGTTCGGTAATACAGAGTCGCTAAAAAGGGAATCGGTTGCCTGTGCTCGCACTGAACGGAGATATCCCATCAGTTTTCTGACGTAAGGGTCGAATCTTAACGGGAGGTCGCGGCGTATGACCTCGATACGCGGCGCCATGCCGCGGAGCGCGATCTCTAGTCGCTTGAAGTTATCCAACACCTTACCCCGGCCGTCATCACGCTTATTCAGGAATGTCAATGCGTCGTCCATCAGCGCGTGAAAATAGCCGAACTCGAGATACATGCCTTCAAAATTATGAGCAGAGCTCAACTTCTCGGCCGCCGCGAGGCGAATGTTCATTAATTCGAGAGAGAGCTTGGTCCGGTCTTTAAGATCGGTCTTCGCGTCGAGCTTGGCTTGTTCATCTTTAGAGATGATCTTCAGCGGTGGCGGTGCGGGTTCGACCGGATCGTCCTGCCCATGCGCGGAGGTAAACAGCGACGCACTCAAGCCCAACATCAAAAATGCGAAAACAAAATACTGACGAAGCACACGTTGGTACGGAGCCGGCGAGGAAAAGATCGAAGAAGTTAATTTAACTATTAAAATACCGTTCACTTTTTACCCTTCTTGTCCCTAATTTGCTTTTGCAGCAGTGGTAGCCGCAAGTTTACCTTTTCAATATCCAGCTGGTTGACCGCCGGATCGGCAAGTTTTACATACTGCTGATAGCGGGCCAACGCCTCGATGTATTCGCCCGCCTCGTCGTGAATTATGCCTAAAAAAAGATACGCACCGGCTGCGCCGGGCTGGGCTCGGGTCAGCCATTCGAATTCGGCCTTTGCTTCAGGATACCGCTTTAATTGAAACAGGGCAGTAGCAAGATTAGCATGAGCGGCAAAATTGTCGGGAACTATATCGATGATCTTTCGCAAAATTACGGCCGCGGCGTCAAACTGTTTTCCCTGCACAAGCGCCGCCGCATAGCCCACAGCATAGTTTACGTTGCCGCGATCGGCATCTACAGCGCGGCGGCAATAGTCGAGAGCTTTCGCCGGATCGTCTCGCCTGTATAATCCGCAAAGGCGGCCGAGAATAATTGCATCTTTAGGAGCTTTAACAAGCTGTTTTTCAAGATCGGCCGGACTCGTCGTGCGTGCCGTGTTAATTTGATCTCGAAGCTTTGCCGCCTCGGTTCCGGGCGTTGACATCGTGTCGAGGACCTTAAGGGCTTCGTCAAGTTTGCCTTCGCCAGCGAGTATGCTGGCGTTAAGCTGCTTTACGGCGTCGGTTCCGGGCGTGAGAGCGTTTATGGAATCCGCAAAATGCCTGGCCCGCTCATAATCGCCATCCATTACAGCTATACCGCCAGACTGGATCAGCGCCGGACGGTATTTGGGATCGAGGGCAAGCGATCGAGCCGCGCTCGATCGGGCGTCGGCGATTTTGCCGAGTGCTATTTCGAGATCTGCACGGGCTGACCAGAGCGAAGCGGTCGCGTTCGGCTTAGCCGTCAGAGCCGTCATATTCTCGAGCAGCGATCTGAGAGAGTCGGGAGATGGATTTTTTCGCCGGCGGAGATCGGCCAGAGCGGTCAGAGCTTTGCCGTTCTGCGGTTCGAGTTGAGTGACCTTTATTAACAGCTGTTCCGCTTCAACGGCATCGCCGCTTACCGCGAGTAGCGAGCCGAGGCTCGTCATTGCCAGGGTCCAATCCGGTTTTACCTCGATTGCGCGGCGAAAAGCGGTTTCAGCCTCAGCCGTTTTGCCGAGAGCGAGTTTAGCGGTGCCTAGCTGATAAAGTGCCTCCGGAAATGCTGGTTCGATCTTTATGGCCTTTTCGTACAGCTTTACCGCTCCCGCAAGATCTCCTTTTTCATGAAGGTCCTGAGCAAGATTGAAAACCGCGACAGGATCTTCGCCAGTTTCGCCGTCCTGGCCGAGTGCCCGGGAACTTATCGAACCGACGAGAATGCCGATAAGTATGAACAGCGCGGCCGTACGGCTTTTGTTAAATGCGAATGGGCTGAGAGTTCTGTAAAGCATTGGTGTCGGATGGATAGCATCGTAGCACTGACAGTGAAAAGTTCCAAGGAATTTGCTGTCGGCCAGGCTAAGTTTTTCAATCACAATCATTTGCCATCCTACTTTTTTGTAAGTTAAGATTTGATTTAACGCAGCCATTTTGCGGCCTCGCGTTTCCTACCCAAATGACCGTATCGCTGAGCAAATATTCTCCTTAGAAAGTCGGCGAACAGATAGCCAAGATCGAAGTATTTTGACAACTCATTTGAGATGCGTTCGCACGACGATATGTTGGACAGTGAATTCGCCCGGCAGCGTGTGAATGGTTTAGACTAGATATTAGTAAGATAGTTATTTCTAAATAAGATAATTTTATAGTTGGAGATTCATTAAAATGGCAAATCCGATGGCTGATGAAATGCGGCGTTTTCGCGGTAGCGACGAGAAGAATCCGTTCGAGGCAATGAGCGAACGATTTGACCGGGCCGCTAAGCTGCTCAATCTCGAAGAGGATCTTTACGCGGTCATGCGTGTTCCCTCGCGTGAGATAAAGGTTTACATTCCTGTGCGTATGGACACGGGGCATATTCAGGTTTTCGAGGGCTTTCGTGTTCAGCACAACTTCGCCCGCGGGCCGGCAAAAGGCGGCATTCGGTACGCTCCTGATGTCTCGCTCGACGAGGTTAAGGCATTATCGGCGTGGATGACATGGAAGTGCGCGGTCGTAAACGTTCCGTTCGGCGGCGGAAAGGGCGGCATCATCTGCGATCCGCATCAAATGTCGATCGGCGAACTCGAAAGGCTCACGCGTCGCTATACATCGGAACTGATCGATTTCATCGGTCCCGATAAAGACGTGCCCGCACCTGACATGAACACCGGTGAGCAAACCATGGCATGGATCATGGACACGTACTCGATGCACATGCGGCACACCGTTAACGCTGTCGTTACCGGCAAGCCGGTTGCCCTTGGCGGTTCCTTAGGACGCCGCGAGGCGACTGGGCGTGGTGTGATGTTCACGGTTAACGAAGCGATCAAGCGATTTAACTTGACGCCGCAGCAGACCACCGTGGTTGTCCAAGGTTCAGGCAACGTGGGGGGCATTGGTGCAGAGTTGATGCACGCCGCGGGTTATAAGGTGATCGCGATCTCGGATGTCGGCGGCGGTATTTATAACCGAAACGGTCTGAATATTCCGCATGTTCTCGAGTACTTGAAAAACAATAAGTCGCTCGACGGTTATCCCGATGTTGAGTTCGTTGATAACAAGGCATTGCTTGAGATCGAGTGTGATGTTCTCGCTCCGTGTGCCACCGAAAATCAGATAACCTCTGAAAATGCTGACCGCATTCGCTGTAAGATTCTCGCAGAGGGAGCCAACGGACCAACAACGCCCAAAGCCGACAAAATCTTGCATGATAAAGGTATTTTTGTCATTCCTGACATCCTTGCTAATGCTGGTGGCGTTACAGTGTCATATTTTGAGTGGGTGCAGGATCGCATGGGTTATTTCTGGTCAGAGGCTGAGGTGAATGAGCGGCTTGAGACAAAAATGATCGCGAGCTTCAATGAGCTAGTTCATTTTGCCGATAAACATGATGTTGATTCGCGAACGGCAGCATATATGCTTGCTATCGATCGCGTCGCTTACGACACTCGGATGCGTGGCATTTACGCCTAACCGAAGATGAAAAAGCTTGATTTTTATAAGCACTTAAGCTAACGTCGTTAGCGGGAGAATTGGACTTTAAGTGTTGACTTTGAAGTCGAAGTCCTCTATAAGTTAAGCGTAAGTATTGATTTTTTCTTTATTTGCCATACGCGCGGTTTATCGGGCTTTGAGGTTTGGTAACTAATCGTAACGTATGCAATAATTATGGAATTGTTTGAGATCAGGCGCGGTTTGCGGCTGGTTGATGTTGTTACTATTTGAAATTTAATTTTCTATTCGGCGGAGGAATGTGATGAAACTCGCTACAAGAGTGTACGTCGTTACACTTATTATTTTAACGCTCGTGTTCGCGGTATCGGCCCAAAAGTCCGAGAAAGAGCCACGCAACACGGCCCCAACTGTTGGAACTGGAGGTCCCGTTGGCGGACCGACAGGTCTTTTTACTGTCTATGACAGCTCGACCTTGAGAAAAGGCGAATACACCCTGAGCGCATCGCTCAGCAACTACGACCGCGATCCGGGCAACGTTGACATTTCGTCAGTGCCGCTTAGCTTTCAGATCGGACTCTCGAACAGATTCGAGTTGTTCTTTACTACTGAAGGTTACCGCGGCGTCAAGGTAAATGCTCCACAAAATCTTTCGGGTTTCTACCTGCCGAATTCGCAGCTATCGATCAACGGCGTCCTGCGTCGCCCGGGCGCAATTGTCCTTGAACCGGGAACGGCAGGAACTCGTGCTATTTTCCGGCCGATCGGCTCTGCCTTTACGGCTTTCCCGTTCACCGGCGGCACGTTTTACACGCCAAATCTGGGAACCGCGGTTAACACACTCGGACCACCAAGAGTCGGTGGAGCTCAGGATCTGTTTCCAGGCGTAGGGTCGGTATACGGAAGCATCCTGCCGGGAATCGTTCTGACGACTGCTGTCATTCCGACGGCGGCTGGCGGTAACGGTGTCAACACGCAGCCCATCAGCTTTTCGACCGCTCCAACCTATGTCGCAGACGCTCCGTTCATCAACAGAACGTGGGGAACTTCATCGTTCAACACTATGAATGTCGGTTTCAAATGGCGTTTCAACTCGACAAAGGACGCATGGGGCCACGGTATCACGGCGTTCTATCGCTACTATATGGATAGTGGAACGGATCTCGCCGGCTTTAACATGATGCAGCGTGGATCGGGTCCAGGTAGCAGCAAGGGCGATCTCGGTCTGACCTACTTCATTGATGCTCGTGCGACCAAATGGGCGAATGTCTCGTTCAATGCCGGATATGTTTACACCAGCAAGGTCAAAGGGTCATTCGCGGGATCTGACTATGTGATGTTCGATCCAGGTGACGAGCTTCAGCTTTCGGTCGGTGTCGATTTCCCGGTTAACAAGTTCTTCCAGCCTATCCTCGAATTCCGTTCGTTGGATTATGTTGGTGGCAGAACCCCGAACGCTCTCGAGCAGAATCCGAAAGACGGTATCGCTGGTTTCCGCGTTTATCCGCGTCGCTGGTTCGGATTCGGACTCGCTTATCGCTACAACTTTAATCAGCAGGATTTCGACAGCTTCCAGGATGATTCGACGACGAATGCCGTCACCGTTCTATGCGGACCTGTTTCACTGCCTGGCTGTACACCATTCACCACCACTGTTAGCACAACTGGTGTTCCAGTCGGACTTGGAACCTCGTCGGATCCCCATGGTTACATTGCTAACTTCTGGATCGGCCGCCGTGACAAGCGCGAAGGAGAGAAGGTCAATCTTCCTGCTAACGTAGATTCTGTCTCGCTCAGCGATATGACGATCACGCTTCCTTGCCGTCCGGGTTACACCTCCAAATCGGGTGCATGCAATGATAGCAAGACGATCAGCGTCTCGACCAAGGCAAGCGATCCTGAAAACGACGTTCTCACTTACAACTACACCGTTTCAGGCGGCCGTATCGTTGGTACCGGTGCAAACGTTCAGTGGGATCTGAGTTCGGCTCAGGTCGGTACCTACACGATCGTCACGGGAGTTGATGATGGCTGCGGAGTCTGCGGCAAAACTGACACCAAGACCATCCGTGTTGAAGAGTGCCCAGACTGCCAGGCTCCTCCTGTTAAAGTTGAGTGTAATTGCGCAACGTTGACGGTTAGCGGTCCTGCTGGTCTGACGACTGCAGGCGACACCATGACCTTTACGGCTAACACCAGCGGCGACCGTACCTACAACTGGACGGTTTCGGCAGGTATTATCGAATCAGGTCAGGGAACGCCGAGCATCACCGTTCGCACAGCGAAGGGAATGGAAGGCACGAACGTTACCGCAACTGTTTCAGTTGGTAAGGCAGCGACAGATTGCGCGGACTGCCCATCGACGGCTTCTGAGACGGGGGGAGTTGCGAAGAAAGAAGAGGCTGTCCCGGTCGATGAATACGGTGCACTCAAGGATGACGACGTCAAGGCACGTGTTGACAACTTCTATATCCAGTTGAACAACAACCCGAATGCTAAGGGCTACATCATCAACTACGGTACCGCTGCTCAGATCAAGAAGCAGAAAGCTCAGATCATGAAGGCGATCACTTTCCGTAAATACGATGCAAGCCGTGTGACGTTTGTTGACGGTCCGAATAATGGCGAGGTCAAGACCAAGTTCTGGTTGGTACCTGCCGGTGCGGACAATCCACAGCCATAAGCTAACATCTAAAAGCTTTGCATCTCTCGGGATGTGAACATAAAATAGCCAAAACGGCCCGGACGATCATCACGAAGTCCGGGCCGCTTTGTATTTAAATATCAGAAAATTAAACGACTGCTTAATTTAAGCTTGGAGATTGTAAGCACATACTGTAAACTGTCAGGAGTTAGAAGCATCCGATGCTGCGTAGCGGCATCTCAATCTTAGATAAAACTAATACGCAAACCCGATCCTGCTTATAATGCATCTAAGCAAAGATCGCATCGTATTCCGCGATCTGAGATCCTCGTCCGGGACTTGACCAAGAAAGGAAGCAAAAATATGCCGCAGACTCGAAAGATCCGATCCTTACTCTCGATAGTTTTAGCCACTGCATTGATCCATACGTCGGTCTTTGCGTTATTGGCTGAGGATGCCAGCAAACTAAATGCGGCAGCCGAATCCTTTGGCGACTGGCAGGTCGTCGGCCCGACCGGCGGCGATGTCCGCGTCGTCGAGATCGATCCAAGGGACAAGGACCACCTGTTTATCAGCACGTTAGACGGTCAGATCCACACTTCCCGCGACGGCGGCAAGAGCTGGCGGCTGTTGGTCAACCTAAACAAGCCCGAGCTGATCCTCGATCAGCTGCTCGTCGATTCTCAGGATTCCAAGGTCATCTATACCTCAGGGCATCGCGGCAACGCCCCTGGCGGATTTTTCCGTTCGACCGATGGTGGCGAATCCTGGAAGGAATCAAAAGAGCTGAAGGGCGAATCGATCCACTCGATGACGCAGTCGCCGGTCGACCCCAAAATGATCCTTCTCGGCACGACCCGCGGCGTGTGGTCGTCGCGTAATCAGGGTGAGGACTGGACCAAGATATCTTCGACGACGATGCCCGTCAATATCGATTCGCTCGCGATCGATCCGCGGTCAGAGAACACAATCTATGCCGGTACGTGGTGGAGAGCCTACAAAAGCACCGACGCCGGCAAGAACTGGCGTCTGATCCGCGATGGTATGATCGACGATTCCGACGTTTTTGCCGTTACGCTTGATCCGCGAAATCCGGATCACGTGATCGCGTCCGCCTGCAGCGGTATCTACGAATCGTTCAACGGCGGCGAGAAATGGGCAAAGATCAACGGCATTCCGTCGCAATCGCGTCGAACTCGTGACATCTTGCAGCACCCGACGATCGCCGGAACCGTCTATGCGGCAACAACCGAAGGCTTCTGGATGACGACAAATGGCGGTAAAACCTGGGCACTTACCACGCAGCGAAATCTTGAGATCAATTCGATCGCTGTCCACCCCGACGAGCCAAATCGCGTCTACATCGGCACAAATAACTACGGAGTCATGGTCTCAAATGACGGCGGTCGCAATTTCCAGCAGACGAACACGAATTTCAGCAGCCGCTTGACCTACATGGTCACGCCTGACATTCAAAAGCCAAATCGCCTCTACGCCGCGACGCACAATACGGCAACCGGCGGCGGATTTTTCTTTGTCAGCGACGACAGCGGCCAGACGTGGAAACAGGCTGTTGGCCTCGACACCGGACGCGTTCGCACGTTCACTCTTGAGCAGGATGCCGCGAATCCGAACACGATGTTTCTGGGTACGAACATCGGGATCTTTCGCTCGGCTGACCGCGGTAATTCATGGAATCAGTTGATAGCAGCGAAGGCTCCGGTAAAAGCTCCGGTTAAAAAGCCGGCCGCGAAACCTGCGGCGAAACCGCCGGTCAAACCCACCGCAAAGGGCAAAGCCGTTGTTAAAAAGACCGCGGCCGTCAGCGTCAGAACTCCTGCCCCAATAGCAGCCGCCGTGGCCGCTCCAAAATTGATCCCGGCGTTGACGGACAAGGTCACGATCATCGAGACCATTCCGGGCGGCGGTCTTTACGCCGGTACTGACAAGGGACTTTATCGCAGTCTCGATCTGAGCAAGGGCTGGGAAAAGCTTTCATTTGGTGAAGGGCTAAATGAAAATGTCTTTGCGATCCATGTTTCACCGGCTCGGCCGGACACGGTCTGGGTCGGAACTGCCACCTCGGGAGTTCTCGTTTCTCATGACAAAGGCATGACTTGGAACAGGACGGGCGGCGCCATTAACAACGTTCCGGTCAGCTCGATCAAGTCAGATCCTAAACGTCCTGATTATATCTATGTCGGCACGACGCAGACGTTCTACCTCAGCCGCGACAACGGCAAAACGTGGACCCGCCGAGGCGGCAATCTTTCGGTTGGCAATTTCACCAGCATTCTGATCAACCCCAGCAATACTGATGAGATCCTTATCTCCAGCGCGATCGATACTGACGGCGGCATCTTCATCTCGACCGATGCGGGTGAACGTTGGAAGCGTGTCGATACCAAGGAAATGAAGCTGCCCAGCCGCCGCATTTGGTCAATGGCGTTTGACCCGCAGGATCCGAGCCGCATCTTTGCAGCCACGCATTCCTCCGGTGTTTACAAGATCGAGCGAATGGCGCGGACCAACGCCGGACTGTAATTCCTCATCTTTTTTGATCAGAAAGGGCTGCCTGAGTTATCTCAGGCAGCTTTTTTCGTTGCGCTTGCCGTTAGGGGGCTGATTGGCAACTTGGAACTTGTTCGCTGGAATTCTATAATTTGGACATATCAAAAGGAGCCAAGAGTTTGAAGCAAGAGACCGATCGCGAATCTGCATCCGACGAGCCCGAATGTCGGGTTCTGCGATTGCCATTCTCCGACATTCCGCATCAGTCGCAATTGTTCGTTCAGTATCAGGACGATCCTCTGAGCCTCCAGAAATTCTATCCGAACGTCTTGACCTCACCGGCCGAGATCGCCTCATACGTTCCAACGGCCCTTGCAAACTACAAAACTGACCGAAACGACCTGTGCGACGTACTTGGCGAAATAAATAAAGAGACTGACGCTGGTGAGCGTACATTCGCGAATATCGAAGTGCTGCGTCAGAGCGATTCGGTCGCGGTGATCACCGGACAACAGGCTGGGCTGTTTTCCGGTCCGCTCTATACGATCTACAAGGCTCTCTCGACGGTAAAACTCGCTCAAGAGCTGTCGGCAAAAGGCATAAATGCCGTACCGGTTTTCTGGGCAGCGACCGAGGACCACGATTTCGAAGAGGTTTCCGAAGCGTTCTTCATCGGCCGAACGGGCGAACTCGGCGGTGTGAAATACGAGCCGCGCGACCGCATGGAAAATACGCCCGTCGGTGCCGCGACGATCGATGTCGACCTCGCGAAGCTGATGGAAGAGATGTTTGACGACATGCCTCATTCCGAACGATCCGATGAGGTCCGTGCAAAGCTTGGTGAGATTTGGTCTGCGGGAACGCGGTTCGGTACGGCATTCGGTAAAACGCTGGCCTGGGTGTTGGGTAAATTCGGCATCGTCCAGATCGATGCGATGCACAAAGGGATCAAGCGTCTTTCCGCTCCGATCTATTCGGCGGCGATCGAGAATGTTGACGAGATCGTTGCCAGCGTCGTCGATCGAGGCAGCGAACTCGTTGCTGAGGGATTTCACAATCAGGTTCTGGTCGAGGAAAACTACTTTCCACTGTTCTGGCACGACGAAGAAGGTCGCCGTCTTGCCCTCAGAAAGACGCGTGAAGGCGTTTTCCGTGCGAAAGAGTATCGCAATGAGTTCACAATCGAAGAATTGCGTCAGATCGCATTTAATGAGCCGGAACGTTTCAGCCCCGGTGTGATGCTGCGGCCCGTTGTGCAGGATTTCTTGTTTCCGACTGCATGTTACTTCGGCGGCGGTGCCGAGGTTTCGTATTTTGCGCAGAATAGTGAGGTCTATCGCGTGCTCGGCCGCCCGGTGACGCCCGTTTTCCACCGGCAGAGTTTTACGGTTGTCGAAGCAAAGCAGCGCCGCGCGATGGAGAAGTTTGAGCTTGATCTCACCGATCTGTTTGGCGGCAAGGAAGAAATTACGGTAAAACTCGCTGGCGAGAGCGTTACGCCGGATACGGCGAGGCTTTTTGCCGAAGTCGAGGAGCGGATCAATACCGAGATGAACCGGCTCGATCAGGCGGTCTCGCACATCGAGCCGACTCTGGCAAAAAATGTAGCACGCCGCCGTCAGAGGATCGTTTATCACATTGCGGCCCTGCGAAAGAAGACGCTGCTCGCCAAGGTTCGGAACGATGAGACGGCACAGAGGCAGATCGACGAGCTTTTCGCATCGCTCTGGCCGAATGGCGGATTGCAGGAACGCAAGCTCAATGTCTTCTCGTACCTCAATAAGCACGGCCTGAATTTCATTGACTGGATATACGACGCTATCGATCTCGAAGACAAAGAGCATCGGATAATCGAGCTGTAAGATGAACAAGATAAAGATCTTATCCGATAATCTTGCAAACCAGATCGCCGCCGGCGAGGTGGTCGAGCGGCCCGCGTCCGTGGTTAAGGAGCTTGTAGAGAACTCGATCGACGCCGCCGCGACACGCATCCAGATCGACATCGAACTCGGCGGACGCCGTCTGATGCGGATCAGCGACGACGGCGAAGGCATGAGCCGCGACGACGCGATCCTGGCTTTCGAACGGCACGCGACCTCGAAGATCCGAACCGCCGAGGATCTAGGCAGCATCGGTACGCTTGGGTTTCGCGGCGAAGCTCTGGCCTCGATAGCTTCGGTCGCTAAGGTTGAACTTTTGACCAAAACAGAAGCAGAGGGAACTGCTTCGAGGGTCGTCATCGAAGGTGGTCGTTTGATCGACGTAAAAGACGCTGCACGCGATACGGGAACGACGATCTCGGTTCGTGATCTCTTCTACAACACGCCTGCGCGACGCAAATTCATGCGGTCGGAGGCGACCGAGAATTATCACCTGACCAGCATCGTCACGCACTACGCTCTCGCACACCCCGAGATCGCGTTTACGCTCACAAACAATGGCCGCGAGGTCATCCGCGTCGCTCCGGCGAAAGATTTGCGGGAACGGGCGTTTCAAATCTTCGGCCGCGATCTGCTCGAAAGCTTGCTGCCGGTCGATGGCGGCAGGGAATACGTGGCGAAGATCTCTGGATTCGTTTCCGCGCCTCGTGAACGGCGGACGACACGCGATTCGCAGTATTTCTTCGTAAACAAACGATTTGTCCGCGACAAAACGATCGCGGGCGGCTTGCTAGAAGGTTTTCGTTCGGTCCTGCCGCACGGTGTTTATCCCGTGGCGTTCCTGTTCCTCGAAATGCCGCTCGATGAGATCGATGTGAACGTTCATCCGGCAAAGACCGAGGTGCGTTTCCGCCGTGGCGAAGCGGTTAAGGATGTGATCGCAGAAGCGATACGTTCCGCTTTGGCGAACGCCGGGATAGTCGGTGAGATCAGGCCGGAACGCGACTTTGAGCCCGAGACTCAGCCTGTTTATGCACCGCCAGTTCTTGTTCAGCAGGCTGAACAGAGTCGGATCGAATTTGTAGACAATACGCTGGAATTCCGCCGACCCGATTCCGATCCCGAACGATCGCCCGAGCCGCTCGTCCGCGTCGCCACGGCCAATCCTCAAGCTGAAAAAGGCGATGTTTATCAGCCGTTGGTGGTCGAAGACACGGCTTTGGCAGCGACGGGATTCTTCGTGAGCGAAGGCATTTCCGTGCCGGAAGAGCGTCTGCAGCCTGCGGGTTACGCGGTCTTGCCGCCTGTGGATTCCGGCATTAAAGTCGCGAAATCCATCGATATAGACGCACTTTCGGGCTCGAAGATCCAGCCGATGGGTCAGCTTCATGAAAGTTTCATTATTGCGGTGGATGATGAAGGGTTGCTTCTGATCGACCAGCACGTGGCACACGAGCGGATCCTTTTTGATAAGTTCCGCAAAAGCGAAAACGAGCGTCAGATCGAGTCCCAGAACCTGCTTTTGCCCGAAACGATCGACCTTTCCCCGGCACAATCCGAGGCGTTTCAGTTGATCGAGGACGACCTGGGATCGCTCGGCTTCGGCCTCATGCGACTGTCCGGACGAACGGTCGCTATCAAGAGCATACCGACCGACCTACAGCCTGCCGAAGCAAGGAATCTGTTTTCGGAGATACTGGACACGGTCGAACACGAGAAGAAGGGCGGTGCGAAGAAGACCTTACGCGATGACATCGCCGCGAGTCTCGCTTGCAAAGCGGCCGTCAAGATAAACATGAAGCTGACGCCCGAAAAGATGCGTTGGATGATCGATCGTTTGCTCGTTACGACTTCGCCAACGACATGCCCGCACGGACGTCCGGTCATTCTGCGGCTGTCGATGAAGGACATCGAGCGGGCGTTTCACCGAACATAATGAAAAAAGAAAAGGAACATATACCGGAACGGCCGGATGCGTTTTGGAATAGAGTTTACGTGGCTGTCATCATATCAGCTTTTGTCGTCGTGACGGCTCTGTGGGCATTTTCTAAATATTTCAGATGAGATCACTCGATTGGGCCATCGTTGTTGTTTACCTCGTTTACGTTATCTGGGATGGCATCCGGATGACGAAGCACAGCAACAGCAAAGAAGGATATTTCCTTGCCAACCGTGGTCTGCCATGGTGGGCTGTCGGGTTGTCGGTAATGGCTACCCAACTCTCGGCGATCACGCTCGTCGGAACGACCGGTCAGGCGTACAGCGACGGGATGCGGTTTATTCAGTTCTATTACGGGCTGCCGTTCGCGATGATCATTCTTTGCGTTACCGTCGTGCCTTTCTTTCACCGCGCGAACGTATTTACAGCATACGAGTATCTCGAAAAGCGTTTTGACGTAAAGGTGAGAACGCTAACCAGCTTCTTTTTCCTAATTTCTCGCGGGCTTGGTGTCGGAACGATCATCTCGGCGCCATCGATAGTGCTCTCGATCGTCTTCGGCTGGAATTTGATCGCGACGATATTCGCGATCGGCCTTTCGACCACGATCTACACAGTGTTTGGCGGTGTGCAGGCGGTTACGTGGACCGACGTCAAGCAGATGGTGATCATATTTTTCGGGCTTGGCGTTTGCTTTCTGGTGATACTGTGGAGTTTTCCGACTGGAGTTTCGCTCGGTGACGGTCTGCATCTGGCGGGCAGTCTCGGAAAGCTGAACATGGTCGACACAACATTCGATCTCAAGGAAAAATACACGATCTGGTCGGGCCTGGTCGGCGGATTATTCCTGATGCTCGGCTATTTTGGCTGCGACCAAAGCCAGGTACAGCGATTCCTGACAGCGAGATCCGTTGACGAAGGGCGGACATCGCTGCTGATGAGCGCGTTCCTCAAGATCCCGATGCAGTTTGGCATTCTGTTGATCGGGATAATGGTCTTTGTGTTTTATCAGTTCACGGCACCGCCGATCGTCTTTAATCAGGCCGAGGTCAGGAAGGCAGAGCAAACCGAGGAATTCAGACAGATAGAGAGCAAGTATGCGGCTGCTCATGCCGAACGCCGCGATGCAGCTCTTAAATTCAATTCAGGCGACTCACAGCTGCGTCAGAACTATATCGACGCCGACAAGCGGTTCAACGAGAGCCGCAAAGAGGCTGTCGCATTTGTCAAAACAACCAGCAATCCCGGATTTAACGACATTAACTACGTATTTCCGACATTCGTGCTCGAAAATATGCCGATGGGCGTCATCGGGCTGCTGATCGCTGCGATATTTGCGGCGGCTATGTCGTCTATCGCGGCTGAGTTGAATGCACTGGCGACCGCGACCACGATCGATTTTTACAGGCGGCTTTACAAGCCCGAAGCGACCGATGCCCACTATGTCGCGGTCGGTCGTGCGACGACCTTCATATGGGGAATTTTCGCGTGTATCGTCGCGATATTTGCTACAAATCTCGGCTCGCTAATCGAGGTAGTTAACAAATTTGGCTCGTTCTTTTATGGCTCGCTGCTGGGCGTTTTTGTGCTGGCTTTCGTCGTTAAACGGGCCCGTGCCCGCGGAGCATTTTTCGGGCTTTTGTTCGGAATTGCGTCCGTCTGGACGGCAAGTATTTTTACTGACATTGAATTTCTCTGGTTCAATGTGATCGGTTGTGTCGTTACGGTGATCGCGGGGTATCTCATAAGTCTCACCGTTAGAGGAGGAAATTTATCCACAGATGAACATAGATAAACACAGATATAGAAAACACGTTCCCGGTTCGCTCAACGCAAACAGATGCATTTCATCTGTGTCCATCTGTGTTTATCTGTGGTTAATTTCTCTTCTTTTTTTCTTCAACACGGCACAAGGGCAGGTTCGTGCCGTCAATGACTACGGAGCCCTCGGGATCGGCAGGCTGCTCAGGAAGCTGAACACAACGGCCAGTGTGATGATGATCGGGGCGCATCCTGATGACGAAGATTCGTCGCTCCTCGCCTATCTTGCCCGAGGTGAAAATGCCCGAACGGCTTACTTTAGCCTCACACGTGGCGATGGCGGGCAGAACATCATCGGGCCCGAACTCTTCGAATCGCTCGGCGTGATCCGCACCGAGGAATTGCTGCAGGCGCGGCGTTTGGATGGAGCCGAGCAGTATTTTGCGCGGGCATTCGATTACGGTTTCTCAAAATCGCTTGCTGAGGCCAGGCAGAAATGGGATGAGAAGGTCGTACTCTGCGACGTGGTTCGCGGCATCCGCAGTTTCAGGCCGATGGTCGTTTTATCGCGATTTTCCGGAACGCCGTCAGACGGTCACGGGCAGCATCAGTATGCAGGATACATAACTCCGCTCGCCGTAAAGGCTGCGGCCGATCCGGCACAATGCACGCAGTCCGGAGATCCGTGGCAGGTGCTTAAATTCTACAGCGGCATCGGCGGAACGCCGACTTTGCGGGTCAATACGGGCCAGTTCGACACGATGCTTGGGCGTTCCTATTCCGAGATCGCCATCGAAGGCCGCAGCCAGCATCGTTCACAGGGTGAAGGCCGGATCGAGGTGAAAGGCGAGCGTTTCTCGGGGTTGAATCTGCTCGACAGCAAGGTCGCGAAGGTGGAAAAGGAAGCGAGCATTTTCGACGGGATCGATACGACGGTCACAGGGATCCCGAAACTCGTCGGCTTCGAACTGCCCGGCATTAAGGACGATCTTTCGGCTATCCAAAAGGCGAGCGAAACGGCATTTCGCGAATTCCGCCCTGCCGATCCTTCAAAGATCGCTCCAACGTTGATCGACGGGCTTCGAACAACCCGAAATGCTCGTACGAAACTCGCCGCGATCCTGAAAGACGGAGCCGACATCGCCAGAAAAAATGGACGTCTATTTAGCGAGAAAAGAAGCGGAATTTTCATCGGCAATTGCAGCGATATATGGCATCACCGTCGATGCATTGTCTGACAAAGAAACCGTCGTCCCCGGCGATGATCTTCAAGCAAACGTAAATGCGTATTTCCCAAAAGATACGGTAAAGCTCAAGGGGATCACACTTCTGGCTCCCGATGGCTGGGCGGTCTCGAAAACGGCTGCACCTGCTGCGGCGGCTCCAGGATTTGTCGGGCGTGATGCAGCAAATCAGGCGGAATATTACACCGTAAATGTTGCGGCGAATGCCGCGATAACGCAGCCCTATTGGCTGAACGATCCACGCGATGGCGACCTGTTTCGCTGGCCAGATAGCGATGTGCAAAATTTGCCTTTCCAGCCGCAAGTTCTATCTGCGACGGCTGTATTTGAAGTTGGCGGAACTGAGATCAAGATCGAGCAGCCTGTTCAGTATCGTTTCGCCGATCCGTCGCGAGGGGAAATTCGTCGTGAGATCAACGTTGTTCCGTCACTTTCGATCGCTGTCGATCAAAAGCTGATCATCGTTCCACAGAGCGATAAGCCACAGAATCGGACGCTCGGGCTGACGATAACGAGCAATTCGGCGAAACCCGTTTCGGGCGTTGCGGCATTGAATATCAATGCTCAGCCGGAATGGAAATACGCCAAAAATCAGGCCGGATTTTCGCTAAAAACTAAGGGTGAGAATACGAATACAACATTCGACATTACGATCCCGGCGAAAACCAAACTTGGCACCTACAACATCTCGCCAAATGCGATGGTCGGCGAATCGCTGGCTACGCAGACGATGACGACGATCGCGTATCCGCACATTCAGACGCATCGCTTCTACACGCGGGCTGAGACGAAAGTCGAGGTGCTTGATCTCAAGGTCGCTCCTGTGAAAGTCGGCTATATCATGGGGAGCGGTGATGAAGTTCCTGAGGCGATCAGCCAGATGGGCTTGGCCGTGACGATGCTTGAGGAAAAGGATGTTGCCTCGGGCGATCTTTCGAAATTCGACACGATCGTCGTCGGCATTCGAGCCTCGGAAACGCGGCCCGATCTGGTTGCGAACAACGGGCGTTTGCTCGATTACGCCAAGAACGGCGGCAACGTCATCATGCAGTATCAACGCGGTAATTGGACGGCACTCGCTCCGCTTCCGGTGACCATCGCCGACACACAGCGAACTGCTGCGGGCAGCATCGCTAGGGTCGTTGACGAGAACGCGAAGGTGAACATTCTCGAACCCGCAAATCCCGTTTTCAACACGCCGAACAAGATAACCGATGCTGATTTCAGCGGTTGGGTACAAGAGCGGAATGCCTACAACCTCGTGACCTTTGACCCGCAATTCTCGCCGCTGCTTGAGTCGCACGATGCGGGCGAGGCCGAGAACAAAGGCGGTCTCGTGACGGCGAAACTGGGCAAGGGAACCTGGACTTACTGCAGCTATTCGTTCTTCCGGCAGCTGCCGAATGGAGTCGGCGGAGCTTATCGGCTGTTCGCGAACCTACTTAGTCTGCCCAAAAGTCAAAGCCGCCTGCGTTAGCGGGCGGCTTGCACGAGCAGGTTCGGACCGCCCGCTTACGCAGGCGGTTCTGACTTATTCGATCACGACCAGCACATCACCTGCTCCGACAGTATCGCCCTCGGCGGCCTTGATCTCCGCGATCACGCCGTCTTTTGGCGATTTCATCTCGTTCTGCATCTTCATCGCCTCGACGACGATCACGCCGTCGCCTTTTTGAACCGCATCGCCCGCGGCGACGAGAATTCTGACCACTTTTCCGGGCATTGCGGTCTTGATCTCGGCTTTGCCTGAGGCGTCGGCGTCATTTCCTGAGGCTCCGCGGAGCCGTTTAGGATCGATAATTCGAACCTCATGAACGCCTGACTTAACCCGAACCAAGTTCGTGCCGGCGGCCGCGGCGTTGGCGGAGACTGACGCTTCGAAGATACGGCCGTCATTTTTCAGCAGGAAAACGCCCGGCTCGGGCTCCGAGGCTTCGAGATCGTATTGCCTTCCGTCGATGTTGGCCACGACGCGATCGCCGTCGCGGGTGATCTCGACGTCGTGGCTTTCTTCGGCTGTTTCTGCGATGAATTTCATTCGAATAACCTAAAAACTAGACCTTATTCGGCTGCGGCGTTACTCGCAGGTATGGTTTGATCTCGTTCCAGCCGGCGGGGAATTTGGCTTTGGCGTCTTCGTTCGAGACTGCCGGGACGATGATGCAATCGTCGCCGTCCTTCCAGTTTACGGGTGTCGCGACGCTGTATTTTGCGGTGAGCTGGAGCGAATCGATCACTCGCAGAATCTCGTCAAAATTGCGGCCAGTGCTTGCCGGATATGTGAGTGTTAGCTTGACCTTTTTGTCCGGCCCGACGACGAAGACTGAACGAACCGTGAACGTGTCGTTCGCGTTCGGATGGATCATTTCGTACAGGTCGGCAACCTTGCGGTCGCTGTCGGCGATCATGGGGAAATTCACGGCCGTGCCCTGCGTTTCCTCGATGTCCTTTTCCCAACCGATATGCGAATCGAGTGGATCGACGCTGAGCCCGATGACCTTAACGTTTCTTGCGTCAAATTCCGGTTTGAGCTTCGCCGCCATGCCGAGTTCGGTAGTGCAGACCGGTGTGTAGTCCTTAGGATGCGAAAACAAAACGCCCCAGCTGTCGCCGAGCCATTCGTGAAAATTGACGGTTCCCTGCGTAGTTACAGCCGTAAAATCGGGTGCGGTATCGCCTAATCTGATCGACATAAAAAATTACCTCCAAACTTACGAGTAACTAGATGATAACCCAAACCTCATACCTTGCAGAAGCCCGCGCGTCAGCAAGGGCTTAGCTTCTATCTTTTGCAGAAGCCCGCGCGTCAGCAAGGGCTTGATCTTCAGCTTGGATGTTAAGGTCTTGCTTACGCGCGGGCTTCTGCATCTTGATCGAACCGTCCCACTAAGTTGCGCAAAATGGGATGGGTTAATCGTTGTATTCAATGCGGTTATCGCGATATTTCGTCCCATTTCGCAAATTTCACTACTCGAAATGGGAAATCCCAATCGTCTCACTTTCCTGCGCAAACTGAGACGGCTTAAACCATTTACCATGAACAGCTTACGGGAAAAAATCGTCTCATTTGTAAAAATTCTTTATACGTTTCGTACTGAATTGGGTTCGGGCAATTCGATCGCTGATCTTGCTTTGTCTTCTGATCCCGTTGTGAACATGTGCAACAGTGTATCATAAATAGGACGATTTATCAAGTCTTTTTTTGCGGCGTCAATCGCGAAGCGGCAAATAGCGCCGTCCTTTAGGACGAGGTAAAGATCGAGCGACGATCCCTCAGCCCGCTCGAGCGGGCTTATAGCTCAACTGGCTTTAGCCGCGACGTGAGAAAAGGACTTTAAAACGCCCTCTTGATTTTTCGGGAAACTAACCCCGCCGTAAACGACGGGGCTATTCGCCCTTCGGGAAAGCCGCGTTAACGCGGCTGCAAAAGGGCAGGCGTAAACGAAAAGCGAGCTTCAAATTTGTCGATGGCTAGCGACCGATCAGCCAGGCCTCGGCTTCCTGTTCGGTTTTGAAAACCTTGGCGAAGCCGCCGCGGTTGCCTACTACGGTTTCGCAGAATTGATTTTTTTCGAAGCTTTCGGGGTCGAGGTCGACGTAGGCTATTTGGAGGCCGGTGAGGCCGATCTCGACGATCTGACGGGATGCTTCGAAGGCGACGGTGTCGCTGGCGGTCCCGTTGCCGTCGAGCACGACGAGCACGCGATCGTGGCTTCCGGAACGGCAGCGACCGATGATCTTTCGCCAGCAATCGACCTTGACGTCGCCGATCGTCAGATCGCCGGTCACAAAAGCGTACAGGTATTCGGGCCTGACTTCGTATGAAATATCGTAGGGTTTTTCAGATCTGCTCACTATTTCGTCTCCCGCCGAAAAAGATGTCATTCAGAGATGTTGTATCAATCAAAAGCGGCCACCGGAACTTGTCGTCTGGTGGCGAACTTCAACCTCCAATTCTGCCACAAATACGATGGAAACGTCATCAGGAGTTTTCAATGGATCAGATACTCGCGGCAGAACTCTGTTTGTTTTGTCTCTCAACTGCGATCTACTCGAGTCCTATAAGGTTAAGGTCGCCTATATTTGTGTCAAGGAACAGTGACTGTGCCGCAAATCTGTATCGTTTCGATAATACGCCTAGCGAATAAGTCTGTCCGACTGGGAGTCCGGTAAAACTGAATTCTCCGAAACTGCTAGATGTGGTATTTCTTATTTGCCCTTGCTGATCAACCAGATAAACACGGGTGTTCGAAAGGACATTGCCGGACGGCCGGCGCAGCTTGCCAAATATGCCTGCGGTCGCTAGCGGCGGTTCGGTTTGGAGCTCTACTGCTCCGATGTCCGACCCATTTCCGCCGGGAGCGTTCGCTCTGATGAGGTCGACGACACGGAGAAATCCAGTTCCACGCTGATCGTTTGTTAAACCGGAGCTGTTTCCGGCATCGATCGCCCGGCTCCCGGGAAGCGGAAGGTGAGTCGGCGTCGGTCCGCCATTGTTACGCAGCAGCCCGAGCTGCGGGCTCAGCAAGCCTAATGAAGTTCCGGCCTGATCGCCTGGCCCATTGAATGATACAGAACCGCGATTGCCAATGAGATTGTAGCCATTCGAAACGATGGGAGGAGCGGAAGAGCCTCCCGAGTGGACCACATCCGGTTGATTCGCGTTGTTGAGATTACCCGCAATTATGCTGCTTCCAACTGTTGCACCTGAATAGCTCAACATCCCGCCCAGAGCATTGTTAGTGATCGTGCAGTTGGTTATCGTGGCTTGGCCAAGAGATATGATCCCATAGCCAACGTTCCCGCTGATCGTTGTGTTGGTCACGGTCAGAGTGGATTCATCGTTGTAAATCGCGCTTGTACTGTTCCCGTAAAATGTCGAGTTCGAGACCGTTAACGCTGACGCGAAACCATAGAGGCCTGAGCCTTGCGAACTGCCCGAATTTCCGTACACGACCATGCCGTCAAGCGTCAATCGACCGCCGAACGGCAAATAGATCCCGCGCACATACCCTTTAGTGATTGTCATCCCGGAGATCTGGACCGGGCCCGAGTTTAATACCTGAATTACGCTACTCGAATTATTCCCCGAAATGGTCAGGAGATCCGCTCCCGGGCCGACAATATTGATGTTACCAACCACAAGCTCACCTGTGGTCAAGGTTATGGTCTGCGGCTGGCTAAAGAGAGCCGAGAAACCGACGGTGCCGCCAGCACCTGCATCCCTTATAGCCTGGCGCAAACTGCCTGGCCCGTCGTCATTGGAATTGGTGACAATTACGGCCGATAATTCGGCATTCCGAGTGCCATCTTCCGGTTTTTCGACCGAGAGCGTTGGCGATTGCCCAGCGATCCGGACACTTATGAATAGGATGCTTAGAACCAGATACGGTAAGCGGGCATATGATATTTGGGTAGACATAAGAGTTTGTGGGGCAGTCTTAATTATTTCGATCTCGTGATCTGAAGCTCTCCGGACCAGACTACTCGGAAGAATCCGTCGCTTCACTATTGTCCTCAAGTTTACGCAGCCGAAGTAAATGTATGCGTTTCTCGTCCGCTCGCAGGATCTCGACTGAGAGGCCGCGAAGTTCGAGTTTTTCGCCTTGTTTGGGGACGTATCCGGCTTCGGTGGTGACCATTCCGGCGATGGTTGTGTAGTCTTCGTCTTCGAGATCGGCGTTGTCGAAGATGCGTTCGATCTTGAATATCTCGGTCGAGCCGAGCACGTCCCAATAGCCGTCGTCGCCTTCGACTATCTCGATTATTTCTTCCTGTTCGGTGTCTTCGTCCTCGATCTCGCCGACGATCTCTTCGATGATGTCCTCGACGGTCACAAGGCCCGCGACGCCGCCGTATTCGTCGATGACGACGGCGATCTGGACGTGATTTGCCTGCATCGTTTTGAGCAATTCGGCAGCCGTAATGGTCTCGGGAACGAAGTAGGCGTCGCGTTTGATGTTTTCGACGGGTTCTTCCTTACGTCCCGTCGCGAGAGCGGCAAGCAGGTCGCGGACGTAGACCATGCCCTCGATATTGTCGATCGTGTCGCTGTAGATCGGCAGGCGGGAATATTTCTCCTCGATCATCACGTCGCGGGCGTCCTTGATGAGCGTATTTGCCTGCACGGCGATGATCCCGGTTCGCGGCGTCATGATCTCGCCGGCCCGCGTATCGCCGAATTCGACCATCGTCTCGATCATCTCTCGCTCTTTTTCCTCGATGATGCCCTCGGCCTCGCCGACCTCCATGAGAGCCTGGAAATCATCGGCGCTGTCCTCGTCTTTTTCATCAGAGGAGTCCGGAGCGGCGGTCAGCTCGAGCTTTAGGCGTTCTTTCGCCGTCATGCGATCGTCGAACGGGGCAGCGAGTTTCGAGACGAGCGAGAATAGAGGCCCGACGAGCGGAAGCAGCAGGAGCAGACGTTTGTCCGGGTCGTTAGCGACGACCAGACGTGGAATGATCTGTCGGAATATTACCGTCGATGCGAGGCCAGTGACCAGAGCAACGATCAACAGACGGGTGCGGTCTTCGACAAAACGAAGCAGCAGCAGCGTCAATATCACCGCGTAAATGATAAGCAGGATCTGGATCGCCGCCGACAACGCAAACCGGTATCGCGGCCGGTTCTCGAGCATCTCGCGAAGCATTTCGGCACGGCGATTTTCGCCGCCTTCGGTATCGGAGGCAAGACGACGCAGGCTGACGTCCGAAAGCCGCGAGAACGCCATATCGACGGTCGCCAATAGCACCAGAGCGAGCAACATGATCACTGCGATGACTATTTCGATTTCCATATTCTGACGATTTTACGTTGTTTGAGCGGTTCTACCAACATTGACCGAATTATTGATTTGCCTCAAGCCTCGCGAGCCGCTGCCGGGCAGTGATCATGCGATCATTTTCAGTTTTTTGCGACCTCAGCAGACTATCGAGGCTTTCGCGCACGAACGGAGCCGCCTCAGCATATTTCTTCTCGTCCATAAGCACTTCGCCGAGAGCCCCCTTGGTCAAAGCCGTCATAAAATGATCGGGAGGCAGATTCTCCTGTCTAAGTTTCAGGGCTTCACGCAGAGTTTCCTCCGCTTTTTTTCTATCGCCAAGTTTGTTCAGCACCATGCCGTCTATGGTCAATGCGGTCGCAAAACTAATGTATTTCGGCCCTGAAACCTTGCTGTAGCCCGCCAATACGGAATCGATCCGGGACTTTGCGCTGTTGTGATCGCCGAGCGCATAGGCGGCTTGAGCCTGCAGTCGGATGTTGTCGTAGAGTGCGAGATAATCGGGGCCGTAGTTTTTGCGATACAGATCTTCGGCCTCACGCAAGCTAACTGCGGCATCAGCCGGAGAACCGTTTTCCATCTGGATCGAACCGAGCAATGTTAGGGCCGGAGCAAGTACCGGGTCATCTGGTGGGTGCGAACTTCGCAGATCAGCCACGGCATCCGTCTGAGCGGTTCTGGCTTCGGAAAAACGCCCTTGGTCGAGCATGATCAGCGTGAGTATAGTTCTCGCCGAATTTGCGGCGGATGTTCTGCCGGCGACCGTGGCCTCAGCTATCATGTCGGTAAGAAGAGTTTCGGAGCGTCCCGGATCGCCGAGAGCCCGGTGCATCGTCGCATAGTCGAGCATCTTTGGGAAATAGAAATCGGCGTCGATCCTGCCGGAACGAAACTCCTTTTGCATCGACGGCCATCGCCTGCTGTAGATCTCCATTGATCTTTCGTAATCGGCTTTTGAGAAATAGAGGCTCGCGAGCGTGAGCTCTGATCTCAGTGCCTGCACGCTATCCTTACCAAAGATATCTGTCTGCTGCGCCAGCGCGATATCGAGGTTGCGGCCGGCGTCATCGTAACGGCCTTGTGCGAGATACGCATCGCCAATTATCTGCCTTATCTGAACCCGCACTTCGGGTTCGCTTGAAAGATCTCGGTCAAGGCTGTTCTCGATCTCCTGAAGCACATCAATGATCGTCGCCTGCTCGCCGCGCTTGCCGCCGCCGCTTTCGGGGAAGGCCGTTTTCAGTATTCGCTGCAAAAATTGATTCACCGCCTCGGAGCGGGCCGATTGACGCTTCGCGATCTCGGCCTGCCATAGCGAAACGGCGATGCCGACGATCAGCGACACGAGAATTAGGAAAGATGCGACCGTCGCGATCTTGTTGCGCGCGAAGAACTTACTCGATCGATAAACGAACGTGTTCGGTCTGGCGTTTACCGGCCGGTCATCGAGAAAATTACGGAGGTCGTCAGCAAGATCTTCGACTGAGCGATAACGGCGTTCGGGCTCTTTGCGAAGGGCCATGAGAACGATGTTGTCGAGGTCACCTTTTAGCTGTTTGGCTTCGGGGACACTTGGAACTTCGCTCGGCGGCCGCGGTTCGACCGTTGTGATCGAGTGAAGCATCTCTTCAAAACTCTTGTCGGCAAGATCGAGCGGCTTTGAACCGGTCAGAAGTTCGTAAAGGATGACGCCGAGCGAGTAAATATCACTCGCAGTCGTGATCGTGCCGCCGGTGATCTGCTCGGGCGAGGCGTACGCTGGCGTGAATGCCCGCAACGTCGTTTCGAGCCTCGAATCGTTGGTGTCAAAGGATTTAGCCAGCCCGAAATCGAGCAGCTTCGGTTCGCCATCCGCTCCGACCAGGATGTTTGACGGCTTGATATCGCGGTGGACGATCAAATTTCGATGAGCGAATGCGACGGCTGAGCAGGTTTTGATCAGGAGCCGAATGCGATCTTCGACCGAAAGGCCGTGGTCGCGGGCGTACTCGATCAACGGGACGCCGTCGATGAATTCCATCGCGAGGAACGGCTCGCCTTTTTCACTGAGGCCGCCGTCGTGGAGAGCCGCGATATTTGGATGTTGAAGGTCGGCGAGGATCTGGCGTTCGCGTTTGAAACGCTCGATGATCTCGCGGTCGGCGACCGATTGACGAACGATCTTCAGAGCGACCTGCATCGTAAATTCGCCGTCATCACGTTCAGCAAGAAAGACAGTGCCCATCCCGCCGCTGCCGATCTCTCGGATTATCTTGTAGCGGCCGAAATGCTGCTCGGATATCGGAGTTTCCTCGGCGACGATCTTGGATGCGAGGTCGTAGGAGTTTTTTTCGATCAGGTTGTCGGGTTCATCGGCGGCAGCGATCAGGGAAACGACTTCGGCGTAAATATCCGGGCGGCTATCGCAGGCTTTTTTGAGGAAATCTTGACGAGCGTCAGCCGGAATTTCGATCGCTTCGGCGAAAAGGTCCTTTATTCGCTGCCAATCGCCCGGTGTCATAAGCTGCTGCTCAACTCGCGCTGAAACCACGCCTTGGCAAATGTCCATTCGCGACGAACGGTCGATTCGCTGACGCCGAGGATGAAGGCCGTTTCCTCGATCGATAGTCCGCCAAAAAAACGCAGCTCAACGATCTTCGCCTGCCGGGCGTCGATCTTCTCAAGGCTCTGAAGAGCTTCGTCGAGGGCGATCAGATCGATCGGACGCTGGTCGGGAATGCTGATCGCCTCGTCCAGCACCAGCTTGTGACCGGCCCGCTTTCCGGCTTTTTTCGCACGGGCGTGGTCGATCAGGACCTTTCGCATCACCTCAGCGGCAACCGCGAAGAACTGTGCCCGATTCTGCCACGTCACATTCTTCCAATCGACCAGCCGCATGTAAGCTTCGTGGACGAGAGCTGTCGCCTGCAGCGTGTGATCGCTCCGCTCATTCGCCATGTACGCTCCGGCGAGCCGACGCAGGTCGTCATAAACAAGCTCGAGCAACCGTCCCGGAGCCGTATCGCTGCCGTCGGTGATCTTGCCCAAAAGGGCGGTGATCTCGTCTCTATTCTCGATGCCCATTACGTCAAAAAATTTTGCACAGGAATTATACCCCAAAGCGAATTTATTTTTGTCGAATGGTAGGCGCTTTTTGGGTGTGATTACGCCCTATTGATCAAAGAGCAATATTTGGGGGGCGGCGTCCGTATCGTCGGCGTTCCCGGAAGAATAGCAAATATTTTTTTAGATCGGCGCTTTTCGAATAATTTAACGCCCTAACAAGCAAAGGGCGAAATCTGATCCAAACGGACCGCAGAATTCCGCTGCATTCAGGAGATCCTATGAAAAAGCTTCTTACTCTATCTTCATTTTTGGTGTTGGTTTCCTTGTCTCTGGTGTTCGCGCGCACCGGAAGTCTCTCGTCATTCGTCCAGTCTGGCGAACCGGCTTCGGGCGAGGCCCTGACTGCTGCAGGCGATCTCGATACGTCGTTTGGCGGAATTGGCTATCGGGATCTGCGTTTGCCGGGCGGCCGTGCCGCCGCAAACCAATCGGCTATTCAGCCCGATGGCAAGATCGTCGTCGCCGGCGTCGCGTACAACGGGATCAACAACGACATTGCCGTAGCGAGATACAACGCCGATGGAACGCTCGACACTTCGTTCGGGAATAGCGGTATGGCTTATGTCAGCATGAGCGCGTCCCGGTTCAGCTTCGACAATTCGAAATGTCTTGTGATCCAGCCAGATGGAAAGATCGTGGTCGCTGGCGAATCGCAGATCTCCGGGGCCTACGATCTTACCGTCGTCCGTCTTAACCCGAACGGAAGCCTCGATACGACCTTCGGTACGGGCGGCAAGGTGATCACAAACACGCTTGTGTACGATCGTGTCTCGAACATTGCGATCCAATCGGATGGAAAGCTTATCGTCGGAGGATACTCTTGCCAGTCGTCGACTCTTTGCGGCGGCTTCGTCGAGGCCGCGTGGACGCTGGTGCGATATAACAGCAACGGCAGTTTGGACAGTACATTTGGCACCGGCGGGAAAGTGAGCACCGATCTCGCTAATGGATTTCCCGATCAGCTCTGGTCACTCGCTGTCCAGCCCGATGGCAAGATCGTGGCTGCCGGGATCGTCGATATCATAAATCAAAGTCCTGGAGGCATTCGCGGAGCAGTCGTTCGATACAACAGTAACGGAACTCTCGATACTTCATTCAATTCAACTGGAATTTTTATCGACCCCGCAGTGGTTTTCACAGATCTAGCTCTTCAATCGGACAACAAGATCGTGGTCAGCGGCTATGACCGGAACCTCAGCGACTCTCTCGTCGCACGGTTCTCCACCAACGGATCGCTCGATCCGACGTTCGATGGAGATGGAAAGGCGATAGCGTCGTTCTCCGGCACCGATTTTGATTGGCTGACCTCGATCGTCGTTAAGCCCGATGGACGTATCGCTGCGGCGGGCTATATTGCTGCTTCGACTAACACGCTGACCGAGGCGTCTTTTTTGTCGGATGGCTCGCCCGACACCGCATTTGGAACGGGAGGACGAGTTGTCACGTCCATCATTGGCACACCGAGTGATACGCAGGTGCTCTCGGACGCAAGCCTCATCGTGACTGCGAAGCTCACCGCCGAACCGTCAAATTTCACCACCTTCAAATTTAACGATGCAGGTGCTCCGGTTGCCTCATTCGGCACGAATGGCAAGGTCTCAACGGCGACAGGGCAAGTTGGCGTTAGCCCGAGCAGTGTTTTGACGCAGCCCGACGGAAAAATTCTGGTTGGCGGACCGTCCACCGACGACGGATTGAACGGGAGTGTCTCGGTTTGCCGGTTTTTGATCGACGGCTCACTTGACGTTTCTTTTGCGGGCACCGGCTGTGGGAAGCTCGATGGTTACATGTCATTCGAGAGCGGCGATCGCATTGCAGGGCGATGGTAAGGTCGTCGTCGGCGGCACTTTCAACTCCGGGAGTGTGTACGATTTCAAGGTGCAGCGGTTGAATGCGGATGGAACGCTCGACACGTCTTTTGGCGTCGCAGGTACGGCGACAATTTCATTCGTGTCGAACCAGGTTGAGACCGTACGAACCATTGCGATCCAGCAGGATCAGAAAATTGTCGTCGCCGGCGAGGTTCAACTCGCCCAGCGAAGCTTCGCCCTCACAAGGCTAAATACGAATGGCACGCTCGATACATCTTTCGACGGAGACGGTCGGGTAACGACCACATCGGGAACCGACTCAGCATATAGGATCGTTATTCAACCGGATGGTAAGATCGTAGCTACGGGATCAGAGGGTTTCCCCTCGAATACCTTTGCGGCTGTCAGATACAATTCGGACGGCAGCCTCGATACTTCATTTAACGGCAGCGGAATTGTTCACACCTCGATCGCCTCCGGCACGACTGGCCAGTATGCCCAATCGGCCGCGCTGCAGAGCGACGGCAAAATTCTTGTCGGTGGTTACGTCAATAACGGCGGTTTCGATTCCGATCTCGCGATGGTTAGGTACAACTCTAACGGCACGCCCGATTCGACCTTTGGCACCGCGGGAATAGCGATCGTCGCAAGTTCCACGGTTTATGATTATCTGGCAGATCTGAGCGTTTTGTCAGACGGGAAGATCATTACGGTTGGTGCGACGAATCCTCCCGCAAGTTTTGATCTGACCGTTCGCCGGTTCAATGCAAATGGCACTGTGGACCCGGCCTTTGGCACCAATGGCGAGTCGAAATTAGATCGGGGCTCACAAGAGATCGCAGGTGCAGTAGCGATACAGCCCGATGGAAATATCCTGGCCGTCGGCCGCGCGCAAAAATCGTTATCCACGGATCCTGATGAGGTTGTCAATAACCTGCTTATTGCAAGATTCCTGTCGTCAAGTGGTAGCCTACCGCCGACACCGACACCGACACCAACCCCAACACCGACCCCGACGCCAACACCAACACCGACGCCGATCCCTTCGCCATCACCCGTTGCTTGTAACGGAACGATCGGATTTACAAACGCACCAGATGTTGCGACAGGTTCGGGGCCCGAGGCGGTCGCGGTTGGGGACTTTAACAATGACGGGAAGAGGGATCTTGCCAGTGCGAACGCGATCGGAACTGTTTCGATCCGGTTGGGCGACGGGCTTGGCGGATTCACTTCGCCGGCTGTTCCGAATGTATCGGTTTCGGGCGGAAAAGGCATCGCTATCGGAGACTTTAACGGCGACGGTAATCAGGACTTTGCCGTAACAAATCCGCAGACCGGGGTCGGGGCGTTGGTTTCGATCAGGCTTGGCAACGGGGCTGGTGCGTTTACGTCACCGGCGGTACCGGAAGTTGCAGTTGGAAATACCCCATTTTCTGTAGCGATCGCCGATATCAACGGCGACGGCAAGCAGGATTTCGCTACCGCAAACTTCAACAGCAACACGGTTTCGATCCGTCTCGGTGACGGAGCGGGCGGGTTTACCTCGCCGGCGGTTCCAAACGTCGCGGTCGGCGTCAATCCGTCTGCGGTCGCTCTTGGCGACTTTAATGGCGACGGCAAGATCGACTTCGCGGCAACAAATCGCAATCCCGGAACGGTTTCTATCCGCCTGGGAAATGGTCTGGGCGGCTTCACCTCGCCCGCCGTACCGGAAGTTGCGGTAACATCTTTTCCGCAATCCGTCTCGATCGCAGACTTTAATAACGACGGCAAGAGCGATCTGCTCACCGGTGACAGCAATCGTGTCTCGATCCTGCTCGGCGACGGTGCGGGAGCGTTCACACTAACTCCTTTCTCCGTCAACAAACGCAGTCCGGGCGGCTCAGACGAAGCTGTCGCGGCCGATTTTGACGGCGACGGAAAAGCGGATTTCGCCTCCGCAAATGGCTCGATCAGCAGCAACAACGTATCTATCGGCCTCGGCGACGGAGCGGGCGATATGTCGTTCTACTTGTTCCCCGAGATCTCGGTTGGGTCGGTCCCGTCTGGAATAGCCATCGGAGACTTTAACAGCGACGGCCGGCCCGATTTTGTTACAGCAAATAACAACGCCGCGACGTTGTCCGTTCGCCTGGCGACGTGTACCGCATCGGGAACTCCGACACCCACGCCAACGCCGACACCAACACCGACGCCAACGCCGACTCCGACGCCGTTGCCTGGCCCTCAGCGGATAGCGTTTCTTCGTCAGCCGGATGCTAATGCGACCAGCGGCGAGATCTATTCGATCGATCCGAACGGCAATAACGAACTGCGTTTGACCAACAACAACTTCTTCGATTCACAACCGTCGTTCAGTGCCGACGGAACGAAAATAGCGTTCATTTCATCGCGTGACGGGAATAACGAGATCTATTCGATGAATGCGGACGGTTCGAATCAGATTCGGCTCACAAATAACACGTCAATTGACAATTCGCCGTCGTTTAACGGTGCTGGAACCAAGATCGTTTTCTGTGCCCAACGAGATGGCAATAACGAGATCTACACGATGAATGCTGACGGTACAAATCAGGTACGGCTGACAAATAACAGTGCAGCAGATACTGATCCTTCGTTTAGCTCTGACGGTACAAAGATCGTTTTTACCTCGGCGAGAGATGGGAATTCCGAGATCTACTCGATGAACGCCGACGGATCGAATCAAATTCGTCTGACAAATGACGCACGGGTCGATTTCGATCCCGTCTTTAGTCCTGATGGAAGCAAGATCGCGTTTACCTCGGACCGCGTTGGACCAAACTTCACCTACGAGATATTCCTGATGAACGCTGACGGCACTAATCAGGTCAATATTTCGAACAACGCTGCGAACGACCAGCAGCCGTCGTTTAGCTCAGACGGGACGAAGATCGTTTTCTCGAGTCTGCGAAACAGCAACTCTGACATTTATGCGATGAATCTGGATGGATCTGCTCAGGTTCGTCTAACGACCGACGTCGCCGCCGATCTGCTGCCGTCCTGGGGCGGCGTAGGCGTGGTCGCTGCACCCACTCCGACTCCAACTCCGACTCCGACAGTGACACCTACACCGGTTCCAACGCCGACAATCATTCCGACCCCAACTCCATCCCCAACGCCGACGCCGACGCCGACACCGACACCGACGGTGACGCCGACTCCGGCCGCAACGCCGACTCCAACGGCGACGCCAACGCCCATTCCGACACCGACACCGACACCGACGGTGACGCCGACGCCGGTTGCAACGCCGACGCCGACACCAACTCCGACGGTGACGCCAACCCCGACGCCGAGTCCGACACCGGTGGCTTCGCCGACTCCAACTCCGACGCCTTCGGTGCGGACGATGCTGATCACGGATGTGACGGGGAACGAGGGGAATTCGGGGGTGACCGGGTTTGTGTTCGAGGTTTCGCTTTCTTCGAAGCCGGCGGTCGGGTCGACGGTCCGGGTGAACTATTCGACTGCGGACATCTCAGCGACGGCGGGCAGCGATTATCAGGCGGTTTCGGGTGTGCTGACATTTACTTCGGAGACGGAGAACCTGCAGCGGATCACGGTTCCGGTCAATGGGGACACGGTGTTCGAGCCGAACGAGTCGTTCTTCGTAAAGCTCACGAACCTGACCGGCACGGGCGTCATCCTCGTTAAACCGGACGGCATCGGTGTGATATTCAACGACGACCTGAGCCCCAACGGAACTCCGACCCCGACACCGACGCCCAACCCGCAGACCCGCGTCGAAGGCGATGTGGTCGATGCCAACGGCTCGGGAACGACCGGTGACGGCCTCGTTCTCGCCAACGACGTGAACATCATCCGCCAGATGCAGCTTGGGCTGATCGCTGCTCCGGCTACGGGCTCGCAGTTCCAGGCGGCGGACGTCAATCTCGACGCCAATAACGGCTGCGGCAACGGAACTATCGACGCCGGAGACGTGACCGTCATCCGCCGCTACAACCTCGGCGAACTGGCTCTCAAACCGGCCTGCGGCCCAACCGCTCCGGTAACAGCAGTGACCTCGGGAACGGATGCCGCCGTTCCTGACGTCACCGCCCGCGTGATGCGTGCGGTGGGCGCGACGACGAGTAGAGGAAGAACTATCGAGGTCGGATTCGAACTCGATTCGCAGGGCGACGAGGCCGCTCAGAGCTTCACCGTGAACTGGGATCCAAGCGTTCTCAGATATGAATACCCGGAACTCGGCGAAGACGCTGCACTTGGGACCAACATGGGCCTTAACACGAGCCAAACCGCTGAGGGACGGCTCGGTATTCTGCTCGATTCGACGGCAGACCAGACGTTCGGGACGCGGAGAATACTGAGGATTAGATTCACGGCCCGCGAAGGTGCCGCCAACGGAAGCTATCCGGTATCGTTCTCGAACGACGTGACGAAAAGCGGCATTTCGAACGCCGACGGCTCGCTGCTCGCAGCGAGATACGAACCCGGCTTCGTCACCATCACCGACGCCGCCTCAGACGTCACGATCTCAGGCCGCGTCACCACCGCGACCGGCCACGGGATACGAAACGCGACGGTCATTATCACCGACCAAGATAACAACCGGAGAAGCGTCACGACGAGCTCGTTCGGGTACTACGTTTTCGAGAACATCGAACCGAACCGAAGCTACACCATCAGCATTTCCTCCAAACGCTACCGCTTCGCCCCGCGAACGGTCAGCAACCTCATCAACGCCCTCACAGACGTTGACTTCATCGGCCTCGAATAGACCCCTCGAGCCCGTTGCAGGAACTTATAAGGGCTGTCGCGGAATCACGCGACAGCCCTCTTTTGCATTAGGTTTTTCGCACAGTAGCGAACACGATAGCGTCCAAGTTGCAAACAACAGGCGAGACCGAAAGCGTTTGCGGATTGATAGAATTTGTGTCCATAACGACCCGCAGCTTATGCCTGCCCATTCCGACTCTTGTTCGTCTGTAAATTGTCTGATATGTCGCCCAAGAACCGGTCGATTCAACCGTGACGGGCCCGGTAATGTCCTGGCCGTCGAGTTCGAGATGAAATGTTCCGCCGTAGAATTCAGAAGCGTATTTGAAACCGATCGAAAAATAGCCGCCGACGGGTATGTCGACCGTGTAGTTGAGCCATTCTCCAGCAGCGGCTTCGAACACCGCATAGCCGCCCGATGCGGTCGTTCGCGATTGGATGCTAACGGTTTCTACCGGGAGGTTTCGGTAAATGGAGCTTCCAGTCGAGCCGAAGAGCTCGTGATATCCGATCCCTTCACCTCCGCGGTCGAAATTTTCTGCCTCGATCGTTCCCGGCAGACTCACAGGATTTGGGCCCGGAAATGCTCCAATATTCGATGGTGTTGGTGTCGGGCTGGGACTTGGAGTCGGTATTGGCGTCGGAGTTGGTGTTGCGACTGGCGTTGGCGTAGGACTTGGAATTGGTGACGGAGTTGGGGTCGGAGTCGGAGTCGGCGTTGTTGGCGGGACGATCTGGCCTCCTGATAGGCAGCCTCGGGTGTCACCGAGCGTGGTGCATTGAATTCGGTCATTGAGAACGATCGAGTCGATACCGGGATCGGCGCCGTCGCTCGCTTGTCGCTTGAACGCAGAATCAGGCCTGAGAGCGTAATTTACGATCGGCGACTCACACGGGTCTGCCGCTGCTGACGTGCCGCATGTTCGATATCCGTTCATTCCGATGCCTTCGTAATTATCGGGATACGCATTATTTGTTGGATAGCGGTCCGGATTGTGGTAGCTGCGAAGTTTGGGGAGAATGTTGCCGGTTATCTTCCATGTTCCGGCATTGGCACCCGTTGCCGCACCGCAACTGCCGAACGTAGACGGGTCAAACCAACCGGACGTACCGACGTTCAGAGCCGTCAAACCTTCGCCGCAGGTGTTCCTAATGCCGTAATTGTTCAGCGGCAGGATCGAATCCGTGATCTCGGGGCGATACGAGTTTATTGAGTTTATGTATAGGAGAAGCTCCGGCGAATCGGTGGGTGACTCGATCGTATCGATCACCGAAACGTGATCGACGAGCAGATCGTCGACACCGCCCATGAAAAAGGTCCAGGTGCGATTCGCTCCCCAGCGGCCTGCCGTCAGGTCATCGAAAAGCGTATTGATTATACGGATATGCTGCGGTTTCAATGGATCGTAGACGCGTCCCGGATAGAAGAAATCGCGAACGACCGCGACACCGCCGTTGATGTGCGAGATACGATTGTTCTCAAGCACGACCTCTTCGCTAACGGACCATGCACTGCCTTGTCCACTACCCGGCGAATCTGCCGCCGATTTGAGTGTGATCGCGTAGTACTGCGACCGCAAAGCGTCCCAATGATTAGAGAAGACGGAGCCTTCCACGTAAACGCGGCGGGCGTTCTTCAATTCAAACAGGTTCTTCTCGTTAAGTGTCGATCCGTTGCTTAGCGGCGGCAGCTGCCGGCCATGCGACAGGTTTTGAGAATGCACAGCGGCGAAATTCGATGTTGGTGGGAACCATGCCGTTGATCCGGTTGTCCGCTCCCCCGTACATGATGCTCTCTGAAGCCGCCTCGAAATAAGTGTTGTTGTAGACATGAGCTCCACGTCCGTCGAGGCCGAAAACCGCCTGACTGTCCTGACTTCCGTAAGTTTTCACATTTCCGAACCACGATCCGATGATCGAGACCTTGTAGCCGTCATTCAGCACTGCGTGAACGACCTGAATGTTATCTGGTGGATCGATCACACAGTGGTCGACAATGATCTTCGTCGGATTGTCGGCGGTCGATGTTTGGGCAAAAGCTTCGCCGATCTGAAGGAGGTAGTAATTAAGGGCTGTTTCCGGAGTGCCGGCGTAAGGCTCGAATTTGATGCCGGAAAGTCGGATCTTCGTCGCACGATTTTTGATCTGGAGCGGCAATTCATTTAGGCCGGTGGCACGGATCACTGCCAGATCTGTGCGATCCGAATCGACCCGAACCCGCATGTCCGGCATCACCGCACTCGAGCGGATCGTGACGAAATCGGTGAAGGCTTTCGCAGGCAGGACAATGTTTCCGGCGATGATGGTTCCGGCTGGAATGATGATGTGTTCACCGCCGACACATTGGTTATAAGCAGTCAGTAACTGAGCCGCGGTCGTAACGGTGAAAGTCCGCGTCGGTGCAGGCTGATCGGTGACGATAACCGTGACCTGATCTTCGGCGATCTGGCCGCCGGAATTCGTGACCCGTAGTCGAAGCGTGTAACTGCCCGCAGCGAGATATGCGTGTGTGGCCGACAAGATGTCGCTCGTTCGGTCGCCGTCGCCCCAAAACCATTCGGGAAGCTTAACGCCCCGCGAAAGGTCTGCGTTTACTTCGACCGCCTCGCCGACTCTGACTCGAATCGTCGTGTTTCCTTCGGCTTCATTGTCGCCGCGAATGACCGCGGCCGGCATTTCAGCGGGATCGACAACGGTAACTGCGACCGGATTGCTGACAACGCCGTTGAGCGTGGCGGTGAACGTGGCTGTTCCGCTTGCCGTTCCAGCGATCTCTCCGAGGTTTGGCGAGAATCGTGAATTGTTCTCTTCAGTGTTTCCTTCAGGGCTCTTACGGATCGACGCGACTGAACTGCTGCCCGAGAATGTGAAGGTCTGATTCGGCATGTAACTGCCGTCGGAAGCGAAGGCAATGGCAGTTATAGTGCGCGTCTTTCCTTTATCGAGGCGGATCACTTTGGGATAGACTTCGACGCGTTGTTGCGAAAATGCCGGGGCGATAAAAAGGCAGAGTGAGAAGAAGAATACAAAAAAGACAGGCGGCGCAATGCTGCGCGTGAACGAGGCGGGAGCTATAAACATGGGAGGTTCTCCTGTGGGGATCTGAATTTCTGCGAAAGGAATTCGGAAGGAAGATGAGTGCTTTCGTATTTGTCACTCGTTCCGCTAATCCGCAACCGTCGTGCCATAGGAGTGACGAAGTCTTGGATCCACTTAAACGGCTCAAAACATAAGTACTTTTCCCGGGGGGATCAATGAGTGATGTTATGCATAGTTTAACTATGTTGGTAATTTTTGACAGGCAAACTTACCAGAGCGTGGCGAAAAGCAACACATAGGAGCGTCTGAAAACGGCTTGTCGAAGAGTTCCCCACTCGTGGCACAATGGTGAGCAAAAATGCCTCTACTTGTTTCAATGTTCTATCTGACTGTCCTTTCGAGGATCTGCTAAGTTTAAGTATTTCAGAGACATAGCGGAAAAATTGCGTTTGGGGCGATAGTTGCAAATATTGTTGCCGAAGCGTTGCGTGTACGGCAGTGCCTGCGGCGTTGAGAGAGCATGGAAGGGTAGCTAGCAAATATGTCCGTTGCAGTCAGTTAAATGAATAAGAGCGAAACACCAGCTTCAGAAAAAATGCGTGAACCGCAGCAGCCGCGCACCGAGAGAATATTGCTTGTGGATGACTCGCCAGTTGCCCGGCATTTCTTTTCACTTTATTTGTCCCATCGGTATGACTGTATGGAGGCTGCGTCGTACGAGGAAGCGGTTGCCCTGCTGAAGAAATTTAATTTCGCGGTAGTTGTTACCGACATCATCATGCCGGGGCTGTCCGGAATTGAGCTGCTCAGGAAAGTCGTGGCGGATCACAAACCAACAGAAGTGATAATACTTTCAGGGGTAGATCGCCCACAGCGGGCATTGGATGCGATTCGCCTGGGGGCATTTGACTACCTTATCAAGCCTTGTGAACCCAGCGTTCTTGAGTTGACCATCCAACGTGCGATCGACCGGCGCAATATCGTAATCGACTCGATCCGTTACAAACACGAACTGGAAACGCAGAATGCAGAGCTTGTAGCTCGAAAGACCGAGATGGAGAAATTGCAGGCTCATGTCATCCAGAATGAAAAAATGGCCTCACTCGGCCAACTGGCGGCGGGGATTGCCCATGAACTGAACAATCCCGTTGGTTTTGTCCATGCGAATCTGGAAATGCTCGACGGCCTCGTTGACGATCTGCTGACCTTGGTCGATCACTATGAGATCGTCGAGTCTGCGCTAGATACGGAGGCTATCAAGTCAAAGATCGGCTATCCGAGAATAAAGGATGACATCACCGAGATCATACGCGACTGCCGTGAAGGTTCAGACCGCGTTCGTGAGATCGTACAAAACCTGAGGACTTTTTCTCGGCTGGACGAAGCCGAGTACAAAGAAGTCGATATTCATGAGGGGATCGACGCAACGATAAAATTGTTGTCGCGATATTTCACGGCAGGAAATATCGTATTGCGCCGCAACTACGGAAAATTACCACACGTCGCGGCGACATGCGGGCCCGCTGAATCAGGTTTGGATGAATCTGCTTGCGAACGCCGCGCAGGCAGTAGGAGCACAGGCCAATGCCGAGATCACGATCAGTACATGTGACGACATCCAGAAGGTAATAATTGAGATCACGGATAACGGAACGGGCATTGCGGCTCAACACATGAAACGGATCTTCGACCCTTTTTTTACGACAAAGCCTGTGGGCGAAGGAACGGGACTTGGCTTGTCAATATCCTTCAGCATCGTGGAGCGCCACGGTGGGACCATAACTGCGGAATCGAGGCTGAACGAAGGCACTACGTTCCGCGTCGAACTACCCAAGAATTCTAAGGGCGAGATCGTTCCAGAAGAGAAGTCCATTGCTTGCTATGCAGCTATATGAGCGAAATAGATCCCACATACAAATACAAACTACTTATTGTAGATGACGAACCGGCGAATCTGAGGATGCTAAATCGTCTGTTTCGAAACGACTACGACGTTGTGACGGCAAGTTCGGGACCCAATGCTTTGGAGCTCCTAAACAAGCACGATATCGCCGTAATTATCTCGGATCAAAGAATGCCCGAGATGAAAGGCATTGACTTCCTAAAACGTGCGGCATCGATCCGACCGCACACTGTTAGGATCGTGTTAACCGGTTACACCGACGTAAGCGATCTCGTCGAAGCGATTAATTCGGGTGTCATTTATAAATATATAACGAAGCCGTGGGTGAATACTGACCTTGTTCTCAACGTTCGCCGGGCAACCGAGTACTATGAGACGTTAAAAAAGCAGCACTTGCTCACCCGAGCAAATGAACGCCTAGAACTCCGTTTACTGAGTACATTCCAGGGTTTGATCCGGGTGGCTCGGGAGGCGGTCAGGGTAAAACGTCCCGAACTCGCCGAACATTGCCGAAGGACAGCCAACTACGCGGCCCTCATTGGTGAACGATATAGTTTGGCTCCAAAAGACCTTGAGGCTCTGATTTTCGCTGCGCTTCTCCACGAATTTCCTCACCTTGATCAGCCGATCGAAGTAGATCTCAACTTACGCGTACTGTCCGAGGATCATCTAAATGATATTCGAAGTCGATTCGAATTTGGGTTGCGGCCGATGACCAGGATCCCTGACATGCAGGACATCGTAACTATTATTCGATATCAGCACGAGTGTTACGACGGGTCCGGTTTCTTTTCACATCTCGACGGTGAGAAGATCCCGCTTGGTTCGCGAATCCTGGCCGTTGCGAATTTTTACGATGAGATCCATTCTGGACGGCGTCCCGAACTCCTTTGTACTGATGAAGAGATCATTGAGTGGATGAGGGAGCGGGCAGGCAAGGACCTGGACCCTGAAGTGGTAGACGTTTGTTTGAAGATCGAACTCTTGCGGCCACGAGAGGCACCGGTCTACAAGAAGGCTATGAATTTTGAGCAGTTTGCCGGAGCAGGACTTTAGTTATGAGAGCGAAGAAGAAGCACGTATTGTTCGTTAGCAGAGACATTACACAGTTTTCCGAGGAAGCTGCGTTGTTCGAGGAATCGGGATATTTAGTTGAATTGGCGATAAACAATGAGGATGCCTTGAAAAGCATTGAGAAACGGTTGCCAAACCTAATGATCTCGGAGCTCGCGATGGTCGACATTGACGGCTTGGATCTGTGCCGCAGGACGCGGCAGATCCCGGGAGCGAGGCGTTTACCGATCATCGTCGTCGGAGATTTACCCAAGAGATCGCCGATCGTGATCGATGCTGAAACGTGTGGAGCGAATGCATATTTTCAACGACCGTTGAGACCGAACGTACTCGTCGAGCGTGGTAAAGAGTTTGCCGAATTCCGCTATTCGGCGAGCACTTCGGTCAAGGCCGCGACCGCCAGCAAAATGATCCGATACAAGGGTAAACAGACTCCCACCCGTCACAATGACAGATTGCGCAAGGGGTACTGCTGGCTGTACGAGAGCGGCGACGGGGCCGTAATTAAAGTTTACCTTCCACAGACCGATATGCGTAGTGGGAATTTCTCAATTGAGGAGTCCTTCCCGAGTGAGCTTTCGTTGATCAAAGCCGATGATGTCGCTTCCAGTCTTCGCAAGCTTATCCTAGAAGCCTGTCAGGTGATGTTCGTCGAGACAGGGGACGCCGACGGCGTACCAACACTGGCTTTTGCTGAATAGTTCGCGGTAGCCAAGAAAATAGATATCGATCAGTTGCCTACAATCTCCCATGACCAGTTCACAATTACTCTCCTCGCGTATATTGATAGTCGATGACGAACCTGCGGTTCGCAAACTCATCGCGGCTATTATCGGATTCAAATATAGCTGCACAACGGCGTCTTCTGCTGAAGAAGCTCTAAAGTGTCTCGATCAGGAGGTATACGACCTGGTCGTCACCGACGTAAATCTTGGCGGCATGAACGGAATGGAATTGATGGAGCGGATCAACGATTCGGCTCCGGATACCGTGGTCATGCTCATCAGCGGGAACCAGACCATCGATGGTCCGATCGGAGCGATTCGGGGTGGAGCGTTTGACTATTTAAGGAAACCATTTAACACGGCCGAGGTTATAGCCTCGGTCGATCGGGCGATCGAACACCGCAAACACCTTGTAAACAAACGTGATCACGACAACGAACTTGAAAGACTCGTTGAGGAGCGAACACGCCGGCTCAATTTCCTCGCCTATCACGATTCCTTGACAGGCCTGCCGAACCGCGCGGCGTTTGAAGAAAAGCTGTCCGTACAACTCGGCAAAAACGATACGGATACAAAGATAGCCGTTATGGTCATCTCGCTTGAGCGGTGCAGCACGCTGCGAGATACTCTGGGCCACAAAATGAACGACCGACTGCTCATGTCGGTTGCGGATCGCCTGGAAGACCTAAAAGGCAACGGCTTTTTCCTTGCCCGGCTAGACGGTGATCGTTTTGTGGTCATGCTTAAGAGTCGGTCGATCCAGGAAACGAAAGATTTCGCCGAAAAGGTACTCTCCGCCTTCGAGGCACCTTTCCCGATAGGTGAATACAAGGTTTTTGTTCCTCTCCGCATTGGCATTCGACAAACTACAGATGACGGAGCCGATGCCCAGACATTGCTTCGAAACGCTGGAGCCGCCCTGACTTACGCAAGAAAACAGGGGAACATCTCTTACCAACTCTACAATTGCGGTATTCACGATGCAGCAGTTAAGCGGCTAACTCTAGAGAATGATCTCAGAGCAGCTCTTGCTGCTTCCGAATTCGAGCTATTTTATCAGCCGAAGGTGGATATGAGGTCTGGCAAGATAACTGGAATGGAAGCGTTGGTTCGATGGAATCATCCAAGATTCGGACTTGTTCCGCCATTAGATTTCATTCCGCTTGCCGAGGAGACCGGCCTGATCGTTCCTCTCGGTGAGTGGATCCTGCGTGCGGCATGCACTCAGACTAAGCAGTGGAGAGATAGAGGTTATGAATTGAACGTTGCCGTTAACGTATCGCCCGCTCAGTTTCAGCAAAAAGACCTCGCGGTGCGTTTGATATCGATCGTGCGTGCAACCGGCCTCGATCCCAGGTTCCTAAATCTGGAGGTTACTGAAGGCCTTATAATGAATAATACCAGCGATGTAGCCGAGGTGCTCGCGGATCTTCGGGCGACCGGAATTACCGTTTCGATAGACGATTTCGGTACGGGACAATCCTCACTCAGCTATCTGAAGCGGTTGCCCGTAGATGTGCTGAAAATTGATAAATCCTTCGTTGATGAGGTTGCAGCAGACCCGGATGACGCAGCCATGGTGATGGCGATCATTACGCTCGCGCATACTCTTCGATTGAAAGTCGTCGCCGAAGGGGTCGAAACTGAAGAACAATTGAGACTTCTCCGTCTCGTCCGAGCCGACGAATGGCAGGGATATTTGGCAAGTAAACCGCTAAATGCATCGGCCTTCACCTCGTTCCTGCTGGGCCGGAAAGAACGGGGTGATCCGCACAATGATGGAAACCGGGATTTCTTCGCTCACGAGGGAAGGGAACTCCAGTTAGCTTGACAGTATCTGTCGTATCTTCCTGCTTAGACGCTCTGGCGTGAAAGGTTTTTCAATAAACTCAGATCCCTCCGTTAACAATCCGTTCTCACTTATCGCTTCGTCAGTATAGCCCGACATGAAAAGGATCTTCACCGCAGGCAAGATCTTAGTGAGTTCCTTCTTTAACTCGGTTCCCCCCATCACCGGCATGATGAGGTCTGTCAAGACAAGGTCGATCTTCTCCTTCCGCTTTCGACATATCGCAAGTGCAGCATGGCCATTCTCAGCTTCCAGAACTTCGTAACCCAAATCATTTAGAACCGTGCAAACCAGATTTCGGACGATATCATCGTCCTCAACGAGAAGTATCGTCTCAGTACCTCCGTACGTCGAAGGGCCGTCATCACTCCACCTTGGTATTTGAATCGATTCGGCTACACACGGAAAATAAAGTTTGAACACGGTACCGTGTCCCGGTTCACTATAAATGCTGATGTCGCCTCCGGATTGTTTGACAATACCATGAACCGTCGAAAGCCCTAGTCCAGTACCGCTTCCGACCGCCTTGGTCGTAAAGAATGGAACGAATGCACTCTTTTTAGTTGCCTCGTCCATTCCGTGTCCTGTGTCGGTAACAGTCATCCGTACAAATGGCCCGGGCTGAACGTCAATGTGTTGCGAAACGTAATCGCCGCCAAGGTAGATATTCTGCGTTTCGATCGTGAGCATTCCGCCGTTCGGCATTGCGTCGCGAGCGTTGACCGCGAGGTTCATAATTACCTGTTCGATCTGGCCAGGGTCGGCCTTGATATTCGCCAGATCTGGGTCAAGCACGACCTTTAAGTCGACGCTCTCGCGAATTATGCGCCGGAGCATCTTTTCGATCTCACGGATGACAGTATTCAGATTGTGTACACGGGGCATCAGAACCTGTTTGCGGCTGAACGCCAGCAATTGACTCGTTAGTGCAGCGGCCCGTTCTCCTCCGCTTTTTACTTCCTGAACATACTCGCGCAGTGGATCCCCACTTTTCATTTTCAGCAACGTCAGATCGCTGTAGCCTGAGATGGCCGTAAGCAGATTGTTGAAGTCGTGTGCGACGCCGCCAGCCAGAAGACCAACCGCCTCCATTTTTTGAGCCTGCCGCAACTGGTCTTCAAGGCTCTTTCGATCGGTGATATCTCGGGCGATGCCCTGAATCCCCACGGGGTTTCCGTCGGTCATCAACAACCTTGTACTAACTTCTACCGGAATGTGCGTTCCGTCTTTTGCGACAATTTCCAGGTCAAATGCTCCGATCGGCTCGCCATCCACCCGTGCCGCGATCATTGCGTAAGCTTTCTCGAGGAAATCGGGAGCAACGGCATCTTCTAGATTCATTCTGAGCATTTCAGGGGTCGAATATCCAGTGACTTTTTCGGCTGCATGGTTTACCGACAAAATTCGACCCTCGAGATCGTGCGTGTAGATGATGTCAGTGGCGTTTTCGACCAACTCACGGTAGCGTTCTTCGGATTTTCTCAGGGCTTCTTCTGCCCGCTTTGTTTGTGTGATGTCTTTTGCAAGGACCAGCCGAGCCGATCGGCCGGCAAAACGCAGCGAGTGCGAAGCTACCTCAACATCGATCAGATCGCCGTCCTTCTTGAGATGCTGCCAGACGTTCCCGCTCTGCAAGCCTTCCGGGGCATTTTTAACGGATTCGAGCATCCTCGGAACGTCAGCCTCTGGTCTAATTTCAGCGATCGTCATCGAAAGGAATTCGCTCTCGGAATATCCGTAATGTCGAACGCAGGCCTCGTTTACCGCGAGGAACTCCAGTGTCTCAAGATCATATACCCACATCGGCAGCGGGTTCTTACTGAATAGCAAGCGGTATCTAGCGGCCGACTCGGCGAGTGCCTTCTCGGCCTCCTTCCTCTCGATTGCGACCGCGACCTGTTCTCCTACGGAAACCAAGAAATCCATGTCCTGCGGGTCGAATGCTCCCTCAATATCGTAATGCTGCAGGACCATAACGCCAACAGTTCGCTGAGGTGTCCTGAGCGGGATACCGACCCAGGACGGCGATGGGCTTCCACTCAAGACCGCGTCTCCGTCGGATATCATCTTTTCAGTCAACTCTTCGGATAAAAGTAGTGGTTCGCCAGTACGCAGAACATATCCACAGAAATCCATGCCGAGTGGGCGCGGAGATGGTTTTTCGTCATATTGGTCGACCCAGAATTCAAACTCGACCTCATCGCTTTTGGGATCGTGCAGCATTACGAAGAAGTTTTGCGAATATACAAGTTTCCCTATCGATTGATGAGTGAGTTCCAGGAATTGAGCCAGATCTTCCGACGCAAGGGACGCTCTAATTATCTCGGAGATTACATGGCGCTCCTGTTCCCCACGTTTTCGTTCCGAGATGTCGATCGTCACGCCTCGAATCCCGATAGGATCGTCGTTGAGGTCAAAAATCGGAGCTGTGTGTGTTTCGACCCATATAACTTTACCGTCTTTCGCCATAAAGCGATGTTCGAGCGGCCCCGTGAATCCTGTAGTAAAGTAGAGTTCAACTTCGTGGCGGACTCGGACCTCATCCTCCTGATGAACTACCGTTAGCCAAAAATCCTGCTCGGAAAGCCACTCTTCAACCGAGTAGCCAAGCATCTTTTCTACATAACTGCTCACAAAATTGACACGGTTTTCCGCTGACGAAGGTTCAAACCATGTCTCCCAAACCATGCCAGGTACCTTATCAATGATCGTATTCAATCGATCTTTTTCGGCTGCGACTTGAGCTCCGAGCAACGCATTTTCGGTCTCAACACGGTTCCTCTCGGTTACATCCTGCTTGACGGCGATGTAGTTTATTATTCTGCCGCGTCCGTCTTTCACCGGCGTAACCGTTTGCTCTTCTATATAAAAATGGCCATCCTTGTGCCGGTTCACGAGCTCGCCGCGCCAGACTTCACCCGCGGCGATGGTGTCCCACATGTCTTTGAAAAACTCATCGGTGTGCTGAGCGGATTTTAGGATTCGCAGATTTTGCCCGCTGACCTCTTCCCGGCTATAGCCTGTTAGCGTCTCGAATGCCCGATTAACATATGTGACAAGCCCATTCGGATCCGTAACCACGATCGCATTTGCGGCAGATTCCAGAGCTACCGCCTGTAGGCGAACCTGACTTTCCGATTCGCGCGCTCGTATGTGCTCGGTTTTCTCCTTGAGGGCCCTTTCAACGGCGTGCGGAAGCCGGAAAAGCTTGGTTTTCAGTACAAAATCATTAGCCCCGGCTTTCAGACTTTCGATCGCCGCTTCCTCACCGAGTGTTCCCGAAACGAGAATAAATGGTATATCTCGCTCGATCTCGGAAAAGATGCGAGCTGCGGTTAGGCCGTTGAAGGACGGAAGGCTGTAGTCCGAAATCACCAGGTCAAACGTACCGTCATCCAGTTTTTTGACAAATTCCTCCTTGGTTTGGACACGCTCCCAGTCGCACGAAAATCCGCCAGCCTCTAGGGCCGAGACGGCAAGTTCCGCATCCTCGGGCGTGTCTTCCAAGATCAGAATTCGGAGCGACCTGGACATACTTGACCTAAATTTCTATACGTCATCCGTATGACCGCCAACTGGCGGTTCATTCGTCAATACCCAATAAAGACCGATATGCCTTATAGCTTCCATAAATTGATCGAATTGCACTGGTTTGACGACGTAGCCGTTCACACCGAGATCGTAGCTATCGACCAGGTCGCTCTCCTCACGCGATGATGTGAGGATTACAACCGGAATGCACTTGAGGTTCGGATCCGTTTTTAGTTCACGAAGAACTTGTAAACCATCCATTCTGGGCATTTTCAGGTCTAGAAGAATCAAAAGCGGAGGGTTCGGTTCGCGATCGGCGTATGCACCCTGTCTCCGAAGGTAATCCAGAACCTGAACGCCATCATTTACGACGTCTACTCGATTGCCGAGATTTTGGTCACTCAAGGCTTCGAGCGTTAGTTCGATATCATTCGGATTATCTTCAGCCAGTAATATTCGTTTAGTATTCATTTTGTACTGCGACTTCCTTATTGAGAGTAATGTAAAATGTAGCTCCTTGATCCACCGCACCTTCGGCACGAACGCTTCCACCGTGTCGATTAACGATCCGCTGCACCGTTGCAAGACCAATTCCAATGCCTTCAAACTCTTCTTCGCGATGCAGCCGTTGGAATACTCCGAAAAGCTTGTCGGCATATTCCATGTCGAACCCCGCCCCGTTGTCCCGAAAAAATATCGTTATCTGAGCTTCCGTATCTTCGGCGACGCCGATCTCAATAACCGCATCTTCGCGGGGCCGAGTATACTTGATCGCATTCGAGATCAGGTTGGTGATGACAACGTTTAATAGCGTCGGGTCGCCTAGAACTGTTGGAAGATTCTCGATGTTCCAGGTGATGCGCCGATCCACGTAGGTGTCAGCGAGGATGGTCATCGCTTCGTGGACAAGAAGGTTTAGATCCACTCGCGATATCTTGATCTCCTGTCGGGTGGTTCGCGAGAATGCTAGAAGCTCATCGATGAGCGAGCCCATCTTTTCGACCGCTTTTGTGACTACGTTTAGGTACCGACTCGAAGTCGCGTCCAGTTTGTCCGCCTCACGTTTAGTTAGCAGTTGGACAAAGCCATCAATATGGCGAAGTGGAGCACGCAGGTCATGCGAGACGGAATATGAGAATGCCTCGAGTTCCTTATTAACAGTTTGAAGCTCGGTAGTACGTTCTAACACGCGCGTCTCAAGCTGCTCATTAAGCTTGAACACGGTTTCCTCGGCATTTTTACGATCGGTGATATCCATTGCGGCCCCGTGGAAGAAGCGGCCCTCGCCATTTTCATCCCCCTCAACACGACCGCGAGCCTTGAGCCAGATGATAGCTCCATCGAGAGTTCTTACACGATATTCGATGTCATAATTTCCGCATGTTTCGATAGCCTCCGCCAAAGCTGCCTGAACTCTCGGTTGATCCTCCGGCAACATCGCCTTAATGTAATCGGCTGCTGGCCGGCCCACGGCCGCAGCGTCAGGGTCGATCGAAAATGATCTCGCTATAAACTCATCAGCTACGAGGTTGTCGTTTGCCAGGTCCCACATCCATGTGCCGATCGATCCAGCGGAAAGGGTCGAATTCAGCCGGGATTGCGTTTCGCTGAGGGAGGCGGCCAAGCGTTTTAGATCGTCAACGTCGGTATTCGTTCCAAACCACTGAACAACTCGGCCATCGCGGTCCTTAAGAGGTTCGACCCGGGTCAGGAACGAGCGGTACACATCGTCTTTGCCCCTCAGCGGGAATTCCATTTCGAATGGCGTTCCCGAATCGATCGCGAGATGCCACCGCAAAAGGACGTCAGGGAGGACATCAGGGTCGTGAACGGTCTGCCAACCCGAACCTTCCATTTCCTTTGGTGTTTTGCCCGTGTATTCATACCACCGGTCGTTGTACCAAAAGATCTGCCCATCCGAATGTGCCACCCAGGCAAGTTGAGACATCGAGTTCGCGATCGTCCGGAATCGGTCTTCGCTTTGACGTAAAGCGGATTCTGCGGCTTTTCTTTCGGTCACGTCTGCAATCGCCAGATAGCCTAGAGGTTCATTACTCGCTGCTAGAACGATCGAACCGGAATATCTTAGTGTTCGCTGCCAATACATGTCACGACGCCGGACGATAACCTCGCGATCTCTTACACGCTCGCCGCGAAGAACAGAATTTAGCGGCCAGTTCTCAGGCGCAATGGGCGTTCCATCCAGTTCAAGCAATTCAAACGTGTCGGTGAAATCTCCGACCTTCTTCAAGACATCATCGAGCGAGTCAAAGCCGAACATCTTCAACCCGGCGCGATTCCAATGCAGCAGTTGGCCTTCCATGCTCGCAATAACCAACCCTTCGGTAAGGTTTTCTGTAACGGCACGAAGACGATTTTCGTTTTCGCGGATCGCAGACTCAGCTTTTAGACGCTCAGTAATATCGCGGAGGATCACTGTGTAGAGTTTCTTTCCTACTGATTCTATCTGCGAGATCGAAGCTTCGATAGGGAATTCCTCTCCATCAGTTCGAAGCGCGAACAATGCACCGAGTGAACCCATCGCGCGTCGGGTAGTTTGGGTTTCGCCAAAGCCTTCAACATGGCTGGCGTGATGCTCTCGGTAGCGCGGAGGAATGAATGTGTCCAGTGGCTTGCCCATAGCACTCGCGGCATCGATCCGGAACATTTTTTCAGCTGCCGAATTGAATAGCAGGATTTTCTGGCCGGCGTCGACCGTAATTATCGCGTCCATCGCGGAATTTATGATGCCCGCAAGCTGCTCCTGGCTGTTACGTAACGCTTCTTCGGCACGTTTACGGTCGGTGATATCGCTGACGGTTGCGAGAACCATCGTCCCTTCGTCGGTTTTCAGAGGGTTCACGCCGAGTTCTATCGGGAACTCGGTGCCGTCCTTTCGCAGGCCGAACAGCTCACGGTCGGTTCCCAATGTTTGAGCATACGGCTCGGCGAAAAACTTTTCGCGATGACCCGGATGAGCAAAGCGAAAGCGCTCAGGGACAAGGATCTCAACCTTTTTGCCTATTAGTTCCGATCTTTCGTAACCGAAGCACCGCTCGATCTCTGCGTTTACCAGTGTTATCTCGCCGCTTGCATTGACGAGGATCTTTCCATACTGAGCCTTCTCGATCATTTGCCTGAAGCGCTCTTCAGCTTGCTCGCGTTCGGAAAGATCCCGGATAACGTCCAGCAGATTGCCATCCGGCATGGTCGTTGCGATAACCTCTACGGGAACGATCGTGCCATCCCGGCGCCGAAACTTCATGACTTTACGATGATCTTTGCCTGGTTGAAGAACATTCAGGTCGTCTTTTAGATCGCTTCGGTCCTCTTTCGACAAAATATCAGCCGCTCTCAGCCCGACGAATTCTTCGCGCGAGTAACCAAGCATCTTGCAGATGCTCGCATTAGCTTCGAGAAAAACGCTTTTGGGATCCGAAATAATTATCCCTTCCGGTGCATATTCGAAAAGGGTCCGGTAGCGCTGCTCGCTATCGGCCAGTGCATCGCCGCGGCGCTTGAGCGCAGATACGAGCAGAATCATCGGGAGCGTAACGACAACAAACGTGGTGAGTTGAATGGCCTCAGTTTCAGCGAGATCAAAAGAATAGTACGGGGCCAGCGTAAAATACGCAGCCGCGACCGCAGACGCGAATAAGGTAAAAAGGCCGACGGAGCGTCCGAAAAACCACGTCATTCCAATTACGGCGAAGAAGTACACGGGCGTTCGTCCGCGGAGGATCTCAAATCGGTCGGTTATGAACAGAGCGAGAGCGACGGGCACGAAGGAGAGTCCGTAAGGAAATAATGCGTTTTGTGGAAGGCGCATCTTCATAGCTTGATACTGTTCCCGGGGTCAAAGGCGCACTATCTTGCCGACTACGTAAACGATAAGAAATTCTCTATGGGTACAACTGTCTACAATGTTTAGACGCACGAGATGCACTCTCAGTTCTAAATTTTTGCGACACTCCCGGGTTATCGACCCATAAAGAAAGCTTATACTATTTAGCCCTATTTTCCGCTAAAGTCAAGGATATGTTGGAGATATATATGTTGGGTGCACAACGAATGATTTTCATCGCATAAACCCGATCAATTTATCGGACCATAGGCCTTGCGGATAGTTTCATAGCAGCTACATGCGAACCCTTCGAGTCCCGGGCGGTCGACGATCGTGAGTTTGCCGCGTGAGTATGAGATAAACCCTTTGTTCTGAAGCTCTATCGCTGTCATGGTGACGGTCGAGCGATTCGAGCCGAGCAGGACGGCGATGAATTCCTGGGTGGTTTTGAGTACGTCGTTGTGAGAGCGGTCGTGGAACATCAGAAGCCAGCGCGCCAGACGTTTTTCCGTGGTATGGACACGATTGCAGAGAGCCGTCTGGCTGATCTGGGCAATGAATTTTTGTGTGAATCCCAGCAAAAGTTCCTGAAATTCACCGCCGAGAGCGAATTGCTCGCGTACGTCCGCCGTTTTCATTCGCAAAGCTCCGTCAGCGAGCTGCGTGACGTGTTCGTTCGACGCGTTATCCGATCCCAGGATCACATCGAGGCCGGCGGCACCTTCGCTACCGATAACCGCGACCTCGGCACCTTGTCCTGAGCCCGTGTAGGCGACGACGGAGACGATCGATCGTTCGGGGAAATAGACATGCGATATCGGCTCGTCGGCGCGGTACAGAACCTGACCAAGAGGCAATTCTACGCGTTCGAGACGGGGCCGTAGGGAATCGAACGTCTCGGGTTTGAGAGCCAAAAGTATGTTGTTTAGCGTATAGCTTTCGGGGTTTTCGTGCATTCTTCGTAGTCCGATGACGCGCGTGAACGCAACAGGCGGCAGAAGGAAACGAGTGCAGGCCAGTTCCCGATGACGAGTTGAATTCTATAATTCTACGTTAGAGAGCATTTCCGAGAGCGTTCGGAATATATCAGACTTCGAATGGTATGCCAAGTTACGGTGGGTTGTCTGTTGCGTTAGCAACAGATGATTTTTCAGCAGTTTAGGTCGCGTGGGAGCAATCGCACGGACGACTATTCTTCAGTTTCCGTAGCGAGCGTGGCCATGTTCAGGGCGGTTCGGAAATAGAAGAGTTCCGAGCGGTAATAAGATTGTTTGACTATAGCTTTTCGGCATTCGTCGAGCTTTTGCTGCGAGCCCTGCAGATAGACGGAAAAGACGATCTCGTCCGATCCCGCGAGTCGGTGCTTCTTAATGTCGGTCGGGTCGCCGCCGCACTGTATGATGGTTTCGACGACAGCAGTTGCCGCTTCGTCGGACGGTGTGGTTACTTTTAGAAACATTTGTTTATGCTGCGCTGTTTACTGTATTTAATTACGAGCCGTGATAGTATTTCGATACGTTTCGCTTCAAAAATTTATCCGGATTCAGCTTCCGCTAAATGCATCCTTATGTATGCCGGAATACATAACCGCGGATCGAATTTGCCCTAACATCTTCTTCATGTTTGAGGGCACCGAAACATTGACCGAGGCCGTCCTGCGATCACGCCGACGTCATGAGAACGACCGGATCCGCAATATTTCCCGGGACCAGCCGACCAAGAAGGCGGATGCGGACCCGAATGATCCTCAAACCAGCGGGGAAAAGTTCGAAAGGAAAGATTACCAATCACAGATCAGCCCGTCTGTTAACTTCCTCACATAGAGAAGGTCGTCCCCGTTTGCAGAATTTAATTGTTTTCATTACTCGGAACGACCCCAATCAAACAAAAAGGTCGCGAAACGAAAGTTTGCGGCCTTTTGATCTTGAGCTTCTTTACGCGATCGTCGGTTAGCTCATCAGCCAGCGTTTTGCTGCTTCCGGGTCAGAGAATAACCTGCAGCTGCCGCCGCGATTTCGGCCGGCAGTCAGGGCAAAGTCGATCGGTGTGTCGATGTTTGCGTAAGGGTTAACGACGGCCACCCGCGTTCCGCGAAAGGCGTCCATGTGATCAAGCGTGATGTAAAAGAGCGACGCTTCGTTCAAAGAATTTGGAATATCCCGCATCATCAACACGCGGCGAAGGCCGCTTTCCCTGATCTTCGTAGTTAGCTCGTCCAAATAGGCACGGGCTATGTCTTCGTCTATCTTTTCGGCAGAGATCTCCGCCAGAAGATAACCGTCTTCCGTGGAAAACGAGAGAGAGTACGGTTTGTCGTCAGGGGTCATTGACGGAAGGTTAACACGATATCGATCTCCAAACCAAAAAACACGAAATAGATCGCTCTATTTCCCACTTTTTCGTGTATTTCGCGGGCTCAGCTAACGGAGCGGTCCAGTAGCCATTTTTCGGCTTCGTCGACGGTACGGAATATATTGTGGGCTGCTCCGCGGTTGGTTGTGACGTTTTGAGCGAAGGTCATGTCTTCTTCGAGTTCGAGATAGGGATTGACGACTGCCATTTTGATCTTGCCAAGCATTTCGATGACCCTCATGGACGTTTGAAAGACGACGCCGTCCGCCAGGATCGCGGGGATCTCGCGAAAAACAAGCAGGCGCTTCAGATTTGCATGTTTGCAGGCTTCGATCGCTTCGCCGAGGTATTCAAGGGCGATCTCAGGCGTGATCACAGGTGACACGACGTGGGCGTAGATGTACTTCGACCGCCTTTCGAGGGTTAATTCAAAGGTTTTATTTTTCACAGCTTTGCGGAAGTGCTGAAAAGGGGTACAGCGAAATTCGTACTTGTTAGCTTAGCATGTGTTCAGATCGTCCGTAAATTCGAAAAAGGCCGCAGATGGCTGCGGCCTTTTCGTTTTGGAGTTGTGAAGGGTTTCTAACGCTGTGTCGGTCGGGAGTTTTTAGCGATGTCGGTCATGGAACGATATCGCGAAGAGATGCGGCGGACGTAATCCTGAGTTTCTGCGTACGGCGGGATCTGGTAGCCGTATTTGATGACCGCTCCTTCGCCGGCATTGTAGCCAGCGAGGGCAAGATCCAGATCCTGATCGAACATATCGAGCAGGATACGCATATATTTCACACCGCCTTCGATATTTTGCTGAGGGTCGTAGATGTTGGAGACACCGAGCCTTCGAGCGGTCGCCGGCATTAGCTGCATCAGACCGCTAGCTCCTTTGTATGACGTAGCTCGTTTTTTGAAGGACGATTCCTGTGCCATCTGAGCGTAGATGAGCAGCGGATCGACGCGATAACGTTTGCTCGAATCGACGATAAAGCTGTCCACCGCCGCATCGCCTGTCGAATATCCGCGAAGATGCATTTCGCCCGCGTACGTCGGATTCCTGAACTGCGTCGAACGCCCGGCATCAGCGTAACCTTCGTCGACTCGCTGCGTCGCCTGCACGGTTCGCTGGATCAATTGGCCGTTGATCGTCCCGCCATTCCACGAGACATTCTTATACTGCTGACCGTACGGCGGCGACGGTGGATAGAGATTTGGAACGACGCGTGGCCTGCTATTCGCTGTTTTTGCGGCTGGAGCTTTTGGCTCCGTAACCTTTGGCGGCGTGCTTGGAATGACGGCGAAGTTCGATGTGTCGTATGTCTCAAAAACACGCGGTCGCTGCTGCGCGTAGCCGGCTGAAGAGATCGTGATCAGTAAGAGAAAAGGCGGGAGTAGATATTTCATGAATTTGGTGGGATCAAAGACTGAGAGGGATGTTGACTATGCGGGGTTTTGAGGAGCGTTCGGGAAGTTCCAGGACAATGTGTGTACTAGTTCCCAGGTGCGGAGCGGCCGCAAGGAACGCGATCCGGCCGGAGGGAAGTTCGCTTAAGTAGTATGTGCCGTTCGGGCCCGAGATCGCATACGAACCATTGAACGAAACGCGGGCTCCGGAAACAGGCTGATCTGCGTTCTGATCGAACTTTCCGTCGCCGTCCTTGTCGATGAAAACGATCCCCGTTACGGCCCTTTGCGGCTCAACGGTCAGATCAACGAAGGTCCGGTTCAGCGGTTTGATCGCGAAGCTAACGCCCGAAGGCTCCGACGCGCGGAATTGCCAGGGAAGTTCCTTTGTTGAGATAGTGACTGTGTAATTGCCTTCCGGAAGGTCCTGGAACGAGTAAACGCCTTTCTCGTTGGTCAGCTTCTCACGCGAGAAATTCTCAAATCCCGGATCCGCCGACCGCAGAATGACCAGCACGTCGGGAATGCCGTCGTTTACCGCACTCTGCTCGCTGGTTAAATCAAAAACGCGGCCTCCGACACTGCCGAGATCGCGTTCATGATTGGTTGGAGTTGTGATGTTTGTTGGGGTAACGCTAGGGGAAAAGTTTGGCTGGCTAAAACCTCGAGAAGAAAGGATCAGTAAGAAAAAGCAGAAAAAAGCAGCTTTCTTTGGGATCGCGGGAGTCATGTTTTGTACCTCTGGGAGTTTTTACTTCTTGGGAAAGGATACGATCGAGGCCGGCCTTCACCTTCCGTTTGAAGGCCGGCCCCAATTCGTTTTGGGGAAGAGACAGGAGATCTATCCCCTGCTGTAGGGCTAAGGACGCTTTCCGTCAGGCCACCGCTTCTGGAACGGCTTTTTCCCTTCGGGCAGGAATGCATTGTCTTTCGACAGTGGGAGGCGTTCGTTGCCGTTCGTTCTACCTGACTTCTACGAAGCCCATGGTAAGTGTGGGAGCACTTTCAACTGGCCGCCCATGGCCAGTTGCCTTGTAGTAATGCAAGCGTGGTGCCAAAGCGACATTTCGGGGCAACATTTCCGTAAGTGCAATGAACACAATGGGTAAGTGAATCGACTGTGAGCTGTCATTGTCGCCAGCGTCACTGATGCGGTTGAACGGTGAGGCAATTTCGCCCAGTTGTGGAATTAATGGCCACATTTTGAGTGGGAGGATCGAGCCGCGTGATTTTCAGATGATCTGCCATCGCCGAACAAGCGGATTTCGACGATGCGGATCTGCTTTCTCGCGGGGCGCAATTTTGATGCGCTTTTACTAACGATGTTTATCCTATTTTCAATCATTTCACTAGTTCCACGTTCCAAGATCTAATGTGAAGCAATAAACAAACACACGCCGGGAGGGACGGCCATACAAAATTGGTCCGGATTTTCCCCGATCCTTACCGAATGGCACGTCCCTTGCGATAAGGCTCGGTTACCCGATCCCGCCAGTGGATCGCTAAAAGGGGGCCTGACGACAAAATTCCTTGTCCATTCCATGACATGTATAAATTATCCAGAAGTATAAAAAAGCGGCGCTTTGCAGCGGCGATGACGTTTTGGGTACTCACAGTGCTCTCAGGCGTCGGCGTTTACTGGCAATACGAGAATCGCCCTGGCATTGCCGCCGCGGCACCTCTCACGTGGCCGGCTGAAAGTCGTATCCCGCGTGTCGAAGGCCGCCCAACGCTTATCATCGCCGCACACCCACAGTGTCCATGTACTCGAGCAACGCTTACTGAACTCTCTCGCCTCATGAACGACAACCAAGGCAGTCTAGACGCGTTTGTATTGTTCGTTAAACCCGCAGGAGCATCTGACGGCTGGAATTCCGGTGATGCATGGGAAGACGCAAAAAAGATCGCAGGTGTGACCGTTGTGCACGACGAACTCGGTTCAGAAGCAAAAATATTCGACGCTCACACCTCCGGCCAAACGATGCTGTTCTCGTCAGACGGAAAGCTGCTTTTCACGGGCGGGATCACTGCCGGACGGGGTCGACGTGGCGTAAGCGCCGGTGAATCGGCGATATCTGCACTGCTCAAGGGTGAAAAACCGGTCGTTAATTCGACCAGTGTCTACGGATGTCCGCTTTTTAATGATGACGCCTTCTGCCGCGTTAAGACAGGAGCATACTAATGAAAATTTCAGATCCAGATCTCAAAATAGAAAGACGAGCAAAACAGCTCTTTGAAGTGCAGCGACGATCCGTTTATAAGGACACGGACCGGATGTTCGCGTTCCTGATGGCGATACAATGGGCCGTCGGTGTGATCGCGGCCCTGGTTCTCACCCCGAAAAGCTGGGTCGGAACTACAAGCGCGGTGAGCGATAACGTGTGGGGCGCCGTATTTTTGGGCGGAGCAATAAGTTCATTTCCGATCGCGCTCGCTTTTTTGCACCCCGGCAAAGCCGTAACGCGATTTACGATCGCGGTCGCTCAGATGCTGATGGCGTCGCTTTTGATACATATCTCGGGAGGCCGAATTGAGACGCACTTTCATATCTTCGGATCGCTTGCCTTCCTTTCGTTCTATCGGGATTGGAGGATATTGATCCCCGCGACGTTGACCGTCGCTGCAGATCATCTACTTCGCGGTTTATTTTGGCCGCAGTCGATATACGGTTTGATGACGATCGATGAATGGCGTTGGGTAGAACACGCCGGATGGGTCGTCTTCGAAGACATATTCCTCATAATTGCGATCAAACGAAGCGTAACGGAAATGTGGAACATCGCGATGCGCTCAGCTGCGATAAGAGATCTAAATGAAAGTCTTGAAGTTCGTGTACACGAACGCACTGCGGAGCTTGCGAATTCGAATGCCAGCCTTGAGATCGAGGTCGAACATCGCCGACGGCTGCACGCCGAATCGCAGATCGCTTCCGAGATGGCCCATTTTAGTTCCAGATCGCGTGACGGCCACGAACTACTCGGTTTTGCGGATCGCTTGACGGGAGAAGTTCTCCGGGCGGACCGATTCTATGTCGCTCTTGCCGATCCGAATACAGATGTGTTGAGGATGAGTTACTACCGTGACTCGGAAGGCCGTCCGCCTGGGAAGTCAGATCTCGAAGGCGGCCTCGCTCGGTTGGCAGCAAAGGCCGGAAGGCCTCGGCTGTTTGACCGGCTCGGGATCTCAAGGGCAATGGAATCCGGCGACGTTGTTTGCGAAGAACCATTGCCTGCAAGCTGGCTCGGTGTGCCGATCAGTTCACCAAAAAAAGTAATTGGGGTCCTGGTCGCCGAGCGTCAGAAAGGCGAGATCTTTACCTCGGACGATGCCCGGCTGCTCACACTCGTCTGTCATCAGATCGCACTGTCGATCGAGCGCAAGGAAGCCGAAGATTTTCGTAGGGAAAGTGAGGAGCGTTTCCAAGACCTCTTTGACAACGCCCCGATCGCATACCACGAGATCGATCGCGAAGGTCGATATGTTCGCGTCAACCGTACCGAGGAACGGCTGCTCGGCTATACCAGCGAGGAACTTAAAGGAAGGCACGTGTCAGACCTGATCGTCGGCAAAAATGCACGAGCTGCGATCATGGACAAGATGGAAGGCAGGGGCAAACTGCAGTCGGTTGAGCTCAAGTTCATCCGAAAGGACGGCCGACGGATCTCGGTTTTGACCGAGGACCGATTGATACGCGACGAATCTGGCGATGTTACGGGCATCCGAACGACACTGCAGGACATTACGGCACTCAAAATACTTGAGGAACAGGTAATGCGGGGGCAGAAACTCGAGTCGATCGGTCAACTTGCGGCCGGTATCGCGCACGAGATAAATACGCCGACCCAGTTCGTGGGCGATAATGTAAGGTTCCTCCGCGACAGTTTTCGGGGACTGCCGCTCGGTCGCTGATAAGGCGGCGGAGCTAGCAGCCCATTGCCGGGACCGTGGCGTGCTTCCGGAATCGGTCAGGGAAGTCGACGAGACGATCGAACAAGCTGATCTCGAATACCTATCGTCAGAAGTGCCAAGATCCCTCGATGAAGCTCTATCCGGTATCGCACGAATTTCGACCATCGTTCAGTCTATAAAAGATTTCGCGCATCCTGGCGGTGCCGCGAAAACCGTCGCGGATCTCAACCGTGCGATCGAAAGCACGATAACCGTTGCGAGTAACGAGTGGAAATATGTTGCTGAAATGGCGACGGACCTCGACCCCGTGCTATCGCCCGTTCCATGCCATGTGGGTGAGGTGAATCAGGTCGTTCTCAACATGATCATCAACGCCGCACATAGCATCGAGGATGTCGTTGGTACCTCCGGGATATCCAAAGGGAAGATCACTGTTTCGACAAAACAGATCGAAGGTTGGGCCGAGATCCGCATCACCGACACGGGAAAGGGGATAAAGCCGAGCGTTAAGGACAAGGTCTTCGATCCATTCTTTACGACCAAAGAGGTCGGCAAGGGCACTGGCCAAGGGCTCGCAATTGCTCACAACATTATCGTTGGCAAACATAATGGCACTATAGATATTGATACCGAGCTTGGACATGGCACGACCTTCATTGTCCGACTGCCGATCTCCGAGACGAGTGGATAGGCAGGCGGTGTTTTACAGCTTGATGGAAAAAAGGGCGAAACCGGAAACGGCTTCGCCCTTCGAATTTGTGGTTGACCCAGTCGGCCCGTTTAGTCTCCGGCGAGTTCCCGAACGACCGTGTCGTAACAGCTCAGGCAAATCCCATGGGAAAGCATCGGATCGGTTTCAAAGATCCTTAACACCTCGACTGCATCCTGTATCTCGTGCCAGACGTCGTCGCCCGATGTGACCTTTTTGCACCATGAGCACGTTATGATCGGTTTCGCTCTTTCGGCTGGCAGTGTCTCGCTTGGGTCGCGAGGTTCAGGAGGTTTTACGACCAATGTCTCAAACCTGACGTGGCCGTCAGGAAGAGGCGATATAACCATGTTAAGGAAGCGTTTCATAGTGGGAGAATCGCATCGAAAGTTGAACCGGAGCGTTGCCCCGCTTCTCACTTGAGCTATTAATTGTTCATACAAATGCCGGGTCGTTTCACCATTGATAAACGCCCACAGCGACCTATTGATTACGTGCTTTCTCTTTGCGAGCAGGCCCAGATTCTCGTCAGCAAAATCATCCCAACGATCATCGACAGAAACGATGTTGTCGTCTTGATCGATGGTAAACGAATTTTGCTTTTCTTCAGACATCGATCACAGATGGCCGGCGGCGGCATGGGGCAGGTAAATATTTAAGGCGACCTATTTGCGGTTAACGATCCTCGCCAGGGTCTTGCGGTCAATATTTAAGATGCGGGCTGCGGCTTGCTTGTTGCCGTCTGTGTGATGGAGCACCTTGGTTACGTATTCGCGTTCGGCCTCGGCAAGCGAGACCCAGTTCTGGGGAGTTTGAGCCTCTGACCCAACCGTTTCGCTTTGGGAGAAACTTGAGCCCGGAGTTTTTGCTCCAAATCGGATGCGCGTGGGCAGATGTTCAGGGTAGATCGTATCGTCACTGAGGGAAACGGCGTGCAGGACGGCATTCTCAAGTTCGCGGATATTTCCGGGCCACTCATAATTTTCCATTACTTCCAGAGCCTCAGTTGAGAATGTCGGCGACCAATCAGAATGTGACGCAACCTGAGCCGCAAAATGAAGTGCGAGCCGTGAAATATCTTCCTTACGTTCCCTCAACTGCGGCAGCTGTATCGTAACCGCGTTAAGGCGATACATCAGATCTTGTCGAAAGCGTCCGTCGGCCACCTCGGATTCAATATCGCGGTTCGAAGCCGCGATGACACGAACATCCACCTTGATCGTACGGTTTGAACCGACTCTTCGTATTTCGCCTTCCTGAAGTGCACGGAGCAGTTTCACCTGAAACAAGGGGTTGGTTTCGGTTATCTCATCCAGGAATAACGTTCCTCCAGTCGCTTCTTCCCAGAGCCCGACGCGTTCACGGTCGGCTCCGGTGAAAGAGCCGCGGGCGTGGCCGAAAAGTTCGGATTCGATCAGCTCGGTGGGAATTGCACCGCAGTTTACAGTTACAAAACGGTGCTTCGACCGCTTGCTGCGGGCGTGGATCGCTTTCGCGACGACCTCTTTTCCGGTGCCGCTATCGCCAGTGATCAAGACCGGGAGATTGGTTCCGGCAACACGGCCGACCATTTTGAGACACTCGACGAATTTTGGTGAAGTTCCGATCAGCGAAAGGTCGGATTCAAACGCTGGCGGTTCGGCCGCCCCGGCTTTCGATCTCTTTCGGCTTTTCAACTGATCTTTGACCGTTGTAGAGATGCTGAGGATATCTGATATAGAGAATGGTTTTAACAGATAGTCGTACGCTCCGATCGAGGTCGCTTCAAGAGCACCTGCCGCGGAACCCCGGCCTGTCATCAAAATGAATTTTGCGTCAGGCTGCTGTTCCGTAAAGCTCTTCAGAACGGAGTAACCATCGGGACCGCCGAGTACGACGTCGCAGAAGACGAGAGACCACTCCTGCTCACCGAGCCGCTGCATTGCGTCTTCTGCATTGCGAGCCTCGCGAACGGTCCAGCCTTCGCCTTCGAGAACTCGAGCGACCAGATTGCTGATCTGCGGTTCATCATCGATTACAAGTGCGTCGAGATTTTTCACTGTATTTTCATATTAAATGTCTCGTCAAAAAAATCAACGGCACTCGCCAAAATACGGGCGAGACCGTTGACCAGCGTATTGCACATTTTCACTCTATCGAGACACAAAAACCTGCGTAAAATATGACTTTCCGTCGTTCGTGACGGTCATACCGAGGCCTGATTCGCGAAACTTCGGATTCAGCATATTTTCGCGATGGCCGGGCGAGTTCATCCAACATTCGACGACCCGCGTCAATGGATCGGCGTGTCCGCTAACCCATGCGATATTCTCACCCAGCCGCCGCCAATCATTCAGTCCGGCTTTTGCTACGCGGTCGTCCGGCTTACCACCAAAAAGGTCAGAATGACTGAGATAGCCCGAACCTGCCATATCGTCTGAATGCGATCGGGCAGCAGAGGCTGCTTTTTCGTTCCAGATAAGCGGCTGGATCCCGAGCTTTTTACGTTCCTCATTGACGAGATCGAAAACTCGAAGTTCGGATGTTAAATTCGGCTGCGCGATTTCTGCACTAGGCGCGATTCGTCGGGGTGAACGTTGCCTGGCCGTAAGCGTGCGAGATCGTGAACGCATTCAAAGCAATGCCCATTAACAATGAGCTAAGAAGATTCGAAAGTGGGAGTAATTTCGAATGTGGGAGAAAACCAAAGTGTGGGAGGTTCTTAAGTTTTTTCATTCTTGATTCGGCAGCTGGACGATCTCCACTACGAGACTCCGGGCTTTGCGGACCCGCATCACTACGGGGTTGCCAATTTATCGTTCAAGATCCGGCTTTCCGCCGGAATCGGACCGCTGACACTAAATGAGCCAGCAGTTAGAAATAGACGTCAGCACGGCACGTGCCATGACGGCAAAGAATTGTAAATGTTGTGATCATTGGAGGTTATTGCAACCGTTGGAGTGGGGATCGCTGTTTCAGAGCGTCCAGGCAACGATCAATTTGTCCATGTGGGTTAAAGCTCCGTGGTAAAAAGGTACAACTCTTTTCAGGAGCGTTCCGTTGATTTCGTAAAAACTTCGTCGTTTTTTCGTTACTTTTGAAGGAGCAGAGAATATATTCTCATCGACACATACAAAGAAGAATTAACGGCGGAAATAGGTCGATGAAAAAATTAGCTGTTGTCTTGGTTGTTTTAGCAGCGTTGCTTGCCGGAACATGGCTGGCTGATGATAGGACGTTTACGAACTACGTAAGCGATCGGCTCGACGTTCTATCGGAAAAGCAAGATGACGGTACTGATCCAACTGGGCCAAACCGAATTAGTCAGGCGACCGTAATGGAAACATATGGGCGGCTGCCGCTTAATTTTGCTGCAACTTCCGGCCTTAACACGGAGACGGCGTTCTTATCACAGGGAAATGGCTACAATTTTCTCCTGACACCGACCGAAGCCGTTCTGAGTCTCGAGCGTCCTAGATCGAAGAGTAACCCACGCTCTACGGTCTTTAGAACGAAGTTTGTCGGAGCGGATCCGGCCGCAAAGATGATTGGTATCGAGGAACTGCCGGGCAGGAATAACTATTTCATCGGCAATGATGCGGACAAGTGGCGTACTGACGTACCAACTTTTGGAAAGGTCAAATATGAAAAGATATATCCCGGGATAGACCTGGTTTACTACGGCAATCAGCGTCAACTGGAATACGATCTTCTAGTTGCGCCGGGTGCAGACCCTTCGGCCATCAAGTTATCTATAACCGGAGCAGGCAAGGGAACTATCGATCAGAATGGAGACCTGCTACTCAGAAAAAATGGCGATACCGTCAGTTGGCTAAAACCCATTGTCTACCAGGAATCTGCTTCTGGCCGCGTCGAGGTTCCTGCAAGCTATTCTCTTCGATCCGGCGGGATCGTCGCTTTCGAGCTTGGTGCCTACGACCACAGCCTTCCGCTTGTCATCGATCCGATTCTTGCGTATTCAACTTTTCTGGGAGGTTCCGGGGACGAGAATGTATTTTTAAGTAACATAGCGATCGACGGATCCGGCAGTGCTTACGTAACCGGATACACAAATTCCGCGAATTTTCCGGTGGCAGGAGCTTATCAGCCCGTCAAGAGTTCGGGTAACGACATTTTTGTTACAAAGATCAACCCAAGCGGAACTTCGATCGTATACTCAACCTACTTCGGCGGCACTGGCGAGGATATTCGAGGGGCGATCGCCATTGACTCGTCAGGCAATGCATATCTAACGGGCGACACGACCTCGGATAACTTTCCGGTTACGGCCGGAGCTTTCCAGACAACGAAGGGAGCGAATGTTAGCGGTTTTAACGACGCTTTTGTCACGAAGCTAAACCCTCAAGGTAACGGGTTGGTTTACTCGACTTATCTCGGCGGCAACGGGGGAGAACTCGGGGCATCGATCGCCGTCGACAACACCGGAAACGCGTATGTGACCGGACAAGCATTTGGCGGAACATTTCCGACGGTGAATGCCTATCAGGCGACACGAACAACGTCCTATATGGCCTTCGTGTCAAAACTAAATTCAACCGGATCGAGTCTGCTCTACTCAACTTTCCTTGGCGGCAATAACGATACTTACGGCGGTCTAAGTATCGCCGCCGACAACTCTGGCGGAGCATACGTTACCGGGCAATCAAGTGCTACAAATTTCCCTTCGAGCGGGTCATTTCAGAGTCACGGCGGCGGATTCGATGCATTCGTCACAAAGTTCAACACGAATGCGTCGGGAGCTGCGTCTCTCGTATATTCGAGTAATCTCGGTGGAAGCGGAACGGATGTTGGCTACAGTATCACTATCGACGCATCCGGCAACGCATATGTCAGCGGCCAAACCAATTCGACCAACTTCCCAACGACCGCTCCGATACAGTCATCGAACGCCGGCGGTTATGACGCATTCGTGACAAAGGTCAATCCGAGCGGATCGGCGAAGGTTTATTCGACCTACATCGGTGGAAGCCTGAATGATGTTGCGCTTGCAATTGATGTCGATGGGTCAGGAAATGCCTTTATAGCAGGAAATACAGCATCGACAAATTTTCCAACCGTTGGCCCGCTGCAAATAGCTAACGGCGGGGGGCAAGACGCGATCGTCGCTAAAGTAAATGCGGCAGGCTCAGCTCTTCTGTACTCGACATACCTTGGCGGAAGCGGCTCCGATTCGGGCAATGGAATTGTTGTCGACACGACTGGCAATGCGTACGTTCTTGGGTCCACGGCGTCGACCAACTTTCCGATCACGGGCGCATTTCAGTCGAATTACGGCGGCGGTGGCACTGACGCATTCGTAACAAAAATCGTAGATGCGGCGTCAAACCCAACCCCAACCCCAACACCAACATCGACACCAACCCCCACTCCCACACGAACGCCGACTCCGACACCTACACCAACTCCCGGTGCGGCGATCTATCGGATAAACTCTGCCGGCCCTGACGTGGCTCCGTTTAGCGCAGACAGTTTCTTTAGTGGCGGCGCGACATTTTCGACGACGGCGGCGATCAATACTTCGGGCGTGACAAATCCAGCGCCGCAGGCAGTTTACCAGACGCAGAGGTTCGGAGCTTTCACTTACACTTTCGCGGGTCTCACGCCCGGAGCTAACTACGTGGTTCGGCTACACTTCGCTGAGATATTCTACACGTCGAGCGGTCAACGAACGTTTAACGTATTTATCAACGGCGGCGGAGTCCTGGCCGGTTACGACGTTTTTGCCGACGCCGGCACTGCAAATAAGGCTGTTATCAAGGAATTTACCGGCGCGGCAGACGCAAGCGGACAAATTGTCGTAGCCTATACACCCGGCAGCAATAACCCAATATCGAACGGCATCGAGATCCTTAACTCGTCTGGCACGTTCGCCACGCCCACGCCGACTCCGACACCGGCTGTCTGTGGACTTCGAGCGGATTACCAATTCAATAGCAGTCTTGCAAGCTCGGCAGGCACGGCCCCGGCACTCACTAATCTCGGAAATAACACTTTTGGTCCGGCAACAGTCGACGGCACGTCACGTACGACGCTGCAGTTCGCGCAGCAAAATGGTTTGGCCCTCGTCCCTACAACGGGCGTAATTTCGAACGACGTTTATTCCGTTGTCGCCCTCTTCTCGTTCAACGACGTCTCAGGATACCGGCGCATCTTCGATTTCAAGAACAATACTTCAGATAGCGGACTGTACAATCTTAACGGCAGCCTGGTTTTCTTCGGCGGTGTAAACGGGTCGGGCTCTCCGATCAGCGCGGGCGCGTATGTCCAGGTTGTGCTTACACGTGACGCGAGCAAGAACGTAACAGGCTATGTAAACGGCGTTCAGCAGTTTACCTTCGTAGATTCGGGCGATCAGGCACTTATCGATACGAATAATAGGCTTATCTTCTTTCGCGACGATGCCAACAACGAAGCTTCCGCCGGCCGCGCGGCTCGTATTCGTCTATTTGGTTGCGCTTTGACCGCAGCGGAAGTCGCCGGTCTCGATCGTTTACCCGGACCGACGGCCACTCCAACTCCGACACCTGGCGGAACCCCAATTCCGAGCCCAACACCTTCGCCTGGCGGTGGCTGTCGCCCTGACGCTCCGCAGGTCGCGGTTCTGACGGCATTCAGCGGCGGAATCGCCATCTTCCCCGACGCGAATGCCTCCACTACGCCGGAGCAACGCTTCGTAACGGGCCTTCCAGGCGGTGCAGGGTCGCAGGGCGTATCATTTTACGGAACCGATAACGCACTCGTGAGCGACGCGCAATTCAGCGTGGCCTCCCGCGGCATCTTCGTAATTAAGGTTTCAACGGGAGCACTCCTGTCTACCATAAATCCAGGTGCGGGTTACAACGGATCCGGTACAATCGCAGTTGCGCCGGATGCAAGTACTGCACTATCGGCGGGAGGCACTTCGACCCTTTTTGTAGTCAGAGCTCCATTCAACGAGTCTTCTGGAATCGAGCGCGTAACATTACCCGGCTCAGTGCACACAGGCCAAACCCAGGCAATTGTCTTCAACAGCGCAGGTCGAGCATTTGTAGCACAATCGAGCGGCATCTCGGTTCTCGATCCGCCGTACAGTTCGGTAGCGTTTAACATTCCCCTTTCAGGTGGTGGCGGACCGATCGCGGTTACGCCGGACGGCTCTACCCTTCTTTTCGGAAAAGAATCTGGGACGGATCCTGGGATCAGGATCATAAATGCACCTTTTTCGTCGGCGAGTGTGGCCCAGAATCTCGCAATGCCAGCCGGGCAAGCAATAGCCGGTTTGGCGGTCACACCAGACGGCACAAAGGCTATCGCCACTGGCTTTCCCCGAGCAGTCTTTTCGATAAGCCGCTCCGTTCACAAGCAGCTCGAGTATCGAATCACTGCCGCTTCCTTCATCAAATGGGCAATTTGCAAATTTCGAGGATGTCGGGATCAGTCGGGACGGTCAACTCGCGATCATAACCGGTGGTGATCCGCCAAGCGAAGCACCGGTCTTCATCAGGGCGCCGTTTACAGCCGCTGGAGCCCAATCCTATTATGTTCCACTTCAGGGAACGGGAAGGGATAGGGGCGCGGTGCGTTTTCAACCGCCATGCCTGTCGCCGAATCCGACCCCAACGCCCGTAATAACCCCGACGCCTACTCCGACACCCGGAGTGACCCCAACGCCGGGACCGACACCGACGCCCGGCATCACGCCAACGCCGACTCCGACGCCGGGTTCTAGTTGCGTTGCACCGCTTGCCTCTTTACACAATTGGTATCCCGGCCAAGGAAGCGCAAATGATGTACGCGGCTCGGCGAACGGCACACCGACAGGCAATGTCACATATCCGGCGGGCAGAGTGGGCCAGGCTTTCTCGTTCCCGGGCGGTGAAAGCTATGTGACCCTTCCAACGATAAATCTTGGTCAAAGTTTCTCGCTTGAATTCTGGATGAACCCAACTCTCGGCGGCGCTCCATATAAGCATTTGATCTCAAACGATTTTGGCTCACCAAATTTCGGGGCGCTTTATTTTGTTGCAGATTCTATTTCGTACTGGAAGCAAGGATCGATCCTCGGTTCAAGCGGCACGCTTCCGCTGAATCAATGGACACATGTCGCGCTGGTCTACGACGGCAGTGTTGCCCGGTTATATATCAACGGAGTGCTGGACAGGACAAGCGGGCAGTTCAGCACGCAATTCAACAATCAGGTCCGATTTGCCGACGGCATGAATCGAGACTCTTCGCTTACCTACCAGGGATTGCTTGACGAGGTCAGTTTCTACGACGCCGCGATCACATCAGCCGATGTCCAGGCCATTTATAACGCTGGAAGTTTCGGAAAATGCGTGGCCGGAGGACCAACTCCGACACCTACACCAACCCCGAACGTGACGCCGACGCCCGGTCCAACCCCGACTGCGACTCCAACTCCAACACCTGGCGTTACACCAACTCCATCCGTGACGCCTACTCCGCCTGTTTGCTTAGACGGTGGACTGGACCCGACGTTCAATGGGACGGGCAAGGTCGCAGGTGATCCCGGGATCGGATATGCAATGGCCATCCAGCCCGACGGAAAGTTTGTTGTTGTCGGAGCGGCGGCTTTTCAATCCGGCGTAAACGCGAGGTTCGGGGTTGCCCGCTACAACTCAAACGGAACACTTGACACATCCTTTGGAACAAATGGGATTGTGAGCACCCTGTTCAGCGGCGTGGGAGCGGAAGCTCGATCCGTTGCTATTCAGGCGGACGGGAAGATCGTCGTTGCCGGTCGTGTCAATACACTCAGCTCACCAATAACTAACCATTCTGCCCTTGCACGGTATACGTCGACCGGAACTCTTGATACGAGTTTTGGAAACAACGGAACCATAGTTACTGAATTCTTTTCACCGGATTCTTCAGAAGCAAGAGGCGTTGCGATCCAGCCGGATGGCAAGATCATAACGGTCGGTCCGGCTTCGGTTATAAATGCGACGAACTCCTCAATTGGACTAGCACGTTACACCACGACGGGAAGTCTCGACAGCACTTTCGGAACCAACGGAAAAGTTACGACCGCTCTTACGGGTGTTCCATACGCTTTCTTCAACTCGATCTTGATCCAACCCGACGGCAAGATCGTAACCGCTGGAAGGTCAAACCCAAGTACGCCCGGAAACTTTAACTTTAACCTTGATGATTTCGCGTTGTTTAGACATTTAGCAAACGGAGCGGTTGACACAACCTTTGGCACCAACGGCCAGGCTATTACCAATTTCAACTCCGGCGATGAAGTTACGAAGATCGCCCTGCAATCGGATGGCAAGATCGTCGCCGGAGGCTACGCGAATTATCCGGCAGACACTTTCGCACTGGCACGATATACGAGTAGCGGCGTCCTCGATGTGTCGTTCGGCGCCAATGGAAAAACAACGACCAGTTTCCAAGCAGACGACGAGATCAATGCCATCGCCATTCAGGCTGACGGTAAGATCGTGGCGGCGGGTTACACCGCCGGCGGATCCGGGGCGAATACGCGTGATTTTGCCCTTGCTCGGTATACGTCGTCGGGAAGCTTAGACACAATTTTTGGAAGTGGCGGTAAACTTACGACTGATTTTTTTGGCAACTTTGATCAAGCAGAGGCTATAGATATACAGCCCGATGGCAAAATAGTTGCGGCCGGCTTCGCGTCGAATGCAGGAACATTCGTCTTCGCCTTAGCCCGCTTCCTAACTCCGAACGTGAGTGGAACTTGTCCGACTCCGACACCGACACCAACGCCGAATGTTACGCCGACCCCCGGACCGACACCGACGCCAGGCGTGTCGCCAACGCCGACGCCCGTTGTGACGCCGACGCCAACTCCGACGCCGCCACCATCGGGCATTACCATTTCGGGCCGTGTGACAACCCCGACCGGGCTAGGGCTGAGAAGCGCAGTGGTTTCATTGTTTGATGCTCAAAATGTGCGACGAATCGCGACCACCAGTTCGTTCGGCATCTACTCGTTTACCGATGTGCCGGTGGCGACGGGTTATGTTTTAACCGTGTCGTCGAAGCGATATCGCTTCGCGCCAAAGCTGATGGATATCAGTCAAAGTGCGTCGAATGTAGATTTTGTCGGATTGGAGTAGAACTACTGTTCGAGATATTTTCGGGTCGAGACTACCTCGGGAATATTATGATCCGCGTATTTCCATGTTTCGAGGAAACTTCCGTATGAAGATCGCGCTTGGTCAACGTCGCCTTTGGCTTCAAACGCACGGGCAAGGAAATACTGAGCGCGCGGGTAATGCGGGTTGATGCTCAGTATCCGCTGATACTCAGAAATCGCCTCGTCATATCGCCCGAGTTGCAGGAAGGCATTTGCCAGGCAATCTTCATAGTCGACAAGGTGCCAGGTTGTAGCCGGGAAGGCCAGGGCCCGTCGGAAATATTCGATCGCCCGATCAGATTCGCCGCGGTTAAGGACGGACCACACCTCTGTAGTAGAACTCCATTCGTAGGTTTGCTCGCGATCCTCGATCCTTGACGTTGATGTCCGCGAGGAACTCGTCGCCTAACTTTTCTGCCTTCGCGTTGTCTCCCGATCGCAGGGCAATGAGATATGCATTCCACGATGGAACGTTCTCGACCTTCCTTCGGGCCGTGATTTCGCGTACAGCGAGATCTGCTTCGCCTTTGAGAAAATAAATGTAGCCCGTGCTATCGTAACCTCGAAGCATCTCAGCTTTGGATGGGGCGGCTGATATGTAACGACGATAGTCTGCGATCGCTTCATCATACTGCCCGAGGCATGCATGGACGTTTCCAAGATGGACGATCGCTAGGTCAAAGTCGGGTTTGATTCTTAGAGCCGTTTGGTAATTCTCGAGGGCTTTTGCGTAATTGCCGGAAGCCTGGAATGAAAGGCCCAAGCTGTCATACGCATTAGGTTCATTCGGTGCGAGAGCAACATACCTTTCGTGTGCCGCAATTGCCTCCGCATGACGATTCTTTCCAGAAAGAGCGTTGCCAAGAGAGTTATACAACTCGCCTGCTTCCGGATCGATGGCCAACCCTTGCTTGAGTACATCGATCGCTTCATCGGTCTGATCCTCCCCCTTGAGTAGGCGTGAAAGCCGTCCATATGCCTCGGTCTCAAGCGGGAAACGTTCGATTATTTCGCGGTAGCTCTTGATCGCCGCAACGTAGTCTAAATTCGCGATCGCATACCAGGCAGCAATGTTCATCCGGTCTTTTTCAGTCAGACGATCGCCAGCCTGATAGGCCTTCTCCAAATATGGCTTTCCTTTTTCCGTATCGCCCGTTGTCACTGCGTAGGTGTAGCCGATACGAGCCTTTGCCATCGCAAAATCGGGATCAAGACGGATCGCTTTTTCGAATAGCATTATTGCTTCGACCGTGTGATAAGTCTGGGCCTTCTCAACTGCGAGCGAGTAAAACCTATACGCCTCGAGACTATTCGTCATTACGCGTGTGATGTCGTTCCGTTCGGTCGAGACAACACCCAGCCGATTCGCAAGTTTCAGTGAGATCAGATCGATCTTCGATAAAAGCTGTTCCGCTTTCTCGACAGTCAACGATTCTGCGGAAAGGAGATCGCCGCTCTTTGTTTCGTGAAGCCTTACGTCGATTCTTATTGTCTCACCGATCTGAACGAACCCACCTTCGACAAAATACTCGGCCTGACTTTTTCGGGAGAGAGCCCTCGCCTTTTCGAAAGTCAACGCCGTTTCCGTGACCTTTGTTCGGTCGAGCAGATTGGAAAGCTGCTCGCGACTCAGGACTGTAAGGTTTTCGGATCGCGAGAGCCCTGCGATCAGCATATCTGCGAGTCCCTCGCGGAGCCAATCGAATTCAATGCTCTTCGATTGATTGTCGAAAAACATGACGGCAACTGACTTTCGCCCTTCGATCACCGGAAGCCGTACGTCTGCCGTAGTCGAACTAGACGGCCAAACCAAATAGAAGCCAGCGATTGACGCGAGTAAAAATGAAGCGAATGCGATCTGGACGCTTAGGAAACGCCAGCGAGCTATGGTCGCGCTCCGCTGCGGTTGGTTCTCGAACCGTTCTTCGATCTCGATCTCAACCTGGGTGACTTCCTCGGTGGAGGTTGTGTGATCGTCTACTACCGGTGCGATAAATCGATAACCCGATTTCGGAACTGTTTTTATGAATCGAGGGTGTCGCGTGTTGTCGCCGATCGCTCGGCGGATCTCCTTTATACACTGAACGAGCACGTCATCAGTGACCGCGGTATTTTCCCAGACGGTTTCGATCAGCTCATTCTTCGAGATCAGGCGGTCGCGCCCTTCAAGCAAGTAGACGAGAACGGAAAAGGCCTTGTTACGAAGATGACGCTCTTCTCCGTCAAGTACGACGCACTCGCGCGAGGTGTCGACCTTGACACCCTCAAAACGATAGATATGCTTTTCCGGTAAATACATCGCCAAGTTGGAAATTTCGGAAAAATTTCGTTTTTCGGTCGTTACACTTTCTTACTCAAAGAATATGCTCGGAAGTATAGACGAAATCGCTGGAAGTTTCTATGAAAATAAAGCCCTCTACTCCGAGTGTCCGACGCCGGATCAAGATAACGGTGAAAACGACCCGATCTGTCAGCGTTTTTAACCCCGGTAAGGTTGCTTTAGTTGTATGTCCCCGCTGTTTCGAACAGACAAACCCGGAATCCGTCAGAAAACTTGGTGGGGAAATTCTGGTAGATTCCGATCGGTCCTAGCTTCGAACGCGTTTGGCGGGTGTTTCTCTCAAACGCTCAACAACTTTTTTTAATTTTTTTCTAATGTAATTTCAATGGGTGCCGATAAGGGATTCGGACGTCCTATGTCCACAGCACATAAGTCCGTCTTGTAATGTTAAACATTGTTGTTGTTTGTCTCAATAATTTGAACATTCTCCTGATGTCTAGGCAAGATCCCAAGCTTAGTTATTGCAGCGTTAAGGAGCAAATTTCTCATTTCCCATTCCTGAAAGGAGACTCTTTAATCAAATGCCTAGGATAACTCCATCCCGCCCCAAAATCGATAATCGTTTTTTTTGTTCCCCAACATCCGCGTCAGAGTCGTCGACGGCCTCATTCATAGTCAAACGAAGCCTCGGTGTGCTGATGCTTGTCGCATTCGCAACACTTAGTTCTATAGCTGAAGGCACTTCAAACATCCCTGGGGCTTCGGCATCCATCTGGGCCTCAGCGCCAAGCGGCAACTGGCTGTTGTCTACGACGACTGCTTCGACGCTATCTGTTAGTCTGCCGAACATTCAGAGTCCTACGCCTGCATCCTTCACGGTACCCGTTTATATGGGAAACCCGACGAATCAGGAAATAATTGCGTATCAATTCATCCTCAGATACGACCCAAATGTGATCGATCCAACCGGCGATAATTTCGGATGTTCCGTCGACGGGACAATTGCCGGAACAGCCGGTATGACCGCATTTTGCAACGTTTTGCCGGACGGGAAATTGCTCGTCGCGGCTTTTGGTGCATACGGGCCGTCCGGTTCGGGAAATGTCCTTAAAGTTCGTTTTAGTACTCACATCGGAACGGCCGCCGGAGCAACCTCCTCACTTCGACTTGAGAATGCCCTTTTCTATAACGTAACGGGTGAAGTTACATATGATTTGATTGACGGTTCGGTTCAGTTAACAGAACCTGCTCAACCGACACCGACACCGACACCGACACCGACACCGACACCGACACCGACACCGATCGCAACCGCAACACCAACGCCTATACCTAGTCCGACGCCCACACCTTTACCGACGCCTGTGGTAAACGTAGGAGCACCGAGTCTGCACGTGTCTGGCCCTGCGACTTTTACTGTTCCGATCACACTAAATAATCCGTCACATCAGGAGATAATCGCGTTTCAGTTTAATCTACAGTACAACCCGCAGCTTATTGATCCTTCTGGCCCGAATTTTGGCTGCTCGGTTGAAAATACTCTTTCTGGAACAGCCGGACTTACCGCGGTTTGCAACGTTCAGCCAGACGGGGTTCTGCGAGTGGCAGTGTTTGGAGCTTATGGCGTAGCTGACTCAGGCACGATACTAAATCTTCAATTTTCGACGGATCCAATAACTTCGGTTGGCGGTTTGTCCCCATTGAATTTTTCGAGTGTCCTCTTTTATAACGTGACCGGTGAGGTCGGCACAGTGATCAGTGATGGTTCTGTCGAAGTGCTTATCCCTATAGCCACTCCAACGCCGACTCCTACGCCGACTCCTACGCCGACTCCTACGCCGACGCCGACTCCTACGCCGACGCCGACTCCTACGCCGACGCCGACGCCGACGCCGACTCCTACGCCGACGCCGACTCCTACGCCGACGCCGACCCCGACGCCAACTCCAACTCCGACGCCGACCCCGACGCCAACTCCGACGCCGACGCCGGCGCCAACACCGACGCCAACACCGACGCCGACGCCGGCGCCAACACCGACCCCGACGCCGACGCCAACACCGACGCCAACGCCAACACCGACGCCAACGCCAACTCCGACGCCGACACCGACGCCGGCTCCAACACCAACGCCAACGCCAACGCCGACGCCGACGCCGACGCCAACGCCGACGCCAACACCGACGCCAACCCCGACGCCAACGCCAACGCCGACGCCGACGCCAACGCCAACGCCGACACCGACGCCAACACCCACGCCGACACCAACGCCGACGCCGACGCTGACGCCGACGCCAACGCCGACGCCGGCGCCAACACCGGCATCAACGCCGACGCCGACGCCGACACCGACGCCTGCACTGCCGCCTTTGGAGGTTTGGGCACCGGTTCTGGATCAGCAAGTTTCGTCGACATTTAATGTGCCGTTAACGGTCGGAACTATCTCAGAGCATCGGATCATCGCGTTTCAATTCGCATTAAAGTATGATCCGCTGTTGATCGACCCCACCGGTCCTAATTTCGGATGCTCGACCGATGACACGCTCGCCGGTGCGGCCGGAATGAGTGCGGCTTGCAATGTTTCGCCTGACGGTACGCTGCTGGTTGCGGTATATGGTGCACATGAGATCGTTGGATCCGGAACGCTTTTGAACATTCATTTCAAAACGGATGCTGCAGGAGCGAGCGGGGTTTCGCCGCTTCAGTTCCAAAACGTGGCTTTCTTCAGTGTTGACGGAGCACTTGATCTGGCTTCGCATGACGGTTCGGTTACGGTAACCGCGCCAACCGCAACGCCGACGCCAACGCCAGCCCCAAGTCCAACACCAACCGAAACCCCATCCGCAGTGAGACTCGAAAGTGATCTCGATGGAGTTCCTTCAACGCCGGGCATTGTTACGAACGAAGATGTTTCGAAGGCAAGGCGCCTAATTGCGGGACTCTTGCCCCTCAACGGCGAGTTCCAACGTGCCGACGCGTCACCAGCGGACAGCAAGGGCGATGGCTATCTCGACGTCTCGGATATCATCCAAGCTAAGCGCTTTGCTGCTGGGATCGATCTCCCAACAGTTGCCGGCGGCCCGGTATCTGCTGCTGCGGGACGCCCGACGGTCACACCCGTGCCCGGAGAAACTGCCAGCGTTATTCGAGCTGGTTCGACCGATACGGATGCGGGTTCGCAAGTTAACATACCTGTCGAGATAGCCCTTCGAGGTGATGAGGTCGCTGCGGCCTTCACCCTTAAGTTCGATCCGGCAAGATTGTCGAATCCAAGTATTGCGACGATTCCCGGTGATGACAGAACGTATACGATCAACACGGACCGCGCTGCAGAAGGGCTGCTGTCTATCGTAGTAGACTCCGACAGCCCATTGACCGGTTCCGCTTTACTGATGCTGAACTTCGACGTACCGGTCGATAACGCTGCTGGAGTTACGAGGGTTACTTTCACGGACGACCTGGCCGCAAGAAGCGTAGCGAATGCGGCCGGACACTTGCTGCCCGCATCGTTCCAAGACTCTGAAGTGTATATTCGAACTGAACAATCCCAGCCTGTATCCATTAATGGGGAAGTGAAAGCTCCTGATGGTCAGGGAATTCGAAACGTCATGGTCAAGGCGGTTGACAGTACCGGAGCCGAGTATTTCGGCCGCACAGGTTCTTTCGGCCGATTTACACTGGACGGACTTCGCGAAGGAAGGACTTACAACTTTACTGTGATCTCCAAGAGGTTTCGATTCACGTCGAGCCGGGTTCAAGCCGTCGCCAACGTGCCGGATTTGGTCTTTGTAGCAATGCAGTGACATGACTAAAACCCTCGAACCCTCCGCCCGGATCTCCGTGCGGAGGGCTTTTTCTTATCCAAGACAGCCAAAATACCTAGGCAATATGCCCTTTTGGCTCTTCCGGTTGAAACGGAATTTGTTGACACGATGTCGATAACGTGCAAAAATCATCGGAAAACGCCGTATCTTACCTGTGGTGACCACAGCCCCGGATAGATGCGTTTGATCTGAATCCTGTTCGGATCCTACTTTGGAAGCGTTTTGATCACTGGGGACAAACCTCGTAAGACCGTTCTTATATCGCGGTCATTGAGAAAAACAGTGTATCTGGAGTTTGCAGGCTCCTGAAAATTTGAGTGCCGGGATACCCTTGTGGTATGTCCGGCTGTGCCTGCTTTAAATAACAATGGGGACGAAACTGGAAAAAGGAGCAATGGCGATCCTGGATCGGCTTTACGCAGTTACGCAGGACGAGGACTACGGCGCATGGGGAGACGTTTACGAGGAACTCGCCGCACTCGTCGGGGCAGGTCCCGGCGGCATGACGATTTTCCGTTCCCGGACGGGCACTTTCAAAAGCGAGGATACCGATTTTTCTGTGGTCGCCTCGAACATGGATCCGAGCGCTATCGCAGAGTATAGAGATTATTTCCAGTATGTAAGTCCGTTTAAGGAAAAGGTTTCCGGCCTTCGTGCTGGTGAGCACTTTAGTCGCAGAACTGAGTGCGATGATGAGATCTTCGAGCGTTCCGAGATCTACAATGACTTCTTTAAGACTCACGGTATTTTTGAATACGAATATCACTCGCTTTTCAGCGATTCGAATCTGAACGGCGGCATAAATTTCTCTCTTCCTAGATCGCGTCCGGAATTTTCAATGGCTGAAAGGGCGGTGCTGAACATCCTCTTGCCTCACCTCCGGCGTGCATTCGAATTGCAGCAGAATTTCATCAAACAATTTAAGACGAATCTCTGCATGACAGATATCCTGGACCGGCTCGATAACGGCGTGCTGATCGTCGACAGCACTTCGCGTGTACTGCACATGAACTCCATGGCAGAAAGCATGCTGATAGTGGGAGACGGGCTTCAACTTAGGAATGATATGCTCGTGACTTCGCGAGCCTCCGAAAGTCAATTGTGGCGCCGGTTATTAAACGTTATTTTCTCTGAGGATATTACGGTTAAAGGCTTGGCAGCTCTCGATATGATGGTCTCGCGACCGTCAGGATTACGTCCGCTCCATCTGTCGTTGTTTCATTTCAGTCATGAGGAATTTACCTCCACTGGCCCGAATGATCTCGCTATTGTCTTTGTTCATGATCCCGAACAAAAAGAAACGACGTGCGAAGAATCGCTGATCTCCACCTATGGCTTAACCCCCTCAGAAGCGCGGCTGACTTCCATTCTCACGGATGGTTTGTCAGTAAGTGAGGCGAGCGAGGTGTTGAAGATCCAGCCCAATACCGTCAGAACCCACCTCAAGAGCATCTATTCAAAGACCGACACCAATCGCCAAAGCGAACTGATCCGGCTCGTCCTCAAAGGGCCCGGACGCTTGCTGCGCAGCATCAGCGAAAAATAAAAAAATCACATCTTACTCATTTGGGTAATGACTTAGTTCCCGCCCTTAGTTCAGTCTATTAACGAATCATTCAGTCGCATATCGACTTCTCCCGTCAGGCGAGCCTTTCGAGGCTCCCTGGGGAGGAGTTAAGTGCCGCCGTAGTCCGAATTACTTCGGCAGCGGATGCCGTTCGGCCTTGCCTTAAACGGTGGTACGGGTTTAATGCACGAATTTTTTTTGACGTTAGGATCGTACGCGCGGTAAACCGCGCCCTGCGTCAGCCCCGACCTTCACGATGGACCCGGCGTTCGTCGCGAGGTGTGAGCCCGCACAAAAAAACCGGTCAGGAACTGCAATCCCTGACCGGTTCGCAGGCTCACAAAGGCGGAAACGGAATGTCCCCAACCGATGCGACCGTACGACTCACATCATAAGGCATTCCGTTCCTCCGAACAATTTGAAAAACAGGGTAAGAAAGTTTGGGCAAGATGGCCTCCCTCCCGGCGTTTTTAGATCTCGTAGATCAAAATTCCCCAAACGTTTCCTACATAGTATCGCTCGCTCTTCCAGCCGCTAACGATTTAGTGAACAACTGGCGAGGCGATCCGATGAAAAGTTGAGAAAAGGAGAATTTTGTATGTTTAGTGAAATCAAGAGTCTGATATCGGGAACGTCCCAGGGCGGGACGCTTTGCCGGTCCGCAGCGGCGAGAATCCAAACGATTCTTGCGGTAGTTTTCGCAATTTGTCTTATGTCGGTCGCGCTGATTGCTCAAACCACCGTTTATGATTCGATCCCGAGCCCTTTAGCTGGGAATTACCAGAGTATTGGGTTCCAGGCCACGCAGACACGTGAAGCTGGAGACTATTTCCATCTTGCAGGTACCGACCGCTTAGCGAAGACAGTCACAATTACGATGAGCGACTGGGCTTTGGAAGCTACGCCTGCCAATGTAGCGTACTGCTCCGCAAACCCCGGTAAATGTACTGCGGGTGTCGGGTTCAATCATCCATTCACGCTAAGCTTTTACAACGTTCTTCCCGGAGCCCCTCTCAACCAAAAAGGATCGTTGATTGGTCGAGTTACCCAAACAAAACTCGTTCCTTGGCGTCCAGTTGCAAGTCCAAACTGCACCGGTGATCGATGGCAATCGATTCCCGGCCCAGTCGATACAAATTGCTTTAGCGGCTATGCGTTCAATATGACGTTCGACCTTAGTAGCAGCTTGTTTGCCGTATTGCCGAACGACGTTATCGTGGGTATCGAATACAATACACAGACCTATGGGCCTGCGCCAATCGGGGTGGATGGCCCGTACAATTCGCTCAATGTCGCGGCAATTTCAGGTCCTGCGACGATTGGAACTGATGATAGTCTCGACAGAATTTTCTTTAGCTCTACTACTCCGTCGTGGTATACCGATGGCGGTACCGGCGGCGTCGGTATTTTTCGCGAAGATACTAACTGGGCTCCTAACAACGGAACCATTCCAATTCAGGTCACGGCCGGTACCCAGCCAGCGGCTCAAATTATCAATGCAAATCTAGCAAATCCACTCGCAAATCCCAATGCGTGGTTTTTCTACAATGACGAGAACGACACCATTGACAACGTGACGCTTGGTTCGATGGTCGCAGGTCCGGCGACACCACCGATCGGCAACGGTAGTGCTCAGATATCGGTCACCGGCACACAACGCCGCAACCTTGCAACCTACCAGTTCAGCGGAACGCCTCTGTCAGCGATCGGAACACTCAAATTCAGCACCTACAACCCATCCGCTGGGAACGGCGGCAGTGCGAACCGTTCCGGTTACATCACATTCAATGTTGATTTTAACGGCAGCGACACGTTCCAACGGCGCCTCAATTATGTTCCAAGCCAGAATGGCGTTGTAGTGCAAAATTCCTGGCAGGAATGGGATGCCATCAATGGCGGCAACGCGATGTGGAGCTACTCTGGGGCCACATGGCCGGCCGGTGTAGGCGGTGGAGGTGAACCAGGAACAACCTTGAAGACCTGGAATCAGATCCTGTCTCAATATCCAGGCGTTCGAATGCGTGTAACCGATTCATTCTTTGGCATCCGCGTTGGCGAACCATATAACGATGGTTACACCGAGAATATCGACGCGATCAAGTTCGGAACCCCTACGTTCTTAAAACACTTCAATTTCGATCCACTTCCGCCAATCACCTATGTCGACGATAACTGGGTCGGTACGACTCCGGGAACAGATCCCGATGGAGCAGGCCCGGCGACAAACTTTGGTTACGACGCTTTTGCGACGATCCAAGGCGGTATTGACGGCGTCGCTAACGGCGGAACCGTAAATGTTGCCGGTGGCAATTATGTCGAAGACGTCACGATAAATAAGCCGAATATCAGTCTTCTTGGGGCCGGTTCGCCTGTTACGACGATCACAGGCCCGCACAACGCCGGTGGAGCCAATACTCTACTTGTTTCCGAAAGCGGAGCTCTCGTTGACGGATTTACGATCACGCGTTCGGGAAATACCGCTGCTCTTTGGGCAGGGAATGTTAAGACTTCCGGCATCAACATCAGCGCACCGAGCACTGGCGCGACTGTGCAGAACTGCACGATCACTGCTAATCGCAACGGTATATACATCGGTCAGTCGTCGAACAACAACACGATCCGTCGCAATGTTATCGACAACAACAGAACCGGTTTGCACATGGTCGACAATACCGGTTCCAATCTCATCGAAGAAAACTTCATCACCAACAACTGGACAATGGGTGTTCTCTTTAGGACAGAAGGGGGAACGGCGGGTGCTGCGACTGTTCGAAACAACAACATTACTGGTAACTGGTATAGCGAGATCGAATACAGAGAACCACCAGCTGGAGGTCTCCAGAATCTTTCTGGAAACTATCTTGGAGCGACGATTACTCGTGTTACCACACCGAGTGGCGAGCCAGGTTACACAGCTCAGGTGCCCGCAACATTCCCTGGTGGAACGGCCACGGCCCCTGGGTCCCACCCAACGATCGCGGGTGTGGAATCGGCGAAGATCGACTATTCACCTTACCTCAATTTTGGCGGCGACACACAAGTCGGAACGCCTGGATTCCAGGGCAACTTTTCAAGTCTTTCAGTTACCCCGGACGGAGCCCAAGTCGGAGCGACGAGCAGAGTTCAGGAAGGCATTGATCTAATGCTGACGGGCGGAACTCTAACCGTTCCCACAGCAACATATCCCGGCAACGTAAACGTCAACAAGGCCATCACGGTCAAGGGAATATTCACCGTTGGCGGCACGCTCGCGGTAAGCTCGGCGGGTGCGACGCTCAGCCCTGGATTTAGTCCGGGAATCATCAATTCTGGAAACTTCTCGCTAGTTTCCGGATCAAACTTAAACATTGAACTCAATGGCAACATAGCCGGCTCGCTATACGATCAGGTGAATGTAACGGGAACGGTTTCGTTGGGCGGTGCAAACCTGGTCACATCCGTCGGATATGCTCCAACTACAGGGCACACTTATACGATCGTTAACAACGATGGGGCAGATGCGGTGTCTGGTATATTCAACGGTCTGCCGGAAGGGACTGTGTTCTTCGTCGGCCCAAATTCTTTCCGCATCAGCTATGTTGGTGGTACGGGGAACGACGTTGTTCTGACTTCGGTATCGCTCTGCAACGCAGTGTCGATTCCGACGAACATCACCTCGTTGACCGGAGCATCAGTTAACGTACCAATAAATGTGGACGACACCTCGGGGAATGGACTTCTGTCGACGGACTTTACCCTTACCTACAATACCTCGGTCCTTTCGGCTCCGGTGGTTAGTTTGGGAACAGTTTCAGCAGGCAGAACATTGACAGTAAATACCTCGACACCGGGCGTGATAATCGTTTCGGTCTTCGGCACAACGCCGTTTACCGGTTCCGGAACCTTGGCAAACGTGTCCTTCACGGTAAATGGAGCTCCAGGAACGTCGAGTCCCGTCGGATTTTCTGCGTTCAAGTTCAACGAGGGAACGCCGTGTTCTACTACCTCCAATGGACTTGTTACCGTTATTTCCGGAACGATCTCAGGTACGATCACATACGGCAACGTAGTGGGATTACCCGCTGGGCCACGCTACATTCCTAGCGTAACCCTGAACGCTGTGGGTTCGGTAAATGTCTCTACAACCACCGCTCCGGCTCCGACCTCGAACGGTCAGTATACGCTAAGCGGAATGGGTGCGGGAGCATATACTGTAACGCCATCCAAGGTCGGTGGTGTAGCCCCTCTCCTGGGCGGAGGTCAAACGATAACGTCACAGGATGCGGCCGTAACGGCTCAGTTTGTGGCGAATCTAATCCCCTTATCTGCCGCACAGCAGGCTGCAGCGGACGTTAGCGGCACTGGCGGTATCACGTCGTTCGACGCCGCTCTGATCGCTCGATGGGTTATTTCGCTACCTGGTTCGGGAAATACTGCATCGTGGGTTTTCACGCCGACTAGCATCACCTATGGAAACGTGAATACTAATCAGACTGGCCAGGATTACTCTGCAATTCTGATGGGTGACGTCACCGGTAACTACAGCCAAACGCTCAGCCCGGCTCGCCCGGATTCGCCTGAAGCTGATGCAGTTGTTACCTCTGCCCCGACCGCCACGGCAAACTCGGGAACTGAAGTGTCGATACCACTTACCGTGGGCGATACGACAGGTCGCGGTATAACGTCCTACCAATTCATGTTCAAGTACGACCCAACCGTTCTTGAACCTCTTGCAAATCCTGTTGACCTAACTGGAACGGTTAGCAGAAACATGATCCCGACGGTAAACGTTTCCCAGCCCGGCGTCTTGCAGGTCGTCGTGTTTGGAACTATGCCGATCACAGGAGAAGGTTCGCTGCTCAAACTGCGATTTAATACGATCGGTGCGGTTGATTCGACTTCCGGACTTGAATGGGACAACTTCTCGTTCAACGAAGGAAATGTCATGGCACGTACTGTTGACGGTTCGTTCCGCGTTACAGCCTCAACTGACGGCGTGATCAATGGTCGAGTGCTATCGCCATACGGAGCGGGCATCCGCAACACAAGGGTAACGGTGATCGATACCCACGGAAATGCGGTGAGCACAACAACGAGTTCGTTCGGTAACTTCCAGGTTGCGGGGCTCGCTCAAGGCGAAACCTATATCGTTAGAGTTGAATCGAAACGATACAGGTTCGCAGCTCAGACCGTCAGTCTTAGTGGCAACGCCGTGACCTTAGACATGATCGCAATGGAATAACTGCGGTTATCACTTGAGATGCGGGGCCGTGAGCCCCGCATCTTCCTTTCTAAACATTGGGGTTGATCTTATGATTAAGTCGTACAAAACTAAATTTGATCTTTTATCAGGGAAGCCAGTTATTGCTGGCATTCTCTTTTGCACATTCGTATTGCTCTGCACTATCAACTCGTTTGCTCATGCAGGAGCAAACCCATTTGTTACCGCCGGATCATCATCTGAAGTCTGCAGTACACAAGCCATTGGCTTGCCCTTCGAAACGTCAAGCCGCGTATCTGATGGAATGACGAATACGGGATGGAGCGAGTCCGGACTTCGATCTGAAAGCCCACTTGGAGGCTCTGTAACCGTTACTTTGCCAACCATGTTCGCTGCCCCAGGATCAAATTTCCAGATTCCGATCAACGTTACAGATCTAACGGGACTAGGCGTGATTTCTTCGGACTTTGTTGTCTTGTATGACCCAGCGGTAATTGTTCCTCAGGTTAATCCCGTTGAGACCTCGGGAACGATCTCTAACGGAATGATTGCTACTCCGAACACGATGACGGCGGGACAACTAATAGTATCGCTGTTCTCGACGACTCCGCGGTCTGGTGCCGGTACGTTTGTGTATCTCCAATTTACCGCCGTAGGAGCAAACGGAACGGTCTCGCCATTGACCTTTAGCACGTTTCGGTTCAATGAAGGTACTCCGAATGACGTAGACGTCAACGGCTCAGTTACTATTGGTGTTCCCCCGACGCCAACGCCAACGCCGACACCGACGCCAACGCCTACGCCTACGCCTACGCCAACGCCGACGCCTACGCCTACGCCGACGCCGACACCGACGCCGACACCGACACCGACACCGACACCGACACCAACGCCGACGCCAACACCGACACCGACGCCAACGCCAACTCCGACGCCGACGCCAACACCGACGCCGACGCCAACACCGACGCCAACGCCGACGCCAACACCGACGCCAACACCGACACCGACGCCTACTCCGACGCCTACTCCTCCGAATGTGGCGCCGACTGCGGTTGCGGTTTCGCCTAACGTGACGACTGCTGGAGGTACGGCCCAGATAATAACCGTGACCTATACGGATGATACGGGGATAAATGTCGGTACGCTTGACGGAGCAGACACAAATACCCTAGGTCCAAATGCTTTTGGTGCCACTGCTACGTTTATTTCGGTCGATATCAATTCGAATGGAACGCCTCGCGTAGCTACATATTCGCTGCTGCCTCCGGGCGGCTCGTGGGATGCTGGTGACAATGGCGTCTACAACATCACGATGCAACCTAGCCAAGTTGCCGATATAAACGGTGCATTTGTGTCCAGCGGAACGATCGGCTCATTTACCGTAGCGATCGCAGGAAGCCCAACCCCAACGCCAACACCAACGCCAACACCGACGCCAACACCGACGCCAACGCCGACCCCGACACCGACGCCTACGCCGACACCAACACCGACGCCAACCCCAACGCCGGTTGCGACGCCAACGCCAACGCCAGCACCGACTCCAACACCAACACCGACGCCGACGCCAACACCGACGCCGACGCCAACACCGACGCCGACGCCAACACCGACGCCGACCCCGACACCGACGCCGACGCCAACACCGACGCCGACCCCGACCCCGACACCGACACCGACGCCGACACCGACACCCACGCCGGTTGCGACACCAACACCAACGCCGGTAGTTACACCGACGCCGACACCTAGTCCAACACCGGTAGCGACGCCAACTCCGACGCCGACTCCTGGCATTACGCCTACGCCAACCCCCGTGGTGAATCGAAAGTTGATAATCGACAAGGTATCAATAGGGCAGAGCCGGACGGAAGCGACCGTCGTACGCACAGTTTCGGTGCCAATTTCGATTGTTTCACAGGGCGATGAATCTTCGATAAGCTTCTCTCTTGATTTCTCGACAAATTCGAACTGGGCGAATGTTCTGACGAATCCGGTAGTTACGATCGGGACGGGCGTTCCTGCGGGTACTGTCTTGAATACGAATACTAACCAGGTGTCTCAGGGGCGTATAGGCGTGCTGGTCGATTCGACTAACGCCTACTCAGCAGGATTGCGAGAAGTTGCCAAGATCACATTTACGATTCCAGATACTATTATCTGCGGTGGCAGTAGCAATATCTCGTGCACGTATGACATCATATTCGGCGATGTACCGGCGGCGCGGAGTATTTCTAGCATTACTGGGACTCTGCTTCCGGCTATCTACGAAAATGGCTTCGTCAGATATGTTACCGCGGCAGGTGTCGAGGTCTCCGGCCGGGTTCTTACGCCGGACGGACGTGGGCTTCGGAATGCGGTGGTTGTTTTGACTGATCCTTCGGGGAATAGGCGGACGGCTACAACGAGTTCGTTTGGGTATTACAGGTTTGAGGATGTTGAGTCTGGTTCGACCGTGGTTTTGGGGATCCAGTCGAAACGTTACCGGTTTGCTTCGCGGATCGTGCAGATCGTTGATACTGTGACCGACGCGGACTTTATTGCATTAGAATGATGCAGTTTTTAGACTGGCTCCTCCCACACTCACTCATGGGCATCTTTTTGATGCCCATTTTTATCGGGTTACTAAGAGACTATTAAGAAATAATACGCTAAGCGATGGATCGAAGATTTTCACTTACGATGTAGAAAACGAGCAGACCAAGGTTGACAACGGCGGCACGGGCAAGTACTGAGGTAGCTCTTACACTCGCCATTGCCATTGACGATCGCAAGCGCAATGACAAACCTCTAACGATTGCCGCCGCCTTCATCAGAATCGCCAGTCTCGATTTTTGGGGGCCAAGATGCATGATCGATCGTCACATATCAAAGACTCTTAGAAGACTCCAAGATAAGGAGGTCTGAGTCCTATAACCTGCTCATCTGACGATGGAATCGGACAACGTTTAGGAGTTCGATTAAGAAGGCGGGCTTCTCGAGCCCGCCTTTTTTGTGAGTTTGCGATCTTTCGATCGTTTCAGGTTACTCCAGCCCGATCAGGTTCACGTCGCTGAGGTTTTCCGTTAGGTTGACCATTCTCGTGGCGAATCTGTAGCGTTTGCTGGTTACGATGAGCATGTAGTCTCGGCCGGTGTCGAGGTTTTCGAACTGGTAGTTGCCGAATGAGCTGGTTACTGTTGTTCGTCTGCCGCCGGCTGTGTCGAGCAGGGTGACGGTGGCGTTTCTCAGGCCTTGTCCTGCGGCGGTGGTTACTCGGCCGGAGATGCTCGCTCCGTCGAGCAGGGTTCCGCCGGTGAAGGACACCAGGCCGTCGGTCCAGTAGAGCGTCGGCAGAGCGTTGTTCTCGGCGTTTCTCACGTCCTTGGTGGTTGGGAAGTCACCGAACCTGATCTGGGCACTCGTTGCCGGGCTTGTAAAGGTCGGGAAGGTGATCTTCACGATCTCTCTCGTTCCGGCTGTCAGGGCCGTTGCCGGTGTGACGGTGATGCCTGCTTTGCCTGAGAGCGAGTTGTCGATCGTGACCGTGCAGTTCACCGTTCCCGAGCCGCATGTGACGGTCGGGATGCCGAGGGCGTTCACCGGGTATTCGACCGAGAAGCTCACTTTTGTCTCGACACCGGTCGCGGTGAACAGGATCGGTACCGTTACCGGTTGTCCTTGAGTTGCGATCTGGCTTTGGACCCTCGCACTTCTCGGAATGCTGTTCGGGCCGACGATGTCGTAGGCCAGGAAGTCCGCTCCCGAGATATTGCCTCCGGCGTTGTTGTATGTACGGCTGGTTGCTTCGTACACCTTGCCGAGGCCGCTCGGTGTGATCGTGAAGTTCTGGCCGAGCGTCACGTTGACGAACGAGTAGTTGCCGCTGGCATCGGTCGTTGTCGTGGTGTTCTGCTGGGTCGTCGTATTGGTCAGTGTGATGGTCACACCTGCGAGGTTCGTGTTCGCTCCGAATGCCACGAACTGCTTGACGTTTCCGGTCAGGCCGATGACGACGTTGTGCTGGACCGATTGGGACGTGCTGCCCGTGAAGTTCGCATCGCCTGCGTATGTGGCAGTGATGGTCTTCGTGCCTGAAGATGTCGAAGTCAGGCTGCATGTGCCCACTGCTACTGCTGCTGTACAAGTCTGGCTTCCGTCCGTCACCGTCACGTTTCCGGTCGGTGTTCCGGCTGCCGGGGCTATCGGAGTGGTCGTCCAGTTGACCGGATAGCTTTGACCGACCGAGGTCGCTGTTCCGAGAGCAGCGGCGTTCGTGATCGTGGTCGTGGTCGAGCCGATCGTCACCGTTAAGGTGCCGTTGGCGGTTGCGAACGTGTAGTTCGCTGAAGCCAGCGTGCCTTGTGCGACAGTGATCGGATACGTTCCCGGAGCTGACGTCGCGGTCGCGGTCGTCGAGATCGTCGGCGTTCCGGTCAGTACACCAACTCCTTCACCATTCACAAAGCCCGTGATCTGGAATGTCAGTGCCGGATTCGGGGCTCCGTAGACACGTGTCTGGTTATCGGCTGTTACCGTCAGTTGGGCGGCCGTTACGGTCAATGTTCCGTTCGTGAATGTTCCGAACGAGTAGTTGCCCGATTGAAGCGTTCCAAGCGTCACCGCGATCGGATAGGTTCCGGCCGGGCTGGTGGCGGTTGCGGTGGTTGAGAGCGTTGGTGTTCCGGTCACTCCGCTGGTTCCGAGATTCTGCCCGAGCACAAAGCCTGAGAGAGTTGCCGTCAGAGCCGGGTTGGCTGCTCCGTAAGTGCGGGACTTGTTATCCGCCGCGACTGTCAGAGCCTTCTTGTTCACCGTCACGTTGCCGCCCAGGTAGTTGAACGAGTAGTTGTTAGAAACTGCTCCCGAACAGCTCACCGGGTACTGCGATCCAGAAACAGGCGAGCCTTGTGTATACGTCGTCGAGCAGCTCGGCTGCGTCGTCAGATTCGCCGCCGTCTCGCCGAGCACAAAGCCCGTGATAGTCGAAGTAATGCTCGGTGCCGCATCGCCATACGTCACAGTTGCCGACGAAGCCTGAACATTGAGCGGTGCCTTGCCGATCGTCTGTGTGGCCGAGCCGTTCGAACCGTTGAAGTTCGCATTGCCCGAGTACACAGCCTGGATGACCTTGTTCGTTCCCGCCGGAAGCTGGTTCGTCGTACAGACCGCCGCTCCGAGTGGTGAGACAGGTACGTTCTGACAGCCCGTGATCGGAGTTCCGCCGTCGTTGAAGCTCACCGTACCCTGCGGAGTTCCAGCTCCGGGTGCGACCGCAACCATCGTCGCCGTCGCCGTCAGCGTCGAACCGTAGTTCGGTGCATTCATCGCGATCTGAACACCGGTCGCTGTATTTGCCGGATTGACGGTGTGCGGTGCAGTAGCCGAAACGCTGCCGTTGAAGTTCGCATCGCCTGAGTACGTCGCCGTTAAGGTCTTTGCCCCGGCCGTCGTGCTCGCAAGCTGACAGCTCGTAGCTGGCAGCGTGAACACGCACGTGTTCGTGCCGTCGGTAACGGTGACGTTTCCGGTCGGGACCGCCGGGCCGGCTGTGGCTGAAGTAGCCGTTGCTGTGACCGTGTAGTTCTGGCCGACGACGGATGGATCCGGGGTGTCGTTGGTGATCGCGGTATTCGAGTTCGCTTTATTGACCGTCAACGAATAGTCGCGGAAGCCCGTGCAGCCACCGAAGCCGGTCGCCGTGATGCGGAAGTTGAATGTTCCCGCCGTCGTCGGTGCTCCCGAGAAGCTGCCGTTCGAGTTGAGCGTGAGGCCCGCAGGCAGAGCACCCGAAGTGACGGCGAACGAGTAGTTGCCGCCCACAGGGCTCGCCGAGAACGTCTGCCCGTACGCCGCATTGACCGCCGCATTCGGCATCGTCGCCGGATTGACCGTGATCGTCGGGCAGGTGACGTTGACGGTGAATGTCGCCGTTGTCGCCTGGCCGCAGTTGTCCGCGACCGAGATCGCGACCGTGTAGCTTCCGGTGATCAGAGCCGTGAGCACCTGAACCTGTCCCGTCGTCGGGTTGACCGAAAGCGTCAAGCCTCCGGCTCCGCCGGTAACCGGTGTGATGCTTTGCAGAGTAACTGATCCAAGCGGCGTTCCGTTATCGCTCGGGCCGTTGGCGGTTCCGAACGTCGGGGTCGATCCGGCAACGACAGATTGGGGAGCGTAACTCAGAGTGGGTGGTGTGTTGGCTGAAACGGTTACTGTCAGGACGCCGGTCGTCGAAAGCGAACCGCCGTCGGTGACCGTCAGGTTGAAGGTCGCTGTCGTCGCTCCACAAACCGCGACAACATCAGCAAACACGGCTCCCGCCGGATTCGGATTGATGCCCGTCGCTCCGGCGTTCGAATCGGTCAAGGTCACCGTCACGCCGTTCACCGTCGCGGTCGCCCCGCCGTTGACAGCCAATGTCAAAGCATTCAAAGCCGTCTCCGCATCACCCGCCGTCGCGATCTGCGAGTTCGACGAAGGCGATCCCTGCTGCCGCCCAACCCCAACCGCCGGCGTGATCGTCGGCGGCGTGTTCGGAACTTCGAACGCTCCAATATCCGCCGCAGCCCCGAACCGCCGCGGGAACCCAACCCCACGCTGATCGAACGCCGGATTCACCGCTGCTCCGTTAGCATGGGTTGCTGCTGTCGTTCCGTTCGCTCCGCGAGTGACGGTCATCGTGAAACTACCTGCACTTGCCGCAGTTACGAGCATCTGTTCATTGTCGATCTGAATCACTTGCCCGGAGTCAAAGGTCGGCTGCCCCGTAAACGTTGGGCCTGCGATCGTAATCGTGGTCGTAGCATTGTTGATCGCACCGTTGAGCGTCGTAATCTCTCCTCCAACGTTTATGGCTGGAGAGCCAGATAAAAGAGCAAAAGTCTGAGTTGGCCCGCCATTATTCGCAAGTGGCCCGAGATTCGGATCAATACCCGTAATGTTGCCGTTTACTCCAGTGGTCATGCCGCACAAGATGCCGCCCGTAGGTACCTCGATCAGATTGTGGTGACCGTACAAAAATCCACCGCAATCACCTCCGGACGAATTAGCAATGATCGTATTTGTGATCGAACTGGATCCGCTGCTTAAAATACCTCCCGTATTTGGAGCCGTATTTCCGGAAAATGTGCTTGAGAAGATATCGAAGTTTCCAATGTCAAAAATCGCACCCCCTTGTGACGTTGCGGCGTTGCCTGAGAATGTGCTGTTCATTACGTTAAGGACAGCCAAGTTCCAAATCGCTCCGCCAGATGCTGCGCTATTGGCGTTGAATGTGCTATCGATCACCGACATTGTTCCATCGTTACGTATTGCCCCACCGCCGGCACTACTAGCAGAATTATTGCTGAATGCACATCGAGCGACGTAGAGAAAGGAGTTATTAACAATAGCCCCTCCACCAATTGAAGATTGACCATTCGCAAGCGTCAAATCGGATAGTCTGATGCTTAAAGTTGACGATCCCGTCAAGCCAAAGATTCTGCTCAAATTGCTTCCGCTAACCGTCAACACATTCGCTCCCGGGCCATGAATGTTAATGCCTTTGTCGATAGTGATCTCGCCGGTCGAGAGGGCGATCGTTCCGGTCACGGCCGGGGCAAACGTGATCGTCGCGCCGGGGCACGCATCAAGCACAGCCTGGCGAAGACTTCCTGCTCCTGCGTCGTTGGTGTTTGTGACGACAGGATTTGTAGTGCACGCGGTGGTGAAAGTCGAGACAAAGTTATCACCCTGGGTCAAATCGCCGTTGCCGTCGAGCTGGTAGCCGGCGGTATCTGTGATGTTTGCGGCGACACCGGTAACGGTACAAACCGAGCCCGGCGGAAGATCAACCGTCGGATCGATCAACAGAGACGTAACACCGCTGGCCGGCAAAACCGGCGTAAACGCAATGTTTCCGGCTCCGCAGTTTATGGTTACGCCGCCCGCAGCAATATTGACCGATTCGCTGAAATTTAACTGAATGTTCGTGCTGACGGGAACATTTGTCGCTCCGGCGGCAGGGACGATGCTTGTCACGGTCGGTGCGACGAGATCGATGGTCCAATTTGCGGTCGCCGTCGCAGTATTTCCAAACGTATCAGTCGCCCTGACCGTAAACGTATGCGAGCCGGGCGCTAGTCCGAAGTAAGATTGAGGCGATGTGCATGTGGTAAACGAGCCCGAATCAAGTTTGCAGTCAGTCGATTGAAGGACATTTGGAGCGTCAGGCCGTTCGCCAGCAGGACGGCTATCGCTTGCGCTGAAAACAAAGGTTGCTGTAGTCGAGTTCGTGAACGGAGGTGGTCCTGACGTAATCGAGATAGACGGCGGTACGGTATCCGCTACCTCGTCCGCACCGATCTCATAGCCCGTATTACCCGGACGCGGGTTGCCGTCCAGATCATCGATCACAGTTGCGATCGTCACACCGGTATTGTATTCCGCAGCGGCCGAAGTAATGTGGAAATTACCTGAACCCGCAAATGGAACTACCGAAGTCGCTGCCAGCGAGCTGTTGTCGTTGGACGGCACTGCCTGGAGCGTTTGGGTATAGGCTTTCAACGATGCAAGCGTCGTGAAGAAATTAGTTCCGGCGGTCGTTCCGGCTTGTCCAACACCGGCTCGAGCGGCGTCGGTTCCGAAATAGTAGGAATTGTTGTCGCTCGTCAGGTTCATTGCCGACGTGCCGCCCGACGGCAGATACATCGCCACATGAGCGATCGATGTCGTACCGCCAGTTATGTTATTGGCAAAAATGTTATTACGCACGTCACATCCTGTCGACGTGGTTGCCACAATGCCGAACGCAGCGGTCAACAGGCTTGACGACGCCGTGCCAGTCAGTGGTCCGTAAAGGTTGACCGAATTGTTGTAGATCTTATGCCCCGTACCGGCACCAATTCGGATGCCGAATACGCCAAAAGTTGTCGAGAAAGCCGCTCCACCGGTCATATTTTGACTGACATTGCTGACGAAGTTGTTCTTGACCGTGACGTTATTGCCGCCGCTGATGTCGAGACCATACGCGGCGAAAGTACCCGTGCTGCTATTTATTATCCCCTGAACGTTGTTTCGCTCGATAGTCAGGTCGGATGTCGCACCAGCTACGACGACGCCTCGGGCGAGTGAACCGGTGCTTCCGCCGTTGCTGGAGATGTCGCTCACTGTATTTCCGGAGACGAGGTTGTTTGTGGACGCGACGCTACTAGTTATGTTAATACCAACCGCTCCAAATGCACCGATCCCGGTGTATCCGAGCCCTGAGACTGTATTATTCGTGACGCTTGCATTGATCGTTCCCGTCGCTAGCCAAATACCAACATCGTTTTCGTCATTTGCCTTATCTACGTTCGCTATGGTGTTATTTGACACCGTCGCTCCGTTGACGCCCTGCATATAAAGGCCGACATCGCGGATCGCATTCGCTCCGCTGGTGTTCAACGAATTCTGGGAATAAACGAGATTTGAGCCACCCTGCGGACTAGTACCGCCAGTTGCAAAAACACCGACAAATGCCTTTTGTATATCGTTATTCTGGACGGTGATATTTGAGAACAACCCGGCACTTCCAAGCGTCGTCGCATCGGAAATGATAACCGCCGAACTCGTGTTGACTCCATTGACGATAACGCAGTTCTTTAGCGTGTCGTTTGTTACCGGCGTAGATCCGAGCGAGCCGATCATAACAACCGTTGGGGTCGTTACGCTTGTGTTCGTTATTGTCAGGCTGCGATCTGTTCCGCTGCCGCCGATCGAACCGTCGATGGTTACACGGCTCGCGCCGTTCATACGAAGAAATGCCCCGTTAAACGCACCAGTGATCGCACGTGCCGCTCCTGTAGGATAGATCTTGACCGTGAAGTTGCTTCCGGCAGGCTCCTCGGCCAACGAGTTTAACCCGTTGGTCCCGTCCTCGCCGGTAACAAGGTCGCCCGCGATCTGTAGTTCGATATTAGCGGTCGCTGCCCGGTCGTTGATCGCCTTGAACGCACCTGTAGCGCCGGTCAACGTTGTGAAATCACAGCCAGCGGGACACACGGTCTTTGTACCAGAGATCGTGTCTACGATCGAGTATGCAGCTGGCGTGGTTGGCGGGGTCGTTACTGTATTAACACCCGTACCGGTAAACCCGGCACTCGGACTTGCCGTCAAGTTACCAACCGAGTCCTGCGCCACCATAAAGTAGGAAATAACGTCGCCGATAGCGACGCCGCCCAGGTTAGCGTTGACGATAGTACATCCCCAAGTTCCGTTCTGCGCCGTTCCGCTCGACAACAGACAGTTGCTCGAGAAATACGCACCCGCATTTTTCCTGTAATAAACGCGTGGTGCATTTCCGCCCGTAGCCACACCCGTGACATCGGTTATGGTTGCGGAAAGTACGCGGTCGGTGGTGATCGATGTGTTGGCAAAAGGTGTATAGGTAATGACCGGAGCGGCAACGTCTACTCCGTTGAAGTTGCCAGCGTCCGCACCGATGTCAACGGGGGTCAAACTGCTTCGGGTCTGGCCATCAAAATCGTTTGTCACTCCGACGTCAACACCATTTCCTTCAGCGACCGTAGGATTTGTCGGGTGGATATGCAGGTCAGGTGATGCGTTGGCCGGATCGTTAAACTGCGGATTATTCTCCAAACTTGCCGCGTCCTGACCAACTGCGGTTCTCCAGGCTCCGAGGTTTGGTACATCAAGCGAGTTAAAGAAACCGAACACCCCACCGGTCCCATTTGCAAAATAAATGTTGTTGTTGATCGTCAAACCGGCAGGATTCGGCGCGGTTCCTGCCACGCGCAGAGCGTAGTTTTTGCCGGTAGCCCCGGCGTTATTACGGGCATTGAAGAAGATATTATCGCGTAAGCTGCGCGAAACCGTTACCTGCACGCTCGCTAAAGCATACGAGGGCCCAACACCTGCTGTCGGAGCACCGCCAACATAAACGCTGTTGTGAAAGAAGTTGTTCGTACCACCAGCCTCAAAGATACCGTTAATCCCGCCCGTCGTCGATCCCGTACCGATCGCATTCGCCACGCCAGCGCCGACAGCGATCATGTTGTTGCGATATGCGGTCGTTCCGCCGGCGACGCGGATACCGTTGATCTCGGCCGCTGTACTGTTGGTTGCGGCGGTCAGACTGTGGATCAGATTCCTCTCAACCACATTTGCTGTGGCACCATTGAACTGGATCCCGGTCACGACGCTGGCTGCTGAAGCATTCGTATTCGATAAATTGAAAACACTATTTTGAGACAGGGTCGAATTGGGAGTGGCGCTCGTAATCCCGATGCCAATAACGGACGCAGCAGTAGTTGTTCCAGCTCCAATATTTGATGTCAAATTTCGAATCGTATTCGATGTCAATAACGCGGGCGCATTACTAGTGAACATGCCCATAAGTTGGGACGCTGTTCCGGTCGCAGTCAACTGAATCGAGTTAGCGACCGATCCTCCAACGACGTTAGAAGTAGCGTTCCAATTTACAGCGGTGCCTGTGAACGCCCTCATGCCTATCAAAAGGAATGTCCCGGACGCCCCAAGATTTGTTACCGAGATACCGCCGACGCTATTGTTATTGGAAGTCCAGGCATTCGAAGTGAAATTGTGAATTCCGTAGACATCAGTGGAGCTCGTCGTTGTCGTGGAAAACGTGAGCGACCCCGTCGCAGTCTGACTTCCGATCGTATTGCCATTGGAAACAATGTTGCCTTCTTGCAGCAGCATTCCGGTAAACGGGCTCGCGGTGGTTGTGCCGGAACCGGTCACTCCGGTCATACTGATTGCGGCAACCGTGTTGTTATTTACGGTTGTTGTGGTACCTGTCACGATACCGTTGAACATTATGCCCTGAAATTTCGCACCGGTTCCTGCCCCAGTCAGGGTATAGATTCCCGTCTGAGTGTTAGACGCGTACCCAACGATATTTCCTGTAATAGTAAAGCCCTGTGCACCGCTTGTTGCGGTCGTATTGCTGATATCGATTGCCCGATGGATGGAACCGGTTGTCCAGGTTCGCGTTCCCGTCTGGTAGAAGCGGTTATTAGTAATAGACCAACCGTTACATCCACCGTTCGTAGCAACTCCAGAACTAGTGACAGCAGTGCCGAAGTAGTCAAAGATATTGTTGTTATCAATAATGTTTCCGCTATTGCCTATCGCCGTCGTTGTTGTCGATCCATTTCCAAGAATCGCTTTTGACGGCAAGTTTGCACCTGAGGGGCCAATATTATTATTTGAGATCGTATTATTATCGTTGCCATTAGCGGTTACCGCGTCGGTGCTAAAGAAGATCGTTCCGCCGTTCGTCGCGACCGATGCACTGCTCGAGCCCTGGATATTAGTATTTGTGATCGTGTTATTCGTCGCACCGCCTATAAATCGAAATGTCGAAGTTCCAGATGTTGCTGACGCCGTTGTATTCGCGATCGTCAACGAATTGCCTCCAGTGTTCAAACCGTCGATCGTTACGTTATCGGCACCGTTAAGATCGATCATTGGACTACCGGCCGTGGTGGTACCGGAGATTAACCGCCCCACTCCGCCTGCCGGGGAAATTGTTATAGTCGTGTAGGACGCTGCTCCCGAGCCGCTGGCATTCAGTGTCGCTGTCGCTGTGCCTTCGGAAGTATTACCGCATACGTCGACAACAATTGTTCCAGTGTGCACTCCACCGTTGATCGCGGTGAAGGCTGCGGCAAGCGTCGCGTAACCTGTCGGCTGCGTTCCCGATCCTCCTGTTCCCTCCACCTCGATGACGCCGCCCGGCAGACTCTCGCAGGTACCGGTGACCATCGGGGCTTCATACGGAGGATAACCTTTGCTCTTTTGAGCGAAGATGTTGGCGGCGAGGCTCTTTGTCCAAGAAGTACCGAAGCTGGCGATTGCAGTAACCGCTAGAACGGCGATCAGAGATGAACCAACGAAGAAACGGAACGAACGAGCTCGATTTGGCATAGACTTGGGCAATTCCCTAGGTATAAATGCAATTCTTCCAAACCAAAGTCCTTACCTTTAGCACGTGTCGGAGTGGCGTTTGGAGACGAAAAACTCTGTGTTTTTAGTAATTTAATAGGATTATAGACGACTGAAGGCCTAAGTCAAGGCGGATCGGCGAGGTATTGTCAGCTGAAGTGAAGGAGCAGTGAAGTAGATCTTTCGATTACCCGAAACGGCCCAGCGTTCACGTCAATGTCTACCATAAGCCTTACAAATCGGCTTTCCGGAAGAGTTTTTAGATACTCGACTGCCTTTCGTAGAGCAAGCGGATCACGCGGATCAAAGTGCCACGGCTCGTAAGCAGAGATGTAAAGTCGATCGTATTGATATTTTCGCAAACCTCATGTTAGGCAAAAGGGAGGGTTTAGGATTTCGGGAATCCTTAGGATACCCCGGCTGAGCGTAGGCGCTAGTGGAGAGCATTTTTTTACGATTTCGGCTCGTCTCGACCGGGACTGAGTTCAGTCGAAACATCTTGGGAACGTTTGCGATTTCTGAAAGGTCAAGCTCTAGGAAAACGCTTCCGTTCTCGGTTTCAACTCCTACCTTATAAGCTCCGTAGCTTTCGACATCGAGAATTGCTGAATCATTTGAGACCTGGACCCGTCGATCCATGAGAGGAAGGTGTCATGGAGGTGAAAGATTACATCGCCAGTCACCAACGCTATAAACTTCCAGAAAGCAGTCGGGCTAGTCCAACATTTGGTCTAACACCCTAAAAGGCGATCAACTTCGCCGCCTTTAACTTTGTCTAAAGTGTTGTGTTTATTTGATTTAATCTGGAGCCGGTGATAAGACTCGAACTTACGACCTGATGATTACAAATCTATTGGTAGTGGAATGAGTATTACGGGAAAGTGATGAGTAAAATGAACAGGATCAATAGGTTACGCCGTGACAGTGGTTGTTTATCTACTCATTAGTTTGCGCTTCTAGTCAGATTTTGGTCACGAGATGGTCACGGGAATCCCCTATCACCTGCATTAAAAATAGCCGCCCTGAAGCGGCTATTCTTTTCATTCACCGGCGTACGTTGCCCAAGTCGATTCGAGCATACGGATGTAAAAATGATCGAAGTCCATGTCCTCCTGACACGCCGGGCAGGAGCCTATGTGGAAGTCAGCCCTCTCCTTTTCCTCTTCGGTCAGAGCCGAGCGGGAGGCGAAGACGAGTTCTCCGTCCTCGGGATTGATGCAAGGCGAGTCTGCGCGATCGTCATCCTCGCCCATACCGGGCAGCCAATCGCTTCGGTCAATGTGCTTCATACACGACCTCCCGAATCGGCCCTAGCTAGCTCCTCGATCTGACCGAGGACGGCGATGTATGCCGACCTCTCAAATGGCGACATTGAGGCGCTCGCCGCTCGAAGCTCGATCCACTCGGCTAGCGGATCGTAGACGCCGTACCGGGCATCCCTATCCCCTGCTCCGCTGATTTCGGTTTCGAGGCGCGGTTCGTCAGGTCGTTGGTGTGAAGCCGACGTGTCCCGTCGCAGATTGTCCCGACTAGATTCGGATTTCATCTCGATCCCGTACCATGCCGCGAGCTTCAACCCGGCTTCCCGGAGCGAGCAACTTTCCATGACCGAGACAAGCTCGATCACGTCGCCGCCTTTCTTGCCACGGCGACCCTCGGCACAGCCGGTCGAGTGGCATATCCAAACCTGCTTCGTGACGTTCACGGAAAACGACTTGGCATCGTCCCCCGCCGGATGCGACGGGAGCGGACATTTTGCCCGCCGGTGTGACCCGTTAACGCCGCTCAGGGAAACCCCGAATCTTGCCGCTACTTCCTCCAGAGAAACTCCGGCCTTGACCGCCTTAAAATCAACATAGTCCCCCATTCAAATTTCCTCCCTATTTTGTTGTTTGAACTCTGGCGGGAGCCTACCAGCCGGGACGAAGTTGGCAAGAGATCGTCGGAGATAAAGCGACCATAAACCGGTGATGAAATCCCCGTGAAGCGGACATGAAATCTTTGTGAAAAACGGTGCACTTGCGGTGAGACGCCGCTTGGTGCACTCGGGGTAAGCTTGGTGCACTCGCGGTAAAAGACTTGGTGCACTTGCGGTAAGCTTGGTGCTTTTGCGGTGAAAACTTGGTGCGCTTGCGGTGAACGGATGGTGCACTTGAAGTGAAATCTTGGTGCACGCGGAGTGAGTATATGGTGCACTCGGGGTAACGGGGTTTTGGAAAAAGCCTGATACGGGAAGGGTAAAATTCTGAAACGATCCGCTCTAAGTATTTCTAAGTTTCTATAACTGTTTTCAAAGTATTTCTAACACACGGTACGGGTGTGCTTGGGAGAAGAGGGGCAGACCGGCACGGGCCGACCGCCTACCGGATGATCATGGAGTTGACGGCGGCTCCGCGCTATCATCAGGCCGTCAAGCCACCAATCCCACCAGACATGGACGAAACGGCTCAGGCCGAACCATCGACCGTCACCGTCGCGTCAAATCCGCCGACGGCGAACGCCCCGACCCCAATCAGGCGGGTGCGAACTGAACTTAATCTTGAACAGTGGTCGATCTGGCTTCCGGCCAAGTCGAACCGCGATCCGGCCCCGCGTGTTCTGACCCGCGAGATCAAGGGCGAGGACGGCAGCAAGACCGTGGCCGAAGTCGAGATCACGGCTTCGCGGAAAGGCACGCTGACGACTGAGGATCAGCGAACCTATTACGCCCTTGTCGAGCACCACCAGCGGAACGACAACAACCGCGACGGCGTAGTTTACTTCTCGCTTCGCGGGATCGCTAAATCGCTTGCCAAGCGTTGGGGATCGGGTGCGATTGACACGATCACCGATTCGCTAACCCGGCTTCGGGCGAACACGATTGTCTGGAAAAACTCGTACCATGACGCCGCGACCGGCAGGACGCAGGACGAGCTTGGTTTTTTCAATATCATCACAGATCTGAAGATCGTCACCGCAAAGAGGGACGGCCACGTAACGCGGGCCGAGGGGTACTTCAAGCTCAACGACGCGATCATTGCGAATCTTGAGCAGAGCCACACCAAGCCCGTGCTTCTTGATGTTGTGCTCAAGTTCCGAAGCGAGATTGCCCAGATTCTTTACACTCAGCTAGACCGGATTCTCTCGAAGGATATAGCCGTCTACGAACGCAAGACGAAGGAACTCTTCGCCGATCTTGGGCTTGAGGGCCGGAAGTACCTCCATCCGGGGGGACGGAAACAGCAACTTCTTCCCGCCATCGCCGAGCTTGAAGGTGCTCCGCTGTCGAACGGGTTTGTGATCCAATCCGTCAGTCTCGAACGCACCGCCGACCAGAAGGACTACAAGATCGTCGTTCGCCGTGGCCGCACACGGGCACGAAACGGCACCCTAGAGCCGGTTTTCAGTGAAGGTCAGGCCGAACCGCAGCCCTCAAAGGAAAGGGCCGGAGAAGGGCGTACGGAGCAAAATCCCGCCCACGCCCCGCCGACCGGTCGGCCCGCCACTGCTGACGGAGAAGCCTTCGGAATGCCGGATGGAAACAGGGACTTGGAACCCAATGGGAAGGCAGAGGCCAAAACGGACGAAAAAGCGGACAGCAATGCCGGAGCCGATCTTCTCACGTATTTCTACAGGGCCTTCTTTGGGGCTGAGGCCCCGACCGTCCAGACCAGCCGGAAGCACCGCGATCTGGCCGACTGGATGGTTGCAAGCCACGGTGAGGAGATGAGCCGGTACATCGTGGACTTCGCAAAGGCCGAGGCTGAAAAGACCCGTTTCCGCGTTGCTACCTTCGGAGCAATCGCCAACTACGTTGACCGGGCCGTTGCCTTCCACACGCTTGAACAGGCTGAACTCAAGAGGGCGGCAGGAGGCTACCCGTGAGGCCGCACGGCAAGCGAGAGAAGACCAGATCAGAGAAGAGCGGGAGCAACTTGGCTACCGGCTGTTCCGGGAGCTTTCAGACGATGATCGCAAGTCACTGATTGGCGAGGCACGGGCGACGCTTATCACGTCCGAGAAGTGGCGGAACGCCGATTTCTCAACCGATCTCAACCGGCTGATGTTCGAAAAAGAAGCCGAGGGGATTGTCCGCCGAGCACTGTTGGCCGAGGATGCAAACTGACGCCTTTTTATTTAGCCGCTACTATTGCAACGACCGTTGCCGCCGTTGCAACCGCACAGGCGACGCTTGCTGTCTGAACCGACCGCAAGAAACAAGCACTTTACGTCTCTCCACCGTTGCCAGCTAACCGCAGGCTACCCTACGCTCTCACTTCCAACGGCCCAACTTTCGTTGAGGCGTGTTGGAATGTGACTCCGCTCTGCTTCGACTCGCCCCGCAATCCGCGTTGTCTCACGAACGTAGGGTAGCCTGCGCTCCGCTAGGGCTTGGCCTAACCGCCCGCCCACTCGCTAACCGCTCAGGCAACGGTGGAGGACTACGCACCACGCCTGGAACCCCGTGAACCAAATGATGCCCACCATGATCCGCGACACTGATCTCGAATTACTCTCACATATCCACGAGCTACGCTTCTGCACCATCGACCACCTGATGATGCTAACGGGACGCCACCGGCAGGCCCTAAACCTTCGACTGCAAAGATTGATCGCGGAGAAATACGTTTATCGTATCAAGTTCGACAACCCAAATCACAAGCACATTTATTCGCTTGGAAGTCAAGGGTTTCGACACTTGGCGTTTCACGGCGTGATTGGCCTGGGTGACGTACCGGTTAGGCTCCGCACCGCCGAGCTTAAGCCGATGTTTCTCGATCACACGCTGATGGTTGCCGAGATCCATACCGCCCTGATCCTTGCTAGTCGCGATGGCTCAGTTCAGCTTACCGACTGGCGAGAGGGGAAGGAGCTTTACGAATCAGTCACTTTCTACGAGGACGGCAAAAAGAAACGGCTCCCGGTTTGCCCGGATGCGTTCTTTCAGATTCAGAAGGGGAATAGCAGATTTGCTTATGCTCTTGAAGCGGATAGGGGAACGACCACTCGCCGAACCTTCGATGACAAGATCAACGCTTACTGGCGTTTCCTTGAGCAAGACCGCCAGATCAAGGCCTATGGCGTCTCTTGGTTTCGGGTCTTGACCGTGACCTTGACCGAGGCCCGTGCGAAGGGACTGACCGATCTTGCCACGCAGTCCGTGCCGCCGAGGTTCAAGAAATACTTCCCATTCGTGCCTATCGCGGCAATTTCCGGCAAAAACGGACACTATATTTTCGAATCCCTCAAGGTTTGATTCCCTTGTGTTTTGGCTGTTTACTGCCCTCGCAGTAAGCGGTTTATCAATTTCCGCCTTACTGTCTGGCCGCCCCACCGCCGCCCCGTGTGACCCACGGTTCGGGATCAGGGAAGGCAAGCCCTATTCACATCTCGGTCGGCTGGATCGGTGAGTGCCGAAGCCGGTAGAGACGGTAACGCACAGACCCCGCACGGAATATCTCTACTTTCCGGGCGGGCTGGGCGGTCACTTGGCCCGGCTCACTTGGACAGGTTGACGTATGGCTTATACTATTTCCTAGTAAATCAATGGCAAAAACGACTAAAACGACCCCCACCGAGCCTTTGGAGCGCAAACTTTGGAAAGCGGCCGATAAGCTTCGTAAGAACATCGATGCCGCCGAGTACAAGCACGTCGCGCTCGGCCTTATTTTCCTTAAGTACATTTCGGACGCTTTCGAGGAACTTCACGAAAAGCTCCAGAAGGGCGAGGGGGAATATGCTGGTGCCGATCCTGAGGACAAGAACGAGTATCTTGCCGAGAAGGTTTTCTACGTTCCGCCTATTGCTCGGTGGGACTACATACAGGCACGGGCAACACTTCCGACAATCGGCAAGGATGTAGACGAGGCGATGGAAGCGATCGAGAAGGACAACCCGTCGCTTCGCGGGGTGCTTCCAAAAGCCTACGCACAAGAACGGCTCGACAAGGCGAGCCTTGGCGGTCTGATCAATCTGATCGGTAGTGCCGTACTCGGAACCAAGGAAGCTCAGAGCAAAGACGTGCTAGGCCGCGTCTATGAATATTTCCTTGGCGAGTTCGCGTTGGCCGAAGGTAAGAAAGGCGGACAGTTCTACACGCCGGCCAGCGTCGTTCGGCTTCTGGTAGCGATGCTCGAACCATACGAAGGCCGAGTCTTTGATCCGTGTTGCGGATCGGGCGGAATGTTCGTGCAGTCTGAGAAGTTCATCGAGGCCCACAGCGATAATCATAAGAACGGTAACGGCAAGAAGCTTGCCATCGATCCGAAGGATCGTATCTCGATCTACGGACAGGAGAGCAACCAAACGACTTGGCGTCTTGCAAAGATGAATCTCGCTATTCGCGGGATCGACAGCTCAAACGTCCGTTGGAACAGCGAAGGTTCGTTCCTGAATGACGCACACAAAGACCTGAAAGCGGACTTTGTGATCGCGAATCCGCCCTTCAATGACAGCGACTGGTCGGGCGAACTTGTCCGCGAGGACGCCCGTTGGCGAGTAACGGGAAAGAATCTTCCGCCGCCGGTTGGCAACGCAAACTATGCGTGGATACAGCACTTCCTTTTCCACCTTGCCCCGCACGGTGTTGCTGGGTTCGTTCTAGCCAAAGGTGCACTAACCTCAAAGACGAACAACGAGGGCGAGATTCGCAAGGCTCTGATCGAAGCCGATCTTGTCGATTGCATCGTTAACCTACCCGCCAAGCTATTTCTCAATACGCAGATCCCGGCGTGTCTCTGGTTTCTTCGCCGAGGCAAACAGCGGCGAAAGGGCGAGATACTTTTTATCGACGCACGCAATCACGGCTTTCTTGTGAACCGCCGAAACCGCGACCTGACCGAAGCGGATATCGAACAGATCGCCGCGACGTATCACAACTGGCGAACCGGCGAGAACGAATACGAGGACATCGCGGGTTTCTGCAAATCCGTGCCGGTGGCTGAGGTTGAGCGGCTTGGCTATGTGCTCACGCCGGGCCGGTATGTCGGCTTGCCGGACGAAGAAGACGATTTCGATTTCCCGGTTCGCTTTGCTTCATTGAAAGCGGAACTCGAAGCTCAGATGTCCGAGGAAGCCGCACTTAATGAGCGGATACGAAAGAATCTGGCGAGCATTAAACTAGAACCAAACTAAAATGACCGACAAGCTACAAACAAATACCCCCACAGTCTTTGAGCAGATCAAGCGGACTGACGAAACTGGCAACGAGTTTTGGAGTGCCCGTGAATTGGCGAAGGTGCTCGAATACGGCGAGTATCGCAACTTCAAGCCGGTCATTGAAAAGGCCAGGGAAGCCTGCAAGATCAGCGGCCAGCCGGTAGAAAACCATTTCGTGGTATTCCACGAGATGGTCAAGATCGGGTCGGGTGCGGAGAGAGGGTTTGACGACGGAGTAAAGCTTTCCCGTTACGCCTGTTATCTTATCGTCCAGAACGCCGATCCTTCTAAAGAGGTCGTTGCACTTGGGCAGACGTATTTTGCCGTTCAGACTCGTTTGCGTGAGATCGAGCAGATGGACGAATACAACCGTCTCTCGACCGAGGACGAAAAGCGGCTGTTCCTTCGAAACGAACTCGCAAAGCACAACGTCAAGCTCGCGGCGGCGGCGAAAGATGCGGGTGTGATCCAGCCGGTCGATTATGCGATCTTCCAGAATCACGGGTACAAGGGACTTTATGGCGGACTTGATGCACGCGGGATTCACCAAAAGAAAGGCCTAAAGAAGAGCCAGCAGATCCTCGATCACATGGGCAGTACGGAGCTTGCCGCCAATCTTTTCCGTGCGACGCAGACCGAAGAAAAACTCCGTCGAGAGAACATCAAGGGCAAGCATTCGGCCAACATCACACATTACGCCGTTGGAAAAAAGGTAAGGGAAACGATCAAGGAACTTGGCGGCACAATGCCGGAAGACCTGCCAGCTACCGAGAGCATAAAGAAGATCGAAGAGCCGAAACCGAAGAAACTCAAAGGTAGAAAGTAAGCGGATGAACGAGTGGACGGAACAATCACTAGAAGAGGTAGCAGAGATCATCGGAGGTGGCACGCCAAGCACAGCCGAACCGGCGTACTGGGGTGGAAATATCCCGTGGCTCACGCCTAGGGATCTGTCGGGTGTAACGCGGCGGTTTATCTCTAACGGTGAAAGAAATATTTCAGAACTCGGCTTAAAGAACTCGAGTGCACGTATGCTTCCCAAGGGTACGGTTTTGCTAACTAGCAGGGCGCCGATTGGGTACTTGGCAATCGCCGAAAGGGAATTAACGACGAATCAGGGTTTTCAGAGTTTGGTTCCCCATCCAAAAACCGATAATCAGTTTCTCTATTACCTTCTAAAGAACAGTGTTGAATACCTAAAATCTCAGGGCGAGGGTACAACTTTTGGTGAAATTTCCAAATCGACTGTCAAAGGCCTTAGATTCGTGTTCCCCCCGTTTGAGCGACAGCAGGCGATAGCGGAGGTTTTGAGCAGTTTGGACGACAAGATCGACCTTCTCCACCGCCAGAACAAAACCCTCGAATCCCTGGCCCAGACCATTTTTCGCCAATGGTTCATCGAGGAAGCAAATCCAGCGTGGAAAACAACGAGGCTTTCAGATCATACTTTTGTCTTGCGTGGTTTGAGCTACAGAGGTGCAGGCCTCACTGATGGCACCGATGGATTGCCGATGCATAATCTAAACTCAGTTTATGAGTTTGGTGGCTACAAGCCCGAAGGGATTAAGTATTACAACGGCGATCACAGGGATCGTCACCTACTTCGAGCCGGAGATATCATCGTCACCAATACTGAGCAAGGACACGAGCACAGGCTTATCGGATTTCCGGCCGTCGTTCCCGATACCTTTGGACAGACAGGCCTGTTTAGTCAGCATATCTATCGCATTGTTCTTAACGATAAATCCAGCCTTACAAGCCACTACTTGTATTACCTCCTAATGTCTCCTCAAGTTCGAGAGCAGATACTAGGAGCAACAAACGGATCAACCGTAAATATGCTGGCCATAGATGGTTTACAAATGCCCGAATTCGCCTTGGCACCTATCGACCGGATTAAGGAGTTTTCAAAAATTGCCGAAGACCTTTGGCAAAAGCAGGGCGTTAACCGAAAGCAGATCACGTCATTAACGAAGTTGCGCGACTCACTTTTGCCAAAACTCATGAGCGGAGAAGTCGCCCTTATATAACTTATGACTTACAACTCTGATTACAAGAGAGGCTCCGAATGGCGTAAGTGGGATTTGCACGTGCATACCCCTGCATCAGTCGTTCACGGCTACGGCTCAGACGACGACACATGGGAGAAGTATATTTCCGATCTTGAAAATCTCCCCACAGAATTTATCGCGCTTGGTATTAATGACTATCTGTTTCTAGATGGTTATGAGCGTCTTAGGGAGGAGAAAGATAAGAATGGCCGGTTAGCAAATATCGCCCTTTTGCTTCCGGTGGTTGAGTTCAGAATTGAGAGTTTTGCTGGTGTAGGTTTTGGTGATGTCAAACGAATCAATTTTCACGTCATTTTTTCTGACCAACTCACCCCCGAAACCATAAGAAGTCAGTTCTTGAATACACTTGAACAATCGTATGTGCTTGAAAAAGATGGGACACCTTGGACCCGTGCTATAACAAGGGAGAGCGTGGCAGAACTTGGTCGTGAGATCAAAGCAACAGTGCCAGCGGCGGAGCTTCCCAAGTACGGCTCTGACCTCCAGGAAGGATTTAACGGGTTGAATCTAAAGCTCGATCAGATTTTCAAATCTCTTGAAAAAGACTGCTTTAAGGACAAGTTCTTGACCGCAGTTGGTAAGACCGAATGGGCCGATCTTAAATGGACCGATGCATCTATCGCAACGAAAAAAGACATAATCAACAAAGCACATCTCGTCTTTACGGCGGCAGAGTCCCCAGAAGCTTTTGCTAATGCGAAGAAGAAACTTCGAGGGCAAAACGTGAATGATCGGCTATTAGATTGTAGCGATGCCCACCACTATTCGACGGAGTCGGAGATTAAAGACCGCATTGGCAACTGTTTCACTTGGATTAAGGCTGATCCGACCTTCGAAGGACTTCGGCAGGTTCTTTTTGAGGAAGACGAACGCATTGCAGTCCAAGAGTCGCTTCCCGATGACAAACCCGGATATCAGGTCATCGACCGGATCAGCGTAAAGCATTCCGACCTTGCCGGTTTGGACCTACTTCTTAACTGTAACCTTACGTCGATTATTGGAGGCCGCTCGACCGGTAAGTCTGTCCTTCTCTCGGCTTTAGCGAGGAAACTGAACTCGCCTAGGCCCGCTAAAAACATCGCTGGATACAACGAATATATCGAGGAAATCGCTCGCTCACTAGAAATCAAATGGAAGGATGGTGACGAGAATGAGCCTAGGGAGATTGAATTCTTCCCTCAAGGGTATATGCACGGTCTTTCAACGAACCAGAGCCAACTCGATAAATTAATTCAAGATATCCTAAAAGTTAAGGGGAAGGCTGCGCTGATTGAGGCCTATCGAAGGTTTTGTGAAGACAACGAAGCGAAGATTCAAGAACTCGTAGGACGAAGTTTTAGAATTAAATCTGCTCTTGCCGAAGCACTCTTCAAGCTTTCTGAACTGGCAGATGAAAAAGGACTAAAGGATGAGATCGCTAAGTTAACTGGGCAAATAGAAAAGCTCAGTCAGTCAGGATCGTTAACCCAGGCTGAACTAGACTCATTCAACGAAGCGAACGGCAAAATCGCCCTTCTCCAAGGTGAGATGGAAACCCTCGAAGCTGATCTAAGCGAATTAGAACCCCTCGCGGACGCTAACTTCGTTAGTTATGACTTAGATCTGCGAATCTCGGCTATGTCGGAAAACACGAGGCTTTTGGTCGAGAAGGAATTTGAAAGGGTTCGGTTGGCGTTTGAAACGGAATGGAAAAGGACAATAAACACACTCAAAACGACTATCGACACGCAACGAAACGATAAATTACTCGCTGTCCAGGCAATCGAGGCCGACGGTATTTTCAAGAAGGGCAAGGAATCCATCGAAACAAATTCGATGGTAAAGGAACTTAACCTCAAGCTGAATGGCGAGCATAAACGTCTTCACACCGTTCGAGAACTCCATCAACAGGTCAACCTGCTTGATTCGCAAAGTAAAGCTTGTGCTGAAGAGATTAAGAATACTCATAAAGCATATTTTCAAATAGTTGAGGACACCGCAAAAAATCTTCGCATCGAGTTCGATGGACTTGAAATTCAAGCAAAGCCGATCTTTAGTGAAGAAAGATACCTGGGATTACTTAATGACAGTATTAATCTTAAAAGTCATGAGAACCAGAAACTTGTTAACTTTAGTTATACAACTGCCGATAAATATCACGAACATGTTTTTGATATTGTGGAGAGGATTCAGCGAGAACTACCGCTAAAGCATAGCTACACGAGGGAGCCGCTCATACAGCAACTTATGTCTAGCAACTTCTACTCGCTGTCATATGAATTGGTTTATGATGGGGATAGCTTTTCCAAGATGTCGGAAGGAAAGCGGGCTTTTGTTGTACTCAAGCTACTGCTAGATTTCTCAGATAAGACCTGTCCCATATTGATCGATCAACCAGAGGATGACCTTGATAATCGTGCCCTTTATAGTGACCTCGTTTCCTACATTAAGAAGAAAAAGAAAGAAAGGCAGATTATTGTTGTAACTCACAACCCCAACATCGTTGTTGGCTCAGACAGTGAATTGGTTATTGTTGCTAATCAGCACGGGGTCAAGAACGAGAACGACGGAGGCGTGAAGTTTCGCTATGTATCAGGAGCCTTGGAACACACGTTTCCGAAGGACGAGACTATGAATCACCTTCTGGTTAGCCAAGGAATTCGCGAACATGTCTGCGAGGTTTTGGAAGGTGGCGTTGACGCATTCAAGAAGCGCGAAAACCGGTATTCATTGAATTGATGAAACCAATCACCGAAAACCACATCGAAGAATATGCCCTAACCGAGCTACAGGCTTTGGGCTATTCGTATGTACACGGTGCTTTGATTAGCCCCGGTGGTGAAGGGCAGGAGCGGGTGTCGTTTGAGGATGTTGTTCTGGCCGACCGGCTGAGGAATGCGGTTGCACGGATTAATCCCGACATTCCGGCCAACGCTCAAGAGCAGGCCGTGCAGAAGGCTTTGAAGCTCTATTCGCCGGAAATGAAATCGGCGAACGAAGAGTTTCATTCCTTTCTGATCGAGAAGGTTAAGGTTCCTTATACGCAAGACGGCTTCGAGCGAAGCCACGAGGTTGCGTTGATCGATTTTGAGAATATCGATAATAACGAGTTCCTGGCGGTCAACCAATACACGATCACCGAGAATAACCAAACCAAACGCCCGGATATTCTGCTTTTTGTTAACGGGATTCCGCTCGTCGTGATCGAACTAAAGAACGCGACGGACGAGAACGCGACGATGCACGGGGCGTTCAATCAGATCGAAACCTATAAGGCGACGATTCCTTCGCTATTCACCTACAACGCATTTTCCGTGATCTCTGACGGACTGGACGCCAAGGCCGGGACGATCTCGGCGGGCTTCTCCCGCTTTATGGCTTGGAAGTCGGCGGACGGAGCGAAAGAGGCTTCGAAGCTAACGCCCCAGCTAAACACGCTCATAAAGGGAATGCTGAATCGCGAAACCCTGCTCGATCTTGTCAGGAACTTTATCGTCTTTGAGCGTTCGACCGTTCACGAAAAGAAGACCGGCCAGACGCAAGTTGTTTCGACCAAGAAGCTAGCCGCCTATCACCAGTATTACGCCGTAAACAAAGCCGTTAGCTCGACATTGAATGCCGCTTCGGAGAACGGCGATCGGAAGGGCGGCGTCGTTTGGCACACGCAAGGGTCGGGAAAGTCGCTGTCGATGGTTTTCTACACCGGCAAGCTGGTTGTAAGCCTTAATAACCCGACCGTCGTGGTCATTACCGACCGCAACGATCTGGATGAACAGCTATTCGGAACATTTGCCGGTGCCCGTCAGCTACTTCGGCAAGAACCGGTTCAGGCCACCAGCTGCGAACACCTCAAGGAACTCCTGAAAGTTGCAAGCGGCGGGATCGTCTTTACGACCATTCAGAAGTTCCTACCGGCAGATGGAGGCTCGACTTACGATCTACTTTCAGACCGAAAGAACATCGTCGTAATCGCCGACGAAGCACACCGGACGCAGTACGGCTTTGAGGCCGAAGTTCGGAATGTAGTCGATAAGGAATCGAAGGAAGTTGTCGGCCAGCGGATAGCATACGGCTTTGCCAAATATATGCGCGATGCGTTACCGAACGCAACATATATTGGCTTCACGGGAACGCCAATCGAGGGCGATGACGTAAACACGCCGCAGGTCTTCGGCAATTACATCGACCGCTACGACATCATGGACGCCGTTAACGACGGTGCGACCGTGAAGATCTACTACGAAAGCCGCCTAGCCAAGGTTAACCTGACCGACGAAGGCCGAGCACTTATCAAGGAATTTGATAAGGAACTTGAGGAATCAGACGAACTCACCGAGCGGCAAAAGGCAAAGGCAAAGTGGACGAAGGTAGAGGCCATTGTCGGCAACCCCGAACGGATCAGGAATCTCGCAAACGACATCGTTACCCATTTCGAGAAGCGGCAGGATGTCTTTGAAGGCAAGGCTATGATCGTCGCTATGAGCCGCCGGATCGCGGTTGAACTTTACGACCAGATCGTTGCGCTTCGCCCCGAATGGCACGATTCCGATAAGGCGAAAGGAGCGATCAAGGTTGTAATGACCGCCTCCAGTGCTGATGGCCCGGCAATGGCCTCGCACCATACCTCCAAGCAGGAACGTCGCGAGCTTGCCGACCGGTTCAAGGATGAGAACGATCCGCTGAAACTCGTGATCGTCCGCGATATGTGGCTTACGGGCTTTGACGCCCCTTGCCTACACACGCTCTATGTCGATAAGCCAATGCGAGGCCACACCCTGATGCAGGCTATCGCCCGCGTAAACCGCGTGTTCAAGGACAAACCCGGTGGCCTCGTTGTGGACTATCTCGGCCTCGCTACGGACCTCAAGAAGGCTCTTTCATTCTACGGAGCCGCAGGCGGTAAGGGCGATCCGACCGTTGATATCGAGCAGGCCGTAGTTGCGATGCGCGAAAAGCTGGAAGTCGTTCAGCATATGTTCGCCGAAAACAGCCGTTCGCATGCAGATATCAAGCAGGAGGACGCGACGGCTTACGGCGAGACAGGATTCGATTACAAGAGGTTCTTTGCCGTTGATCCGGCCAGAAAGCTTGAGATCATCCTGCAAGCCGAGGAACACATTTTCGGCCTTGAAGAGGGCCGTGAGCGATTTATCCGCGAGGTTTCACTTCTTGCCCAGGCCTTCGCGCTGACCATGCCGCATCCGGCTTCGGTTGCCATCTCTGAAGAGGTTGCGTTCTTCCAAGCGGTAAAGGCCCGGATGGTCAAGCTTGGCGGCGGTGGCGGTGGCCGAACCGACGAGGAGATAGAGACGACCATTCGACGGCTCGTTAACCAATCCCTCAGTTCGGATAAGGTGGTGGATATTTTCGATGCCGCTGGAATGCAGAAGCCCGAAATCTCGATACTCTCCGACGAATTTCTTCTTGAAGTAAAGGGCATGAAGCACAAGAACCTTGCCCTTGAGCTTCTTAAGAAGATCCTCAACGACGAGATCAGTAGCCGAATGAAGAGGAACCTTGTTAAGAGCAAGGAGCTTCTGAAGATGGTTGAGGATGCCGTTAAGAAATATCAGAACAACCTTCTCTCGACAGCGGAGATAATCGAAACCCTTATTCGGATAGCAAAGGACGTGAAGGAGTCCGACTTGCAGGGCGAACGTCTCGGTCTGAACGAGGACGAAGTAGCGTTTTACAATGCACTCGAAGTTAATGATTCGGCTGTTGAAGTGCTTGGCGACGAAACCCTACGCGATATCGCCCGCGAGATCGCCGAAAAGGTTCGCAATAACACCACGATAGACTGGCCGATCCGCGAAAGCTCCAGGGCAAAACTGATGGTTCTAGTACGCCGTACCCTCTCGAAATACGGCTATCCCCCGGACAGACAGCAGAAGGCCATCGATACCGTTCTCAAGCAGGCCGAGCTTATGGCTGATTTGATCGTTTCGAGTTAACCACCCAACCTTGCCCCGCCCCGCTAAGGCTTCTAATTGGGATCACTCCCCCGCTGTTGACGCGATGGCACAATCCCCTATTCTTTTCGCCGGTTTGTAACCTTCACAATTCGCAAAGGAGCAGGTATATGGATTTACTCACGCCCGAACTGCGTGCTGAGCTTCCCGCGCTTTATTCGCAGGATGGGAATCGCGATCCGATGGTTTACGCTAAGTTCTTCTTCCCGGCTGGAGCCTGGACTTGGTTTGTCACCGAAGGACAGCCTGAGAACGGAGGCTTTCTATTTTTCGGTTATGTGATTGGTCAGGAGGAAGAATGGGGGTACTTCTCGCTTTCGGAACTTCAAGGCATTTCCCTTCATGGAGTCACCGTGGAACGCGATCTCTACTTTGAAAAGGCCCCGTTCAAGGAAGCTATCGCAAGGTTCCGAAAGGAGCGGGGCGACTAGCTTGCCTTGACACAAGCACTTTTACCGTCACTATTAACGTCGCTGGCAAACGCCATGCACCTAACCCCAAACAAAGCCGCCTTCGCTTATAGCACGGGCGGTTTTTCTTTGCCTCAGATTTCCTATGATCTCGGCGGACGTAAGATTGAGAATACGCCCGCAGGACTGGCAGGCGTAGAGAGGCCACCCGTCAATTGCAAATCGGCCCATGTCGCCCCCTTGCCGATTACTCGGAAAGAAACCCTTTAGACCGGGCGTATTTCCGCATACACAAACAATAGCCCGCCTGCTTAAGTCTTGGCTTTGGACGGCTTCGACAATCCGAACAGCCGATTGTGTCATTCCGTCAATCTACGGCATCCGACCTTTTCTGTCCAATAACTACTGTTTTTGGACACGCCCTGCTAGACTTCGAACAATCCCGAAAAATAAGGTTTAATTCAAGCCAGATTTCGTTGGGTTTTTGGACACCAATGCAGGTAGCGATTTACGCCCGCGTATCGACTCACGATCAGCAGACCCTTCCCCTCCAGTTGAAGGCACTTCGTGAATATGCAAAGAAGCGGCGATGGAAAATCATTCGCGAGGTTCAAGAAGTTGGATCAGGTGCGAAAACTCGACCAAAGCGTGAAGAATTGCTCAAGGATGCTCGACGCCGTCAAGTAGACGCGATCTTAGTCTGGAGGCTCGACCGTTGGGGGCGTTCGGTTTCCGATTTGATCGGCACGATCCGCGAGTTGACGGATACCGGCGTAGGATTTGTATCATTAAATGAGGCGTTCGATCTAACAACACCAGCCGGTAAAGCACTCTCTGGAATGCTTGCTGTCTTCGCAGAATTTGAACGCGACATCCTCCGAGAACGTGTCAAAGCGGGAATAGCCCACGCACGATCCGAGGGCCGGAATCACGGACGCCCGGCTTCGGCTTCTCTTAAATTCGACGAGATTCGCCGTCTCCAAAAGAAAGGACTGAATAACTCAGAAATTGCCCGGCAATTAAAGATCGGGCGCACCTCTGTGATAAGAACTTTGCAGAATTCCTAACGCTCTCCCCACTTGCGTCCTGATGTCGCCAGCAGTGTGCCCGCCGAGCCAAAGGTGACCAGAGCAAACACAATCATCCGCAGATAGTAAGTTCGCTCAATGTCTCTTTCGGCCACCCCTGCACAGATCTCTGGAACAAATTCAAGACGTTGGGAACGACACCATTCATTTTGCGTATCAAGAAGCAAGTCCAATTCCCACAGGCAGTAGGCTGAAAATACCAAGACGAGGCCTATGCTGATGTAGGCTATTAGCAGACGAAATCGCGAAGGGAATGGCTTCATGAGCGATAGTCTATATAATTTTCCACCTGCATACAGCAGTTTCCGCGATGTATCCCCTACCCATAGGCTACAAGATAGGCCCAAAAGAAAACCGGGCGGACGGCTTCCTCATTCCCGAGGTCCGAAACCGACACGCAGCCTTGTTCGGCAAGAGCGGAGTAGGCAAAACTACTCTGATGCGGAATATGATCCTTTGGGATATATGGAATGGATCGGGTGTGACCGTGATCGATCCGCACGGTCAGTTGATAGATGAGATCCTTCAGCATATCCCCCGCTCACGAACCAACGACGTTATCTATTTCAAGCCATCACACCGGGACCGGGTCTCCAGCGTGAATATCCTCGAACCCGTTTCAACGGAATATCATCCGCTTGTTGTTTCCTCCGTAGTCAGCACGTTCAAGGCGATCTGGGCTAATGCCTGGGGGCCGCAGAGCGAGTATCTTCTGACTAACTTTTGCTTTGCCCTGCTAGCTCAAGATAAGCCGACATCGCTGCTCGATATCCTCAGTCTCGTTACCGACAAAGGATATCGAGACAAAGCATTTGCGGCCACGGACGATAGCGTTCTCCACCTTTTCCACCGAACCTACTCTTACGATTGGGACGACGATCAGAGAGCAAGGGCATCGGCCCCGATTCTCAATAAGGTATCGGCATTCGCGACCAATCCCCTACTCCGTTCGGTGATCGGCCAGCACCGGAGCAGTTTCGACTTCCGGGACGTGATAGACGGCGGGAAGATTCTTCTCTGCGATCTAAGCAAGGGCGCGTTGGGTTCGGATATCTCATCACTTCTCGGATCGCTTATCACGACGAAGCTTTACCTCGCCGCCCTGTCACGACAAGATACGATGGAAGCCGATCGACTCCCGCATTACTTTTATATCGACGAAGTCCACAACTTCACACACGGGATCGACCTTTCCTCGATCCTTGCCGAGGCTCGCAAGTATCGGCTTTCACTCACGGTAGCGACCCAAACGTTGGCGCAGCTTCGACGCCACAACGACGAGATAGTTCCTGCAATCTTCGGTAACTGTGGAACTCTGATCAGCTTTAGGGTCAGTGCGGACGATGCCGCGTTACTTGCCAAAGAGTTTGCTTCCGACGTGATCGCAAACCAGCTAGAGAACTTGCCCGACTTTGAGCTTTACCTTCGAAGCCTCGATCTTGTCCCCGGCCTAACCGCCCTGCACGCATCTCAAGCGGAACGCCATACAGCCTATCCCCCATTCCACAACAACAAGGATGCCCAGTATGCGGATAGGGTAATCCGTTCGTCACTTGAGCGATACACACGCTCGCGTAAAGAAGTGGACAAATGGCTACAATCGCGATTTACGATGCGATCCTGAATAGCGTCCATGCGGCTACCTCCCGGCTTTTATACTGAAGAAATTTGGCGGAAGTTGGTCGAAGCGCGTTATAATTTTCCACCAACAAAAAAATGGAAGGATGGGGATTCAATTCGTCGGTCATTAAGCCTTCGCTGGCCTTCGTTAATCTGGGAATCGTCGGAGTGATTCTTGGGTTGGTTCTTACCTGTTGCTGTGGATTTAACGCGTCCCTCCCGGGCCAGGAGCAGGGCTTTCAGGTACTTATGACCCTCTTTGCCCTGGCGGGACTTGGGGTGATCGGGATTGGTGCGGCGGGAATTCTTTACTTTCTTCTTTTTTACAAGCTACGTCCGGGCTACGGCTTGATTTCCGGGGACGAGATAGTACGCGGCCAGCAGTGGCGTTTCGGAAGACTGAATCCCGATCATCTCATAAGGATCGAGAGGAAGACGCTCACCACTCCAAGCATTAACTTACGGCTTCCCGACGACGGCAAACTCACTGTGAAGCTCGCAATCACCTACCAGCCCGATGATTTTTCATCGACAAGTCTGGAGACTTTTAGATCCCATAAGTCTTGTCGAGGAACAGCTTCAAAACCGCATACAATCGTCGCTAATTAGCTGGTCCCAGCAGAAACCATTCCCCGGCACGGTACGCCGGGCTTTATCGATGAAGGATGAGCTAGAACGTTTTGTTCTTGTCACTGCTATCGGGGCGACAACCAACGTGATTGACAAACTAGCCAATACAGAGCTATGCAGGACATTTGGGAACTCGATTGATTATTTAGGAATCCGTATCTCAGATCTTTGTGTCATCGATCTGACCTTGACAGAGCCAGGCACTGGCACCCCCTATTGGGGTGATGTTGATGCGGACACCTTCAACACCGAACAGATATTTCGCCAGTTTTATGCTCACGCGAGTAACTTGAGGAAACTTTCGGAATTAAAGAACGCACTCCTCGAAGTCTACAAGGACGAGGCTGAGGAGATAGAAACGATGTACGAACACATTCGGATTACGTTTCTTGAGCGACAGCGATTTTAGGAGTCTCGTCGATGCTTCTCCATGTTGGTGACGATCCAAACCAGAAGGGACAGCCTTTGACGATATCGAGCCTTGACCTAAAGGCCCACGCCCACGGGCTAGGTGCGTCTCGATCCGGCAAAAGCAAGCTTCTCGAGTGTCTCGTAAGGCAGATGGTCAAACAGCGTCTCGGCTTCTGTTTGATTGATCCAAGCGGCTTTCTATACCGGGACCTAATACAATGGTTGGCTTACGTTCGCCCTTCCCGCAGGATTATTCCCTTCGACCCTTCCTATCCGCAAAAGACAGTTGGTTTCAGTCCTTTCAAAATTACCAGCAATCGGGATGAGGCGATTATTTCGACGAAAGTTGATCGCATGGTAAGCCTAACCCTACGAGCGTTGGGCACGAATGATATATCGAGTGCCCCACGGATGGAGCGGGTTATGCGATGCGTCTATTACGTTATTCTGGAACGGAATCTTCCCCTTGAGGCAATTCGCTATTTTCTCAACCCCCGCTATTTTCATATTCGGGATTCGATAATAGCTTCAATCGAGTCTGAGGCGATTCGCGAGGAGTGGTTTCTGCTAACGAACCGCCGGCCCGAGGCTTACCGGAATATTGTTGACAGCACTGCGAACAGACTGTTCAAGTTTCTTACGCAACAGACCGTTAAACGGATTCTTGGCATACCCGAAAACTCGATCAACATAAAGCAGATCACAGATAACCGAGACGCCCTGCTCGTTAACCTCCAGTCCAGCGATCTATTCTCCGCAGATGCGTCGCGGATTATCGGCACCTTTTTGGTAAACGAAATTTGGGAAACGATGCGGCGTCGAACGCGAGACGAGGTTCGGAAGGCTCCCCCGTTTTACTTAATTGTTGATGAGTTTCAGAGCTTCGCGACTCCTGATTTCGGGGCAATGCTTGATCAGTCGGCCAAATACGGGCTTCATTTGATCTTATTTCATCAGAATCTTAATCAACTGGATAGCGAGATCAGAACGGCGATGACTGCTTGCCACACGCGATTCGTTTTCGGCGGAATAACCGGGACAGATGCTAGTCAGATGCTCGAGGGTAGCTACCCCTATCAAGATTCCCTTAGGGACGACATTTCGGTTACTCCGTCCCTCCCGTCTCGCTATTACTTCCTCAGACGGCCATCGAAACGCCTAGCATACGCCTACACGCCGGACGTGCCGGAGTATCGTGTGACAGAAGACAGAATTGATCGATACCTGAACGGAATAACCGAGGGTTTCCTGTCCCCCGCCGAGATCGACACCTCAATGAGATTGGCAGTTGCGAACCTTGAGGAGTCTGCCCACGAAAAGTCGGTTGTCGCCGTTGTCCCCGATTCAGTAGATTTAGGGCAGATTCTAACAAGTGACGAAAATCGCAAGGAGAAGCCAAAGGCTCCGCCGACCGCGAAACCAAAGCGGGAATTCGTATTGACCTACGACCGTGCGAGAGGCACATACCTCCACAGTCAGAGCCAGAAGGTGATCGCTAGTATAGGGCGTCTTTACGGGTTCGAGTCGAAAATCGAGAAGGCCCTGCCTGACGGTTCAGGATTTATCGACATTGTATTGGAACGGGGCGACGTGACGATTGCCTGCGAAGTTTCCATAACAACGTCGGCTGAATGGGAAGCCAAGAATCTTCTAAAGTGCCTCCGAGCTGGCTATCAGCAAGTTTGGGTAATAGTCAACCACATTAAGAAAATCGCTGGTGTGACTTCTAGAATTCGCGAGGTTGTGCCAGTTGTAGATCAGACGAGAATCAAAGTACTTACGACCGACACTTGTTTCGCCGAATTGAGTAAGCTTGGCGTTCGGGTTGATCCTAAAACGGGGAAACCGGCTAAGCTTGCGAGTAACTGGCTGAGCATTCGCGACGTTGCCGAATATTTTGGCATGAGTGAAAGTACCGCACGCCGATGGCAACACGAGGGAAGAATCCCCTACACGCGTGTTGGCCGCAAGATCCTCTTTGACCCCGATGTCATTCGCGTGATTGGAAAACAGAACTTAACTGGGAAGCACCGCGTTTCCGTTAACCTGGACCGGCCAGTAAGAATCGAGAAGTCGAAGCCGAAAGGCAAGAAACAGCAGGATGACCGCTATAGAAAAATGCTGAATTTGGACTAGGATGCCCCTTGCCGGTTGGCCCGGCAAAGGAGGTAAAAATGACGGTAAGCAGAAGGAAGGACACGGGCCAGTGGGTCACGGACTTCTATCACAACGGAGAACGGATTAGGAAAACCCTTAAATTCGTTCGAACAAAAAAGGAGGCTGAAGCCGCCGAAGCCGTGATCATGAATCAGGTTTTTCAGCAGGTCTACGGCTTCGATGGGAAACCAGATAGGCGGTTCGATGATTTCGTCGTCGACACGTTCCTCCCCTACTCTGAGGCAAACAAGAAATCGTTTCGGTGCGATGTTCTGATCTGCCGGGTTCTGGTCAAGGCATTCAAGAACAAGACGCTCCGGCAGATAACTCCGCCACTGATCGAGACATTCAAACAGGATTTCTTGAACACCCCCACGAGGCACGGGAAAAAGCGGAGCGCGGCGACTGTTAACTATCACCTTAGAGTTCTTTCCAAAATCCTTTCGATGGCAGTGGACGCCGAAATTCTGGAAAGCAATCCGTCCAGACGGGTTAGGACACTTAAGCTGGACAACCAACGAACAAGAGTTCTCTCCGACGAGGAAGAACGACGGCTGTTGGAAGCCCTCAGCGATAACGAGCCTGTTCAGCAGATTGTAACTCTTGCCCTTCATACCGGCCTACGCCGGGGCGAGATTTTCAATCTCGCTTGGACGGATATTGATTTCGGACGGCGGACCCTGATCGTTCAGCAGAGCAAATCCGGCAAGAAGCGGGTCGTTCCAATGAACACCACCGTTACGGAAATGCTTAAGAACACGGTTCGTCGAGGTGATCTTGTGTTTCCCAGCCCACGAACCGGCGGGAAGCTTATCGAGATCAAGCGGAGCTTTAACCGGGCACTTTCCGAGGCAAAGATCGAGAATCTACGGTTTCACGATCTACGCCACACGGCGGCTACCCGCATGGCAGACGCAGGGGCCGATGCCTTCACATTGATGAAGATACTGGGTCATTCCGATATTCGGATGACCTCGCGGTATACCCACGCGACGGATTCGGCTCTGCGTAAGGCAGTAGAGAATTTGGACGCGCGCGTGCATTTTGGTCACGAAGTGGTCACGGAACAGAAAGGGCGTCTCGGCAAAATTGCTGAAACGCCCGTAAATACTGGAGCCGGTGATAGGACTTGAACCTACGACCTGATGATTACAAATCAACTGCTCTACCAACTGAGCTACACCGGCTGATCGGGTGGAAACGGGGGTCTCGACCGCAAACGGTGATGTTAGCAAAATTGGCAGGTTGATGCAAATCTGAAAAAATGTTTAAGAATGCAAAAACATGTTGACCGTTTTCAGCTCGGAACCTTATAATATTTAAGGCCCAATGGGTCTAATGTCTGAAGCCGTGCAATTTCGACTTTCCTTCAAGAGTTCTCGCGGCAAAATCATCCGAAACGTAAAAGGAGAAAATCGTGAATTTTCAAAAAATATTCTCATCCCGTCTGGTTCTTTTGAGTTTGATCGCGGTTGCGATGCCGTTTGTTGCCGTTGGCCAGGAAAAACCGGTCGTACCGGTGACACTGAGCGACAAACCTAAACCTGCCCAGGCGGTTGCCGGGCGCAGCAATCTATATTGCGCTGGGTACATTCAATCTAACGCGATAAGCACAGCTAACAAGATCATCGGTGGAGCCGACGAAGCCGATAGGTTTACTTTTGCTCAGAACGATTATCTCTTCATCAATATGGGAGCGGATCGGGGCGTAAACGTCGGTGATACGTTTGCCGTCGTTCGTCCGCGTGGCGAACTCAAGAGCAAATGGAGCAAAAAGGATGTCGGATTCTACGTTCAGGAAGTCGGGGCTGTCGAGGTTGTAAGCGTGAAACGCGACGTTTCAGTGGTCAAGGTGAAAACGTCTTGCGACAATTTTCTGCTCGGGGATCTGGTTGAGCTGGTTCCTGTCCGAACGAGTCCGACGGTTAATATGAGTTCAACCCCACTTGACCGGTTCAGTGACCCCACCGGAAAGGCAACAGGACGAGTTATCATGGGACGCGACAGTCAGCAAATGTTGACGCGCGATCAGATCGCCTATATTGACCTAGGGGCCGATGATAGCGTTAAGGTCGGCGATCGGGTGACGGTTTTCCGTGGGATCGAAACAGGAAATCTGACCAAGCTTCAAGACCGCGAGATCGTAAGTGCCCGCGACTATGGCTTCGAGGGCTTTTACAAAGGCGATAAGTTTTCAAACCAGTCGACCCGCAAAACGGGCGATAAGGCGAATGGCCAGGAAGTCCGTACGCGCGACGTTCGAAACGAACGCCCCGCCGGCTTGCGAAAGGTGGTTGGCGAAGCCGTGGTTCTAAATGTAAAGGAACGTACGGCGACCGTCGTGATCACTCGCACTGCTCAGGAGATCCACACCGGCGACTGGGTAGAGATCCAGTAGGTCCGCTCGAGTTGAACAAAAAGCCGGATGCCCGCAAGCGTCCGGCTTTTTGCTTTTTGAATTTTATGCGTCGGTGCGTGCCGATCTTTCCCGAATAAAGAATGCGAAATATCCGTACATCGACCAAACGGCGGTGAGAACGGCTACCCACAGAGCCGAGCGGCCGACGAGATATCCAAAAACCTTCCAGTCATTTGATGTGATCGTGAATTTGGCAAGGTTCGAGAAAGCTGTCTGTACCTCTGGAACTTCCCAAAATGCCGCCGGGTAATCGAGTCCAAAATTCGATACCGGCGGCGTTCCGTTTGCTGCGCAGACAAGAAGGGCAACGATGGCGACGCATTGTGCCCACATCTTGATCTTGCCCATTCCCTGAGCCTGAATGACGATGCCTTCGCTTGCCGCTACAGATCTGAGGCCGGTGATGATGAATTCGCGTCCCAGTATCACTACCACCGCCCACGACGGAGCGAGGTGTTTTTCGACGAGCACGATCAGCGCCGCTGAGATCAGCAGTTTGTCGGCGATGGGGTCGAGGAATTTGCCGAGAGTCGAAACCTGCTTTCGACGGCGTGCGAGCTGGCCGTCGACGATATCCGAGAGGGCAGCGACGATGAAAAGTATGATCGCTAGAGCATAGCCGCTCACACCGAACCATTTTTCCGCGACCGGCGTCAGCAGCACCACCACAAGCAGCGGGACAACGACAATTCGGCCGAGAGTTATGTAATTTGGCAGGTTCACGGTTGGTTAAAGTTTAGGTGGAATGCCGGGAAAGTTCAAAGATACCCAAAATGAAAAAAGCGGGCCGAAGCCCGCTTGTTTTTAACGCCCCCCTTGAAAAACTGGCCCTACGGCAGGAAGTTAAGGGAAGGAAATGTTCCGGTGTTAAAATTCGCGAGATTCGGGAAAACCGAGGCGAGCGTCGCGGCGTCCTGCGGCAGGCCGAACCACTTGGCGAATTGGGCGGAGTATTGATCGACCGAAGTCGTCGGTATCCACCGTCCGCGGGCACCCGTTCCTGAATCGGCATCGTCGAGCCCGGCTTTGGTAAGCGTCGGGAAGAAGTTTCCGCTGCCGCTTGCGTCCGGACGTCGGCTGCCGTAAACATCTCCGCCGATCACCGAGCCGCCCATGACGAACATGTGGCTGCCCCAACCGTGATCCGAGCCGACCGTGCTGGCGATCGTTCCAGCCGGATTGAAGGTGCGGCCGAATTCGGACATCGTGAAGGTCGTAACGTCGTTGCTGACGCCCTGAGCGACCATTTCGTCGTAAAACGCACGCATCGCCTGGCTAAACTGAGCATATAGCGTAGTTTGTTGACCCAGTTGATTAGTGTGCGTATCAAATCCGCCGATCTGGACGTAAAAGATCTGGCGATTAACGTTGAGGTCAAATCTCTCCTTGATCAGACGAGCGACCTGCTTTAACTGACGGCCGATGCCTGTGTTAGGGAACGTAACTGTCACTTCCTGCGTGACCTGCAGAGCAGAATTTGCCTGCATCGCGAGATCCGTAACATGACTGGCAGCAGAGATATAGTTAGATGAAAGATCTTGGCCTCTCAGGGCGTTAAACGCATTGAGACGAGCAAGATTAGTTGTCTGAGGGTTCGTACCAAAACCAGCCGGATTTAAAACGCTGTTCAGTGCCGTGTTCGAATCCGAGATCGCGAGCGGCAGCGTTGTTTGGCCGGCAGTGAAAAGCTGCGCACCCGAGATCGAAGTGATCATCGGGACGAGGCCGTTCGGGTTTTGAGCGGCAGTGATCTTGTCCGAAACACGTCCGCCCCAGCCGGTGAATGCCTGGGTGTTCGAGATGCTGGTCTGAAACTGCGTTTTCTGATCCGAATGCGAACCGATCTGATACGGCTTCGCAAACGACGAGCTCTGATATTGGGCCTTGGTCAGCGGACGAACGAGCGTTCCAACGTTGGCGACCACCGCGAGCTTGCCCTGCGTATAAAGCTCGTGGATTCCGTTGTTGATCGCTCCCGCAGTGCCTGTACCGAGTGCCGGATGCAGTGCGTAGGGAAGTCCGAGACGCGGAACGTTGATCTGCGTGTTCGTGAGTTCTGCCTGCGTCAGGGCGAGTCCCGAAGCCGAGCGTTCGGCGGCGTAAGCGGCGTAGTTGCTCACGTTCGCGTCGTTGTGCATCGGGATCACCATGTTGTTGGTGTCGTTGCCGCCGTCCCAATAGAGCAGGACGAGGGCTTTGTAGTTGGCACCGCCGTCGGGCTGACTGTCGATGACCTTTTGGGCCATTGCGGTCATATTGCCGAGGTGATGCATCTGCGTTGCTACAGCCGCCATGCCGAGAGCACAGCTGCCTGATTTCTTAAGAAAATCGCGTCTTGATTCTTTCATATTGATCACCTCTGTACCTGATACTGCGACGAGGTCGCAACTAAATAAAGTGCCTGCTGAACGCGGCTCAAGGTCTGCGTCGCCGTCGGCGGATTCGAGACCGTGATCGAATTTATCGCAGTCTGCATGGTCGTTCTGTTCTGAGCCGTCAACGTACCGTGAAGCAGCCTTCGATTGAGTTCGTCGAGGAGCTGGTTGTTCGTCGTGTCAGCGGTCACCAAAGCCTGCAGATCGGCAAGATCGAGTGACAATCCAGTTGGCGAATTTGGGGCGGCGACGGCGATCGGGACCGTTGTGCTGCCCAGTCCACCTGCCATGATCATACGATTCATGAAGTTTGCTCGCTGGATCGATGTCCCCGTGTTCATGATCGCAAATTCCTGTCCGATCAGCGTCGTTCCCGGGACGCCATATCCTGGCGGGAAGTAGTTGAAAACGGTTGGAGCCATGAACGGCACCTGAGCCATTCCATTGAACTCGCCACGTCCTGTGATGTAACCGTCAAACTGTCCCGAACCGGCTGCACCACGGGCGTTCAATGCACGCAGGAAGTTGGTCGTGAGCGATACCGGTTCGCGGAGTTTACCGTAATTCGGATCAGATTTGACGTCACCGCGGGCTTCCGGGTCGAGCAGAATAGCTCTGATCACGGCTTTCATGTCGCCGCGAACGCCTGAGCCATTGTTGTTGAATTTAGCCGCGACGCGTCCAACATAAGCCGGTGTCGGATCGCTGGTCACCATGTGCTGGATCAGGATCTTGCTGACGAACGGGCCAACGTTGGGATGGTTAAAGATGTTGTCGAGAGCCTGCTCAAGCGACGCGTTAGCGTATGTTTGAACTCCGGCAAGGGCGCCTGTATTATTTGCACCTGCAACGAGAGTGCAGTTAACTCCGGTATTGCACGTAAGCCCGCAAGCACCGGTTCCAGTTGGCGGACAAGCGGCAATATTCGATGTGGTAGAGCCGGTATAAGTCAAGAGCGTCTTAGCTCCGATATCGTGGCGATTGTTCGCACCGGTCGTGATGCCCGGATTCAGCAGCATTGGGTCGATATAGTTGACCACGCCAGCGGGAGCATCAGTTGTGCCGAGCGTCGGACAATTTGCACCCGAGACGCTACAGAAACTCCACCCGGTCAATACCCGAGTCAAGTTATTGATAGTGTCCTGGGTGTACGTCGGGATCGGATTGCCTTGCCCGTCTAACTGCAATGTTCCGTCCTGGTTGAGCATGAAAAGGCCGACCGTGAACAACTGCATTATCTCGCGAGCATAGTTCTCGTTCGGAGCAAGCCGCGTGCTTTCGCGCATGCTGAGATAGTCGCCCATCGTTGCGTTGAGGGTCATTTCCTTCATCAGATTGCGGTAATTACCGAACGAGTGTCTATTAATGGTCTTCCACCATTCGACCATATGGCGGCCCTGCTGGATATCATTTCCAGACGTGACCCAGACCTGTCCGAGAGCCCAGTTAACTCGATGTTTGAGCTGCGCATCACCGTAGATAGCCTCTTTCATGAACCATGTCTGTGGCTGATATTGAGTGTAGGTATCACGGCCACAATTCGGATAAAGGTTGACCACACCGTCACCGTCATTGTCATTACAGTTGCTCTGCTGATTGACTGGTTGCAAACCGTTGGTCGGGAACGGATTAGCGGCTGACGGATAATTTGCCGCAAACTGCTGATTGATCCACGCTCTCAAACCGATTCTTCGAAGCGTGTTATCCAATGAAGTATTCGGGCCGAAGGTGGCTTGTTCGGCAAAGCGGAAGCGGTCGCCAGCCCAGCGGTATGAGATATCGTCTGGAGAATCGGGACGTGCGACGCTGCGGGCGATCTTGGTTCCGAAAGGTGTCGGGCGTGATGCGGGATCTTCCTTGATATCGCCGCCTATCGCTCCATAACCAAGCCGTACCGTGTTACTCGCGAGTCCACGCCAGGTGAGGTAGATCAGCAGATCGCCATCAGCCTGCGGGGCGTCCCAGAATCCGATCTCGTCTTTCAGCACGATCGTCACGCGGTAAACTCCGCCGCTGCCATCCACCGGTTCGAGACCGATGACCGGGAATCGGAACTGATGTCCGACGCGGTCAGTTGCGTAAACACGGAAAGCGTTCGCACCTTCGTCCGCCATCAGATCGAGGCTCGTGACGAAAAGTTCGACCTTTTCTTCAGGTTGAAATGCCTGGCTTGTCGCTCTCGCGAGTTCGCCGGTGCTGCGAATCTTCCCCGGTTCCTGCGCGATAGCTCGGGTTGATCCCTCTTCGCTAAGTAAGACCGGCGTCGGCGAATTCGGGTCGCCGTCCTGGGCTGCGGCTGCCAGAGCGGCGGCCGAGACCAATGCCAGTAAAGTCAAAATTCGCAAAAATGTTCGCGATATTCCGCTAGTCATACGATCCTCCTGAAGAAACTGAACTGAACTACTGTAAAAAGGAAATCCAAAGCACGGGGGAAGTGTGCCGGTTAAATAATGTTTTACAGTCTAAATTTACAATAATCTCACGATAATTACAAGCCAAATAATTTATCGTAAAACATCGACCAAAAATGTATTACCGACTACTTAGACGTACAATATACTGCGATAGTCGAACAAATGTAAAGAAGTGTAAATAGGACTTTTTCATCCGCTCTGCTAAGTATGTCAAACACAGTATTTATCGATATCCCGAAAGATTTTAATTTTCGCTCGACAGTTTACAGCCACGGCTGGTCAGAGCTCGCACCGTTCAATTTGGACACGGAAAACTGGCGGTTGAATTATGTTTTCGCGGACGAGGAAAACGGCGCGGTACCGGCGGTCATTTTCGAGGAAAAAAACAGAATTCGGGTCGATCTTGCCGCAGCGGGTTTTAACGAAGATCAGATCCGCCGAGACGTTCGCCATTTGCTCCGTCTCGACGACGACCTCGGCGGGCTCTACGAGTCTGTCGCAGGCCACGAACGGCTAAACTGGGTCACCGAAAAGCGAGCCGGTCGATTACTCCGTTCACCTTCTGTATTCGAAGACCTCGTAAAAACTATCTGCACCACGAACTGCTCCTGGGCTTTGACGAAGATCATGGTGAATAATCTGGTCGAAAAACTTGGCACGGTGTCAGTACCGTCGGCGTCGAAGAACAAGGGAGAACCACCTGCGTTAGCGGGTGGTCGGGCCATTTCCGCTGAAACGGAGACAGATCGAACCGACGCATTCGGACCACCCGCTAACGCAGGTGGTTCTGCCTTTCCTACACCTGACGCGATGGCGTCGATGAACGAGATGTTTTACCGTTCCGAGATCAAAGCAGGCTATCGAGCCCCGTTTTTTGTCGAACTTGCCGAATCCGTCGCCGCCGGAAAACTCGATCCCGAACAATGGCTAACCAGCGACCTGCCCACCGCCGACCTCAAAAAAGAAATGAAAAAGGTCAAAGGCGTTGGCGATTACGCCGCCGAAAACCTCCTGAAACTCGTCGGCCGCTACGACGGCCTCGCCCTCGATTCGTGGCTCCGATCCCAGTTCTATAAGAATCACAACGGCGAAAAGAAATGCGACGACAAAAAGATCGAAAAACACTACAAAAAATTCGGCCAATGGCGAGGTCTCGTAATCTGGTGCGACATGACCGAAAAGTGGATAAGCTAACCAGGAAGGACCACGGGCGGCCCGCCCGTAGGAGATTTAGGATTGACCGGGCGGGCCGCCCGGGCTCCGACGAAAAACACTACGAAAAATCAGCGAATCGCGAGGCCTCGTCATTTGGTGTGACATGACAGAAAATAACCCAAGGACCACGGGCGGCCCGCCCGTAGGAGATTTAGGATTGACCGGGCGGGCCGCCCGGGCTCCAAAAACAAACCGGGCGGGCCGCCCGGGCTCCAATTTATGAAACCACGAGGTTGGCATAGTCGGGGATTTTTGCCGCATTTTGATGGCGGCGAGGTTTTGCAGTTCATTACTGTCCATTTGGGTGACGCGATGCCGGTGTCAGTTGTCCGCGAATGGAAGATTGAGCTCGAAAATGAAACGGACGAAAAGAAAAAGCTGGAGCTTCATCGGCGGGTTGAAAAGTATCTCGATCAAGGGATCGGAGACTGTTATTTAGGGATCTCCGCAATTGCCGAAATGGTTCAGGAATCACTCGTCCATCAGGATGGAAAACGTTACAAACTGATCGCGTGGGTGATAATGCCAAATCACGTTCGCACCAAGCTAACAAGCTGCTCGGCAGGAGCGGACAATTCTGGCAGGCCGACTACTTTGACCGATACATCCGGAACTATGACCACTTTGTGAGAACGCTTGATTACATAAATCTCAATCCGGTCAAGGCAGGTCTTTGCAGCTCAATGCAAGACTGGCCATACGGAAGCGCGGGAATCGCCTGGAGCCCGGGCGGCCCGCCCGCAGCGTAGATCTTGGGGATTCAACCGGGCGAGCCGCCCGGGGTCCAGTTGCTTCGGGCGGGCCGCCCGGGCTCCAGTTAACTTTTTTCGACTAAATCAATCCTGCTCGCGTCAGAAGAGGCGAGCTTGGGAAGCTCTTATATTTTTTTGAACCCGTAAGGAGAGATTTATTATGCAGAGCAATTTATTCAGGTTTTTTGTTGGTTTGGCGGCAGTTTTGATGTTTGTGGCAGTTGCGGATGTCAGTGCACAGAGCACTCGGCGTGAATCGCGCGGGCGTAATCTGACGAAGGGTCAGGTCAAGGTGATCATCGACCGGGTTGAGAACCGCGTCGATAATTTTGTGAAAAATTACGACAAGGCGCTCGATCACAGCAGGCTGAACGGTTCGAGCCGTGAGGATTGGCTGAACAGTCGTGCGAAAGATCTCGAAAAAGCGACCGATGAGCTTCGCCGTGAATTCGACCGACGCGACATTTGGGCGGAGAACAAGGACGAAGTTCGCAAGTGCCTAAACATCGCTTCGGACATTGACCGGAACATGCGGAATTATCGATTCGGAGCCGCCGCGGAAGGGAATTGGTCGCGCGTCAGGTTTGAATTGAACAGCCTCGCCGACGTCTACAATTTACCGAAAGTAGGAGCAAATGCTTACAACTAAGAACAATTCGATGGCATCAACGTACTAATATTGGTGTCCAGGCAAAGATATTCAAGGGGCCGCCTTCGACACGCCGCAAGCGAACGAAGGCGTTCCTGTTTTGATAAGTGATATACGCATAAATCATTTGGGATCAGCGAGTTGCGGGAGAAAATCGTTCCATTTTGCACGTTTATTTTTTGGAACAGTAATTGGAACGAGTAAATGTTGTAAATAAAGAGGATAAACTGTTCCATTTGAGTCAAAAATGACGATTTGAAATGGGTGGGTACGGCTACCTTGTTATTAATTAAGATTCGGCGGTGTTTTGTAGTAATATAGTCGAAATCTCGAAGCGATGGGGCGAACGCGATGATCGAGACGGGAACAGTACTCCAGCAGCGATACAAGATCGATAAGCAGATCGGCCAGGGCGGCATGGGAGCGGTGTATGTCGCTACCGACCAGCGTTTTGGTTCGACGGTTGCGATCAAGGAAACCCTGTGCATGGACGACAGTTTCCGCAAGGCCATCGAACGCGAAGCCCGCCTGCTCAACAGCCTCAAGCATCCGGCATTGCCGAAGGTCACGGATCATTTTGAGGAAAACGGCATCATGTTCCTCGTCATGGAATACATCCCTGGCGAAGATCTCTGCTGCGTGCTGGACGAACGCGGAAAGCCTTTTCCCGTCGAGGAAATGGTCAGATGGGGCGATCAATTGCTCGATGCGCTCGATTTTCTCCACAATCAGGAAGTTCCGGTCATCCACCGCGACATCAAACCGCAGAATCTAAAACTTACGCCGCAGGGACAAGTGATCTTGCTGGATTTTGGCCTGGCAAAAGGTAATCCGTCGGATGTGAGTCATCAAACGGCGGCGAAAAGTATATTTGGTTATTCGAAAAGCTACGCTTCGCTTGAGCAGATCCAGGGAACGGGTACTGATCCGCGGAGTGATCTATATTCGCTGGCGGCGACGCTCTATCACCTTTTCACTGGCGTCGCCCCCGAAGACGCTCTAACGAGAGCCATGAGCGTTCTAAGTCAAAAACCCGATCCGCTGGTTCCTGCCTGTACCGTGAATCCGGCGGTTCCGCGTGGCGTCGCGGGCGTGCTTCAAAAAGCTCTCGATCTGAATGCCAGCGAGCGTCCGGGCACCGCCGCTGAGATGCGTCAGATGCTTCGTGAAAGTGAGAATTACGCTTATCTCGCTGATTCGCCGACGATCGCGGACAATTTTACCGGACATGCGTTTGCCCAGCCGACGCAGTTGATGCCCGAAGGCACCAAACCGATCTACAGCGATCCGAATGCAAAAACCGAGATCCTGCCGGGATATGGCTCGCAGGTGACGTCGGTTCGCGGTTCTGCGTCGGAGCAGCAGACGAATGTCATTGCCGCTCCGCTGACCGCAATGCCGGCGGCGAAAGCGAAGAAAATGGGTGTCGCTGCAGGCGTTTTAATGACGTTGTTGGTCGGTGCCGCCGTCGCGGGCGGAATTTACATAGTTAAGCCGTCAGTTTTCGGCATTCACAAGGACGAAGGTAATACAGGAACTACAGGGACGACGGCTCCGGTGACGGCGGACACGGGCGTGACATCGAATTCATCGACTACCACAGCGGACGCCGCCGTTCCGACGCGAAACGTTCCGGAGGGCGAGGCCAATACGGCAAAGGTGCTCACGGAGGACGTTCGCCCTGCTGAGAAGCCTGCCGAAACAACCAAGAACACGACGAAGCCGACCGGCTCGACAAAATCTACGGGGCAGAACGACCCGAACGAAACCGTGATGGATATCCATGTCGACGATCCGGATATTCCCGCCGGAGGCGTTGTCCTGACGGATAAGGATGAGAACGGCAAGATCACGACGCTTCGCGTAAACCCAAACCGCCCGCCGAATGGCCAACGTCCGCCACCGAACGGAGGCGAATTTCCGTTTCTACCGCCGAATTTCGACATGAGCAGGTTAACGCCCGCGCAAAGGCAGAAACTGCAGCGTGTTATGAGGAATAACCCGCAGTTACGTCCTCGTCCACCCCAAACGCCGGATAAGCCTTAGAATTAATTCCGCAAAACTGTCGCTGCGATCTTCGCTGCCCAGTCGTCGACATCATCTCGAGAATCGCCTGATCGATCATGCGGAATGTTTACGAGCGGGTGATATTTGATCACCACTCGGCGAAAGAGGCGCGGATATTTCTGGCCGCGGGGCCAGATCCTTTCGCCGCCGAGTATCGTCACCGGGAGTATCGGGACTTTTGCTGATATTGCGATATTGATAAAGCCGTGTTGAAACTCTGCTGCTTTTCCTTCTGCGTCCGAACGAACGCCTTCCGGAAAGATCATAACGACCGAGCCTTCCTTCAATGCCTTGACCGACGTGCGGAACGCCGCAAGGTTTCCTGCTCGTCCGGCTGAGACGGGGAAGGCTCCGATGAAACGGATCAGCTTGCCGATCATCGGCCAGCCGAATGCCTTTTCAATCGCCATGTAACGGATACGGCGACGCATGGGAAGGCATATCCAAACCGGATCGATGTATGTTTGATGGTTAGCAACGACCAGAAACGGGGCTGAATCATTCGGCGGTATATTGCCGATCTCTTCATATCGCAGGAACCAGAACGCTTTGCTGAGCAAATAGCCCGTCAAGCGTAGAATGTCCATCACAATGAGAGGCGGATATTTGAATGATCTTAAATCTTTTTCCGTCGGCATCGTCGCTGATCGACAAATTGGAGCCCGGGCGGCTCGCCCGGTCATTCCGAAGATCTCCAACGGGCGGGCCGCCCGTGGTCCTTTCTTTGTTATGAGACATTGGCGGTTTGGGAGGCGATGATCTTGTCGACGGGCAACTCTGCGTCGATGAATTGCAGATGAAGCGTCGGGCTGTCTTTTGCGGGGACCTTGCGGTTGCGGACGACCGCTACAGCATAGAAATCGAGCTCCTTGCAGGCAAATTTTACCTTGTCGCCGATTCCGGCGGTTAAGGAACATGCGACTGAAACGCCGCCGGCTCCGATGTTTTTCGTGTAGGTCTCCTCACGGGCGACCGCTTGTTCGGCTCGCTGCAGCAGCGAGATAGTTACCGGAAGAGAGATCCAGTACCGCGGCTGCTTACGGTTTTTGAACTGCGATTCAGCCTCGGTCACGTCCCAAAGGCCATCCTTTCTCATACCGCTGATACGGTAACTTTGACTAGGATCAGATTTAAAGCTCTCCGGAATGTTCTTTCCAACGAAACCGACACCTACGTGGTAAACGGTTTCACCATCCACCATGCCCTTATTGCAATACTGGACCAGGCCGAGTACAGGATAGAGTTCCTTATCCTGATCGTAGGCACGAAGTTCAGGATCAAGTGGCATTACTAACGTAATAAGGCGTCCGACAGTCACCGGGCGCGGCAGACTGAAGCCGGCTCCGTTGCGTGAGACGGTAGTTACCTTGGTGACTTCCTTCCACGTTTCGGTGTCGCTCTCTTTGACCTGGACAATAGTTTTTAATTCTGAATCTACTCTATCCACCCGATGACTCTCCGGCGCAATCATTACGATCTTACTTCACCACGGACATAAAACAGGGAGAAATGGTGGGCGAGCGGCGTTACATAGGAGTTATCCGATCCCTTCCAGAGGGAAAAGTCGATCGATAAATTCCAAATGCAGTCGGGTTATACCGTCCTGTCCGACGCGTGAGCCACGCACCACGGAGAGTATTGTAACATTAAATCGGTCACTGGAGACACGTAAAAATGTCCCACGTGCAGCTTTTAGAGTCGTGAAAACTGCCGCTCCACCGAGACTTATGTTCTCTGTCACCGTGCATTCTGACTCTACTATATTACCGAGCGGATCGATACGTTCAATCGTTAACGGTTCCGGAATGAAAAATCTGGTTTGCTTTCGAATGTCGGCGGGCAATCCGCTATCATCTGCGAGCAGATCGGCGGCTCCAATATGCCAGAAGCCATCATCTTCGCCCTCACGGTGAACGATGTCAAAGAGGATTGACGGATCGGAGTAGTAAGTAGCAGGAGGTGTTTTGCCTACAAATCCTGCCCCGATTGAGTACTCGGGTGAATCGATTGAACGTCCGATAGAGATGCACCGTCGGACAACCGCCCAGATCCGGTATTGGGCTTCGCTGAAATCGTAATTACGAAGTTGACGCGGCATCGGCATGGTCAACAGAACTAGGCGTCCCCGTTTGATCGGCTTTTTGGTAACGAAACCGGCTCCGAAAGCGGAAACGTCGCTTAGCCGAGTAATCTCGCTTAACGTCGTTTCCTTGTCGATCTTAAATTCGACCCGAACCGGAAGTGGAAGCGATATCCGGTGTATCCGACGGTTTTGTTTCACTGTATCGGGCTGCGGCATCGCCGACACAACTGATGAGAGATGTTCTTTTGTAGCGTTGAGCATTTCGGTAAAAACCTGCCTGTTTATCAATAGAAATCGGGAGTTTGACAGTTTGCTAAGCAGGCTTTTTGCCTGTAAAATATAGAAATATACAAGATAAGAGACTTTCCAGAAACTGAAAGCACTCGCACATCTTTAACCCCCGCGAAGAAACGGAAAATAAATAATGGACTCACTTCTTGATCGTAACCAAATAAACATCGAAGACGAGATGCGCCGTTCGTATCTCGACTACGCAATGTCCGTCATTATCGGGCGAGCATTGCCCGACGTTCGGGACGGCTTAAAGCCCGTGCATCGCCGCGTTCTGTGGTCGATGAGCGAACTCGGAAACACGTACAACAAGCCATATAAAAAATCGGCACGTGTGGTCGGCGACACGATCGGCAAATATCACCCGCACGGCGATACGGCCGTTTACGATACGGTCGTGCGAATGGCGCAGGATTTTTCGATGCGGTACATGCTTGTTGACGGCCAGGGAAACTTCGGCTCGATCGACGGCGATAATCCGGCAGCGATGCGATACACGGAAGTTCGCATGGCGAAGATCACGAATGAAGTTCTCGACGACATCGAGAAAGAGACCGTTGATTTTCAGCCGAATTACGACGAATCGCTTTCCGAGCCCAAAGTTCTTCCGACAAAAGTTCCCCTTCTGTTGGTCAATGGATCAGAAGGTATCGCCGTCGGAATGGCGACGAAAATACCGCCGCATAATCTGACTGAGATCCTCGACGGAACGATCGCACTTATTCAGAATCCGGCGATCTCGGTCGATGAGTTGATATCGCACATTCCGGGACCTGATTTTCCGACTGCGGGCTTCATTTACGGACGTGAGGAGATCCACAGAGCCTATCGCACGGGCCGCGGCATCATTCAGATGCGTGCTCGCGCGGTGGTCGATGAGATCGGCCGTGGCGAGCGTACGCGTTCGGCCGTTGTTATCACAGAGATCCCGTATCAGGTCAATAAAGCAAGGCTCATCGAAAAGATGGCCGAGCTTGTCCACGAGAAAAAGCTCGACGGTATCTCAGAGATCCGCGACGAATCGAATCGCGAGGGAATGCGTATCGTTGTCGAATTAAAACGCGACGCCGTTCCGCAGGTCGTTCTCAACAAGCTCTACAAGCTGACGCCGATGCAGTCTTCGTTCGGCATCATCAACATCGCGATCGTTGACGGCCAGCCTAAACTGCTGACGCTCAAGGATATGCTTGAGGCGTTCGTCGAATTCCGCCGCGAGGTCGTACGCCGCAGAACGGAATTTGACCTGCGTAAAGCTCAGGCGAGAGCCCACATCTTGGAAGGCTTGAACAAGGCTATTGACCAGCTTGACTATATTATCCCGGCCATTCGCAATTCGCGTTCGGTCGATGAAGCGAGACAGTGGTTGACGGCAAATCTCTCAACCGCCAACGAGGTCAAATCCTGGCGCGGCGTGACCGGCGATAAAACGACCGACCAGTTCCTGAAAGAATTGAACAAGGTGATGACGAGCCTCGATTTCTCAGAGATCCAGGCTCAGGCGATCCTCGATCTTCAGCTTCGCAGGCTGTCGGCACTCGAACGCCAGAAGATCCTCGACGAATACGCCGAGATAATCAAATATATTGCGGAACTCGAGAATATTCTCCAGAACGAAAGCGTTCTCCGTCAGGTCATCGTTGACGAACTGACCGAGGTAAAACGGCAGTTCGGCGACGAGCGTCGTACCGTTATCGTCGATGCGGGAGTCGAACTGAGTATCGAGGATCTGATCCCTGACGAAGACGTTGCGATCACGGTCACGAACGCGGGTTACATCAAACGAACTCCCGTTACCGCATACACTCGACAAGGCCGCGGCGGCAAAGGACGTTTGGGTGCCAAGGCGAAGAACGACGATTTCGTTGAGCATCTCTTTATCGCCTCAACCCACGCGTATCTGATGATCTTCACGGATGACGGTCAGGTCTTTAAGATGAAGGTCCACGAGATACCGGAAGGCGATACTTCGGCTCGCGGCAAAGCGGTCGTCAATCTTGTCCAGCTTTCGCAGGAGCGAAAACTGGTGGCCGTGATGCCGGTTCGCGATTTTGGCGAAGAGGTCTATCTAACGATGGTCACGAAGCAGGGAGTCATCAAAAAATCTTCGCTCGCTGACTATCAGAACATTCGGGCTTCGGGTATCAATGCCATAAACATTGACGAGGGGGATGAGCTGCTCGACATCATTCGTACAGACGGCAAACGGCAGATCTTCATTGCAACCCACGATGGAATGGCGGTGAAATTTGACGAGTCGGATGTACGGCCGATGGGACGCGTCGCTCGCGGTGTTCGTGGAGTGAATCTTCGTCCCGGCGATTTCGTTGTTTCGGTTTGTTCGGTTTCGCCGGAGGGAACTGAGAAGATCCTTTCGGTATCGGAAAAGGGCTTTGGCAAACAGACGACCGTCGACAGCTATCGCCTGACCAAACGCGGCGGCATCGGCGTGATCAACATGAAAACCACCGACAAGACCGGAAAGGTCGTGGCGGCGTTCCCGGTCGATGATGACAGCGAGATCATGATCATCACGCAGCAGGCAAAGCTGATCCGGCTGAGTGTCGATAACATCCGCGAAACTGGCCGCTCGGCACAGGGCGTAACGCTGATCAAATGCGGCGAAGACGATCTTGTAACCAGCGCATCACTGCTTGCGATGGACGAAGAGGACGATTAGGTCGTTCGCCTTCGGAATTGAACTGTCTGGAAAAAGCCCGGAGCCGGCGATCGGTTTCTGGGCTTTTTTGTTATTTTCCGCTGTTGCATTATCGTCGTTATCATCCCGTCACGAAATGCGAGTTGTAAACTTTAGTTTACGATCGAGCTAGATCGCAAGTTCGGCCGCGACGATCCCCAAAGACACCGATCTTTAAGCCGGAACGATCTTTACCAAACGGGGTATTTTGCTCGACCAAACGAGCGTTTTTTGGTTAGACTTTGACGTTCAAGTTAGACGATTTTGACCGGGTTTTGTGGTGCCGTCCGGCCTCCGCGGTTCGCTGAAATGCCCTGTTTACGGGCATTCCAGCGATGCATCTCAAAAAAGTGTGGCACGTGCCACACTTTTGACCAGTTTTTTACGTAGATTTTTGCAAAAATAGAAAATACACAAAAGTGCATTTCTGGTGGTAGGCTGGTGAGGTGTTCAAAACGCTCAGCGAGAGCGCTTATTTCCCTATCCCGCTGCGTGATCTTTCATAGATCTCGATCCACTTTTCGGGGGTGACTTTCGAGGCGAGTTCGCCGATCAGATCGAGCGGTATGTCAGCCAGTTTTGCAAAGCGGATGCATGATTTTCCATGTTGAGTTTCTTTTTTGAGTGCTTCGGCCATTCTTCCCTGAACCAATCCAATTGATCCTTCACACCGTAAAGGCACATCGAATACAGAGCAATGAAATTCTTCTGCGACGCGATACTCATAAATCCCAGCGGCAGCGACGGATCGCAATGATAGCCGGGCGGGTAAATTTCTTTCGGAACGACCCAGCCGATATGGCCGTATGCAATGCATTCCTTAAATCCGGACGGCAGATTGTCGTTTATGACTTTGCGGAGCGCTGCTATGGCGATCTGTCGGTCTTCCGGAAGTCCTGCGATGTATTCATCGGGTGTTTTTGCGTTCGACTGCATTGTATGACTCCTGATCGAATTTCAAGCCATCGTACCACGAACCTTTTAACTTAAAAAAGATGGGTACGGCCGACGAGTCAGCCGTACCCACGAAAGAGCCCGAATGGTCGGTGCTAGCAGACGTTTATCATTCGAGCCCGATGAAATCTGCGAGCGCAGAATTGCTGCTGTCCAGCTGGATGATCCGAGGGGAAAATCGATAGCGTTTTGATGCGATCGAGAAGGTCATCGTCTCACCGGCGGCTACGTTGGCAAACGAGAATACGCCGAACGAACTGGTCGTCGCGGTACGTCGGACGCCTTGTTGATTGGTCATCGAAACCGTCGCATTGCGAAGGGCGATGCCGGACGGAGTCAACACCCTGCCCGAAACAGTTAATGGCGGAGCCGAAGCCGGCCCGAATCGCTGGCGGTATTCCAACCCGAAGGCAAACTGGTCGACGAATGTTCGTTTCTGCGTCCCACCCTGAAGTTGGGTCAGTACGGAACTCAGAGCAGAGACATCGCCGTCGCGTTTTAGGTAACCGTTGTATAGAGCAGAAGCGAATGAACGCGAATCCTCGGCCGTCACGAACGGTGTGTTGTTGACGGGATTTGCCAGTGAGGCGTCCGCTAGCCGATACATCACGGCGGCACGGCCCTCCATCAAGGTATCGGACTGTTCGAAGGCACTGATCAGGATCGACCGCTGGGAAGCGAGGTCCACGCCAATTTCATTTCTGATCGTCGCCAGGATCGCGTCAACAAATGCGGGGCCGTTGTTGAGCGTGATCGGTGAGTATCTGCGTGTGAAGGCGGGCCGCAATACGAACGAATTAGCAAGTTCCACCCGCTTCTGCGTGAGGCTTTGTCCAGCCTCCGTCATCAGAGCAAGATCACGTGAAAACGCCGTGTAGTTGACCCATTTTTTCGCCTCTATCGGGTTGGAGGTGTCGGGAAGCGGGAATGGCTGGTCATTGCCAAACGCCGCCCGGTAAAGCCTGAACACGTAGCCTGCGGCTGGTTGGGCCTGCTGGAACAAAGCGTACGAAAGGTCGACGGCTTTGGTCCTTCGACATGTCGCATCGGAGCCGCAAGTTGCGATCGGTCCGGTGTCCGCCGTCATCTCGGCGGACGACGGCTCGCGTCCGAGCAGGTCCAGATACTGCTGCCGAACAAAGAATTGAGCATCTGCGTTGTCGAGCGGGTTTGCGGGGCCGCTTACCGAATCGTTGTCGGTGATCGTGATGGTAGCGGCACTTGGCAGTTCGATCGCAGCCCCAAGAGCATTTCCGATCAGCAACTTAAATGACTCGTTGCCTTCGGCATAGGTGTCGTCGACGATCGGGATCCGGATTTCCTTGCTTGTTTCATTTGCCTCGAATCGAACAGCGCCGATCGTCGCGGCAAAATCACACTTTTCACCGCCATTTCCCGACGGCGAACCCGGAGCGCAGGATGTGACGTCGGCATTCTGAACGGTTGAGTAATCGAACGAAGCCGGTGACGCAGTATCGCCGCTTCGCTGTACCGTAACCGTCGCAAAACCGGCATTTTCGTTGACCGTTATCGCTCTCGACTGCAGCTTTAACACGCCGGGATTCAGGCCGACCGTGAAAGCCATGTTTGCAAGATTTGAGACCCGCGGAGTGCTTGTGTTATCTAGTGTGATCGATACGTTCATGTACGAACGGCCCGTGACGTCGTCGGTTTCGTATGTGACGGTCGGAGCACTGCCGCCGCTTCCTTTTATGACCATATATCCGGTATTTCCGGTCACCAGATCGCCCGGTGAACGAGGCAAAGCCGGGCGCGTCGGCCCCGTCCCGGTCAGGGAATTGCGTCTCATTAGGTTCGGGCCGAAGATATTCGCCCGCGAAGCGCCGTCGTTTCCGACCAAGGTGCCGCCGTCCTGGCCGACAAGCGTGCTGCCGTCCTGACCCACGAGCGTACTGCCGTCCTGGCCAACGAGCGTACTGCCGTCCTGGCCGACCAATGTGCTGCCATCCTGGCCGACCAGCGTGCTGCCGTCCTGACCGACAAGCGTTCCACCGTCCTGGCCGACGAGGCTTGAACAATAGCTGCAGTCGGTGATCAAGCCGGCTGGCATTCCGCCGCCGGCGAGGAGCTGTGGAGCTATTGTTGGAGGAGCAAGGCCGTAGGGCAGTTCAAATCTTGTATCGAAACGAATGCTTCCCAAAGGCGTCGCCCCCGGCTGGGGATTGACCGTCCAGCCGCGACCATTCGACATGCTCTCAGCACACTGCAGCCGCCTGTCAGTATTCCTTTCAACGCCGTCGCAGTATGCCAGAGCGGCGAACCACGTCGGGCTCACGGTGGTCGAGCCCGGGCCGAAATGCACCATCGTCATACACGTCTGGACATTCGGATCGTTGAACAGAGTGGCCCCGCAAATTGTTGCAGTTTGCCCGGGAGCGAGCGTCGCGTTCTTTAGATCGAGCACTTTTATTTGCCGCCGTCTGGCCGGCGATTGCCGTGACTGTACCCGACGGCGCGTCGGGTTCAGGTGAGCCGCTCGTAACGTCGACGGTCGTCACCACACCAGCTTTTGCGATCCTCTCCACAAGGAGCGGCGGGTTGGGTGGAACCCGAACGAGTAGTTCTGAGGAGCTTACAAATGTGGTCGTTCCGGTGGCCGGATTGCCGTTGAGGTCAAAGCCTTGTGGGGCTTGACCGTCAACCAGTACTTTTGATGCCGGAATGAAGTTCTGACCTCTGATCGTCAGCAGCAGGAATCCTGTGCCTTGTTCCCGCTTGTAGCCGCAGAACAGATCATTGAGGTTGGAAACGGATGAACATGCCGATGCGGGCGAGAAGCCGGTGATCTTCTGATTTACCGGTTCTGTCAGGAACAGAAACCGCGTGACGTCCAGCTTCAGTGTGATATCGCCTGCCGCGCCGTTATAACCATCGACAGCGATATAATATGCGGCTTCGGGGGTATATCTGAATGAATATTCGCTGGTTCTGAGAGTGCCAAAGTCGTCACTGCCGCCGACAAGAGGCAACGGCGACCCGTTGAATTCGCGGACGTCGAGCAGCGTATCAAAGTTACTTCCGGCGGTGCTTATTTTTACTGAACCACGATAGTTCGGAGCTTGCCAAAGGTACCAGACGGATTTGCCCGCAGCCTTTCCGGCGTGTTTCAGCTCGCCGAGCGAATCGATCAGGCCATTTGCCCGCTCGATCGTAGCGTTAAAATTGAAACCGGATACGTTAACGTGTTCACCGGTCAATGGCTGAGCATTCGCGAGATTGTCATTTGGCGGACGAGCTACATCCGTGACCTGGATCGGGCCGCGCGTTACGCTACGGTCTCCTTCGCTGGGATCCGGCGTATCCGAAGTGACCCTCGCGAACAACGAGATCGGGCCGGGAGCCGTCGGACGGACCCTCACGTCATAAAGCTTTTCTGCGGACGCTGCCAGTGTACCTATCTGGCAGTCATAGTTTCTTCCGGTTCCAACTCGCGTGCAGCCGGTGATCCCGCCGATAAGAAAGGTATTCGAGGGGATCTGAATTCGCACGGTAGTGTTCGCTGATGCTGACGGGCCAAGATTCCGCAGCCAGACCTTGTACGTCATCTCACGATCAACGCTCGGCGATTCCGTGCTGATCGATGTGAACGATATATTCAGGTCAGAATTTGGCGCAGAGACCGTCGTCTGAGCCGTAGCCCGGTTGTTTGTAGTGTTCGGGTCGGGCTGACTGGCCGCCACGACCGCACCGAAGCTGATCGTTCCGACCTGACGAGGAATGACAGCAACATTTACCTGAACGATACTTCCTGCCCCGGACGCGGATAAGCCATTGGGCAGAATGCATCCGACCGACCGATCCTGGGAGATATTGCAGAATGACGAACTCTGACTTGGCGAAAAATCAACGTTGGTCGGAAGCGTATCGGTTCCTACGAGAATGCCAGTGGCACCGGACGGCCCGGCGTTGTTGACGAATATCTGGTACGTTACGGCCTGCCCTACAACAACTGGGTCGGGAGTGTCCTGAATGCTCGAGATCCGCACGTCAGCGTCGACGGGGGCCGGGCTCGGAGTTGGTGTGGGCGATAAGCCGCCGAACTGCCAATCGGGGAAGTTACCTAGCGTAAGAACGGTACCGCTGCTGCCGTCCGTGTTTCGGCTGGTGATGTTTGTGAAATCGTCGTCGTGGACGATCTTCAGCCCATCCGGCGACCATGCGGGATTGCTGTTGCTAATGGACGCGTTATTCGTGATACGTATTGGGCTGGTACCGTCGGCGTTCATGGTGTAGATCTCACCGCGGTTGGTCGCCCGATTGCTTACGAAAACGATCTTTGACGCGTTGGGTGACCAGTCGGGAGCGTACGCATTGACCGGGTCGTCGGTGAGCCGCACGAAGTTCGCCCCGGTCGGGTCCATGGTCCAGATATCACCGACCGAAGTCAGATTGCCGTTGACCACCTTGCGGAAAGTCCCGCGGAAGACGATCTTGTTGTTCGAACCCCACGACGGCTGTGCATTGCTAAATGATCCCGAAGGTTTTGTTTCGGTGGCGATGTCTGTCAGTTTGGTCTGATTCGTACCGTCGGCATTCATCGTCCAAATATCGGTGAAAGTGCTGCCGCGGACGAAGGCGATCTTTGTGCCGTCAGGCGACCACGTAGGAGCATCGCCTGTGGAGCCGGTCGAAACCTGATTCGTGCAATCGGCGTTGGAAGTCCAGATCGTTCCTGCGCGCATGAACGCGAGTTTTGTGCCGTCGGCCGAATATGCCGGACGGCGGCCTTCCCGCGTCTCGCTGGCGCCGCCGCATAATGCGGGAGTTGCTCCGGCCGTGTCGGAGATCGTGTAGATCTGAACCACTCCGGTACTGTTATTAAAAAGTTCGTACGCGATCTTTCCGTTCCCTCCGCTTGGTATCGGCGTCGGCGTTGGAGTTGCTGCGATGACCGCCGAACCCCAGTTTGGAAACACATCGCCTGAACCGAAATTCGTAATCACAGTTGGATTCGCAGCATTAAGGGTGCTTGCGTCGACGCTGCGAAGGGTTGCATTGTTTGGTCCCTGGGTTCCGTTTCGCGAATAGACGATCTTTAGACCGTCCGGCGACCACGACGGGCCGGTTTTGAAATCCGCGACCTCAGTCGTTCGTAAAACATTGGTTCCAGTGACGTTCGATTGATAGATCTCGGAAGCTGTCGCCATCGGGTAGTCGCGGGTACTTATAAAAGCGAGAACAGTTCCATCGGCGGACCAGGAAACGTCGCGATCGTTTGTATTGGTTCCCGAGATCCGTGTGATCGTCGGCGGGTTGGATCCGATCTGTGAACTCGGTGGGATCGTGGTGGTAGTACAAATGCCGAGCGGATCTATCCCGCCGCCGACACGAGGGAGATAGCACGTAGCGGCAATACGGTTTGAGCCGCCCCACGAAGGTTTCGAGATCTGTTCGGTTGTCGGGATCAGCGTTTCGTTTGCTCCCTCAGACCCCGAAGTCATATCAATGACAAAAAGCTGGCCCTTGCCGCTGTCGCCAACGCTGTCGAAATCTCCGCGAATGAACGCAAGCCGCGTCCCATCGGGCGACCATGTCGGCGTGAAACCCTGGCGAGGTGTCGTCAGCGAACGAACGTTCGAGCCGTCAGGGGCCATGAGCATAATAAAGCCGTTTGTCGGGCCGGCGGTGTTGTCAACGAACGCGATCTTTGTGCCGTCGGGCGAATACGCGGGGTGGTAACCCCGTCTGATACCTGTGGCAATGCCGCTTCCGGGTGTGATCGTGTAGATGTCGGAGCTGCTGTTCGGACCGCGTTGGTAGGCGACCTTCGCGTTTATGGTTGACGTGGTACGCAGCACATCGTCATCGATCAAGAATATGCCCGAGTTCGAGGCGGCCGTTCGCAACCAACTTGAGGGGATCATGAAGGCCGATATGCAGACGACAACAACCGCCAGCGCAGTGAAAACAGCAGATCTATTACCGATCGAAGGTTTGCTCATTTTTTAGAGTCCTCGCTTTTACAGATACATGCGACAGACGATAAAAAACGGGCTCAAAATATTTTTTATTTTGCGTTCAAATCCTTCAGCAGGGTCTCGAGATGCTGTTTTTTGATGCCGAAAGCCGATTTGATCCCGGTGATCTGGCTTTCGAACTGGTCCGGGTTGGCTGGTTTCCTGAGGCGTGTTCCGACCAACATGTTGTTTTTTGGCGTGTGTTCAAGGGCGACGAATTCGAAGAGTTTGGTGGAATATCCGCATTTTTCAAGCAGCAAAGAGCGAAGGCCGTCGGTCAGTGTTTCAGCGGTGCGTTCGAGCATTACGCCGTGTTTGAGAATGTCGCGAAGCATCGTGGGCGATTCTATTTGCGGCCGAATTTCCTGATGACAGCACGGAGCAGCAACGATGAGGTCAGCCTTTGCAGTAATGCCTTTGAAAATGGCGTCATCGCTAGCTGTATTACACGCGTGGAGAGCGATCAGGATATCAACGTTCCCGACGTCGTGATCAGCAATGGTGCCAACTACGAACTTGAGACCGTCGAATCCCGCAGCGGCGGCGATACCGTTTCCGAGATCGACGAGTTCGCGTTTTGTATCCACGCCGGTCATACGGATTTCAACACCACGAGTATTCCGGAAATAATCGTACGCGGCAAAGGTCAGATAGCCCTTGCCAGAACCCATATCAACTATCCTGAGTTCCTTGCGATCTTTCAGCTCGGACTTGTCGACGAGGCTCGCGAGCACTTCGACGAACTTGTTTATCTGCTTCCACTTATGCTGTTCACGATCGCGAACGCGGCCGTTGTCGTCGGTGATACCGAGCGAACGAAGATAGAAGGAGTTGGCGTCGATTTGGACTTTCTTTTCACGGTCATGACCGGCCGACGGAGCGGCCGAAAATGTCGGCTTACCGATATTGAACCTTGACTTGCCCTTTTTTCCGATCTCGAGCTGAAAGTCATTTGCGGTCGTGAAAAGATGGCCGCTGCGAAATCCGTTGTCGAAGGATTCTCTTATCAAAGCAACACCAGTGTCGAGGTCGTAGTTCTTAGCTGTGTCACGCGTGTCACTGCGATAAAGAAAGTAAAGTCGCGTACCTTTTTTGGTGGTGACGACTCGGGCGAGGATCCTTTGCAGATGATCGTCCGCACCCTTATAATTGCCGAGGGTCAGTTTAACGAACGTGCCGTTCTCAAGCGACGCGGCAAATTCAGTCATAAATCTATCGATAGTTTCGTGCATCACTATCAAAAGGTTAGCACATAAATCTCGCAAACATCGCCGTCTTGCCCTCGCCTTATTTGGGCTCGCAGCAGCCCTAACGTTCAATATATGGATCGCTGTAAATCTCGCCAATGATGCGCCGGATGACGGAAAACTCTATTCGCAGTTAGCAAGAAATCTCGTACAGAACGGTGTTTTCTCAGCCGAAACCGAAGCGCCTTTTAATCCAACGCTGATTCGTTTGCCGGGTTATCCGCTCTTTTTAGCGGCTATCTACTCGGTTGGTGGTGGCGATGAGTCGGTTCGTATCATTCAGGCGATATTTTCCGTGGGGACAGCGATCCTTGCTGCATTGATCGCGTGGAATTGGAAAACCGGAACGCGGCGTCGGCGACGAAAAGCGGCGCTTTGGACATTTGCGTTGACTGCATTTTGTCCATTCACCGCAATATTTTCGGCAACTATTTTGACTGAAGCTCTGACGATGTTCTATCTAGGGGCATTAACACTCGCCGCGACCTATGCGTTAAAAGCAAAGGGCCGAATATCGGCTATCGCGTACTGGTTTGCCGCTGGGGCTGCGGCTGGAATAGCCGTTCTGCTCCGTCCGGACAGTGGACTTTTCGCACTTGGCATCGGCCTTACGCTCGCTATCTCGCCTTTTGTTTGCAGGCCGCCAGAGATCGCATTCCTATCGAGATCTATCGATTCGGCGTTGAAGGGAATGGTTTTTTCGGCGGCGTTCGTGATCATACTTTTGCCATGGACGATAAGGAATGAGCATGTTTTCGGCATTTTTCAGCCGCTCGCTCCTGCACATGCCGAGATGCCGGGCGAATTTGTGCCAAAAGGCTATTTGCTTTGGGTGCGAACTTGGATCGACGATTCTCGTTACATCGGCCCGATGCTTTGGGATCTTGAAGAAAAAAAGATCTCGATCGATGCGATCCCATCGTATGCGTTCGCATCCGAAGCTGAAAAACAGCAGGTTGTGGTGTTGCTCGCTAAATACAATAATTCAGATCCGGAGGAGCAAGCTGTAGAGACAAAGCCAGAACCCGACGATGGGGACCAGCCGGAAGATGGAGATGGCCCGGCGGATGAACAGGATGATTCTGCCGGAGAAAGTCGGGAACTAAACTTGAAGATATCGCCCGAGGTCGATGCCGGTTTCCAAGAGATCGCGGAGCAGCGTATTGAGCGCGAACCGGGGCGATACTATATCTGGTTGCCGGCAAAGCGTGCGTCGATCATGTGGTTTGACACGCATTCGGAATACTACCCATTCGGTGGCGAGATCTTTCCAGTCGAAGATCTGGACAACGAAAAATACCAGAACATCTGGCTACCGCTTTTCGGCGCCGTGACGTGGATCTATTCTCTGCTCGCCGTGGTTGGTTCATTTATCTTGATCACGAAAGGGCAATCGCGTCTTTGGGGTTTGATGGCCCTATTGCTAGCGTTTCCACGTATCGCGTTCTTTGGAACATTAGAGAATCCCGAGCCGAGATATCTTGTGGAACTTTTCGTGGTAGCGGCGATTCTGGGGGGCATTGTACTGTCACGCCTGCGGCTTAAACTCGGTGGCCACACAGTTGCGGTTGAATTTCGGTATCGAAGCGATAGATAATCCATTTATGAATAATCTTTTTCACCTAGCCTTTCCCGTCGATGACCTCAATGCCGCCCGCGAATTTTACGGCGGGCTTCTCGGCTGCGAAGAGGGCAGAAGTTCGGAGCATTGGATCGATTTCAACCTGTATGGACATCAGATCGTCGCGCATCTTGCTCCCGATGCCGGGATCAAGGCCGCGAACGAGGTCGATTCGGACAGCGTTCCGGTTCCGCATTTTGGGATCGTAATGGAAATGGACAAGTGGCGTGAATTAGCGGAACGTTTGCGGCGAGCGGCGTGAAATTTGTTATCGAGCCGAAGGTGCGCTTCGCTGGTGAGGTTGGCGAGCAGGCGACGATGTTCTTTCTTGATCCGAGCGGCAACGCATTAGAATTTAAGGCCTTCAACGACTTTTCCCAAGTCTTCGCAAAGTAAGTTATTCGTTTTCACTTATCCCTCATAACTTATTTCGGAGATACCCGTTCGAAATAAGTTAGAAGCAGTAAGTGATAAGTATCTATGATCTATCTGCGGCCCTCTATCTTTGTCCTATTTTTCGTTTTCACTGCGGTCGGTCAACAGGCAAACCGTACGGTTGCTGTTACGATCGACGATTTGCCTGTCGTCTCGACGCGGAGCGATTTAAAGAACAGGCAGCAGATAACCAAAAAGCTGCTGGGACACATTACAAAGGCAAAAGTGCCGGTTATCGCGTTCGTAAATGAGAACAAGTTGTATGCGGGCGATAAGCGGGATGAAAACCAGATCGATTTCCTGCGCATGTGGCTAAATGCGGGACTCGAACTCGGGAATCACACGTTTTCTCATCGCAGCCTCAACCAGATCCCGCTCGCCGATTACCAAGCTGATCTGCTGAAAGGCGAGACGATCACGAAAGAACTTTTAGCTGAAAAAGGCCGAAAGATCCGCTTCTTTCGCCATCCTTTTTTGCAGACAGGACGGACGCTTGAGATCAAGGCTCAATTCAATGAGTTTTTGAGTGAGCACGGCTATCGGATCGCCCCGATCACGTTCGACAACGCTGATTATATTTTTTCGAAAGCGTACGACACTGCATTCGACAGGAACGACAAAAAGCTAATGAAGCAGGTTGGCGACGCCTACGTTCCATACATGGAAAAAAAGCTGGAATATTGGGAACGTCAGTCGATCAAGTTATTTGGAAGGGAAATGAGTCAGACCTTGCTGATCCATGCGAATTTTATCAACTCGGATTATTTCGACGATCTGGCAGCGATGTTCAAGCGACGCGGATATAAATTTGTCGACCTTGAAACGGCTTTGAAAGACGAAGCGTATAGCCTGCCCGATAAATTCACGGGCGGAGCAGGAATCTCATGGCTTCACCGCTGGGCCCTCGATCGCGGCCGCGAAAATGTTCTGCCGAATGAGCCGATGGTTCCGGAGTTCGTTTTGAAATTGTCCGGATTTGAATCGGAGTGATCAGTCCGTGCCTACCGGTTACTTACCAAACTCTCCGTCCGTCATTCGCCATATTGCCAATGGATTTTCTTCCTTCAACTCATCCGGCAAAGCAGCATCCGGAAAATTCTGGAAGCAAACCAAACGTGCAAAACGCGTGATCGCTCGCGAACCGACAGCCGTCGAACGCGAATCCGAAGTCGCCGGATACGGGCCTCCGTGGACCATTGACGGGCAGACTTCAACCCCAGTTGAAAAGCCGTTGAAGATGAGGCGGCCGACCTTGGTTTCGAGGATCGCGATCAGATCAGAGTACTCGATGAGATCTTCTTCATCTCCGTGGACCGAGGCAGTCAATTGGCCTTCGAGTGAGCGAGCGATGGTGAGTAGTTCTTCTTTTGAAGATCTAATGAAGAGCGTCGTTGGGCCAAATATCTCATCGCTCAGGTCGGGCGTTTTCAGGAATTCATCGGCCGTCACCTCGAATGATCCGGGGTTGACGGCGAAGCCTGCCAAGCTGGTGTTCGTGTTGAACGTAAATCCCGCAGCCTCACCTTTCCTCTTGCTAGCGCCCGCATTGTAGGCTTCACTGATGCCACCCGTCAGGAGCGGGGCAGGCTCGGTGCATTCGATCAAAGGGTCGAACGCGTCGATGAAATTCTCTCCAGCATTACCTCTGGGAACAAATACGAGTCCTGGTTTCGTGCAGAATTGTCCGACCCCGCCCGTGACCGACGCGTGGAGGCCGCTTGCGAGGGCCTCGCCGCGTTTATCGATGGCACTTGGGAGGAAAAATGTGGGGTTTACCGAGCTCATTTCGGTATAAACAGGTATTGGTTCAGGACGAGCGGCGGCTATGTCCATCAGGGCTCGGCCGCCGCGACGTGACCCGGTAAAGCCAACGGCTCGGATCGAGGGATGTTTTACTAGAGCCTGACCGATCTCGTAACCGTCTGAGAATAAGAGACTAAACACGCCCTCGGGCATACCGCATTCCGCGACCGATTTGGAAATCGCGGACCCGACGAGTTCGGCGGTTCCGGGGTGTGCTGTGTGGGCAATAACGATAACCGGGCATCCTGCTGCGAGAGCCGAAGCTGTGTCGCCGCCCGCGACCGAATAAGCAAGCGGGAAATTGCTTGCACAAAAGACCGCGACGGGTCCGAGCGAACGAAGCATTGATCGCACATCCGGCTTTGGTATCGGCTGGCGGTCGGGAATTGCGTGGTCGATGCGGGCATCGACCCATGAACCTTCGTCGAGAAGGTCGGCGAACATCCGCAGTTGGCTGCACGTTCTTCCTCGTTCGCCGACGAAACGCGCGTTTGGCAGTGCGGTTTCGAGGCTTGCCCGTTCGATCAGGATATCGCCGAGAGCCTCGATGTTATCGGCGATGGCACGCAGGAATTTTGCACGCTCTTTACCGGAAAGCCGGCTGTACGTAATTCGAGCTTGCTCAGCTAGTTCGGCAGCACGGTTAAGTTCGTCAAGCGACGCGGAGTGGAACGAAGGTTCGACTGAGTCGCCGGTTAACGGGTTGAAGGCTTGGAAGGTTTTACCGCCTTCTTTACCGCGTGCTGAGCCGATGATCGATCTTCCTGTAAGTACTGTTTCCATAATTCGTGGCACAAGCCTGCGTATTAGCAAGGACGAATCCTTCAAAGTGCCCATATCGCCCTTGCTTACGCGCGGGGTTGTGCAGGTTATGCTATGGCCTTTCAGCGATTGCTTTGTCGATTATTTTCAGTGTATCCGCTAATTCCTGACCCACGAGTTCCATTCTGGGCGGACGACATCGGGCACTGCCCATGCCGACCTTTTCCTGGACGAGCTTGATAAGCTGGACGAATTTTGGCACCGTGTCGAGTCGCAGCAGCGGCAGGAACCATTCGTAAAGGATTCGTGCCTTGTCGGCGTCGCCGTTCATGGCGTAATTGTAGAGATCGACGGATTCCTTAGGAAACGCACTGACGAGCCCCGCGATCCAGCCGGTCGCTCCGGCATTAACGCCTTCGACGATACAATCGTCCACTCCGACGAGAATCGTGAGCTTGTCATCAAGCAGCGCACGGATCGCAGTGACTCGGCGGACGTCGGTGCTGGATTCTTTGACAGCGTGAAGATTTGGGATCTCGGCGGCGAGTTCGGCGATCTGTTCGGGAAGGAAATCAGTGCCGTACGCGACCGGATTGTTGTAGAGCATGCACGATAGATCGGTCGCCTTGCAGACCTCGGTGATGTGATATTTGGTTTCACGCCAATCGCTGCGATAGACGTAGGGCGGCAGGACCATCAGTCCCGTGCAGCCCGCCGAAGCGGCTTCGACAGCCAAGGTGCAGGCTTCGGCAGTCGTCATTGCGGCGATCGCTGCGACGACGGCGACCTTGTCGCCTACCGCCTCAACGATAGTTTTCCATAACGCGATCTTTTCATCGAGCGACAACGCTCCGCCCTCGCCGAGGCTTCCGTTAGCGACAATGCCGGTGCAGCCGTTCTCGACGAGCCATTTTACGTGTCGAGCCGTAAATTCATGATCGATCTGCAAATTTTCATCAAAACAAGTCGTGATCGCGGGCATCACACCCGTCCATTCTAGTCTCATAGGTTCTCCAATTTTACAGGAAATATAGGCGGCCTCGCCGCTCCAACCGTCCAATCAAACAAAAATTCCGCCGCGGAGCCGCAAACGCGGCCCTGACACGGCCCCATGCCGCACCGGGTCTGCAATTTTGCGGTCCGCCAGGAATCAAATTCCCTTAGTCGGGAAAAACTAACGTCCTCGCACCGGCAAACCAAAGTCTCGTCGTCCGCGAGTTTTTTAAGCTCATTTCTGAGTGCAAAAGTTGTATTAAGAGCATCACCAAACCGGCGTGTTTTATCGCGTTCACCAAATGATTTCCGGGCCTCGCCGAATTGCCCCGACGCGGCAAAACCAGCGATCTTTCCCTCAACAAGGGAAGATTCTACTCCGCCGATCCCGGTTGGTTCACCTGCACAGAAAACATTTTCGCACGTTGTCCGCTGAAATTCATCGACGGAAACGAAAGTGTTCTCGATCTGACAGCCGAGGAGCGATGCAAGTTCGGTATTGGGGACAAGATGGAAGCCGATCGCTACGTAATCACAGTCTATGGTGCTTGTCTTCCCTTTTCGGCTCAGCGTGACGGAGTTAATGTGCGAAAGCCCGTGCGTAAGCAAGGGCGTATCATCCATCTCGCGTGTTAAGCCCTTGCTTACGCGCGGGCTTCTGCATTCAGTTACCCAACAGTCTGTAAGGTAGGGAATGCCGAGCAGTTTTGCTTTTAGGGCGACGCCTTGGGTGACCTTGGACGGGTATCGCCACAGGCCGAGGGCGAATCGGTTGAGTTTCGCCGCAGGGGTTTGTTCCGCTATCGCAACGACTTTTGCCCCTTTTGATTTTAGATATTCGGCTACGACGAGGAGCAGTGGGCCGGTTCCGCCGACGACGATTCTTTTGTTTTCAATTTTTAACCCGCCTTTGACCAATGCTTGCAAACCGCCCGCACCGAAAACGCCGGGCAGCGTCCAGCCGGGAAACGGCAGAAAACGCTCGCGCGCTCCTGTGGCGAGTATCAACTTTTCGTACTTGTATTCGATCGTGCCGTATGGCGTTTCGGCACGCACGGAATTGCTGTCCGTAGCGGCAAAAACCTGAGCGTTGGTGACGAGATCAATCTTTTTCCCGTCGATCGCGGCGATAAGTTTTGTTGCCTCTGGCGATTTAGTTTTCCCCAGTTCCGCACGCCAGATCTGGCCGCCTAGACGGGGATTGTCATCGATGACGGTAACGCTGGCATCGCTGTTTGACGAGGCTGCGAGTGCTGCCGCCATTCCCGCGGGGCCGCCGCCGATTATTAGGATGTCTGTCTGTGTATTCGACATTTGTGAAGGCTACGTTAGTTCCCCCCGCTTCACGCAGGCGGTACTGGCGTTGTGACCTCCATTCCATTCTCGGCGAGCGTGGTGCAACTTCGCTGGTGCGTGACGCCGTTGATCGTAACCCGGCATTCGAAACAAATGCCCATGCCACACAGAGGGCCGCGTTCGTCGCCGGAGACAGAATCGCGAAAATGATCGATTCCCGCATTCAGGATCGCAACGGCGACGGTTGTACCGGGATCGACCGAAATTTGAATGTTATTGATCGTGATCTGTATCATATCGACCGACTGGAGCGGCAAGCATCCTTGCTTGCCACATCGCAACTTCTGCGGTGTTATGTCACTTGCTATTTCGTTACCTTGATCTCCACCTCGGCCCTTAAGCGTTCTGCGAACGCTGGCAAGCAGGATGCATGCCGCTCCAGTCACGCTGCCGCGAGCCTTGAGGGCGAATACGAACTGGCTTCGATCTTCGAGTTCCGCCCAAGGATCTGATCTGCGATCAATTCCGCAGTGCCCAGCGATGTAGTTATCCCCAACCCTTCATGACCGGCCGCCGCGTAAACGTTTTTGTAACCGGAAATTAATCCAATGTATGGCAAATTATCAGGCGTTGCCGGCCGAAATCCTGTCCAGGTCCGCACGACCGAAAGCTCTGTCATTTTTGGCATGTATTCGAACGCCCGCTTTGTCATTTTATTTAGGATATTGTGGTCGATCTCTGTATCTTCAGAGCCGAATTGCCGCGAGGAACCGAGCAGGATCTGGCCGGTGCTTCGCGGTTGGACATTGAAGGCAACAGAATCCGTGTCTTTACCGTGCGCCGATTTCAGATAGCCGAGTTCGATGAGCTGATGTGAAACGAAGCCAGGATAGCGGTCTGTGATCACCAAATGGCCTTTTCTTTTCAATATTTTAAGCGAAGGCGATAGGATGTTCGCAAACGCTCCCGCAGCATTCACAAACTTGCCGGCGTTGATTCGATCGCCATTTGCTAGTTTTACACCTTCGTCCGAGATCTCGACCGCCTTTGTGCCGGTTTGAACGATCGCCCCACTGTTCTTAGCCTGATCGATAAAATATTCGGTTGCACAAAGCTGGTAAACGACGCTGTCGCCGCGGACTAGCAACCCGCCGGTCAGGCCTTCGCGAAGGTTTGGTTCTGCTGTTCTAAGAGATGTTTCATCGAGTATTTCAGCATGGACTCCATACCTTTCGTAGAAATCCTTTTTGCGACGAACCTCGTCCATTTCCTCGTCGTCAGCCGCCACCCAGATCGTGCCGCAATGTTCGTATTCACTGATCCTTGGCAGTTGCGGGGCGAGATCGTTCCAAAGCTTTTGCGAATAATTCGTTAGTGCGAACTGGGCTTCGCTGTCGTCCATGACCACGATGTGGCCCATTCCGGCGGCGGTCGTTCCTGTCGCAACGCCGTTCGCATCGATGATAACCACGCTCAATCCAGCCGACGAAAGACTCGCGGCGCAGGCTGCACCGACTATCCCCGCACCTACAATTGCGACATCGAAAGACATTTTCGGAATAACTTAAAACTGAAAGGTTAAAGCTGATAACAAATAATCGTTGCCGTATCAGATCCCGTAACAAAATGGATCATTTAGATCAAGTATCAGCTCGAGCTCGGCTGTGACAAAAGCGGTTCCCGTAATTGACGGAATTATCTGGTCGCCAATGATCGAAACGCTGCCCTCAAAAATGCTGCCAATGATACTTTCCTGCCGCCACGTCTCGCCTTCTGCCAGTTTGCCGTCGGCAAAGAGGCAAGCGAGTTTGGCACTCGTTCCGGTGCCGCACGGCGAGCGGTCGTATTCGATACCAGGACAGAGAACAAAGTTGCGGCTGTCAGCGGTTGGCGTTGGCGAAAAAAGCTCGATGTGGTCGATCTCGGCTCCGTTTGCTCCGGTGATATTGTTCTTTACAAGAGCGTCGCGGATGCGGGCGGAGAAATTGGTTAGTTCTTCGAGATTTCTGAGTTCGAGCGTTTGATCATGTTTGCCGACGAGGAAAAACCAGTTTCCGCCATACGCGACATCGCCCGTGACCGGCCCGTAGCCTTCGACAACGACAGTCACATCGGCGGCGTGGCGATAGCTTGGGACGTTGGTGATCGTAACCATTCCGTCTTCGCCAAGCTCACCTTCGACCGTGCCGACGGGCGTTTCGATCTTATGTGTTCCTGCTGAAATGCGGCCCATGTGTTCGAGCGTTTTGACTAAGCCAATCGTTCCGTGGCCGCACATTCCGAGATAGCCGACGTTGTTAAAGAAAATAACACCGGCAGCAGAATCCGGATGAACAGGTTCAAACAATAAGGCTCCAACAACCGCGTCGTGGCCGCGTGGTTCGCGGACAATGGCGGATCGCAATTTGTCGTGATCACGGCGAAATATTTCGAGCCGTTCGGCCATCGATCCATTGCCAAGATCTGGAAAACCGCCAATTACCACGCGCGTCGGTTCACCGCCGGTGTGCGAGTCGATCGCCTTGATTCGAATTGTTTCGGACATAGGATATTGAGAATTAAACCACAGATGCAAACAGATTTACACTGGCGGAAAATCGATTTTTAGTTCAAAAATATCTTCGGCCATTTGTGTTAATCTTTCGTTATTACTCATTATGAAAACCGCTCTAGTTCATCATCCGATCTACCAAAAACACAATACTGGGCCAGGTCATCCTGAGACATCGCTGAGATATCTAGCAGTGATGGACGCTTTGCGGGAGGACGATGCGGTTTGGAGCGACTTGCTCGAAATAACGCCTGAGATCGCGACGAAAGGGCAGATCCAGGCGGCTCATACGTCAAATCATTTCAAATTTGCCGAAGGAGCGATCGAGAACGGGTTGGATCGTTTGGATGCGGACACGACGATCTCGATGCAATCGTTTGATGCGGCAATGTATGCCGCCGGTGGAGCGATCGCCGCAGTGGACGCGGTAATGAAGGGCGAAGCGAAGAATGCGTTCGTCGCTGCTCGTCCGCCGGGACATCATGCGACAGGCGAGCACGCGATGGGTTTTTGCATCTTTAACAATGTCGCAGTTGCTGCAAAACACGCCCAGAACTACAAAGACATCGACCGTGTTGCGATCATTGATTGGGACGTTCATCACGGCAACGGCACACAAGGCATCTTTTATGCCGACCCGAGCGTACATTTCTTCTCGATGCACCAATATCCGTGGTATCCGGGAACCGGTTCACGCGGAGAGACCGGACACGGACGCGGACTCGGATCGACGATGAATCTTCCGGTGAAAGCAAATACGCAGTCCGGCGAACAGAAACGGATGTTTGAGGCGGCGATCGAGGATATTTCGACCAATTTCAAACCTGACTTTGTCTTTATTTCCGCCGGTTTCGACGCACATCTTACCGATCCGCTAGGACAGCTCCGGCTGGAGAATGAGGATTATGTCTCAATTACCGAAACGGTAATGAAATGGGCGGACGAAGTATGCGGTGGACGCGTCGTTTCGGTGCTCGAAGGCGGCTATAATCTCGAAACTCTCGGTGGCACGGTCAGATCACATGTGGAGGCGTTGATGCGATGAGAAAATTGTTTTTTGTGCTGTCGGCCGTTGTCTTTATCAGCGGATGCAATCTCAAAGATCTGCCGACCGAGTTTCCGACTCCACCGCCGTTTCCTCCGGCGACGCCACTCGAAAAGATAACCCCTAAGCCTGACGCCGAACTCGAAAAACAGATCGCAAAGATCGCCGAAGCGGCTCGAGGCAAGGTCGGTGTCGCTGCCGTTCTGCTCGAGACCGGTGACGCCGCAATGCTCAACGGCGACCAGCGTTTCCCGATGCAGAGCGTCTACAAATTGCCGATCTCGATGGCCGTAATGGATCAGATCCGCCGCGGCGAACTCGACTTCGACGAAAAGATCGGCGTTACGAAAGAAGACATGGTGAGCGAACGCCAGCGTTCGCCGCTTCGTGACGCGAATCCGAATGGCGGGGAATTCACGATCCGCGAACTCATTCGTCTGGCAATAGTCGAAAGCGACGGAACAGCAAGCGACGTTCTGATGCGTGTCGCTGGCGGAGCTCTGCCGATCCAGAATTTTCTGACGCAGATCGGGATCAAAGACATTCGCGTTGTGAACACCGAAAAGGAATTGATCCTCGATTGGCAAACGCAGTATCAAAATTACTCAACACCAATGGGAGCGACAGAATTGCTTCGCTGGCTTTATTCAACAGCCAAAACGAGTGACTTGAACACACCAGATGTCGGCGTTGAGAAAGATCTTACCGAAGTACAATTGCTTATGAAGTTCATGGCCGACTCGAATCCAGGAGCGAAGCGACTGAAAGGCGAACTGCCGCCGGGAACATACGTCGCTCACAAAACCGGCACATCGGGGACGCAGAACAACGTAACCGCTGCAACGAACGACATGGGCATCGTTCGAATGCCAAATGGTAAGTCATTTGCGATCGCCGTCTTTGTTTCGGATTCACCCGCAGACGAAAAGACACGTGAAGCAGTGATCGCAAAGGTTGCGAAGGCGTTTTGGAACCGATGGGCAAATCTTCCGTAGCCCAATAACATTCCCATTAAATATATCCGTTAGTTGAACCATCGGTTAACCGAACTTCCCAACCGTTGAAACAATTATCGCTTCCGCCTCGTTATACCTGCATCTTAGACATTGACTAATTTTTGATCATCAGAGGTTTTATTTTATGCGTAATAGTTTTGCCCGCCGTTTGTTTGCGGGGTTAATGCTTGCGACTTTTGTGGTTTCGGGGGTTGTTCAGGCTCGGCCGTTGCAGGTTCCGTCGGTTTTTCAGCAGGATGAGAAGAAGAAGCTGCCGCCGGTCAATTACATCCGCAGCCGCAAGATCGATGTGAAGCACATTGCGATCGATCTGAAATTCGACTGGGATAAGGAACAGGCGATGGGAACGACGACGGTTACATTTTCGCCGTTCAACGATACGAACACTTTCCAACTCGACGCTGCGATGATGACGATCAACTCGGTCAAACTAGTCGGCGGCCCCGACCTCAAATACACATACGACGGCAAAAAAGACGGTGACAACCTCGACGTCACGCTTGACCACGTTTACAAAGCTGGCGAGGACATCAAGGTCGTCGTCGATTACGCGACGAACTACGTCAACAAAGCCGAAGGCGACACCGCGATCGGCGGATTTGGGCGTGGGCTGCGGTTCATCAAGCCGACTGCCGATAACCCTTCGAAACCACGTCAGATCTGGTCGCAGGGCGAGTCTGAATTTAACCGATATTGGTTCCCGTCGTACGACACACCGAATGATTTTCACACACAGGAACTGCGTGCGACGGTCGAGAAACCGTTCTTTGTCGTCTCGAACGGCAAGCTGATGGACACCAAGGACAACGGGAACAACACGAGAACGTTCTATTGGAAGATGGACATTCCGTTTTCCAACTACCTCTCGTCGATAGTTGTGAGTGAGACAACGCCGGTCGTGCAGGATTTCGAGGGCATTCCGGTTTACAACTACGGTTACACGAACGAAACGAAAGAGGTCGCTGCGACGGTGAAGAATCTTCCTGCGACGATGAAATTCTTTTCGGAGCTGACCGGTGTCAAATACGCATATCCCAAATATTCACAGGCCTTTGTCGAAGATTTCGGCGGCGGTATGGAGAACATTTCGGCGACGACGCAGATCGAGGAGATGATCCATGACGAACGCGAATTGCTCGATGGAGACAGCGAATCGCTGCAATCGCACGAACTCGCTCACCAATGGTTCGGCGATTACGTGACTTGCCGCGACTGGGGGCAGATATGGTTGAATGAGAGCTTTGCGACCTATCTTCAGACGATGTGGACTGAGAAGCTGAAGGGGCACGACGAGTTTTTGTACACGGACATTCGCGGCAACCAGAACAACGTCATAGGCACCTGGAATCAGGGAATACAGCGGCCGATCGTTACAAAGTACTACGCGGACAAGGATGCGATGTTCGACACATACGCATATCCGGGCGGCGGTTCGGTTTTGCACATGCTGCGGAAACACTTGGGCGATAAGCTGTTCGCGGCGTCGCTCAACCGCTATTTGACTCAGAACGCCCACCAGCCAGTTTCGACCGAGGACCTGCGTATCGCGATCGAGGAGACGACCGGGCAGTCGATGGATTGGTTCTTCGACGAGTGGCTCTACAAGATGGGCCACCCGATCTTTGAGGTCACGCAGAACTACGACGATGCCGCGAAAAAGCTGACGCTTAACGTCAAACAAACTCAGAAGATCGACGTCAATAACGAATATCCGCAGACCGATCTGTTCCAAACCTACGTTGATATCGCGATCGATAACAAGGTCCAACGTGTCTGGATCGAGCCAAAGGCAGAGAATGTTTTCACTTTTGACGCCGCGACAAAGCCTAAACTCGTGAATTTCGATTACGAAGGAACTTTGCTCAAGGAGATGAAGTTCGAAAAATCGACCGACGATCTGCTCTATCAGATGGCGAATGACAAAGACGTCATCGGGCGTCGCTGGGCAATGGGCGAGCTTGAAAAGAAAGCTGCGAATGCTGACGAAAAGGCTCGCGTTGTCGACGCACTGATCGTTTCTGCCGAAAAAGATCCATTTTGGCGTATTCGCCGTGCGGCTTTGTCCGTGATCGCAAATCTTTATTCACCCGACCCGCGTCCCGGCCAACCGCGTCCTGCTGCGAAGCTGGATCCCAATGTCGAAGCAGCCCTGATCCGGCTGACAAAAGATAAGGAGTCGGGTATTCGCGGCGACGCGATTGAACTCCTCGGCGAAACGCAGGACAAGAAACATGTCGACCTTGCTCTCAGCATGGTCAACGACCGCAGCTACACTGTGATCGACCAATCGGCTCTCGCACTTGGCCGTTTGAAGGACGCTAGAGCATACGACGCTCTTGCCAAGTTGGCAGCGACGCCATCGTGGAAGGGGCGAATACAGATCGCAGGATTCACGGGTCTTGCGGAACTTGGCGACAAGCGAGGATTCGATGCCGGTTTCAAAGCGGCTACGGACAAAGCTCTTCCGCTCAATGTAAGAAACGCGGCTCTGGGGGTTGTCGGTTCGGCTGGCAAAGGTGACGCTCGAGCGTATCCGCTTATATTCGAGAAATTCAAAGTCGCGTACGATGCGGGCAACGTTCAGGGGATCGTCAACGGAATTCAGGCGATCGTTAAGCTCGCTGACCCTCGCGGCCAGGAGGCGATCGATATGCTGAAGGTAAAATTCAAGGACAATCCGGGAGCTATGCAGTTTGTCGCAACTCAGGAAGCGGCCCTAAAAGCAGCGATCAAACCATAATACCGACAAAGAAAAAGGCGGGGAAATCAAAAGACCCGCCTTTCGTTTTATGTATTATGTCATCGGAATCCAACGCCTTAATTTTGGCTTCCAATATATGTAAACGCGACAGACGACCGTTTGTTCCAAAAATTTGGATTTTTGACCTGTGAGGCAATGGGCAATTGGGTTGACTCTACTGCTGCAACTGTCTAAACTCATATTTTGACGATGTGGTGAGTTACAGCAACTTGCGGCCACGTAAAATAAACCGCTAAACAGCAAGAGTTAATTTTTAGATCGAATCGAAACTCTGTGCTTGTTGGCACAGGGTTTTTTTGATTATTGAGGGCGACTGCGATGAAAGCGGAATTGTCACGTTTGATACTATTTGTCGACGACATCGAAAAGATGTCTGATTTCTATAGCGGCGTTTTGGGGCTGGAAGAATTGCCGGGCGGAACGGACGGGTTTGTATGCTTTTCCGCAGGTGCGTCGCAGGTGTGTCTGCATAGTTTGCCGGCGGAGTACAGATCTGACGGCGGCGAATATCCTAAACGCGAAGATACCTATATGAAGTTCGTTTTCCATTCGGAAGATGTGGCGACGGATAGACAATATTTGATCGATTGCGGCGTACGGATGAACGAGACGGTCCGATACGGCGAAATCGAGTTTTGTGACGGAGCCGATCCGGAAGGCAATATTTTTCAGATAAGCAGCCGGTAGTGGCGCGTTATTTATGAGCTTGAGTTTTCTAGACCTTTTAAAGGAAAAAGTCGTCGTCTTCGACGGCGCGATGGGGACGTTTTTGCAGTCTCTCAACCTATCGATCGATGAATGGGGCGGGCCGGCGTTTGAGAATTGTTCTGAGAATTTGCTGTATACGCGTCCTGATGCGATCGAGACGGTTCACACGGCGTTTCTCGAGGCTGGCTGCGACGTGATCGAGACGAATAGCTTTGGCGGCAGCGAGGTAGTGCTGTCCGAGTTTGGCATCGCCAACAAGACCTACGACGTAAACATGCGGGCAGCTGAGCTCGCGAAACGGGTCGCGAATGGGTTTTCGACCTACGACAAGCCGCGATTCGTTGCTGGTTCGATCGGGCCGGGAACGAAGCTCCCGACGCTCGGACATATTTCTTATAGCGACCTTAAAGAGGCATATCGCGAGCAGGTTCGCGGTCTCGTCGACGGCGGTTCGGACATCTTGATGGTCGAAACATGTCAGGACCTGCTGCAAACGAAAGCGGCTTTGGCAGCGATCTTTGAGCATTTTGAAAAGCAGAGGATCAAACTTCCAGTGATCGCGTCGGTCACGATCGAGGTTTTCGGTACGATGCTCAATGGAACTGAGATCGGGGCAGCGTTGACCGCACTCGAACCGTTCCCGATCGACGTCATCGGTATGAACTGCGGCACCGGGCCGAAGCACATGACCGATAGCTTCCGGTATCTTTGTGAAAATTCGCCTATTGCGGTTTCCGTTCTGCCAAATGCGGGGTTGCCCGAAGTAAAAGACGGCAAGCAGCATTATGACGAAACGCCTGAAAGCTTCGCGGCTCAGGTCGAGCATTTTGCCAATGATTTTGGAGCCAACATTGTCGGCGGCTGCTGCGGAACCTCGCCGGAGCATTTGCGGCTGGTTGTCGAGCGTTTGTCGGGCGTTTCGCCGAAACAGCGTGGTGCGAAATTAGCACCGTCTGCATCGTCGATTTATTTTCAACAGCCTTACACTCAGGACGCCTCGTTTTTGATCGTTGGTGAGCGTGTAAACGCCTCGGGCTCGAAGAAGATGCGCGATCTGCTCGATGCTGAGGATTGGGACGGACTAGTTTCTCTAGCAAAATCGCAGGAGAAAGAAGGTGCGCACATTCTCGACGTCAACGTCGATTTTGTCGGCCGCGACGGCGTTGCCGATATGCACGAACTCGCTTCGCGGCTTGCGACGGCGGTAAAAATTCCGCTCATGTTCGACTCGACCGAGTGGGAAAAGATGGAAGCCGGGCTCGAACACGCGGGCGGAAAATCTCTGCTAAATTCCACAAATTACGAGGACGGCGAAGAGCGTTTTCTCAAGGTTCTGGATCTTGCAAAACGGTTTGGAGCAGGTGTTGTCATCGGTTTGATCGATGAAAATGGAATGGCAAGGTCGTTCGATGACAAGGTTAAGATCGCTCGTCGAGCTTACCAACAGGCTGCCGAGTTCGGTATTGAGCCTCACGATATTTTCTTTGATCCGTTGGCTCTACCGATCTCGACCGGCATCGAAGAAGATCGCCGGAACGCCGTCGAGACGATCAACGCGATCAGGCAGATCCATGAAGAGATGCCCGTTGCGAATATCATTCTCGGTGTATCGAACATCTCATTCGGCCTGAATCCAGCTGCACGCGTCGTGCTGAATTCTGTATTCCTTCACGATTGCGTCGAAGCCGGAATGAACTCGGCGATAGTGAACGCCTCGAAGATTCTGCCGCTGATGCGGTTTACAGAACACGAGATCGATACTGCCCGCGACCTGATCTATGACCGTCGAAAATTTGAGGGAGATATCTGTATCTACGATCCCCTCGGCGAATTCTCGAATATGTTCCAGGGCAAGACGGCACAGTCGATCAAGCCCGATATTTCGAATCTGCCGATCGAGGAAAAGCTCAAACATCACATCATCGATGGAGAACGTATCGGGCTCGAAGATTCGCTAAAGGTCGCTCTAGAGAAATATCCACCGCTTGAGATCATCAATGATATTTTGCTCGACGGAATGAAAACGGTCGGCGACCTCTTCGGTTCGGGCCAGATGCAGCTGCCATTTGTGCTGCAGTCGGCGGAATCGATGAAAGCGGCCGTGAAATTTCTCGAGCCATTTATGGAAAAGGTCGAGGGATCAAACAAGGGCGTCCTCGTACTCGCAACGGTTAAGGGAGACGTTCACGACATCGGCAAAAATCTGGTCGATATCATTCTCACCAATAACGGCTACAAAGTTGTAAATCTCGGCATCAAACAGCCGATCGACGACATCCTGCGTTCGTGGGATGAAACTAAAGCCGACGCTATCGGGATGAGTGGTTTGCTGGTCAAATCTACGCTTATCATGCGTGATAACCTCGAGTTAATGAACGAACGCGGCATCAATGTACCCGTGATCCTCGGTGGAGCGGCCCTAAATCGGCGTTACGTCGATTCGGACCTGATACCGCTTTACAACGGACAGCTGTTCTATGCTCGCGACGCCTTTGATGGCCTACACGCGATGGATGAGCTTACGAGCGGAGAGGCCGGAGTTGTGAATAAAAAATCGGAATTGATATCCGATGCAAGCGGGCTGAGCGACAATATCCAGACCGTCGTTGATGCTGAGGACCTGGTTGGCGAAGATGCAAAACTAGGCAAGGCGGCAGCTCGCGTTTCGTCACGTTCGGCGGGCGATACGACTCACGCGACGAGGTCGGAGACCTCGCAGGATGTGCAACGACCGAAAGCCCCGTTCTATGGATCGAAAGTCGTTGAGATAACCGACCTAACTAAGGTCTTTGATTTCATAAACGAAACCGCTCTGTTCAAAGGCCAATGGCAGTACAAACAGGGCCGCAAATCGAAAGAGGAATACGAAGCGATCCTCGATGAAACGGTTTACCCGAAGTTCAGGGAGATCAAGGCTCAGGCGATCCGTGAAAAGCTGCTTGAGGCAAAGCTCGTTTATGGTTATTTCCCATGTCAGTCGTCGGGGAACGATCTGATCATTTATCAGGACGACGAAAAGACGGAGCGTTTGCGATTTACGTTCCCACGTCAGCCGGTCGAACAGCGGGGTAGTAAGAATCTCTGCCTTGCTGATTATTTCGCTTCTGTTGAGTCGGGCGTGATCGATGTTGTTGCGTTTGATCTTGTTACGATGGGCCGGAAAGCGAGCGAGCATTCGGCGAAACTCTTTAAGAGCGACAATTATACCGATTATTTGCTATTCCACGGCCTCTCGGTCGAATCGGCTGAGGCACTTGCCGAAATGTGGCACAAACGCATTCGTGAGGAGCTTGGAATAGCGGGGAACGATGCTCCTGAGCTTGCAAAGCTTTTTCACCAAGGGTATCAAGGTTCACGATACAGTTTTGGCTATCCGGCTTGCCCGAATTTGGAAGACCAGACGAAGATATTCGAGCTTCTACAGCCTGAACGGATCGATGTCGAGCTCACTGAAGAGTTCCAGCTTGATCCCGAGCAATCGACGTCGGCGATAATAATTCACCATCCCGACGCTAAGTATTTCAATATCGATTGACACCACCGAATTCTTTCGATTTTTAGCGCAAGTGGAACAGCTTATCCTCTTTATTTACAAGAATTAGCCGTTCAATTTGCTGTTCCAAAAATTAGATGTGCAAAATGGAACGCTGCATCGCTGCTAACTCATTGTAAAGTTTAGACTTACGGGAAAACCGCGACTCTTTTCTGCCTACATTATCATAAAAAGAAGAGGCCGCCTGAATCGATCTTCAGGCAGCCTCTTGTTAGTTTGAAAGCCCCGGTTTATTCGAGACCAATGAAGTCGACATCTGAAAGCGTATCAACGACCTGGACGATCCTAGTACTGAATCTGTAGCGCTTGGACGCTACGCCCATGACATATGATTGTCCAGCTTCGACGTCGGTGAACTGATAGTATCCAAACGAACTGGTCGTAACCGTGTGCTTGGTTCCATCAGGCGACGTTATCGTAACCGTCGCGTTTCTCAGGCCTCGACCGTCAGGGGTCAAAACACGGCCCGAAACGACAACGCCTGCGGCGGTTGATCCGACCTGGATGTTTCCTCCCGTGTATGTGGTGGTGAGCAAAGTTCCCGTTGCACTCGAAACGCTCTGCGAGGTGGGAACGCCAACAAATGTCACTGGCGACAAACCAAGCGGAGCAGTCGGAGATACGTTGTAACGGATGGTCACCATCTGGCGAGTACCGGCCGTATAGTTGTTGACCGAATCGACCAGAATACCGACACGTCCAGCTGCGGCGTCGTTCAGGTTGGTACCCAAATTGGTGCCCGCCGGAACTCCGCTTCCCAGTGTGACAAGCGGGCTGCTGAAGATCGTCGGGTCAGTCTGGACCGAGAAACTCGCTGATGCCTCATTACCCTGCGAAAGCATCTCGATCGAAACCAAAACCTGTTGTCCAGGCAGCGTCGATACGTTTACCACCCTGATCGTACGCGTTGTTGGCGTCGGAGTTGGTGTCGGCGTCGATACCGGGGTCGGAGTTGGCGTCGGCGTTACTGCAGGTGTTGGCGTCGGCGTCGGGCTCGCAACCGGGGTTGGTGTAGGCGTCGGGGTTGGCGTTGGAGTTGGCGTTGGAGTTGGCGTTGGAGTCGGCGTCGCTCCACCAGCGGCACAGGTAAACACAAGCGAGAAGCGGTTGACCGTACCAGTATCCAGCGAAGCATTATCCGTGACGTTTAGGGACCATGTTCCAACCGCACTCTGACCGTCAAATGCGGAGAGGGCATTATTAGGTGAGAATGAGCCGACCGGGAAAGCCGCTCCATCTCCAGCTGCATCACACTGACCTTCGATCGAGGCAAATCCGCCATCATCATCAAGGATGAGTTGAGCGAGATTATTGTTATTGCATCCTACCGTCGATGCAGGAACACCCGGACGATCGAAGAATGTAACGGTCGTCCCACCCGGCGATGTAAGTTTGAATATCAGATCGCCAACCCAAGAATGGGTAACACCGACACCAGTGTCGCCGACTGTCGCACTCTGTGTTCCATCAAAACGGAAGTTAAGATCAGTGATAGTACAGGCGGTTCCTACCACTACGGGAATGTTTACGCCGGTCGTGTTATTGTCGGGAATCGTCACCGCAGGACCAGTGTAGCTTGCCGTCTGTCCTACGCCCGGCGTCGGTGTCGGAGAAGGAGCCGGTGTAGGCGTCGGTGTAGGCGTCGGAGTCGGAACCACACCACTCACCACGTTGATATTTCCGTCATTGATGTCAAAGAAGATCTTGCCGACTGCTTCGACCTTGATACGAGCCTGAGTTGTCAGGCCGGCCGGGATGACAACGCTTTCCGAGCCATCGTTCGCCGTGCTTGCGGCCAATGTGGTCGGGAACGTGTTTCCGCCATCCGTCGAGTACGAGATCTTGACCGTCGCTGCGCTTACAGGAGCATTGGTCGTGCCGGCAACATCCCAGGTAACCGTCTGCGTCGAACCCTGCTGGAAACTGGTTCCTGCCGGCTGCGAAGTGATCTGGAACGGTCCGCTAGCACCATCTACATTGACGGTTGCCGTCGCGGTGTTGATACCGCCGCCGTTTGCACGGTTATCACGGGCGATAACCTGAAAGACCATCGCTCTGCCGATCTGCGGCATTAGTTCGCCGGTCAAAAGGCTTCCGCCAAAGGCTCCCGGAGGTACGTTCGAATTGTTGAGAATGTACGTGAGCGATGGGAACGTTCTGGAGCCGCTTGCCGTTGGCAGATATGGCCTGAAGATCGGAAGAGCTCCACCCGCGTCAGTATTTGGCACTGCAGTCGAAGCAGCTCCGAGGTCATATTCCTGCCAATCGAACGAAAGCGTGTCGCCATTCACGTCGCTGCCCGTTGCCGTCAGGGTGAAAGGGGTCTGCTTTGGAATGTCAAATGTCGGTCCGCCCACAACCGAAACCGTCGGCGGCGTGTTATTCGTGTTCGTAGTTACAGCACAGGTGTTTCCGGTGCTGGTTTGGCTGTAGGCAACGATCGCCTCCAAGCTCTTCACATGGAAGGTGTCGATACTGTTTAGCGCGAGGTTCTGGTTTCCACAGATACCGGCATAAGCCATGATCGTGATACCGCTGCCCGGTTCATAGGCCGAGGTCGCCGAGCGGTTACCACCGCCGCAGCTGCCTGTCGTGCTGTTAAAAGTGTGGTTAGCTCCCCACTGGTGGCCCATTTCGTGTGCGACATAGTCGATCGCAAAAGGATCACCGACCGGGTTCGTCAAACCAGTAACGCCGCGGGCCTTGTTAGCTCCGCAAGGGCCGTTGAGTGTTGCAACACCGCCACCGCCCGTGCTAAAAACATGGCCGATGTCGTAGTTTGCGGTCAGAATGACTTGGTTCAAAACCGTTGTATTTTCACCGAGCATCGTGCTGCCGTTGTTATTCGTATAAGGGTCATTCGCCGCGGTACATGCCGTACCGCCGGTGCCGACCGGGCAATTCATATTGTTGCCCGCATAAACGATCTGGTCGTTATTCGCGATCATGACCATTCTGATCGCCAGATCACGTTCGTAGACGCCGTTAACGCGGTTCATGATGAGAACCTGAGCTGCCAGAGTGCCGGCGACAGTGTTCCCGCCGACAGCGACGGCGTATTCGTTCGATGCCGCAAGAGCCAGACGATAAACACGGAGTTGGGTTCCTGAGGTCACCTCAGGGCGTCCACCGATCGCCTTACCTACTTCAGCAAGCTGATCATTAAGCATCGAATCGAGCGTGGTTTCGCCCACTTCGCAACTGAAATTATTCAAACGTCCGAGATCGTCTTTTCGATAGGTTACGTAATTTTCAGTGTCGCCGCTGGCGTACGGATCGATCATCACAGTTCCATCGTTGGACAGGATCATTGCATGGAACCCACTCGGCAGAAAATCAAAACGTGCAGTCGCTGTCGGGTCGTCGATACCGCGAGCGACGTAAGTCGCACCGAGCTCGGGGTACTTATCCAGCAGCCCTTTCTCGACGATCAGCGAATGCTCAAAGCTAAATCTGCCAAGCTTTCCATTTGGCAACGGAAGCTCGATGATCTGTTGATCGGCAGATCGCGAAAATTCTTCCGGTGCTGAAGCTAATTTCCTCTGCAATTCATCTTTATTTAGACGGAATGCAAGATAATGGTCCGGTGTGCGCGTCCGTTCGACGGGCCGGAGCCTAAGTTCACTATCATCGATAGCCGTCCAAAGCTCTCCGCGGGTGATCGCTGATATGGCGATCGCCGAAAAGAGAAACATCAGACAGGCTACTGCTGCGGTAACTGACCTGGTAAGTGACATTCTGATTCTCCTAAAAAGTAAATACTTGGTAAAGGACAACAATAACCTCGAAAACGAGATCGAGGTCCATTTTTTAAATTGGTTTTTATAGTTTATGAAATATCTGAACCCATGTCTACGATTTTTACCGCTATAACGAACTACTATCACGGTTCGTTATGAATTTTGCATCTGCCTCGTTTGAGCGTTGCAAAAATGCTAACATTACGGTTTGCCTATGGAGCCGGATTTGCTGGAAAGAGCACAACATAAAGCCATTACGATCGCGTCGGTGCCATTGATTCCAGATGCGGCTGAACTGGCCGTGCTGGACGGTTCAGAACGGGTCGGATTTCGGCTTGCTCACCGGATGAATCTCGGTGTTTGGAAGCGTTTGATGACGTTTTGTCAGCGACATATCGGTTCGCTATGGATCTTGATCGCGACGTATAACCTAATGAACGTTTTCGGCATCGAAAATGTCGAGAGATCTGACGTTGAACGGCCATTGATGCTCGTGGCAAACCATCGCTCGTTTTTCGATATGTACACGGTTTCGAGCGTAATATTTCGGCGAACCAAGCGTCCTATCACGCTTTTTTTCCCGGTTCGAGCAAAATTCTTTTATGACAATCCGGTTGGCTGGTTCGTGAATTTTGTCATGGGATGGTTCTCGATGTATCCACCATTCTTTCGCGAGGACCGTGAGGTTAAGAAACGCGAGTTCGATAAATATTCGATGCGCCGGCTGATCCAGATTTGCTCCGAAGGCCGCGGCCATATGATCGGATTTCATCCGGAAGGCAAACGTAATCTTGAAGGTGGGCCGTACGATATGCTTCCGGCTCAGCCCGGAGTCGGAAAGGTCATTTATTCAGCACGTCCACAAGTGATCCCGGTTTTCATCGCCGGGCTTGGAAATGACTTGCCGAAGCAGATCCTCGGGAACTGGACCGGCGGGGAAAAGGTGAGGATATGGTTCGGCGAACAAATAGATCTCTCGGATTTCTACGAAAAAGGCGACCGTTTGCGAACACACAAAGAGATATCCGACCATCTGATGATAAAAATATCCGAACTCGCTGAGCAGGATCGGGAAAAATTTGCTTAAAAGCTTGCGTTCCGTGATGCTTCGGAAAACCAGCTTGAGCGCCAACCTACTGCCCTTTCCCGACAAAGCGCGGTTAGTTCTTGTAAGCAAGGTCTTTCGATTCAGCGTTAGAATAATTACAATAATCCTGTGGAAGCTACATCTGACCTGATCGATGAACACGGCGAACGCCCAACGCTAGAGATGTCGAATGGCCGGCGTTGGGCAGTAACCATCGGCGTAATGACCGGAATGGCGATCGCTGCTCTAGAGGCGACGGTCGTTGGAACGGCGATGCCGACGGTTATCGCCTCGCTCGGTGGGATCAATCATTACAGTTGGGTATTTTCGGCATATCTGGTGACCTCGACGGTCACGGTGCCGGTCTGGGGAAAGCTTTCTGACCTCTACGGGCGACGGCTGCTTTATCAGATCGGGATAGGCGTGTTTCTGCTCGGCACGCTGCTTTCGGGGATGGCCGGGTCGATGGCGCAGTTGATCGTTTTTCGTGCTATCCAGGGGCTTGGAGCCGGGGCTTTAGTGCCGCTGGGCATGACGATCATCGGCGATACTTTCACGATCAAGGAACGGGCCAAAATGCAGGCTTATTTCAGCGGTGTTTGGGGGTTGTCGAGCGTGATCGGGCCGATAATCGGCGGATTTATAACGGATCAGCTTTCGTGGCGTTGGGTGTTCTTTATCAATTTGCCCATCGGCATCGCCGCCGCGATTATCATCGGTTTTGCATTGAAGGAACCGAAAAATACTCAAAAACCTGTTATCGATTACGCCGGAGCTGCTTCGCTGATGCTCGCGATCAGCTTGCTGATGTTGGCCATGGTCGAAGGCGGGAATTCGATGGCTTCGCTGCTGTCGGCTGAGAATCTCGTATTGTTCGCCGGTGGATTCCTGCTGCTGATCTTATTTGGATGGGCGGAAAAACGGGCGAAGGATCCGATAATTCCGTTCAAATTGTTCCGTGACAGAACGGTCGCCGTTTCGGTAACCTGCGGCTTCTTGGCGGGCATTGCGATGTTCGGGGCGATCTCGTTCATTCCGCTATATGCTCAGGGAGCCCTTGGAATGACGGCGACCAAAGCCGGTTCGCTGCTTACGCCGTTGATGCTGAGCTGGGTCTCGATGTCGATCATAGGCGGGCGTTTACTGCTAAAGGTAGGATATAGGGCTATGACGATCTGCGGGTTTGTCGTGCTGACGACTGGCTTCATATTCCTCGCGAATTTTAGCCGCCAAACCCCGCAATACTTCCTCTATGTCGATCTCGTATTGATCGGCTGCGGTCTCGGAATGACGATGCTTACGCTGCTGATCGCGGTTCAGCAGGCGGTACAGCGGCATCAATTGGGCAGTGTTACTTCGCTGAATCAATTTTCGAGAGCAATTGGCGGTGCTTTCGGCGTGGCCATCATGGGAGCCGTTTTGACCTCAGGATTGAGTACGCAGTTGCTCAGATCGGCGAATGCGGCTGACAGCGTTTTAACGGCGGAACAGGCTGCGACGTTCGCCTCAAATCCCAACGCTCTGATCGATCCGGCAGCCAAAGCGACACTTACGCCGGCAACACTGAATGTTCTGCAAGAAGCTATGGCGGCGGCTGTGCGGCCTGTCTTTTGGGTGGGCGTCGTCGTGTGTTTTCTGGCTCTTCTCGTGGCTTTTGCATTACCAAAGAAGCGTCGTGAGCCTGACGAACCTGACGCGCAGGAAGATTGCGGCGAGACCATGCCGATGGCCGAGCAAACGACTATCAACGCGAGGAATCAGCCCGTTGCGAGCGACAAGACGAACTAAATTACTGAGATTTCGGCTGAGTCGCCGTGTTTGAATTGCTCTCGTTCGAGGCCACCTGGGTTTGATCGGCATTCTTCTGTTTTTCCTCAGGCGATTCCCAACCGGCCTTTTTGAGCAGTTCGAGTGCAAAGCGAACCGGCACAGCCATATTGGCGGCAGTATTCTCGGTAAACACGCCAAAGTTCACGCCGATTACCTTGCCCGATTGACCAAACAGCGGAGCACCAGACCCGCCTTCGGCAGTTTTGGCATCATGGACCATACGGCGTGCGTCGAGATCGGTTATCGCTCCCTGTGTGAGCAACGGAACGATCTTTTGCGACTGGGCGAGGAAATTGATCAGGTTTTGGCGGGAATTGCCAAACCTCTGATCGATCGACTTCGCCTCATCATCATCTACCATCGCGAGCAGACGATCCGGGCCGCTCGGATATCCCATAGTCACGACAGTTTTCCCAACCGTTGCGGAATCAGTGTCGACGTCAAGCGGGATCGTTGGTATTTCGGCCGGAAGCATCGCCGGGTCGATCGAAGCGATGGCGATATCTTCGCGGCCGCCCAACTGCCGGACCTTGAGCGGAAACGGCTGTGCGATCTTTGGGAAATATATTATGAGCCGTTTCAGACGTGCTCGGCCGTTTGCCGCGGACATCATTTGCTGGACCTGATCGTCCTCCTCCCACGGCTGCACAACGTGACGATTTGTCACGATATAGCCGCCGCCGACATGGAAGCCAGTTCCGATGAAATCGTATTCTACGGTCGAACCGTTACCCTCGGTCGTCAGCCCAACCTGAGGCGGCATCATCGGCCGGGCAGGATCCTCTGACTGTATCGGCTCATAAGGGTTTGGTCTGAAGGACTGAGAATCGGCGTAACGCAGAACTTTGCCATTCTTTTTATCAACGAGGTCATAGACGCCAACGATCAAACAGATCCCGCCGCCGTATTCGACCCGAAGATTTGGAGCGAGCGAAACGGTTTTCATTAGGTCCTTGTTGGTTTTCTCGACTTCGCCAAGCTGGTCGCTCGCCTGGCCGAGCTTGTCTTCGAGCCGCTTGATGAGGTTTGCCTGCTCCTCAGCCTGTTTGCGATTTTCACGAAGCTCGCTATTGACCGCAAAACCTATATACAAGATGCCCGTGATGAAGCTAAGCAAAAGTACGAACGTGATGAGCTTCGTTGTCCACGATATTTCGCGAAACAACTCCCGCACGAATTCGCGAAGGAAATTTTTCGCATCGTCGCGTTTGACCGAAGCCGCGGATTCGATCGCCGCATCCTCGATAAATCGCGAGATGTGACGCTGGTCGCGGTTCGTTGTGATCAGCGAAGATTTGGTCTCGAGCGAGAAGAACGCGAAGGAAATTCCGGCGTCGGGGATCTCGATCAGGTCGCCGTCGGTTATTGCTATATAGCGGCGGATCGGATTCTGATTGATCTTTAACGAAAGGGCGTCGGCAAATTCGACGATGCGGTAAACCCCGTCGGCATTTTCCAGATCGAACCACGGCTTGTCCTCACCCGTCTGCGGAGCGTGGATCTGCAGGTCACAGGTCTCGTCCGAACCGATGCGAATTCGTTCCTGAGAGAAGAATTCGGTCCGTTTTTCGGTGCCGACTGTGATGTGGATGATAATGCCGATCGCCATCGTGATAGAACGTGTTTCGTTGGTGAAATTCTAACATATGAGTCAGATTTCTTCGCTACCTTCCTAACGATGAACGGCTGTCCATAAAAAATGTTGCATTTCTATCGTTTGCGTCTAAAATAGCTAAATAAAGAATTTGCACGCGGTTTCGACAAGGATGCTCATATGAGTTCACCCAGAATCGTTTTGACGGCCTCGGCCAGCGAGGCTAGCGAATGGAAGCACAGCATCTGGCAGCAGATGGTATCGGCTGGAATTCCATCAAAATACGGGAAGAAGTTCATCCATCCCGAAGCCTTAAAGTGCGAATCGTGGCCGGACGGCCGTGCGAAATACGTTCCAAATGGCATTCGCGTCGTCGAATCCCTTCTGCTCCGCGAATTTGACGAATCAGATGTCGTCACTTGTTATCACGAGAACCTCGAAAAATTTGTCGGGCCCGAAACCAAGGTTGTCGGCATCCACGCCCACAATCCCCTTGGCATTTCGTACGCGACCGACGTCTATTCAAAACTTGCCGGCGAGAATCTGATGCCGGTCAATGCCGCGGAGTTCCTGAAAATAGTTACGCATCCGATTCTAAAGAAGTATCGCCCAAAGATCGTAATCGGCGGGCCAGGTGCCTGGCAATTAGAGAAGGCCGGACGCCTGGATGAATTCAATGTCGACTACGTGATCGACGGCGAGATCGAACGGGTATTCTCCGATATTTTCAGACGGATCATTGCCGGGGATCCGACGCTCGAACGAATCATCCGTATTCCAAAAACCGATCAACCAACGGTCGAAGAGATCCCGATCGTGAAGCACCGCTCGACGTTCGGCGTCGTTGAGATCACACGCGGTTGTGGGCGCGGCTGCCAGTTCTGCTCACCTGCGACGAAGGTCGGCCGCAGTTTTCCGATGGATCACATTCTCGCGAACGCTCACGCCAACGCCGTAGAAGGTGCGACAGAGATCATGCTGGCGAGCGAGGACATGTTCCTCTACGAACAAGGCCCAAATTTTACGCCGAATACGGACGCTCTGATAAATTTGTTCAAGTCTGTCAAAGCCGTTCCCGGCATCGAAACGCTGCAGACATCGCACATCACGATGGCCCCGGTCGTTCGGCATCCGGATCTGATCGAGAAATTGTCGCCGCACGTCGTGCCTTTTTCGCATCTGCATCACGATCATTCCACTGACCCGAGCAAATGCGTCATCGACCCGATCATCGGCCTCGAAACCGGCAGCCCGCGGCTGTTTGAGACGTTCATGAAGGGCAAGGCATACCCTTACAAAGCGAATCAGTGGCGTGACGTTGTGCTAAAGGGAATGGAGATACTGAATCGGAACAACTGGTACCCGTTCTGCACGTTCATAATCGGTTTGCCGGGCGAAACTGACGAGGACACCAAGCTCTCGCTCGACCTCCTTTACGAATTGCAGGGAGCGAAAGGGATGTTCGTGCCGACGTGGTTCGTTCCGCTTGAGAATACGCGAATGCAGAAGAAGGAAAGCGTGAAATTAGTTGAAATGACCGACCTGCAATGGGAATTTTTCTTCACCTGCTGGCGTTATAACCTCGACTTCTACGGCGGTTCGCGTTCGCGTTGGCAATGGCAGTTCGGGGTACCGATCTACTACAAAATGATGGGCAAAAAGCTTTTCGGACAAGGCATCAAATACCCGCTCGCCCGATTTGCAGGAGCTCCGGAGCGATTCCTCAAAAAGAAACTATATCTCGACCTGTCCGGCTACAGACGCACGACCGACCTGATGCCCGCACTCGATAAAGAGATCGTTCCCGGCTTCGAAAGCGTTAAGGGTTTGAACATGGTCGAGGCTGCTGGATAAATCTTCTAAACACGAAAATACGCGAAATTCACAAAGAAGGAACAAAGTCGGAGTCGTTTCCTTGGTGTATTTTCGTGTGCTTTCGTGGTTAAATTTTCCTATGGCGAAACCGAAATTTGTTACCGACCGCGAAGAACTCGAGAAACTTGCCCCGATGCTCAAGGCTCCGATCAAGCGTCAGGTTTTCGTCTGCACCGGCAAATCCTGCAATGCCGTTGGAGCCCAGGACGTTAGAGACGAATTCAACCGCATCCTGGTCGAAAAAGGCCTCCGTCAAGGCAAAGAAACCAAGGGCCGCAACCCGATGGGCGAGATCCTATTAACCGAATGCGGCTCCATCGGCTTCTGCACCGTCGGAACGGCCGTCATGGTCTATCCGGATGGAACTTTATACGGACAAGTTCAGGCTGATGATGTGGCCGAGATTATCGAAGAGCATTTGGTGAAAGGCAAATCTGTTAGCAGGTTAGAACTGATGAACCTTTCTTTGCACCGTGGCACTCTAGAAGGTGCCGACTGAAGTGGGTGTGAATCACGAATGAAATTGCGACATCCAGTTAAAAGTGCCTTCATATGCGGCCTTGCGGGATTTTTGCTGATCTATGGATCCTTTTCTGCGTTTGGCTTTTATGTGATGTATACCGCTGTTTGTCCCCCAAGGCCCTACGATCCTTGCGATGAACCTGCGATGGCATTTATAGCGTTTGAGTATGTTGGTTTTTTCGGAGGCTTAATGGTTGGAACAATTTCTGCGATTGTTGCCGCGATTGTCACCTACGCTAAAAATCGCCGAGTGCTCGGCGACACAATTAGCGACTAGGTTTCTCATCTTCTGGTGGATCTCCACCGTTCATAATTTGCATATAGCCGAAGGGCCGACTATTTTCTTAGGCCGGTTTGTCTGAGTTAAAAATGTCGAGCCAGACCTTCCACTTTCCTGATCCATCTTTTTTCCAGACGGTGACATATTTGCCGGTGTCGTTGAGCGTTTTATTGTCGGGCAGGCCGAAGCTCATCTCGTAAACGCCCGAAGTTACGCCCATATCGCCGGAAATCGAGATCTTATTGGGAGTCCATTTGATCTTGAAATCCGGAAGGGCAAAGAAACCTGAAAATAATTTGCGGATCCCGTCCTTACCGTTCGCGGCCGGCAGATTCGGAGCCATAACGGAGCCGTCTTCAAGACAATGTTCGGCCGAGGCCAGGTCTTTTGCGGCGAAGACCTTGAGCCACGCTTGGTCTGCCTCTATTAGGACTTTTGAGGCTTTCGAGTTTTGAGCGCCGACCGATCCGACGGTGAGAAGCATAACTGCCAATAAAAGTAGCTTTTTCATAGGCTCTTTATCCCCGCATCACACCCAATATCTCATCCACCACCTTCTTAGCATCGCCGAATAGCATTAGCGTATTGTCCTTGTAGAACAGTGGATTGTCCACCCCAGCATATCCGCTGGCCATACCGCGTTTCATTACTATGCAGTGGCGTGATTCCCAGACGTGGAGGACGGGCATGCCGGCTATTGGTGAGCCGGGGTCGTCCATGGCTGAGGGGTTGACGATGTCGTTGGCTCCGATGACCCAGGCGACGTCGGTCGAGGGGAAGTCATCGTTGATCTCGTCCATTTCGAAGACGATGTCGTACGGGATGTTTGCCTCGGCGAGCAGGACGTTCATGTGGCCGGGCAGGCGTCCGGCGACCGGGTGGATCGCAAACCTAACGTCCACCTCTTTTTCTTTTAGAATTTTGCAGACCTCAGCCAGCGAGTGTTGAGCTTGTGCAACCGCGAGGCCGTAACCAGGGACGATGATGACTTTCTTCGCATCAAGCAAAAGTTCGGTTGCACCTGTCGCATCGACCGAATGAACCTCGCCGGCGGGTGCCGCTGCACTGCTGATCGAGCTGCTGCTCTCCGTTCCAAATCCCCCAAGCATAACGCTGACGAACGAGCGGTTCATGCCTTTGCACATGATCGCCGAGAGGATCGCACCTGAGGACCCGACGAGAGCACCAGTTATAATGAGCAGGTCGTTACCGAGCATAAAACCCGCCGCTGAGGCAGCCCATCCCGAATAACTGTTGAGCATCGAAACGACTACCGGCATATCAGCGCCGCCGATCGCCATGATGAAGTGGATGCCGAGGATTCCCGTTAGGACCGTGGCGATGATCAGCGGCCACTGGCCAGTTTCATGGCTTGGCGACATGAAAAATGCAACACCGAGCCCAACCGTCGCGATCAGCATGATGAGGTTTATCATGTGCCTGCCCGGCAGCATGAAAGGTTTACCGCCGATCGAGCCGCGCAATTTAAGGAAGGCGATGACCGAGCCCGTAAACGTGATCGAGCCGATGCAAACACCAATAAATACTTCGGCCGTATGCAGATTCAGCTCCGCGGGCGTCATCTGCTTGTGCGGCCCGAGATACGTCGCAAACCCGACCAAGACAGCCGCGAGGCCCACAAAACTGTGCAGTATCGCGACCAACTCCGGCATCGATGTCATCTGAACACGGCTCGCAAGGATCGCTCCAATGACCAGACCGGGAACGAGCGCACCGATCAGCACCGGCAGCCCGCCGACGTTCATCGCCGCACCAGTCGCAACCAGAGCGATCAGCATTCCCAAAATGCCGTAAAGATTCCCGCGACGGGCAGTTTCCTGCCTCGACAGGCCGCCGAGGCTCAAAATAAACAACGCACTCGCGGCGATGTAGGCGATTGTGATTAGGCTTTGTTGCATCTAGTCTGATATTTGGCTGAATGTTGCCGAAACATGTTCTGCTACGACAAACCTGTGATCGAAAACTAATACCTTCAATTTAGGATATTCTTTGAACTCGGAGCCACTCCATTCGACAGGGTCGCGCGTTCCCGATATTTTAGTTTCGATTCCGTAAGATCGAAGTACCCCATCGTAAATGTCTACGAATGATTTAGGCCCCTCCGCTAAGACTCCAAAACCACTCTTCAATAAACTCGTTACTTCTCGATCATGAAAAAACGCCGAGAAATCTATCCACGAATTCGAATACTCGACATGAGATTTGTACAGTGATCCAAGTACGGCTAACGGATTTTCTGGAACCCCGCGAAACCCCAAGCGTAAAACGGGGTCACTAAATTCCTTCAACAGAACGTGATCCGTATGAAAACTAACATTATCAACCCAGCCTAGCGACACGGCATTCTTTCGAACGCCACTCGCTTTAACGATCCAAGATTTTGGGAAATCTCCATCGTCGTCTATTGTGATCAAACAGTCGAGGGCGATTTCGTCATCATTTCCGCTAATCTGAGTGATTTTGAAGGACCCGTAATCCTCAAAATCGACCGAAGTAACTTTGGCAATAAAGTCATCAATGAGATCTTTTCTCTCAAACATTCTTATCGAGCTATTTCCTAAACATCGCCAGCATGCGATTCGTCACCAAAAATCCGCCAGCGATGTTGATCGCGGCGATCAGGACGGCGACCGCTCCGAGGATTGTCGTGACGTTCATGTTCGTGCCGCCTAGCTGGAGCATTCCGCCGACGAGGATGATGCCGCTGATGGCGTTGGTGACGGACATGAGCGGTGTGTGCAGGGCTGGTTTGACGTTCCAGACGACCTGATAGCCGACGAAGCACGCGAGCATGAATACCGTAAAGTGCGACAGCGTTGTGTCTGGAGCGACGAATCCGATGCCGACGAGAACGAGCCCGACCACTGCGAGCAGCCACGGGCTCGCTCCGGTACCTTCGTCGTGGCCGTGTCCGCCGGATTTTTTTGGTGCGGCGGCGGCGACGGCGGCACTGCTCTTGGTCGGAACACCAGGTTCCGGCGGTGCAGCCGGAGTAGGCGGTGCAGGCGGCGGCCACATCATCTTGCCTTCGTGCAGAACGATGGCTCCGCGGACGACCTCGTCTTCGAGATTAACGTGGATCTTGGTTTCTGCGTCGGAAGACCCAGTCGCTACCGCTCCCGGTTCTGACCCGGCAGCCGCAGCGTCAGACGCCGGGGCCTTGGCAAGGTCGGTGAGCAGAGCGACGATGCACGCTCCGTACAACTGTGACGACATCGAGGCCATTCTGGATGGCAGGTCTGTGTAGCCGATGATCGAGACGCCCTTGTGTTTGACGACGGTTCCGGGTTCGGTCAGGGCACAGTTGCCGCCTTGTTCGGCGGCGAGATCGACGATGACCGAGCCGGGCTTCATCGATTCGACCATGCCTTGTGTGATCAGTTTTGGAGCAGGTTTGCCGGGGATGAGAGCCGTCGTGACGATAATATCGACCTGCATCGCCTGAGCGGCGAACAGTGCCATCTCGGCTTTCAAAAAGTCGTCAGACATCTGCTTGGCGTAACCGCCTTTGCCTTCGCCCTCTTCCTTGATGTCGAGTTCGAGGAATTCCGCTCCCATCGATGCTACCTGGTCTTTCGTCGCCGAACGCGGGTCAAATGCCCGCACGATCGCTCCTAAACCCTTTGCCGCACCGATCGACGAAAGCCCGGCAACACCGGCTCCGATAACCAAGACCTTGGCCGGATCGATCTTGCCGGCGGCAGTTATTTGACCTGTAAAGAAGCGTGGAAAGTGATTCGCCGCCTCAATGATCGCGCGATATCCCGCGATATTTGCCATTGCTGACAGCGTGTCCATCTTTTGGGCACGTGTGATACGCGGAACGCAGTCCATGCCGAAAACCGTGGCCTTTCGCTTGGCCAGTCGGTCGAGCATTTCCTTGTTTTGGGCGGGCCAGATAAACCCGACTAGAGTCGCACCTTCGTTCAAAAGGTCGGCTTCGTGAACGCCAAGTTCCTTGTTCTCCTCGGGCGGACGCACCTTCATGATCACGTCCGCGGCGGCCCAAAGCTCTTTCGTGCCCTCGATTATCGTCGCCCCGGCTTCGCGGTATTCGCTGTCGATCGTGTTGATGCCGTGTCCGGCGTGCGACTCGACGACGACATCAAAGCCCAGCTTTTTTAGTTTTAGGATCGTTTGCGGCGTCGCGGCAACGCGCTTCTCGCCCGGATGTATCTCTTTCGGAATACCTATCGTGGTCATAAATTATCTCGCCATTGGAAGCGGCCATTGGAGGTGACTTTTAGGCATTCTATTCGATAAGCAGTCCGGTGACAAACCGCCGTGAACCGCAAGGCAGCCGATCAGCTCCTATGTGCCGCTTTTATAAGATCTTTTGGATAGCAATGCTGACGACCGCATCGCTGCCCGGCGTACGGTTATACGAGATCCAGAAACCTGATTTCGGGTAGCGGACCATCTTGAACATGCCTCCCTCGGCGTTCGGAGCGACATCCTCGCCAAAGAGATCCATCGGCGTCGGTGCCGCTTTCAGATCGCCAGAATACGTCATCATGATGGCTGTTACCTTTTGCCCGGCATCGTAGTAAAACTGAACGGATTCGTTGTCTGAGACCACAAATAGGTCCATCGTCTCCGTTTTTTCCTTCGGGTTGCCGAGTTTAGCTCGAACATCGGCGTTCGCTGCTCCTACGAGCAAACCCTTGTATCCCGAGTATGAGCTTTTGTCCGAGCCAGCCTGGGCATGGACCGCGACTACCGAAACTATCAGTGAAAGAAAAATACCCACTATTTTTGTTCTTGTGTACATATTTCCTCCTTTATGTCAGCGCGGCGAAAAAAGCCGTCCCTTTGCGGGAGACGGCGGCAAAATTTTCCACGTTCGGCTGGAACATGATCTAATTTTCGGCTAGTTGTTCTTCAGTTTGGGTGATACTCGTCACACTTTTGCTTCATAAATGCGATTAAATGGAGTTTCGGACACCCTTTCGAACGAACCGAAGCCCGCCGAGACCGCAACCTCGCGGAGAGCGTCCTCGCTGGCGACAGCTCCGAGTGCCGGACCGCCGAGAGCGAGCGAATTCGCCGTGCAGCAGAGCGTGGACGCACCCGAGAACGTGCGGCCGACGATGTTGAAATTCTCCTCAACCGTGTTCCCCGCCATCGGTTCGACGATCATGCAGCTTCCGCCATCGGCCAGAGCCTCGCGAGCACGTTTCGCGGCTCCGTGCGGGTCGCCCATGTCGTGCAGGCAATCGAAAAAGCAGATCAGGTCAAAACCGTCGAGCGGAATGTCGGATGCACCCGTTACCTCAAAATGAACCCGGTCGCTGAGCCCGGCGGCTTCGGCTTTGCTCCGGGCTGTGCCGATCGAAGCCTCGTGATTATCAAAACCGTAGAACCGTGAATTCGGAAAGGCATTTGCCATAATTATTGTCGAGGCTCCGTGGCCGCAGCCAACGTCGGCGACCATTGCTCCGGCCTCGAGTTTCTCCTTAATTCCCGACAACGCCGGAATCCACGAATTTATGAGATGGGCCGTGTAGCCAGGCCGGAAGAATTTCTCGGTTCCGACGAACAGGTCTGAGTCGTGCTCGCCCCAAAGCATGCCGCCGCCTTTTTCGAACGATTCCGCTATTCGTGCCTGAGCGCCGACCATTGCCTTTATCACATAAAATCCACCGCCGACGTAGAACGGACTGTCTTCGTCGGTCAAAGCGACCGCCTGTTCGGGCAGCATTGAGAATTTGCCGCTCGCGGGATCGTAATGGACGTAATCTCCGCTCGCGTGGTTGATCAGCCACTCGCGGACGTAACGTTCGGTCGTATCCGTTTTTGCGGCGAGCTCGGCGGGCGTCAATCCGTCGGAATCCGCTAAAGCTTTATAAAGGCCTAACTTGTGGCCGATGTATGCGAGCATCGTGCTCAGGCTCGCTCCAAAATCGCCAACGACCTTACCTAAAAAGGCATGCATTTTGTCTTCGTTTATTTCTACCTGCTGAGGTGCGTGCGCCATGGATCCCTCCTAGATCTAAAGTTCGTGAGAGCAAATTTTCTTGATGAATCGATGCGCGGGATTATATATCCAAAAACAAAACCCGCGCAATCGTGAATGATCGCGCGGGCGTAATTTTGCAGTGGAATTATTTAGCTGGTCTTTACCGTCACCGATGTGGAGGTTCCGGTCGCTTTGTACGACGTAAGGTCCGTCTTTGCCGGGCCGCCGGTGCGGGCTCCGGTGGTCGCGTCAAACGTCGAGCCGTGATTCGGACATACGAACTGTTTTTTACCGGCATCGTATTCGACCGTTGTGCCTTTGTGAGTGCAGGCGGCGGCATACGCGACGAACTCGGTCTCGCCTGTACGGACGACGATGATCTTTCCTGCCGGTCCGGCAACGACGGTCGAACCGCCTACTTTATGCAGCGGGCTTTTTTCGTCGATGTTGACGACCACATCATCCAACGCGTTACCAAGCAATTTGCCCGCGCCTGACAGTGTCAGAGCTAAACCACCAGCCAGAAACGCCGCCTTGACCAAGAACTCACGGCGACCCGAACAATCTACAACTTCATTACAATCTTTCACGTAAAAAATTCCTCCGAACCTAAGATGCAAAATTTAGAACTGCGGCTTATAAAATACGATAATTTTTATTTTATCGCACGAATTTTAACAGCGACCCGCCGAAAAAAATAAAGCAAATACACAGAATTAACTCGCCGACAAAGATCGCGGCGATGAATTTCCAGTAATTCATCTTCGTTGTGCCAGCGAGATAACAGACCAGATCGGTCGGTACGAGTGGAAAGAAAGCCCATCCGGCAACGAAGAGAAACCCCAGAGGATGTTCGAGTTTCGCCTTTATTTTGTGGGTGAGTTCGGGTTTGTGGCCCTCAAAATATTCGTTGAAACCGAGATATTCCGAAAAGAAATAGATCATTGTCGACGATAGCAGAATGCCCGTCATCGACACGCCGAGGACCGCAAACGGCTGATCAGGGAAAAGCAGGGTTCCCGCCAGAACCAACGGCGTCGACGGCAGCAGCGTGATGCCCCGAACGATGGAGAACGCCAGATAGATCACCCATATCAAACCGCTGAACCGCCGCAAGAATTCCGCAATATTCTCCGCCGTGAACTTCGACGGATCGTAAATATACGTCCCCACACACACCAAAACGACCGCCGCCCAGAGGACGAGAACGATCGTTCTGATGATCCGTGTAGTTTTAGAAAGCCGCGTTTTCAACGTGATATGTTCTCACGTTGCAGCGGCTGGCGACAATGAAAATTAAATATCGCCTTTCCATCGAAATAAAAATCCCGATTCGCCGCTTTCACCAACGATATATCTCGCTTTTAGAAGGTCGAAAATCTCCGGCGAGACGGTTTTGCCGTTGACGATGAGTTCGACGTTACTGAGCTTGAACGACAGATTTGATGTAGTTTTTACTACGCCGAGAGATTGAAGGTCAGTGCCGATCTGTTTCAGGACCTTGTCGAGATCTTCCATCAGATTGAGCGATTCGTGCTGTTTGCCGATCGCGTCCTGCTGGCGGGCGAAGCCTTCGAGTTCGTGGCTCAGTTCGCGCTCGGTCGAGGAAATGCGTCGGCGGGCTTCGCTCAGGCTTTTACGGTCGTCGGCGAAACCGCTGGCTCCTCGGTCGAGACGCTCCTCGATCTTATCGAGCTTTTGCATTTCTTTGCTCACAGCTTCGATCTTGGCCTCGATCGGCTTCATTTGACGGTCAAGATTGGCGGATTCTTTTTCGAGCTCCTGAACGCGCCAGTACTTTTCGAGATACGGTTTGAATTCGGCCGTGTGCTTCCAGATCAGACTGTCCTCGATTCGTTTTCCGTTGATGTAAAGCTCGTGAACGCTTCGGTCGATCAGGGACATTTTATAGACCTTATCGCCGCCAACAACGAAAACGCACCAGTCCCGGTCTTTCAGATCTTTACGGCTTCGACCGAAAATTCCTGATTTGCCTTTATCGTTATCGATTCGCCCGAACATATAAATGCCGTCACTCACCGGCGGTTGAGCGTGGCTGATGTTGCCGTCAGACGTAAAAATAGCGGCCGCAATGATCGCCGCAAGCGGAATGAGCCGAAACAAACGCTTCATCATAGGTGTTTTCTCCTGAAAGGTCTTGAACAAAGAGAAAACACCGCGGCGTGATGATATGTGACAATTAAGCGATGGTTAGATCTGGATCTTCGAGAATGAGTAACTGCCCAGGCCGACAAAGATCAGGGCCGAAACCGCCAGGACGCCGAAGCTCAATTCAAGCGAGAATTGGCTAGAGCCGATCAGGATATTCCGGAAGGCGTCGATACCATACGACAGCGGATCGATGCGTGTGAGGAAATTGAGAACTGACGGAAGGCCTGTCAGCGGAAACAACGCTCCTGACAGGAAATAGATCGGCATCACGATGAAATTCATTATGAGCTGAAAGCCCTGCATGTCCTGCAGTTGCGAGCCGATCGCGACGCCCAATCCGGCAAAGACGATCGCTGTCATTATCATGAATACCACCGCGAGTGGCAGCATTAGCCAATTAACCGGTCGAAAGCCCGCGATCAGGCAAATGATGAGAACCAGCAAACCTTGAAGCGTGGCCACCGTCGCTCCGCCAAGAGTTTTGCCGATCATCACGGTTGCACGCGGAACAGGTGCAACGAGTGTTTCCTTAAGAAAGCCGAACTGACGGTCCCAAAGCAGCCCGATGCCCGAAAATACTGAGGTGAACAGCACCGACATCCCGATCACGCCTGGTGCGACGAACTGTAAGTAGCTGCCGTTCCCGGCTTTTTGAAAGACCGGCCCAAGGCCGAATCCGAGCACAAGCAGATACAAAAGCGGCTGGCCCAGCGAAGCGACGATCATCGCTCGCGAACGCGTGTACCGTTTCAATTCTCGCAGCCAAAGTATGTATATCGCGTTCATCGTCGGTTACCTCTTGTTCCACATCTTGGCCATCTGCCGCATCTGGTCGGCCGCCCCGGCTTTTTCGTCGCGAATTGACGAGCCGGTCAATTCCAGGAAAGCGGCTTCGAGCGAATCGGTCGATGTTTGCTGTTTTAATTCGTCCGGCGAGCCCTGGGCGATGATCTTTCCGTGGTCGATGACAGCGATCCGCTGAGCGACGCGCTCGGCCTCGTCCATGTAATGGGTTGTGAGAAATACGGTTACGCCTTCGCTCTCGTTAAGGTTCTTAACGTGCGTCCAGAGCTGATTTCTGCTTTGCGGATCGAGTCCGAGTGTTGGTTCGTCGAGGAATAGAATTTTAGGAGTATGGAGAAATCCTCGGGCAATCTCAAGCCGGCGTTTCATGCCGCCTGAGAAGGTTTTTACATAATCTTTTCGTCGGTCCCACAGTTCGAAAAGCTTGAGCAACATCTCGGTTCGCTCGTGCCGCTCTTTTCTGGGAACGTGATAGAGAATACCGTGTAGGTCCATGTTTTCTTCGGCAGTCAGTTCGCCGTCGAGACTCGGATCCTGAAACACGATACCGAAACGTTTCCGAGTCTCGTTCGCCTGCGTCGCCGGATCCAGCCCATCGATCTCGATCCGCCCGCTGCTGGGTTTGAGCAGCGTAGTCAGCATTTTGATCGTCGTCGTCTTTCCCGCTCCATTCGGCCCCAGGAAAGCAAAGATCTCACCCGAGGCCACGTCAAATGAAACGTCATCGACCGCCGTCACTTCGCCAAACTTTTTAATGAGGTTTTCGACTTTGATCATAGGAAATATTCGGCAGCCACTTGAACCGCCTATTTCTGGTCGAGGAACGACTCGACGTCAATGTTGGCTTGTTTGAGGATCGCTCGCAAAGTTCCCTCGGGCATATCGCCCGGGTGATTAGGAATCGTCGTGTACCTGTTCAAAGGCGTGCTGAACCATATCTCGTGGCTGCCCGCTGCCTGCCTGTGAAACTCGTAACCGAATTTCTTCAATATCCTAACTATATCTCTATAGCGAAATCCGGAAAGTCTGCCCATCTTAGACACCGATAACCATTGGGTATTCGAAGCTATCATTGAACAGACCGAGCGTTGTAGACAGCCCGTCCTGTGATTCGATCAGTTTCTTGGCAATATCCCTAGCGATCTCGATCGTTTCGGCTATCGTACGGCCTTGGGCAATCAAACCCTGAATGTCGTCGGAGGTTGCTAGATAGAAGCCCTCCGGAAGCCGTTCGATATGGAGATTGATCACTTTTTCCATAGTTAGATACTACGCCGCTTTCGTCAAAGTTTCCATATCCGGCTTCCAGCGGAGGACCGGTTTTCTTGCCGCGGAGGCTTCGTCGAGCCGCCCGATACGGGTTGAATGCGGGGCATCGATGACGAACTGTGGATTTTCCTGAGCTTCGCGGTCGATATCGAGCATTGCCTCGATGAACGCATCGAGATCGGCTCGGCCGACGGATTCCGTTGGCTCGATGAGCATCGCTCCCTCGACAACGAGCGGGAAGTAAACCGTCATCGGGTGAAAACCGTAATCGATCAAGCGTTTTGCTATATCGAGCGTTACCACACCTTTTTTCGACTGATTTTTGTGTGAGAAGATCGCCTCGTGCATGCAGTCTGATTCGTAAGGCTTGTCGAACGCCTCTTCGAGGGCTTTTGATACATAGCGTGCATTGAGAACTGCAGCCTCGGTTGCCTCTTTTAGGCCTTCGTTGCCATGAGTGTAGATATACGAAAGGGCACGGACCATCATTCCAAAGTTGCCGTAGAACGCTTTAACGCGGCCGATCGAGGTTGGCACGTTATAATTCAAATAAAAGCGATCGCCGTCCTTTTCTATCCGCGGAGTTGGCAAAAAAGCTGCAAGATCGGCCGAACACAGACAAGGACCACAGCCCGGGCCGCCGCCGCCGTGCGGGGTTGAGAATGTTTTGTGCAGGTTGAGATGGATCACATCCACGCCCATGTCGCCCGGACGAGCAACGCCGACGAGGGCGTTCATGTTGGCTCCGTCCATGTAGACGAGGCCGCCAGCAGCGTGGATCGTTTCGCAGATCTCTTTGATATTGCGTTCGAAGATGCCTACTGTATTGGGGTTCGTAAGCATCAATCCGGCGACGCCGCCCTGATCACACAGTTCGCGAAGGTGATCCATGTCGGTTAGACCTTCCGCCGTCGAGCGGATCGTTTTGACTGTAAATCCTGACATCGCTGCCGAAGCCGGATTCGTTCCGTGGGCCGAATCGGGGATGAGCATCACACGGCGATCCTTCGAGGACTCTCCGTCACGCTGGTCGAGAAACGCACGGATCAACATAACGCCCGTCATTTCACCCTGAGCTCCGGCCGCAGGCTGCAGCGAAACACCCGGCAATCCCGTGATCTCCGCTAGATCTTCCTGCAATTTGTAGATCAGCTCGAGTGCTCCCTGCGATTCTTCCTCAGGAGCGAGCGGATGAAGCCCGGCAAAACCGCCGATCCTTGCGACCTTTTCATTGAGCCGCGAATTATATTTCATCGTGCAGGAACCGAGCGGATACATTCCCAGATCGATCGAGTAATTCCACGTCGAGATCCGTGTAAAATGCCGAACGACATCGACCTCAGAAACCTCAGGAACGCCTTCCAGATCGTCGTCGCGACGAAGTTCAGCCGGCAAAAGCTCGTCGAGGCTGACCGCGTCGACGTCGAGTTTCGGCAAACAATAACCAACGCGTCCGGTCTGCGAACGTTCAAAGATCAGGCCTTCATTCTGGCTCGGGTGCTGTGTAACTTTCTTAATGCTCATAAACTTTTATTGAGATCTACGCTCTCAGATTCTTGGCGATCTCTAACACATGTTCGTCGTCGGTGCCGCAGCAGCCGCCGAAAACACTCAGATCTGAAAAAATACCTGCTAATCTCTTATGTTCGGAACCAAACTCCTGAAGGTCGCCGCGATCGAGCTCGGTCGATTCGTCTAATTCCGCATGACTTTTTTTCGAGGCATTGGAGCGAAGGCCTTTTATTCGTGTCGTCCACGGTTGACCCTTAGCAAGGTCAAGCACGTCCGCAAAATGCGCCGGATGGGCACAATTGATCATGTAATAGATCGGCTGTGTATCAGCCGCACGATCCACGCTCTCGATAGCATCTTTCAGACTTGCACCCGACGGCAATTTTCCATCAGTTTCGACTGTAAATGAAATGACCACGGGCATATTGGCGTCATTAGCCGCGAGTGCGACTCCGGTCGCTTCCTCAAAATTTGTCATCGTGATCGCCGAGATAAGATCGACCTCAGCGTCACGAAATGCCTGTACTTGCTCCGAATGATATGCCCGAGCCTCCTCAGCCGTCATGTTGGTTTCGGCCGAGTAGCCATCGCCTCGCGGGCCGATGCAGCCGCTGACGAAAATATTGTCAATATCGTTCGAAAATTCCTTTTTCAGTTCGTGCATCAATCCGGCAGCTTTCTGATTTATCGCAGATGTTTCCGACCGGCTGTAACCGACCTTCTCGACCCAGTCAGGATTTGCCCGCCATGTGGGCGTTTCGAGAATGAAGTCGAAGTCGTGCTCTTTTGCAATATTCAAATATCGCAAATAATAGTCCTTCAACGCCTTAGTTCCGGCCTCGCCCTTTAATAGATCGAAAGCCGCAAAACTCGGAAGATCCCAGCCTTCTAAAAAGATCAGCGTGGTTTCGAGACCGCCGTCGGTCAGAAAGACCTTTTCGGACGAACCGGGCCCAGTTGTGAGGACGTCATGCATAATTCTCTACGCTTTCGGTAACCCTTTTTTCGCTATATCCGCGACCACTTCGCAAAAGCGATCGAGCTCCCAAAGCGTCGTGTAAACATTCGGTGTTATGCGAATGCCAGTAAATTCCTCGTGAACGATCGGGGTCGTAAATATCTTGTGTTTCGACATCAGATGCCCGCCGATCGCAACCGGATCGATACCGTCGATCTTGAAATTAGCGATCGCACACGACTGTTTAGGTTCAAAGGACGTGTTAAATCCAACCTTCGGTACGTCCTTCAACTTGTTCATCCAGTATCGGGCGAGGAAACGCAGGCGTTCTTCTTTTCTCTTTCCGCCGATTGCGTTGTGAAAGAGAATCGCTTCGCCGATAGCTAATCGCATCGCTGCCGAATGTGTGCCGATCTCCTCGAATTTGCGGATGTCGTTGCGATTCTTATCCTCGGACGCCATCAAAGCCCAGACCTTGGCGATCTTGTCTTTTTTGACGTAGAGCATGCCCGTACCCTTCGGAGCATAGATCCATTTGTGTAGGGAAGTGCCGTAATAATCGCAACCCAGATCCGCCTGTTTGAAATCAAACTGGGCAAAAGCATGGGCTCCATCAACGATCGTCTCGATACCTTTCGACCGAGCCATGTCGCAGATCTTCTTTATTGGAAGTATCTGCCCGGTCAGATTTATTTGATGAGAAACCAGGATCAGCTTGGTTTTTGGTGTGACCGCTCTTTCAAACGCCGAGGCAATGTCATCAACATTGCTAGGGGCGAGCGGGATCTTGATCATGTTGAGTTTCAGCCCCTCACGCATTTCACGCTGCTTGAGCGTGGTGATCATACGCGGGTAATCCTGCGTGGTGGTCAGTATCTCGTCGCCGGACTTGAAGTCCATTCCCATCAGGAGAATTTCGAGCGATTCCGATGCGTTTCGCGTGATCGCGATCTCCTCAGGCGAACAGCCAAAAACCTCAGCGAGTCCCGTCCTGACGGTCTCGGATTGCGGCTCGAGTATCTGCCACATCGTGTAAGCTGTCGCGTCTTCCTGCTGCCAGGTGTAGCGGACGAAAGCTTCGGTCACCATTCGCGGGCTGGGCGAAACGCCGCCGTTATTGAGGTTGACTATGCCGCGCGTGACGGAAAACGCCTGCTGGATCGTTGCCCAATAGTCTTCGTCCGCAGCGGCCTCGAGCGGTGAAAGGTGCGAGATCTGCTTTCCGGCGGCGGTCACCTCGCGAAACAACGAGCCAACGGTCGCCGACGACATCGCCATTAAGCCAAAACTCTTGCCCGCCGAAGAGATGAATTTTCGTCGATCAATATCCATTTCGTCTCCTAAAAGCCAGTCTTTTTTTGACCTTCCTTAACAACAAATTGTCTGAAGAACAAAATATTCGACTTATCCTCGATCTTCTTCTTGCGATCCTCGCGCATTTCGTCCGCCGTGAATTGGGTCTTGTAGCAAGGGATCATATCCAGTGCACGATCCTCGATAGCCTGTGAATATGGAATCCTTACGTTCATATATTTATCGTGAACGTAGCCAACATCAAAGGATTCGCCCATCGCACCAACACCTTTAGCCCAAGCTAGATAATACAGCGGGTATTTCTTAACCCAACCCTCACTTAGCAGCAATTCTGTAACCGTCGCTCCTGCAACGATATGTTCTGCATGACTAGTATCGCCGTCGGGACCAAAAGTGATTATCAAAGCCGGATCGATACTTGGAATCCGCTTGCGAAGTTCATCAAGGAACTGACGATGGGCCGTAAAGTATTTGCCGACGCCGATCTTTGTATCGAGTCTTTCGATGCCAAGAAAGATCGGCTCCTCGATACCGAGTTTTTTTGCCCCGCACCGGCTTTCGTCCTTCCGGAGTCGTCCGAGTTCATCGCCAGCCGGGATGTCCGAAACGCGTGTACCGTCCTTACCATCGGTCGCGACAATAAGCTGAACTTTGTAGCCCATTTCGGCATATTTGGTAAGAACCTCGCCTATCGCCGTTTCGTCATCAGGATGAGCAAAAATCGCAAGCAATGTCTTCTTTTTGTGCGCAAATACACTAGTCGCGCACAACAAAAGGAAAAGTAAGGCCGAAATCCTAACGAACACTTGCAAAAGCCTCCACAAGTTTATCTATCTGCGAACGGCTATTTGTTTCGGTGACGCAAACCAAAACGTCGTTCACGTGGCCACCGTAATATTTTGAAAGTGCCAAACCGCCAATGACGCCGCCAGTTTTTCGAATATTCTCCAAAAGATCTTCAGCAGGTACGGGGCCGCGAACTACAAACTCATTGAATGTCGATGCGGAGAACGGTAGCGAAAATCCATCGATCGCTGCGATCTGCTTTGCTGCATAGGCAGCTTTTTGAGCGTTCTGCATAGCGACTTCCTGCAAGCCTTTTTTGCCCATTGCTTCCATGTAAATGGTTGCTGCGAGGGCGATGAGGCCTTGGTTGGTGCAGATGTTTGACGTCGCTTTTTCGCGGCGAATGTGCTGTTCGCGGGTCGACAAAGTGAGTACAAAGCCCCGATTTCCATTCTTGTCGTAAGCAACGCCGCAGAGACGGCCCGGCATGTTGCGGACGTATTTTTCCTGCGTAGCAAACAGCCCAAGATGCGGGCCGCCGAAACTCATTGGAACGCCCCATGATTGGCCTTCACCGACGACGATATCAGCACCGCAGGAGCCCGGCGACTTTAGCAAGCCGAATGATATCGCTTCCGTAACCACGACCACAAAAAGAGCTCCAACAGCATGAGCCGCATCGGCCAAAGCTTTGAGGTCCTCAACGCAGCCAAAGAAATTGGGTGACTGGACGACGAGTGCCGCGGTCTTGTCATCTAGCGATTCAAGGCCGTTAACGCGTCCGGTGGCCGCATCGTAGTCGATCTCTACGATCTCGCTGCTGCCGTGCTGGTCATACGTTGCTGCCACCTCGCGGTATTCAGGATGGACACTTTTTGCTACCAGGATCTTGTCGCGACGCGTTACTCGTTGAGCCATCAGATACGCTTCTGCCATCGCGGTCGAACCGTCATACATCGAGGCGTTGGCGACTTCCATACCGGTGAGCTGACAGACGAGCGTTTGGAATTCGAAGATGTACTGCAGTGTTCCTTGTGATATCTCAGGCTGATACGGCGTGTACGAGGTGAAAAACTCGGATCGTTGGATCAGGTGATCGACGATCGTCGGCGAAAAATGCGAGTAAACGCCGGCTCCCAAGAACGACGGCTTGGTCGCAGCAGTATTCTTTGCCGCCATCGTTTCCATAGCCGAAATTACTTCTGATTCGGCGAGCGGATCGGTAACGCTCAGTGCCCGGTTTAGCTGTACATTCTCAGGGATCGAGCGGAAAAGGTCTTTGGCGTTCGAAAGGCCGACAACGGCGAGCATTTCGTCGCGTTCTTCTGGTGAATTCGGAATATATCTCATTTCGTGTTTGAAGCTAGAAATCGGAAATTATCGATATCTCGATGATACCAAACAACTTGAGCGGAATAAAAAATCAGCCTGGTAAAGTTTGTTTTGTAGGAAAAAGAGAGAAACTTCGATCGTTTTTAAAAGGAAATTTGCCAGTCGCTCCAACCGACTTATTTTAGCCTAAAGTGGAACAGCTTATCGTCTTTATTTACAACAATTAGTCGTTCCATTTGCTGTTCCAAAAAATGATATGCAAAATGGAACGGTCATTCAATGCTAAATGACTGTAATAACTGCACTTACACGGCAAATCGCAGTTCGATAATATCAGTGAGTGTCTTGCAAAATAATAAGCGAATGAGTCTGCCTGAATTGCTTTTTCGGGCAGCCTCATTCGCATTATTTGTTGTCCTCGACCAGATATCACTGCCGCAACAGGTGGAACGATCCCGAGATGTTATAGACATCTTCATTACCGTCTTTGTCCACGTTTTTGCACACAACAGAAAAAGTGCCGTCCACAAAACCGCCTTTCAGCGGCGTGGCTCCGATCTCGTAGCTGCCGCTCGATGCCATAAACATCGGAACATTGGGAAACGCTGTGGTCATCAGATTGAACGCGGCTCCCGAACCGATCGGATACGACCCCTTTGCACTCGCCGGAATTTGCCCCTGAAACGAAAAACTCTTGTCATCTTTGTTGTTGCTCGCTCCGTAGGTCAAGAGCATTCTGCCCGGCGAGCTGCCGTCAGGTATCGTGGTTCCGCCGTGAGTTATGAACTGCGAGTATTTGATCTCGGTTTTCTCGCCGTTGTGTTCGATCGTCGCAAAAAACGTGGTTTCATCCACCGGGCCAGCTTTTGAGGCTGCCTTTTTGGGTTGTGCGTTGGCGGAAAAGACAAGTCCCGCGATCATCACGAAAAATAACAGAATCTTCATAACTACTTATCTCCTTTGCTCGTAAGCGTAAGCCACAGATTATCCGCGAACGCCAGATTATCGCGCTCTTCATCAAGTTTTCCAAAGATCTTGAACTCCAAAACAATGCTGATCTTTCGCGTCCCGACCGGCAGTTCGCCGCCGCCGTTTCGTTCGACCATCGTTTCATCCGGCGGGCGGTTATCTTCGTTGATCACTGCCGTGATGTCGGTTTTTAGCTCCTTACCTGCGGCATCGAGAAATGTTATTTTCAGCCTGCCGCTGCTGCTTGATCCGTTGGCGACGCCAAACCAGCCGCCAAAATTGTAGCTGACGCCGCCTTTATCAACTGTTGCCGCGGCCGAACTTACGTCAGTTTTTTGTGAAAAGGTAGCGGTTGGCTGACTCGTAGTCGTTCGGGCGTAAAAATATTTTTCGCCGCGATCTGTTGGGCCCGGCGAATCTTTGCCCGGCCCGCCGCCGAAATCGCCGTAGAGGATAGTTTTTAGCTCGCCTGCATTTGACCAGCCGCTGCCGTCACCGCTCTCAGCGTTGCCGTTTTGAATTAAGTTCTTCTGAAAGATAGTTGGAAGTGTTGGCTTTGGTGGAGCGGTCTTCTGAGCTGTTACGCTCAGAGCCAAGAGTAAAAGAATGCCGATCGATCCTGTTTTGACGATAAATGACCTTGTAATCATCATGTTAACCCCTTTTTATGTATAACGATCTCAAGGATTATAGATACATATCTGGAACGGTTCAATATATTTGAAAAAAAAGATCCGGCCTAGGCCGGATCTTTCATAATGCGACACTGAAAGTATTCTTACGCGCTTGCTGCCAGATATTCTTCGTATTCCTCAGCCGACAGCATCGCGTCGGCATCGCCGGGGTTGTCGAGCTTGATCTTGATCATCCAGCCTGCGTTATATGGGTCATTATTTACTGCTTCAGGCGTGTCGTTGATACCTTCATTGACTTCCGAGACCTCGCCCGCGAGAGGCGTGAAGACTTCGGACACAGCCTTGACCGATTCGACCGAACCGAATGCTTCGTGTGCGTTTAGTTTGTCTCCGACACGCGGCATATCGATGTAAACTACGTCGCCGAGCGAATGCTGGGCGTAATCGGTAATGCCGATAGTTGCGACATCGCCAACGACGGCGACCCACTCATGATCTTTGCTGTAGCGTAAGTTTTCTGGAATGTTATTTGACATAATTTTTGGCTGAAATTTAATTTTTGATCAGACTGCGTAAAGTTCAAGAAAACCGCACTTTTCGCACCTCAGTCCGAGTACATCCCGGCGTGAGCCGTCGTTTACCCTCACATTATCGCCTTTTAAGCCGAGAAACGAAGCATGTTCGGGTTCCCCATCGACCCATCCGAGCTTGAGATGGTATTGTTCGCTCCTGTCGGCGGCGAAACCCTTGACCATCGTGCCGCCGCATTTGCCGCAAAAGTATTCCTGCGAACTCATTTTGCTCGTTTATAGAATGGCGTCGGTACAACCTGAGCCCCAACGTGTCTGCCTCTCACATCAATTTTAATTTCTTGTCCGACATTTGCAAACTCCGGCGGTAAAAACGCGAGGCCGATGTTCTTTTTTAGGTACGGAGCCGGACTTCCGCTCGTTACCACACCAACTTTCGCGTCGTTCACATAGACATCATATCCGTCACGGGCGATGCCCGGCTCGGTCATTTCGAACCCGGCGATCTTGCGTTGCAATCCCGCTTCTTTTTGGCCAGCTAGTGCTGTAGAGCCATTAAATTCGCCTTTCTGAAGCTTTGTTATCCAGCCCAATCCGGCTTCGAGGGGCGTAATATCGTCGCCAAGTTCGTGGCCGTAGAGCGACATAGCGGCTTCGAGCCGAAGCGTGTTGCGAGCTGCGAGTCCGCAGGGAAGTATGCCTTCCGCATCGCCATATTTACCGGCTTCGAGCATCTTATTCCAGAGTTGGACGGCGAATTCAGGCTTTGCATAAACCTCAAATCCATCCTCGCCCGTGTAGCCGGTTCGCGAAATGATCGACTCGACGCCGTCAACGACGCCTTCCTGGAAATGATAGTACTTGATCGGTTCGAGTTCGGTACGCGTTAATCCTTGGAGTATCCGCAGAGCATCCGGGCCCTGGATCGCGATCTGGCAATAATCAGAGCTGGCGTTTGTCAGTGCGACATTGTCAGCGTCCGTTTTTTGCGACGAGATCCAGTCCCAATCTTTCTCAGTTGTGCCCGCATTTACGACGAGCAGCAGCTTTTCGGGGCCGAACCGGTAAACAAGCAGATCGTCGACGACACCGCCGTCTTCGCGGGTCAATGCCGAATAATGAGCCTGTCCGTCAACGAGTTTCGTGACGTCGTTGGTCGTTAGACGGTTCACGAACGGGATCGCATCCGGCCCGATCGCCCAGATCTCGCCCATGTGCGAGACGTCAAAAAGGCCGGCCCGCGTGCGGCAGCGCATGTGTTCCTCGATAACGCCCGAAGGATACTGAACGGGCATGTCCCAGCCGCCAAAATCGACCATTCGACCACCAAGTTCCCGATGTGCCGCATTTAGCGGTGTCTTTTTCAAATCTGTTTCCGACATAGATTGAAGTGTAAACGAGACGATTCGCTTGGCACAAGTTCGGTATGCTCGTGGTTAACTTGTTGCCAACTCTATCGAACAAAACTTACACTAAATAGTTTCGATATGTACGAATTTGCCGTTACACCAGCCATTACCCAACTCCGCCGCCCAGGCGTGATCATCACTGAGGTCACTCCGGACAGCCTCGGGGCGGAGCTCGAGCTTGAGCCAAACGACCGCATCGTTAGAGTTAACGGCCGAATGGTGCGTGATTATCTGGATTTCAGATTCCAAACCGGCGGCGAAACCGACCTTACGTTTCAGGTAAAAAAGCCGGATGGCGAGACGATCGAGATCGAATTCGATCGTGACGAATCAGAAGATTTTGGCCTGATGTTCGAGCAGATCGTGCCGCGGCAGTGTGCCAACGAATGCCTTTTTTGCTTCTGCAAAGGCAATCCAGAAGACGCTCGCCCGTCTCTTTTTGTCCGTGACGAAGACATACGGCTTTCATTCCTTTACGGTAACTATACAACGCTCTCGTCGATAACCGAGGACGAAATGAAACGCATCATTGAGCAGCGTTTGTCACCGCAATACGTTTCAGTTCACGCGACAGACCTGAAAACACGGGCGTATCTGCTCGGCGTCGAGGAATCTCGCGCGGACATTTCGGACAAGCTGAAGCGCCTACTCGACGCTGACATCGAGCTTCACGCTCAGGTCGTGCTCTGTCCAGAGATCAATGACGGAGCGATCCTCGAAAAAACGCTTCGCGATCTGGCAGCTCACTATCCAAAAATTGTCTCGACAGCGGTTGTTCCGGTCGCCCTGACCCGCTACAACACCGACGAGCGATTGACCCGCGTCACGCCGGAATTCTGCCGTCGAACGGTCAAAGAAGTCGAAAAGCTGCAGAAAGAATTTCGCAAAACGCTTGGCGTTACGTTCGCATTTCTCGGTGACGAGATCTATATAAAAGGCGGGCTTGAGATACCTTCGCGAAGGCATTACGGGAATTATCCGCAGATCGAGGACGGCGTCGGAATGGTGCGGTCGTTTGTTAATTCGTTTGAGAAGTTTTTGTCAGAACCAACTGCGGAAGCGAGTGGTTTAGCTGGGCGATCGGCCAAGCGTGACCAGCGGACACACGTCGCGGCTATGATACCGCGAGGACTTCAAGATGCAGATGTTAAACCACCCGCAATCGCAGGTGGTTCTGACTTGTTCGGAACTATGTTGACTGGCGAGATGTTCGCTCCTATTCTTCGTGAGCAGATCGAGAAGTTCAATGAGAAGACTGGTTCTCGGCTTCATGTCATGGCGGTCCCGAATACGTATTTCGGCGGTGATGTTTCGGTTGCCGGGCTGCTTTCGGGCCAGGACTTTATTGCGGTTCGAGATCAGATCGTTGGCGATTTTGTCATGATCCCAAAGATCACGATCAAATCTGACGAGCCAATATTTATCGACGGAATGCCGTATGAAGAGCTGGAGAAACAGTTTCCGGTTCCGATCATTCCCGTCGATACCGAGATCCTGATCTCGATGCTCCAACAAAAAAAGGCGGCTCGTTAGAACCGCCTGACGGAGAATGGATCGACTTCCAGCGATCCATATCATGAGAAGTGGTAGTTAATAATTCCCGAAACCTTGGTCGGCTCGCCCGAAAGTAACGTCGGGCTGAATTTTGCACCCTTTGCTGCCAGTTCCGACGCGCTTCTGAGCAGGATATTTCCCGAAACCGCATTTGCCGAGATCACGTTTCCTTTCTCATCGATCATTACCTGAACACTGACGGTTCCGGAGGCGTTCGCAGTTTTTGCGGCGGCTGAGATCTCAGGCTTTGGCAAACTGGTTGCACGCCCGTTCACGACTCCCATCGAAAGAACAAGCGGTTTTGCCGGTGCGGCTTTCTTTGCTGGCGGTGGCGGCTCGTCAGCCGGTTCGACCTTTGCTACGGTTTCGGTGCCATCACCGAGGCCGCCTCCCGTGCCGTCACCGGTTCCGTTTCCGCCGGGTCCGCGTCCTACTACGCCGTCAGGACTGCCGTCCGTGTCAAATTTACCGATCTGAACAAAGCTATTCGCCGGACGTGCCTTTTGAGTATTCTGCACCGTCGAAACGGCGGTCGGAGCTTCACGCGGCGATTCGTCGAGGCTGGCTACGATAGCTTGCCGCATGGTCGCTCGCGGAGCAGCTGACGGGCCGGGCTGAGTTTTCGGCTGCTCTTTTGGAGCGGCTTCGGGTTCCGGAAGTTTTACAGGCTGTTCCGTTTCGACCGGTGCGACGAGTTCGACCATGTCGAGCTCGTTGAGGTCGAGGTTGAGATCCACAGCAAACAGGCTGAAGATCAACGCTCCAAATAATCCAAATACAAGTACAAATGCCGATACCGCAAAGTAGCTCTTACGGTTTGCGCCGCTCGAATTTCGCTGCGGCCTGGTTTCAACTAATTCATCAAACATATTATTGCCCTCCAGACGGCTTGAATAAAATATGATCGCCGTCATTAGTATTTAACGACATCTGAAGGGCGACTTTTGCAAAGTTTCGTAAAAAAGAAGTGGCGTTTTGTAAAGGCGGCAACCTCGACAAAACGCCTCTCAAGTTGAGGACAGGAAGCTGAGAATTACTTCACGAAGTTATAAGTGATGACACCAGTAACCTTTACGGGAACGTCGGAAAGCAGTGTGGGAGAAAATCGTGCGTTGCGGGCCGCCCGTTCGGCCTCGGCACGTAAAAGGATATGACCGCTGACCGCGTTCGCTGAGATAACTCGTCCGCTCTCATCGATCGTGACCTGAACACTGACCTGGCCTTGGGCTCCGACCTGACGCGCCGCCGCTGAGTAGTTTGGCTTTGGAAGGTCTTTGGCGATCCCGTTCAAGACGCCTTTGGAAACCGGTGGTGGTTTAACGGCAGGCTTTTTGATCGTTGGCGGCGGTGGCGGCGTAGTCTCCTCCGGATCGGACGATCGGTTCTGCGCTTGCGTTTCGCCGAGCCCCGAGCCTCCAGGCTGGCCGCCGGACGTTTCACGACCGCTGCTTACCGGGCCTACCGGATCACGATCTACTCCAAGGGTGAAGTCCGTGTACGGACGAGTTTTTGTGGTATTTTGCGTCGTGGAGACGGTGGTCGGCACTGCCGTTGGCGACTCATCGATCCTCGGCATGTTTACTTGTCGTGAGGGAAGCTGACTCTGCGACGCACTCGCGGTCGTGGGCTGCGGCCGTGTCTCACGGACTTCCGGTTCGGCCGCGTCAGGTGCGACTGGGGCGATCATTTCTACGAGTTCAAAATTTCCATTGCCGAGTCCAAAATCGGCGGCGAAGATACTGACAACTACGGCGGTCGTGAATAGAATGCCGACGACGACCGATGAGACCATGAAATAACGACGGCGGTTCTTGAAATCCGCTCCCTGCGGTTCGCTTGCTACTAATTGATCAAACATTTGGGAATCCTCCTTGAGCGTCGGTGCCAGCCGCTGGAAAGTTTAGACACCAGGCTTTCGGATTTGTTCCCGATCAATTTTGCGGAAAGTTTTTATGCCGTGAGCAGCGGATTGTACATCATGATGGGCATGGTTCTCGGTGATGAGTTTCTCGGAGGTCATGCCGTCGATGAGCGATGTCCGTCGCTGCCAGATGCGATTGTGACGCGTATAGCCGCCCCACGGCTGCATTTTGATGAGGTGGTCGGTCTCGAAAACCTCAAACTCGAATTCCTGTTCACGATCCGACGCTAGTTCGCCATTCAAATACTCATCGTCGATCCACAGATCGATCTTGAATGTCGAGCCGGTATCGTTCCGCAATTGCAGATCGATGTAGTTGTACGCGAGCGTCGCACCGCAGGCGAACGGGATCTTGCGGTTGATGTCGGGAAACACGTCGAAACCGTGGCGATATCGCTCAGTTACGGTCAGTGGCGAATGCAAAGCGATCCAATACAGCAAATTCCCAAGCTGACAAAGTCCGCCGCCAATGCCTTTTTCGATCTTGCCGTTGTGGAGAACTAGTCCCTCGAGAAAGCCCTTGGCGGCGGTCGGCCGTCCCACATTTCGCCAGATCGAAAACGTCTCGCCAGGCCGCATAACAATTCCATTGAGCGGCTCTATCGCGAGCCGCAGGTTCGTGATCTTGTTGTGCTGCAAGTACATCTCAACATCCCGAAGCGGCCGCAGCATCATTGTTTTGTGGCGGAAAATGGAATGAGAAAGCTTAGTTTCAGGTTCCTGGCGGGCAAAGGTTCGCGAATTTGCAAGCCATTTGAACTGTCGCCGCAACGTGTAATATTCGCGGCCGAGCAAGCCGCGTAGATAACTGCGTTTAGTTGGTTTAGCGACTTGCTTACTATCCATTTCCTGTCAGAACCGCCTCGCGTAAGCGGGCGGCAAGCTTGTCTGGTACAAAGGCATTTCCACATGAAGTCTTGCCGCCCGCTTACGCAGGCGGTTCTGACATGTTCTTAACCGCAATTATCTCCGCTGCGATCGAAACCGCGATCTCCTCGGGCGATTGGCTGTTTATCGGCAGGCCGATCGGCGTTCTAATTCGTGAAAGACGTTCATCGCTCAGGCCTTCATTTCGAAGTTCCTTCATCAGCGTTGCCATCTTCGCCTTGCTGCCAAGAACGCCGAAATATTTGAATTCATGATCGATCGCCTGCTTGATCACAACCGAATCTGACATATATCCGAGCGTCATCACGGCAACGTAGGCGTTCGAGCTGGATCCTAAATACGAACCAATATTTTCATAGCTATCAATGATCGTGACCTCGTCAGCGAATTCATTTTTTTCAAGCGTGTTCAATTCAGGACGGTCGTCGAAGATCCGAACACGAAAATCCAGCCTCGACATCAACTCGCTCAACGCAAGAGCACAATGCCCGCCGCCGATGATGATGATTTCGTTCGCTGAGCCGAGTTTTTCCTGATAGACGAACTCTTGTTCGCTTGTTTTTAAAAAGTAAGTAAGGAAATTATCTATCGTGTTTTCAATGATTTGAAATCTCAAATTTGAAATTTCAAATCCGATCGGCTCGTTTCGTTGCATTGCATCGATGATCGACTTCACTACAACAATATCAGCGGCGAAGAGGTTTCTGACGATGACTTTTTGGCGGCCCGAACAGATCATTCCGCTGGGATTTGGAGCATGCTTCTGGTGGGTTTGATCGATCAGTGTCGCGGCGGAAGGCTCGGTCGCTATCGGTTTCGGTTTTGACAACGCTGCTCGACACTGTTCGACGAGATTTACCTCCATCACGCCGCCGCCAATGCTGCCGCATAATTCACCGTTCTGAGCGACAGCCATTTTATAGCCCGCTCGCCCTGGACTGGAACCGTTGCTTTCGGCGACGACCAGCATGGTGACAGCCTGGCCGCCTGACAGCCGCTCGTTTATAAAATCCCATATCTCGAAACGCTGTTTCACCGCTCGATATTAACGCAAACAGGACCCGAAAAAAAAATCTTTACACGTGACTGCTCGTTTGCTATTCTCAAGTCAAATTTAACTGTCGCTGAGGTTGTCTTCAGGATAAAAGGCAACGCGGGAGATCCAATAATTCCTGCTTAATTGCAGGATCGGGGCGTAGCAAGGTTACTTGCAGAAGATTCTTCGCTTCTAGCCCGACAGCTAATCTCGCAAGCGTAACGAGGAAGGAAGCGCGATTTTTCCGAAAGGGTGTGAGGCGTGGACTTCACACTCTTTTTTGTATTTAAATTACGGAGGTTTAGTAATGGAAAACAGAACATTTTGGGAAAAGGCCACGTTGAAAAAGTATCGGATCATCTTCGAAACCGCCGAACTGGTTATCGGAGCCACGCGTCGCAATAAATACAAGACATTTCGAAAAGATACTGGAGCGATCGCATTTTCGCGTCGGGAACTGATCGACGTGAAAATCGCCAAATTGCGGGACAAGGCCGAACGAATGGAGCGGAAGATCGGTGTAAATCGATTCACTTCGCCCGCGTTCGATCTCGGATTCGATCAGGCGTAAACGTTTGGTTTATTCGTCGCCGTAGAGGTTCATCAGGACTTTTTCCGGCGTGAACGGGCAGTCGAATTCCGGTTCGCAATCGCGAAACGCCTTGATCGCATTGCGGATAGCAAAATAGGCTCCGATGCCGTACATGAGCGGCGGTTCGCCGACGGCTTTGGAATTGAAGATAGCGAGGTTTTGCCGGTCAGTTTTGAGCGGTAAAACCTCGATCTGTTTTGGAACGGAATATATGTCGGGCACCTTATAGGTCGATAATGCGTTCGAGCGAAGCTTGCCTTTTTCGTCGTACACAACCTCTTCCATCGTCATCCAGCCGAGTCCCTGAACGATGCCGCCTTCGATCTGGCCGAGGTCGACAGCCGTGTTCATCGATGAGCCGAAGTCGTGGCAGCATTTTACGTAATCGACCTCGTAACGCCCGCGTAAACAATCGACCGTCACGCCAACGATCGCTGTTCCATAAACGTGGTACGCGAACGGATGGCCCTTCGCGACCGACCAGTCAAATCCAATGCCTGGTGTTGCGTAATGGCTGTGTTCGCTTAGGTTTACACGTTGCAGGTGAGCTTCCATCACGAGTGTTTGCCACGAGAGCGATGTTTTTTCTCCGCTTCGGTGGACCATTCCGTTCTCGATCGAAAGCTCATCGATGCTTGCCGCTTCCACCAATGGAAGAGCGACTTCAAGCAGCCTTTCTTTGATGGTTTCACACGCGATCTGGGTGGCTTTGCCGTTGAGGTCAGCCGCTGCCGAGGCGGCGGTTGGCGAAGTGTTTGCGATACGCAGCGTGTTCGTTGTGTGGACCCGGACGTTTCCGATCTCCATCCCAAAAATCTTCGCCGCGACTTGGGCCATTTTAGTATTCACGCCCTGGCCCATCTCGACCGCTCCGGTCGATACGGCAACGCTGCCATCCGTATAAACGTGAACGAGCGAACGAGCCTGATTCATCGGCGTTTTGGTAAAGGAAATGCCGAAACAGATCGGCATGATCGCCACGCCTTTCTTGAAATACCGCGAATCAGCGTTGAAATCATCCGCTTCGCGAAACATATTCGCTAAACCGTATGTGTTGTCGGCCTGTTCCCAACTGGATACTGCCTCGCTTTCTGCGACCTGACCGTACGGGAATTCGTCGCCTGATTCGAGCAGGTTTCGGCGCTGAATCTCAGCCGCTGAAACACCAAGTTTATCAGCCGCGTGAGCGATCGCAGATTCGATCACAAACATTCCTTGCGGCCCGCCGAAGCCCCGAAATGCGGTATTCGGCGGCAGATTTGTGCGGCAACAGTAGGCCGTCGCGGTGACGTTTGGGATGAAGTAAGAATTCGTGCAGTGAAAAAGCGTTCGCTCCAGCACTGGCGGCGAGAGGTCGCATGATGCTCCTGCGTTTTGGAAAAAACTGGCTTCGTAGGCAACGATCTTGAGGTCTTCGTCGAGCCCGATCTTGTAATCAGCCGAGTATGGATGACGTTTGCCCGTCATCCGCATGTCTTCCATACGATGGAGAGCAATTTTTACAGGACGTTTCGTCAATTGTGCCGCCACCGCGACGATCCCGGCCCAGGCGTTCGCCTGATCTTCTTTACCGCCAAAACCGCCGCCAAGCCGCTGCACATCGACCTCGACCTCGTGCATCGCAAGCCCCGTGACCCGGCACACCGCCCGCTGCACGGCAGTCGGCCCCTGCGTGGATGAATAAACCTTCAACCCGCCGTTTTCGGTCGGTACGGCATAGGCTCCCTGCGTCTCGATGTAAAGATGCTCCTGGCCATTGATCTCGGCTTTGCCCTCGAAAACGTGTTCGCATCGAGCAAAAGCCTCAGCCGTCGAGCCCATCACGAATTTCTTAGGCGGCACGATCAGATCACCATTCGCCGCCGCAACGCGAGGATCTGTCACGGGCGTGAGTTCCTCGATCTCAATCTTGATCTTTTTCGCCGCCCTTCTCGCCAGTTCCTCTGATTCCGCTACAACAACCGCTATCGGCATCCCCTGAAAATGCACCTCACCCTCAGCCAGCAAAGGCTCGTCCGGCACGATCCCGCCGATCTGGTTTTCGCCGATCACGTCTTTGGCGGTGATAACCCGGAAAACGCCTTCCGACTTTTCAGCTTCGCTTGTTTCGATGCTGTTTAGCTTTCCGTGAGCCACCGGAGAATCAAAAACACACGCATACAGCGTCCCGCGGACGACTGGAATGTCGTCCAAATAAACGGACTCGCCGCGGACATGAGATCTTGAGTCGATGTTTTTCAATTTGTTTTACGAGGCGTCTGGATCGAGTTAATATCCAAAATGTCTTGCGGCCTGGCGGCCGCAGCTTTTGCAGCCAATAGATCTTCCCGGCCTATGAAAACAGTGGGGATACTATCGAAGTCACCTTCTTGTCGATTTGGCCACGCGAACGCGAATTCAACTCCATCCAAAGACATCATTATATCGATCCGTACAGGAGGTTGACCCATTTGAAAGAAGCCGTCAGAGGCGAAATCGTCGACAGTTACTCCACCCAGCGGGGCTCCAAACTTAGCAAGTGCTGCATATACGCGAGGTGCGTTGTCGGTTGAAGCTTCTACCCAAATGTCCAGGTCTTTTGTGTAACGCGGCTCAGAATATTTCATCACGGCAAAAGCTCCGACGATGAGATACTTAACCTCGTGTTCGTTGAAAATGGACAATATCTCTTTGAAGTCTGGACTCATTTATCCCTTGTGATCGTAGGTGAAACTCGATCAGTTCCCACGCGGCGTTAAATATCGCAGCGTCGCCCTGCCGCTGCCAAAACTCGATATCGAAAGAACGATCCATCTCTTTGATGTTCTTGCCCAGCCGCCACATCGTAAAGTCACCGTTTTCGCCTTCGATGATGTGAGTCTTCATACGTATACTATATCGTTTCGATGCCGAAAAGCTCGACAAAATGTGCACGGAATAGTTGTCTCAAGAGAAGGCGTTTGTACTGCTCCGTTCCCCGCACGTCAGAGATCGGTGAGATCTCGGACTGCATCATCTCGTTTGCGGAGGCGATCGTTGCCTCGCTAACCTCTTTGCCCTGAAGAAATGCAGATGTTTGTTTTAGATACAGTGGTATCGGGCCAACGCCGCCGGCGGCGACGTGGGCTGACTGGACCGCAAGTGTGCCGCTTGCCAGTCGCTTGGCGTTGATCGATATCGCGGTATTTACTGTCGCGATGTCGAGATAGGTGCGTTTGCAGACCTTTTCGAAGTTGAAGCGGAAATCACCTGTTGGTTTTTTGAAACGGATGGCGGTGATGATCTCTTCGGGTTTTTTCGCGAGTGTTTTATAGCCGAGATAGAAGTCCTGAAGCCTAACCTTCGAGCGGGCCGCTCGTGGTCCAGTTAGATCGATCTCAGCATCCAAGGCCAGAAACCAGACTGTCATATCGCCGATCGGTGAGGCGTTGACGAAGTTGCCGGCGAGCGTTGCCATGTTGCGGATCGGCGTGGATGAGACGAGCTTTAGATGTTTGTAGAGATCAGGGAATATTGCGTTCATGATCGGCGATTCGAGCAGGTCGGTGACGGTTGCAGAGGCTCCGATCTCGATGTGTTCGCCGGCGTCGCGGATGTTTCTTAGCTCGTCGTTGTAGAGCAAAGGCGTTGGCTCCGATTCCGCCATTTGGTCGTGGCGTTGGACGTAAAGATCTGTTCCACCGCCGACTGGCAAAGGGAGAACCACCTGCGTAAGCGGGTGGTTAGGCGTAGAACTAGATCCAGCTTGCGATCCGCCAATACTTTTCAATCGCTCACCGATGTTCGTGAAATATCCAGGTACGACCTTGGAAGCGACCATCGCAGCAAAACCACCCGCTGACGCAGGTGGTTCTCCCTTTGTTGCGAGCGATCCAATAATTCTGGCTGCGGCCCTCTCGATGGATTTGTATCCGGTGCAGCGGCAGATGTTGCCGTCGATGGCAGAAATGGCGGCTTCGTGTAACGAAGTCGACGCTTTATTCGCCTGCGGGCCGCTGACACAAAATCCCGTCAAAGACATCACAAAACCAACGGTACAAAATCCACATTGCGTGCCGCTTTCATCGGCCATCGCTTGCTGAACCGGGGTCAGCGAGCCGTCCGCTGGATTTATGCCTTCGATAGTGACGATGTGTTTTCCAGATGCGTTCGCGAGCGGCATCAGGCACGAGGTCATCGAGCGGTAATGGACCTTGTTGCCGATCAGCTCACCAACAAGGATGGTACAGGCTCCGCAATCGCCCTCGCGGCAGCCGATCTTGGTGCCTTTTAGATCTTTGTGATAACGAACGAAATCAAGCACCGTCGAGCCGGATGGCTGATCCGTGGAGATATTTTCGTTGTTGAGGATAAAGTCGATCATGAGCAACGACGCTATTTCACGCCTATGAAGATTTCTGTCACGAGTTTGCTTTCGTCATCGACCCAATCGCCGTAACGTTCGACGCGAGGGCCGATCTCCGTCAAGCCGTTCGCCGCCATTTCTCTTTCAAACGCACGATGCGCGTCGCCGAGTTTATTGTACGGGCCAACGTATTTGTAATAAGCGTATTTGGTTAGCTTGACTTGCTTATGTTCGAGCAGATCGCCGACATTTGAGGCATCGCTGAGTTCGACACCGGTAAACATTCGCACCGAGCTATCGTAAACCCAGAAGTTGATGCCTTTGTGAGGCAAGCGGTTATTTTTGACACGCGGCCACATCTCGTTCATCAATTTCATGCCGGTTCCGGCGTAATCGTAGTTTGGGACGTTACCGCTCAAACCATAAAGGTCAAAGAAGAGCGGCTCCTCGTGAATTTCGATCTCCATAACTAAAAGCGTCTGATCAAGATAACTCCGCCGGTGATCAGAACGATCCCGGCAATACGCGTCCAACTGACTGGGCGAACTTCAACGCCGAGCAGTCCGAAATGGTCGATTATTAGCGTTAAAAGCATCTGCCCGGCGATCATTGCACTGAATGTCATCGCAACGCCGATGCGCGGCACTAGCAGAACTGCCGATGTGACGAAAAATGCTCCGAGCAGCCCGCCGATCCATGCCGATCGGTGGAGCTTCTTTGATCGCTGCGTAGCTTGTTGCAGGCGTTCCGGCCGCGATAACACAGACGAACAATGCGACGGTGCCGACCGCGAACGACAAAAATGCCGCGAGGATCGGGCTGCCCGTCACGAGCGACATTTTGTTGTTTGTCGCCGCCTGCGTAGGCATCATCGCACCTGCGACGAGAGCGAGCAGCAAGAGTAGAATATTGTTCGACATTTCGTGTCTAGTATTCGGTTTTATCGACTTTTTCGGTCCACCCCGTGAAGACCTTCTGAGCCTCTTCGCGAAGCAGGCTCACCATCGGAAGCTGGCGTTCGGCGTTCGGTTTTTCGAGCTCGCGGTAAAAATGTTCGTCGTCGAAGCCAGCGGCCGCAGCGTCGACCTGCGTTCCGGCAAAGAATATCGCTGCCGGCCGTGACCAATAGATCGCTCCGAGGCACATCGGGCACGGTTCACACGAAGTGTAGATCGTGCAGCCATCGAGCTGGAACGTCGCGAGATTCTTACACGCATCTCTGATCGCAACGACCTCGGCATGTGCGGTCGGGTCGTTTGTCGATGTGACCTGATTGCTGCCTTCACCAACGATCTCGCCGTCCTTGACCACGACACAACCGAACGGACCGCCGACGCCCGATTCCATGCCGCCGCGTGCAAGCTCGATCGCCCGCATCATGAATTTTTTATCCAGCTCGGTCATCTCTTACTTAGGCCCAGTCAGCTTGATCTCGTACAGCTTTTTCCACTTCTTGCCCGTGACGAAGATGCGATCCGTCGCAGCGTCATACGCGATTCCATTGAGTGTATTTTCGTCTTGATACGAGCCATCGGGGTTTTTGCCTGTACCCTGATCAGATGGCGAAATACCTGCGAGATCGATCCAACCAACAAGCTTTCCGTTCGTTGGATCAATCCGAGCAATGTAGTTTGGCTTGCCCAGAATTTCCTTTTGTTCGGAGTGCCAAATGTTTCCCCAGATCTCGCCCTTGATCCATTCGAGTTCGTTGATCTGCATCAGCGGGCTGCCGTCTTCTTTCATGACGGGGATGGTTTTGATCGTTTTGAAATTTTCCGGATCAGCGACCTTTATCACGTGAGTGCTCTGAGTGAAATACAGGTTCGTTCCGTCCGTCGTCATTCCCCAGCCGTCGCCCTGGTAGTTGAATTCCTTGATAACCTTAAGCGTGTTTGCATCAAATACGCGTCCAAGCCCTTTTCGCCAAGTCAACTGATAGATCTTGTCACCTATCATTGCCGCCCCTTCGCCGAAATCGTCCGCAGGTAAGTCCCATTTCTGGAGGATCTTACCGGTTTCGATATCTACCTTTCTAATCGACGATTCGCCGGCTTTATCGCCACCCGTACTCTCGTATAGGAATCCATTGTTAAAAAACAATCCCTCGGTAAAGGCATTCGGGTCGTGAGGATACGCTTTTACGACCTCGTAGCCGTAAACGGGCAGAGGGCCGGGTTTTGCGGTGTTCGTGTTGGTGTTTTTGGCCGCGTTGACGTTCTTATTCGGCGTATTCGCGGTTCCCGAACAGCCAAACGCCAGCGAACATGAAAGTAGGGCAATAAATAAACGCATATTTAACTATTTGGCACCGAGGGCACGCTCGATGGCGGCTTTGAAAGTGTCGTACGACAGATCGCGGACACGGACGCCGTTGATGAAGATAGTTGGCGTCGAATTCACGACGTAACTGTCGCCGTCAGCCTGATCTTTGCGTATCTCAGCAGCCGTTTTTTCGGAATTAAAGTCTAGCTCAAATTGCTTTACATTCAAACCCATATCAGCGGCGTATTTCATCAGCGAAGCAGTATCGAGGGCGTCCTGATGTTTGTAAAGAAACTCGCCATATTCAAAAAATTTCCCCTGGGCATTAGCAGCCGAAGCGGCACGAGCGGCGTTGAAAGCGTTCGCGTGAATGCTCTCAAGCGGGAAATCGCGGACAACGAACCGCACTTTGCCGGGGAACGCTTCGATAGCTTTTTTCAAAACCGGATGCGTCGCCGAACACGCCGGACACTGAAAATCGCTGAACATCACGATCGTGACGGGAGCGTTCGCGGGCCCCATCGCCGGATCGTCGTCGACCGAGATCTTTTGAACGATCGGTTCGGGATATTTGTAGCTGATCACGGGCTTGTATTTCGCCGCGAGCGTTTTGCTGAACGCGATCTCAAGATTTGCCCGCTCTTCGTTCGAGAAATCCTTCATCTTGTTTGTGATCTCGCGGGCGAGCAGGGCACTTGGTTCCATCTTCAGAGCCTTCGCTTCTTCCTCGATCATCACGTTGTAGAGGGCTTCGTTGATGTCCTGCATGAGCAGATCGGCAACGTCCGCATTCAGTTCGTAGAGGGCGACGGCGGCGAACTCTTCATATTCTTTTGCCGTTATTGGTGCAGAATTGACGGTCGCAACCACATCGGCCGGGGCAAGGGGCGTCGAGTTTACAGGTTTGCCGGCCGTGTATTTATATTTTGTCTTAAGCCGCGTGATCAATTCGCCTATTACTTTCTGCTCAGGCTCACGGCGAAGGTAGGCAATGATCTGCTTGCGGGCTTGCTCAGGCGTCGATTCGGCCAAAGCCTGCTGATTCGCGTCGTAGATCTCCTTGATCTGAGCGTCGGTCGGGTTCGGAACCTTTGCTTTTTCGGCTGCGATCATTTTCCCGGACGAAACGCCAGTCGCCTTTGCCTCAGCATCGAGCAACCGCTGACTAACCATCTGGTCAAGGATCGCACTACGCGTCGCGAATAATCGAGTCGGCAGACTGCTGACGGCCTGCTGAGTTTCAGGAGCGAGATCGGAAAGCTTTATCGAACGTCCGGCGGCAGTTCCGAGCACTTCATCCGGCTTTTGAGCAAATGCGGCTAGCGACGAAATAATAAGGAATACAAAAACTAAAAGAGGTCTCATAAATATTGGATAATTCTAACAAATTTCTGGCGATCAGTTTGTAGGCGCAGAGCAGAATAGACGATACGTGAGTGCCGAATAACTGCAAAGTGGTTTTGATTCATTTTTTCGCCCTTGAGTTCGTTCGATGCGAAAATCAAAGGTATGAAACTGCAAAGCGAATTCTACCTTCGCGAAGACACGGTCCGGATCGCTCGCGATCTCCTCGGCAAACTCCTGGTCGTCCCAGACGAAAACGGCCAACGCATCTCCGGCATGATCGTGGAAACTGAAGCCTATCTTGGCGTCACTGACCGAGCCGCCCACAGCTACGGCGGGCGACGCACGGCCCGTAACGAGATCGCCTATGCCGTCGGCGGTCACGTTTACGTGTTTTTCATCTACGGAATGTATTACCAGCTCAATGTTGTTTGCGGAGCAGTCGATTCGCCGCACGTCGTACTGATCCGAGCCCTTGAGCCCGTCGAAGGCATCGACAAAATGCGAGAGCGACGAGGCGTCTTGTCAGAACCGGGAGCGGTAGCGACCGGGTCACGCGGCGACAAAAATCTCACCTCCGGCCCGGGGAAACTCTGTATTGCCCTTAATATTGACCGATCCTTAAATGGTGCGAATCTGACCGGCGAACATATATGGTTGGAAGAATATGAGGAAGTAGATCTCGACGACATCGCTGTTGGCAAACGCATTGGTATAGATTACGCAGGCGAAGATGCGGAAAAACCTTGGCGGTTTTGGATCAAAGGAAACCAATTCGTCAGCAAAAGTCGGAACCGGGAGCGATAGCGTCTGGGTTCGTTGACACGATTAATGTCTACTCACCGAAAACCCGGTCGCTTCTGACAGGTCATCCTCATCCCAAACTTCGGCCGCAATGTGATAAGCGATTTCGTGCCGATCTTCTGCTCCGGGTCGAGCCGCAAGCTCCATTTTCGAGCAATTGTCGCGAGTACCAAAATTCCTTCTGACCACGCAAAACTTTCGCCGATGCATCGTCGAATTCCGCCGCCGAAGGGGTAGTAGATGTTCCGATTTCCAGCTTCTTTGACGCTTTGGATTTCCCATCTTTCGGGTGTGAATTTGTCGGCGTCGTCCCAGAATCGGGAATCGTGCTGTAAGACGAACGGGCTCATTAGAACTGTCGAACCTTTTTCGATCGGGAAGCCGCCGAGTTCATGGTCTTCGACCGCTTGACGGCCGATCGCCCAGGCGGGCGGGAAGAGCCGCATTGATTCGGCAAGGACGTGTTCGGTGTATTTTAGGTTTGGGATGTCCTCGATCGTCGGGACGCGGCCAATGAGGACTTCGTCGATCTCGGCGTGGAATTTGGCCTCGGCTTCGGGATTTTGAGAGAGCAAATACCACGTCCAGGTCAAGGCATTCGCTGTCGTCTCGTGACCGGCGAGGAAGAGCGTCAGGGCTTCGTCTCGAACTTGCTCATTGCTCATCTGGCCGCCGTCGTCTTCGTCGCGGGCGGAGAGGAGCATCGAGAGCAGGTCGCCTTTGTCTTCGCCGGACGCACGGCGTTCGTCGATCATTCCGTATATGATGCGGTCGAGAGTTTTGCGGGCTTTTTTGAGCTTGATCGAATGTGGCAGCGGCAGTTTTTCGAGAATCTCGGAATATGGCAGCAGCAGCAGATTGAACATCTCGACCAGCGTCGTCAGCGAACGCCCGACGTCATCCGCGTCTTTCGTGACATCCGTATCAAATAGCGTTTTCGCCACGATCTGGAGCGTGAGCCGCATCATTTCGCGGTCGATGTCGAGCGTTTCGCCGTCACGCCACGTTTCGGCCATCGCGTCCGAAAAATGCGTCATCGCCCGTGTGTATTCGGCGATGCGTGCGCGGTGAAATGCGGGCTGGATCATTCGCCGCTGACGCAGGTGAAATTCCTTTTCGCTCGTCAGCAATCCCATGCCGAGCATCGTTTTCGAACGCTGCAAGGCACGCCCTTTCACGAACTTATGAGCGTTTACGACCAACACATCGCGTATTAGATCTGGATGGTTGATGAAATAGACCGTGAATGGCCCGGCACGAAAATGCGTGATGTCACCGAGCTTTGACTGAGCCGTCAAAAACTCCAGCCGGTCGAGCCGCAGCATCGGAAAACGGTGGTCGAGCCAGCCAAGTTTGAGCGTTGGCGGCATGGCGATCTGGGATGTGTTTGCACCGTCAGGCATCTAGGATTCTCCCGTGAAAACGTGCTACATTCTTAGTTTATGTCAGAAACAAAATGTATGAAAGTTAAACCGGATATCCGTGCGATCACGCGGCTTGTGCCGCCGAGCGGAAACCTCGTTCAGGGCCAGTCTGAACTGCCTATCGATCCGCAGCTTGCCGCCGAAGCAGCCGCAATTATCGCTGCCAGCCAGAACCATTACGGCGGCAGCGAAGGCGTCGAATCTTTGCGAAAAGCCGTTGGCGAAAAGATCGCGAAATACAACAATATCGATGTCGATGTCGATGCCCGCCCGTACGAACTGATGATCACGAACGGCGGAACCGGAGCATTGATAGGCATCGCCCAGAGCTTTTTGCGCGGCAACGCGGCTCTTGTTTTTGAGCCGTATTATCCGTATCACCGCCGCATTCTCGAAGATTTCGGTGCGAAAACTGAAACCTTTGAACTTGACGCTAACGATCTCAGCTTCGAAAAAGATGCTCTGCTCGCTCGCTGCAAAGAGCTGAAAGACCGCAAGGAATTTCCGCTCACGATGATAATCGTCTGCTCGCCCGCAAACCCGAGCGGCAAAGTCTTGTCGCAGACCGAACTCGAAGCTATCGCCGCTGTTGCCCAGGAACTCGACCTGTTGGTCGTATCGGACGAGGTTTACGAGCACTACGTAACCGGCGAAAATCCGCACACGCCGATCGCTTCGCTGCCGGGAATGTGGGAGCGGACGATCACGGTCAACTCGTTCTCAAAATCCTGGAACATTTCCGGCTGGCGTCTCGGTTACGCCTACGGCCCGGGCGAGCTGATCGCCAAGGTCAACGCCGCCGCCAACGTCATCTACGTCTGCCCGGCAACCCCGCTGCAAACCGCTCTGTCCAAGGTGCTGATGTCCGAGGACGCTTATTATCCACGCTTGCGCGACAGTTTTGATGCAAAACGACGCATGTTTTCTGAAGGGATCTCAGATCTGGGATTTCAAATCTATGATTCCGGCTCAGCGTTCTATCTTTGGGCAAGAATTCCTGAACAATACAACGACGCGATCGCATTCAACGAAATGCTAATGCGTGACGCGGGTGTCGGAATGACGCCGGGCTCAGCCTTCGCCGACAGCGACGACTGGGACGCCCACGTCCGCATCTGTATCGCCCGTGAGGACCACATTCTGGAAGGGGCGATGGAAAAGTTAAGAGGCGTTCTCAACTAAAGATCGTAAAAATAACCGTTGAGATATGCCGTCTCTACTTGAAACGCTATCCTTCATCACCGGCCTGATCTGCGTTTGGCTGACGGTCAGGCAGAATATCTGGAATTTTCCGATAGGGCTGCTCAATGTCGCTACCTTTTGCGTCGTTTTTTTTGAGTCGAAACTTTACGCCGACGCCGGGCTGCAGATCGTTTATTTTGTGCTGGGCGTGATGGGATGGTATTGGTGGCTTTACGGCGGTGAGGGCCACCAGGAGCTGAAAGTAACGCGAACGAGCGGGCGGGAAATGGCGGCTGTGATCGCGGCCGGTATTGTTCTTACTGTTATTTTCTGGCAGCTACTGAGCCAAATCGGCGGCTCGGCGTCCTTTTTTGATGCGCTGACGACTTCGATCAGTCTTTGTGCGCAGTGGCTGTTGAATCGCAAACTGCTTGAAAACTGGCTGTTCTGGATAGTCGCCGACATCATCTACATTCCCCTTTACGTTTACAAAGAACTCTATCTGACGGCGGCCCTCTACGCTTTGTTTTTGGTGCTGGCGGTTATGGGCCTACTCAAATGGCGCGAAAGCATGAACGCCGAGATGGAGGTTGCTGCATGACGCTTGGGTTTATCGTCGGCAAATTTTATCCGCCGCATATAGGGCACAAACATCTGATCGACTCGGCTCGCAGGCAGGTCGACAGGCTGATCGTGATGATCGCCCATCACGAGTCGCAGACCATTCCCGGCGAATTGCGAAGGGCCTGGCTCGAAGAACTCCATCCCGATTGCGAGATCCATCTCGTGCCCGACGAACTCGACGACGACAGCCGTCAGTGGGCTGAGTTTACCGTGGATTATCTCGGCCGCTCGCCCGATGTGGTTTTCAGCAGCGAGGATTACGGGCCGAAATATGCCGAATTTATGGGCGCACGGCACGTGATGATCGACCGGCCGAGGCGAACTGTTCCGATTTCCGGAACGGCGGTACGAGCGGCTTCGCTCGAAAATCTGGAATTCCTCGCTCCTTGTGTCCGCGCGTATTTCATCAAACGTGTCGTACTGATCGGTGCGGAATCGACCGGAAAAACAACACTGGCTAAACAATTGGCGGACCATTACCGTACTCACTGGGTTGCCGAATACGGCCGCGAGCATTGGGAACAAAAGATAACAGGCCTGTCGATCGACGACCTGAGAGTTAGCTGGATACGCGAAGAATTCGTCCATATCGCCGGGGAGCAGCAGCGACGCGAAAACGAACTCGCCCGGACAGCGAACCGCGTATTGATCTGCGACACCAACGCCTTCGCGACCGGAACCTGGTATGAGCGTTACGAGGGCAAACGGGACGAAGAGGTCGATGCCATCGGCCGTCTCGACAAGGCCGATCTCTACTTGCTGGCCGCTCCCGACGTGCCGTTCGTACAGGACGGCGTTCGTGACGGTGAGCACATTCGCGACTGGATGCATGAGCGATTCAAGGAGCAGTTGTCGGCTGGTGACGTTCCTTTTGTCAAACTGACCGGAACCTATGCCGAGCGAAAACAGCGGGCGATTTCCGAGATCGACCGGCTGCTTGCTTAGCCGGCGACTGCGTTATACTGATATCAATCCGAGCAATGTTATGAAGAAATTACTGGCCCTACTCATCACCGCAAACTTCTTCCTCGTTCCGATCGTCCGTGCCGACGATGGCATGTGGACTTTCGACAATCCGCCGTTGAAGCAGTGGAAGGAGAAGTTCGGTTTTGAGCCTTCGAAGGAGTGGCTGGACAAGGTGCGGTTGGCTTCGGTGAAATTTCCGGGGGCTTCGGGTGTTTTTGTGTCGCCGAACGGGCTGATCGCGACGAATCATCACGTTGCTTCGGGCTTTATCGAACGGTTGTCGAGCAAGGAACGCGACCTGCTCAAGAACGGTTATTACGCAAAAACGCAGGCTGATGAGCTTATGGTTCCGGACGGAAATGTTCAGATCCTCGAATCCTACGACAACGTCACGGAACGCGTTCACAATGCTGCGAAAACAGGTGCGACCGATGCGGAGATGTCCGCAAAGCGCACCGCCGAGATCGCGGCGATCGAGAAGGATTGTCCAGCGACGCTTCGATGCGAGGTCGTTTCGCTTTACAGCGGAGGCGAGTATTGGAATTACCGTTTCAAACGCTACACCGATGTGCGGCTCGTGATGGCACCTGAGGAACAGGCGGCGTTTTTTGGCGGTGATTACGACAACTTCGTCTATCCGCGTTTCGATCTGGATTTCACGTTTGTGCGTGTTTATGAGAATGGAAAACCGGCGAACACGCCGAACTACTTGAAATGGTCGGCGACCGGTGCTCCTGAGGGTGAATTTATCATCGCGTCCGGCTATCCTGGCTCGACCGCGCGGCTTTTGACGATCGCTCAGCTTGCGTATCAGCGTGATCTCGGCAACCCGCTGCAGGCTCAGGTTTGGAAAACCCGCCGCAAGGCTCTCGAGGATTATTCCAAACTCGGCGCCGAACAGCTTCGTCAGGCAAATCCTGGAATGCGTTCGTTTGCCAATTCGCTCAAACGCCTTGAAGGCCAGCAGGACGGTCTGCTGAACCCGCGAAACTTCGCCCGCAAAGAGGCCGAGGAAAAAGACCTCCGCGACAAACTCGCCGCCAAACCCGAACTCGACAAACAATACGCACCGGCATGGGCTGCGATCGGGAAGGCGAACGAGGAACTGCGCGGGAGAGCGAAGCAGCTTGCGTTTTCGAGCCTTGCGTCTTCGCGGCTCGCGACGATCGCTCAGCAGGTCGTGACCTATCAGGTCGAGACGGCAAAACCCGACGGCCAGCGTTATCCGGAATACCGCGATTCGCGGCTCGAAGCCTTCAAATCCTCTCTGCTCTCGCCCGCTCCGATCTATCCTGAGATGGAACAGGCGGCACTGACCGCATGGTTCGTCGAGGCACGCAAGGTGCTCGGTGCTGATGATGCATTCGTCAAAGCCGCTCTTGGCAACGCCGAACCCGCCGAGGTCGTCGGACGTGCGATCCGCGAGACGAAATTGAGCGATCCAGCCACTCGCAAGGCCTTGCTCGAGGGCGGTGCGGCCGCGGTCAACGCTTCGACCGATCCGATGATCACACTCGCAAAAAGAACCGAGCCGATCATCCGTGCGCTCCGCGACTGGAACGAGAAAACCGTCCTCAGCGTCGAGACCGCAAATGGCACAAAGATCGCCCAGGCACGCTTCGCCGTCTACGGCAAATCGATGCCGCCCGATGCCAACGGCCAGCTCCGCATCGCCTACGGCACGATCAAAGGCTATGAGGAAGACACGACGCTCGTGCCCTTCAAAACGACATTCTTCGGCCTCTACGACCGAGCCCTCAGCTTTGGTGAATCGTCACCCTTCGACCTCGCGCCGAGCCTCAAAGCTCGCCGTGACAAGGTCGATCTCGCGACGCCGCTCAATTTCGTCTACACCGCCGACACCATCGGCGGCAACAGCGGCTCACCCATCATCAACCGCCGAGGCGAAGTCGTCGGCCTAAACTTCGACAGCAACAACCAAAAACTCTCAAACCGCTACTGGTACATCGAAGAAAACGAAGGCTCCCGCGCCGTCGGCGTCCACTCAGCCGGGATCATCGAAGCGTTGAGGAAGGTTTACGATGCGGATGGGTTGGTGAACGAATTGTTGGCAGGCCAATAATTATTTTGTAAACCGAAGCCGATTGGGTTATTGTTAAAAATGCCGACGATCCATCGCGAAAGTGGTTTTGATTTCAAGATAAACACGGACGATCATCGTCCAGCTCATGTTCACGTCTGGTATCAAGGTGCGATGGTGCTCGTGGAATTCGAGGACGAAATTATCGAACGAGAAGTGTATGGCGAAATCACTTCCGCTCAACGAAGGCGCATCTTAAGGCTCGTTGAGAAATATAGGAACGATTTTATTGAAGAGTGGGTGCGAATTCATGGCGACCTCATTAATTAAAGATCCGGCACGACAAGCGGCAGATGATCGATTGGCCTATGTACCGAAGGCACGCAGCGTTTCGCTCGACGGTAAGGGTGAGACCTTAAAGATCGAGCTTACAAACGATGTCGTTTTTCTGGTTCCGACGCGGTTGATCCAGATATTCGATGGTGCAGCCGTGGACGAAATCAAAAATGTAGAGATTCTGCTTAGTGGTATGTATCTTCGATGGCCCAGTCTTGACGAAGATATGAGAGTACAGAGTTTGCTTGAAGGCACGTTCGGTACGGCAAAATGGATGAACAATCTCAAGGAGCATCTCGCCGAAATAGGTCGCAAAGGCGGCAGCCGTCGCTCGGCCGCGAAAACCGAAGCTGCACGGATCAATGGATTAAAAGGTGGACGGCCGAGGAAGGTAAAAGTTGGTTGATTCTATTCTTCGTCATCGAAGAAAACGAAGGCTCCCGCGCCGTCGGCGTCCATTCGGCAGGGATCATCGAGGCGTTGCGGAAGGTCTATGATGCGGAAGGGTTGGTTAGGGAGTTGCTGGCGGGCGAATAAGTTCGCGAAGGCATCAGCCTTGGTCGGACGCGAAGACCGAAACTGCACGGATCAGTGTACAAAAAGTGGTAGGCCGAAGATAGTTAAGATCCGCTGATCACCACAGCAACTTGTTCACCTAACCAACTTTCGATAACGTCGGAACATCTATACTTGCGTTATGCGTGTATTATCGTTTTGCTTGGTCCTTGTCTCATTGGTTGTGTCCTGCTTCCCGCAATCTGCCGCTTCACCGCAGAGTTTTCCTGCTTGGTCTGCTCCCGAACCTCGTCTTAAAGAGCGGACGATGTTTGCCCCAAAGCCGCTCAAAGGTGACAACATTTTCAAAGGTGAGGCTGAGAATTGGTTGGCGGAGGCTATCCTGAAACTAGAAGTTGGTAGCCTACGAACGATTTCCGACAAGGAAGTTTCCAACTATGTCGCTCAGCTAGGCCAGCATCTTGTAAAGTATTCGGCCATGCCGACGAAGTATTATGAGTTTACAGTCCTGGACGATTCTGCAGAAAATGCTTTTGCGATTGGCGGCGGACGCATTTTTGTAAATCTCGGTCTCCTTCAAAACGTAGTTAGTGAGGATGAACTGGTAAGTGTAATTGCTCATGAAAATCGGTCACGACGCATTCGGACATGCTCCCAAAGCAGTCACTAGACAGATGTTCTGGATGACAGGCAAGCGTGAGGTTAAGTCTCAGGCTGAGGTTGAAAAAGCACTGGCGGATCTACTTGCCGCGTACGAAAAACATACTGCCGCGGCAATTGGCGAAAACTTACTCGGTTGGTCGCGGTTCGCGGAGCTGGAAGCTGACAAGGCCGGATTCTATAACGTATTCAAGGCAGGCTACAACCCCGAGGCCATGAAGAACGTTTTTAGACGATTTGTCGAGCAGACCAAAAAGGAAACGGGCGAAAATTATACTAGTGATTATCTCGTTACTTTACTGTTTGGCAGTCATCCGCCGTCATCACAGCGAGTAACGGCTCTGAAGTGGGAATCGAACTGGATAAAAATGCCTCCGCAGGAAAATCAGTATAAGAATTCCGCGTTTGATGAAATGAAATTGCGGGTTGCGAAAATGTAATTGCGATCAGGCTAAAAGCAAATTTCGCCTATCATTACGTTACGGGGTTTCTTTGTAAATCCATAGTCCTGCCCCGCCCAAGTCTCCAATCGAAGCTTAGTATCTGAGAGATCACCCTTGATTAACTCCGATCGAGCTTGCCATTCTGAACATGCATATTTCTTAACTGAACGCCTTACTGAACCAACCAGCGTCGGACGATACGAGGAAGGATTTCAAAGCCTCGTTCATTTGGTCGGCGATGAACGGTTTTAGCGTTATTTCTTTCAAGTTTTCGGCGGTGATCTTCCAACGGCCTTCGGATAGAGTGACGATCGCGGGGCGGGTTGTTTCGGCGATCTGGAGCGGTTTTGTTAGGCCTTGGTAGAATTTTAGGCCGACGTAGTTGGCGAAGAGGTCGGCGTTTGAGTAGACGCCGGAGGTCCAGAGACCGTAGTAGGTTCGTTCGGTCTTTTGGCCCCATTTTATGGCTTTTTGTGTGGCTTCTTCGGGTGGGGCTCCTTTCTTGACCGCTTCGTTATAGATGTCGAAATACTGGTGGCCTTGCTGGAACAGGTGTTCGAGTTTGTCGATGCCGAATTCGTGGCCGTACAGGTGAACCGTCGGGCTGAGCGTGGCGTAGTCGAACGGGTTGAGGACGTAGATCGATTCGAGGTACGGAGCTGTGTACCGAGCAGGTTGCGAGCGGAACTCGTGTGAATTCATCCACTTACCGAATTTCGTCGTCATAAAATTACCGCCCGCGATCAGTTTCGAAAACGCATCGGCGACCGCTTCGTCGGAGCGGAGTTGTTTTAGCTTTTCACGCTCTTTTTCCGGCGAATCGCAGCCTTTCGACTTGGCCGCGAGGCATGCCTCGCTTTTGGCGATATTGCTATTAACGGATTCGACCGCTTCTCGCAGAGTTTCGATGATATGCTCCGAAACCTCTTCGCCGATGTCCGCGAGCGGAACTTTTGGCAGGTTGAATTGGTCGGTCTCAAACGCTAGGCTGACGCTGTTCAGCAACAGGATCATCGATAAGAGAGCGGAGATCGCAGTAAGAAACCTCATAAATAATTTCCCTCAAAAAAATGTTAACTCAAACTTCACCGAAAGCCTTACCTGCATTAAACTAAGATGTTTCGAATGGGCCAAAAGTGGTATCTGCTCGCTTCACTTTTAGATCGGAGAAAACGATGAGAAACATAGCATTTCTTACAGCTTTAATATTGCTCTGCGCGGCTTCGAATGTCGCTGCGCAAGCAAAGATTTCGCCCGCCGTGAAAAAGATCGACGCATATGTAAAGACCGTCGACGCAATCCGAACTAAATTGAAAAAGCCGAGCCTTGTATTTGGCGATACCGCGGACATCGAGAGCGACAAGGAAAAATGGCAGAAATTCGCTTCGGACAAAGCTCTCGAGAAGTTCAGGACGCGAAACGAAGTTTACAACATCGCCTACAACTGGCTGAGCGGCGGCAAGATCGTGCAATCTTCGTTCACGCTATCGAGCCCTTCGGGTGACTGGGCCAAGTACAACAACCACTACTTTCGAGTCGACGGCACGCTTGCGATGATCGAGTCAGATTACCGCACGTTCCTCGGCGATTTTATGGTCATCCGCCGCAGATATTTCGACACCGCAGGCAAGCAAATTCACATGACCGAAAAATACCTCGATCTTAGATCAAAGAAACCCAAAAAACATCCCGATGGCGTGATGGGGGATGACAAGGATGAGGTTGACTACTATTTAACGACGGCGACATTGCCGTTCGCATCACTTTTGAAAGGAAAATAGAAACAGTTTAATGCACTATCATTTGATCGGAATTTGCGGCACCGCGATGGCGAGTTTGGCCGGGATGCTGCAGGCACGCGGACACAAGGTGACCGGGTCGGACCAGAATGTATATCCGCCGATGTCGACGCAGCTCGAGGCGTTGGGCATCGAGATCATGCAGGGTTATAAGGCCGAAAATACAGATCTCGAACGCGATATCACTGTCGTCGGCAACACGATCATGCGTGGGAATCCGGAGCTCGAAGAGGTTCTGAACCGGAAGCTTTTGTACCGCTCGCAGGCCGAAACCGTCCGCGAAGAGTTCATCCGCGGCCGCCACTCCCTCGTGATCGCGGGAACGCACGGAAAAACGACGACTACGAGTCTCGCGGCGTGGATGTGTGAGGTCGGCGGGCTCGATCCGACGTTTTTGGTTGGCGGCGTGGTGCAGAATTTTGGGCAGAGTTTCCGTGTGACGGGCAGCGATTATTTCGTGATCGAAGGCGACGAATATGACACTGCTTTCTTCGACAAAAAGCCGAAGTTCATGTCGTATCTGCCTGAGATCGCGATAGTTAACAACATCGAATTTGACCACGCCGATATTTACAAAGACATCGACGCCATCAAATGGCAGTTCTCGCGGCTGATGAACCTCGTACCCGGAAACGGTCGCTTGATCTGCGGGATCGATTCGCCGGTCGTCGGCGAGGTGCTCGAGCAAATGAAAGGCAAGCTGCACACGACTGTGGAGACTTTTGGATTGAGTGACAATGCCAAATGGCAGGCTCGCGATATTGAGTTTTCGGCTGAAGGTACCAAGTTTTCGATCTACAAAAAAGCAGACGGCAACGATCAGCTTTGGGGCAAATTCACGACCAAGATGATCGGCGAATTTAACGTTCGCAACTGCCTCGCCGTCATAATCGCAGCCGACGCCTGGGGAATATCGCAGGCGAAGATGCAGGAATGCTTCGATACGTTCGAATCGGTAAAACGTCGTATGGAAGTACGCGGTGTCAAACGCGGCGTAACCGTAATCGACGATTTTGCTCATCATCCGACCGCTGTGGACGAAACGCTTAAAGCTTTGCGACAACGCTACAAAAACAACCGCCTGATCGCCGTCTTCGAACCGCGTTCACGCTCATCACGTCTATCCGTGTTCGAGCAGCAGTACAAAAAGGCATTCGAACACGCCGACGTCGTACTGATCGCCGGAGTTTTCAATCCCGAAGACGCCAAAACCTACGGCGAGGTCCTCGACGTTCCCAAACTCGTGGCCGACATCGCTGCCACCGGAAAGCCCGCGATGACACTCGCCGACGCCGACGCGATCGTTGCTCATCTAGCCCCGCAAATGGCAGACGGCGACGTGATCGCCGTCATGTCGAACGGCGGTTTCGGCGGGATTCACGATAAACTTCTGAGCGTTCTCCGAGGCTAATTTCGTGCACATTCTCATCGTAAAACTCGGCAGCATAGGCGACATTATCCATACCCTGCCGGCTCTGTCCGCGATCCGGAAGGCGTTACCCGATTCTGAGATCTCGTGGGTCGTTGAGGAGCGGTCGGCCGAGATGTTGCGGGGGAATTCGCTGATCGATAACTTGATCGAGGTCGATACCAAGAGCCTTCGCGGTGGGAAGGTGATAGAGGAGATATTGCTCGGGGCGACCAAGCAGATAAAGGAGTTGCGGCGGTTTAAGTTTGATGTTTCGATCGATTTCCAGGGGCTTTTGAAATCGGCCGCGATCGGGAAGTTGTCGGGAGCGAAGCGGCGGTTTGGGTTCAATAAGGAATCGTTGCGTGAGCCAGCGAGCCGGATATTACTGACCGATCAGGTTCCTGTTCCTACTGGAATTCATGTTATCCGCAAGAACCTGGCTCTCGCGGCTGGTGCGTTGGATATTGATGTGCCCGACGACGATCTTGAGTTTCCGGTAACTACTTTTCCCGAGCATGTTGCAGAGGCTGATGCGATAATTGAGGCAATTGGATGCACAAGCCCGCGCGTAAGCAAGGACGAAACTCGGAGGTTGGAGGAATCGCCCTTGCTTACGCGCGGGCTTTTGCAAAGATTCGCGATCTTAAATCCGGCGGGCGGTTGGGTGACAAAGCTTTGGCATGCCGAGAAATTCGGAGCTTTGGCTGACAAGATCTGGGAAGAGCACGGCATGGCGTCGGTCGTGGTCACGGGCCCAAAAGAGACCGAGCTAGCCGAAAAGGCCGCAGCGAACAGCCGTTCTGGTAAACTAACGCTCGCTGAGCCGAGTTTGAAAGGATTTTACGAGCTGGCAAAACGTGCTGCTATTTACGTTGGCGGCGACACCGGGCCGACGCATATTGCTGTTGCAGCTGGAACGCCCGTCGTTGGCATATTCGGTCCGACGGAATGGTGGCGAAATGGCAGTCCGCGTGACGAGGATATCTGCGTCGAGCGAAATGACATCGGATGTCGCGTCGATTGTCATCGGCGAACTTGTTCGGCATGGATCTGCATGGATATCGAGGTTGAGACACTGGCCGACGCAATCAGCGAGCGGCTGAAACGCTTATGATCAAATTCGACAAACGATTGGTGCAGCGAATTCGGGTTCCGCTCGGGTTTTTGTTTGCGATCGTTTTTTTGATCTTTCCGCGGCCAACTTTGCTTACTTTGGCGATCGGATCTGTAGTTGTGTGTGTTGGCGTACTGATACGGGCGTGGGCTTCGGGGCATATTAGAAAGGCGAAAACCTTAGCCGTCAGCGGGCCGTATGGATATACGCGCAATCCGCTTTATCTCGGCAGTCTTATTTTGGGGCTTGGATTTACCGTCGCGGCGGGTGTTTGGTGGCTAGCGGTCCTATTTTGTATTTTGTTCCTCGGCATCTATTTGCCGGTTATGCGCGTCGAAATAGGTGATATGCGGCGGATCTTCGGAGAGGAGTTCGACGAATATGAAGGGAACGTTCCGCTGTTAATTCCACGTTTCACGGTATGGCGGAATACAGGCGAAAAGTTCGATTTTCAGCTATACTCGCAGTATCGCGAATATCGCGCGGCCATCGGTGCCGCAGTTGTGATAGCGATCCTGGCATTAAAGGCATATTTTCTCGCGTAGTATGAAGTTGTCGTTTTACAGATCGATGCTTTTCACCGCGATATTACTCGCGGCGACGATCGGCGTTTGGGCGCAAGGCTCGGTCGTTCCTGAAACCGTTGCCGCTACGAAAGTGGCGGCCGGAAAGATGTTCGACGGTGAAAAGCTGACTTTCGAGGGCAAGGCGAGCAAACTAAAACTAAGCATTGCGATCGCCGATCTCACATTTAGCTCGGCGGTCACTCCGAAAGGCGACCAGCTTTCGATACGTTCAATTGCGGAATCAAAGGGCACAATGCTCAAGCTGTTTCGGTACAGCTTCATGCAGGATTACGAATCCGTCGTCGATCTCTCGAATTTCCGGATCACGAAAACGGCAAAGAAAGACGTTCAGAAACAGCGTGTCCGTGACAGCGTTGCAGATTTTGATTATCAAATGAAGCGCGTCAGTTACGTCGAGACCGACCCAAAGGACAGCAATCGTCCGCCGCGTCGCATCGCGTCTGAGATCACCGATCCGATGAACGACATGATCTCGGCGATCTATGCGATCCGATTGCGTGATTTGGCGGTCGGCGATAAGTTTGAGATATCGGTAAGTGATTCCGGCCTTGTTTACAAGGTCCCGGTCGCGGTGACAAAGCGCGAGCAACTTGGTACAGCGGTCGGAAAATTCTGGTGTCTCAAAGTAGAACCCGCGATATTTGGGCCCGGACGCTTGATCGAGCAAAAAGGCAATATGATCGTCTGGCTGACCGACGACAAACTTCACACACCCGTGAAAGCCGCTGTCGACACGCAGTATGGTAAGGTCGAGATCAAGATCAAATCGATGACCAAGCCGACATAGGAATTGGAATCACGAAATTTCACAAAAACGCACTAAAAGGAAGTCCTCTTTTTAGTGGGTTTTCGTGTGTTTTCGTGGTTACTTCTTGTAACTTTTGCTAAAAGGCCGCATACTTTAGCATCGGGAAATTTTATTTTATGGCTACGAAAACTGATAAAGAGAAAGCTCCTGTGAAAAAGCGTGCGGTCAAAGCGGCGATCGAGACCGATCCGTTCGAGACGGTTGTTGAGGTTAAAGCTGTTAAGAAAACTGCTCTGCGTAAGGCAGCCGCTGAGGTTTTTGGCGAGGTCGCGGCACCGAAAAAGCGTGTCAGAAAGACTGTAAAAACGATCGAATCTGACCCGTTTGCGACAGCCGTAACTACGGCTTCGCCTGTGAAAAAACGTACGGCAAAAACGACTGCCCGTGCCGCCAAAGTCGCTTCTACGGTCAAAACCAAAAAGGCCAATCTCGACGTCACCGCAGAACTCGCTGCCGAGGAGCCAAAGGTTCAACTTTCGCCAGCCTTTAAAGCGCTTGCCGACGTAAAACTGCCCGAGCTACAGCGTGAAAATCGTGCCCGTTTGCAGATGCAGACGCCGACACGGCTTTATTTTTATTGGTCGGTCAAGGAAAACCCTTGGGCGATGATCTCAAATGTTTTCGGCAGCGACCTCGGTAATTACACGCTTGTCCTCAAGCTCATCGATCAGACTTACGGCCACGAGACGATCAATCAGTGTGAGGCTGAAGGGAATTGGTGGTTCGATGTCGAACCTGACCGCAAATACCAGGCTGAGGTCGGGTTTTTTGCTACGGGACGCCCGTATTTCCGCATTTTGCATTCGAACTCGATCGAGACACCGCGTCGTTCGCCCAGCCCGCGAGCGGCCACGGATTCGGACTGGCGAGTGAGTGCGAACAAGTTTGCACAGGTTCTCGATGTCGCCGGATTTTCGCGTGACGCGTTCGACGTTGCGATGGCGGGTGACGATATCGCCCTCGCTCAGGACGCGTCGCAGCAGGCGTTCACCAGCTTTATCGGCAAGGAAGACGTAAAGATCGACGGCATCTCGTCCGACGAGCTTCGCTACGCACTCCTCGCGTTGGCATCAGGAATGTCGCTCGAAGAAATTCGCGGCAAGGTCAGTCCGACGCTTTTCGCGATACTTCAGGCAAACGCCGGACAGATCAACGCCGGACGTGCGATGTCGTCGCTCACCGAGCATTTTGAGATCGACGAGACGGAATTTACCGAGGAAGAATTCGGCCCGGCAGTTTACGGGGCGAGCCTCGTAAACTTTCCAAAGACGCTCAAAACCCGAACGGTTTCAAAGTTGACCGGCTCAGACAAAAAGCCATCGATCGAATTTGCACCGCGATACAATCCGGTGAGTTCGCATAGTTTGCGATAAGCTGTTGAAAGTAAAAGTTCGTTTCAAACAGGATGGACAGGATGAACAGGATTTTTCATCCTGCCTATCCTGTTCATCCTGTTAAATTTTGGTGTCCAAATTATGCCGGTAGGATACTTTAGCCTGATCCTTCACGCTCACCTTCCGTTTGTCCGGCATCCGGAATATCCGGAATTTCTCGAGGAAGATTGGCTTTACGAGGCTATCACCGAGGTTTACCTTCCGCTCATTTTCATATTTCAATCGCTCCACGAGCAGGGGATCAAGCCGCGTTTAGCGATGAATGTCTCGCCGCCGCTGTGTGAGATGCTCGCCGATCCGCTTTTGCAGGAACGCTACACGGCGCATCTCGAAAACCTACTCGAACTCGCTAAAAAAGAGCAGCACCGAACCGCGACCGAGGACCAAAATTTTCACGACGTGGCGAAAATGTACGTCGATAATCTTTCGGCGTCGCTCGATCTCTGGAACAACCGCTATCAGCGAAATCTGATCAACGCATTCCGCGAATTGCAGGACGAAGGCGTCGTCGAGATCATCACCTGCTGTGCGACGCACGGCTTCGTGCCGCTGATCTCGACACACGAAGCCCGACGAGCTCAGGTCGAGATCGCGGTCAGAAACTATAAAAAGCATTTCGGGCGGCAGCCGCGCGGCATCTGGCTTGCGGAATGTGCGTACGAGCCCGGCGTCGAAGACCTGCTCAAAGACAACGGTATCGAATACTTCATCTCGGACACGCACGCCATACTTTACGGCGACCCGCGTCCGCGTTACGGCGTTCATGCACCGGTCGTTTGTAATAACGGGACCGCCGTTTTCGCCCGCGATGTGGATACGAGCCAGCAGGTTTGGTCGGCTGAGATCGGTTATCCCGGCAACGACCTTTATCGCGAATTCTACCGTGACATCGGTTGGGACGCTCCGTACGACTATCTCAAACCGCATCTGCATTCCAGCGGCGAACGCCGTCATCTCGGCCTGAAATATCACCGCATCACCGGCCGCGGCGTGCCGCAGGATAAGAAAGAACCTTACATTCCCGCGATGGCACGCGATAAGGCCGCCGAGAATGCGATGCATTTCATCGGCGAACGCATCAAGCAGGCTCACAAACTCCGCGAGACGTTCGAAGGCCATCCGCCGCTCGTCGTAAGTCCCTACGACGCTGAGCTTTACGGCCACTGGTGGTACGAGGGGCCGCAGTTCATCGATTTCTTTTTCCGCAAGATCCACTTCGACCAAAACGAGATCGAATGCATCACACCGGGCGATTTTCTCGACAGCGGACTTCCGATCCAGGTCCAGCAACCAACTGCCTCAAGCTGGGGCGAGAACGGCTATTACAAGGTCTGGATCAACGAAGGAAACTCGTGGATGTACCCGTATCAGCACGATGCGGAGCGAAAAATGACCGTTTACGCCAATCGCTTTCGTGAGCCAAGCGACCTGGAATGGCGTATTCTAAACCAACTCGCCCGCGAACTCCTGCTCGCCCAATCCAGCGACTGGGCCTTCCAGATCTACCAGGGAACGACGGTAGAATATTCGTCCCGTCGCTTCCAATCCCACATCTACCGCTTTGACCTACTTTGCAAAATGCTCGACACCGGCGAGGTCGACCACGACCTCCTAAACGAGATCGAAAGCCGCGACAACATCTTCGCCGAGATCGATTTTCGGGTATATTGCAGCCACTGAATCGGCATAACCCGCAAAACGCATCATTTTAGGAAAAACGAGCAAAACACGTCATTCCCAGCAAAAGGCGCTTACAATTTTTAGAGTTTCGCATTAATGTTTCGTATATGAAGAATTGTCCCGTTCATAACAGCATTGCTAAAAACTCGCTCCATTTCCAATCAACCGCACGTGACGAAAAACTTGCATTCGTCGAACGCGTCTGCGGGGCGCTCATCGAAAGCCGCTTCCACGCCGGCTACGCCGCGCCGTGGGATATGGAACTTTGCTCATCCGGAGCTCGAAATTCGATCGAAGAGTTCGCGGGTATCGAGCATGTTTGTTTTTCGGACGATATTTTTACACTCGACGATAGCGATTCAGCGCGTCACTGGATACTGCCATCGACCCGTCTGGAATACACAGATTCGGCAAACGGTCTTGGTGTGTTATTTAACGAGCCCGTCGAAGGCGTCACAAACCGCTCTGCTCGAGATCCAAGACGATTCGCGACTAGCTCGCAGCTCGCACGCGGGTCGCCACCGGGAGTGCATCACATGAGTTTTAAGGCGTCACCCGCAAACGAGCGACGCCGTGCAAGCAAACCAGTTGAGCGTAGGGTTGCATCAAACCGCCGTATCATTTTCAGAGCGATTCGTGTAGCGTAATGAGCGTGAGGTCACTTCCAATATGAAACCCCTATTTCCCATATTTCTGATCTTGCCGGTCTTCGCGTCCCTGGCCTTTGGGCAGACAAATATTAGTGACATTGATGCTTACGAAGCGTGGACTAAGCATTTTCGCGAATCACCAATAAGTCTTGGGTCAGTCCGCAACGTCAGCGAGGAAGGCCGTGCTCATCCATACCTCGTTATCGCCGTAGTCACTGATCCCAAGGAAACGGACCAATCACCTTTTCGAATGCAGACTTCGGGTGGTTATGTCATAAGAAGCAGCGGGGAAGTTTCATCGTTTTCGAATACATCGTTCAGCAGAAAGGGCGGTTGCTGCTCTCAGATGTCGGTGGATGAATTGCGTCGCTCAAACGAGATACTTGCCGAACTTCCGTCCGATGACCATCGCCTGCCACCGAACGGCCGACGATTGGTAATTCAGCGACCAGAACAAAGCACCGTCCACGTTCGCGTCTTCGACCTGGCCTTTTTACCAGATAATGTTCTCGAACTCCTGCGCGTCACCAAGGCGAGGATACGAACCGTCATTCCATCTTTCGCGCCGGAAGCTAAGATCAGCGAACCCGCCCCATTCGATCTCAAAGCATTTGTCACGTCTGCTGACGGGCGATTTTCTGTAACGACGCGCGGCAGCGAGGTTCTTCGCGTTCAACATTTACTGACCGCAGAGGATGCGTCACTGGAATTCGACGAGGTTCGCTTGCCGCAGAACGCATTTGTTCCGTCCGGCCTTACTCTTAGTTCCGACGGATCCACACTGATCGCCGGAGGTTGGGGAACGATCGTTATGTACGACACGCGAACGTGGCGCGTCACCAGACATTTCGAGGAACCGCAAGTCGACCGTAAATATCCAAACTTCACGAGGCATCACTTTATCGAGAGCGGCAAATATCTGGTATTTGAGACTGGGGAATTCGGCATACGCGTTTTCGACACAGCCAAGTGGATACAGGTCGCAAAACCGGAGTCAATTCCCAGGGACGCATCGTCCTACTACGATTTCAAGGATTCCCGGGTCGCAGTTTTTCAAGCGTCAGGAAAGCTCACTCTCCGAACCGGAGGACGGTTGATCGATCTGGTGACGCTAGGCGAAGATTCGTTTGATCGGGCGTCTTTTTCACCGGATGGAATGCGCGTCGCTGTCGTAACGACCGGTCTGGAACGGAGCGGCGACAGCACGTGGCGTCGCGTCAGGATCCGGATCCTGGACGCGGCGGATGGCAAATTAATACACGAGCTGCGTCCCTATGAGAGTTTTGTGTGTGATAGTGTCGATGGCGCCGAGTGGACGAGGGACGGGAAATATTTTCTGGCCGCGACCAAATCAGATAGTTTCTTCTCAAATCGAAACATCAGCGTCTGGGACGCAAGGTCGGGAAGGCATATTGGCGAACTCGAAGGCTGCGGTTCTGAGATATTAGGAATGCGGCTGTTGAATGGCGAAGAAAAGGTTGTTGCGGGATGTGCTGATGATCGCATTCTGACATGGGACTTCCGAGCCGCACTGAACGATATGGTGAAATTTCAAACGACAGGAATTGGCCCGGAATAGATCCGGGCGGCAAGATCTTTGAAAAGTTGGCAGGCAGGCAGGCTTGCGGCGTTTGCCTAAATTCCTTCATAAAGTTATCCTTATAGTTTTGGATTTCTCGGAGGAAACTAATGGTAGAGAAGGGTGTGGATATAGCTCCTGCAGAAGGGAAGCTTGGGATTTTGCTGGTTGGCCTGGGGGCTGTCAGTACGACACTTGTCGCTGGTGTTGAAGCGGTTAAACGAGGCATATCGGCTCCGGTCGGCAGCCTGACGCAGATGGGAACGATCCGTTTGGGCAAGCGTACGGACAATCGTTCGCCGCTAATTAAAGATTTTGTGCCGCTCGCGTCGCTGGACGATATCGTGTTCGGAGCTTGGGACATATTTCATGACAGTGCGTACGACGCCGCGATGAACGCCGGCGTGCTCGACAAGGATCTGATCAATCAGCTTTCCGAACCGCTTTCGTCGCTTAAGCCGATGGCAGCCGTGTTCGAACAGAATTACGTCAAACGCATCACTGGCGAAAACGTCAAGACCGGCAAGAACAAGATGGATCTGGCGGAACAGTTGATCGCCGACATCGCCAAGTTCAAATCGGACAACAATTGCGACCGTTTGGTCATGGTCTGGGCCGCTTCGACCGAGATCTATATTGAGGAAACTGATATTCATCAGTCGCTCGCGTCGCTTGAAAAGGCGATGTACGACAACGATCCGCTTGTCGCTCCGTCGATGATCTATGCGTACGCCGCGCTGAAATCGGGTGTTCCATTTGCAAATGGTGCCCCGAATCTGACGGTCGAGGTTCCTGCATTTGTCGAGCTGGCCGAGCAGACCAAAACGGCGATTTGCGGCAAGGATTTCAAGACCGGCCAGACGCTGATGAAAACCATCCTCGCTCCGGGACTTAAATCCAGAATGCTCGGAATGGACGGTTGGTATTCGACGAATATTCTCGGCAACCGCGACGGCGAAGTGCTCGACGATCCTGAGAATTTCAAATCGAAGGAAGTTTCGAAGCTTTCCGTGCTCGAACACATCTTCCAGCCTGAGGTTTACCCTGACCTTTATGGCCATTTCGACCACGTCGTTAAGATCAACTACTATCCGCCGCGTGGCGACAACAAAGAAGGTTGGGATAATATCGACATCTTCGGCTGGCTCGGCTACAAGATGCAGATCAAGGTCAACTTCCTCTGCCGCGACTCGATCCTGGCTGCACCGCTCGCGTTGGATCTGGCTCTGTTCATGGATCTTGCTCAACGTGCCGGTATGAAGGGCGTTCAGGAATGGCTATCCTTCTACTTCAAGGCTCCGCAGACCGCTCCGGGACTTTACCCTGAGCACGATATTTTCATTCAGCTCATGAAGCTGAAAAACACGCTCCGTCACATGAAGGGCGAGGACCTGATCACGCATTTGGGACTAGAGTATTACGACTAAGACTCGAGTTTTCAGCTTAAATGCTTTCGATTGCGGCCCTCTTTTCTAAACGGAAAGCGGGCCGCAATATTGTAATAAGAGCTTAATTTCCAGAAAAAGTTTTTGACTTGGCTTGTTTCCTGTTGCGTCAATGACGCTCTATGTGCTAGTTATAGAAAGATAGCGGGCCTTCATACTCGCTTACCTCTGGACGAAACCCTTCCAGACGCTAAAGTCCAGCCAACTAATAATCTTTTGACATCATCATTATTGACGACAAACAAGTCGTCAATGTGACGGCAAGTTTGTACCGGGAACAACGTTCTTTGAGCATGAGGGACAAAAGGCCCTCGCGAGGTTAAGATGAAACAGGAAACGGCGAAAAACAGAGAAAATACGGAGTCGGGAATATTGCTTGACCCCGAACGCAAGAGTCCGAGAGCGGCGGAATTCGAAGACAAATTGTCCTCGCGTATCGTCGGCCAGGAGCGTGCGGTTCGGCGTATGAGTGGGCTTTTTCAGATCTATCTGGCCGGCATGAATAACCCTTCACGCCCGATCGGTACGATGCTTTTTCTCGGTCCGACCGGTTCCGGTAAAACTCGCGTCGTCGAGGCAGCGTCTGAGGTTCTGTTCAATGACCAATATTCCGTGGTAAAGATCGACTGTGCCGAGTTTCAGCATTCGCACGAGATCGCCAAACTGATCGGTTCGCCTCCGGGATACCTCGGCCACCGCGAAACCTCGCCGATGCTCACGCAGGAAAATCTGGACAAGGCTCACACTGATGAGACGAAGCTGACCTTCGTGCTCTTCGACGAGATCGAAAAAGCTTCCGATTCGCTGTGGCAGCTGCTTTTGGGGATTCTGGACAAGGCGACTTTAACGCTTGGCGACAATCGCCGCGTCGATTTCTCGAAAACGATCGTCATCATGACGTCAAACCTCGGAGCCCGCGAAATGTCCGACATGATATCGGGCGGTATCGGCTTCATGCCGACCAAAACGGATCAGGCGAAAGAGGACAACGAGATCGATACCAAGATCTACCGCACCGCTCTCGAAGCCGCGAAACGTAAATTCTCACCCGAATTTATGAACCGCATCGACAAGGTCGTAGTTTTCCGCAGCCTGAAAGAACACCATCTCCGCCAGATCCTCGAGATCGAACTCACGGCCGTTCAGGACCGCATCACTGAATCTGCCGGAACGAAGTTCGTGTTCGAATGCACCGACGAAGCCAAGGAATTCTTGCTCAGCGAAGGCATCGATCTAAAATACGGTGCTCGTCACCTGAAGCGTTCTGTCGAGCGGTTCCTGGTCTATCCACTGTCGAATCTGGTCGCAACCGAACAGGTCGAAACCGGCGATTATGTGATCGTCGATTTCAACGAGGGAACCGAGCAACTGACGTTCAGAAAGCAGTCCGGCAAAATGATCATCGCCGACACTCCTCACGAGGAAGATAATGATGATGAACCGCTTATGAGTGCCGACGCTGTCGGACTGCCGCTCCCGGCATCACAGGTCGCAGCCGGAATGGTGAAATCGAAGGGCGAGAATAACGAGGTCTAAACCTTAACGAGTTCAATGAATAAAGAAGCGGGCGTTTGTCCGCTTCTTTTTTTGTGCGACTAGCCAGTTGCTAAAACATATACGCCTAACGTAATATGTTCTGAATATTAGATCCATGGACAATCAAACCATCGCCGCACTCGAAAGTCTTTATCTTGCCCTCGCTGATAAAACCCGGCTGAAACTGCTCAGTTTGATGGCGAACGGTGAGGTTTCGGTAGGGTATCTCGCCGACGAATTAGGCGAAAGCCAGCCGAAGATATCTAGGCATCTGGCATATCTGCGAAATGCCGGGCTTGTCTCGACAAGACGCGATGGAAAATGGGTTTACTACGCGGTCGAACCGCAAGAATTGGCAGTGGTCAATGGTGCATTGGAGTCTGCTCTCGCCGTGTTATGCGGTAGAAGTTCCGATTCAGAGAATCCAGATAGGTCTTCTGCCAATTCCACGCAACCCGAGTATTTAGGTGCGGCTAGCGGATCGCACTTTGAACCCGAAGATCTTCCGGTTCATCTGTTGTGACGTTTCGCATCGCCCTCATAAGGGCAATGTCGGCAATCGCTCCCGCAGCAGTAACCGCGATTTGCGAGATAACGGCGAGTTAATACCATCAGGCCCGTATCAAAATAAAAATCACGGCCTTCGATAAAGGTCTCGATCTTCTCCTCGTCAGATTCGAATGGTGGTGGGAAACTATCGTGCATATGATCCTAAAAACTCCTTGTTTCCTTCGGCCCCGAGAATGGGCGAATCGATAACGCCTTCGACTGTCAGGCCTGTAGAGGCCGCAAAATCATTGATATCGCTAACAACTCGCTCGTGTTTTTCCGGCTCGCGAACGATGCCGCCTTTTCCGACCTCACCGCGTCCGACCTCGAACTGTGGTTTGATGAGAACGATCAAACGTCCGCTTTCAGTTAACAGCGGAACGATCGCTGGAATTATTTTTTTGACCGAGATGAACGAAACGTCCATAACAGCGAGGTCAAATTCGTTTTCGAAGTCGCCAGGCGTCAGTTCGCGTGCGTTGGTCTTTTCTCTAACCTCGACCCGCGAATCGTTCCGGAGTGACCAGACGAGTTGATTGGTTCCGGAATCGATCGCGACCACGCTCTCTGCTCCGTGCTGGAGCAAACAATCGGTAAAACCGCCCGTAGACGCACCGATATCGATGCATTTCATACCGGTCGGATCAATTTTGAAAACATTCAGGGCTTCTTCGAGCTTGAGGCCGCCGCGGCCAACGTACTTAGTTTCTAAAGACGCGCCTTTAAGTCGAATGGTCGCAGATATTTCTACTTTTTCTGAAGATTTTTCGATGCGGCGTTCGTCGGCCAAGACAACGCCGGCCATCACGAGAGACTGAGCGCGGTTTCGTGAATCCGCGAGACCAAGATCGACGAGTAATTTATCTATGCGTTCTTTTGCCATTATAGATAAAGTCTCAGGCCTCGTTTGGCAATATGAAAGCCCGCTTTCTCGACCTCGCTGATCTTTTTTCGATCGCCCTGAACAAGCGGATTGCTGTGGTTGAAATGAGTGAAATGGACCTTCGAACGATCACGGACAGGAAGTCCTTTTAGCAATTCCATCGTTTCCGAAACGAACGGATGCGGCACCTCGCTCATCGGACGGTTGATCTCGCCGTCAGCGTAAAATGTCCCGTCGATGAGCAGATGATCAGAGTTTTTGACGATCTCGGTGAGCGGCGTTGACCATTTTTGCCATTTGTCGATGTCGGGAATGAAAACCAGTGTTTTACTGCCCGAGCGAATGCGAAAGCCGACGGTTTCCGAGAATTCATCTCGGTGTGGAACAAGGAATGGCTCGACGCTGAGACGATCGTTCAGACGAACTGAATTCTTATCTTTCAGCTCGGTGATCACTATATTTTTTAAGCTTACGAGCTGCGACCATGGAGCATTTGTTTCCAGCATTTGCTTCATCCGCGGCATTGCAAATACAGGAATCTCTTTTGCTCCCATCGATTCACGCCCGAGATACATCAGTCCGGTGTAATGGCCAATGTGGGCGTGAGTGAGGAAAATGCCTGAGATGTTGTTTGAGCGATCGCCGGTGATAGTTTTCAAAAGATCGAACTGTTCGGGCAGATCAGGTGTTGCGTCGAAGATCCAGCGGCTTTTTGTTTCCGGGTCAACGAGAGCAATGGACGAAACGGTTTGCCGGAGCCGTTGATCCTTCCACGCACGACGGCAGAATGGAGTTTCGCAGCCCATCTGCGGCACACCCGCATCTTGTCCGATGCCAAGCACGACGACATACGGAACCGCCGCCGCTGAGATGCCAGCAAACGTTAACAGCACTAAAATTGTCGCTGTGACGAGTCTCATTTTTCTGTTCGGGCGAAAGTGATATTCTATGCGTAACTGCTATGAAAACAAAGCTGTCCGGACTCGCAAAATACGCCTGGTTCGTTCTCGGATTCAATATTCTGGTGGTCCTGTGGGGCGTTTTTCTGCGTGCCTCAAAATCCGGCGATGGCTGCGGAATGCACTGGCTGACCTGCGGCGGCGAAGTGCTGCCGACAGCTCCGCAATTCAAAACCGTTATCGAATTCACCCATCGCCTGATGAGTGCGGCCGACGGCCTGATCATGCTGATAATGTTGGTTTGGGCGTTCGTTGCGTGGCGAAAAGGGCGAGGTTTGAACGGGAAGTCTACGCTCATTCTGGCTGCAGTTTCATTCTTCTTCGTGCTGACGGAAGGGGCTGTCGGGGCCGGATTGGTTCTGACCGGAAACACCGCTGAAACGCTCACGGCGGCACGTCCATTCTGGATGGCGGCTCACCTTATCAACACGTTCACGTTGTTAGCTTTTTTGGTGCTCACGGCCCGGTCGGCAAGCGGCTTGCCGAAATTGCGGTTTAATGTCGAAGCCAAATATCTCGGCGGTTTGACAGCGGGCGTGATCGCGATCTTGATCGTTGGAATTAGTGGTTCGATCGCAGCACTTTCGAGCATGATCTTCCCATCGGGAACAATAACTGAGGGCATCGCAAAAGACTTTTCCGAGACTTCACACATCCTGCTCCGGCTGCGGCTTCTTCATCCTATAACTGCGATCCTGACCAGTGTCTTTGTAATATTTCTGAGCGGTTGGCTGGCAAAAGAGCGGTCAGGGAACAAGAATGTTGCACGTTGGTCAAACATTCTCTCGATACTGATCCTCGCTCAGATCGCGTTCGGTTCCGCAACGCTCCTGATGCTGGCTCCGATCGTCATGCAGCTCGGGCATTTGCTGTTTGCGGATCTGATCTGGATGAGTTTTGTGATGTTTGCGGCAAGCTTCCTGTCTTCGGAAACGACGGACCCGGAATTGTCGGGTGAAGAACTACCTTAATTTAAACTCGCTGACCAATTTTTTCCACGTTCGACAAGATCGTCGAGAGCGTGCTGTAGGTCGTTTCGCTTCGCTTCTAGCTGATCGTCGTCGGCATCAGCCTCAACAAATATTGGCTCGCCAAAGAACATCTTTGCCCTTGAGAATGGCTTGGGTATCTGAAATTTATCCCAACTATTCAGCGTCCAATATTTCTCAACCTCAACACCAAGCGGGATCATCGGATTTCCTGTACGTTTTGCGAGAAGCGGCGGTCCCGGTTTCGCCTGATATCGCGGACCTTTCGGTCCATCGATCGTGAACGCCATCGGCACGCCTTGCTTCATCAGACGGATCATTTCTACGAGAGCCCGCGTTCCACCACGCGTTGACGAGCCTTTTATCACGCCAAAGCCCAGCCGTTGAATGCTGCGTGCCGTGTATTCCGCATCAAAGCTGATCGACGACATCACGACGAGCCCGCGATCGCGTAAATAATACATTCCGGCGAAGATGCGGTCGTGCCACACACACATTATTGGTTGATCGTAACCGCGAGTCTCGTCTTTTAGCCAATCGATTCCTTCCGTTTCAAAACGTAGAGTGCGCGAAATGAGTTTGATCAGCACGGAAAACACCCAGCCCGCGAGGCGGATCATTACACGTTCCTTAAATGTGTAGCCACCGAGCGGTTTGAACTGGTAGACTTTGTCGATTTGTTCCGGCACAGGTAGAAAATAAGTATCAATTTGGGTTATTATTTGCAACAACGACTCCGGAAAAATCGTAACTCAGATTGCCTGTCCGAAAAACGCCTATGCAGCGAAAGATACTCATCATCGACGACCACGACGATCTCGCAACTGCTCTCGATGAAGTTTTTACGCACGTCGGACACGATGTGAGCGTTCGCGAACGCCGGGCCGACGCGCTTGCTCTCGATCTAGATTCTTACGACATGGTGATCACCGACCTCGACGTCGACGGCCAGTCGGCTGGCTCGTCAAACGGCAACGGTGCTGTCTGCCTGCCGAATATGCCCGATGCAAAGCCGGGTGAGCACATCAAGGCTTTCAAGCTATGTGCGGCTAATTTTCGCCGGGATAAGTTCGACGAGAACGAACTCAAGGACATGGTCGCGACTATCCTCGATTATAAGATCCGCTTTGTCGATAAAAAAGATGTGGTCGCCGATATGCACGAGAATATCGAGTTCGAACTGCCAAGCGCGATCTCGCCGATGCACATCATTCTCGAGTATCTGATGAAGCGCGTCGAAAAACTCGGCGTGATCAAACCCGAACAGTCAAACCTTTTCGTCGCCCTCGACGAGGCCTTCGTCAATGCCGTCAAGCACGGCAACAAATACGACGCTCAAAAGCTCGTCCGCATCACGGCCGAGGTCTCAAAACACGAGGCTCGCTTCACGATCGAGGACGAAGGCGAAGGCTTTGACGTCAAAAATATTCCCGACCCGCTCGACCCCGAAAACCTCTTCAAAACCAGCGGCCGCGGCGTTCTGTTCATCTACAACATTATGGACGAGGTCAAATACAACGACCGCGGAAATCGGTTGACGATGGTGAAGAAGAGCGAGACGGTAAATTCCTAGACGCTATTCATATCAATATGTAGTTCACTCCGTGTCTTGAACTCAGTGCGGTAGAATATTGTTGTGAAAGTCACTATCGCTCAAATAAACACCACGAACGGCGACATCGCCGGCAATACCGCAAAGATCATTCAGGCGATCGAGAAGGCGAAGTCGGATGGCTCCGATCTGGTCGTTTTTCCTGAGGTCGTTACGCATGGCTATACATCGCAGGACTGGTTTCAGGATGCGGATATTATCGAGCATGTGGGCGATCCGCTGCGGGATATTATTTCGGTAACCGAGGGAATAACGGCGGTTATCGGTACGATCCGGCAAAATGACGATACGGATGGACGGCGTTTATATAATGCGGCGGCAGTCATCTCGAACGGAGAATTGCTCGGGTTTGCTGATAAGACCTTGCTTCCCGAATACGATGTTTTTGATGATCCGCGGTATTTTGAGCCGAGCGATGGGAAGAACCGGCGGCTGTTTGAGATAAACGGCGTGAAGCTTGGTGTTGTTGTCTGCGAAGATTTTTGGAACGACAAAACCTTTTGGAAAGAAAGGCTTTACGAGAGCGATCCGACGGATGAAGTGATCGCGATGGGAGCCGATGTTATCGTCTCGGTCAACGCTTCGCCGTATAACAAGGGCAAGATCAAGCTGCGGTGCGACATGGTCGCTCATCGGGCTAAGCTACAGAAAAAGCCGATAGTCTTTGTAAATCTAGTCGGCGGTAACGACGGGATCATCTTCGACGGAGCGAGCCTGATCGCTGACGAAGAGGGCGATATTATTTTGCAGGCGGCGGCGTTCGAGGAATTTGTCGAGACGGTCGAACTCGACGTTCGAAAGCCCGACGCTCGCGGTATCACCGGCGGCGAGATATCGGCGATCCATCAGGCTTTGGTGCTTGGGATCCGCGATTATGCGGCGAAGAATGGTTTCAAAAAGGCTGTGATCGGGCTTTCGGGCGGGATAGATTCTACCTTGGTCGCGGCTCTAGCGAGCGAAGCGATGGGGCCGGAAAACGTGCTCTGCGTGATGATGCCCTCGCCATTTTCTTCGGAGGGAAGCATCAAGGACTCCGAAGAATTGGTTCGAAATCTTGGCTGCGAAAGTCGGATCGAACCGATCTCAGCGACATTTGAGGTTCTCCTCAAGCAGATGAACCTGCACAAACCGACCAAAGGCGGCGAATCGCTGGCGGCGGAGAATATGCAGTCGCGAATTAGAGGCGTGATCCTGATGGCGATCTCGAATTCCGAAGGACGATTACTGCTTTCGACCGGCAATAAGAGTGAACTCGCGGTTGGATATTGCACGCTCTACGGCGACACGAACGGCGGCCTAGCGGTGCTCGGAGATGTGCTAAAAACGGAGGTCTGGCAGGTCTCGCGCGAGATAAATCGCAGGGCGGGCCGCGAGATCATCCCTGAGAAGATCATCGACAAAAAGCCTTCGGCGGAACTCGCCCCGAACCAATTTGACCAGGACTCGCTGCCGCCTTACGAGCTGATGGATCCGGTACTGCAGATGTATTTTGAGCAAAAGGCTTCGCCGTCGGCGATCATTGCGGCGGGCAACGACCCAGAACTCGTTTACGGCATCTTGAATAAAGTCGAGCATCCGGCGAACGAATTTAAGCGGCAGCAGCTTCCTCCGACGCTGATCATCTCAAAAAACGCCATCGGCGTGGGCCGTAGGCGTCCCATTACACACAAATTCAAGAGAAAACCTGAGTAGTTAAAAGCGGCTAGATAGACACGAAAAGACAGCGGCGGAATTGTGGCTCTCTCTTCACAAAACCGCCGCTGTCTTTCTGCTCACGCAGCTCGACGGCACTTGGCCAGTCACTTAGCGTAAGCTTTACCCTGCCATCGGAAATGATGGCAATATGTCGTAATTTCCGTCTCCCGGGTCTATCGCAACCTATACAGGACGATAGGTCTGAAATGCCTTTGCGGGCTCCGCAAAACCTTTCGATTCTTTATTCTTAGGGGCAACAGACCGTTTGACAGGAGCTGGCTCGTGTCCGACCGTGCCCGGCAAGACACAGATCATACCTACCCAAACCAAACCAAAGGCTACGAATCCAAAAGCGACAAGCGTTAGCATAGTAAAAAAACCGGTTACGAAAAATAATCCGGCAGCGATCGCGAACGCTATCCACAAGAAACTATAGAACTTTGGTGACATTGTAAAACTCCTGTTATTTGAAATTTCCGACTCCTACCGGTCTGCGTAATCGCAAGCGACGTGCCATGCGAAAATCTGCCTAAAATCGCTCTTTAACAGCTCAAATGCCGGAAAAATTCGCAGTTTGATCGCAGCACTCGTGGAAAAATTCACAGCGGGTCGCTTCGGCAAGTCTGCGTAAGCGTAAGAATTTGCTAGCAGTTACCTCCGCGACTGTAATACAATTGCAGTGGTCACTTCTCACGGCCTGCCGCAGAAAAAACTCCTTTTAATCTTTGCAAACAGTGAAACTTCGCTCGTATTGAGCCTTTTCTATTTCGGGACGTGAAGCATAATTTGCTTCAGCCCGATTAGGAAAATCAGAGAAGGAAAGAATTTGTGCCGAAATTCGACCTCGAAAATCAGAAAACCGCGACAGCGGCCGAGCCATTGGTATCGGTCGTCATACCCGCGTACAACGCCGCCGCGAATATTGTCGAAACGCTGGATTCAGTGTTTGCCCAGAGCTATCGGAATTTCGAGATAGTTCTTGTGAATGACGGATCACCCGACACCGACGAATTTGAGATAACGATCGAGCCTTACCTTGACAGGGTCGTCTACATAAAACAAGCCAACACCGGAGTTTCGATCGCCCGCAACACGGCTATTAGGAACGCAGGCGGCGAGATCATTGCTTTTCTTGACAGTGATGACCTGTGGCACCCGGAGTACCTCGCCTCGCAGGTCGAATTTCTTCTCAGCAACGATCTTGGCATGGCATATTGCGATGCCGAACTTTTCGGCATTCCGTCCGTTATCGGCACGAGCTTTATGGACGGCTCGCCTTCAGATGGGGAAGTAAGCGTTGAATCGCTGCTCGACATCCGCTGCAACGTGATCACGTCAGGCACGATCGCAAGAAAAAGCGTTATTGAAGCCGCGGGCATGTTTGAGGATCGGCGTGATATTCAATCAGAGGATTTTCACCTTTGGGTCAGGATCGCCCACAGCGGTGCCAGGATCGCCTATCAGCGAAAGAAACTCGCAAAATACCGTGTAAGTATCGAGGGGCTTTCGGGCGATCTGATCAATCGGGTGGTGCGAGCCATCGACGTTTTCAAAAGGCTCGATCAGGATCTGAAACTTACGCAAGAGCTGCGAGTTATTCTTAATCGGCGGCATCGAGGGTTTCGAAGCCGATCTTGAGCTTGAGAAAGGCAAAGCGTGTCTGCTCGGAGGCGATTTTGATGGTGCTCGTCGTTCATTTGGCGAAGCGAGCCGTCGTCGGCAGTCGTTCAAGCTTCGTGCGATCGCACAATTTACGCGGTTTGCTCCGCGGCTTGTCCGCAAGATGTACGTGAGCAAGAATGCCGGCGAACTGGCGTTGGTGCAAAAGGCTGAAGGAGGCGGGATCTAGCGGATAGCGGTTATTTTGAAGAACGACGAAAAGAAAACTCAATCGCTAAAGCAGCAAAGCGCATGGCTTTTGGTCGCAAAGATCATCGGCTTCGCGTTCAGCTTTGCGCTGCCGCTATTGATCGTTCGTTTCATGCCGCTCGAAGAGGTTGGCCACTATCGCGAGGCTTTTCAGATCATCTCGAACGCAATGGTGATATTGCCGCTTGGGTTCTCGATGAGCGCGTATTATTTCCTCGCTCGTGAGACCGAACGGCGTGGTGCGGCGATACTGAACATTCTGCTCTTCAATTTCGTCGTCGGCGGGCTCGCGGCGCTGCTGCTGGTTCTCTATCCAGATCTGCTTTTCAAGCTGACAAAGAGCAACGAGCTTGTCCAACTCGGCCCGGCGATCGGCTTGGTCATCTGGATCTGGATCTTTTCGACCTTTCTCGAAACCGTCGCTATCGCGAATTCCGAAGCGAAAACCGCGACGTACTTCATCGTCTTCGCCTCACTCTCGAAAACAGCACTGATGGGCGGAGCCGTGATCGGGTTTGCAACTGTCGGAGCTTTTATCTACGCCGCGATGATCCACGGCGTCATCCAGACAGCCATTTTGCTGCATTATCTCAGGTCGAGATTTCCCGGGTTTTGGCGAGGTTTTGATCTCTCATTCTTCCGCGAACAGATGCGGTACGCGATACCGTTCGGGTTGACCGGCATATTGTGGATCGCGCAGAACGATATTCACAATTACTTTGTTTTCTATAAGTTCAGTGCGGCAGAATTTGCCATCTACGCGTACGGCTGCTTTCAATTGCCGCTGGTCGCAATGCTTTCGGAATCCGTGACTTCCGTTCTAATTCCAAAAATGAACGAACTCCAGCAGGTCGGGCAGCGTGACGAGATGATCCGCCTGACGGTTCGTGCGATGCATAAACTGGCGTTCTTCTATTTTCCGATGTATGTGTTCCTGATGATCACGGCAGAGACATTTGTACTCACCTTGTTCACAAAGGAATATCTGCAGAGCACTCCGATCTTTATGATCAACCTGACGTTGATCCCGCTCAGCATCTTCGTCACCGATCCGATCGTTCGCTCTTATAAGGAATTAGGACGGTTTTTTCTTCTCACGAGGGTATTTGTACTTACGCTGCTCGTCGGAGCCTTGTATTTCTTCCTGGATCAGCTGAGCTTGACGGGTGTGATCGCAGTCGCGGTCGCGGCACTGCTGCTCGAAAAGGTGATCGGCGAAACGATGGTGATCAGGAAGCTAGGACTCGGCTGGAAGGATCTGCCTCTGCTCAAAGGAGTTGGAAAGGTCGCTTTGATCACGTTATTCGCGGGAATTATTACTTACATCGTCTACGCGAATGTTCATGTCTACCTCGAAGGCGTGGGCGAACATTTTGCAGAAGAGGCGCTAGACACTCACAAAGTAAGTATCCTGAATTTCATCGGCGGAAGCCTTGTGATGCTTATTTCAGGTCTGGTCTTCGCTCCGATCTATCTCCTCGCGGCTAACTTTCTCGGCGTCATTGAGGACGATGAAAAGAAAGCAGTTGCCAAGTATTCCTGAGAAAATTTCTCCCCAAACGTGCGGTCGAGCCACTGGTCGATACGCTGAACTAATTATGTGCGGTATAGCTGGATTTATTTCAAGAACTGCTGACAACGTTGAAAGCCGCGGCTCGCGGCTCGACGCCATGTGTCGCGTTATCACTCACCGCGGTCCTGACGAACAGGGAACCGCGGTCGTTGGTCGCGCCGCGATGGGAATGCGGCGGCTGTCCATCATCGACCTCGCCACCGGCCAGCAGCCGATCTACAACACGGATCGGACAAAATTGATCGTTTTCAATGGCGAGATATATAACTACCGGGAACTGAAGAAGGATCTCGAATCACGTGGTTACGCATTCCGCACTAATTCCGATACCGAAGCGATCATCCACGCTTTTGACGAGTTCGGCCCGGATTGCGTGAAGTGGCTGCGCGGAATGTTTGCGTTTGCGATCTGGGACGAACGTGAGGAGAGCCTTTTTATCGCCCGCGACCGGGTCGGGAAGAAGCCTTTGTTTTACACGCTCACCGACAGTGGAGACCTCGTTTACGGATCCGAGATGAAGGTCTTGCTTGAACACGGCGAAATGCCTCGCGAGATCGATCACGGAGCACTCGATGCCTATCTAACGTTTGGCTACATTCCGGAAGAGCTTTGCATTTTTAAGGGAGTCAGCAAGCTTGAACCCGGACATTTTCTGCTGTTCAAAGACGGCAAGGTTCGAACGGAGCAGTATTGGGATTTCGATTATTCGCAGGAACCATTGCCCGGCACAGAAGATGAGATCGCAGGCGATCTGCTCGAGAAGCTTCGAGATGCGGTTGGTGTCAGGTTGATCTCGGAAGTTCCGTTGGGAGCCTTTCTGTCGGGCGGCGTTGATTCGAGTGCTGTGGTCGGGTTGATGTCTCAGATCACGGATCAGCCTGTTAAAACATTCTCGATCGGGTTTAATGAAGATAGTTTTAGCGAGTTGAAATACGCACGGCTCGCGGCCGAACATTTTAAGACAGATCATCACGAATTTATCCTGACGCCTGATTTTGTTGATGTCGTCGATGACCTTGTGTGGCATTTTGACGAGCCATTTGCCGATCCGAGTTCGCTGCCAACCTATATGGTTTCGAAAATGGCCCGTGACTACGTGACGGTCGTGTTATCGGGCGATGGCGGCGACGAGCTTTTTGCGGGATATACGCGGTATGTCACGGATCGCGACAAGAGCGGATTTGAAAAGCTGCCGAAGGGTCTGCGTTCGGGGCTCATTAAACCTTTGAGCGAAGCACTTCCGCACGGGACGCGTGGTAAGAACTACCTCTTTAACATCTCACTCGACGCGGCGGGGCGTTACATCGACAGCATTTCGCATTTCAACGGTCCGAAGAAGCGAAAGCTCTATTCGACCGAAAAGCGAACGAAGATGAACGGCAGTTTTGAGCGGGGCGAAAAGCTGTTCCGCCAGATCTCGGGCAGCGTCCGCTCGGACGATGCGGTCGAGAATCTGCTTTACCTCGACAGCAAAACGTATTTACCAGCCGATATTTTGACGAAGGTCGACCGTATGTCAATGGCTTCGTCGCTTGAGGCACGCAGCCCGCTTCTCGACCACGAACTGATCGAATATGTCACGCGCATCCCGTCGTCGATGAAACTGAAAGGCAACGAGACCAAATATATTTTCAAGAAAGCGGTCGAAGGGTTCGTTCCGCGTGAGATCCTGTATCGCGAAAAGCAAGGATTTGGAATGCCGATCAGCGAATGGATCAACGTTCAGCTGAAGGATCGAATGACGAGCGATCTATCGGACCGGCGGGCGATGGAGCGTGGCTACTTTGACACGAAGTACATCAACCTTTTACTCGACGAACACCGCCGCGGCCGCCGTGATCATTCTAATCCGTTATGGACGCTCTGGATGTTGGAGCTCTGGCATCGACGTTACATTGACGGTGAAAAGTAATAATGCATTTAAAACAGCCTTCAAACTTCGACAAACTCAGGTGGAGCCTGCCGTGGCTCGTGCGCTACCCGTGGGTGCGCGCCGGGGCGATGCTCGAGCGAAATACGGTCGAAAAACAGCACGTGATCATAACAGTCGCCAATCATTTTGAGCCTGGATGGACAGAAAAAGGCGGGTTTCTGGATCAGAAAACGCAGGTCAAAAGGCTGAAGGAGTACCGTGAACGATTCCGCAAGCAAGCGGGCACCGTACTGGACGCGGACGGAACGCCCTTTCGTCACACGAACTTTTATCCGGCGGAGCAGTATGATCGCGAACTTCTTGAGATCATGGCCGAGATGGAGGCCGAAGGGCTCGGGGAAGTCGAGGTTCATATGCATCACGAAGGCGACGAGCCGGACACCGCAGAAAATGTTCGCTCGACCTTGCTCAAATTTCGCGACACGCTGGCCGAGCGGCACAATTGCCTGTCGCAGATGGATGGCGTGGGCGATCCGATGTACGCGTTTGTCCACGGGAACCTTGCTCTTGCAAATTCCTGCGGCGGCCGGTATTGCGGGGTTGATAACGAAATGGAGATCCTGCAGGAAACGGGCTGTTACGCAGATATGACGCTGCCATCGGCTCCCGATCAGTCTCAGGTTCCCGTATTAAATCAGATCTATGAATGCGGGAATCCGATGGACGAGGCTGTTCCGCACCGGTCCGGATTTCGCGTCGAAACAAATGGAAAACCGCCCTTATTACCACTGATATTTACCGGACCGCTGGTCCTCAACTGGACCCGGCGTATAGCTGGTTTGCCGTTTCCGCGAATTGATGACGGCGCGTTAGCGGCAAACCAGCCCCTTGATCACAACCGCTTTCGCCGCTGGCGATCTGCAAATATCTCGGTCGCGGGCAAACCCGACTGGGTCTTCATCAAACTCTACTGCCACGGATTCTTTGACTACGACCAGGACGCGGCGATCGGTGAGAAAGCGAAACGCTTTTTCAGCGATCTGATCGAGCGTTCGGATAGACGGGGCGATACAAAGATCCACTTTGCTAGTGCACGCGAAGCCTTTAATATGGTGCTCGCAGCTATCGACGGCCGCAAAGGCGATCCCCACCGATTTCGAAACTATCGCCTGCGTTCGATAATGCTTAAAGACCACGTTATTAAAGCAATCGCCTTGTTTTGGGCTCCGATCGGCGTTTTAAGCGAGTTGGGGGCTTACATCTAACGCAATGACCTTAGCCACGATGGCAAAACCGCTAGACAAATTCAAAAAGATCCGTAGTCTCGACGAGGTGTTGACCCGCGGCGGTCAGGCTCTTAACGTGTATCGTGAGCAGCGAGCTGGCGGCGGCGATGTTCCCACCGACGAGGAATTTAAAAGACTTATCGAGGCCGAACAGTTTGGCGAGAAGCCGATAATTGCCGAGACCATTTGGCAGAAATTTTACCAAAATGGATCTGAGAAGTTCTTTCTTTCTTTCAAGGATCGTGAGCAGTCAACCGATGCCTTCAAAATGCATTTCGGTGACCAGTCTGGAAAGGCATTTATAGCTGCGGCGGAAAGTGTGGTTGACGGCCGCATCGATCTGATGGGGCTCAAGAATTTGTATGTAGGCCGTGACATCGACTGGCATCGTGAACCGCTCTCGTCTAAGCGTTCGCCTCTAAAACACTGGAAGAAATTTGATGAACTTGATTCGTCAGAGACCGGTAATAAGAAGGTCATTTGGGAACTCAACCGGCATCAACATTTTTTTACTTTAGGCGTTGCGTACTGGTTCACCGGAGAAGAACGGTTTGCCGACGCGTTTGTCCGCCATCTCGACTCGTGGATGAACGACAACCCGCCGGGGCTCGGAATAAACTGGGCGAGCAGCTTAGAGGTTGCTTTTCGGGCCATATCATGGATATGGGCTTTTCATTTTTTTGAGAGATCTGAACGATTTACGCCTGCTATTTTTCATCGGGCAATAAAATTCCTTTACCTTCATGGCCGTCACATTGAGCGGTATCTATCAACCTACTACAGCCCAAATACACATATTACAGGTGAAGCCCTCGGGCTCTATTATTTGGGAACGCAGCTACCGTTTCTAGAAAAAGCGTCTCAATGGCGAAAGTTGGGCGAAGATATCCTATTCGGACAGATTTCAAAACAGGTCCACGCTGACGGGGTATATTTTGAGCAGAGCACTTGGTATCAGCGATATACGGCAGATTTCTTCGCTCATTTCGTGGTTCTTAGATCTTTGTGGGGTGAGCCATATTTTCATCCGGCTGCGGTTGACCTAGAGAGCCGTCTCGAACAGACATTCGATTTTCTGATGCAGGTCACAATGCCCGACGGCACAACACCGATCATCGGTGATGACGATGGCGGAAGAATGCTGCCATTGACAAATGCAGAGCCTGACGATTTTCGCGGAACTCTCGCACTGAGCTCAGTTATATTCGATCGTTCCGATCACAAATACATAGCTGAAACAGCAAGCGAAGAGCTATTTTGGCTGACGGGGCCTGATTCGATCAAGTTTTTCAATGCGATCCAGGCCGAGGAGCCCGGAATCGCTTCGACAGATTTCGCCAATGGTGGTTATTGCGTCATGCGTGACGGTTGGAGCGATACAGACAACTATCTCATCGTGGATTGCGGTGAGGTCGGATCGCTCGCTGGTGGTCACGGGCATGCCGACGCACTCTCGATCGAAGTTGCAATACACGGTCAGACACTTCTAGTAGATTCTGGTACGTACACGTACCATGAGTCACGTGCCTTGCGCGACTATTTTCGTTCGACAGCGGCGCATAATACGCTTGAGATAGATGGCGTTTCGTCTTCGGAACCAGCTACTGCATTCAGTTGGAAGACCCGTGCCGAGGCTAAACGCCGCAAATGGATATCGACTGAAAGATTTGATCTTTTCGAAGGCTCGCACAATGGCTATGAGCGGCTCGATTCGCCCGCAACGCATTGTAGAACCATAATCTTCTTAAAAAACGATTATTGGATCGTTCGTGATGTCGTGGAGACCAAGGGCGTACACGATTATTCCCTGAACTTCCACTTTGATACCTCTGCTAGAAGCATGATCGGCGGCGACGGCAAATGGATCGGTGGTGCGGATCATCGAATCTATACCTTCGGTGACAATGGCAGGTGGGAGCATAAGGAAAGCTGGATATCAAAAAACCACGGCAACCGGACGAATGCCCCATTCATGAGGTTTGTTTCGCGCGCAATCGGAAAGCAGGAATTTTTTACATTCATCATGCCAATGGATGCTGGCGTAACGCCGCCGGAGGTTTCGGTAGTCGAGATGGCGACGGGACGGGCGTTTGTCATAAAATACGTCGGGTACATGGATGTTTTAGTGGTGAACGATGAGAAGGAGCTTGTTGATAATGGTATTTTCTCATCGAGCTTCAAATATTCGTGGGCACGTCTGAGTTCGGAAGATGCAATTCCGGATGAATTTGTACTGATCGACGGTGACCAGATGATCGTCGAGCGCAATGAAGCATTTGTGTCCGGTAACACAGATTACGCTGCCGTTCGTCGATTGGGGAATGATATTTTCGTCAAAACCCAAGAGGAAATGCGAACATTCCCTCTCCGTTTCATCGATCGCCGGAAGAACGACCGCCGCCGTCCAAATTCCGACCGCCGCCGCTCCGACCAGTGAAGAATAGAGTTCTACAACTTATCGGAAGCTTCAACCAGGGCGGTTCCGAGCGTCAGGCCGTTGCCTTGACTCGTTTGCTAAAGGCCGAAGGTTCTTTTGATGTGTTCGCCGCCTCACTCAATAGCGAAGGAGTTTTGAGACCAGAGATCGACAAACTCGGCCTACCTGAGATTCCAGAATTTCCACTGACCTCGTTCTTTAACGCAAACTTCGTAAAGAGGGTACGAGCTTGTGCGAGCTACTTGAAAGCCAATCAGATCGGCGTGGTTCACACACACGATTTTTATACAAATGTCTTTGGAATGGCCGCCGCTACGCTTGCGGGCGTTAAGGTGCGTATTGCCTCAAAACGCGAAACGGTCGGAATGCGATCTGCGAGCCAGAATGTCGTCGAGAAGCTCGCTTTCGGCCGGGCCGACGCTATTGTGGTAAATTCGAGGTCAGTCGAGCAGTATTTGGAAACACGGGGTGTCGCAAGTTCGAAGCTGAATCTCATTTACAATGGGCTCGACCTGAAAAGGTTTGCACAAAAATCAAAGGATCGGCGGACTTTTCTAACAAAGTATTCGCTGCCAATCACCGACGAGATCCGGGTAATCACACTGGTTGCTAATCTCCGACACGAAGTAAAAAATATCCCGATGCTTCTTCGAGGAGCAAGTAGAGTCGTAAATTCGGATCCATCGGCGTATTTTGTAATTGCTGGCGAAGGGGACTTAAAAGGCGGGTTGCAAACCATGGCCGAAGATCTCGGGGTTGCCAAAAATGTTCACTTCATCGGCCGATGTACCGATGTGCCCGAGCTCCTCGCAAATTCTTACGCATGTGTATTGACCTCTACCGCCGAAGGCTTTTCAAATTCGATCCTTGAGTACATGGCGGCGGGGAAGCCAGTTGTTGCCACCAATGTCGGCGGAGCTGCTGAGGCGATTGTTGACGGGCAAACTGGATTTCTCGTAGATTCCGAAGATGATGGAAAACTCGCTTCCCGCTTACTGGAACTTTTGGATGACGAAGCAAAGGCAACAGACTTCGGCATCGCAGGTCAGTGTGTCGTTTCGTCGAAATTTTCCGAATCAGCCCAGCTATCGCAGACATTAGCGCTGTACAACTTCCTTCTGCGGTAACATATCTCGATGCCGATCCACGTTCTACAACTCGGCCCGTATCCGCCGCCCGAGGGTGGTGTGAGTCGAAATATGCTCGCGATTCGTGAAGAGCTTATCAAACGCGGCGACGAGTGCACGATCATTGCCACATCTCGAAGCGCTTCAATCGGGAATGAGCCGAACGTTTACCATCCGAGCGGCCCGATCGAGGTCGTTAAAATTCTCTCGTCAATTAGATTCGATGTCCTTCACCTTCACGTAGGCGGTGAGCTGAACAACCGCGTTCTCGGTCTCGTTTTGATCGCTTCGATCTTCGGCGGTAAAAAGAGTGTCTTGACTGTTCACTCTGGAGCGTTTCCTCTGACAGCCGAAGCGAAAAATGCCACCAAAGGTTCGAAGCACGGCATTTTATTCCGACGCTTTGGGGCCATGATCGCCGTCAACGATGCTTTGGCTGATGTTTTTCGTCGGTTTGGCGTCCTGAACGACAGAATTCATAAAATACTTCCGTTTGCATTGCGAAAGCCGGATGAAAGCGTCAATATTCCAGCGCATCTTGCCGATTTCTGTTCAGACCATTCTCCACTGATGCTTTCAGTCGGCGGTTTGGAGAAAGATTATGACCCTTTCTTCCAGATTCGAGCGATGAGCAAGGTTTTAGCGGACCATCCAAATGCCGGATTGATCTTGATAGGTGATGGTTCGATGCGGGTTGAGGTAGAGAAGGCGATTGCCGCCAGCAGCTACGCCGATAGGATTCTCGTCGCCGGAAATGTTGAGCATACAGTGACGCTTAATCTCATCGATAGAGCTGATATCCTGCTGCGAACGACCCTTTTCGACGGTGATGCAATATCGGTTCGAGAAGCGCTTTTTCTTGGAACGCCTGTGATCGCCACTCAAAACGGCATGAGGCCGGAGGGAACGTATCTGATCGAAATCGGTGATGAAGAGACCTTCGTGCGGCTGGTGCGTGAGATCTCAAGCCGCACCAAAGCCAAAGGCATACCCGGCGCTGACGAGGTTGACAATATTTCTCAGGTACTCGACCTCTACGAAAGGCTATTGACTACCTAACCATCGGTGACAGATCGCTGCCGAGATTCTTTCCACCATTTCCTTTTCCTCGGTATTTGCTCGAAGCACCGAGCCGAAAATCCTTTTTGGCGGGATCTGCGAATCCCACGTCATTCATGCTCGCGACAAGCGTATTGCCGGCCGGCATCGCGTAATCGCTGGGCGGAACGCTGTTGAGATTCATAAATATATTGTTCTGTATCAGGCCTTGGGCCTGAACTGAGCGGTTGTCGATGCCATGAACGCCGTAGTCGCCGTGGCCGATGATGTTGTCGCGGAAGACAAAATTCTTTGGCATCGCGTCGTAAAATTTCACGGTGCTGCCCCAGTTGAATGCTGTGTTGTTCGTGATCGAAATGCCTTCACCATTCGTTACCTGGATCAGATAGCCGCCGCCTTCGAACCCGTTGTCGCCGCGAATATTTAGAAAGAGGTTATTTTCGACCGTGAGGTTTTTGAGCGTCTGGCTAGGGTATGTATCATCTTTGCCAAGGATGTTCATTCCGTCGCCAGCTCCGTCAATGATGTTGTCCTTAATTACGACGTCTTCGATAGTGGAAAACGTGGCACCGCCGTCCTGGTTGCGGATGGTGATTCGGAACGCGGCTCCTTTCCAGTTATTGGTCATCAGATTTCCGGTGAACTGAACGCGTTTGGAGTTTTTCAGCTCAAACAGCGTTTTAACAGATACTTTGTCCGCCCACGCCTGCGGTTTGTTCAAATAATTATCGCGAACCTCAATATCCACCGGGATCAGATCTGCAGAAGCCGGATCGGCACCGCCGAACATTATGTTCTCGGCACCGCCCTCAATGTAATTGTTCAGGATCTTAACGCTGCGTGTTCCGGTCCAGCCGCAGATCCCTTGCGTCTCTTCACCCGGAAAGCCGAAGCCCTCAATGTAGCTGTTCTTAACGACAGTCTCAGCACTGTTCAAAGCAATGCCACGGCGGACCACGCCGGTTTTGTTGGGCCTGAGATATGATCGGTCGATCTCGATGTGATGTGGCAGATTTGCTGCGATCTCGCCATTTCCCAGGATAAGCAAACCGTAGTTGTAGGTAGCTGTCGTTGCGGCGAACTCGATACCGATAAACTTGTAGTGATGTGCACCTTTAGCGGTGGCGATCGCCGGGCGGCCGAGCATGCCTGCCGTGATCGTTGCCATCGAGGAACGCTGTGTCGGCGAAACGCGTTTGCCCGCTGGAAGATTCGCGACTGCCGACGACTGAATAGTCACAAAATCTGTCAATGGTTTATTCGGCAGCGTGATAGTTCCCGAATAGACCGCTCCGGCCTGCAGTTCGATAATGTCGCCGCTTGTCGCGAGTTCGAGGGCCGCTTGTATGTTGCCGCCGGGCGGAACTTTGATCACGCGTCCGGTGCTCGAAGCTTCGACGACGGGCTGCGGCCCGATCAGGCCGAAGGTGCCGTAATTCCACTCATACAGGATGCTGCCGCCAACAGCAGAGCAGATCAAAAGCACCGCAAAAACGGGCAGAAGCCAACGCAGGAAATTTCCTCGCTTGACCGTTTTTTGTTTAACTCGTACCGTATTTACCACAATTAGATCTTCCACATTTTCACCAGGCTTCTACATTAAAGGCATAAACGTATCCAGAATCCACGACACAACATCAAAAAAACGTGGTATTTCGTGTTAAAAACGGTTAATCTTAATATTGTTGCTCCCGCGGCGAAAAAAATCTACAAAAACCAAGGCATTCTCACTTTTTTACTCACGGTATGTGCGGTATTAACGGAATAGCATTTTCTCCAAACTCAGGCAGGTCGGTTGACGAGGCGCGGCTCGTGCGGATACGCGATGTGCTTCATCACCGAGGGCCTGACGACGGTGGCATATATGTGGACGGAAATGTCGGGCTCGGCCACCGGCGTCTGAGCATCGTTGATGTAACGCACGGAGCTCAGCCAATGTTCACCGGGGATCGTGCCTGTGCGATCGTGTATAACGGCGAGGTCTATAACCATGCCGATCACCGCCCGGACCTCGAAGCGAGAGGCTATAAATTTCAAAACCGCAGCGACACCGAAACGATCCTGCACCTGTACGAAGAGTACGGACGGGATTGCGTCGACCATCTGCGAGGAATGTTCGCTTTCGCGATCTGGGATCGCAAAAAACGTGAACTATTTATCGCCCGTGACAGGTTCGGTGTGAAGCCGCTGTATTACGTTCACAATTCCGCCGGAGATCTGTTCTTTGCCTCCGAGATCAAGTCGTTGATCGAGGCCGGAGCAGTTAAGCCCGAACTCAATTACAACGCCTTACCGGACCAACTTGCTAATCACGGTACATCTGGCGACGAGACCCTTTTTCACGGCGTCAAGCGTCTGCCGCCCGGCCACACGATGGTGTGGAAAGACGGTCGGATCGATATTCGCGAATTCTGGGATCTCAAGTTCGAGCCGAAGCACGAGCCGAAAAGCGATGCCGAATACATTGAGGAATGGCGAGATCTTTTCCGCAAGTCGGTAGAGCTGAGGCTGATGGCAGATGTCCCGTTGGGAATGTTTTTGTCAGGCGGGATCGATTCGTCGGCGATCGCGGCCATGATGTCGACGATGGTCAGCGAGCCGATAAAGACATTTTCGATCGCATTCGGCGATCGTGATGCGAACGAACTCGAATACGCACGGCTCGTAGCTGAGGCTTTTGGCACTGATCACCACGAGATCACGCTCACGCCTGAACAGTTTTTTGCCTCCGTGCCCGAGATGATCTGGCACGAAGACGAGCCGATCGGTTTTCTCGCGTCGATCCCGCTCTATCACGTTTCAAAGCTCGCAAGTAAACATGTCAAGGTTGTGTTGACCGGCGAGGGAAGCGATGAGACGCTTGCCGGCTACGGACGATATCAGAAGGCCCTAAGCCTGCTCAACTACGGCGAAAAATACGAGAGTTTTACTCCGGCTTTTCTACGCGATGCCGTTCGCGGAGGCGTCTCGACTCTTCCGTCGAAATTCGGCAGCAAATTGAGCCGCACGTTCCTGACCCGCGAGGCGGATATCGAGAATCTCTTTCTAGATAATTTCGGCGTTTTTCCGAGATCGATGCAGGCAAAGATGCTGTCAAAAGCTACGCTCGAACGCATCGTCGACACGAATCCGTACACCGGCCAGAATCGCCTGATCGCAAATTCCGACGCCGTCGATGTTTTAGACAAACTATTGTACGTCGACACGAAGTCGTATATGCACGAGCTGCTGATGAAGCAGGATCAAATGTCGATGGCGGCTTCGATAGAGAGCCGCGTCCCGTTCCTCGATCACAAGCTGGTCGAATTCGCGGCAAAAATGCCGCGTGAAATGAAACTTCGCGACGGTACGACAAAATGGATCCTTCGCGAGGCAATGAAGGGAATTCTGCCCGACGTGATCTTGAACCGCCCGAAAATGGGCTTTCCTGTTCCAGTCGGGAAGTGGTTTCGCGGTGAGTACAAGCACCTTGTTGATGAATTCGTGCTTGGTGATCGTGCAATGGACCGAGGAATTTTTGAGCCATCGGCAATTCGAGAGATCGTTCGTAAACACGATGCCGGCGAGGACCATGCTCAACGTATCTGGTTCCTTATGAATTTTGAAATGTGGTACCGTCGGTTTATCGATGGCGAAGACACGGCAACGCAGCCGGTTGTGGAGTATGAAGAGGAACTGGTCGCGGCGTAGAACCCTGAGGAGAAAGATCGAGTGCTCGTAAGTTACGGACAAGAAAAAACTAAGGCAAAGGCCGAAACGGGCGTGCTTCGCGGCCGCGATATTCTTTGCTTTTCGCACGACTGGACCGGCGATCCGCTGTCGAAAACGCATTTGATGCGCGTTCTCTCAAAAGAAAACCGCATCCTCTGGATCAATGCCATCGCGAACCGGATGCCGACGACCTCGTCGAAGGACCTGTCGCGCATCTACAAGAAATTGCGGGCTTTCACCGAACCGATCCGCGAGGTCGAGCCGAACATTTTTCTGCTCAACCCGCTCGCAATTCCGGCGTACGGAAACAAAACGGTCGTCAGTCTCAACCAACGCTCGCTCGTTCGCCAGGTCAAGAAAGCGATGCGAAAGCTCGGATTTTCGAACGCCATCGACATGGTCTTCAATCCCGCCGCCGGAATGATCGCCGGAAAACTCGGCGAAGAATCGATCGTCTATTACTGCGTCGATGAATACACCGCGTTCACGGGATCAGCCGCGTTGAAGGCCATCGAAGAAGACCTTTTTCGCATGTCGGATCTCGTTGTCGTTTCCGCCGAAAAGCTTTACGAATCAAAAAAGCAATTTAACGAGAACACGCACATCATTCGTCACGGTACGGACTGGCGGCATTTTCGTACTGCACTCGACGCATCGACCAACATTCCGGACGAGATAGCAAATTTGCCGAAGCCGATCATAGGTTTTCACGGATTGCTTGCTGATTGGGTAGATTTCGAACTGATCAAAAAAACGGCTGAGCATTTTAAGGACGGTTCGGTCGTGCTGATCGGCAAAATTGCGGTCGATGCCGAGCAAAAGATCAAGATCCTCGACGGCGTGCCGAATATTCACTTTCTCGGCCGAAAACCATACGCCGAACTTCCTGCCTACTGCAAGGGCTTTGACGTTGCTCTGAATCCCTTCGCGATCAACGAGCTGACGCTTGCCGCGAATCCGCTGAAAGTGCGTGAATATCTGGCTGCCGGATTGCCGGTAGTTTCGACTGACATCCCCGAAGTTCGGGTTTTGCCGGATTGTCTGGTAGGCGTCGATCATTCGGACTTTATAGATAAGGTCGCCTCGGCGATCGCAGATCCAACGCCCCGCGAAGCCGTCAGCGATGCGATCTCTGACGAGAGCTGGGAGGCAAAGGTCGAGGAATTACGAAGCCTTTTGAGCCGGGACGCGAGTGGAAAATAGAAAAAGACTAGCATCCGGGCCGGCGGCCCGGGGTCCAAAAACAATGAGTGCCACGATAACGAATAATCTTAAGGTTGCGGAACAGCATGGCCGCGAGGTCGCGAGCGGAGATCGCTTTGAATTTGGCAAGAACTGGAGTGCGTTCTTGTCCGTTCTGGATGACGAGCGGATCGATACCGCCGTCAATTCGCTCAAAACGATGCTCGAGGTGGAAACGCTCGACGGCAAGACCTTCCTCGATATCGGCTCCGGCAGCGGACTGTTTTCGCTGGCGGCCCGAAAGCTCGGTGCTAAGGTGCATTCGTTCGATTTCGACAGCAATTCATTTGCCTGCACACAGGAACTCAGAAACCGCTACTTCGCAAACGACCCGAACTGGCGCGTCGAGCAGGGCTCCGCGCTCGATCCCGAATATCTAGCGAGCCTCGGCAAATTTGATATCGTCTATTCGTGGGGCGTGCTTCACCACACCGGCCAGATGTCGAACGCACTCGAAAACGCCGTGATCCCGACAAAAGAGGGTGGCAAGCTTTTCATCGCGATCTATAACGACACCGGAAATCAGGCAAAACGCTGGCACTGGATCAAGAAAACCTACTGCCGCCTGCCCGGCCTGCTGAAAACGCCGTTCGCGGTCCTCACGATCCTGCCCGAGGAAGCGAAACGCTTCGCCGGCTCACTCGTGCGGCTCAACCCAGGCGAATACATCCGCACCTGGACCCAATACAAAGGCAGCCGCGGCATGAATCACTGGTACGACATCATCGACTGGGTCGGCGGCTTCCCCTACGAGGTCGCCTCGGTCGACGAGATCTTCGAGTTCTACAAAGCCCGAGGCTTCAACCTAACCAAAGTAAAATCCGGCGGCGTCGGCCTGGGATGCAACGAATTCGTCTTTAAGAAAAACGCGTGATCTCCTGATACCGGCCTCACATAGCCACGGCCTTCAGGCCGTGGTAAGGTCCAATATTCCCCTAAACGCCGTTCACGGCGTTTCATCATTTCATGCCCAGCGAATGTGGTGATCGGCCTCGCATAGCCACGGCCTTCAGGCCGTGGTAACGTATCGATAAACCCCAACGCCGTTCACGGCGTTTCACACAAAGGAGAAATGTATGTCGATCCGCGTCTATTCAGAGATCAATTTGCATGTGACCTGGCATACAAAAAACAGTCTGCCAATGATCACCGGGGCGATGCAGCCAGAGCTTTTCGCATTCCTAAAAAACAAGATCGTCGAGACACGCGGCGCGTATTTTCATCCGATCGGCGGGATCGAGACGCACCTCCACATTGCCTTTTCGGTCAAGCCGTCTATCCATCTAGACGAATGGATCGGCCAGCTAAAAGGAGCCAGTTCATTCGAAATGGGAAAGGGCCTTCAGTGGCAGGCCGGTTACGGAATCGTGAGTTTTGGAACAAAGGACCTGCCGTGGGTTGTCAGGTATATTCACGGTCAGCGCGAACATCACACGAAAGGCACGATCCAGGACCGTCTGGAACGCTGCGAGGAACCTGACGATCGGATCTATAACGGCGGTTGAACGAGAAGCCCGTAAAACGGGTTCCGGAATTTTTCAAATCCAACCACGGCCTAAAGGCCGTGGCTAAGCTTGATGACATATCACCAGCCTTCTCAGCTTGGCTGAGACCCATTAGAATCTTGCCGATCGTAAACTAAAGTTTACAGTTCGGCTTCTAACTCCGAAAAGGGAGCGGTCGGAGTAAAATGGCGTTTTGTCTAACTTATTTTGCGGGAATTAGGTTTGACCAAACAGGCAATAACGTTTGACCAAAAAGGCGGTTTTTGGTTAGACTCGCGGGGTTCTAGGTAGACCAATTAGGCTAAATTTAGACTAAAATATCGAAAAACAGGCCTGTTTTTAAAAAGTGTGGCACGTGCCACACTTTTTTGTCTAAATTTGGCGGGCACATGTTTTGCACAAAAAAACTTCCCCCGATTTTTACGCGATGTGGCCCGGATCGAACACCAGATGTTCGAAAAAGGTCATTCATCCTTATCGAGCTTCTGCATAAATTCTGCCCATCGAGGATCGCTGCGTAGGGAATCGAGATTCTTGTCAATTTCAAAATAGGGCTTGTTCTGGTTGCCGAGACGGACGGCCTTGTTGATCCATTTGAAGGCGAGGTCCGTTTCACCCAGCATCGCATAGGTCGACCCAACCCAATATGCCATGTCGTGGTCAGCCCGCGATAACGCCAGAGCGTCCTCGGTAAGCTGAGCCCGCGCCGCTTCCTCATGGCCTGAGCCGGCGAGTATCTCGGCATAGAGCGGACGAATGCCGTCCATACGGGGATTTTCCTTCAAAACCTTGTCCATCATCGCGATCGCATCGTCAGACCGGCCCTGGTAATACAGGACCGCCGACCGGAAGATCTTGATCATCGGATGATTCGGCTCGGCCCGCTCGCCGCGGTCCAAAACCTCATTGGCTTTATCGTATTCCCGCTTGTAGAGATAGATCCGGGCACTGTTGTATGACGCGACCACACGGGCCGCAGGATCGAGCCTTGCCAGCCGCTCAAATGCCTTGAGAGCCGCGTCGTACTCACCATCGAGCCGGTGCATTACGCCTTTGATGAAATATAGTGCGGCATCATTCGGAAACTGCTTCTGCAGGAGTTCGATCTCGGCCCGGGCTTTCTTTTTCTCACCGCGGGCCATATAGATCATGACCATGAGAACACGGGCTTCGACAACATTTTGGTCGTAGAAAAAAGCCTTGCTGAATGCCGCTTCGGCATATGTGTAGTCTTCCGGTTCGCCGAGACCCTTGAATACGCGATTGGCGTAACACGCTCCCAAACCGCTGTATGCCAGGGCGAAATGCGGATCGAGCTCGATGGCTTTCTTAAAATTTGCCATGGCGGAATCGCAGTCTTCCGCATCCAGCGTCCGGAAAATAAAGCGGCCGAAATGATCGCGGCCGCGAAGGTATTCTTCCCAGGCCTCGGCATTATCCGTCGCCCTGCCGCCCAAGCTTCTCGGCCTCAAGATCGGTCAATTCGAGACGAAGTCCCTCGAGGATCCGTTGCGCGATGCCGTCCTGAAGAGCGAGGATATCGCTGCCTTCGGCATCGATACGGTCACTCCAGAGGATGTCCCCACTCAGCACATCAAGCAGCTGCGCCGTCACTCGAAGCTTGTCGCCAGCCCTTATAAAACCGGCAGATAATACGGCGTGAACACGAAGCTCCTTGCCGGCTTCGCGCGGGTCCACCTGTTTACCCTGATACTTGGCGATGACCGAACTCGGCCTCACAATGATCGACCGGATCTGGGCAAGTTCAGTAATAACGGCGTCGGCAAGGGCGAATTCGTAAAAGCTGGCAGCTGGATCCTGACTGAGATTCTGAAAGGGTAGAATTGCTACGCTCTTTTTCTCAGTACCAGTTGCCGTCATCGAAATATCCGGCGTATATGACGGCGTCTGAGCGATGGACGGCGTCTGACTGTTGACCGAGGTCGCTTCCGGGATCGATTTCCCGGTGAACCAATTGAGCATGCCGCTTGACGGCACTGCCGTCCGCATGACCCGGAGCGAAGGTGTCGCTCGGCATTATCTGGGCACCCGCAATTTGCTGGAGCACCGAGCGCAGTTCGTCACGCATCGCCGCAATCTTCTGATAACGGTCCTTTGGTTCCTTCTGCAGAGCCCGCGTCACGATGTCCTGAAGCTGCTGAGGTATCGGCTCCTTTCGAAGGTCGGCGATCTGTTTTGGCGTTCCGTAGAGCACCTGATGGCGTACATCCACGACATTTTTGCCCTGAAATGCCCAAATGCCAGTCAGCATTTCATACAACAGAACGCCGGTCGAAAATATGTCGGAGCGATGATCCGCACGCTCGCCGCGGGCCTGTTCAGGTGCGGCGTATGTGGCCGTGCCGTAAGGAATTCCGAGTTCCGTTATTTCATGCCGGTCAAGCCCCTCGACCTGCTCGGCATGTTCGTCCTCGATGAGCTTGGCGAGTCCAAAATCAAGTATTTTTACCTGGCCGGAATCCGTAACCATGATATTCCCGGCTTTGATGTCACGATGGATAATGTTTTTAGAATGTGCGTACGCTAGCGCATCGGCGACCTGAATACCGATCGAGACAGCACTTTTCAGTTCGAGCGGCCGTCCAGCCACGAGTTGGCGGACGTTCTTGCCCTCGACGAACTGCATCGCGATGTAGAAAACACCTTCCGCACTATGAAAGTCGTAGATGGTGCAGATATTCGGATGGTCGAGCTGCGAGCAGAGCTGAGCTTCACGCTCGAATCGCCTGAAATTCGCGGTCTTCTGGGTTAGCTCGGGCGGAAGCACCTTGATGACGACCGTACGGTTTAGCTTAGTGTCGAGGGCTTTATAAACGGTTCCCTGTCCTCCGGAACCGATCTTTTCGAGGATCTTGTATTGGTTAATTTGCGAACCAACCATAAGGAATACGTGGACATTAAGAGCTAATATGCAAACTTCAATTTTCCACGAACGGTAATCGTAAAGTTAATCACGTTTCAAGTAAAGGCGAACGGAGGGTTTCGCCTATATTTTCAAAAAATTAAGTTGTTGTTTCCGCGACCGGCCAACTGCCGGTCAATCAATGTGGATCGTTCAGCCACGCGGCGGGTTGCCCCAGCCTGATCCAATGTAGTTCCCGTTCTCAACAATGCAGGGAACAGTTAGGTCGCCGCCGGAATATTCGAGCATCTCACGTTGGCGGATCTTATCATTTTGAGCATCGTAATCGATGAAAGCGATGCCGTTAGCGTTGTAATGATCGCGAGCACGCTGACAGTACGGGCAGTCCGGCTTCGTATAGATAACTAAAGACATAGAACGATTTTTTTCCTGATAACAGCAGTTTACTCCTGCCGTAGGGAAACGACAACTGAAAAGTTTTAGTGCAGGGTTTTCGGCCCTGATGCTCAACTGGATCATTGGTCAGGACGCACGAAGGTTGAGTTGGGTCAGATGACGAGAAACGGATAAAAACGAAATTGGAGCGATATGTTCTCGACGAACATATCGCTCCGGACTTTTGACGGATACTCTTTTAGAGCGGCAGTGCAACGGACCTAGCTGTAAAATATTTCGTGAAAGCTGTTTTGATCGCCTCGCCAGTGTTCCGCAGAAACGTCCACAAAGGCGATTCGACTGGCTGCGGTTGGTAAAAATTCTCTACATAGTCGATTGCCGCAACATGAAAGCCCACATCGCGGTTAAGTTTTTCGCTGATGTGCCATTTGTGGTCGGCGATCCGGCGGAGCAGGCGGTCGGCTTCCATTTCCGAAATGCGGCTGCCGGTATATACCTGCAGCAGCGAGCGGCCCATGCCCGGAACCTGATCAATCGGTGTGTCTGATGCGAATTGTAAATTATAGCTGGTCATATAAAGTTTTCTTACGGGTTAAAACTACTCCCGTTCAACATAAATAAGTATAATCATCGCAGAAACTCGATTACCAACTCTTATTTTTCATTGCAGTAATGAATTAGGCTAATGACTGCAAACTATTACGGGTAAACAGGATGGAGATCTGGCAGCTAAGAACGTTCTGCGAAATAGCCGAGACGCTAAATTTTACGAAAGCGTCCGAGAAGCTGCATTTGACCCAGTCGGCTGTGAGCCACCAGATAAAGGCGCTCGAGGAAGAACTCGGCGTGCCGCTGTTCATACGGGCGAAACGTGGTGTGTTATTGACCGATGCGGGAAAGGTGGCACTCGGACACGCCAAAAGGATACTTACGGAAGCCGACCAGATGATCTTGGAAATCGCCGACCGTGAAAAGGCCATCGCGGGGCGTGTTCGCGTTGCGGCGGCGACTCAGGCATTGGTCTATCTGTTCGCGCCGCTTTTCGAGGAGTTCATGGACCGGCAGGAACTCGTCGAGCTTGTTTTCCGTACGACCGCGACGACCGAACAGACGGTCGATGACGTTTTGAGCGGAGTTGCTGATGTCGGTTTCGCGTCGATGGCAGTCTATTCGCCGACGCTTCAGGTGACCGAATTATTCAACGACGAACTCGTTCTGGTCGTCGGCAAAAAGCACCGACTGGCTACCTTTATTGAAGTTTCTGCCAAAGATATAAAGCACGAGCGTTGGATACTATTCGAACGTGGAGCTTCGATAAGGCGGGCGACCGACTCATTTTTTAAGAAAATAAAGGTCGAGCCGGAAATGGCTCTTGAGTCCAATGATACGTATTTCGTAAAACTCATGATCGAACGCGGCCTCGGCATTTCGCTGATGCCGTCGTGGACCGTAAAGCAGGAGTTGAAAGATGGAAAGCTCGCCCAGATCAGGCTCAAAAGCCATGAACTGAAACGCTCGGTTGCGATGGTTTCGTTGAAAGGGGCGACGTCAGCGCCGATCAGGGCGTTCATTGATTTTATGATCGAGCACAAATCACGACTGCAGGCGACCGCACTCGAACGCTGAAAATACATGGAATTAGAAGATATCAAAGACGTCTTTCAGCCTTACGACCGGCTCGTCGAGATCGAGATCTGCGGTGAAACGCGGGAAGTGCCTGAGAATAATACAATTCTCCGCTGCTTCCAGTTCCTGGCTGTCGACACCATTTCCTACGGCGATTTCTGCTGGAACGGCGATTGTTTGAACTGCCAGGTATGGATCGACAACGACGGCAAGGAAAAAGGGTTGATCGCTTGCCGAACCAACGTAGCCGAAGGAATGAAGATCGTTCGGATGGCCGATTTCATTGACCTGTCGAACGAATAAGCCGAATCCATGGATATCATAACCAAAGAGCCGGTCCTAAAACGACAGCCTTTATACAAGGCCCTGTATTTACAGGTCATTGTGGCGATCGTACTTGGCGTACTGGTCGGATTTTTCTTCCCGGAACTTGGCGAAAAGCTAAAACCGCTTGGCGACGCTTTCATCAAGCTGATCAAAATGGTGATCGCTCCGATCATCTTCCTGACCGTGGTAAGTGGTATCGGCGGGATTGGCGACATGAAGAAGTTCGGGCGTGTCGGCATCAAGGCCCTCGTCTATTTTGAGGTCGTTACGACATTTGCCCTGTTTATCGGTCTGTTCGTGGTGAAGATCGTTCAGCCGGGTGTCGGGATCAATGCCGATCCCGCGACGCTTGATACCAAGGGCATCGAGCAATTTACCAAAGCAGCGCAGAGCCAGAGCACGGTCGATTTTTTCCTTCACATCATTCCGGACACGATATTTGATGCGTTCGCTAAGGGCGAGATCCTACAGGTGTTGCTTTTTGCGATCCTTTTCGGCATCGCTTTAAGTATGCTCGGCGAAAAAGGAAAGCCGATACTGAAAGGATTTGATCTGATATCAAAGGTTTTCTTTGCGATCATCACGGTTATAATGCGGTTTGCTCCGATCGGTGCATTTGGTGCGATGGCGTTCACGATAGGCAAATACGGCATTGGGACGCTGCAGTCGCTCGCGACCGTGATGTTGTGCGTTTACATCACGTGTGCGGTCTTCATTTTCGTGGTTTTGGGGCTGATCGCCAGATATGCGGGTTTTTCGCTGATCAAATTTATTCGCTACATCAAGGAAGAGATACTGATCGTTGTCGGAACTTCGAGCTCGGAATCGGCTCTTCCGCGGATGATGGAAAAGCTTGAACATCTTGGTTGTTCGAGATCCGTCGTTGGACTTGTCATTCCGTCAGGCTATTCGTTCAACCTAGACGGCACGTCGATCTATTTGACGATAGCCGCGATCTTCGTCGCTCAGGCGACGAATACACCACTGACATTCGGGCAGGAGATGAGCATTCTGTTCGTTTTGCTGCTTACCTCAAAGGGAGCGGCGGCTGTTACCGGCGGCGGTTTCATAACGCTCGCGGCAACGCTTTCGACGGTCGGGACAATTCCAGTCGCAGGCATCGCGTTGCTGCTTGGTATCGATAGATTTATGTCCGAGGCGAGGGCTCTGACAAACCTGATCGGAAATGGAGTTGCCACCGTCGTCGTGGCCAAATGGGAAGGCGAATTTGACGTCAACAGGGCTCGAATGGTTTTGAACGGTACGCTACCAATGGCGGAAAACCCGATCGAGGAAGAAGAAAATCTTGTGAAGAGGATGGTCTGAGGTAAAGGAATTAGCCACCGACTCGGCGGATCAAGCGGATATGCACGGATTTGATCTGAGCTTGCAGATCCACATCCGATCAAGCCTGTGTAGATCAGTCTTATCTGTGGCCTATTTCGCTTAGGGATCGTAGAATTTCCGATCAATACTTAGGTACATTCGGGTCGATCTCGTTCGACCAGGCGGTGATGCCGCCGACGAGGTTCGAGATCTTGCCGCTGAATCCTGACTGCTGTAAAAACTCGATCGCACGGGCACTGCGGCCGCCCATTTTGCAGTGAACGACGGTTTCCCGCGTTTCATCGATCTCGTCACGGCGTGCAGGTACCTCGCCGAGTGGGATCAATTTTGCTCCGTTTATGTTGGCGAAGGCGTATTCGTCCGGCTGGCGTACATCGATCAGCTGGATATCGTCACCAGCGTCCAAGCGGGCCTTTAGTTCTGAAACTGTTATCTCGTTCATAAGCGTATAAGTACCTCAATCGATGAGAGTATTTTACCACCGCTGAGCGTATAAATCACAACGCCAAAGGGATTGCCTTGAATGAGTTATGTACGCCCGAATACATTGGGGATTGACAAAAATTTACATACGAATCGATGGCTGAACCGCCTCAGTAATGTAAAATACGATGCTTAGACATCACTTTATGCGTAACGCACTCTTAAAATCACTTGTCTGCGCGGCGTTGATCGCTGTGACGATGTCGTGCGGATCGTCGTCGGCTAATCGCGGAAAAAAGGCGAATACGAACACTGACGACAGCCAACAGGGAGCGACGGTGGCGATCACGATCGGCAAAAGCGAGTCACGCGAGGTCGCCTCGGCCATCCGCGCCACAGGCAGTCTGACCGCCGACGAGACCTCGGATATCGCTCCGAAAACAGCAGGCCGTATAGCCAATGTTTCGGCTAACGTGGGCCAGTTCGTTTCGGCAGGGAGCGTGATCGCGACTATCGATGACAAGGACGCGAAAGCGGAGTTGGCTTCTGCACAAGCCGGTGTGAAGCAGGCGATCGCGGCTGTTCGCCAGGCTGAAGCCAGGTTGGGACTTGCTCCGAACGGAACATTCACGGCAACCACGATACCTGAGGTTCGGGCCGCGAACGCCAATTACCTGCAGGCTCTCGCCGAACTCAAACAGGCAGAGGCCAACGAAAAGCGATATCGCGAACTGACCGAATCCGGCGACGTGGCAATGGTCACGTACGAAACCTATCGCACAGCCCGCGACACGGCGAAGGCGCGGGCGAATAATGCGAAGGAACTTCTCGACGCGGCTGCAAACACCGCACGCCAAAGCAATCAGGCGATCGCGACCGCGAAGGCTGCAGTTGAGGCCGCCCAAACGCAGGTCGCTGACGCTCAGCGGGCCATCGTCGATACCGTGATCCGTGCTCCTTTCTCAGGATTTATCAGCAATCGCCCGGTCGCGGTCGGTGAATATGTTTCGTCGGCGTCCATCGTCGCGACGATCATCCGGTCCAACCCGATCAAGATCGATATTCAGGTCGCTGAGGCGGACGTGCCGTCTATTGGCATCGGGCAGGGAGTTTCGCTCGCCGTCGATGCGTACAAGGACCGCAAGTTTGCAGGAACCGTTTCAGCGGTTAACCCGGCGATCGATGCGAGCTCTCGCTCTGCCGTGGTCGAGGCACGGATCGAGAACGGCGACAATGCGTTGCGATCAGGAATGTTTGCAACGGTCACGATCAATAAATCAGGCGGCAGCCAGATGGTTTACGTGCCGAAAAGCTCGGTTTACAGCGACCAGGCGACGCAATCGTCGCGCGTTTTTGTCATTCAGGAGGGCCTCGCCAAGCTCCGCGTCGTGCAGCTCGGCACCGAGGAAGGCGATTGGATCCAGATCCTGTCAGGCGTTGCTCCGGACGAAGCTGTTGCGACGAGCGGGCTGGATAAGTTATTCGAGGGGGCCAAGGTTAGCTTCTAGCTAGAGTTTTATGCAGTGGTTAGCTGAAATTTGTGTTCACCGCCCGGTCTTTGCGACCGTGATCGTCCTGTTTTTGACGGTCGTGGGCGGTTTCAGTTTCTTCACGCTCGGGGTCGATCGCTTTCCAAAGATTGATCTGCCCACGATCTCTGTCTCGACAAATAACACCGGAGCCGCTCCGGAAGAGATGGAGACGGAAGTAACCGACGTGATCGAGGGAGCACTGAACACGGTTCCCGGCGTGGACGAAATGCGTTCGTCATCGTCACGAGGCAGCTCAAACGTCAACCTCACATTTAACCTCGAAAAAGATCCGGACCAGGCATATCAGGAGATTCAGCAGAAGCTGAGCTCGGTTGTCAATCGTCTGCCTGAGAACGCAGATCCGCCGACAGCACGTAAGACCGACCCTGACTCGCAGCCGGTTCTGCAATACACGATCAGTGCCCCGCGTGACATCGTTGACTTGACCGACCTGGTCGAGACGCTGATCCAGGACAAGATCGAATCGGCCGACGGCGTCGGCGAGGTCGTCGTTTTTGGCGGCCGGCAGAAGCAGATCAAGCTTTTCATCGATCCCGATCGACTGCGTGCCTACAACATTTCGGTGACTCAGGTCACGAGCGCAGTTACCGCGCAGAATCAGGAACTTCCTGGCGGAACACTCGTCGAGGGAGCAAAGACCGTCGGGCTCAGAACGCTTAGTAAGATCACTGAAGTTAAGGATTTTAACGACGTTGTCGTCACGACGATCAACGGTTATCCGATCAAGTTCAAGGATATCGGCCGGGTTGAAGAAGGTGGTGTTGATGCGAGCACTGCCATTTCGTTAGACGGTGTGCAGTCGGTTTCGGTCGGTGTACGAAAGCAATCGGGTTCGAACACGGTCGCGGTGATCGACAACGTCAAGACTCGAATGGCGGCGATCATCCCGACACTGCCGAAAGACTTTAAGATCGCGATCATTCGCGATCAGTCAGAGTTCATCGAAAATTCGCTGCACGCTATCGAAGAACATCTCGTTCTCGGCGGCATTTTTGCGGCGGTCGTGGTGTTTTTCTTCCTATGGAATTTTCGCTCGACCATCATCGCTTCGCTCGCCATTCCGGTTTCGATCATTGCATCATTTGCCATCATTGCAGCCCTTGGTTACACGCTGAACCAGATGACAATGCTCGCGCTCACACTAATGGTGGGCATCGTTATCGATGACGCGATCGTTGTACTCGAAAATATTTACCGTTTCGTCGAAGAAAAGGGAATGGATCCGTTCGAGGCGGCGATCGAGGGAACCCGCGAGATCGGTTTGCCGGTTTTGGCGACGACGCTTTCGCTGCTCGCGGTATTCATTCCGGTCGGATTCATGACGGGAATCGTTGGGCGGCTTCATGTCTTCGTTCGGTCTGACGTCGGCGGCAGCGATCGCGGTTTCGCTGATCGTGTCGTTCACGCTCACGCCGATGCTCGCAGCCCGCTGGATCAAGCGGCACAAGGCGGAAAAGCCGCAGAATCTTGAGACTTTTGAATACCTCGATGAGGACGGCGAGCAGGCAGTGGAGCCGGTTGAAGAGGTACGTTCTCACGATTCGAAAGACGGCTGGTTTTACAGCAAGATAGACGGCTCGTACACCTGGCTGCTGCGTATCTCGATGCGGCATCGCTGGGCGGTCGTTTTGATCTGTATCATTACCGTCGCATCGATCGTCCCGTTGTACAAATTCGTCGGTATGGCGTTTTTGCCGGACGAGGACGAATCGCTCTTCCAGATCAACCTTCGCGGCCCGCAGGGAACTTCACTGTCGGCAACGCAGTCGATCCTCGACCGCATTGCACGCGACGTTCGCGAGCAGCTACCTGGAGTTAAGAATACCGTTGTTCTTGCCGGCGGATTCGGCGGCGGCGGCGGTTCGGGCAATTCGGGAACGGTCAACGTCAGTCTCATGCCCGTTTCAGAACGAAAAAATTCGCAGGCGGAACTTATCAATCAAGTTCGCGGCATGACCAAGAAATACGGTTCGAAGGATTGGCGAGTCACAGTTTCGGCCTCGTCCTCCATCGCCGGGAGCATCGGCCTCGGCCGCGGCGGTTCGGGAATCGGTTACTACATTTCAGGCCCGGACATGCAGAAGCTGAACGAGTATGCGAATCAACTCGTCGAGAAGCTGCGTGGAGACACCGCGTTTCGCGATCCTGATACTTCGATCGACACGGGAACGCCGGAGGTTCGATTTATAATTGATAGAGCGAAAGCGGCGGATCTTGGGGTTTCGGCGTCAGATATATCGCGGGCTTTGAACATCGCGGCTGCTGGCCAGCGAGTTTCGACGTTTAGCGAGGGAACCAAACAGTACGACGTTCTAGTCCAAGCCGACGAGCCTTTTCGCCGTACGCGTAAGAATCTGGAATATTTCACGGTCTCCTCCTCAAAAGGCGGAACTGTCGGCCTCGAAAAGGTCGTAAAGATCGAAGAAGGCCTGAGCCCCTCGTCGATCAGTCGACTCAATCGTCAACGCGTCGTCACAATATCGTCGAGTCTTCCACCCAACGCTTCGGAATCCGACGCGCTGACGAAACTCGAAGGTTACGTGAAGGAAATGAATCTGCCAGCCGAATATTCGACCGGTGTTACCGGCCAGTCAAAAGAGTTGCAGCGGGCGTATCAGTCGTTTTTGCTCGCATTTCTTTTGTCGTTCGTGTTCATGTATCTGATCCTGGCGGCTCAGTTCGAATCGTTCATCCATCCGGTAACGATCCTGATCACGCTGCCGCTCTCGATTCCATTCGCTCTGCTTTCGACGGCGATCGCGGGACAGACGCTGAATATTTTTTCGGCACTCGGAATACTGCTTTTGTTCGGTATTGTGAAAAAGAATGCGATCCTGCAGATCGACCACACGAATACGCTCCGATCGCGGGGAATGAGCCGTTACGACGCGATCATCCAGGCAAACCGCGACCGCTTACGGCCAATTCTGATGACTACGATCGCTCTTGTCGCGGGAATGGTACCGCTCACTGTGGGCAGCGGAGCCGGCGCGGCGACAAATCGTTCGATCGGGATCCTTGTCGTCGGCGGCCAGTCAATGTGTTTGCTGCTGACGCTACTCGCGGTTCCCGTTTTTTATTCTATTTTTGACGATGCAGCCGAAACCTCGATCTGGAGATCGATCTCAGGCGGAATCGGCAGCATTTTCAATGTTTTTAGGCGGCCCAAAAAAGAAAAAGACACGGAACCGGCAGACGCTTCCGAGGTCAGTGAGGTCGTGAATTAGTTTGTTGATGTTTCCATTGTCAGAAAAATTCGCGATGTCGAGCGCCGTGCGGATCATCGGCTGCGCGTCGCTGCTGTTCGCTGCGGCTCTGCTTGTAGGTGCCCAAACGCCATCGCCGCTGCCGACTCCATTCCCGGACGAGCCGCTGCCGGTTCAGCCAAAATTCCAGGCTCCGGCCCGCCCAATGCCGAGTTCGGCGCGCGTCGGTGTCGAGGTTGACGATCAGCTCTCGCTCACCCTCGATCAGGCAATCGAAATGGCGCTCAAGAACAATAACGACATCGATGCGTCACGCAATAATTCCAAGATCAGCGATATCGACCTTTACGGAGCTCGGGGAGCGTACGATCCGTTGCTTGCGTCTGAAGGTTACTATGAACGTCTGACAACGCCTACTGCTTCGGCGATCGGCGGTGCGGTGAATGGCGCTGTTACGCAAACGCGATTTTACGGCTCCGGCGGAGTAACGGGTCTGTCGCCTTACGCCGGCGGTAATTATTCCGCGCTTTTCAACTCGTCTCGCACAACGACAAGTAATACAAACTCATTTCTAAATCCGCAATTTCCGTCCTCGCTCGTTCTTTCTTACACGCAGCCGTTGTTTCGCGGGCGAAAGATAGATGCTCCGCGGCGGACGATCGAGATCGCAAAAAAGAACATTAACATCTCCGATTCGCAGCTCAAGTTGCAGGCGATCAATGTTGTCAATAGCGTCGAGCAGGCATATTGGGACCTGGTATTTGCCCTTAGAAACCAACAGGTCCAGCTCGAAACGCTCAAACAAGCCAAAGAGCAACTCGAAAGCAACCAGCGTCAGGTGGACAAGGGCGTACTCGCTCCGATCGAGATCGTAGCGGCGAATGCACAGATCTCTACCTTTGAACAAGCGGTATACCTTGCGCAGGAAAGTGTTACGCGCGCAGAAAATACGCTGAAGACGTTGTTACTGCCAGACCGAACCGCCGCCGAATGGTCACGGGCACTGACGCCGGTGACGCCGGTAACGGTCGGCGTTCCACAGCTTGGCCTAGAGGTAGCGGTTGGAGAAGCGTTGAAAAATCGGCCAGAGATCAGCCAGCTACAGACGACGGCTGAGATCAATTCGATCGATCAGCAGTATTTCAAAGACCAGACGAAGCCGCAGATAGATCTCGTCGGTTCATATACACTGAACGGCTTAGCTGGAACAGAAACGCCAGCTGCGATCAATCCGGCCACGGGACTGAGCCGCGTTCCGCCGAATCTTGTCGGGGGATACTTCACGTCGCTTGGAAATCTGGCTGCGATGGACTATCCGTCGTATCGAATTGGCGTCGCGATCTCGCTGCCGTGGGGAAATCGGATCGCGAAAGCAAACCTAGCACGTTCGCAGGTCGAGGCAGAACGGATCGCTAATACGCGTTCCCAAACCGAACAGGTTGTTGTGGCAGAGGTCCGAAACGCATTACAAGCGCTACGTTCTGCGGAATCACGTCTAGCTTCGGCTACCGATGCCCGAACTGCGGCAGAAGAGCTTTATGCGAGCGAACAACGGCAGTTTCGTGGCGGGACGTCGACTTTTTACCTTGTTCTGCAGCGGCAGACGGATCTCGCTGCCGCACGCGGACGCGAACTTCAGGCACGAACAGATCTGAATAAGGCTATATCCGAATTTCAGCGGGCGATCGGAAACACGCTCACCGCAAATAACGTCACCGTAACCAAATAAAAATACCGGCTGCAATACTTGCAGCCGGCCGCAAAGTTTCGATCGAATTTGCGTCAAAAAATGCTCGCCGGTTTTCGGCCGTGCGAAGAATTTCGTGCTCGAACGGATGTGCTGTCAGAATCCGAAGCTGATTTAAGCGTCGCTGTCTTAGCAACGTCGTCGATAATTTCGGCGGTGCTAAGATTCAATTTCGAAGCGGCAAGGTCGTAGATCTCAGTCGCTTTTTCCCTGACCGAATTGAGCGTTTCGGTCGAATGAGCCTTGAGCTCGCCGGCTTTCTCGAGGGTCAAGTCGTAGCCTCGTTTTGAGACGTCGGCGATGTCGCTCCGCATCTCACGTCCCGATTTTGGAGCGAAAAGCAGAGCTAAAACCGCTCCGATCCCTCCACCGACGAGCAAATAGGTAATGCCATCGCGAGCGTTGAGGCCGCTTGAGCCAAGATCCGTTTTGTATGAATTGGTATTTATCATCTCGTTACTACTCCTAGATGTTTATTTCGGACATCTTTAAGTATGGAGATGGTGAACCGCACTCACTGTATTCCAGCGCACAATCGCGCCAGCTATTTGCGGGCGAGACATTCGGCGAGAACTCGCTTGTAGTGAGCCGTTTCGACGCTGTAGCATTCGCACGCGAAATCCAGCAGCCGTTTTCTGTTGGGGATCCTGATCCTTCCACGAGAATATTTGATCACGTCGTTCTCCTGCAGATTTGCGGCGGAAACCGAAACTGTTTCGCGGCGGACGCCGAGAGCCTGAGCTATCTGTTCGTGGGTCAGGTGCAGTACGTCGCTTTCGTGATGATCATCGGCGTAGAGGAGAAATCGACAAAGCTGCTGTTCGACGGAATGGAGGCGATTGCAGATCGCGGTTTGCGAAAGCTGCGCGATCATCGTTTGCGTAAAGCACATGCAGACCGCCTGAAAATCTCCGCAGGCGGAAAATTCATTTTTGACCGCTTTCGTGCTCATTCGGTAAGCGCCGCCCTTTCGATACGCGACCGCTCGTGTCGCCATCGAGGCTTCGCTCATAAACGTTGTCACGCCGACGAGGCCTTGACGCCCAGTTATGCCGACCTCGACCGAAACGCCGCTGTCCGAATCGTAAAGTAAGCAAACAAGCGATGTTGTCGGGAAATAGATATGTTTTCGTCGCGATTCGGCTTCCCAGAGCACCTCACCGTTTTCGAGCTCAACATACTCGAGCCCCGGCCGGATCTTTTTGAATTCAGCTTCAGGAAGAGCGGCCAGCAACTGGTTGCGCAGAGCGTCATCCTGGGGTTTCGTCGGCATAATTTTACTTTTTTGCGATGGCAGGTCGTTCGTTAAATTCGTATCGTAGTTTATAACTATTGGCTGTCGAGTCAAAATCATATCGCATCGGAGCGGAAATCCAGACGGGTTGAAACTTTTGATATGTCGGATTCGAATAACAAGGTACTAATCTTTACCTATCCGAAAAAGGAGTAAACATGAAAGATCTATTGCGAGGATTGCTCGCATCTACGTTGCTCACCGTGTTTTTGTTGACGGCTATGATCCCTGTGTCAGCGCAGGCGACAAAAGCGGCTGGTATCAAAGTGCCGGTCACGTACTACAAATTATCTAACGGCCTAAAGGTTGTGCTTTCACCGGAGCATTCGGCACCACTGACAACCGTCGCCGTTTATTACAACATCGGATTCAGGATAGAGCCGCGGGACCGTACGGGATTTGCTCATCTGTTCGAGCATCTGATGTTCCAGGGATCAAAAAATCTAGGAAAGATGGAGTTTATCAAGCTGGTCGAAAGCAATGGCGGTGTTTTGAATGGATCGACACGCTTCGATTTCACCAACTACTTTGCGGTGGTTCCGGCTCACAAGACCGAAACCATCTTATGGGCTGAGGCGGACCGGATGCGCGGACTCGATATCTCTCAGGACAATCTTAAGAATCAGCAAGGTGTCGTCGGCAATGAGGTCAAGGTCAATGTGCTTAACCAGCCGTACGGGACCTTCCCGTGGATCGACCTGCCAATGGCGGCCTTTACGAACTGGTACAACTCGCACAACTTCTATGGCGATCTGAAAGATATCGAAGCCGCCACACTTGCTGATGCAAGAACATTCGCACAGAAATTTTATCAGCCAAACAACGCGGTTCTCGTCGTAACTGGCGATTTTGACGAAGCCGCAGCAAAAGGCTGGATTGACAAATACTTTTCCAATATCCCTTCACAGCCTGCGGAAGCTATTCCGGACCTGACCGAACCGCGTCAGGAGCAGGAAAAGTCGGTTTCTCGAACAGACAAACTCGCGAAAAAGCCGGCGGTCGGTTTTGGTTACAAGATGCCAAAGCGCGGCAGTGAAGAGTATTACGCGATGGGACTGATCGATCAGATCCTGCTTCAGGGCGAGGACAGTATGCTTTATCAGGAATTGGTGAAAAACAAGAACTACACCAGCGGCCTGAGCGGTGGTATCAATGGCTATCTTGGCAATATGTTCAACTACAACGGTCCAATGCTTTTCTCCGTCGACCTGATCCATGACGACAAGGTCACGGCCCCCCAGATCCTCGCGGCGGCGGACGATGTGATCGCAAAGATCCAGGACAAACCTGTCGAGCAAGCTGCGATCAGCCGTGCGATCGTCAAGCTCCGTTCAGGGCTGTACGACACAATGACGCAGTTCGGCGGATTTGGGCGAGCTGATCTGCTTGCGAGCTTTGCATTGTTTGACGATAAGCCAGACAACATCAATCAGATCGAAGCTAATTTTAGAAAGGTAACTCCGGCTCTGATCCAGAAAAACTGCCAAAGAATACCTCCGCAAGACAAACAGAACGGTCGTCGTCCTAAACGTCGAGAAGACACCCACGACAGCAGGAGGTGCCAAATAATGAAAACGTTATTATCGCAAATAAGAGATCTTACGGCTGTAACTCAACGTCTCGGCGTTTCTGGGTTGATAGTTTTTCTGCTCTTTACGGCGGCTTTTGCTCAGAAGGAAACTCCTCCGGCCGGCGGTCAGCCGAAACCATTTGTATTCCCAAAACAGGACACTTATACGCTCAATAATGGGATGAAGGTCACCCTCGTTCAGTATGGTGCTGTGCCCAAAGTTGCGATGCAGACGATCGTTCGTGCGGGTTCACTAAACGAAAGATCTGACCAGCGTTGGATATCGGATATGGTAGCAACGCTTCTGAAAGAGGGAACGACCTCGCGTTCCGCAGAACAGCTTGCTCTCGAAACGGCGGAAATGGGCGGTACGATATTCACCTCGGCGAGCACCGATAAAACCACGGTGGGCGGCGAAGTGCTTTCGGAATTCGATACGCGGTTCCTTTCGCTTATGGCTGATGTTGTCATCAATCCGAAGTTTGCAGCTGTGGACCTCGAAAAGATCCGGGAGAACAAACTCCGCGAGCTCACCATCAATCGTGCAGCCCCGGGCTCGCTAGCGTGGGAGAAATTCCGTGAGGTGATATTTGCCGGGCACGCATATAGTACGATCTATCCGACCGAAGCCGGGCTCAAGGGGTATACTCTGCAGGACGTTAAGACGTTCTACTACAATCAGTTCGGGGCTGCTCGAACGCATCTTTACGTTGTTGGCCAGTTCGACGCCGCAAAGGTCAAGGCAGCCATCGATAAGGCGTTCGGCGGTTGGAAAAAAGGCCCGGAGCCGATCCGCAACGTACCGAAGATAAATGCCAAACGGTCAATGGACGTCATCGACCGTCCGGGTGCTCCGCAGTCAACGATCTATCTCGGAATGCCGGCGATGTCGCCGTCGGACGATGATTTTATTAAATTTACGGTGATGGATTCGCTGCTGGGGAGTTCGTTTGGGTCGCGGATCACTGCGAATATTCGTGAGAACAAAGGCTACACCTATTCGCCTAACAGCTTTATCTGGAACCGCTATAAGACCGGCTATTGGATCGAGAATGCCGACGTAACGACGGAATCGACGGGAGCATCGGTCAAGGAGATCCTGTTTGAGATCGATCGTTTCAAAAAAAGAGCCGCCGACCGAGGCCGAAATGCAGGGAATCAAGAATTACCTAGTCGGGATATACGTGCTGAACAACTCGTCGCGTGCGGGCGTTATCGGCCAATTAGAAAACGGAAACTATAACGAACTTTCGAAAAACTACCTCGATACCTACGTCCAGAGCATTGCCGCAGTGACCCCTGCGGACATTTCGGCCATGGCGAAGAAGTACCTCGCTACCGAAAGAATGACATTGGTTGTCGTCGGTGATAAGTCGAAGATCACCGAACAGCTGAAGCCATTCGCAAACTAAACATTTAGCCAGTCAAAACAAAAAGACGGCGGATAATTTTCCGCCGTCTTTTTCGTTTCAATAGTAGGAATTCCTACAGGTTGAAGCCTCCACGCTTTAGCAGAGCTTCAAAGCCAGATTTGTCCACCGCCTTGACGTATGCGTCCATTGGAGTGACGACACCGTTCTTGACGTGTTCGAAAAGAGCGTCGTTCAGCATGACCATTCCGTGGTTTTTACCGGTCTGCATTGCCGACGCTATCTGGAAGGTTTTGCCTTCGCGGATCAGATTGCTGATGGCAGGTGTGATGATCAGCACTTCGAGAGCCGCGATCCGGCCTCCGCCGATCTTTGGAAGAAGCGTTTGGGCAATGACGCCCTTGAGCGACTCTGAAAGCATCACACGGATCTGTTCCTGACGGTCAGCCGGGAACTGATCGATGATGCGGTCGATCGTCGACATCGCGGTTGTCGTATGAAGTGTTCCGAAAACAAGGTGGCCGGTTTCAGCCGTTTCGATAGCGATCGAGATGGTCTCGAGATCACGCATTTCGCCGACGAGCAAGATATCGGGATCTTCGCGAAGTGCGGCGCGGAGAGCGTCTTTGAACGAATCTGTGTGGTTATGAACCTCACGCTGATTGACAAGACACTTCTGATTTTCGTGCGTGAACTCGATCGGATCTTCGATCGTGATAATGTGGTCTTCGCGATTCTTGTTGATCGAATCGACCATTGCACACAGGGTTGTCGATTTACCCGAACCGGTTGGTCCGGTTACAACTACCAAGCCCTTTGAGAGGTTGCAAAGGTCCATAATGGCCTTTGACAAGCCAAGTTGCTCGGCAGTCAGGATCTTTGAAGGAATGATGCGGAAAACCGCACCCATTCCTTTACGGTCCATGAAAATGTTGCATCGGAATCGAGCTAGCCCTTTTATCTCGTACGCGAAATCGGTGTCGTTTCGACGTGCGAATTCTTCCTGATTCTTTGCAGGCATGATCCACGTTAGCAGTTCTCGCATCGATTCCGGAGTGTACTTCAACGTACCCGGTTCAAGCTCTTTGATCTTGCCATCCTTGCGAACCATCGGCGGCATGCTCACGGATAGATGAAGGTCCGAAGCTCCGAGTTCCGCCATCTTATGGAAAAGCGTCTCCATTTTCGAAGCTTCCGCGGCATTTGCTTTAGCCGGAACAAAGGTTGACTCGGCAGGGACATGTGGAGGCGGAAGGGGTGCTGGCTCAGCCGGGACGTATGCAGGAGCGGCAGGCATTTCATCCCAAACTGACGGCATGCTTGAATCTTCGAGGTATGGAGTTGCCGTTTGTGAACTATGTTCTGGCATCGAGTAGGCGTCGGCGGGAGCGGAAACGTAGTCGGTTGTAAAATCGTCGCGACGGCCTGGCGGCTCGTATGTCGAAGTGTCCGAGAAAACGGTTTGATACGCGGGATCGTTGAACGAGATTATCTCGAGTTCCGGTCCTGAGGTCGGGATATACTCGAGTGCAGGCTTTTCTTCCTCGAAGATCAGTCCGTCGATGGTCGCCGTATCAGCGGCGGTCATGGCAGTTGAATCGGCTCCAAATGATGAGCTTTCGAGATCGTAAGTCGGCGTCGGAACAAATTCCGGCGTGAATGAAGGAACCGGTTCGGACGAGAATGAAAACTCTTCGGTCGGGTCTGGAATCGATGCCTCGAACACGGGTTGTGAGATCGTGGCCGTTTCTTCAGGAAGCGACCTTGGAATATCGATCGAACCGCTCGAGTCAGAAATGACGGGGCGAATGGTCACAACGAAACCGGCACTCGATTTCTGGATATTGAAATTGAAATTGCCGAGGCTATGCGGCAAGACAAATTCGACCTCAGATCGGTGAGGCAAAGTCGTTTTTACTCCCGGCGGAATTAACGGAAAAACCATCGTGCTGATCTGTGTGCCCATTAGCGGCACGTTCGCGACGTCGGTTGTGTTGGTATTTGAAACCAGGTAAGGGTTTCGATCTGGTTCGAGCCGCAGTTCATCCGAACACGACGAGAGTAGGCGCTGAAGATAATCGTTGAGCTTTTCCATATGTGTTGGCGGGGTTGGGGCGAAAGAAGACAGATAAGCCTTTGCTTCCGGCTATCCAGAAGAGGATAACACAGTTAAACAATGTTGTCAGCAATTTTTTGTTGGGCTAGATCGTGATCGATTCGCGATACTCGCCCCAAACCATTCGAAGCGTGTTGCTGATCTCGCCAACAGTAACATTGGCTTCGACTGCGGTGAGGATTCGTGGCAATAGGTTTTCCGAGCCATTTGCAGCGTCTTCGATCGCTCTAAGTGCTGCATTGGCAAGATGAGCATCGCGCTTTGCACGAACTGACTGAAGACGGGCGACCTGTTCGCGCTCGATGCGTTCATCGACGCGGAGAACTGGGATGGGCGTTTCTTCGGCTTGAAACTTGTTCACGCCAACTACTATGGCATCGCCAGTCTCGACCGCCCTTTGATAATCGTATGCGGCTTCCTGGATCTCGTTTTGGACGTAACCGGTCTCGATCGCTCGCAGCATTCCGCCCATGGCGTCTATCTTCTCGATATAATCTCGTGCCTTGGTCTCGAGTTGCGTTGTTAGTTCCTCGATCGCGTAGCTTCCTGCAAACGGATCGACGGTTTCCGCAACACCCGATTCGTAAGCTATGACCTGCTGTGTCCGCAGGGCAATTCGGGCAGCATTTTCGGTTGGCAAACCGAGAGCTTCGTCGAGAGAATTGGTATGAAGGCTCTGGGTTCCGCCTAGAACCGCCGCAAGTGCCTGGATCGTTGTGCGAACGACGTTAACCTCGGGCTGTTGAGCTGTGAGCGTCGAACCAGCGGTCTGGGAGTGGAATCTAAGAGTAAGCGATTTCGCATCTTTCGCTCCAAAACGCTCTCTCATGACGCGAGCCCAAAGACGCCGCGCAGCACGGAATTTGGCGATCTCTTCGAGCAGATTGTTGTGCGAATTGAAGAAGAATGAGAGCCGCGGAGCAAACTTGTCAACATCGAGTCCCACATCGATCGCCGCTTGAACATAACAAATGCCGTCCGCCAACGTAAACGCGATCTCTTGAGCGGCTGTGGAACCCGCTTCGCGAATGTGATAGCCGGAGATCGAGATGGTGTTCCAATTCGGAACTTCTGCTGCACAATAAGCAAAAGTGTCAGTGATCAGCCGCAATGAGGGTTTGGGCGGATAAATGTAGGTGCCGCGGGCAATGTATTCCTTGAGAATATCGTTTTGGATCGTGCCGTTGACCTTATCGAATCCGACATTCTGTTTACGAGCAACTGCCAAATACAAACACAAAAGCGTTGATGCGGTTGAGTTTATGGTCATCGACGTCGAAACCGTGTCGAGCGGAATGCCGTCAAAAAGCGTCATCATGTCGTCGAGACTGTCGATCGCAACGCCGACCTTTCCAACCTCGCCGGCGGAAAGCGGATCGTCGGAATCGAGTCCGATCTGGGTCGGCAGATCGAACGCTACGCTCAAGCCGGTCGTGCCTTGCGACAGCAGATATTTGTATCGGGCGTTCGATTCTTCAGCGGTAGCGAAACCGGCGTATTGCCGCATTGTCCAGAAACGTCCGCGATAGAGATTCGCTCGAACGCCGCGCGTGTATGGAAATTCTCCCGGAGCCGCGAGATCGTTTTCATAATCGATCGGCTGAGTATTTTGAGGATTAAAATCCGAAGGCAATTCGATGCCTGATGAGGTCTTAAATGATTCGCGACGTTCTGCCATTTGAGAGATAGATTAACATGGACGGCTCCGATTCATTTAGCAGGATGTAGTTACACGTTCAGGGTCAAAACGATCTTCAGGCCATGCGGGGTAACATTTTGAGCCGAAACCTTTCCGTTGCACGCTTCTACACAGGTCTTGACGATAGCGAGCCCGAGTCCCGTTCCGCCGGTCGAGCGAGATCTGTCGTCCTGGACGCGGAACAGCGGGTCAAAGATCTTTTCCAGCTTGTCGTCCGGAACGCCGGGGCCGTTATCGGCTATCGAAAGTACTGTTTTTTCGCCCTCGCGAGAAGCGGAGATCGTTATTTCACCGTCCGCACCCGCATAGTTAATGCTGTTGCGGATAATGTTTGCAATAGCACGAGCAAGCAGTTCCGGCTGAGCCTGGGCGATGAGGCCTTCCGGAACATCGACCATAGTGGCAGTGTTTTCGCTCGAATTTTCACGATTTACAACACGCATGACCAAATCGCGGACCGAGACTGGCTCTAGTTTGACGGCAGCTCCTTCGATGCCCGTCTTTGAATAACTGAGGAGCTCGCGAACCAGCTTTGTCATCAGCTCGACCTCTTCTTTGACGTCGATTATGTGTGGCTGATCTTCGGGGCGTGCCCTCTCCTCGAGGATGGAAAGAGCGAACTGCATCCTTGCGAGCGGGGAATTGAGCTCGTGCGAAATATCGCCAAGAAACCGCTTCTGCCCGCTTACGAAACCGGAAAGCCGTGACGCCAGATCGTTAATTGAGGAGCCAAGCGTGCCGAGTTCATCCGTGCGGCGGTTATCCACGCGGATCGAGAAATCTTCGTCAGCAATGTTCCTCGCCGCGTCGGTCATTTGGCTGACGGAACGCGTCATGCGACGGACAAATGGCAGCCAAAAAAGAACTGAGATCAAGATGATCACAGCAGCTACGACGAACCACGGTGTCAGGTCGAAGAAAAGTCCGTGACCCGAGAACGAGTCTGACTGCAGCACAAGGCACGACTGAACCGGCTGACCTTCGTTCGATTTGAAAACCATCAGCGGCCAGACGACCCAATATTGTGTTGGATCCGAGGTGCGGATAGTTAAGGAACGCGGCAACCCACGCATCGGTGGTGAATTTGGCCGATTCGCAGGCGGCGGCGGACGGCGGAAAGGCCCCATGCCGTCGAGTCGGCCGATCTCCTGACGAACCGCTTCCGGAAGCTCCACGGTATCGCCGCTAAGTTGATTGGCTTTAGTGTCAAAATAATAAAATTCGACCTGGTAAGCGGTTGAATATCTTTTCAATATCTCAGCTTGTTCCTCGCGGTTCTTTTCCGAGAGTTCTGCTGAGATCGAACGCGAGACGGATTCCAGCCGGTACGCAGGTCCGGCGAAAAATACAGATCCGAGCCCTAGAAACGACCCGACGGAACCCAGCAGCAGAAATACACCGCCGAGCAGCAGCAGGTTCAGAAAGAACCAGAGCATTATCTTTGAAAATAATGGAAATCTGACGCCTAACATTCCGCTCCTTCGCTGCCTTGAGCGACGAACATGTAACCGACAGATCGCAGAGTTCGGATATAACGTGGTGATTTGAAATCGTCACCGAGCTTTCGCCTCAACGATGAGATATGGACGTCGATCGAGCGGTCAAACACATCGTATTCGCGGCCCGCGATCTCGTCCAGGATCTGATCGCGATTGAGTACACGTCCAGCTGAACGGACGAGGCAGTTTAACAGGTCGAACTCCAGAGCGGTTAGATCGAGCGGGCTTCCCGCCTGTTTTGCGATCCGGGTTGCACTATTCATGATGACATCGCCAGCAGCTACCTCATCCCCTGATTCCGGAGGTTTTCCGCTAATACTCGCCCGGCGGGTCGCGGCTCGAAGCCGTGCTAATAGCTCACGGGTGGAGAATGTCTTTGGCAAATAGTCGTCTGCTCCGATCTCGAGGCCGACGATGCGGTCGGCTTCGTCGCCGAGCGCGGTGAGCATCAAAACAGGCACGTCCGAGATCGCGCGGATCTGTCTCAATACCTCGAAACCATCGATCCCGGGCAGCATTACATCGAGGATGACGGCGTCATATTGTTTATCGCGTACTGCGTCAACGCCTTCATTTCCAGTATGCCTAGCTATGACCTCGAACCCGAACGGCGTCAGGTATTCGCCGACGAGACGACACAGTTTCAGGTCGTCGTCGATCATCAATATCTTAGAATTTGAGTTCGTTTCTCTCACCGCGAGCTAGTGTATCTCATAAGTGCGCGGCTTGTGTGCAACTTTACAATGCCTTAACAATTTTCCCGTTTTAAACACAATTGCTTTACAAACTGGCAATAGACTCGATTCTCGTAGTCATAGAATATTGGTTTTCCCAAATGGGCATTTCATAAAAAGGAGCGAATTCATATGTTACAAGACTTCAAATATATCTTGCTTATAGCACTTATACTTCTGGCCGGCTCACTGGCGTTAACTTACGGGCAGACCAAAACGACCTCTGGCAACTCGAGCTCTCAAAACGATTTTCCGCCGCCTCCGCCGCCCGACGGTTTTCGACGCGGTCCCGGGCCGGATCCGCTCGAACGCCTAAATCTGACCGACGAACAGCGTGAACAGATCGGATTGATCAAGCTAACATCACGCGACGCCTCACGGGAGCAGGAATCAAAGATCAGGGCGGCCGACGAACAGATCAGGATGTACGTCGACAGCGGAGCGTTCGACATCGAAAAGGTAAAGCCTCTCTTGAAGGCTAAGGCCGAAGCCATGATCGCAGTTGAACTCAGCCGTCTCGCAGCCGATGCCGAGATAAACAAACTATTGACCTCAGAACAAAAGACGCAGCTTGCGCAGTTGAGAGACCAGCGGCCGCCGACCCCTCCGGGCAGCGGATTCGGACCTCCACCTGCCAAGTAATAACGCGTCTTTTGAGACAACGAATGAGGTGGAGTCGGACCCCCTCATTCGTTGTCGAAAATATCTCGCACTTTTGAACGCGGAACGCAGATCGCCGAGGTATTTTATAGCTTTTCATACGTCCCGGCTCTGATTTCGAATCGCGTTCAAATGCTACCGCCGCCTGCATCCGCAGGCGGTATCTGCGCGTTTTTGACACCGCCAAACCCGTCGTCTAGCATGAAATGACGCGTGAACTACTACAATTACTTTACCGAGATCGAGGATACCTTCATTCGCCGTCGCGGCAAGAACCTCTTCCTGAGCCCGCTTGACTGGGCGTTGATGGAGGCGTGGCAGGATCGGGGAATTCCTCTGCACATAGTGATACGATCGATCGAATCGGTTTTCGATGTTTTTGACAAGCAACCTGTGGGAACTCGCACGATCAAGAGCCTTTTCTACTGCCGTGAGGAGATCGAAGCACAATACGCGGAATGGACAACGGCTCGAACTGGTAGTTCCGAGTCTCTGAATGAAGCGATCTCAGAGTCGCCGTTCTCTGTGGAGGCGGTTAAGAACCACATCGAAAACGCCATTACGGAACTGAAAGCGATCTCGATTCCCGGAATGCAAGAGGAAATATCACGCGCGATTACACGGCTCGAAGAACTTTCCGCAAATCTCGCAAACACGCCCGAAAAGGTCGACTCGACGCTTTCCGACATCGAGAAACTTCTCGAAAGAGCCATGCGAACGAATTGGGATCCGGTGCATCTAAAGATATTAGAAAAAGAGGTTGCGGGACATTTAAAGGCTTATAAGGCCGAAATGGAACCGGAAGCTTATAAAAATACATTCGACCTGATGCTGATGAAACGGCTTCGCGAGGAGATTGGCCTTCCCCGGTTAGGTTTGTTCTACTTGTAATGAAAAATATTCTATTGATCTCGGGTCTTGTCTCGATCCTCTCCGTTTCGGCTTTCTCCCAAACAAGTCCAAAAGTGACCAAATTTCCTGCTGGTGTCCCCGTCAAGGAGGCCGGCATCGAGGCGACCGGCGGTAAGGTCGAGGAGCGAACGTACAGCAATAAAAAATTCAGCTTTCAGATCACGGTTCCGGAAAACTGGTACATAGGCGGATCAGATTTCGAAAAAGTGCTGAAAGATAACGGCCACGATATCAGTGTGGATCTTGCAACCTCTCGGGCTAGCCGCAATATTGATGTGCTGATGACGGCATTTCGATCCGAAGCGGGAAGCGGTGGAGCGGTATTGAGAGTGACGTCAGAAGATCTGAAATTGAATCCGCAGATCAGAGATGCGGTCGATTATTTCGACGCCATAACGGCGGCTTACGCGACCGCAAAACTACCTCCTGATTTTGTCTACTCGACTACGAAAGCGGAAAAACTTGGGGCAAAACAGTTCGCGTTTCTTGATACGTCGTCCAAAGCTGGCAAGAAACGAATGTATGCGACCGTTAAAAACGGGTCCGCGATAATGTTCACTCTCTCATATCAGAGTGATGACGACCTGCAAACCCTCCGGCGTATCCTCGAATCCGGAGATTTCAAGTACGGGATTGCACCACGCCAGTAACGACCGGTCGCCAATGAACTCGCAAATCCCTCGGTTTTTGTGTTAAATAGTTAAGTCAATTGAATACTAGATCGCGAGCGGTCGTCCCAAAGGTTCGGCAGCCTTAGGCATTTGGCTAAACACTACACAACTGGTGACATCATCGAAGTTCGAGTGGAAAAGATCGTTCCGCGCGGCTTCGGGCTGGGGTTTGCCGAAAACCTGACTGTTCTCGCGCCGCTTACCGCACCGGGCGATCTCGTGCGTGTTCGCATCGTTGAGGTTAAGAAACGAATGGCGTTCGCAACGGTCGTCGAGGTTAAAGAATCGGGCCCGAAGCGGGTTGAACCACCCTGCGAATATTTTGGGAGGTGCGGCGGTTGTGACTTTCAGCAGATAAGCTACGAGGCGCAGCTGGCGGCAAAGATTGGCATTCTGCGCGATTGCCTGCACCGTATCGGTAAGATCTCGTACGAAAACGACATTTCGATCATCGGGAGCCCGAATGATTTCGGTTACCGTTCACGAGCCCGCTGGCACATCGACCGGCGGTCGCGAAAGCTTGGCTATTTTCGCCGCGACTCACACGATGTTATCGATGTAACCCATTGTCCGATCCTAACGCCGGGACTGCAATCATCTCTTGAATACACCCGAGAAAGCATGGACTGGGACGGCCTTTGGGCCGATGAAGCTCAAGTAGAAGCCGCGACGGGCGAGGAAGGCCGTGTATCGCTTTACTCGGCTGATATGGTCGAACCGACGACGGAACTGACCTTTGCGATCAATGGAAACACGTACATTTTTTCGGCCCAGGCGTTTTTTCAAGCCAATAAGTTTCTGATCGGCGACCTGATCGAAACCGCGATCGGCGATGCATCGGGCAAAATTGCATTTGACCTGTACAGCGGTGTTGGGCTTTTTGCTCTTCCTCTTTCGAAGCGGTTCGAGAATGTAATTGCGGTAGAGGAAAGCCCGGTTTCTGACGGATTTGCTCGAAAGAACATCGAGAACGCCCGGATCACCAATGTCGAAGCAGTGAATTCGTCTGTCGTAAGATTTCTAAGGGAAGGTCAGAGCCGAAAAGCTGATTTCGTCTTGATCGATCCGCCGCGAAGCGGGACCGAGAAACAGACGATACCGCTGATGATAAAACTCGGGCCCAAAGAGATCTCTTATGTTTCGTGTGAGCCGTCGATACTCGCCCGAGATCTGCGTATGCTTCTGGACGCCGGATATCGCATCGATAACATGACCGCGATCGATCTGTTCCCGCAAACCCATCATGTCGAGACGGTTGTCAGACTATCCCGAGCGTAATATGAGCTTGCTCGACGACCTCATCTCCAAGGATCCAAAACGTATCTGGGAAGCATCTTGCGCGATCCGAACACTTCGCGATCCTGAGCAGCTTGCTACGCTGAGCAGATCTCTTAACTTGATCAGATCCTCAACGAAAGGTGTATATCTTGGCGGAATGACGCGGCCAAACTCTTCGCATCTCGACTTCGCTATTCGAAAGCTGGAATTTGCTGCATCCTCCGATGATTGCTTGTGTACGCTCTATCTAATGGACGATCTGTACGATCCAAAAGGCGAAGAAAGGGAAGGAAATATTTTGATCACAGAGACGGTTAACGCCGACGGCGGGTGGATCGATCATTATATATGCGAGTGCTCGTTGTGCGACGGGAGATTTCGGGTCGAAGAACGAGAGTACCATTACACATGGTGGTCCTGGAAAAAATTGGCCTGAGATAAAATAAAACTTTCTTTACCGCAGTTCGTTTATCAAATAGCATTAGATTTGTCGAAACGAAATCCAGTGAACTAAACTTCAAATATGCCAAAAAAGAATCCTGAATCAGAAAGCTCAGATCTCGCCAATGTTTATTCGGTCCGCTGTCGTTACTGCGGCCAGAAGAATAACGTAAAGGAAGATTATCAAAACAACGCCGCCAATTGCGGAAAGTGTAAGCTGCCGCTCTCGAACGAGCCGCATAAGAAGTTTTCAGATCTGCATAAGAACGATTACGTTCACCCACTCGACAAAAAGGCTCTTGCGGCGTTGAAAGCGATCCCGGGCGTTGATTCGATCCTAAAGAAATTGCTCGCTTGGACGGGAGAGTCGGCGATCCGCGTTTCGTTCATGGCGAGTGCGATCAAGGTCACGCCGACCCAGTGTCCGGACCTTTATGCAAAGCTGCAGATCGCGTGTACTACTCTCGGCGTCGAGATGCCCGATATGTTCGTGCAGCAGAACCCGATGGTGAATGCTTTCACGGGTGGCGTTGAAAAGCCGATCATCGTACTGCACTCGGCACTGATCGAACGTCTGAACGACGAAGAGACTCTGGCAGTGATAGCCCACGAAGTCGGTCATATGCATGCAGAACACGTCTTGTATCTGACTGCTGCGAGGTTGATGGAATTGCTTGCCAATATTTCGGTCGCAAGGCTTTTGCCTGGCTCAGAGATCATCAAACTCATTGTCTCTCTCGGTATTTCGAGTGCTTTGCTCTCATGGGCACGCAGAGCTGAGTTGAGCTGCGACAGAGCTGCATTGCTCGTGGTTCAGGATCCTCACGTCATCGGCCGGACGATGATGAAGCTCGCTGGCGGTACATTTGCGTCGAAGATCGACTACGATCTGTTTCTCGAACAGGGCCGTGAATTCAAAAAGAACTACGATGAAAAGGCTCTCGACCGTTTCTGGGCAGACACAATGAACGCCGGGCTTTCGCACCCGTTCCCGATCTGGCGGGTCGCCGAAATTCTCGAATGGGTGGATTCGGACGAATACAAAGGGTTGATGGCTCGAAGTTGATTCCGGCGAAGCAGGAAAGAAAAACGGGAAGGACTGCGGTCCTTCCCGTTTTTTATTCACCAATGATCAGAGGCTATTCGAACAGCATCCCGAAAAATCCACGGTTCAAGTTACAGCCAGCCGGCGGAGTAGCTAGGCCAAGATTGAACAATCTAACAACTGTGACGTCGGCCGAATTGATCGCTCCATCGCCACAGGTTCCGTTAATATCGGAACGATTCGCCTGACTCTGGTTGACTGGGGACGCGGTTCCCAAGGCGAACTGACGTATAACGTTAACGTCGTTTGCTAGGATCTGTCCGTCGCCATTCGGACCACCATTCGCATCAACTACGTCGCCCTCAGTCGTTGAGACGCCAGGCGTTGGTGTCGGTGTCGGTGTTGGTGTGACGACCGGCGTTGGCGTGACAGCCGGCGTCGGAGTTGGGGTCGGTGAAGGCGTTGGACTCGGCGTCGGCGTGGGGGTTGGAACAGGACCAGCGAGTCCCGGTACGTCAACACGAAGCGAGAGCGGGCTGCCGGTTTTATAGAATCCGACCGTGGCCGCTCCCGGCTGGGGAGCTACGTTCGCATCAAAGCGGAAGTTATAGAGGGTTCCCCAACGGATCGCATTCGCATTCGCATTCTGGGCTAACGTTTCCGAACTCCACGTAATACTGCCGCCTGCCTGCGATTGATCCCATGCGGTGCTGCTGTAACCCGCATTGTTCGCAGTGTTGTCAAATGTAGTTCCGGGATGCTGAGGCGGGCCGTGGAAGCCGACATTGCTGATCGTCACACCAGCACCCACAGGAATGGTCAGGGACTGAATACCGCGGTCGAGGTTCTGGTTATACACTGCGTACTCGTAGTGCCAAACTCCCGGCGACGTATTTGTCACCTTGTAACCGAGAATGCCGATGCCGTCCTGCGTCGGATCTGGCTGGATCGTCTCCAGGCTCGCTCCGGTCCAGGCATTGATCGCCGCCTTCATTCTTTGTGTTGAACCGACTGGCGAGAATGTAAAAGGGCTTCCAGTTCCAATAACACTGTACTGGCGGTACGAGACGTTATTGTTCATGTTGCACTGCGTCGGATTTGCCTGACACCATGCATATTCGTGCGGCGTAACGTATTGGCCTTCAGCAAAATAGGTTGCTCCGGGATTCTGTGTAGTGCTGAGGTCAGCGATTTCAGTACGAATTCTGTGTCCAACGTTCGAATCGCCGGTGTGGCCGGTGTGCGTATTGACCGAGTTCGAGGCAGGGAAGAATCCAGTGTACGGATTTACCCATGCACGGGAACCGAGGCTCGGTCCTGCGTTGAGGCTTGCAACGTACGGATCGGAGCAACCCGAGCCAAGCTGAGTGTTTCCGACACCGTTGCAGCCAAAACCGCAAATATTCTGAGTCAAGGCCGTAAAGCCGTGCTTGACGCTCGACTGCCCGATCTGCTCAAAGGTCTGGGTGTTATTCGCACCGCCGCTCATTCTGTAAAGGTTTTGCGGGATTACGGGGTGATCGTTATTTGGCAGAGCAAGCCAGTTAAGGTTTACCGTTCCGGCGTTACAGGAATCGGTTCCTAGTGCGAGTCCGACCTGAGTCCCGACGGCACTTCCGAACTGAGCGAGTCCGTTGACATCACCGACGATAACGTCCGGTCCCGGATTAGTCCCGACATCGGGCCGCATTCCGGCTCCGGCGGGAAGAACGGCGGACTGCATTTCACCGTCTACGACATTTGTGATCTCGATGGTCTTCATCGTCGTATTGACAGTAATTTCGCCAACAATGCTTCCGGCATCCGAAGGACGGCCAAGTTCCGCCGCGAATTCCGGCGAGATCATGAGACGGCCTGTTGTGGCCGAGAAACGCTTTTCAGCCGGATCGTAGCCAAGTTGGTAGCCCTGGATGCCGAAGAAGACGAAGCCCGTCTTTCCGTCGCGAACGACGAGATCATACGTTCCGCCCCAAGGGAGCGTTTCGAGAACCAAGTCGTTGTAGGACGCCGCCATCTTAGCTGGCAATTGGAGCGACGCTCTAGGCACGATCTCCATTGAACTTGGCATCGGGCCGCGAAGTTCACCATTGAAGACCATGATGGAGAAGAATGAGTCGCCAGACGCGTCAAAATCGATGCGGGTCGGTTTCGAATCTTGTCCTGGGCCGCCGCTCAGGCGGTTCAGGTCGATATCCATCGAAACGCTTCCGCTATTGACGATCATTTTTTCAAGCGTGCCGGTCGTAACCTTCGGCTTACCGGAAACGAGCCCGGGAAAAATGCTGTCACTACCGCCGCCAAAAATTGTGAAGAATGAGAGCAACGAGACGAGAAATATCTTTGACATAATTTAATTTCAAACCCCTTGATTTCGGCAAAATAGACGAACCTGAACTAGAACACACTCCACTGAGGATAAACTATACTTTTACACCCTTTTCGACTAGATAAGCAAGTCATAATAAGATGTAACTCAGCAAACTTTTTGGGGTATGAATTTACGCGAGCTATGAAAACCGGCTGCGAAGGTCAAACAGAACGTAAGAAAAGATCGATCGAGTTGCCGGTGCTTGTTACCGAGTCGTCTGCAAGAGCGGAAGTTCGAGTGTCTCGCACCGCGTGGTGGCGAGCCGCTGCACTGCTTACGTTGAACTTGCTGATGATCGGTCACTTTATCCAGTGGTGGATCATGGGCAAAACCGTTTCGCCGATCGAGCCTTCGGAATCGATGTATACGCTTCAAAACGGAGCGATCAACGCTGGGTTCATTTTCTTCACGCTTGCTATAGTTGCCACGCTAGTTTTCGGCCGCTTTGTTTGCGGCTGGGGCTGCCATATCCTCGCTCTCCAGGATTTTTGCTCCTGGTTGCTAAAGAAGTTTGGATTGACTCCGCGGCCATTTAGATCGCGTCTACTCGTTTTTGTGCCGCTGGTCGCCGCCTTGTATATGTTCGTGTGGCCGACGGTGCTGAGGGCCATCGTACGCACGCCGGAGACGCCGATAATTCCGGGTTTCACTAACCACCTTATCACCACAGAGTTTTGGGCGACATTTCCTCCATTTTGGGTCGCCGTTCCGTTCTTGTTCATCTGCGGCTTTATGACCGTGTACTTTCTCGGATCCAAAGGCTTCTGCACCTACGGCTGTCCATACGGCGGTTTTTTTAGCCTTGCTGACAAGGTCGCTCCCGGCAAGATCCGCGTGACCGATGCCTGCAACCAGTGCGGTCACTGCACGGCAACCTGCACATCAAACGTCATCGTTCATGCCGAGGTCAATGAGTTTGGCATGGTCGTCGATCCCGGCTGCATGAAGTGCATGGACTGCGTTTCCGTCTGCCCGAATGACGCATTGTACTTCGGCTTCGGCAAACCAGCGGCAGCGGTTGGCAAAGGCTCGAAAAAGAACTACTCGCTCACCTGGCCCGAGGAGATCGCCGCCGCTCTGATCTTTGCGGCAAGTCTACTAGCAGTCTGGGATGTTTATCAGCTCGTGCCGATGCTAATGGCACTCGGCATCGCCGGAGTTACGACGTTTCTTTCCATGCGAGTCTGGCGGTTGGCCGTGGCGAAAGACCTGTCGTTCTATCGATTTAATCTCAAATCCGGCGGCCGTATAAAGCTACTCGGCTTTGTTTTTCTCGCGTACGCACTCTCATGGCTTGGGCTAGTAGCCCATAGCGGCTACATCCGATATCACGAACGGGCCGGGGCGATAGCATTTCAAAGCCTTCAAATTCCGGACGAACTCGCTCTCGCTCAACGCGATCCCGCACAGTGGCTAAACCCGGCTGACACAGAGAACATCGCTGCCGGCCGCAGCCATTTCAACACGGCCCGCGATCGTGGCCTGTTTACAAACGTTGAAGCGATCCCCAAACTTGCCTGGTTCGAATACCTAGGCGGAAATATCGATGGTTCGCTTTCGTTGCTTGCAAACGCCGCCCGCTTGCAGTCTGGTCAAGCTAAAGCGATCAGCCTTTACTATCAGGGAACGATCCTCAACCGTCTTGGTCGGTACGAAGAGGCCCTGCGGGTTCTTGATCAGGCTATTTCGACTTCAAATGTCGTTCTTGCCCGCGAAGAAAGAGGTGAATCGCTCTGGATGCTCGGACGTAGGCAAGAGGCGATCGCAACGTGGACAGACGCTGTTCGCGGCAATCCCGGTTTGCCCGTAGTCAACAATTTCCTTGCCGCCGCTAACGCCTCGCTAGGTCGCAACGATGCTGCCACACAGTACGAAACGCAAGCCGACCGCTCAACACCGAACGATCCGTATTTTCACTGGATGCTCGGCCTGCGGCTAAACAACATCGGGATGAAAGAACTGGCCGAGAAGCATTTTCAAATAGCTATCCAACTCGATCCAGTATTCAGAGGAAGGCGATAATGAACAATTGCGACATGCTGATCGTCTTCACGACTGTTCCCGATCCTGCTCAAGCCGAGGCTCTCGCAAGTGCGATGGTGAGTGCCAAACTCGCTGCCTGCGTCCAAATACTTCCGCCGATGAACTCGGTTTACGTTTGGGAAGGGGAAGTGCAGAAAGAGCCTGAGAACCTGTTGTTGATTAAGACCTTGCCGGAAAAGTACAAACAGCTCGAGGCTTTCATTTTAGAGCGGCACAGTTACGACATTCCTGAGATAGTAGCCATCGAACCGAAAAATATTTCACTGCTATATCTTCAATGGATGCAACAGGTTATGGCTTAATTATTAAAGTGATGCATCGCTCTGCTTTTTGCCCCATTAACACGCTACCTTAACTATCTCCCGACTTCTCATTTTCACCATTATCTATCCCGGCGTAACACGTTCGGATGATGAAGTCTACAGCATCCTTTGGTGAATCGGTCAGGTGAATGAGGCCGAGATCTTCAGGATTAATGTACTTTTCGTGGAGCATCGTTGAGGTGATCCACGCTAGCAGACCGCGCCAGTATTGTGAACCGAACAGCACGACGGGGAAGTTTCGGATCTTCTTTGTCTGGATAAGCGTTAAGGCTTCGAAAAGCTCGTCCATCGTGCCGAACCCGCCCGGGAAAATTATATAGGCGTTGCTGTATTTGATGAACATGGTCTTGCGTACCATGAAGTATTTGAAGGTCAGCGACTTGGTCAAATATGGATTCGGGATCTGCTCGAACGGCAGCTCGATGTTGCAGCCGACCGATTTCGCTCCGGCGTCGTGAGCCCCGCGATTTGCGGCTTCCATGATACCCGGGCCACCGCCGGTGATGATCTCGAATCCGGCCGCACCGAGCAAAAGCCCAGTTTCGTGGGCCGCTTTGTACATCGGATCATCTTCCGGAGTCCTAGCTGATCCAAATATCGAAACGCCGCGTGTTATCGTTGCAAGCTCGTCAAAACCGTTGACGAATTCGCCCATTATGCGGAACGTTCGCCAAGAATCGGACGTTCGATACGCATCCTCCGGCTCAGGCGAGCGGAGCAGGATTTCGTCATCGGTCAGTCGCCAGTAGCCGGGCGCGGTTTCGAGTTCTTTTGCCTCGGCAATCGTCTTAGGAACTTCAGCATTTTTTGCCGGAGCTTTTGTTCTGGGTTTTGTGGATTTGATCGATGACATTAGATCCCCATGATGTTGTAACCGCAATCGACATAGATGGTTTCGCCGGTAATGCCGGTCGAAAGGTCGCTGACCAAGAATAGAGCCGTGTTGCCGACTTCCTGAACGGTTACGTTGCGCTTGAGCGGTGCCTTTTCGCCGACGTATCCGAGGAGCGAGCCCATGTTTTTGACGCCTCGGGCCGAAAGTGTGTTGAGTGGGCCGGCTGAGATCGCGTTGACGCGGATGTTGTTCTTTCCGAGGTCGGCCGCAAGATAGCGGGTTGAGGACTCGAGAGCGGCTTTCGCGACGCCCATGACGTTGTAGTTCGAGACGACCTTTTCGGCTCCGTAGTAGCTCATAGTGACAATGCTGCCGCCGTCCGTCATCAATGGCGAGGCAGCCAAAGCAACCTGTGTGAGCGAAAACGCACTGATCTCCAATGCCGTCCTAAATGCTTCTCTTGTAGTAGTTACGAACTCTCCTTCAAGTGCTTCTTTAGGTGCGAAAGCGATAGAGTGAATGACGAAATCGAGCTTACCGTACTTTTTACCCACCGCTTCAAACGCCGCATCAACATCCGCTTGATTTGTTACGTCACACGGTACGACAAGCGAATCGGGAAGTTCGCCCGCGAGCTTCTCAACATTCTCCTTAAGCCGCTCGCCTTGATAAGTGAACGCCATTTTTGCACCATGCTCGGCACAAGCCGCCGCACAAGCCCACGCGATCGAACGCTTGTTCGCCACGCCGAATATCATACCGATCTTGTTTTCTAACATAGCTTTGTTTGTGTTTTCGCCTTCGGCTTTCGGTCTTTGGTCGTCGAATTCCTGAGTCCGACCTTAAGACCGAACTCTACTCACTCACGTAAACTTTCTGCAACATTTCAAAATCGAGCAGCCTGATGTCGATATCGACCGGCGTGTCAGTGAAACGCCGCGTAATAAGCATCCCGCGGAGCCGTTCTTCTTCGTCATCCGTCAGTTGTGTCACCAGAACCACCATCAGCCGGAGCCGCAGGCGGCTCTTTTGCTCAGCCAGATTCTTCTTTGCGAGCGTGATCTTCTTGAGCATCGACTCGATCTTTTCCTGTCTGACATCCGGGACGACAAGAAATGAAACCTCAATGCATGTTATTAAGTCATGCTCGACAAGTATTGCATCAAAAGGAGTTCCACCGATGCTCACGTGACGCATTAAAGGTAAATTCTCTTCTTGCTGGATCTGCCTCAGGGCGAGATCTTCGGCAACGATATACGCCGAAAGCAGGTCTGCCAGGTTGTCGTCTCCGACACCGAGCAGGCGAGAAAGCTCGCGAACCTCGACGTTTACATTCTGCCGTTGGATCTCGGGCATCGCTGCGTCCCAGCGGATAAACTTACGGTCATCGACCGCCGCGATCCGGCGTCGGTTAGCGACATCGAGTATAACGACCAAGCCAAGCAGGGCCGCGGCACCGAGAAAGACCGCGAGCAGCGGCATATTCTCGGCCCGAACCGACAGCACGATGCCCGCGATCAGAACCGCGAACAGCAAGGCGGTCAGAATGATCAGCGGGTAATTGGTCTGCGCACGATCAAATCGGCGAAGCGAATTTTCAGGCTTCTTATCCATTTACGCAGCCGAGGATGCCTTCTCGAACGGGATATCATCAAAATGGGTCATCTGCTTGAACGCCCTGAAACGCTGGTTTATCTCAGGATAGTCAAGGGCATCCACACGCTCGGTGCCGAATTTTTCAACGTTGAATGAAGCCATTACTGATCCATAGATCATCGCTCGCCGAAGAGTTTCTTCCGTTATCTTGTCGCTGGCGGCGAGGTAACCCATGAAACCGCCTGCAAATGTATCTCCAGCCCCCGTCGGGTCGAAAACGCTTTCGAGTGGATAAGCCGGGGCCGCAAAATAGCTGTCCTTTGTAAACAGGGTTGCACCGTATTCGCCACGCTTGATCACGACGGCTTTCAGGCCGAGATCCATAATGGCTTTCGCGGCTTTGTGAATATTCGGCTCGTCGGTCAACTGGCGTGCTTCCGCGTCGTTGATGATGATGCAATCGACGACCTTGATGGTCTCGATCAGTGCATCTTTCATGCTAGTTATCCAGAAATTCATTGTGTCCATTGCCACGAATTCTGCATTTGGACACTGCTCACGCACGCCTTTTTGGAGCATCGGGAGGATGTTGGCGAGGAAGAGCAATTTGGAATTCTTTGAGTTTTCGGAAAGCTTCGGCTCGAAGGTCTCGAACACGTTCAACTGCGTGTCGAGCGTGTGAGCGGTGTTCATGTCGTAATCATAACGACCGCTCCAGAAGAAAGTTTTGCCGTCCGGCACGACCTCGATATCGTCGGTGTTGATGTGGTGACGATTGAAAACGGCCCATTCTTCGTCGCCGAAATCACCGCCGACAACGCCGACTGCTTTTACGTCGGTGAAAAAGCTTGCCGACAACCCAAAGTGCGTTGCCGCACCGCCCAAGATCTTATCTCTTTTCCCAAATGGCGTTTCCAGCGCGTCGAACGCGACTGAGCCAACTACTGTTAATGACATTGCTTTAAATAGGTCTCCTGAAAAATGACGTAAAGCAAGTATTTTACACGTTGCCGATTCCTTTTACCATCGAAGCTGCTTATTTCAGTCGTCGCGTAAAAATGCTTCCCGGAACCAGCGGCGAGTCGAACATCGGACCGATCTGTGCCTTGTTGCGGAGCCGGTTCCGGTCATTCTTGATCAGCACGCGAATATAATCGCTCACAGAGTCGAATTCCTTACTAATTTTGACGTGGTTCCGCACCCATTTCTCGACAGGCGGCGGCAGTGAAACTGAAAGTATCTTTCTCGTCATTTTCTCGTTTTCTCCTTACCTGTAATACAGGTCAACAATTTCGTAAATAGCACCATTCATTGCACTTACGGCGAAAAAAGTGCCACTTTTGACTGTCCCACGGGATGGGACAAGCTAAACATGTGGAACAATAGACTTAAGCTCGGTTTTTGTGTTTGTCCCACACACTTGACGCGCGCACTTTTGGGGCATTGAGCGGTATGGTGAGTGCCTTTTCGGTATGTAAAAGGTCGGGGCCAAAAAGTGATATCGTTATCCTCCCATGTTGCGATGATAGCATGAAATCGCACATAAGGCAACGTGTGTTACGGATGAAACGAGGACGGTTTGTTCGAGGTTACGATGCAGATAATGCCAAGTTTTATGAAAACTTGGCCTTGAAGACAGAAGATCATTGTCGAAAGCGAAACTTGATCATTTAGCGTCAGGAATTTGGGCCAAAGTTTTTTTGGCGTCCTCGACAAATTTGCTTTGCGGATACTTTTCAATGACGGTTCCGAGGTAAGCTCGGGCATCAGAGATGAGCTTTTCGGTGGCGAATTTTTCCTTTTCTTTCTCCGACTTAGGATCGATCTTTTGCTTGCCTTTGTTATTGGCCAGATAGTAGCTGCTCATCCCGGCGATGTAAAGGAATTCATCGATCTGCGAAAATTCCGGATAGGCCGCGTAGGTTTCCTCAAACCGCAGGAGAACCTGTTTGTATGCCTTCTTAAGCGGCGTGAATGCCTGACGAGCGACGTCGAGGTTGTGCTTTGCGTCAGCCTCGAGGATCGGATCACGCTCGATCGCGGGCGTTACGTTGCGTTGAGCCGAGATCGAAAGCGAAAGGGCCGAAACCGCTGCGATAGCAAAAATAAGTGATAAAAACTTTTCTTTCATAACTAGATACAGATGATTGCGGCGGCTGAAAAGTTTCCTTTCGCCGCCGCTCAGATCACTTATTTTCCGTACTTGCCGATTATCGCTTCGAGCTTTTTCGCCGTCGCGGCCGGCCAGTTTTCGGGGGCGGTGAAGATCGCGTTTTTCGTTCCGCCTTCGAACTGGTTTGGTGTTGTCTTGTTCGCGACGCGTTTTACTGCGTCTTTGAGAACGAGCTGGGCGTTCCGCACGTTCTTATTCAGATAAGCGATGACCATGTCGGCCGTTACGTCGTCGTGGCCGTCGTACCAGCAGTCGTAATCGGTGACGAGAGCCATTGTGGCGTAGGCGATCTCGGCTTCGCGGGCGAGCTTGGCTTCCTGCAGGTTTGTCATGCCGATTATGTCCATGCCCCATTGGCGATAGACGTTGGATTCGGCTTTGGTCGAGAACGCCGGGCCTTCCATGCAGATGTATGTGCCGCCGCGATGGGTTTTGACGCCGACGCTATTGCACGAGGCTTCGAGAATGTCGCCGAGTTCGTTGCAGACCGGATGTGCGAACGTTACGTGCCCAACAATGCCTTCACCAAAGAAGGTCGATTCGTGTGCACGTGCCCGCGTGCGGTCAAAGAACTGATCGGGGATCACGAAATCGGTCGGAGCGTACTGTTCCTGCAAACTGCCAACCGCCGAAACCGACAAGATGTAATTGACCCCGAGCAGCTTCATCGCGTAGATGTTGGCTCGAAAGGGCAATTCGCTCGGAGTGAATTTGTGACCGCGAGCGTGACGCGGCAGGAATGCGACCGTTACGCCGTCTAATTCGCCGACAATAAAGGCGTCCGAAGGTTTGCCGAACGGCGTGTCGACCTCGATCTCACGCACGTTCTCAAGTTCCGGCATCTGATAAAGCCCGCTTCCGCCGATGATTCCGATGTTTACGTTTTCCATGTTTCTTATTGACTCTTAAAATTAAGAAGGACGATCCTTAAATCGCCCTTCATTATCTGCATTATTTCTTCTTCGGTTCCGGTTTTGCTTCCGGTTTTTTAGGTTCCGGTTTCGCTCCCGGTTTCGGAGGCCCGCCGGCAGGTCCGCCTTCGGGGCCGTCGGCTCCGGGAGGCATCATCTGCTGCTGACGCTGCTGCTGCATCTGCTGGAGCTGCTCAGCGGTCGGCTGCGGAACGTCGAAATCGGCCGGTACCTGAACATTGTTTGAAGCAACGATCTCCTCAAGCAACTTCTTCTCTTTCTCTTCCTCAAGTTTCGACTTTGCGTAATCCTTGACCGGCGTGTCGCGGCCCATTGGATTTGCTGGGTCCTTAACTGCGGTCGAGATCAGGATGTGACGAACGTCGTAAGTTTCCTCTTTAGAATCCTTGGCGTCGGGCGATTTTCCGAGCTTTCTCTCGAGTTTGATAATGTGGTAGCCAAAATCAGTTTCGACCGGTTCTGGGGCGATCTGTCCGGCTTCCAGTGCCAAAGCTGCAGCTTCGAACGGAGCGACCATCCGGCCTTTCGGGACATCTTTGTACATGCCGCCCTGCGGATTTCCGTCGGTTCCTTTATTGCCTGGGTCTTCGGTATTCTCGTTAGCGAGTTTCGCGAAATCCTCGCCGGCTTTTGCACGATCAAGGATCGCCTGGGCCTTGGCCTTTTTCTGTGCAGGATCGAGTTCCGGGTGGTCGGTAATGTATTTCGCGACCTCTTCGTCCGTGACCTTCATCTGATCAGCGATCTTTTCGGAATAGAGTCGGGCTAGGAACTGCGCCTGCTGCAGCTTGACTTGCAGATTTACTTTGTCGGCAAATTCTTTTGGCAGCTCGCCGGATGCGATCTTCTGCTCGTATTCCGCCTTGTAGATACGCATTTTGGCAAACACATCGCGAGCCTGATTTTTTTCCTCATCAGTGATCTCGCGGTTCATGTCCGGATTGCCCTTTTTCAGGACTTCGATCTTTGCATTGAGAAAATCGTTGAATTCCTGTTCGTGCGTTCGGCCGTTGACCGGATTCTGGTCGTCCCAATAAGCCTTGACCTGGTCTTCCGAAATGAAGCCAAATGCGGGCATCGGGCCTTTGTCTTTGTTGATCTCACGGTCGTAATTGACGGCGATGATCTCAGACTTGATGTTGTCGAGTTCCTGCTTGCTGTTCGGGTCGTCAGCGAGGCCTTCTTTTTTTGCCTGGCTGGCGAACGCGAGCAATTGTTTGAGATTCTCGAGCTGATTTTTCTTCATCTCGGGATCTTCGTTCAGACGTTTCAGGATCGCAGGATTGCCTTTAGCTACATCGGCAAGCAGCGTTTCGATCTCAGCTTTTGTGATCGAATTGAACGAGTCAGCAGATGCGTGGCCGCCAACTTTGTTTTTCCAGACGACCAGTCCCGCACCGACCGCCACCAACGCGACGATCAAAATAAGTCCTTTAGTTAAATTGCTCAATGCCCAAGTCCTCTCTTACACAAGATCTATAAATACAAACGGATATGATAACAAATAAATCGCCATATTTACTAATGAAAAAGGCGTTATTCGATGGTTTGTACGAGTTCGAGCAGAACGCCGTTCGTCGACGCCGGGTGAACGAAGGCGACGAGGCAGCCTTCGGCACCGATCCGCGGACTTTCATCGATCAGCCGCATTCCTTCGCACCTTAGCTTGGCGAGCGAAGCTTCGATATCATCGACCTCGACCGCGACGTGATGAATACCGCCGCCCCGTTTTTCCAGAAATTTACTGATCGGCGAATCTTCGCTCGTAGGTTCGAGCAGTTCTATGCGGCTCTCGCCGATCGGCAGCATGGCGACGCGGACCTTTTGGTCCTCGACAATTTCGGTATGAACATTTTCAAGGCCGAGGGCGTCACTCCAGAATTTGAGAGCTGCGTCGATACCTTTGGTCGCGATACCTAAGTGATTGATCTTCATAGAATTATCTTGCCGATGCAAGTTTTTAACGGATCTTTCCCCGTCTCACTTTTGTGCGCAAAGTGAGACGGTCTAATTGTTGCAAAGAATAGGGTTGCGGGGAGAAAGCGTCTCATTTTGAAAATTTTATAAAACAACCGTCATTAGAAGCATTGTGGATCGTTTCCATCCCATTTTGGTGCGCAAAATGGGACGGGTTAAACTGTTCGGAACAAACACGTTCCGTCGAAATTTCATCCCATTTACGAATTTTATCGGCATCTTGTCCCAAAAGAGTTTATAGGATCGGTCTGATGTTCGCCTGAGAAGCAAGCTTTCTCCGCAAATAGAGCGGCAAGCCGCGGAATTTTGCTTTTCAGACATCATCTTGCTTGCCAAGACATTTATAAATACGCGGTTTCGGGCAACAAAGTTGCAAGAATGATACAAGAATCTATGATTTTTCGAGAATTTTGTTAACCGCCGAGTACGGATCCGTGGTCTTGGTGGCGACCTGTTGAGAAAGCTCGTCAAGCATTTCCCGCGTTCCGTTTTGTGCCATAAGATCCGACAGCAGCCGTTCGCGGACGAGTTCGGTAAGCCGCCATTTGGCGATCGCGGTGCGGCGTTCGGCGGCGTGTTCGTTGCTCGACTGAAACTCGAAATAACTTTGGATCGCCATGCTTAAATCATCGAGGCCTTTGTTTTCGGTCGCTACGGTTTTTATGATCGGCGGCATCCACATGTCGGGGCGATGGGCGAGCGACAGCAGAGCGTCAAGCTCTTTTTGGGTGCGAAGAACGCCTTCGCGATCGGCTTTGTTGATGACGAAAACGTCGCCGATCTCCATGATCCCGGCCTTGATCGCCTGAATGTCATCGCCCATTCCGGGCACAAGCACGACGACCGAAACATCCGCCGTTTTCACGATCTCGACCTCGTCCTGACCGACTCCGACCGTCTCCACAATTATCTTGTCAAAGCCCGCGGCATCAAGAATAGCGACCGCGTCGACCGTCGCTCGAGACAGACCGCCGAGATTTCCACGAGTCGCCATCGAACGAATAAACACGCCTTCCTGCATCCCAAGCGTCGCCATCCGAATGCGATCACCCAGGATCGCACCGCCCGAAAACGGGCTCGAAGGATCGACGCAGATGATGCCAATGCGGTTTCCAGCATCCTTATAATGCTGGGCTAGTTTATCGACCAGCGAAGATTTTCCCGCTCCCGGCGAACCCGTGATCCCAATGACGGTCGCCTTTCCGGTATGCGGAAAGACAGCTTTCATCAGCTCAGCAGCATCGTCCGTACCGCCCTCGACCTTGGTGATCGCACGGGCGACGGTTCGCGGATGGCCGGCAAATAGATCTTCGAGAAATTTAGTATCCGGCATTAATCGTTCTTCTTTTCGACAAATTTTAGTAGCCGCAGGCGGTTGTTTTTCCACTCGTAGTAGTAGTCGCCGGGCTTAATGTTAGCGTTTTCGTTCTTGCTTCCAGGACGTCCGTGAATGATCAGCAGGCGGCTGTTCTTTTTGAAATCGAGTTGGATGTCGGAATAGCCGTCACCATATGTCGCATCGATGTTGAAAAGCTGATCCGGGTAGAGCATTTCGCCGGTTCTAGCGTTGATGATGTAAGCATTTGTACATCCGGTTCCGCAGCCGCGGCCGGCGAGGACGAAATGTCCGGCAAAATTAACTCCGCGTTTTGCTGCCTCTTTTAGCCCGCCGATGTACTTGAGCGGTATCGGACGGCCCTTGGTTTTAACGCTTTTAGCCTTTTCGACGGCGACAGGGAACTGGGTGAATTTAGGGACTGAGCTTTGTCCAATAGCTGAGATCGCAATCCCGAGAAACAAGCAAAAGAATATTAAAAGCCTATACATACCGATTACTTTCTGGGAATCGCAAGGTCGTCGCAAACCTTCCTAGCCAGGTTTTCCTTTACTTCTCGATGGCGTGGAATCGAGGTCATCTGACCGTTTTGTAGATTCTTGAAAATTGAATGCTTGCTACCCTCACGAAAGAGAATGCACCCGTGGTTTTCTAGATGGCGAATCAGGTCAATCCGCTTCATTTATGCCGCCTGTAGAATGAGATCTTCCTTAGTCGTACCTCGAACTGTGTTTAGCCTGGCCTCTGCGTCTTCCCGATAACAATCAAGCAGCATTTCCACTGCATCCTTTAGATTCTCGCGAGTTTCTTCAAGTGTTTCGCCTTGGGTGTTAGCGCCGGGAAGCTCAGCCACGTAACCTATGTAGCCGCCTTCTTCAGCTTCTTCATATATCGCGGTGAATTTAAGTTCGTGCATCGAATTCTCCTTAGGAGATTAGATTATAGCTGCATTTTTCGGTTTATTAAACAAAGGGAATTGGGTAGGAAAGTGGGCTTGCTCGCGCTTTTGCTTCAGTGTGAGACCTTACGTCAATCCGTTCGCGCCGTCCCGTGTGTTCCGTGGTTTAGATCTTTGGAATCGACCACGGAACGCACGGAAGACACGGAATGAAATTATTTGAATTTACATCGCACCTTCATCCGCCGAAGGTCCGTAGATCGACGGGACCGGGATGTCGTTGAGCCGCAGGTAAACTGAAAGCTGGCCGCGGTGGTGGATGATGTGGTTGAGGACGAAGGTTCGCATGACGGCGACCTTTGGCATGGTGAAATAGACCTGTTCGCCGTTTCGCATCGTCCAGTCGGTCAGCATCGTTTCGTCTGAGGTTTCGGCAATGACGGCCTTGGCTTTTTCGATATGATCGTCGAAGAATGCGAGTAATTCTTCCGTAGTTTTCGGCTCGAAAGGTTTGTAATCCATCGTCGAAAAATCGAGAACATCGCTCTTAAAGGTCGACTCAGTCCAGCCGAACATCTCGGCACAATGAACCGCCAGACGGCCCATTTTCATCGATTTTTCATGCGGTGCCCAATCCGCTTTGTCGAGCGGTACACGTTCGAGACACGCACGTGTCGTCTTTGCCTCGTTATCCAACTCTGCCAAAAAAGCCGCTGCCAGACGTCCCGGAGCCGATGCTGCACTTGTACTCATATGTTTAGTTTCTCCTTATGTTTTGAAATTGGAATTCCATTATACATATCTGTTGCAGCAATGCAACATGAAACGCGATAATTGCAGAAGCCCGCGCGTAAGCAAGGTGCGAACCATTCAACTTGGATGTATCGCCCTTGCTTACGCGCGGGCTTCTGCATTAGGAAGCCCGCAGCAAGTTCTTCGCGATCACGATCCTCTGGATCTCGCTGGTGCCTTCGCCGATGGTGCAGAGTTTTGAGTCGCGCCAGTATTTTTCGGCCGGGTAATCTTTAGTGTAGCCATAGCCGCCGTGGATCTGGACGCCTTCTTCGGCGACGCGGACGGCGGTTTCTGAGGCGTAGAGTTTTGCCATTGCTGATTTTTGCGTGACCGGCTTCTTCGCATCTTTCGTCGCGGCGGCCTGCAGTGTTAGCAGGCGGGCACACTCGATCTGCGTTGCCATGTCGGCAAGTTTGAACTGAATTGCCTGAAAATCAGCGATCGATTTACCGAACTGCTGGCGTTCTTTGGCGTATTTCACCGCCGCTTCGTACGCACCCTGAGCGATACCGACCGACAAAGCCGCGATCGAAATGCGGCCGCCGTCAAGCACCTGCATCGCCTGTAAGAAGCCTTCGCCCTCGACGCCGAGCAGGTTTTTCTCAGGGACGAAACAATCTTCGAACACGACCGAGGCCGTCTCAGACGCACGCATCCCAAGCTTGTTTTCCTTCTTATCGCCTTTGAATCCGTCCATCGATTTATCAAAGATGAAGGCGGAGATGCCGCGATTTCCTTTCTCCTTGTCGGTGACGGCGACCGCCACGAGCGTATTGCAGGCAAGAGCATGCGTGATGAAGTTCTTTGAGCCGTTCACCTTCCAGCCGCCATCCTGCTTGACCGCGTAAGTCCTTGTTCCCGATGCGTCCGAGCCTGCTTGTGATTCGGTTAATCCCCACGCTCCCCACGATTCGCCGGTGACGAGCGGGACGAGATACTTCTGTTTTTGAGCTTCATCCGCGAAGGTGTAAATGTGATTCGAGCAAAGCGAATTATGGGCAGCGACCGATAGCCCGACACTGCCGCAGACGCGGCCAAGTTCCTCGACGATCGTCGCGTACTCAACATAACCCATCCCCGCTCCGCCGTACTCCTCAGGAAAAAGAATGCCCATCAGCCCGAGTTCGGCGAGCTTCGGCCGCAATTCCTCAGGAAAATGCTGCTCCTCGTCCCACTCCATCACATGCGGCCGGATCTCACTCTCGGCAAATTCGCGGATGCTGTATTTGATCTGTAATTGCTCTTCGGATAGTTCAAAGTTCATAAGTGTCTGTATAACAAACAATTATGTTCGCATAATCAGTGATTTGGACGCAAATTTTTGAGACCATTTGAAACGTCTTTGTAACGGGCCGCATCAAAAGCTTGATAACAAACCCAAATCGGCGTAACCTTACGGCAGAAAATTTCACATGATAGGAGAGTAAAAATGCCCACAATTTTGGTCAGATCCATCGTTTTTTTTGTGTTCATGGTTTGCGCAATTCCAACGACGAACGCGCAAGACGAGCAAAATCCCACTGGCAAGATATTAGAGATCCATTCGGGCCGCCAACCAATGCCGTCAGTCATACCGCTATATCGAGAGCACAATTATGGTTTTTGGGCGTCGGGTTTTCCTCGGCTGAAAGACTGGAAGGTTCCAAGCTCCGGTGATCCGGTTCAAGCAATGGATTTCAGGGCTCGTCTGATCAGCGACAAAGCGGAAATGACGATATCGCTTTTTAGCGGGAAGCGTTTCGGTGAAAACGTGGAGGTTGTCGCACGCGTTTGGATCTCCGAAGGCCAAACGATAGAGGTAATGGAGCTAAAGAAGTTCGGCTTTGAACCAGTAACGGTGAAAATGTTGGCCACGCCGACCGTGGTTGCTGACGTGCCACTGGTAACAAATCCCGCTTCGCAATTGCGGACGACGGTAAGCAATGTTGTTGCTACTCTCCCAACCTTTAACATAAAGTTTCTTAACGGATCGCCTAAAGACATCATGGCTTTTGAATGGCATACTGAAACCGGTGGTCGCCCGCTTGCGTCGAGTATCGCACAGGGGAAGTACGGCAAGGCTTTGATCGAGGCGAACGGTTCTTATGAGATGAATATCCCGGCCAGCAAGCGGGAAACGGATCTAGGGCCGATCCAAATGGTGATAGGTGCGGTAATTTACAGCGACGGGTCGATCGAAGGCAGCACGAGATCGGCTTCATCGTTCCTTTCGTTTACGGAAGGACGAAGAAAGGCAGTGGAGGAGATCTCGGCGCTTCTCGAGAAAGCAGTAGAACGAAAAGCGGGTCGCGATGATCTGTCATCGCTTATATTGCGAGTGGATTCGCTCGACGATAGTTTGCCACGGGCCAATGGGCGTCCGACGTCAGCTGTAGGAATTGCCTTCGCTGCGGTAGTGACTGAAGCTGTCGGGTTTCTGCGGCGGGCAGACACAGACTTTGCCGGCAAAAGTGAAGCCGAATTTATCTCAGCACTTAGCGATCTGGCCAGGTTTTATTCCGAATGGCATAACAGAATGAAAGTAATTAGGTGATGCATTCAAATATCTTAACGACAGACGCCGAGGTTGCTGAATTGTTACGGCAAACAAAAACCATCGCCGTCCTGGGCATTAAGCCCGAGTCGCACGCAGGGCAGCCGGCGTTTTATGTGCCGAAATACATGGCCGATGCGGGATACGAGATCATTCCGGTGCCGGTTTATTATCCGGACGTGACTGAGATCCTCGGCAAACCCGTCTACCGCGACCTGACGCAGGTGCCGGGTGAGATCGATATGCTTAATGTTTTTCGGCGGTCGGACGATATTTCGAAACACACGATGGAGATATTGGCGAAGAAGCCGAAATCGGTGTGGTTTCAGTTGGGAATCCGAAACGACGAGGTCGCCGAACGGTTTGCCGAAGCCGGCATCGAGGTCGTGCAGGATCTTTGTTTGATGGTTGAGCATCGGGCGTTGATGCGGTGATTTGCATGTGAGTCAAAATTTCTTGATGGTGATGTCAAATAATAGTATCATTTGAAAGTGAAGAGCAAGGATCGAAAATCATTGGAAAAGATCTTTGCGAGGCCAGTTTCTGGTAACATTCGCTGGACTGAGATCGTCTCACTCTTCAAGAGTCTTGGGGCCGACATTTCTGAGGCGGAAGGTTCACGCGTCCGGGTCTTTTTGTTTGGGGAGATCAGAGTCTTTCATCGACCGCATCCGAGCCCGATGACTGACAAAGGAGCAGTCGAATCTATCAGAAAGTGGTTGTTGGAGCACGAAGTAGAGCCATGATAAACACAATGAAATTCGGGAAATATTCGGCGGTGATCAGTTACGATCCGGATATTGCTATGTTTCGCGGTGAATTTGTTGGCCTGAACGGCGGCGCAGATTTTTATGCCAGCAGCATCGAAGATCTTCGAAAAGAAGGCGAAACAAGCTTGAGAGTATTTTTAGATTTTGCAAAGGAGAAGAATATCTCTCCCGAAAAGACATATTCCGGGCGGCTCGTACTTCGTCTCGATCCCGAACTACATCGGAAATACAAGATTCTGGCTTCCGCGAAACATATTAGCCTGAACCAACTCCTTAACGAGGCACTGGAAAAAGCTCTCTAAGCTTTTACCTGCGAAATGCCGGTTTCTTCGGAACTGCCTTTCCCATCAGAATATCGTACTCTTCCTTGGTCAACGACCGACTCATGCCTGATTTTAGGTATGGATCGCGGACGGTTCCGATGGCGACGCGTTTTAGTTTTACGACGGAATGGCCGATGGAATCGAACATTTTGCGGATCTGTTGGTTATGTCCTTCGTGGAGCGTGACCTCGTACCAGCCATTATTTTCCGTCGGTTTTAGGTCGCGGATCTCGGCGGGAGCGGTTTTGAAGCCATCCTCTAGCAGCACACCTCGACGCAGCTTGTTGATCGCGACTGTTGTCGGTAAACCTTTTACTTTTACTTCGTAGATCTTTGGGATCGTTTTGGAATTTGCGACACGTTGCGTAAATTCGCCGTCGTTGGTCAGGATGATCAGGCCGTCGGTGTTGTAATCGAGGCGGCCGACTGGGTGCAGGCGGCCGTAGCCTTTTACGAGGTCGACGACGAGCTTGCGGCCTTCGGGGTCGGCGGCGCTTGAGAGATAGCCTTTGGGCTTGTTGACGAGAATGTAAACGTTCTCGCGGTTCTGAAGCTTTGTGTTGATGAGCTTACCGCGAACCTTGATGTGGTCTTTTTCGGGGTCAGCCTTTGTGCCTAGTTCCGTCACGATCTCGCCGTTTACGGACACCTCGCCGTTGACGATCAGTTCCTCAGAAGCCCGGCGCGAAGCGATACCGGCCTGAGCTATTAATTTTTGTAATCTTTCCTGCATGCGAACGTGCGATTGTACAGCATTGCGGCTCAACTTTCATCTTCCAGTTCGCTTTGTGCCTGATAGGACGGCATCTTTTTGTAGATAAACTGGTTGGTTTCGAAGACAAAATTCCGCTTGAACGCCTCGTCGTGGCTCTGTAATGCAGATAGTTTTATCTCTTCGCCACTAACGAGATCGATGCCGAGTGAGAAGATCGGATCGCCCTCGTCGTCGCTTTCCTCGATCAGGCAGAATTCTTTTATTTCAGAAAAATTGAAAGTGCGATCGACCTTTCCCGCAATGCCACGCCGTTTCAGTACGACAGTTTCGGACGAGCGATTAATAGTTAGCCGCGTGACCGGAGCCTTAAAAATTATCCAGTAGCCGCAGGTGACGGCGATCAGGCCAAAAAGCAGGTAAATTCCGAGAATCCAGGGAGCTAATTGCGTGTAATTCGAATAGCCGCCCAACGCTCCGAACACGAAACTACCGCCCACCGGCATGAAGAAAAGCCCGAATATCCACAGACATCCGGGCGTTTCTTTGATCGTCAGAGTTTGATCGGTGCGTTCGATCTTCATAGCGAACCACTCGCGGACAAGGATGTCCGCGTGCCGATTAGAAATACGGGTTAGCGAGAATGCTTTCCATCGTTCCATGCGGCATGTCGTCGAGCGTGTTGACGAAATCGCGCATCAGGCGGAAGCTGTTCGGTATGTATTCGTCGGGGATGTCGCTTGCACGATCGACGAAAACCTTCATCTGGCGAGCCGCAACTACCGCGGCGACGTGGGTTTTTGCCATCAGTTGATCGTGCGAATCCGGCGTGAACGGCTGGCCGTTCGGATCCGTATTTTTGATGGTCGAGACTTTTGTGAAGGTTTCGAGAAACTCGCGTTCGGCATCGGCAAACGGGCTTTCTGTGCCGACGACGCGCGTCAGGATCGAGTTACGCTTTTCCGCCGGAGTTCGGGCTCCAAATAGAGGATGGATCGAGGTTACATTCGGCGTGTAACGCAAAACAGCTTCCGTGCTCGGCTTTTGCACGCTGCAAACATTGATCAAATGCCGGTCGCGATGGCCCGAAGCGAGACTGTCGTACGCGGAAATCGGCACAGCCAGGATCACACTGTCTGCATCTTTGTCGATCTCAAAGATCGGGCTGAGAAGTTCGTTGAGAAAGCTGCCAAATGAGCCTTCGCCGATGATTTGAATTTTCATGCAACTATTTTTTTCCAGACTCCGGCCCTTGCCTGCTTTGTCTGAGCATCCTGTTCAGCAACTTAATGAATTTTGTAGTCTCAGTTTGATCGCTCCCGATCGTTACGCGAATACGAATTTTCTTCCTGCTCGCAAGTGTGATCTCAAGTGAATAATGCCGAGATCTCGACGATAGAAATCGCTTCGCTTTGTACGATCTGAACCTTTCGATCTGGTAGAAATTATATCTTTCGCTTCGTTTTCCAAATAAGCCGTAACGAGTCACCTGCAGCCATTTACCGGCAAAATCGATTTTAACCTCTCTAACTGCCGAAGTGATAACAAGACATCCAAAATATCCGCTCGCGACAAACAAGGCTATAGCCGCGAGCGAAAGTATCAGCGTCGCATCTAGATTAGTAATATCGCTTTTGATCGCCCAAACGATCCAGAAAAGCCAGAGTCCTGCAACGAAACATACAAGGGCAAGTAATATTTGCAATATCCAGTCCCGTATGGAAACGTGACGCAGAATGAATGGTTCCGTCGGATCGGGCAGCATGAGAGGTTATGTAACAAGGTCCTCAAAATCCTCAATACTCGGCAATTCGCTCAAGTCTTTCAGACCGAACTGCACCAAAAATTCCTTCGACGTGCCGTACATCATTGGGCGGCCGACGGTTTCCTTGCGGCCTTTGGCGATGATCAAGCGTTTGTCGAGCAGGGTTTTGATCGCGGATGAGCTTTGCGTTCCGCGAATTTCCAGTATCTCGGGCACCGTGACCGGCTGCTTGTAGGCGATGACGGCAAGAGTTTCGAGCGATGCGAGCGAGAGTTTTGCCGAAGGACGCGTTTTGAGGAAAAGGCGAACTTCTTCGTGCAATTCTGTTCGCGTCGCGATCTGCCAGCCGCCGGCGATCTGCCGGACCTGCAATCCGCTACCGCGTTCTTCATATTCGCGCCCTAATTCTTCAGCGGCCGCGTCGATGCTTTCCTTGTTTTCGCCCAAAACCTCGGCCAGCAGCTTTGACGTTACGGGCTCGTCAGCAACAAATATCAACGCCTCGACGATACCGATAAGTTCGGCGGGCGTTCGTATTGGTTTAGGGATTTCTTCGATCTCTTCGGACATAGACGGAATTTAACAGGATAGACAGGATGGGCTGGATAATCAATTTAGCAGATGCAAAAGGCGGCGTGTGAGCAAGGGCGTGTCGTTCAAGTTGCGTAATTCGCCCTTGCTTACGCGCGGGCTTCTGCATTTGGTTCCTGATCGAAGGATGGACCGGATTCTTTCGTTTCAGCTACTTTTTTGAGAATGATATCGCCGAAAACCTTTCGCTGGACCAGTTTTACCCCTACAGTCCGTACGATCTCGAGCACCGCGACGAATGCCGTGACCAGCTCGCGTTTTGAGTGCATTTCTTCGAAAAACACGAGCAGATTGATCTCGCCTTCGGCAAAGATGCGTTCGCGGAGCACTTTTATCATGTCGGCGAGCGAGATCTCTTCGCGCTCGATCTCCATCTTGATCTCGTCAACGTGGCGGGCGACGATCTTTTGGAAAACCGTAAGGATGTCAAAAACAGTTGCGTTGACCTCGGCGTTATTGTCGTCAGACTCGATCGGCCCGCGTGTGAACGTCGCCTGTTCGATGGTCGAGCGTTCGTAGAGCATTCCGGCGGCGGACTTGAATTTCTCGTATTCGAGCAGCCGGTCGACGAGCTCTTTTCGCGGATCCTCGAATTCCTCATCTTCCTCGAGTTTCGGATCGCGGGGAAGCAGCATCTTCGATTTGATCTCGATCAGCGTCGCCGCCATCACGAGAAAATCAGCCGCGACGGCGATGTCGAGGCGTTTCATCAGACGGATGTATTCGAGATATTTCTCGGTGATGCGGGCGATCGGGATGTCGAAAATATTCGCCTGCTCCTGCTTGATCAAAAACAAAAGCAGATCGAGCGGCCCGGCAAAATCGCCGAGCTTTATCTTCAGATCCTCACTCGAACCACCCAAAATCTGGGCTTTTTCGTTATGAAAATCAAAACTGAACTGTTCGACCGTTTGCTCCATGAATAGAGCATTCTAGCGTATCGTAGTCACAGGTGTCGAAGTTATCAGCCAGGAAAGGTCGTTCTCAAGCCATTTTGTGTAAGGCTTCTGCACGTTAGCGGGCCTGGTAGTTGTGGTCGGCCCGCAACCCGAATTTGTGTTTATTGTTCCCAAAATGATCTGCCGAATGACGGTTACATCACCCGCGTCTATCTGGCCATTTCCGCATGGCAGGTTAACATCAGATCGCTGGAACTGATTAGGCGAGGTGACGGGTACGGCCGTTCCTAGAATGAACTGCCGGATGACACTTACGTCATTAGCCAAAATCAGACCGTCTCCCGCTGGTCCGCCGTTTCCGTCGACCACATCGCCCTCAGTTCCGGTTGGCGGTGGCTCAAAAGGGTCGTCGTTGGCGATAGTCCCAAGCCCGGACCCACGCGAAACAGTGCCGTTGGAAACACTCGTGATGATAACTGTAAAGGTCTCGTCCGCCTCCGGCACCGTGTCTGCAACGACCTGAATTACGACCGATCTAACTGAATCGCCTGGATCGAAGGTTAGCGTGCCTCCATTTACGGCGGCGTAATCATTTGGTGAGGTAGCGCTGCCATTCGAGGTTGAATAAGTTACGACCGATGTCCCCACAGTTGAACCTGATCGAGTGATCACGAAGTTGAACGGCGTAGTACCCACATTCCCCTCGGCGGCCTCAACATCGGCGATCGAAAATGAGGGAGTCGGTGACGGGCTTGGCGTTGCTGTCGGCGTCGGCGTCGGTGTCGGTGTCGGTGTCGGTGTCGGTATTGGAGTCGGAGTCGGAGTTGGAGTCGGCGTCGGCGTCGGAGTCGGAGTCGGAGTCGGAGTCGGAGTTGGAGTTGGCGTCGGCGTCGGCGTCGGCGTCGGCGTCGGAGTTGGAGTTGGAGTTGGAGTCGGAGTCGGAGTTGGAGTCGGCGTCGGAGTCGGAGTTGGAGCCGGCGTCGGCGTCGGCGTCGGCGTCGGTGTTGGAGTTGGCGTCGGTGTCGGTGTCGGAGTTGGAGTTGGAGTCGGCGTCGGAGTTGGAGTTGGCGTCGGTGTCGGTGTCGGCGTCGGAGTCGGAGTCGGAGTCGGAGTTGGAGTCGCCCCGCCGGCGGCATTTACGGCTGCGAGGGCGTCAATGCGGCCGTAGCCGAAGGAATTGTTTGGTACCTGCGTTGATGGAATTCCGCCGCAGGTTTGGGCGGTGACGCTGACCGTTGGATTTGCTGTGTTTTGCAGTAAGGCTTTAGTTGCTGCGATGTCTCGGACGAGAGCGGGACGGGCGGACCAGAGAAGGGCGACCACACCGGCAACGTGCGGGCCGGCCATTGAGGTTCCGCTGAGACTTGCGAATGCGGTATCGCTGGTTCTCGTTGCCGATCGAACGTTGACGCCCGGAGCCGAAATGTTCGGCTTCATTAGATTCGGCGTGTAGTAGGTGCTTGGGCCACGGCTGCTGAAGCTCGCCATTGAGTTGTTGATATCAAATGCACCTACCGAAAACGAAGAGCTGTAGATAGCCGCCGGATCGGTTACCGACGAGCACGAAGGGCCGGAGTTTCCTGCCGAAACCGCGACAAATATCCCTGCAGCCTGCGTGTTGTTGACGATCGTTTCGAGTTCCGCTCGCGTCGTACAGCCTTCGCTGGCGGGGCAGCCCCAGGAGTTGTTCAGAACATGTGGGCGTAGGGCCGGATTTGCATTGTTTCCGGCAAGATCGGTCGGGGCGATCATGAACTGGAAGCACTCCGTGTATGTCGCCGGAGTTCCGTCGCCGACGTTCATATTGCGACATCCGATCCATTTTGCCCCAGGGGCGACTCCGACCTGGTTTCCGGCTCCGTCATCGCCGACGACGGTCCCAACTGTGTGGGTTCCGTGTCCATCATCATCGCAGGGAGCTGTCGTATTCGCCCCGCAAACTCCGCCGCCGGAGTGGATGGCGTCGTGCCAGTTGTAATTGTGATCGGCGGTTGTGCCGTTCCAGCCGCGATATTTTGGTTTGAGCACGTTATGCGTCCAGCGAATTCCAGTGTCCAAACCGCCGATGACGATGCCTTGTCCGTTGAAACCCATCGTCCAGACCGACGGCGCGTTGACGTTCGTCACGCCCCACTCGATCGCGTCCGGCGTGTTCGGCCGAGCACTTTCAACGCCAAATTTCGCCACTTCCGGCGTCTCGATCCATTTGACCGGACGGTTCGAATCGATCCGAGCGACATCCGGCCTCGACGCAAGTTTTTGCAGCAAAGTGCTGTCGGCGTCGGACACGATCATGTTCGCCGCCCAGTACGACTGATATTTCCGGCCTTCGTTGTCGAGGAGATTTTTGAGGCTTGCCTGTGTACGATCAGCAACCGCGGTGAGCGTGCGGTAAACGAACCAGCCGCGTTCGTCCTGATCGGTGATCGAATAGGCTTTGCTCAAATCGGCCTGTTCGGCGAGCAGGATCACGATCGGCGTCGATTTGCCGTCTGCTGTATCTCGACGAACGTCCGAAGATACCTTATCGTCTTGACCGAGCGTCGGTATTGACGGCGAAGTCAGGCCGAAAACTGAAAGGAAATTAGGCTGAGCTCCACTATTTCCACTCGCTTCGCTAACCGGAGAGATCATCATCCATCCCGCCACCAGCATAAATAAAACCGCTGCAAATAAAACACCTCGTCCTCGAGTAAATGATCGTGACATGTAAATCTCCTGAATATCGTTAATTCAAGTGTATTTACCCGCGAGCGGAAGTGTCAATGTTTTGTCCGGCGTTGGTATGTGAAACAGGCTAAGGCAATTGTCCTAGAGCCTTCGAAAGGTCATCGATCAGTACTTCCGCTTCTTCCAGACCGATATAGAAACGGATCATGCCGACCTGCGGGTCGTCCGCCGGGACGAATGCGCACTTTGGCATGATGAGCGATTCGTGTCCGCCCCAGGAAACAGCGATCAGGAAGTACTTGAGCGATTCACAGAAGCGCTTTATGGCGGCGATGTCGCGGGTTTTAAGGGCCAGCGTGAACATTCCCATCGGCATTTTCATTTGCCGTTTTGCAAGTTCGAATTGAAAACTGTCTTCATTGAAGGGATACCAAATTCTTTCGATTTTCGGTGAATTGCGTAAGAATTCAAGCACTTTCAATGTGCTCTCGGATGACTGTTTCAATCTGATCGGCAAGGTCCGCAGGCTGCGGAGCATCAACCACGCATTTTGCGGGGCGAGGATGTTGCCGAAGGTCATGAATTCGTTATGAAAGATCCGCGTGATCTTGGCCTCCGTGCCGCAGATAGCTCCGGCGACGACATCGCTGTGGCCGTTGTAGTATTTGGTGGCGGAGTAAATGACGAGGTCGATCCCGAGATCGATCGGCCGCTGACAGAGAGCAGTGCAATAACTGTTGTCGATGACCGTCACGATTCCTTTTGCTTTCGCAAATTTCGCGATCGCGGCGAGATCCTGGAGTTCGAATGTCCAGGAATTCGGTGATTCGAGATAGATGAGCTTTGTGTTTTCGGTACGGGCGTTCGCAAAATTCTGCACATCGGTGCCATCGACAAAGGTCGTATCGACGCCAAATCGCGGCAGGATCTTTGTCATCAGATGCGCGGCCCAAGTGTACGGGTTTCGCACGGAGACGATGTGATCGCCCGCGTTTACCTGCGACATCACGGCGTTCGTGATCGCGGCCGCACCGCTACCAACCATCAAGCAATCTTCGGCACCTTCGAGAGCCGCCATCTTTTTGGCGAGCATGTTCACGGTCGGGTTATTTCCGCGTGTGTAGATATGCTCGTTTTTTTCGTTGGTGATCGCGTGGACGAATTCGTCGACCGTCGGATACGCAAAGTTGCTCGTCTGAATGACCGGCGGAGCGACCGCGTGGAAATAGTTTTCGCGGTCTTCGGCGAACTGGTTGATGATGAATGATTCGTTCATGCTTCTAAACTTGGTTTTGTTTTTCTAAAGACAAGGAAAAACAGGCATCCGACGCCGAGGAAGCCGAGCCCGATCACGGCCTCCAGCGGTTTTTCGATCAACGTGTTGATCACCACAAAGGCGGACATTGCCGCAAAAATGATAGCGATCGCGTTTTCCCAGACCTTTTTCGACCTGATCAGGACGAAAAACGTTAGTGCCGTAAAAAGGAAAAATATCGTGTCGACAAAGACTACAAAAGTGATCAGGTTCGAGAACGTCTTCCAAAACACCAGCAAGATGATCGTCCACAAAGACTGAAAAGCGATCGCCCAGACCGGCGTGCCGAATTTTGGGTGAATCTCCGCAAATTTTCGGAAAAAGACGCCGTCATTTGCCATCGCGAAATAAATTCGCGGTGCGGTTAGGATATAGATGCCGATCGTTCCGATGACGGAAAGGACGATGAGAAACGAAACTAGCTGGCCGCCAAATGTCCAGACAGTGTTTATCGCATCGGATGCAACGCTTTTTGAAGAGGCGATCTGTTCGATCGGTATAAATCGCAGATACGCGACGTTTGTCGTGAGATAGGCGAGTGAAACGATCAGAATGCCGATTACCAGAGCCCGAGGCACGACCCGTTCGGCATCTTTTACCTCGGCGGCGACAAATGTAGCATGCCGATAGCCACCGAACGAAAATCCGACGCCGATCAATGCGAGCCCGAAGGCTGAGATAAGCGACAGATCCTTATGCCCGCCGGAAAATGAGGTATTTACAAAATTCGCATCGTGATTTGTGCCAAAAAACAGCCCGAGAAACACCACAAACAGTATTCCCAACAGTTTAGCGGACGTAAAAATGCTGGCATAAATGTTTCCGAATTTGACGCCAACGATGTTCATTACCGTGAGAACCGCGATCGCGACCACCGCGACGACGATCTGCATCGTTTCCGACATTGGAAAGAACGATGATAGATACGACGTAAAAACCAGGCTTAGTGCGGCGAGCGAGCCGGTATTTATCACCAACAGCATCGACCAGCCGAACAGAAAAGCGGGAAGTTTGCCATAGGCTTCGCGGAGATAAACGTAAAAACCACCCGCGTGCGGGAACCGCGGAGCTATCTTTGCAAAGGTTAAAGCTCCGCACAGTGAGAGAAATCCGCCAAGCAGCCACACGGAAAGCATAAGCCCCTCGCTCGGCAGATAACCTGCGATCTCGGAAGGCGTGCGGAATATGCCCGAACCGATACTCGACCCGATCGCGATCATCGTCAGGCCGTAAAGGCCGATCTCTTTTTTGTTGAGTTCTTCCATATGAAATCGGCTTAGTTCCGTACGGTTCCGTGTGATCCGTGGTTGATTCTCTTAGGATTTAACCACGGAACACACGGAAAGACACGGAATAAAAGAGAGGAATATCGAGTTTTTGAAGAAAGTTATATCGACTAGTCGTCAGTTACTGCATATCGCTTCAGGTCTTCGAGACTGACGACCGTAAGTGCCGCTTCGTGAGTTGCTTCGAGATAGACGCGTGGTGCCATGCCTTGTTCGAGAGCTTCGCGCCAGCGGAGCATGCAGAGACACCATTTGTCGCCTTCCTTTAGGCCGGGAAAAGCGTATTGCGGCATCGGCGTGGAAAGGTCGTTGCCGACGGCTTTTGAAAACGCGAGGAATTCGTCCGTCGCTTCGATGCAAACTGTGTGACGCCCCGTGTCGTCGATTCCGGTGCGGCAATATCCGTCGCGATAAAATCCGGTCATCGGGTCGGTGCAGCAGCTTTTTAGTTCGGTGCCGAGCACGTTCTTAGGTTTTGGGGCGTGGCCGTTGCCATTTCCGTTTGTGTAGCTCATGTGTCGAATATTAGCAAAGGGTGAGCATAATGCTCACCCTCAAGTCACTTCTTTGCCGGGGCGGCCGCAACTTTTTCTATAGTATTTCCGCCGATCGGTTCGGTGATCGTTGGTCGGCGGCCGTTTATGTATTTTGTGTATTTGACCGTATTTTCGCTGCCGTTGAGAACGAACGCGAGCGATGCTTCGGCGGTGATCTGGTTGCGGTCTCCGTTTGCGACGACCTGGCTGCAGCCGCCTTTGATCGTGACAATGTTGTCATCACCATTGATCATCACGCGGTCGAATTTAGAACATACGGCGTTCTTTTTCTCTTTATAGCCCAAAACCGTGATCGTCGAGCCCTCGACCGAGACATCGACCGCGATCGAATCGGCCGGATCAGGCGTTGGTTCAGGCGAAGGCGGTGCAAAGGTCGGCGTTGGCGAACCGCTAAATTTCTCCATCTCTTCTTTGGCGGTTCCGCTTCGCACGTCGCACGACGCTAGTATTGCGACCGTAGCCGCCAAAACGCAGATCGTTATGAACTTTCTCATCATCATTTACCGATCAACTCCAAAGCCCTCTCGATCGGCCTCGCCAAAACAGCCTTATCACCAACCTCAACGATCGGACGCTGAATGATCGCCGGATATTTCACCATCGCCGCGATCACGTCCGCTTCGCTCGAATCTTTGTCGATGCCCGCAAGTTTGTAATCAGGCTCGGCCCGGCGCAGAACGTCAAACGGTTTCATCGCCGTCTTTTTGAGCAGGGAAGCGAGCTTTTTCTCGTCGAACGGTTCGATGAAGTAGTTCACCTTTCTCCAGTCGATACCGTTCGCCTCAAACAGTTTGTTGAGCTTGCGGCAGGTGGTGCAGGTTGGCTTTTCGTATACGGTAATGTTCATAATTATGCAAAGCCCGCGCGTGAGCAAGGGCGAAGTATTCAACTTTAGTGAATCGCCCTTGCTTACGCGCGGGCTTGAGCATTGGCGGGTTCCGCGTGATCTCCGAAACGTACATCGGCCAGATCCTGATATTCCTCGTCCGAGAATAACCGCGATTTAGTCACAAACCTAAGCCCAAGCGGTATCTCCAGCGAAAAACTCGCTCCCCGTCCCGCGACGACGTCTATAGTCAGCTCGGTATGTTTCCAGTACTCGAACTGATCCTTCGCCATGTAGAAATCGCAGCCAGCGATCTCGCCGAGCCAGACATCGCTCGAACCGACCATGAATTCGCCCTTCGGGTAACACATCGGCGAAGATCCGTCGCAGCAACCGCCGGACTGATGGAACATAAGCTCGCCGTTTTTTGAGCGAAGTTGTTCGATGACCTTTGCGGCTTCGTCGGTGACTTTTACCCTTGGAATATTTTTCATGAGAATTGGCCCGCGAGATACGCGAAAGGACGCGAAATTGTCGATCTCATCTTTCGCGACTTTTCACGTATTTCGCGGGCGATATTATCCTAGAAAAATCCCATCGCCTTCTTATCGTATGAGATCAGCATATTCTTCGTCTGGCGATAGTGGTCGAGCATCATCAAATGATTTTCGCGGCCGAAGCCTGATTTTTTGTAGCCGCCGAATGGGGCATGGGCTGGGTAATTGTGATAGTTGTTTACCCAGACGCGGCCGGCTTCGATGGCTCTTGGGACTTGATAAAGCTCGTGAGCATCGCGGCTCCAGACTCCGGCTCCGAGGCCGTAGAGCGTGTCGTTGGCTATCTCGATGGCTTCGGCAGCGTCTTTGAACGTCGTGACGCATGTGACCGGGCCAAAGATCTCTTCCTGGAAGACACGCATCTTGTTATGGCCTTTCAAAACGGTTGGCTCGATGTAGTAGCCATCTTCGACCGCTGGATTTTTGTAAGCATTTCCGCCGGTTAGCACCTGGGCACCTTCGTCTTTGCCGATCTGCAGGTAATTGAGAATTTTCTCGTACTGATCCTGGCTCGCCTGTGCTCCCATCATCGTCGAAGGATCGAGCGGGTGGCCCATTTTGATCTGTTTGACTCGTTCGATAAATCGCGGGATAAATTTGTCAGCGATCGATTCCTGCACGAGAATTCGTGACGGGCACGTGCAAACCTCGCCCTGATTCAGAGCAAATAAAGTAGCACCTTCTAAACATTTATCGAAGAATTCGTCGTCCGCATCCATGACGCTTTCGAAGAAAATATTCGGCGATTTACCGCCGAGTTCGAGCGTCACGGGGATGAGATTTTGCGACGCGTACTGCATGATCAGGCGTCCGGTCGTGGTTTCGCCGGTGAACGCAACCTTTGCGATGCGGTCTGAGGTTGCGAGCGGCTTGCCAGCCTCGACGCCGAAGCCGTTGACGATATTGACGACGCCTTTTGGCAGCAGGTCACCGATCAGTTCGAAGAGAACCATGATCGACGCGGGCGTCTGCTCAGCGGGTTTGATAACGACGCAGTTTCCGGCGGCGAGAGCCGGAGCGAGTTTCCAGGTTGCCATCAATATCGGGAAGTTCCACGGAATGATCTGGCCGACGACGCCAAGCGGCTCTTTGATGATGACCGAAAGCGTGTTCTGATCAAGTTCGCTCGCCGAGCCTTCTTCGGCTCGAATTACGCTTGCAAAATAACGGAAATGATCGATCGCGAGCGGAATGTCAGCCGCCATTGTCTCGCGGATCGGCTTTCCGTTGTCCCAGGTTTCGGCACGTGCGAGCGTTTCAAGGTTCGCTTCCATGCGGTCAGCGATTTTGAGAAGGATATTGCTGCGTTCCGTTACAGATGTCTTGCCCCAGGTTTTGAAAGCCTCGTGAGCGGCGTCGAGAGCGGCGTTCACGTCTGCTTCGTTCGAGCGCGCGACCTTGGTAAACGATTTGCCGTCAACTGGCGAGATGCAGTCAAAATACTCACCGCGTTTCGGTGCGGTCCATTCGCCGCCGATATAGTTTTCGTACTGCTCTTTGAATTTCGGGATGTCGAAAGATTGTTTTGTCGATTCCATGATGAACTCCTATAAATCAAAAGCCACGCCTGCCGATGACAGGCAATAAAAAAGAACGGAAGGTATGGGGAGATTATATCACCGTGGTTGCGAGAAGCGAGAGTATTTTTGTTCCCCGCTACGGACTTTGCTTTTACTTTGCGGGAACTCAAATCTTGGTTCCCGCAGAGCCGCAAAGACCGCAGAGAAAGAAAAATCTATTTGTTTACCGGTAAATGTTGATTCAAATATCTCGTCAACAGGCCGTAAAGGTGAAGCGTCGTGCCTTGGCCTTCGGAAATTCCGTGCGTGCGGTTCGGGTACGCCATTATTGTGAAATCTTTGTTGGCGGCAACGAGTGCATCGACGAGGCGCTCGGTTGCCTGGAAGTGGACGTTGTCGTCGCCGGTGCCGTGGACGATGAGCAGGTCGCCTTTTAGATTGCCAGCAAATGTGATCGGAGCGGCTTGTTTGAAGACCTCGGGATCGTCTTTTGGCAGGCCGAGATAGCGTTCGGTGTAGATGGTGTCGTAGTAGAGATTGTCGGCCGGCGGGGCGACGGACATTCCCATTTTGTAAACGTCGGGATAGCGGAACATGGCGTTTAGCGTCGCCGCTCCGCCGCCGCTCCAGCCCCAGATGCCAACGCGTGAGGCGTCGAGGAACGGCATTTTGGCGACCAAGGCTTTCGCCGCGTTTGCCTGATCCTGCGAATTCAGCACGCCGATCTTTTTGTAGATGCTCTTGCGAAACGCCCGGCCGCGCGGGCTCGGGGTGCCGCGGTTATCAACGCTGGCGACGATGTAGCCTTGCTGCGTGAGCATCGTGAACCATAGATAATTTGCCCCTGACCAACTGTCCATCACCGTCTGCGAAGCCGGTTCGCTGTAGGCGTAAAACAGGACGGGATATTTTTTCGCCGGATCAAATCCGGGTGGTTTCATCATCCATCCATCGAGCGAAACGCCTTCGCCGATGTCAATTTTGAAAAATTCCTGTGGCCCTTTCTGGATCTTGTCGACTTTTGCCTGAAGCTCCGCGTTATCGACGATGTTCCTAGCGACCGACATTTTGCTCAGGTCGAGAAGGTCGATCTTTGATGCCTTCCCGAACGACGAACTCGTCTGGATCGCCCATCGAGCGTTCGGCGACATGTTGTAGCTGTTTACGCCTAAGAAATTGGACGGTGTGACGCGTTCGGGCTTCGTGGTGCTGCCGTCGAGCTTCGAACGATAAAGATAACGCTGAGTCGGATTGTCGGGTGATGCGATGTAATAGAGCCAGCCGTTAGTCTGATCGATCGCCTGGATCGAGATCACGTCGAACGCCCCGACCGTGATTGGCTTGCTGTCTTTGCCGTCCTGCGAGACCGAATACGCACGGCTCCAGCCGTCGCGGTCGCTGATCCAGAGGAATCGTTTACCGCTATCGAGCCAACGCATGCTCGGGAGTTCGAGATCGACCCAAGCTTCGTCTTTGTCGGTCAGGATCGAATTGGTTTTGCCATTTGCCGGATCGGCAACCAGAACCTGCAGGGTGTTTTGCAGCCGATTGAAATGCTGCATGTAGATCTGCCGCGAATCGCCAGTCCAATCGACCGACACGATGTAGTTGTTCCGCAGATCGCCCGGCGTCTGCATCCAGCGAATATCACCGCCATTTGCATTGATCACACCAACCCGAACCGCCGCATTTGTTGTTCCCGTTTTCGGATACGGAATGTGTGTCAGAGTCGGGTAAAGCGACCCTGTATTGTTGAGCAATACAAAATCTTCGATGCCAGACGCGTCGAACTGCCAAAACGCGATCGATTTGCTGTCAGGGCTCCAACGCCAGCAGTCGCGAAGGTTGAATTCCTCCTCGTTCACCCAGTCCGACGTGCCATTGATCATCGTTGGCGTGCCGTCTTTCGTGAGGCGAGTGATCTTGTTGGTCGCGATGTCCTCGACATAAAGGTCGTTTTCACGAACGTAGCCGACCTTTGTGCCGTCGGGTGAGAATTTGGCAAACATCAGCGTCGAGGCCTTCGCGTCGCCGCCGAGTTTGGTCAATCGGCCACTCGTCGCTTCATAAACCCAATAGTCACCACGCGTGTTCTGCCGCCAGACCTTTTTCGAATTCGTGTAGATCAGCATCCGCTGATCGTCCGCTGTCCAGTCGTAACCCTGAACCGAAAGTGGTTTCGTCTCGCCCTTCGGGATCAGCTTTTCGGCGGCGAGCAGAACATCGCGTTTGTTGGTGTCGATCTGATAGCTGACGAGGTCGAAAGAGCCTTTCTGCGTCGGCGACGGGTCGAATTTCGCGTACGAATTGCCGTCTTTTAACCAGCGAAACCCGCCGAAACGGGCGGGCTGGAATTCGGCACTCGCGTAGATCCGCTCAAGCGTCAACTTTGCCGGATCGGGCGTTTGGGCGAGCGATAGCTGCGTGGCGACAGCAATCGTTAGAACCATTAAGGCAAAGACATGATGGTTGGCGGCTCGTTGAGACGGTTTCGTTATCATAGAATTTATCAGTCTTGAGTATTATCATTCGATCCTTCACCCGAAACATCAGTTGCTATCCATCGAATCAGGAGAACAAGATTCGGGAGTGAGAGAAGAAGGTTCAATATGCAGATTTGCTCCCACGACGTGACGTGTATAAGGGCAAACAGCAACAACATAGTTAGCATGCTCCACGGCAATCCTAAAATCCAAGAGAGAAGGAACGCAAGCTCGGACGACGGATCTATAGCGAGGACAATGATCGATACAATCAATAGCAGGCAATAACATGCCAAAACTATTGTTGCTCGTCGAATCATGCTGCTCATTAGCTATTTCAGTCCAATCTTTCTATAGACATCGTCTAAAGTAGACTGGGCTATTTCAGCCGCGAGTTCGGCACCTTTTGAAAGTATCGAATCAAGACTTGCATCATCGAACTGCTTGATCCGCCCCTGGAACGGCCGTAGGAATTCGATCGTGACCTCGGCGAGTTCGCCTTTGAATTGGCCATAGCCTTTACCCTCGAAGTGAGCAACGCATTCGTCGGCGGTTTTGCCGGTCAGCAGCTGGTAGATCGTGAGCAAATTACTTATGGCCGGACGCGTCGGGTCGAAGTTGATCTCGGTTCCGGAATCGGTCACGGCTTTTTTGAATTTCTTCGAGATCGTGTCAGCATCGTCTAGCAAAAAGATCGAACCGTTCGGATTCTCATCCGATTTCGACATCTTCTTCGTCGGATCCTGGAGCGACTGGATCTTTGCTCCGACGGGCGGAATGAACGGCTCGGGGATAACAAACGTCTCGCCAAAATCGCGGTTAAAACGTTCCGCAAGGTCACGGGAAAGTTCGAGGTGCTGCTTCTGATCCTGACCGATCGGGACGAGGTCGGTTTGGTAGAGCAGGATGTCGGCGGCCATTAGGACCGGATACGTGAATAGGCCAACGCCAGCACTCGAATTTCCTTTTCCTTTGTCCTTGAACTGTGTCATCCGCTCAAGCTCGCCCATGCGGGATTGCGTTGAGAGTATCCAAGTCAGTTCTGCGTGAGCTGCAACGTCTGACTGGATGAACACTGTCGCCTTATCCGGATCGACACCGGCTGCAAGATAAATTCGAGCGAGATCACGCGTCTTTTGTCTTAAGGTCGCTGGATCCTGCGGCAGCGTGATCGCGTGGAGATTGACGATGCAGTAAAAACTCTCGTATTCGTCCTGAAGGGCCACCCAGTTTTTGAGTGCTCCGAGATAGTTACCAATATGGAGCTCGCCGGTAGGCTGGGCTCCGCTGAAGATGCGTTTTTTCATGATAAAGAAAGAGAGAAAATGCTTTTGATCAGAAGGCGTATTACGCGGCTTCTTTGACAGGTCGCTTGGGTTTGGCAGTTCGATCAACGTTACCCGCAAGCAGTGCGGGAACAGATATATCCTCATCCAGTTCGTCCCAATGCAAACCTCTGCCTCCGCCGCTGATAAGATAGTTTTTTCGCTCAGATGGTGACGCTTTTGCAAGACGCGGAAAGTAAATCAGCGGGACACCAAGCTGTCGGCCATCTGTCAGCTCGACCCACATATTGTCCGCGTCAAACGAAACGCCCGCGGCTAAGGCCTCAAGATTCAAAGTGTTCATTCCAAGCTTCCTCGATCTCCGATCTTCGATCCTCGATAATTACTGCGATCCTGTTAAGTTCCCGGGCAGAGAAGCCATAGGAGTCGGCAAGTTGCACAACCGGGTAAAGCCAAAATTTGGCTAGATTTGCATCTTTCCTAACGTGAATGTGCACTGGCTCACGCGGATCTCCCTCATTCGAAAAAAAGAAATATCTAATTCCTTCAAAATAGAAAACAACTGGCGTAGTTCACACTAAAACCATCGTGTAAAAAGCAGATAATTAACAAAAATATAGAACGGATACATTACGATTCCAATAACGCCCATATACACGAGAAGCATCAGGATCAAAAAGCCATACTGTTCAAGCAAATTGAATAGCGGCTGAAAACTCGTGGGCATAAAGGTCTGTAGAACCTTGCTACCATCCAAAGGCGGGAACGGCAAAAGGTTGAATACCGCGAGCGACACGTTGAGAAATATGAGATACCTGAGAAAGATGACCGCAACCTTCACAATGCCTTCTTCTGCGTTTCCCGCATTGATGATCTGCGTTTCAAGCAGCGTTTTGAAAATAGCGAAGCCAATGATCGCCAAAATAAGGTTTGCCCCAATGCCTGCTATTGAGACCATCACGTTTGCCTGCTTATACTTCGTCCAGTTACGAGGATTGACCGGTGTGGGCTTGCCCCAACCGATGAGCGGCACAATAGCACCAGTCGTAGATGTCAGCACGAAGCTAACGATCGGTATCAGCAGCGTGCCGATCGGATCGGTGTGGGCAACCGGATTTATTGTGACACGACCTAGCATGTAAGCAGTGTCGTCACCGTATTTCCAGGACATCCATGCGTGGCCGGCTTCGTGGCAAGAGATCGCGAGCAGCAGCACCACGATGTATGGGATGAGATTGCTGAGCAGATTTACTAGATCGAAATTGTCCATATTGCGTTCATCAGCGTCTCAAATTAGTACGAGATCTCACCGAATTTTGTTGTCTCAGTTGCTAAATTGTGCCATTCTTTTATTTCAAAATAAAATCTGCATCTAGGAAACAGACTGGCCGTTATTCGTCTTTAAGAGTATCAGTTTATGCAAAAACACATCGCGATCATTGCGAGCGATTACAAGGGGTCGGAATTTATCGAGGAATGCCACAACGCCGGTTGGCATGTCACGCTGGTCACGCGAAAAAAGCTGCTCGACAGACGCCTGGCCGTGGACGGCGATCAATGATGCGAGAACGGTTGAGGACGATGCGGGCGTTCTGGATTACGTCAGGGCAGTGACGAATCTCGCGGGTTCGCGGCCGATCGACAAGGTCGTGGGGCTAGATGAATTTGACGTGATCACCGCGGCGATGGCTCGTGAACACCTCAATTTGCCAGGCATGAGCCGTTCGTTCGCACTCCGTTTTCGCGACAAGCTAGCGATGCGTGATATAGCCCATAGAGCGGGAATTCCGTGCCCGGAGTTTGTCGGCGCGTTCAATGCGGAGAAGCTCAATCACTTCTTAACGACCGTTCCGGCACCGTGGGTGATCAAGCCGCGGCACGAGGTTTCGGCATTTGGGATCCGTAAATGCTACACGGCTGACGAGGCGTGGAGCGTGTTGACGGATCTCGATAACCGAAACACCTGGCGAGATCATCCATCGCAATTCCTGATCGAGCGGTTTATCGAGGGCAAGGTTTTTCACGTGGATTCGGTAGTTGAAAACGGAAAGGTTGTCGCCTGCGGCGTCAGCCAATACGGCACCACGCCGTTCAATGTTTCGCATCACGGCGGAGTTTTTACTTCATTTATCACTCCATACAAATCGGCTGAACGCAAGCAGTTAGAGGTAATGAATCGAGCGCTGCTGATGGCTTTTGAGTACGACCGCGGCGTTTCTCATGCGGAGTTTTTGCAGAGCGACGAGACCGGAGAATTCTATCTGCTTGAGGTCGCATGTCGCGTCGGCGGAGCATATATCGCGAACGTCCTCGAATACGCGTGCAATTTCAACCTCTGGCGCGAATGGGCAAAGCTCGAGATCGCGACACGGGAACGGCCCTTCAAACTGCCGAAACTGCGTAAGGAATTCGCGGGCGTTACACTCGCACTTGCGAATTCTGAGGAGCCGGACATTTCAAATTACACTGACGAGGAGATCGTTTATTCCATCAAAAAGCCGCAACACGTTGGCTTTATTCTTCATTCAAAAAAACAGGAGCGGATCAACGAACTGCTTGGCGTTTATACTGAGCGGATCACCAATGATTTCCTAACGATCGCCCCGGTCAAGGAGCGACACGATGACTGACGGGACCGCAAGCGTCCCGCTTGCGTGTGTTAAGCTCTGACTACGGTTAACTCGCAAGCGAGACGCTTGCGGTCCAGTCCTTTTATGCCATCACCTGCCGATAGTTTCACCGGGCCGCCTTCGGTTCTGGACCACGATCTAAATCAATATTTCGCGGAGCTGTTGAAGTTAGAATCGACTGCCGAAATGGAGGCTTCGGAGCTGTACGAACAGATCCGGCCCGATGCGGAGCGGATCATGAATGCCGTAGTTGTGGAGTCATTTGCTCCGAATGACTCTGAAAACACTGATACTATAAAAGCCCTAGCCTGGAACATCGAACGCGGGATCCAATTCGATGGAATTCTCGACGCTCTCAAAAATCACGAACAGCTAAAAAACAAAGACCTGCTAATTTTGACCGAGCTGGATTACGGCATGGCACGCAGTGGCAATCGATTTGTCGCGCAAGAGATCGCTCGCGAACTTGGGCTGAATTACGCATTTGCTCCGGTTTACGTACCGCTTCAGAAGGGAAGCGGCGTTGAATCGGACATGGAGGGTGAGAACACTGTCTCGATCCATGGGCTCGCGATGTTTTCGCGGTTTCCAATGAAAAATGTCCATGCGATACCGCTGCCGAATGGCAAGGACAAGATGTGGGGCAAGGAGAAACGCATCGGTTATCTGCGGGCGATCGTTGCGGATATTGAACATCCGACCGGCGACTTTCGGGCGGTGACGATACATCTCGATGCTCATTGCTCGCGGGCCCATCGGGCTTTGCAGATCAAGATAATTCTCGATCATTTGGACACGCTTCCGCCTTTGCCAACGCTGATCGGCGGCGATTGGAACACAACGGGATTCAATTCCCAGAGCTCGACACGAGCGATCATGGGCTATTGGCGGCGCGTTCTTATGGGGCCGAAGAATGTGGCACTAAATCACCTGCCGCATCCTGAGCGGTTTTTTGAGAAGGCTTTGTTTACGGGGCTTGAGAAACGCGGCTTCAATTTCCGTGACCTGAATAATATCGGCGTCGGCACTCTTCACTACGACATCGGCAGCATCGAAAAGAATACAAATCTACGTGATTGGGTTCCGGAATGGTGCTTTCCATTTATCTTTTGGGCGGCAGGCCGTGTTGGCGGTTTGGTCTCGACGCGGCTTGATTGGTTCGCGGCAAACGGACTAAAAATCGCTCCCGGAACAAAGCCCCAAACCGTTGGTCACCTCGTCACTGACGAAGGAAAGCCGCTCTCTGATCACGATGCGATCACGGTCGATCTTGTGCGGTTGACTGACACTTAGCGAGCTTTGTGCGACAATAGACAGCATGGAAGTAGCATTTTGCCAGACGCTCAGTTTTAATACTGACACTTTTGAATACGAAGTCGCCGCCTCGGAAAACGGGAACGCGACGGTCATTAAGTTTGCGGTCGATGAGAAAACGGTCAGCCCGGGCGACGTTGTGGTCGTGGTGAACGGCGACGGTGAGATCAGTTTTCACGGGCTGATCGGTAAAATCGAGGACGGCGAGGCGTATGCATCTGACCCGCGTGGGTCGCTGCTGCCGGCCGGTGTTCAATAGACTTGCACTTTTTTCAGTTTCCTTTTATTTTTTAGTTGAAAGCGTGGGGATGTAGCTCAGTTGGCAGAGCGCTGCGTTCGCAATGCAGAGGTCGGGAGTTCGACCCTCCTCGTCTCCACCATTTTTTGTATAAACCATCCAAATTGTTTCCGAAAAGTAAGCAATCCGAATCCTTTCATTTTTCACCCAAAGTGGAACAGCTTATCCTGTTTATTCACAACATTTAACGGTTCAATTTGCTGTTCCAAAAAATGATATGCAAAATGGAACACCTTAGTGCTGCTAACTCATTGTAAACACTGTGTTTACGGGGAAATTAACATAAAATCACGGTCTACTGCCCTTCTTTTTAAGGACGGTTACGTCTGGCTCGTTCATCGGCACGTCTTTTAAGATCCTTCCCACCGGATAAATGCCGACTTTCTGATTTAGAAAGTAGGGCGATCTTTCGTAAAAGAATCTGAGCCGCGCCTGCGGACTTCGGGCGAAAGTTGGTTCGAGCAAGTTGCGGTCGAATTCTTCCTGAAGTTTTGGGTTTTTTTCGAGCATCTCGCGGGCGAGTTTTTCGAGGATGTAGCTTTCGCCGTATTCTTTTTGTTCGAAGATCGAGTTAAAAAAACCCCAATAGACAAATGAATCCGGGCCATTTGGTTCGAGCAGATGGATGGCGACTGCGGCGGCTTCCTGGTCGAGACGGACGATGATCGAACCGGCGGCGAATGTCCTGTTTTCGGTGTAGGCGGTCTGTTTTGCGTTGAGCGTAATGCGGTTTTCGAAAGAAGTCGGCGACCATTTCGGCTCGGTAAGCTTATAGCTCTCGACCTCGACGATCGCCGGTTTCTTGAGAACGTCGTATTTAATGCCGTGAGCGTTTATCACGTCGATCACGTCTTTGTATTGCGGCGGAATTATATACGCGAGCGGTGGTGCAACGGATGCCGTTACCTTGCCCTCATCGAACTTCGGGATCGTGATGTTGAGCGGTGCGGTGCCGTAGACGATGCGCTTTGAGTTTGAGATCGTGCTGTCTTCGAGCTTGTATTCGGTGCCTTTGAAATTGATCTGTGTTGCCTTGTCGGTCACGCCGAGTTTGAGCGGGAACTGGCGTTTTTCATCGTAGGTTTTGCCGCGTTCAACGGTTTGAGTGTCGGCGGTGATGTTGGCGACGAAGAGGCTCGATCTGGACTTCGCAACCTCCTCGATCGTGTATCGAAGAATATCGTAAGTGCCGCGAACGCGTGACTTATATGGTTTATACACGTGCGTCTCGATCAAAAGTCCCGCCCGATCTCTGAGCGGCGTGTAGCCCGTCGCGAATCGCGGTGTGGCAATGAATGTGGCGACACCGCTCGTCACTTCACGTCCGGCGAACTCGACATAGTGCGTCATCAGATTGCCTTCTTTCTCCACCTGCGGCACTACGTTTCCGTCAAAATGCTCGTCCATCCAGGCCTTGATCGCGGGCGAAACTTCCTGAAAGTGGGCGTATTCGTAGGTCAGGTTATATTGGAATTCGGCTCCGTCGGTGACGTGGCAATCGATGAAAAGGTCGGGCTTCCATTCGTTCCAGAGCTTTAGCCAGGCACGCGTTTCGGGTTCGTCGGCTTTCATGTAGTCGCGGTTGAGATTGAGGTTGTTTGCGTTACCACGAAAGCCCATTTCATCAGGCCCGTTCTGATTGATCCGCATGTACGGATTGAAATTCTCATGGCCGTCGACGTTGTAGATGGGAATGAAAATAATGATCGCGTCATTCAGCAGATCGATCCGCGTTTTGGTGATCGCGATATCGCGAAACAACGCGAGCCCGGCGTCTTTGCCGTCGATCTCGCCGGCGTGGATGCCGGCCTGGATAAAAACTATCGGGCGGCCCGTCTTTTTCGCCCATTTCGGTGAGAAAGCATTGTCCTTTGCCGCGATAAGGAGCGGAATGTCACGACCTTCGCCGCTTTTTCCGATCGACTGATAACTGATCAGATTCGAGGCTTTATCGAGCCGTTTGGCATACGCGATGGTCTCGTCGTACCGCCATGTCTGCTTATAATCTGTCGATTCCGCTTTGGTCTGCCACTCAGGCGGAATGTCGCCCGCATCGCTTTGAGCAAAAAGCGAACCGGCGAACAGGTACAGAGTGATGATGGAGATATTAAGGACAAAAAATGAGCCACGCAAAACAACACGTTCAAGCATGGCTCAATTATACAATTGTATTGAGAAAAGCTACTTTTCCAAGCTCAAATAAAGAAAAATACCTCGCTCGCCGCGGCTCGGGCCGACGCCGAGCGGGACGCCGATGCCTGGTACGATCTGTAGGCCGCTTTTCATATTCCACGCCCAGCGGATCGCGGGGTTGACCAGCAGGCTGTATTCCGATTCGGTAAGGTTGCGGGCGATGACCTTTTCGTTGTAGCCCCAAACGGTCTCGACGAGGACGTTAAAGTTCGACTTTGCAAGAAAGACGGTGCTTTGGCCTAGATTGAACGCCTTAATGTTCGCTTTCTCGCCGGTGACGCTTCGTGCCTTGGGAACGAAGGTCGTTCCGGCGTTCCAGTGCGTGACAAACTTTTTTGAATGCGTTACCGATACAGGCAGATTGAATTGAAATCCGAGAGCCCCGTTGCCGGTTTCCTGGCGGTAGCTGCCTGTCGGCAGGATCAGAGAAAAACGCGGTGCGACTGCGACCTTGTCCTCTTCTTTTAACCCGGCCATTTGATAGCGATAGTTGATGTAAGTATCGCCGAATCTGGTCGATCCGCCATTTTTCCCGGCGTTTATCGTGTAGCTGAACTGATGCTGCTGCTTTTTGATCGGCATCTCGTTCGTAAAGCTGTATGCGAAGTTTCCGCCGCGTTCGCGATGGAAGGTTTGAATGTACTGGATCACGCCTTTTTCCTGGTTATACGCTTCTTCCAGCAGGAAGCTGTTGTCTTCGATGGGACCTTGAGCGCTGATCGCAATAGCTCCCAGCAGCAGGGCGAATGCAAGTTGTACTGTTTTCATTTTCGAGCATTGTCCTACGAGTTGCGGTCGTAGGTCAATTTCCGCTTGTGCGTTTGTAATTGGTCACGTGGTCCGGAACGTCGATACCTGTTTTCAGCCGTTCGTCAGCGATGGGTTGGCCGGAAGTCAGTGATATCGGCAGGACGCCGGCCCAAGTGTCGAGGGCGTAATCTTCATCGTCATCGACCGGCGGCCCCGTGCGGATCTTTGCCGAAGCTTCGTCGATCGCAAGCCTGAGCACGCTGGTCGCCTTGAGTTCCTTCGCGGTCGGCGGGCGAACCGCGTTCCAGCGACCGGTGATGATCTGTTCCGAGATCGCGAACAAGGCGTCGTTCTTTTCATCCTTGTCCGTCACCAGCTCGGCTTTGCCCAGAACGACGACGGAACGGTAGTTCATCGAATGATGAAATGCAGACCGGGCCAGCACTAAGCCATCGAGGATGGTCACCGTCACGCAAACATCGACACCGTCGCTAAGATTTCTGAGCATCCGGCTGGCTGCTGAGCCGTGGATGTATAAATTATCCCCGATCCTTCCATAACCGGTCGGTATGACAAATGGTTGAGCGTCGATAACAAAACCGACATGACACAGAAACGCGTCGTCGAGGATCGCGTTAATGGTTTTGCGGTCGTAATCTCCGCGTTTGGGAATGCGTTTAACGGTCGTCTTTGGGGTTTTTCGGATCGGTTCGCTCATCGTACCTAAATGTTAGCGCGGGGTGCCGTCGTTTTCACGGCAATACTGCGAGAAAACTCTCGCAGCCCGAATATTGGGATCGTCGCGGGGCTGTTTAGGTTTTTTGAAATCCTTTATCTGCAACAGATGCGGAAAATTATCGCAGCTAAGAAGATACGGCACGCCGCTTGCCCGCACTCAGTATGAATATGTACGTTTACGTTCACCGCAGCCAATGCTCTCAGCCCGCTCCGGGGCATTTCCTCATGGAATGAAGGAGGTATTTATGAGGTCCATCACCCGCTCGATCAGCATTTTCTTTTCTCTCCTTCTAGTCTATTCTCTCGTCGTTTCCGCCGCTCATATTCCACCCGAACCAGTGCGGCAAATATCACAAGATCGTCCGATCACGGCCGGCCAACCTCTAACTACGGAGGAGCCGGTCGAACTATTTTCGGCCAACGCCGGGCCGTTTCAGGAAGTAATTGATGCCGCGACACGGCGGTTTCTCAATGGCCTCTCAGGAACGCGGTTCGAGGTGGCGATGGCGGTTATCCAGACCGTGAACAAGGCCGGCGGCAGGGTTGTGTTCGTCGGAAGCTGGATAAGCGGCAAGAATTTTCTTGATCCGTTCAGCGGCGGAACGTCGGATTTTGATATGCGCGTCGTTTTCGACGGCAGCGAAGACCTCGCAAAGGCGAAATACAACCAGCTCCGGCGCGAGATAACAAGTCAGATAAATCAGCGATTCGGCGCGGACGCGGCGAAGATACTGAAAAGCACGAATGTCTATCCACCGGAAGTGATCCTAAACGGGATCGATGATGCTGAGGAGGCACTTCAAAAACTTACGGATCTGAAGATCAATCCGAACCTCGGTGGTGCGACCACCGAAGGCTTGTGGGGAAAGGGTGCGAAGGCGTTTCGGGATGCATACGAGGCGCACGCGGGACGCGTTATCTGGAAAGAAGGAAACACGATCCGTTCGGGACTCGCCGATCTGCTCCCGGTTCTCGAAAATGCGGGTATCTATACGCTCGATGGTGCCGGGAATACGTCGCTGCAGTTCATTGAAAAGATCGAGGACGCCCTGAAGTCGGGTGATACGAAAAGCGCGGCCAAAAGCCTGGATCGGCTTAGAAAAATGATGAAGAAAGGCCGCGATCTGGGGCGGTTTGGCGAAGCAAATTACCTCGACGATATTTTGCGTGAATGCTGCCAATCTCTGCAAATGGTCAATGGAAAAGAGGTTCTGATCACGGACCTGAAGAAAGCGGCCGAGGAACTCGCCAAGCCATCGGTCAGAGAAGGTCTGAGTAACACGCTTCGCCGTGTCAAGATCGAGGCCGAGCTGTTCATTAAGTTTGCCTCAGAGACAAATCCGCAGACCCTCGAGGTTATCCGGGAAATGCTTCAGGTCGGTTCCGGTAAGTGGAAGCGTGTGATGGATGCCTTTCTCCATTACGGCGGACGGGTCGCTGAGGTTGGCGGTAAGATCCGATGGGATATTGCGTTGAAAGGTTTCTTTGGCTTTTTGGCGGTTCTTCAGGCAAAGGATTATCTGAAAAAAGCGACGCAGGGCGATCTCGAGGGATTGATACAAAATATTCTTCTGGATGCGACATTCATGGTCTCGTCCAAGTTTGTGATCGGCTTCGTGCCGCTCATCTTAAAAGCGATCATGGACGATGCTGTCGCTGCGGGCTACAACATCGTCACGGCTCAACAAGAATGCCGCGACCTGATCGCGGGGATCTACGAAGTAAAAGGCCGCGAGTCGCTCGATGTTAATCAACGGACGGAGCGCAGCATCGATCAGCTCGCGACGATGTACACGGAGGAATCAAAGGTACTCGATGTGGTCGCTGTCCATGCCCGAAATGCGTCCGTACGAAACGAAAAGGCCGACCCTGAGATCGAACGCATTCTCAACGAAAAATGCGGCCCCGAGATCGTCAGCCGCTGGCGGACACGTCGTATCGAGATGATCGCAGACGCCATTGACGTCCTCAAAAAGGTCGAAAGCGACTTTAATGCCAGCATGCTGATCGCGAACGCTGAGCCGGACGAAGTGACGCTTATTCCGGATCAGGAAAGCGAGGTCAACGTGAAGGCGACCTTCGAGGGAAGCTCACAGAACATTCAGAAAGGCCTCGCGGAATTCGACAAACGTATGCGGCTGCTCGGCGGCCAGGACAAACTGGTCGCCGTCGAGGTAAGGCAGGTCTATCGCTGGAAACCCTTTAATCTGACCGAGGAAGATTCATGGTCGCCAGTTCTGCCGATATTTGCGCCGGAGAAAGCTGCCAGGAAGTTCAAATTCACCGGTGATACGGTCAAGAACCTGCGGCTCGAATTCGAATTGATCATCGATGTAAAGACGATCGCGGATGACGTCCTGAGTGCAAAAGCCGAGCTGGACAAGCAGCTCACAAAATCGGTTCCTTTTAATATTCTCGTCCATCGCCAGTCCGGCAAGCTCGAAATCGCCGTCTCGCCTGATCCGGAGCCGGAAAAGACGATCACGATGACGGCGATTCTGGACGACGACCTGAAAAAGATCAAAGATCGACGCCTCGTATGGACCGATCTGACCGCGGGAGGAACTCCGAGAGCGGGCGAATCGTTCTTATTCACGCTCCCGGAAAACGGTTCAAAAAATGTGCGGCTCGAAGCTTTTGCCAAGGTAAACGGCGTTGAAGCAAAGGTCGCACAGGTTGAAAAAGCTGTAAGCGTCGGGAAGAAGGTTACCAAACCATCTCCGACACCGACGCCGGCGGATCAGGTGATCGATACGCGGAAATTGAGTTTTGCGGGAAGCGTTCCGGGCATCTGGGACGGCGGAAACAACCCGCAGGGATTCGATCTCGCACGGCAGCACGCCAAAACAAAAACGCCGGGCGAATGTCAGTGGGAAGCTCAGGTTCATTCCGAGATCTCGGGACGGATCAATCCGTCATTCGCTCCGCGAACTGAGGCGGAACTCGCGAAAAAGATCAACGACCTGATCGAGGACGCCAAGCGTTGGGGTTTTACGCTGAAGGCAAGGAGCTTTGCAATTGGGGATTTTAAGGGGCAATTCGTTGATTCGTCGGTAAAGTTCACGAACGGAGCTTGGGTCGGATATGGATACAATGCGGACGGCGTGCAGGCTTACGGCCGTGGATGGGCGATCAAAGGGCGTGACGTGGTCGAGGTGAGCTACAACGCCGGCGGCTCCGGCTGCTGGACGAACGTTGACCGCGGATTCCTCGAAGCTCACACAGCCTCGGCTCAGTCCGAGGCGATCGGTATCGTCAACAGCCTCGCACTTGTCGAGAAAGGTGAATTCAAAAAGATCCCGTACACGGGCCCGAAACTCGACGGTTCCGACCTGCCAAAAGTCACGTTCTCACCGCCTTCGCTGGAAAAGCTAAAGGTCGGCGAAACCGCTCGCGTAACGGTAATGGTCGAGAACGCGAAGGCGGAAGATTCGCCGTTCAAATACGCCTTGGGCGGAGTTTTTGAAGGGAAACCGGAAACCTCGCGAGATGTTGCGACGGTGACGGTCAAGGCGACAAAAGCGGGCAAATTCCCGCTCTCGGTTGGCGTTGAAGGACAGCGATATTTTCTCGGTTCAGCGTATCTCGAATATGAAGTTGCCGATTACAAAGCGATCATCAGGCAGGACAAGCCAAACACGCGAAAGGTCGCGGTCGGTACGCCGGTGACATTTTCGGCTCAGGTTCTCTCAAGCGGATCGTCCGCGTCCGGCAACTTCGTTTACCAATGGCAGCCAAATCCCGAGGTCACGTTTGATCCCGTCGAAGGGCCGAAAAATACGGCGACAGCGACTTTTAACCGGCCCGGCATGACGAAGGTCTGGGTCGAGGTCTTCGAGAAAAAGGGCCAGGTTTTGGTTCCCCTTGCCGGCGCTGATCAGATCGAAGTTGAGGTCGTAAATCCGGAACTGAAGTTGGTATTCACGCCGGATAAAGGATTCGTCGGAAACGAGATCAAGGCCCGCGTCGAGGTTGCGCCGCCGGAACTGAAGGAGATAGATCTTCGCTGGCAGATCTCGGCAAATGGCAGGCTGACTTTCGAATCTCAGGATAAACGCGAGATCACTTTTATCCCGCAAAATACAGAGCCAGTGACGGTAACCGTTCGGGCCCGTGTTCCCGGCAAAGGTGACGATCTGGGTGAAAAGTCCGCAACATTCAAGGCCGATAAATACGACGTAAAGGTCAACGTTCTCGGTCCCGAAGGGCCAAAACCGCAGATCTGGCGCGAAGGCGTCGGGCTCGTTCCGCTTGAGAAGGGAATCGCGGTTCACCAGTTTGTTGGAATGCGGACCGAAGTTACGCCAGCGGTCGACGGAGCCCGCTATGAATGGTCTGTGAACGACGACACGCATTTCGAAAGCAACAATATTTCGCAGCAGATCAAGCTTTCACGCAGTCAGGTCGGGACCGGGATCGCTTCGGTCATCGTGCACGATAAGAACGGACTCGAACTCGGAAGAGCGAGCAATTCATTCGATGTTTCGGTCTCACAGGAAGATCTCGACAAGCGTCCAAAGGCGACGCCAACGCCGACTCCGAAACCAACGCCTCAACCCCAGGATCAAGCCATTCCGCAATTTGGCCGAAAACTGCTGGGAGGCGACCTGGTGAGCGGCGAAGCTCAGGAGACCGACGGGCCGCGAAATAACAGGATATGGCCATTCACGTTTCGCGTAACGAGCTATGATGCGAGGGACGGAAGTGTGAGCGGAGAAATAAGCTGGCCGTCACTGCGATCTGTCAATCGATTCACCGGAACGCTGTCAGGATCGAGCCTAATATTCGCCGAGACCGGGCAGATACAGGCTGGTTCGGCACATATCAATGTTAACTACGAAGTTACACTGACGGATACCGCGGCTTCGGGCAGCTATTTCGACCCGCAGGATAAGACGATGGGTTCCTTCAAGATGCCAGTCACCTCGGGCACGGCAACCGAAACTGCATCTTCTGCGGCAGCTGCGGTTAAGCAGGGTGACAGCCTTTATGACGCTGGTAGGTATAAGGAGGCTGTTGATTCATACAATAACGCTTTGAATGCCGATCCAAATTCCGCCGCGGCATTCGCGGGCAGATGTCTTGCGAAAAGGAGCCTTCAGGACAATGCCGGAGCCCTGATAGATTGCGAGCAGGCTCTAAAACTCGACCCGAACAACGCCAACGCGTACCGCGGCCGGAGCATGATAAAGCGCGGGAACAACGATCTGAAAGGTGCTCTTGCCGACGCAACAAAGGCGATCCAGATCGATCCTAATGATCACAAGGCATATCTCACACGCGGGCTCGCTAAAGACGCATTGAAAGACTACGCCGGAGCCGCCGCAGACTACGATCGTGCATTGCAGATCGATCCAAATTACCCGAACGGCTACTCATACCGCGGCCTGACCAGGATAAATCTCGGTGACAACCGTGGTGCACTGGCCGACTTTAACAAGTACATCTCGATGAATCCGTCGAATAGTTCGGCATTCAACAATCGCGGAATTGCAAAAGAACGTCTCGGCGATATCCCGGGAGCGATCGCAGATTACCAGAAAGCGATCGATCTCGATCCAAAAAACGAGACTGCCAGGCGGAATCTCGGTATCGTGCAGGCGAAAGGAGTAGGTGCTCCGCAGGCTGGCTTGTATCGGACATCGGGCGCCGGACTTACCTACGAATTATCTGCGATCACCGGCAGATCCTTGAAGATAAGACAATGGCAGACCACTACGCCTCAGCCGCCGCCGCCGGGCGGAAGTTATTACAACGCGGGCACGGCTTCATTGATGAGTGATGGAGTGACTTGGCGAGGACTGAGTGCGGATGTCGCGGGTTATTGCTGCGGAAATAATGTTGAGATCGAGTTCCGGTTTGTGTCACCGACCAGTTTCAGACTGATCCGTTCGAGGATCTGGGCACTCGGATATACGATCGGCCCGGACGAAGCGTGGCAGGCCCAACCGCCGGACGAATACACCCTCGTCGGCAGCGAAGCGGCCGCTACGCCGCGACCGACGCCAACGCCGGTTGTCACGCAGGCGGACCCTTCTGAGAAGGTCATTTTCAAGAACACCAACATCGGCGGCGTTTACAAAAGCCCGACGGCCGCGACGCAATTTACGATCAATGCCCCACACACGATCACGTATGTCTTTACGTATCACTGGAATGACGCTCGTGGTTCGACACGGCCCGGAACGATCGGCTTGCGGCGTTCGGACGGCGCGATGTTCGGGCCGTGGAATGCAACGGGAAGCAATGGTCAGGGCGGTGTTCCGAATGCGAATTGGGAAGTTCGTCCGAATGTCGTTATCCCGGCGGGAACATACACGATCGTCGATTCGAGCCCGGCGACATGGGCACAGAATGGAGAAAGCGGCGGTCGCGGCCACGCTATCGTCAAAGGCTATCCGAGCGGCTCAGTGCCCGTTGCCGAACCGCAGCCTACTGCGAAACCGACACCTGTTCCGTCGAAACCGCCGGTTTCGAATTCGGGTCGATACGTTACCGCGATCTTTGAAAATCGCTCGACCGAACCTGTCCACATATTTACGGAAGGGCAAAGCTTCGGCCCGGAAAACAAGCTTTCGCCGGGTGATCGACGCGAAGTGAGAGTTCTGATGACCGCGACAGGCCGGATCAAGTTCATCTCGGGCCGCAATGGAAATGTCATCGCGACGAAGTTCTGGGACGGCGATCCGGATTCATTGAACCGTTATCCACGCGTCATTTTTGACGGTTCTGTATTGCTCATCACGACAGGACTGCGTTGAACTGTCTTGTCGTGGAGGAGGTTTCACCATGCGTAGATCATTTATTTTACTAACAGTAGCCGCTTTGGCCGCCGCGTCCGTGTTTGCTCAGGGTGTTTTTAAGCCACGTGATGCCGACGAAGAGCAGGCCTGGCGAATCCATTCCGCGTACAGGGAAGGCAGAAAGAAAGAAGACGATCTGACCCGACAGATCGCTATTCTTCGCCGCGATATTGCAAATGCGTCGGTCAGCACGATCGGCGTTTTCGGCAGCGATGCCAAGGATCGCGAGCGTCTGACAAAAATGCGCGAACAGCTAACCGTCGAACAGGCAAAGCTCAGGAAACTCGAAGCCGACTGGGATCAGAAATTCTACGGCCGCTACGGTCATCTGCAGGATTCAGATGCGACGATCGTCGATCCGGTGACAAAAAAGGAAGTGGATAAGATCGAGTTTCGACTCGTCAATTTCCCGTTCAATGAGGTGAAGCCAACAGAGCCTTTGCTGCCATTACCGACAACCGGCGGCAGTTGGATAAAGATCCGCGAAAAATTCTGGCCCTTTACCTCGACACCGAACGATCCGGACGAAAATCAGGAAGAGAGCGGTGCTCCGTTCGATATTACCTACGTAAACAACTACTACGATAGAAACGGAACAGGACGGTGGCAAAAGGATACTTCACACGCAACGTGCCGTCTGGAAATGATCGATGCCGACCGCGGAGATCCTGGGCAAAAGGTAAAGGTCCGATGCACGCTCAGCTACAAGGCGGAACACTTCACAAGCCCAGCGACCGCATCCTTTTGGGCCGGTGAACCAGCGATCGAGTTTCCAAATGGCTTCAAGCGTGACGGTTCGTTGTATCCGATGTGGGGATACCAAACGGACGCCGTGCTTCGGGTCAGTGCGGCTAACAATTCAATGGGCGAAGCGACGGGAGAGTTTTCATTCCCATCGGGCCCGAGATCTGATAAGTCGCTGTTTTGCGTGAAACTTACCTCGGGAGTTCACGGTACGGCGGCCGCCGAGACTTGCTACGAATGGCAGGCGGCCGCGAGCGAGGCGAAGCGATCCGTTTGGGCAGGTCAATGGCAGTCGACATGGGGAAGCGTCTCGATCACGCAAAACGGAAACAACATTACGGGAATTTATGAGCACGACAACGGCCGCATCGTGGGGACGGTCGTTGGGAACAAGATCGTCGGAACTTGGTCCGAGGGGCCGACTTTCACAGCTCCAAATGATGCGGGTGAATTTGAGTTCACGCTTTCTGCCGACGGAAGAAGGTATTCGGGACGTTGGCGATACGGTTCGAGCGGAGCGTGGCAGCCGAAGGAATGGACCGGCACGAGGTTAAATGTGCCCTAATGGCCACACGCCGCGAGGAGGTAGATCATGTCGATAAAATATTCAGTTTTTATTATGTCCGTCGCTCTGATGGTATCTGCAGTCGTTACCGGCCAGGTTACGCCACGCGACGCCAACGAAGCCGAGGGCTGGCAAATTTACAATCAATACAAAGCGAGCCGAGCGGCCGAGGCTTTGGCCACCAGACAGATAAAACAAGCGGCCGGCGACGTTGCCAATTCATCGTTGAGTTCGATCGGCCTTTTTGGTTCAGACGCGAGCGACCGTGCCCGGCTCACCGAACTTCGGCAAAAAGTTGATGCAGAGAGGCAAAAGCAAGCCCAGCTCTTAGCTAAATGGGGCGACAAATTCTATTGGCGCTATGGCGACCTCGCCTGGGCAGACGACAAGATAAAAGACCCCGGAACCAAGCGTGAAATGGACCGGATCGAATTCGCCCTCACCTATTTTCCATTCGATCCTAAGAAAGCTAACGCGGCTCCATCTGCGGGCGGCGGTTCGACGAGTTTGACGCTGCAGCTTCCGGGGTATTGGGGAGTTCTGAGCTACACGATCTCAGGAGCGACGCTCGACCCGCCGAGCGGCGGCGACACCGGCAAGGTCGCGGGAAGGCAGTATCGCGGAGTGCTCTCGGGCAAAACCTTAACGGTGTCGGGAAATGGAACCAGTTCAAATCCGTCAAGCGGGCCGGGTTCGCTTGATTACTACGAGCTTCGGGTTTCGGTAGCCGCGGGTAAGGAACATCAGGAATACAACTACATCGCCGCGAAAGGCGAGAAACTGAGCAAATCATTCTCACTAAGTGTGCCCGTAGCACCCGGATCATCCGGAAGTTTCAGCATCAGCCTGCTTGAGCAGAATGCCAATTACGGTCCCCACGGCTGGGTCGTGGGCGGCAGCCTGGCTCCGATGAATTCTGCCGGCGTTCCGGCTAAAACCGCTGCTGCGAGCGTGAAAACTCCTCAGGCTTCCTCAAGTAACTCAGCGACGCCGACGGGCGAACCGGTAATCCTATTCAAGACCGGAAATGACTATGCCGTGTATAACGGCGGAACACCGCCAAGTTTCGTTGCAAAAACGCCCGTGACTATAACGCAAATAATGACCTATCACTGGAATGGCGGTCGCGGATCAAATGGAGGCACGATCGCGCTCCAGAGACTACTGACGGCCAGGTATTCGGTCCATGGGTGGTCAGCGTTCGGAACGGTGTTTATTGGGAAGTCAATCGAACGATAAAATTGCCGCCCGGAACGTACACTGTCATCGATTCAGAGCCGTCGACCTGGGCTCAAAACACGGGAAGCGGCGGCAGGGGGATGGTCGAGATCCGCGGCCTTAGGCCGTAACGAGCCGATCTGTTGGAAGGAGATCAAAAATGAATAAGTTCTTATTACTGTTGGTTGTTTTTTTTACTTGTGTGTCCGCCGTCGAAGCTCAATCAGGAACGATCTCCGGAAAACTCGTTTATCCCGGCGACGGCATCCCTCGCGATCTCGTCGTCTGTGCGAAGTCAATTGACGTGAACACCGCCGTGATGTATTGCTCGAACGGAAAAGCTTCGAGCCTCAGAGCTGCAAAAGTCAGGTTCAAGCTTAATTTTCGAACAGCGGTATATGAGGCCGTTCTACCGGCCGGAACCTATCAGCTCTATGCGACAACGAGCGAAATGCCAGGCCACAAAGCGTTTTACAACGACTTTGTCAGGTGCGGGATGAGCGTACATTGTCACTCAAAACGGCCCATTTCCGTTAAGGTCGATACCGGTCAACGGGTCAAGGGAATAACGATCGGTGATTTTTGGGAGTGATCCCAAGGAGGCGGAGACAAGTGTTCATAAGAATACCAGCATTTCTGATCATCATGAACGCGTGGGTTTTTGGGCAGGCAGCTTTTACGCCGCGCAGCGGTGCCGAAGCACAGGCATGGAGATTCTATCAGCAGTTCAAGGAAAGCAAGACGAATGAAGCGAGGCTAAAAGGGGCGATCACGCAGGCAAAAGGCGACTACTCGGACATCTCGCAAAGTTCGATCGGCGGACTTGCCGGCATTGTGACCGGCGATGCGACGGATCTTGCGAATCTGCGAAGGGAACTTGCCATCGAACTCGCGCTTCAGGAACGTCTGCTTGATATTTGGGCCAAAACCTACTTTTGGAGGTACGGCGAACTCAAAGACATCGACCGGATCGTTGACGATAAAACCACGGGACGGAAAATGGACCGCGTGGAATATGCGATCAGGAGCTTTCCATTCTATCGGGACAGAGTTTCTGCAGCCGCCGGATCTGTTGCCGTCGAAAAAGGTTCGACCGAGAGCTGGTCACACATAATCATATCTTTGGCGAATGTCACGGATCTGAAGACGGCCGATTCGCCCGGTTGGCGGAACAATGGAACCAGCTTTACCGCGAAGGCTGCCGAGAACGGAACCGTTCCGATCAGGGTCGAGATCGTGGCCAAGGGCGGCGTTTCTTATGCAGACTACGACTATTCGGTAACGATAAAGACAGTCGCTGGCGTTTCGATCGCGAGCGAAAAAGGCAAATTGTCGAAGGATGGAGCGACAAAGAGTTACAGTTTCGAGTGGGATCCCTCGATCGCTCCCGGGCCGCTGAGCGTGACCGTAAGTATCGCGGGCGGCAACCCCGAGGGTTTTATCTACTACGTTTCCGGAACCATGCGATGCCGAAATGATCGAGAGATCACTTCGCGTTCATCCAATTGTCGCCAACGCCGATCTCGACGATCAGCGGAACGTCGAGATCGGCGGCAGCTTCCATTTCTCGCTTGATAAGGGCCGACGCGGTTTCGATCTCGTGTTCGGGTGCCTCAAATAGCAGTTCGTCGTGGACCTGCATGATCATTTTGGTTTCGAGCTTTTCGGCTTTTAGGGCGTTCGCCACGCGGATCATAGCGATTTTTACGATGTCACTCGCGGTGCCCTGGATCGGCATGTTGATGGCTTCGCGTTCGGCACGGCCGCGGACCGAGAAGTTGCGGTCGTTGATCGAAGGAAAGTAACGGCGGCGGCCGAAAAGCGTGTCGATGTAGCCTTGTTTTCTGGCAAGCTCCGGTGTGCGGTCCATGTATTCGCGAATGCCTTTGTAAGTGTCGAAGTAATCGTCGATAACCTTGCGAGCCTCCGCACGGCTGATACCAACACGCTGCGATAGCCCGAACGCCTCGACCGCGTAAGCGATGCCGAAATTGACGATCTTTGCTAGACGGCGTTTTTCTTTGAGGTCCTTTTCGTCGGTCGCACCGAATACAAGTCGGGCAGTTTGCGAGTGAATGTCTTCGTTATTTTTGTACGCCTCAAGCATTCGCGGGTCCTGTGTGATGTGGGCGAGAATGCGGAGTTCGAGCTGGGAATAGTCAGCAGAGATGAGCTTGTTTCCTTTTTCGGGAATAAAAGCCTTGCGGATCTGTTGGCCGAGTTCGGTGCGGACAGGGATATTTTGCAGATTCGGGTCGGTCGAGCTGAGACGTCCGGTTGCCGCAACTGCCTGATTCAAAGCCCCGTGAATACGACCGTCTGCCGCGATCATCTTTGGCAAAGCATCGGCGTATGTCGCTCGCAGTTTATCAAGCTCACGATAATCGATGATGTGCTGAGCGATGTCGTAGGTCGCGGCGAGTTCGACCAGGACATCGTGGCTCGTCGAGATCTGGCCGGTCGCGGTTTTGCGTCCGGTCTCGATGTTGAGTTCGCCAAATATCTCGCCGACCTGTTTTGGCGAACCGATATTGAATTCACGCCCTGCAATGCCGTAGATCTTCTCCTGCAAGCTTGCGAGTTCTTTTGTGATGAATTCCGAAAAGGTTTTTAGGCTTTCGCCATCGACCTTCATGCCAACCAATTCGATGTCGACGAGGATCGGGATCAGCGGTAGTTCGATCTCGACGTACATTTTCTCGAGGCTATTCTCACGCAGCTTTTCACGAAGAACCGGAGCGAGACGAGCGATAAGATCGGCCTTTTCGGCGGTGCGAAAAGCTGTCTCGTCAAAACCGCCAGGAACCGAATGAGCGAGGTCCGCATCGAGATATGCCTGAGCGAGAAAATCGATCGGGTAGCTCGCACGTGTCGATTCGAGCAGGTATGCGGCGACGAGAACGTCCTCGCGAACGGGCTCGGGCCGAATGCCGAGAGCGAGCAGCGGGCCGAGATGTTTTTTCTCGTCATAAGACACTTTGTCCATGAAGGCGTTGGTCAAAATGTCTTGCAGCGGCCTTTGGACGGCCTCGAGACCGCCTTCGAAATTCTGCAGATCGATATAATACGCTTCGCCGTTTCCTAAACCGATGCCAATTCCTGCGGGCTGCGATTTGCCGTAACAGCTCGATTTTTCGTCGATGCACGGATCGTTGACGTAATAACTCCATTGCTCGACCTCGAACAAGCGACGGATCAATTTATCGATATTTTCGCTGGTTTTGACGACAGAATAGTTGGTTTCGACCGGACCTGTCGCCGCTGGCAGACTATCGAATAAACCGCCACCACCGCTCGGAGCCGCGACAGCTTTTGCGGCGCCCGCACCGGCGAATTCGTTGGTCAGAGCTTTGAATTCCAATTCGCGGAATAGCTCGTATGCTTTCGTGCGATCGGGCTCGCAGTGTTTCAGGGCTTCGAGGTCGAGCGAGACGGGAACTGACGTGTGGATCGTCGCTAGTTCGAGCGATTGTTTGATGATGTCCTGGTTGTTGAGCAGGCTTTCACGTTGGGTTTTATGCGAGATCTCGTCCGCATGTTCCATCGCATTTAGGGCCGAGCCCCAGTCGAGGACGAGTTTTAACGCACCTTTCGCTCCAATTCCCGGAGCTCCTGGAATGTTATCGACCGCATCGCCCATCAGCCCGAGCAGGTCGATGATCTTGTCCGGCGGCACGCCGAATTTGTTTTTGACCCATTCTTCGTTGCACCATTCGACTGCGGGAACGGGAACCTTGCGTTTCACATTCGTCGAATTGTTCCGCATCGCGATGATGTGCGGATCGACGACCAGTTGGCAGAGATCCTTGTCGTTCGAGACGATCACGGCCTGCATATCTTTTGCCTTGATCTCTTGAGCTAGAGTGCCGATCACATCGTCGGCTTCGTACCCATCCGATTTCACGATCGGGATGCAGAATGCCTCGCAAACGCGAATAATGTAAGGTATTTGCGAAGCCAGATCGTCGGGCATCGCTTCGCGGTTCGCTTTGTAGTCCGCATAAGAATCGTGGCGAAACGTCGGCTCATCGGTATCGAAAACAGCCGCGATATACTCAGGCCGCTCGTCATTGATCAGCTTGCGGAGCATATTTGTGAACACAAATACTGCCTGAGTGACCTGCCCCTTGCTGTTGCGTAGCGGCTCCTGCTTCATGCCCATCGGGGCAAAGAATGCGCGGTAGATATGCGACATCGCATCGATGAGGAATACTCGTTTCATATTTACTTTGAATGATAGAGAATGACGGTTTGATAGACAAGCTGTTGTGAAAACCCGCGGTTGAAGGTTTCGCCCTTGCTTACGCGCGGGCTTGTGCATCGGGTGGGTTTGACATAAGTTTATCGCTTAGATATTCTTCTTGTTCGCCTTTTGGTGGGTGGAGCGATATTTGTAATTTTCAATTCTCTTGTGTCCGGTTCGTCTAGGGGTTAGGACACCGCCCTTTCACGGCGGCAACACGGGTTCGAATCCCGTACCGGATACCATCTATTTCCCTAAGTTTTGCATCATATTCGCATGTACAATTCGCTCATAACCTGAGCGAATTTTTGTTTTGGAGTAGCAGATGCTGAAAAAAGTCCTTATTTCTTCTCTATTTACGCTCGTCGCGACGTTTGCGGCATTTTCGCAAGCCTCACAGAATTCGAGTGATACGGTTCTGATACTGCCTTTCGAAAATACTTCCGGAAAGCCTGAATTTAATTGGGTCGGCGAGAGTTTTGCTGATTCTCTGTCGGATCTGCTGAAGGTTCCTACGCTCAACGTCGTCTCGAACGACGAGCGAAAGATCATCCAGCAGCGTCTGCGAATTCCACTGACAAACATCCCGAGCCTCGCGACCGCATTGAAAATGGCACGCGATTCGAACGCGACGCTGCTAATTTCGGGCCGTTACGCGATCGTTCCTGCTGGAGCAGAAACTGCCGCGACGATCAACGTCACGTCAAAGATCATCCGCGTCAACGAAGGCCGTTTTATGAGCGAGGTCATCGACGGGCGGCAGGTAACGCGTGATATCAATCTGAACGACGCTCTCGGCAACCTGCAGACGATGCAGGGACAGATCGCCTATCAGATCTTATATCAGCGGGACAAGGCATTGCCGTATTCGCAAAATCAGTTGATCGAGGCAGCGAACAAAGTGCCGGCGAGAGCGTTCGAGGCATATATAAAAGGCCTGCTGACACCTTCGCCGGAGGCACGCGAGAATTATTTTAAGAACGCTTCGCGGCTCTACACGGAAGCGACGCCTGATTCAACGTACACGGAAGCCGAGATCGAACTCGGCCATTTGTATCTTGGACAGAAAAAATTTCCAGAGGCGATCGGATCATTTGAAAAGGTGGTCAGTGCGAGCCAGCGATGCCGTGACAAAGCGAAGGCCGACAACAAGCCGCCGCAATGCAGCGATGAGAATTACGCCGAGGCTTCATTTTATATCGGGCTGATCTTCTGGCAGCAGGGCAATTACGAACCGGCTCTCGCGACGCTTCGCCCGCTGACCGAGGATCTGAAACTGACGACGGTTTACAACGCTCTGGGAGCGATCGCCGTTCAGGCTTCGCGGGCGGAGAAGAAGAATCCGGCGAAAGCGGCTGCATTGCTCAACGAAGGCATGGAACTGCTGAAGAAAGCTTCGGACTCCGCTCCGGATGATGCGAATGTGCGGTTCAACTACGCGACAGCGTTATTTTTGAACGGAAACGTGGTCGATGCGGCAGCTCAGCTTCGCTCGACGATCGCCGCAAGCCCGCGTGACGGCGAGGCGTACTATATCCTCGCGAAAGCTCTCGACAATCTAAAAGACTCGACAGCCGCAGACATTAACAATCAGGCACAGCGGTTCCTGACCGACAACAACCGCTACGCCAAGCTTGAGACAGAATGGCAGAAATCGAAGACCATCAACGAGATAACGCTGCGTGTTAATCAGCCGGCGAGGAAGGATTTCGTTGCGGTTGTTTTGAGCCGAAAGCCGGTTTCGACAAACACGGCACAGATCAGCGAAACGGAAAGCCTTTTGGGCCTCGCTCGTACGCTGATAAAGAACGGCAATGATGATGAAGCGATGACCACGCTTCGGCGTGTGCTGGCGACTGAGCCGATGAGTGCTGAGAGCTATCTGCTGCTCGGCAAGATCCACCTTCGCCGCGGTGATATCGACCAGGCGATAAGTTCGTTCAAAACGTCGATCTTCTGGGACAACAAACTCATCGACGCCCACATCAGCCTCGGCAAGATCTACGTCGAAAAGAACGATTGCATGCAAGCTAAGGCATACGTTACATCTGCGCTCGAGATCGGCCCTGAGAACGCCGACGCTCTCGCTCTACAAAGATCGTCGGAACGATGCTCCAAATGACGCAAAGCGTTGAGGGACGAGTTCCCGGTTAAAGGTTCCAAGTTCCAAGTTCTAGCCTTTACAAAACTTTGATATTCATTTCAGCCCGCAAATGCGGGCTTTTTCTTTTTCTTGAACTTGGGACTTTTAACCTGGAACTTGAAACTCAAAGTTGTGGCACGCGATGTGCATTATAAATCAGCGGCCAGCTTGGTTAGGGAATCAAGACCTGCCGCCACAACTACAACGAGCACGAGTTTAGCCACTGTGCTTTTCACCTTCCGAGCGTTCCACCAGTTGACCAACCTTTCAAGCCCGGCCGAATCGGCCGGGCTTCTTCCTTTAAATATCTGGTCAACTCGCAGCGGCGCGAAACCCGCATTTATTGGGAAAACGCTTAACTGGGATGCGTACGTTTGCAGCGAATTGAAACCACCGGACAATTTTATTTGCCGATATTCGAACGGGATGCCGGGCGATGGCGATCCGCATTTGACGCTTCAGTTGATTCCCAAATTGCTCTGACGAAACGAGTAAAGAGTCGATAAACACAGCATTTGATGAAGAGGGTGTGGAGATTTGCCGGGGCAAAATACCTCGACTTACAGACCTTAGCTCACGAATATGGTGAATGGGCCTCTTAAAAGAAAGATCCATTTTTTCTAAAATATTCGCCTTCGAAAACTGTGGCACGCTATATGCAATAGAAGCAGTGGCCAGCTTGGTCATCCTGACCAAGACCCTCCGCCATCACTACATCGAGCGCGGTTTGCCACTGTGCTCTTACACCTTCCGAGCGTTCCTTCAGTTGTCCTTCCTTAAAAAGCCCGACTCGCCAGAGTCGGGCTTTCCTCCTTTAAACCCAGTGTTTTCGCAGTTTCCAGTAAATACGGGGCTATCGTTCAATTTGAATCAAATTCGTTCAATCTGCGTGACCGCATTCGGGCGTTTTGACCTGATCGATCGAGTAGCACCGGTTAACTGACAAAATCTGTCAGTTAAAGATGACGCAAATTGTTGTTATCGTCATTTTGAACGGTCAAAATGGTCGGACTGGAGCGTGAGCATCCTGCTCGCTCGTTTTTTGTTAGAATAAAGTTTCAGAGATCAGATGCGGGCCGCAATTCAGATGGCTCCGCAGGAGCCTAATGTTTGTAGATAATTGGTTCGGATTGTGACAAAGCTCCGTAGGAGCGACACGATGCGAACTGGGTGGTGCCGCTCCTACGGAGCTTTTTGCTTTTGTCGCTTCGTTCGCTACAAACATTTCGCTCCGCTCGAGCTAAAGCCTTCCGAGGAAAACCATGAAGCTTTCTATCCAAAATTCTCCCGTCATGGAAAAACGCTCTGCTCGCGATCCTCGCGGCGGTTTTGCTGATCCTCGCGTTTCCCGATTTCGAATGGTGGTTCACGGCGTGGTTCGCTCTCGTACCGCTGATGTGGGCGGTTGAGCGTGAAAAGGAATCGGTCGTTCGTTCGTTCGTCGTTGGATGGCTGTTCGGAACGATCTTCTTTTTCGGCACCTGCTGGTGGCTGACCTTCGCCCCGATCAACTACGCCGGATTCCCGCCATGGCTGGCGTATTCCGGAATGGCATTCATCGCTGCGGCGGTCGGGTTATTCCCGGCTTTGTTCGCGGGCATTCTGGCGGTCCTGCTCAGAAGGTTCGATTCGTGGGCATTCATGGCGGCTCCGTTCGTTTGGGTGTTTACAGAGTTTTTGCGGTATTGGCTGACGGGGAATAATTGGAATGCGATTGGGTATTCGCAGGCAACCACCACATTGATTTTGCACGCTGCGGCATTCGGCGGGGTTATGATGGTTGGTTTTTTTCCCATCCTCAACGCGGCAATTTTCGTATTGTGGGCAACGAAAACGTCTCGATACTATATTTTGGTAGTGGCTGTATTCTTTTTCGGTTTCTTTTCAGACGTTAATGTTGTTTCGCGATTCTTCGCCCTGGGCAGTGATTATGATTACAACATTTCGTTTTCGGAAAGTGCGATTAGGGGAACGGTTATCGCGATTCAGCCCAACGTTCCAATGAGCGGTCTTGACTACACCAAATGGGGACAACTTCGCCAGCGCCAAATCGATTCTGCCGAAGCCGCTATCAAGAAAAAGAACGAACAACGAACAACGAGCAACGAGCGGCCAACCCTCGTCATCCTTCCCGAATCCCCGATGAACTTCATGTACGAAGACGACCGGGAATTTCAGAAGTTTATTAACGATTTCGCTCGGCGAAATAATGTCTCGGTGCTGTTCAATTCTGCCGAGCCGGACGCGACGAATGGGAAATATTTTAATTCGGCAGTGTTGGTTTCGCCGGAGGGACGTGAGGCGGGGCAGTATGACAAGATCTTTTTGCTGCCGTTCGGCGAGGCGGTGCCGCCGCCGTTTGATGCGATCATGCCGGGTTTTGTGGGGAATTTTTCATACGGCCGCGAATACGACATCTTGCCTGTGGGCGATGCGAAAGCCGGTGTGATGATCTGTTTCGAATCCCATTTCGGCCAACTCTCGCGGCGGTTCGTAGCGGACGGCGCCGACGTGCTCATCGAAATGACCAACGACGGCTACCTCGGCCCGACGCCGGTGCTCCGCCAACACCTCGCTAACGCCGTATTCCGAGCCGTCGAAACAAACCGCCCCGTCCTCCGCGTCACAAACGTCGGCGTAACGGCATATATAAATGAAAAAGGTGCCGTCCTGGACGCCGCTCCGACGTATCAAGAAGACACACGAGTCTGGAGCGTGTCGAAAAGCGACGGGCAAAAGACGTTTTACGTGAAGTATGGCGATTGGTTCGCGTGGCTGTGTTCGGTGGTGACGTTGGGGCTTTTGGCTCTTTGCGTCGTGAAGAAGAAAACATATGAAGCGTAGAAACCTCGTGATCCTCATATTCATCATGTTGTTTTGCCTCTATCTCGGTGCTTATCTGGAGTTTCGACGGACTCATATACAGATATCAGCATCGGATAGGCTTTCATACGTAATATTTCCGGAAGACCGGGAAATCTTGTATTACATCTTCCGTCCTTTGTCGTATGTTGATTCGTGGATCACGGACATGAGATTTCATATTGGACCTCATCGATAGGGCGCTTTTCGCGACGTGAAAAACGAAGGTAAAATGGAAAAATTAACCACAGATGGACACAGATGAACACGGATAAGAAAAATCGATCTTGAAAGTTCCTATCTGTGTCTATCTGTGTCCATCTGTGGTGAGATAAATCTTATATGAAAATGAATCGCCTAATACCGATGCTGCCGGTGGCTGATATTGGCCGGAGTATTGAGTTTTACGAGAAGTTGGGATTCAGCGTCGAGACGCGTCGTGATGAGTGGCGGTGGGCGATGTTGGTTTTTGGGGAATGCCGGATCATGGTCGATCAGTCGATCAATGTGCATCCGGGCGGGCCGAAAACTGGTGTGCTTTATCTTTATCCTGACGATATTGCTGAATATCACAAACACGTTCGCGCCAGTGGTCTCGACATTCCCGATCTCGAAACCACCTTCTACGGCCTAACCGAATTCAGGCTCGACGATCCGGACGGGAATCGGTTGTGGATCGGGCAGAGTACGATCGCATAGCGAACTAAGAAAAATTAACCACAGATGAACACGGATAGACACAGATAGGCACAAAACGGATCCGCGCGATTCTCGAAATTCCTCTTATCCGTGTTCATCCGTGTCCATCCGTGGTTAAAACTGCCTGATCCACTCTGCGTCTCCGCGCCTCTGCGGTAGAATAGACGGTAATGGAACTCACAGAACTACAGACAAATTTCGAAGAGATCAAAGAGAAAGTTGCCCAACTTGGGAGGTTTCTTTGACGCACCTGCCAAACAGCTTGAATTAGACGAATCGGAAAAACTCATTTCGGCTCCCGGTTTTTGGGACGATCCTGAGGCGGCTCAGAAGGTCGTGCAGCAGCGGTCGCGGATCGAGAAGGCTTTGTCGCGGCAGAAGGCGTTTGAGACGGGCGTTTCGGATGCCGAGGTATTGTTCGATTTTGCGGCTGAGGACGCGGATTCTGCGACGGAACTTGAGGCTCTGATCGGTCGTTTGGATAATGAGGTCGCGGCCGCGGAGACCGAGAGCTTGCTGTCGGGCGAAACGGACGCGAACAACGCCATCTGCTCGCTGCAGGCCGGAGCAGGCGGAACGGACGCTCAGGATTTTTGTCAGATGCTGCTGCGGATGTATCTGCGTTGGTGTGAGAAAAAGGGCTTTAAGGCCGAGATCCTCGACGAACAATCAGGCAGCGAAGCGGGTATAAAATCGGCGACCTTCCGCGTCGAGGGCGATTATGCCTACGGTTTGCTGTCGGCCGAGGCTGGTGTGCATCGCCTCGTACGCATCTCACCTTTCAACTCGGGTGGCAGCCGCGAGACGTCGTTTGCTTCGCTTTTTGTCTCGCCAGAGATCGACGAGACGATCGAGGTGAATATTGAGGACAAAGACCTTCGTGTTGACACCTATCGTTCGTCCGGAGCGGGCGGTCAGCACGTAAACGTGACCGATTCGGCAGTAAGAATTACGCATCTCCCGACCGGAATTGTGGTAACGTGTCAAAACCAGCGGTCGCAGATCCAAAACCGGGCCGTCGCGATGCAAGTTTTGCGTTCGAAACTCTACGAACTCGAGCTCGAAAAACGCCGAGCCGGAGCCGCCGAACTCGAAGCCGGAAAAATGGACATCGCCTTTGGCTCACAGATCAGAAATTATGTGATCCATCCGTACAAGCTGGTGAAGGATACAAGGACGAAGTACGAAAAATCTGACGTAGATGGCGTTTTGGACGGAGACATTGACGAGTTTATCAATGAGTTTTTGGTGTATAAGAAATCTGCTGTTCAGGGCTGATTATTGTGCTAAAATTTCGCGCGAGGTAATAATATGAATGCGGTCGAAGCCATTACAACTAAAGTCCAAATGCTTCCTCCCGCATCGCAGAAACAGGTTCTTGACTACGTTGATAGCCTTCTGCAAAAGCCGATCGAATTGACGACGGAGGAACGCATCGCTGCTATTAAGGAATTCGCTGCAAGACACGCCAATAATCGTGTTGTTCTTCGCGATGATAGTCGCGAAGGCATTTATGAGGACTAATCGCTTTGGAGAGAATACTCGCCGATACAAACGTCCTCTTACGAATTGCTGAACCTAGTCAGGCTGATCATCTGATCGCGGTCAATGCACTAGTGTCGCTAGCGGCGAAGTATGGAAAGACCTGTGTGCTAGCCCAAAATCTCATCGAATTTTGGAACGTCGCAACTCGTCCGTCAGATAATAATGGATTTGGCTGGACCAGTGCGACAACGTTCGCAGAGGTCACGCGTCTCGAATCTATTTTCACAGTTTTGCCTGATACTCCGGATATTTACCTGAGATGGAAAAGCGTTGTTGTCACGAATTCAGTTCTCGGCAAGAATGTGCATGACGCCCGGATCGCTGCGGCGACGGACGTACATCAAATTTCGAAACTCCTGACATTCAATGGCAAAGACTTTAAGCGGTTCGGCAACGTCGAAGTGATCGATCCACATTCTATCGACATGTTAGACGAACAAAGTACGTCTGAGTACTAGATGAAAACCTGCCCTACATGCAATGAGGTTTATAAGGACGACGACATAAATTTTTGTCTGGCGGACGGGACCACTTTGCTAAAAAAGCGGGGGCCGAAGGCGGCTAAGCATTCGCATTGGAATGATGTGGTAGCGATCATTCTGGCGGCTGTAGCGGTGATGGTTTTGCTGTGTTTGATCACGAGCAGTTCGGATGACCGTTCGTGGATATCGACGGGCAGCGGGGCTCCGAAACTGAAGAATTGGGTCGGCGTTGTTGGGGCAAATATCGCGGCGGTTCTGTTCAGCACGTTTGGCTGGACCGCGTATTTGATACCGGTTTTGATCGCGGTAATTGCGTGGCGTGTTTTCCAGTCGGACACTTTGATCCCAAGGGCTTCGCGGGTGGCGGGATATGTATTCTTTGCAGTTTCGCTGTCGGGGCTGATCACCTTATTTGGCGGATATGGAGCAATTGTTGGCGAGGCGGCGGCTCAAGGGACGGCTTATTTTATCGGTTCGGTCGGTACCGGGATTTTGCTGACCGCGGTCTTAATCAGCTCCGTTTTACTCATCACCAATTTCACGCTCGCGGGCTTTCTCAGCCATTTTGACGTTGCCGGCGAAAACCTCAAGATCCGCATCGACGAATGGCGTGACAAACGCCGCGAGGCTCGGCACGACCTACTCGAAGAAGCCAAGCTGAGAGCCGACAAGCGAAAGGGCAAACGCGAGCCATTCCCGAAAAAAGCTGACGACGAAGACATTCCGGCGACCATTCCGATCGGCAATGCGGAATCGCGTGCGGTCGGAGTCGCGGTCGGAAGGTCTGAGCCACTGTTTGAGGACGTTCCGTCGATCCCGACGATCGAATCGCGTGAGGATCCGTACGCTACGCAACAAGTTGACGAACCGGAATTTGAAGAAATTCCTTTCGACATGCCGAAGAAAAGATCGAAGGCAAAACCAGTTGAGATAGAAGAAATTCCGGAATTCGATGACGAAGATATCAGTGATGAGCCCGTAGGTCAGGGCGAGGCAAAACCTTACGCTGATTATCGACTGCCTGAAACGAGCCTTTTGACCGAGGCAAAAACGGTATTCACCCATAACGAGGCAGAGCTTCGCGGTATCGGTACATTGCTCGAGCAGAAAACGGCGGAATTCAATGTTCCGGGAAAAGTGGTAAATATCATGCCCGGACCGGTCGTGACGACGTTTGAGTTCAAACCGGCTGCGGGCGTGAAGTATTCGCGTGTCACGGGCCTGGTCGACGATCTTTGTCTTGCTCTGAAAGCCCCGTCGATCCGTATCGACCGTATTCCCGGCAAAGCGTATGTCGGGATAGAGGTTCCGAATCAAAAACGCGAGACGATCTATCTTCGTGAGGTGATCGAATCCGCAAAATTCAAAGATTCCACGTCACTGCTTACCCTCGGGCTTGGAAAGACGATCGACGGTGCGAAACATGCTGCGGACCTTGGCAAGATGCCGCATTTGCTGATCGCCGGTGCGACCGGTGCGGGTAAATCGGTCGGCATCAACACGCTCGTAATGTCGATCCTCTACAAAGCCAAGCCCGATGAAGTTAAGTTCATCATGGTCGATCCGAAACAGGTCGAGCTTGGGCTGTACGCCGACATTCCGCACCTTGCTACGCCGATCATTACCGATCCAAAACGGGCGGCGACCGCTCTTCGTTGGGCAGTCGTTGAAATGGAGAAGCGTTACAAAGACCTCGCTAAAGCGAGCGTCCGCAACATCGCCGGATACAACGAAAAGATCGGCGGCTTCATTGCTGAGGAACGGCTCGATGACAACGGCGATTCGTATCGCAAACTGCCGTACATCGTCATCATAATCGACGAACTCGCCGACCTGATGATGGTCAGCGGCAAAGAGGTCGAGGAATCGATCACGCGTCTCGCCCAGATGGCCCGTGCGGTCGGCATTCACTTGATACTCGCGACGCAGAGGCCTTCGGTCGATGTCATAACCGGCATTATTAAAGCGAATATGCCGACGCGTATCGCGTTTCGCGTTTCCTCAAAGGTCGACAGCCGCACGATCATCGACGGAAACGGTGCCGAAAGCTTGCTCGGGCAGGGCGATATGCTGTTTCTACCCCCCGGGCAGTCGAACGTCATCCGTGTTCACGGTGCTTTCGTTGACGAAGGCGAGATCAATGATGTGGTCGAATTCGTCAAAGCCCAGGGCCGTCCGGAATACGACACGACGATCACCAAAACCGAAGAAGAACTCGACGACAGCGGCGATCTGCCCGGACGCCGCGATCCGCTGTTCATGGACGCTCTCAAATGTGTCGTCCAGGCAAAACGCGGCTCCACGTCCTTATTGCAACGGCATCTTCGCATCGGCTACGGCCGAGCCGCCGCCATCCTCGATGCCATGGTCCGTGAAGGATATATAGGCGAAATGGACGGAAGCTCGCGTGCTCGTCCCGTTCTGCCGAAAGCGTACGAAGACCTGCAGGATGTGGAGGAAGGTGCTTTGGGGGATGAGTACTAAACTTCTCACGCTGTTGCTTCTTTGCTCGATATTCGCTGGCTGCTCGACGCGAATAGAGCATTCGACCGCAAATCAGGAATCGTCGACCGGAACTATTAATATCAATACCGCAACCGCTGATGAACTCGAAAAATTGCCGCACATCGGCCGAAAAACTGCGGAATCGATCGTCGAATTCCGCACCATGAACGGACCTTTTCGACGGGCCGAACATCTGATGCAGATACGCGGCATTAGCGAAGAGAGATTTCAAGAGCTTCGTCCATTTATCAAAACCGAATAACCAATCCCGATGCCCGAAGATCGTCGGCCTCCCAAATTCAACCGTGATCCGATGCTCTGGCTCGCGATGGCGTTTGCGTTGGGGGTCTTGGCGGCGGCCGTGATGAATGCGGATTTGCGTATATTTGAGGCTTTAGCGGTACTCTTTGCTGTCGCGGCCTTTCTGCTGAGATCAAGTTCGGCATCAACGTATCTTATTCTCATCGCATTTACGCTTGCCGGGGTATCCGCCGCGATCGTTGAAAAGCAAAGCGTCTCACCAGACCGTTTAAAGATCCTTTACGACAACGGCACGCTCATTTCGGGCGATCCAATCGAGATCGAAGGCGTTCTGCTCGGCCGTCCTGAGGCATCGGTCGGCGGTGCCCTGCTAAACCTTGACGTCGATCGCATCAAGCAACGCGGAACCGAACGGAAAGCCAGCGGCAACGTCCGTCTCTATGTACAAACCGAAAATTTCAAATCTGAGATTTCGAATTTCAAATACGGCTCCCGCCTTCGCATCGCTACCAAGCTCGAACGTGATGACGAATACCTAAATCCCGGTGTGATGCCAGAACGCGAGATGCTCGATCGTCTTGGCGTCGACGCGACGGGAGCGGTGAAAAGCCCTTCGCTGATCGAAAAGATCGCTGACGAGAGCGTATTTCTGCCGCTCGCCTGGGTTTATGATCAGCGGGCGAGGTTGATCGAGAGCTTTCGTCAGAACCTGAGCGGCCCAGCTGGCGGCGTGATGATCGCAAGTTTGCTCGGAAATAAACAATTTTTGGACAAGGGAACGGCTGATCTGTTCCGCAATGGCGGGACGTTCCATATTCTGGTTATTTCGGGTCTGCATATAACGTTCATCGGCGGATTACTGCTGCTTTTTCTGCGAAAGATCACTCGTAGCCGGTGGCTTCAATTCGGCATTACAGCCGGTGTTTTGTGGGCTTACACGCTGGCGGTTGGAGCTGACGTGCCGGTTGTGAGAGCCGCTTTGATGTTTACCGTCGTGCTCTTTTCTTACTGTATTTATCGCCGTTCGAGTTTGCTCAATTCCTTGGGTCTTTGCGGTTTAGTTCTCCTCGTATGGCGGCCTTCTGAACTGTTGGATCCGTCGTTTCAGCTGACATTCGTCAGCGTTGCGGCGATCATTGCGATCGCATACCCTTTGATCGAAATGCTCGGCAGCATCGGTTCCTGGATGCCAACTAAACAGCAGCCTTTCCCGCCGAACGTACCTGATTGGCTTAAACGCCTTTGCGAGACGATCTATTGGAGCGAAGACCGCTGGCGATTCGAATCCAAACGACAGATCTGGACGGCAAATATCTTCAAAGCCCCATATTTGCAGAAAAAAATAGCTCACACCTTTCAATTCATCGTCCAATATATCTTCGAAGGCATCCTCGTCTCTCTGATCGTTCAGATTTGTATGCTTCCGCTATCGGTAGCGTATTTTCATCGGGTTTCGGTGATCTCAGTATTGCTGAATCTGTGGGTTGGATTGTTTATCGCGCTGGAAAGTTTTGCAGCAGTGCTTGGTGTCATCGCCGGGCAGTTTAGCGAACTGCTGGAACGCGGGATCTTCGCCTTTGCGGAGCTTTTCAACTGGCTCATGCTCGCCCTGCCGCGACTATTTTCGGATAATGGCTTTCTCAGCTTTAGGCTTCCCGCGTATTCAGGTAACGGTCGTGCCATATATTTACTTTTCTTTCTTCCGATCGTGATCCTTGGGGTCGCTCTCAGCAAGTGGAGCCCGTTTGACCTAAAGGCGAAGCCGACGATCATCGGCCGCAAAATACTTGTGCCGACGGCTGTATTACTTGGCTGCCTGATCGTCATTGTTATCTCTCACCCGTTCAGTGCTCCACGCCCCGATGGACGTTTGCACGTTGATTTTCTGGATGTTGGGCAAGGCGATTCGGCTCTTGTTACATTTCCGGATGGACGGACGATGCTGGTCGATGGTGGTGGGAAGATCAGGTACAAACAGTCCGGCGAAGAACCGGAAACTTTCGTGCCTGACGCCAGAGGCATCGGTGAATCTGTTGTTTCGGAGTTCCTGTGGCACCGAGGCTATTCGCGGATCGACTTCATCGTGGCGACACATGCTGATGCCGATCATATCCAAGGTCTCACGGATGTGGCTAAAAACTTCTCCATCGGTTCCGCGATCTTCGGGCGGATGCCTATGAGCGATCCTGATCTCGTCGAACTCGCCGAAGTTCTGAAACGCCGCAATATCCGTTCTGAGATCGTTGCCGGCGGTGACACCTTCGACATTGGCGGAACGAGCATTGAGGTGCTTCATCCCAACGCCACGGACGATCCAAAGGCGGTTTCGGATAACGACAGTTCTGTTGTTCTGCGATTGATCTACGGCAGCCGTTCGATCTTGTTGACGGGCGATATCGAACAGCGGGCTGAGAGGGAACTCGGCGACGGCAATACACTTCTTAAGGCCGATGTGGTCAAAGTTCCTCGCCATGGCAGCCGGACGTCTTCGACCGCGGCATTTGTAGAGCAGATCGCTGCTAAATACGCCGTGATCTCGGTCGGGCGAACCTCGCCGTTTGGACACCCTCACGCGGAAGTCGTCGAGCGTTGGAGGGCAGCTGGTTCGATAGTTTCAACGACCGGAGCACGAGGAACGATCACCATCTCAACCGACGGCAGCGATTTGACGGTCACTGATATGATGACAACAAATGACAATTAAAAGGCGGCCAGAAATCCGATCCCGGCCGCCTTAACTTCTTACATTGCGAGGAATTCCTGCATAAATGCCAGTTTCCATGCTTCGCCTTCTTTCACGTAAACGGCGGTTTGATAGAGCGGGCCGTTCTTTTGGCCGTCGCAGGTGCCGTCGGCGGTGCCTTTGAGTGTTAGGATCTCGACGGTCGCTGAAATGGCGGATGAGAATCCATCGCTGACACCGACCTTGGTGATTCCTTCGCACTTCATGGTTTCGGTCCAGTGCTTGATGACGTTATTCTGGCCGCTGAAATATCCGCCGATAGGATCGATCAGCGAAAGGCCGCTCGTCGACATTTCCTGGAACTGCTTGCCGTTCTTCGCCTTAAACGCTTCCCAACCAGCGGTGTGAAGTTTCACAAGAGCTTCAGTATTGGCACTAGGAGCCGCGGCGGCAGGCTTTGCCGACTCGTCTCTTTTGGCCTCTTCTTTTTTCGGTTCTTCCTTCTTCGGTTCTGCCTTGGCTGGTGGCGGAGGCGGTTTTGTCGGGTCGATGATCATCGTTTCACCGTGATAGACACCCTTCCACTTGTCGCCTTCGCGGATGTACAAGCTTGCGGCACGTGTCGGGCTCGGCAGTTTCATCGGTTTGCCATCCGGTCCGCTGCACGAGCCGTCTACTGTCGCTTTGTAGGCAAGAACATAGGTGTCGGCGTTGACCATCGTCATCTGCGGATCTTCGAGATTCCACGACTTGGCGTCGCATTTGGCTGAGCTGACCATGCCGAGCATCTCCGCTCGAGTCATGCGATGGCCGCCTTCGTATGCGACGAATTTCTCAGCCAGAAATGTGTCGAAAAACGCCTTGTCGCCTTTCAGGTAGGCTTCGGTCGCCTGTTTGTCGAGAGCGAGCAAAGTATCGGCGGTCGGAGCGGCAGCGACCGGCTTGGCGGTATTTGTGTTGGTTGTGTTGGCGTTGTTTGCCGGGGCATTATTGGCAGCCGGACCGCCGCAGGCTGAAAGCAAAGCGGCGAGTGATAGTGCGATCGAGATCTTGATCTTCATATGTCTTCTCCAAAGGGAAATTGAAATAGCTGAAAGCATCAATCGTTCCCGCGTGACGGAACAATTGACCAAACCCCTTACATAGTCACGTTTTTGCTAATCAGCTTATATGAATATAAGAATTTGTCAAGACAACTTTAAGCCTGGCGTCTCGACAGATATTCAACGATCATGGAAACAGCGTTTTCAACTGTTTCTGCCGTTCGAGCCCTGTTAGAATTTTGCTCCACGGTTTCGACGATGAACGGACACATACCAAGGCTTGACTCCAGTTGGATGTCTTGGTCATCGCCCTGAACAAAGAAGTACCAAATACCATCGTCGTCAACTGGGTGAGTTGCTTTCAATTGAGAGACATTGACTATGGGCAGTATCTCAATTACCCGCCGAATGATCGTGTCAATATCGCGTGTTTGCCTGTGCATCAGCATTCTCACGCGGGATTCTCAAACGTATAAATGATCTTCCATTCACCTGCTTCCTTCAGGAATATGGACGTGCCCCAGAAGTTTTCGAGCGGGTGGCCGTCGCAAGTTCCGGTGGCGTTGCCTTTGAAGGTTAGGATGCCGACGACAGGTGAGATCTCGGTGGAGATGCCCTCGGACGGGGCTGCGGATTTGATGTCGCATTTTGGCAGCATCCACGCGTCGGCTACCGAGTTTTTGCCGACCGTGACAGTTCCGGTGCTGTCTACCAGCGTCAGGTCCTGGCTCAGATTCTGTTCCATTGCGGCACGGTCTTTGGCTTTCCATGCATCCCAGACCTTACTTTCGACCGCGAAAAGCTCGGCAGTGAATGCATCGCTTTTTGCAGGTTCGACTGGTTTGGCCGCAGGCTTTTTCGGTGCCTCGGCCTTTGGCGAAGCGGATCTCTGAGCTGCGGCGTCAGTCACCACGACATCATTGTGATACGCCGAACGCCACTTGTCGCCATTTCTGACGTACAGCGAAGCTGACATCATAGGGCTCGGCAGTTTTTGCCCGCCGCAGGTGCCGTCTATGGTGACCTTGACGGTCAACACGATCGCGTCATTGCCGACGGGGGTCATCTTTTCGTCCGAAAGGGAATAGTTTGCGACCTCGCATTTAGTCCCGGTGATACGTTTGATGATCCCCGCTTTGTCGAGCCTCGTGCCGCCGATGAACGAGACATAGGTGTCGCTATAATAGTCGTTCCAGAAAGCCGCGTCGCCGTTTTTCCAAGCTCCGAGAGCTTTTAGCTCGAGCTCAAGCAGCGAACCTTTTGTCGGGGCCGCCGCGACGGCTTTCTCGATCTTGGCAGCCGTTTCCGGGTCTGCCGCGACAACATTTGCCGTATTTCCCTCGCTCTTGCCGCACGCCGAAAACAGCGTGGCCGCAACAATAAACACCACCAACAAAAGGGCTCTAATCGTCATTTACAACCTCCCCAAAAAGCACAAAAGCCCGAGGGCTTTCAAATACAAAAACCATCCGAGCGTTCCCCAGTCGATCTAATTGGGTGTAGTTTAAACACTTATACAACATATTGCAAGAAAAAACTTCTAGGGAGTTATATACTTCACAAACCCAAACAGGTTTGTTAGGATATTCCCGTGCGTGACAGGGCTGGCTTTTTATCTGCTCGATTCCAATACCTCAACATCTTCCGGCAACACGGTGAGAACGTCGAGCGATTTGCCGTGATCCATAAACTCGATCTCAAAAGCGTAAGACGGCGAATCGAATATCATCAATACTGTGCCTATGCTACCTAGTGGAACATTTGCACTAAGTTGTCTTAATGTTTTCACCACATCGTATTCCTTGATTCCCGATTGAGTCATCTATTTCTTAGGCTCTTTCTCTCTTTTACCGCCATTGGGCTTTTTGTCCGGTGGCGGTTTTACTTTGAGCAGATCACCTAAAGTCTCTTCAAAATCTAGTGGGATTCGTAGAGGTTCTTTCTGCGTGTCAATCTTTTTTTCGTTCGACATAATCTTTTTACGCAACACGCTTGACAGATTGAATTATGTTTGGCGCCCTTTTATTAGAATGATTGCCAAATGAGGTAGCTTATGAACCATTTAGTTAACGATATGCGTAAAGAGATTGAGAAACGCGAAGCTGCGTTTGTCGCCTTACTCAACAACGCCAAGCAACCGGAATTAGCCGCTACTTATAATGAGATTATCACACTAAGGCACGCCTGCGATATTCTTGCGACTTCAAAAATGAAAGTTGTATCAACCTTGAACGGCGTGACCGTTAGCGTAGGCTCAGGCAGCCCGCAACTGCCGCTACGACTTGCGACAGAGACACACGAAAACGGTTTTGTTCTACGAACAGCGGTAAGGAATCAAATCACGCAGTTTGCGGGTAAGCGTTTTCGCACTAAAGATATGTACGATGCTCTACACAGTAAGTATCCGGAATACGTTGGCGAGAGCAAAAAAGCATCTGTGAGTGCCACGCTTGCCAATCTTAACTCAATGGGTGAGATCACAAAAACGATTGACGGGCAACGCAAGGTTTGGTTTCAAGCAGTATAAGTTTGCCGTAAGGCAAAACGGCTTGCTGTGGTGACACACGAGCAAGCCGCATTCTGTAGCAAGGGGGTGATGAATATGATAATCGTGGTGGTTATCATCGACCCGCCTTAACCCGCAAGGGTTATACGTTGTACTAGCCCGGGGTTCACAAGACCCCGGCATTCAAAGCGGACGTGGCGAAACGGTAAACGCGCTTACTTAGGATGTAAGTAACCTGACCGGGTTTTGCGGGTTCGAGTCCCGCCGTCCGCATTTATTATTAGCACAGTCGGGAACTTTAAACAAGCCTCTAAATTGACAGGTTTGCTCTCTTTCCGTTACATTTGCTTAAACCTGAAGAGCCTCAAAAATATTGACAAACCTATCCGCTTGGGTTTAGCATCAAACTAGTTGATTGCGCTCCTAAGTAGCAAACTTCCATTAAATGGGCGCAAAGAAAATACAGGGCATTCGTTTTAATGCATATTCCAACGATCACGATCCGCCTCATATTGACGCGGAAGTGGACGGAATGAAAATGAAAATATATTTTGAAACCCCCGATTCTCCACCATATGTCGGACCTATGAATCCTCGAATAAAAAGCAACGATGCGAAGCGAGCTTTTCAAGTTTTTGTAGATAATCAGGGTCGCCTTAAGAAGCTCTTCAACGACACAGAGGGTAAACGAAAAGGAAATGGCAAAAAAAGTTGACGGCAAATGGATTTTTACAGACGACGAACTTGATGCTCAAATCAACCACGGCAAATCGCTTTATGCGGATTACGTAAAGGACAAGCCGGTTGCTTTGTCGTACAGATTCATTCCCAATGGGCGAATCCTATCAATTCGAGCAAAGGACGGTATCCGGATTGATTTCCCAGTTTATAAAATAAAAGAACTCAGAAATGCTTCGTCGGCTGAGATTCGAAAGGGCTATGTAACAAAGGCAGGCGATGCGATCCATTGGGATAATCTTAACGCTCACTATACTGTGGCGGGACTCGCCGCAAATATTTTTGGCACTAAAGAATGGATGAAAGCAATCGCTCGTCTTGGTGGAAGCAAAAAAACTTCTGCTAAGGCTAAAGCCGCAAGGGCAAATGGTAGAAAAGGTGGGCGCCCTGCATTGTTAAAGCCAGCTCAACCTTTAGGGGAACAAGTACCGATTACCCGAATTACGAAGGCCGAGTACGTTATACGACGGGCCGCAGCAGGCACCCTCTTAATTCACGTTGCGGCCAAAATGATTAACCAGCGGATGCCGGGAGCATTGCATTCCCGAAACGGTGCTTCCGTAGTAACAAGCCTGCGGTTGGCGAGTGGAGCTAAATATGCCGGATATTGAAGTTAGACATTGTTTGGTCTGTGAGGACATTCGACAAGAGATTCTCGGCAAGCTGTCGATCAATGGACTGTTCGGCATTGCTCCGGATATTAATGTTAATTTGCAAGAGATTAACAAATCTATTAACAGTCTTGTTATAGGCTTCTATGTCAGTGGTTCGCCCGGGACTTACACAACGACGTTTTCACTAAAACAACCTTCAGGCGAACTTCTTGTCGATAACCTGCCGTTGGCGGATATTACAATTTCAGACAATCCGGACACTAAGTTACTAATCGGCGTGGAACTTAGTGGCATAGTTTTGCCAGTGGTTGGAGACTACGTAATGGAATTGGCCGTTGATGGAGACATATTCTATACAACTACCCTTAAAGTTGGTATCTCCGATCCGGGGCTATTTACAGCTCCTAATGCTTCTTAATAGGATCGCTATATTTCAACCGCTTACCGCCGACCATCGTAACCGCTTCTGACATTCTTTCGCCGTCTGTGATCTTGCGAGTGTTCCAACGGAAATCGAACTCTGCTAAATAGCGGTGAAGGTGCTTTTTGCTCCAATGATGATAAACGCCCATAACGCCGCGTTTGAGCAATGCGTGAACGCTTTCAGCGGTGTTGCAGTGAACAGCTCCCGCTCCCGTGCCTCTAACGTACTCACCGATTGAATGGTTGACCGCCTGATGCCCTAAGAACATCTTATCGGCGTTACGGTAAGGCATCGAGCTATCAGACATCAGGAACGCATTATGCGATGATACGGACTCTCTCAGAACACGTTTGATGTTCAATGATGTAACGTGTTCCATATGCCGCGTTTGGACTCGTCCATCGCGTTCTACGAGCGTAAGAACCGCCGCTTTATCCTTAGCACCGTGACCGCCGGAAACGAGCTTTTCGCGCTGTGAACGGTGCATATTTGCAACCTTGCCGCCGATGTAGGTTTCGTCAGCTTCGACCGTGCCTTTTAGCTTCGATCTGATAGGTTCCTGAGACATACCGTAACGGATACGGTGAGCCATAAACCACGCACTCTTATAAGTGATGCCGAGATTGCGGGAAAGCTGTAAAGCAGAGATACCTTTCTTTGACGAGCAGATCAGGTGCAATGCCATAAGCCATTTGCTGATCGGGATACGCGAGCCTTCAAAGATCGTGCCGACCGTGACAGTGAACTGCTTACGGCACACGCGACATTTCCAAACACCTTTGCGGGTCTTGCTACCTTCTTTCGGAGTGAGTTGATAGGCTTTCTCTGCGTCGCAATGCGGACATACGGCGTTACCGTTCCACCGCATCTTTTCGAGTAGTTCGCGGGCTGAATCTTCGTCTGCTACAATCTTGCTGAGTTGGGCAAGGTTCATCGTTATATCCTCAATGATTAAAGGATATTACGATTGCTTGGGTTTGTCAAGTATATAATTCCCAACTTCTAGTCTTGGCGGTTCGATCTTAGTGACAGTTCCAATTGAACTGGTTCGCTAGCTCCACATTTATTCGGATTTTGGCGTCATTACCTCAGCCTTTGGATCAGCTCGTCCAGAAATGCACATTGAGCCGGATTTATTTTTTCGCGGGCGGTGGGGATGTTGAACCATTCGGCCTGGTCTACTTCGGGGTAGTCGTGGAATTTGCCTGAATGCGGGGGCCATTCCTGTTCGAAGGTGTTGCTGAAGAACGTGTCGGTGTCGAGATCGCCTTCGACGGCGAAGGCGTGGACGATCTTGCCGCCTTTTTGGCGAACGGGTTCGAGCTGGACGAAATCGCCGGAGACACGCGAACCTAATTCTTCAAAAAATTCACGCGTCGCAGTCTGAAAAATGTCTTCGCCGGGCTCGAATTCGCCTTTTGGGATCGACCACGCTCCGATATCTTTATTCTGATTGAACGGCCCGCCCGGATGTATCAGCAAGACCTCGAGGATCTCGTCGTCGAAGCGATACATCAGAATTCCGGCACTCTGTTTTGGCATAAATGGATTCTAACATTGGTCTTTGAAGTTTGAAGCTATAACCTTTAACTTTTAGTCTTAGACCTTGAGATGAGCGACGCACTTTTTCAATTTTTGCTGGATGAAGCCGAGCATGGGCCGTGGACCGTTACACAGCTCAATGCCGAGGTTCGCGGTGCGCTTGAGCGGCAGTTTGCGAACGTCTGGGTCGAGGGCGAGGTCGTGAATTTTGTCCAGGCGTCATCGGGGCATTGGTATTTCAACCTGAACGACGGGACTTCGCAGGTGAAGTGCGTGTGTTGGAAGGGCACGAATTTTCGCATCAGATTTAAACCTCAAAACGGCATTGTCGTGCGTGTTCGCGGGCGAATGGCCGTTTATGAGGCTCGCGGAGAGCTGCAATTGACCGTCGATTCGCTCGAACCGTCGGGCGAAGGTGCTTTGGCGGCTGCGTACGAACAGATACGGGCAAAACTCGAAAGGGAAGGGCTGTTTGCGACTGAAGTTAAGCGTCAGATCCCGTTCTTCCCACGTCGCGTTGCGGTCGTAACGTCGCGAACGGGAGCGGCTTATCACGATATCGTTACCGTCTTGACCCGACGAGCTCGCTCGGTGAGCATTCTGCTCGCTCCGGCTCTGGTCCAGGGCGAAGGTGCGGCTGACAGCATTCGACGGGCGGTCGCGGCGGTCAACAAATACGATCGCGGGCTCGCGGAACACGAAAAGATCGACGTTCTGATCGTCGGGCGCGGCGGCGGTTCGGCTGAGGACCTGTGGGCCTTTAATGACGAGACGTTGGCGAGGGCTTTGCGTGCGAGCGAAATTCCTATCATTTCTGCGGTCGGGCATGAGATCGATTGGACGATCGCCGATCTGGTTTCCGATATCCGGGCAGCGACCCCTTCGGCGGCGGCTGAGATCGTCGCGGGCCGGGAAGAAGATATAATCGCTGATCTACGAAACGTCGAAACCGCGCTCAATTCGATGCTGGATTATAAGATGCTTTCGGCTCGGTCGCTGCTAAGCGAGGCTTCGGGCGACATGAACTACGCATTCTCGCGGTCGATCGATCGGATAAGAACTCGATTTGCGGATGTTGCGTCACGGTTAACGCCGGCGACGCTGCAGGCGAAGACGGCTCGGCATTTGAATGAACTTGCGATCCTAGAACAAAGAAAAAACACTGCGATCGAGGGAATTATTGCATCGAAGAACGAGGAAATGCGTGTGAACATTGCAAAACTCGATGCCCTTTCGCCGCTTGGTGTGCTGACGCGCGGCTATTCGATCACGCAAAGCGAGGATGGAAAGGTTTTGCGTGACGCTGCGCAGGCAAAACCGGGCGATAAGTTGAACATACGCCTTGAGCGTGGGAAACTGAATGCCGAGGTTTTATCGGTTGAATAAGTAATGTCGAAACGTCCGTTCGCGATCGCCGGTTTTGTTTTATTGGGACTCGTGCTGGTCGCGGGTGTCGGCGCTTTTATTTACTACCAAAGCCTGAAATCGACGCCGCAATATTCACTCGCTTTGCTCGTCGACGCAGCAAAACGCGACGATAAAGGCGAGATCGCGAAGCTCGTCGACATCGACGGGGTAGTTGACGATTTTGTGCCGCAGATAACTAATAAAGCGGTCGAGCTATATGGCCGAGGCCAGCCGCCCGAGGTTCTGAGAAAGGTCGCGAAACTCGCTTTGCCTCTTCTTCCGGCTGTGAAGGAACGTGCGAGAGCGGAGTTGCCACGGGTCATTCGCGACCGTACGGCTAGGTTCGGATCTGTTCCGTTCTTTGCGATGGTGATGGGAGCTGAGAAGTATCTCGAGATCTCGATAAACGGCGATATGGCAACAGTTAAAAGCAAGCTGCCCGAGCATCAGCTCGAAATGAAAATGAAGCGTAACGGCGATCGATGGCAGATCGTCGGCGTTCGAGAAGAACAACTCGCAACTGCGATCGCCCGCAAAGTCGGACAGGAGATCATGGCTGTCGCGGTCGGCGGCGGTAAGAAAGCGGCAGATGAATTCGGCATCGGCAACCTGACCGAATTGCTGAAGCAGGCCGAGGAATTGGTCAAATAGTTTATGGAAAAATCGTTCGAAACATCCCTCGCCGAGCTTGAAACCATCGTCGGCCGCCTCGAGAACGGTGATCTGCCGCTTGAGGAGAGCTTAGAACTGTTCGAAAAAGGCATTAAGCTATCACGCGAATGCCGCACACGCCTCACGAACGCCGAACGCCGCATCGAGATCCTGATGAAGGACGGAAACGGTGAACTGACCGCAAAAGAACTGGATCTCTCACCCGATACCGATTAGAGTCTTGCCAGCATAAAAAACGCAGCGAACAAGAGGACGAAAGCCGCGATACCGACTACGGCTGTGTATATCACTATGCCAGCGGTGTTGTCTTTTCCTGTTTTCCCGTTGTACTTATGCTTGCAATCGGGGCATTTCACGTGAGTTAGTACCTTCGGGCCGAGTACACCGCCCCACCACGTGAATTTGGCAAGTTCCGAATCATTTGAGCCGCATTTCGGACATGCGGCGTAGTTTGTTGCCATACGTTTTGTCTACGGCTTCTTTGCCGCGTCGGCCTTTCGTTTGTCGAGCAGATTGCAGGTTTCAAGTGCCCCGCTCGGGTCGACAGCAGTGTTCCCGATCTCAATACTTGCGATCTTGCCTTCTTTATCGATGACGAACGTCCCGCGACGGCCGTAACTTGTTGCCTCGTTGTACAGACCGTATTCCTTTGTTGTTACTCGTTTCCAGTCACTAAGAAGAGGGATCGTGACCGCGATCTTTTCGGCAAATGCTTTGTTAGACGGCGAACTGTCCATCGAAATGCCGAGAACCTGAGTTTCTTTTGCTTCGAATTTTGCGATATCAGCCTGATACGCTTGGAGTTCCTTCGTTCAGCCACCGGTGAAGGCGAGCACGTAAAAGGCTAGTATCACATTCTTCTTACCGCGGAAATCACTCAGTTTTACTTGCTTTCCTGTCGTGTCGGGAAGCGTAAAGTCAGGAGCGAGATCGCCGACCTTAAGATTTGTCGTCGGAGCGGCAGGCGTCGCCTGTCCGAAGGCAGAAGCGGCGAGAGCGAGCCCGAGAACAAAAACCAATGCCAGTTTCTTCATAGGATTAGTTACCTCACAATTATGTTGTCATGTTTTGTCAGTGATCGCGGCACGCGTACCTTTGAAGATCGATTCGACGCTCCAAACCCCGGACCCGCGAGACGCTATGTATAAGAAAAGAAAGCAGTAAACGACGGCAAGCTCGCCTTTGTTGACGATCGGCAGCGGAGCGTTAAAGCTGAAATGCCAGCCGAAATACGCGAATGCCATGGTTCCGCTAGCCAGAAAGGCCGCAAAACCCGTGAAAAGTCCGATCATTATCAGAAAACCGCCAACAAGTTCGATCCCGCCTCCGATCGCCATCACGGTCGATAGAGCTTCACCCGAGGTCGATCCCGACGGCGGATATCCAATTAATTTCTGCGAACCGTGCCACATGAACAGGAATCCCGACACGATACGCAGAACTGCGTAAATGTATGTCGAGTACCTTCCGAGAAAACTTTCCATCAAAAAGACTCCAAAGATTTGATCGTTTGATTATAGCGCAGGTTATTTGTAGAGCACCGCGATCAGGCCGCCCCCGACGTAGATCAGCACCGCGACACCAATTAGGATCCACGACAGTGTCTTATTTCGCCTGCCGAAAGCCGCCTGCCACACACCCGTCAAAAACGATCCGACCGCGAATATCAGGATCGTGGCGAAAAGAGCGAGAATGCCGTATTTTTCCTGCTCAGTACCGTTGAACCGTGCTTTCCCCGGTCCGCTGTTATAGATCACATCCAGCATCCAGATCGAAATATATCCGACGATCGCAAACAGAAAAACACCGCACAGCATCATCAAAAGCCCACGGATCCGCGTTGCCGTCGTGGTGTGAAGTATGCGTCCGCAATTCGGACACTTCACATCGGCGGTCTCAGCAAAGTAACCGCATTTGTAACAGGAACGCGGTTTGATCAGGGCGGTTTTTTCACTCATACGATCGGTGAAGCTAGTGTATTACATCCCGAAATTCGACACAAAAAACGGCCGCGTGAACGACCGTTTTTGTTTGACATCAGAGTAAGTTATTCTGCTTTACCTACCGCTTTAACGGGTTCCGGTTCCGGCCGCGGAGCTGCGAGGCCGAGTTCGGGGGCACGCCAGAGATTAGAAACGAGCAGTTCGCGGATAAAGGTCATTTCCTTGGGCAAGCGATCGTAGAGCTTGAAGAACAGCTCGTCGTGCATCGCTATCTCTTTCAGCCACATATCGCGGTCGAGATGCATCACCGCATCAAATTGCTCGCGTGTAAAATCAAGCCCTCGCCAGTCCATATCCTCGTAACGAGGCATCCAGCCGAGCTGGGTTTCGTAACCCTTTGAAACACCGCGAGAACGCTCGACGATCCACTTCAGCACACGCATATTTTCGCCGTAGCCGGGCCATGCGAATTTGCCGTCCTCGTCCTTGAGGAACCAATTAACTGAGAAAATACGCGGCGGTTCCGGGATCTGGCGGCCGAAATTGAGCCAATGTGAGAAATAATCGCCCATATGGTAGCCGGCAAATGGCAGCATCGCGAATGGATCGCGACGGACCTCGCCGATATTGCCGAAAGCAGCAGCCGTCATTTCCGAGCCCATCGTCGCGGCTTGATAAACGCCGAAAGCCCAGTTAAACGACTGTAGGATGAGGGGCACGACGCTGTTACGACGACCGCCGAAGATGAACGCCGAAACCGGCACACCTTTCGGATCGTTGAAATTTTCGTCCGCCACAGGACACTGCGTGATCGGTGCGGTGAAGACGCGAGTTCGGGTGTGCTGCTTTAACGTCCGAGCCTGGCGTCCAGTCGTTGCCTTGCCAGTCGATAGCGTGTGCTGGCGGTTCGCCGTCCATGCCTTCCCACCAGACGTCGCCCTCATCAGTGAGGGCTACATTGGTGAAGATGGTGTTCTCGGTGATCGAGAGCATGGCATTCGGATTTGTGGAATAATTCGTTCCAGGAGCCACACCAAAGAAGCCGTTTTCCGGGTTGATCGCTCGCAATTTGCCGGTTTCGTCTGGCTTGATCCAGGCTATGTCGTCGCCAACCGTTGTGATCTTCCAGCCTTCTTCCTGGAAGGGTTTGGGTGGGATGAGCATCGCGAAATTCGTCTTGCCGCACGCCGAAGGGAACGCTGCGCAGACGTAATCTTTCTTGCCGTCGGGCGATTCGACGCCAACGATGAGCATATGTTCGGCGAGCCAGCCCTGTGCACGTCCGAGCGTCGAAGCGATTCTCAGAGCCAGGCATTTCTTGCCTAAAAGTGCATTTCCGCCATATCCAGAGCCGTACGAAACGATCTAATTTTCCTCCGGAAAATGCACAATGTACTTATCCTTCGGATCCGGCGAACATGGCCATGCGACGTCCTGTTGTCCATCCGCTAGCGGCATTCCGACCGAGTGTAGGCAACGCGTAAAGTCTCCATTTCCAAGTGCATCCAGAGCCTGCGTCCCCATGCGGGTCATGATCCGCATATTGACGGCGGCGTAGGCGGAATCGGTCAACTGCACACCGAACTGCGAGATCGGCGACCCGATCGGGCCCATGCAAAACGGAACAACGTACATCGTTCGGCCTTTCATTGCTCCGCTGAATTTCTTCTTCAGGATCGCCTTCATTTCCAACGGTGCCATCCAGTTGTTGGTTGGGCCGGCATCGCCCTTGGCGAACGAGCAAATGTAGGTGCGATCCTCGACGCGAGCCACATCAGAAGGGTGCGATCTCGCAAGGAAGGAGTTCGGCCGCTTCTCCTGATTCAGCTTGATAAACGTCCCGGAATCAACCATTTCCTGGCACATGCGGTCGTATTCGGCCTGCGAACCGTCGCACCAATAGACGTTGTCGGGCTGGACCAGTTCGACGGCGTCGGTGACCCAGCGGATCAGTTCCTCATTGGTAACGGTAGATGGAATATTGAGTTCGATCATAAGATTCTCCGATCTAAATATTGTGTAAAACTGCTTGTCTAAAATGGATAAACGGGCAATAAGGCCCGTTTTTTGATGTTATTTGCGTAGCTTATCACGGCATAACCACTTTGTTAACGCCCTCACCGAGGTTAACCGTTTACCTCGCAAAATTCTGTTAATTTGTGTTAATGGTCAGACCACTTACGGGCAGATATGTTTGGTTTGAAACAGTTTTGTTCGCGCACGTTCCTATTCTCTGATCAATAGTAGAAGATCATGCAAGGGAATAGATATACGGCGAAGCAGGAGCGAAAGGCGGATCATATCACGGAGGCCGATGAGGAGAGGGATATAGCAAAGCTCGAACTTGGCCCCTATGAACAAGCATGACGGCGGCGCCGGGTTCGGGACGAAAAGGAGCGAGAAGAAGGATTGATGGCGGAACGCTTTGTAAACTCTCGGCTCAATGATCTAGCAGGCTTCTTGGCGGCAGGTGTTTGAAGAATTTGCCGTAGGCGTACGCTATTTTTTCGTTGGGTTCAGTGTAACGATATGCCATTTCTTTGTGCGAGTGTTCGCTGATCTGGCCGGCTCCCATGGAACCGTATGTCTGGGCCACCCAGTCGAGGACCTTTTTCTCGTCGGCCGTTAGAATGTCGGGTGAATCTGCTGATGCTGCTTCGAGCGTCTTCGTAAACGGAGCTACCTTTATTTTCTCGTTCGCTATCAGGTAATTCAAGACCGGTTCCGCAACTTCGGCGACTGGGCCGAATGGACGATTGTAATAGACAGCACCGGACATTCCGTGACTGCGTAGATAGAACATTGTGAGGTCGCTGTAAAACAGCAGCTTGTTAAGGCTCGTCTTGTAGACCAGATTGCCTTTGCTGGTAAGGTACTCGATCATCGCGGCCAATTTGTCGTGCGAATATGGGCGAAAGCCTTCGAAAACGCTTTCGTCGTTGTGTTCCTCGGCGAGGTAAACCATTTCCTCGACCTCGACGGCGGCGTTTGCTGTGGCTACGTGCTTTTCGAGCAAGGAACCAAGTTCCTCGAACTCGCGGCGGCCCGGCGTTGTGAACATCTCTAGCATTCCGTCTTCAAGCCGGTTCAACGCATTCCCGACACAAACCGTCAGAGCGTCCTCGATCAACTGCGGCTCATAAAACTCACCAGTCTCGCGCTCGAATGTCGCCTGAACTTTGCCAACAATAGTACGGACCTTCGCCGACAAAGCCTTTGTCGACAGCTCTTCAAAAAACATAACCTTTTCTCGCTAAAGAATTTGCGGGACCACCGCCCGTAAATATTAGCGATTATGTAATCCAAAGTAAACGATTTTTTCGGCAATACATTGGAAATATTTGTATTTCCGATGTTTTTTGGTTATGGTTTATCACTCCGGGAGGTGGGGAATTTGGTTGATAAGTTATACGATCTGACCTTGGAAATGCGTCCGGGCTACGTTTTCGGCCGCGTCGCAGCTCCGACTACCACAAAAGAGATCGTTTTCGGCTTTCTCACCGAGGCCGTGGAGTTTTGCGAAACTCACAATGCCGACCGTATACTTTTCGTTCGCGAGATCCCCGAAATGCTCCCGGATGCGGCGGTCTTTTTTATGGCCGAGAGGTTTGCAAAGGTCCTGCAGAATATCAAGCTCGCGGTCGTCAATCCGTATCCGTCGCTAAACGATTCACTCAAATTTGTAGAAACCGCAACCGCAAACCGCGGTGCTCGAGCCAGGCTCTTCTCCGACATTGTAGAGGCTGAAGAGTGGCTGCTCAGCTAGCTCCCCATGCTACGAAGCCCAGGAACAGGATTGGCCCTTCCAGCTGATCTCGGTCCATTTGCCGTCCGCTTTTTTCAAGACGTGGTATCGGCCGCCGCCGCAAAGGCCGCCACAAGAGTGGCCGACATAAGCGATAGCGAAGGTCTTGTCAGCGTTGAAACCAACCGCTGAAAGCGTTATGCTGCCGCCGGAGTCAGGATACTTCGCATAAAAATCTTTCCAGCCCTCTATGCCTTTTGTCTTGAAGATCGCGTCTATGTCGAGCGACGGCACGAGTTCGTACGATATGCCATCAGGAAACTTACGCTGGAGCGTCCATTTGGTTTTGTTGACATCGACGTAGTTCTTGAGAACCGGAGCGTAGATCGACTCTTCGCCCTCGGCGGGAACGAGACAAATACTTTCCTTTTTCTCTCTCGCAAAGCTGCGAAAGTCTGACGTCTCCCCAACGATCACCAGCTTTTTCGCCTTCGCTTCCTTAACCGTCCACTCCGCAGGCAGCAACGCCGCGTAAACCTGATACGCTTCGTTGTCATTGTAGGCGGTCTGTGCGAAGCCGCTGATCACAAACAACGCAAAAATCGAGAGAACGGTAGGAAGTAGCTTTTTCATAATAATTTTATGATGCGACATCCGCCGGTTGGTTTGCCCAGTGATAGGACGTTAGGTCTAAGGCTTTATTCCAGCGCCTGCATATCGGTTGGGCCGGTGTCCGTTTGTAGAAAGACGCCTTGAGTCGAGAACCTGTAACGCTTTGAAGCGGCGGAGAGCAGATAGTAATATCCGGTCATCGCGTCAAAGCTGTAAAGCCCGAACGACGACGTCGTTGCATAGCGTTTGTTGCCGACATCGTCCGTCAGCGTGACGACGACGTTTCTGAGCGGCATTCCAGTCGGGGAAACGACGCGGCCCGAGATGGTTTTAGGAAATGAGGCCGCGCCAGCCTGTGTTAGTGTTATTGGGATCGACACCGTGCCTTCGATGGCGAGGAGCCGGGCGTTGACCACTCTCGGTCGAGCCTCGATGTTTCGCTGGAATACGTACGTGACATCCCGCGGGCCGTACTGCACCGGCACAAGAAACTGGACGAGATATCCAGTAGGGCCGCTATTAAATCCGAAGGTACAGAATTCCTGGGTCTCGACCCTGAATGTCCCGGTCGGGTTTTCGGCAGGAACCTGGATGTTATTGACTGGAACAGAATAGGTGCACGCAAGGCCCGCCTGAGTGATCGTAAACGTAAGGTCGGCTATGGTTGCGGTGCCGACTCTGGTCACGGCTGAGCTGTTGTTGTTGATAAAGTAGCTCAGGCTCTTTGGGCCTCGGATCAATCCACCAGCCGATACGTTGGTGGCGTTGTGCCAGCCATTGTTATTTATTTGGGTCCAGGGACATCCCTCTTGTGTGATGACGTCAAGTTGCAGCGTTTGGGGTGCTCCGCTAACCGATACCGAATTCTGACTCAGAGCATACGTGCACGCTAAGGCTAGCTGAGTAAGCGGAATGGTTTGCCCGGCTACGGTCAATGACCCCGTGAACGTCGAGCCTGGGTCGTTAAGATCTGCGGTCAGAGTGAATGTTCCATGGCCGTAATGACGTATTATCCCGTCATAGTTGACCATGCTGCCGTCGTTGATCAGGCCGACATGCGGACGGCTGTTAGAGACCGCTGTCCAGTAGCAGCCGACATCCGTCGTGACCGAAACATCGAGGTTTCCGCCTAAAGCCGGGATTTGAAGAGTAGCGGGCGAGACAGTGTAAGTACATCGTGGTGTCTTATCGAGAGTAATGTCGTAGCCGCCATAGGGCAAGCCCCTTACCGTCGTTACGGCTATTATGTAATAGCCGTCGGCGGGCAACGTGGTTTCGATGAGCGAATTCGCGCCGCCACCGCCGTTGTCGTCTTCGATCTGAAAAGACTCATCGTCTACGCTGAACAATCCTATGTAGGGATCCATTTCGGTCGACTGAACGCGGATCGATATCTGTTGTCCGGCGAGGCCTTCGAATACAAATATTTCCGCATAACGTCCACTGCCGATCGGGCAATCTGAGATACTCATAATGCTGTGGATCGCCTGATTGTAGCCAATATTTGCCGCAGGACACGGTTCATTTCCGAATGGGCGATCAATTATCTCAGATCCGCCTTTCGCGATGATCGAGACGGATCCCGAACGATCGCCCGACATCTTGTTTCGTTCAAATTTGAGTAGATTATCTTGTCCGTTTATCCTCGACGCGCCCGCGACGAGCAATAAGGTGCAAACAGCGAATACGACGATATAACGAGAGAGCAAAGGCATACGATTCAAGAATACTAACCGTGATGTCTAGGTACGAAAGGGGGCTCGTTCCGAACATTGTCGCATTTTGATATTCGGAAAAGCAACGGGAAATTTGTTCGGCTGTTAGGTTATTAGCTGGCCGCTTCCGAGCGATCGTTTGATCTGGTGCGATATTGGACGAGTGTGTGGACGCAGACCGTCGCGACAATTATTATGCCGCCTATGATCGCTTCCTTCACGGGCCTTTCGCCGATGAATAAGAAGACCCACACTGGATTTAGGAGCGGTTCGATGAAGCCTATGATCGAGGCGTCGAGCGGGCGTGTGCCGCCGCGGACGCCCTTTATAAATAGAATGTACGAAAGGCCGATTTGAAAGACGCCGAGGAATCCGACGGCGGCGTAGTCTCTCCATGATGCGGTCGGCAGTGCGGCGATCCCGGATGGCAGCGTAAGCAGGGCGAGAAGGAAATTGCCATAGATGACCGTGATCGTGCCGCTCATTCCCATGGCTTTTGGGTGCCGGAGCAGCATGATGTAGAGGCCGAGGAATATTCCGGATCCGAGAGCTGCGATGTTGCCCTGATAATCGCCAATCGAGAGATCGCCGACGAAGAAAAGGCTCATTCCGGCCAGGCAAAATATGACGGTGACGAGATCACGAATATGGAATTTTTCGCCGATGACGAACGGGGCGAGGATCAGTATATATATAGGAGCGGTGTACTGGAGAAAGATGGCGTTCGCGGCGGTCGTGTGTTTGGTGGCCCAGACAAACAGGAACAGCAGCGTCGCGTAGATCACCGAGCACATCGCTCCGAAGGCGTTGATTCGCAATCCGTCACGCCACGTCAGGATCAGCACCGTTATCCCGGCGAGCAGGGAACGGAAGAACGTCACCTGATACGCATCGAGATTTGTCGCGAGTTTGATGAACATGCCGCCGGTGCTCCAGAGCAGTACGGCGATCACGACAAGTAAGACAGGTGAAACGGGTGTTTTATTTTCCACGGCAATAGCTAGAATTTTCGTCGCAAACGGCGAAAGACGCAAAGCCGGCAAGTCAGATTTATCTACGGGTTTTCGTTAGCGTAAGCCGAAAGAACCGGTCGATATTCTCGACGGTCGTATCGAACCACGGACGAAACAGCCAGAAAGGGTGCGGAGTATCCGGCACGACGACGATCTCGGATTTGATACCCAGAGCCTGAAGCTTTGCACTCATTTCTTCGCGTTGCTGAAAGGGGCGATTCGAACTGCTGTTAAGAAACAAGGTCGGTGCGCTTTTGGGATTTACGTGGGTGATCGGCGAGGCTTCGGCCCAGATCGCCGGATTTTGGGCGTAGGTAAAGCCGGTGAGGGTCGTATTGGTGTTCCAGGGGCCCTTTATCTCTTTTTCGATGTTCCCCGGATCAATGAACGTTGCAGTGCCGTCGATATCCACGACTGATTGAACGCGGCTCGAGAACTTTGAATTTCCGCCCTCGCCTTCGAACATCGGTATCTCGTTGGTTGCCCCAAGCAGAGCAACAAGGTGGCCGCCGGATGATGCTCCGACAGCACCGGTGCGGGCTGGATCGATGTTCCAGCGTTTCGCGTTCGCCCGCAGCCACCGCACCGATGCTTTCAGATCGTGTATCTGCGCCGGATATTTCTTCTCATTGGACAGGCGATGCTCAACCGTCACCGCAACGTAACCGCGCCGGGCGAGTGCGATCGCGAGCGGATTTTCCATCTTGTGGTTACCGGTGATCCATGCACCGCCGTGGACCACGATCACCGCCGGAAACGGGCCTCTGCCCTTTGGCTTGAACAGATCCAGTTTCATCGCACGGCTGCCGTAATTTGCGTACACAAGCCCGTTGTGAGCTTCAACGTTGGGCGGAACATCTGCGTTCGGACGCGTTATGAACGGGTATTTTTGTATTATGCCCTTTTCGGCGGCGGCGACCGAGAAGATCGTGTAGCCTTTTGGCAGCGACGGATCGGTGGTCACGAGGTCCGCGTATGGATCAGTGGCTGCGGGGCCGTATTCGAACCAGTCAAAGTCGGCGTTCGAGTTGCTTTCGACCCCGTTTCCAGTCGCAAAAAGGCCAATATCGATCTTTTGCGGATTTGTCTCGCCGTCTATCAGACGAGTTTCAACACCGCCGACCTCGATAAAGGTTTTGCCGTCGAGCGAGTAGGAAAATCGGTAGTACTTTGCAAAGCCGCGGACTCTAAGAATGATCGGGCCGGACCGGATCTTCTCAACGGCAGGATAAGAACGAACGCTTCCGATCACAAACTGAAGGAATAGTTCGCGAGAGTTTGCTGACTTTCGTATGCCGAATTCAAACCGCTCCCGTTCCGATCGCCGCAGGACAACGCCTGCCGTTTCATTTTCCTTTGTCGGGTCGAATTCGAGTTTAGCATCAGCCTGAAAGGTATTTGTCGAGAGTTTTCGACCAATGAAGACGGGAGCCACCTCAGTATCATCGAGGGTAACGGTTGAACCTCTCAGCTGCAAAAATCCCGGCCGTGAAGATATCGAGATACGTGAACGCTCAGGTTCCCGGATCGTGTTCCATCCGGAATCCAAAGAGCCCGCTGCGAAATCATCGCGGAATTGCTGAGCGGCGATGTTAATTGCGGTAGAAAGGAATAGTAGAAGGATCGCTGATGGATATTTCACGGCGGGTAAAAAGCTGGTTGTGAGGAATGGATTGAGAGGAGTTCCGGTTTGAAGGGAACTCCTCGCATTCAGGGTTTAGAACACAAAACGCAAACCGTATTGCACCTCGCGGCCAACGTAGGCGGTGCGTTTCGAAGTTACTTTGCCAAAGGTCGCGTTTCCGAATGTCACGTTCGGGTTTTCCCAGTTGATGTTGTTGAGTACATTGTAAACTTCCAAGCGAAACTCAAGCTTCATGCCCTCGTGAACCGGAAACGCTTTGCTCAGTGTCGCATCTGTCTGGAACGTTGACGGCCCGACCAAACCGGGGAAACTCAACGGATGCGTTCTTCGCTGATTCTGAACCGTTTGATCTACGAGCGAGAATACCGAGGCGTCGAACCAGCGATCATTGGTCGCTCCCTTGATAACGGGATTTCCTGTCACGGTCAATCGGTCACCGCTGGGGGCCCCAGTCAACGGATTGTAGCCGGAGAACTGCAGCAAACGTCCAGAATAGTAACGTGTCGTGTCAGTGAGCCGCCAGCCGCCGAGGATGTAATCTACCGTTCTCGACGCACCGGCCAGGAAGGTTTTTCCTCTTCCGACAGGAATGTCCCAGGTTATCACATTCGTAATTCGGTGTTTTGCAGCATCGGTTGGGTACCAAGTGAATTCCTTGCGATACAATGCAAGGTCGTCGATAGCCTCCTTGGTACGTTCATCATTGTAGGCGTATGCGACCGTGAAGATCAGGCCCTTGTATGCTGGCTGCTGCACCTGGAACTTCAACGATTGGATCCTGGATTTCCTCAGATCTGTATTCGTCTGAAAGATGTTTTGATACATCGGATACGGACGCAGCAATTGCGAGATAGCGACAGTCGTCGAGTTTCTAAGCGTACCCGGAAAAGTCGCTGCGGTGAGGTAATTGCGGTACGGATTCGTGACATTGATATTCCATTCCGATCTTGGATGCGTATAGAAATATTCTGGATCCGTGGCATTCAGATCGATTCGCTGCGGAAGGCGGGAACCGAGATTAATGAAATAATCTGCGGAGAACACCATCTTGTTCCAGATCTCTCGCTGATAAACTACCGTGATCTTATCATTGATCGGCGGTTTTTGGTCGAATTCGTCAAAATTGACCGTATTTCCTAATCCTGTGTAGATCCCTAAAGACTGACCCGTAGGCTGTTGTACGGGATTGAGTCCAACTCCTGAAGTCGGAAACGGATTTGCAAGCGTGGTGACCCAGCTTGTGGCGGGGCTCGTGGTAAATATCGGATTTAACGTACTAGTAACCGTTGAATATCCGGTATAAGCATCGACAAAATCGCCCAGCGTGTCTCGGATTCGCGACGAAGGCTGAATATATCTTGCCCAGCCGATCCGCAGAGATGACCTGTCGCTCATGCGGTATGCCATTCCGATCCTTGGCAAAAAGTCGGTGGGGCTTCGATCCCAGGCGTTTCGATTTTCGGCGTTCGCAAAGATCCAGGCACCGTTATATTTAGGCGTTTGTCCCATACCGGCGAGGATCGCGGTCACTCTCGAATCAAACGCAGGTGGCGGCGTTGCGGCTACCAACGCGTTTGGAACGCTCAGATCCAGGAATTGGGACAGACGATTCTGAGCATCTACCGGACCTGGTTCATACTCCCAGCGAAGTCCGAGGTTTAAAGTCAGGTTCTTGTTGAATTTCCAATCATCCTGGAAATATGCGGCATATCCTTTACCGACGACTTCCTGGATCGGTACAAGACGGGCCGAGCTGCTGTTCTGCAGTGCACCCATCAAAAACGATGCCCATGGCGAACCCGTCGTCAGGAGCTGAGTTCCGGAGACACTCTGGCTGATGGCGGTCAATTCGCTTCTGAAGGTGAAGTTGAGTGGTTCAAAACGCGCCGCTTTTCCTTTGTTCACGCGGTATTCGCCGCCATATTTCAATGCGTGGTCTCCCCAGACGGAGTTCAATCTCAGCGAGCTATTATATCCCTCGGGATGCTGCCAAAATTCTCGTCCCGGGCGGCCAAAACGGTACGTTGTGCCGCCATTGCTGCGTACATCGATCGCCGGGTAGTAAACCTGATCGGTCGTGTAAAGTGACGAGTAAAAAGTGTTGCTGCCCCAAAGGTTCGACAGCCCGGAGGCGCCGAGCAAACTGCTGTCGTTGGCATATTCATCCGTCAACCGGAAATATCCGGCACGGAAATTCATCACGGTGTTATTGTTCAGGTTATAAACAACGTCAGCCGAGAGATTCAGGCCGAAACGATTGCTGCCATTGAGAGGAAAAAGTTTGGCCTCGGTTGGATTTGCCTCCTGTGGGCTCGCACGGAATTGGCCATACGAAAAATATGTTTTCAGTTTTTCGTTGATATTCCAGTCGATCCTGGTCGAAGCGTTCCAGTATTTGGTTTTTTCGACCTTTGAACCTTGCCAGTTCTCCGTTTGCCCTGGGACGTTAGGCAGCGGCAGAAGTGCCAGCAGTTTGACGGCAACCGGATCCCACAAACTCTGCGGGATCAGATTTCCCGTGAACTGGGTTCGTACTGAACTGTTGCTCGTCGATGTGTAAGGATTGTAAACAGCAACGCCGGACTGGCTGAAATCTCCTGCTTTTTCCAATGCCGTCGGCACGTTCAATTTGACGGTGATCGGCCGGTTGTCGTTCCAGTGTTCGTAGGAAGAAAAGAAGAAAAGCTTTTTCTTTATGATTGGACCGCCAATATTGCCGCCCATCATGGTAAGGCGTGTTCCGCGAAAGTCTTTTTCATCTGCGCCAGCGGTTCTCACGATCGTCGGGTCACCGAAGGCATTGAACCGAGGGTCACGTTTATATATATATGCGGCTCCCTTGTACTTGCTCGTGCCTGATTTCATGTTCAGGGCGATGGTTCCGCCAGAACTGAAGCCTTGTTCCGCGTCAACGGTGCTGCGTGAGAAGGTGACTTCCTGAACGGCATCGACCGACGGAGTGTAAGCGACTTTGTAGCTTGAGGTCAGGGCAGTGCCATTTAACTGCACTTCGTTCGATCGGGTTGTTCCTCCGCCTGCATCCATTTCATTAGCGTAAGCATGGTGATACGGGCGATTCTCGCCGTTCGCGTTCTCACCGCCGTTGATCGACGGGTCAAGCGTGATGATGTTGTAAGGGTTGCGGCCGCGAACCGGCATTTGGTCGATCGTCGTATTGTCGAGTGTAAGCGATGTGCCGCTGGTGCTGAAACTGATCGCCGCCGGGTTATCCTCCACCGTGACCGTCGCCGCGACGTCTCCGATCGAGAGTTTCACATCGACAGTTATGTCCCCGTTGATCGCTACGCGAAAGCCTTGCTGAACAGTTCTCTTGAAACCATTTTTTTCCGCGATGATGGAATAGGTTCCGGGCTCGACAAAATCGAATGAAAATCGACCGTCATCTTTCGACACAAGGGTCGATTCTACTTTGGTCTCATCGTTTCGGAGCACCACCTTGGCTCCGGGAATGACCGCTCCTACGTCGTCGGCGATCGTGCCGTGTACCGTGCCTCTGTAATCCTGGGCAATTACGGCGGTTACTAGTATCAATGCGGCTATCGCCGCGATGGCTAAACGCAACATCGGGTTCTTTCTCATTTTGTCTCCAAATAGCGCCGTCGCCCCGTTCCTCGATTCAACGCATGGCTGATCCGGACTAAGGGCCGCGACGCAGCAAAAAAGCAAAATCAAGTTGAGTTTCGGTGACCTGAAACGGTGAATACCTGCTCTTTATATAGGATAATGGCAACCGTGTCAAGGATATACACCCTTAACCAATCGATATCAGGTAAAAAGATTGGTAAGACCAATTAGGTGACTATTTCAAGATCTGGCCTCGCTGAAGATATCAATTTTGCCGTGTAATTTCTGGGCTATCGAAATATTATTTAGTGGAGGCGTAGAGTCGACGAATCGTCAAAGGTATTACCTTTATCTATCTGAGACAGAACGGATCGAGTTAGCGAAAAAAATATTGCAGAGCTATTGACAAACTGAAATGTAACAGTTACTGTTACAAATGTTCAGGACGGTGCAGATCGAATGGGTCGTTATTGCAGTTACGTTTTGAACATTATTTTTGACTTTAACTGTAACAAAATAAGTTACGAAAGATTTACACGAGAGGGGAAAATATCATGTCACAGACAATCGCACTTATAACGGGAGCAAATCGCGGGATCGGTTTTGAGACGGCACGTCAGTTGGGTAAGCAGGGTATCAAGGTTTTGATCGGGGCTCGCAGCGAGGCGAAAGGCAAGGAAGCCGAAGCGACGCTCAAGGCTGAAGGGCTGGATGTCGAGTACATCGACATTGACGTCGATAACACAGCGACGCACGCGGCGGCCGCGAAAACGATCGAGGAGAAATACGGCAAGCTCGATATTCTGATCAACAATGCGGGGATTTTCCTGGCTGAGGAATTCGACAATGGCGTTCCGGTTCCGGCGAGTAAGACTACGCAGGAGACGTTTCGCAAGACGTTCGATACGAACTTTTTCAACACGATCGACGTGACGCAGGCTTTGCTTCCGCTCGTTAAGAAATCGGACGCGGGACGCATCGTATTCTTGTCGAGCGGGTTGGGTTCGTTGGGCCTGCATTCAGATCCGAACTCGGAGATCTATAATTACAAGGTCCCGGCGTACAACATTTCTAAGACGGCTTTGAACGGCTACGTCGTCCATCTCGCCCACGAATTAAAAGATACGAACATAAAGGTAAACACCGCTCATCCGGGTTCGGTCGTAACGGATATGAATCAGAACGGCCAAATTCCGGTTGAGGAAGGTGCAAAGACCTCGGTCGATCTTGCCACGCTTCCGGCGGACGGATATTCGGGCAAATTTATACATCTCGGGCAAGAATTGCCCTGGTAAACGGGCCACAATTTAGCTGTACGTCACTGGTGAAATGCCGGTGACGTGCTTTTTTTTGACGAAAAATCAGGAGGGAAACAACATGTCAGCACAAGCGACGAGTAGGAAAATGGATGACCGCGAGCTAGCCGTGCGTTCGCAGTTAGAGGTTTGGCACGGTACGAATCACCGTCTGAGCGAGCTTTTATTCGAGCTTTCGGACGAGCAGCTACAGAAACAAATTTCGCCCGACCGCAATACCGGGCACTACATCATCGGCCACCTCGCCGCGGTCAACGACGCTATGCTGCCGCTGCTCGGGTTCGGCGACAAACGCTTTCCCGATCTGGAAGCGGCGTTTCTGAAAAATCCGGAAGGCTCGGTAACCGAGCGGCCGACTATAGCCGAAACCAGGCGCGTCTGGGCAGATCTGCTGGGTGTGCTTCGCGAGAATTTCGAGCGGCTTTCGCCGAACGACTGGTTCGACAAACACACGGCGGTTTCGGACGAGGATTTCGCGAACGAGCCGCTTCGCAACCGCATCGCGGTCCTGATCAGCAGGACAAATCATTTGAATTATCACTTAGGACAATTAACGCTTCTCAAAAGCAAGGAAGGAACAAAATGAGCAAATTAGCAGGAAAAGTAGCAGTAGTAACGGGAGCTTCGAAGGGAATCGGAGCAGCGATCGCAAAGGCATTTGGGGCCGAAGGAGCTTCGGTGGTGGTGAATTATGCGACCAGCAAAGACGGAGCTGACAGGGTCGTTGCCGAGATCGAGGCAGCGGGTGGAAAGGCTGTTGCCGTCAAAGGCGACGTCTCAAAAACGGCCGATACTGAAGGGATCATTCAGGCAGCGATCGAGAATTTTGGCAAACTGGACATCGTCGTGAATAACTCGGGCGTTTACGAATTCAATGCCATCGAAGATGTGACGGAAGAGAATTTTAACCGCATCTTTGGTGTGAACGTTCTCGGCACCTTGCTGACGACGCGAGCCGCTTCAAAATACCTCACCGAAGGCGGAAGCGTGATCAACATCGGCTCGGCGGTGACGGCTCTGACGCCGCCGAATTCATCGGTTTACACGGGAACAAAAGGTGCGGTGGACGCGATAACCGGCGTTTTGGCACGCGAACTCGCACCGCGGAAAATCAGAGTCAATGCTCTGAATCCGGGAATGGTCGAGACCGAGGGTGTTCATGCAGCGGGGTTCCTCGGCACGGAATTCGAAGATTGGGCGGTCGCAAATACGCCGCTCGGCCGCGTCGGGCAGGTCGATGACATCGCTCCGGTTGCCGTCTTTCTGGCCTCGGACGAATCGTCGTGGTTGACGGGTGAGAAGCTGCTCGCGAGCGGCGGTTCTCGATAAAGTTTCTATGTCTTCTTCATTTACGGCTCTGCTTTTTCGCGGAGCCGTTTTTTGTTTAGAAGACTTGTTATCTTAACTTTCGGTCACAAAGGAAGAAATTCGTTGCAATTATTCGCTATTTGTATAATTATTTAACAAACTCAATTCACACAACATTTCATCCCGAAAAGTTGAACCAATGTTTCCGCAATCTGTGGGAATTCTCTACATTACAGTCCGACACAGGAGAACAAGATGGGTACCATTACAACAAAAGACGGAACAAGTATTTTCTACAAAGACACCGGCGGCGATGGCCAGCCGATCGTTTTTAGCCACGGCTGGCCGCTCAGTTCTGACGACTGGGACGCTCAGATCTTTTATTTTGCCTCGCGCGGTTTTCGGTGCATCGCTCACGACCGCCGCGGTCACGGACGTTCGGGAGCGACTTGGGAAGGGAATGAGATGAACACCTACGCGGCTGATCTTGCGGAGTTAACCGCCGCGCTGGATCTCAAGAACGCTGTTCATATTGGGCATTCGACCGGCGGCGGCGAGGTTGCGAGATATATTGGCAATCACGGCACTTCGCGGGTTGCGAAAGCGGTCTTGATCGGAGCGGTTCCGCCGCAAATGGTCAAAACCGAAGCAAATCCGGGCGGGACGCCGATCGAGGTATTTGACGGGCTTCGTGCCGGATATGTCGCGGATCGGGCGAAACTTTACCTCGACCTGCCGACCGGGCCTTTTTATGGGTTCAACCGTCCGGGAGCAAACGTTTCCCAAGGCATCATCAACAATTGGTGGCGGCAGGGTATGAACGGCGATTACAAGGGCGGTTACGATTGCATCAAGGCATTTTCGGAAACGGATTTTACCGAGGATCTCAAGAAATTTGATGTTCCGACGCTCGTAATGCACGGCGATGACGACCAGATCGTACCGATTGCGGATTCTGCATTGCTGTCTGCGAAACTCGTCCCAAATGCCGAACTCAAGGTCTATCCCGGCCTGCCGCACGGGTTGTGTACGACGCATCACGAGATCGTCAACGCAGATCTACTGGCATTCATAAAGGGGTAGATCATGACATCAACTACTATTCATTTGAACCGATCATCGATCGGTTACATCCTGTTTATTCTCGTGTTCGCGGCAATTGCTGCGAACGCTCAGAAACCTGCATACGAATCCAAAATGGCGTCGGTCAACGGTGTCAAAGTCCATTATCTAAAAGCCGGAACCGGAAAGAACGCTCTCGTGTTTCTGCACGGGTTTGGCGAAACGTCTCACATGTGGACGACGATGTTCGAGGAGTTCGGCAAAGATTTTACGATCATTGCACCTGACCTTCGGGGCATCGGCGAATCGTCGCAGCCGGCGACCGGCTATGACAAAAAGACGGCGGCGGTCGACGTCCATGAACTCGTGAAGAGCCTCGGGTACAAAAAGATCGACATGGTCGGTCACGACATCGGGCTGATGGTCGCCTACGCGTACGCGGCGCAGTTTCCTGACGAGGTTGAGAAACTCGCCTTGCTTGAGGCTCCGATCCCGGGAATCGGCAATTATTGGGACCAGATCTTTAACAACGAAAAGACCTGGCATTTTCATTTTGTAGAAAGTGCCTACGCACTGCCGTTGGTGAAGGGCCGTGAGCGAGTGTTTCTCAGTCACTTCTGGGACGAACTTGCGGCGAACGACAAAGGCATGTCCGAGGAAAGCCGCGTTCGCTACACGAAGGCTTATGCAAAGGAAGGCGTGATGCGGGCGGCTTTTGAGCTGTTCAAAGCGTTCAATCGGGCTGACGCTGAGGATAATCGGAAATTTGCGTTGACCAAGCTCACGATGCCCGTTTTGACTATCGCCGGCGACGGTTCGATGGGAGCGCTGCTGGAAGGCCAGGCAAAAATGGTGGCAACGGATGTCAGGTCCGTTGTTTTTGCCAACACCGGCCACTGGCTGACCGAAGAGCGGCCAGCCGAGACAAAGTCAGAGTTGAGGAAGTTTTTCACACGGTAATAAACATCACACAAACAAGGAGCGAGAACTATGAAAGAATCATCATTTACAGGCGTAGGCGGTTTGAAGATAGCGACCAAGTCATGGGAAGCGACCGGTTCGGCACGCGCGATCATGATCCTGATCCACGGATTTAATGCTCACAGCGGCTACATGGAATGGCCGGGTGAGCAGTTTGCCGCTCATGGGCTTGCGTCTTATGCGCTTGACCTCCGCGGTCGCGGGAACTCAGAAGGCGAGCGGTTTTATGTCGAGGAGTTGTCGGATTATCTGACCGATGTCGATTCGCTGGTGAATATCGCCCGTTCCGAGCATCCGGGATTGCCGGTCTATGTTCTGGGCCACAGCGCTGGCGGCGTGATCGCAACTTCGTACGTTTACGAGCATCAAGATGAGATCGCGGGATTGATCTGCGAGAGTTTCGCTTATAATGTTGGCTTGCCTCACCTGGTTCAACTCGCTCTTGAGGGAATTGGTAAGCTGTTGCCGCACGTTCATGTATTCTCCTTGAACAATGCGGATTTTTCACGCGATTCTGCTCATGTCGAGAGAATGAACAACGATCCGCTCATCCACAAAGAGGCACAGCCCGCTGAGACCGCAAGAGTTTTGTTGTTGGCGGCCGAAGCTCTTACCAAACATTTTCCTGAGATCAAAGTTCCAGTGTTCATAATTCACGGAACTGAAGACAAAGCAACGCGGCCTGCGGGAAGCCAGAAGTTTTACGACACGGCAGGTTCCGCCGATAAGACGCTCAAACTCTACGAAGGGCATTATCACGATCTGCTTGCCGATCTCGGCAAAGAAGAAGTGCTCGCCGACATTCAGGCGTGGCTAGACGAACGCATTCCGGCGACCTCGTCCGCGACGGCGTAAATTGCGATGATCGAAACCGATATTCCGCTGATCGACGAGATCCTTTCGGCTCATAAAAATGAGCTAGGCAAGGATCTCGCCGGTTACCGGAATCACGTTTATCGGATGGTCAATTTTTGCTTCTTGCAGGGCGAATTCGATGCTGAACAGCGGGAAAAGATCGTGATCGCGGGCAGCTTTCACGATCTTGGCATTTGGACGGCGGACACGTTCGACTATCTGCCGCCGTCGGTCGATCTCGCGATGGAATACCTCGACCGCAACGGTTTGAATGAGTGGAACGCGGAGATCTGCGAGATGATCGATCTGCATCATCGGGTTCGTCACAATGCGGATCCGCTAGCCGAGATATTTCGGAAAGGCGACCTGGTCGATTTTTCGCTTGGATTGTTGAAATGTGGTGTTCCCGCCGAACATGTGCGGGCGGTCAGGAGGGAATTTCCGAATCACGGCTTTCACAAACAGCTAGTTCGTCGAGCCGGTCGTTGGTTTTGCCGTCATCCGTTGAATCCGGTTCCGGTTTTGAAGTGGTAACTTGTACGTCTTTTCTCACTTTTCCGTTAAGATATTCCAAATGAATCTATTCGAAATGCCCGTGGTGCTTGCGGCTGGGGCGATACCGCAGTATATGACTGAGGCGGTCGCGTTGATCGTGGCTGGGGCGGTCATTGCGTACATCTGCTTTCGGTTGAAACTGGTGCCGATCGTCGGGTTTCTGATCGCCGGAGTGCTGATCGGGCCGAACGCGTTTGGGCTGGTCAAGGATCAAACACTCGTCGATGCGACAGCGGAGATCGGTGTGATCTTGCTGTTGTTCACGATCGGTATCGAGTTCAGCCTGGAGAAACTCGCTCGTATCCAGCGGCTGATCTTTGGCGGCGGAACGATGCAGGTCGGGCTCTCTATAGCGGTTACGGCGGGCGTTTTGCTCATTTTCGGAGTGGATTGGCGGAGCGGTATTTTTACGGGAATGCTCGTGGCGTTGAGTTCGACGGCGATCGTGCTCAAGCTGCTTGCCGATAAAAGCGAGACCAATTCGCAGCCGGGACAGGTTGGGCTCGGACTGCTGATATTTCAGGATCTGGCGATCATTGTGATGGTGATGCTCGTTCCCGTGCTCGCCGGAACGGGCGGTGACGGAGCTGTCGGGATCGGACTTGCTCTCGCAAAGGCGGGCGGCATTATTTTGCTCGTCCTCGTCGTTGCCCGACGGATCATGCCGAAGATCCTCGAGATGGTCGCAAAGACTTGCTCGCCCGAGCTTTTTCTGCTGTCGATCGTTGCAATTTGTTTTGGCACGGCGTACCTGACGAGTCTCGCTGGCGTGAGCCTTTCGCTCGGAGCCTTTCTTGCCGGGCTGATGGTCAGCGAAAGCAGCTATTCTCATCACGCTCTGAGTGAGACGCTGCCGCTGCAGATATTATTTTCGGCAACTTTTTTCGTCTCGGTCGGAATGCTGCTCGACGTCAGCTATCTGGTCAATAACCTCCCGATTATTTTCGCCGCGATCGCGGTCGTGCTTGCTATCAAGGTCATCACAACCGGATTTTCCGTTCGGGTGCTCGGATACAAAGCTCCGGTCGCTGCGGCGTCGGCTCTAATGCTCGCACAGATCGGGGAATTCTCGTTCGTGCTTGAACGAGCCGGACGCGAAGCCGGCCTTTACCCGATGGGCATGGGAACTTCGGGATCGCAGACGTTCATTGCGACCACTGTTGTTCTGATGGTTCTGACGCCGCTGCTGATGAATATCGGCTCGGGGCTCTCGGCGAAGATCGTCCGCAAACGCGAGGTTTCGGGCGTTTCGCAAAGTGCGGAAGAAATGGACGAACCGCTCCAACTCGAAGACCACGTGATCGTCGCCGGATATGGAAAAGCTGCAAAATGGCTGGTGCGTGTTCTGGCGGGTTCGGGCATTCCGTACGTGATCACAACGCTGAATCCTGACAGTGCGAACGAGGCTCAGAATGCCGGGTTTCCAGTCGTAAGAGGCGATGCGACAAAGCAGTTTTTGCTCAATCACGTCGGCATTGATAATGCGAAAATGCTGGTAATTCCGGATGACGATCCGGGAACAGCTCATCGAATAACCGCGGTCGCTCGTTCGCTCAACCCGACGATGCGGATCGTCGTCCGAACTCGCTACACTTCGGAGGTCGACGGCCTCGCCGATGCCGGAGCCGATGCGGTCATTGCCGAGGAACTGGAATCGGTGGTTCAAATATTTGGCGACGTACTGCGTGATTACCGCATCCCGGCCGAAGAGATCGAGGCTCACGAGGAACTGGCTCGCAAGAACGGCTACTCGGCATTCCTGGATCTCAGTCTCGACACTTCCGTTTTCAAATGCGAAACCGACCAGGAATGCCTCGACACGCGAACTGTTAAAGTTCGCGATGACGCTCCGGTTGCGGGGAAGGCGATCGCGGCTCTTTCGCTGATGAATATGGGGTTGAGCGTGCAGAGCGTTGTGCGTGGTTCGATGGTATTCGATCTGCCGCCGGCGGAAATGGTTCTCGTGCCGGGCGACGAGTTGGTGATCGCGGGTGAAACTCGAGCTTTTGCTCGGAGTGCGGCATTCTTCCGACCGGCAAACCAGCCATCGAGCGAACAAACCGGGGCTTCAGTTTCAACCTCGCGACCACGTAGTTATGCTGATGATACCATCGAGGTTTTCAAAGAAGAGACTGGCCTGGATCTGGAAACGTTGGTCGAATATTCGCCAAAGGCCGACGCGTCGGCTTGCTCGCATCTCGATCAGATCAGGCCGGTTTTCCCGAGTGCTCCGGGCTGCGGCGAGTGTTTGCGGAGCGGCGACGAATGGCTTCATTTGCGGCTCTGCCTCACTTGTGGTCACGTTGGCTGCTGTGATTCGTCCAAGAATAAGCATGCAACGGCACACTTTCACAAGACAGATCATGCCAGTAATGCGATCGATCGAGGTGTTTGACGATTGGGCGTGGTGTTTTGTGGACGAGGACTATATCTAGGAACTTTTGCCGCAGATGAACGCAGAAAACGCAGATAAGATCGAGTTGCTTAGCTCTTTCCTATCTGCGTTTTCTGCGATTATCTGCGGTTAAATTATTCGCCGGATACAGCCGATTTTACGACTTCGCGAAGCTTCTGAGCTGACGTTGTATTTGGTTCGAGTACGACATCTTCGACATTTCCACGAACCTTCTTTCCGAAAACAGCATTCCAGGCCGGAATCACGATCGTGGCGTTGCCGGTCGCTTTCGCCTGGCAGGCGAGACGGAGATTTGGGTGATCGCCTTCGGGTTGGTTGTAGCCGAATACTTCCATAGCACGGCGTTCGCGGCGGCTGACGGCGGTGAGTTTCTCGGCTCCGCCGAGGACTCCGACCCAGCAGGTGCCGCAGCTTGCGGCCACGCATTCGACCGGAATGACGCCTTCCCAGCAACGTTCGTCGGTTTTCTGCCAGTTCTGCGAACGATCTGCAGACGAGCCGGATGAAACTTCCTGATCGTTGACGACCGCAAATTTTCCGCTACCCGCGGCATTCTGCCACGCAACCGAGAACTTCTTGTCGACCGATTTGAGGAATCCGAAAACGCCCTGCGAATCGTCCTTTGCACGCTCAGCGATAACGGCGTTCGGCGATTTTGCCATGATGCCCGTCGGCTGCTCGACCTCACCGGCGGCGGCTTTGAAGGCATCAACGCCGACCTGATTCAGCGTCGCCAGGCCGATGATGACCATCGCGTTGATCATCTGGCGTTCGACGTGAAGCTTCTCCGCGACCGCCATTCCGATGGCCTTGACCTCTTCGATAAGCGTGGGCGTTTCGTCCTTGAATACAACAGTTTCAGCCTCGATCGCGGCTTTCACGGTCTTCCAGTGACGGTGGCCGTATAAAAAGCTGTGCGACGAATCGATCTTGTCTTCGAGCCCGAATTTTCCCTGCAAAGCGACCCCAAGTTCGGCTGCGGCACGGTCTTCGGTAGTGTCGAGATATCTTTTCAGATCGAGCGGATAAAATCGAAACCAGATCTGCAAAGCGTCCTTGTCCACATCGTGAACACAAGGCAAAAGCTCATCAACAGCAGCGAGCCAGTCGGCCTCAGAAAATTTCGAAAGGTAATCGGTTAATGCATTACTCATAAGCGTACAAAAGCAAAACTAAGAGTAAATCAAAAAAACGCGTGAGTATCAACCGTGAACGAGCTTTGCCTCAGTACCTGTCCGCTTATCGACGTATTTTGCCGTCTGTCGAAAAGTCAGCTTAATACGAGCGGATCGCGGGTATTATCTGGATAATGACTCGACAAGGTAACAAATTATCGTCCTTTTTAATGTTTATCGTTTTCGCGGTTGCATTTAATACATCGTACGCACAAGGCACGGACGCACAGATCTCTAAGCAAATAGATGAGCTTTATTCGCGGTATAACGCCGCGACGCCAGGTGTTGCAGTGGCTGTGGTTCGGGACGGGAAAGTCGTTTTCAAGAAAGGTTACGGTTCTGCGAATTTGGAATACGGCCAGCCGATCTCGACGAAGACTGTTTTTAATATCGCCTCGGTTTCGAAGCAGTTCACGGCGTTTTCGATCTACCTGCTCGAAAAGCAAGGGAAACTCTCGCTGGAAAACGATGTCAGAAAGTACATCCCGGAATTGCCTGATTTCGGTAAAACGGTTCGGATCAAACATCTGCTTGGCCATACGAGCGGAGTTCGCGATGCATTGCTTGCTCTGAGCGGCTGGCGAAGCGGCGATCTGGTGACGAACGAGAACGCGTTGACCTTTCTGTATCGCAATAAAGAGCTGAACTTTGAGCCGGAAAGCCAATTTCTGTACAGCAATGCGGGCTATATGCTCCTCGCCGAGGTCGTAAAACGCGTGAGCGGTCAGCCGTTTGCGGAATTTGCACGGAAGAATATCTTCGAGCCGCTCGGAATGTCGGATACGCAGATACTCGACGATCCCGAACGTATTGTGATAAACCGGGCAGGTTCTTACGAACTTGAGAACGGTGTTTACAAGAGCAAAATGTCTCCGGACGGTGTTTCGGGGGCTTCGAATCTTTATACGACGGTTGAGGATATGGCGAAATGGGCGATCAATCTCGATAAGCCCGCTGTCGGCGATGCGGAGCTGATCCGACGATTCAACGAGCCGTCACTCCTCAATGACGGCACCAAAACCATCTGGTCGATCACCGAAGACGGCCCCGGTTATCACGCGAAAGGGCAGATCAACTGGAACTACCGCGGGCTGCACCTGATCAGTCATGGCGGACACGCGGCGGCTTTTCGATCGTTTCTCGGGCGGTTTCCTGATAAGCACCTCGCTATCGTCGCTCTCAGCAATGACGAGCATTACCTGAATTTCGTCACCAGCATCCAGATCGCGGAGATGTATCTGAAAGATGAAATGCTTCCACCGCCTGCTCCATTGCCATCGACTCCCGCAAAGAATTCCGTTGAGCCGCCAAATGCCAATCTAAAAGATTTTGAAGGACGTTTTTATAACGCTGATCTCGACACGGCATACGCCATGACGGCTACGGACGGAAAGTTACGGCTCTTCCACATTCGTCTCGGCAATATTCCACTAACGGAATCGGGGAAGGATAAGTTTTCGGGGCAGATCGGCTTTGTGTCGCAGATCGAGTTCGTGCGGAACGCAAGCGGTGCGGTCACCGGATTTCTGGTATCGAATTATGGTGCGAAGAATGTAAGGTTTGAAAAGGTAACGAAATAATAAGGAGAAAGCAATTATGAGAAAGTTATTTGTTATGTTCGCGATGATCGGGGCGGCGTTCATTTTTGCGGATCGGGCGGTCGGGCAGGAGAAGGAGGCGGAATTGGTAAAGATTCCGCTGAACAACTACATTCAGGGCCAGGCGACCGGGAATCCGGAATTTATCCGAAAGGCGTTCTACAAAGATGCACGTATCATGGCTTTTCGGGAAGGGAAGGTGATGAATTGGGACGTTGAGGAGTTTGCGAGCCGGTTTACCGGAACGGCTGCGAAGGATGAGGCCGAGCGTAAGCGAAAGATCGAGAGCATCGACATTTCCGGCACGGCGGCGATCGCTAAGATCTCGCTCGATTATCCGACGGTCAAATTTATCGACTATATGGCTTTGCTCAAGATCGACGGGGAATGGAAGATAGTGAGCAAGAGCTTTAATGCCGAACCGAAAACTCCGCCCGCGAAATAATGACGCGATCTGACCCGAGAAAGATCATTCCTTCGTTTTGGACGATCCAGCTAGTCGGCTGGATCGTCTATTTCGTCGTTATATATGTGACATTCCTGACGATCGCTCCGCCGGCGATATTTACGACGCTGTTGTTTTTGAAAGGTTTTAGATCGCTGACCGGTTTCGTTCTGACCTCGTTTCTCTTGCGTCCGATCTACAAGCGTTTTGGTGAACGGCTGTCGATCAAAGGGATCGTGCTGCTGGTTCTCGCGTGTTCGGTCGTTCTCGGAACCGGATGGACGGCGATCGAAGGTGTTTTCGTATATCTCACCAACACCGCGTTTGACACACCGGGCTATCTCGCTCGCGGTCCGCGGATCGGGCTTGATTATGCAATGACGTTGACGGCGTGGAGTGCTCTTTATCTCGGTGCAAAGCACTGGATCTCGTGGCAAAATGAAAGTGAAAAAGCTCTGCAGTCGTCCGCAATGGCTCAAACGGCACAGCTCGAAATGCTGCGGTATCAGCTCAATCCGCATTTTTTGTTCAATGCCTTGAATTCGATCCGGGCGTCGGTCGATGAAGATTCGACACGGGCAAAGCAGATGATCACGCAGCTCTCGGAATTCCTGCGTTATTCGCTTGTCGGCGGTTCAAACAAGACGGTGCCGCTAAGAGACGAACTCGAAGCAGTGCAAAACTATCTCGCGATCGAGAAGATACGGTTTGAGGATAAGCTGATCGTCGAATTCGACATTGAGCCAGCGGCAGAAAGCTTTCAGGTGCCGAATTTTCTGCTTAATCCGCTTGTCGAAAACGCTGTAAAGCACGGATTGCGGACGAGCAAGAAACCGCTTGAGATGAGGATCGTGGCGGGGGTCATCAATAACGTCCTCTTTGTAGATGTAACCAATTCGGGGATGCTCACGGCGGAGAACAATGACGATAGCGGAATCGGTTTAAGGAATGTCCGCGAACGGCTGCACACGCTTTTTGGTGAAGGCGCCAGATTTGAGTTGAGTGAGGATGACGGGTTTGTTACCGCCCGGATAGAGATCGCGAATGAAACACAGAGCGATAATCGTTGACGACGAACGTCTCGCCCGCAAGGAAATGAGGCGTCTGCTCGCCGAACACGACGAGGTCATCGTAGTCGGCGAGGCGGAAGATCTGTCGGAAGCCGTCGAACTGATCAACCGCGAGAAGCCGAATCTTATATTTCTCGATATTCAGCTCTCGAATGAGAACGGATTTGACTTGCTCGAACGAGTTGAGCGGCGGTTGAACGTTATCTTTGTGACTGCTTTCGACGCCTACGCGATCAGAGCGTTTGAGGTGAACGCGATCGATTATTTGGTAAAACCAGTGAATCCGGAACGCCTCGCCAAATCGATCAAACGACTCGCTGAAGGCGAAAAGGAAAAATCGGAAGTCGACATTCGCAAACTCGAATACGAAGACCGCCTTTTCCTCGACATCGGCAGCCGTTCCGGTTTTCTAAAGATCGATAGCATCAAATGCATCGTTGCCGATGGCGATTATACGAAGGTCTTCACCACGGATGCCAAAAAACACCTTGTTGCAAAAACGCTGAAAGAATGGGAAAGCCGTCTGCCAGAAAAGCACTTCATCCGCATTCATCGTTCCGCGATCGTGAATCTCGACTTCGTCGAGAAGGTCGAATCGTGGTTCGGTCGGAGCTATCAAATACACTTAAAGGAAATGACGGATCCGCTGACGGTGAGCCGGAGATATGCGGCGGAATTGAAGCGGCGGTTCAACTAGATCTCTTGCAAGCGGGACGCTTGCGGTCCAGTCTTAGCGGCCCCCAAAGTCAACCGAAATCTCACAACTCTCTGCTGGAACGCTGATCAGCAACGTCCCGTCTTCAGCCATTTTTGTTTCCGCGATGGATGTCCCGTTTGAGGTTGTTATCGTGGCTTTCCAGATCGGGTAGTAGTAGGTGCGGATCCGAATTTCTGTTGGTTGACCAGCCGCGAATGTGAAGTGGCGGTGGTGGGTTTGGATGTTTGTGGAGATGACCTCGCGGCCGTTCGGGTCGAGCGGGCCGTTCATTGGTTTGAGATCTTTGATCTGCGACGCTCCGACGGGTAGCTAGTCGGGGAAACTGGGACCGCCGCGAACGGACTCGATGCGTTCAATGAAGGCGGAGCGGTCGAGATAGTTGGTGTCGAAAACTAGTTCGTTTATCGCATAGAGCGACGCCGAGACGGCGATCACGACCGCAACGACATAAAGAGTCGCGATATTCTTGTCCCTCACCTTTCCGATGAATACATACAAGGAATAAGCCACGGCCGGACAGATCGCTACGGATGCCACCGACAGCCAGCGAAACGGGAATTGGATATCAGCGAGCTTTGGCACGGCCCACCAGATCGGGCGGCTGAGGTCCATCGTCATCAGCAGGGTGATGACAGCGACAGCGATCGATGGGCGAAGCTGTTTCAATATGCCGCTATCGCTTTTGACTGACGGCTCGCCTGATTTGGGTGTGTGTTCAAATGGCTCAATGTGCGGCGGATCGTCTCGGGCTGCCCGTGGGGGCAAAGAAATTGTAGATCGAAAGCCGTGTGGCGGTGAAATATTGTTGAAAAATGAGGAGTTTCCGTGCTAATCTTACCCGCACTTTCCCCTAAGTTTTTGTTCAGGAGTTATCCCACGATGGACAGGTGTATCAGCAGGAAAAATTGGCTGTTCGTGATGGTGCTGGCGTTGCTGGCGGTTGGTTCTGCGTATTCGCAGGACGACGAGGTGATCAGGATCAATGCCGACAACGTTGCTGTGCCGGTTTCGGTGCTGGACCGCTCGGGGAAATACATCTCAACTCTCAAGCAATCGGATTTCAAGATCTTCGAAGACGGCGTTGAGCAGGAGATCACTTCGTTTGAGACGACGGACGCTTCGGTCACGGTGCTGATGCTGCTTGAGCGAAACGGAGCGATCAGGTTTCAACTGCCGCGTTTGGTAGCGGCGGCGAACGCGTTTGTGCGGCAGATGCGGCCGACGGATCGGTTCAGTGCGATCACTTTCGGTACGGACCGGTTCACGCCTATTCCCGAGACACTTATAAAGGATGTGCCGAAAGGTATTCGGATCGAAACCCGTGCGGGCGACACGATGACGCTGCTTTTCGAGGCGGTTGACGAAGGATTAAAAAAGATCGCAAAAATTCACGGCCGCAAGGCGATCGTGCTGTTTTCCGAAGGCAGCGATGCCGAACGCTATTCGAGCCCGAGTGCGAAAGGCACGCTCAAGGATGCCGAGGAAAGCGGTGCGACGATCTACACCGTCAAATTCAACTCCCAATCGCTGCTGATCGTTCCTGACCAGATAAAACAGAGCAAGCCATATCAGGACCGAATCGCCAAGGCCAAAAAATACATGTCCGACCTCGCCACCCGAACCGGCGGACGTACATTCGACGTCGAAAAGATCGATGACCTCAACGACACCTTTGCCGAAGTCGCCGCCGAACTAGTCCGCCAATACACCCTCGGCTACGCCCCATCCAAACCAGGCCAAAACGGCGAACGCCGAAAGATCACGGTAAAAGTGTCAACGCCCGATTCTGTCGTACGGGCGAGGAAAGAGGTCGTTTACAAGAAGGTCAATAAATGAGAAACGTGCGAGCAGATCGGCATTTTAAGATGGTGTTGGTGCTGTTTCTGTCCGCTTTGTTTGCAGCCGTGAGCCTTGCACAAACTCCGACACCAACGGCTTCGCCGACGCCGGATGATGAGCCGATCAAGGTCGACACGTTGTTGATCAATATCCCGATGATCGTTACCGATCGTGATGGACGGTATGTTGGCGGCTTGAAGAAGGATGATTTTTCGATCGAGCTTGACGGCGTGAAGCAAGAGATCGAGTATTTTGCGGACGCCGAGGCTCCGGTGAGCGTGGCGATCATTCTGGACATGAGCGGCAGTACGCTGCCGTATATTAAAGCTATAAGGGATGCAGCGAAGGCTTTTGTTGATAAGCTCAACCCCGCGGATCAGGCTGTGGTAATGACATTCGATCAACGGAGTACGATCAACGTGGAATGTGAGCTGACGTCGGACCGAAAGAAGCTGAGCGGTAAGATCGGCTCGCTAAGGCATTCATTTCGTGATCCCATGGTCGAACGCGGAGTAGGTGTATATCCTGATATGTACGACACGATCTACAAGGCGATCAAAAAGGAATTCGCTTCAGTAAAGGGGCGAAAGGCGATCATCGTTCTCACTGACGGCTTTATCGTCGGGCAGACAGTTAAGCCGAAGGTTTTTGACGACACGATAATCGAGGGAGACACGGTCATTTATCCTGTGATGTTCGTAACGAGACAGCACCTTGGCCGCGACAAAACGTCAATTACCACTGACGAACTATACAAACAACCGAGCACAGACGCCCTCAATAAGATCGCGATAAAAACCGGCGGACGCCTTATACTTGCCGGCAAGGACGTCGACTTCAATTCAGCTTTTCAGGCGGTAGGCGACGAATTGAGGAAACAGTACATCCTAGGTTTTGTGCCTTCGAATGTCGAAGATCTAAAAGCTGGCCGCATCGCCCTCGGCGTCAATAAACCGGGGATGAAGGTGCGAAGTAAAAGCGTGATCCGTGTCAGGAGATCACATTAGTAGTTCAGAATGATTTCCATTGTCAGGCAAAAACGTGTGGAATTTGCCTGGAACGCCAAGAGCCTTAAAACGGGGATTCGGAGATTGGGCCATGAAAAACTCTCACGTTCCAAAATTCGCAGCTGGTCTGATGACAGCCGCATTGTTGGCTCTGTCTGCTTACTCGCAGAACCAAACCAAGGAAGAAAAGGAATATACGAATTTGCAGCAAGGGTATCGACTGGTACCGATGCTGGCTGAAGCCAACGCTGTCGAAGAGCCCTCGATGCGGAATCTCCTGAGGTTCACGATCCTACAGTACGTTTACTCGGCAAATATAGTGAGCGTTTTTGACACTACCGATGGTGAAACGCTGAAGTTTTACGAGGATATTGCGACACTTTACAAACAATTTCCATCACCGCGAGTACGAGGCTGGCAGATCGAATTGCTAAATGCGCTTCGTTCGAACCGGCCGCATTTGGCAAAGGAGGTTGAGACGCGGTTTCTGGTGGACGTCGACACTTCGCAAGCGGATTATGTGGAGCTCATCACTTCGAAAAATGTGCGAGAGATCGCCGAACGCACCATTGATCGGCTGCGTCGCGGGGCCGCGGTCGAAGCATATCCGCGGCTTGAGGTGACAGTACGAAAGGCTGACACGGCATTGGCTGATCGAATGCGTCTCGCCGCGATCGAGCGTGACGAAAAGCTTGTGGACCGGATCCCGTTTACATATCAGGTCGTTTCGCCAAAAACGCTTTCAGCGGAATCGATGGATTTTCAGAAAAGGTTTTTGAGATTGATCGTCAGGTTCGCGAAAGAAAAACTGGCAGGTGAAAAAGACGCAAATAGTTATAACCTAGCCCTGCAATTAGTTAAGCCTTACTCAGAACGAATTAAGGAGCTGATGCCGGACCTTTATATTGAAGCTAAAGCTCTGATGGCAAAGGCTCAAAGCCGTAAAACACCTGAGCAGATACGTCAGGAAGATGTAATGGGTCGGATCGAGGCGAGCAGCAATCGGGCCGCACAGGCTCTGATCGAAGCAGAGGCCGCTGAGCCTGGAAAGGCCAGAGCCGGGGCTCTGATCGTCGCGATGCGATATGCGGTCAGCGAGAAGGAATTTGGGCCTGCTGCCGAGTTGGCTCCCGTGATCAGGGCCATCAAAGAAGCTGATGTGGTTCTGCTCGACAACACGCTTTGGAATCAGGTCGTAAAACCGGCCGCCGCAGCCAAGGAGTACGGCGCGGCAGAATATGCGGCTGCGCAGATCGGGTCTGAAGTGATCCGAGGTGCGGCGATCGGCGATCTCGCCCGTGAACTTGGTCTTAACGGCAAACGTGAAGCGGCGATCGAAAGGATCCGTGAAGCGATGAAACTATTCGAAAAGAACGACCTGGATCGCAAAGAGGCAAATCACCCGTTCCTGCTGGTCTATCCGGCGTTCGTCTCCGGTATCGAAGAGGGCTTTCTCGCTTCGCGGCGAGCTATAGCGATGGCAAATCGACTTCCCGCGCAGCGTCCCGACGAGATGTTTGGCAAAGAGGGCTATCCGGTTTATGCGGAATTCGTCCTCATGCCGCATCGCCGCGTCGATCGGAAGTTCGTTCGGCTGGATGTCCGTCTACAACCCCGAAATGAGCGAGTTTCGGCTCCAGGAGCTAACCTACCGTCCTTGGCGGCTAATGGCTCAGTTCAGCATCGAACGCAACCGCCGCTACCCGTTGCCGACAAAGATCCGGTGAAGCTTGCTTTTTTGTTTACAAAGACCGGAAACGGTTGTACGTTTGTTTTGAAAAATCTATGAGATTCTCCCAATTCCTGACATACCTCGCGTGCTTTCTCATAACGGCCAACGCTGTCGTCGCTCAAAAACCGACCCCAACACCAGAACGAAACCGCGAGATCGTTGCATTGCTCAACAACGCACGTTTCGCTGCACCAGAGTTGGCGGTGGATACTTTTCTCAGGGTCGTTGAATCAAAAAAGGTAAAAGACCCGGATTGGCGGCGCGAGATTTTGGAAGAGGCTTTGCGAATGGCGGATGACGTGAAATACCCGATACGCAGGGAACGGGCGTTTCGCGGCACCGGGATCGTCGATACGGTTTCCGGGTACATGACATATGCATTTGATCAGAAGCTCGATACCCTGTCGATTAAGGCACGCATAATTAAGGACATTCTGCCGGACGATAAAGATCGGGCAAGACAGCTTGTTTTTCAGATCGGCGGCGATCTTAAGCTGAAACCTCTTACCTGTGACGACGCTCTGGGCTACAACGTTGAAGATATCTATACGTCAGTTGGGGCGGTCGCAAACGCGGCCTTTACAGCAGCTGAGATCAAGGACGGTGCCCGGGGCCTTTTTCTGCTCCCGTGGATTGACAATATCCAGTCACCCTCTCAGATAAAACCGGCCATAGAAATGCTTACGATAATACAGAGAGGGCCGACGGTCGAGCGTAGGCTTTTGATAAACACTTTAGAGCGTGCGATCAATCGGAATTTTTCGGACGATCTGTCATTCAGCCACGCATTCAGGCGAGATGCACATAAGGCTGCTGCGTTCCTTATGGCGTCTGACAACAAAGAAGAGTCGATGTCGGCATGGCGCGATATGATCGTGAAAAATTCCGCCGGGCCGCGATGCCTTGAAAGTAAGCCAAAAAAAGGCGAGCTGCCACAGCCCGCATCGACATATAATCCGATATTTTCTGAGGAAAAACAGTTCAAGCTGGAAGATTTTGAGTCGGTTGAATATCGTGGCGAGCCTAAGGACAAGTTGTATCTTGATTCGCCGATGTATAAGAAGGTCAGCGTGCTTTACAAGACGGCTCGGGAAAAGAAAAATCTCCCAGAAAATAAAGAAGACAAAGCCGCCCAACTGGAATGGCAGCTAAAAGTCTCAGAAGTTCTCGACCTCCTGGATTCGTGGAAAGCGACTGCTGACGAACCTGAAAGAGAGGTTTTTAATTTGAAGGCGGGCTGGTATGGGGACGTGATAGATCAGGTAGAAGAACCAGCCGTCAAACTGATCGTGATCCGAGCTTTTTTGCGGTACCTGGCCGGTTCGCCAATGCAAAAGGACAGTTTTATTGAATGGCTGTTATACGCAAAAGGAACCGCAGCGAAATTTCCGGATGAGTTTAAGAATATTGTCGGCGAGTTTCCAAATCCGAATTTCAAGGTAATGATCGACTCAAAAAAGGTACTTTCATCAGCCGCCGATAGGAGCCCAAAAATCACCGTTAAATAAGGAACGCTATGAAACTGGTCACTTCTATTCTCATCATTTTAGCAGTCACTCTTGCAGTTGCCGCTCAAAAGCCTACAAAAAATTCCTCACCCACACCGACACCCGAACGCAACCGCCAGATCGTTGCGTTGCTGAATGACGCGAGGCTCGCGGCTCCGGAGTTGGCGGTGGATACGTTTCTCAAGGTCGTCGAATCAAAAAAGGTGACCGATTTGGCGAAAGGAGCTCATCGACGAGGCGTTACGGACGATCGATGATGTGCAGTATGCGATGCCGATGCGGGCGGCCTTTGGTTCTTTGAACGATGGCACGCTTAGAGCCTTGAACGATACACAAGAGTACATCTTGATGGCGGCTTATTTTTCCAAGCTGGATAAATTGTCATTCAAGGGACGAATTATTACGTTGTTGCTTGAGACTGATCAGGAACGTGCGAGGAATATGGTCTTTCAGATAGGCGGTCAGCTTGGGCTGAAAGCAAGAACTTGTGAAGACGTTTTCACCTATATGCCTGATGATATTTATCCGATTGTCGGAAAGGTGGCAAAGGCTGTCTTTACTGACAAACAGATCGCCGAAGGGCAGCGGGCTCTATTCATCGCTCCTTGGATCGAAAATATCGAGTCCCCTCGGCAGATATATCCCGCCTTAAATTTTATATATGAGTTCCAAGGCTCGCCGGTTGAACGACAGTTGCTTTTCAACGCCATGTCGAGAGCGATGGATCGGAATTTTAAGGACGATCGTTCATTCACTTATACATGGGAGGGAATTGCCGGAAGAGTCGGTAAGGTTGCTGGCGGCGAGGCGGATCCGCTCAAAGGTGAACTTGTCAATGCCTTTAGGTCAATGGCACAAAAGAATCTACGATCAGCACGGTGTAAGGATAATGAAATAAAGAAGGAAGATTCTTTGCCTGAATACTTGGTAGCGATAAACAAACTCTTTCCCGACAAGCCACTCTCAATTGAGGACCTAAGTTCGACGGAATATTCCGGGGTCCCCAAAGTTAGACACATTCTACAATTCTCGTCGATTGCCAAGAAGCAAAAAGAAGAGTTAATGACGATTAGAGATCAAAAGATCGTTGATAACAAGGTAGTGAATCATGATGTCAACGACATAGAATGGGCGGCCCGGGTTACCGAATTTGTTGATCGCGGGCTTGCCATGGAAGGGAGTGATGGGGAAACCGAGGGCGAGATGCTATTCCTCAGAGCGGCACTTGCCGGGGCGATGCTCAGCGGTATCGATGCGGGGGAACTCCAGAATTCCATCCTGCGGAAATACCTCCGGCTTCTCCTGAGTTCCAAACTGCAGAAAACGAGTTTCATCGAATGGCGACGATGGTTAGCTGATGCCGAGAGAATGGCCCCACAGGCTTTCTCTCAAATTGCATCCGAGTTTCCGAATCAGAATCTAAAAGTCATTGTCGCCGCGAACATGCTGCTCGCAGAGCCGAAGAAAGTTGAAACGAAGACCTCGACCTCTACGACGCCCAAACCGTAATCAAGAAAACTTTGGAGTTGGCTTGACAAGGATGGGGGAAATTCATAATATCTAAAGTTTCGGACTTGACCGTCTGGTTTTACAGTGCAGTTTCTTAATGAAAAGGCACGGTAGATATTTGAGATTTGAAGCACGGATTGTTGCGTAAAACCGTTCATCACCTGGGCGGCGGCGAATTTGGACACATCTTTAGATGCCACGCTACAGCAAAGTTTCTTTCTCAGGGATTAGCACAGTTTATTTAATTCATTCAGCGAGAGCTGCTTGAGCTAACTGCCGGATCGATTCCGGCAAGAGTCAGGTAAGACGTTAGTTTTGCCATTTGTTAGTTGAGAAGATATGCCGACAATTAACCAATTAGTTCGCAAAGGACGCCAGGCCGTTAAGTACAAAACGGCGAGCCCGGCTCTGCAGGCAAATCCGCAGAAACGCGGCGTCTGCACACGTGTTTACACCTCGACCCCGAAAAAGCCTAATTCGGCTCTTCGTAAGGTCGCCCGTGTGCGTTTGACCAACCAGATCGAGGTTACGACCTACATTCCTGGTATCGGCCACAACTTGCAGGAGCACTCGATCGTGCTTATCCGCGGCGGCCGTGTTAAGGATCTTCCGGGTGTGCGTTATCACGTTATCCGCGGAACGCTGGATGCCTCAGGCGTCGCGAACCGCAATCAGGCACGTTCGAAATACGGTGCGAAGCGTCCTAAAGGAGCGAAATAGTAATGGCAAGACGTAGAACAGCAGGAAGAAGAGAAGTTTTACCGGATCCGATCTACAACAGCATCGCGGTCACCAAATTCATCAATGGCTTGATGTGGGAAGGTAAAAAGACCGTTGCAGAAGAGATCTTTTACGGTGCGATGACCAAGCTCGGCGAAAAGACCGGCGAAGAAGCACTCAAGATGTTCAAAAAGGCTCTCGACACCGTCGCTCCGACGCTCGAAGTCAAATCACGCCGAATCGGCGGTGCTACTTATCAGGTGCCTCTCGAAGTTTCGCGTGACCGCCGCAACACGCTGGCCATCCGCTGGATCGTTTCGAACGCTCGCAACCGCAGCGAAAAAACGATGGAAGACCGCCTCGTTGGCGAACTGATGGATACACTCAACGGCCGCGGCGGTGCAATGAAGAAGAAGGACGATGTCCACCGCATGGCAGAAGCGAACAAGGCGTTCGCACATTACAGATTCTAAAGAACCGGGCTTTGGTCTTCGGTATTGGGTCTTCGCCAAGACCTAAATCCCAAAACCCAAAACCAGTAGTTTTATGGCAAAGATCAGCTTAGACAAATATAGAAACATCGGCATCATGGCCCATATCGACGCGGGTAAGACCACGGCGACTGAGCGTATTTTGTATTACACCGGCGTTTCGCACAAGATCGGCGAAGTTCACGAAGGAACTGCGACGATGGACTGGATGGAACAGGAGCAGGAGCGTGGTATCACGATCACTTCCGCTGCAACCACCTGTTTCTGGACGCGTAACGGCGTCGAACACCGCATCAACATTATCGATACCCCGGGCCACGTTGACTTCACAATGGAAGTCGAACGTTCGCTGCGTGTTCTCGACGGTGCGGTTTGCGTTTTTGACGGGGTCGCTGGTGTGGAGCCCCAGTCGGAAACGGTTTGGCGTCAGGCTGATAAGTACGGCGTACCGCGTATCTGCTTTATCAACAAGCTTGATCGTGCAGGTGCGTCGTTCGATCGGTCGTTCGATTCGATCCTTAAGCGTCTCGGTGCAAACGCAGTTGCACTTCAGATCCCGATCGGTATCGAAGAGCATTTCCAGGGCGTTGTCGATCTGATCACGATGAAAGCTCTCATCTGGTCAAACGAAGCAAAGGGTGCGAACTACGAGACTGTCGATATCCCGGCAGATCTGGTCGACCTTGCTAAAGAAAAGCGTGAAGTTCTCGTCGAAGCTGTTTCGGCTACCGACGACGATCTGATGATGAAATATCTCGAAGGCGAAGAGATCTCGGAGAAAGAGATCCGCGATGCTCTTCGAAAGGCGACCCTCGCGATGAAGATCGTTCCGGTCGTTACCGGTTCGGCATTCAAGAACAAAGGCGTTCAGACGCTGCTTGATGCTGTTATCGATTTCCTCCCGAGCCCGCTTGATATTCCTGCTATCGAAGGCGAAAATCCGAAGTCCGGCGAAGTTGAAACGCGTGCCGCTGATGCGAAAGCACCGTTCTCGGGCCTGATCTTCAAACTCATGGCCGACAAGCATCTCGGACAGCTCGCATTTGTGCGTATCTATTCGGGGACTGTTACAGCCGGTTCGTATGTTACGAACACGATCAAAAATAACAAGGAACGCGTCGGCCGTTTGATGCTCATGCACGCTAACAAGCGTGAAGACGTCGAAACGGCATCGGCAGGTGAGATCGTCGCTATTGGTGGTATGAAGAACATGACCACCGGCGACACGATCTGCGACGAAAACATGCCGATCATCCTTGAGTCGATGGAATTCCCTGATCCGGTCGTCCGCGTGGCTGTTGAGCCGAAAACGCGTGCTGACCAGGACAAAATGGGTATCGCACTCAACCGTCTTGCACAGGAAGATCCTTCGTTTCAGGTCAATTCTGACCACGAAACTGGCCAGACGATCATCGCCGGAATGGGCGAGCTTCATCTTGAGATCATCGTTGATCGTATGAAGCGTGAGTTCGGCGTTGAAGCAAACGTTGGTAAACCGCAGGTTGCTTACCGCGAAACCATTACCGCTTCGGCACCTGGTAAAGAGATCTACAAGAAACAGTCGGGCGGCCGTGGTAAATTCGGCCACGTCGAGCTCACTGTCGAGCCGGCTCCGGGCGAAGGTTTCGTTTTCGAAGACAAGATCACCGGTGGTTCGATCCCGCGTCAGTTCATCAAGCCTACGATGGAAGGCGTCCGCGATGCTATGCAGCGTGGTTTCCTCGCCGGATACGAGCTCGTTGACATCAAGGTCCAGCTTCTTTTCGGTTCGTACCACGAAGTCGACTCGGACGAAATTTCGTTCAAACTGGCAGGTTCGTTCGCATTCCAGGACGCTGTCAAAAAGGCAAAGCCGATCCTGCTCGAGCCGATCATGCGTGTTGAGGTAGTTACGCCTGAAGAATACATGGGCTCGGTCAACGGCGATCTTAACCGTCGCCGCGGCCAGATCGATTCGATGGCTCCGCGTCCGGGCGGCGTTTCGGTTGTTACCGCATTCGTTCCGCTTTCGGAAATGTTTGGATACACGACCGATCTGAGAAGTTCGACACAGGGGCGTGCGACTTCGAGCATGCACTTCGAAAGATATGCCGAAGCTCCGCGTAACGTCGCTGAAGAAGTTATCGCCAAGATCAAAGGAACTGGAGCAAGCAGCTAATAGATATTGAGATTTAAGATCTAGATCTGAAATTTAGGAGAAATCATGAGCAAAGAGAAATTCGACCGAAGTAAGCCGCACGTGAACATTGGAACGATCGGGCACGTGGATCACGGCAAGACGACATTGACGGCGGCGATCACGAAGGTGATGTCGAAGCACAACCCGAAGATGGTTGTCCGTGCGTTTGACTCGATTGACAACGCACCTGAGGAAAAGGCTCGTGGTATCACAATCGCAACGGCACACGTTGAGTATGAGACGGCAAACCGTCACTACGCACACGTCGACTGCCCGGGCCACGCTGACTATGTCAAGAACATGATCACCGGAGCCGCCCAGATGGACGGAGCGATCCTCGTCGTTGCTGCAACTGACGGCCCTATGCCGCAGACGCGTGAGCACATCCTGCTCGGTCGCCAGGTCGGTATCCCGACGATGGTCGTGTTCATGAACAAGGCTGACATGGTCGATGATCCTGAACTGCTCGAACTGGTCGAAATGGAGATCCGTGAGCTTCTCAGCTCGTACGAATACCCGGGCGACGATATCCCTGTCATCCAGGGCTCGGCACTCAAGGGCCTCGAAGGCGATCCGGCATGGGAGCCGAAGATCGACGAGCTTATGCAGGCGGTCGACGATTTCATCCCGACCCCGGCCCGCGAAACGGACAAGCCGTTCCTGATGCCGGTCGAAGATATCTTCACCATCCAGGGCCGCGGAACAGTCGCCACCGGACGTATCGAGCGTGGACAGATCAATGTCAACGAACCGGTCGAGATCGTCGGTATCCGCGACACGCGTAACTCGGTCGTCACGGGTGTCGAAATGTTCAAGAAGCTTCTCGATTCAGGAATGGCAGGCGACAACGTCGGCCTTCTGCTGAGAGGCGTGGACAGAAAAGAGATCGAACGCGGACAGGTCATCGTCAAACCGGGCACGATCACGCCGCACACGAAGTTCAAGGCTGAAGCCTACGTTCTGACCAAGGAAGAAGGCGGCCGTCACACTCCGTTCTTTACCGGATACCGTCCGCAGTTCTACTTCAGAACAACGGACGTTACAGGTGTCGCACACCTTCCGGCAGGAGTCGAAATGGTCATGCCGGGCGACAACATCGCGATGGAGATCGAACTGATCGCCCCGATCGCCATGGAAAAAGGACTCCGCTTCGCCATCCGCGAAGGCGGCCGAACGGTCGGAGCCGGAACGGTTTCAGAAGTAGTTTTGTAAAAGTTAGAGTCCGCGATTTATCGCGTTCTTACACGCTAAAGCGTGCACTCTGAACGAAAGAATATGTTAAACGAAAAGATTCGCATCAAGTTGAAAGCTTACGATCACCGCGTACTGGATCAGTCCACTGCTGAGATCGTTGATACGGCAAAGAGAACGGGGGCAAGGATCGCAGGACCGATCCCCCTACCGACCATCAAGAATAAATGGACGGTTCTCAGATCGCCGCACGTTGACAAGAAATCACGTGAGCAGTTTGAGATCAGAACGCACAAGCGTTTGATGGATATTCTCGATCCAACGGCCGAGACGGTCGATGCGTTGATGAAATTGGATCTGCCGGCCGGTGTTGATGTTGAGATCAAGGCGTTTGGCAAGAATTAGTTTAGAGAGTCGGATGTGTCGGGAGTCTTGTGAGTCGAAAGACTCTTGACTCTAAGACTTGCAAGACTCGCAGGACTTAAAAGTTATGATTAGCGGAATCATTGGTAGAAAAATGGGCATGACGCAGCTTTTTGCGGAAGATGGCACGGTAACTCCGGTTACGGTCATCAAAGCAGGGCCTTGCGTTGTCGTCCAGACAAAAAGTGCGACCGGAACTGACGGCTACAACGCCGTGCAGCTCGGGTTCGTTGAAGAAAACCCGGTTCGCCTCAAGAATGTTACGAAGCCGCTTCGCGGACACTTCGAAAAGACAGGCGGCGGTTTGCCTCCGACCCGAATCTTGAGAGAGCTGCGTTTGACGGATGCCCCAGAGGCTTCAGTTGGCGATCAGATCAAAGTCGATCTTTTTGCTGATGGCGATAAGATCGATGTGGTCGGTAAATCGAAAGGGCGCGGATTTGCAGGTACGATCAAACGTCACAAATTCAACCGCGGTCCTGAGTCGCACGGTTCGATGAACGTGCGTGCACCGGGTTCGATCGGTCAGTCAGCATACCCTTCGCGTGTTATCAAAGGAACGCGTTCGTCGGGCCACATGGGCGACGCTCGCGTTACGGTTCAGAATCTGACCGTCGCGAAGGTTGATGTCGAGAACAACATATTGATGGTTCGCGGTGCAGTTCCGGGACCGAATGGTGGATTGGTAATTGTAAAGAAAGCTTAAGGGAACACGCTAAAGCGTGAACTCTGAACGACGGAGAAAGATTATGCCTACCGTAAAGGTTCGCAATTTGAAGAATAAAGAGGTCGGAGATGTTGAGCTTCTCGATGCCGTGTTTGGTGTCGAATTGAACGAAGCTCTCATTCACTCGGCCGTGATGAACTACCAGGCCAATGGCCGTCAGGGAACTTCGGCGACGAAAACTCGCGGCAACGTTTCCGGATCTGGCAAAAAGCTCTGGAAGCAGAAGGGAACCGGCCGTGCGCGTATCGCATCGCTTCGTTCGCCACTGTGGAAGGGCGGCGGTAATGTTCACGGGCCTCGGCCACGCGACTGGTCTTACCAGATGCCGAAGAAAATGCGCCGTGGTGCTCTTCGCTCGGCCCTCTCGGAAAGACTGCGTGAAGGCAACCTGATCGTCATCGAAGGATTTGAATTTGCGAATCCGAAGACCAGCGAGTTTTTGAGTGCGATCAAGACGCTTGGCCTTTCGACTTCGAAAAAGCCGACGAAAACGCTGATCATCGATTCACTCGATAACCTGAATCTGATCCTTTCGTCGCGTAACGTTGAGAAAACGAAAGTTACTAACAGCTTTGGCCTCAACATTTACGACATCATCTATCACGAAAAGCTTTTGATCTCAAAAGCTGCGGTCGAAGAGCTTACGAGCCTGCTCGATCCGAAACGTGAAGGAAAGACCGAAGAGGTTGTTGTCGAAGAGAAGCCAAAAGCTAAGAAAGAAGCTAAGCCAAAAGCAGAAAAGGCTCCTAAAGCGGAAGCCGCTGCCGAGGAAGCACCAGCAGTAGAGGCCGCACCGGAAGCTCCGGCGGCTGAAACCACTGAGGAGGCGACGAGCAATGAGTAAAGTTGGAGTTTGGGACATCCTTAAGTCGCCAGTTGTTACCGAAAAGAGCGTGATCCTCAAAGAGGAGTCGTCTGAAGAGGATAGCAACCGCAACCAGGGTCAGGTTTTGACCTTCAAGGTTGATAAGAAAGCGACCAAGATCGATATCAAAGGTGCGGTCGAAGAGATCTTTAATGTAAAGGTCGCTTCGGTTCGAACGATCCAGTATGACGGCAAAATGAAACGTCGCGGTCGTATCGAAGGACGCCGTGCTAGCTGGAAAAAGGCTTACGTTACCCTCAGAAAGGGCGAGCCGATGGTGGATTACGCTGAAGCGATATAGTGATCTTGGATTTTAGATTTTGGATTAAATCCAAAATCGGAAATCAAAAATCCAAAATGGAATTATGGGAATCAAGAGATTAAAACCAACATCACCGGCAAGACGTTACCAGACGTACTTGACCCGCGATGAGTTGACGAAAGGGGCAGTACCCGAGAAATCACTGCTCGAGCCGAAGAAGAAAATTTCGGGACGCAATAGCGACGGTCGTATCACGATCCGCCGTCGCGGCGGAGGCCACAAGCGTCACTATCGTATCATCGATTTCAAGCGCGACAAGACCGGTATTCCGGGACGCGTTGCTCAGCTCGAGTACGATCCGAACCGTTCGGCTCACATTGCTCTGATCAACTACCTCGATGGCGAAAAGCGATACATTCTCGCACCTGTCGGTCTGAAAGTTGACACGATGGTTCTGAGTGGCGAAGAAGCCGATATCTTGCCGGGAAATGCTTTGCCTATCAAGAATATCCCGCTAGGTACTGAAGTTCATAACATCGAGCTTCGCCCGGGTAAAGGCGGACAGATGGTTCGCTCGGCCGGTGGTTTCGCACAGATCGTTGCTAAAGACGGCGATTATGCCCAGCTGAGAATGCCTTCGGGTGAGGTTCGCAAGGTGCCTGTTGTTTGTATGGCGACTGTCGGACAGGTCGGAAACACCGAGCACGAGAATGTTTCGCTTGGTAAAGCAGGCCGTTCACGCTGGATGGGCAAGCGTCCTAAAGTTCGCGGCGTGGCCATGAACCCTGTCGATCACCCGCACGGTGGTGGTGAAGGTAAAACTTCAGGCGGACGTAACCCGGTAACGCCTTGGGGCCAGCCGACACGCGGATACAAGACGCGACGCAACAAACGCACGAGCAATATGATCGTGAAGGACCGTAGAAGGAAATAGTGAATAACGAATATCGAATATCGAATTTTTTCTTTATTCGACATTCGAAATTCGAAATTAGGAAAATATGCCACGTTCATTAAAGAAAGGACCGTTCATCGATCTTAGCGTTCAGAAAGTTCTTAAAAAGATCCTGGACGGCGGAGCAAAACCGCAAGCGATCAAAACCTGGTCGCGTCGCTCGACGATCACGCCGGATATGGTCGGATTGACCTTCGGCGTACACAACGGCAAACGCCACATCCCGGTCTTTGTTACCGAGAATATGGTCGGCCACAAGCTGGGTGAGTTTTCGCCGACGAGAATGTTCAAAGGACACCCCGGAACGAAAGCGGAGAAGATGGCGAAGAGGAAGTAGCCCGATTTTAGATTTTAGATTTTGGATCTTAGATTTTTTCTTCAGTCCAAAATCGCAAATCCAAAATCCAAAATCGAATTATGGAAGCTGTAGCAAAAACAAAATATCTGAAGGGCTCACCGCGTAAAGCCAGGCTTGTGATCGATCTGATCCGCGGCGTGAACGTATCACGTGCCTTGTCGATCCTGAAATTCACCGACAAACGTGCGGCTGATCCGATCGCAAAATGCCTGAGTTCAGCGATCGCTAACGCGACGTTCAAGGCCGAGCAGCAGAATATCGCTATCGATCCGGACGATCTCTGGGTAAAGACCTGCTTCGTTGACATGGGCCCGACCAAAGGCCGCCGCCGTATGCGTCCGGCTCCACAGGGGCGTGCTTACCGCGAACAGCGTCACTATTGCCACATCACGATCGAAGTTTCGAGCGAAGAGAAGGCAAAGACGGAAGAGCAGCTGAGACTGGAAGCATTGCGTGACGAACGTATTGCCAACCGCAAAGCTGCGAAGGCTGCTGAAAAAGCAAAAGCTCCGGCGAAGAAGGAAGCTAAAGCTGCAAAGGTCGAAGAGAAGCCAGTCGAGCCGACGCCAGAGGAAGTTGTTGAGACTCCGGCGGCTGAGATAGCTGAAGAAACGCCGGTCGCAGAAACGACGGAAACAGTCGAGACGGAGGCGGCTCCGGTTGAAGAAGTTGCGGCTGAAGAAGCAGTAGCCGAAGAAACGACTGAAGCGGCACCTGAGGCAGAAGAAGGCGAGGAAGCTGACAAAAAATAGGTTTATTTTATGGGACAGAAGGTACATCCATACGGCTTTCGAGTCGGATACAACAAAGATTGGCACTCGCACTGGTTTGCGAAACAGGACTTTGCTAAGTTCCTCGCCGAAGATCTGAAGCTCAAGCGCGATCTTAAGAAGAAATTCAGCGGCGGAGGCGTTTCGCACATCGACATCGAACGTGCAGCCACCCGTCTGAAGATCATCATCTACACCTCGCGTCCAGGCATTATTATTGGCCGCAAGGGTTCTGAGATCGAATCGCTTCGTGAAGAATTGTCGAGAAAGACCGGTCGTGAAGTGCTGGTGTCGATCCAGGAGATCCGCCATCCGGAGCTCAACGCTCAGCTTCAGGCCGAGAAGATCGCTCAGCAGCTCGAAAAGCGCGATCATGTTCCGCCGTGCTATGAAAAAGACGATCGAGGAAACTCTTCGTTTTGGAGCACAGGGCATCAAGGTAATGATCGCCGGCCGTTTGAACGGTGCCGAAATTGCCCGCACGGAATGGTCGCTGCAGGGACGTCTGCCGCTGCACACGCTGAGAGCGGACATCGATTTTGGGTTTGCTGAAGCTTTGACGACATTCGGCATCATCGGCATCAAATGCTGGATCTACCGCGGTGAGATCCTCGATCCAAACGCCTCGATGGCACGCGGAACGACGACCGACCCGATGAACGAAGTCAAGGTCGAACGTGGAGCACGCCGCAACGATTGCGGTCCGAGAAGGGACGATCGGAGATAGTTAAGAGTTAATAGTGAACAGTTAAGAGTGACGGAAGGTCGATCTTCCGACAACTGGAGAAGATATGTTACAGCCAAAAAAGGTCAAACGCCGAAGAGTAATGAAAGGCCGTATCGCGGGAAAGCGACACGCGGCGAGAAGCTCAGCTTTGGTGATTTTGGTCTCAAGACATTAGAAGCAGCGTGGATCACGGACAGACAGATCGAAGCAGCTCGTATCGCGATGACCCGTCACGTCAAACGTGGTGGTAAGATCTGGATCCGCATTTTCCCGGACAAGCCGATCACCAAAAAGCCGGCTGAAACCCGAATGGGTTCGGGTAAGGGTGCTCCTGATCACTGGGTTGCCGTGGTCAAACCAGGCCGCGTTCTTTATGAGATCCAGGGAGTTGAGGAAGGGTTGGCTCGCGAGGCAATGGCACTTGCGGCTCAGAAGCTGCCGATCAAGGTCAAGTTTGTGACCCGCGCAGACCTCGAGGGAGGCGTAGTTTAGACATGAAAAGGAAAGAACAGCTCGAACAGCTCGGGGAAATGACCGCCGACGAATTGAAGGATCAGGCTGACGCTCTAAAGGAGTCGTTGTTTCGCCTGAAATTCCGCAAAACCCTCGGTATGGGCGAGGTCCTCAAGGACATCCGCCGCGAGAAAAAGACGTTGGCCAGAGTTTACACTCTGCTTAGCAAGAAAGGATCGGAGGCCAAGTCGGCCTAAATCAGTAGCCGGTTAGATCTGGTGAATGAAAAGAAATGCCAAAGAAGAAGAACGAAGAAATCGAAGGAACGGCAGCCGAAGAAACGGTTGAAACTGCGGAAGAGACCGTAGTTGAAGCATCTGCTGACGAATCGGCTCCAGTAGAAGAGGCAGTTGCTGCGGAAGCGGTCGAGGCTGCACCTGAAGCTGAGGTCGAAGCTGCCCCAGCGGAAGAGCCTGCTGCCGAGGTCGAAGCTGCACCAGTTGTCGAAGAAAAGCCGAAAAAGGCCGCACCGAAAGCTGCAAAAGCACCTAAGGCTCCGAAGGCACCGGCCGCAACGGACGACAGTGCTGATAAGAAGGTTCACAAGCGTGCTGAACGCGTCGGTATCGTTTCTTCGGACAAGATGACCAAAACGGTCACTGTTCGTGTCGACCGACTTGTCAAACATCCGGTTTACCGCAAATACGTCAAACGCCGCAAGAAATTCATGGCGCACGATGAACTCGGAGCTAAGATCGGTGACAAGGTTCGTATCATGGAAACCCGTCCGCTGTCGGCAAGAAAGCGTTGGCGTGTGGTTGAGATACTTCAGAAAGCGGAATTGTAGTTCGGGGTTCCGCCTTTTGACGGCGGATTGGCCCGCTAAAGCGGGTACTCCAAACAAGGGAGAAAGATTATGATCCAGATGCAAACCTCATTGTCCGTCGCGGACAATTCGGGAGCTAAAAGAGTTGAGATGATCATGCCGGTCGGAGGTTCGACCGCAAAGATCGCACGCTTGGGCGATACGATCAAAGTTACGGTCAAGGAAGCCGCTCCGGATGGCACCGCCAAGAAAGGTAAGGTTTACAATGCCGTTATCGTAAGAACCCGTAAAGAGGTTCGCCGCAAGGATGGAACGTACATCCGCTTTGACGAAAACGCAGCGGTACTTATCAAAGACGACGGTACGCCGATCGGAACGCGTGTTTTCGGCCCTGTCGCCCGTGAGCTCCGCGAAAGGAACTTTATGAAGATCGTTTCGCTGGCACCGGAAGTTATTTAGGACATATTTGGACGTATAGGACTACGGTCCTATGTCTTGAGCAAAGAAAATGAAAGCACCAGCTAAGACAGGAACAGTTAAGAGCAAGATCAAACGCGGCGATCAGGTCGTGTTCATTGCCGGAAAAGAATTCAACCGTTACGACAGCGCAGGTAAGCGTCAGCCGTTTCGCGGCAAGGTAATCGCCGTCGACGCTCGAAATGCGAAGGTCAAGGTCGAAGGGGCAATGATCGTCAAGCGTCACCGCAAACCGGTTCCGCAACTCAACCGTGAAGGCGGCATCATCGAGCAGGAAGCGTGGGTAAGCGTTTCGAACGTCGCTCTGATCGATCCGGAAACCGGAAAGCCGACGCGTGTTAAATACGAAGTTCGCGACGGTAAGAAGGTTCGCGTTGCTAAGAGCGGTAAGGTTCTCGCGGAAAGCGGAAACTACAAACGCGAAGCGAAAAAGATTGACGAATCGGCGGACGAGGCCAATTAAGTTACTTAAGTCTGGAAACGGAGCGATCGGGCCGCTAAGGCCGGAGATCTGAAATTATTGCCGGAACCCAGACGCTAAATAGGAGAAGCCAAAAAAAATGGCCAGGTTAAAAGAAAAATACAAGAGTGAGATCGCTCCGGCATTAGCCAAAGAGTTTGATATCAAAAACCCGATGGCGGTCCCCAGGATCGAGAAGGTCGTGGTCAATATGGGCCTCGGCGAAGCAAGTTCGAACGCCAAGATCCTCGACGTTGCGGCTGAAGAGTTGAAGTCGGTGACCGGCCAGAAGCCAGTCATCACGAAGGCAAAGAAATCGATCGCTGCCTTTAAGCTCCGCCAGGGAATGGCGATCGGCACGATGGTCACGCTTCGCGGCGACAGAATGTTTGAATTTCTCGATCGTCTGATCTCAGTTGCATTGCCGCGTGTACGCGATTTTCGCGGTATCTCGGGCAAGGCGTTCGACGGACGCGGTAACTATACGCTCGGTATTCGCGAGCAGCTCATTTTCCCGGAGATCGACTTTAACAAGGTCGACAAGACCCGCGGAATGAACATTTCGATCGTTACGACAGCAAAAAACGATGAGCAGGCCCGCTCGCTTCTGAAAGCACTGGGAATGCCTTTTAGACAATAAGAACATGGCAAAGATCAGCAAAGTAGTTAAGAACCAGATGCGTCGCGATACGGTAGATCTCTATGCAGAACGCCGTGCTGCCGCAAAGAAGATCATCAACAACCCTAAATCGTCCGTTGAAGAGGTCGATGCAGCAGTTGTCCTGCTTCAGAAAATGCCGCGTAATGCGAGCCCGTCGCGTATTCGCAACCGCTGCTCGCAGTCGGGCCGCCCGCGTGGATTTCTGAGAAAGTTCGGCATCTCGCGTATCGCTCTTCGCAAACTGGCTCTCGAGGGCCAGATCCCGGGAGTTGTTAAATCGAGCTGGTAAAAGGTTTTTAGTTTCCGCCTTAAGGCGGCAGATTACTTAAGTGGAGACCTGCTGAACAGGAACTCCAAACTGAGTTTTACGGAGTAAATAGAGCAATGACAGATCCAATAGCCGACATGTTAACGCGCATTCGCAATGCTATCCGTGCGAATCATACACGCGTCGATATCCCTGGCTCAAAGCTGAAAATGGAAGTGGCACGCATCCTGAAAGAGGAAGGCTACATCAATAACTATTCGACCAAAGGCGAAGGCGTGAAATACATGATCCGTGTTTTCCTTCGCTACGATGCCAAGGGAACTTCGTCGATCACGCATTTGTCGCGTGTCTCGACCCCGGGCCGCCGCGTTTATGTCGGTTCGGCTGACATCCCGAAGGTTTTGGGCGGATATGGCGTCAACATCATCTCGACGTCGAAAGGCCTGATGAGCGGAAAACGTGCTCGTGCCGAAAAAGTTGGCGGCGAGATCTTAGCAACGATTTACTAGTCTGTTGGTAGTTGGTCGATCGTTGATCGTTGTTAATAGCAACGCCAACGAACGACGGACGACGAGCGACGATCAATAAAGATTATGTCTAGAGTAGGAAAGAAACCGATAACGATCCCGTCCGGCGTAACCGTGACGATCAAAGATTCGGAAATGGAAGTCAAGGGGCCGAAAGGTACGCTGACGACCCCGATCCCGGCTGGTGTCTCCTTTAAGCAGGAAGATGGTACGCTGACGGCGGAACGTTCGAGCGATGACGACGCAGCATTTCACGGCCTCGCGAGAGCCTTGGCAAATAACGCTGTCGTAGGTGTAACGGAAGGCTTTAAGCGCGAGATGGATGTCGTGGGCGTCGGTTACAAGGCCGATGTTCAGGGACAGAATATCAATTTTTCGCTCGGCTATTCGCACCCGATCGTTTACGCCCTGCCGAAAGGTATCGAAGCGAAAGCGGAACGTGTGAATACGAAAGCGTCCATTACGCAGTATCAGACGACGATCACGCTGAGCGGCATCGACAAACAGCTTCTTGGCCAGGTCGCCGCAGAGCTGAATCGCCTCCGCAAGCCGGACGCATATAAAGGCAAGGGCGTCCGTTACGCTGAGAAATTGTATAAGTTGAAACCTGGTAAGACCGGGAAATAGGAGTTCGGCTTTTGGTCTTTGGTTTTTGGTCTTTGCTTGGAAAATAGCAGATTCCTACAAAAGCCCAAGACCGAAAACCAAAAACCAACGATTATGTCACAGAAAAGTAGAGCAGAAATTCGACAGGGTGTTCACAGCCGCATTCGTAAGAAAGTCAGCGGCACTGCAGAAAGCCCAAGATTGGCAGTATTTCGCAGCGTGAGCCACATCTACGCACAGGTCATCGATGACAAAACGGGGAAAACCCTTGCAGCTGCCTCGACGACCGAGAAAGCTCTCGGCCTCAAAACTGGCGGCAACATCGATGCTGCGAAGTCGGTCGGTAAAGCGATCGCTGAGCGCGCTGTGAAGGCAGGGATCGAAACGGTTGTTTATGATCGCGGCGGTTATGTCTATCACGGCCGGGTCAAAGCATTGATCGAGGCGTCACGAGAAGCAGGATTGAACAAGCACGAGGTTAAGCAGGCTGAAGCAGAAGCCTAATATTTTGAATAAGCGGGCTCGGAAGCTCGCGATCTAATTATGATCAAGTCTAAACAGAAAGTTGCACAGAGCGGATTGCTGCTCAAAGATCAGCTGATCTCGATCAATCGCGTTACCAAGGTCGTTAAGGGCGGTAAGAACATGTCGTTCGCAGCTCTTGTTGTCGTGGGTGACGAAGCGGGACACGTTGGATTTGGAACCGGAAAGGCCAAGGAAGTTCCGAATGCGATCAAGAAAGCAGTTGAAGCGGCGAAGAACAATCTCATCCGCGTTCCGCTTATCGACGGCACTCTGCCGCACGAAATGATCGGCGAATACGGTGCCGGACGCGTTCTGCTCAAGCCGGCTGCGGAAGGTACCGGCGTTATCGCCGGCGGTGCTGTGCGTGCTATTCTACAGTCGCTCGGCGTTCACAACGTACGTACCAAGATCCTTGGGTCGAACAACGCGCATAACGTCATTCGTGCGACATTCAACGGATTGCTCCGTATGAAGGACCCGATCGAAGTCGCTCGTCTGCGTGGTAAGCAGGTTGAAGAATTGAATTAATTGGTTTTTGGTCTTTGGTTTTTGGCCTTCGTTATCGAAGCCCTATATCTAAAAGCCGGAGGCCCTGAGAAAGATCATGGCAAAGAAAGAAGAAACTAAAGGCGGAACGATCACTATTCAGTACTACCGGAGCATGATCGGGTACGCAAAAAATCAGAAAGAGATCGTAAAGGCTCTGGGAATAACCAAGCTAAATCAGAAGGTCACTTTGCAGGATTCGGCAGGTTCACGCGGCATTGTTGCTAAAGTTCCGCACTTGCTGAGAATTGTTGACTAGTCGATGGTTGATCTTTTGATCGTTGTTTCGTAAATCAACGATCGCCGATCAACGGACAATACTAAAGTTATGGCTTTATCATTAAATAATTTACATCCGGCACCGGGCTCGACGCATAAGAAAAAGCGTATCGGCCGCGGTCCGGGTTCGGGAACTGGGAAAACTGCCGGTAAGGGCCATAAAGGTCAGAAATCGCGTTCGGGTTACAGCCAGAAGATCGGTTTCGAAGGCGGACAGATGCCTTTGCAGCGTCGGCTTCCAAAGCGTGGTTTTACGAACATCTTTAAGAAACAGTGGATCGAGATCAGCCTCGCCAAGATCGAAGAGAGCTTCAAAGCAGGTGACGAGGTCACGCCAGAAATTCTGCACGAACGCGGCCTGATCAAGAAAGCAAAGCATGATCTGGTGATTCTCGGAACCGGAGAGGTAACGAAATCGTTAAACATTTCAGCACATCGCTTTACCAAGACTGCTAAGGAAAAGATCGAGAAAGCCGGCGGCACTGCCACGGTAATTGAAAAGGCAAAAGCTGCAGAGGCTGTTTAGTCATTTCGTCCTTAGTCCTTGTGTCATCGCAGGTCATTTTGATGATCCCGCGACCGACATCAAACGGCTAAGGACAACTGACGTTTAGGACAAAAGTTATGGAGAAGTTTTTCGGCGCTATTCAAAACATGTTCAAGGTTCCTGAGCTCAGGAAGAGGATCCTCTTCACGCTCGGACTTTTGGCAGTGTATCGCTTAGGCGCTCACGTTCAGGCACCTGGCATCAATGGTGCCCAGCTTGAGAGAGTTTGGGCGGACGTTGCAGGAACGCTTCTTGGTGTTCTCGATCTGTTCTCCGGCGGTAATTTTCGCACTATCTCGGTTTTCGCTCTGGGTGTTACCCCGTACATCACGGCGTCGATCATTATGCAGCTCCTTCCGGTGCTTTCCCCTGCGATGAAAAAGATCCAGGAAGAAGGCGAGGTCGGCCGTCAGAAGATGAACCAGTGGACGCGTTATTCGACGGTCGCTCTTTGTGCGGTCCAAACCTTCTTCGTTTCGACATGGCTTTCGCGTAACCAGATCATTCCGGACACATGGCCAGCGACTTTGATGATCGTTGTGACCCTTACAACCGGAACTATCTTCGTCATGTGGCTTGGCGAACAGATCACCGAACGCGGCGTTGGAAACGGTATTTCGCTTTTGATCTTCGCCGGTATCGTAATTGGTTTGCCGCGTGGTATTCAGCAGATCGCGACCCGTGTAAGTGCCGGTGACCCGATGCAGACGCTCGGCGTCGTATTCCTGGTCGTAGTGCTGGTTGCTTTGATCGCGTTGATAGTTTACGTCGAATCGGCACGTCGAAATATTGCTATTTCGTATGCCAGCCGACGGGTTGGATCGCAGACCTTCCGCGGACAGGAAACGAGCTTGCCGCTGAAGATCAACATGGGCGGCGTTATTCCGGTCATCTTCGCATCGTCGGTACTCGCGATGCCGCAGACATTGTTCTCGGCGTTCCCAGCAGATCCGAATGAGCCGAATTCGGCTTGGTCTAAGGTTTACGCATTTTTCCAGCAGTTCCACGGCGGCGATCCGTATTACGAATTGATCTTCCTGTCGTTGATCGTGATCTTCACGTTCTTCTACATAACGATCATTTTCAATACGGACGAGGTTGCCGATAACCTGCGTAAGCACGGTGGATTTATCGCGGGTATTCGTCCTGGTGCTCCGACAGCGGAATACCTGAATGCGATCCTAACGCGTTTGACGACGGTTGGGGCGATCTACCTTGCCTTCATCGCGTTCCTGCCGCAGCTTTTGCTGAGCGGTTTCAAGGTAGCTCGTCTTCCGTTTGTCGGTACGTCGATCGATAACTTTTTCACGGCAACGCCAGGACTCAGTTGGATCCCGACCGGACTCGGTTATCAATTTTTCTTTGGCGGCACGTCGCTGCTGATTCTCGTCGGTGTTGCTATGGATACCATCTCGCAGATCGAAGCTCAGCTCGTAATGCGAAACTACGAAGGTTTCTTAGGCTCTGGATCGAGACTTCGCGGTCGTCGCTCATAGCGATTTTTCGCCACAGAGGACACAGAGAGCGGGAGAATAAGATTCTCTTTTTACTCTGTGTCCTCTGTGGCTATAAGTTCTTTAATGGATAAGATAATTGTTTTGATCGGTGCCCCGGGAGCGGGGAAGGGAACGCAGGCGAGGCTTTTGGACGAGCGTCGCGGCATTCCGCAGATCTCGACGGGCGATATGTTTCGCGAGATGAAAACGCTCGATACGCCGCTTGCTAAAGAAGTGCAGGAGATCATGGCCTCGGGGAAGCTGATCTCGGACGAATTGACACTACAGATCGTTCGCGAACGAACGGCCAAGCCCGATACCGCTGGAACGTACGTACTCGATGGTTACCCGCGGACCGCGGTTCAGGCGGGACAGCTCGAAGACCTTGCGAAAGAGCAGGGAAAGGAGATCCTCGCGATCGAAGTCGATGTTCCTCGTGACGAACTGATGAAACGCCTGACCGGCCGCCGTAGCTGTCCGGTTTGTGGCGAGATCTACAATATTTATTCGAAGCCGCCGAAGAAGGATGGTTTCTGCGACGAGCATCCGGAAACTGAGCTTGCTCACCGGGCAGATGACTCAGAGGAGAAGGTTAAGGTTCGGCTTGAGACTTACGACGAACTGACCAAGCCGCTGCTCGAATATTACGAAAAGTCGGGCCGCTTGAAAAAGATAGACGGGACCGGAGAGATCGAGGGCATTTACAGAGCATTGAATGAGCTTCTTTAGAGCCATCCGAAATCTGTTCAGCAAAGAAATGATCATAGCGAAATCAGCAAAGGATCTTGATAAAATGCGTGCCGTCGGCGAACTTATCGCCGAGGTACGCGAAGCTTTGCGAGGAATGGTGACGCCCGGGATCTCGACGATGGAGCTTAATGACGCCGCCGAAAAGATGATCCGGGACGCGGGGGCAATTCCTACATTTATCGGCTATCACGGATTTCCATACGCGATCTGTGCATCGGTCAATGAAGAGATCGTTCACGGATTTTCGAAGACAACACCACTCGTCGATGGTGACATTGTTTCGCTTGATATGGCCGCGACGTTCAATGGATTTGTTGGTGATACCGCGATGACTTGTCCGGTCGGTGAGATCACGGACGAACTCAAGCAGCTTATCCGCGTCACTGAAGAATGTCTCGAGTTCGGCATCCAGGCGTCGCGCGTAAATAATCGCGTCGGTGACATCGGTTGGGCGGTTCAGCAGCACGCTGAAAAATATGGTTACGGCATTGTTCGTGATTATACAGGACACGGTATCGGGCGTTCGATGCATGAGGCTCCGCAGATAACGAACTACGGTCGCGCGGGCACTAAAGAGAGAATTCGAGCAGGATATTGTTTCGCGATCGAGCCGATGCTCAATATGGGCACGCACGAAACAAAGACGCTGAGCGACAAGTGGACGGTCGTCACTCTGGACGGGAAACCATCAGCTCACGCTGAACACACGCTCGCGGTAACACCCGACGGACCGGAGATATTGACGCTCACTAAAGAGCAGAAAAAACTTCGTCAGAATGCGGCGGCGGAAACTGCTGCTGCCTGACTTGATAATGCGCCGAAAAAAGGCTAACATTATTGGTTTGCTCAACTAATCAGCCGGTTGACACGACATATATGTCTAAAGAAGAAGCGATAGAGGTCACAGCGACAGTGCTGGAAACGTTGCCAAACGCAATGTTCAAGGTTGCTGTGGACGATAATCAGCATGAGGTTTTAGCTCATATCTCAGGCAAAATGCGAAAAAACTTTATTCGCATCCTGCCCGGCGATAAGGTCCTGGTGGAGCTTTCGCCATACGATCTGAAACGCGGACGTATCACCTACAGATATAAGTAGGCCGCTATAAATAGGAAAGGTAAAAACGATGAAAGTCAGACCTTCAGTAAAGAAAATGTGCGACAAGTGCAAGGTTATTCACCGCAAAGGCATTGTGCGCGTAATTTGCGAAAACCCGAAGCACAAGCAGAGGCAGGGATAAGATGATTTTGGATTTTAGATTTTGGATTTTCGATTGAGATCCAGAATCCAAGATCCCCGATCCAAAATGGAGAATATATGGCTCGTATAGCAGGAGTTGATTTACCGCCCAACAAAAGGGCACAGATTGGGTTGACCTACATCTATGGTGTGGGCAAATCGCGTGCGACCGAGATCCTCGGAAAAGCCGGAATTGGTATCGATACCAAGATCAAGGATATGAGCGAGGATGAATTAAATCAGATCCGCACGATCCTCGATACCGACGGCGACGTTGAGGGCGATCTCAGAAAGCGCGTACAGATGGACATCAAGCGTTTGATGGACATCGGCTGCTATCGCGGCCTGCGTCATCGCCGCAGCCTGCCGGTTCGCGGACAGCGCACCAGCACGAACGCACGAACCAGAAAAGGACCGCGTAAAGCGGCCGTGGCTAAGAAGAAGGCACCAGGTAAGAAGTAAGTTGTCAGTTGTCAGTGGTCAGTGATCAGAATCTTCTGCTCACTGGCCACCGATCACTGGCCACTGACCACTAAAAGAAAATGGCAAAAGCAGCAGCAAATAAGAAGAAGACTTTTAAGAAGAAAGAGCGGAAAAATATTCCGGTCGGTATCGTGCATATCTCGGCGTCGTTCAACAACACGCTGATATCGATCACGGACACGATGGGTAATCTCGTCGCTCAGTCTTCGTCAGGTGCACGCGGTTTCCGCGGTTCGCGTAAGGGCACGCCGTTCGCAGCTCAGCAGGCAGCTTCAGAAGCCGCTCGCAAGGCTCTGGACGCCGGTATGCGTGAGGTCGAGGTTCGGGTCAAAGGTCCGGGCGGCGGCCGTGAGTCGGCAATTCGTGCGATCAATCAGGCTGGCATTCGTGTGAACTCGATCCGCGACACCACGCCGATCCCGCACAACGGATGCCGTCCGCCGAAACGCAGAAGAGTTTGACCTTTGGTTTTTGGCCTTAGGTCTTTGGTTTTTGATTTTTCCGCCGGTATTAGCCGGCAATTTTACAATCGAAAGGAAGAAGGGAAACTAGATCTTTCCTGTAAACTTTTTCGCAAAAATGTGATTTGGGCTCCATAATATTTGGCTTCGTTGAAATTCGAAGACCAAAAGCCAAAAACCAAAAACCATTTTTGCTGAAAGCAAAAATATTATGGCTAGATATAGAGATGCGGTGTGCAGGCTTTGCCGCCGCGAAGGTGCAAAATTATTTCTTAAGGGCGATCGCTGTTTCAAACCTTCATGTGCGATCGAAAAACGCGGAACCAACCCTCCGGGACAGCACGGTGCAGCACGACGCAAAATGCTCCAGGGCTACGGCGAGCAGCTTCGCGAAAAGCAGAAAGTAAAACGTATTTACTTCATCCTCGAAAAGCAGTTTCGTAATTATTTCGAAAAGGCACGTCAGCAGAAAGGCGTTACGGGTGAGATCCTTCTTGCAATGCTCGAACGCCGTCTTGATAACGTCGTTTACCGCTCGGGCTTTTCGACCTCGCGTCGTCAGTCGCGTCAGCTCGTGAATCACGGCCATGTGACCGTTAACGGAAAGAAGGTGAACATTCCTTCGTTCCAGGTCAAAGCCGGTGACGTCGTCGCGATCAAAGAGAATTCACACAAGAACGTTCACGTTGATGCAGCCTGGCAAACCGCCGGCGGCCGCGGACGTCCGCAGTGGTTGAGCATCGATGGCAAAGACCTGAGCGTTGTTGTTTCGGCTATGCCGACCCGCCAGGATATCGACGCGAACATTAACGAGCAGTTGATCGTCGAGCTTTACAGCAAGTAGTTTATTGAGTTCGCTGAGTTGGGGCGAGTTGACGGGTTAATAGGAACCCGGTCAACTCGGCCAACTTGGTGAACTCGCAGGACTTTTAAATAAAATATATGACACAGAGCAACCATTGGACAGACTTCCAGATGCCAAGCCGTCTTAATGTCGATACCGAGACTTTGACGGAGCGTTATGGCAAGTTTCATGCGGCGCCATTCGAACGCGGATTTGGTACGACCGTCGGTAACTCTATCCGTCGTGCATTGCTATCGTCTATCGAAGGAGCTGCCATCACGGCGATCAAGATCGAAGGCGTAGAGCACGAATTCTCATCGATCAAAGGCGTCGTCGAAGATGCGACCGACGTCATCCTCAATCTTAAACAGGTTCCTTTTAATCTTCACGGTGCCGGTCCGAAAACGCTTTCGATCAGCAAGAAAGGAGCGGGAATCGTTACCAGCGGTGATATCGAAACGGACGGCGATGTTGAGGTTCTTGATGACACGATCCATATCGCTACTATCTCGGCTGGCGGTTCGCTCGGTATTGAGATGCGTTTGAAGCAGGGCCGCGGCTACGTTTCGGCGGAGTTTAACAATGACGAAGACCTTTCGGTTGGATATATTCCCATCGATTCGGTTCACACGCCGATCAAAAAGGTTAACTACAACGTTGAGCAGACCCGTCAGGGATCGAATACAGAATTCGACAAGCTTACCCTGGAAGTCTGGACCGACGGCAGCGTAAAGCCGGAAGATTCGATCGGTTTGGCTGCGAAATTGGTCAAAGATCACATGTCGATCTTCGTCAATTTCGAAGAGGAAGAAGAAGAATACAAGTACGAGGACATCGCTCGTCCGCCGCTTATGCGGAACGACCTGCTGGACAAATCGGTCGACGAACTCGAGCTTTCGGTACGTTCATACAACTGTTTGAAGAACGCCGACATTCGCTCGATCCGCGACCTCATTCGCCGCAGTGAAAAGGACATGCTCCACACCAAGAATTTCGGTAAAAAATCATTGACCGAGATCAAGGACATGCTCCACGGCATGGGACTTGATTTTGGCATGGATTTTGACGAACAGGGAAATCCGATCCCGGGATCGGGCGGACGCGATCTCGACTAAACAGGATATAAGACCCATAGGATCGCTCGGTCCTATGGGTTTCGATTTGAAAGAAATGAGACATTTAAAAGCACATCGTAAATTAGGCCGTACCACTGAGCATCGCATGTCATTGCTCAGAAACCTGGCGACCTCGCTGATCAATGCTGAAAAGGAACACATCGTCACGACGGTTCCGAAGGCGAAGGAACTGCGTCCGTTCATCGAAAAAGCGATCACACTTGCCCGTAAGGCAGAAGCTCTGACCGGCAATGATCAGGAGACGGTCCTGCGCGGCGTTCATCTTCGTCGTCAGGCTGCAGCTTTTTTCCACGCCGGCAACAGCACGTTCAAAGCTGCTCAGAGCCGCTTCCGCGGAAAAAAAGGCGAGGAGAAAGCTCCGATCGAGAGAACCGCTGGTGTTAAAGCCGTTCAACGCCTTTTCAATGAGCTTGGTCCGCGCTATAAAGGTCGTAACGGCGGTTATACGCGTATCATCAAACTCGGCCGCCGTCAGGGCGACAATGCCGAGATGGCAGTTATCGAACTCGTTGACAACCCACGCGAGTTGGCCGCAAAAGGCTAACATTTGACGGAGGCTAGCCATATGAGCGACACAAACGCTTCGGCAAAGGCAAAGGAAGGCGACATAGTGGTTGAACAAAAAAGCGGAGACGACAAGAAGAAGTTGGCGGTAACGGACCCTTCGTTCAACATGGACGAACTCGAGGCACTTGCTGCACTCGTCAATGAGCACGGCTTCACGGATTTCGAATTTGAGAACGAGAACATTCGTGTACGTTTGAGCAAAGCGGTCACGGTTCAGGCTGCAGCGGCTCCGGTTGCCGCAGTTTCGGCACCTCCAGTTGCAGTTGCTCAACCTGCCGCCGCACCTGTCGCAGCAGAGCCTGTGGCAGATCCGGATGCGGGTTTGTTCAAGATCACGTCACCGATCGTTGGAACATTCTACCGATCTCCGGGCCCGGACAAACCGGCATACGTCAGTGAAGGCAGCAATGTCTCGCCTGACACGACGGTCTGCATCGTTGAGGCGATGAAGCTGATGAACGAGATCCAGGCGGAAACTTCGGGCGAGGTTGTCAAGATCTACGTTGAGAATGGCCAGCCGGTCGAATACGGGCAGCCGTTATTTGGAATTAGGAAATAAGATATTTAGCCACGAATTACACGAATAGCACGAATTTTTAGGAGATCTCTTTATTCGTGCGATTCGTGTGATCCGTGGCTAAATGTTTCTAAGTTATGCGAGAGATACGCAAAATTTTGATCGCAAATCGCGGCGAGATCGCTAACCGCATTATCTGGACGTGTAAGGAGATGGGAATCAAGACCGTCGCCGTTCACTCCGAGGCGGACCGCGAGGCTTTGCACGTTCGATACGCTGATGAGGCGTTATGCATCGGTCCGGCATCATCAGCGGAAAGCTATCTGAACATCCCGGCGATCATTAGTGCGGCCGAGATCACGAATGTCGATGCGATCCATCCGGGTTACGGCTTCCTTGCGGAGTCGGCAACGTTTGCGAAGATCTGCGGTGACTGCAATATCAAATTCATTGGTCCGAATCCGGAAGTTATCGGGATGATGGGCGACAAGGTCGAGGCTCGTCGAACAATGACTGCAGCCGGCGTACCGATCCTGCCGGGAAGTCCGGATCCGATCGAATCTGCGGAGGAAGCCAAGAAGCTGGCACTTGAGATCGGTTTCCCTCTCATCATCAAGGCGGCTGCCGGCGGCGGCGGACGCGGAATGCGTATCGTGCGTTCGGAATCCGAGCTTGCGACCAATCTTGAACTCGCTCAGACCGAGGCTCTCAATGCTTTCAAAAACGGGTCGGTTTACATCGAACGTTACATTGAACGTCCGAGGCACATCGAAATTCAGGTACTCGCTGACGAGCATGGAAATGTGATCCATCTCGGCGAACGCGAATGTACCATCCAGCGTCGCCACCAGAAACTTCTTGAGGAAGCTCCGTCACCGGCGATCTCGCCGGAACTCCGCGAACAGATGGGAGCCGTTGCGGTCAAAGCGTGTCAGGAGATCGGTTATTCGAGCGCCGGGACGTTCGAGTTCCTTCTCGATGAAGATGATCAGTTCTACTTCATGGAGATGAACACGCGTATCCAGGTCGAGCATCCGGTCACAGAGATGGTCACGCTGACCGACATTGTGCGAAATCAGGTGATGATCGCTCGCGGCGAGAATGCTCAGTTTTCACAGGACGACGTCATCATTCGCGGCCACTCGATCGAATGCCGGATCAATGCCGAAGATCCCGTGAAGTTTACGCCCAGCCCGGGCCGGATCACGGCGTTCAACATTCCGGGCGGACCCGGCGTTCGCGTCGATACGGCCGTTTATCCGGGATATATGGTTCCGCCTTATTACGACTCAATGATCGCAAAGTTGATCGTCCATGCCCGCACACGCGAGCTTGCGATCGCCAGAATGCAGCGTGCATTGGATATGATGGTCGTCGAGGGGATCAAGACAACGATCCCGCTCCATCAGCGGATCATGGCGGATGAGAATTTCCGCAAAGGTAACTTCTCAACGAAGTTTATGGAAGAATTTAAGTACGAGATATAAGCGGTTAGAGCCAAAGGCTTAAGTCGCAGAGTTGATTGTATTTAGAGAATAGTGGATAATTTTGAGGTATTTACTTTTCACTATTAGTTTTAGTTAGGTAATTCAAAACAAGACCCGCGGTTACCGCACTAGTTTGCGGAGTTACTGCGAACAAAAGGAGAGGCTGATTTAAGCAAGTTAGAAATGGCAACAGTTAAAGAAGTAAAAGAACAGATAGTTACAGATTACAAAACGCACGGTTCGGACACGGGTTCGTCCCAGGTTCAGATCGCACTGCTCTCGCAGCGTATTACCGAGCTTACCGCTCATTTCAAGATCCACAAGAAAGACAACAACTCGCGCAGAGGCTTGCTTATATTGGTCCAGCGTCGTAGAAAATTGCTTGATTATCTCAAACGTCGTGACATTAACGAATATCACGAGATCATCAAGAAGCTCGGCCTTCGCCGATAAACTTAAAAGTAGAAAGGCAAAAGGCAAAATTCTTATTTTTACTTTTCACTTTTGCCTTCTTACTTTAGATCGGCCGCTTCGGGCCTTAAATATACGAGATCTTCGCGAAGAATTTGCCGGCGGTTGCTGAACGTGACAGCACATTACGCTTCCGGACAAAGGAAGGTCATCATCACAATTAGTAATACTTCCAAAGACGAAAGGGCGCTATCACGGCACAGCCTCTTTCGTCTTTGCTGTTTTTGAGGATAAAAAATGCCAAAAAAATATTTGAATGAATCGATCAAGCTGGGTTCTCAGGATCTGATCGTTGAAACAGGCAAGGTTGCCAAGCAGGCCGATGGTTCGGTCGTTATTCGTTATGGCGATACGATGCTGCTCGTCGCAGCCGTTTCTGCCCGTTCGGCCAAAGAAGGGCTGGACTTTTTCCCGCTCACGGTCGAATACCGTGAAAACTCATTCGCCGCCGGCCGCATTCCCGGAAACTATTTCCGGCGCGAAGGCCGTCCGTCTGAGAAAGAAATTCTCACCTGCCGCATGATCGACCGTCCGGTGCGGCCGCTGTTCGCGGACGGCTACAGATTTGAAACGCAGATCGTTGCGTCGGTCATTTCGGCTGATGACGATAACGATCCGGACGTGATCGCGATCACAGGTGCATCATGTGCTCTTTATTTGTCGGATATTCCGTTCAACAACCCGATCGCTGGCGTCCGTGTTGGCCTGATCGACGGTAAATACATCATCAATCCGAGCTATGACGAACGGCGCGAATCAGACCTCGGCCTCATCGTTGCCGGAACCGAAGAAGCGATCTGCATGGTCGAGTGCGAGGCCAACGAGGTCAACGAGACCATCATGGTCGAGGCCCTGATGCTCGCTCACCGCGAGATCAAACGCCTCTGCCTCTGGCAGAAGGAACTCGGCAAGGCTCTTGATATCAAGAAACGTGAATTCAGCGTTCCCGAGCTTGACGCCGGCATCGTCGCCGACGTTGAAAAGACCTGGTCGGACAAACTCCGCACCGCACTCGATTCCACGGGCCGCGAAAAGATCGAAGTTTACGCCGGGCTCGACGCTTTGAAGAAAGAGGTCGTCGACAGCTATCCGGAAGATGATCCGGGAGCACGCGCGACGGCAGGAAAGGCTTTTGGCCAGCTCAAGGAGAAGATCTTCCGCGAGGATATGCTGCAGAACAAACGCCGTCCCGATGGCCGCAAATTCTCAGAGATCCGCCCGATCAACTGCGAGGTCGGCTGGCTGCCGCGTGTTCACGGCTCGGCTCTGTTCACCCGCGGTGAAACGCAGGCGATCGTGACCACGACGCTTGGAACCAAGGTCGACGGCCAGTTCATGGACGATCTGGAAAAAGGCACGATCGACCGTCGCTTCATGCTTCACTACAATTTCCCGCCGTATTCGGTCGGTGAAACTGGTAGATTCGGCTCAACCTCGCGTCGCGAAACGGGTCACGGCAACCTCGCCCGTCGGGCGATCATGTCGGTCTTGCCTGACGATGCGGATTTTCCGTACACGATCCGTATCGTTTCGGATATCACCGAATCGAATGGTTCGTCGTCGATGGCCTCGGTTTGCGGCGGTATCCTGAGCCTGATGGACGCTGGTGTGCCGATCAAGAAGCCGGTAGCTGGTGTCGCTATGGGCCTCGTGATGGAAGGCAACCGCTACGCGATCCTTTCGGACATCGCCGGTGCGGAAGATCACTACGGCGATATGGATTTCAAGGTGACGGGAACTGCGGACGGCATTACCGCTCTCCAGATGGATATCAAGATCGGCGGCATCAACGCCATGATCCTTCAGGAAGCTCTGGAGCAGGCCAAGAAAGGCCGTCTTCACATCCTGGACATAATGACCAAATCGATCGCCGAGCCGCGTGAAGAGCTTTCAGCCTTCGCTCCGCGTATTATCACGATGCAGATCAATCCTGAAAAGATCCGCGACGTTATTGGTAAGGGCGGTTCGGTCATTCGTTCGATCACCGAGGAAACCGGTGCCAAGATCGATATCGAGGACGATGGAACCGTTATGATCGCGACTGCCGACGGCGATGCCGCTCAGGCTGCGATCGCCCGTATCAAGGCGATCACTGCGGAAGCCGAGATCGGCGAGACGTATATGGGAACGGTTTCCCGCATCGTTGACTTTGGTGCGTTCGTCGAGATCCTGCCGGGACTCGATGGTTTGCTGCACATTTCTGAGATCTCAGACCGCCGCGTCAAAGACGTCCGCGACGAACTCAAGGAAGGCCAGCAGATCCTCGTCAAGTGCATCGGTAAGGAAGGCAACAAGGTCAAGCTCTCGAGAAAAGCGATCCTCGCCGAAGAGAAGAACAGGGAAGAGTCGGAAGACTAACAGACCAAGGGCGAGCATCCAGCTCGCCCTTTTTTGTCAGAACGGCCTGCATAAGCGGGCGGCACGGACGTTAGCGGCGGCCAACTTTAATTCAATGTAAGTTCCGCCACCTTACGGGAGGCGGTTCTGACAGGTTTTTCAGGAATTACACACCGGTTATCACTATCTTGTGATAGCCGGTTTTCTTATGCCCGGCAAATTGAAAATATTTTGAAAAAAATGCTGAAAATTCTGGAGAGTTGGACGCATTAGGCATATTTTCCCAGTGAATTAGTTAATTCAGCCGAATTTGGGGAGCAAAAAACCTCGAAATAGCCGCAGAAACGTGCATTTAAGTCTTGTTTTTGTTATATTTTCGAAACTGCCCCAAAACCCCAGATTCGACAGCGAGTGCCAACCAGCTGTGAAAGCGTGATTCCGTTTTCGCTGAAAATACCGTTTAGTCAGGTAACAGACATGAAAAATATGAATTTACGAGGGTTGCTCTCTGCTATCTGCATCGCTTCGATACTCGCGGGTTTTTCGCGGATCGACGCGGCACCGATCACATTTGATCAGGTGGTGCAGATCCTCAATGCCAGACCGGGCAGCGCTCGATGCCGGTTCGATCTCGAGGCTGCGTTTAACGGACGACGTTAAGTTCGTTATGACCAGCGACGGCGATGACGATAAGAAGGCGAAACCAGCGGTTCCGCAGGACGGACGCGTCATCACTGAGACCAAGACCGAGATCGTGACCGACGACGTCTGCGATTGCGAAGAGGACGAGGTGATCAAGCGCGGCTTCCCAAAATGGGCTTTGCTCGGCCTCGCAGCGATCCCGGTCGCATTTATCCTGATCAAACGCAAGAAAGATACCCCAACACCGACGCCGCCAACGACGCCGACGCCTGGCATCACGCCAACGCCGACGCCGCCAACGACGCCGACCCCGACCCCGACGCCGGGCATCACCCCGACACCAACGCCGCCGCCTGTCACGCCGACGCCGACGCCGCCTGAGCCGGTTCCAGAGCCGATGACGATCCTGCTGTTTGGTACGGGCCTCGCATCGATCGGACTCGCAGCTCGCCGCAAATTCGGCAAGAAGGGCGAAAAGGGTGAAGAAAAGGAAGCAGAATAGAGTTATGATGTTGACGGATACCGATGGCGAAAAGCGGTCGGTATCCGCACCATAATTCGCAAAACTAAAATTCAGCCGTTCGATGTGCTGGATCTAGAGGATCTAAAAAATGCGAGTAAACAGATACAACTTTCTATTTGTGATCGGCCTGGTAGTGACGCTCGGTTTCACGACCGCGTTTGCAAACACCGTCGATAACAAGACCAAAAAGCCGAAAAACACCGGCACGTTGAGCGTGAAAACGACCGAAACGTCCTATCCCGTCAAGATCGACGGCCAGTACGTAGGCGACAGCGGCGTGGGAACGGGAGCTGAGTTCTATCTCGCACCTGGTATTCACACCGTCGAGATCACCGGCCCGGACGGCAAGGTCTGGAGAGACCAGATCGAGATCAAGAAAGATCAGAAACACTGCGTCTGCCTGAAGATCGTTCGCGAGACGATCACGACGCCGTGTCCCTACAGATTTTCGCTCGATGGCCCAGAAAAGATCACCGAAGGCGATGTGGTAACGTTTGCTGCGATCAACGCCGGAACCGCACCGATCCCGCTTCGTTATGCGTGGAAGGTTTCAAATGGCCGTGTCACCCGCGGACTCGGAACGCCTACGATTACCGTAGATTCGACCGGACTCGGCAAGAGCGTGATCAACGCCGAACTCGACGTCAACGACGATGTATATGACGGCAAATGCCGCCAGGTCATCTCGGTCCCGACCGAAGTAACGCCGATCCCGGTGATCGAACAACCGAAACCGTTCCGCTGCGATGAATTTGAAGCAAAAGCTGCTGATGACGACAAAGCCCGCTTTGACAACTGCGTCATCCAGGCCCAGAACACGCCTGACGCACAGCTTTACATCATCATCTACCCGGGAACCGACCGCCTCAGCGTCACCCGCAACACCTATGACAAACTGTCCAAGCGGGCACTCGACTACATGGTGAAAAACCGCGGCTTCGACCCGAGACGAATACAGATCGTAAAGGGAAGTGCACGCATCAAGACGACGTACGAAGTCTGGATCGTCCCACCGGGAGCAACACCGCCGGTCGTGCAGTAACCAGCGATCAATAATTAACCAAACAGCCGCTCTGAAAATATTCAGAGCGGCTTTTTCAATACTCGGGTGTCAACTATAGTTGACGATCGGGCTGGATCGGAGTTTTTGCATGAGAGGGCGCGGAAACGTGCGTTTCTTGACCTAAATCACCCTTGACCAAACCTGGGTTTTTGCTTTACCAATGAGCGGTATTTGGGTTAGACGGAGTGCGATTTGGTTCGACCAGTTTTTGGTCAAAGTTACCGGATCCGAAAACTCGCGGATCGCCGCAACGCCCTGTTTATCGGCGGTTCGGCGTGTGGGTCACGAAAATTGTGGCACGTGCCACACTTTTTGACCAGTTTTTGGTTAAGATTTGAAAAAAGTTAGAAAAACACAAAAGTGCATTTTTCGCGGGAAGTTTCTTCGTGGGTTGCTTTAGCTGGATCCAGCTCGCTGAACCTCATTTAACTGGTACGAATCAGGACCTCTCCAGCCAGTACTCGCTAGCGAAACGAGCGATGGAAAACGATCAGCTTTTTACCTTTCTAGTGTGAATCCGTGAGTGTTAATTGATAGAATTTAGTTTTTCTTAAGGGCATTTTTTATGACAGCACCTAACATCGAAACTATCGTCTCTCTCTCAAAACGCCGCGGATTTGTGTTTCCGGCTTCGGATATCTACGGCGGGCTCGGGTCGTCGTGGGACTACGGCCCGCTCGGAGTTGAACTCGCGAACAATATAAAGAAAAGCTGGTGGAGCTGGGCAGTTTACGAACGCGACGATGTCGAAGGCGTTGACTCATCGATCATTCAGAACCGTTTGGTGTGGAAATATTCGGGACATGAGGATACATTTTCCGACCCGATGGTTGACTGTCGGTCATGTAAAAGCCGTTTTCGTGAAGACAAGCTTGTAGAGCAATTCGCTACGGCTGAACAAATCGAGACAATCGCTCAACAGGAAAAGCCATTCAACCCGCTCCAATGGATGGGAGTAAAGTGTCCTTCATGCGGTGAAACTAATTGGACGGATTCAAGACCCTTCAATCTCATGTTCAGAACTACGGTTGGTGCGATCTCTAGTGAGGACGACCCATCCGCTCTCGCGTACTTGCGGCCCGAGACCGCACAAGGAATTTTCATCAATTTTAAAAACGTTCTCGACACTTCTCGCCGCAAGCTGCCGTTTGGTATTGCTCAGGTCGGAAAGGCTTTTCGTAATGAAGTTACGCCGGGGAATTTTATCTTCAGAACTCGCGAATTCGAGCAGATGGAGATCGAGTATTTCTGCCGGCCGGACGATGCTCCGCGGGTTCATCAGGAATGGATCGACGCCTACGATGCCTGGCTCGGAACTCTGGGAATCTCGAAGCAAAACATCTTTCATTACGAACAGAAGAAAGAGGAACTCGCTCATTACAGTGACCGTACGGTTGATTTCTTGTACCGGTTCTTCCCGGAACGCGAGGAGGAAGAGAAGCAGTTCGACGAGCTGCTCGGCATCGCGAACCGAACGGATTACGACCTGCGTGTCCATTCCAAAAAACCCGAAAATGCCGAAGGGAAACGGATCAATCCGGATTCGACCGAGGATCTTTCGTACTTCGACCCGCAGACGAACGAGCGGTTCTATCCTTACTGCATCGAGCCTTCGATCGGCGTCAACCGCACGCTTTTGGCCGTGTTGATGGAAGCGTACGAAGAGCGGACAAACGATAAGGGCGAAGTTCGGGTGATCCTAAGGCTGAAGCCGCATCTAGCTCCGATCAAGGTCGCGGTTCTGCCGCTTGCCAAGAATAACGAAGGCATAGTCTCGCTCGCCAAAAAGCTAAAACGCGATCTCCAGCCATCGATGCGGGCTGTTTACGACGACACAGGCGGCATCGGGAAGCTCTATGCCCGGCAGGACGAAATAGGTACGCCGTTCTGTGTGACGGTCGATCATGAATCGCTCGAGGACAACGCCGTCACCGTGCGCGACCGAGATACTTGGGAACAGGAACGTGTCAAGATCGAAGAATTAAAGGAATATTTGCTGAAACGCCTGTCGTAGCCTTGTATGAAGAAACTGATCGAATGCGTTCCAAATTTTAGCGAAGGCCGCGATATGACGGTGATCAAGCAGATCACCGACGAGGTCGAGAAGATCGACGGCGTAAAGCTGCTCGATGTCGATCCCGGAGCAACGACGAACCGTACTGTCGTGACCTTTGTCGGAACTCCTGACGAAGTTGTGGAAGCTGCGTTCCAGGCTGTAAAAAAGGCCCAGGAGCTTATGGACATGCGGCATCACAAGGGCGACCACCCGCGATTCGGAGCGACTGATGTATGTCCGCTGGTTCCGATCTCGGGAATTTCGATGGAGGAAACGGCGGAATACGCTCGAAAGCTTGGTGAACGCATTGGCAGCGAACTCGGGATTCCAGTCTATCTATACGAGAACGCCGCGACTACAGATAAGCGGCGAAACCTCGCGAATTGCCGTGAAGGCGAGTACGAAGGGCTCAAGGATAGAGTTTCGTCAGCAGAATGGAAGCCCGATTTTGGACCCACGGAATTCAACGAGAGCGTCGCTCGTTCCGGCGCGGTAGCGGTCGGAGCTAGGGACTTTCTGGTCGCCGTAAACTTCAATCTGAACACAACATCGACCCGGCGTGCTAACGCTATCGCGTTCGATGTTCGTGAAAAAGGTCGGCCAAAACGCGAGGGTAATCCGATAACTGGCAAAATCGTTAAAGACGATTCAGGCGAACCCGTTATGATTCCCGGCACCTTGAAGGGTACTAAAGCGATCGGCTGGTTTATCGCTGAATACGGTATCGCACAGGTTTCGATGAATATCACGAACCTCTCGCAGTCCCCATTGCACGTGGCGTTTGATGAGGTTAGCGAAAAAGCAAGCAAACGCGGGCTTCGCGTCACGGGGCTTGAGATCGTGGGTCTTGTTCCCAAAAAGGCGATCATTGACGCAGGCGACTATTACCTGACGAAGCAGAACCGCTCACTGGGCATTACCGAACGCGAAAAGATCAAGATCGCGATAAAATCGATGGGCCTCGATGACCTGAAGCCCTTCGATCCGGATGAGAAGATCATCGAGTACGTGCTTGCCGCCGAAGAAAAGACTGCGAGCCTCGTGGATCTGACCTGTCGCGGCTTTGCCGATGAAACAGCATCGGAATCATCGGCTCCGGGCGGAGGTTCGATCTCGGCTTATCTAGGTGCACTTGCAGCGGCTCTCGCGACCATGGTTGCCAATCTGTCTTCGCACAAAGCCGGTTGGGACGAGCGTTGGGAAGAATTCTCGGACTGGGCAATCAAAGGCCAGAAAATCAAGGACGAATTGTTGTTCCTGGTTGACGAGGATACGAACTCATTCAACAAAGTAATGGACGCATTCGGCTTGCCGAAAACGACCGATGAAGAAAAGGCCGCTCGAACCGCAGCAATTCAGGAAGCGACCAAATACGCGACGGAGATACCTTTTCGGACGATGCAGCGGGCGTTTGATGCCTTTGAGATCATCAAGGCAATGGCAGAAGAAGGAAATCCGAACTCGGTATCTGACGCAGGTGTAGGGGCTCTCTGTGCCCGTTCAGCCGTAATGGGAGCCTATTTGAACGTTAGGATAAACGCAGCCGGGCTAAAAGACCGTGTGTTCGCGAACGATCTGTTATCTCGCGGGGTCGAGATCGAGCAACAAGCCATTAGAATCGAGTCCGAGATCATGTCCATCGTGAGCGGAAAAATAGATACCTAGGTCCAAAAGCGTCTCTGTTACACGATGAAGCCGAAAGGTACACTAAATTCCGTTCTCCTTCGATTTGGACTTTCTATCGCCGCCGTGCTGATCGTTGCAATGAGTTTGGCAGAAGTTCGGAGTAGCGTAAATGCGACAACCGTCGCACTTGCATTTCTCATCGTGATCCTTTCCGCGGCGACGTTTTTCGGCCGCAATCCTGCTCTGTTGGCGTCGTTCGTCGCGATGCTTTGCTTCAATTATCTATTTCTGCCGCCTTACTACATGTTCACGATATCGGATCCACAGAATCTGATCGCGTGGGCCGCATTCACGGTGACGGCACTGATCGCGGGCGAACTATCCGCATATGCTAACAGACGAGCGCGTGAGGCAGAACGGCTATACGAGGAACTTCAGACGGCATTCAAGAACGCGACCGAAGCCGAGGCCTTGAAACAAAGCGAAAAGCTCAGATCAGCTCTTCTCGATGCCGTTACGCACGATCTACGAACGCCGCTGACATCGATCAAGGCATCGGTAACGACGCTTCTGGACAGTGAAGGCGGACACCGTACCATTGAGTTGGACAGCGATGGCCGGGCCGATTTTCTTGAGGTCATAAACGAAGAGACCGACAGGCTAAACGGCTTTATTGAGAGTATGGTTCAACTCGCCAAGGTCGAATCTGGTCGTTCGAAAGGAAAGTCGGCGTTCTCACACGTTGAGGAAATCGTTTCAATCGCGGTTGACAGAGCGGAGAAACTGCTTGCGGGGCACCATCTCATTATCAACCTAGAAAAAGAACTGCCGCTGATCCGGGTTGACGCTCGAGCGATTGCTGAGGTCATATATAATCTGGTTGAGAACGCCGTTAAGTACTCGGAAAAGGGGACGACAGTAACTATCACCGCTCAGTCTCATGGAGATCGGGTGTTCATTTCCGTAGAGGACGAAGGGAAGGGCGTGCCCGAGGAGATGCGCGAGCGCGTGTTTGAGAAGTTCGTTCGGCTTGAAGGTTCAGTTGCCGACGGACTCGGGCTTGGCCTTGCTATCGCCCGAGGAATTGTAGAGGCTCAGGGTGGCACCATTGAAATACGATCGGGAGCGAATGATAAAGGAGCGATCGTTGTGATTACAATGCCGATCGGAGAGGAATGAGCGAACATCAGAAGGTACTGGTAGTTGACGACGAGCCGCAGATAACCCGTGTTTTGCGACACAGCTTGACCGCGCACCGCTATGACGTGAGAACGGCCGCCGACGGCATTTCCGGGCTTGACACGTTTCGCGACTGGCATCCCGACCTGATCATAACGGACCTTCAAATGCCGGAAATGAGTGGTATCGAGTTTTGCAAGGAAATCCGGAAGGTTACGTCGACGCCAATAATTATTCTCTCAGTCAAAGGGGAAGAACGAACAAAGGTCGAGGCTTTGGATGCGGGAGCGGATGACTATGTTACGAAACCTTTTGGAATTGATGAGCTGCTTGCCCGTGTTCGGGCAGCTCTACGCCGGAAAGCGGAAGTCCCAATTGAAGAAGAAAATCGCCTATCCGAAGGCGATTTTGAGATCGACCTAGCGACTCGTGAGGTAACAGTCGGACGTGAGATAGTGCACCTGACCCCGAAAGAGTTCGATCTACTGGTCTTTCTATTCCGCAATCGAGGAAAGGTAATCACGCACCGAGCCATCCTTACGGCGATATGGGGCGGCAATTTCACTCAGCAGACCGAATATTTGCGGGTATTCGTGGGGCAACTGAGGAAAAAGCTGGAACGCGACCCTGCTCAGCCGAAGTATATACGCACGGAGCCATGGGTTGGATATCGCTTCGACCCAGATGGTTAACCGCCGACGTGAACACTTGGACGGAATTCAGCGTCCGGCTCAGCTTGTCTCAGGATCTCACGTGTCACAGGTGCAGTGTCACCTTCACCAAAAAGAATATACCTGATCAAGTAGTGTATCGGATTTCCTTCGCTCCAACCGAAATAAACGTGCGGTATCTTCTTCGTTTTGTCTCTTAGGTTGAGAAGCAGAGCGGCGATCGCATTTGGAACGGCTGGTGCTTTGGTGCGTAAGATCTTGTAGCCGCCGATGTCAACTCCGCAGATCAAGAGCTTGCCAGTAAATTCTGATGCATCACCTATTTCGATCTCGTAGAAGAGGATCGGATCGCTCGACGGTATGTGATTGTCCATTCGTTTCTCGAGCTCTTTGTAGCGGTATTCGGTCAGGTCGCCGGTCTCGCGGCGATTGGTGACGATACGGATCTCACCATCATCGAGATCTTCCAGAAATTTCTTGGCAGTTTCGTCATATTCGATCTTCTCGATGCGGAGCTCCGTGGTTCTCATCGCGCGGGAAACGAATGATGCGACCACGATAGCCAGGATAAATAATGATGCGATCTTGATACCGTCGGGCCGTTCTACGATATTCGTGATCGTTGTGTAGGAAAATACGACTGCGATCACCAGGAATATCCACTTGATACCTTGCTTTTTGGCCCATGCAGAGATCGTCACCGCGATCGAGGCAGATGTCATCAACACCAAAACGCCAGTTGCGTAAGCCCCACCTTGTGCTTCGACATTAGCGTCGAAAATGAAGGTGATCGTAAAGCATATGAAGGCGAAGATCAACACCAATGGACGCGATGCGCGGGCCCAGTTCGGAGCCATGCCGTATCGCGGTAAATAGCGCGGGACGATATTCAGAAGACCCGCCATTGCGGAAGCACCAGCAAACCAGAGGATAAGAATCGTACTCAGATCGTAGGCGGTACCAAAACCTTCGCCCAAAAATTCGTGTGCAAGAAATGCCAGTGCACGTCCTGACGCCTTTCCACCGTGGCCGAACTGTTCTGCCGGGATCAGGACACTGGTCACGAAACTGCTACAGATCAGGAAGAAGCTCATGATCAGAGCAGACGTGCGGAGCAGCTTTTTAGTCTTTTCGATCCGGTGAGGATTCTTGATAAGCGGCATTACCGCTACACCGGTCTCAAATCCGGATAGGCCGAGAGCGAGTTTAGGGAAGACCAAAAGCGAAAGCCCCAATATCATCAGTAAACTTTGAGGTCCGCCCTGTGGGGTTGTAAACAAGGCTTCACGCCAGTTACTCAGAAGTGAGGGATGGTGAACAATCTCATTTATGCCGACACCTATAACTATCAGGTTCAGTGCCAAATAACTAAGCACCAAGACGACCGCAATGCCAATCGCTTCCTTGAACCCCTTCAAAAATACCGCCGCTAGTACAGCTATTAAAAGAAATGTGACAAGAATCGGGTGATTGACTCCCGCGAGATGTTCCTCGACGAACGGATTGTGAATTATGTGCTCAGACGCATCGGCCGCCGAGAGGGTAATGGTAATGACAAAGTCCGTCGCGACGAATCCGAGCAAGATCAGCACAAACAGCTTACTTTTCCATCGCGACAGCAGCGACTCAAGCATGGAGATCGAGCCTTGCCCGTGTGGGCTCTCAGTTGCGACTCGATTGTAGATCGGAAGCGCTCCGAAAAGCGTCAGTAGCACGAGCAGCAGCGTGGCGATAGGCGAAAGAACGCCGGCGGCTGCGAAGGCAATTCCGGGCTGGTAGCCGAGCGTCGAAAAATAATCGACTCCCGTCAGACACATGACCTGCCACCAGGAATGTTTATGTTCATCATGGATATGTTGTTCATTCGACATACCCTCGGGAGGTTTAACTCCCTGCATGAACCATTTTTTTAAACTAAAACTACCAGTTTTGTTGGTATCCATATGTCCCGAGCCACAAAGCAAATATTCTACGCCTGAATCTCACGAATTCATAAGGAAGTCGTAAGGAAAAATGAGCGCCAGTAGATTTTGTGGATGCGCATCGATTTACGAACTTTTTACGTCCGCTTTATCAAAAGCTTACCGGAACCGTTCTAATCTCATAAATGTCGGCGACGATCGTCGAAAATGACTATGAGATACGGTTACCAATCAAGCAAATCGATTCCAGCCCGCAATGGTCACTGGGTCGACCGATCGCGTCCAGAATGGCGAAAGCGGATTCTCACGCCGCGACGATGTTCGCTAGCCGCTGGAATCGGAATCTTTGGCGGGGTCTTCTTCCTTTTTGCTGGGTTGATCTGTGTGATCTTGCATGAGTTGATCGCCGGTGACACAGCCTGCAATCAGATCGGAACTTTCGTATTGATCTCCGCGATACCGATGATACTTGTAGGTTCGATCTTTTTGGATGAAATAAGAGGAAATGATGCGTAAAGCAGTAATTATTTTAACGTTCCTGTTCGGGACGGCGGCGATGTGCCGCGCACAACAAACGATCTTTAATGTACCGACGACCGACGTTCTCGATCGCGGTAAAGCATATGTCGAACTAGATGCTTCATTCAAACCGAATTCAACACCGACCGTCGGGAGGTTTTCGAGCTTTGTTCCGAGAATCGTCGTTGGCGTAGGAAGCAATGTGGAAGTTGGGCTCAACATGACTGGCAACGTTCAGCCCGGAGCAGATTCGACAACGCTTTCCCCGACGGTGAAGTGGAAATTTTACAAGAACGAAAAGAGCGGGGTCGCTCTAATGGCCGGTACAAATGTTTACATTCCAGTTAGGAACCGGGCATATAACATCGGCTCCTACTCGTATCTTGCTGGTAGCAAGACGATCAACAAGACGCGATTGACCGCAGGAGCGTATGTGGCAAGCCGCAGTGTTTTTTCTTCTAACGCGGTCCGGGCGGGAGGTCAGTTCGGGTTCGAACAGGCGATCAACTCGCAAATAACCGTCGCTGCAGATTGGATAACGGGAAAACACGCTTCGGGCTATTTTACGCCCGGCCTGATCTACAAGCCACATCCAAAAGTTACGAGTTATTGGTCATATTCGATCGGAAACACGAACGCCCGCAAAGGGAATAACTTTTTCCTTTTTGAACTTGGATACAACATTAACTAGAGGGAGAGAGATGCTTGACCTAATTTTTGTCGCCATCGCAGTTGGTCTATTTCTGTTGTCGATCGCCTATATCGCGGGATGCGAAAGGCTCGGACGAGGAGGAAAGGGAGAATGAACTGGGACACGTTAGTAGCAGTTATCTGTGCGGTCGGATTGGCCGTCTATTTAATATATGCGCTCCTTAAACCTGAAAAATTTTAACGGCCATGACCTTGAACGGAATACTACAAATACTTGCCTTCTTTACGGTGATCCTGTTGCTCACCAAGCCAATGGGATCATTCCTGGTAAAGGTTTACGGCAGCGAAAGGACATTTCTCGACCCGGTTTTGCGACCTATCGAACGGCTAATTTATTGGCTGACCAGGGTCGATGCTGAACGCGAAATGAACTGGAAGCAGTACGGCCTGGCAATGCTGATTTTCAGTCTTGTTTCAACATTGGGACTCTACTTGATGCAGAGGTTGCAGTTTTTCCTGCCGCTTAATCCGCAGGAATTTTCCGGTCTCTCGGAGCACCTATCATTCAATACCGCGATCTCGTTCGTGACAAATACGAACTGGCAATCATACGGCGGGGAAGCGACCATGAGCTATTTTACGCAAATGGTTGGACTCGCTGTGCAAAACTTTAAGTCAGCGGCGGTTGGAATGGCGCTCGCTGCTGTCTTTATTAGGGGAATTGCGAGAGCAGAAACCGACAAGCTAGGAAATTTCTGGGCAGACCTGACGCGGGGCACCGTTTACGTTCTATTGCCGCTTTCGTTCGTCCTGGCGATCTTTTTTGTTTCTCAGGGCGTTATCCAGAACTTCAGGGCTTACGAAAAAGCCCAGCTTACAGATAGGTTTACGGTACAAGTCGACAAAAAAGACACTAGCGGTAACGTCGTAACGGATGAAACCGGCGAAAACGTTAAAGAGAACGCTCTGATCGATACTCAGTCGATCGCCCAAGGCCCTGTAGCATCGCAGCTTGCGATCAAAATGCTCGGTACCAATGGTGGCGGCTTTTTCAACGCGAACTCCGCTCACCCGTTCGAGAATCCCACGCCGCTGTCGAATTTCATGCAAATGCTGCTGATATTTTTGATACCCGCGGGATTTACCTGGATGCTCGGCAGAATGGTGCGGGCCCAAGGGCACGGTTGGGCTGTATTCGCCGCGATGTCAATATTGTTCCTGGTAGGCGTTTCGACCTTATATTGGGCCGAATCGCGTGGCAACCCATTGTATCCAGAAATAGTCAGTCAACAGGCGGTTGGAGGCAACTTTGAAGGCAAGGAGGTTAGGTTCGGCGTCGCCAACTCAGCGTTGTTTGCGACCGTTACAACCGACGCCTCCTGCGGTGCTGTCAATTCGATGCACGACAGTTTTACACCGATTGGCGGTTTGGTACCGCTGGTCAACATCATGCTCGGAGAGATTATTTTCGGTGGTGTCGGGGCTGGAATGTACGGCATTTTGGTAATGATCATCCTCACCGTATTTATCGCAGGACTGATGGTTGGCCGAACGCCGGAATACTTAGGGAAGAAGATTGAGGCTTTTGATGTTCAGATGGGAATGCTGTACATATTGATCTTCCCCCTGATAATCCTCGGTTTTGCGGCTATCTCATCGCTAGCCCCGGATTTTGGCCTTACTTCGCTCAATAATCAAGGAGCTCACGGGCTGTCAGAGATGCTTTATGCTTTCACGTCCGGCACTGGGAATAATGGTTCAGCATTTGCCGGCCTGAATGCTAACACGTTGTGGTACGACACTACACTAGGAATCGCGATGCTGATCGGACGATTCTTCATGATCGTTCCGATGTTAGCTATCGCAGGAAATCTAGCCGGGAAAAAACTGATCCCGCCTAGTTTGGGAACATTTCCCGTCAACACGGTAATGTTTACTCTGCTTCTCGTGTGCATTGTCGTGATCGTAGGAGCACTGACATTTTTTCCGGTACTGAGTCTTTCGCCAATTCTGGAGCATTTCCAAATGGTGAAGGGACAAACATTCTAAGAATATGAAAAAGGCAATTTCCATTTGGGATAAGGACATAATTAGGCAGGCGGTGGTCGGGTCTGTAACCAAGCTAGACCCGCGAAAGATGCTCAAGAATCCAGTGATGTTCGTAGTGGAAGTTGGTGCGGCCTTCCTGACACTACGGATGGTCGCTAACTTGATCGCTCCGACTGAAGGTAGCTCATTTGGATTCGAACTGCAGATCACACTATGGCTCTGGTTTACGGTATTGTTCGCGAATTTTGCAGAAGCGATGGCCGAAGGACGAGGCAAGGCTCAGGCCGATACGCTACGTCGGTCAAGAACCGAGACGTCAGCCGTACTTATTGGCTCGGATGGCGTAAAGAAGGTAGTTCCGGCACCAGATCTTCGAATGGGTGATGTAGTTTTTGTAGCTGCTGGAGAGTTTATTCCGGGAGACGGCGAGGTCGTCGAAGGTGTAGCATCCGTCGACGAATCCGCTATCACGGGGGAATCGGCACCGGTGATTCGCGAATCAGGGGGTGACCGTTCCGCAGTGACTGGGGGGACACGAGTGCTTTCTGATTGGATCAAAGTAAAGATCACGGCAAACCCGGGCGAAACGTTCATAGACCGCATGATCTCGCTGGTGGAAGGAGCGTCGCGTCAAAAAACACCAAACGAGATCGCTTTGAACATCTTGTTAGCGGGATTGACCATCGTATTTCTGCTTGCTGTCGTTACTCTTCAGCCATTCGCTGTATATTCCAGCGCTCCGCAAACTGTTTTCGTTCTTATATCACTCCTCGTTTGTTTGATTCCGACCACGATCGGTGGGTTGTTATCAGCGATCGGTATCGCAGGTATGGATAGGCTGGTCCAACACAACGTCCTTGCGATGTCAGGCCGAGCGGTCGAGGCGGCAGGCGATGTCAATACGCTACTTCTCGATAAAACGGGAACGATCACTCTAGGAAATAGGCAGGCAAGCGAGTTTATTCCGATCGGCAACGTTGAGGATGGGGAATTAGCGGATGCCGCACAGCTTTCCTCTTTGGCGGATGAAACTCCTGAGGGGCGATCGATAGTAGTGCTGGCGAAAGAGCGTTACGGGCTGCGGGGCCGCGAGATCAGTATGCTCGCAGATGGTAAGGCAGAGTTCATACCGTTCACTGCTCAAACACGGATGTCCGGTATCGATTTCGACGGGCGGCAAATACGTAAAGGAGCGGTCGACGCAATAGAAAAGTATGCTGCCTCAGGGGGCGTTCAAACGACCGCTGAGCTGCGAGAAGTTGTCGAGAGGATTGCTCGGGAGGGAGGCACTCCCCTTGTCGTTGCCGATAATTATAAGCCGCTCGGAGTAATTTATCTTAAGGATATCGTCAAAACCGGCATGCGGGAACGATTTCACCAACTGCGTCAGATGGGGATCAAGACCGTGATGATCACGGGCGATAACCCACTCACGGCCGCCTCGATCGCACAGGAGGCTGGCGTAGATGATTTCCTGGCTGAGGCGACGCCCGAGGACAAAATGGCCCTCATCAAGCGGGAGCAGGCCGAAGGAAAGCTTGTTGCGATGACCGGGGACGGAACGAACGACGCTCCGGCTCTCGCGCAAGCGGATGTTGGCGTGGCGATGAATACAGGTACTCAGGCAGCGAAGGAAGCAGGAAACATGGTCGACCTGGACAGCAATCCTACGAAGCTGATCGAGGTGGTCGAGATCGGGAAACAGTTGCTGATGACACGAGGAGCTCTCACGACGTTCTCAATTGCAAATGACGTCGCGAAGTATTTTGCGATCATTCCAGCAATGTTTGCCGCGACGTTTCCGGTGCTTAACGCATTGAATATCATGGGGCTTAAAACGCCTCAATCGGCTATCTTGTCCGCCGTGATTTTCAATGCACTCGTGATCGTAGCTCTGATCCCGCTGGCTCTGAAGGGTGTTAAGTACCGTCCGATGGCAGCATCAAAGCTGCTACAGCGCAACCTGTTGATCTACGGTATCGGCGGAATTATCGCTCCGTTTATTGGCATCAAGTTGATCGACGTTCTAATCACTTTAATAGGCATTGCCTAACAATTATATGAAAGATGTAATTACATCAGTATTGATGTTGGTTGTTATGACCGTTATCCTCGGTGTGGGCTATCCGCTGGCCGTATGGGCAGTCGGCCAAACAATATTTCCTTACCAAGCAAATGGTTCGCTGATCATTCGCGATGGAAAGGTTATCGGTTCCGAACTGATCGGTCAGAATTTTATATCTCCTGGCTATTTTCACGGCAGGCCGTCCGCAGCGGGTAATGGATACGACGCCGCGGCCTCAAGCGGCTCAAACCTGGGTCCAACGAGCAAGAAACTTATCGATCGGGTAACCGCCGACTCGGAAACGCTTTCGGCTGAAAACCCTGGTGCCAAGATCCCTGCAGACCTCGTTACCACAAGCGGCTCCGGGCTTGATCCGCACATCTCACCGGAGGCGGCTCAATTTCAGGTCCCACGAGTTGCTCGTGAGCGAAGTATGAATGAGTTTGATCTGCGACAACTCGTTGCGAAATTCAGCGAAGGACGTCAGTTAGGCTTTTTTGGCGAACCTCGGGTCAATGTGCTGCTCCTTAATCTTGAGTTGGATAAAGTTCGTCCGGCAAAAAAATAAATGAAATCGCCAGTGAATATCGCGCATTTCGTGCACACAGATCGTCCATCGGGCGATCGCGTGCCTTTTTGCATCGCTGCTGTCTGTATTTCGATACTGTTCGCCGGCCTGCCTCGGCCAGTTTTAGAGTGCGATGAGTTCCGAAGCGTTAGGTGGTGCGGTTGCGGCACAGAGAAGGAGCGTCGTAAAGGTCGGAACGCTGCCGACTGACAGATTATCATTTGGGGTATTCGTAGCGGGTATAGCGATTGTCGCGGGAGCCTTGAGTTTTTCTTGTTCTGGCATTTGGACCAATGTAGGAGCACCTTACGCTATTTCGGTAACCAATCTTACTTCTATGTTCGTTGACACACAACCAAGCGAAGCACCACACACTCACGGGGGCAGGCCATCACCTGAATCTTTGCTCCAGATGCTTACCGAGAATGAACGAGCCAAGCTCAGAATCTATATCGGGGCGGCCGCAGGTGTTGGAAAAACTTATCAGATGCTCGAAGACGCACATCAACTTCGTGCTCAGGGAATAGATGTGGTGATCGGGATAGTCGAAACACACGGACGGTCCGAGACAGCGGACCTTATTGCCGACCTTGCGGTCGTTCCGCCGAAAAAGATCGAATATCGAGGATCGATCTTCGACGAACTCGACCTCGACGCCGTTGTCCAACGCAGGCCGGCTGTCGCGATCATTGACGAGCTCGCTCACACCAATATCGCAGGGGCAAAAAACGAGAAGCGATATCAGGACGTTAAGGACTTGCTCGATGCAGGAATATCCGTCATTACTGCAATGAATATTCAGCACGTTGAATCCCTGAACGACGTGATCCAGCGTACGACAGCGGTACAGGTTCGTGAAACCGTGCCCGACTGCTTCTTCAAGAGGGCTGACGAGATCATCGACGTCGACGTTTCGGTCGACACGCTGCGAACCCGTTTACGTCAAGGAAAAATTTATTCAGTAGAGAAGATCGAGCAGTCATTGAGCAATTTTTTCCGTAAGGGAAACCTCGCGGCTCTCAGAGAACTTGCATTGAGGCACGTAGCGCAATTTCAGTCGGCTCAAGATCATGAGTACCGCGAACGAGAGGGCCTGGACCATGCCGTCATTCCGGAAAAGATTATGGTTTGCATTGCTTCCAGAGGAAGTGCGAAGAAAATACTCCGCACCGGCTCTCGGATCGCTGGTCGATTCGCTACAGAGGACTGGTTCGCCGTATATGTTGAAACCCCAAAGGAAGAGCCCGGACGCATCGATCCGCAAGCGTACGCGACTCTCCAGGAAAACATCGTCTTTGCCGAAACGCTTGGAGCAAAGGTGATAAAGCTGAAGTCGACAAATGTCGCGGATGCCTTGCTAAAATATGCTCGGGAGGAAGGAATAACCCATGTCATATTCGGCCAATCAGCTCGAAGCCGCTGGGACATCTTCTGGCGGGGTTCGGTAATCAATCGCTTTCTCGGTGAGGTGAAAGACGCGGCAGTTCACGTCATACCGCTCGAGAAAGAAAGCTGATACGTGCGTTCAACAGTTACTCGAACATCTCCACTGTCTTTATCGAGATCAATGCTGAAAACACGCCGGAGCTTCGCACGCAATGGGAAAAATGGGGAGAAGGTATTACCCTGTACGTGATACCTTCGCCTAATCGATCCGTTATTTCACCATTGCTCGATTATATAAACGATGAAGCAGAGCTGCATAAAAATTCGATAGCAACGGTCGTTATCCCAGAATCTGTTCCACACGTTTGGTGGCAGCAGCTTCTCCACAAACAGACCACACTGATGATTAAAGGACGATTGCTTTTCACCCCAGACATCGTCGTAACCAGTGTGCCGCACCACTTGCGAAAGTAGTGCGTTTTGCCCTTGTGCCTGGCATGAGGGAAAATGATGTCGTGCTCAAAAATATACAACCGACGGAGCTAGTCGAACTTGCGAGAGCTGTCGCCGGCCGGGGAGGCCGAGCGATGCTCGTTGGTGGTTGCGTCAGGGATGAATTGATGGGTGTTGCTCATAAGGATTGGGATGTCGAGGTATACGGGATCGATCCTGCGCGGCTTCGCGAGATATTGGATTCGATCGGCGATGTAAACGTTGTTGGCGAAGCATTCGCCGTTTACAAAATCGGAAGCGATCTGGACGTTTCTATACCCCGGCGTGAGAGGAAGGTATCGGGCGGACATCGCGGATTTCTCGTTGAAGGCGATCCCGATATGTCGTTCGAGGAAGCGTGTTCGAGGCGTGATTTCACGGTCAATGCAATTCTAAGGGACGTATTGACCGGGGAAGTGATCGACCCTTTCAATGGACAGGGCGACTTACGACGCAAGATGTTGAAAATGGTCTCGGCGACGACCTTTCCTGAAGACAGCCTGCGAGCTCTCCGAGCGGCTCAATTTGCGGCAAGGTTTGAGTTTGAGATCGACGCCCAGACGGTCGACTTGTGCAAGACGATCGACGTAACTGACCTCCCAAAAGAACGCATTTGGGGCGAGATGGAAAAGCTTTTACTCTTGCCTCAAAAGCCCTCGATCGGCCTCAAATGGCTGTACGACTTCGGCGTTGCGAAGCAGCTGTTTCCTGAGATGCAGGCGCTCGTTGGCGTTCCGCAGGAGCCGGCATGGCATCCTGAAGGTGACGTCGATGTCCATACGCTGATGGTGGTTGACGAGGCACGGAAGCTGATCGATGATCTCGACCATGCCCGTAAAATTGCGGTCATGGTCGGGGCACTCGCCCACGATTTCGGCAAACCGCCGACAACTGAGTTTGTAGACGGGCGAATACGTTCGCGAGGTCACGACGAAGCGGGCGTTGAGCCGACACTTAGGTTTCTCGACACTCTCGGTATTCATACGCTGGATGGTTATGATGTCGCGACCAGGTTGTTCAGTTAGTACGTTATCACCTTAAGCCAGGCGAATATTACGGGGCAAAGACGCCTGTCGGTGACGGGGCCTTTCGTCGGCTCGCTCGTAAGGTCGAGGCTGACCTTCTATACCGTGTGGCAAAGGCGGACAGTCTCGGCCGATATCCTGACGGTGATCCGAGCAAAGCGATCTTCGGGTCGGAGGCTCAGGAGTGGTTCATCGAAAAGGTCAGGGAACTGCAGGTAGAGAAAAAAGCCCCGGACGAAATGTTGATGGGCCGACATCTGATAGAGCTGGGATTGACGCCCGGACCTCAGTTCAAACAGATCCTAGATGCTGTCTACGAATTGCAGCTCGACGGCAAAGTGGTCGATCTCGAACAAGCGATCAGTGAGGCACGTAAGCTGATCTAAAGTTTAGACTTAATAAAAATAAACTCAGGCACGTTTCGAACAACAAACATGATCTGGCGCCAGATCGGCCAGTAATAGAGCGTGCTTCTGCCGGTTCGATATGCTCTGAATATTGCTTTCGCCATGTCAGTTGGTTTTGCGGTCAACATCCCCGGTAGATCCATACCTTCGGTCATTTTTGTTTCAACAAAGCCTGGCTTTACAGTTAAAACCTTGACTTTCGTTGGAGCGAGTCGATGACGCAGACCGGCTAGGAATGCCGTAAACCCAGCCTTTGCGGAGCCATAAATGTAATTGCTCTGTCGCCCGCGATCGCCTGCAACCGACGAGATGCCGATAATTGTTCCCGTGTTCCTTGCTTCGAAGTCGTTTGCGATGACCGAGAGTATCGACACGCCGCCCGTGTAGTTCGATACGATGACTTCTTCAGCCGCAGTCCAACTTTTCTCCGACGCTTTCTGATCGCCTAGCACACCGATCGCGTAGAGAGCCACATCGGGTTTTACGGGCAACGCCGCATAAAGCTCCTCATGGGCTGACATCGCCGACGCATCGAATTCTGCGGTGAAAACCTTGATCTGATGCCGGATCTCATAGTCGCTAACCATATTTGCGAGATCGTCAGAATTCCGAGCTGCTAAGATCATATCGAAACCATTAGCCGCAAATTCGTGAGCGCACGCTTGTGCGATGTCGGATCGGGCACCTAATACTAGTAAGGTCTTTGACATAAATACTAAAAATCCAATCGCTGAGATTGTTTCGACGCAAATCTTCCCGAAGAAACGATCTCAGAGTAAGTCTTGTGAAACATTTCAGCTTTCATCCTTGCATCCTTGGCCAGATAGATCCGACCGCGATGTTCGAGCACTATATCGTCTAACTTATCCAGGAGTCGAAAGACCGACGGATCGGCCTTGAAATCCAGGGCTAGAGTGTAACCTTCCATTGGAAAGCTCATAACCGCTTCCGGATTTGCCTTGCCAAAAAGTTTCAGCACGGCTAACGGCGAGCCCTGACCTGACGACCTGATCGTCTCAAGGATCTTAACGAGTCCCTCAAAACTCTCATCGAGCGGCAGGACGCATTGATATTGTAAAAAACCTCGTTTTCCATAAAGTCGATTCCAGTTCGTCATTCCGTCAAGGGGATAGAAAAACGGCTCAAAATGTACGATCGACGTTGACTCGGCTTTGATCTGACGATGATAGTAGAGAGTATTAAACGCCTTTAGACTCAGATAGTTTAGAGCGATCGAAGGCATATAAAATGGAACGTTCAATCCGTTAGTATGGCTGTATTCCAATGGCTCCTTCCTTAACCCTTGCGGCAAATCGTCTAGACCGCAATGTTCACCTAACATTACGATCGAGCGGCCCAACGCTCGTTTCCCCGCGAAACAATCGAGCCATGCCGACCGAGTACGTGGATCCAGCCGAAGACGCGAATATTTTCATCGTCGACTCGAGATCAGGTGTTTTGAACGACTGCTGCTGGATGAAGGCAGTCTCGATGGGGTTGAGTCGAAATTTCATTGACAGAATGATCCCGGTTAGACCCATCCCACCAAATGTACGCCAGAAAAGTTCCCTATTTTCAAACGGCGAGCAGCGAATGATCGAGGCGTCCTCGGCCATCAGATCCATGTGTACGACGTGATTCGCAAAGCTACCGTCACAGTGATGATTCTTGCCGTGAACATCAGCCGCAACCGCCCCGCCGACGGTGATGAACTTGGTTCCCGGCGTAACCGGCAGGAAAAATCCGGCGGGAACGATCACATCGAGAACCTCGGAAAGCAGAACTCCGCTTTCGCATTCGATGATCCCGTTCTCGCGATCGAATTCGATAAATTTGTTAAGTCTAAGTGTCGAAAAAATGTTCTTGCCAAGCGACGAATCGCCGTAGCAGCGGCCATTTCCTCGAGCGATCAAGTGGTCGGAGTTTTCGACAAGTTGGCGAATTGCTGAGCGATCTGCCGAAGCGGTGACTTCAGCCTCAATAGTCGGATAATTGCCCCAATTTGTCACCGTTTTACGAGGCATAGAGTATAACGAAAAACGCAACGAACCAGAGGGCGATCATCGCCTGGATCATAGTGTCTTTGAGCAAGATCAGCGTAGGCGAACCGCTCTTTTGTTCGACGATCGCGATCTGGAGAAATCGCAGGATGCCGATAATAACAAACACTGAGGTCAGATATATGTGGTCGGAATGCAGCCGCTTCACCACGTCTTCTGAGACCGTGTACATGATGTAGCAAACGATCGTCGTACCAGCAAGGACGATCAGGCAAGTATCGATGAAGGGTAATGTATAGCCTCTCAATGAAGGTCGCAAATCCTCTTTATCTACATCGAGCAGCAAGTCGTCACGGCGTTTGCCAAGAGCTAAACAGCACGCAAGCAGGAATGTCATCAGTATCAGCCATTTCGAAACCGGAACCTGAGCCGCGATTCCGCCAGCCAGAACACGGAGGACAAAACCGACCGCTATCAGCGAGATATCGATCAACGAGACGTGCTTCAGAACGAGGCTGTAGACGAGATTGAGGGCAAAATATCCGGTGATAACATAGAAATATGTGAGCCCGACGAGCAGGGAAGTTCCGGCCGCGAGGGCGGCAAGGATCAGCACCAGAACTATCGCAGCTTTGATCGAAACCGCACCTGTCGCCAGCGGACGGTTGCGTTTTAGTTCGTGCAGTTTGTCTTTTTCAAGGTCATAGATGTCATTAAAGATATAAACCGCGCTTGCGATCAGACAGAACGAGACAAACGCCACCCCGAGCTTATAGTCGCTCACTATCAGCCCGATCTTGCCTGCAAAAAAAGCCGGTATTAGGACAAAGACATTCTTTATCCATTGATGCAGGCGTAGTAATCGAAGGTGCTCTCTCAAGTCGTTATCTCAGTTCGTTCGTTATAAAGATACATCCAGAAGGCCGTCGCCCCAAAAACGAGCGAGAACATTCCGTAGCCCGATTGCTGGAGGAAAAAATCAACATGGCCGAGTTTTATCGAGTAAATGGCCGACGTCACGAAAAGTACAAAAAGCTGCACGATCGCACAGTTTCGAAAGAAGCGTGCAGTATCGGTCTTCATGTTCTGAAACGAAAGGCCGATCGCGATCATCCCGGTAATTCCAGGAATGATAATTCCTGCATGGGGAAGTATGTCTTCGATGCCTTTCAGTTTCTCGGACTGAACTCTGAGCGGTGCGAATCCCGCCGGATCATATAACCAGAATGGAAGCGTCACAGCCAAAAACGTGACGCCGGTTATTGCCAGGTATTTGATCGCTTCCTTCCAACCCGCTCGTTGGACTAAAACGGAGAGGAAAACCGGCATCATCAAAATGAAAGTCGACCTCGATGAAAGTGCGACACCTAACAAAATGGCAGGAATTACGCGTTTCCACGTCGCTGATCCGCTCTCAGCGAGCAAAAGCGTCAATATCCACATTAGTACCAGTATATAGATCGAATTTGACGCATAATCTGCTCCCGTGACGATGTTTTGCAGCAGCGTTGGGCTAAACACGAGCATTGCCCAGACGAGGCCGAGGGCTAATGCGGCGTTTTTCTCAAAATAGCGAAAGACAAGGAAAAAAAACGCTAGCCAAAAGATGTTTTGTAGTTGAATTGCTCCAAGAACAACAAAAGGTATCGCGAGGAACACAGCTCCGGGCATCGGTGATATTGGGTTACCTAGGTAGGTCGAAAGCGTGTACGGATAGTGTCCGCGAAGCAACTCCGTGACCGCGACAACTAGGGCATCGTCCGCATCCGAACCGCCGCCGAACCTGCCGGCGTTTGCCATCGGATATAAAACCAGAGCGATCGCAGTTAGTAGAGCAAACGTAACCGCGGCGAGTATCGTTGCGGTACGTTCCGAAATCCGTTCCCTGAGAACCGGAAGAACAAGGTGTTCGGCTGCGAATACGAGGATAGTTCCTACAGTGAAATACCCAACCACGCCGGCCACGCCGAAGTATTTGAGAGCCGTGTCGAAGGACGGAGCAAGCAAAAAGACCGCCAAGCCGAAGACTGTTAGGAATCGGTTGGAGGTCTTTTCGGGTGCCATATATGTCAGAACCGCCTGCGTTAGCGGGCGGTCCATGTGTTTTAAGTTTGTAAAGGCCCGTCCGCTGATGCAGGCGGAAACTGGTTATTTTCCTTCGAGAAACGCCTTCAACCTACGCGAACGCGATGGGTGACGGAGCTTTCTCAGTGCTTTTGCTTCGATCTGACGGATACGTTCGCGGGTGACGGCAAAGTGCTGGCCGACTTCCTCAAGCGTATGTTCCGAGCCCGTGTTTCCGAGACCAAAGCGCATTTTGATGACCTTTTCCTCACGCGGCGTGAGCGTTGCGAGGACTTCGTCGGTGATCTCACGCAGATTTGAGAAGGTGACCGACTCTGCCGGATTTAGTATCGACTTGTCCTCGATAAAATCTCCAAGATGCGAATCTTCCTCTTCTCCGATCGGTGTTTCGAGCGAAATCGGTTCCTGAGCGATCTTGAGCACTTTACGTACTTTCGATACGGGAATATCCATTCGCTTTGCGATCTCTTCGCTCGTTGGTTCACGGCCGAGTTCCTGAACAAGCAGACGCGAGGTACGGATGAGCTTGTTGATCGTCTCGATCATGTGGACCGGAATGCGGATCGTGCGGGCCTGGTCGGCGATCGCACGTGTGATCGCCTGACGGATCCACCACGTCGCGTAGGTCGAGAATTTATATCCGCGACGCCATTCGAACTTATCAACCGCCTTCATCAACCCGATGTTGCCTTCTTGAATGAGATCGAGGAACTGCAGACCGCGGTTCGTATACTTCTTCGCGATCGAAACAACGAGACGCAGGTTGGCTTCGACCAGTTCGCGTTTGGCCTTGTTTGTGTCGAACTCGCCAACGCTGATCGTCTGGTACGAGCGTTTGATCTCGACGACCGGCAGGTGATATTTCTCTTCGACAGCGGTGATCGCGTCTTTCGCTTCGCTGATCTTGGCTGTAAGTTCTTTCTTTTCAGCAGGTGTCGGTTTGCCTTCGAGGCGTTCCTTCCACTTGTTGATGTTGCGTTCGTTCTTGCGAATGTCCTCAACGACCTTGCGGATCGCGGCGATCAGGACCTGACGCGAACGCTCGGTTAAGTTGAGATGCTTGATCTCAAGAGCGATGTCGAGACGCAGGCGAGCTGTCTTTCGCTTGAGCGAAAGCAGTTTCTTCGATTTTTTGCCGTCTGATTTCGCCTGCTCAGCAACGAGAGCGACCCACGATTTCAGCACCGGCTGGAAATTCTGCCGGATACTGTCGATGCCCTCGAGCGTCCAACGCAGATATTCCTCTGCCTTGTCTTCTTCGATAGAGATCTCAGCCTGTTCCGAGAAAACCACGGTTTCACGAATGCTCGCTTTGCCCGCAGCGAGATCGTCGCCGATCTTTAGCAGGCGTTCGACAGCGATCGGCGAACGCGAGATCGCCTTGTGCGTTTTGATCTGTCCACGCTCGATGCGTTTTGCGATAGTGACCTCGCCCTCGCGGTTGAGAAGCGGGACGATGCCCATTTCGCGAAGGTATAAGCGGACAGGGTCGTTAGATTTGTCGAGAACGCCAGCCGAGAGATCCAGGTCCAGATCATCCTCGTCTACGTCTTTTTCTTCTTCTTCGTCATCGAGAGCGAGATTTGACGCCCGCTCAAGCAGTTGTGCATCGGTCTCAGCGACCGAGATATTTGCGCCCTCCAGGCGCTCCAAAACATCCTCGATGTCGTCTGCCGACAACATGTTCTCCGGGAGTTCCCGGTGGAGTTGATCGAGGCTCAACCCCTTCTTTCGCCTGCCAAGGGCCATCAGGCGATCCATTAAGTCTTCTTTTTCGTCGTAATCAGCCATATCTTGAATAAATTCTATTTGATTAAATCCCTGCGTAAACCGTTGTTCACTATATATTTACTACGTTGAAACCGGCCAAATTGTTGCGACTTCAGCGGTCGGATTTAAAAGCGTAATTGTATCACAGATCGACGACCTTTCGCTGCAATTCGCGGCGTATTTTTTCGAGTTCGAGCTGTTCATACGTTAGCTGATTAAAAAGTTCGCCATCGCCCGTTTGCTCCGCGATCGCAGCCTCTCTGCTTATCTCTATGATGCGATTGGCGATAGCCATATTTCGCAAGGAAAAAACACAATTTTCGGCTTCATGCAGGGCCTTGTCCATGACCTCGTCCTGCTCCCGGCGCGGTTTTCCCTGGAGCAGTTCGTGAGCCAGATCGAGCGAGTTTTCGTCATCGCCAATGTGCTCGACGAGATTTTCGGGCGTTATTTCCTTGCCCGAATTATGTATCTCGATGATCGCGTCAAAAAGCTCGCCGCTCGACAGGTTCTCATAATCGCTCGGTTCGAGCTGCGGCAGCACGATCTCGCGAAGGTCGTGGTCAAAAACAAGCAGTTCGAGCAGCTTTTTCTCAGCCAGCGTGATCTTCGCCCTGGCAGCGCGCGATATCCGCTGCGTGACGTATTCGGTATCATTAGACGCCGCGGTGGTCTTCAAAGTTGACCACAATTCCCGCCGCAAACCGACGTCCTCGATATGAAAGAACGTCATCGCCTGGTCAAAGCTCTCACGCCGTTGGATGTTGTTGCGGATCGCTGAAATTACAGGCAGAAAATCCTCGATCGCTTCGGCTTTCTGCTTAGCGTTATTAAGATTGCGGCCTGTGGTTGAGGCTTCGAGGGCGAATCGAAGGAACGGCATTGCTCTGCCGCGGCTTTCGTTGTAGGCTTGAACGCCGTTCGCCCGGATAAAATCGTCGGGGTCTTTTCCGTCGGGCAGGACTAGAACCTTGATGTCGAATTCCTGCGGCAGGAGATGCTCGATCGCACGACGAGCGGCCTTGATGCCAGCGGAATCGCCGTCATAGTTGATCACGACGCTTTTGGCAAAGCGGCTGAGCAACTTCGACTGCTGATCGGTGAACGCCGTCCCGAGGCTCGCAGCGACGTTTTTTACACCGAACTGAGCGAGTGCTATTAGATCCAGATATCCCTCAACCAGGATCGCGAATTTCTTCTTCCTGATCTCGTCCTTCGCCTGAAAAAGGCCGTAGAGATGCTCGCTTTTTGTGTACGCCGCGGTCTCGGGGGAATTGAGATATTTCGGCTGATCTTCCGGACTCAAAGCTCTCGCACCGAACGCTACGGGACGGCCGTTCACGTCCAGCACCGGGAACATTAGCCGTCCACGAAAACGGTCGAAAACCCTTTCCTTCTCTTCGTTTACCGAAACAAGGCCGCTCTGCTCGATGAGCTTTTCGTCGATGTTCTTTTCCCGCAAAACGGTCAGCAAACCATCCCAACTATCGGGCGAAAATCCGATGCGAAACTGCTTCTGGATCTCGTCCGAAATGCCTCGCAGTTCTAAATATTCCCGAGCCTCTTTCGCGTTTTTACTCTTGCCTTGCAGCTCGGCTTCCCAGAATTCGACAGCCAACTGGTTTAGCTCAATGACCTGATCGGCGAGCTTTTTGGTTTCCTCACGCTTCTTTTTCGTCCGTTCGTAATTCTCGTCATCGATCGGCTCAGGCAGCATTACGCCGCTGATCTCGGCAACGCGTTTGATGGCCTCGGGAAAATTCAATCCTTCCATCTCCATGATAAAATTGAACGCTGAACCGCCTTTTCCGCACCCGAAACATTTGTAAAACCCTTTGGCCGGATTCACCGAAAACGAAGGCGTTTTCTCCTGATGAAAAGGACAACACGCCATCCAATTCGCACCCTTTTTCTTCAGATCCTGAGCATACGGCTGTATTATCCGCACCAGATCGGCACGGTTTTTCAGGTCGTCAATGAAGTACTGAGGGTAGAGCATTGTACCTAAACTGTATTACAGGTTCGTTCGCGAAGTGCCCATATTTACTGGCTTACAGCGATCTTGTCCCATGTCCCACCACCTCGACGCGCGCACTTTTCGAGGTTTTTAGTGAAATTTGATTCTCGACACGCGCGCGATTTCCGTATCTTGTCCCGTGTCCCAGCACCTCGACGCGCGCAACAAACAAAGTGCCGATGATAGTCAAAATTATACTCCGGCAATCCATAACGCATAATACGAAGATATCCTATTCGCGGTTTCAGGCATAGCACGTTGTTGCAACTGAATTTTGCTACGACTTCAGCTCCGCGATGGTCGCACCATTTCCGCCTTGGTCTGACGGGGCGAAGCCGAATTTGGCGACGTGTTGATGGCCTTTTAGGAAGTGGTGGACATAGTTTTTTAGGGCGCCGGTGCCGAAGCCGTGGATGATGCGGACGCGGGGGAGCGAGGACATGTAGGCTTCGTCGAGGAAGCGGTCGATCTCGTATTCGGCGTCGGCGGTGGTTTTGCCGATGAGATTCAGCTCCGCTGAAATATCCGAAGTCTCGCGTCCAAGGTCCAAATTCGATTGTGCCCTGGGTGCTTTCGATTTTGCGTTTTGGGAGTTGGACCCGTCGGTTTCAGCGAGTTGCAGATCACGAAGCTTCTCTCTAAGCCGGAGGCCGCCGACGAGGACCTCGGCAACTTCTTTGTCCATGCGTTCGATGACGCCGATATTGCCGAACGAAGTGATGACCTTTGAGCCGACGGCCAGTGACTGGACCGCAAGCGTCCCGCTTGCCTGTGATTGGTTGTCGTCAATGCGGTCGGATCGTCTGAAACGGGCAAGCGGGGAGGCTTGCGGTCCAGTCGGTGAAACTTTGGACAAAACCGCTCGATTAAGTTCGGCTTTGCGGGCGTCGCGTTCCTTGTCGAGTCGGTTCTTGAGCGTTTTGTCCTCGATCGTTTTGATAAAAGCTTTTGACTGGCGGTCGAAATCGTCGATGGTTGCGGCTAACTTGCTTTCGAACTCTCGCTGACGAGCCTTTTCTTTCTTAACGGCTTCGTTTTCTAGGCCGGCGTATTTCATAGCGACGGCTTCGCGTTCTTCTTCGAGGGCGACGCGGAGATCGGTGGCGATCCGAGTTTCGGTCTGGAGTTTTTTCAGGTAGTTTTCGGCGTCCTGGGCTGAGATGTCGAGGTTCTCGCGGGCAGCGTTGATGACGGTCTGGTCGATGCCGAAACGCCTGGCGATCTCGATACCTGACGACGCTCCGGCGAGGCCGAGGAGCAGCTTGTACGTCGGCTGAAGCGTTCGCTCGTCAAATTCGACCGATGCGTTGATGATGCTCTCGTCGTTCGCGGCATACATTTTCAGGCCGCGGTAGTGGGTCGAAGCGATAACTTGGGCGCCTTTTGAACGGAAGTGATCGACGATCGCAACGCCGAGAGCCGAGCCTTCTTCGGGATCGGTTCCGGTTCCTGCCTCGTCGAGCAGGACGAGCGACGGCGTCACGCATTCGCGGATCATCTGGGCGATATTCGACATGTGGGACGAGAACGTCGAGAGATTTGCACTTAAGGATTGATGGTCGCCGATGTCGGCGAGGACGGAGCGATAGAATGGGATCTTTGCTTTGCTCGCCGGAACTGGAAGGCCGGAAATTGCCATCAAACTGAGCAATCCAGCGGTCTTGAGTACGACCGTTTTACCACCGGCGTTGGCACCGGAGATGATCATGATGGAGTGTTGTCTTGTTAGGGAAAAACTCGACGGAACGATTTCACGTGCGACCTCACTATCTTCGGTTTTTTTCGGAATAGCTGATAAGTGAGAACTGTTAACTGATAATCGCTTTAGGTTTTCCTCCAGTAGTGGATGCCGGGCATCGACGAGCTCGAACGATTCGTTTTCGGCGATTGAGGGTACGACAGCACGGAACTTTCTTGCAAATTCGACCTTCGCTTTTACGAAATCAAGTTCCGTAACAGCATCAACGGCCATTTCGATGGCTGGGAGTTGGTCGCGGAGGTTTTCGGTCAACACAAACAATATCCGAGCGATCTCGCGTTCTTCTTTGCCCTTAAGATTTTGGAGTTCGTTGTTGGCCTCGATGGCTTCGAGGGGTTCGACGAAGACGGTTGAGCCGCTGGATGAGAAGCCGTGGGCGACGCCGCTGACTTTGCCGCGGAAGTCGGTTTTGACGGGGATTACGTAGCGGTCGTTTCGCATCGTCACGATCTCGTCCTGGATCGCCGTTCCGGCGGCACGCATCGCGGCTTCGAGCGATTTGGTCAGGCGAGCACGCTGAGCGTTTATCTCACGTCGCAATTTCGCCAGCTCCGGCGAAGCCGAGTCGTCGATCTCGCCGCCCGGCAGAAGCTTTTTGTTGACCTGATCGATCGCACCGAGCAGCGACGGCGGAATATTCTCGACAAAACTCCAGAGCACCGGAGCTATCTCTTTTTCAGGACTGATCGACGAACGGGCGAACAAAGCCTGATTGCATACCCGCGATACCTCAAGCATCAAATTCGGCTCAAGCGTCGCGTTTCTGATCTTGAGTATCGCGACCGCGTCGGAAGGGTCTTCGAGCCCGCTGAACGACCACGTAACCTGTTTTTCTTCGTTGAGGGCGATCGTTTCCGCGATCGCGGCGAGGGCATCGTCGAGTTCCGTCCGCGTCGCGAGCGGACGCAGGCCAGCAAACCGCTCTACGCCCATCGGCGTCTGAGCATGGCGGCTGACAAGCTCAAGTAGCTTGGCGTATTCGAGTGTTTCTAACGAGTAACTCATTGAAGATTTTCTTAAAAACGGATTAGCACGGATTAGCGACAGATAAGAATTCGGATTAATTATCCTTGAGCCAATCCGAGGCAATCTGCGTAAATCCTTTGTTAGATCCCTATGTGACCTGCACTCCTTTCCAAAACGCGACATATCCTTCGATGTTCTTGGCGTCGGGCTTGGTTTCCGGGTAATACCAGGCGGCGTCTTTGTTTGTTTCACCGTTTACGACGATGTTGTAATAGCTCGCCGTGCCTTTCCAGCCGCAGACGGTGTGGGTTTCGGTTGGGGCGAAGTACTCCTGGTTGATCGAATCGGCGGGGAAATAGTGATTTCCTTCGACGACGACCGTCTCATTGCTTTCGGCGATTGTTGCTCCGTTCCAGATTGCTTTCATGTTTGTTTTCCCCTTGTTTATGTGACTGATGCTAGCGTTGCCCTTACTTACGTGCGGGCTACTGACACGATCTCACGCTAAAAACCGTTCGCGAACGTCAGGCGTTGGCATCATGCACATTTCTTTTTTTCCGAACCAGCGGTATCGGTTTTTCGCGAACGTTTTGTAGAAAAAGTCGCGAATGAATGCCGGGACGATGATAAATAGATATGCCAGCGAATAAATTCCGCCAAGGTTTTTCGCTATCCGCAGTGCGGCGGTCGAGTGCATGAAGGCTTGATCGTTCTCGATCAAAACGACCGAATCCACATCGTCCGCGATCCCATATTTCTTACGCATCTGGATCCCTAGATCCGACTGCAGCGGTGCGAATTTGAACTTTTTGTCGTGATCGCGGCGAATGATGAAATTCACCGAATCATTACAAAAATTGCACACTCCGTCGAACAGCAGGATCAAACTCATAACTAAATTCTAACGTATTCGCGATCAACTTTGCGATTCCTTTGCGGACTCTGCGGCTTTGCGGGAGAAAATTATGTTTCCCCAGAGCCGCGGAGACGCAGAGCCGCAAAGGAGACAAAAATAATTGGACAACGGTTTTCGGATAGATGGCCGTTAGCGACCGATGTAAACTCGGAAACATGATGAACGAAGCGACAGCAAAAACGGCGGACAAACTCGATTGGCAATGGCGGGCGGTTGAGGCAAAGGATAAAGAATTTGACGGGGCGTTTTATTTTGCGGTGCGGACGACGGGAATTTTTTGCCGGCCATCGTGCCCTTCGAAAACGGCGAAGCGGCAGAACGTCTCATTTTTTGTGACTCCTTCCGAGGCTGAGAAAGCCGGGTTTCGAGCGTGTATGCGGTGCAGGCCGACGGAGGAATATTTCCCCGGCCCTGCGGCCGAATTGGTGGTGAAAGCTTTCGAGATACTGCGATCGGATGAGACCGAGGTGCCGACGATCGAGGAATTGAGCCGGCGGTTGGATGTAACGAGCGGGCATCTACAAAAAACCTTCAAAACAACACTGGGCCTGACGCCCAAGGAGATAGTGGACATGATTAGGATTGAAAATTTTAAGACGAATGTGCGGGAAAGCGATGTTACGACTTCGCTTTATGACAGCGGATTTGGGTCGAGCCGGTCGCTTTACGAAAAAGCGGGCGAGCGGCTGGGAATGACTCCGGCGACATATAAAAAAGGTGGAAAGGATATGAAGATCGATTACACGATCGTTGATTCGCGACTAGGCAAACTGATGGTTGCGAGGACTGAAAAGGGAATTTGTTCGGTCAGCTTTGGCGATTGCGAGGATGAATTGTTGTTGGAACTTGGTAACGAATTCTTCGCCGCTGAGATCGAGGAGAACGATGCGGTTTTGAAGGACGCTGTAAACGCGATCCTGAAAAGCCTCGATGGCGAAACAGCTATCCTCAATCTGCCGCTCGATCTGCGGGCGAGCGCGTTTCAGATGCGTGTTTGGGCCGAACTGCGAAAGATACCTTATGGTGAAACGCGTTCGTATGCCGAGGTCGCGGCGAGTCTTGGCGAACCGAAGTCATTCCGAGCCGTGGCCCGTGCCTGTGCGACGAATCCGGTCGCTCTGGTCAATCCGTGTCACCGCGTGATCTCGGCAGCAGGCAAACTGAGCGGCTATAAATGGGGAATCGAGCGAAAAGCTGAACTCCTGCAGCACGAAAAGGAGAACGCAAAGAAATGACCCCTGCGGTGACGAAAACGTCGGATATTTTTTCGGCTGTAGATTGGAACGACGTCGCGGACCAGATGGATGCGAAGGGATTCGCTCTGGTTCCGCGACTCATGAACCAAGGCATCTGCGATGAATTGATCCTGAATTACGACAGAGGCACTTACCGCAAGACAGTCGTGATGGAACGGCATCGATTTGGTCTCGGCGAGTATAAGTACTTCGACTATCCACTGCCCGATCTGGTTCAAAGGGCGAGAGAGGAGATCTACCCGCATCTTGCGGTGATCGCAAATCGCTGGGCTGAGAGGTTGAGGATGGACGTGCGATATCCATTAGATTTCGCCGAGTTTCAGGCTGAATGCCGGGCAAATGGTCAGCTTAAACCGACACCGCTGATCCTGAAATATGGAAAAGGCGGGTTTAACACGCTGCATCAGGACCTTTATGGTGATGTGTATTTTCCGATGCAGGCCGCATTCTTTTTGAACCAGCCGGACGACGATTACACGGGCGGCGAATTCGTGTTGATCGAGCAGGTGCCGCGGGCTCAGTCAAAAGCGATCGTACTGCGGCCGCGACGTGGCGATATGATCGTATTTACAACGAATTTCCGGCCGGTTAAGGGCTCAAAAGGATTTTATCGGGCGAACATTAGGCATGGCGTGAGTGAGGTCACGAGCGGTGTTCGGCATACCTTGGGCGTTATTTTTCACGACGCCGTAAGCTAACACAACTACTATTTCTCACCGTATTGTAATCTTTTGTAAAGACTCGAATTTTATCCAGCTCCCATTTTGCGTTCGGAAACTTTTCGATTATTCTCTCCGTAACATCAATTTCAAAGCAGTAACAATTTGCCTTTTCTGAGAAAAGTTATGAGATCAAAGCTATTTTTGCTTGTCCTGACGGCTATTTGTTCGTTTTTTGCTGCGTCGGCAAATGCTCAAACTTACGCGATCACTAACGCAAAGATCGTGACAGTTTCGGGTTCGACCATCGATAGAGGAACGGTGATCATCAGGAACGGGCTCATCGATGCCGTCGGCGCGAATTTACAGCCGCCGGCAGATGCGCAGGTTTTTGACGCGACGGGAATGACCGTTTATCCGGGATTTATCGACGCGCTTACCAATGTCGGAATGCCGGCAGCTGCTGCACGTCCTGCGGGGCAGGGCGGTGGCGGTGGTGGCGGCCAGGCTGCAGCGGCTGCCGCAGCGGCGGCGGCTCCTACATCAAATTCAAACTATCAGGCCGGCTTGCGGCCCGAGGATGCTGTCATTGAGGATATTCGTGCGGGTGAAGCCCAGTTCGATACAGTTCGAAATGCCGGGATCACGACGGTCCTGACGACGGGACGCACTGGGATCTTCAACGGCCAATCGGCAGTTATCAACCTCGCTGGTGACAGCGTTTCGGCGATGGTCGTGAAGGCTCCGTTTGCCGAGCACATTTCATTTGCAACAACGCCCGGCCAATTTCCGCAGTCGTTGCTGGGAACCTTTGCAGCTTTGCGTCAGATATTCCTCGATGCCAAGCGGTTGCAGGAATTGGAGAAGCAATACGCTGCCAATCCAAAGGGTATGAAACGGCCTCCGGCAGATAAATCGCTCGAGGCTCTCTACCCAGCGATCAATCGCCAGATGCCTGTCGTTTTTAACGCAAATACTGAGATTCAGATCATTCGGGCTTTGGATTTGATCAAAGAGTTCAATCTCAACGGAATCATCGCCGGCGGATTGGAATCTTATGCAACTGTCGATCGGTTAAAAGCCGCGAAAGTGCCGGTTCTTCTATCGCTCAATTTGCCGAAACGTACTGCCGCAGCTTCGCCTGAGGCAGACCCTGACAGCATGGAAACGCTTCGATATCGGGCGGAAGCTCCGAAATCTGCTGGAAAGCTGGCAGCCGCGGGCGTTAAATTCGCGTTCCAGTCAGGCGGTGCAACTGCTATCGGCGATTTCTTCACGAACGCCGGCAAGGCCGTCGAAGGAGGCTTGAGCAAAGATGCTGCGATCCGGGCGATGACGCTGGGTGCTGCGGAATTGCTAGGTGTTGACGATCGCCTTGGTTCGATCGAGCCAGGAAAGATCGCGAACGTCGTGGTCGTTAAGGGCGATATTTTCGGGCGTGACAAATTTGTGCCGACAATCTTTGTTGACGGGAAAGTTTTTGAGCAGAAGGAAGCACCACGTGCTCCGGGCGGCGGACGTTTTCCGGGCGGCGGCGGTCCGGGCGGCGGTGGAACTACTCCACCGGCAGCGGCCGGGATCAGCGGAAGCTACGCGATCACTATCGAGATCCCGGGCCAAGCGATGAATTCGACGCTTAACCTCAATCAGCAGGGTGGTTCGCTAACAGGAACGATGGTTTCGCCCCTTGGAACGACCCAGATCAACAACGGCCGTGCGACGGCTGACGGGTTTTCGTTTAGTGCTTCGGTTCCATATGGCGGAGCCAACGTTGACATCACGATGAACGGAAAGATCAATGGCAACCAGATCAGCGGCACGCTCGATTCGGCCCTCGGCTCGATCCCTTTTTCCGGGACTAAGAATCCGCAAGGAGGCGAGCGATAATTTCGCAAAAATAACGTTATGAAAAAGTTTACGGCTATTTTTACACTCTTCCTGCTTCTGTTCAGCAGCGTGCCGATGACCGTCTTCGGACAGTCGAAAAGCGACGTGCTGATCAAGAACGCAACCGTCATGACGGCGGGAAAGGGGACGCTTACCGGCACGGACATTCTCGTGCAGAATGGCAAGATCACCAAGATCGGCAAGGCCCTCGCGGCCCCGGCTGGTGTTCGCACGATCGATGCAACCGGCAAATATGTCACGCCGGGAATTATCGATTGCCACTCGCACTCGATGCTGGATGCGATCAACGAGGGTTCATTTTCGGTGACCTCAATGACCCGCACGCGAGACATGCTGAATCCGACCGACATCACGATCTATCGTGCTCTGGCGGGCGGCGTGACTGCGGCAAATCTGCTTCATGGCTCGGCCAACTCGATCGGCGGACAGAATACGACGGTCAAATTCAAATGGGGCCATCAGGTCGAGGATTTTCCGATCGCAGATGCTCCGCCGGGGATCAAGTTCGCAATGGGTGAGAACGTTAAGCGCTCAACCTCTTTTGCTGGCCCGGGAGCTGCTCCGCCGCGTTATCCTAGAACCCGCATGGGCGTGGTCGAAACGATGCGTGATGCTTTCATGCGTGCCAAAGATTACCGTCAGGCTTGGGCCGATTTCCGTGCGGGAAAGACAAAGGTTCAGCCTCGCAAAGATCTTGAACTCGAACCACTGGTCGAGATCCTCGAGGGTAAACGTCTCGTGCATGCTCACGGCTATCGGTCGGACGAGCATTTGAATCTGCTGCTCCTGGCGGACGAAATGGGCTTTAAGGTCGCGACGCTTCAGCACGGGCTTGAGGCGTACAAGATCGCTCCGGAGATCGCAAAACGCGGAACGGGCGTGTCGATCTTCACCGATAGCTGGGGTTACAAACTCGAAGCTTACGATGCGATCCCATACAATGCGTACATCCTTTGGAAAAATGGCGTGAACGTTTCGATCAACTCGGACGACGACGGCCGCATGCGTCGCCTCAATCTCGATGCTGCGAAAGTAATGAAATACGGCGGCGTGCCAGAGGAAGACGCTTTGAAAATGATCACCATCAACCCGGCGAAACAGCTCGGTATCGACAAACGTACCGGTTCGGTCGAGGTTGGCAAGGACGGCGATCTGGTCATATGGACCGGACATCCGTTCAGCCCGTATTCGCGTGTTGAGTCGACATTTGTCGAGGGCGAGATGCTGTTTGACCGTGCCGCCGACGCTAAAATGCGTCTGGATGTCGCGAAAGAGCGCGAGGCTCTCGAAAAGCTTGATATCAACAAGGCTCCGGCGACCGGCGGCACACCGCCGCGAGTTCCGGCCGACCGCCGTCGTGGCGATCGTGACGAGGCAGAAGCTTGGGACGGAGGTAATCAGTAATGAATTCAATGTTAAAAGTTACAAGTTCCAGGTTGTTGAAACGTGCACTTTTTCTCGGGCTCGCAGCGTTTGCTTGCAGCCTGACATCGCTTGCACAGAATGACGGTTCGCAGCAGAATCAGACCGGAAAGGCGGGCACGTTCGCGATCGTCGGTGCGAAGATCGTTCCGGTTTCCGGGCCAACTATCGAGAGTGGCACTGTTGTTATTCAGAATGGCAAGATCGCGGCGGTTGGAGCCGGAGCGAGTGTTCCGGCGGGAGCCGAACGCATTGACGGCAAAGGCCTTACGGTTTTTCCGGGAATGATCGACGCTGGAACCAACCTTGGTCTCGTCGAGATCCCGCAGGGATTGAATGCCTCGGTCGATACATCCGAAGTTGGCAACATCAACGCAAACGCTAAGGCTATCAAGGGAATTCATCCGCATTCGGCCCACGTAAACGTAACCCGCGTCAATGGAATCACGACCGTCATGTCCTATCCAACGGGCGGTTTGGTTTCGGGGCAGGGAGCTGTGGTCAACCTGAATGGTTCGACGCAGGCTGAAATGGCGGTCGTCGGTGAATACGGCCTCGTCATTAATTTTCCGCGGATCGCCGGTGGCGGCGGTTTTGGCGGCGGCGGTGGTGGTTTCGGTGGATTCGGCGGTGGACAGCAGCAGGATTTTAATGAACTTGTCAGGCGTCGCGACACTCAAGTCGAGGAGCTGAAAAAACTCTTTCGTGCGGCGGAGCAATATTTGAAAGCACGGGAAGCTTATGCGAAAGACAAGTCGCTTCCGTATGTCGCGACCGATCAAGGCTACGATTCGATGGAGCCTTACATTCGCGGTCAGAAGCCGATCATCTTTACGGCGGAGCGTGAACGTGACATTCGCGGTGTCGCAAAATTTGTCGCCGATATGAAGGTCAAGGGCGTCATCGTCGGTGGCCAGGAAGCGTGGAAGGCGGCCGATGTGCTGAAACAGAATAACATCAGCATCATCTACACAAACATCTACAACCTGCCAGTTCGCGACGACGATCCGTACGATTATCTTTTCGAGGCTCCATCAAAAATGCAGGCTGCGGGCGTGAAGTATTGCATCTCGACCGGAGACGCGGGAGCTGAGGTTCGCGATCTGCCATATCAGGCTGGTCTCGCGGCTGCGTTTGGTTTGTCGAAGGAAGATGCCTTGAAATCAGTGACGCTCTACGCTGCCGAAGTTCTTGGTGTCGCCGACAAGATGGGCTCGCTCGAAGTTGGCAAGATGGCAAACGTCGTTGTCGCTGATGGCGATATTCTCGATGGCCGTACGAACATCAAATATATGTTCATCGGCGGCAGAATGATCCCGCTCACCAGCCGTCACACGGAACTATTCGACAGCTTTAAAGACCGGAAATAGTTCGATTCTTATCGGAAAAAAAGGCATCGCGGGAGACCGTGATGCCTTTTTTAGTTTATTAATGATCTGATCTGGATTAGGGCAGCTTGATAAACCGGATGCCAATCCGTGCCCGGCGGTTGATCTACTGGAAACCAAAAGAAACTGTAAACCAAACCGCCGTCATCAAGCGTGTAAAAGTCCCACGCATCCGGAAGACTTTCGTTAGTCGAGCAGAGGAAGAAGTTCCAGTTCTGATTGGTTAGCTCAACGAACCATGGTCCTTTGCTTTCAATTGAGGTGATCGAGGCGATGCCCGATTCTTCCGCGAGTTCTCTGAGTGCGGCATCGGCGAGGTCTTCGCCTGGTTCAACCGTACCTTTTACGATTTGAACGGCCGCCGTCGGATGACGAAAAACTAATAATTCCCGAACGCCATCGCGTTCGCGGATGATGATCGGTGCGACCTTTTCTACAACCATAAAAGATCAGCTTTTCTGCGGAATTTCGTCGCCTTCTTCAAAGAATTCAAGCGACGCGGAATTCAGGCAATATCGCTGTCCGGTTGGCGGAGGGCCGTCTGGAAATACGTGCCCTTGGTGGCCGCCGCATCTGGCACAGCGGATCTCGATACGCCGCATTCCGTAGCTGTTGTCTTCGATGTTGGCGAGATGATCCTTATCGAACGGACGATAGAACGACGGCCAACCAGTTCCCGAATTGAATTTGTGGCTCGAACTGAACAACGGCAAACCGCACAGCCGGCAAGCGTAAGTGCCGTCAAGCTTATTGTCGAGCAGCGTTCCGCAAAACGCTGGTTCGGTGCCGTGATTGAGGAGAATTCGGTATTCCTCTTCGTTCAGATCCTGCGAAAGACGCTCGATCGCCTCTTCGCTCAACGGTGTTATGTCGTAGCCGGAATCAGATAATTCGCTCATAGTTCAATTATACATTCGCCGGGCACGGAATAATATTCCATCGATCGTCATCCCCACCAAAACGAGGCCGCGATGATGCAATACAAACCAATTAGAGCCAAACCTTCGAGCCAAATCGATTCACCGTCATAAACGACGAACGCGTTCACGACTGCGGCCAGAGCGAGAGCGGCGATCAGCATCGGCGGAAGAACGAGCGTCAGGATCGATCCGCCCAATACGAATGAAATGAGAACCAAGATCGGAATCAATCCAAGAGCGATCTGCAGAGAGCTGTTAAGCATAATGCTCACGGCATAATCTGTTTTATTTCGCCAAGCGAATTGAATGCCGACGATGTTTTCGATCGAATTGCCCGCGATGGCGACCACAACCAAGCCAGTGAACGCTTCAGACAGACCGAATGTTTTCATCATCGGTTCAAGCGAAGCAACGAACCAATCGGAAACAAATGCCGCTCCAGCCCCAGCCATTGCCAACACTCCTATCGCTAATCCGAGCGACCATTCCGGGCCGCCGATCGCGTCCGATTGAGGCGTGATCGACGGATCGCCCTTGACCGAAAAGTAAGTATTTGCGGCCAATAACACGAGCAAAACAATGGCCGAAACAATATCAAGAGTATTTACGTGAGCCTCCGCTGGGGTATGAAGCTCTTTAGCGAGCGTCGGGATCATCAGTGCCGCGACCGCGAGGATCATCAACGTGGCGATCATTTTTGGCGGCTCAGAGCGAAAGGTCTGTGTCCCGTTTTTTAACCCGCCGAGAAAAAGCCCAAGGCCGAATACGAGCAAGGCATTTCCGAGAATCGAACCGATCAAAGCTGCTTGAACCAGATCGACAAGTCCGGCACGCAGGGCAAAAATACAAACGAAAAGTTCAGGCAGATTTCCCAGACTCGCCTGCAAAACCCCGGTTGCTCCCGGGCCAAGCCGCGAGCCGAGCTGTTCCGTCGCATCGCCAACAATGACGGCAAGAAGTGCAAGAGCGACCGCAGCGACGAGGAAAGCGACTATGCCGTTGACGTGGGCGTAATGTGCCGCACCTGCCGCAATGGTGGCGATGATGCAGAGAATGACGATGATCTTTTCCTTCTTTTCCATTTAGTCGTCGCCAAAAACCTTTTTCTCGAGCTTCCGCAACCGACTCGCGAATTCGCCAAGTTTACGAAAAGCCGCCGTCGATCTCAGCCAGTCGCGGTTTTCGAATGCAGGAATTCCTGACATGATCTTCCCCGGCTCGACATCGTGCGATGTTGCAGATTTGGCCGTCAGAACTGCATCATCCCCGACTTTTAGATGTCCCGCGATCCCAACCTGGCCGGTGAGAATTACGCGTTTTCCAATGAATGAACTGCCGGCGAGTCCTGTTTGCGCACAGATCAGTGCATCCTCGTCTATCGTACAGGAATGGCCAATCTGGACGAGGTTATCGATCTTTGCTCCGCGCTTTAGGCGAGTTTCGCCAACCGACGCACAATCGATCGCTGTGTTTGCTCCGATCTCTACATCATCTTCGAGCACGACGCGGCCGGTTTGGGGAATTTTGAGCCAGTGTTTGTTCTCGTCCTTAGCGTAGCCGAAACCGTCCGAGCCGATCGTGGAATTGTTGTGAATTATACAGTTGCGTCCGACCTCGCAATTTTCACGGATCGAAACGCCTGAATGGATCGTCGTGTTTTCGCCTATCGAAACACCATCGTAAATGGTGACGTTTGGCATTATTCGCACCCCGCTCGCGATCTTGCAGTTCGCACCGATGACGGAATTTGCGTGGATCTCAACGTTCTCCGCAACGTCCGCTGTATCGTCGATCACAACGGTGATATGCACGAATTTTCGCAGCTCCGGATCGGGGAAAAACGCGCGCATCGCACGTGTATAGGCGACATAGGAATCTTTGGCTCGCAGGACGGCGATGTCGTCTCTATCTATCGTTATTCCTTCATTTAGATAGATCGCCGATGCTTTTGTTGAGGCGATCTGAGGCGTGTATTTCGGGTTAGCGAGAAAGGTTATTTCCCCTTCACCTGCGAGGTCCAGCCCGGCAGTTGTCGTGATCTCCAGGTCGGGCGAACCGCGTTCGATCGTTGCGTTGGTTAGTTCGGCTAGTGTGCCTAGTTTCATAAAAAATGCCTTGAAAGTTCGTTCTGCGATGTGTCACACTATTTTTGCAAACAAATTTACCTACGCAAAGCCCTCAGTATTTTTGAGAACTCCCCTTTCTGTTCGTTTTGCAATTTTTTAATCAAGGAGTACCACCGCAACATGAATCAGACGGCAACTGACCAGACAATTTCGACCCCGGCAAAAACCTACCAACCCACGAATCGGGAGCCCCTTAAAAGCGAATACATCGACGGCAAGATCGTATCACGTCCGCCCGCTAACCGCTGGCACAACCTTATCGCGTCAAATTTTACGATCGCACTCGGCGGCCGCGTACAGCGGAGCAATTGCGAGATCTACTCGAACGACATGCAGGTTCGGATCTCAAAGAATTCGATCTGTTTTCCGGACGTCGTGGTTGTAAATGGTGAGCCTGAATTTGTGGACCACCGGGCAGAGGTGCTTTTGAATCCGACAGTTGTGATCGAAATTTTTTCGAGCTTCTCGAAAACCATCGACCGTACCGAAAAGCTGGAAGGCTTCCTTGCGATCCCAAAGATCAAAGAGTGTTTGCTCGTCAACGAGACGGAAATGCGTATCGAACATTACGCCCGGCAGAATGCTAAGCAGTGGATATATCGAATCTATAACGAGCGCGATGATGTCATAACGCTCGAATCGATCAACTGCAAACTCTCCCTGGCTGAGGTGTACACGCAGGTAAAGCTGAAGGAATCGGCGTTGAGTTCTAAAGCTGTGAATTAGCTCATCTACATGGAACGTCAAGTTCCGGATTGCTTATCGGAGTAGCGGTGATGTCCCACACATCACCGCTTTGTGTTGCCTTCGCGGCATATGTTCCGATCCTGAATACCGGATTCGGTAGATCCGTCCGCGTTTCAACGCCGACCCGAGCCCAGACGAAGCCTTCGCATTTGTAGTAAGCGATATCGGTCGAATCGCGTTTCTGTTTGGTCAGAAAATGCTCACGAAGAGCTATCTCCAGGCCTTTCGGAGCAACGATCTTGTCGCCAGACTTGGGATCCATATAGTACGAACCGGCTACGCCTGCGATGACAACGACCAATGCTACAACGCCGAGAACGACGAGATACCTTCGCGAACTGCTCTTTGTTTCCTCAACCGTCTCAAAAAGCCGATTTTTATCAACCTCAACAGGGGGCGTCGGCGAAATATTAGGCTTTACAGGTTCAGGAACGGGTCGCAACGCCTGACGCTGCTCATCTGACAGCTTTATCGAGACGCCGGGCGACGACGGAGTCTCATCTGTATCAGTTAGCAGTCCTTTCTGAAACTTCATAGCTTTTGATTGAGATATATCACTTAATTCATTGGTCACGCAAGAACAAATTCTGTGTTAAAATCTGCGGCATAATATTTCTATCTATGACCGGAGCCCAAACTATGAGATCCCTTTTCACTTTGCTAGTCGTCATGCTTTTTTGTAATTTTGCCTATTCTCAAGATCAAATGCGGGTCGGCGACGAAGTGCAATATCGCTGCAACTGCTTTGGGCAGGAGTGGGTTAAGGGAACTGTTGAGCGTGTTGCCGGCGGAAATGCACGGATCCGCTACGGAAATCTCGACAATCAGGTCGCCAACCTGCCCGTGAATTCGCCATTGATCCGACGGCTGCCAAAACCGGAAGATCCGCAGGTCCTCGCTCAGCGGCTCGCATTTCGCGATGCTGGGTTGAAATATCAGCGCAGCGTCAACGGGTTTGCGAACGCCTTCGATGCGCAGTATCCGTTCGGCGGTGCACCTTTGCGACCGGAAGAATGGCAGCGGACGATGACCGATCTCGCGGAGCTGGATTCGCTGTGCAAAGGGCCGTATCGAGGTGTAACAGACTTTACAGATCCGACCTACTCGCGGCAGGGATCGACCGATTATCGATTCGGAACCTGGTGTCAGATCGCGGCGAAAAGGAAAGAACTCGAGCCGATCGTGCGTTCTGCGGTAGCCAAGTCAGTCATTAATCTCGGATATACCGAGGAAAATCTGAACTTCGGATTCAATGAGCCTGACAATCCGGTTCGAATGGAGACGCAGGAATTGATCTGGGAACGTCCGAAATGGCGTGCCGCCAAGATAGCGTGGCTGACCCCAAAATACGCCGAATACGGGACAGCCGTTCCGCCCGACGCGACAGCTGCAGCGGAAAAAAGAGCAGACCAATTGAGAGCCATCGTTGAGCGTGACGCTCCGAATCGCTCATGGAAACAGCCGAAGTATCACGACGCTGCGGTAGAGAGCTTCGTAAAAGCAAAATTCGCGTCGCAATTTCCCGGTTCACAAGTGCTGCAGATCGGCCTTGATTACACTACCTGGGTACAGCGAAAGAGCCTTGACTACATCGCGAGCGACGATACGTTCAACTACTACAAGGTGAGCTATAACTCGTACAAACGCGGCTCCGTGCTACTCAAAATTCCGGGAAGGCCGTTCTGTCAGATGCAGGAATGGGTCGTTGGAAAGGGAAGCAAAGGATTGGTCGCTGCCGGAATGGGCGGAAGCGGTACCTTCATGAGGTGCGCGTGAAGAAATTCGCCTCAACATTCGCCATTATAACCATTTTTTCTGTCAGTCTTCGTTAATTTCGCCGTCGCGGAGAGCCCTGAAAATACGGTCGTTGGAACCTGGAAACTAGTCAAGTACGCAGACACGGCGGCAAACGGAAAGGTGACTTACCCTTGGGGGACTGAGCCTTCGGGCATCTTGATATATGATTCGGCACGAAATATGGCCGTTCAGATACAACGCACTCCCTTGCTAAAGATTGGTTCAACTGCTGAATCAAAATTAACACGATCAACTAAGGTTGCGATGCTCGAATCATACACTGCCTATTTCGGCAAGTATTCCGTGGATTGGCAGAAAATGACTATTACCCACTTTGTCGAAGGTAATCTATTTCCGTTTTACAACGGAACCGCTCAGATAAAATCCTTCGAACTCATTCAGGATAGATTAACGCTGAGGGTGGAGTGGGTCGAGAAGGGGATCGCGATGAAAGGCGTGCGTGTTTTCGAGCGATCGAAACCCTAAAGAAGGTCCGTATATTTGCGAGAAGAAATCGGGGTCTTAAGCAGCTCAGTGGTATTTTCAGCTACACTCGGAATGTAGTCGCTGTTCCCTACTGGAAGCTTTAATTTATTTGTAGTGCTAGCCGCCATAAGTGTGTCGGGTGGCGTATCCTCAGTCCGTTTCCGGTTTCTCGTTCGTGTACTTCGTAGTATGGCAAATGCTGTAATCCCAAACATTCCCGTGACCATCACATAAAGCCCTGCAAATGCTAGCCATCTCAGATCCAGCATTTTGCCGGTTATCGATATCAGAAGACCCGAAAAAACAAGGACCATTACGATAATTCCCCAATACTGAGGGCTGGAGGCAATTGTTCCTTTGGCGACAAGGTTGCTTCCGCAGGATCGGCAGAATTGCTGGCCGGAAATTACAGATGTTCCACAGTTTGGGCAGTTCATTTCTTTAGTGTACGGAAAATCCCGTGCGCTAGTTCATTATTACCAAGTTTTCTGGATCCAAAGAGAAAAAGGATACCAAAAGTATTTGGTATCCTTTTCTTCCCAGTATCAGAATCATCTAACTTCGTCCATAGACCGCCACTTTCGCTTTCTTTCCTCCCATCTTGTCGGTTTCGTACCAAAGATCGATCGATTTGATTGCGTGTCCATCGCCCTCAATATTGATCGAACGCGATTCTTTGCCGACCTCGACATCTTCGAGATATTCGAGCTCTTTCTTCTCACCATCTTTGTAATTGATCACGACTTTTTTGAATTTTATCGGAGCGTGCATAACGCGGAGATGGATCTCGCGTATCGCTCCCTTACTTTCGGCTCCGATCGTATCGTGATCGACGCCGAAATCAACGTCTTTTTCACCGAGTTTTACCCAATCGCTCTGCGCAGATAGGCCAGTCGCCATTGCTGCAAAAACCAAGACCAGTGTGATGGGGATGATAACTTTTCTATATCTCATATAAAGGATTCCTCCATATCCAGACTACGGAAAGCTAGGACGAGTTTGTGTATTCCATCGCACATTGATATAACCTTTTCCAGTCTGGGTGATCGGTGTTGGTTCACCTATCACCTAAAAAACCGAGGTTGCTGACCCGCATTTTCTGGATAGAATTCCAGAGGTAACGAAAATAATTATGGTAGATTTCAAGAAAAGCGTATCGCGAGCTACCGATACTTTCGGCGAGATCCTCGCCTACTATGTTGGAGTGATCTGCCTTTCAGGTGTTCTGTTTTCGTATTTCGAAGACAAGCCGATGTTTGATTCATTTTGGTGGGCTTGCGTTACAGGGCTTACGATTGGCTACGGCGATCTCTATCCCGTAACGGTTGGAGGAAAGGTTGTTGCGATCGCGTTAATGCATATTGTTCCGCTCGTGATCATTCCGCTGATCGTCGCCCGACTGTTGAGTAACGTTATCGAAGACGCGAACCAATTCAGTCACGACGAGCAGGAACAGTTGAAGAAGGATATTCGAGCTATCAAAGAGGCCTTGGAGATCCGCGATCGAAATATGTGAGTCATTCAAAGAACATTTATGGGGAAGGACTGATCGATGAACTCCAAGTTTATTCTTGATAGCCCAGTTCCACCAGTATTAACTCCGCGTACGATCGATATAAGACGCAAATTGGACTGACGAAACGAAACCCGGATCATCGATCCGACCACCGCGGCTAGTTGGCTATAAACCGCCGCACCGTTTTGACTGATGTTTATCGTAACGGTTGTCTCAAAAGCGAACGTCTCCCCACTACCATCCAGTAGCTCCAAGACTACTTCTTCCGGAATCTCATATCGGCGCTGCTTTCTAGCTTTTGCATAGTTAACCGCTTTTCTTTCCAGGCAAGAAATTTCCTTGAATTTCCAAAAGCCATTTACTGGCTCTTCTGACGCCAATTCATAACGTCTCCGCGGATTGTCAAAATGGTCGCTAGGGGCTTCTTTCCCTACGAAAGCAACGCCGATCGAGTATCTGATATTGCCTTCGGGGCACTCGATCGGCACGCACCTTCGCACGAGAGCCCAGACCTTATAGCTATCCGAACGAAAATCAAACCCGCGCATCTCACGTGGCATTGCAAGGCTAACCAGCACCAGGCAGCCGCGTTTTACTTGCCTTTCGAGAGTAAACGCCGCGCCTAGGGCAGAAACATCAACGAGCGGAGTCGTTTCCTGCCAGGCTGACATGCGGTCGATACGCCCTTCGACGGTCGCGTCTATTTTGGTCAAACGTCGAGCCTGCTTTCTTTGTTCATCATCTAAAAGGAGCATCAGTCGAAATGCAATCGGAGGTGAGATTAATAACTCCGTTCTCCGGATCAAAAATATCCACAGTTGATTGCATTATATTTCTAAAAAGAGAACAATTCCAAAAAAAGATTAAACAATATTAAAAACTATTAGCGTATTGCGGAATAAAGTTAGAATTGAAAACCTCATTTCTGTTTTGCAACGTATCCTCTATGTAAGAATCAAAACGCATTCGGGGGGCAAAGTAGCAAAAAGTTCAAAAGCATGGGCGATCGCTCAATCGTCTGACCGCCACGTTAAACAGAATCGACCCATATGCGGAAATTGGTGCTCGAGTCAGCCCACGAGAGTGCTTTGAAAGTCGGCGGCTCCGCGCGTATAATTCACAAAATCAAGGAGCTTAATATGGAACGCAAAACCGCAGATCAGTATCCGCAGGAATTATTGGATCTTTTTCACGAATATCAGCACGGTGATATGGACCGGCGATCGTTTCTCGGCAGTATCGGCAAGTTCGCTGTCGGCGGCCTGACGGTCGCGGCGATATTTGAGAGCTTGCAGCCGAATTACGCGTGGGCGCAGACCATTAAACCCGACGACAAAGACATTTCGGTCGGTTATGAGGTCGTTCAATCACCTGCCGGAAACGGAACTATCAAAGGCTATCTCGCAAAGCCTGCGAAAGGGAAGAAATTCGGCACCGTTCTCGTCATCCACGAGAACCGCGGCCTTAATCCATATATCGAAGACGTCGCACGCCGTCTCGCGAAGGCCGGTTACATGGCGTTCGCTCCGGATGGGTTGACGTCGGTCGGCGGTTATCCGGGCGACGATCAGAAAGGCGCGGCAGCATTTCGCACGGTTGACGGTAAGAAGATGACCGAGGATTTTGTCGCGGCCGCACTGTGGCTTAAGAAGCGGCCCGACAGCAACGGCAAACTCGGAGCGGTCGGATTCTGCTTCGGCGGTGGAATTGTAAATCAGTTAGCGGTTCGGCTCGGCAAAGATCTGAATGCAGGTTCCGCTTATTACGGACGTCAGGCTGGAGCCGCAGACGTGCCGAAGATATTCGCACCGCTCCAGCTTCACTACGCCGGAGCAGACACTGGCGTAAATGCCGGAATTGCTGCGTACGAAGCTGCCCTCAAAGAAAACAAGAAGAAGTACGAAGTGTTCATGTACGACGGCAAACAGCATGGCTTCCACAATGACACCACGCCACGCTACGACGCCGATTCCGCAAAGCTTTCATGGGAGAGGACGTTGGAGCTGTTTAAGAAGAACGTAAAATAAGGCCGATGAGATTTAGCGAACTCATTCGCGTTTTGGAGGCGAACGGCTTTCGGCTGATCAAGGAGAAAGGGTCGATTCGCTATTATTCGAAACCTAGTCATGATCGATTGATCAGGGTTGATTTTCATGGAGCGAAGGAAGTTCCTACTGGTACTTGTCATGCTATTCTCAAAGCAGCTGGCATAGGAAAGAAATAATGCTCGATCTTAAATACTCACTCATTATCGAAGCCACCGACGATCCGGAATTCTTCGGGTTCTTTTCGCCCGATCTCGAGGGATTTTCAGGTATCGGAAATTCTGTCGAAGATTGCCTATACAAGGCAAAATGGGGAATGAACGAACATATTGAGCTGCTACGGGAGCACGGCCTTGTGATACCGTCAGCGAATCCATCGCCGACAGTCCTTGTTCGAAATGAAGAGCCCGTACTGGCGGCAGCCTAGGAACAAAAGCAAAACGGTATGAAAAACTTCATCTTGGCAGTCGTTTTGGTATTCGGAATTTCAGCCGTCGCGTCCGCACGGTATAAAAAGGGAAGCGTCGAGGACAAGCTTATTCAACTCGACAAAGCCTGGACCTTTGCGGAGCTTAAAGGCGACAAGAAAGCAGCCGGGGCGATGGTTGCGGATGATTACACCGGAACGACGCAGCGTGGAGAAGTTGAGAATAAGGAGCAATACCTTAAACAGCTCGCACCCAATGCGGATCTTGTCCGGTCCGATGATTACAAGGTTCGCATTTTCGGCAACACTGCAATAATGACGCATCGCGGAACGGTCGAGGGCGTGAGAAATATACAGTTTCGCAGCACGCACATATGGATGAAACGCGGCGGTAAATGGCTCGTCGTCGCCCATCATGGCGGCCAGATAATGCCTCCGGAAGAGTAAAGGCTTTTTTATTTACGCAAAAAAACGAGCCGGTCTCAAAATGAGATCGGCTCGTTTTGTTTATGAAGTGCAATTACTTGCGGGCCGGAGCGGCAGCCGCAATGAATTTACACGACGCCGGCGCGTTGACCATAGACGAGCTGACCTTGAGCGGTGTCAGATTGTTCTTGGCCAACACGCTGTTGAAAGCCGCAAGGTCATTGCTGAGCACGGCCTTCCACGCGGTCGCCGTTCCCGCAAATTCGGAACAACCCGACTCCCATGTGTGAATCATCGCCGGCGTGGGCGGCATGTCGATGCCGTTCTGCGAAAGCGGGCCGAGAACCGTGTAGAACGTTGTGTTGATCGTCCTGAACGGCAAAACGCTCCCCGGAGTTCGCGGCGGTGCTCCAAACCCGCCGCCGCGTCCGCCCTGAGCGACGGCTCCACCAAAGGTGGTGAGCTTGGTGTCGAGATCCTTTGCCGCAGTGGCAACGTCGGCAGGAAGATCGCCTTTTGTCAGCGTAGCGAGCTGTGCCCGAACGGCTGCGACCTCGTCATTAGCGGTGTTCGTATCGGTCATACCGTTCCACGCCGCCATCGCAAGACGATTCTGCGAACGCAGGGCCGCCATCATCGCGGGGCTTTCGCCCACACGCGGATCATTGTGAACGACGACGGTTTGAGTGTAACTTTGGCCGTCGACAATAAGTTTGACGGTGTAAGTGCCCGGCAAAACAAGCGGACCGTGCGGCCCCGGCGTGACCGAATCAGGTACGGAATTCATCTGATTGTTGATGTCAGGGTTGAATCCCGGCGGGTCGTCGTAACGCAGGTTCCAATTGATCCGATTGGTGCCGATATTGGTCGAAAGAGCCCGCGATTCCGGCGATTTCAGCCAATAGTCAGGATATGGCGGACGATCGTATTTTGCCGGGACGACGCTCGTGATCGTTCTGACGATCTTCCCAGTGGCGTCCGAGATCTGGAGCTTGATCTCACCGGCCGGCTTTTTGCCCAGGTGATAATAGATCAAGGCTCCGAACGGAGGATTATTTGCGTGTGGAAGTTCCGGATTCATCGGCTGATCCCAGTTTCCATTCTCACGCGATCGGATCGCGTCGCCCGGCTTGAACAAATAGGCTGGTGCGGATGCGATCGCTTGTGCCTGCGACGCAACCTCGCGCAGCGGGCTCATGTCATCAAGCACCCAAAATCCGCGTCCGTACGTACAGATCACAAGGTCGTTCATGTTGTTATTCGTGTGAAAGACCATGTCGCGGATCGAAGTGCTCGGCAGATTCAGCCGCAACGATTGCCAGTGATCGCCATCGTCAAACGAGACAAAAACCGTCGTTTCTGTTCCGGCGAAAAGCAAACCTTTCTGCTTGGGATCTTCGCGGACAACGTGAAGCTGGCTTCCAGTGCGCTCGTCGACGGGCAATCCGCCAACGATCTTCGTCCAGTTTTTGCCGCCGTCGTGCGTGCGGTACATGAAATGCTGCTCGGTTCCGCCCGGAGCGACGCGGGCATTGGCGAGTGCGTATGCCGTGTTGACGTCATTGTGTCCGGCTTCGATGGTGACGAAATTCGAATTTGCGGGCAGGTCAGGGAAGTTTGTTACGTTATTCCAGGTTCTGCCGCCGTCGAACGTGTTGAATACCTGTCCGTTCGTGCTGCCCGTCCAAACGACGCCGCGCTTGACGGTTGAGATCGCGAAATCCGTAATGGACGCCGTCGCTCCGCCGCGTCCGCCAACCGGAGCGGGCGTTGGGGTCGGCGTCGCTTTCGGTGCGTCTTTGTCACGATCTTTGTCACGGTCACCGGGCTTTTCCTTTGCTGCTTTTGCGGCAGCCGCGACGGCGTCCGGGCCGCAAGGTTTCATCGGCTGGCCTTTTGCGGTCGTAAGGTCCGGACTGAATGTTTTCCAGGATTCGGCGCCGTCGCGGGTAACGAGGATGCAGTTGTAGGCGACGTACATCGCTTTCGGTTCGAATGAGGTGTCGAAACGCTTCCAGAAATCACGACCTTCGGCGTAGAGGTCGCGGTCCGTTCCGAAATTCGGGGCGACATTACCCCATTGTCCAGTCTCGGTATCGATCTTCGTCATTCCATTGCCCTGACCAAGCCCGTATCCAACGCCGTAAACGGTAGTCGGTTTGAGCGGGTCAGGAACGGCCGTTCCGAATTCCGAAGAAGCGAGCGGCCACCAATCCTGATTTGTTATCTGTCCCAGATCACCACGGCTGCGGGTCATCACGGCTCCTGTATCCTGCTGCGAGCCGATCACCCAGTATGGATAACGAGTGTCGGTCGTGACTTTATAAAGCTGGGCGATCGGAATTTGATAATATCCGCTCCAAGTTCGCCCATTGTCGAGCGTTACCGCCGGACCCTGGTCAAATCCGAAAAGCATGCGATGCCCGTTAGTCGGGTCGATCCAGATGTCATGCGGATCTTCGCCGCCCGGGGCACCCTTATAGACATTGAAAGTCTTTCCTCCGTCTTTCGACTGAGAAATGTATGTACTGACCGTGTAAAGGATGTCCGGATCTTGCGAATCTACCCAAACGCCCGAGCTAAAAGCTCCCTGTCCATTGCCGACACGCGTATCACCGACGGCCATGTGCTGCCACGTAGATCCCTGATCATCCGAGCGATAAAGTCCGGACGGACCGCCGGGCTGTGGAGCGTTGCCGATCACATAGATTCGTTTACCGTCGGTGTTCATAGCGACCGCGACGCTGATACGTCCTGTGTACGGCGGCAAGGAATCGATCTTTTTCCATGTCTTGCCCTCGTCGGTTGATTTGAAAAGCGCGGTGCCATTCGGACCCGACGGTGCGGCTCCAGGTACACCACCGCCGAATCCGCCGCCTGCTCCCTGCGAGGTGGCAAATACGACGTTTGGTTTGTCGAAAGCGTATTCGACATCGCGTGTGCCGTTGGCGTTTTCTGGCCGCAGTACATTGATCCAGGTTTTGCCACCGTCGGTCGTTCGATAAATTCCTTGGCCCGTGTGTTTCGCATCGCCCTGGGTTGAGCAGATGACGAGGTTTGGATCTTTTGGATCAATAACGATCTTGTTTATTTTTACGGTTTCTTCAAGACCGATGTGTGTCCAGGTTTTGCCGGCGTCGACGGATTTATACATTCCGTCGCCGCTCGAACCGCCTACGGAATCGCCGGTTCCGACATAAACAATATCTGGATCAGACGGTGCGACCTGAACGGCTCCGATGCTGTCGACCAGTTGGAATTGGTCAAAGATCGGAAACCACGTGACGCCAGCACTGGTTGTTTTCCAGACGCCGCCGGCAGGAGTTCCGACATAATAAACGCCGGGCTGTCCAAGCGGTGCAGATACGGCAGAGATACGGCCGCCATGAAAAGGCCCGATATTACGCCATTTGAGCCCTGCGAAAAGATCTTCTGATACGCCGCCTTCCGCCAGAACAGCGGGACTGATCGGCCCCATAGCACTAAGAACCGCACTGAAAAGCGCGGTCAGGAATATTGCAACGATCAACGATGCACGGTAGTTGGTTTTCATCTAGAAAGGCCCTCGAGTATGTAGATTAGAAAGGAAAAATCGCCTATCCGGATGATACGTACAATTGCGGAAAAAGGTTAGCGATTTGGTGGTTATTTCGTTAAAAATTTATGTAAAAACATCTGCTCTTGTTGTATAAATGCCAATCTGATACTTTTTAGTCAGGAGAGGTTCAATCTTAATGTCAAAAATGGCTGGTAAAGTCGGATCGCTGCTTTGTGCGGTGGGTGTAATTGGATTTTTTGTCGGTATTTTTGGAGGGCCGCGATCGTTTGCGATCGGCGGCGTCATTCTGATGGCCGTTTCGCTCATCGGGTTCTTTCTGGAAGAGCAAGGTGATCGAAAAGCGGCGAAAGGAGCTTTATGAAAAAGGTAATGTATGTCGCAGTTCTGGCAATCGGGTTGCTTATTTTGGGGGTAGGACAAAGTTCCGCTCAAACGTCTGTTGCTGGTGAGTGGGACGCATCGATGAACACTCCGGGCGGAGCACGCCCGTTCAAATTGGTGTTCAAGGTCGAGGGTGACAAGATAAGCGGAACCGCTAAGCGTGCGAATGGTGATGTTCCGGTTGCCGGCACCGTCAAAGGCGATGAGATCAGTTTCAGCTATACCATCGATTACAACGGAAACGCAGTCACTCTCAGCTTTACCGGAAAGGTAAAGGGCGATTCGATCGCAGGGACGGTTTATTTCAACGAAAACGCAAGCGACGAATGGAGCGCAAAACGCACGCCGCCGCCGACGAAGCCCAAGACGGAATAAACTAAGTTGCAAACATTAAAATACGCTTTTCGACCGATCATCTATCGATCTGAAAAGCGTATTTTCATTTGGCGACGCGACGATTTATTCGTGGCTTTGTTCTTGAGCATACAGTTCCAATCGCAAATAGGTGGAAATATGGCCGTAGGCCGTTCTCTTCTATCGGGCCTTAATTCAGGGGGAATTATATGAAAAAGACCATCTCAACACTTTTACTTTCAACAATGCTCGGCCTGTCGGCCGCAATTCCTGCAACTGCTGCTCCGGTACCTGCAGTAAACGCAGACGCTGAGTTTGAAGAGTTTTATGACCTCGATGGATACTTCGAACTCGTCGAGCCAGTCAATTCGGCTGCTATTAAACCTTGTCCTGGCGGCACGTATAAGGTTCGACGAAACACCAAAACCAAGAAAAAGGTTGTTAACGCCCTGATCGCCGGCGGTATCGGAGCCGCGGTCGGCGGCGGACTCGGCGGAGGCCGCGGAGCACTGCTTGGGTTAGGTGCCGGTTCGGGCGGATACCTCGTTTATCGCTATGTTCGCGATAGAAATGGCCGCTGCGTGCCGCGTTACGTTGGCCGCGGATAATTTCACACACCGTCTCCTCATTCCTGCCGCGAGAGCGAATTGGGCTGCCAAAGCCTTTCTTCGCGATCGCGGCTTCTCCATTTTAATACCGGATATTTTGTTCTGACCCGGAATCGAGCGAGAATTATGCCATGCATAAGAATTACCTTAAACATGACAACGACAACGACAAGCTGAGCGTTAAAGCAGCGAGCGCAGGTGCAGCGGCGGTTGGAACAGCGGCGATCGGTTCTATTGCCATCGGCTCATTCGCATTGGGGGCGGCTGCGGTCGGTGCTATCGCGGTCGGGGCTCTGGCGATCGGGAGGCTTCGTGTGGGACGCGCGAAGATCAAAAGGCTCCATATCGGAACTCTGATCGTTGATGACCTGGTCGTCAAAAATTCTGAATTTCTTCGGAATGAAGAATAAGAAAATAATTTACGTTGCGATGATAGTTTTTCCGCGACATCGACGCATTCTTAAATGACGGGCGAAAATTCGCTGTCATATTTTGATATCGATCGGAGGAATTATCATGACCAGGTTATTTACTGTATTTGTATTCGCATTCATCCTTGCCGCGGTTTCATTCGGCCAAACGAAGGTCTCGAATGGGGCACAGCTCGAGCTCAACACTAAGCCGCGTATCGCGGTGCTTGAATTCACACCGGACTCAACAACGCGTCGCACCGACGGTACACAAGCACTTCAAAACGGAATCGTCGAAGAAATGACAAAGAAAGAAGGACACAAAGATTGGATTGAGATCCCGTCCACCAGCGTTCAGGTTCGGGCTGTGTACCAACAACTCCTTGGCAGGTCCGTCGATCCTGCGACCGCCGTCAAAATAGGCAAACTGCTCGGCGTTAACTACGTGATGACCGGCACTTACTCGTACGATCACAAACTCGGCGGCGGGTCATTTTTGGTGAGATCCGAGATCATAAATGTAGCTACCGGTGCGACAAAATGGAATGGCACCGCTAAGTACAGTGGAACGACATATGTGAACAACGGTACCTTGCAATTTGACGCGAAGGTTAGCAAACCAGTCATTCAACAACTGACGGCCAGCTTGAAAGCCGCGGATCTGTGAGATCAAAAAAACGCAAACCGGATCGGCGAAGCTCATATTGTGAGCTTCGCCATTACTTTTTGTCAGCAGCGATGAGTGCGACTATCCGGTCAATAGCATCCTTTCGTCTCAAACCCGCACCGGGATTTACGTTCCAGGCTGTATAGACCACGACAAGATCGTATTCCGGCAGCACCATCGGTAGCTGGCCGCCAAAACCGTTACCGCTCCAGGCAAAATATTTGTTTTCCGGCCCATACGGATAAAGCCACCATTTCAAGCCGTACTTGGCGTTGGGACCGAGATCCATGTGCGGCGTCAGCGAGTCCTTCACCCACTCGGGCGTGACGATCTGTTTGCCGTCCCATTTGCCGTTTTTCTGGAACAGATACCACAGTTTTGCTAAGTCGCGTGGCCGCAGATAAACGCCGCCTTCGGCGTCTACCAGCCCGCTCGGGCTTCGTTTCCAAAAATGCTGTTTAATACCGAGCGGCGAAAAAAGGTATCTGACCGCGTAATCTTCGATATCGAGTCCTGTCGCGACGCGAAATACATGCCGCAAGTATCTGCGTAGCTCCGGAATTGTACGCAAATGTCTTGCCCGGTTCGAATGCCATCGGGCGGTTGATCGTATATTCGACCCAATCCGGCGAAGCCTCCATCTGGCTGCCAGTGTTTTTCGGATCGGTGTAGGGAAGGCCTTCGTTCCAATCGAGCCCTGCGGACATCGTCAGCAAATGGCGAACGGTCATGCGGCGTTTTCGGTCGTCAATGTTGGCGACCTTTGATTCGTCAAAGTATTTGAGCACCGGCGTGTCGATGTCGGGGAAATCACCACGAGCTCGGGCCACGCCAAAGATGATCGACGTAATTGTCTTCGACACCGACTGTAATGTGTGCAGATCACCCCGCTGATACCACGGGTGCCACCAGGAATTGTAGTAATTGTAAGGGCCCGAAGGATCGTGGGCGTTCAGCGGGCTCGGTTTCTTGGCATCTTCGCCATAGATCTTGTCGTAGTCGTGTGAATATCGCTTGTCGAAGACGAGCTTCCCGCTGCGGACGATCGTTAGACCATCAATGTTGCCAAATTTGCCCGATGCGATCTCCGCATCAAACGCCGCCAGCCCCTTCTCGTCGATCCCAACCGAACCGGGCTTCGCCGTCGGCCAATCGGATATCTGAGCCTGCACGGCGACCGCAAATGCAAGGATCAACCACAATGATTTCTTGAGCATACTACCAATCGTTCCTCCGAGACTGATGATACGCGCATTATGGTGAATTGTTTTGAGTCTTAAAATCCATGAATAAAAACAATAAGAATATATTGACGTACAATAAATAATTATCATATCATCTAAATATGAAAAAAGTCTCGACGATCTTTCTTCAGGTGGTAATCACACTTCTCGGACTCGGTGTCCTGACGTTCCTGATAGTGGAGCCGCAACTTGAGGGGCGAAATGCCCACGCGACTTCGCAGGTCGATATTTACCTGAAAGATCCGTTTCTTCTCTACATTTATCTTGCATTCGTTCCGTTTTTTGTCGGGCTTTTCCAGGGGATAAAGCTGTTGGGATACGCCCGACGCGATGAAGTGTTTTCGCTCGGAGCAGTCCGTGCGATGCGGACGATCAAATATTGTGGGATCGCAGTTGCGGTTTTCATTGTTGGAGCCGAGCTTTATATATTCGCATTCGTTCGGGGAACCGACGATATCGCTGGCGGCGTGATGATGGGAGCTTTTATTATCGCGGTTTCAACGATCGTCGCGATGGCGGCGGCAGTCTTCGAACGTATCCTCCAGAATGGTACCGACATAAAATCGGAGAACGACCTGACCGTTTAGAGCAATATGCCGATCATCATAAACATAGACGTCATGCTGGCTAAGCGGAAAATGAGCGTCACCGAGCTTACTGAACGTGTCGGCATCACAATGGCGAATATCTCGGTGCTGAAGAATGGCAAGGTGAAAGCCATTCGTCTCGCCACCCTCGAAGCCATCTGCAAAGCCCTCGACTGCCAGCCCGGCGACATTTTGGAGTACAAGGAGTAACCCCGCAAAACGATGGCTGATCATTTTCTGGGAAAAAGTACCGAATAGCAATCTATACGGGAATGCTGGAAATTCCTCACCATCACGCAAATAAATCGAGTATGCTGGGCGGCCTTAAAGTCGCTCTTGTGCGGGCACCGTTGATCTCTCGCGAAGGAGCTCTTAACAACGAGGCCTCGCCGGCCATTGGGCTCGCGTATATCGCCGGATATCTTCTCAAAAAAGGCCATCGAGTGGAGATCGTTGACGGCACGGCGGCTGATCTCGGAACTGTTCGTCCGCTGAAAGACTATCCCGGATTCCAGATCCAGGGAATCGAGCTTGACGAACTGGTAGACAGCATTCCGGCCGACGCTGACGTAATCGGATTTAGCAGCATGTTTTCGTGCGAATGGGTGCTGCTAAAGGACCTGATCAACCGTGTTCGAGAACGCTTCCCGCTGCAACTGCTCGTGGGCGGCGGAGAGCATTTTACTGCCCTTTCGGAATACAGCCTGCGTGATTGTCCGGCTCTCGATGTGATCGTGAAGGGCGAGGGCGAATACACGATGCTCGAGCTGATCGAGGCTTGGTCGCGGGGCGACTATAGCCATGTTGGCGGCATCTGCTACCTCGATGCGGACGGTGTACTGCGCGATAACGGCGGTCTGCCGCGTATTCAGGACATCGACACGATCCCATGGCCCTACTGGCCGGAAGGCTACCTCGAACGTTTCTGGGAAGCGGGCAAATCCTACGGGATCTCGTCCGAACGCGACATGCCGATGCTCGGTTCCCGCGGATGCCCTTACAAATGCAAGTTCTGTTCGAGCCCGCAAATGTGGACGACGCGGTATGTTCTGCGTGACATCGATGACCTGATCGCTGAGATCAAATACTACCGCGAGAAGTATCAGATAACCTCGTTCCAATTCTACGACCTCACCGTTTTCACTAAGAAAAGCTGGACGCTCGAGTTCTGCCGACGGCTGAAACAAGAAGATCTCGGCCTTTCGTGGTCGCTGCCAAGCGGAACCCGTAGCGAGGTGCTGGACGAAGAGATCCTGACGCTGCTCCGTGATACAGGCTGCCGATATATGGCGTATGCGCCGGAAAGCGGTTCGCCGCGGTCGCTGAAGATGATCGATAAGAAGGTCGATCTCACCAAGATGATCGCGTCACTTAAAACTGCTGTTCGGCTCGGGCTGATCGTGCGTACCAATCTGATCATCGGCTTTCCGCACGAGACTCGCTCCGACGTCTTCCAAACGCTCTGGTTCGGGCTGAAAATGGCGGCTCTCGGTGTCGAAGAGGTTCCGTTCTTCATCTTCTCGTCGTATCCCGGCACCGCGATATTCAAACAGCTTCAGGGCGAAGGGAAGGTGACGCTGAATGACGAATATTTCATGTCGCTGATCTCCTTCAACGGCAAATTCAACTTCCTCAAGCCGCAGGGAACTTCGAACCCGAACATGACCAACTTCGAGCTCGCTGCGGTTCGCGTGTCGTTCATGCTGCTCAACTATTTCGTCGGTTACGCAACTCATCCGAGCCGCGTTTTCCGCACGATCCGCAATCTGATCAAAGGCGATCAGTCCTCAACGGTCCTCGAAAACCGCTTGCAGGACGCTCTCGGCCGCAAACGTCAGACCGCCCAGGCGGGCTGACGCGGTCGTTATCTAGTGATCGCGATTTCTTACATGCCGTCTCACTTTCTTCCGCAAAGTGAGACGGCTTAATTGTTGCAGTAATGGCGGTTACAAGAAAAAATCGTCTCATTTGCAGAAAATCCATTCGTCCCACTTTTGTGCGCAAAGTGGGACGGCCTAAATGTTGTGAGTAAACAAGATATCGCGAAAAAACGTCCCATTTTGTAAAAATCATTACACGGAAAATGCATATTAACGGCTGCATTAAAACCTAGATCATCATGGCTACGAAATTAGCAAGGATTCAGCATCCGGTTCTAATACGAACAAGGGTAGCGCAAAGTTGCATAGATAAAACAAAGTCATCACGATCCTCGGCAGCGATGCGAGAGTCAGAACCACCTGCGGTAGCGGGTGGTTTGTGGCGCGCGGTTTGGGGCATGCGATTCTCCGAAGCTTGCTTGATCACAAAGTTCAACCACCCGCTACCGCAGGTGGTTCTGACCCGGAAGCCGAAACAGCCCGTGGATGCGGGCGAAATAGGTGTAGCCACACGTGGAGTCGGAGACGCAACGTGTGGTCGGTCGTGATAAAGATCGAGCGTGCGGAGCATGCGACATCTTGTGCCGCGTGTTCCACACGCTTGGGGGATGTTGTGATATCAACTACAGGTTCCGCTCTGCTTCACCTGTAGCTAACATTATTTCATCTGCTCCGCAGATTTAGGAGGTTGCGGTTGGGCCAGCAGTAAGCCCCTTAGGCCGAAGTCATCACGATCCTCGGCAGCGATGCGAGAGTCAGAACCACCTGCGGTAGCGGGTGGTTTGTGGCGCGCGGTTTGGGGCATGCGATTCTCCGAAGCTTGCTTGATCACAAAGTTCAACCACCCGCTACCGCAGGTGGTTCTGACCCGGAAGTCAAAACAGCCCGTGGATGCGGGCGAAATAGTTGTAGCCGCACGTGGAGTCGGAGACGCAACGTGTGGTCGGGCATGATAAAGATCGAGCGTGCGGAGCGTGCGACATATTGTGCGGCGTGTTCCACACGCTCGGGGGATATTGCGATCTCAACTACAGGTTCCGCTCCGCTTCACCTGTAGCTAACATTATTTCATCTGCTCCGCAGATTTAAGAGGTTGCGGTTGGCCAGCAGTAAGCCCCTTAGGCCGAAGTCATCACGATCCTCGGCAGCGATGCGAGAGTCAGAACCACCTGCGGTAGCGGGTGGTTTGTGGCGCGCGGTTTGGGGCATGCGATTCTCCGAAGCTTGCTTGATCACAAAGTTCAACCACCCGCTACCGCAGGTGGTTCTGACACGGAGCCGAACCAGCCCGTGGAGGCGGGCGAGATAGTTGTAGCCACACGTGGAGTCGGAGACGCAACGTGTGGTCGGGCGTGATAAAGATCGAGCGTGCGGAGCATGCGACATATTGTGCCGCGTGTTCTACACGCTCGGGGGATGTTGCGATCTTAACTACAGGTTCCGCTCCGCTTCACCTGTAGCTAACGATATTTCATCTGCTCCGCAGATCTAAGAGGTTGCGGTTGGCCAGCAGTGGTCCCCCAGCGACTGGAGAGCTCCCGCCAGCGGGTTTTCAGCAAAACCCCGGGCGACAAGTGGTAAAATTCTTGTGTGCTCAAGGCCGTTTCCAAAGTTATTATCGTGGTTTTACTGCTGATCGCGTGCTTTTTCGGGTTTATCTACGTTCGCGACCGCTGGCGGGAAGATCACATACAGGCGAACAAGGGCAGCATCACCATCGGCATGCCCGAGGCCGAAGTCATCGCGATCCTCGGCGAGCCCACGAGCAAAGCCATGATCGACACCCCCGGCCTTTACTGGTGCTACGGCAGCGATACCTGGGAACAATGGGAACTTGGCGACGTTTACTGCGGAAGCACGGCCCTCCAAATGAGCCTCGACGGCCACGTTGTCGAACTGCCACACTAATCATTTGGAGAATTGCAATATTGCATGACTGACTCCAGATTCTATGCATTTGGGTTACGATCATAGATTCTTAGAGAATCAACGTCGTCACCCGACGGCAGTTGTCGTTGACTCGAACCTGGACCGTACGTATAGCGATCATCTTCGAAATTTTCATCGTTGTAAATCGTGACCCACGCATTTGGGCCGGTTCGCAAACTATCGAATTGATCGCCCCAGTCGATACCGCCACCGCCTGGAAGATTTTTCAAATTTCGGTACTCAACAGGTCCATACAACGTCACGCTTTTGTCCCGGTAATCTTGTGATTCATAGAACGTCACCCAGCAGTCACTGGAAGGCGGATCTGCCGTTACGGCGTCCTTTGGAAGATTCAATTTAATCATCTTAGCTATCTCCTTATTCTAAATTGTAAAGCGACGGAGAATGTTAGTGGCAAAATTTACCTTTGTCAAGTGCTTGTGAAGTAGGCCAACGCTTTCCGACGTAAGATTTTTTGTTCTCCTATGAGAGGGTTTGTCGACCTATCTTGAAATGTGCTTTAATTGTGCAGCGATTTAGTAAGACGAACTAAGCGAATAAAATTGGTGTTCTGTTTGGTGGCGATTCGAACATCACTCAAATAATCGGCGTTTTCGTGTATGGCCAGGGAAGTCGACAGATTTTGATTGCGATGGGATACGAGGAGTTGTTAAAAAAGGTGACGTCTGAACGACGACGTTTCGACGAAGAGTCGACAAAACATAAACGCCTTTATAGGAAGCTACGTGTTCTTGCTATCGTACTCACAGGTTTGGCTACGGTATTGGGCGGAGCGAGCCTTTTTCCGGGCGTTAATCGTGATTTGATGAGTTTGGGAATAGTATTTGTAACCGCCGCGACCGGTATCGTTGCCTCAATTGAGGCGATCAGAAAGCCTTCCGAGCTTTGGATGATCGAACGTAATATATTTCACACCTTGAGTGATTTGCGGAGGGAACTGGAGTACTATGGTTCAGAGCGGCTCAATCAAAAGCAGCTCGATGCATACTTCGCTCGACTACAGGAAATACTTTATTCGTCGAGGCAGGAATGGAGGCGAAATATTAAAGTGCCTCAGCTAGGAACCTCTAAAAATGACGGGGCTGAGAATGCGTAACTTGATTTGATTTTCTCGGGGTTATAGATATCTTTCCACTTTATTCCCGGTCGCAAATTTGTATTTTCTACTGCCGAGTCGGTTCAAATGAGAAACAATACCTAGTCCGTACACTTTGGGTTTCGTTCCATCAAAAGCAAACGCCCCTCGAAGCTCCGCAGTTTCGTTATAGGTCGTGACCAATTCGTCGATTTGTTGCTCGTTAAGGGAGATAATTTTGGGAAGTAACGCTCCAAGTTCATTTGCGTGTATCCAATTAGGGCATTTACGCAATTCCGCGAGGTAGGAGCTAAACATACGATCATTCTTGATCAAGACTCCTGCAATATCTGAGGCGGCGTTTTCCCAAGAAGTCTTGAGCCCTTGGAATTTCCCCAAGAATCCATACGGCGTTTTGCCAAGCATGACAGCGATTCTGGGAACCCCACGAGCGCATGCGAATCCGACCTCCTGATCAGTCCAATAGCTGTCGTGAAAATCCGTGGTCATTAGAGCGGCAAACCCATCCATAGTAGTTAGAGCATTTTCAATTTCTGCAACCCATTCTTCGGTTGGATGGATATCTTCGTGCGCGACAAAGCAAGAAACGCCAAACGTCGAAAGTTGAGCCTTCAGCGCAGCGGTTTCCGACTTAAATTCGGATTTATGGCTTAAGAAAAGTCGGAATTTACCTTCCTTCCAGATGCGTCGCTGTGCGTCGTTCGGGACAACCTGGGATGCAGTCATAAGCAAGCCCGATTCGAAGCGCCAATCCCTATCTTCTACATCTTCCATCTCAATAAAGACTTTTTCGATGAATTCATTTGGAAAGTTATGAATGTTTTCTAAATCTTGGAGAATCTCGTCTTGGATGTTAGCTCTTTTGGGAACCGAACGAAGGAAGAGTGCCTCGGGCAAAGTTAAATACACAGCGAAGCCGTAGGTACCACCATTCCAGTTGTCCGAGCTCCATGTTTCAACGCGCACGTCTGCATTAACAATAAGTTCCTGGAATTCGCGGTTACCTGCTAGTTCGTATAACTTCGAGAGCACTGCGAGAAACTTATTAATGTTTTGTGGAATCTTGTCCATTGCGACTCTAGGTGGTTATAAACCAAAGAGCTACGTAAACGTAGCTGAAATAGTTGGGAGAGCTGTTTCCGCCACAGTGTGTGGAGGTATTACTGCATTTGTCGTGGGCGTAGAAGGACTTGATCAGCGCGTCTTCGACGATTGCTGCATTATCCGTGCTACTCGACTCGTAAAGTGGAATAATTTCGTCGCACCCGTGTCGCCTACGAGTTGCTAAAAGATCAGTGGTTCGTCCAACGTAGAATTCAGAAACACCGCCGTCATTGGAAACTGAGTCTACAAACTCATATATTGGTTGAAGGACACGCTTCGGTGTTCCAGTCAGTGGTCGATTCATACAGTTAATACTACTATAGAAAAAGGCTCTGCCCGTTGCCGGACAGAGCCTTCGTTAGTTATCTAACTAAGCGGTCTCGTAGCCCGGGAAATTACATTCCCATGCCCATGCCGCCCATGCCGCCGCCGCCCATGCCGGCCATTGGGTCGCCCTTGTCGTCTGGGACGTCGGCGATCATGGCTTCGGTGGTGAGCATCATTCCGGCGATCGAGGCTGCGTTTTGCAGGGCAGTACGCGTTACCTTGGCAGGATCGATGACGCCGGCTGCGACGAGGTCCTCGTATTTTTCGGTCGCTGCGTTGTAGCCGAAGCTGCCATCGCCTTCGCGGACCTTACCGACGACGACCGCACCTTCCTGACCTGCATTCTGCGAGATCTGGCGAAGCGGTTCCTCGATAGCACGGCGAACGATCGAAACGCCGACCTGTTCGTCATGATCTTCGGACTCGGTGTTGAAGTTGTCGAGCACGTTCGAAGCACGGACCAGAGCGACGCCGCCGCCGGCCACGATGCCTTCTTCGACAGCCGCACGGGTTGCGTGCATTGCGTCTTCGACACGAGCTTTCTTTTCCTTCATCTCGGTCTCGGTAGCAGCACCGACCTTGATCACGGCTACGCCGCCGACCAATTTAGCAAGACGCTCCTGGAGCTTCTCACGGTCATAGTCGGACGAGGTTTCCTCGATCTGGTTGCGGATCGTTTTGATGCGGCCGTCGATAGCTTCGCCGGTTCCAGCACCTTCGACGATCGTCGAGTTTTCCTTGTCGATCGTGACCTTTTTAGCTTTGCCGAGGTCTTCGAGCGTGATGGTCTCGAGCTTGATGCCGAGATCTTCGGAAATGACCTTGCCGCCCGTGAGGACCGCGATGTCTTCGAGCATTGCCTTGCGGCGGTCGCCGAAGCCAGGAGCCTTAACAGCAGCGACGTTCAGCGTGCCGCGGAGCTTGTTGACCACGAGGGTCGCGAGAGCTTCGCCATCGACGTCTTCGGCAATGATGAGCAGCGGACGGCCCATTTTTGCTACCTGCTCGAGGATCGGAAGCAGATCGCGCATGTTCGAGATCTTTTTCTCGTTGATCAGGATGAAAGGCTCGTCGAGAACCGCTTCCATTCTGTCAGGATCCGTCACGAAGTACGGCGAAAGGTATCCGCGGTCAAACTGCATGCCTTCCACGACTTCGAGAAGCGTGTCCATCGTTTTCGACTCTTCGACGGTGATAACGCCGTCTTTGCCGACCTTGTCCATCGCTTCGGCGATGATCGTGCCGATCGTCTTGTCGCCGTTAGCCGAAACCGTTCCGACCTGTGCGATCGAATCGCCCGAAACAGGCTTTGCCATCGTGTGGATCTCAGCGACTACGGCTGCGACAGCTTTGTCGATACCGCGTTTGAGAGCCATCGGGTTTGCACCCGCAGCAACCGTACGAACGCCTTCCTTGAAGATCGCCTGTGCGAGAACCGTCGCGGTCGTCGTGCCGTCTCCGGCTACGTCGCTGGTTTTCGAAGCGACTTCGCGAACCATCTGCACGCCCATGTTCTCGAGCGTGTCTTTCAATTCGATCTCTTTAGCAACCGTGACACCGTCTTTGGTGATGGTCGGGCTGCCGAATTTCTTGTCGATAACGACGTTGCGGCCTTTCGGGCCAAGCGTTACTTTAACTGCGTCAGCCAACTGGTTAACGCCGCCGCAGAATAGCCGCGCGTGAATCTTCTCCGTGTACTACTTGTTTTGCCATTGTCTTAATTTCTCCTTCGTCGAAACGGTTTTTGGTCTTTGGTTTTTGGTCTTCGGTTTTTGCAAAAACCTAAAGCCAAAAGCCTAAAACCGCGGCCTTAGGCCGCAGCGCCTGCACGCGAGATGATGCCGAGGATCTCGTCTTCGCACATGATGATGAATTCTTCGCCGTCGAGTTTGATCTCGCTGCCCGAATATTTGCCGAACAGAACGCGGTCGCCGGCTTTGACGTCGAGCGACTGACGCGTACCGTCTTCTTTGTATTTACCTGCACCAGCAGCGATAACCTCGCCCTCTTGCGGCTTTTCCTTCGCCGTGTCAGGAATGTAGAGACCGCCAGCGGTCTGGTTGACGTTGTCTTCGACACGCTTGATGATCACGCGATCGTGAAGTGGTGTAATGTTTGTTGCCATAGTAGTTACTCCTTAAAGTAATGATAAAATAATGACTAGACCCGAGGGCACAAAGGTATTTTTAGCACTCAGTGTCTATGAGTGCTAGTATATGGATACTTGAGATTTGTGTCAAGTATTTAATAAAAAGTTTAGAAAAGTTGATAATAGGTGACTCAAGTATGCGTCTCTGGCTTGGGATTTTTTCATGGTTCCTGTTTTGCGGTTTATCCACCGTATCTTTTTCCCAGAAAAACTGCGTTAGGGACTTGCGGCGCAATGGAGACTGATTTTAAGTTTGGTCATCCGGCCGGCAAGCCAGTTATCTACGGAAAACATTTTCCTGTTCCTGAGCTGAAGCTGCGATTCGTGAACGATAAGAATGATGCTATGGCGAGCGATGAAGTAATCGTTCGATACAAATGGAAGTGGTTCGAATACCCATATCAAGAGCATCCAACCGGTGTTTGGTCGACGGCATACTACCATTCTAAGTGTTCAACTGACGTTGACGGTCGCGTGACCGTTCCGGAATACGACCTTATTCCTGCGGGCTGGTACAAGGGGGCATTTCTCTTCGGGGGGGGCGTAAGCCAGAATTCACGGATCTAGAAATAAGCCTCATTAATGCAGAGGGCAAATCTCGTACTTTTTACGTTTCCGCGTAGGAACTTCGGAAGACAAAAAAAACGGCGGCTTTTGAAAAAACGTTGATATTCGTGCGTTACTAATCGAAATGCTTATCTCAGAAATAAATATCTACCCGATCAAATCGTTAAAAGGCATCACCCTCGGTTCCGCTCTCGTCGAGCCTCGCGGCCTGCGGCATGACCGCCGCTGGATGCTGACGACGCCGGATGGGATGTTTTTTACGCAGCGGGAATTTCCGCAGATGGCGACGGTTGAGGTTGGGGTTGGTGATGATCTTTATGTGACGGCGGCGGGGTTTGGGACTCTGGAGATACCGCTTGAGCCGGAGACGGGCCACAAACAGCAGGTCACGATCTGGGACAGCGTTTGCGAGGGAGAGGTCTATTCGCCGGTGGTGAACGAGTGGTTCAGCGACGTGATCGGCGAGCCGTGTCAGCTTGTGTACATGGGCGACGATTCGCGGCGGGATATTAGCGAGCGGTTCAATAAGGGCGGCGAAGTCGTGAGTTTTGCGGATGGTTATCCGCTGCTGGTCATTGGCGAGGCATCACTCGAAGATCTCAATTCGCGGCTTGCAAGCGGGACGCTTGCGGTCCAGTCGCCACTTTTGATGAACCGTTTTCGGCCGAACATAGTAGTTTCGGGCTCGCACGCATTTGCCGAAGATCGTTGGGATCGGATCAGCGTGGGTGATGCTGTGTTTCGCGGTACGAAACCTTGTGCCCGCTGCGTGATGACGACGATCGATCAGGCGAAAGGGGAATTTGACGGCAAAGAGCCGTTAAAAACGCTCGCTTCATATCGGATGGCAAAGGAAGTGATACCGGACCGCATCGAAGCATTCGGCATGAGCGAAACCGCCGTGCTGTTTGGCCAGAATCTGGTCGCGGAAACGCCCGGTGTTTCTATTAGGGTTGGTGACGAAGTAAAGGTTATTGCTTAGTTCGGCCCAGCGGCCAAGGAGAATCTTATGAAGATCAAATATTTGACCTTGACCGCTATATTGCTGACCGCCGCATCATTTGCGTTTTCGCAGGGAAGGCCCGAACCGGTTGAAAGCCTCGCCGCCAGAGTTTCGCAGGCGTTCAAGACGAAAAAGCTGAGCACACTCGACGGCGGAAATTTCTATTCGGGACGCGTGAAGTTCGAGGTCGAGCATTCGCTGGAGGGATCTAAGGAAACAAAGAGCTTCTCAAGCATGAAAAGCGCGGGCGAATGGCTTTTTCGCAGCCGACGGCAGATCGGCGTCAACGCAGGAAATTTGCAGCGATGTTCGAACGGAACCTGCTCGTTCACGGTCAATGGCATGCTCCACAACAATCTCTACCTAAAGAAGGTCACGTACGGCTATTCGAACGGAAAGCCCGTTATAAAAACCGTCTATTTTATTGACGGTGACTAGACTTCTATCACATAACGCCGGAGGAACCGGCGTGGCAAGCAGGGATGCTTGCCGCTCCAGTCATCATTATATCGACAGTCCGACGCTGCCTTCCAGGACTTGTTGTTCCATTTTAGGGCGTTCGCCCGGTTTCCAGAGTTTTGCGGTGTGGACGACGCGGTAGCGGAGCGGGCCTCCGTCGGGGCTTTCGCTGCGGGTGATCGGGCGCGGGATGCAGACGAATTCGGTTCGCATCTCGCTGCCACTCAAACGGACCTTTGCATAGCCGTGGCCGCCGAGATCGAGGAAATCAAGGTGCGGAGCCAGGTCGGGATTTGAAAGAGCGTGAGCTTTCTTGAGATCGAAACTTTTCGCATATTCCAGGCAAGAGCGAACTCCATGGAGGAGCAGCATGTTAAAGGTCCAATCCGGTTTGCCGCCTTCCGGACGGTCGGCGAGGAATAAGGCCCGCAGCGGATGATCTTTTTTGAGGCCGTACTCTAAGCCTTCCATTCCGCCGACGCTGATGAGTGAACCGCCGACGAAGCTCAGTCCGACCGGCTCAAATTTACGCGGCGGCAGGTGGGCTGCGGCGTATCCAGCCCAAAAGGCGTGACGGTCGCCCGACACGATCGCGAAACCGGTGACCTTTGCATCGCGGATGAGATCGAAGATCTCCTTTCGCTCGGCATAGGCCGCACCCCAATCGTCGGTCCTGCCGATGCCGTAAGTGTCGGCGGGCCATGGATTTTTCACCATTCCTGCGGGAAGATTCTGCATATCCACGCGGTTGTCGAGGGCCCCCAGCGAGTTTCCCCAGATCTTCCAGGTTGCCTTCGAGTTGCGTAAGCCTTCCTTGAACCACGCCTTTTGTTCGACTCCGAGAATTGTCCGAGGCTGCTTGTCTTTATTCGGGTTAGGAACGCGGACGTCGCGGAATTTGAGTTCAGCCGGCGGCTTTCCGTCGTTACATGCTTTGCCGCCGTCGAGAGCTATCATCGCCTCCTCAGAAAAATATCCGCGGAACGCAGGGTCGAATATCTTACCAACCTCGTCGACGTTGCTCGCGTCCTCGGCAGCGAAACTCCGCTGGTCAGTGACGAAAAGATCGAGGTGTTTGCCGTAGCGGAGCGAGCGGTAAGCGATCAGGCTGCGGATCGCGGCCAGGTTGTTCGGCTCAGTGCCGAGGCCGTTCTCGTCCCACTTTTCGATCTTTACGTTCTCGACCGCAACCTTGCCAAACTCCGTGAGCGAGCCGCTCGGCGGCGTGACACGAGCCGGAATGAATTCGAACCATGCCTGATTGGCAGCAACCTTTTGGCTCTGGCCGGGCTGCGGCGGACCGCCTTGCTGCAGAATGCTTTGGCGGCCCTGCCACGAGAATTCGTGGTTGTCCCACATGCACACGAAAGGCCATCGAGCCCGGGCGTCTTGCAGGTCGGGATCGGCGAGATAACCTTTCCACACGGCACGGTAGCCTTCGACGGTTTTCGGCCAGTAGAGATTGCCCGTCTTTCCGGCGTCGGGGATGCGGCAGACCTCATATATCGTACGGTCGTACCGCTTCGCTCCTTCTTCCGGATACTGAACAACCTCGTAAATAAAATCTCCGAGATGCAGCACGAAGCCCAGCTGCTCTTCGGGCTTTGCTCGTTCGTCCTCAAAGATCATCCGGCGATAGCCGTTCAGCTTTCCTTCGTTGACGCTCTGACAACTGACGAACGTGAAATTTACAGGTCGGGCGTCGTTCAGAAGCGGAGCGGTGATAGTTCTGCCAATGCGGCTGCCGTTGCCTTCGGCATCAGTGAATCGATACCAATAGACCTTAGCCGGTTTGAGTCCGCCGACGAGAACGCGTGCTGTCCAGTCGGCCGCCGGTAAGACCGGAACGCTCGTTTTTGCGACGACACGGAGGAACTTATCATCTTCAGCTACCTCGACCGTCAGCTTCTGACTGGCGAGCTTGTCGAACGGCCGACGCGTCCACAAAAGTACACTGTCAGGCTGCGGATCGCCTGATGCGACGCCTTCGGGAAACAGATCGCGTCGCTCTCGCCAGTTCAATTTGGAACTTGCACTTGTTGATCCGCTCAATGCCAAAGCTGCGCCGCACAATGCAGCCTGTTTGATAAATTCTCGTCGATTAACTTTTCCCATATTTCAGCTTATTACGGGCGGGGAAATTTTAGGTTTCATCAAACAAAAAGACAGGCGGGGTTGGCCGCCTGTCTGCTCACAGTCGATAGCCGTCGATCTAGCGATAGGCTGCTGCGGAAGGCTTGAGGCCAATGCCGTTTCTGGACGTGCGTCCCGTGAGACGGTCGCCCGAGAATTTGTAGCCGGTCACATGGTACGTGTCGATAAGCCCACGCGAATTGCCGTAGGTGTACCATGCCGCGGCGTTTTTCATTTGTTCGGGCGTGGTCAGTGCGACTCCGCCAGCTCCCATACAAAGCCATTCACCGTTGAGGTTTGCGAATTCCTGTTTGAAGATCCGAAGGCGATCGCCCGTCAAAACCTTGAGATATGGAGCGTCCTTGGCGGCGCGTTCCGCAAGCCAGGCTTTTCGCAGTGCGTTTCCAGCCTCGGTTACGTAATCCGCCATTTCGCGAAGCTGCGGCAGTGTAAGTTTTTGTCCGTTCAGTTCCGTCGAAAAATCCTCGCCAAATCCGAGCCGATACATTTCGACCACAGCTTTTTGCAGAGCAGGACCGCGAAACTGCATGACAGAGATATCGCCGTCATCGAACTTTTTGCCAGCAGCAATGTCGCTTACCCACGCATTCGCACCCATTCCTGCCTGAAAAAGTTCGCTCATCGCCGTGACCTTGGAAGCGTCCATGTGACGGGCGAGTACCATCGTTTCGACCTCGGCGAGTGTTTTCGAGCCGCTCTTGAGCTGGATCAGCTCGGTATCAGGTGAGCCGGAATCGCGAAGCTGTTTGATCGACTTCAGAGCGTTTTCGGCCCTGTCCTTGTTCGCTTTCATTCCTTGCAGATCATAATGGCCGATTCCGCCTGGCTGATTCAGAAGCTCGTCAAAGGTTTTTGAGTCTTCGACATAATCGGCGTTTTCGGCGATCGTTTTGATGACCAAAAACTTCGGCTGTTGGGGAACCTGTGCCGCTGTCGCGAAAGCAAAAGCAAGAACTGCAAAAAATACTGTTGTGTTGATCCATCCTCTATTTCTCATTTCCGTTTCTCCTTAAAAACCAAATTTTCGATTGAATATTGCCTGTCCGGTTTTTGTCCGGCGTGAATTCAGATTCCCATTGAGTAACGGTGAAAGTCGTTCCCATAGGGTGAAAATTGCGGTAATTAATGGTGAAAAACGGTGAAGTGGTTGAGGATAAAGAGGTTACGGCTGTGGGGTCGTTAGTCAACCAAAGGCAATCAAGTAGAGTTCGGGAATCGCCCTTGCTTACGCGCGGGCTTTTGCATTAGCGTTTCTTTCGATCACGGAGTTTTGGAGTTATCCCAGAATGTCATGCTGCGCGGTTTCGGTGGGTGCGTGCGGCTGTATTCGATCTGTTTGGATCGCATCTTCAGTTCGTTTTCATATTGGGCACGACGCTCTTCGCCGGTGAGCGGCGGTTTACCGCGTTCGCCCCAATAGTACTTTATGGTTACGAATAAAAGAGCCGAACTACCTAAAACCGTCAGCGTCAGAACCAGAACGAAGATCCACACGAAACTAGACATAACTGCCCTCGATACAAGAATAACGCGCGCAGAATATTTTGGCTAGCGGTGGATCGGACAGAAATCTTTGGGCTCTGAGCCTTTCGTGAACGTCTTAGACTGTTTGTCAGGACAGAGCGGCGTCGCCCGCAGTTTGCTGACTGGACAGATCATGACCGTGACAGAAGAATTCAGTTCGGCTGCGGGCGGAGCCGTTCGGGGTCGCGTGTTGGCGGCGGGCGGTTCGGCTCCTTCCTGCCAGGTTTCGGTCACCGGCGGCGGCGTTGGGGTTGGTTTTTCGGGCTTTTCTTCTTCGACGGCAGGTTCGTCGTCGAGGTTGATCAGCGAGCGATTCGGAACCGTACCGACGACGAATAGCTCGATGCGGCGAAATTCGGCGGGAACGTTAGTAACATAAACCTCTTTTGGCTGAGCTAGCGGATCGACGTCGTCGATAGGGTTTCCTTCGCTATCGGTGAATTTTGTTGTGGTTCCGGGCGTCGGAGTCGGGCTCGGTGAGGCTGATGCCTCGACAGAGTCGAGTTCGCGGATGAGCGCTCCATTGCGGATATCGATCTCAGCCTTGCGGACATTCGCTGGCATTGTCCAATCGCCGTTCCATTCGGGATGCAATGTGAGGGCTTCCTTCATAAAATCAGCCCAAACCGGCATCGCTGAATCGCCGCCTTTCATTCCCAGATCATCGCCATTGTCGAATCCGACATAGACGACCGTAATAAGTTCCGGTGTAAACCCGACGAACCATCCGTCGCGCGAAGTTCCGGTTTTACCGGCGTACGCATTTTTTCCCGCAACATTGCGAAAACCCCAGCTTTGAGCCTGCGCGGCGGTTCCGCGGTTGATGACGTCTTTCATGATGTCATCCATAATGTAGGCGACATCCGGACGGACGACGTTTTTGCGGTCGGGCGTCAGAGATGTGATCGTTTTGCCCTCACCGGTGGCGACACGGGTTATCGGCATCGGATTTACGCGGTCGCCCAGATTGGCGAACATCGTGTACGCGGTCGCGACCTGCAGCGGGGTGGCCTCGGCTGTTCCGAGAGCCATTGACGGATAAGCTTTTTCTACTTTCGGAAATCCTGCTTTTGCCGCGAACGTCATTACTTTGCCGATATTCAGCGACATGGCGATGTCGACGGTTATAACGTTTTTGCTTTTTACAAGAGCGTCGCGGAAGGTCGTATCCTTGTTCGAGAAAACGTCGCCAAAATTGTTTGGAGAATACGTTTCCTGATTGAACGTGAACGTTTTCTTTTCGTCCTTAAATATCGTCGCGGCCGTGAACTGTCGCGAGCCGGAATCGTACGCCGAATTTATCGCGGCCGCATAGACGAACGGCTTGAACACCGAACCGGGCTGCCGCATCGCATCGGTCGCACGATTGAATTGGTTCTCCAGGTAGTCGCGGCCACCGACCATTGCCACGATCTCGCCAGTTTTTGGCCTGATCGATACGAGAGCGGCGTTGAGGCCTGTTTTCTTCGGGAAATTTTTATCGAGCCCCGCGAGGCGTTTATTAACGATCTCGTACGCCTTTTTTTGCAGGTCCGGGTCGATGGACGTGTAGACCCGCAGATGTTGGAGGGCTTCGGGATCGGTCACGATCTTTGGCAATTCCTCGACCGCATACTGCGAGAAGTACGGCATGCCCTGCAGATCGCGGGAATTGGATATCTGTCTCAGCTTGATTTCAGCCGTGCGATTTTCTTCGAGTTGCTGCGGTGTGATCTCACCGGTTTCCTCCATCGACTCAAGCACCTGATTGCGGCGTTCTTTTACGCGGTCGGGGTGCTTGTATGGGTTGTATCGGTTCGGGCTGCGGATAATACCCGCGATAAAAGCGGCTTCGGGAAGCGAAAGTTGCGAAACGTCTTTTCCAAAGTATGCATTCGCCGCTTCGCCTACACCGTAGATCGAAACTCCCGATTGCTGACCAAGATAGATCTGGTTGGCGTATAGAGTAAAGATCTCCTGTTTCGATAACCTTGTCTCAAGGATGACCGACATGTACGCTTCTTTTACCTTTCGGGTCAGCGTCTGTTCGTTCGAAAGCAGGAGATTTTTGATCAGCTGCTGCGTGATCGATGAACCGCCCTGATTTGCAAGCCGTGCGTTATCATCGGGTTCATAACGCCGCCACAGGGCTCGTGCGATACCACGCAGATTGACGCCGTAATGCTCGAAGAATGCCCGATCTTCAGTCACCGTTATCGCTTTGACGAGGTGAGCGGGAATGTCATTGAAGGTAACTGTTTTTCGCCGTCCGTCGCCTTCTGCAGCGATGGAGCTTAGGATCTTTGGTTCGATCTTTGTTTCTTGAACCTGCGCTCCGGAATCACGATCGCCGATAGCGGAAACCGACTTCGAATCTTTCGAAAATTTGACCGTGATTGCCGCGAAATTCTTTTTCCCGTCGACCATTGCGGTGTAACCAGGCTCGACAGCAACCTGATCGCCTTCGACCGAGTAGCGGCTGCGAGAAGCATCAGCTTGGTTGTTCTTTTCGATGTAGCCAGCGGATTTAAGGTAATCGACGAGTTCAGTCGGCGAGATCGATTCGCCGACCTTAAGCGTTTTCGGAGCCGAATAAATTCCGGCCGATGGTGTGAAAACCTGGCCGCTGAGGAGCTTTTGATCGATTCGGTCCGAGAATTCAAACCAGTAATATGTCGCAGTCAAAAAGCCGCCGAGGAGCAGAACAGACGCTGCCGAAATTGTGTAAACATTGAACAGAAGACCCATCAAACGACGAAATCGCGAAGGCGGCGTTGCCTGAAACGATTCCGCGCGGCGCGTCTTGACCCAGCCTTTCGGCGGCATCTTTGAACGGGTGGTTTTGACAGAATTTGGATCGGGCATTACTAGAGCAGCACCGGAGAAATGAGGAAACACGGTCAAAATGACCGCTGATTTGATTCTAACAAATAAACGGTGCTTGCTGTACAGCAATTTATGACCTTTAATTTAGGTATGAAGATCCTGGTTACCGGCGGAAGCGGTTTTTTAGGCACGCATGTTCGCAATTATTTTGGCGCAGACGACTTTTCGCGGAAGGCCGGGCTCGATATTCTCAATTTCGGCGATGTGGGACACGCGAAGGATTACGATGTTGTCATTCACCTTGCGGCTCTTCTCGATAAAGACCCATACAATGCCGGAAACGTTTTCTTGACGAACGTCGATGGAACCGTAAATCTGCTGCGGCAGATGAAGAAGGATTCCGTATTTATCTTCGCCTCGACCAAGGACGTTTATGGCCGATTTGCAGATAATTTCTCGCAGGTAAATGAAAGTTGCCCGACGCTCTACGCCGGCCAGTCACCGCTCGAATGGTCAAAGCTGATCGCTGAAAGATATGTCGAATATTATGCGAGTGCGTTCGGTTTTCGCTCGTGTATTTTCAGGATGTCGACCATCTACGCTCCGGTTACAGGCGACAATACACCGAATTTTGTCGGGCATTATGTCGATGCGATCAACAAAGGTGAGCGATTAAAATTGCCCGGCGGAGGTTCGCCGGTTCGAGATCTGCTGCACGTGGACGACTTCTGCAAAGCCTGCACGGCCTTCATCGAATCGATCATCCGCAACGGCCTTTACAACATCGGCGGTGGTCCCGGTAACTCAGTAACGCTTAAAGAACTGGTGGCCAAATTGGAAGAATCCTCAGGCCTGCAAGCCGTGATTGATGAAGAAGATCCGCTTCCAGCACCTACACCGTTAAATTACATCACCGATCTCAGCCTGATCTCGCAGGAACTGGGTTGGAGCCCGAAGATCGGTCTGAACGAGGGATTGAAAACGCTTTTCCAATGAAAATACTCGTTCGAGGCACAAATTGGATCGGCGATGCTGTGATGTCGATCCCGGCGCTCAGGGAATTGCGTCGGATATTCCCCGATGCGAAGATCACGCTGCATACGCGGTCGTGGGCCGATGGGTTGTTCCGGGATGCGGAGTTTATTGATGAGCTCGTTACCTTCGATCCGCACAAGTGGAAATTTAAGGATGTTCTCGATAACTCCGATTTTCTTAAAGAGGATCGATACGATCTCGCACTTTTGTTTCCGAATTCATTCGAATCAGCCTTAACAACCTATTTGTCACGGATCCCGCAGCGGTTTGGGTATAACAAGGACCTACGCGGCCTGCTTTTGACCGAACCGATCGCTGTGCCGGAATGGAAGAACCGTCGCCATGAGGCTTTTTATTATTTGAATCTGGTGTCCGAGATAGAAAAACGTGTTTTGGGACGGGATACGGTTTCGAGCGCGTTTCCGGATACTTCGCTTGAGGTTTCGGATGAACGACGTTTCGCGGCCAGTCGGCAACTCGCGGGATTTGGCGTCGATCCGCTCAAGAAAACCGTGGCTCTCGGTGTTGGATCGACCAACTCGCGTGCAAAACGCTGGCCCGCCGAACGTTATGCGGAGCTTACGGACAGGTTACAGAGCGAATTGGAGGCGAACGTCGTCCTGATCGGATCGAAGGACGAGTTAGAGGTCGCTGAAAAGGTTGCGGGACTTTGCGGGCGGAGGCCAATCAATATTGCCGGAAAAACGGATCTTTCAGAGGCAGTTTCAATTCTTGCTGCGATCGATCTGCTTATTTCGAACGACATGGGCCTCGCCCACGTTGCTCCGGCTGTCGGAACCGAGACGATCGTGATATTCGGCCCGACAAACCCCGAGACCACTCGGCCATTCTCTGACAAGGCTCTTCTGATCCGCAAAGATGTCGATTGTTCGCCATGTATGCTGCGCGATTGCCCGATCGACCATCGATGCATGACGCAGGTGAGCGTTGACGAAGTTTTCAGTATTGCGGCCAACATCTTAAACCCGCCGTTAACAGAAATCGACGATGCAGCGGACGAAACTCTCTCATTAATCGGTTAACCCTTTATTTGCAAACTTTGCGTCTTCATATCGCGTTGGCTGTGCGTTAGAATGTTTTTGTAGGCCGATATGAAAAAACCAGCAGTTTTTGTTGATCGTGATGGAACGCTGATCGAGGAAGTGAACTTCCTCTCACGCGTCGAAGACCTGCGTGTTTTTCCGTTCACGCGGCCGGCTCTCAAACTCTTGAAAGACAACGGCTATCGTGTCATCGTTCTCACCAACCAATCCGGGATCGCCCGCGGCAAATACACTGAATCCGACATGCACGCGATCCACGATCAAATCCAGGCGGAAGTCGGCGGGCTGATCGACGCCTTTTATTTCTGCCCGCATCTTCCCAGCGCGGAATGCGCGTGCCGCAAACCCAATCTGGGAATGATCGAAGCTGCACGGGCTGATTTTGAGATAGATATGGAAAGGTCGTGGATGATCGGGGATAAAGATCTCGATGTTCAAATCGCGAAAAATGCAGGGATCAGGAGCGTCCTCGTGTTGACGGGATATGGCATCAAACACAGAGACGAACTTGAGAATGCCCCAGACTTTGTCGTCGAGGATTTCGGCACTGCGATCCAGAATATCTTATCGGGATCGCAGGTGCTTGTTGCTGCCTAGCCTTTAGTTCCGTCCAAAATCATCATCCAGTCGTACAATATCGTCCTCGCCAAAATAATCTCCGGTTTGGATCTCTACGAAAACAAGCGTTTCTTCGGCGTGTGGATTTTCGACGCGGTGTGCGTCTTCGCGGGCGATGTCGATGAACTCTCCACTATTTACTAGGATATCAACACCGTTTAATGTTACTTTAGCTATACCGCGCACGACGTACCAATGTTCTGCGCGTCGCGAATGCCTTTGATAGCTCAGACGCTTTCCGGGCAGCACCTCGATCCTCTTTACCTTATAATTTTCGCCCTCGTCGAGGACGGTAAAAGTGCCCCACGGACGTCGGTCAAAGGTGGGCGAGTTGTTTATTTCTGCGGCAGTTTCCATATATGACCAGTTTAGGCGAAAAGGCCGAATCAGCCAATCTGAAGCCGATGCAAAAGATACAAACGCTCATCATCGGGCGGTTGGTGGTCAGCTTTTTGCTTTTGGTGACGAGTTGGGTTTGGTCGAGTGGAACATTCCGGCTTTCAGTCGAGAATTTTCCTCAGGGGCTTTTCCTTCTTTTTATCATTTCGGTTGGGCTGACGATCGTCTATTTCTTCCTTTTGCGGCTTAGCTCCGCACTAGCCTGGCAGATACGTGCTCAATTCTTGCTCGACGCCTTGCTGATCACGTGGCTTGTGTGGCGAACCGGGGATATTTCTTCTCCGTACATCACGCTTTACATCGTTTTGATAAGTGTTGCGAGCTTTTTCCTGCGGCCGGTTTCGACATTATTGATGTCAGCGGTGTGCGGATTTTTGTTCATAGGCCTTGCAATACTGTCGGTAACTTCCGTGATCGAATCGCACGGCGCCGTTCAGGATATCGGCAAAGCGGTACAGATCATCAGCTTTCACGTTGTTGCGATGCTGGTGGTTGGATTACTTGCTTCGCGATTGTCCGACCGGCACCGCTCGGTAGATCAGCTCGAAGAGACGGCGAAAAATCTCGCTAATCTGCAGGCCCTTCATGAACGTATCGTTGAATCAATTCGTTCGGGATTAGTTACGACCGATCTCGAAGGGAACATCTATACTTTCAATTCCGCCGCGACCGAGATAACGGGATTTCGTTACGATCAGGTGCAGGGAACTTCCATTTACGAGCTATTCGGCGACATCCGAGAACCGATCGAACTCTCGCTCGCGGCAGCGCGTGAAAGCGAGCAGCTTCCGCGATTTGAAACGGATCTTCAGACACCTGACGGGTTTGCTGTGCGGATCGGCTACGGTGTTTCGCTGCTCTATTCCGAAAGCAATGAGGCTTCGGGGCTAATAATCACGTTTCAGGACCTGACCGAGATCAGGTCGATGGAGGAGAGCGTTCGCCGGAAAGACCGACTTGCGGCCGTGGGGCGTGTTGCCGCCGGGCTGGCACACGAGATCCGCAATCCGTTGGGAGCGATGCGCGGTGCAATTCAGGTTTTGGAATCGACGACACCAGCTGGTTCTACGCAGGCGAGCCTGATGGATATCATCCTCAAGGAATCCGACCGGCTAAACAGCATTATCACGAATTTCCTGGGCTACGCTCGTCCGGCCGCGGCGGAATTTGCTGAGACGGACATCGGTGAGGCGATCCGCGAGACGGTCACGTTGCTCAAACACAGCCCGGATGTTAAGGAACATCACGTGCTGATGCCTGAGATCCCCGAATCGCCGATCCTGATCGCCGCCGATGCCGCTCAGCTGAAACAAATATTCTGGAATCTTGCGAGAAACGCCATGCAGGCGATGCCCGAGGGAGGCGAGCTGAAGATCAGCCTTGAGAACATCCCGAATAACCGCATACGCATCGTCTTCGCGGATACCGGCGTGGGAATGTCGCCGGAGCAGGTCGAGCAGCTTTTTGAGCCATTTTCGACATCGACGTCCGGCGGAACGGGACTCGGGCTTTCGATCGTTTATCAGATCGTCAAGGACCACAACGGTGCGATCAACGTCCGCAGCCATCAGGGGAACGGGACGACCATCACCGTCGAACTGCCAAAAGACGTACGCCGCGGAGCCGAATTGCTCCGGTCGCTGCCAAAGAACGCGGAAACGTCGCGGCTCGGCGATTTTTTGAATGTTGAGGCAAAAGAAACTAATGTTTCGTCTTGAATTGCCGAAAGTAACTCTGTGAGAATATAGATGCACGCGGAATCGCGTTGCGCCTCCGATCAATGGCCAACATACTAATAGTAGACGACGAGCACAGTTACAGACAGATCCTTACCATTGTTTTCGAGGAGCAGGGACACGTCGTTCGTACCGCAATGAATGGGCGGCAAGCTCTGGAACTTATAGAGCAAGCACCAGCTGACGTGATCGTATCGGATATCAGGATGCCCGATATGGGTGGGCTCGAGATGCTCCGCGTGCTACGCGAAACGCATCCCGACATTGGGATCGTATTTGTTACCGCGGTAAAAGAAGTCGATACGGCTCGCGAGGCGTTCAAGCTGGGTGCTGACGATTTCATCACGAAACCTTACGACGTCGAAGAATTAAAACTCATCGTCAACAAGACGCTAGACAAGCAAACGCTCATCAAGGAAAACCAAGCTTTCAAGCGTGCTCAACGCGAGCGTGGAAGCGTCAAGAACATCGTCGGAACGTCCGCCAGGATGAACGCGATCTTCCAGATGATCGAAACTGTTGCGGAAGTCCAGTCTACGGTCCTCGTAACTGGCGAGAGTGGAACCGGAAAAGAACTGGTCGCCCGGGCGATACATGACATGAGCCCGCGAGCGGAGAAGCCGTTTGTGTCGATCAACTGCGGAGCATTTACCGAAACGCTGCTCGAATCCGAGCTGTTCGGATACGTAAAAGGCGCCTTTACTGGGGCGAATACAAATCGTAAAGGATTATTTGAAGCCGCAAATAACGGAACGATATTCCTCGATGAGATCGGTGAAATGTCGCCGGCGATGCAGGTAAAACTTCTTCGAGTTTTGCAGGAACGACGCGTGCGCCCGGTTGGTGCTCATGATGAACTCCAGGTCGACGCTCGCGTGATCGCGGCAACAAATCGTGATCTAAAGAAAATGACCGAAGATGGAACCTTCCGCGAAGATCTTTATTATCGAATCTCGGTCATTCCAATACATCTGCCACCATTGCGAGAGCGTTCAGAAGACATTCCCGATCTGATCGAGCATTTTGTCAAGAAATTCAACGATCAGGCAGGCAAAAATGTCGCGATGTCGCCAAAGACTGCGCAGATCCTTGAGAAATATGCGTGGCACGGCAACGTTCGTGAGCTTGAGCACACTATCGAGCGGGCAGTAGCCTTGGAGCGCACGAATGAGATCCAGCCTGAACAGCTTCCCGATCACATCACGAATTACAATCCTCAACGGATAAGTGCCGAGTTCGAACTTCCTGAAGACGGTATCAATCTTGTTTCACACCTCGAGAATCTAGAAAAGACGTATGTCGTCGAAGCTCTCCGTCAATCGGGTGGCAATCAGACGAAAGCAGCGGATCTTCTGAAGATGCCCGTTCGTTCGCTTCGCCATCTGCTCGATAAACACAGTATTCGCAGTCTCTCAGCACAGATGAGAGGTATCGATTAGGGTTGTGGATACTCGATCGGTAGAAGCTGACATTTATTGTCATATCGGGCCTACCAAATACTGTTAAATCGCACTTCTTGCCTCCCCCGAAAGTCTCCCAAAAATGTTTTTCGAAACTGCATATCTCCATATAAAACAAGTGTTTACGTCGATTTCCAGCGACTCTCTCACTCCTTGGCACAAAGCTTGTATTAACATCTGCGACCTGGGAAAGGTACAAAAGATTCAAACTTTAGGAGATTGTGAACACAAAATGAAAAATCAGAAAGGTTTCTCGCTTATCGAACTCTTGATCGTCGTTGTCATCATCGGCATCATCGCCGCTATCGCTATCCCGAACTTGCTTGCTGCTCGCCGCAGTGCTAACGAAGGTTCGGCAGTTTCTTCGCTCCGCACCACGCACGGTGCTCAGATGACCTACGCTTCGACCTACGGCGGCGGTCAGTATGCAACTAACTATGCTGGCCTTTCGGCTAACGGTCTTGTAGACGCAGCACTCGCTTCGGGTACGAAGAGCGGTTACAACTTCACCACGTCGGCTGTTGCTTCGACCGCTACGGCTCCTGCAACGTTCAACGTTGGTGCTACCCCGCAGTCGACCGCTGCTCTTACCGCAACCGGTTCGCGTGACTTCTGTGTCGATACGGACGGCGTTCTTAAAGCCCGTACGGCTTCGGGTGCTCCGTCGGCAGGCTGCACAGGCTTGACGGCACTCACCAACTAATCGTAGCTGATCGGAGATCGATCAAAAACGAAAGTACATCGAGGCTGCTCCAACCGGGGCAGCCTCTTTTAACACCCGACTGCTGCTAGACCTGAAAATAATACAGATGCTTCAGGAGCCCGATGCTGCCCCCATCGAACAGCCATGAACGAAACACCTTCCCTTTCTAAGATTAGACCGATCTCGCTCCCACTCTGTGTCACGATCATAGTGGCCGTGGTCACTCTAGTTTTCATCCCGATATTCGTTATGGGCGTACCGGACGGATACGACCTCATGCAACACATGAGGTTCGCCGGAGCTTACTACGACTCGATCGTTTCGGGAGATATGATCCCTCTCTGGTCCGCGAACGACAACTACGGGTTTGGCGGGATCGGGATCAGATACTACCCGCCCGTTGCCTACATTGTCCTTGCCCTGACGAAGCTCTTAACCGGCAACTGGTTCAACAGCTTCTTCATAACTACATATTTTTGGGCTCTTCTTGGAAGTTTCGGGGTTTTCTACTGGATGCGGCGTTGGACGTCGGATAACGCGGCATTGATCGCTGCCGCCTTTTACGCGATCATCCCATATCACACGTTTCAAATTTATCAAGCCGTACTTTACGCTGAATTTGCAGCGTCCGGTATCTTGCCGTTCTGCTTCCTGTTTCTCACAGATGTCTGCCGCCGTCGCCGTTGGAGCGACGCCCTGCTCTTCGCGATCAGTTATTCGTTACTGATCCTCACGCATATTCCGACCGCAATTATCGCCACGTTAAGCCTAGGCGTTTACGGACTTTTCATAGTTGATCGCCGTAGGATCTTTGAGACTGCTCTCAAACTTTCCGCTGCTTTCGTCGCCAGCTTTGCTGCCGTGGCCTTTCACGTAGTCAAAGCCGTGATCGAAGTCGATTGGGTCAAGCATAATTCAGCCCAGTACTTTGCGAACGGGTATTACGACTACAAGAACTACCTCTTTCCGATCTATTTTTCCACAACGACTACACGATACGTCCAAAAGATGCTCTGGCATTTCGATACGATCATCCTTGTCACGCTGTGTTGCTTCGTTGTTTATTTCGCATTGAGATATAGGGCAGCAATCGGATCTACTCTCCAGAATCACGATTTTGTAAGACAGAACAGAGCGGTTATATTTACGGGCTTGTTTTCGGTACTTATGCTCTCGATCGTGAGTCTCGTCGTGTGGAACAACGTTTCGCTGCTCGCAAAGATCCAGTTTCCGTGGCGTTGGCTTTCGGTTGTCTCCATCATGGCATCGGTACTCTTCGGGATCGGGGCAAATGCTACGCTGTCCGGCACAAAACGTTTTGCACGACTTGCCGGTTATCCCGTACTTCTTTTTGTTTGTATCGTGGTTTTTTACGACATCTCGCAGAATATCCTCCCGTCGACGCCGCTTGATCGGACGACATTTGAGGAAAAGGTCGCCGGCATGTATAACGAAAGGGCTTGCGAATGCTGGTGGCCCAACTGGGCGACCGATGCGGCTCTCGAAAATAAACAGCCTGTCTCGATCGGCGAACGAAGTACCGAGATCATTGGCTCAGATCCGTTGATCCGGAGATTCAAGATCGGAGCGGGGGCGGAGAACGCCCTGCGAGCGGCGATCTTCTATCATCCTCATTGGAAAGCTGAATTTAATGGTGTCGAGGTTCCGGTCACCAACAGTGCGGACGGTGCGATCTCGGTGAATGTTCCTGCCGAGCAGGGGGAACTGACGCTCAGGTTCGTGGAGCCGGCAAGAACATTTTTGCTGCAGAAACTTTCGGCGTTCGTCTGGGTGCTATTTGCTCTCGGTGCATTTTCGCTGGCTTGGAAACGCTATGCACGACCGCTTGAGCTGACGGGCAGGCTCCTTTCAAAACATGCGACAAGTTGAGATAGCTCAAAAGATCGAGTTTGAGCACATGCCAGTGCTTGATGGATTGCGCGGTATCGCAGTTTTGCTGGTCATCTGGCATCACCTTGATCTTCTCCTTCCCGGTATTCGACTTTATGTTCCTGGAGGCTTTCTTGGCGTCGATGTTTTTTTCGTCCTGAGCGGATTCCTGATCACATCGATCCTCTTAAAGGAGTTCGATCGCCACGACCGGATCAGTCTCAGCAACTTTTATATCAGGCGTACGCTTCGTCTAGTTCCGGGGCTCTGGCTTTTTCTGGTCACCCTTTTCGTTTTTGGCGGATCACTTCTGCCAGAGCGGGAAGCGGTTACGATCTATTCGTACAATAATTTCGTCTACGCCGCGACCTATCTGATGAATTGGCATCGTGTAGCCGGAGCTGAGGCCGGAAATCTCAACCATACCTGGTCACTCGCGATCGAGGAGCAGTTTTACATCATCTGGTCACTCATTCTGGTGATCGTCTTACCGCGATTAACAAAAAGGGCTGTGGCCATCGGAACCGCATCCATTGTAGCGTTGTTGATCGCACAACGAGCGATCAGAACCGCTGTCGGGGCTGATGCAGACGTACTCTACTATTCGACGGACACTCGTATCGACGCTCTATTGATCGGCTGCGTAGCTTCGATGGCGTATTGCTGGCGGTTGCTGCCCCCAGAATGGACCGGAGCGATCCTAGACCGGTTGTGTCTGGCCACCCTTATTATTGGAGCGGCAAGTTTATTCCTTTTTGATCATCAGAGTTCTGGCCTATTCTACGGTGGGATATCGGTCTTTTCGATATCGATTGCTGTTCTGATTCTTTGGCTCGTAACGAGAAGCGGAAGTGGCATCCATCGAGTTCTAGAACTCTCACCGCTCAGATGGCTTGGGAATATCTCTTACGGACTTTATCTATGGCATTACGTCTGCTTCGAGTTCGCAAGGATGACATTTGACAGCGCTTTTGTGCAGGTTCTGGCAGCGTTTTCGATGTCGCTGGGCATTTCTGCCATTTCTTTTTATTTTCTAGAAAAGCCATTATTATCGCTAAAATCGCGGTTCATCAGCGTTTCACATCCACGAGCAGCATCGCCAGGCCGTTCCCAAGAAGCAGATCCTGTGCTAGGATAATTCCGGTTCATACCTCTTTTTTGCCTCAGAGTATGCTGGATCTTTCGCCGTCGCGTGTCTTTACTATTGCCAGAAATGCGTTCCGCGAAGCGGTACGCGACCGCATACTTTACAACCTGATAATTTTTGTTCTCTTGATAACGGTTGCGGCGATCTTTCTAGGTGAATTGACCGCCGGGCAGGAGGCAAGAGTGATCGTGAACCTGGGTCTAAGCGCGACGCTCATTTTTGGAACGTTTATCTCGATCTTTGTTGGCGTCAGCCTTGTTTGGAAGGAGATCGAGAAGAAAACTGTCTACTCGATATTTTCGAAACCCGTCGGTCGGGGTGAATTTATTGTTGGAAAATATTTGGGGCTTTGTGCGACGCTTTTCGCTAATCTCGCTGTAATGGGTGCAGGGGTGACGCTAGCCTTAGTTTACGTCGGCGGCAGCAGCTTGATCGCTGGAGCCTGGGCAGCCATTTTGTTGATATTTCTTGAGCTTACGATCATCACCGGGGTCGCCATCGTTTTTTCTTCGTTCTCGACTCCGGCGCTATCGGCTCTACTGACTTTCTTCGTTTTCATCATCGGGCATTTCAGTTCGTCGCTACTTGATCTTTCAACAAGCGTCGGATCGAGATCGGCTGTCGCCTTCTTTACTGCGGTATATTACCTATTGCCAAACTTATCCCACTTTTCCTTCATTCCTGAGACCGCGAACGGACTTGTGCCTCCTGCTTTTATGGTCGGAGGAGCAACTCTGTATGCTGTGATATACGACGCTATCTTAATGACCGCAGCCGTTTTGATCTTCAGCCGTAGGAACTTTAAATAATGGCCGATCGTTTCTTGAAAAAGGCCGTCCTGGCTGTTTGTGTTATCGCTGCAGCTTTCTCCGGGATCGTCGCGTTGACTGGTCCGTTGGAGAGGGCTCGCCCGCAACTGTCTGCGTCGTACGGCGATACGGACCTTAGCATGAACGGGTCGCGTTTGAAGGGCTTCGCTCTCGGAATGGAAGGTTTGCTTGCCGACTGGTACTGGATCCGAGCGTTGCAGTACATGGGCGACAAGATGATAAAGAATAAGGATCAGAAGATCGATTACGATGATCTGCGTTCGATCAATCCGCACTTGCTCTTGCCGCTTCTGGAAAATGCAACCGACCTTGATCCCCATTTTATCGGAGCATACTCGTACGGTGCGATCGTAATGCCAGCTGTAGACAAGGACGCGGCTATTCGTTTCGCTCAGAAAGGCATTGTTAATAATCCTAACGAATGGCGTCTGTATCAACACCTTGGTTACATCTACTGGCGGCTCGGGGATTATGAAAAAGCGGCTGAAACGTATGAGAAGGGATCGAAAATCCCGGGCTCATCCAGTTTCATGTCGCTGATGGTCGGCTCGATGCGCCTTGAAGGCGGCACTCGAACAACCGCTCGAACCATTTATCGTCAAATGCTGGCCGAATCGGATGATGAAGCCGTAAGGATAACAGCTGAGCGTCATTTGATCGAGCTCGACTGGCTTGATCAGCGTGACGCGATGCGTGCGGTTCTAAAGAACGTTCAGGAAAAAAACGGCAAGTGCGTTGACCGATTGAGCGAAATAATCCCAATGCTTCTACAGGTTCAACTCCCAGATGGGGGCGATTTTCAGACCGATAAGTCAAATAATCTTGTCGATCCGAGTGGAGCACCATACCTATTAGATCGGGAAAAGTGCGATGTTGTGCTTGACCAGGGAAAGACAAAGGTTCCGTCGCAGTAAGTACGAACTACTAAACAGATTATGGATCTGAAGCAGTTCAAAAAACCATTCTTGCTACCGGTTATGATCTGCGTGGTTGTTGTTTTGCCGCTCGTAATATTTGGCCTTCATGACAGCACCGACCTTTATCAGCATATCCAGTTCGCTTCGACATTTCATCACTCGATCCTCGCCGGATATCCTTATCCGAGCTGGAGCGAAGAAGAGAACTTCGGGTATGGCAGCGTTGGAATGCGTTTCTACCCGCCGCTTTTTCAATTTCTGATCGCGCTTGTACGGATCGTTACAGGGGATTGGCACCTGGCGATCTGCATTGTTTTATTCCTATTCTGGATCGCCGGAGCCTACGGAATCTTCCTTTGGACGAAAGAATTCGCTCCGGAAAAAGAGTCCACGATAGCAGCTTGTAGTTTCCTCCTGATGCCGTATCTGTTGTCTCAGGTTTACACGTCGGCTTTTTATGCCCAGGCGTGTGCGGCGTCGGTTCTGCCGTTCGCTTTTCTTTTCGTAACCAGAATTTGCCGTGGGGGTAAGGCGGGTAATGTTATTGGCCTTGCCATCTCGTTGGCTATCGTAGTTTTGACCAATCTTCCAGCGACGGTTATCGGCAGCATGAGCCTATTCGTGTACACCCTGACTTTGCTTGAGCGGAGGAATTTGGGTTCGACGATCGGCAAATTATTGTCCGGTATCCTACTTGCCCTGTTCGCCACGTCGTTCTACTGGATCCGAATGTATCCCGAACTGGATCTTTTCCGAAACACAAGGTTTTGGAGTGATCCGACGTTCGATTGGCGAGAACATTTTCTCCTGACGCCGCCCTCGAAGGTCGCGTTCGGAATGTGGTTTAACAATTACACACTTATCGCGACCATTCTGATGGTTTTTCGCGGAATAGTTAGTTCAAAAAACGTTGGGGTGCCTATCCGTCCGTTGGCGATCTTGTTCTGTTTCGCGGTATTCATTATGACGCCGCTGAGCATGCCATTGTGGTTGTATATACCATATTTGAAGGAAGTCCAGTTTCCGTTGAGATGGCAAGTAATTAGCTCGATCGCGGGAGCTGTGATCTTCGGCATTGGATCTGTCGGCGTTATCAACTCGCTTCGCGAGAAACTCGCAATAAAAGAACCCCGATCGTGGTTGACCGCCTTCGCATTCGTTGCGGTTGTCGTGGTTTGGGGCCAGGTAGCGACGAAATTCTCAAAGCACATCATCCCAGCGAAAGACTTCAGCAACTGGGCAGAAAATGATATAAATTCATTGGGATTTGAGTTTTTTTGGACGATCGAGGCAAAAAAAGAAGTATTTGCAGTTCGTGAAAAGATCGTTGCTCCAGGGCGGAACGCACGGATCGTTTCGTGGGGTGATGGGGAACGTGAATTTGAACTTGATCCGGGACCGGAAGGGAAAGCACGCTTAGCGACGCTCTACTATCCACGATGGCAGGCAACGCTCAACGGATCAAGAACGGAACTTTCGTCCGATGAGAATGGTGCTATGACGGTTCTCGCGCCCCCTGAGGCGTCGAAGATACGAGTCTGGTTCCAGGAAGCGTGGTACACGCAATATGCAAAATGGCTTTCTGCGATCGCTTGGCTGGTAATGATCTTCGGCGGTATTTACCTTTTACTAGCGGCCGCTTTTCTGCGGCATTCCATGTAGATTCCTTATGACTTATGTGATCGAGATCGAACATCTATCAAAGGATTACGAAACGGGCTTTCTGAAAAAGAAGCGGGTTCGGGCACTCGATGATCTGACGCTGAATGTTACACAAGGGCAGATATTTGGATTCCTCGGCGGGAACGGAGCGGGAAAAACGACCACCATCAAAACGCTGATGGGGCTGCAATTTCCTACATCCGGAACTGCTAAGATCTTGGGAGAAGATATCTCGGAAGTTCAGATGCATCGTCGAATTGGATATTGTCCTGAGAATCCATACTTCTACGACTACCTGACCGCGCTTGAGGTAATGGATTATTTCGGCGAGCTTTTTGGATACGAAAAAGCGAAACGGTCCGAAAAGACGAAAGACCTTTTACGTGTGGTTGGGCTAGCAGAGAACGACTGGAAGAAACAGCTCCGAAAATACTCGAAGGGCATGCTTCAGCGAGTTGGGCTCGCTCAGTCGTTGATAAATGAGCCTGAGTTGGTCTTTCTTGATGAGCCAATGAGCGGACTTGACCCGGTGGGTAGGCGCGAAATAAGGGAACTGATCGCCGGGCTGCGGGAGAAAGGAACAACGGTTTTCATGTCTACTCACATTCTTTCGGACATCGAAGCGCTGTGTGACGAAGTGGCGATCCTGCGCCAAGGGCGGCTCGCAGCTTCCGGAAACCTGAGCGATCTGTTGGCCGAGGGAGGAGAGGCGAGATCATTCGAGGTAATTGTAGAAGGAGTTTCCGCCGATAAGATCCGTGACAACGTCGAATTTATTGCCGGAGCTTCGCTAACGTCGCGGCCAAATGGTGCAAGCATCCACGTCGTGGACGAGTCCGATATCGACGCCGTACTAAAAATAACCCGCGATAACGGAGGAAGGCTCGCATCGATACAGCCCGTAAAACAGTCGCTCGAAGAACTATTTGTTAGAGAAACGGTTTGAACCGCAAACAATATCGCGGCTGCTAATTCGCCTTGATAGCGGTGACTTTCCAGCGAATGTTCGCACGGTCGTCGTCTTTTGCAAATCCATCGAGAGTAAGTGTTATCGGGATCGTTTCTCCAGGGCCGAGTGACGGCTGCTGGACGGGGACGACGAGGATGCGGCGTTCGCGGAGGACGGCGTTGAATTGGGTGACGACGCCGACGTTGACTTCGAGAGCAGTGATCGTTTTCTGGCCTTTGTTGCGGATCTTGCCGTTGATGTACATCGAGATCGTGCCCATTCCGGTCGGCGACTGGACGGTGCCGTCGTCGGTTGAGATGATAATGTCCTTGTTCAGGGCGTCATATTCCGGGCCTTCGCGGAGGGCTCCTTCGAGGATCTTTGCGGTCTGCTCTTCCATCGATGGCTTTAGCGAAAGTACGCCGATAACGGCCGCAACGGCTACGAGCGGCAAAGATAAGGCCGCCGACAAACACCATGTTGATGCCGCGTTTTTTTTCTTCCGGTTTGAAAATATCGTCCATAAATTGATTTTACCGCACAGGCACTAAGACGCAGAGGCGGAATTCAGAAAAGCCCGCTAACTAACTTAGACATCGGTTTCGGTCTAATGTTCCGATACGGTATCATTTTCTCCGAAGCCTCAAAAATGTCCACGCCCGAAGCGACAATTTCTGCTGTTCCAACCTACGTCGAAGCTGCCTTGCCGGTACCGTTGCGACGGGTTTTCACGTATCGCATTCCTGAAGAAATGCGTTCGACAATAAAGCTCGGGGCACGATTAGTCCTGCCGTTTGGCAGGCGAAGCGTCACGGGTTACGCTGTTGGCCTGCACGCTGAACTGCCTCCCGATGTCGATATCGACGAATCAAAGATCAAAGACGTCATAGAACTCAGTGACGAAGAACCGCTGATCACGCCCGAGATCTTAAAATTAACGCAGTGGACCGCCGATTATTACTCATCATTCTGGGGCGAAATGCTGAAAGCATCGCTGCCTGCGGGAATAAACTCAGAAAAGGTCAGGCCCAAGCGGCGAAAGGCGGTGCGGCTAGTTCCGAGTGCCGACTTTAGTCGGTCAACCTCCATTCCGGACAAGCCGCTGACCCACCAACAGCAGAAGATCGTTGATCTGTTAAAAGCGAATGGCGGCGAGATGCTCTTCACCGATGTCCTTGAACAAGCCGACACAAACGCATCGCCGCTTAACACACTGGCAAAACGAGGTGTCGTCGAGGTTTATGTGCAGGACGTCATGCGCGATCCGCTCGCCGGTGCGGCTCTGCCATCGAAGGACGAATTTGAGCTAACGCCCGAACAGCAGGCAGCTCTGGATTCGATAACGGATGCGCTGACCGACGGCGAAACGTTCAAGTCGTTCCTACTCCACGGCGTGACGGGAAGCGGGAAGACCGAGGTTTACATCCGTGCGATGCGGTTCGCTCTTGATGAGGGAAGATCGGCGATGATGCTGGTGCCTGAGATCGCCTTGACGCCGGTTTTTTCGCGGCGGCTTCGGACGGTTTTTGGGTCGGAAGTCGCAATACTGCACTCAAATCTCTCTGTCGGCGAGCGCTTTGACGAATGGCGGCGTATACGACGCGGCGACGCACGGATAGCGATCGGGACGCGTTCGGCAGTTTTTGCACCGCTTGAGAACATCGGCCTTGTCATCGTCGATGAGGAACACGATCCATCCTACCGCCAGCACGAATCGCCATTCTACAACGCCCGCGACGTAGCTGTTATGCGTGCTCATCTCGCCGGAGCGGTCGTCGTGCTTGGCTCGGCAACGCCGGCGATGGAATCGTTCTTTAACGCCCAGACGGGCAAATACACATATCTTCAATTACCGGATCGGATCGGCGGGCGGGGGCTGGCGACGGCCGAGCTGATCGATATGCGTGAGGTTTTCAAGCGGTTTGGCAAGGATGTCGCTCTGTCGCCGGAACTGCTCGGCGCGATAAAGGAAACGCATGAACGCGGCGAGCAGGTCATCATCTTGCTCAATCGACGTGGGTTCTCGCAGTTCGTTCTATGCCGTTCGTGCGGCGAGACGTTGAAATGTCCGAATTGCGACATCACGCTCACCTTTCATCGCGGCGACAACAAACTGCTTTGCCACTACTGCAACCATCGCGAAAAATCGCCGAAAGTTTGTCCGCACTGCGAGAGCGAATACCTCTATTTCGTCGGTGAGGGAACTGAGAACATTGCCGATCAACTCATTAAAAAGTTCCCCGAAATGCGTATCGCCCGCGTCGACCGCGACACGATGGCGCACAAAGGCGAGATGGAGGACGTGCTGCTCAAATTCGCGTCTGGCGGCCTCGACATGCTCGTCGGGACGCAGATGATCGCGAAAGGACACGACTTTCCGAACGTGACGCTCGTTGGCGTGATCTCGGTCGACATCGGATTGGGTTTACCAGACCTGCGTTCGGCAGAACGGACTTTTCAACTGATAACACAAGTCGCCGGACGTGCCGGACGCGGAAAAAAGGCGGGAAAAGTGATGATCCAAACGTATTATCCCGATCATTATGCTCTGCGGTTCGCCAAGGATCAGGATTACCTCGGTTTCTATAACGAAGAGATCAAATTCCGCAAACGCCTCGCCTATCCGCCGTTTTTCGTGCTGGCGTCGATAATGATCAAGCATCGAGATCACTCGTACGCCTCAAAAATGGCTAACCTGCTGCGCCGTTCGCTCGACACGGCGAATCGAGACAGAACGGCACGTATTCTCGGTCCCGCACCGGCTTCGATATCTCGTTTAAAGAACGAATTCCGCCTCCAGATCATCCTGAAAGGCGTCAGCCGCCGCAGCCTTCGCGAGATCCTCGACATCGGCCTCGCCGACGCCGAACAGCACGGCTGCGATCTGCGGACGGTAAATGTCGAGATCGATCCGGTCAACCTTATGTAATCTTTCAGACATCACACTGGAGAGTCTTTTCGTATATTTAAGAGACTTTGGAGGTGTCTATGAGTACAAGACCAGAAAGAGCAGAAGATATTGCTATCGCTAATGACGACGTTCTCGGTTTTCCGTATTACAAGGTAGTAAGCGTATTTTATGAGCCTGAGGCCGTGATGTCGGCCCTGAACGATCTCGAGGCAGCAGGCTTCACATCCGACGTGATCGAAGCATTTTGCGGCTGGGAAGGCCTCGACGGTGCGAGCTACAAAACCCCGAACCCCGGAATGTGGGACAATTTCGTTCACGCCGCCAAACACGTCGGCCCCGAACGTACCTACCTGGAACGCTACGAAAAACACCTGCAGGACGGCGACTGTATCATTATGGTCAAGGTCGATAACAAGGACGCCAAGGCAAAAGCCGCCGAGGTGCTTCACCGGCACACTGACGAACGCGTGACATATTTCGGCCTGCTGATGGCGGACGAGATACAGTGAGTACGATAACGCATAAAAAAACGGCCGCGAACATGAGGTTCGCGGCCGTCATAATTATGGGCTAGCGATCTACTTTTTGAGTGACGCAGCCTTCCGGTCATCGGCCTCGGCAAGTGCGGTCTTTCCTTGTTTTCGATAGATGAACGCACGCGTTTTGTAGGGCGACGGGTCTTTCGAATCCAGATCGATAGCAGCATTGACGTCTTTTAAAGCACGATCATAATTTCCGAGGTTTGCATTTGCAACAGCACGATTTTGGTATCCATCCGACAGGAACGGAATGTTCGTCGTGTTCAACGAAATGTATTTGTCATAATCCGCGATCGCTCTTTGATACTCTTTTCGATCGTCAAAGATGATCCCGCGATTGTAGTAAGCCTCCGATTCATTCGGATTGATCGACATAGCGGTAGTAAAATCGTTAAACGCCGACTCGTTATCCTTCTTCCCCATGTAAGCATGGCCGCGGCCAACGTATGCTCCAGAGTAGTCCGCTCTGAGGCTAATAGCCGTCGTGAAGTCGGTGATCGCGAGGTCGAATAAGTTCTTCGAGGAATATGCGGTTGCGCGGTTGTAGTAGGCCAACGCTTTAGCCGGCGTTAGCTGGATCGCGCTCGTGTAGTCGGCGATAGACAGGTCGACCTTGTTCAGGCGTTTATAGCTGACCGCACGGCTGATGTATCCATCCGAAAGATAGTCAGCGTTCGTCGGCTTTTTCGCTATATATTTACTGAAATCGAGAACGGCTTCATCATTTTTCCCCGCGGATTGAAATGCGAGACCGCGGTTGTAGTAGGCTTCGATATCATTGCCATTCGCCGCGATCTGAGCGGTGTAAGCCGCGATCTTGCAGGTGTAGTCGGTCTCGCCGCATTTTGAAGCCTGAGCTGCCGCCGAACCGGTCAGGATCAATGCGAGAACGAATGCCGTCAAAAAAAGTGGTAAGGAATTTTTCATTGGACTCTCCTATTTCATTCCAAGGCTCTTGACCAGGAATCCATAAATATCAGCCTGCTGTTCGATTTGGAGTGCAGTCGGCAGTCCGGCTCCGTGGCCGCCGCGAACCTGGATGCGGATCAGTACCGGCGCGTCGCCCGCCTGGGCGTTCTGCATCGCGGCTGTGTATTTGAAGCTGTGGGCAGGGAACACGCGGTCATCGTGATCGGCCGTTGTCACGAGCGTCGCCGGATATTTCGTGCCCGGCTTGGCGTTGTGGTACGGCGAATATGCGTACATCGCTTTGAAATCGGTCGGATCCGCCGGATCGCCGTAGTCCGATTTCCACGCCCAGCCGATTGTGAACTTATCGAACCGAAGCATATCCATCACGCCGACGGCAGGCAGCGCGGCACCGAAAAGATCCGGATTCTGGTTGAGAACCGCTCCGACGAGCAAACCGCCGTTCGATCCGCCCTGAATCGCGAGTTTCGGCGTCGAGGTGTATTTGTTGGCGATCAACCATTTTCCGGCGTAGGCGAAATCGTCAAAAACATTCTGCTTATTCAACCGCGAACCGCCTTTCCACCAATCTTTGCCGTATTCACTGCCGCCGCGAATACATGCGACAGCATAAATGCCGCCCATTTCGAGCCATGGCACGCGTGCAATAGAAAATCCCGGTGTCGAAGCGATGTTAAAACCGCCGTAGCCGTAAAGGATCGTCGGATTCGAACCGTCCAGCTTCGTTCCTTTCTTGTAGGTCAGGAACATCGGGACTTTCGTGCCGTCTTTGCTAGGGTAGAAAACCTGTTTGACCTCGTACGCGTTCGGGTCGAATTTGACCTTGACCGAGCGGAAAAGCGTGCTTTTGCCCGTCTTCATATCGTATCGATAGATCGTCGGCGGAGCGTTGTAGCTCGAATAGGAGTAGAAAGTTTCGTGATCTTTTCGCTTACCGCCGAAACCGCCAGCCGAACCGATGCCCGGCAGTTCCACGTCACGCACCCATTTTCCGGATGTCTCAAAGATCTTGATCTTGGTGTACGCGTCGTGCATGTAGTTCAGAACGAGCTGGTCGTTCAGGAATTGCACGCCGTTCAGGGTGTCAGGCGTTTCTGGAATGACGTCGACCCAGTTCTTAGTGGCGGCGAGAGCGTCGACCTTCACGACCTTTCCGCGCGAGGCTCCTTTGTCGGTCTGGAAATAGAACGTCGAACCGTCATTGCCGAGGAAATTCCACGCATTGTCCAGGTTCTCGACCAACGGCAGGATCGGAGCTTTTTCCATGGTCAGGTTCTTGAAATAGACCATGTTCATCCGCTCGGTGCCTTTGCCGACCGTGATGATCAGCCAGTTGCCGTCTTCCGAGATCTCGGCTCCGCAGAAATATTCCTTGTTGTCCGGACGCTCATAAACTACGTAATCCTCTGACTGCGGCGTTCCCATTTTGTGGAAATAGAGCTTTTGATAATACGTCGTGTTCTTCAGTTCCTGGCCTTTTTCAGCCGGTGGATAACTCGTGTAGTAAAAGCCCGAATTATCCTTGAGCCATGCAGCGATGCCTTGGCGGTTTGGTGAAAGCGTGTCCGGCAAAAGCTTGCCAGTCGCGACGTCCATCACAAACCATTCCGAACGATCCGAACCAGCCTGCGAAACTCCGTACGCCCACAGCTTGCCGTCGTCCGTAAACGAAGAACCGCCGAGGGCCGCGGTGCCGTCCGCACGCAGTTTGTTAGGATCAAAGAAAACCGTGCCCGGATCAGTGATCGAGGTCGCTTTATAAAGGACGCTCTGATTCTGCAGGCCGTCGTTCTTCGAATAGATATAGAAATTGTCGGTGATCTTCGAAGGAGCGGAAATGCGTTCGTAGTTCCAGATCTCGGTGAGGCGGTTCTTGATGGCTTCGCGCTGCGGGATGGTTGAGAGGTAGGAATTCGTGAGCTTATTCTCGGCCTCGATCCACGCTTTGGTCTCGGCGGATTCCGTATCTTCCATCCAGCGATACGGATCGGCGACCTTGACGCCGCTGTAATCGTCAACCTGATCGCCGCGGCGAGGTTTCGGGTAATCAAACTTCTGTGCCGGCACACTGACCGTCAAAAATGCGCTGACGATCATAAATACTATGGATCTTTTAAACATAACGCGTTCAATACTCCTGAATTATCGAAAGATTTTCAGTAAGTATAGAACGCGTTAAATCTGAATACAACTTGTCTGATCGCCCGGTTCTACTTAACCTCGATCAGTCGGTGGTTAAGTTCGAGCAGTTCGATTATGTCATCCCATCGCGGCTCAAACCACGCGAAAAGTGCGCGGTTCGTAGTGTTTCCGAGGCGAAGCCAAACAATTACCGGTCCGTGGATCGACCTCGCTGTACGTTCAGCAAAGTCTTCGTCCTTTGTGATAATAATAAGTCCAGATCGCAGCGCCTCATCCCAGATTACAGAATCATTTGCGGCGTCGAGCCCGAGATCCATGACGTGCTGAGAGACATGACCACGTTCCGAAAGCCAGCGCGCCAATCCAGGAGGCAATTGAGCATCGACAAGGAATTTCACGATCCTACCATCACCACGGCATGATCGAGTTGAAGTGCGGCATAACCAAGACTGGCCTTAATATCATCAGCTTCCAGGTACGGATAATCTTCCAGTATCTCCGCTTCGCTTGCTCCGCCCGCGAGCATATCAAGGATGTCTTTCACGCGAATGCGTAGATTGCGGATACACGGCCTTCCACCGCACTGGCGCGGGTTCGATGTTATGCGGGCCATAAGGTCGGAATTCATACGAAGATGGTAGTCAAGTTCGTGCGACGAAGTCAACCTATATCTCGGACCGCATAGCTTACCCAAACACCGGCATATTATCTTCTGCATCGATGTGATCCGGAACGTTCTCGATAGTTTCCGAGATCCTCGCGGGCATCCAGCTCTTACGTTCGTAGAGAGCTTTTTCGGCGTTTTCCTTCGTCTGCGGACGGGCGAGCAGGTAGCCCTGGCCGTAATCGCAGCCGAGGTTTTGGAGAAGGTTGAGCTGCGATTCGGTTTCGATGCCTTCGGCGATGACCTTTTTCTTGAGGTTTTTGGCGAGTGAGATGATCGTCTGCAGGATCTCGGAATTCTCGCCTTTTTCGCCGACGCTGTACACGAACGAGCGATCGATCTTCAGCGTGTCGAACGGCAATCTGTGCAGATAGCTGAGGCTCGAATATCCCGTTCCAAAATCATCGATGCTGAGCTGAACGCCGAGCATCTTCAGCCGATTCAGCATGTCGATGGTGTGTTCCGCATTTTCCATCGCGGCAGCTTTCGGTGATCTCGAGCTTGAGCGATCGAGGATCGATCTTCGAGATGTCGAGAGCACCCTGAACGTCAGCGATAAGGTCGTCATTAGAGAGGTGTTTACCGGAAATATTAACGCTGACGATCAGATCGCGGTATTCGGGACTGACCTGCTGCCAAGCGGCGAGCTGCGTCGTCGTTTCTTTCAGTATCCAGACGGTGATCGGAATGATCAGTCCGGATTCCTCGGCGATCGGGATGAATTTGTTTGGCGGAATGTTGCCGAATTTATGATGATTCCATCGCAGCAGAGCTTCAAAGCCCATCAGGCTGCCGTCCTGAATGTCGATCAGCGGCTGATAGCTCATCGAGAGTTCGTTTCTCTCGATCGCGTGGCGAAGGTCGTTCTCATACGTCACACGCTCAAGGAAACGTTCGCGAAGCTCCTTCGTAAAGACCGCGACACCGCTGTTCCATTCCTTAGCGTAGTGCATGGCGATGTCGGCGTCGCGCAGCACTTCTTCGGGAGTGTTGTATTCGGCATCGCACGGTGCGATACCAATATTGACCGAAACCGAAACGCTGTTGCCGCTCAGTGAGAATGGCTGTGCGATCGTGTCGAAAATGCGGCGGGCGACCTTTTGTGCCTTGCCGATGGACGTGATGTCTTTCAGGATCACGGCAAATTCGTCTCCGCCGATACGGGCGACCATGTCGTTCGCGTTCAGCATCCTTACGAAGCGTTTTGCCGCGACGATCAGCACCTTATCGCCGAGTGAATGGCCGAGGCTGTCGTTGATGTTCTTAAATTTTCTGATGTCGAGGAACAGAACGTAGAACGTCTTATGCGGATCGTTCTTAAATAGTTCAATGCGGGAGCGAAGCTTGTCGCCAAAGTGTTTGCGGTTAGGCAGATTTGTTAGCGAATCGTGAAGAGCTGCGTGCTGCAGGTCTTTTTCGCTTTTTCTCAGAGCTTCGTTCGCCTTTTCTTCCTTATCAAGCGTTACCGCGAGCTGCCCGGCATAAGTTTCAGCCTCAAGACGCCGTTCGCGTTCGACCTCGGCTTTTTCCCGCTCAGCTTCCTCGGTCTGAAGCATCGCATCGTTCACCTCGTTGATCGACTGGCGATAGCTGAGATACATGACAACGATAGCGAACATCGCGATCGAGCCAGTGAGTATGTCGTTAAATCCGATCAGTTTACAGACAAGCCCGGCCAATCCCGCGCCGACGATCTGCGTCATCGAACTGGTGAAACACTCGGTTTTCCAGGTGATCCAGGGACTGATACCTTTTCGGGTCCACGTAAATATTGCTACCAGAGCTGACGAGAAGAGAAATTGTCCCAGAGCTAGCAGACCGACCGTCGAGACTATGTACTGTGTTGTGCCGGCCGGGAAACGAAAGGAAGGCTCGATCGCCATCCAGGCAAGGTACGTTAGCGAGATCGAGACCGTGTTGATCGAGACGTTCGTCGGGATCATCCATTTCCCGAAATAAAATCCCTTTGACCTTAGATAGAAGCAGTTTGAGACGGATTCCAGAGCAGCGACGATGATAGCCGCCGGCCCGCCGTACATTAGGAATGTCAGAAAAACCGCCGCATCCGAAAAGCTAATTGCAAAACGCGATCGCGGCAGCGTCAGGCTCATTCTTGGCGTAACAATTACGGCAAAAGCGAGAATGACCAAAAAGCCCCAGCTAAACGACGCCTTTGGAAGGTCGGATAGCGCGAGGGCCGGTCGCCACGGTAGCGGCGAGGATAGTGATCCCTTTGAATGTATTTGAAAGGGGGTCTCTGTTCATAAAAGGGTGGGGTTTATGAGAACAGGGCGTTCGTAGGTAAGTAAGATAGACGGGCTCAGGTTCCGTCCAACTTAGAAAGTTTAACACGTTTAACGTGCAAAAAGCTACCAAAATTACTGGGTAAATGTGAATTGTGTATAGCAATTATACACCGTAGATATGTATAAAAAGTATTCACATTTGTAACTGCAAGAAACTAAACCGTTTATCGGATATCTCGATAGAATGTGTAACGTTTGTATACATTTTTCAGCTAGGCTCGTTTGATCGCGAAAATACAAATAGTGTGTCTGGAAATGTTGCAAATAATAACGATAGAAGTTTGTTGTCAGCCGTGGCACGCATTGGCACGCCGCTTGAGATATAGGAGTGCAAGAAAGAGAGCAAGCAGGGTCTCGAAATAAAATTCAAAATTGTTAGGAGCAGAAAAATGAAAAACACGGCAAAAGTAGCAGCACTCGCAATCGTCCTCATGTTCGGTGCAAATATGGTTAAAGCAGACGGTATCATCGTCGGCGACAGAGCAGAAAAAGGCTGCAAGGCACAGACCGATGACGGCATCATCGTAGGCGACGGAATCATCGTTGGCGATCGCGGCGTTGTCAGCAGCATCTTCGCAGCCCTCGAAGGCATCATCGTTGGCGACAGAGCAGAGAAGAACACCTGCACCAAAGGCCAGACCGATGACGGCATCATCGTTGGCGACGGAATCATCGTCGGCGATAGCACCGGAATCATCGTAGGCGACTAGTTATCAAGTTTGTCATCCACTTTCCAACCGGGAGGGAAAGAAAGGCGGCTTCGTCGGGAAACTGACGAAGCCGCTTTTTCGTGTTTGCGGTGGTCATCACAGCTCGTCGAATAAAAAAATATTGTGTGCCCAAAATCGTGGTACTATTCGTCCATTATGAATACCAAACTTCCACTGGTTGCCCGGATCGCGGCGTTTTTGATCCTCGGAGGTGCTCTCTTCGAACTGAGCGGCCAGAACTTGACCGCAAAAGAATTTGAGGACGAACAGCGGGCGCAAAAGCTTGTGCGCATTGATTCAGATGTCAGGACACTGTCCGAGCCGGAGATCAGGCTCAGCCTGCGATTGAACATTCTGGATTTCATCTACTCACGCAAGGTGCGTTCAGTGTTTCCGTCTGCCGAATCCATTCTTGTCTCGATCTGCGACGATATCGCGTCAAATGAGAAAAAGCTCGACAGTGGAGCGAGGAGTTTGCGTCATCGCTTGGGCGTGCTGCTTCGAGCAAATGCTCCTGATGTTCTAAAGAAATACGAGGCAAAATACTCTCTCAAGCCCGACACGCTTCGTGAAGACGCCGAATCGATCAGAAGAGGGGTGAACGCAGATGTGATCGTTGAGAGAACGATAGCCCGGCTCGAAAATAGCCGAGAAAACCTTGACCTATCTACCCGTGATCTCTATCTGATTACCTACGAGTCTGTTCAGAGCTCCAGGTCAAGAACCGCAAATGCGGACCGTATGCTGGATGCAGCGTTGGCAAAGGCGGAGAAGCAAGGCGATCTTGCGGTCGTTTACCTGATCACCAGGATGTTCGACGATATATTCGACCCGCCCGGCCCGCAGATATCATTGGATCGAACACTCAGATATGGACGCATATTGATCAGCGGAGCTTCGGTAGAAATGGCAAAGCCCGGTGCGAAAAGCAGTTTGTTCTCCATTTTTTCAGCTCTCCGGGCAGTTATGCCGCGGATAAAGCAGGCGGACGCCAAATTGTATTCCGACGCTGTCGCCGTCATCGCAAAATATCGTACCTGGATGTCCGCCGAAACTCTCGAAAAGATCGATGCGAACGACCGGATCGACACCAGCGAGGATCCGCTGGAAACGGCGATCACCGAAGCTTCGGCGGCGAAGAGCCGGTCGCTGAGCAATGAACTCTGGGCAAAAGCGTCGTCTATCGCGGTCAAAAGAAAGCAGTTTCAGCGTGCCGTCGAATTGCTGATGAAAGCCGACCCGGACTTTAATATCAAGGAAATTCCGCTTGCCCGTGATCAGTCAATCTGGCACCGGATCGCGTATCCCGCCGCTCGCGTCAAAGATTACAACGCCGCTGAATATGCGATAGGTACGATCAAAGACACTGGCACGCGGGCGATGGCAATGCTTGACTACGGCTCTGAGATTGGGCGTTTCATGAATCCGAGAGACTATGCGACGAATATCATCATGAATGGCTTCGACCTGCTGGAAATGACAACGCCTCCGCCTGATGCCGTCTGCCGTTCCTCCAACGCGATCCGAAGCCTCGCCGCCGCACCGGGCAGCACCAACGAAGCCTACTATCGCAACATGGTACGGGTCGTCAATATGATGAATCGCATTCCGGCCACCGGTGCCGACGCAAAACCGGGTTCGCCCGAGCGGGAAGCGTATGTGAAGTCAACTCTCCGCCGCGTCGTCGGCTGCTCCACGTTTCTTTTCCGCAACCCCGAACATCCGCCGTTCAATATCGACCCCGAACTAGCCAAACGGATCCAGGTCCCCGAATGGAGACTCGCCGCCCAGATCGAAACCGAAAAGACCCGAAAATATCCGTCGCAGCAGTGAGCCAGCGAGCCGCTCCCACGCCGGCCCGACGCCGACTTTTCCCAGCCAAACCACCATTCTTCGTCATCAGGCATCGAACAAGCAAAAGACATGAAACTCCATACATTTTCCCAACTAGTTGCTTTCTTGCTTTTTGTAGCGTTGTCTGCGATTCCTGCGAAGTCGGCTCCAAAGTTCGTTACGACGCAAGTTACGACCGAACGATCAAATTACAAACTCGGCGAGGTCGTCGAGGTGAAATGGAGCATCAGGAACAATACCACTAAGACAATCGAACTCGGTGGGGATGCGAAAAGTTGGTCATATTTTCAGATAGCCTTCGATAACGATACGGACTATCGCGTGTACAGTCCTGGCGGTGGAAACGGGTTAACTGTGGATGGAGTAAATTTCGGATCGGTGATCGAGGCAAAAAAGAGCCTAACCCGAAATCAGGAGTTCTTATGGAATTATAAACCCCAAGTCTCGCATCTCAGTGCCGACGCTGCAGCCCATGAATCGGAAGGAAGAATTCTCACGGACCTTGCATTTCCGGCCGTTGGGCGGTATTTCATCAGGTTGTTTACCCATATCAACCTCGATGGCGTCGCCGCCGACTACGTGTCCGCCCCCATCGAGATCAACATAGGATCTCCAACCGAACTCGACGAACCGGTCTGGCAACGGATCGCGGAAAACCCGGATATCGCCTATTTCATGCAGTACGCCGACATGCCGCATGGCAAATATAACCAACAAACCGAGCGAGACACATTTCAGCAGACGATCCAGGATCTTGTTTCGGCTTCACCCATGGACTGTACACCGCGAAGCTGAGCCGCAGCCTGCACGCTTTCCGAATTGCCGAGATGAAGAGAATCGATAATATCCACGAGATTATGCTCCGAAAAAAGTTTCTGGACTCGCTAAAAAAATAATGATCAACAAAGCCTCCTCACCGTCACATTTAGTTTTCTACTGGTCTTATCCGGCCACGGTCTTGCTCAGTCGGAACGAGATCTCCGTCTTACGCTTCGGCCTGAACGCGAATCATATCTATTGGGCGAGGAACTTAAATTTACATTCGAACTGAAGAACGACGGTCCTATTCTTATTGAGGTTAGGGATGTATTTGAACCGCCGGAAGGATTGCTGACTATCAGATGTTCCAGAAATGGCAAGGATTATTTCCCTTGCGGGAATCCGGGTTGGGGGAGCATGGCGATTTGAGGTTAATGGGAGATGCTGACGGAGCCATACAATCCCGCCAATTTAATCGGAAAACTATCAGAAAAATAAGGAACCTCACACATCCGTAATAGTCTAATTAAGAAGAGGAGAAAAAAATGAAAAAAATTATTCTTTTTGTATCAGGCATTTTCGCGATTCTTGTCCTTACTGCTTTTTGGGCAAGCGTTAGCAACGCGACGAGTTTCGTCGATCTGACATTCCAGGGGAAAACGAATAAAGAAAGCTATCTGATCGGCGAGCCGGTTAAGCTTGAATTTAAGTTCGTAAATACGGGCTTACGTCCAGTCGATGTTCCGAGTGGTGGCGTTGAGGTCGGCAGTCTAAGGGTTCTAATCGGAAGTGAGCGGAACGGAAAATACAACGATTATCGAGGACCGGGATGGGGAGTAAAGCGAGGCCGTAGGATGGAACTCGCTCCAGGTGATGCTTACGCGTACAAAGAAGCGATCGTTCTATGGAGTGGCAAACCGCAAGTTTCCCATCTTAATGAAGATGCTGCATGCGTGGCGTTGGAGGGCCGAATTCCGACTGATTATGCGTTTGAGGCTCCAGGCGTGTACTGGGTGAAAGGACTCTCTTACGTGGGCACTGACCTTAAGCCAGTAGAGTCGGAACCTTTCCGAATCGAAATAAAGGAGCCTGTAGAAGAAAACGCCGGTGCGTGGAATCGGATTAAGGGAAATCGCGAAATTGCACTATTGATGCAAACGGGTTCTTTCGATACCACCAATGATGCCACAAAGCAGACGCTAATTTCCGAGGTTGAGCAAATCCTGCTCGATTATCCTGAGAGTACTTACTCGGCCTATCTTCGGCCGAATCTGCAGAAGTACAAGGGAGACGAGATTCGTCGAAAGGAGTGGCTCGAGAACGCATTAAAATCCCAAAAGAAGCCGTGAGACGTCGTCTTTGATTCCTGAACCGACCCGTTGTCGCGAAAGGGAATCGCAATAGAGTAGGACTGCCGAATTAAAGAGAAAGGCGTAAACAAGGAGGAGTCCGAACGGATCTCCAGGACACAGAAGGATTGGTCAAAGTCCACGCTCGAAAAAGGGCCTCTTAAACCTTTGACCAATCTCCCATTTACCTCTACCAAACTGACCATTTTATCGACGTCAAGGACCAAATACTTTAACGATTGTTGTCGCTGTTCGCAGATATCTATCGTTTCCGCATCATCTCCCTAGCTAATCGTTCTCGTCGTTCTCGCCGTCGTAGCCCATCGCGATGTCCATCAGGCTGCCCATTGAGAAAATGCTATTTTGGGCGGGGAATTGGCTTCAGCGAGCTGAAAAAAGGTGATTTTTTAGGGGATCGGAACTTTACCAATTGGCGGGATTACCTCGACCTATTGGGCGGTTTTTGGTTAGACGGCGGGCATTATGTTTGACCAATTAGCTTAAGTTTAGACGGTTCTAAAGTGCCGGATGAGTCGGTGAAGCCCAGTATTTAAAGGCACTTCGGCATTTCTGACACGAAAAAGTGTGGCACGTGCCACACTTTTTTTGCCGCGTATTATTCTAAATTTTGTGAAAGTTTAAAAAACACGAAATGAACTTTTAAAAGACGGTTCAGTTCGATAACTTTCTGAGGTTCCCGACGGCCTCCGGAAGGACCTCGAGGAGGCGGTCGATGTCTTCGTCAGAATTGAAACGTCCGAAGCTGAAACGGATCGCTCCGCGGGCCCGCGGATCATCAAAACCGAGAGCCCGAATGACCGGCGACGGTTCCAGATTTCCCGACGAGCATGCCGACCCTGTCGAGACCGCGATTCCGTGCATATCGAGGTTGATCAGCAGGGCTTCACCCTCGACCCGGCTGAATGAAACGTTGGAGATATTCGGCAGACGCTTTTCGCGATCGCCATTGTGCGACACCCCATCGATCGCTTCGCCGACCCGGCTCTCAAAGCTGTCGCGAAGCCCCCTCAGATAGTCGCTGGCCAAGCCGAGTTCAGCCTGTGCGAGTTCGCATGCCTTGCCGAATGCCACGATATTCGGAACCGATTCCGTCCCGCCGCGAACACCGCGTTCCTGCGAACCGCCGATATTCTGGGCGTGTAGCCGCACCCCGCGGCGAACGTACAATGCGCCCGTGCCTGTGGGCGCGTAGATCTTGTGGGCAGAGAGCGAGAGCAGGTCGCAGCCGATATCTTCGACATCGACCGGCACTTTCCCGGCGGCCTGAACGGCGTCTGTGTGAAACCAGATCTTACGGCCTTTTTCCCGCAGTTCGCGAACCAACCGACCGATCTCAGCGACCGGCTGCAGCGTCCCGATCTCATTGTTGGCGGTCATGATCGAGATCAAAACGGTCTCCGCCGTGATCGCCGCCTCGACGTCTTCAATTCGGACCAGACCATCTTCGTAAACCGGTAGGTAAGTTACCCAATAATCCTGCTTCTCAAGATCCTCGCAGACGCTTTTGACGGCGGGATGTTCGATCGCCGACGTGATGATATGGCGGCCGTGTTTGTTGTTCGATTCGACAAGGCCGCGGATGGCGAGGTTGTTCGCCTCGGTTCCGCCCGACGTGAAAATGACCTCGTTTGGCCGGGAATTGATAAGTGCCGCCACCTGATGCCGGGCCCTATCGACCGCACCACGGGCCTCTTGCCCAAAAAAGTGAATGCTCGAGGCGTTGCCGAATTTGTCAGTCAAATACGGCAACATTTCCTCAACTACCTCTGGCGATACCGGCGTCGTGGCGGCATTATCTAAATAGATACGCCTCATTTATTGGCTGCTTTAGCCGGCGAATCAGCTGATTTTGCCGGTGCTGCAGCCTTCGGCGTTACGTCGATGAGCCATTTTTCACCGATTTTTTTCAAGTGTAATTCTTTAAGCTCTGTTTTAGCCGGAGCAGGCTGAGCAACCTGAACTTCAGGCGTTGCCGGGGCTTCAGCGTTGGCGTTTGTGTTGGCCTTTGGATCAGCCTTTTTTTCTGATGGCTTCTTTTCCTCGGTTGCCGCTTCGGGCTTGTAGGTAAGTTGAACCGAAACCGCGGCAGACTCGCTCGAAGCCGAAGCTCCAACTGCTTTGGCACTCTCGATCTTTCCATCTGCCGTCAGGGATTTACAGTACGCATCAACCGAGCCCACGCTCTTTTTCATTTCCTCGGTCAAACTGTCGCCAACGGTTGTGCAATCGCCTTTTAGAGCGGCTGCATAGAAAGCATCTGCGGCATCGGAAGGTGCTGTTGTGAGCGAGGGCGGGGCTTCGGCCTGCTTATTGGCAGCGTTAGCATTCGAGGCATTCGACGCGGTGTTGCTAGCGGCACCTCCGCAAGCACCGGTAAAAAGTACTGTTGCGATCGTTAAAATAAGTAGATGTTTCATAGCTAAAAGCGTAAGTATAAAATATCTGGACGCACGAGACGAATCTGCCGCATCGCGTCAAACGGAAAAGGGACCGTTTCCGGCCCCTTTCGATATTGAAAACGGATCCTGCGAATTACGAATCCATCAGCCATTTATCGCCTGATTTTTTCATTCGCTCTTCCTTATTTTCAGTTTTGCCGTCCTTAAGTTTTTGCTCGACCTTTACGGTCGCAGAGTCGCCAGTAACGGTTTCGCCGGTAACGGTAATGGCCGTTACCTTACCGCTGTCGGTTAGCGAATCGCAAAGAGCCTCGAGAGCGTCTTTGCTGGTTCCGACGGCTTTCTTAAAGTCCTCGGTCAACATCGGCGGTATCGCGGCACAATCACGTTTGATCGCATTTGCGTATATAGTTTTGACCGTTTCTGACGCTCCGCCCGTTGTCGCGGCGGGTTTCGAATCTGCAGGTTTGTTTGCAGCGGCGGTATTTGAAGCCGTCTTTGCACCACCACAGGCCGATGCGATGATACTCGCGGCTAAAAGTGTTCCAAAGATAATTATTTTCATGATATTTCTCCTATTAGGCCGATGATTACTGGATCGGCGTGAAACCTGTCAACGTATTGCCATAAAAAGCGTCGGTCTGCCATGCATTAAGATTGACCTTGCCGTCCGCCGTTCCGAGTACCTTTGCCGGGATGATCCATCGCGTGCCGCCGACCTTATTATTCTTCGCCACGCCGTTATCAACGACCTTGCCGTCAGAGCCGACTGTGAAGGCAAACGAGCGACTCAATTCTCCATTACGAAGCACTCGGATCTCGTATTCACCGGGATTTTTATCGAGAAAATGCGAGCTTGCGAACGAGTTGTACGTATCTTTATTCCAGCCTCGGACGGTCGGGAAGTAGAACGTGCGGAGCGAGTATCGCGTAGCCTTTTCGTCGCTGGCGTTGTACATGGTCTCGTCGGCTGATCCTGCCTTCGAGTTAGAGATCTGTTTGCCGTTGTAGAACAGGAACGCTTCGAAATTGTCGCTGCTTTCCGACGCTTTGAACCACATCTGGGTGTTTAGGATCGGGGCTTTTTCGTTGTTGACCGGATTCAGCCACAGCCATGCCATCGGAATACGCCAGTCTTCGTCGATGACGAACTCCTTTTTGCCCTTAAATTCAGGGATCGCCTGGTTCGGGACCGAAGGAAACATCTTGTACTTACCGGAGAATAGGAGCTGCTCGGTGCCGTTGATCGCATTTTTCAGTTTGATGCGGAACGGGAATAGGCCCGACTGGGTCGTGATCGCCTTCTTTTCCATATCGTCACGGCTGATGCCTTCGACATCTTTGACCTCGTCATAATAGTCGGGTTCGAGCGTCGGTGTGCGCATACGCTGGGTGAACCACGGTTTGCCATCCGGCGTGTCCCATTCGACAAATACCTGGCTGCCGCTCGCTACCGGACCGTAGATCGAGAAGGAGATCTCCGGAGCCCAGCTCCATGTGTCGTAGACAGGTTCTGCCGCCGCAGGATTTTTCCAATAACGCAGATAGCGTCGCGGCCAGACGTTCATCGTGCGACGCAGTATCGAAGCCTCGGTCGAAGCCGGAGTAGCGCTTGTTGTCGACGTAGATTGGGTGACGCCGCCAACTGTCGGCGTTGTCGCCGTGGTGCCGGTTGCCGATGGACCGGTCGTCTTCGGTACCAGATCCTTAAGTTTCGGAAGCTTAGGAAACTGTGAAAACGCTGCAGTTGCCGCTGCGAGCATAATGATAAAGATTGCGAGTGTTCTAGTGGTGTTTTTCATTTTGGTTCTCCTAATAAAATTTCTATTTATTGCCGTTCGCGTCGCCGGGCGTGTTTCCGTCGGTTAACAGGTAGCGGTCTTCGATCGGCTGTATTTGTGCTGCCACTTGTCCCTTGAGGACTGTGTGGCAAAGTGGACATACTTCAATGTCGTGCTGTTCGGCTGTTGTCGCGGTCTCAACGCGCCGTATCACGATCCGCGTCCGTTTGATCCTTTTAACTGTTCGTTCCATCACGTATTTTTTCTCTCGTGCCGATCTCGAACGTTTTTGTCGGCTGCAACCAATTTCGCAAAACAATTCGTGAAAATCGTTCTCAAACGGTGAAATAATCAGTAACTTGTGGTGAAATAAAGCGGTGAAAAACGGTGAAAATTGGTGAACGCGGCTAAGCTGCTGATTTAATGCGGTTTATGGGAAATGATAATCTCCGTTTCTATCAATTTGGGGAATTCAAACTCGATTCCCGACGCCGAATTTTGTACAAAAATGGCGACCGCGTCGATATTTCGGGCAAGAATTTCGAACTCCTTTATTTTCTGATCGAAAACGAAGGCCGCATTCTCTCGCACGATGAGATCCTCGACGCTGTTTGGCATGGAACTTTTGTCGAACAATCAAACCTGAAAAAAGGCATATCCGCTCTCCGCCAGATCCTTGAGGAACGTGCAGACGAAAGTCTCTACATAAAAACAGTTCCAAGACAGGGTTACGCGTTCGTCGCTCCGGTGACCGCGGTGGCGGACGAGCCCGATTCCAGGCCGGATCATGTTCACGCTTCGCAGACCGAGATCTACATCGAGGAGATCGAAGAGTTCATAGAACAAGACAATTCCGCCTCACCTCAATTGGCGGGATCGGTCGGAGCATCGAAAAAGAGACTCTGGATTGCCGCAGGTTTGATCTTGATCGCTGCAATCGGAGCCTTCGCTCTTTGGAGATTTGTCTTGCAGGGTTCGCCCGTCGAACGTCTCACAAACGTCCGTGTCGACAAGATCGGCTCGGACGGTGATTGTTACGGACGCGTTTCGCCTGATGGGAATTTCATCGCCTGCGTACTAAAAGACGAAGCAGGCGATTCGGCGATCGAGATCAGACAGATCGCGACCGATGGCCGACGACGGCTAATCTCGCTCCCAAAATCGAACATCTACGCGATCGATTACTCGAAGGACGGGAATTTCATCTATTACGTTCAAAAGAATTTCGCCGACGATAGTCGCAGCGGCATTCACAAGATATCGGTCTTGGGAGGCGAGCCAAAAATGGTCGTTGCGAATGCGGGTTCGATGGCGGTCGCCAGCGATGGAAGGATATTGCTGTCACGATCCGTTTCCGGCGGCGGAGCCAAAGTTCTCCTGGTCGACCAAAATGGAGCGAATGAAAGTGTTGTCGCAGAGTTTCCGGGAAACTTCCGGATCTGGGATTTCAAATTCTCGCCCGGTGACAAAGCGGCGACCATCTCGATCAGGAAACAGCTTTCAGACATTAAAAATGTATTCTACGTGATCGAAGCACCGTTCGACGGCAGTGCCCAGCGAACGCTCGTGCCCGAACGCGACACGCTGATCGCAAGTGCGACATGGACCTCTGACGCGAAGAGTCTTTTGCTGTGCATTCGCGAGAAAAACGCTGATATCAGACAGGTTTGGCAGTACGTTCTGGCGAGTGGCGAAATGACGCGGATCACAAATGACAATACATCATATAAAGATGTCCAAGTCCTGAAAGACGGTAAGACGTTCTCAGCCGTCGCAGAGAATTCGTACACCAATATATATATCGGTGAGCCAGACAAGTTTGAGTTTCGCCAGATCACGAGCGGAGTTCAATCTATTGACGGAGCGTTTTGGCTGCGTGACGGGCGACTCGGCTACGCTGCCGTTGAAAATAGCGCGGAAGTGATACGGATCATGTCAGAGGACGGCCGCTCGCGTGAGCGCGTGAATGAGGGCAAGGATGGTTACTGGATCCAGCCGAGCCTCAGCGGCGACGGACGAACGATCGCGTTCAATTCGAATCGTGCGGGGCTCGATCAATTATGGCGAATCGGGATCGACGGCCGTGAGCCCGTACAGCTGACGCGTTCGGAAACGCCGATATTCAATGGGAAACTGCTTTCGGACGGGACAGTGATCTACAAAACCAGCGTCCCAACCGAAGGCTGGATGCTGATGCAGATCACGCCTGACGGTAAGCTGACCAGACTAAATATTCCGGATATTGACGTTTGGTCGATCTCGCCGGACGAAAAACAAATAGCGTCCGTTCACGGAGGGACGACGGCGAAAGATTGCGAGATCCGTGTCTACGACCGGAACTCCTTCGAAGTGGTGAAGAGCGTAAAGCTTTCGCCGGTTTGCGATGTGGACCGAATGATCTGGGACCGCGACGGTCTTGGGTTCACATTCGTCGCGACAAGCGAAGGTACAAGCGAACTTTATCGCGTTCCTATTAGCGGCGGTGAGCCGAAAAAGATCTCTAATTTCCGGCACGACCGCGTTTACACGATTGATTGGTCGTCTGACGGCAAAAAGCTCGCCATCGTCCGCGGCAGAACCTACCTTGACCCCATCGTTCTAAAACCTGCGGACTAGCGGTTCTTGGTGCGCTTTGGCTTTGCCTGCCTTTTCTCTATCCTTGAAAGCCTCTCTGCTAGACGATCTATAAGGATCTGTTGGTCTCTTAAACGATCAGTTTGAACTCTGATCTCCTTTGCCTGGTCTTCGATCTGCTGCTGCTGTTCCTTGAACGCGTTAATGAATGCAACACTAAGGCGGTCGTATTTGACGCCTTCGACCTGGCCGTTTTCGTTTGTTATTGTCAAAAGCGGTTCGATGCGATTCACTTCTTCGGCGACGAGACCAACATCCAGCATTCCCCCATCCTTCCATGCGAAAGAAACGGGACGCAGCTGTCGAACAAGCGATAGCCCAGGAGCAAAGGTCTTTATATTTGATTTGTACCGAGCCGACGAAGAGCAAGTTGCGATCTGGTTCGAAGCGTTTCGGCAGAGCGTCGTCGCCCCGGCTGAGCCAAGCGTTGCAACGCGAATAGATCCATTAACCTCGAGCCGGTCGGCTGGCAAAGTCGTGCCGATGCCGAGATTTCCCGACGAGTCGATGGTTACCTTTGTAGAAGGCGACGCTGTAGTTCCGACCTGAAATTGTATGTTGTTTCCGCTTGTCGGCGAGGCTTCTGAGCTTAGATTCTGAATAAGAAGCGGCTTATCCGCCGCAGCTGCTGATTGAGCGGTCAGGCGGATCGAAGAACCGCTCCCGCCGTTTAACTGCAGAAATTGCTGTGACACGCCGACTCTCGTCGCGGTAACTGGACCGCCGACGTCGAGCGAATCGCCCGGAATCACAACAGAATCTGCCGCTCGGCCAAGGACAACGGTGTTGCTGGCGCTAACTACGGCACCTGCACCGACCGCGGTCGCAAACGACAGGTTTGATGAACCGACGTCAGCTAAGGTTCCAACAATTGTATTATTTGCGCCGCTAGTATTACTAGCTCCTGTCGACGCCCCGACAAAAACATTTTGAGAACCGGAGGAGTTTTGAAATGCCGAGTTTCGTCCCAAAAAAGTATTGAATGAGCCGTCAATGTTGTTCACACCGGTATTGTCGCCGAAAAAAGCATTGTTGTTGCCGGATGTCGTCAAGGTTCCGGAGTTACTGCCAAAGAACGCATTCCTGAAACCGGAACTGTTGGTCGCCCCGGCTCGAGCTCCAAAAAATGCGTTGTTAGACCCGGTGTTACTTTCGCCCGCGAAGCTGCCGAACATTGCATTGCTGGCGGCGCTGCCATTTGCCTCACCCGCGTGTAGACCGACGAAAGTGCTGTTAAAGTTGTTAACACTCAACACGGGGAGCAATCCGATCCTGAAGTTTGTGGCGGAACTTACTGCGTTTCCTGAGAGTGTATTGGCGAAAGTCTTGTCACCGGCGATGAGTTGAGCTGTTGTCAGGTCGACGAAATTCTTCGTTGCAGAACCAGTTCCGCCATTTGAAACCGGTACGACACCGAGTCTGGCATTATCGAGTGTTCCGGTCGAGATGTTAGAGGCGTTAAGATTTCCACTGACGGCTCCGCTAACGGTGAGGCTTCCAGGGATCTGCACCGCATCTTGTCCTGTTCCGAGAACTACGGTGTGACTGGCAGTGGCAATAGCACCAGCACCGATCGCAGTCGCGGCCGTCAGGTTACCGCTGCCAAAATCAGCATCAAAGCCTAACGCCGTGTTTAAACTGCCAGTCGTGTTTGTCTCGCCTGCGCGTAGACCTAAAAAAGAGTTTTGGGAGCCGCTTGTGCTCGACTGTCCGCTATTATCTCCGATAAACGTATTTGCGTTGCCGGTTGTGTTAGCGGATCCAGCCCGTGAACCAAAAAAAGCATTATCTCCACCGGTTGTATTCGCGAAACCCGTTTCGAAGCCTAAAAACGAATTAAATAATCCACTCGTATTTGCCGATCCAGCCCGCCGTCCAAAGAAAGAATTATTCTGGCCGCTAGTATTGGATGTCCCTGACTCGGGCCCGACGAAGAGGTTGTTCAATCCAGTGATGCTAAAGACTCGAGATCCAGAAATATTAAATTGTGTCGATGCGTTGAAGATATCGGCGGTCCCGACGCCGCTGATGTTGAAGTTCGCTCCGGCCTGCTGGGCGGACTGATTTAGTATCGCGTTAACCGAGCCGCCTGAGTTGTCGGTCCCTGGTCCCCATTGGTTAGTCGAGCTATTGAATTTGAGAACCTGATCGTTTTGAGGTGTCGCGTTGGATATTTGTACTCCTCGTAAACGCTGTACCGATGTGCTGGTTTGATTCCCAACAACATCGCCTGCGAGGCCGCCCGTAAAATTCAGAGCCGTCGTCGCCGAGACGGCGTTAGTTGCGTTGGCCGAGTTAGTTGCGCTCGCGGCGGTTAGAGCATTGTTTGCACTTTCGGCCGTTAGGCTTCTGACGGAGTACGGGGTACTCTGAAGCGGTTGCCTGGGAAAGAGAGTTGTAAATCCTCCACTTCCCGAAGTCCGAACACGGATTTCAAGAAACCGAGATGAGCCGTCGAACTGGCTGCCGAAATCGAGCTGTACGGAAAAGATGCCATTCGTCACATTTACCCCATTTCTCGCAACCGTCGACCCAAGCTGAACTCCGCCGAGAGCCGATCCGAAGAGTGCGAATTCGAAGTCGAAAACACCGTTCGCGGCGGCTGAAGAGTTTTGCAATTGCCCCTGATAGGTAAGTTCTGTCGATTGTCCGTTTGCTTCTCGAAAAAAGATCAGTACGATCAGCAATGTTGCTACTATGATAATTTTCTTAGTCATTAGATTTCTCCCAACACATTTCTTTTAGTGACTCCCGGCAGACAAATAAATGCCCCGTCACGCCATCAATTCCATGGATCGTTCCGTCTTCAATCAGGTGCAACAACTCGCGCGTACTTCGCGATGCGAAGTTCATTGCTGCTTCCAAATCGAGCAGTTCAACGTGTGCGTTACAAGTCGGACAGACGCCACGCGTCGGTCGCGAAGCCGCTTCTCGGATTATGAACACCTCCCTTCGGCGATGGGTAACTTGCAGTCTTCTCATAGTTTGCTTGGTGATTGCCACGCATTCGACTAAACTTGTCATACTTTTTAAGGGATAAGGCTGAACGAAGTCCTGAATTACTTCTCCATTAACTCTCCATTTGTTGTACTCGATACGTCGAAATGAAAGACATAAGGGAATTTGGCAACTTTCGGCTCGACGCGGCTCAAAATCTTTTATTTTTTCTTGACTCACCGATCGACCTGCCCCTAAGAGAGATCGATCTGTTATGCGCTCTGACGGAACGGCCGGGTGAGGTCGTGTCTAAACAGGAGCTTATGGAAAAGGTGTGGAAGGATGCCTTTGTCGAGGAGAGCAATATATCCAGACATGTCTATCTGCTTCGAAAACTCTTCGCGGACCTCGGGGTCGAACGTGAGCTGATCCAGACAGTGCCGCGACGCGGCTATCGTTTCACGGGCGAAGTTTATGTGAATTCGAGCGATCTGGTTATCGAACGTCATCTCGTAGAGGAAACGATAATCGAAGAGATTCCGGTCGCGGAGGGGCGATCTGCCAGACGCCTGCCAAGGTCGAAAAATCAACTGGCGTTCGTGGGGTTGGTAGCAATTCTATTGGCGGTTGGTGTTGTTGGATTTTCGGTCTGGCGCAATGGTTCCGCATTCTCTAGCTCAAAGCTTTCAGACCTCAGATCGATCGCCGTTCTGCCGCTCAAGTCATTTTCGACAGCTCAGACGGACGAAGATATGAGCTTGCGGATCACCGATGCATTGATAACAAAGATCGCGAGCCGTACGACGGATCTTTCTGTGAGGCCGACGCGAGCGATCTTACCGTTCGCCAGCAGCGTCGCCGATCCAGTGAGCGTTGGAAAAGATCTTGAAGTGGATGCCGTGGTCGACGGACGCGTTCAACAGGAAGGCGATCGGCTGCGGATAACACTTCAGCTTTTATCGGTAAAAACCGGCGAGCAGCTCTGGTCGCAGCAGTTCGACGGCATGGCAAATGGCATTCTCGACCTGCAAGATGCAATTTCAAGCCAGCTGCTAGTTAAACTCGAACGGCTTGGGAAAACGGGTAACACAAAACGGCCAACCGCGAGCGATGAAGCATACGAGCACTATTTACGAGGACGGTTTTCCTGGAACAAGCGGACACGCCAAAGCCTGCAAAATGCGATCGCGGAATTTGAGCAATCCATCAAGGATGACGATGAATTTGCTGAAGCTTTCGTTGGCCTCGCCGATTCGTATTATCTCTTGTACGATTATGGCTACGACACGTCGACAAAAAATGTCGATGCCGCCCGAGAGAATGTCCGCCGGGCTATCGAACTTAATCCCGATCTCGCTGATGCGCACGCGATTCTTGGCCTTATTAGCACTTCATTCGACTGGAATTGGAAGGAAGCGGAAAATGAGCTGCGAAAAGCTAAAGACCTCGACCCGAACTCTGCAAACGCGCATCACCGGCTCGGGGTCTTGCTGACTAAGCAGCGCCGGTTCAGTGAAGCCGAGGTCGAAATGCGTCGGGCCAAGGAACTGGACCCCACGTCGCCAGCGATCATCACCAATCTCGCCCAGGTTTTTATGGGCAGCCATCGGTTCGATGAGGCGATCGACCAATTCCAAAAAGCGCTAAGTCTCGACCCGAATTTCTCGCCCGCTATATGGTATCTTGGCCGCTGTTACTGGTCCAAGGGAGAAATTCAAGAGTACGTACAATATTCGGCTCGGGCCCTAGAAACCGAAGGCGACCGTGATCTTGCAAAACGGCTGCGGCAAACCTCAGACGCCATGGGTGACGTAGCCACACTAAAGATGCTGGCAATGGGATGGGAAAAGAGCCTAGGTAAGGGCGTTAACGAACACGATATCGCAATCCTTTACGCGATACTCGGTGACAGAACCGCCACGCTCGACTGGCTTGAAAGATTGGTATCGACCCATCACCCATGGGCAACATGGATCAATGCCGAACCGGAGTTTGACGGTGTCCGCGACGAACTTCGTTTTCGAGCCTTATTGAAAAAAATGAATCTGGACACTTAGCGATGGGTTCAGCTCGGTAACGGCACGAGAAGACCTCATCACGCGAAGCAAACTTCCCAAAATCCCGCAAATAAAGTAAATTGTAACTTGGAAACGTGTGGCTGCATCTAAACGAGAGTTTGATTTGCCGACGAGGTTTATTTATGGATTTTGCTACAAAAGAGATCTTCAAACGATACGCAAGCATTCTGGTCGGACGCCCGATCTCGCCTGTGTTTCTAAACATTCTTGTCACAAGCGTTTGCGACATGCGTTGCACACACTGTTTCTTTACCGACGAACTAGATGACCGTCCGCGTAAAAAGCTCCAAATGAAGGCCGATGAGATCGCTAAGATCTCGGAAACGCTGGGCGGTAATCTCGGCGTGTTGGTTCTCGCAGGCGGCGAGCCGTTCACACGCAAAGACCTGCCTGAGATCGTTCGAGCTTTTTATGAGAACAACAAGCTCGACAGCGTTTATCTGATGTCGAACGGCCAGATCCATCCTCGAATTTTTCCGGACGTCGCCCGCATCATGGACGAATGTCCAAAACTGAACGTCTCGGTCGCTCTTGGCATCGACGGTATGAAGGACGCCCACGAGAAGATCCGCCGCAAAGAGGGAAGTTGGGACAAAGCGATCCACACCGCTCGTACGCTTCAGCAGATGAAGAAAGAGCAGTATCCGCAGCTGGATATTCAGACCTGTACGTGCGTGATGCATTCGAATGAGGACACGATCTTTGATTGGTACGATTTCCTGAAGCACGATCTGAAGCCCGACAAGGTCAACATCAACTACATTCGTCCGCCGTCGGCGGATCCGATCGAGCTCGAGTTCGATCATCGCCGCTATCAGGAGCTGTCGCACATGATCCTCGAGGACACGAAATCGGCGGCACTTAAGAACAATTACGGCGGAAAATCAGGTATTTTCAAGGCTGCGGTCGATATCTATATGCACGATATCATCGCGAAAACCAAGGAAGAGGACAAAGCTCAGCTCAAATGTTATGCGGGAAGTGCGGGAGCCGTGATCTACGATAACGGAGTTCTCTCGTCGTGTGAAAACAAGGCTGACGTCCTGAACCTGCGTGATTACGACTGGGATTTCCAGGCTGCCTGGAAGACCGATCTAATGAAGGAACGCCGCAAAGAGGTAGGGGCTGGATGCCACTGCACTCACGAATCGAACTGCTTCTATCCATCGCTGCCGCTGAATCCAAAACACTTGATCCAGATCAAGAAATTGGAAGGTCAGATGAAAAAAGCGGCGAAAAATGCGGGATTTTTGGCGGCTAAGGAAGTGGCGTTGAAAGCGTAATATGTTGACCTACAAGGCGAAGTATAAATTTTTATCCGACGGGGTTCACGGGGAGGTTTTAGACTTTCCCGGCGTCATTACTTGCGGAAAGGATTTGAATGAGACCAGGAACCTACTCGCCGATGCATTGGTTGATATGGCTGAGACAAATTTGATGCTTGGCGAGTCGTTACCTTCGCCGGATGCCCGGCTAACGGATGCCGAGGCTGATTTAGAAGAGCCCATCCATTTGATTTTAAATGCGTCTACGAAAGTGAAAATAGTCCCTGAACTCGTATATGAAGCGGCGTGATCTGATCCGACACCTTCAGGAGCATGGTTGCCGGTTATTGCGAGAGGGCGGAAGTCATTCTATCTGGGAAAACACAAAAACTAAACGGCGAACTTCAGTACCGCGTCATAGTGAGATCGCGGACTACACTGCAATTCAGATTTGCAAGCAGCTAGAAATTCCATCGCTATAAATGCCGCAAACGACTCCGAAAATTCTGATAATTTCATCCGACACCGGCGGCGGACATCGGTCTGCCGCGCAGGCGATATCGGATGGGTTTGATAAATTTTGGAAGGGCGATTCGTCGGTGGTTAAGATCATCAAGGGCGTCGAGGAATCGCACCATATCACCGACAAGCTCGTAAATATTTACAATTGGACGCTCAAAAACAAGCAGCACTGGATGAAATATCTCTATTGGGTCGTGAACAAGATACGGCCAGAGACGAGGGAGTTTTTTCACAAACGGTGCATGGGCTACATCCGAGACCAGTTCGAGAAATGGTGTCCGCACGTTGTGGTAAGCGTACATCCACTTACGCAGCACATCTTTGCGAGGATCCTGCGAGAGCTTAAGCTAACAGATCAGGTTCCGCTTGTAACTGTTGTAACTGATCCATGTTACGGGTTTTGGAAAGGCTGGGCGTGCGACGATGTTTCGCTTTATTTGGTTGCAAATGAGGATGCGAAGGCCCAACTTCTCGACTATGGCGTTTCGCCCGAAAAGATCAAGATCTCGGGAATGCCGGTCAATCCGAAATTCCGCGAGGTCGATGAAAAAGACGCACAGGACGCGAGACGGGTTTATGGGCTCGACCCCGATAAATTCACAGTTTTTGTAAATGCTGGGTGGGTCGGCGGCGGAAATATTCCGCAGATATTCAGAGAACTTGTTCGAGGCGAACTAGATGTTCAGGCGATCTTCCTTGCTGGTAAAAACGAAGAGCTTCGGCTCGAAGCCGAAGAGATCGCGAAACACGCCAAGTTTCCAGTCAAGGTTATTGGCTATTCCGACGAGATCGAAAAGCTGATGCATTCGGCGAACGTGATGGTGTCAAAGCTTGGCGGCCTTACGACGTTTGAGGCTTTGGCGTGTCGCTTACCGATAATCGCGGATGCCACGACGCCGCCGATGCCGCAAGAAGCGGGAACTTCGAGTTTGCTTGAAAAACAAGGAGCGGGAATATTACTTCGCCGCTCCGCCGATATTGTCCCCACGATCCAGAATTTGCTTGCCGATAACGGCGACTATTCGCGAATGAAAGCTGCGACGATCGGCATGACTATGCCCAATTCCACCGACCAGATCATTCGCGAGATCAACGCAATACTTCCGCATCCTTTTACAACCGAACGAGCGGCTGCGTGAGTTAGATCGCCTTTACGAGATTCAGATAGAACTGAGCTACCTTCATTCCCGGAGCATTCTGGGCAACATTCAGCATTTTCATGAAGCCCTCTTTGGCGAGATTTTGAAGGTAATTCTGTATGGTTTCGGAGATCGTCGCTGACGCCACCAGACGCCAGTCGAGCCTTGCGGCCGGCAGATGAGCGAAATACTGAGCCAACTTCGGATCGTTGCCGCCAATGCTCCAGTCGTGGTTTCGATTCCTGCCAAAAACCGTTTCCGTTCCGTCGATCCGTTTGCCGGTTACAGCAAAGCCGAACGCCTGTCCAGTACCGGTTGTCACAGTTGCCGCTAGCGAAAATCTAATATTCAGTCCGCCACTATTGTGCAGGTGTCCCGTGAAAGCGTAATCGCCGTTCGGTTTGACGACGATGTCCATGTTTCCGGCGATCGGAGCCCAACCGTCCGTGTTTAGTCGCGCACCAGTGCGATATTCACCGGGCAGGTCGTGCGGCAGCACGAACATATATCCCTGTGCATTGTGTGTTCCGCCAGCCGCACAGCTTCCTTGCGGCGACGAAACGTCGTAGAACATAATGCGGCACTTATCACAGAATCGCCATTTGTCCTGGTTGTTGTTATCCGGAATGATGTCGTGAGCCAGGAGGAATTGATAACCTTGGGCTTCGTGGCCGCCGCCGGCCGCACATCGCCCTTTGTTCGGCTGGCCATTCCAGAACATTGACATGCATTTCTGGCAAAATCGCCATGCGGATTGCGCCTTCGGATTTTCCGGCAAGTCATACTGCAAATGGAACATATACCCGTAGGCGTTGTGAGCACCACCACGCGGGCATTTTCCTTTGGTCGGAAACCCGTTATAGAACATCGAATGGCACTTGTCACAGTAGCGCCACTGATCCTGAACAGCTCTTGCCGCGTTGTTTGGAGCAGCGATGACTGGTGAACTTTCCGCAAAGGTTAGCGATGGTAGAATGAGCGGCGACGCGGCCAAGGCTGCACCTTTCAAAAGAAAATCGCGGCGGCTGGAATTGGACATGAATTGATCTCCCTTGAATTTATCCTTAGATTTTATCGAACGATAGACTCAAACTGTCTTGTTGTCAATCGGGAGACAAACGCTACTCGCAAAATCTGCATTCCATCATTCTACATTTCACTTTTCGCTCGGATTTGATTAACCTTTCTGTTTGAACATCTTTCGTTGAGAGGCAAATCTTTGGCTTTATTACTAGAAGGAAAACGTGCGTTCGTATCGGGCGGAACACGCGGCATCGGTGCTGCGATCTGTGAGGTCTTCGCACGCGAAGGCGCTGATGTTGCTTTCAATTACCATTCGAGCGACGATCTCGCCGATGAGGTGCGTGGAAAGATCGAGTCGCACGGACGTCGTGCACTCAGCTACAAGGTTTCAGTTATGGATCGCGTCGGGATGAAGCACATCGCTCGCGAGATCAAAGATGCCTGGGGCCCCGTGAACGTTCTGGTCAACAACGCTGCGGTCAACAAAGGCGACAATTTTGCGACGACGACGGATAAAAGTTGGGATTTCGTGGTCGATACCAACGTCGGCAGCCTTTTTGCCGTTACCAAACCCTTCTACAAGCAGATGATCCGCGAGCGTTCGGGTTCGGTACTGAACATCACGTCGGTCGGTGCGATCCGAAGCCTGCCGACCTCGGTTCACTACGCTACCTCAAAAGCCGCGATGATCGGCTTTACCAAATGCCTCTCGCGCGAAGCAGCTAGCTTCGGCGTTTCGGTCAACGCGATCGCCGCTGGTATCTTCGACACCGACCTCGGAGCCACGCTTCCAGATCGTCTGCTCCAGATCCACGATCACTGGGTCGCCAAAGGCCGTCAGGGCCAGCCGTCGGAACTTGCCGAGATCGCTGCCTTCATGACATCAGACCGCAACAGCTTTATGAGCGGCGAGATCGTCATTGTTGACGGCGGAGCTATCACCTAAACAACCTGGAATTGGAATATTTTTGGCTAAACCGTCGTCTTGGTATTTAAGAATACCGAGTGGAAAGAGTGTGTTTAGCTACAGTTAGACCATGGACAACAACGAAATTCGAAAACTAACGGATGTCGTGGTTGCGGTCAGACGAGAGGCCGACGAAAAAGCACGCATCAACAGAACAAACGCCGAAATGCGTACGACGGAAACGCATTCCTACCTGCGTCATTCCGATCTATTGAAGCGAAAAAAGCCAAGGCTCGAACCCGCTGAGAAGCCGAACGATATGGATCACTGAGATCGATCAGGCTGTTCGCTCAGATCCTTATAAACAACGGCTCCCATGAACGGGCTTTTCACCGGCTTTCGGATCGCGACACGGTCACGGAGCCCGAGACAGATCAGTCCGTTATCATCGATGTAGGCCTTCGGGAACTGCATCGTGCGGTCAAAATAGATCTTATGCCGATGCAAGAACGGCCTGACGCGGATCACGCGATAATTCTTGTCCGCCATCTCACGCACGATCACGGCATTCTCAACCTCGACCTTAGCCGGTTTCAGCCCGATCGTTTCCGTTTTCGGATTAAAAAACAAAACAAACGCCGGCGGCGACCCGATCACCTCATACGTCCGCAGATTCATATAGATCTCACCATGCGTCGGAGCCAACCGAATAAACAACGCATCCGTACCACGCCGATAAGCCGGCTCTCGAAACTCCAACCAATCCCAAGGGTTTTCTTTTTTCATAAGGGACGATAATACATTGGATAGGATGATGTGTCAATGATGCAACAAAGGCACCACCGTTTGAAACTCTACCGTTTTGACCCTACAATTGGGGCTCGGTCAAAAAGCATGGAAGCAATACCCGTTAACGGACCTGTGAAGAGAAGCCGGTATTTTTTGGCGGCTTCGGTTTTGGCGTTGGTGTTTGCTTTGGTCGGGTTTCTGAAGACTTTCATTATCCCTAAATTGAGCGGGACGTTTGAGGCTCCGGCGGTGATCTATGTTCACGGCGGATTCCTGTTTTTGTGGACGGTGTTCTTTGTCGTGCAGGCGGTTTTGATCCGCAGGAAGAAGCTCAAATACCATCGGCTGCTCGGGTTTGGCAGCGTGGTCTTGGTTCTGGGAGTGGCGATCTCGACGATGGCCGCCGGGGTTTACGTGATGAAGCGTGATCTGGCACTCGGGCTGGGCGAGATCGCGACATCGGCATTGTTGGGAACGTTTACCACGCCCTTGATCTTTATGTCGTTCGTGGCGGCGGGCATTTACTATCGGCGGAAACCCGAGATCCACAAACGTCTGATGCTGCTCGCCATGATCGCGATCATGTGGCCCGCGTTTTTCAGATTCCGGCACTATTTTCCGGGGATCTCGAATCCTGAACTGATCTTTGGAGTGCTGCTGCCAAACAGCATGACCTTGCTTGTGATGTTATGGGAAAAGCTAACAATGGGAACCATCAACCGCGTGTATCTCTACGCAGGAACTGCATTATTTGCCGAGAACCTTGCGGAAAACTACTTCTTCGATTCACCAGGCTGGCGGATCGCCGCTCATTGGCTTGCGGGTTTCTTCCTTTAGTCGTTCATCGTGGGGCAGGCTCAATTGGAAGTCTCGATGTCTCGATGTGCGGAGCACATCAAATAGCTTTAGCTACACATGAAGCGAAGCGGAATGTGTAGACGACAAAGCAAATCATGAAAGAGCGTGTGAAACACGCGGCAGTAAAAGGTAGAGTTTCGCGATATATTCCATTCGCCATTGCATCATCACGCGTGTTTCACACGCTCGAGAGCGGTTGATCGGATACTACAGGTTACGCTCTGCTTCACCTGTAGCTAAAGATATTCCGCATGCTTCGCACGCTCCGGAATGCCGGGTAAAAAAACGGCGTAGAACGAATCGAAGCGATAATAATCTGTACAGGCCGGAATATTGCAACGAACGGGGAAGTGTCAAAATGCTACGCGATATCGCTGCGAATTTGGGTCGTTTTTACCCTTCGAGCCGCTGTTTTGCCTTTTCGATGAAGACCTTGACCATCTCGGCGAAGCGTTTGGTCATCTCCGAGCTGATGATCGCCTCGCCCGCCATTCCTGCCAGGAAATGCAGATCACGCGGCTTTTCGCGGCGGAGTTCGACCGCCTGGGAGAATTGAACCAGCGTCACGTCCTTCGCCTTCTCAAGAAAATCGGCACTGTAACGAAGGAAATTCTGAGCCTCGGTCCGAAGCGGCAGCCATTCGATGTGGTCTTCTTCGTCCTCGGTCCGCTCGACCGCAAAATTCTGCACCATCGCCCCAACCACCGGAATTTCAGCCTGTATCTTCAAATGAGCAACGCCTTTCCCGTCTAAATGTATCTGCTGAACGCCGGGCATTAGATCGGCGAAATTGGTGATGTCGCCGAAGAACTCTTTAACCGTCGCGAGTTTTGCAGCGAATTCGAAGTTTTCGTTTATGGATGCTTTGATCGTGAACATAATGAAGTTACGAAGTTGCGATGTTATAAAGTTGCGAAGTTAATTTGATCTCCTAAGGTATTTAGCTAGAGACAGCGTCATTCGAGAAACCTCTGAGAGGGTTTGGTAGAGGCCTTCAAACTCCGGCCTTTCAATGTAGCCAAGCCCAAGTGCGATGTGGAGGTGGCTTTGAACCTCGTGTGCTGAGCCTCGCGCAATATTCAGGAAATTTGCAAATTCTGTATTACTTTTCCTTCCGTGTCCTTCGGCAATGTTTGCCATTATCGAAACCGCCGCTCGCCTGATCTGGTCACGCAAGCCATAATCTTTTGCAAAGCTGCCGTCAGTGGTGATTTGATATACCCCAAGAGTTATTTCGTATGCCTTCTGCCATGCCTGAATCTCCTCAAATCCCTCGAACTTCGACATAACTCAGAGAACATCCTAAACTTCCAATCTCACCCAACTTAAAAACATCGTTAACTTCGCAACTCTGGTAAACTTCGCAACCCTAAAAGATTCCATTGAACGTGATGGCGTTGAAAAATTGTCTCGTAGTCGAGCGGGTCATGCCCCTAAAGAATGGATCTTCCGCAAACATCACCACGTGACCGCCGCCGACTGATTCATCTATCACGTATGACGAGCCTTTCAGAAGCCTTTCCGTATTGCCTTCCCAGACGAAGCCTGAGACTGTGAGCGGTTTTTTGGGGGCTGCTTCGAAGACGAGAGCATTCGTGCCTTCTTTTGAGTAGCGGAAGAAGTACGCGCTCGCGATCAGGACGGGAATTTCGTCTTTGTTGACGCCGTAGTTAATGTACGTCGTGCGGTCGACGGTCGCACGGAAGATCGCTCCGGGCAGTGCCTCAGGCACCTTATTCATGTTCGCCGACGGCGAAACGATCGCCGGGAGGCTCGGGAAACCGTCGTTCTTGTCGCTTTTCATATCGGCTGGAGTTCCGACCTCAGGTGACGGGGAAGGTGTCGGCTTGGCATCGTCCGGAACTTTGCCTTTCTGCTCGTCATCGTCGCTTCCGACCATTTTCGAGGATGAAAGCCCGACGTCTTTGAGAGTCGCAAAAACCGAGGCTCCACTGATCGTCACGATCGTACCGCCGTCACCGGCGAATTCCTTCAGAGCCGAAACGCCGCCGCTGCCAAACGAACTCATGTAACGTCCGGCCGAACCCTCGGGCAGAATGAGGACGTTGTAGCCTTTCAGACCGCCGCCTTTGATGTTGCCGATCGTCATCGGCGTAAATTTGATGCCGTATTTATCGAACGTCCACCAGATCGAACCGTAAGATTCCTGCGTCACACCTTCGTCGGCCGCGATCGCGATCTTCGGCTCTTTGAGAGACAGAACGGCTTCTCCGCCGACCGAAGTATCGCCTTCGTCGGCGAATCCTGAGTTGATCGCGGTCACGTTCACGCCCATTTCGCGTGAGAATTGAGCGATCTTGTCGTGTACCGACTCCGGATTTCGCGAAACACGCACTACGAAAGTCCCAGCCGGCCAATTTCGCCCACCGGCATTGAGCTGCCGCGTTGCCACGGCGACCTTGCAGCCGCTCTGCTGCAGACGCATCACCATCGCCGCAGTCGTGTCAGTTTCGTAGGGAATAACATACGATATCGCTCCGCGACCAGTCACGCCGCCGCGTTTGGCATTCTCAAGCGTCTCCGCGTTAACCATCGCTCCCTGAACATTCGGTGATTCCTCGGTCCACCAGGCATCGACCCCAAAAACGAGCGGCAGCGACCATGCCGTGATGTCATAAAATCCGTAATCCTCTTTCGCCTGACCCTTTCCACGCATCTGATTGCGGCGGAACCGGGCCATGTTGTCATCGACAAATGCCTTTGTCTGCGGCGTGTCTTGTTCGAGGATCGATTTGATAAAGATCCGCTGCGGCTGATCCAGATCGACGATGTACGAACCAACAGGGAAGGTCTTCGACGCAGCCGCAGCGTTCTTTTCCATGTAGGTATGAGCCGTCGGCGACGTGAACGAATTCGCAGCGACCTTCACCTCGATATTCGAAAGCCGCAGGATCTCGACGAGCTCAGCAGCCTTCACGCGGTCGCTCGACGGATCAATGACGACGCGTTTCATCTTTCCGGTACCCGCATCGGACATGCCTTTTGCACGGAAATTATAGAAATCCTTAATACGCTCGACCTTGTTCTTCGCGGTCGTCTCAAGTGTGGTGAGCGATGCGACATAGTGCTTCGCGATCGACGAACGGAAGGTAACGATCGTGCCATCATCACGAGTCCAATTAAGCCCTTTAGGCCCGCCACCATCGGTCTCAAAAGTCATTCCCGTAGCACCATTTAGCGACGGATACATGTCCCAGTAGCCTGGATAAAATGCATCATAAACATCTCGCACATAATAATCCCAATTATTACTATCAAAAGCCTTGGCATTAGCACGCCCATAACGCTCTTCCCATTTTGAGGTTACGGGCTGCGGCAGATTCGGATTGGTCGGCAAACTGGTCGGCGGGAAGAAATACTGCGACGGCTGGCCGTGATGATCGACGGCAAGCTGCGGATTCCACTCGACGAACGCCTTCTGCATATTGCGTGATTCTTTTTGCGAGAATGTCAGCGTGTCGCGATTGAGATTGAAGCGGTAATGACTGACGCGGCCCCAGATCGCCCATGGTTCGCGGTGCTCGATGGCGTTGCGGTCGGGATTGCCAACGGCGACTGAGTTGTACCACGTCACGAAACGCTCGTGGCCGTCAGGATTCTCGCCGGTTACGACGAGGACGACCATATTCTTTAGAATATCGAGCGTCGTCGGCTCATTCGACGCGGCGAGCTGGTAAATGACCTGCATGAACGCCTCGAACGACGATGACTCGTTACCGTGGATCGTGTACGCCATCCAGGCGATCGTCGGGTTGTTCTGAGCGATGCGGTCGGCTTCTGAAGCTGAGGTCTTTCGCGGGTCGACAAGTTTGGCATTATTTGCCTTGATCTCGTCGAGACGGGCTATGTTTTCGGGAGCCGAAATGGCGACGACGTGCTGCATTCGATGCTCGTTCGTCGTGCCGATGTCATAGATCTTCACGCGGTCGGGAGCAGCGGCGGCGATCGCCGTGATCACCTGCTCCATCTGTGCGTATGTCGTGTGATGATCGCCAATATCGAACCGTAAGATGCTCTGCGGTTTCGGCACGTTCTCGCGGTATGGCCCGCGTTTGTAAAAGTCGAATTTCTCTTGTGTCTGAGCAGGAACCAACTGACAAAAAACGGTCAGCAACAGCGAAAAAGCCGCAACGAGCAATGTTTTTGTTTTCATCGTCAACGAGAAGGAATCTGTTAAAATCTGGACTTGTATAGGTACGGAGCGATTGTAACAAATGATTCATCGAAACGAAAAAATCTGCCCGCGATGCGATGCTCCGACGATGAAAAATTGGACCGAGCTTAGCGATGAAGAAAAGGATATCGTTGAGCGTCGATCGAACCAACTTCCACGCGCCGAACGAAAAAAGCACCGCGTCTGTACGCGGTGCTCGTTTGAAAAAGGAATAGAGAACCCGATCACGGTGTAGGCAGGATCGTGAAATCGTAAAATTGAGTCCCGTTGGCAACGATCGCATATTCGCCCGGCTTTAAATTGGTTTTCGGCGTCAATCGGTATTGCGTAAAGCCCGTTGCCGCGTTTGAGCGGATCTCTTCAACGTTGGCTTCGTAAATATCCTGAGGACGAATTCCTTTTGTTGAGCGAAAAGTACCCTCTTGGGCGACCATGATCTTTCGGGCGGTTGAGGTAACTTCCAGCTTCACGATGTTTACGATCGCGGCGGCTTTCGCACCTGAGGTCAAAGTTACTTCAAACTGCGGCGACATATTTGCGACCTTGAAGTCGCTGTAGCTGCCAGGGATCTTGAAATATGTGTCCTTCTTAAAGAATATGCCTGCGTAAGGGATCTTCTTCTTACCGGAATATGTCTTCGAGTCATACGGCACCCACTTCAAGTCTTTCTTCGCGGCACCGTCAACCAAAGATACTCTGAAATAGCCGATAACATCTTCAAAATTCTCCTTCGGAATGTCTCTAATGCCTGCATCGACGACGGCTACTCGATCGGACGAATCGACGGGTTTTGTCGCCAAAACGATCGCATCCAGTATTTTGTCGCTAGCTCCGTCGTTTTTTAGCTGAATCAGTGCGGCGGGCGAAGTATCGAATTTGCTGCCTTGAGACTGCTGGATGCTCAACACAATGGTGCTCTCGGGCAAATTGCCTTTGATCATTGCAGCGACGTCGCTGTTTGTCAGCACGCTTTTTGCCTGACCGCTCGCGAAGGCGACCGAAAGGATGCAGAACACGTAGAACATTAGCCGCAAGCGTAGAAATTTTCTCATAATTTATCCCTCGTTAGATCGTGGTATCTGCCGCATAGATCTCTGGGAGCAGATCCGTGGAATCGAAAAGTCTATTGTTACAGAAATTGAGTCGTTCTTAGACTAGATGATGTTAAACCAAAAATGGTTTTATCCCTAAGCATAATTTCTACGAAAGACCCAACTCTAGTTTTTCAGGGATAGATAGTGCGAGCGTTGATCCTTGTCCAGCTTCTCTATCGAATACCTCAGCAAAACCCGCGGCATTGTCGCTGCGTGTTTGTCTAGAAAGGTCAGCAGTCGCGGGCGGTCGACGTCGCCGGCGGTTCGAAGCATCCAGCCGGTGCCTTTTTGAACGAGGTCTTCGGGGTCGTTGACGAGCAATTCGGCGATCGCGAAGGTGTCATCGACCTGTTTGAGCTTCATGATGAAGTGAGCCGTCGCGACAATTGCTGTGCGGCGTTCCCATTGGTTTTCGGAACGGGCGAGTTTGTAGAGAATGTCACGCGGTTTGTCGGCGAGGTAGCGACCGACGACGTGGTAGGCGGCGAGATCGACCAGATCCCAGTTGTTAATCCGGTCGTGGCGGCGGATGTACAGTTCGTAGAGCTCGGCGAGGCGGTCAGCCGGACATTTGCTGCCCTTCGCACACTGGCCCATTATGCTCATCGCCCCGACACGTATCTCGTGGATCGGGCTTTCCAGCAGTTTTTCGATCTCACCAACGTGCATTTGGGCGAATTCCTTGCCGAGCTTAAAGATCTCGCCCATCCGCACACCGATAAAATAGTCGCCCGATTCCTGGTCCGTCGGCACGAACTTGAAATACCGAGAGTGCTTTACAAGCTCCTCATCCGATTGGAGAGCCAACAGACGCTTGGCGAAATCTTCGGAAGTGAGATCCATCATGCTTCTACGATCGTGCGGCCGCGATCCAGAGCCTTACGACCTGCGTCAATTTATCTTCATTCCTGGTCACCTGCTCGATGTCGGTGAATTCCATCATCGCTCGATCTTCCGTGATCCAATTCAGCAAGCCGGTCGGGTCGTCGATCAAGCGACTGCATCCCGTGCTTTCCTTGACCTTGGCTCCGCGATGAAAAATGAGCAGCACCTTGTCTTTTCTGATATTGAACGTAACGCGGTCGTCGCCATCGTTACAAAAGCTCGGGCCCTTCCATTTGATCTGCTCGGTGATCGAGTCCTCCGCTGCGAGAATGATCTCGCGAAGCCGCAACATCAGGTCTTTCAGCGGATGTTCGAGATCGGCGAAAAATTTCCGGACTTGTTCAGGCCCGGTTAGTTTTTGCGGCATATTCGACTATTCTGCGGCTGCTGCCGCTTCCAGATCGGCGATTATGATCTTTTTCATCTTGAACATTGCTTCCATCACGCGTCCGGCTTTGGCACGGTCTGGGTCGCTAAGGTTTTGCATAAGCATCGTTGGTGTGACCTGCCATGAAACGCCGAATTTGTCGGTTAGCCAGCCGCACGGCTGCTCCTCGCCGCCTTCGCTCAGTTTGTCGTAATAATGGTCGATCTCTTCTTGCGTGTCCGCTTTGATCATCAGTGAGATCCCCTGCGAAAAGACGAAATTCGGATGCGGGCCGGCGTTGTAGCAATTGTATCGCTGGCCGCCGATCTCAAACGAACCGCCCGCGACCTTACCGTCCGGCGTCGGCATTGTAGAGATAATTCGGCCGTCAGGGAAGACCGAGGTGTAAAGATTCATCGCTTCCTCAGCCTGATCGTTGAACATCAGGAACGTAGTTATTTTTTGGCTCATTTCTTTTTCTTCTCCAGGTTTTGTTCTACGCGAAACGCGACGATCCGCGTTACGAGTTCGAGCGGCATAGGCTTTCCGAAAGGGAATTGTACCGTGCCTTTTGATGTTTTATATCCGGCGAGGTCGTCAGCGAACGCCGCAATGCCGCCGGCTCCGGGATAAAATCCGATGTGTTTTGAAAACGCCGCGAAATGAACGAGCATTCCGTTTAGCCTGTACGAAGGTATCGCGTAGCTGATCATCTCTTCCGCATTCGGAGCGGCGGCGCGTATCGTTTTTCGCATCTGGTCGAGCAGTTCACGAACGTCGGGAGCGAACTGCTCGATGTATTTATCTACGTTTTCAGCGGCTTTCTGCATAAGTTACGCGGCGGATGAATTAGCCGCTCCGTTTGCGAGGATCGCGTCGAGCTTATCATAGCCGTCATTTACGCCGCGTTCCATGCCCGACTGAACCATTCCGTCACGGTCGGCGACCGAGAAAAAGACTGACTGGTGGACAACACGACTGCGGCCGTTCGGCAGGTCTTCGAACGTCGTTTTGCCCATTATCACATGCCCGCGTTCCGGCAGCCCGTCGAATTCGAACGTGCCGATAAATCTTTCAGGTGCCGCGACTTCGTGATAGCAGCCAAAAAACGCGTATTTGTGGCCGTCACGCTCGTGTGTGTATTTATAGGTACCGCCCTCGCGGCAATCCCAGTGCTCGATCGTCATCTTCATCCCATGCGGCCCGACCCATTGAGCATACATCTCAGGATCGGTGTGAGCCTTAAATACTAGCTCGCGTGGAGCGTCGAATTCGCGTGTGATAAATAATTCCTGCTTGCCTGGTTCGGCTGTTACTACTGTTTTTCCCATTTCTTTACTCCTTTTCTTTTTCAACTAGTCGCTGTTTCTCGATCTCCAATATCTTGTCGAGGCGTTGATACTGATCTTCCATATTCGCCGCGAATTGGTGCACCCATTTTTCAAGTTCTCTCATAGGTTCCGGATTTATGTAATAGATACGCTGCTGTTTCCGCTTCTCAACCCGAACCAGCTTAGCCTCACGCAGCACCTTCAAATGCTGCGATATCGCCGGCGGGCTCGACTTAAAACCACGATAAATATCCGTCGCCGACATATTCCCATTAGCCGCAAGCCTTTCAAGTATCGTCCGTCTGGTCGGTTCGGCGAGAGCGGTAAATGTGTCCATGATTTGAATGATAAAGTAATAGCTTAATTAAGTCAAAACGCAAATACAAAGAAAATGAATTACCCGCGAAATACGCGAAAAGACGCGAAATAAGAAAGTGTGTTTCCTTAATTTCGCGCCTTTTCGCGTATTTTGCGGGCAAGATCTCTTAGATGGATTCAGCGATCGCCTCTTCAAAGATCTCGAGCGCTACATCGACGTTTTCCTTTGCCAAAATAAGCGGCGGGGACCAGCGGATGGCGTTGGCTCCGCAGCCGAGGATGATGAGGCCTTTGTTGAAGCAGGCCATTTCGATGCGGTCGCGGAGTTCCGGGTCGGCAGCATGAGGATCGTCGCCGGAGCCTTTAACGAATTCGACGCCGAGCATCATTCCGAGCCCGCGAACGTCGCCGATCACGCTGTATTTTTCCTTTAATTTGTTGAGCCCGGCTTCGAGATAAGCACCGACTTCGCGGCTGTTGTCCACTAGGCCGCCTTCGAGCAGTTCGATGGTTTTGAGGGCTGCTGTCAGTGCGACCGGATTGCCGCCGAACGTCGATGCATGGGCCCCTTTGTGCCAGTCCATGATGTCGGCTCGGGCCGTACAGGCTCCGATCGGCATTCCTGAACCAAGGCCTTTCGCCATGCAGACAATGTCGGCCTTGACGCCTTCGTGATGGTCGAGCGCGAACATTTTGCCGGTTCGGCCCATTCCGGACTGCACTTCGTCAACGATCAGCATGATGCCGTTTTCGTCGCAGATGCGGCGAAGCTCTTTCACAAAAGACTTCGGGGCCGGAATATAACCGCCTTCGCCCTGAACGGCTTCGAGCACGATACCGGCGACTTCCTGAGCAGGAGTAGTTGTTTCAAAAACGCGGTTCAGCCAATTCAGAACGTCTTTGACGACCGACTCTTCTTCGACCACCTGATCGGTTACAAAGTGACGGAATTTGTTCGGATATGGAATATGAACCACGTCCAAAGCCTGCCGCATAAAGCCCAACCGCTGCGCTTTTCTAGAAGACGTCAGGCTCAGGGCTCCGAGTGTACGACCGTGGAATGATCCATAGAACGAGATGAATTTTTGGCGATGCGTGTGATACATCGCAACCTTCAGGGCCGTTTCGACTGCCTCAGCTCCGCTGTTGCAGAAATGCGTTCTGGTCGGGCCGTCGATCGGAACGATCTCTTCCAATTTCTTGCCCAACTGAGGCATGTGGCGGTAATAAAAATCGGTGCCGCAAAGGTGAATCAGCTCGCTGACCTGCTTTTGCAAAGCCTCCACGATCTCAGGATGGCAATGGCCGGTTGAACACACGGCTACACCTGCGTTGCAGTCGAGGAATACGTTTCCGTCCGGATCGGTGATCCAAACTCCGGAAGCATGATCCGCAACGAGTTTGTAATCAGGGCGCGGATAGCTCGGCGTGACGTAACGCGAGTCGCCGTCGATGATCTCCTGTGATTTTGGGCCGGGAAGCGCGGTTTTGATTGACGGACGTTGAAGTTCGGTCGATGGTGTCATGATATTTCTCCTTTAGAACAGTTTAAAGACGGGCTTGCCCGCCGGCCGAGTCGGGTGGGCCCGACGCTAAGCATCCTGAATAGAGAAATTAGTCTCCGGCGAAAAGGTTCGCACGCTGCTTAATTGGGCGAAGTTTTGAGACTGAACGCGGCGTCATGATGCGGATAATATATCAGAAGTGCTTGTCGGGTTCAACGGTCCGTTTCAAATGGCTCTGCGGACTCATTTCTTTCTTGTTTTGGGCTTTAGCGGATGCTTCCATTCGAGCGTTATCGAGCCGCCTATCGGCAATCTCGACCATTCATTGGCGAACTCTTCGAATTTCCCTATCACGCGGTCCAGGTCGGCTTGTGAGATCTTAGTTGACGGAATAATGTCGTGTCTTTCCCATCGCGACTGGGCCGCCCAGATAGCGTGTTCCGAAAATAAGGCGTCGTGCTCGTTCGCCTTAAAGATGGCCTCGCGTTTGCGCTTTGCTTTGCGTTGGATGCGAGCATCTATCTCGACGGGCCTGATGATGCCGCCCAGCGACATCTGGCCGAAGATCCCGCCTTTTATGCCAAGTTCATTTTCCACGATGAAGTGAGCTACGTCATGCGGCAGTCGTTCGTGATATCCCGGTGCCGGATCCATAACGGCCGTGGCTATCTTTGGACCCTCGATCATGAGGGAATACGCACGTTCTTTTGTTCGCTTAAATGTCACTTTCATTTCTGCTGCTCCGTTTGCGATACAATTCTAAAAGTACTTGGAGAATTACGATGCAGGCACCAAAGAAGTTTACAAACAATCTGATAAATGAAACCTCACCATATCTGCTGCAGCACGCTCACAACCCCGTGGATTGGTATCCCTGGGGCGAAGAGGCCTTTGAAAAAGCGAAGACCGAGGACAAGCCAGTGCTGGTCAGCATTGGCTACTCGGCCTGCCATTGGTGTCACGTGATGGAGCACGAATCCTTTGAGGACGATCGAAGTGCGGCAATCATGAATGAGCATTTCGTCAACATCAAGGTCGATATGGAAGAGCGGCCCGACGTCGATCAGATCTACATGAATTTCGTGCAGCTAAACACCGGACGCGGTGGCTGGCCGATGAATGTCTTTCTAACGCCTGATAAAAGGCCGTTTTTCGGCGGGACCTATTTCCCACCAACTCCGCGATACGGAATGCCGTCATGGCCGCAGATATTGGCGAGCATCGCCGAAGCATACCGCGAGCGACGAGACGAACTCGAAAAATCAGCAAACGATATTGTCGGCGAACTCCGGCGGTTAAGCATCGCCGAACCCGCAACCGGCGGATTGTCGACTGATCTGCTCGATCAGGCATTTCTGAGTTTTTCACGAACTTTTGACACGGTAAACGGCGGATTCGGCGGAGCACCCAAATTTCCGCCGGCGATGTCGCTCGAGTTTCTGCTGAGATATCACAAGCGCACCGGCGACTATAAAGCCTTGGCGATCGTGGAATACACGCTAAGCAAAATGGCGAACGGCGGTATCTATGATCAGATTGGCGGAGGTTTTCATCGCTACGCAGTGGATGCGATCTGGCTGGTTCCGCATTTCGAGAAGATGCTGTACGACAATGCTCAGCTTATCAGGGTGTATTTACATGCATTTCAGGTGACGGGCAATGAATTTTACAAACGCATCGCGATCGAAACGCTTGAATACGTAAAACGCGAAATGCTTGATCCATCGGGCGGATTTTATTCAACTCAGGATGCCGACAGTGAGGGCGAAGAAGGGAAATTCTTCGTATGGTCGCCTGAGGAGATCGAGGAAGTGCTCGGATCAACTGAGGCAGCCAAGTTCTGTGCTTTTTATGACATAACTCCGGGCGGAAATTTCGAAGGGCACAATATTCCAAACATAAAAGAACCGTCAGATAAGCGTGAACAGCTTAGCGGATCAAGGGCGAAGCTCTTCGCGGAACGTGAGAAGAGGATCAAACCGCATCGTGATGAAAAGGTCTTGACGGCGTGGAATGGCCTGATGCTTGCCGCATTCGCCGATGCTGCGGCTGTGCTTGGAGATGAAGAATATCTTGAGATCGCTGTCGCGAACGCAGAGTTCATCTCTTCGCAAATGCAGAACGATGGGCGACTACTTAGAACCTGGAAGGCCGGTGTTGCGAAGCTGAATGGGTATGTCGAGGATTACGCCAACGTCGCGGATGGATTGATCACGCTCTACCAAGTGTCAGGCGACGAGCAATATTTGAAACAGGCAAAGCAGTTTGCCGATACGATGATCACGGAATTCTGGGATAATGAAAATGGCGGATTTTTCTTCACGTCGAACGACCACGAGGAACTGATCGTAAGAAACAAGGATTTTTACGATAATGCGACGCCGTCGGGGAACTCGGTCGCTGCCGATGTGCTGCTTCGGCTCGCGAAACTTACGGGTGATGATAGATATGAGCGATTTGGTGTAGCGGTGCTGCGGCTCGCAGCTTCGCAGATGAAGCGTCATCCGCAGGGCTTCGGAAGGTCGTTGTCAGCACTTGAGTTTTATCTCTCGGACACAAAGGAGATCGTATTGATCGGCGACCGCAATAGCGAGATCGCCCGCGACCTATTCGAACGCTACTTACCGGATGCGGTGATCGTAGTTGGAAGTGGGGCGGGAAATGAGAGCCTGACACGGCATTTGATCGAAGGTCGAGCAAAGATCGACGATAAGCCGACAGTCTATGTGTGCGAGAATTTCGTTTGTCAACGGCCGGTCAATGGAATCGAGGATCTTTCAATACTCTTGAACTAAGCTCAGCTAAAGTTCACCAAATGAAAAAGCCCGATAGTCTAGAACTATCGGGCTTTTCAAATGTTTGAAACCGAAACTATGGCTTCTTAGCAGCGTTAGCATTTGCAGCCGAGTTCGCAGCGTTTGCAGGTGCTGCGTTAGCTGGTTTTGCAGCAGCATTGGCCGCATTTGCAGCCGTGTTAGCTGCGGTGCCAGCCGAGTTAGCGGCAGCATTAGCAGCGTTTGCAACTGCGTTAGCAGCATTTGCCATTGCGTTAGCAGCGTTTGCCATTGCGTTAGCAGCGGTGTTAGCAGCATTAGCTGCCTTGTTCGCCGCGGTGTTGGTGTTAGCTGCTTCACCGCAAGCCATTCCTAAAGCACCCATAACAAGAACTGCTGAAAGTGCGATTACTTTTTTCATAACTAAAAGATTCTCCTGTCTTCTTCAAAGATTAGATCTAATTTTATTTTATCGAAGACCGTGTACAACACAGTCCTTGTCCCAAGTCTTTCTAAATTTTTCAGGAACATTGCACAATATAGTGTCACTTGGCGATTAAGTCAACCCCCAAAAACAAAATTATGCAATTTTTTGAACAAAAAACGCTAGATCTCGAACTCAAGTATGATAGCAAAACAAGAAAGCACTCTGCAAATCAGCAGAGTGCTTTCTCGATCAACAACAGATCCGGTTAAAACTATGGCTTCTTCGTTGCAGCCGGTGACGGAGCAGCGTTAGCAGCAGGTTTGTTAGCGGCTGGTGCGTTAGCAGCAGGTGCATTGGCAGCCGGCTTGTTGGTTGCGTTAGCAGCTGGAGCATTTGCAGCTGGGGTATTAGCAGCAGGGCTAGCAACCGGGCTAGCAACGACAGCCGGGGTGTTTGCCGGAGCTGCGTTTGCTGGCTTGTTAGCATTGTTTGCCGGGGTGTTTGCAGCTTCGCCACATGCCATGCCGAGTGCGCTCAATCCAAGAACAGTTGAAAGTACAATTACCTTTGTCATTTTATTTAAGACTCCTATCTATACTCAAAGAATAAATACCTGGTTTAACAGGCACCGGCCGATCGTGACACAGCCGTTTTTGCCTTGAGCTCTTTCTTTCTCAAAGCAAACGATAATATAGAAATCGAAATGTATTTAGTCAACCTAAAAATGAGAAAAAAATGACTTTTTTTCATTTATTTTTCAACTTTTCCCGCGTTTTGCGAGGCGATTCGCTGGAATCCCCGTTTTTACGGGCTGAAAAAAATATTTTCTTGACTTAGGGCTTCGCAAAAAGATATCTTAAATGGTGGCACTAAGCCCGCCTTTCTCACCGAAACTCCTGCTTTCTTCTTTGCAAATGCAGACCAATAATATGAATGAGCCCGATCGCTCAAGCGGACGGACATTTCCAATTTTCCCGATCCTGACGCTCGTATTCGCGCTTGCGGCGATCGCAGCTACGTATTTTCTGTCTACGGTCGACCTTGATCCTACGATACGTCTGGGCTCCATTGGCGGTGTGATGGTACTGTTTCTGGCGGTCTGTGGGACGCTTTACTTCCAACAATCCAAAAGAAGAAGGTTAACTGACGCTGAATCGGAGCCGGAGCCTGAGCCGGTCGATATCGAGGCAGGACTCGGTGCGCTTGATGAAGCATCGAGCTTCTTTACGGGATCCATTCGTTCCGCCGATGCATTCAGACTCGTATCGAGCAGGGTTCGCGATATATTTCCATTTCAGACCATCGTTCTGTTTCTGCTGAATGAAAATCGGACCCAGCTGGTTTCGGTCCATGCTGAAGGAGCAAAGTCAGAACATTACAAAGGCCAGATGCTCAGCTTCGAAGATGGTCTCGCAGGTCAGGCATATAAAACTCACCAGGTCGAGATCGATGGCTATCTAATGCTCGATTCGGAACAGGAATATGGCTCGTCGGTTGCCATACCTCTGATCAATGGCGACAACGTTTTCGGCGTAACGCAATTGTATTTCGACGAAGCCTTTGATGTTACGGCAACCGACTCGAGCTTATATGAAGCAGTTGGTACCCGTGTCGCACCGCTAATGCTCGGCTCGATCGCTTATGAGCGTTCACAGGCGAACGCTCTGACGGACGTTACGACCGATCTGCCTAACGAACGGGCCTTCTATCTTGTATTGGAAAATCAGGTCGCCGAAGCACAAAGAAAGCGGGATGACCGACCGTTAACAGTACTCGCAATTGATATCAAGAATTTTGACGAGGTAAATTGTACGTTTGGCCACGTCGCAGGTGACAAGGTCCTGAATTTTGTTGCTCGGGTGATAAAAGATAATCTTCGGCAGATGGACTTCGTTGCTAGAGCAATGAATGATGAATTTCTCGTGATACTGCCGACCGCTTCAAAGGAGATCTCGCACGATATCATTGCTCGCATCAATACCGGTTTTTTGGGCCACCGACTCGCGATCAACGAATCGCAAGCGGTCGAAGTACAGCTAAATATCGGCTGGGCAGCATTCGGCAGCGACGGTGAGACTCCGGGCCAGTTGCTGAGCCTGGCACAATTGCGAAAAGAACAAATGAAATCGACCGGGCCGAGCAATCTTTTATTCTTCCCAATGGAACAGCGAGAAGCGGTTCGCTAGAAAAACTAGATATTACTTTTTGTTTGGATCTTCGCCGTGTATATTTGACTCGGCCGAAGATCTTTTTTTTTGTAAGCACTTGAAGAGTTTGAGCCCCAAAAGCTATGAGAAATCCAGCGACCATCTTCCTGATCATACTTATTTCCGCAACCTTTGCATTTACTCAAGCGGCAAAGCCATCGATAAAAGACCTCGCATTTATCTCAGGATGTTGGGAAATAAATGATCCCGCTCGCAAACGGTTAGTTTCGGAACAATGGATGTCACCCGTCGGCAATGCAATGATGGGGATGTCACGCACTGTTCGGAACGAAAAGATGGGAGCATTTGAGTTTCTCCGGATCGTTGAGGATTCGGGCGAGATCAACTACATTTCGAAACCATCACAGAATAAAGAGGAAACCGCTTTCAAGCTGATCAAGTGGTCGGTAAACGAAGTGACCTTTGAGAATCCTACCCACGATTTTCCGCAGCGGATCATCTACAAGCTGACAACGCCGGATTCACTATTTGCTCGCATCGAGGGAACCATGAACGGTAAACTCAGTGGCGTCGATTTTCCGATGGCACGTGCCAAATGCGCATAGAGTGCCGAGCCTACAACAGCTCGTATGCGATCAAAAAACACACGACAGCCATCAGGCTGAGAGCGGTGATGAAGACCGAGTCGGCAAGCCTTTCCAGCCTCTGACGGCGTTTTATGGCTTTAGTTCGCAGGGCGGCGTAAGAGACGATGCACGAGATCAAAAAGCAGAGTGCGTCTATCGCCAAAAGATTGTCCGCGAATGAACCGATCGCCTTAAGAGAGCCGATCTGAAAAATACCAATGACAGTCAGGCATACGCCGACAAGAGCAGCGGATGCGGTGAAAATGTGAATACAAATGTCTTCGTCAAGCTCGTTTTCAGAGCGATTCGGGCGTGTTTCGTCTCCGGCCATTAACTAGATAATAGCAAAGTCGAGATCACTTCTTGGTGTTATCGACCAAAGACGGAGGGGCAGTCGCTCCTCCGACGACGTAGCTGTCTCGCGCCCGCAAGATGAGATTGGGGCGGTTTACACGAACCCTAATAGATTTACGCTGGCCGAGTTTTCCTTCTTCGGTCGGAACAAAACCGATGTTGTACTGACGGCGAAGCTCTTCGGCGATCCCTTCAAAGGCTCGTGTAAGCCCGCCAGGCGTTGATTCGGGACGGAAAACTCGGCCACCGGTCGCATCAGCTAGTTCCTCGAGATAACGACGGCCGAGAGCATAGGCTTCTGGGCCCGGATTCATGACGTTATTGTTATTTCCACCGCCAAAGATCGTGCCCAAAATCCCGCCACCACCGCCGTTGATGCCGCCCATCCCGCCTTTCATGTCGAAATAGGTGTTGTAATAGATCGGGAAAACGAGCGAATCCGATTCCTCGGCGTAGTTCAGCGTGCTGTCGTAGGTATTTTTCCGCGAGGTCGTGTCTACGCCGTCTGTAAACAGCACCACAGCCTTTCTGCCCGGCACCTTGCTCAGCTGCTTTCTCAAGGTTTCATCGACGGCATTGTAGAGCGATGTTCCATCGCCGAAGTCTGCTTTTTTAATGGCTTTGTAGATCTTTTCACGATCTTTTGTGATCTCGGTTAACACATCCACGCTGTGGTCAAACTCGATCACCATCACACTATCCTGTGGTTCGAGCAGAGCTACGAACGCCATAGCGGTGCGATGTATCTCGTCGATACGATACGCGGTGGACGGCGAAACGTCGATAACGATCGCAACTGTAAAAGGTTTGTCAGACGTGCCGAAGTAAGCAATTTCCTGCTCAACGCCATCCGAAAAGATCTTAAAATCGTTTTGTCTGAGGCCGGGAATATAAAGGCCGTTGCGATCAAAAACAGATACCGGGATGGTCACGAGGTTTGTCTCGATGCGAAGAGTTTCGCCGTCGTCTTTGGCATCTGCTGCTGGCTGAGTGGCCGGGGCTTGGGCAGTTGCTTTATCAGTAGGTTGGCTGACGCCGGGAAACCGGTCCGCGGGACGGGCGGTCCGTGATGTTCGCGGTTTTGATTCAGAATATTCAGACGGATCGTCTTTCGGCTTTTCCTGGGTCACTGGTGTCGGTGCTGGCGTTACACGCCTACCCGACTGGGCGGAAACTAAGGACGAGGCAAAGATCGTGATGGCGAGCAAACTCAAAAGTCGGTACATAGTTCTGCAAAACCTCTAATTAAAGTGTAAGACGTCGGAGTTTGGCAATTTGATGCACAAAAGATGCGAAAAGGTTTGAAATGTTTCTAGCTAAGCATTGTCACGATGGTTGAAATACTGAATCCAAGCATCACCGCGACGACGCCCCAACCAGCCAACTGAAGCCAGAGCGGATGTTTGTAATCGCCAAGCAGGCTTGTTTTCCGCGATGCGATCAGGATCAGAGCCAGCCCAACTGGCAGTATGAAACCATTGACCGTACCTGCGAAAATGAGCAGCCGAACCGGATTGCCTAAAAGAAGAAAGATCACACTCGAAACCAGCATAAATGCAATGACGAGATGATTGCTTCGTTTTTCGAGAGAAGGATGAAAGGTCTTGAGAAACGACACCGATGTAAACGCCGCTCCCACGACCGAGGTTATCGCCGCCGCCCACATGACGACACCGAAAAGCCGAAGACCCAGACCTCCGGCGGCATTCTGAAATACCGAGGCCGGCGGATTCTTGTCGTCGATCGCCATTCCGAGCGTGATGACGCCCAATGCCGCAAGGAATAGAAAGAACCTAATGATCGCTGTCAGCAAGATACCGGAATATGCTCCACGGCTGACCTGAGCGAGGTTCTCTTTGCCGGTCACGCCAGCGTCGATCAGACGGTGTGCTCCCGCAAAAGTAATGTATCCGCCGACGGTTCCGCCCACGAGCGTAACGACTGCCTTCGGATCGATCTGAGTGGGCCAAACGGTGCGTATCGCGGCTTCGGCCAATGGCGGCTGGGACGCGTAAACGACGTAAGCGATGAGAACAAGCATCAGAACGCCCAGGATCTTAACAAAAAGGTCCATCGCCTTTCCCGCTTCTTTGAACAAAAACAAAGCGACCGCCGCGACCGCACTTAGGATCGCGCCGTATTCGACCGGAATATCAAGAGCCGCGTTCAGACCGAGGCCGCATCCCGCGACGTTTCCGATATTGAAAACTAACCCGCCTGCCGCAACAAGAGCTGCGAGTAGATAACCACTGCCGGGCAATGTCTCGTTTGCGACGTCCTGGCCGCGCTTTCCACTGACTGCGAGCACACGCCAGATATTCAACTGAGCGAAAATATCCAGAATTACCGAAAGCAAGATGACGAAACCAAAGCTTGCTAAAAGCTGCTTAGTAAACACAGTCGTCTGGGTCAAAAAACCGGGACCGACGGCGGACGTCGCCATCAGAAAGGCGGCGCCGAATATGACAGACGTTATCGATCTTGATTTGTCTTCGCTCATGTTTCAGAAATGTCGGGGCTCTAGCCCGGCGGCTTGATGCTCACACCGAGATCTTCAAGCGATCTGCGGATCAACGATGCGAATTCTACAGGCCTTGCACCATCGCCATGTACGCATAAGGTCTCGGCAATAACGCGCATCATTATCGCTTCCGTCGAACGCACACGTCCGTATTTGATCATGTCCAGGACCTGTTCAACCGCATCGTTTTCATCCTTGATCAGGGCGTCCTTTTGAGAGCGAGGCGTTAATGAACCGTCAGTTTGATACGTCCGATCCGCGAACACTTCGGAAGCAGTTTTCAGCCCGATCCTTTGGGCCTCTACGATCGAATGACTTCCTGCCAATCCAAACAAAACTAGTTCCGGATCAAAGCTTTTGACCGCTTCTGCAATGACGGTCGCAAGATGTTGATCCCGGGCTGATCGATTGTACAACGCGCCGTGCGGTTTTACATGCGAAATGCGCCCACGGGCCGCTTCGGCTATGTCAGCGAGTTTCGCTATCTGATCCGTAACGATCTCCCCAATTTCGGAATCCGGCAATTTCATCTCTGTACGCCCGAAATTCTCGCGATCTGCGTAACCAGGATGAGCACCGATCGCGACACCGCATTCTAAAGCAAGATCAACCGTTCGTTTCATCGTGTCAGCATCACCCGCATGATAGCCGCAGGCAATATTTGCTGAGGATATCAGCGGCATTAATTCCGCGTCGTTGCCGCAGCCCTCGCCCAGATCGCAATTCAGGTCGATCGACATTTTCATATCAGCATTCTGGCACCGATCCGAAGCTTCGCAATATCCCGCTCAAACTCCTCGGCAAGCTCCTCGGCGTGGGCAACATCCACGAAGTAAAATGCGACCTTTTCGTTCGCTCCAAGTTGAGCGATCAATGGCAGGTCTCGGCTTATTACCTGAGCAAGCCGCGGGTAGCCGCCGGTTGTTTGATGATCGGCCATGAGAACAATGAGCTGGCCGTCCGGCAGCAATTGGATAGTTCCAAAACAGACCGCCGAGGAAACAAGTTCGAGAGGATGATCAAGGGCGATCGGAGAACCAGTAAGTCGGAAGCCCATTCGATTCGACTGATGCGAGATCGTAAAATCCTGAAACTCGAGCAGATCCAGGCCGTTCGAGCTCAGATATGTAAATTCGGCACACGGCACCACGCGAACCGTCGGAAACGGCCGATACATCGGGATCAGCGACGGCGAAACACGCCGCCCGGCGAATCGTTTGTCGAACGACACTGCGTTGATCGAGATCCGGTCGCCGGCCTCAAGTTTTCTCCCTTTGTAGCCGCCGATAGACGCCGTTAGACTTGTACTTGCACTGCCGAGCCACTTTTCTACATCCACGCCGCCGCGAACAGCAATGTAACATCGATTTCCGGCATTTTTGTTCTTGAATCTGAGTGTTGAGCCCTTTTCGGCATTAAAGCATCGCCAGTTTTCTACCGCAATGCCATCAAGCCCCGGTGCAAAGTCTGCACCGCCGAGCGCGACCAACGTGTCATCCTCAAAAACGATCTCGGGCGCCGGAAAATGAGCTTCTATAACCGCTGCGTTTTCGTCATTGCAGAGAATAATATTAGCTAATCTCGCTGCGGTTTGATCCATCGCTCCGCCCGGATTGATGCCGAATTTACGAAAGCCGTGACGGCCGGTATCTTGTATGGTCGTCAGAATTCCGGGTTTTCGAATCAAGATGCTCATTATCTCTAGTTGGCTGTTTCGAAAAATCTAACCGAATCGCCGGGCCGCAGAACGCACGGCTCATCGCCATCTGGTGTAAACATTTCAATATCCGTGCGTCCTATTATCTGCCAGCCGCCGGGAGATGCCAGCGAATAGATGCCTGTTTGGGAACCAGCGATCCCGACACTCCCTTTCGGCACCAGCGTCCGCGGAGTTTGTTTTCGCGGCGTCGCAATTCGCTCATCGACCTCACCCATGTAACTGAATCCAGGGAGAAACCCGAGCATATAAACGCGATACGGTTTCGCCGTGAATATCCCGATAACCTTGTCGATCGACAAGGCGTGTGCGTTGGCGATGTGACTGAGATCGAATTCACCTTGGCGGTCGAATGTGACGGGAATATCGACCAAGCGGACGGCATCCGTCTGAGGTTCGGAAAGGTTCGAATTAGTTTGCGTGATGAGATGTTTTACCGCGTCGAATGCGGTCGGGAAATCGGGAAACGAACTTCTAACAGCAACCACGTCATAAAAGATCGTCGTTGATGCGTAAGCGGGGACTGCTTCGATAAAGCCTGCGAATGGATCATTTTCAATGATTTCCGCTAAGGTGATGGCTCTTTGATTGAAATCGGGTGATATCGTGTTTCCAAATTCGACGGTCAGAGCCGTGTCACCAAGCGGGAAGATCTTGTATTCGGGGTCCGCCATTATCTGCTGCGTTGCTTAGGGTCGAGATATTCGCGAAGGCCATCGCCAATGAAGTTAAATGCGAGTACAGTCAGTGCGATCGCCATTCCAGGGAAAAACAAAACGTGCGGCGAACTGCTGAAAAACTGTCTAGCTTCCTCGACCATCGTGCCCCAACTCGGAGCCGGCGGCGGAATTCCGAGGCCGAGAAATGAGAGGGAAGCTTCGGAAAGCACCGCTCCCGCCATTCCAAGCGATGCCTGAACGATCAGCGGTTGAACCGCGTTCGGCAGGATGTGGGTGAAAAGTATTCGCATATTGCTCGCCCCGAGCGCACGAGCGGCAAGCACGTAATCGTATTCGCGGACCTTCAAAACCTGCCCGCGCATGACGCGTGCGTAGCCTACCCAGCCGATCACGCATAGAGCGAGGATCAGCTTTCCTTGTCCCGCGCCGAGAAATGCTACAAGGGCGATCGCGAGGAGCAAACCTGGAAAGGCCAGAAAGACGTTAAAAACGTAACCTGACAGGAATTTATCAACAAAACCGCCGTAAAATCCTGCTATCGCACCGATTATGGTTCCGAAAATCGACGAAACAATAACGACCGTGATCCCAACCTCAAGCGAGATCCTCGCCCCGAAAACGACCCGCGAAAATACGTCGCGCCCGAGCCCGTCGGTCCCGAACCAATGCTCAGCCGAAGGCGGCACATACCGCATCGCGAGATCCTGAATCGTCACATCGTGCGTCGCAATGAACGGCGCAAAGATCGCGGCCAATATAAAAAGGCCCGCGATCACAAATCCGATGTACGCTAAACGACTCATTAGATAGATTCAATTCGAAATAACTGATAACTGATAGCGATTAACTGAAAGCTCATGACAAGCGGATACGCGGATCTAACTTGCGATAAACAAAATCCGTCAGCGAATTCGCCAAAATAAAGGTCACGCTTATTACCAAAACGCACCCCTGAACCAAGCGGTAATCGCGTTTTCCGATCCCATCCTCAAGTAGTAACAATCCCAAACCCTGCCAATTAAATATCCTTTCCGTGATGATAGCTCCGGCGAGCAACACACCGAGCTGCAAACCTAAGATCGTTACGACCGGAATAAGGCCGTTTTTTAGGACGTGTTTGTAGAGAACCTTTCGTTCGCTGACGCCTTTGGCTCGGGCGGTCCGGACGTAATCTTCGCCGAGTTCCTCGATCACACTGCTGCGGATCATGCGTGTCAGAATTGCCGAGAGTGCGGCTCCGAGGGTGACGGCGGGCAGAATTATGTCTTCGGGATACAGGCTGCCTGTCGCTGAGACCCAGCCGAGTTTTACGGCGAATATATAAACCAAAAACGGCCCGATCACGAATGTTGGCAGCGATATTCCCATCAGTGCGAAAACCGACGTCGCATTATCGACTAGCGAACCCTTTCGCGAGCCTGCGAGAACGCCTAAGGGCAGGGCGATGCCGATAGCAACGAGCATCGCAGCGATCGCAAGCTTTATAGTCGAAGGATAGCGTTCAAATATCATCTCGGCGACGGGACGATTCGATTGAAACGAACGTCCGAGGTCGCCCTGAAGCAGGCCCGTGAAATATTCGGCATAGCGATTCTCCATGCCGTTCCATTTGAAGCCGTTGTCGCCGTACGAAATGAAGAATGCCGGCTTATCGAGCCCGTGTTTTGCACGGAAATTCTCGAGCTGTTCCTGCGTCGCAGTTTCGCCCAGGATAACCGTCGCAGGATCGCCCGGGACGGCTTCGATGAGCAGCGTCACCAGCGAAACGACCGTCCAGATAACCAGAAGCATTAAGGCAAGCTGGCGGGCAAAATTCTGCAGTTTATATTTCATCCGGAATCTCGGCGAGCCTTTGAATTTTATAATTTATGGCGAGGGAAAACAAACGACTGGAGCCCGGATCGCAGGCGGCCTCGCCTGCACGTAGGTTCCTGCGACGTGACAAACATCGTTTAGATCGACCTTCGCACACGGCGAGTTAGAAACGGAACGGCTGCGGGCGAGGCCGCCCGTGTTCCTGGCATTAGATCTTGGTTCCAGTATGGAGAGCTGCGATGCCGCCGGTCAGGTTTTTGAATTTAACTGACTCGAATCCAGTTGTTTCCATCAACGCCGCGAGCTTTTTCTGATTTGGGAATTTTGAGACCGAATCGGGAAGATATTCGTACGCACCGCGTGAACCGCTTACTGCGCCGCCGATCCGCGGAAGGACGTGTGAGAAATAGAAGTTGAAAAGCTGTCCAAAACCCGGAATGATCGGAGCTGAAAATTCGAGAACCGCCAGACGTCCGCCCGGCTTGAGAATGCGTCGAAGTTCTTTCAATCCTTCACTTACGTTCGCCAGGTTCCGTAATCCAAAAGCGATCGTTACCCCATCGAATTCACCATCACCGAACGGCAAACCCATCGCATCTCCCTCAATGTATGGGATCGCGTGCGTTTCGTTTTCCGATTTGGTCTTTGCGAAAGCCAGCATCGGCCGGCAGAAATCGGTGCCGATGATCTGTGCTTTGGAATTCTTATTGAGTTCAAGCGAGAGGTCGCCCGTACCGCATGCAACGTCAAGAACGCGGGCATTCGGGTCGTCCAAAATGCCGCGAAGTTCGGCCGAGACGATCCGGCGCCAACGTTTGTCGATATTGAGCGAGAGCAAATGGTTGAGCAGGTCGTACCGGCCGGCGATGCCGGCGAACATTTCCTGGACGGCCTTTGCATGGGCCGCTTCTTTTGCAGTGAGTTCGTTTTGCACAGTTTATTTGGCGGGCGGCGTATTTAGCAGAACGGTCACGATCGGCTGTTTACGTGCCTTTTCGGCAAACGCGTTCACGTCTGCGAGCGTTACATTGTCAGCCGAACGAGCATAAGCCTGAGCGTCATTTAGCTTATAAGTATCGGCATCGAGCCAGAATGTCGTTGCGTCGCGTTTCCACCATTGAGCGACAAACGCCGATCTCGCTGCCTGGAATTCTGCATCCGTGATAGCGTCTGCGAGAGCTTTGCCGACCAATTCATTTGCCTCGATCTTGCCGTTCGCATTGCCGACATCGTTCTTGCCTGCGGCAAAACCGATCGTGATCATGCCGGGAAGCGTGTGAGCTTCGTTACGAACAAACAGCTGATCAGCGTAGATCGCAGGAACACGTGCCTTGAGCCGCGATTCCAGGATATTGGTGAATACCATCGACGCTGCCAGATCCTTCGCACTACGCGAAGTGCCGCGCAACGCGATCCTGATCGCAGCAACGTCAGGTTTTGGCGAAACTACGTTTAGCAGTGCCGTTGCTGGGTCGTCCGGTTCGCGAAATGTCGACGGTGTTTTCTTGTCAGATTTCAGCCAGCTTCCAAAGTATCTGCGGATCGCACGAAACGCGAGATCGCGGTCAAATTTTCCAGATATCGTCACCGTTGCGTTGTCGGCGGTCAGAAAACGCTGTTTCGCATCGATCAGATCCGCGAAGTCGATCTTCGCGAGTGAAGCCGAACTGCCGTTTTCCGGGCGTCCATACGGATAGGTTCCAAACAGGCGTCTCGCTGCCGCCTGATCGGCGATGTAGATCGGATCGCCTTCGGCAGCTTTTGCCTTTTCGATCAGTGCTACTCGAAGTTTTGCCGTTTGTTCCTTATCAATGACCGGATTCGCCACGGCGGTTGAAAGGGTTTCGATCATCGACACGAAACTGTCAGCTTTTCCCGTGGCATTTATCTCGATGTAATCGTAATTCGAAACGATCTCGAGCGAACCTTCCAGGTCCTCACGGAAAAAATCTTTTGTCGCCTCGTTAGGAAAAACATTGTCGGCGAGCATTTGCATCACGCCTTCTTTTCCTTGCGGATCGAATGCCGAGCCTGAGTGAACACGAATTCTGATAGTCGTTTTGTCAGCCTTTGCATCGGGCCACATCAACACTTTCAGGCCGTTTAGCAGTTTCTCCTGTCGCGGGGCAGTCAGGTCCTGTGAAAATATCGCCGGAGCTACGAGCGAGAGCAGAATAAGCAGGATCAACGCGACAAAAACGATCTCTTGGAATAATTTCTTGTTTTTCATCGTATATCTAATTGGACATCAGTTAGTTGCTCGATATTCGCCTAATGTTGTCAGACACGTGGAAATGAAAGCAAGAAACGCGGCCGAGTTTCATAAATGAAAATTTTAAGAGTCTAAAGGCATCGCGTCAAACATATGGAGCATCTATGGAGATTGAGTGATTACGCATTAAGCTGTACGCGTAAATTTCTAAGTATTTAGTTAAACTTCTGAAATAATCGCGGTATAATCGTTTTACAAGTAACCGCGTCCGCCACGGAAGCGTCGATAATAGTGAGGCTGAAAGATGGGAAAGATCGTTAAATTTTGCAGTTCGTGTGACGAAGGATTTGCTGAGAAGTTCGGCTTTTGTCCCAATTGCGGACAAACACTGCAGACTTTTGAGATGAGTCCGGTAGTTCCGGAAGCCCCTGTCCAAAAGGCGGTTCCGCCTCCGCCACCACCGCCGATCATCGAGACGCCCGCTCCGGTCGAGGTCGTTCAGGCGGCTCCGGTCGTGGAAGAGCCGATTATCGAAGAACCAGTAATCGAACAGCCTGTTATCGCTCAACCGGTCGAGGTTCCGGTCGTTGCTCCTCCGCCTGCTCCGAAGAAAAAAGCCGCGGCTGCAGCAACGGTTGCTCCATACGTACAAAAAACTGTCGTCGATGCGGATGCGAAACGGACTTCGTCGGACGGTTGGGTAAACGTTAGTTCAGAGGACGACGGCGGATTTCACATCACTCAGATCCAGGAAAAGAATGTCGGAACGCGTCGAGCGTTGCTTGTGGGCTCATTCGGCTTCATGGTTTTCGTCCTGATGTCGGCGATGGTTTACAACCTGTTCAGCAAAGATCTTGAGGTTGGCTCCATAAATGACGATATCTTCAATGCCGTGATGGTCGAAGATGTTCCGACTGAGGTAGAGGAACAAGAAGTAAAGCTCAATAAGGACAAAGGCGGCGGCGGTGGCGGCGGTGGCCGCGAAGAGAAGGAAGAGACGTCGCAGGGTGATCTTGCTGACCAATCTCCAAAGCCGATCCGGCCCCCTGACGTTAAGATTCCGAGGCTTGATAATCCTGAATTGGTCCTCCCGAAAGCCACTACGGAAGGAAACCGCACATTTGAAAAGAAATTTGACCGATTTGGCGATCCCGATGGCCGATTTGCTAACTTCTCGAACGGCACCGGCTCTGGCGGTGGTCAGGGAAGCGGCGTTGGAACAGGTCAGGGCAGCGGCCGCGGAACTGGTGCCGGCTCTGGAACCGGCTCAGGCAGCGGCGGTGGACTTGGTTCGGGAAATGGTAACGGAACGGGTGGCGGCGATGGCGACGATGGCAATCCACCGCCAGCGAGGCCGGTTGGCGTGACACAGGGCATTAAGATCCTTTCGAAACCACGTCCGGGCTATACCGATGCTGCGAGAACGGCTAATGTTCAGGGAACAGTTATTCTTCGCGTTACGTTCCTCGCTTCGGGACAGGTCGGCAGCGTTTCGGTTGTAAAGGGTTTGCCTAACGGCCTCAGCGAACAGGCGATCGCCGCCGCGAAACGCATCTCATTCGAACCTGCGAAAACCAATGGCCAGGGCCAGACGGTGACGAAGCAGATCGAATATTCGTTCTCGATCTATTAAACACCGATAAATGAAATTAATAATGGCTCGCGTGAAATCGCGAGCCATTCTTATTTTGCCGAGGTTTAGGCGCGGCACAGGCCGGAAACGATCAGATCGTTCCATCCGCCGACCTTGAATCTTCATTCAGCTCAAATCGATCCTCATCCCGTTTCTCGATCTTTTTCACAAAATCAAGCGGCTCGTTGTCCTGAAAATCGATTCCCATCGCATGAGCATTTGCCTCGACGTCGGACTGGTCGGGAGTCGGGTTGTGGCCGAAGACGTTTTCTGAGCCGGTCGTTTCAACCTCTTGCCATTCGGCATCGATATCGCCGCCGGAATCGGCAGGCGATGCGGGGAAGTTCTCTATTATTTCTTCTTTTAGTTCGTTGGGAACGGCAGGGACATCATCGACCTCTTCTTTCCGCTGAGCGTCGAGTTGCTGGTCAGGGAGTTTTTCCCATTCGTAGAATTCTAAGTCTTTGCCTTCGATCATGATCGTGTCCTCCAGTGATAAAACTTCTGAGGACTCAACCTTACTGCCGAAAGCCGGGCGAAACTGTCTAGATGAATACAATCGACTGCGACGAGGGTATCTCGAACCGTTTACGGCACCGCATATTCTTGCACATCAGCATGTCATCGACTCGGACCATGTAATCACGCGATTTCTGAAACTGGGCCCGGTCGTTATCATTATGAAAACGCGGAGTGTTCTTCTTTTTGGTGCGTTTTAGCCAACGGATCTCGTAATCATTCCGCTCACGGCAATTCGGGCACGAAAAATTCGCTGTCTTTACTTCCTGCTTCTCATCGAAAATATCGCGTTCCTGCATACGTTTTGTCAGAACCACCTGCGGTAGCGGGCGGTTGATTAATCAAATTGTATCACTTTATTCGGGTGGCGTGGCGAGGATGGGTCAGAACCACCTGCGGTAGCGGGTGGTTTAATTCCGAGGATGTCTTACTCACAGTCTCAGGTAAACACCGTGTAAGCCTCAACCACCCGCTACCGCAGGTGGTTCTGACCTTATTGGCAATTTTCAACATAGTTGCAGGCGTTGCCTACACTTTCCATTGTCCAGAGGTATCGGGTACTACCTTTATCGCCCCACGGGCTTCGGTTGTGATCGGCTAAACCCGCTTCTCGCAAATGTCGTGTCGCATTTGCTTTTAACGCATTAAGAACTATTCCCGGTGACTTTGGATATGCTGAAACAACAGCATGAGCATGGTTTGTCTGGATCGCGACCGACCACAATTTCCAGTCGCGACGTTTGCAGGTTTCTTTGATGGCGATCTTTACTATCTCGCGTTGATCAGTACTGAGGATAACTGGATCACTATTCATCCGCGAAGCATTTGTTGCAAGCCAGTTCTTTTCATGCGGAAGCCTAGAAGTTCCATAGGTATTTTTATGACGGCTAACAGATCCACGCTCATCACCGTGCAGCCAGGTTCCGTATGTCCGAAACGTTATAAAATACGCAAGCGGACTATCCGTGTCATTCCACATAAAGCAATCATGTCAGAACCACCTGCGGTAGCGGGTGGTTTATCTCACTATATTCGCATCTAAGAAAATAAATCGGCTACTTGCAACGGGTTATTTTTGAGCGTCTCCAGCTATCCTTCGACCACCCGCTACCGCAGGTGGTTCTGACCTATTTGATATCCCGAAGAAGCTTAAAGCTGAAAATTCCCGTATCGTGCCCGTCCGAGAAATTGAAGTTGAGGGCGTAGCGGCCGACGATGGCAATGTTCTTGAACGTGATGAACGGCGAGATCGAACCTTGATCAAGGATCTTTTCGCCGGTCCATTCGTTAACGCACGAAGCGCACGGACACGAACGCCGCAACTGTGGGGCAGTGTATTTGGTCTCGGTATCGTCAGACCATTTGATCGAGATCTCGTTGTCCGACTCTTCGATGATTTGGGTTGGTTCTAGCATTTAGTTTCGGAGTTTTGATTCGATCTTGGTAGGATCGATGCCGTAATGAGTGGCGTGATAGATGGCCTTGCCGTCCTTTATCACAAACGCTTGCGGCGACTGGTGACGATGGTTTAGACGTTCGGCTGTTTCGTCAGAAAGATCGCGATGAGTCTGGACGACGATGACATTGACGTCGCCCGTGATCTCCTTCAGATCGTACATCACGTTCACACTGATGCCGCACGTGTTGCTGTGTTTGACGAGAGCAACCGGATGATCGTGTGACTCGCGGAACAATGCATCGAGCTGTTCGCTCGACGTTACTTCAATAAAATTTGCCGGCATTTAATTAAGAAACCCCTTGATAAGAACTTGGCGGCGGAGGCTGGAACTGGCTTTCGGGCAGAGCCGGAAAAACCTTTCGGAACGCCAGAGCCTGGCCCATGATGATAAGCGGCATTGCGAAATAGACGCCGATGCAGAGTGCAAGATAGCTGACCAACGCGATCACCATTCCTACACCGAGCAGGCCGGCCATACCGGCTAGATTTGCCCAAACCGCTCGAAAACTTAGCTTGATCGCGTCGAGCCCGGACAAACCGCGATCAGCGACCAGCGGAAAGGCGAACATCAGCATCGTATGAAAACAAACCATGACGAGGGCTGCGATGAGCTCAAAAATAACGACGCCAAAAAGGAACGGTATCAACTCAGATTCGCTCATTTTGCTGCCCGCGATCGCCATTCCGATCATCGGGATGTACATGACGATCAGCAAAATAAACACGGGCCCATGATCGCGATCGATATCGGCAGGCTCTTCCACAAAAAGTCGAAGCCCTTGAAGACATCACCGAATTCCATCGGTTTCCGGTCGATCACTTTGAGCAGGCACATAAAAATGCCGCACATCATCGGCCCGATGGTGACGATAGGAATAACCGAACCCACCAGAATACCCACGATCACCACACCAAAAACGAGCCAATACTGCGGCTTGATCAGCTCCCAGGCTTCTTTGTAGATCTCAACCGGCTTTATCACGCCTGTCCTAAACTCAAGTTCATTCATATGTCATACCGCGTCGCTGAAAGCGACCAATGAAATAGCGTCGGGTGAAACCCGACGATAACATCGCACAGAATCCCGGTCCCTGAAAGGGACGAATTAAAACATATCAATCCCACACATACTTTTCATCGAACGCGATGTCGTATTTGACGTAGAATTTACGCATTTCATCCTCAAAAATTATCTTCGTATGATGCTCTTTTTGTCGCGCGACATATTTACTCACGATATCTATCTGAGTATGCCCGACTGTGAAGGCGGAGTATCCATCTTGCCACCCAAATTTCGCCAGCATCGCTCCCTTTGTTTTGACCCACTTCGATGAGTCGCGCTTTATCTTGCCGATGATATCCGGGAAATTAACGTTCTTACTCAATGATATCAGGAGATGGACGTGATTTGATGTGCCGTTTCCAATAATCAGCTTCGAATCGTAGTTGTTTAGAATACCGCCGATATAAGCGAACAACTCGTCCTCTATCTCCGGTCGAATCATGGCAACGCGATTCTTGGTTGAGAATACCACGTGATATAAGAATGACGTAATAGTTTGCGCCATGACCGATTCGTCCCTTTCAGGGACGCATTTGGTGTCCGTCGAGCCGTCGCGTTTCACCCGACGCTATTTCATCAGTCCCCTTCGGGGACGTGGTACAAGCCTTAGCCTTCGTAAATATTCCTGAGATAATCCAAAACCATCCGGTCACTTGAGAATTGCGGGGTCAGCGTCGCGATCGAATCCTTCATCCGGCTGATCCATTCGGTTGGCAATCCGTTCTCGCCTTTGGCGTAATACGCCGGGATCAGGACGTTTTCGAGCGTCGAATACAAAGCCTCGCCATCGGCCGCGTCCATTTGATCCTCGGTCAAATCCTCGGCCAGATCGCCGATCTCGAAACCATTTCGGCCGTTGTAGCCCTCGATCCACCAGCCGTCGAGGATCGAGAAATTGAGGGCTCCGTTCATCGCAGCCTTCATACCGCTCGTGCCGCTAGCTTCCATCGGGCGCCGCGGGACGTTCATCCAGACATCGACACCGTGAACGAGATATCTGGCGACTTCCTGATCATAATCTTCAATGAATACCGCGCGTTTTTGCCAGTTGGAATCGTGATTTATACTCATCAATTCCTGCAAAATGCCCTTCGCTGTACGGTCCTGCGGGTGAGCCTTCCCGGCAAATACGAACTGTACCGGACGGTCCGCGTCATCGACCATCTTAAGCAAACGCGGGAGATCTGAAAACAACAGGTCCCAACGTTTATAAGCCGCGACGCGACGAGCGAAACCGATCGTCAGAACATCCGGCGAAAACAATTGGTGCGTGTCCTCGTGTTCGTTGATCGTGTCAAGATCGCCGGTTTCCTTAGATTTAGTGCGTTCGCGGATAAAGGCGATGAGCAGATTCTTCAGCGATAAATGTGTGTTCCAAACAGACTCATCCGACAGAAAATTGACCGCCGTCGCCCAAGTCTCTTCGTCACGAACGATCTCGTGCCAATTTTCACCAATATTCTGCTCATACAGCCGCTGATAAGCCGGGGCGACCCAAGTCGGTGCGTGGACGCCATTCGTGACCGAAGTGATCGGCACCGCACCAGCGTCCGCGAGATCCGGAAACATTTTGAGCCACAATTCACGCGAAACCTCACCATGCTTTGCACTGACACCATTCGCCGAACGGCACATCCGTATCGCAAGTGGCGTCATGCCCGAAAAACTCAGTATCATCCGCGAGATTCGCCCGCCCGAGAGCAATGAATTCGGAACTCGTGAGTTTCAGCGATTCAACGAACTCTGGGCTGAAGCACTCGCTGAGCAACTTCGGATTGAAGACGTCATTGCCTGCGGCAACCGGCGTATGCGTTGTGAAAACGCACAGTTTCCGCACCTCTTCGACAGCGTCGGCGAAATTGTGCTCCGGATTCGCGGTCAGATGTTCGCGAACAAGCTCAAGCGTCGAGAATGCCGCGTGGCCTTCGTTGAGGTGAAAAACGGTCGGTTCGACACCGAGTTTTCGCAGCAGTCGAACGCCGCCGAGGCCGAGGATCTTTTCCTGGACGATACGTGTTTCCGTATCGCCGCCGTATAGATGACCTGTGATCAAACGGTCGATATCGCCGTTCTCAGGTACGTTCGTGTCGAGCAAATACAGCGAAATGCGTCCTATCTTAGCCAGCCACGCCTGCGTAACGACGACGCGGCCGCGGATATGGACCGTAACCGTCAAACGCTCTCCGTTCTCATCGAGAACAGGCGTGACAGCCAATTCCGACGCGAAAACGTCGTTGTAAGTCTCCTGCTGCCAGCCGTCGTGCGAGATCCGCTGGCGAAAGTATCCGTAACGGTAGAGCAAACCAACTGCGGTCAGCGGCAAGTTCAGATCGCTAGCTGATTTCAGATGATCGCCCGCGAGTATGCCGAGGCCGCCCGAGTAGTTCGGCAGGGAATTATGCACACCGTATTCCGCACAAAAGTAGGCGATATTTACGTCACGCGGATCGCGTTCCTCGGCGAGATATCTTTCAAATTTGTCGTTAAATCGGTTCAGCCGGTCGACATATTCGCCGTCGAGGATCTTTTGCCACAGACGAACCCGCTTAACTTTCTTGAGAAAAAGCCGTGGATTCTGCTCGCACCGATCCCAAAGCGTCGGGTCGAGGTCGCGAAACAACGCGGTTCCCTCCGGCTGCCAGGACCAATAATAGTTGGCCGAAATGGAAATTAAGGGATGTAAAACGTCCGGGATGTCACGATTTATCTCGAAATCCTTTCTGAATTCCGTCTGAGTCTGCTGGCTTACTGCTTGTTGTGTAGCGATATCGGTCGAGGCCTCCGTCCAAATATTTGTTGGATAAGCTAACAAATATAGCGGAAGAACGGCGTGGTATCAAATTTTATCGGCAGTTAACCGCATCAAAGAATGCTGTGTTTCACAAACATCTTCGCATCGGCTTGCGAGAAGAAAACGAGCTTGATGGAGACGAGGCTTTTGTCAGATTCGACAAAATCACAGATCGCCGATGACGAAAGAAACGCAGCCTCGTGTTTCGGATAATGATAGGCTCCGGTCGAGATCGACGGAAAGGCGATGGACCTCAAGCCGTTCTGTCGGGCGAGGAGCAGGGAATTCTTATAGCAGTTGATCAGCAGATCGGCATCATTTCCGTCGTTCATCCCATAGATCGGGCCGACAGTATGAATGACGTATTTTGCCAGCATATTTCCGGCAGAGGTCATCACAGCCTCGCCGGTCGGCAGGCCCTTTGGATAGACGGTTCGGCGAATTTCCTCGCATTCCAAACGTATCCGCGGCCCGCCTTTGCTGTGTATCGCTCCGTCCACGCCACCGCCGCCAAGCAGCGAAGCGTTTGCGGCATTCACGATCGCATCCACGTTCTGCTCGGTGATATCACCGACCACAACGGAAACGCGTTCGTCCAAAAAAGCTGCGAGGATCATTGCTAAATTATCGTTGTCATTTATTCAGTTTGCCAACCGGCATGAATCGATAATGGGTCGCGACAACGAGACCGAAAACTGTCCCCACGCCAACGAGCATCGCCGTGATAACGAGATAATTCGAGAAATTGCCGAGCCCGATCAGCCACCACAGAATGCCCATCGCCGCACCGCCAATTCCGCAAAACAACGGTATTTTCACAAACTGCCAGCCGAAACGCCGTGGCTTTTCCTCACGCGTCGAAAAAATGATCGGCTTCAAGCGATCGTATTCCCACGCGACCAGGAACAGCCCGGCAAGACTCATGAATATCGTCAGCAGCCACGTTCCGGCAAAGCCGACAGCGTTTGTCAGCACGGCGATATTTACAATTATCGGCAGGAACATGAGAGCCCCGATGTGCGAGGTTCGCGGAATCAGAAGCAGGATCGCTGCGATTATCTGCGACCATCCGATGAACTCGTAGTAGAAGCCCGTTCCCATCAATGCGTTGAAATAATGACCGACCGGATGAGAATCCGGCAGCGACGTGAACGGTTTATGCAGGATCTTCGGAATGCTCGGCGGTATAAACCCCAGAGCCAACAAACAACGCGTAAATGCCGCAAACATCTGCATCCACCACCGTCGCGTCGCCGCTACACATAGATCGTCGAGGATGTGTTCGAGTTTCATGGAATTGAGAACGAGCGATCGTGACGGAAAGTTCACCCGAGGCACAAGCCCGCGCGTAAGCAAGTGCGATTTACGAAGGCTGAATGTTCCGCCCTCGCTCACCCGCGGGCTTTCGCCAAAGAACACCATTCTGTATAATCAAGAATTTCGCACCCAAGTCGGAACCACCTGCGGTAGCGGGTGGTTTAAGCCTAGCGGAAAGCGTCCTCAACTTTACCGTGCAACCGCCCGCTACCGCAGGCGGTTCTGACAGAACTTTTATGAAACTCGACATCATCCCCGTTAAATGGTCCGACGAAGGCGTTCTCATGCTTGATCAGCGTTTGCTGCCGACCGAGGAAACCTGGCTCACGCTCAAAACCTATGACGAAGTCGCTGCCGGCATCAAAGACATGGTCGTCCGCGGAGCTCCCGCAATCGGCGTTTCGGCTGCGTATGGAATGGCCATTGCCGCAAAGAATTTTGTCGGAACGACGGTCGCTGACCTTGAGGAAGAGATCGAGTACGCAGGCGAGGTCCTCGCCGCCACGCGTCCGACCGCCGTCAACCTTTTCTGGGCGATCGACCGCATGAACCGCACGTTCCAGAAGGCAAAATCGGAAGGAAAGACCGTCAGTGAGATCAAAGAGATCCTGAAAACCGACGCCATCGCCATCCATGACGAAGACATCGAATCGCAGCGTCTGATCGCCCAGTTCGGCGGTGAACTGCTCGCTGATAACGACGTCGTCCTCACCCACTGCAACGCCGGAGCCCTCGCGACCGGCGGCGTCTGGGGAACCGCTCTCGGCGTCATTCGCGGAGCCGTCGACCAGGGCAAAGCGATCTCCGTGATCGCTGACGAAACGCGGCCGTACCTGCAAGGTGCCCGCCTGACTGCCTGGGAACTGATGGAAGACGACATTCCCGTCACGCTCATCACCGACAACATGTCGGGCCACATCATGAAAAAAGGCGGAGTCCACGCCGTCGTGGTCGGCTCAGATCGCATCGCCGCAAACGGCGACGTCGCCAACAAGATCGGCACGTACATGGTCGCCGTCCTGGCAAAACGCCACAATATCCCATTCTACGTCGCCGCGCCCTTGTCCACCGTCGATCTCAACACCCCAACCGGCGACCAGATTCCAATCGAAGAGCGCGACCGCACCGAAGTAACCCACGTAAAAAATCACCAACTAGCCCCCGAAGGAGTCGGCATCACAAACTACGCCTTCGACGTCACGCCAAATGATCTGGTTACAGCGATCATCACGGAAAAAGGCGTCGCAAGAGCTCCGTATATCGAGAGTTTAAAAGCTCAGTTCGACGAGTAGTGTGAAGATTTGGCGCCCGGATTCATGGTATAATTAAGACATGGAAAGCGGTATCGCCACATTTGAAATGATCGGAGAGATCAACTTGTTGGCCGAACGCGCATTTGTCTTTCGGCTCAAGGAAAAGTATCCGGATATCACGCCGGAACAGATCGAGATTGAGATCTGCAACTGGCTTAAAGACCGGCCTGAAGCCGAATTTGGCGATGGTGAAGGCCGCATCGGCGATATTTCTCGTTTCTACAAACGATAGTTCGTATTAAACACCTCGAAGCACACACAAAGGTCGTAACGTCACGCCTAAATAAAATGGGTGTGAAGTTTGCTGTAGTCGGGGGGATAGCCGTATCTTTTCGATCGGCTGTACGAACGACGAACGATCTCGATCTGGCTGTCCTCGTAAATAACGACGCCGAGGCCGAATCGATAGTACAAAGTCTGATGGATCTGGGATATCGACCTAAGATCCAACTCGAAAGCGATGTGACCGGACGAATGTCGACCGTCAGAATGATATCCGCAGGCGAGCGTGAGGTGTTTGTCGATCTCCTTTTCGCTTCGAGCGGGATCGAACAAGAGGTCGTTCAGGCGGCCGATCCGATCGAAATATTTCCGGGCATAATTTTGTCAGTCGCAACGCGTCCCGCTTTGATTGCATTAAAGGTGCTCTCGGCCAACCCGGAAACCCGTCGCAAAGACATCGACGACCTGCAGAATCTGATCGAAGCTTCAAAACCGGACGAAATAGCTGCTGCCCGAGGCCTGGTCAACCTAATCACAGAACGCGGCTACAACCGAACCAAAGACCTCCAAAAAGACCTCGACAGCTACATCGAGCAGTTCAAATCCTAAAAAGCCGACTGTCGGGCTTCCCTTCTAAACCTCGCCGGACTCACACCTCTATATCGCTTAAACAGCCTGTTCAAATGGCTTTCGTCGGTGAAGTTCATTTCGTAGGCGATCGCGTTGACCCGCAGGTTGGTGTGGAGCAGGCGTGATTCGACGAGGCGGAGGCGGTATTGGGTTATGTAATCCTGGAGCGTTTCGCCGGTATGTTTTTTGAAGTAGCGGCCGATGTAGGAGCTCGAGATGCCGAGATCACGCCCCAGGCGTTCGGCAGTAAGCTTATTAGGCTCGTAGATGTTGTGGTGAATGTGCTGAAGGATCCGGTGGATCGTGCTTTCTTTCGAGATATTGATCCGCTCGGGTAAGCGCATCGAGAGGTTTCTGGCGACGACGATCAGTAGTGTGTTCACTATCTGATCTATCATTCTTCGGAAGAAAAGCTGCTCGTTCCGCTCTTCTCGGAGCACGCTTTCGATCAGTTCTCGCACGACAGGCTTGTCGGTCTGATTTTTCAAGATACATCCCGGCTGATGACTCGCGTTAACGAGAACGAACCGCATTCGGTCGAGCCATTCGCTGTCCTCGGAACTGGCCTGATCCCGCACGAAATCATTGTCGAACTGAACGGAAAACACCCTCGTCGCCTCAAGCGGTTCGAACCGAAAACTATCCTCCGGCGTGAGCAGAAACAGATTTCCGGGCTTGTACTGAAATTCGTTCCCATTGACGATCTGCCTGCCAGTACCGTCGAGTACGAATATTAGGTCAAAGAACGTGTTTTTACGCGAAAGCTTCGGCAGGCTATCGGTCGACAGGATCTGAGCTCGAAACGGCTGCGTTGTAAATCGGCCCTTCATTAACTAAACAGATACAACAAAAACACAAATATATGCAAGTAATTGATATGCAGAAATTGTAATAATCTTCTCATGCGGATCTTGATCGTAGGTGCAAATGGAAATGTCGGACGGCTCGCCTTACTGGGACTCGCGGGAAGGCACGAGATCGTTACCGTCGGACGAAGCGGTGGCGATATTCGCGCTGACATTTCGTCGCCCGTTGAGATCGAACGGATGTACGCGAGCCTTGATGGTCTGGACGCGTGTATCTGCGCAGCGGGTGACAGTGAAACGCGAGCTTTAGACGAACTGAAGACAGAACACGTTCAGTATGGCGTCGAGCAAAAGCTGTTCTCGCAGATAAACCTTGTGCTCAAGGGAATGCGGAAAATAAACGCCAACGGTTCGTTTACGCTCGTTTCCGGCAAGATGGGCGATCATCCGGCGGCTGGCTCGATCGGGAAATCGGTGGTAAATGCGGCAATAAACAATTTCGTCATCGCGGCTGCCCAGGAACTTGATCGTGGCGTCCGCATAAACGCGGTCAGTCCCGCAAAACTTGGCTCGGTCCCGGACGAACAGATCACCGAAGCCTTTCGCCGCTCAGTCGAATCTGATGATAACGGAGTCATTTACAGAATTTATTAGGAGTGAAAAATATGAAAAATCTAATTCTTGCAGTGTTTATGTTGGTCTCTGCTTACGGAGTCCAGGCTCAGGTCTCACAAAAACAGCTCACGAAACAAGTCATTGGCACCTGGCATCTCGTGTCCGTGACATTCACCAGCAAGGATGGCGTTGTCAGCCAGCCTTATGGCGAATCGCCGCAGGGAATTTTGATATTTACGGGCGATGGCGAGTATTCCGCCGCGATCATGCGTGTCGGCCGGCCGAAATTTGCCTCCGGCGATAAATCCAAAGGAACGCCCGAAGAAAACAAAGCCTTCACGACCGGTACGAATTCACATTTCGGCAAATACGTCCTCGACGCCGCCAAAATGACCGTCACCTACAAGGTCGCGTCCGCATCGTTCCCAAACTGGGAATCCACCGACCAAACGTCCAACATCATCCTAAAAGACGATCTCCTCATCTCAAACACCACCTCAACCACCAGCGGCGGCAAAGGCGAGGTCGTGTGGAAACGATCGAAGAAATGAAACCGCAGAGCGAGGTCAGGTCCGTCTCAGTAGAGCGATCAGCACGACAGATCCGAATGCGATCGCGGCCATGCCCATTAGGCCGATGTAGCGAACCGCCTTGGGAACGGCGGCCTGACCAAATTTCTTATGCCAACGCCATGGCAACAGCAGCAAGACCGTAGAGGTTCCGACAATCATCCAGCCAAATACCGCAAAGCCCGGCGGAAACTCCGTTCGCGGGGCTTGAACGATCAGCGAAGCTCCGACCGCCAGACGAAACAGCATTTCGAGATAATGTTTCGCGGGAGTTTGTGCAAAAGCCAACAAAAAGGCCTTCGCCCGCTCAGGCGCAACGAATGTCACGATCCCGAGAATGATCAGAAACGCAGCCCACAGAGTGATCACCAGATATGTAGCCAGGTCCAGCATTCTTGCAGCGACATACTATCTCGACCGTTGAGCCTCAGTCATTCTACTAGTTAAGCCGATCGATTCGCATTCGGAGTTGCAGCCAACTATCCGTTTCATCCCTTCAATTCACATCCGAGGCTTTCCCTGCAAAGTATTTCCGCTTCATAAATCGCTCTTCGCCGGGCACAAAATATCCGCCGTTTTGCCACGTGTCGTCGGGTATCAGGAATTGCGGACGCCATTCGGGTTGGTTGTTATTCCAGACTGCCTGATTTGCTACGGTTTCGCGAAACGCGTAATGCGAGTGCAGTCGCATGAATTCGCCGAGATAGATGTCAGCCGTACGCTGATCGCCCTGAATTATCAGCATGTTCTCGTGGTTGTCGTACGTACTGGCGCCGCTGAAATTTGCCGAGCCAGTAACGACAACCGGGTTATTGCCAAGCGGATCGACAAGCATATATTTCGTGTGGACCCACAGAACGCCTGCATTTCGCGTCGGCTTCGGCATTTCCTGAACCCACCGATCAAATCTGTTCATCTTTATTCGGTTGCCGAGAGCGACGATCACATTTGAACGGCGTCGAATTCGTGCCACGTCGATCTTGCCCTTGGCGAGTCCGGAGCCGTTTCCTTCCTTTTCCATCAGGGCAAAATTTATAACCTTTCGCTGCGCCCGCGGTAAACCGGCCTCCTTCTCATAAACCGTCTGAAAACGCTTGTTCATGCCGAACGCGAAGGTCATGAATAGAGCCTTTCGGGCGTTGTCGGCGATCGTTGCGTAGAGTTTTAACACATCTTCGCCGATGTGGGGCGAAAAGACGGCTGTAAGCGGAGCCTGAAGTGGAAATGTCGGGCAGGGGTTGTTTGTCTCGACCCACTGATCGATATCTGCCTGATCCTTTATCAATTCGGTCCAGTAATCCAGATATTTCGCGGCGATCGCAGGATCGTCAACGATGTGGCCCACATTTGAATGGCCGAAAATTCCATTCTCTGTCTGATTTGTGGAGCCGGTCCATACGGCGACCGGGACATTATTTTTTAGGAGCACGACAAATTTGTTGTGCATGATCGTACCCTGCGTCCGCTCGCGGCAGAGATTGCCGATGCCAACATCCGCAACTGCTTCGCGATTGTCTTTGGCGGTCTTAGCATCGATGGCATCGTAAACGACCTGAACGTCTACATTTCGCAGGTTCGCCGCGTCTCGAAACGCTTCAAGGGTCCATTTCCATTCAAACTCATAGATCGCGGCCCTCAGCGAAAATGTATTATCGGTAGCCCGGGCGAGAAAATTCATCAAGCTTTCATGCAGTCCGCGTGAGAGCCATTTATAGGCGGCGTTATAGCCCGGCCCCTGGATCGGATCGTCCGGATATTTGTTATTGAACCGCCGAGCATAGGCTTGCGAAGCTGCAGCCCCACGATTAAAAAAGACTGAATGCTTTTGCCCCTGAGTTGTATCGGCGATCTCGCGTTCAGTGCGGACATCGACGCTGACCGTTGGGCCTTCGACCAAAGCGGCCGGAGTGCCGTACATCGCCGTTACACGAAACCTATATTCAGTATCCGGGCGTGCGAGATAATCTGCCCACTGGAAAGACTGGATGGGATGCTTGTTGCTCCGAAATCCCTCAGTGTCACTGCCATCATCCTGCGTCAGTTCGAACGATTTCATTCCCCGCAGCCATTCGATCTCACCGGTATCCATCCGCTCACGCCGGATCGCAAACCCCAAACATCCGGCCCGGACCGCATCCGTCAGATCCAAACCAAGCATCACTACTCCGGTTCCTGCGATTGCATTAACCGACAAACCACCGCTCGATCTCCTAATTCGCATGACTTTCTCCTTTCGACGTACGTTAAGAAAACTTCTAACCTGATTGAAGCCGACGAAACTAGTATGAACTCATTCATACTATTTTGATTAATTCATCGATAATCTTACAAGGATTTGCGACATCGGGATGCAAAGGGCGACGAAGGTTCAAAATTACCCGCCTAAAATATTCGCCGCATACAGAACGGGCCGAAGTACGCGTGCTATTATTTTTGTATGGACAACGAGTTATTAAAGCGCATAACCATCAACCCCGAGATCTGTCATGGTAAGCCGACTATTCGGAATAAGCGGTATCCGGTGGAGAATATGCTGGAACTGATGGCTTCTGGGATGACAAATAGCGAGATATTGGCGGATTATGATGATCTCGAAAGGGCCGATCTCGATGCTTGTTTGTTGTATGCTGCCAAGCTCGCAAGCGTTGGCTCGATCAGTGAGTTGGCAAGATGAAGTTCATTGTCGATGCCCATCTTCCGCGATCACTTGCGGCCTTCCTTTCGGACAACGGGCATGATGCGATTCACACCAAAGACCTGCCTGATGGCAACGATACGACTGATTTGCAGATCAATGAGTTGTCCATGGCTGAAAGCCGCGTTGTAATTTCGAAGGACGGCGATTTTTACAACAGCTTTTCGGCGAAAAAGAGCCGTACAAGCTCCTTGCCGTGAAAACCGGCAATATCAGTAACGAAGAACTGTTGAAGCTTTTCTCGAACAATCTCAACACAATAATCAGCGAGCTAATCGAACGGGATGTCGTGACGATCGATCAACGATATATCATTGCTCTCCATTAATACCCCTTCCTCATCCTTAGTTTTCACCTTCCAACCCTTCCTCTCCGGCACGGGGCGGACGGCTCTGGGGGATTGGACTATTTTGTCTAGTTCGAGCACCAGGATGCCGCCTTCGATGTGGGCGGTGGGGAAGCGGACGGTGCGGTCGAGTTTGATCTTGTGTTTGGTGACGAATCGCAGGGCGTGGAGGCGGTGGGCTCCGGAGCGGCCTGAGTCATAAAGGCGAAAGGCGTTTATCGTTTCGGGCGGCACCGGCCGCATTCCGATCGCGTTGGTATCGTCTTCCCAGAGCAGCACCACGTATCTCGGTCGGTCAAGGGCTTCGTGAGCGTTGCGGCTTAGGTTTATCGTGCCGTACGGCGACATCGAAACATGAAGCGGAGCGATGCGTGGAGTTCCGGGATCAAAGAATTCTTCCCAATTTCTTGCCATGTGAGACAGAGTTGCACAGATGCAACAATTTGTCAAATCGGTGGTCGCAAAGTTTTTTGACCTTCGAAAAGGCGGTAAAAAGATCAGATCCGGAAAATTGGTCAAAGTGTGACAATTGCACTGGTTTGGGTCGAGTGCGTGAAGTGTGAGAAAAAGTGTCACTCGGTGAAAAAGCGGTTCGGGATGGTAGTGAAAACGGTTCGGCGACAGGGGCGAAACGGTTCGGAGAATGCGTCGCTCCAGGGACGCATTCAGGGGCTAGGGACGCAGGTTTGCCAGGTCGCTTGCCGTCCAGGCAGATCGTTTGAAATAGTATGTCCGACGGCCGGGTTTCATGCCGTCAAAACGGCCTTCTTCCATCGAGATGCCATAGCTGCCCCGACAGAGCGGCTCGTTCCAGTCGTTTCCGTTACGTAAGAAATTACGGATCTTTTCAGAATCCGCTCCCATTTCAAAGACCATCGGAACAGCTTCGTCGACCGGAAAGTCATTGAACCAGGCATCGCCGGTACACCACGAGGCGAGCGAAGTCATTGTAAATGAGGTATTTACTGGAATTTGCTTTCTCAATTCCTGCATCATTGACCGGTAAAAAATACGTTCGGAAACTACGGCATCGAAATCGATCTGAATTCCTTTTACATCAGGTAATTCGAGTGTTGTCATCACCAAATTAACCACTTTTGCGGCCATCTCACTCGAAAAAGTCGGTCGGTCGAATGTTCCCTTCTTGGTCTCGATCCGCGTAACCGCGATCAGGTAAGTTTCGGGCGGAACTTCCATCGGCTGACGGCGAGATTTCGGCGAAACCTGATCTTTTTCGAGGAAGATCGTCTGGGCAAGAAACGCTACTCCGAATTCGTTTGGGTCAATGAATTTCAGGTCTTCGGGCCGTTCCCATGCCCATAAAACCTTGCTTGGAATGCCGTTTGAACGAGCGGGGTCGATGACATTCTTTCGCGCCGAGCAGCCAGAAAATAGCAGCATTGAGATCAGCGTGGTTGCTGAGAAAAGCCACATCATTTTATTCGGAATAGCTGATAACTGATAGCGGGTAGCTGACAGCATTTGTTTAAGCTACCAGTTATCAGCTATTTCGGTAAATGACTTAGAATTGAAATGTCTGATATACTCTTTTGCAGAACTGAATGACCATTCATTTTTGAGCGAAAACATATGATCGAACGCGAACAAATACCGATGGATGTTGTGTTTGTGGGTGCCGGGCCCGCAAATTTGGCGGCTGCCTTGCACCTGAAAAACAAGATCGCCGAACACGACGAGTTGATCGAAAAGGGCTTTAAAAAAGGCAAAGCGATCGGCGAGCTTGAGATCGCGATCGTCGAAAAAGGCTCGTTCGTCGGGGCTCACATCTTGTCCGGAGCCGTCATGGACCCGATCGCGATCCGCGAGCTGATGCCGGATTTTCTGGCTCAGGGCTGTCCGGTCGATACGGTCGTGACAGAAGATGCATTCTGGTATCTTGGAGAAAAGAAAGGCTTTAATGCACCGATCGTTCCGCCGCCTTTGAAGAATAAGGGCAAATACATCGTCTCGCTCAGCAAGGTTTGCGAGTGGCTTGGTGAGAAATGCGAGGAAGCGGGCATCAATATTTTCCCGGAATTCCCGGCTGCTGAGATCCTTTATGACGAAAACGATGCCGTGATCGGCGTTCGAACCGGCGACAAAGGCATCGACAAGGAAGGACATCAGAAGGCCAATTTCGAGGCCGGCGTCGACCTTCTAGCGAAGGTCACGGTGCTTGGCGAAGGCTCACGCGGATCTTTGGCGAAGCAGATCATCTCACGGCTCGGCCTTGCCGAAGACAAGGAGCCGATGGTCTATTCGTTGGGAATAAAAGAGTTGTGGGAACTGCCCGCGGGGAATTTTCCTGAGGGCAAAGTAGTCCACACGCTAGGTTTTCCGTCCGATACGAGAACCTACGGCGGCGGCTGGATCTATGGGCTCAAGGACAACATGGTCAGCATCGGCTACGTTACGGGGCTCGATTATGAAGACCCGCTGATCGACCCGCATGCCGAGTTTCAGAAGTTCAAAACCCACCCAAAGGTCGCCGAAGTTCTAGCCGGTGGCAAACTGATCAAATACGGAGCAAAAACGATCAACGCCGGCGGATATTACACAATGCCAAGGCTTTACGCCGACGGAGCGTTGATCGTCGGCGATTCCGGATCGTTCCTTAACGGCCAGCGTATCAAGGGAATTCACACCGCGATGAAATCCGGAATGCTGGCAGCCGAAACTATCATTTCCGCATTTGAACACGATGATTTCACATCGAAAACCCTCAAGCATTTCGAAGAAAAGGTAAACCTGAGCTGGATCTACGACGAACTCCATCCGGTCCGCAACTTCCACGGAGCCTTCCAGAAGGGCCGCTGGTCGGCGTTGATCAACACTGGGCTGCAGTTCATGACGAAAGGCCTCGCCTGGGGCTTCATGCCTAAAGAACACCACGTTGCCGGTCACGAGCGAATGAAGAATCTGAACGGAAATGCGAAAGCCGGAGGCTTCGGACCCTCAGATCATTTGAAGTCGGAGAGGTACGCAAACGTGCCATTTGACAAGGAGTTAACCTTCGATAAGGTGACTGACGTATTCTATGGAGCTGTTGCTCACGACGAGGATCAGCCATCGCATTTACACATATTAGACACCGAGATCTGCGCGACCACTTGTGCGGAGGAGTACGGCAATCCCTGTCAGCGGTTTTGTCCGGCTGCGGTCTATGAGATGGAAGACAATCTAGCTACCGGAAGAAAAGAAGTAAAAACAAATTTTTCCAATTGTGTACACTGTAAAACATGCGATATTGCTGACCCATATCAGATAATAAATTGGGTTACACCTGAGGGCGGCGGAGGACCTAACTATAAAGGAATGTAGTAGTTAGAAATGTGCTGGATTTGGCAAGAAAATAAAAAACCGTTGCGAAAATCGCAACGGTTTTTAGTTTTAGCAAACTTTTAAAGCCTCAAACTAGCTTTCAAGAATCTCAAAATTAACCTTCTTATTCTCAAGCTCCTTCATAGCTACACGTGTTGATTTCGTCTTGCGAAGGTCGAGGTCGACGCGCGGGATCGCTCCGCGCTGGAGTTGCTTGCTGCGCTGCGCTGCGAGGATGATCATGCGGTATTTCGAATCGATCGCCGGCGGATCAATGATCTCTTCTGTTTCAGTTTCTTCTATTTCGTCGACCATAATTTAGCTATCTCCAGTGAATAGATGCTTCGAGGCATCGAAACTATTAAGAATACCCTGAATAGAGTTCCTTTGTCTATCCAAAAACTGGCGTTCCGCGAGAATTATCGCGGTTATTTGACGTGTGGCGGCTGGAAGATCTTCATTTACAACCACGTACTTGAACTTCTCGTACTGCAGAACTTCGTTAAACGCGTTGGTTAGCCGAGTATTCAACTCGTCCTGTCCTTCGGTTCCGCGCGACGTAAGACGAGCCCTTAAAACTTCAAATGATGGCGGTAGAATGAAGATGCTTATGCATCGTTCGGGCAGTTTTTCGAGAATTTGTAAGGCTCCCTGAACATCGATCTCGACGATCAGATCTTTGCCGCTGCTGGCTACCTTTTCGCTTTCAAATATCGAGGTGCCATACAGATTTCCATGAACCTCGGCGTATTCGAGAAAGTTTCCGTCATCAATGCGTCGTTCGAATTCCTCTCGCGAAATGAAGTAATATTCCCGCCCGTCCTCTTCACCAAAGCGTTTTGAGCGGGTCGTGTGAGACACCGAAAAGCCAAGCTCGGGCAAGACACCGCGAACTTCCTTAATAAGTGTTCCTTTGCCGCCGCCGGATGGCGAACTGATTATGATGAGTTTTCCTTGCACTATTAGGATGATCTTTGACCTTAGATTTTTGATTTTTGACCAAGGCCAAACAGAAGTACCACACCAAAACCCACGTCGAAGATCTAAGATCAACAACGATCTACTCTACATTTTGCACCTGCTCGCGGATCTTTTCAATTTCCGATTTGATCGCTAGAGCATTTTCTTTGACGGTCATGTTATTCGTTTTCGACGCGATCGTGTTCGCCTCGCGATTGAACTCCTGAGTCAGGAAGTCGAGCCGTTTTCCAACATCGCGTTCATCTTTTACGATCGACCGGAAATGCTCGATGTGACTCTTAAGTCTTGCTACTTCTTCAGATATATCAGCCCGATCCGCGAGAAAAGCCACTTCCTGAGCAATGCGACCCTCGTCGATATCGAGCTGCGAATCAGTTCTTGCAAGTAATTCAGTAACGCGTTTTGTAAGGCGTGCTGAGTATTCGTCGGCAACTTTGGCCGATTCGTCTTCGATCGCCGGTAACCGGGCTTCGATGTCGTCGATACGTGCGGAAAGTTCGACACCGAGCATTTCGCCTTCTTTTGCTCGCATGCCTTCGAGATCATCGATCGCCTGCGAAAACACCTGTTCGATCGCGGCGAGAAATTCTTCGCTCGGCTCCTGTTTCTTGGTGTTTACGACGTTTGGCAGGCGGGCAATGACATTGATATCTGGTTCGCCGCTAAGAGCATATTCGGCCTGCATTTCCTTCATCGCCGCCAGAAAACCAGCGATCAGCGGACGATTTATCTCGAGTTCGACAGCGTCGCTGCGGTCGTATTGCAGATTAACTTCAACGCGGCCTCGGGCGAGACGTCCGCTGATCAGTTTTTTGACAACCGGTTCCAGCGGCTGAAGCTCAGCCGGAAGCCGCATGTTTATGTCGAGAAAGCGGTTGTTAACCGTTTTTAATTCGACCGTTATCGAGTGATTTTCTTCGGACACGGCGGCGCGGCCGAAGCCTGTCATTGATTTCATAAATTACACACTTTCGAGATCTTCCATATCAGCGAACTGCAGCTCGTAGAGCTTCTTGTAGGTTCCGCCGAGAGCAAGCAACTCTTCGTGAGTGCCCGTTTCGATGATCTCGCCTTTTTCCATTACAACTATTTTATCCGCTTTTCTGATGGTTGAAAGCCGGTGAGCGATAACTATCGACGTTCGGTTCTGCATCAGGTTTGCGAGAGCTTTTTGAACCAGCGATTCGCTCTCGGTGTCGAGTGCCGAGGTCGCCTCGTCGAGGATCAAAACCGGGGCATTCATAAGGACTGCTCGAGCTATTGCGATACGCTGACGCTGGCCGCCGGATAGCAAAACACCGCGTTCACCGACCAGCGTTGAATAGCCTTCTGGCAACTGAGCGATAAATTCATCTGCGAATGCGATCTTCGCGGCTTCTTCGATCTCCGCCTGTGTCGCTTCCGGCCTGCCATAGGCGATGTTCTCGCGAACCGTATCGTTAAAAAGTACTGTTTCCTGGGTGACAAGGGCGATCTGTCGCCTTAGACTCAGCACGCTCACGTCCCGCAGATCGATGCCATCCCATGTGATCGAGCCTTCTGTTGGGTCATAGAGCCTCTGGATAAGCCGCGTTAGACTCGATTTTCCGCCGCCGCTCTCACCCACGAGAGCGACCATTTGACCCGTTTTGACCTCGAGGTCGATGTTTTTAAGTATTTTGCGTTTGCTGTTCTGGTAGTTAAAAGTTACGTTCGACAGTTTGATTCCGGTCTTTAGACAATCGAGTTGCTCCGGGTTCGGTTTTTCCGGGAGCGTGTCATTCTCGTCGAGAATAGTCCAGACATCGCGGGCGGCCGCGAAAGCCTTCGTTATTTCGTTATGCTGACGCGAGATCTTGCGCATCGGGTCGTAGCTGCGTAGCAAGAAGAATAGGAAAGTAAAAAACTGAGCCGCATTCATCCTTTGGGCGTCGATCTCTCGAAGTCCGAAATATAGCAGAACAACCACCGCGATCATTCCTATCATTTCGATCGTTGGCGGCGATGTAGCCGCGATACTCGCAGATCGAAGGTTCACTCTTGCGATCGTTCCAGCTACGTCAAGGAAACGCTTTTCTTCACGTGGTTCCGCCGAGTAAGCTTTGACAATTATGTGATTTGAGAGAGTTTCCTGTGAGGTGTCGTTGAGGTCTTTGTTACCTTCCAGAGAAACATCCGCGAGTTTTCTCAGCCGCCGGCTGAATCCGTTGGTCAGCAGGGCGATAACAGGGGCAATGATCAGGGCACCGAGCGTCAAACGCCAATTAAATACAAACGCGGTGGCGAGGCAGGCTATCAGCATTACGGCCTCGCGTATGACGTCACGCAGATTTGAAGACACTGCTAACTCGATCGCAGAGCAGCTTATTACGAGTCTCGAAACAAGATAATTCGTGCGATGCTTCTCAAAGAAAACAGCAGGCTGCTTTAGCAAATGACTGTAAAGCTCGCCGCGTAGTTCGAGAACGGCAGATTGGCCGATCTTCGCCATCAGATATGACGAGAAATACTCGGCAATACCCTTCAACACTGTAAATGAAAGCAGGAGGGCCGCAATTGTAATCCAAGCCCGGTACCAGTCGTTTTTAGGGATCAGGTTCTGTATGTCAAAGAGCGTCCAGCTTCCTCCGCCGGTTTTGCCCATGAACTGGTCGATGATCGGTACGAGTAACGCTCCAGTTAGCGTCTCAAACGCCGCTCCGACGATCATTGCCACAAAAGCCAGGACGAATGTCAGCCAATAGGGTTTGACGTATTTTAGCAGGCGTTTGAGATCGTCCATGACTGCGAAGTAAAACTCTGAATATACTTTACCTGAAGGTTAACTGTCCAAAACTCTTATCTTGCAACTTTTAAAGGCAGTGTGGCATCTTTTCATATTGGGCTATCAATCTTGGGAGAAGTTTATGAATAAATCGTTCGCGGCGAAATTCGTCCTCATCGGACTGCTTACTGTATCGTTCTGCTTTGCGGCATTTGGCCAGGTTGATGTTGGTCGAAAGACGACAGCGATCACATATCCCCTTGATGACAGCGTTACTGTACAGTTTCGCGGCACGACGCGATTTCCACGAATGAAGGGCGAAGCGAAGGTCAAGCGGACGGCCCGCAGCGGCACGACGATCGAGCTTTCGGTAGAGAAAATGCCGCGCCCCTTTGAACTCGGTGCGGGCTATGCGACCTATGTTCTGTGGGCGATCTCGCCGACAGGACAGGCGGACAATCTCGGCGAGATCAAGCGGAGCGGATTGTTTTTTATCGATTCGAAAGTCCGCGTTACCACGCCCTTGCAGACATTTGCGTTGATCATCACAGCTGAACCGCACTTCATGGTGACGCGTCCTTCGCAAACGATCATGCTCGAGAATCTTTATCCGGTCGGAGCCAACGGTCAGCGTATCGGAACTAGCCCTGCGATCACATATTTTGGCAATTCGAGCGATTTTTTCCGTGATCCGAGAACACCTGAAATTGCGGAAGTCGATTATGCGAAAACGCCGCCCGCGATCTTACAGGCGAAGCAGGCTGTTGCGCTTGCAAAATTTGCGGGTGCCGAGCGCGATGCCAACGTGGAACTTTCTGAAGCGACTACGCTTCTTCAGAATGCTGAGAATGCATTTCAGGCGGGTCGAGACGAGGATACTATCGATATTGCAGCACGCAAGTCCATAGCTGCTTCCGTTCGAGCCGAGGCTCTCGCAGTTCAGCGAAAAGAGGCTCGCGAACGCCGCGACCAGCAAACACGCAACAGCGCTGAAATTCGGGCGGCGGAAAACAAGTATCAAGACGCTTTAGATCAGATAGCTGAGCTAAAAGGCGAACTTGCCCGCGAAACTCGCAATCGCGAACTGGCTGAACGCGACGCGATGAATTATTCGAGCCAGCTAAAAGATCTTCGCGACGAAAATGGCAAACTTCGCGAGGACCTCGGCAGAGCACGCGTTGAGGTGGAAAACGCGAACGCAAAGCTCGCTGCCGCCGCACAGGCTGCTGAGAACGAAAAGAAGGCTATCCAGGAAGCGGCTGATAACGAAGTGAATGCCGCGAAAGCAAAGGCGGCTGAGGCTTCGCTATTGTCGGCATTGAAAACTTACGGCACGGTCGAGAAAACTGAAGAGGGAATTATCCTGACGCTGCCGGAAACATTGTGGGCAGGCACGCGATCATCTGTTTTTGTTCCGCAGGCGGATGGAAAGCTTACGTCACTAGGCGAGATACTTTCAAATTATCCGAATTATCGCATTTCGGTTGAATCGCATACAGACAACACCGGGACTCCAGCCCAAATTCAAACGGTCACTGACAAGCGTTCGTATATGGTGGCTGAGAAGTTCGCAACGATGGGTGTGGAAGAAGGCCGAATCGTTGCGAAAGGGTATGGCGCGAGCGTACCTGTAGCTCCGAATACAACGCCGGCGAATAAAGCTAAGAACAGAAGGATCCGGGTAGTTTTAATGCCATACACCCGATAAAGCTCTGAACAGATCAATGATCCGCTTACCGCACGGTGAGCGGATCTTTTATTTGGCCGCCACTTCTAAACCCGCTGACGGACAGATATCGTTTAACACGCATTCGCTGCACTTCGGTCGCCGGGCGATACAAATGGTACGCCCGTGAAAAATCATCCAGTGTGGGAACATGACCCAATCTTTCTTCGGAACGAGTGCCGCGAGGTCCTGCTCTATTTTCTCCGGGGTCTTACTTTCGGTGAGTCCTAGCAGTTGCGTGATCCTCGAAACGTGGGTATCTACGACAACGCCGGAAGCGATACCGAATGCGTTTCCCATCACGACATTTGCTGTCTTGCGAGCAACGCCACCCAAAGTCAGCAGATCGTCCATCTTTTTCGGCACCTCGCCTTTGTAGACGTCAACGATACGAGCACACGCCGCCTGGATGTTCTTCGCTTTGTTGCGGAAAAAACCAGTAGAGTGAACATCGCGTTCGAGTTCCGACTGCGGAACTTTGAGGAAATCCGCCGGACCGTGATATTTGCGGAAAAGATCGGCGGTCACGATGTTTACCCGTGCATCCGTACATTGAGCAGACAGGATCGTTGCTATCAGAAGCTCGAATGCGTTCGTGTGGTTTAGAGCGCAGTGTGCGTCAGGATATGCCTTTCGCAAGCGCTTGATAACCTCGAGCGTGCGTTTTTTTCGATCCTCGATCATAGATGAAGAGGCTAAAAAACAAACTCGTAAAATGCAAACACGCCGCAGTTTGAGTAAAATCGGAGTCAACCATGCAGGTACCATTACTTGACCTAAAAGAACAGAACGACCTTCTACGCCCTGAGATCGAGGCTGCGTTGGCACGCGTCTTGGATACGAACGGTTTTATTCTCGGCAGCGAAGTTGCCGCTCTGGAACGGGAACTCGCGGAATATTGCGGTACGAAACACGCGATCGGCATGTGCTTCGGGCAGCGATGCTATTGTGCTCGCGTTGATGGCTCTGGATGTCGGGCCAGGCGATGAGGTCATAACGACGCCATACAGTTTTTTTGCGACTGTCAGCGCGATCACACGGCTTGGAGCAACGCCGGTATTTGTTGATATTGAGCCGGATACGTACAACTTCGACATCTCACAGATCGAATCGAAGATCACGGAGCGAACGAAAGCGATCGAGCCGGTTCACTTGTTTGGCCAATGCGTGGACATGACGGAGCTGAATTCTGTCGCGGAGAAGTTTGGCGTTCCCGTCGTAGAAGACGCAGCACAGGCTATCGGTTCCGAAGATCGCGGAGTTCGAGCCGGAGGAATGAGTGCGGTTGGCTGTTTCAGCTTCTACCCGTCAAAGAATCTGGGCGGAATGGGCGACGGCGGATTCATGACGACGAACGACGATGTTCTTGCAAAAAAGCTGCTCGCATTCCGCGTTCACGGTTCGGAGGAACGCTATTATCACAAATACGTCGGCCTCAATTCGCGTCTCGATGGCTTTCAGGGAGCGGTTCTGAGGGTGAAGCTGCCGCATTTAGACAGCTGGACCGAGCGACGGCAGGAGAATGCCGCGAGGTACCGTCAGATGTTCACGGACCGCGGGTTGACAGAGCAAGTCAGGTTGCCGGTCGAGCGTGAAAACGTCCGACACATCTACAACCAATTCGTTATTGCGGTTCCTGGTGTCAGGGATGAATTGCGTGCACATTTGACTGAAAAGGGAATTGGTACCGACATCTACTATCCGGTGCCGCTTCATCTGCAGGAATGTTTTGCGTATCTTGGCTATCAAACCTGTGATCTCCCGGTCGCGGAGAAAGCTGCGACTGAAACTTTAGCCCTGCCGATCTTTCCGGAGCTCAGACCGGAACAGCAGGTGGCAGTGGTCGACACAATCGCCGAATTCTTCGAAAAGTAGAGACTGATGTCAGACCTCAAAGTCATCGATACGAGCGATGTGAAAATACGTGTCATGCTCACCCTCGGCATGGTCATTGTGCTCGCGGTGACCTTATTCTCCGTCCGGTGGCAGCTCGGTAATATGCTCGCGACGCTGACGACCGAAACTGACCCGAACGTCGGTGACATTGCCGCGATCGCAACTCGATGGGCTCCCAGCGACCCTGAGGGTTACTCGTTGAAGGCCTCAGTTGCCGAAAGTCCAGGCGATTCTATAGCTGCTCTGGAAGACGCGGTTCGCCGCAGCCCGTACGAGTACCGTTGGCGAACTGACCTCGGCCGAGCGTATGAGCAGGACGATCGGAATGCCGAGGCGGAGGCTCAACTAAAGAAGGCTGTCGAACTTGCTCCGACTTATTCCGCTGCCCGCTGGCATCTGGGCAATTTCTATCTGAGACACGAGCAAACCGAGAAAGCTATGGCCGAACTTAAGATCGCGGCCGAGAATAGCATCAGGTTCCGCGAACAGGTTTTCTCACTGATCTGGGACTACTCGGGGAAAAATGCAACTGAACTTGAGAAGCTGGCCGGTGATCGAGGCGATATGCGGGCTCGTCTTGCATATTTCCTCGCCGCTCGCGGCAGGGCGGAAGAAGCCCTCCGTAATTGGAATTATCTAAGCGAAGCCGACAAGGCAAAGAATACCTCGATAGCCCGATCGATGGCCCTCGGCCTTTTTGATCAAAAGCACTTCCGCGAATCCCTAGAGTTTGCACGACAGTACGGGGCGGAAGCTCAGGCCTTGCCGGAGACGATCACTAATGGGTCGTTTGAGCAGGCGATCGGTGGAGATGAGGATTCGCGATTCGGCTGGCAAATACCGCGAAACGATCCGAAATTCGACGCTACCGCTGACGCTCGGGTGAAACGCGACGGCAATCGAAGCCTGCGATTGACCTTTAAGGGATACAACAAGCCGACCTTTGCAAATGTGCTGCAAACCGTTGTCGTTGAGCCCGGGCGGAAGTATAGACTGCAATTCTGGGTTCGTACGGAAAATCTGCGGAGCGCCGGGCTGCCGCTAGTCGAGATCGTCAATGCCAATGATGATAGAACGCTCGTCCGTTCGGCGCAGATGCCGTCGGGGACAGCCGAGTGGCAGCAAATTGCGATCGACTTTGCTACACCGCCTAACTGTGGCGGCGTCTCGATCAGAACGATCCGTGAGTTTTGTGGAGAAGATTGCCCGATAAGCGGAATTCTCTGGTATGACGATTTCTCGTTAAGTAAGCTGTAGCAGCATGTCTCGTCTAAACAAGATCGCATTTATTTTGATCTGCGCGGTTTGCATCGTGACGACGCTCGCGTACGGGACAGTGCATCAGCCGGTGATCGCACTATTTTCTCTCTCGATCGCGATTCTGTCGGCCATATTCGGAGCCGATTCGCTCCTTAACGGAACGCTGAAAGTTAGCATCAGCCGGTTGCAGCTACCGCTCTTCCTGCTCGGGCTTTACGCTCTGATACAGACTGTTCCATTCGGGAGTGTGACCAGTTCTGCCGCAGTAACGGGAACGCCCAGAACGATCTCGTTAGAGCCGTTTGCGACGCAGGTTGTGGCAGTTCACATCTTTGCACTCTCGATCTTCTTTTTGATCACGACCTCGCTGCTTGATACTGCGGGGCGTCTGCGAAGATTGGTGAATGTGCTGACGATATTTGGGTTTGCGTACGCTTTTTTTGCGATACTGCAATCCGTTTTGAGTCCTGACAAGATCTATGGGATCTACAAGCCGTCCTCGGGTATTCCTTTCGGATCATTTGTGAATCGTCATGATTTCGCAGCGATCATAGAAATGACTGTCGCTCTCCCGCTCGGGTTGCTGTTCACTGGGGCATTAAGAAACGACAAAAGGCTCATCTACATCGTTTCGATCGCGATCATGGGAGCCTCGCTTTTACTGAGCGGATCAAGAGGCGGTTTAGTCGCCCTGCTAGCCGAGATCATCCTATTGATCATTCTGACAAGTAAGGCAAAAGGAGCAAAAAGTGTGCTCATTAAAGCAGGCTTGTCAGCGGCCTTAGTGGTCGCGGCCGTCGCCGGAGCGGTTTTCGTAGGCGGCGATACCTCGCTGACAAGGTTCTCAGAAACTGCAGGTTCCGATGACGTAACTTCGAGCCGTACCCAGATCTGGGGTGTCACGCTGAATGTCATCGCCCATAACCTGCCATTGGGTGCGGGACTCGGGGCTTTTCCCCAAGCGTATACGCAGTTCGATCCTTCAGGTGGATACGAGCGTGTAGAGCAAGCACATAACGATTATCTGCAGGTGCTTGCTGACGCAGGGATAGTCGGCGGGTTTATCGGCGTACTCTTCTTATTTTGGTTCTTTCGCGAAGGGATACGGAATTCATCAGGTTCAAATCAGTTTCGCAAGGGCTCTGCGGTTGGAGCATTTGCCGGCTGTCTGGCGATCCTGGTTCACAGCTTATTTGATTTCGTTCTGCACATAACGGCGGTGTCGGTGATGTTTTTGACCTTGCTTGGACTCTTGATAGCGAGCGGACGCGAATACGAGGACGATGTTGACGACTATGATGTTCCCAAACGAAGGAGAAAGCGTTCGGCAAGCGTCACCAATATCCACGCTAAATTAAAGAGCTAGGCCGCGTTCTCGGGCCGAACAACTCTGCTAATTAGCCTGAATACCCACCAAATCACGCCGTGGACAACATAGGTCGCTGCAATGGCTAGCAAGGCATATTTTGAATAGAAGAAAATGAACATCGCCATTGCCGCAATCGCAAGGACGAGAAAAATGCCTTGCTTGCCGGAGCCGGAGTTCTTCATGCTTGTATAGCGTATCGTGCTGACCATCAATATCGACAGAGCCGCCACTAAGCCCATCAATGAATATGCGTAAAACGCTGAGGCCGGTTCGCCGAACGAGTTGAACGGTGTCGGTGAGAAGTGCACCAAGGCCGCAAGCAACCCGCCGGCGGGCGGAATGGGAAGCCCGACGAAGGCTTTCTTATCCACCTTAACCGCACCTTCGATCAGAACTCGCGGACGTGTTGCCTGTAGGTTAAATCGAGCGAGTCGAAACGCTCCGCACATTAGGTATGCGAATAGCAGAAAGACGCCGAGATTGTGTCCGAAAGTCTGTTCGGGAAATGAGGGAGCGATCGCCCAGGCGTACATTAGGGCAGTAGGAGCAATACCAAATGTCAGAACGTCGGCTAGCGAGTCGAACTGAACACCGATCTCTGTTGCTGTTCGCGTCGCACGGGCAACACGGCCGTCGACCGTATCAAAAAGAATCGCGAGACCAATTGCGAGGCCGGCGCTATTGAAATACGTTGCCGCGAGTTCCGGACTTGCTGCGGACGCCTGATATCCCCGAATAGACCACAAGACGGCTAAATAGCCCATCGCGACATTTGCTGCCGTGAAAAGGGTAGGGATTACGTAAAGTCCTTTCTTTATGCCGCGATGAGGCGGCCGTGAATCTTCTTTCTCTTCCACAAATCAGTTTTTAACGCTGCCGACACGGGCGATCACAGTCTCGCCGCCTCGAACTCGGTCACCGACGCTTACGGCGATCTCAACCGATGCGGGCATTAGAATGTCGGTTCGTGAACCGAACTTGATCAGGCCGAATTTTTGACCACGCTCAAGATTATCACCTGCTTTTGGCCAGCAGACAATTCGGCGGGCAAGAATTCCGGCGATCTGCGTACAGGTTACCGTCACGTCATCACCTTGAATGACGAGCGAATTACGTTCGTTTATGAGGCTTGCCTCGTCCCGCGTGGCAGGCATTTTCTTCCCGGCAACGTACGTTATCTCCTTGATCGTACCGGAGATCGGAGAACGATTGATATGAACGTCAAGAGGCGAAAGAAAAACACTGACGAGTTTGTGGTCGTCGGTAGACTCGATGCGGGTCACACGGCCGTCGGCAGACGAGATGATCAATCCATCGCCCGCCGGGATCTCGCGCTTTGGATCCCGAAAGAAATACAGCATGAAGCCCGCGAGCAAGGCAAAGGCGAGAGCTACCGGCCAATAAAGCAGCGCACCAAAAATGATCGCCAGGACGAACGGTATCGCTACAAATGGAATGCCCTCATTAACCATAAAAAGCAATGCTCAATACTACACAATTAGCCCAAATTGTTGAAATCAAAAAAGAAAAAGCCCGGTGTCGGCAAACACCGGGCGAAGAGGAGGATCGTATGAAGAAACCTAGGTACGTACGGGGAAATCCTTTGCGTAGCTGTAAGCACACCAAGCGGCGAATAAATGGATAACCCATCCAAGTAAGCCCGCTGAACCGATCCACGAGAAGCCGGTCAGTACTAGCCAAATTATTCCAATAATAATTCTTCCGTTATAAATCTGACCGAGACCCGGTACCAGTAAACTCAGAATGCCTGCTAATAAAGGTTCTCGCATGTTACCAAAGTGCCTCCGATTGAATATACGCCCGGGCTGTCAGTTAAGTTTCAAAAATGCGTGAAGGGGCGGAATGCAATTGACAAAAAAGATCTCGCAGAGCAATCACGCTGCGAGATCGACAGAGAAGGAGCCACAGTCGTTTTAGATAAGGTTGTGGGAGTTACTTTGGAGTCTTTAGGATGACTGATTCGATGTGGCTTGTCGTCACCCAAATGGGGTATATTGAGATTTTTTTTTTACCAAGATCGCAAAAAACTTTCGCGGAGCATCTATCTGCCAAAAAGCTGATGCAGCAAAGTATTCGTTACAAAAAAGATCGCGACGCCGGCAAAAACCGAGATGGATACGAGAGGATTCTTGCCGGCATGGTGGTTGACCTCGGGAATCAGGTCGCTCGCCGCCACATAAAGCGTTACGCCGCCTGCCAGCGGCAGGGCATACGCAACAGCGTTTTCAGCGTTAGAGCCAATTAGAAAGAATACGAGGACACCGAGAAAAGTGGTTGAGCCCACGAGGGCCGTCGCAATCATCACCTGCTTGAAGCCCTTTCCGGAAGCCATGACCATCGAACCGATCGTAAAACCTTCCGGGAATTTGTGTAGGAATACTGCGATGAATACAAGCAAGCCGACCTTCGCGTCGATTTGGGAAGCGGCCGCGATCGACACTCCGTCAAAGAACGTGTGGATCAACAGACCAGCTATGGCAGTGTATGCGGCCCTTGGGGAAATAAGTTCGTGATCGTGCTCGTCGCAGTGCATCTCGCCACCAAGATGAAAGTGCGGAGCGATCGTGTGCTCAAAAAACTGAGTGATCATATACCCAGCCAGGAGCAGAAGCATCGGCAGGTAGAGATGGGCTTCACCCTTCTTCTGCCAGATCTCGATCGTTTCCGGTACGATCTCGACAAACGTGACCGCGAGCATGAAGCCGGCTCCAAGAGCCAGGAGATATTTCAAAAACCGCCTGTAAAAACTATGAAGGCTGGAGGGAAATAAGATCAACCCGCCGAGCACATTGGCGCAGGCGGCGAGCAGCCCGAAGATCAGGAGTTGAATAACTAGTTGATTCATGTTCCGAAAGTTCCTAGATATCCTATCCCACTGAAACGCTTAAACACAAAAGTCAGCGATTTAGCTAAATCCCCTTAAATAGATGATTAAGAAGGATTGAGAAATATTGTCTTGACAATGCCCGAAATATAGGCATAAAATGCTTGAGTATTTGCATAACACCGGTCTCGAAAGCCGGAGCCAAAACACAAAATCTAAAATAGTTGTTTAAGGATTTAAGCGCTGGGCGAAGTCGCAGTGCACGGTATTTGTACGCGAAAAAGTTCGCTCGATCAGATCTTTGAATATGTCACAGGCCGAACCGGAAAATATTCACCAGTCGGTTCTGCTTGACGAATGTATCGCAATATTGGACGCCCGCAAAGGCGGCCTTTTCGTCGACGCAACACTCGGGCTCGGCGGCCACAGTGAAGGAATTTTGACTGCTTCTGCTCAAACGCAAGTTATCGGGATCGATCAAGATGAATCGGCTTTGAAACTCGCGAGCCAGCGATTAGAAAGGTTTGGGGCGAGATTTACGCCATTTCAATCGAACTTCGAGGCGATCGGGAAAGTGGTTGGCAATGCCGAGCCGGACGGGATACTCGCGGATCTTGGAGTTTCCTCGCTGCAACTCGATAGCGAGGATCGCGGATTCAGCTTTCGCTTCGATGCACCGCTCGATATGCGGATGGATCCAAATTCGGGTGGCGAGACTGCAGCCGAGTTGATCGGACGGCTCGATCACGAAGAACTTGCGAACATCATATATAACTACGGCGAAGAGAGGGCTTCGAGAAAGATCGCCCGCTGGATAATTGAAAAACGAGATGCGGGAACGCCGATAACGACGACATTCGAGCTGGCTGAACTTGTCCGAAGAGCGGTCAAAACGAATCCCAAAGACCGGACGCATCCCGCAACACGAACGTTCCAGGCGTTGCGGATCGCCGTTAACCGCGAACTTGATATTTTGCAGCAATTTATCTTCGACTCGGTCGAACTTTTGAAAACCAACGGTGTCCTCGCGATCATCACCTTCCATTCGCTTGAGGACAGAATCGTAAAACAAGTATTCCAGCTGCTGTCGGGCAAATGTCAGTGCCCGCCACGAATACCGCAATGTGTTTGCGGAGCGGCAAAGAAGGTCGAGGTCCTGACACGGAAACCGGTCGTACCGACAGATGACGAGATGAGAGAGAATTCGCGTTCACGCAGTGCCAAACTTCGTGCGTGCCGCAAGTTAGAGAATTAAGAAAATCCATTGCCCCGGAGGATCAAAATGATCAAGAGAAACGAAAAACAACCCATCACGGTCACGCGGCCAACCGTCACCAAGCGATTCACCACATATTCGCTTATCTTGATCAGCACATTGATGCTCGCGACTGGATTTTTCTTTGCCGCTACACAGCATTTCTCGTCGATGGACTACGGAATGAAGAACTCGCGTCTTCGTAAACAGGTTGACCAGCTCGAAGCCGAAAAGCGCCGTCTGATGCTCGCTAAAGAAGTGTCAATGTCGCCCGTCGAGATCAAAAAAGCCGCTAAAAAAGCCGGATTGCTCGATCCTGCACCGCTAACCGCGCAGCCTGAGCAGCCGACACTCGCTAAAGCCGTCCCTTCGCCTGCAAAGACCGATCAACCTCTTGTCATCAAGACGGCGGCCGTCTCTTCTGCAGCCAAAACAGTTACGCCCGCTATCGCAAAGGCGGATAAAAACGGCCGCGAAGTCAAGAAAACGATCTCGGCTGAATAAGCACTTTCGTTAACAGTTACCCACCTCAGAGAATTTCGGAGTTTTGACGAAAATGCGTAATTCACGGCGTCCGCAAAAAAGGAACATGAAACAGGTGGCCTACACGAGATTTATGCTCGTGGTGGCCTTTTTTGTCCTCTGGATAGGCGGCATCAGTGTCCGGCTGGTTCACTTGCAGGTCACCCAGCACGATTGGCTGCGTGAGAGAGCGGAAGACGGGCGTACTGCGATAAATCATAAGCAGATGCTTCGAGGAACGATATATGATCGGAACAATCGAGCACTGGCGATGAGCCTTCGCGTCAAAACGCTCTATGCCGATCCGACTGAGATGGCCGACACGAATGCCGCCGCTCAGACGATCGCTAAAGCTCTCAAAATCGACGAAAAGTTGCTTGCAACGCAGCTAAGGCAGGCAAAGGATTCGAAGAAACGCTACGTGCCGATCGCCAAAAAACTTGATGAGGAAGTTTCGCAGAAGCTGAACAAGGTTTTTGACACGCCGGACGCACGAAAGCCCGACCTTCCACGTTTTAACGGGCTTCACTGGCAAGATGACCAGAAACGCTCGTATCCGCTTCAGTCGATTGCGGCTCACATCATTGGTTTCAGCAATGATAAGAATGACGGTGTCGCGGGTATCGAACAGTCGCAGGACGACCTGCTCCATGGAGCGATCATCAAGAGCACTCAGGAACGCGATCGCCTGGGCAGAGTTTATGAAGAAGATGTTGCGGAACGCGAAGCTCCGAGTGATGTGTATCTGACGATCGATTATGCGATGCAGTACATGGTCGAACAGTCGCTGGAAAAGGGAGTTCGCGAAGCCGATGCAAAGTCCGGGGTGGCCGTCGTGATGAATCCGAAAACCGGCGAGGTCTTGGCTCTGGCAAACTATCCGACATTTGATCCCAATACGATAACTCCGAAGACCTCGATACACATAACAAACAACGCAGTACAGTCTGCGTATGCTCTTGGATCGGTTTTCAAGCTCGTCACTTACAGTACCGGCCTAGAGAAAAAGCTCTTCAATCCCAACGACATGATCAGTGCCGGCAATGGGACGATCGATGTAGCGAATCATGTATTTACCGACTCTCACGGCGTTGGAACGGTATCATACGCCCAAGCCTTGGCACATTCAAGCAACGTCTGTGCGATCAAGACCGCACTGAGCATTGGCAAAGAAGATTTCTTCGGAATGGTCCAAAAAATGGGCTTCGGAGCGAAGACGGGAATCGAGCTTCCTGCCGAGACAGCGGGGCTTCTCAAGCCGACTGAAAAGTGGAATGGAGACTCACTTGCCTCGATGGCGATCGGCTATGAAATTGGCGTCTCTCCGTTGCAAATGGCCAGTGCTTTTGCGACGATAGCTAACAATGGAATACGCGTTCAGCCGCGAATAATCAAGACCGTAAAGGCAGCGGACGGAAGTGCAGCCGAGTTGCCGCAAGCTCAACAAACGCAAGTAGTTACGCCGGAAACCGCTCAGAAAATGCGCACGATGCTGAAACAGGTCGTCCTGACCGGAACCGGCAAGAGAGCTCAGCTTAATGGCTACACCGCCGCCGGTAAAACAGGAACAGCGTGGAAGACCAATGCGAAGGGAACAAAGGTCGATTCCAGCAAGTATATGTCGACGTTCATCGGCATGGCACCGGCAGACGATCCGGAGATCGTGGTTGCGGTGATCATGGATGAGCCAAAAAATGGTGCGCGAGATGGTGGCATGGTCTCTGCTCCGGTTTTTCGCGAGATCGCGCAGCAGCTTTTGCACGAGCTGAAGGTTCCGACCGATGCTCCGATCAAACTGGATCGGCTGGCCGCTAAGGACGAAGTCTCTGAGCTGCCTGTTAAAGATACGGTTGCTAAGAAAACTACTGAACCTCGATCTGAGTCAAATAGTCCGAAAAGATCGGATGAAGTTCCCGCTGAAAAAGAAAAGTCGAAGGACCTGAAAAAATCCAAGGATAAAAAAACACCCGAGAACGGCAGATTGACGGCAACATTATTCCGGCGCGTCGAACTCGTGGAATTGATCGGAAGAATAGAAATTGAAACTTGAGACCGCCATTAAATATATGAATGCCGCTGCGGCCGCACTCGACCCCGCTTTGCTAAACAGCGAAGTGGGTTCTTTTGCTATCGACTCTCGCGAGGTCAAGCCGGGCGATCTTTTCTTTGCACTTTCGCAGCCGGAGTATCGCAACAATTGCTTTAATGGTGATTTTGAAGACTCGACGAAGTACGCCGCTTCGGCGCTCGAAAAAGGCGCAGTTGCGTGTGTCGTGCGGCAGGATAGATTTGAAGAGCATAAAGCCGAACTCGAAGCAGTTAAAGATCGGTTGATCTTTGCTGAAGACGTTATCGCCGCATTTCAACTGCTCGCTCACGGAATCTATCTTGAATGGGGCAAACCGGTGGTCGCAGTCACCGGAAGCGCCGGGAAAACCACCGCAAAAGAACTCACCGCTCATGTTTTGGCATCAAGCGGCCGAAAAGTACTGCGGAACATCAAGAACTACAACAACGGCCTCGGTCATCCGCTGACCGTTGTTAAGCTTGCCGCAGACAAAAGCTACGACGTCGCAGTCCTCGAAATGGGCATGTCCACGCCAATGAACGAGATCGCACGTCTGTGCCGCATAACGCCGCCGGATGTTGCAGTCGAACTTAATGTCTTGCCCGTACATGTTGAGCATCTTGGATCGATCGAGAATGTAGCGAAAGCGAAGGCGGAACTCGTCGAAGGCATGAAAGAAGGCGGGATCGCCGTTTTGAACGCCGACGATCCGCGGGTAGCGGCAATGAGTTCGCTTAGTAAGGGAAGCGTTGTAACTTACGGAATCGAAAATGCGGCTGATGTGCGGGCCGAGAATATTGCGTTCGAGCGATTCGGTGAGACCCGGTTCACGTTAGCCGCAAATGGCGAGAGAGCAGAAGTCGTTTTTCCGCTGAACGGTAAGCACAATATCCTGAACGCTTTAGCGGCATCTGCGGTAGGTATCAGTTTTGGAATGACGGTTGTGGGAGTTGCTCAGAGTTTGCGATCCGTCGAGGCTCCGCCACAGCGTGGCGAAGTGCTTCATTTTGCTGCTGGCTTTACCGTGATCAACGATTCGTACAATTCAAATCCGAATGCGTTGATGTCGATGGTTCAAACACTGGTCGATGGAGCGGGGTCGAGGAGAAAGATCGTTGTTGCGGGCGAAATGCTCGAACTAGGGCCTGAATCAGCAAGTATTCACGAGCAAACTGGTGCCGGTATCGCTGCTTCTGGTGTCGATCTGTTACTCGGAGTTCGAGGTATTGCTGAAAAACTCGTTGAAGGTGCGAAACAGAATGGGTTAGACGCTCGATTTGCGACGGATTCTGAAGCCGCTGGTGAAATGCTCAGCGAGTTGATCCAGCCAGGCGATGTAGTTTTGGTCAAGGGGTCGCGTGGGGTGCGGACCGAGAAGGTCATCGAAAAGCTGCTCACGAAATTTGAATTGGAGGACATGGTCGCCGCGGCCGGGTAATGCTTTATTACTTCTTATATCAATTCATTTTCCAGCAGTACGGGAAAAATAGTGAGTCCTACATATTCAAAGGGCTCAATGTTATCCAATATGTGACGTTTCGCACGGCTCTCGCCGCGATCACGTCGCTGTTGATCTCGCTCCTATTGGGCGGGAAGGTGATCCGCAAACTCGCTGACCTGAAATTCGGTCAGGAGATCCGCGAAGAAGGCCCGGCATCGCACCAGGAAAAGCGTGGAACGCCGACGATGGGTGGTGTGTTGATCATCGGCTCTGTTTTTTTATCGACCATACTTTGGGCGAGGCCGGACAGCTTGTATCTCTGGATCGCACTTGGAGCAACTACGCTGTTTGCAGCGGTCGGGTTCGCGGATGATTGGATAAAGATCGTCAAGAAGCGCAGCTCTCGGATTGACCGGACGGCAGAAATTGGCGGGACAGTTGATAACGGCCTTGCTGGTGTGGGGCGTACTTTGGGCGTGGGGAAATTACCCTTGGAATCTGAGCATTCCGTTTATCAAAGCTACGGCAGAAGCCAATCAGGCGTTGAGTATAAGCTGGGTCGGGCCGGTAATTTACCTCGGCTTTATCATCTTTATTCTGCTCGGTTCTTCGAACGCGGTGAATTTAACGGACGGTCTCGATGGCCTCGCGATCAGCGTGACGTTTATAGCGATGTCGGCATTGACAGGGCTAACGTACATTGCGAGCGACGCCCGTTGGGCCGAAAGGCTCGATATCACGCACAATCCGGCGTCGGCGGAGCTGACAGTTTTTTGCGGAGCGATGGTCGGTGCGAGTCTTGGGTTTCTTTGGTATAACGCTCCACCCGCCGAGGTTTTCATGGGCGATGTCGGTTCGCTGGCAATCGGCGGAGCTCTTGGGACGGTTGCCATTCTGACAAAGCAAGAATTCCTGCTGCCGTTCATCGGCGGCGTGTTTATCATCGAGGCACTGTCCGTGATGCTGCAGGTTTCGGTCTTTAAGCTCACGAAGCGCGGCGGACAGCCGGGCCGGCGAATATTCAAAATGACGCCGCTGCATCATCATTTTGAAATGACGGGGTGGAAGGAGCCGAAGATCGTATTCAGGTTCGTCATTGTGGCTATTTTGTTTGCTTTGTTGAGTTTGACGACATTGAAATTGCGCTAGTAATGATCATCGAAGGAAAAAAAGCACTAGTTCTGGGGGCCGGGAAATCGGGCATTGAGGCTGCGAAGTTCCTGGCTGCTCGAGGTGCGGTCGTCGCCTTGCATGACAAGAAAGCTGTTGAGGAATGGTCGGAAAACGCGAGATCTTTGAAAACATCACACAATGTTGGCTTGATCGGCGGAGATATTCCGTCCTGGCTTCTGGACCAGATCGACCTAGTTGTCATATCGCCCGGGGTCCCGACGAATACAATTCCGGCAAGATACGTCGACCGCAATGACGGGGAAGTAATTGGCGAGGTCGAACTCGCATATCGGTTCATGAAGGGCCGCGTTGTCGGGATAACGGGCTCGAACGGAAAAACGACGACGACCGCACTGATCGGCGAGCTGCTTGCGAATTCCGGTATCGAAACGCAGGTCGGCGGCAACATCGGAACACCGCTGCTTAGCCTGACAGGATCATCGAGTGAAGATGGCTGGACGGTTGCGGAATTGTCGAGTTTTCAGCTTGAAACGATCAAAGACTTTCGTCCCAACGTCGGCATCTGCCTGAATGTCACTCCGAATCATCTTGATCGCTACGATTCGTTTCACGATTACGCTTTGGCGAAGCATCGCCTTTTCATTAACCAAACCGCCGAGGACGTCGCGATCCTCAATGCGGATGACGAGATCACGGCGGACTGGGCAAATGGGCTTAAGGCAAACGTCGTTATGTTTAGCGTAAAGACCGAGCTTGAAGAAGGGCTGTTTTTACGCGGCGAAGCGTTGATCTGCCGGGCGAATGGAAAGGAAAAAGTGCTGACGACGAGGGGCGAGATATTCCTTCGCGGTCTGCACAATGTCGAGAACGTCTTGGCCGCATTTGCCGCCGGACTAGCTTGCGGAGCCTCGCCGGAATCGATGCGTGAAACGGTCGCGAATTTTAAAGGTGTTGAGCACCGCATCGAATTCGTCGCCGAGATCGACGGCGTTAGATTTTATAACGATTCGAAGGCTACGTCCGTAGATGCGACGTCAAAAGCCCTGGAAGCTCTGAGTGGTGGCGAAGGTAAGACGATCCTGATCTTGGGAGGTCGAGGTAAAAATGCTCCGTATGCTCCGCTCGTTCCTTTGATCGAGTCGTCGGTCAGGTCGCTGATCTTGATCGGCGAAGACGCCGATAATATCGAATCGCAGTTGAACGGCGTTGCTCCGATCCTGCGAGCCGATTCCATGGAAGATGCGGTGACGAAAGGTTTTGAGGCGGCTGTGAGTGGCGATGCGGTGCTGCTCGCTCCGGCGTGTGCGAGTTTTGATATGTTTAAGAGCTACGAAGAGCGGGGCAATGTTTTTAAGGCTGCCGTGATTGAGATTCAGCACTGAGATCTGAGATTTGAAATTCAGATCTGAAATATTCCAGTAGCTAGCCAGTAGGCATTGAGAATGACGGAAGAGAAGCGCATAGATTGGTTCATGTTCGCCATAGCAGCGTCGCTGGCGCTGTTTGGCGCGATGATGGTCTATAGTGCGTCTGCGATGTTCTCGCTCAAGGAGACCGACAGTGCCAGCCAGTACACGTATTTTCTGAAGCAAGCCGGATTTACGATCGTCGGACTTATCGCGATGTTTTTGATAAGCAAGGTCGATTACCATATTCTTCAGAAACCGTGGGTCGTATTTTCGATCTGCGGCGTGACGATCGTGCTGCTGCTCGCTGTTTTCGGCTTTCCTCCGATCAACGGTGCTCGACGCTGGATCAGGTTCGCCGGTTTTTCGTTTCAGCCTTCTGAATTGACCAAGATCGCACTGCCGATATTCCTCGCATATTTACTGACTAAAAAAGAAGACGTCGTAGGCGATCTGAAGGAAACGGTTTTCCCTTGTTTGGTTGGTTTGGGTTTGCTTGCCGGCCTTGTTTTCCTTGAAAAAGATCTAGGAACGACGATCGTTCTCTGCGCGATTTTCTCCGCTGTTTATTTTGCGGCGGGAGCGAAACTCGTTCACATTGCGTCGGTCGCGGGAGTTTTGGTGTTGATCGGTGCTGCGGCGATATTTTTCGCGCCGTGGCGAGTCGCGCGTTTGATGGCGTTTCTCGATCCTTATCAATACGCTGATGATCAGGCATATCAGGTCGTGCAGTCGCTGTACGCCATCGGTTCGGGCGGGATTTTTGGCGAAGGTTTTGCAAAAGGCCATCAGAAGCTGTTCTATCTGCCGTATCCATATTCCGATTTCATATTCTCGGTAGTCGGCGAAGAGCTCGGATTGATCGGTACTCTCGCGGTTGTTATTGCGTTTGGTTTACTGCTCTGGCGCGGAGCACGCGCGGCTGTTCTGGCTCCTGATCGATTTGGAAATCTGCTCGCGATCGGCATAACGACGGGACTGATCGTGCAGGCACTTTTCAATATTAGCGTCGTTATCTCGATCCTTCCGGCGAAGGGCATTCCGCTTCCATTTATCTCTTATGGCGGTTCGTCCGTCGTTATCTCTTTGATCGGGGTCGGTATTTTATTAAGCATCTCTAAGTACGCCGAAACGGGCGATTATCAAGAAACTGCTCCGCGAAAGCGTGTGACGCGACGACGCGAGAGGATGGCGTAAAGCAATGAAAGTTCTGATCGCAGCCGGCGGAACCGGCGGACATATCTATCCGGGAATCGCCGTTGCAACTGAGATCATGCCGGCGTGATCCCGAATCTGAGGTGCTTTTCGTTGGCACAGCCCGCGGACTCGAGGTACGGATAGTTCCGGAAAACGGTTTTCAGCTTTCGCTCATCAATAGTGCGGGACTGAAAAACGTCGGTATCGCGGGCAAGATAAAAGGCCTTTCGGTTTTGCCGCAAAGTTTTCTTGAGGCTCGCAAGATCATCCGCCAGTTCCGTCCGCATGTTGTCGTTGGTGCCGGTGGTTATGTTTCCGGGCCGGTGCTCATGATGGCGGCGATCATGGGCGTTCCGACGCTGGTGATGGATTCGAACGCTTTGCCCGGATTTACTAACCGGCAGTTGGCGAGATTTGTTGAGAAAGCGGCTCTTACATTTGAGGAAGCGTTACCATTCTTTGGGAAAAAGGGCGTGGTGACGGGAAATCCAGTTCGTTCGGAATTTTTTGACGTCCCGGCCAAAAAGCGCAGCGACGAATTCCAAGTCCTTATCTTCGGCGGATCGCAAGGTGCGAGGGCAATAAATAATGCGATGGTCGAGGCCTTGCCATCGCTTGCTGAACTGGAAGGCAAGCTGACCGTCACTCATCAAACGGGCGAAGCTGATTTTGAGAATGTTAAAGCGGCATATTCCGGATCCAATTTCGCGGCGGCCGACGTCAGGCCGTTCATATCGGATATCTTTGTCGAATTTGGCAAGGCCGACCTTATAATTTGCCGTGCCGGTGCGACGACCTGTGCTGAAGTTTCAGCGGCGGGAAAAGCGGCGATCATGGTGCCGCTTCCAACCGCAGCGGATGATCATCAGCGAAAGAACGCCGAGGCGTTGGAAAAAGCGGGAGCCGTAAAAATGATTCTGCAAAGCGAACTCACGGGCGATTCGCTGGCAAATACAATTAAGGACCTGATCGAAAAGCCGGAAACGATCACTGAAATGGAAGCCGCCGCCAAAAAGATGGGCCGTCCGGATGCGGCGAGCGTGACGGTGGATATTATTGAGGAACTGAAGAGCAGCGTTTAGAAAATGTTTAGACACGTAAAACGAATTCATTTCATCGGCATCGGCGGTATCGGCATGAGCGGTATTGCTGAGGTTCTATGCAACCTCGGCTTCGTCGTGACCGGCTCGGACGTCAAACGCTCAAAGAACACAGATCGTCTTGAAACGCTCTTCAACGTGGGCATCGCCGAGGGGCATCGTGCGGAAAATGTCGGTGCGGCGCAGGTCGTCGTTTACTCGTCTGCGGTCAAAGAAGACAATCCCGAGGTTGTAATAGCCAAACAGAACGGCATACCCGTAATTCCGCGTGCCGAGATGCTCGCCGAATTGATGACTCTGAAGCCATACGCGGTGGCGGTCTCCGGTACACACGGCAAAACGTCGACAACGTCGATGATCGCAACCGTTTTAGGCTACGCCGGGATCGATCCGACAACGGTAGTTGGCGGCGTGGTCGATACTTTAGGTTCAAATGCAAAGCTTGGAGCCTCGGATTGGTTCGTTACCGAAGCCGACGAAAGCGATCGCTCGTTCCTGATGCTTTACCCAACGATAGCGGTCGTTACGAACATAGATAAAGAGCACATGGAATCGTACAAAGGCATGGACGACGTGATCCAGTGCTTTACAGATTTTGTAAATAAAGTGCCGTTCTACGGAGCCGCTATCATCTGTCTCGACGATCCAAATGTTCAGCTCCTGATCCCGCAGATCAAACGTCGGCGTGTGACTTATGGACTGACTGCTCAGGCCGACGTTTCGGCGAATGATATCCGCTACAACGATACGTTTGGGTCGACGTTTACGGTTTCGAAAGGCGACAAGGTCCTCGGCGAGATAAAACTGCCCGTTCCCGGGAAACACAATGTTTATAACGCGTTAGCCGCGACCGCTGTAGCACTCGAAATGGACGTTCCATTCGAAAAGATCGCTGAGGCTTTCGCCGGATTCAAGAATGCTAATCGCAGGTTCCAGTTCAAAGGCGAAGCAGCAGGCGTGATGGTCGTTGACGATTATGGCCATCATCCGACCGAAGTCGTGGCAACTCTTTCTGCGGCTAAGAATAGCTCGGGTGGAAAGCGAACTGTGGTAGTTTTCCAGCCGCATCGATATTCACGTACCAAGGAACTGATGAATGAATTCGGCGTCGCATTTAACAACGCCGACGTTCTTTACTTGCTCGATATCTACGCTGCGAGCGAACAGCCGATCGAAGGTATCACTGCGGAAGTACTTGCCGACAACATCAAGAGTTTTGGCCACAAGAATGTAAATTACATCGGAGCGATCGAAACTGCGACGCAAAAGGTCATTGATTCACTAAACCCGGGCGATCTCGTCATCACGCTTGGTGCGGGAAGTATCACCGGTTTATCTGATGAGATACTGGCCGCATTGAAAGAAAAGGAAACAGCCCGACAATAATTTCGACAAAGGTATGCCGAAAAAGAAGAAAACAGTATCGAGGTCCAGGGCATCATCTGTAAAGGTGAAGGGAAGCCGTTCGCGTTCGGGCAGCACGCCGCCGCTTGGGAAGTACGTTTTGCCGCTGATAGTTTTGGTGCTCTTGATCGGCGGGATCTTGTTCATGGGCTTTTCGGGCTATCAGTCTGCCACAGCGTCTTCGTTCTTCAACTTAAAAAATGTCGATGTCCGTGGCGTAGAGCGAACATCAAAGGATGACATCGCAAAGCTGGTAACGGCGTCGGTAGAGAAGCAAGGCGTTTGGAACGCGGATGTTGCGGATCTAAAAGCGAAGATCGAGAAATTCCCGTTTGTTAAATCTGCCTCCGTTTCGCGAAGCCTGCCGGCAGGCATTCGTGTGAATGTTGTCGAACGTGTTCCTGCTGCGGTTGTTAAATTATCGTCTGGAAATTTCCTCGTAGATAACGAAGGTAACGTTCTTGTTCCCGTTAAGACTGCGGAAAAGGATTTCCCGATCGTGATGCAGGGCTGGGACGAAGGCAAGACCGAAAAGGCCGGCCCGGACAATCTGGCGCGGCTGAAGATATATAAGAAGATGCTCGATGAGAGCAGGCAGTTTGAGGTGACGGGCCGTGTACGAGAGTTCAATCTCGCAAATATGCGTGAACCGGTTGCCGTAGTCGACGATTCGGGGAGCCAGATCAATGTTGCTCTCTCGAGAGAAAATCTGGGCAAAAGCCTAAAATCGGCGATCGATGCAATTACCGGAAAAGGGAAGAAGATCAAGTCGGTCGATTCCGCAGGGATCCAGCCGCTTATCCAGTATTTGGATTTTTAGGTTATGAATAGCGATCTACACGCAATTGGACTAGATATCGGCACGAGCCGCGTGAGGTGCGTCGTCGGCGAGCCTGCTCCGGACGGCCGAATGAACATCGTCGGCCTCGGCCAGGCTGAATCAAAGGGCCTACGCCGCGGCGTCGTCACATCGACCGAATCCGTTGCTGAATCTATCCGAAAGGCCGTGAGCGAAGCCGAACGTGTCAGCGGTATCGATATCGAGTCGGCGACGATAAATCTGTCCGGCGAACACCTTCGAGGCGAGAATAAGAACGGCGTCGTTGCCGTAGCTGGTCCGGACAAGGAAATAACCGACGAAGACATTGACCGTGCGATCGATTCCGCAAGCGCAATGCCGCTTACGCCCGGCTGGGAGATCGTCAGTCGTTTGCCGCAGGAATTTATCGTTGACGGCCAGGATGGAATTACCGAACCGATCGGCATGAACGGTTCACGGCTCGAGGCACTGGTCCACGTAGTTACGAGCCCGAGTGCAGCGAGGCAAAATCTCATTAAAGCGGTAACTCGTGCCGGGCTCGACGTCGAAAATCTCGTTCTCGAACCGCTCGCTGCCGCCGAGAGCGTTCTTACCGATGATGACAAAGAATACGGCTGCGCGATCGTCGACATGGGAGCGGAGATCACGAGCCTGATGATCTTTGGCCGTGGTGCGGTGCAGCATTCGGCCGTGTTTCCGTTCGGAAGCATGTTATTCACGAAAGACATCGCGACGGGCTTGCGAGTTTCCATTCCGGAAGCGAACAAGATCAAACAAGCTTACGGCTGCGTTGCTGGATTTTTGCTGGACGAGGACGAACGGCAGGAGATCATCGAGATCGTTCCGTTTGGCCGGACGGAGAAACGCGGGCTTTCCAAAGAAATTCTCTGCGACATCATGCAGCCGCGGGCGGTGGAGCTGATCCAGCACGTCGCTCGCGAGGCTGGGAAGGCGAAGGCTCAGATCTCAGGCGGTGTATTTTTAACCGGCGGCGGAGCAATGGTTCGCGGGATCGCGGAGATCGCTGAGCAGATCTTCGACGCTCCGACGCGTGCAGGTTATCTTGAGCCGTCGTTCTTTGGCGGGCTTGCCGAAGAGGTTCAGGGACCACAGTGGGCGACCGCGTGCGGGTTGGCTCTTCGGTCGATGAAAATGCAGTTGAGAAGCGGACCTTCGGGCGAAAAATCATCGGCGAAGAAGGTCGCTGAATGGTTTGGAAGTTTTCGAGATAAATTTAGATAAATGTGCTTTTCGCGATTGGATTTTTTATGCTAATCGTTGTATCCTTTTCTCCCGTTAGCACAATATCTTGTTATTTTCTCGACTAGCCTCGAACGAATCAAAGTTGTAGAATTTCAGTTTCCGCCTGCAGGGACTTTTATTGTGATGGATGAGATCAAGATGACTACAAACGCTCTCAAAATGTTTATCGATGAGCCGCCGATCACCGGTGCTCGCATCAAAGTTATCGGCGTCGGCGGCGGCGGAAGCAATGCCGTCAACCGAATGATCGACGCCGGGATCAAGGGCGTTGAGTTCATCGTCGCAAACACCGACCTTCAGGCACTAAATGCGTCGAAGGCTCCGATGAAGATCCAGCTCGGCAGCGCATCGACCCGCGGCCTCGGAGCCGGATCGAATCCTGAGATCGGACGCCAGGCCGCGTTGGAAGATACAGAAAAACTCCTCGACATCCTCGAAGGCTCAGACATGGTTTTCGTCACTGCCGGTCTCGGCGGTGGAACCGGAACCGGAGCTGCTCCGGTCGTTGCATCGCTCGCGATCGAGCTTGGCATTCTGACCGTTGCGGTTGTGACCAAACCTTTCAATGTCGAAGGCAAAAAGCGAATGGCGCAGGCTGAAAAAGGCCTGGCTGAACTCCGCGGCTGCGTCGATACTCTGCTAACAATTCCGAATTCGAAACTTCGCGAGGTCGAGGAAAAGATCACGATCATGGACGCTTTTAAGCGTGCTGATGATGTGCTTTTGCAGGCTGTTCGCGGTATCACGGATCTCATCATTACGCCGGGAATCATTAACCTAGATTTTGCCGATGTAACAACGGTCATGAAGGGCAAAGGCGTTGCTCTCATGGGCATCGGCGAAGGCGTTGGCGAGGATGCTGCCTCGAAAGCGATGCGTGCCGCACTCGATTACAAACTTCTTGAAGAAAATTCGATCAAGGGAGCGAAAGCGGCTTTGATCAATGTCACCGGCGGCCCGAACATGATCCTGAGCGAGGTCGAAGATGCGATCGGATTGATCGAGCGAGAAGCCGACGATAACGCAGACATCATTTGGGGAAGCGTCATCAAGGAGGATATGGACGACGAGATCCGTATCACGGTCATTGCGACCGGATTCGATTCCGTCCTGGCGGCCCAACTGCCAAAGCCCGGCATGCAGAATACACACGCCGTTGCCGCTGGAGCATCGCCAAAACCTGCCGACATCATGCTGCCGCCCGATCTGCAGCCTGTCGATAACCTTGACGTTCCGACGTTCATGCGTCGTCAGGCGGACTAACTGGAAAACGGGCGGCCCGCCCGCGTTTGAATTTCGAACCAGATGTACTCTAGAAATTCAGAACTTCCCATTGTTGGGATAACAATGGGCGATGCCGCCGGGATCGGGCCCGAAATCGTTCTAAAGGCTCTCGAAGATAAAACTATATTAGTGGCGTCGCGATGTGTGATCATCGGCGACGCTTCTTTTTTGCGAAAAACTGCGGCCGGGCTGAATGCAACATTCCAACTCACCGAATTTGGCGAGCAAGCTCCGAATTCCGTTGAAGTTTTCGACCTTGCCAATCTGCCTGAAGAGTTTGCGATCGGTATTGACGCTGCGGCGACCGGAAAAGCTTCCGCTGAGAATATCGAAGCTGCCATCAAGCTGTGGAAAGACGGAAAGATCGACGCCATCGCAACGGCACCGATCAGCAAAAAAGCGATCCATCTCGGCGGTTACGATTTCCCCGGCCACACCGAGTTTTTGGCTGAGCTGACGGAAACAAAAGAATTCCGAATGAGCTTTTTTGCCGAAGGTCTGCGAACGGTCTTGCTCTCCACGCACCTTCCGATCCTCAAAGCGATCGACCTTATCAAAAAAGACAACCTTGTCGAACTGATCGCATTTACCAACCGCGAAATGTCTAAACTGCTTGGCCGCAAGGTCTCGATCGCGGTCGCCGGCTTGAATCCGCATGCTTCCGAGGGCGGAATGTTTGGCGGCGAAGAGGCGGCTGAGATCACCCCGGCGATCGAGCATTGCCGTAGTGCTTTGGGAATCGACGCGAGCGGGCCGTATTCGCCGGACACGATATTTTTACGTGGGTTCAAGGGCGATTTCGATGCGGTGATCGCTCTTTATCACGACCAGGCGACGATCGCGGTGAAATCTCTTTCGTTCGGCTCGGGCGTAAATGTGACGCTGGGTTTGCCCGTCATTCGCACATCTGTGGACCACGGAACCGCGTACGACATCGCCGGAAAAGGCATCGCCGAAGCTTCCAGTATGGTTTCGGCGATCAAGTTGGCAGGCGAGCTTGTAAAAGGTTCGCGAGCGGCGTGAAATTCTGATAAAATCATCCCGATTACCGGGAGATAATAGCCAAGTGACAAAACCAAAGCTTCTGCTTGCTGATGATTCGGTGACGATCCGCAAGGTCGTTGAGTTGACGTTTGCTGACGAAGGGATCGATGTTACGACCGTTGCCGATGCCCAATCGGCTATGCAGCGTTTCGTCGATATCCAACCGGACATTGTCCTCGTCGATGTCGGGCTCGACGGCACCAACGGCTATCAGATCTGCGAGATGATCAAAGCCGACGAAGCAACCACACATATCCCGGTACTGCTTCTCGTCGGTTCATTCGAACCGTTTGACGAAGCTGAAGCAGCACGCGTTCATGCCAACGGGCATCTGACAAAACCATTTCACTCCATTCGAGATCTCGTCGCGCGGGTTTGGGAACTTCTTGGCAGGGACGCGGCAGCGAATGAAGAAACCTCGCAAGAGACGCAATCTCAGGAACCGCCGGTCGAATCCGAGCTTCCGCCCGTACCGACATTCGGTGATGCATTTACCGAGGACCTTTCGGATGTCACCGATGAAGCGGAACCGGACGACATCGAGGAACTCTATCGCAGCAGCTTTGCGGATACGCTTGAGACCGAAAAATTCGGGACCGTCGAAAATGAGTTTGATGATTCTGGCTTTGACGACGAGATGATCGAAACTAAGCAACACGACGCTCAGCCGGCACAAAGTTTCGCAGACATACTCAGTGAGAGTGAGACGAGCGACGAAGTAAAAGAATTCGATTGGTCACCCGAATCGCTAGTTACGAGATCAGAATCTTCTGAAGAAGAGAAGAGCTCGTTCGAGCCTAAATTCACATTCGACGATACCGACGACGCATCTGACGCTCCCGCTCCTGAGGATGAAGTGCGGGAGATCAAGCCGGAACCAGAAATTCCTGATACAACAGAACCGACCGAAGAAGAGATCTGGCTCGCCGGAACTGCCGCCTCGCCAGAAACACCCGCGAGCGACGTCGCGAACATGGATACGATCGAGATCGGCCATGCCCCTGAAATGATGGGCGACTATCGATTTGTCCCCGCCGACAAGGCTGACGACGAAGGCGATGATGATGTTCAGCTTTTCGACGATATAGATTTTACTCGCTCAAACACGGGTGCACCGGGAGCAGAAATATCGCTTGAGCGTGTTTCGGACGAAACCGAGGACGACTTACCAGAGATTGCCGAAGAACAAGATAACGAGCCTTCGCCGGAAGAAGAATTCGAGTCTATAAGCGATGATCTCGAAGTCGCCGAGGCAGATGAGCCCGCGATCGAAACCTCTGAGGAAGATATCGATCCCGCGATCCACGACACGATCCCGTACGAGCCAGGCGAACAACCGCCGGTTCCTGCGGTTGAGCCGGAACCAGAATACTTCTCGCCCGAACTGATCGAACGTATTGCCCAACGTGTCATCGAGCGTCTCTCTGATACCGCTGTCAGGGAAGTCGCGAAACAAGAGGTTCCGCGTATCGCTGAGAAACTCATTCGCGAAGCATTGGAACACGAAAAGAAGTCCTGACAAGATCCAGATCAATATTTCGCGGTTAGTTTTCGTCTCGTAAATGAAAGCTGACCGCTTTTGTTTTAGAATATAGTTTTGCTTACAGGAAATTATGGAACTCGCAAAGGCCTACGATCCAAAATCGGCCGAAGAAAATCATTACAAACGCTGGGAAGAAAGCGGTTTTTTCAAACCTGAGATAAATCAGGACCCGAACGCCACCAAGTATTCGATCGTCATCCCGCCGCCGAACGTCACGGGCAGCCTGCACATGGGCCACGCGTTGCAGCACACGATCATGGACGTGCTGACGCGTTGGAAGCGTATGCAGGGTTTTCGCACGCTGTGGCTTCCGGGAACCGATCACGCGGGGATTTCGGTCCAGCGAAAGGTCGTCGAGCAGCTCAAAAAAGACGAGCACAAAAAGCCGACCGACATTGGCCGTGAAGAGTTCATAAAACGTGCCTGGGCTTGGAAAGAGCAATACGGCAACACCATCACCGAGCAGATGCGTCGCGAAGGTGCTTCAGTCGATTGGACCCGTCAGCGTTTCACGATGGACGACGACCTTTCGCTCGCCGTGCGAAACGTATTCTGCACGCTCTATGACGAAGGCTGGGTATATCGCGGCCTGCGGATCGTCAATTGGTGCCCGAAGGACAAGACCGTTCTCTCGGATCTGGAAGTAAAAGAAGAGACCAAGAAGGACGGAAAATTAACTTATCTCAAATACCCGATCGCGGGAACCGATCAAACGATCACGGTTGCTACAACGCGTCCCGAAACGATGCTCGGCGACACCGCAGTGGCCGTGAACGGCAGCGACGAGCGTTACAAAGACCTGGTTGGCAAGATGATCGATCTGCCGCTAACCGGCCGCCAGATCCCGGTCATTGCGGACGAATATGTCGATGCGGAATTCGGAACGGGTGCGGTGAAGATCACTCCCGCTCACGATCCGAATGACTATCTCGTCGGTCAGCGTCACGATCTGCCGCAGTTGCTCGTTATGAACGACGCGGGCGAGATGAACGCGGCTGCCGGAGCGGAGTTCGAGGGGCTCGACCGTTTTGTCGCTCGTGCGAAGGTCGTCGAGATGTTTGACGAACTCGGGCTGCTCGAAAAGGTTGACGATTACGAGATCACGCTGCCGGTTTGCGAGCGATGCAAAACCATCGTCGAGCCGATCTTGTCCGAACAGTGGTTCGTCAAAATGGACGAGATGCGTGACCTCGCGCTCGACCTGATGAAAACCGAAGGCGTACCACATTTTTCGCCGCAGGTTCCGCACGAAAAGGTTTACACCGCCTGGCTCGAAAATCTCAAAGACTGGACTATCTCGCGCCAGCTCTGGTGGGGCCATCAGATCCCGGCGTGGTACGACGAGGAAGGAAATGTTTACGTCGGCAGAAATGAAGCCGAAGCCGTTAAGAAATCGGGTGGTAAGGCACTGAGGCAGGACAGCGATGTACTCGATACTTGGTTTTCGAGCGGATTGTGGGCATTTTCGACCTTTGGCTGGACTGGTGACACGGAGTCAACGCCTGACCTCGAAACCTTCCTCCCGACCGACGTTCTCGTAACCGGACGCGACATCATTTTCCTCTGGGTTTCCAGAATGATAATGCTCACGAAGAAATTCACGGGGCAGAAAGCGTTTGAGGATGTGATCGTGACCGGAACGGTTCTCGGCAAGGACGGCAAGCCGATGTCGAAATCGCGTAATAACGGTGTTGATCCGATCGAGATGTTCGATAAGTACGGCGTGGACGCGACGCGTATTTATCTCGCCTCGATCGCGACGGGTGCCGACATCAAATGGAACGACTTGCTGATCGAGACATATCGAAACTTCGCCAACAAGATATGGAATGCTACGCGATTTTGTCTGCTCAATGCGGAAAATATCTCGGTCGATCATTCGAGCCTGATGGCCGATGATCTGCCGCTTCCGGACCGTTGGATCATCTCGCGGCTCAATGCGACGGCGATCGACGTTAACAAAGCTCTCGCGAAATACGAATTCCACACTGCGGTTTCGCTGCTTTATCACTTTTTCTGGGACGATTTTTGCGATTGGTACATCGAGCTAAAGAAGGACGAGATCAACGGCGGTGATGCTGCCTCGACGACGCGGATCATCACCGTACTCGAGATCGCTCTGAGAATGCTGCATCCGTTCATGCCGTACCTTACGGAAGATCTTTGGCTGAAACTGCCCGGAACTTCGAATGCGTTGCACGACGCTGCATATTCCGCAGCAGAAGCGACCGTGATGCTCGCGAAATTCCCTCCGGGCGACGCTTCAGCCATTGACGATGCCGCTCAGACCGAGATGAATGCTGTCATCGAAGCCATCAAAAAGGTCCGAAACATTCGCAGCGAGATGAACATAGCTCCGTCGATCAAATTCGAAGTGCATATCGCGGCCGACCAAGCCTTCCAGCAGGTTTTTCGAGCCAACGAAGCTCAGATCCTGAAACTCGCACGTGCCGAAAAGCTCGTCATCGGTGCCGAACTCGACGTTCCGCGTGCCTCGGCAAAGGCCGTCACATCCGACGCCCGCCTCGCCGTGCCGCTCGAAGGCCTCATCGACTTCGACAAAGAACGCGAACGCCTCAACAACCAGATCGCCAAGCTGACCGAAGAAAAAACACGCCTCGACGCACAGCTTTCGAACGCTAACTTCGTTGAACGTGCTCCGGCGGAGAAAGTAGAAGGTCTGCGTGAACGTTCCGCGGAGCTTGAAGGACAGGTTGCGACCCTGAGAAATAATCTGGAATCGCTCGATTGAGATTTCGATCAGTACTAATAATAATGTTGCATGAGAAAGACCCTGTGAACTACAATGCTCCCATTATGAAAAACAGGTTGTTTCCCAAGGTCCTTCTTTCATTGTCACTCGGTTTGTTATTTTCGAGCTTCGCCGTTGCTCAAGAATCCCAGGTCGTCACTCCTCTCGAACTTGGTAAGTTGCTCAGGAAGGCATATCAACTGTTGGATGAAAGCCCTTTTAGGGTGAAGATGACTGTCGAAAAGGCAAAGAATCTCGAGGATGGGTGGACGCCATATAGCTATCAGGAAACGGAAGAGATCAGGCCCGATAAGATCCACGGTAAACAATACACTGGCTTCCTCTTTGAGATGATCAAGATCGGAAAGACCACGTACCTTCGCCGCGGTGAGGGTGAATGGTCCGTTAAAACAGAACTTGACCCAGTAGCACCGCTTGCAACAGTTATTGACGTATCAAGACCCGAGATTAAGACCGTTAGACCAGCAGCCGAAACAGGCGAAACGACAGAAAAGTCTGTGACGGTATACGAAAGCAGCTCTAAGGGCAATAAAATGTTGCTTTCTAATGGGTCGGTCGATGAATGGAAAAATACAACGAAATATTGGTTTGATTCTCAAGGACGTTTCCTCAAGATCGAGTCCGTAACGTACGCCGGACCTCAAAAGGAGTTTATCCGCGACACGAAGGTTTACGAGTACGATAAAGGAATTACGATCGAAGCACCAACTTTATAAGGAAATCGTTTCCGCAACTAGACCGCAATTTCGCGTGCCTGAGCATCGGCAAAGTTAATTCTCCGCAAATAGAGCGGCAAGCCCCAGAATTACAATTCTGAGACAGCCGCTCTCGTTTTTCCGACTCTTAGCAGATCTTCATCTACCTCAATACTACTTGTCGTCCTTGTGATCGCTGCCTTTATCGTCGTGATCCTTGTCATCTGACGAAGTCGCGGCTGGCTGCGGCGCTCCGGCTTCGATGGTGATCGCTACGCTTTTGCTGTCCTTCTTTTCGCCTTTGTCATCGAGCATGTCGGCGACGATGGTGAATTTACCGCCGGCAAAGCTTGCCGGGAGCGGCAGGTTGTAGGCGGCGGTTCCGCTGCTGGCGAGTTCGACCTTCACGTCGGAACCGGGCAGAAGTTTGCCTTTGTCGTCGTTGATATAGATCTTGGTGGTCGTTTTCCCGGGGGCGTTTGAGATGACCGCGTTGGCGTAGATCGTTTCGCCGGCCTTGAAGTTAGTCGATTTGGTTTTGCCCTCTTTATCTTTTGAGGTCTCAAAACTGCTCATGTTTGCCGTGCTAAAGCTGCACGCGGCGGCAAATACAAATAGAGCGGTGATTAGGCTGAGTTTGATCTTCACTGAATATTCTCCTTTTGTGTGATGGAAAAAGCTTCGAAGTAGCGAGAGTACTGCGATTTTGCCGTGGATGTCAAAAAGGAGTAGTGGTCATTTTGAATGCGATGTCTTACTCTTTGCGTGTACTCCGCGTCTTCTCTCAGCGATCTCTGCGAGGAATTTACTTGAAACTCTGCAAACTTTTGTTCAACGCAGAGATCGCTGAGCTCATACGCAGAGGTCGCCGAGAGGTCTATAACGTGAGCGGCCCAAACTGACCCAATACCCAAAAAGGATTACTGAGCTGCGCTGCCGTCGATCGATATCGGAACGTTTTTCGAATCCCGCTTCTCGCCGTTCCCGTCATGCATATCGGCGGTCAGGATGTACTTTCCGGGCGTTGCTTTTTCGGCGATCTGAACTTTGTACGCGGTCGTTCCGGTGTTTGACACGTCGATCTTGTATTCAGTTCCTGGCAGGATAGCTCCTTTGTCGTTCTTGATCGTAAAAACAACCTTGCCTTTTGCGGGAGCGTTTGCGAGTACGGCACTGGCGAAAAGCGTCTCGCCGCTTTTGAAATTTACAGCTTCATTCTTTCCTTCGAAGTCTTTTGAGACTCTCAGGCTTGAAATTCCGGACTTGCCTTCGCTGCAAGCGTTGCAACACAAAAGTGCGATGGAAAGAACGACAAAATAGATCTTCGCGAAGCTGTTCATTATAAACACTTTATCAGATCGGCCGGTCATTTGAGAATTTTTCGAGACTATATTTGCCCGGCGTGGTATTCTGTAAGGGCTCGATATTTCAGAAATTTCCAGGGGAATCATTCATGAAAAAGATCTATATTTCAGCTGCTTTTTTTGCTGTTTTTGCTACTGTTGCGTCCGCTCCGGCATTTGGCCAGAAAGCCGTCGTGACCAGCGACGAGGTCGGACGAATTACCGGAAAAGCTGAGCGAAAGCTCGACAATGCATCATTCCGGGTCATGCTGACGACCGAGTGGTTCAATGAGCGTGATGGTGCATCGTTCAGCAAGATCACGGAAACCTTTGCGACGCTAAACCCTGACAGATTTCAGATCATCTCCGAAACCGGCGGCAATCGTATCGAAACGCTCGTCGTGAACGACAAAACGTTTCGTCGCACTAACGAGGAAGACTGGGAATCGGTCGCGGTTTCGCCGGTCCGCAAAGCCGGAAGCGAGGCGTCGGCAGCAAGATTCGGCGATCTCGCTGGCGGAGCTTTTGAGCCGAAAGGCATTGGGAAATTCGTCTCGCGAGGCACGATCGGCGGCGTCGAGGTTTCAATGTATGAAACCCGTTCCGTCCAGGCCGACAGCACAAAAGGCGGAATGACCCGAACCGAAACAACCCAGTCGTGGATCGACAACGAAGGTCGTCTGGTTCGCAAGATCACTGAGCAGGAGATCGCAGGCGAAGACAAACGATTTATGCGGAGCGTTGCGGATTATTCGTACACGGACATCCGGATCGAAGAGCCGATCATCCCCATTAAAGCTGAAGATAAATAATGAACTGGTTAGAAAACGGAGAAGTTTTGGCGAGTATTGGTGAATTTCTCGCCGAGGATATCGGGCGAGGCGACATTACGACAACGGCGACCGTTCCGCAGGATACTCGTGGATTTGGGCGGTTTTTGGCAAAAGAAGATCTCGTACTTTGCGGCCTCGATGTCGCTGAGGCGGTCTTTTTTCATCTAGATCCTGACAGCTCAGAGATCGAGGCTTCGTTTGGTGATGGCGACGAGATCGCCGCGGGAACCGTTTTTGCGACGCTGAAAGGCTATGCAGATGTTTTGCTCGTAGGCGAGCGGACAGCTTTGAATCTGATCCAGCGTTTGTCTGGAATCGCGTCGCTGACGAGGCAGTTCGTTAAGGCTATCGAGGGAACTAACGCACAGATCGTTGACACCCGAAAGACCACGCCCGGCCTCAGAATGCTCGAAAAATACGCAGTCACGGTCGGCGGCGGGAAAAATCACCGCATGGGTCTCGATGACGGCGTCCTGATCAAAGACAACCACATCGCCCTCGCCGGCGGCATCACCGAGGCGGTCAAAGGCGCCAAGAACAAGGTCGGCCACCTGCACAAGATCGAGGTTGAGATATCAAATTGGGCCCAGCTGCGCGAAGCGATCAACGCCGGGGCCGAGATCATCATGCTCGACAACCAAACTCCTGAGGAAGCCGCAAAGCTTGTTCAAATGGCACGTTCGATCAATCCGGCGGTTCTGCTTGAGGCGTCCGGTAACATGGATATCGACCGCGTGCGTTCGTACGCTGACGCTGGCGTAGATCTGATTTCGGTCGGCAAGCTGACGCATTCAGCTCGAGCCGTCGATATTTCATTTAAGATCCAAGCGGCGTAGTTTGCTCAGGATCTTCGCGGGTATTCGCCGCTAAAACCGCCTCGTCGGGCGTAAGCCCCGGCATTAGATAAACGATTCCGATCGATATCAGGATGGCTACAGTGCAGAGAATACCGCCTTCGATGCCGTAAGCTTGTCCGGTCAGCCATGTAGGGCCGAAATCGATCTCCTTAAAAATAGGATTCGTAGTGATGTCGGTCAAGCCGCTGACCTCGATACCGAAGAACGATCCTTGCATCCAATTCCACATTAAATGCAAACCCCAGACGAACCAGAGATCCCGGGTTCTTAGGTAAGCGACACCAAACCAGACGCCGGCGAGGATTGTATTCGCTGTTGATATCAAATTTGCACTTGGGTTATCAGTATGTGCAACGCCGAAAAGTATTGAGGTGAGTAATACTCCAAACCATCGAAGGTTGGAACGGACGAAAGTTTGCAGCAGATATCCATGGAAGAAGGCTTCTTCAAAAGCCGCGGCAACGGCGAAGACACCGAATGAAACAGCGGCAGAGTTGACGATCTGAGTCATCGAAGCGTCGTTCGCCACGAATCGGAAACTTCCGACCGCCATGCCGATACCGGCAGCCATAGCGAGTGCTAAGGAGCCGCCGATCAGTCCTAGTATAAAGTGCTTCGACCACCCTTTAGTGAGGGAGGCACCAAGTGCGCGATATGGTAATCTCTCGAGGAATTTGCCACTTAGCCATCCCACCAGAATTGTAGGAATAAGGGAAAAGATAGCACCTGTCGTGAAGAATACTGCGGGCGATTCGTAACCGATCGTTTTTAGCAGAATAACAACGCCTTGGCCCATCGACCCAAGGAACACAGCAGCCAAGACGAAAGCAAACAGAAAGATCGCCGCTCGCCAGCCGCTGCGCAACAGGCCCGTGTCTTCATTAAATAGGATGGTGTTCATATCTGGAGCACTAGCACAAGATTCTAGCGGAAAGCATTGGCCGTGTTAAACTTGGGGCACGTGGAAAAAGAGGCGGTAAAGCTGAAACGGCGAAAGATGCCATGGATCATCGGCACGATCATGATCGGCTCGCTGGTCACGCTCGTTCTCCTGCAGTCGACCAGCCTGTGGAAGGATTTCGCGATCGAATCGTCGAGCGATCTCGTCCTGCTGTATGCACTTTCAGGCCTCAATTTTGCCGCGCTCGTTATCTTCGGATTCATCTTCCTGCGAAGCATCATAAAGCTCGTCAGGGAACGCCGTACGTTCACGCTCGGGGCACAGGTCAAGACGCGGCTGATGATATACTTCATCGCCTTGAGCCTCATGCCGATCATTGCGATGGCGGTTTTCTCTTACCTTTTCATGAACCGTGCACTCGACCGCTGGTTCACGAGCATTCCGGAAAAGGTTCTGAGCGAAACGCAGGAGATGCAGCGGCAATCGCTGCTCGACAGAACTGCAAAGCTCGACGAAACGGTTCGGATGCTTGCCACATCCTTTGAAAAGTCCGAACCGGACAATTCCGAACTGGCGAGCATCGCCGCGTCGGGCAGCCTGGTTCACATCAGCATCGTCGCCGCTGATAATTCGGTCAGGGCGACGTTTGACAGGGAAGTTTCGCCGGACGAGAGATTCGAACTCGACCGCCTGATCGGTGCTGCGAGGGCCGGCAGCGTGGCGGAACCGGGGCTTCGCGACGGCAAGGGCTTTGATGTGAGCATTGCAACGATGTCTGGCGGGCGGCGAGTAATTCTCGTTCCTGATCCCTTTGGCGAGCGAACGCTCAGCAAGGTCGTCGAATCGTCTGTGCAGGAATTTGAACGGCTCAAGGACAAGCAGGTCACGATCCGGCAGGTCGGGCTTTTGACGCTGGGTGTTCTGACTTTCCTGCTGCTATTTGCGTCGTCCTGGATAGCGATCCACGTCGCCCGCGGGTTTACCGCACCGATCAAGGCTCTGGCCGAAGGCGCGGGCGAGATCGCGCAGGGTAATTTCAGCCACCGCGTCGACGTACTTGCCGAGGACGAGCTCGCGCTGCTTGTCACCACATTCAACGAGATGTCGGCCCGGCTCGAATCAAATTCCATTGAGCTTAGCGAACGCCGCCGTTATATAGAGACCGTACTCGAAACGCTGCCGACAGGTGTCGTCTCGTTCGATCCGGAAAACGCGGTCACGACGATAAATTCCGCTGCCCTGACCATACTAAAAGCGAAGGGAACGCAGCGAGCACGACTCGAAGACCTCGTCGCCGGCGAAGATCTTTCTGTGCTGAGCAGGCTGCTGAGCCGGGCGCGGCGTGTCGGTCATGCTTCGGACCAGACGACGCTCGCGGGTGATGGAACGAACGGCAACGGCCACGAATTGACGGTCGCTCTGACCGCGACAAAGCTGCCTGCGGACGCCGGGGTTGTGCTGGTCATCGAGGACCTTTCGGAACTGATCGCCGCCCAGCGTTCGTCCGCGTGGCAAGAGGTTGCTCGCCGAATGGCACACGAGATCAAGAATCCGCTCACTCCCATTCAACTCTCGGCCGAGCGGATCGCGAAACGATTTTCGAACAGCGGACATACTGAAACCGGCGGCCGCAACCGCATCACCGACGGAGGCCCGCTCGCAAACGTCGTGACTGAGAGCACTGCGACGATCATCAGGGAAGTCGCTTCGTTAAAAACGATGGTGGACGAGTTCTCGCGGTTTGCAAAGCTGCCGGATACGGAGCTTACGGCCGGCGACCTGGGCGACGTCATCGAGCAGGCACAGTCCGCATTCGACGGCCGTTTCACACGGCTTGTCATCGATCTTGAGATCAGCGATGATCTGCCCGAGATCATGCTGGATCATGAACAGCTCAAGCGAGTTTTCGTAAATCTGATAGAAAATGCCGTTGAGGCATTCGACGGCAATGCCGAAGATCCGAGAATATTGGTAACGGCCCGCCACGATCCGGCTCGGGACATCGTGGTCGCCGAGGTTTCCGACAATGGCAAAGGGATCGCTCCGGCGGACCTCCAAAAGCTGTTTCAGCCGTATTTTTCGACCAAAGGCCGTGGCACCGGCCTCGGACTCGCGATCGTCAATCGCATAATTGCCGAACACAATGGCAAAATAAAAGTGGTCGGCAATCAACCTCACGGGGCGAAGTTCATTATCGAGCTGCCGGTAAATGTATAGATGCAGAATTTGATCCTAATTGTTGATGATGAACGCGGCATCCGTGACACGCTTCGCGGCGTGCTTGAGGATGAGGGCTTTGCGGTCGAAACCGCCGAGTCGGGCGAGGCATGTCTGGAACTCGTCCGGAAACAGAGCTTTAGCTGCATCCTGCTCGACATCTGGCTCGGCGACGGCATTGACGGACTCGAGACGCTCGAAAAGCTCAAAACTGCGGGCGTCGATGCGGCGGTCGTCATGATCTCGGGCCACGGCAATATCGAAAGTGCTGTCAGATCCACGAAACTCGGGGCTTTTGATTTTATCGAAAAGCCGCTGAGCCTGGAACGGACGATAGTTACGGTCAAGAACGCCGTGCGTCAGCGTCAGCTCGAGATCGCGAACCAGCAGCTGCAGGACGAGCTGTCCGAGCAATACATCATGGTGGGCGAATCGGTTGTGATGCGTGCCTTGCGCAAGCAGATCTCGATAGTTGCTCCGACCGACGGCCGCGTGCTGATCTCGGGCGAAAGTGGGACTGGGAAAGAACTAGTCGCCCGCGCGATCCACCGCCAATCGAAACGCCGCAACGCTCCGTTTGTCGAGATCAACTCGGCCGCGATTCCCGAGGAACTCGTCGAATCAGAACTCTTCGGCCACGCTAAAGGTGCTTTTTCTGGTGCCACGAAGTCCAAGAAGGGCAAGTTTGAGGTCGCTGATGGAGCGACGCTTTTCCTGGACGAGATCGGCGATATGTCGCCACGTGTTCAGGCCAAGATGCTCCGTGTGCTCGAGGAACAGCGTTTTGAGCCGGTCGGCAGCAACACGCCGGTCACCGTTGACGTCCGCGTGATCTCTGCGACGAATCAGCCGCTCGACGGGCTGATCGATAACGGTCAGTTCCGCTCGGACCTTTTCTATCGGCTAAACGTAATTCCTTTCCAGGTTCCGCCGCTGCGTGAACGGCGTGAGGACATTCCTGTCCTTGTCGAGCACTTCAACCAGAAATTCTCGATAGACTACGGTAAGGAACCCAAACATTTTGCAGACGACGCTATCGAGGAGCTTCAGCGTTCACCGTGGGTCGGTAACGTCCGCGAACTGAAAAATACCATCGAGCGGATAGTCATCATGTCGGCAAAGGAAACTATCACCGCCGGAGACCTTCCGGAAATGGAGAGCACATACGAACCCTCAAGCGTTAGCTTTCGATTCCCGAGTTTTAAAGAGGCTACCGACGCCTATCAGCGCGAGTTTATCCTGCACAAATTGGCGGAATTTGAAGGTAATGTGGCGAGAGCGGCCGAGAACATGGGTGTTGACCGGACACATCTTTACCGCCGCATGAAAAATCTCGGTATCCAAAGCAGATAATGATGCTATCATCGCTGTCGCGGCCTGTTATCCGAGGCCGTACACATGGCCAAAACGTCGCTAAAATGGTTACGGTGGGTTATCATTCCACTCCTCATCGGGGTGATATTTCTGCTTTGGGCAGGCGAGCGGCCGTACCGTTTTCCGCCTGAGCCCGAACCAGTCAAGGTCGAACCGAAAACGGACGATCGAACGGCGACATTTGTCGCGGTCGGCGACATCATGCTTTCGCGTGGAGTTGCAAAAGCGATCGCTAGATCAGGAAACATCAGCTATCCCTTTTCCAAGCTCGACGATGTGCTGCTTAAGTCGGACTTTAATTTCGGCAACCTCGAATCGCCGGTTTCAGGCAACGATCAGGTACTTGGGGCAGGCCTGGTCTTCAATGCCCGCCGCGACCACGCTACGGCACTCTCGAAATACAATTTCAAGATCGTCAACCTCGCTAACAATCATGCCTTTGATCAGGGATTAAAGGGATTGCTCGCGACCCGTGATTTCCTCGACAAACTCGGCGTCAAGCACGTCGGAGTTGGTGAAACCGAAGCCGACGCGTGGCGGCCGTCAGTGGTTGAGGCAAATGGCATCAAGATCGCGTTCATCGGAGCATCGTACGCCAGCATCAATGACGGCGGCGTTGCCCGCAAGCCTAACGTGGCTCGCATTGAAGATCAGAGCCGACTGGCAGCCGCTATCCAGCGAGCAAAGATCGATGCCGACTACATCGTAGTAACTATGCACGCAGGGATCGAGTACACGCGTGAGCCCGAGAAAGGCCAGATCGCGTTTGCCAGGGCGGCGGTCGACGCTGGAGCTGACATCGTCATTGGAGCACATCCACACTGGGTTCAAACGACCGAAGTATATCGCGGCAAGCCCATATTTTACTCGCTCGGCAACTTCGTGTTCGATCAGAAGCCGGATGAGCGGCGGAAAGGGCTGATGCTGCGGATCAGGCTTCGCGGTCAGAACCTTGATCAGATCGAGATGATGCCGGTCATCATTGACGACTCCTCACCGAGGCTCGCCAACCCGGCGGAATCTCAAATGATACTTCGCAGCATCGGATTCACCGAACGCATCTTTAAACTGTAAATTGTCAAAGAGCTACTTCTTGTTCACCGGAAAACCGCGCTTGATCATCAAGGCGTCAACGTTCGGGTCGCGGCCGCGGAAATTGCGGTACGCTTCCGCCGGATCGACGGTATTTCCAACCGAGAATATGTACTTCTTCAACCGCGCACCGACCTTTTTGTCGTATGGTCCGCCGGCTTCAGTAAAGGCTCCAAACGCGTCTGCCGTCAATACGTCTGACCACAAGTAGCTGTAGTAGCCCGCAGAATAGCCATCGCTCGCGAAAACGTGCCCGAACTGCGGTGTGCGGTGACGCATGACGAGTTCGTTCGGCATTCCGAGTGAGGCCAGCGTGTCTTTTTCGAATTTGTCAGGGTCGATCGTTGCTCCGCCGGCGAGGTGGAGCTTCATATCGACGAGGGCACTCGAGAGATATTCGGTCGTCGCGAAGCCCTGGTTGAAGGTATCGGCTTTCTTGATCTTTGCGACCAGATCGGCCGGTATTGGTTTTCCGGTCTGATAGTGCAGAGCGAACTTGCTGAGAACTTCCGGTGTCGAAACCCAATGCTCAAGGATCTGCGAAGGGAACTCGACATAATCGCGGGCGACATTCGTTCCTGACAAACTCGGGTACGTCACGTTCGACGAAAGGCCGTGCAGAGCGTGGCCGAACTCGTGGAACATCGTTTCCGCATCGTCCCACGAGATGAGAACGGGCTCGCCCGGCTTTCCTTTAACGAAGTTAGCGTTGTTCGAGACGATCGTCGTTACATCGCCGTTGATGCGGTATTGATTGCGATAGGCGTTCATCCACGCACCGGATCGCTTGCCGTCGCGGGCGTACGGGTCGAAATACCAGACGCCTATATGTTTGCCGGTCGTTTTATCCTTCACCTCGTAAACGCTCACGTCGGGATGGAAAACCGCGACATCCTTCATCGGCGTGAAGGTGAAGTTGAACAGTTCGCCCGCCATCCAGAACATCGCCTCGCGGATCTTGTCGAGCTGCAGGTATTTCGACACCTCGTTCTGGTCGAGGTCGTAGCGGTCTTTGCGGACCTTTTCCATGTAGAAACGGTAATCCCAAGGCTCGATCTTGATCTTGGCACCTTCCTTGTCGGCGAGAGCCTGCATGTCGGTGACCTCTTCCTTGACGCGGGCGATCGCGGCTGGCCAGACGCCTTCCATGAGCTTCATGGCGTTCTCGGGCGTTTTCGCCATCGCATTTTCGAGCCGCCAGTGAGCATGGGTCTTAAAGCCGAGCAGTTGGGCACGTTCGAATCTCAGCTTCAGGATCTGTGGAATGATGCCATTGTTATCACGGGCGTCGCCATTGTCGCCGCGGTTTACGAACATCTTCCACACTTTCTCGCGAAGGTCGCGCCGCGTTGACGATGTCAGGAACGGATCGACCGACGAACGCGTGTTGCGGATTATCCATTTGCCCGCCAGGTTTTTCGAAGCGGCAGCCGACGCGGAGGCATCTTTATATGCCTGCGACATACCGGCGAGGTCGCTTTCGGAATCAAGCGTGAGCCAAACCTGAGTTTCGTCTCCGAGAAGGTTTTGGCTGAATTTTGTGAAGTGTCCTGCAAGAGCCTGATTTATCTCAGAAAGGCGAGCTTTTTTCGCAGCGTCAAGTTTTGCACCGGCACGGACGAAATTGGTGTAGTAGAGCCACGTGAGCCGTTTACGTTCGCTTTGAGGTGTTTTTCCGCGACTATGCGATTCCCAATCATAAACTGTTTTAATCCGGTGAAAAAGCTCTTCGTTCTGTGTGATCTTGTCGTAATGCCCGGCGAGTTTCGGGTCCATTTCTTCCTCGACCTTGCTGAACTCGTCGTTATTCATGTTGCCGCCCCAAATGCCGTAGATGGTGCTGACGCGGTCGAGTGTTTGGCCGGACTTTTCCAGCGCGACGATCGTGTTCTCGAATGTCGGTGCCTCTTTCTGATCCGCGATAGCGTCGATCTCGCGAAGGTTCTCTTCCATCGCGGCTTCGAGCGCCGGTTTGAAGTCTGAGATCTTGACCTTGTCAAAAGGCGGCAGCCCGCCGAATTGGCCGGTCCATTTCTCGGTCAAGGGGTTTGCGGCCAAGGCTTCGGCCGATACAGTTCGCTCGGTATTTGATCCCATAAATAATGTGCACAATGCGATCGCAGTGATCGTGACTACAAACAGGCTCTTTTTCATTGGTGTCTCCTGAGAATATCTTTGCTTTTGAATATACCGCTCCGAAGCGAACGGAACAACTGGCTTCGATTTGACGGCAGTCGTAAGCTAAGAGTTGGTTGTCCCATGTCCCGCGGCCTCGACGCGTGCAAGTATGCCCGCAAGCTTTTGAAGGAGCGGCCTGTATCGAGCGGAAACCCACTGCGAACCGGATCGAATTGTCCCATGTCCCGCGACCTCGACGCGCGCACACCTCGTTTTGCACCGTGCTGTAATACAGGTGAGATCGCGACCAGCCCATGTTTATTGATAATTTCACTGCTTGTCCCATGTCCCACTACCTCGACGCGCACACTTTTTTGATCGACAGGGTGTCGAGCGGCCATGCAGAAGATCCTGATCTGAGAACTTGGATGAGTAACTTTTGAGACTATATGCGGGCAAAACATTCTCCTGTGTATATTGCGGGACAGTGTACTATATATAAAACGATATTGCGATGGAAAAAGTTGCGGAGGGCTCAAGAGCCAGAAAGAAAAAGAATAACGGCCACCGCAGCTAGAAACGGTGGCCGCTTTTGGCTTCTCGCGTGCCGATAGCCTGATCGGATGACTTTCCAATCATAAAAATTCTATAATCCGTGATCTTTACAGTCAGTGCGATACATTACAAAGCAGGATGCTATCTTTTACAGGACGCGGCATCACACAAAACTCATGAGATAATGCGTGAGATGGATCTCAAAGAAAAGTTAGAGCGGATACCTCGAGGGAATACCTGTAAGGGCGTAAACCGGCTCGTGATCGAGCGGCTGCTAGGCGAATTGCCCGACCGCACTCAAAGAACGCTTTTGGATGTGCCCTGCGGGAATGGCGAGTTTCTGGATACGGCAGCCGGATTTTTCCCTGAAATGGAAACGGCCGGAGCTGATCTGCGCGAGCCAGTAGGTGACTTCACTCACCGTTTTATACCATTCAACGGCGAAAAACCTTCGGCTTTGATCGGGGAACGCTTCGATGTCGTTACGTGTATCAGCGGCGTGATGGAATTCGACAATACGCTTTCGTTTTTTGAACATGTGCGAACGACGCTCGATAACGACGGGGTGTTTATTGTGACGAACGACAATATTCTGAGCGTTCGCGACCGGTTGATGTACCTGCTTTCGGGCAGGTTTGGCCAGTATCCGTTTCGTGCGGTACGCGACGGTTCGGCGTGGAAGATAGTTCCGGCACAGAATCTGGTCCAATTGCTGGACGATGCCGGTTTTGAAGTGAAGGACCTTGAGTACGTTCCGGTGCTCGGGGCAAATTGGATCTGGACCGTTCTCGCGTTGCCGTTATTCCTGATCCAGGCGATGCGGAAGTCTACCGCGATCGAACGCAAGATCTTTACCTTGCGTTCGTTTCTATCGCGGCATTACGTCATTGTCTGTCGCCCAACAACAAATCGTGAGCCGGTAGCGGGGCTTTAGAAAAGATTGCAGCAGGCCTCGGAAATAAGGTGATCAAGCCCGTCGCTTTTAGAGTTCTAATTACAGATTTGACGTAGTGATGGAGCAGGCGGCCGCCGATCGAGACGCGGCTCAGTTCGAGCCGCTCCTGTTCGGCGACAGGGTCGTTTTTATCGGCGTTATTGATCGTAACGGCATATCGAATGCCGCTTCGCATCAATATTTCCTTGGTAGCTGCACAGTAGCTGCCATATGGATAGGCAAACGACACCGGAGTTTCGCCGATATTTTCTTCGATGTCGCGGATGGAGCGTGTTATTTCTTTTTCCTGCCGTTCGGGGGTATGTCGGGCAAGATGAATGTGGTCGTGAGCGTGGCTGCCGATCTCCCAACCTTTGGCTGAAAGAGTTTTGATCTCATCCCAGTTCATGAGATCAGCCGGAAGTTTTTCGCCGGCTTCGTCCCAGCTTTTCGCTTTCGCGGCTACATCGCCGGTGATCACGAAAACGGTTGCCGGCACATTGTGCTTTTCTAGCACAGGCAACCCTGCTGAGAAATTATCCTGATACCCGTCATCGAATGTGATGACCGCGCGTTTTCCGTCACTGCCTTCCAACGCCTCTTTAAGCGTGACGAACTTGAACCCGAGCATCTTCACAAATCTTATTTGAAAATCCAGAAGCCGCGGCGTCGTGAACAGCCCACGATGCGTCGCTCCAGCCGGTGGAAGCCCAACTCTATGAAGACCAAGTATCAGAATCTGAGATCGCATTTAATTTTTTTTGAAAATAATTAAGACTTTTTGCGAACCCGGAGCGTCTACTACACATAAGCTGTGTCCGCAGTACCAACTCTACCTCCTTTACAAATCTTTACAATCGGAACACAACCCAATTAAGTGTGGGCTTTTTGCTCGATGTTTTGTCGGAATATGTCCTACAGGAGCTCGTAGTTCGCTGCGCGAAAATAGAAGCTGTTTATCGACAGCAATTACGAAATTGAGAATTGATCCGGATCAGACGAGGCCGTGCTGGATCGCGTAACGCGTGATCTCGGCGTTATTGGCGAGGCGTGTTTTTTCGATGATGCGTGTGCGGTATGTGCTGATGGTTTTGACGCTGAGGTTCATGCGGGAAGCGATCTGCGTAAGGCCGTTTCCGGCTCCGATCAGACAGAAAACTTCAAACTCGCGGTCCGAAAGAGCCTTGTGCGGCTCATCACCAGTTCCTTTGCCGACAAAATCGGCGAGGATGGTGCCGACCTCGGCGGTGATGTATTTCTCGCCGGTGTAAACCTTGCGGATGGCATCGGCGAGTTCGCTCGGAGCGCTTTCTTTGGTCAAGTATGCGACCGCGCCGGCTTTGAGCACGCGAACGGCGTATTGATCGCTCGGGTGCATGCTAAGCATTATGACGGGAATTTGGGGATAGAGCCGCCGCAGATCTTTCAGCGTTTCGAGCCCGTTGCGGCCGGGCATGCTGATGTCGAGCACGATCACGTCGACCTTTTGCACGCGCAGCAGTTCGAAGACCTCGTTTCCGTTGGCCGCTTCGCCGACGACGGTGATGTCTTTGTCTTTTTCGAGCAGTTGGCGCAGGCCGTGCCTTACGATCGTGTGGTCGTCAGCAAGAATTACTTTCATTTATCAAGAGCGAGAGTTTTGTTTAGAGGCACGCGGAGTTCGATACAGGTTCCGCCGGACGGGCGTTGGTTGATGTCGAGTTCGCCGCCAATAAGACGCGTGCGTTCACGCATCCCGAGCAGCCCGAGCGTTTGAATGCCGATCTGATTGTCTATACCGATGCCCTTTCCGTTGTCGGCGACGGTCATTTTTACAATGTTCGGCAAGCGGCTCAGCCCGATCGAAACGGATGTCGCCGCCGCATGACGGGCAACGTTGGTCAGAGCTTCCTGAAGAATACGAAAAACTGCGGTGTTCGAATCGGAACCGAGATCGAGCTCGTCGACATTCGAGCTGAAATCGCATTTGATGGTCGTCGTGCGTTCAAACTCCTTCACCTGCCATTCGCTCGCGGCAACCAGGCCGAAATCGTCGAGTATCGAAGGCCGCAGTTCCGATGTGATCCTTCGCACGGAAACGAGAGTTTTGTCGATACGTTTTGCAAGCTCGCCCATGTCGTCGAGGGCTTTTTCGCGGTCGGTTGCGGGTTCCATGACTGCGATTCGTTCGCCGAGAAAGTGAGCGTCCATCTTCAAGCCCGTCAAAGCCTGGCCGAGCTCGTCGTGAATTTCTAGCGCGATACGTTTTTGTTCGGATTCGCGAAGAGTCTGTTGGTATTTGGTTAGTTCGCGGAGCTCTTCGCGGGATTTTTTGATGTCTTCCGACGCAATGCGGAGGCGTTCGACGAGGTAGCTGAGCAGCACGCCTTCGCCAAAGAAAAGTATGAGACGAACGAGCTCATCGCGTGAACCCGTAAACTGATGAAACGGCTGTACAAAGAAATAGTCGATCGCAAGCCCTGATAAAAACGAAGCGAAAATTCCAACTCGAATGCCGCCGATCCACGAACTGAGCACGATCGCACCCAGAAACAGCGGAGCACTGATCGGGCGATCAACGAGCAGCCACAAACCGCTCGTGAAGATGCACGCCAAACCAACGAGCACCGTCGCGATGAAATATGCCGAAGACATCGACACCTTTTGAAATTCTGAGATCTTTGAGAGCATTTATTACACGTTGAGAGCAAAGAACCGCCGCGTTTCCTCGTCCGACATCATCGAAACGACCGCCGGCGGCTGGCGTTCCGCCGCGAGCACGCGCCACGCCCGCTCAAGTATCGCCTCGTCCTCGGGCGTCAATTCCGGCAGCTCGGCGACAGATTCGTCATCTTGAGTTCTAGCGTCAAGATGCAATATGATCTTCCCAATTTCCTCAAGTGATAGCTCCATGACGAGCATTCTAAACCCAAACCATTTTCCTGCCAAATAGCGGACAGCGAACAATGAATAATGGATAATGAACAATGATATGAACGAGGATCACAACAACGCGGTCGCGGTGTGGGCGAGACAGAATATTCCGGGCAGGGTGGAAATAAAGCTGCTTTTTGGCTCGCGGATGGGAAAGATCCTCGTTTACATGCTTCTGTTCAGTGTTCCGGCGGCATTTTTCGCGCTCGGGTTTCTGTTTCTTATTCTCGGATCTCGGGACCGCTCGATAACCTTTGGGCCGATCGTCTTCGGAGTCCTCACAACGATCCCAGCCGGCGTTATCGCCGTTCTCGGAGCCTACACACGCCGAGGCCTCGCCAGATCGCTCGACGTTGAAGGCATCAATGTGCGAACGGGCCAGAAGTTCCGGTGGGCCAAACTCCAGTACGTCGATCACGTCACCAAACACATCCGAGCCGGCGGCGTAACCCGCCGTATCAAAGACAATCAGCTCGAACTCGTATTCGACACCGGCAAAGTCATCATCCTACCCATTATCCACGACCGCCAGGCGATCTGGAATCTCATCAATTCCATGCCCGTCGAGGTCCGCGACGACGGAACTCCGAGGCCAACGCAAGGCGAGCACATTGCGACAGCGACCCCATGAATCACTCCAAACCCCAAAAACCAAAAACCAAACCCAAAAACCCAAAACCCAAAACCAAAAACCCAACCCCAAAATTGTCCACCCACCCGTTATCGTGCTATCTTTTCGGATATTTCCCTGATACTGAAGAGGTTATGCGGATATTCATTGCGATCTTATTATTCGCTGCGGCGATCGGGGCTCAGCAGGGTTCTGTGCGGGTCGAGCCGTATTATCCGGTTTCCGAAAAGGAAGCGGCGAAGGTTGTTGCGAAAGTACTAAAAGTTTCGCCCGTGATCGACGGGCATAACGATCTGTTCATCCACTTCTTCGCGTGCAAGGAATGTCCGCGTGACTTCACAAAATACAGGATCGATGTCGAAAACTCAGGCCATACGGACATTCCGCGTTGGCGAAAGGGCGGTGTCGGGGCGACGCTTCTGAATATCGAACGCGACGACACGCTCGACAAATTTTTGAGCGCGTACGACATTGCGTATCGAATGCAGACGGCGTATCCAAAAGATCTGAAGGTCGTAAAAACCTCGACCGAGATGCGGCAGGCGATGCGTGACGGACGAATTGCCCTGCTGCCGATCATGGAAAACTCCGTCGGCCTCGAGAACAGTATGTATCTGCTGCGGAGCTTTTATCAGCTCGGTCTCAGAGGCGTGACGCTCGCGTATAAGACGAACGACCTCGCCGATGGCAGCGACGACAAACCGAAGCACAACGGCGTGTCTGCTTTCGGCAGGGAAATGATCCGCGAGATGAATCGCCTGGGCGTTATCGTCGATATTTCGCACGTCTCGGCCAAAGCGATGAGCGATGCACTGGAAACTTCGCTGTCGCCGGTGATCTTCAGCCATTCGAATTCGCGCCGGCTCTGCGACATTAACCGCAACGTTCCCGACGACGTTCTGCTGAAGCTGAAAGCTAACGGCGGGATGATAATGCTGACGATGGTCCCGGAATTCACAACCAATCCGTTCGCCAAATGGATGGTTGCGGGCGACGAATATTACTACGGTCTTCAGGCAAAATATTCCAACGACAAAAAGCTCGTTAAAGCCGACATGGACATCTGGGAAAAAGCCAATCCGTTTCCGCCCGTCACGATCGGGGACATCGCCGAGCATTTTGACCACGTAAAGAAATTGATCGGCGTCGACCACATCGGCATCGGCGGCGATTACGACGGCATCAGCTACACGATCAAAGGCATGGAAGACGTCTCAAAATACCCCAGCCTCCTAACCGAACTCGCCCACCGCGGCTGGACCGAAAAAGAACTCCGCAAGGTCACCGGCGAAAACCTCCTCCGCGTATTCGCCGCCATCGAAACCAAAGCCACCCAACTCCAAACCACGATGCAGCCATCGAATGCGACGCTCACGGTAAAGAAATAAGCCGGTTTTTTCGACCGAATGACATCGTTCGATCATCTCGCCCGTCCGCGGCTTGCCGCCCTATTTGCGGCGAAGCTCGCTTCGCCGCGAACGTCTAACGACGACACTCACCGTAAAGAAATAACCCGGATTTTGACAGAAGCGCATCGTTAGATCATCTCGCCCTTCTGCGGCTTGCCGCCCTATTTGCGGCGAAGCTCGCTTCGCCGACGAACGTCTAAACGCTTCGCGGCTACGCCGCCGCCGAAACGCACGCTTATTGACATGCTCAAAACAGAACCAGCCCGAACTCCTAACTCCAAAAACCAAAAACCAATGCCAACCCATCGCGTAGCGATGCCATGAATGTAGCCGTGGGTGACAACCCACGGAAGAGATACCACAAAGTCTGGCGTCGCGTCAGCGACCGCATGAATTCGCCGCGTGAGATCATTCAACCGTCGCGAAGCGACGCGAACATTCCGGAAACCTGACCGTGGGTTGTCACCCACGGCTACAATCAATCATCGCGATGCGATTCAGACCAAAACCAAAACCCCAAGACCCAAAACCCAACCGCAAAATTGTCCACCCGCCCGTTTTCATGCTATCTTTCCCTCATCTCAGGCGTTAACGACAAGGCGGTATGAATTTAACGACTCCCAATAATCTATCTCACGAATTGCCCTCCATATCGGCCGAACCCGAAACACGATTGTATTCCGAAGCTCGAATGTTAGTAGGCGCAGCGATTGGCGGACCGTTGGCTTTGGCCTACTATCTGGCTAAAACCCTGCGTGCTCTCGGTAGATCGAATCTCGCGATAGGATTGGGGATCGCACTGCCGCTCGGGTTGCTTGTGCTGGTATTTGCCTCGGCTGTCATTCCGGGACTGGACAATATTCCAGATCCTTTTTGGTATCTTTCGCAATTCGGAATTCTTGTTGGTTTTACTCGCGGTTACATCTTTACAAGCTTCAAAGCTTACCTCGCTGAGGGCAAGCCGATCTACAGTTGGGGAAATACGTTACTCGTTGCCGTGGTATCGATGGCGATCTCGCTTGCCCTTATTGCAGCGTTCTATATCATCGTTTCGAACATTTACATCGAAATGCCGAAGGTCACCTATGGCAAACTTGAGCACGAGATCTATTACGACCCGGCCACAATCAAGAAACCCGAGCTTGACCGCCTGGCGAAGGCGTTAACGGAAACAAACTTCTTTGACGAAGAGGTCAAAAAATCGATCCAGGTGTCCCGATCAAACAACACCTACATCATCGCGATCTTCTTCTCCCCGGATGCAAACCGCCCCGACGTCATCGCCCCGTACCGCGAACTGCGTACGGAACTCCAAAAAGACTTCCCGGTCAACAAGATCGTCATTGATATGGTCGTTGATACGGCGGAAAATAGGTTCGCCCGGCTGGAATGAGGCCCAAATCGTCTACCGTTTTCGTTCTATCTTTCGCCCATCTCAAACAGTGAGCCAGCTAGCACTTGTAATGACTCATAACACAACTAGACAATGCGGACTGGAATAGGAACATATAGCCGACAAACTAAGCGAGCAGTATATTTGACTGTGTGTGGCCTTATCGCATTTGGGTCGGTGAGCTGAGGGGCATGGGTCGGCGGTCTGAGGGCTTGGGTCAGTGACCTGTGGGGCGGGGTCGCGGGTCAGTGGGGTTGGGGAGGTTTTACACGGAGACAAGAAGTTTAGAGTCGGTGGTTTTCAGCACCATGGGGGCGAGATCTTTGTAGGTATTCGGTTCCCAAATCGATCCCGAGCTCCTTCGGAGCGATATGTCACCCCTGGAAGTAAGGATTGGGAACGGCGAAATAATACGAAAAGGTACGAAACAGAACGCTTCTGTTCTATTATTGTTTGAGTACGGGAAGATTGGCGTTGCCGGAGAGCAGCAGAGCCATAAATACCATCATCGAGAGCAAAAAGCTGACTGCGAATGTGATAAACCAATAAATTAAAGCCCAACCCAACCCTTTCAACCCGTGCTTGAAGCCGCGGAAACTGAATAGATAGGCGACAAGAGCAAAAGCACCGAAAAGAAAAAGCATTCCTTTCCAACCACCACCGAGCGGCTTCTCAAGTTCTTCTGCATCGACCTTACACCACGCCAATATTCCTATTCCGAGCGACACGATCGCTAATAACAACGGTATATTCGACCATACTTCCGCAACGATCAGACGCGTGATCGTCGACGCAATATTAGTAACAATGATCGCGACGGCGAGTAAAGCTAGGATATTTCGCTTGCGACGTTTGAAGTCAGAAATTGCGGGAGTCATGTTCGGGATTCTAGCACGATGTATAAATATCGTGCTAATCTTCCGTCCATGCTGCGAACGGGTGGCTGGTGAGCTGGCAATATATGAAAAACGTAACGTTCGGTTTGATCGCGTGTGCGGCTTTGGTTCTCGGCATTTCGTGCAGATGGCTGCCGGGCGGGACGAATACTAATGGAAATTCCGCCGTACCTGCTGCCTCGCCGACACCGACGCCAACTCCGGGCGGCGGCGGCAACAGTGACGTAAAGAAAGCGTATCGGATATCGGGCAACATCGACGACGCGCATCAGGAAGGGAACGTTTGCGATACGAGCAAGGAGTTTACCGTTCCCGGGACGTTGAAGTTCAAATTTACGCCCGAAAGTCCGACGAAAGGCACATACAAATACACTGGCGGATTCAATGCGCGTGGCGAAGGGCCGTACGAGATCAACGACGACGGAACAATGAAAGTCGACGGCACCGGCTGTATTATGGGCAACAACTGCGCGACCTATTCACATAAATGGAAGGCAACGCCGATCGATTCGGCAACTTGTAAGGACGAGAAGTAAAGAGGGCGACAAGCTAAGAAAAAAAGGACGGCCAGTACGAGCCGTCCTTTTTGTTTAACTATGAACCGGAACTACGGTTTGATGATGTAGTCGGGGAAGCAGTCATCAGAGTCTTTGAGGAAGAGTTCCAGAACTTCCATCGCCGCGCGGTTTTGGGTACCTGCTGAGGCACCGACGCCGGCGAAGTTGGGGTTGAGGATCTTCGAGATCTGATCGCGGACCGCATCGAGATGGGCACGCGTCGCTTTGTCCTTCGACTTGGCATACGCAGCACTGGCCATCGCGCTGATGGTTTTCAGCTCAGCACGGTAGTATGCCTTTTCGTCACCGCTGCTGATGAACATCGCAGCGAAACCGGCAGGCAATCCCTGCGGAGCGGCCTGCGGCGGCGTGTTCAGCTTGTTGTTGGCGATGTCGAGATACGCCCGCTGCAGGTTGCGGCGGTACGCGTCGATCACCGGCGACGGAGCACTCAGCTCAGTAAATACGCCACTGCGAAGGTCGGCGAGCATTTCGCCGGCACTGTAAGCAGCCGCGCCGTCAAGCGTTTCCTGTTCGATCAGACGTGCAAAACGCGTGCTCGACATCAGGTTGTTCAGGACGCTGTTCTGAGCGTTGCGAATGCGGTTCAGAGCACCGATCGGCTCGATCTTTCTCAGGATGTCCTTGTCGATCGCCCACATCGGCGTTGCCAGAGCGTTGTCGCTCAGGAACTTGACCGCTTCCTGCTGTTTGCCTTTGGGAACCGTCGTGAATTTCGGTCCCGGCTGGCCAATGTGCTTCTGCTGAGAATTCATACCGCCGACGATAGCCGCAACGTGATTCATCTCAAGGGTCCACTGTCCGAGCATGCGGCCGTAGAGTTCGGCAAGGTCGTTGTAAGGCTCGCCATTCTGGGTCGAGGTGGTCGTGTTGACCAGCATTTTGCTGATCCGCTGAAGGTTCTTGAGACCCATAGCCGTCGATTTGACCGCATCGGCATCACCGACCGCTTCGGTCAATTCGCCCGGATCGCTGCCGCTCGAACCATCGGTCGAGAACCGCAGCCAAGGGCTTTCGTCCTGCTTTTTCGCCCACTGATTGAGGGTAGCTTTTTCAGCATCAGGAGTTCTGGCTCCCGGAATTGGCTTGTAGCCCCACATGGTCGCGAATTCATCATACGGTCCGATCCCCGGAATGAGATCGTCGATAGCAATGCCGTCTTCCGGCTGCGCGACGTAGTTGAAACGCGAATAGTCCATCAAAGTCGGCGTGTGGCCCATTTTGTGGACCCAGTCTTTGTCACGAACTTTATCCTGCGGATAGGTCGAGCTGGCCTTCATATTGTGCTGGAAACCAAGCGTGTGGCCGACCTCGTGAGCACAAACGTATTCGAGCAGAACGCCCATCAGTTCATCCGGCATCGGGAACGTCTGGGCACGTTTGTCCAAAGCTCCGGCCTGTAGGAAATACCATGAACGCTGGAGATTCATGATGTTGTGATAGAACTGGATGTCCGATTCGAGGATCTCACCGGTTCGCGGGTCAGCAACGTGAGGGCCCGAAGCATTCTCAGTGGTCGACGGCAGCCAGCGGATGACCGAATAACGGGCATCTTCGGGGCTGAAGTCAGGATCTTCTTTTTTGGTCGGAGCGATCTTGGCGACGATCGCGTTTTTGAAACCGGCGGCCTCAAAAGCCTTCTGCCATTTTTCAACGCCGCGGATCATATATTGACGCCATTTGACCGGAGTTGCCGAGTCGATGTAATAAACGATCTGCTTTACCGGCTCCGACATTTCAGCGTTCGGATCTTTCTTTTCAAGGCGCCAGCGGCGGATATACGTCGTTTCCGGAGCCTTATGCTCTTCACGACCGTAGTCGTATTGCGACTGTGAGAAATAACCAACACGCTCGTCAAAAAGACGCGGCATCATCGGGTTTTCCGGTAATTTGACCATGCTCCAGTGAACGACGACGGTCGCACTTCCGGGATTCATTCCGCCAGCCTGTGCACCGCCCGGACCGCCAGCACCAGCCGGAGCCGCGGCACGTGTGTAGGTCATCGAGGATTCGGCTTCGATATTGGTAGGGAACGGCGTGATGCGTTCAATATATGATCGCGTCGGATCAAGCGCCGTCGCACTCAAACGCTGACGGGCACTGAATTCGAACACATCCGTGCTGAACAAGCGAGTAACCTCGACAACTGCTGATTCATCCGGCCCCCAAGCCGCTACGTTGAACGACATGATGATCGGATTATTATTCGAATCCGCGACTGCTTGTGCGACAGGCTTTGTCGGATCGCTGATCACTGAAAAGTTCACCGCACGGAGCAGGATCTTATTGTCCAAACGCTCCCAACGAACCACGCGGCTGCCGAGAGCCTGGCCGCCGTAACCAACGCCGAGCGTGGTTTTCGCGATCTGTGTGACCCAGAGAAGGTCTTTGCCGAGTTCCGCTTTCGGGATCTCGTAATAGTACTTGTCCTTGATCTGGTGAACAGCGAAAAGGCCTTTTTTGGTCTTGGCGTCCTTCGTGATCACCTTGTCATAAGGCTGCGGATCCTGCGAAGCTCCCGCACCCGGCCGCTGCCCGCCCGGTGCCGCAGGCGTATCCGGCGGCGGATCCTGTGCATAGATAAACAACGCTGATGAACCGAGCAACAGGCTCATCAGCAAAACTCGTATCGAGGTTCCTCTCATCGTGATAGATCTCCTAGTTTTCTTGATCAAAATAACCCAAGGAATTTGTCGAAAAGCATAAATGGTCCAAATGATACAGCCTTTTCAGACTGCTAGGGCCCGATAGTAAGCTCTTCGCTTCAGTGAAATCGTTGCAAATTTGTGTGAATTTAGTTGTGTACGATTCAGTATTATGCACTAATTCGAGAAGTTCTCAAACCGCCTGAAAACTGGTCGATGGAGGCGTGTAAGAGAGTCGCGTTCGAAATGCGGTAAATCCCTGTCTTAGAAGCCTCACAAACTTGACATCAGGCCAGAAAGTTATATACTCGACCAAAATCGTCTAGCAATTTCTTTTAGCACATTAAGCGTAAGGGCCGGTTTCGATTCCGACTCTAAAGCCTTGTAGGTAAACTAATTCTTTATTCGGGGACAATATGTCAAAAACTAAAAAATCATCGAACGAAAAAGCGAAATCCCGCGGATTTCTCGTCGTGTCTCTATTATTGTTGTCTGCACTCGCCACGATCGGAATGTGGACGGGACTGCGATCGGTTACCGCGGCGAGCCAAACGGACGATGCCCTACGGTCCGACGTGGCGTTTACCAATTCCGCGCCTATAACGATTCCAATAACCGTCGGGAATGGCAATCCCTATCCATCGGACATTACCGTGTCTGGGTTGAGTGGTAACATTCCTACGACGCCTGGAGCGATTACGGTAACTCTTAATAATTTCAGCCACACTTTTCCTAGTGATCTAGCGATGGTGTTGGTCGGTCCTGACGGAACAGGTTTCCTTCTATTGGACGGTGTTACGTCTAGTGCAAGCCCTGGCGATCCCGCAACCAACATTACTTTCACAATTAGTGACGCCGGAACGGCTCTAATGCCTGACTCTGGGCCTTTGCTCAATGGGACTGTCTATAAGCCGACGTCCTTTTTTGATAATGATAGTTTCCCGGCTCCAGGTCCGCTTCTGAACTACGGCGTTCCGGCTCCTGCAGGCGTTGCGACGTTTGCCTCGACATACGGTGGAAAGGCACCGAATGGTGTATGGAGATTGTTCGTTAGGGATTTTGTAAACATCGACGGTGGCACGATTGCCGGTGGCTGGACTTTAAATATCACTACGGGAGCTGCGTCACCGACGCCGACGCCAACGCCAACCCCGACTCCTGTCGTGCCGACACCGACACCGTCTCCAAGTCCTACAAGGACACCGACGCCTACGCCGACGGTAACCCCGACACCGGCTGTGACGCCGACGCCGACGCCCGCGGTAACTCCGACGCCGACGCCTTCGCCGAGCCCGACGAGAACGCCGACGCCGACTCCGACGCCGGTTGCTACGCCGACTCCAACGCCGAGCCCGACGCCAACTCCAGCACCTGGAGCGTGCACGTTCTCTAATGGAGGACTCAACCCGCAATCGCTTACCGATAGCGGTGTTGCAGCAGCGGCTGGCCAGTTCTGGAGCGAGGCTCAGCATCCTACGGGAAATCTGGCGGTAGCGAATACAAACGCGGGCATTGGAGCGATCCAGGGATCTAACCGCTTGGCTGATAACTTTACGCTTACGCAGACTTGTACTCTTCAGTCGATCGCATTCTATGGTTACTTCACAGGTGGTGGAGCGACTACACCATTCAGTGCGTTGACGCTCCGGATTTGGAGAGGTCGTCCTGGTGATGCCGGATCTGCGGTCGTATTCGGCGATACAACTACCAACAGACTCGCTTCCTCAACCGATACTAGCATTTTCCGGATTTTCAATACCGTTGCCCCTCCTCCAGGAACGTCACCGGGGACTACGCGACGGATTTGGAAGAATACCGCCACGGCCAATGTCGTACTTGGGCCTGGAAACTATTGGGTGGATTGGGCGTCGACAATAAACGTTGCTGGAAATCACTTTTACCCAACAAAAACCATTGCTGGATCACGCGGTGCTGCTGGCGACAACGCACGTCAGTTTACGGATTCGACTGCTCTCTGGACTGATGTCGTCGATGCTGGTAACCCGGCGACTCCTCCGGATGTGCCTCAGGATTTCCCGTTTGACGTTGTTGGAACGACGGGCGGAACGCCGGTTGCAACTCCAACGCCAACGCCAGTCCCGACGCCGAGTCCAACTCCGACTCCGACACCGGGAGCAGGATTCGCGGCGAGCTTCACTGGAACAGTGACGATTCCGGATAACGTACCGGCGGGTGTGAACATACCTGTGACGGTAGGAAACGCATGTACGATCTCTGACCTTAACTTCCGCTTTGACGGCACGCAGAGTGCGGTTGTCGGCAATACGGGAGTTGGTGTGACGCATTCATGGGTGGGCGACCTGATCTTCAAACTTACATCGCCGAGCGGAACGGCTGTGACGTTCTATGATCGACCGGGCGTACCTGCATCGACGTTCGGCTGCTCGAACAACAACCTTGCACAGGTGATCCTTGACGACGACGGCGGATTCCCGCTGATCGAAAATACCTGTGATGCGGCTGGAAGTGCGGCGGCATTCCCGACAGGCTCGTTCACGCCGAACGCAGCTCTGTCAGCATTTGACGGCCAAAGTGCGGTTGGAACGTGGCAGCTCAACGTCAGCGACAACGGAGCAGGCGACACCGGAACGGTAAATGCGTTCTCGCTGGTCTTCTCGTGCGGAACCGGACCGGCTCCGACCCCGACGCCAACACCGACGCCAACTCCGACTCCAACGCCGACACCAAGCCCGACGCCGACGACATTTGTGGCATTCGGATCGACGACCTACAAGGAAGACGAATCGCAGACCGCAGTTGTGACCGTAAACCGTACGGGCGTGACGACCGGTGTGACAAGCGGTAACGTGACGCTGACATCAGGCGGACGTGCTGTGGGCGGAGCAGCCTGTACGACAGGCGTTGATTACGTCAACACACCACAGCCGATCACATTCGCTGCCGGTGCGACCACGGCGACAGCCAACATCGTACTGTGCGGTGACGTAAGTGCTGATACGGACGAGACGGTCAACTTGACACTGACCGGCCTGACATCGGGCACGGGAGCATCGAACACTTCGGTGCTGACGATCAACGATACGGCCAACCAGTTCAAGAACGCTGCAGCGATCTCGATCAATAACGGTATCCAGGGAGGCCTGTATCCGTCGCCGATCGTGGTCTCGGGAGCAACGAACAACGCATTCCGTATCAGAGTGACGCTGTACGATTACTACACAACGCTTCCGGACAATCTGGACGTGCTGCTGGTCGGACCGAATGGAGCAAAATACGCTCTGGTCGGCGATGTTGGCGGCCCGAACGAAATAACCCAGAACGGAAAGGTCACATTGACGCTGGCTGATTACCCGAATGCAGTACTGCCTGATGCAGGACCGCTTGTCACGGGAATCTTCAAGCCGACGACGTGCGAAACGCCTGTGACGAACTTCCCGGCACCAGCACCTGCGGGACCGTATGTCGAACCAGGCTGCGTGGTGGCGAGAACGAACGCCCAGACGCTGTTCGGTAACTTCGGCGGCTCGACAGCGAACGGAACCTGGAACCTCTATGTCAGAGACGATGGTGGCGTGGCACGGCCAGATGCACCCGAATTCCTGAGAGGCGAGATCCAGGGCGGATGGGGAATCGAACTGCTGCCATCAACCGCAGCCGGAGTCGAGGTCTCAGGCCGAGTCCTCACGCCAGACGGCCGCGGCCTCAGAAACGCAACCGTCACCATCACCGACTCAATGGGCAACCGCCGAACCGCTACAACGGGTTCGTTTGGTTACTATCATTTCTACGATATTGAAGTTGGATCGTCGATGGTAATGGGAGTTACCTCAAACCGCTACAGATTTACGTCGAGAGTGGTTCAGGTCTTCGACTCAGCTGATGATGTCGACTTCATCGGACAAGAGTGATAAAACACTCAGCAACCTAAAGGGCGGCCCTCGGGCCGCCCTTTTTTTGCGCCGGAAAAGCGAGCGGCAAAAATGAAACATTCCTTTCGCTTTTTCGTGCAAAGAAAGAATAGTTGTCGTCATCCAATAATGTCGGATATATAATGGGCCCAGAGATGACAGAAAAGAAGAAGAGTATTGGCAAAAAGCTCGTTCATGCTGGCGGATGGCAGATAGCGAAGCGGGTCGCGAAAACCGTACCCTTTGGCGGCACTGCAGTGGCGGTTTTGTTGGTCGGCGGAGATATTAAGAACAAAGGATTGGTTGGCGGTGTTATTAACTCGGGGATCGACGCGATACCGTTTGTCGGGCTTGCCAAAAACGCTGTAGAACTCGTTCGGGGCGACTTTATCCCTGACAAAAAGAAGAAGGTATAGATACAAATGAGAATCGTGAATAAACTCGCTACAGCAGCGCTTATTACGACGGCATTTACGCTTGCTGGAAATGCACAGAACACGAAAACCAAGCCAAAACCGCTTGCGACACCGCCGCCGGCTGGGGCTGAGGTAGTCAGTCGGGCTGGCGAGTATCCGGATCAGAGTGTTTTGGTTGTCAAGGAGCCTGAAAAGATCGCCGAACAGCCGACGGTCACGGATGCCGAGCTGATCAAGGAACTAACGGAACGAATCAAAAAACTCGAAGCCAGCCAGAAAAACTGAGAAGGTCGACAAGGACGAAAAGCGCAAAACGCTCCTACTAAATCTCGACATTCTTTCTCGGTCCGAAGGCCGCAGCGAGGCTCTTCGCAAGCAGCTTTTCGAGATGATCGAAAAGGAGAACTCGGTTAAATCGCGGCTCGATCAGATCGACGTTGAGATCCGACCTGAGAATATCGAGCGGACCCTACGGCTCGCGGGTTCGATGAAGCCCGAAGAGGTTCGCGAGAGCCGCCGCAAGAGCCTTGAGGCTGAGCGTGGCAATCTGCAAAGCCTTCTGTCCGAGATCCAGAACACCAAGAGCACCATAAACTTGAATCTTCAGCGGTCTGACGCCATAGTCGAAAAGATCAGGCTCAAACTCGAAAAGGACATCGACGACTCGTTCCTTAAGGACGACGATCCGCAAAACTAGGGTTGTCAAAGATCAAAAGGAAAGGCCGCGAAATCGTGTTCGCGGCCTTTTTGTTATTCGTACCGTAGACATTCGATCGGGTCGAGTTTTGATGCCTTGCGAGCGGGCAGCACGCCGAAGATCAGCCCGACGCCGACCGACACGGTCAGGCCGGTAATTACTGCCCACGCCGGAACCTGAGCAGGCATACTGGGGAAGATAAGCATTAGCAGGTTACTGATGCCGATAGCGATGACAGTTCCGACAATGCCGCCGAAAAAGGTCAACGTCATCGCTTCGAGCAAGAACTGCAGGACGATCGGATTCTTGGTCGCTCCGCTCGCCTTGCGGATGCCGATCTCTTTGGTGCGTTCGGTAACGGAGACGAGCATGATGTTCATCACGCCAATGCCGCCGACGAGTAGCCCGAGGCATGAGATAGCGATCGCGGCGAGCCCGACGCCGCCCATGATGCCGTCGAACTGCGCGATGAACGCGTCAGCGGTCTTCACATCAAAATTGTTTGGATCGCCGTATTTTACGCCGCGGCGTTGGCGTAAAATGCCTTCGACCTCGGCGACCGCTTCGTTTAGTTGGCCGTCTTTTGCCTGAATGATGATCTGCTCTTCTTCACGTTCCGGAGCGGCTTTGCGGGCGGTTCGGTAGGGAAGGAACACTTTGCGGTCTTCTTCGTTCTCTCCGAAAAATCCGGCTTTGCGTTTTTCGATCACGCCGATGATCTCCCAGGTTTCGCCGTTCATGCGGACGAGTTTTCCGACAACGTCATCTTCGTGCCCGGCGAATAGAGCGTCCACGCAATTGACGCCGACAACCAGCACGTTTCGGCGCTGGACGTTATCCGATTCGCTGATAAAACGGCCTTCTTTCAGAACGACGTTGGTCATGTCCATATAGTTTGGCATGACGCCGTCGGTCAGGGCCCAGCGGTAATTCTTGCCCTCGTAAACGAGATTATCGTCGAAACCGTTGCCGAACGAACCGATGCGGGGGGCGACCATCGTGACGTCATTGACCGAACCCGACTGATTCAAGATCGCCATCGCATCGCCGTCATTCAGCGGTTTGCGGTTGCGTTCGTCACGACTCGCGCCGCCCATTCCGGTCGAAAGATGAAAGGCGTAGATGTTGTTCGAGCCGTATTCCGCAACCATCGCGACAATCGAACCGCGCACACCAGTAAGGATCGAAGCGACGACGATCGCCGTGATGATCCCGACGACGATACCGGTTATGGTCAAAAACGAGCGAAATTTGTGCGATCTGATCGAGTCGATCGCCATTTTCATTACTTCGTAGGGCAGTGAGGTCGAAATGCTCATTATTTTATTAGCTTTGCGTCAACGCGACGATCGGATCCAGACGTGCCGCTTTCCACGCCGGGTAAATACCTGCGACGACACCAATAATGCTCGAAACGCCGACCGAAAGGATCACATATGCAATTGTGATCCGCATCGTAATGCCGGCCAGCAGCGTTATCAGTTCGGTCACTCCGGCGGCGAGTATCAGTCCAATAATGCCGCCGCAAACACATAACAGTGCCGATTCGATCAGGAATTGGAGGAGTATCTGCTGTCTCGTCGCCCCGAGTGCCTTTCGCAGTCCGACCTCAAAGGTTCGTTCGGTCACCGAGACGAGCATGATATTCATCACCACGATGCCGCCGACGACGAGGATGATCATGGTGATCGGAATAACGACCGCAGCGATCGCACCGGTAAACTGATCGATCTGGCCGCCGAGTTCCTTGGTATTTACTAGCCCGAAAGTGTCTTCGTCGCTGCCCGAAAGCCCGCGTTTGTTACGCAGCAGCAGTTTGGCTTCGTCGATCGCGGCGTCAAATGTTTCAGGCGAAAAGCCTTTGCCGTGAATGGTGATCCCATTGTCTCCAATGCCGAAAACCTGTATCGCGAGCGTCACCGGGATGTAGATCGCGCGGTTGAAATTCGAACCCGGAAGCTGGCCGCGTTTGTCCTCGACGCCAACGATCTGTGAGCGGAATGCCGCGGAGCTTTATCGTTTTGCCGATCGGCGAAGAATTAGCGAAATATTTTTGACGGACGTCGTCTGCGATTACGCAGACGTTGGAAACGCGGGCCTCTTCCTGTTGACTGATGAACCGGCCCTCAATGATGTTCTTGTCCTCGATCATCTCGAAATTTGATGAAACTCCGAGTACAGAAACTGCGGGCATCTCGACGCCGTTCTCGCTAAAGTCGGCGTTGCCGAATATTTGAGCACCGATCTCGGCACAGTTTCGGCAGTTTTCTTTTAGATAGAGATATTCATTCCAGGTCGGGCGCTTGTTTCGGCGATTGGCTCGTTCGAACGCTTCTTCGTTCATTCTGCCCGAAAATGCCATGCGGGCGATCATAAAGTGATTGCTGCCCAGCACCTTCGTTATCTGCGTCGAAACGTAAGCATTCAGACCGCTGATCGACGCCCCGACGACCACGACGGCCGCCACGCCGATGATGATGCCGATCAGCGTCAGTATCGCGCGGAGCTTGTGTTCGAGGATCGATTTGACCGCGATCCAGAATGCATCGAAATAAAATGAGTAAAGCTGTCGCATCGCTAAGCGTTATTAAATGCCGACTTCAGCGGCCGGAATACTCCAAAATTGATTAATACCCGAGGGATAGACAATGTTTGTAACGTAATTACGAGACGGTTTGTTCAGGGAAAATGTTAATCGATACCGGGTTTCGGGCTGTGTGCTCTGATCGTAGGGGATATTGCGAATTCTACTGGAGGCCTGGATTGTGCAAGTTTGTATTCTCGCGTGATATACTTTCGTTTTGTTTTCATTAAAACTTAGTTGAGAGGGACCAAACTTTGGCAGTTCTAGTCGATAAGAATACACGCCTGATCGTTCAGGGAATTACGGGTAAAGAAGGCACGTTTCACATGCTGCAGATGCGTGATTACGGCACGAATGTCGTCGGCGGCGTGACGCCCGGCAAAGGTGGAACGACGCACGAGGGCGTACCGGTTTTCAACACCGTTGCGGATGCCGTGAAGGAAACGGGAGCGAACGCTTCGGTGATCTATGTGCCGCCGCCATTCGCTGCGGACGCGATCATGGAAGCAGGCGACGCGGGAATTCCGCTGGTCGTCTGTATCACCGAGGGAATTCCGGTTGCGGATATGGTCAAGGCGAAGGAGTACCTTCGCGACCGCAACACCCGAGTGATCGGGCCGAACTGCCCGGGCATCATCTCGCCCGGAAAATGCAAGATCGGCATCATGCCGGGGCATATTCATAAGGAAGGCAGAATCGGTGTGGTGTCGCGTTCCGGAACGCTAACGTATGAAGCGGTTGGACAGTTGACCGCTCTCGGTCTCGGCCAATCGACCGCGATCGGCATCGGCGGCGATCCGATCATCGGCACGAACCACACCGACGCTCTCAGAATGTTCCAGGAAGACGACGAAACCGATGCCATCGTCATGATCGGCGAGATCGGCGGAACCGCTGAGGAAGACGCTGCGGCATACGCCAAAGACAACGTCACCAAACCGATTGTCGCCTTCATCGCGGGCCAGACAGCACCTCCGGGACGCCGCATGGGCCATGCCGGTGCGATCATCTCAGGCGGCAAGGGAACCGCAGCAGAGAAGATGGCAGCACTTGAGGCTGCGGGGATTCGGGTTGTTCAGTCGCCGGCGGATATCGGGCAGGCGATCGTTGAAGTTTTGAAATAGGCTGGGTAAAGGGTATGAATGATCGCATTCAGGTCGATTCTACGATCCATTTTGGGAAGCCATTTATATCGGGTACCAGGATAACTGTTCAGAACGTCCTCGAACTTATAAATGAAGGTTGTTCGTTTGGGGAGATCCAGCGCGATTATTACCCTGATCTAACCGTCGACGACATTCGGGCTTGTATGGACTATGCTATCGCCCTCATATCTGCTGAAGACATTCGCGTAGCGGTATGAAACTCTTGCTCGATCAGGATGTTTATGCGGTAACGGCTAAATTTCTGATCTCATTAGGAATGGATGTCTTAACGGTCGGCGATCTGGGAATGTCGACGGCATCGGATGCGGAGAATCTAAGAAAGTCGATCGAACTTGGACGAATATTCGTTACTCGTGATAGAGATTATGGGAATCTCGTGTTCGTAAATAAGATCAAGGCGAGCATACTCTATTTGAGAGTTTTGCCGTCGACTATTTCTCAGGTTCATGCGGAACTTAAACGAGCCCTAAATTTATATTCTGAAGAAGAACTTGCCGGTGCGTTCATTGTGATCGAGGCTGACAGGCATCGTTTTAGGCATTTGCAAGATTATGAGTAACCAATATGCAGTTTTTGGCGAAAACTCCGGGGCAAAAGATAGGGAAGGGCTGGCAGGGTGTTCTGCTGATACTGGTTGGAAGCCTGCCGATCGGACACGCTTTGCAGTATTACTTCGCGGGTGAGGCATATCGAAATTCGCCAACCCGAAACTGGCTCGTTGTTGGGCAAGTCGTTCTCGGAGCCTTTATAATCGGTTTGGGAATCCTGCTGCAGATACGAGCCTCGCGCCGAGCCCCTGAGCAGGAACACGATACTTACAAGATCACAGAGGACTAATGGCAAACGAATATCCCACACTGCTTCATCGATGGTTTGATGAGGTTTGGAATAAGCAGAAGACCGACACGATAGACGCGATGATGACGGATGCGACGCTGCATTACGGCTTGACTGGACCGGGTGGCGGGGCGATCAGCGGGCTCGAGAATTTTAAGCAGTTTCACGCGGCGTTTCTCACGGCGTTTCCGGATATTCAGGTTACGCTGCACGATGTGGTCAGGGACGGCAACAAGATCGCTGCCCGGTACACCGTGAACGCGACGCATCAGGGCTTCCTGAACGATATGCCTCCGACCGACGCCGAGGTGGAGTTTACCGGAGCGGGAATCTGTACGGTCGAAGACGGCAAGTTTGTTGAGGTTTGGAACGAGATCGATTTTGGGAAGATGTATTACGATCTCGAGAATAATAAGAAGCTGTTCGTATGAGTGCTTCATTCGTAAGAATGGCATTTAACGAAAATGGGTTTCACCTATGAGAGTTCTAGTTATTTCGGTTCTTATGCTGTTAAGCGTTACCGCTGGATGGGCCCAAAACTCGTTATTGATGGGAACAGTTTATGATGAAAATGGGGCTGTTATCCCAAAGGTCAAAATAAGAGCGGTCGGTCCGGATGGGCTTAAATTTGAGACCGTGACCGACAAAATAGGAAGCTACTCACTTCGACTTCCATTTTCCAAAGTTTCATCCGACGTCGTCGGGATGGTTAAGTACAGAATCATATTCGAAAGAAGTGATCTTCCTTTTGAAACGAAAGAATTAGTGGACTTTTTGTTTGTCTCATCAACAAAAGGGAAAATGTTCCTGGACTGCGTACTTCTGGTTAAGAAGCAGGAACCCAATATTCACTATTGAAATTGAGCAGCAGAATTGATCGTAGTTTTGAAAGACGTAAATAATTATATGAGCAATTTAACATTTGCAATTATCAAACCGGACGCAGTTCGCACCGGAAATCATGGCAAGATCGTTGACCGCATTTTGGCGGCTGGTTTTAAGATCCGCGGGATGAAGCTTATTCATCAGTCGCTCAAGCAGGCTGAAGGCTTTTACGCAGTTCACTCGGCACGTCCGTTCTTTGGCGAGTTGACCGAATTCATGTCGAGCGGCCCTTGCGTTGTGCTCGCACTCGAAAAAGAGAATGCGGTTCCGGCGTGGCGTGACCTGATGGGAGCAACCAATCCGGCAGAAGCGGCTGAGGGAACGCTGAGAAAGGAGTTCGCTTCGTCGATCGGCGAGAACGCGGTTCACGGGTCGGATTCGGAAGAAAATGCGGCCATCGAGATCGCGTATTTCTTTAGCAAACTTGAATTAGTTTAACCGTTAAAGTATAAAGGTTGCAGAAAGTTACGGTTAGTTTTAAGAGTTAACAAAGTTAACGTGGTCGTACCCCGATCGACGATCTTGTTCGATTCCACTGAACGCCGTGACTATTCTGCAATCCATTACTCAATTTAAGGACGCGTAGCTATGAAAAAATGCCCGACTTGCGAGAAGACATTTGAAGATTCGATGCGGTTTTGCCAGGTGGACGGAACGCCTTTGGTGGACGACGCCCCGGCTTTTGACCCGTATGCGACCATAGTTGCTCGCCCGTTCCCAACGGAACAGCCCGTGGAAATTCCTGCGGAACCCGAACCAGTAGCGGAAACGCCCGCCGAGCCGGAGATCCACCAGACGGTCGGTTCGATCCCGATCGCGGAACCTGACGATGTTCTCGATCTGCCGACGACCGATCCTCTAAAGACGATGTATGTCTCGGAAGCGGAAATGCAATCGGCTCTCGCGAATGCGGATATCATGGAGATACCGCCTATCGAGGAAGCCGCGCAGCCAGCTCCGCCGAGCTTTATCGCTCCTGAAGCACCGCCTGCGTTTGAGCCGCCGGCTCCGGCATACGAACCGGAACCGCCGGCATCGCCGTTCGCAGCTGAGGAGCCTGCACCGCCTGCATTCATTGAGCCAGATCCAGTTCCAGCCCCGGTTTTTGAAGAGCCGGTTGCTGCTCCGATAACTTTCGAAGAGGCGAAGAATGATTTTGACGAGGCTGCGACCGTGATCCAACCGGCGTTCCAGCCATCGTTCGAGCAGCCGCAGGCGAGTTCGTCGCCATTTGACGCTCCGCCGCCGACTCCATCGCCGTTTGACGAGCCATCGGCTCCGGCTCCGTCGCCGTTTGATCAGGCTTCGACTCCGTCGCCGTTCGAACCGGTTGCTTCGGCTCCGATGGAACAATGGACACCTCCGCCTGCTCCTGAACCAAGCTGGCAGAATCAGGAGATAGGTTCGAACACGCCGTTTCAGCCGCCGCCAACTGGTGCGACCGGGGAAAATAAGACCTTAGCGATCGTTTCGCTCGTGCTCGCGATCCTCAGTTTTGTTTGTCTCGGTTTTTTGGGCTCGATACCGGCGATCATCCTAGGCTTTATGCAGCGAAGCAAGGTGAAGAATAATCCAGCAGAGTTTGGCGGAGCCGGAATGGCAATGGCGGGCATCATCATCGGTGCTTTGAACGTCGTGTTCTCCATTGTAGTGCTCATCTTGTACGCCGGGCTGATCCTTGCGAACATTAGATAACGGAATCGTTGACACGTTTCCTTGAATTTTTATGTCAGTAATTTCGGACGTTTTACAATCGACGGTCGCGGTTTTGAAGGGTATGAAGCGTACCATTTCAGAGATCCCGCGTCAGAAATGGACGGTGCAGTATCCTGACGTTCCCATCACCGTTCAGCCGCGTTATCGCGGACAGCATTTGCTGCACGTTGATGAAAATGGGAAAGAGAAATGCGTCGCATGTTATTTGTGTGCCGCAGCTTGCCCATCGGACTGCATCTACATCGAAGCTCAGGACGACGCCCGGCCGTACGCCGAACGTGTCGGCCGCGACGAGCGTTATGCCAAGGTTTACAATATCGACTACGGCCGCTGCATCTTCTGCGGGTTTTGTGTAGAAGCTTGTCCGAAGGATGCGATCACTCACGGTTACAATTTCGAGCTGTCGGTTTATAATCGTGCCGATCTTCTTAAAACCAAGGACGATCTTCTTATTACGAAGCAGAAGCAGTCGAAAAACTACCGCGTCGCACTTTCAGGCGAGGACGTCGATTCCGAGTATAAAGAGGTTTAGTCGTTGCCGTATGATTCACCAAAAGCCCGTTCCAACTGAGCGGGCTTTTTGACTTCTGATATGAGTTTGCCTGACGATCTGCCGCCGACACAAAAGGGAAGGCATCACGAAATTCGGGCTCGTGGGCTGCGTGAATTTGCGGGTTTGACACGTGACGATCAGCCGCTCGATCCGTTCGCGTTGGCAAGGTTTGCGAATTTGATGGTCGCGACGTTCGATCAGATCGAGCCGTTCTTGACGCCGGAAACGAAGGCGGATTTGATCGGCGACGGCAAAAACTCATGGTCGGGTGGTGCGGCTTCGCATGCTTTGCCCGACGGTACAAAGCTCATAATTCTAAATCCGACACATCCGCCGACGCGTCAGCGGGCGACGCTGATGGAAGAGGTATGCCACGTCTTTCTAGGCCATAAACCTAGTCGACTCGCGATCGAAAATAAGACCAAAGACGGCAAGATAATAGCCCGCGACTATAACCATGCCGATCGAGGAAGAGGCATATTCGACCGGAACAGCCGCCCTTGTTCCATATACAGCGGTCAAACGAATGGTTCGCGAAGGGAAGACCATCCGCGAAATCGCAAGACATTTCGGGGTCAGCCCGGCGTTGGTCGAGTTTAGGATAAAGGTCTCTCGTTTATGGGAATTCTATACCGAGAGTGTCTTTAGTGGCGGTTAGATGTGTATAATTGTCGTTTTATCTGACACCGCAAATGGACAGCCCGGAAAACAATTCGCCCCTGCATCACACGCTTTCGACCGTTGATAAGCTGCGGATGCTGCATGAGATCACGAAGACGATCAGCCGTTCGCTCGATCTCGACGAGGTGCTGAATCTCGTGATGGATACCCTCGGTTCGCTGCTCCCATATGATGCGGCCGGTATTTACCTGATCGAATTCAGCCCGGAGGATGGCAGTCCTTATATCTTCAAATCCAAGGCAATCCGCGGGTACAAGATCAGCTTTGAACTGATCGAGCCGCGGCTCAAAATGGGCGAGGGCTTTCTGGGTACCGTCGCTCAAAGCGGCAAGTCGATCATTTCTCACGATGTCAGCAAAGACCCGCGTTATTTTCCTGCCCGTGAGGCAACGCGTTCCGAAATGGTCGCTCCTATCATTTCGAATGAACACGTGATCGGTGTGTTCGATTTGGAAAGCGATCATTTGGATGCGTATTCCGATGACGATCTGGCAGTTCTTCAGATGCTGACGTCGCAGGTGGCGATCATTATCGAAAAGGTTCGGCTTCATGAGCAGGTTGTCGAAAAGAATCGTCTTCAGGCACAACTCGAGATAGCACGCCAGGTTCAGCTCGAGCTTTTACCTTCAAATGATCCGCAGGTCGAAAATTTTGATATCAGCGCGTATGTTTTCCCGACTGAGGAAGTGTCGGGCGACTATTACGATTGGGTGCGTGTGTTCGACGATCAGATCGGGATCGTTGTGGCCGATGCGGTTGGAAAGGGAATACCGGCGGCGTTGCTGATGGCTTTTTTACGGGCTTCGCTGCGTTCGTGTGCTCAGATTGGCTATGCACCGCATATTGCATTATCCAAGGTCAGCAGTCTGCTGCGAGGGTCGATCGAGGACAACAAATTCATCACGGCGATCTATGGGATCCTTGATTCGACCAATCGGACATTTGTATTTTCGAACGCGGGCCACAATCCTCCGCTGCTTATTAATCCGGACGGTGAATACAGATACGTCGAATACGGCGATATGGCGCTGGGTATGTTTGACGATCTTCATTATCATCAGCACTTTATCCGTTTCCAGCCGGGACAGATCATGGTCATTTATACCGATGGCATTACTGAGGCGGTGAATCCGACGGGTGAGGAATACGGACAGGACCGGCTCGCAAAACGTGTCCTCGATGGCTATGACCTTTCGGCAAAAAAGCTGATCGATCACATACGTAAGGGCGTCGATGATTTTACAGAGCGAAAATTCCTTGATGACGACGGGACACTCTTTATTATCAAAGCAAATTAACAAAAATGAGGCAGGATCCAAATGGTTCCTGCCTCGTTAAGCGTTACTTCAGTTGTTAGAAACTAGTGGGCCGTGAATGAACAATGATGATTGTCACCGCCTGGGACAACAGGCGTCGTGTAATGGCCGTAATCGATCTTTTCGTTGTGGGTTGAGAAGGCGTAAATATCAAAACCGTAAGCGTCGAGGAAATCTGTAAGCTCCTCGGAACGGTCGATATAAACTGTCTCGCTGAAACCTAATTCCTTTCGGATCTGCAAAAGTCGCTCGATGACCTCGAGTGGAGCGAAGCACTGATCCGGATCCTTATAAGTTGCCATAATTTCCCACCTTGTGTGACGGCTTGTATCACAACAAGCACATGGTTAGATAACGAAATTCAGGTAAAGGTTGTTTCGCTTTCTTTACTTTTTTTTCGAGATTAATTTTTCTTATTCAACGATAAATAAGTTGTATTTCGATCGAAATGAGATTAAGATTGAGTGATACAAGACTCTTCCCAAGGAGAAATTAGATGAAACGTACCAATTTACACGCGATTCTCGCAGTCGTAGTAGGACTTTGTGTGTCTGCAGGTGTGTTTGCCCAGGCGTCCAGAAATGACATGCCAGCGGCCGACAAATATGTGATCTCTGCTCGAGCTGGTGCTGTGAACTATCTCGAAGGAGCGGTCTCGATCATCAGGGCTACCGGCCGGAGCGGCATTCTGCTAAAACGCGATGTCGTTGAGGTTGGGGACCGAGTAACGACCGGATCGGACGGCAGAGCAGAAATTTTGCTCAACCCTGGCTCGTATATCCGTTTGGGGAAGAATTCATCTTTTGAATTTGGAGCGACTGATCTCGAAGATCTGCAGATCCGTTTGGATTCGGGAAGTGCGATGTTTGAGGTCTTTGCGACCGATGAGTTTCGTGTCTCGGTCTTCACTCCGAAGGGAAAGGTTGCACTGATCGATAATGGTATATACCGCGTCGATGTTTCTACCGACGGTACGGCACTTCTTTCCGTAACGAAAGGCAAGGCCGAGGTTGGTGAAACCAACGCGACTGTCGTCAAGGACGGCAGAACCGGCACGGTCGGAACCGATACGGTCGCGATCAATAAGTTTGACAAGGATAAAAGAGACGACCTTGCTGAATGGAGCCGTGACCGTTCGAAAGCCTTGACCAAGATCAACGAATCGCTGAGCGGTAGAAACCTCAGTAATGCATTGCTTGCAGGCTTCAGGCGCGGAGCTTGGGCATGTACGACTCAATGGGACTTTGGGTCTACGACGCGGCGTTCGGCGGCTACTGTTTCCTGCCTTTTGGTAATGGCTGGCGTTCGCCTTATGGTGGCTGGTACTACAACGGCATTTACCCATACTGGCCTGGTTTTTACAATCCGGTCGGTAACGGCGGTGGAGGCTACGTTCCACAAGGAAAGGTTTCGACCCGTGTGCCGAGAGTTGATCTTCCGGGTAGCGGATCGGGCAAGGTTTCAACCCGTTCGGTCAGAGGCAACGGCTCTGATGACACGTCAGACAAGGTTTCGACCCGCTCGAGCCAGAGAACTTCCAATGAACCTCCTCCTTTCATGAAGGTGGGCCGTGGAAGCGATGGTGGCAGCGTGTTTGGCGGCGGCAGCAGGATCGAGTCTAAAGGTTCTGACTTTTCGGTAGATCGTTCGACTCCATCGTCCTCGATGCCTACATATTCAGCTCCGTCTTCTCCACCGGCATCCTCAGCTCCGGCAAAGGTGAGCACCCGCGATAATCGATAGCTATTGCAAGTGGCAAATCAATATGGAAAAGCACGGTATCATACCGTGCTTTTTTATTTGAAGAATAGGCCTAGAACAAATGCAGCGGCCGGTTGGTCAGAAGATCGAAGATACGGTTCGGACAACAAAATAACGGACTGAAATCCATTGAACAACGTGTGGAGTATTACGCAAGGGAGCAAGTTGTTTGAGACTGCTCTGATCCCCGTTAGGGTAAGACTAAGTAATGTCAGCAGGAAGATTGTCGAAAAACTAGGATAGTATTGCGGGACATGTACCAGGGCAAAAAGGATCGTAACCAGGACGAAAGAAGCTGAGACGCCAAAAGCTTTTTTGAAAGCCGAGAACAGTACACCGCGGTAGATGACCTCTTCGATGAGTGGTGCTGAGAATGTAGCGACCAAAGCAATTATATAAACTGCGGATCGCGAGCTGCGGAGAATGCGAAGCAGGTCATTTTCCTGTTCCGGAAAGAACGACCCGACAATTCCCGCAATGAAGAGAAAACCGAGCAGGATAACACAGTAGTGCCACCACCGAACGCCTCCGCGTTCCCAGCCGAGTGTCTTAAGGAATTTGTATTTTCGCCCTTGTGAAATAACAAGCCACGCGAGCAAGAGCGTAAAGATGTGGGCAGGGATTATCGCAATGATCTGGATAAAGATCGCGTCCGGGTCATTTTTTGCAAGATCGACGATCTGTGCAGTATCAGTAAGCGGCACTCCCTTTGAAGCGAGATACGGATAAAGCAGCAACGCTGGAAAAAAAGCTATAAACGCTACGCTGATAACCCATGTGAGCCCGGCGAGGAAGGCAATAACAACACGCCTGCCGAGTTCGGCCGGTTCCGCTTCGGGAAGTTGGGTCGAAAAGTCAGGATTGACGATTGCGTCACCTAACAGAAGCTCGTTTGGTACCTCTTGAATTTCCACTCGTTCGAGTGTAGCCAAACGCGCCATTTCTTCCAAGTTCGGCTTTTCGTATTTGAACTTTGGCCTAATACGAGATAACCTAAAATCCCGTGGAGCTACACGGGAACAATCCCCAACAAAATGTGATCGCAATTGTCCCGGCGCGGTATTCGTCTACGCGTTTGCCGGGCAAAATGTTGCTCGATCTGGCGGGAAAACCGCTGATCGTACGGACGTTTGAGCGTGTTGCTCAGGCGAAAAGTGTCGATCGCGTGATAGTTGCGACTGACGATCAGAGAATATTTGAAGCCGTGACGCTAGCGGGCGGCGAGGCAGTAATGACATCGCCCGATCACGCCTCTGGAAGCGATCGGCTTGCCGAGGTCGCGAAAGATCTTCCCGAAAGCTCGATAATTGTTAATGTTCAGGGCGACGAGCCGCTCATTTCGCCTGAAACGATCGATCGGGCGGTCGAAGCGATGCTTTCGACCGATGCCGATATTGTTACTGTTGGCGAACCGCTGACCAGTCTTTACGACGAGCTTTTGAACTTTAACGTTGTCAAGATCGCGGTCGCTGATGATGGACGAGCTCTGTATTTCTCGCGTTCCCCGATGCCGTTTCCACGTGATGCGAGTCTGCGTTACGGTGGCGATCCGAATATGGCGCTGGAAAGCGAGCCGGAGCTGTTTGAGAATTTCAAAAGGCATACGGGGCTGTATGTTTATCGGCGGGAATATTTGTTGAGATTTACTTCGCTGCCGCAGACGCGGCTTGAGAAGTTCGAGTCGCTCGAACAACTTCGAGCGCTGGAGGACGGTGCGGTGATCAAGATCGTCGACGCGGCTGGCGGCGTCGATCGGAGTTGATACGCAAGAGGACTTCGACCGTGTGCGTTTGCAGATCGAGTTTCCGGGCATCAGGTTTCGACGCGGTTCGGTAGAGGATATTCCGGCGACTGCTGTTGCGTACCTTGCATCGGTGCGTGGCTCATATCAGGGCTTTCTGCCCGACGAATATGTCGATGCATTGTCAGTCGACACGCGATGCGAGGTAATGGCGGATCGCTGGGAAGCTCACGAGGAGTCGTATCGTTTGCTGATCGCAGAGGATGAAAATGTTGGCGTTATTGGCTTTATCGACTATGCGTTCATGGAATCCGACAATTACGATCATGACGGCCATATCTTTTCGTTTTACTTCGTGCCCGAATTTCAGAGACGCGGCCTGGGACGAGAGCTGTTTCTCGAATGCTTGAGATCGATGCGTCGTGAGGGCTACGATTCCGTAACTCTCGACACTTTCGCCAACAATCCATTTCGGCCATTCTATGAAAAGATGGGTGGAACCGTGATCGGCGAAATGCCGCGGCATAAAAGTAACGGGCTCGACGAACCGGGCGTTGTATTCGGTTGGACCGATCTTTCGGCAGTATGAGTGATTGGGTCGGACTTGGATTTTTTGTGATCTTGATCATCGGCATATTTGCCGGATTGAAGGTGCTGTCCAAACCTCAGAAACGTACTGCGGAAGAATTTGAAAGAAATGCGGCTGAGGCGACAACCGGGATCGGAGCGATCGCTAATGCGTTACAGGAAGCGATCGACCCTGCGGCGGCCAAAGCAAAGATCGTTGTAACGGAGATGCAGCATGGCCGCTATCAGAAGAAGAAGCGCGAAGGGAAGGCGGGCGGAGAAGCCGAAGCAGGTGATGAAGACTAACCTCAGTGGCGGATCAACCATAAACGAACGACAAACAAAATTATGACCAAATATATATTCGTAACGGGCGGTGTAGTTTCTAGTTTGGGGAAGGGATTGGCTGCCAGTTCGATCGGCTGCTTGCTTGAGACTCGCGGGATGAGCGTTCAGATGATGAAGCTCGATCCTTATATAAATGTAGATCCGGGCACGATGTCGCCGTTTCAGCACGGCGAGGTTTTTGTGACCGACGATGGAGCTGAAACCGATTTGGACCTTGGCCATTACGAACGGTTCACGAATGCTCACCTTTCGCAGGCGAATAACTGGACGAGCGGTCGCATTTATCTCTCGGTCATCGAAAAGGAACGGCGAGGCGACTACCTCGGCAAGACAATTCAGGTAATTCCGCACATCACGGACGAGATCAAAATGGCTGTACGGAAGGTTGCTGAGATGCATAAACCCGACGTGCTGATAGTCGAGATTGGCGGCACGGTCGGTGATATCGAATCTCTACCGTTCATGGAGGCGATCCGCCAGATCGGTAATGAAGAAGGGCGAAATAACGCGATCTTTATTCACGTAACGCTCGTGCCATTTATCGCCGCCGCTGGTGAACTGAAGACAAAACCGACGCAGCATTCCGTAAAAGAGCTTCGCGAGATCGGTATCTCGCCTGATATTCTGCTATGCCGCTCTGATCGTCCGCTGCCGGCGGATCTGCGGAAAAAGATCGGGTTGTTCTGCAATGTGCAGGAAAACGCTGTCATTTCAGCTCTCGATGTTCCGACGATCTACGAAGTTCCACTCGCATTCCGCGAACAGGGTCTCGATGACCTGATCATTTCAGATCTGCACCTGACCGAACAATTCCCGACGGCTGACCTAAAACGCTGGCGTGATCTTGTTTCCACGATCAAAGATCCGTCGGGCGGTTCCGTCAAGATCGCGATCGTCGGCAAATACGTCGAGCTCGAAGATTCCTATAAATCACTCCGCGAAGCCCTAACTCACGCCGGTGTCGCGAACAATCTTCGCGTAAACGTCGCTTGGATAGAATCGGAGAATCTGGTCAAAGAAGACTATGAGAACGAATTACAGGATTTTGACGCGATCCTCGTTCCCGGCGGTTTCGGCAAACGCGGTATCGCAGGAATGCTGAAGGCGATCAAATATGCCCGTAAATCGGGCACACCGTATTTCGGCATTTGTTTGGGAATGCAGACGGCGTGTATCGAATTTGCGAGAAGCGTCTGCGGGTTGCGGGATGCGGATTCGACCGAGTTTAACGAGGAAACGCCGTTTCCTGTCATTTTCAAGCTTCGCGACCTCGTCGATGTTGATGAGCTTGGCGGCACGATGCGGTTAGGAGATTATCCATGTGTCCTGAAACCGGAATCGCTCGCAAGCGAGATCTATCACAGTGCCGCTGAGATAGGCGAACGTCATCGTCACAGATATGAATTCAACCCTGAATTCCGCAACGCATTGGAGCGGGAAGGCATGGGTATTTAGCGGCGTTTCTCCTGATGGCAAATTCGTCGAGATGATCGAGCTGCCACGCGAGACGCACCCTTATTTTGTCGCTTGTCAGTTCCATCCAGAATACAAATCCAAACCGCTTGCGGCACATCCATTGTTCGTTTCCTTTGTCGAAGCCGCGTGGAAAAATCGCATGCGGAGCGAAAATCTGGAGCACGACGTCGTTAGCGACAAGCACCTGGAAATGCCCGATCATGTTGAGATCGGTGCTGAAGAATAAGTCATTCGATTTGTGGAAGTTAAACACTGTTCATCGTTTGTCTTGAGCTGTGATGCGTGTAATTTTGCTAACACACGGCGGGGCCGAGCTGGTTATTAAAGAGATCTGCGGAAAGCCGGAGATCGAACTCGTTGGCGTATTTATCGAGACCAGATTGACGCCTGAGCGTTCGTTCACGGAAAAACTGAAGCGTTCGGTCAAGTACGACGGTTATTTTGAAACGCTAAAGAAATTCGGCGGGAAGTTGGTTGGCAAGGGCGAAGTCGCCGAGAATGCGGAAACGACCGGCAATCCAACCGTGGAAGCGGCGGAGAGTTTTGGTGTTCCGGTTCACTTTTTAGACGATTACCATTCTGCCGATTCGTTAGAGCAGATTCGCAACGCCAACGCCGACCTCGGGATCGTATTTGGCACAAACATTATTAAAGAGTCGGTTTTCAGCATCCCGCGGCTCGGTTCGATCAATCTCCACCAAGGGCTCGCTCCGTACTATCGCGGCGGGCCTCCGGTTTTTTGGGAACTATTCAACAACGAGAAGGAAGTCGGGTTGACGGTCCATTTTGTAGCCACGAAGGTCGATACGGGCGATATCGTTTTGCAGAAGACGGTGCCACTTGTGTATGACTTTGCTTACGGCGATGATTTTCAGGCATTTATCGACGACTATCGTAACGGACTGCGATACGACTGTGCAGAAATGGTCGCCGACGCTGCCGCGATGATCGCGAGCGGAGATTTTCCGCGAATCAGCCAGGACACAACGCTTGGCAAACGCTATCGTTTGCCAGTCAAAAACGAAAAAGACGAAATGCGTCGGCGATTGTCGAGGAGGAAGGCGTGATAAAGCAGACCGCGGTCAATTTGCTCGTCGGTGCAGACGTTTTCTCTGTTTTCAGATATCTGAATCGGGCGAAACTGCCGATCCTGATGTATCACCGTTTCAGCGAGGGCGAGGAATGGGGCAAGACTTCGCGAAAGACCTTCGAGACACACCTTAAATATCTAACACGTCATTACAAGATCATTTCATTGAGTGACGCAGTGACGTATCTGAATAACGGCAATTTGCCCAATCGCTCCGCTGTGCTCACGATCGACGACGGTTATCGCGACTTTTATGACGTCGCGTTTCCGGTTTTGAAGAAATTTGACGTGCCAACGACGCTTTACGTCGTGACTGGCTTTCTGGATGGGAAATGCTGGATCTGGACGGACAAAGCTCGATACTTGTTGACCGAAACTAAGAATGCGAAACTGTCGTTCACAGTTGGCCAAACGAGTTTTGATGAGACGCTGGGTAATACGAATTCGAGACTGGCACTCGCCGGAAGAGTGAATTCGGAACTCAAAAAACTGCCCGACGACGAAAAAGACGTCGTCTTGACCGACCTTGCAAAATCGCTTTCCGTTCAGTTCGACAACGTCCCGCCATCCGAATTTGGTCCGATATCGTGGGAGCAGGCAAAAGAGATGTCTAGAGCCGATGTTGAGATCGGGTCGCATACGGTAAACCATCCGATCCTGACAAACGTTGACGGTGACGTCTTGTTTGAAGAACTCGCAAAGTCGCGAGCGACATTGCAAAGCCAACTCCAAACCGAAAAACTTCACTTCTGCTATCCCAACGGTAATGTTTCCGGTCGTGAACGCGATGCGGCAGAAAACGCCGGTTATGCGTCGTCAGTCACGACCGAGATCCGCATCTGCGAGAAGTCAGACGATCCCTTCCTGCTTCCAAGGATCGATGCTGAACCCGAGATCGAGCGATTGATCCAATCGACGAGCGGGTTTGATGCGTTCAAGGCGAAATATCGTTAGTTCCTTGCCATTTCATTACTTCCGCAGTTCTCGGTTATCATATTGCCAATGGCAATCAACAGTTCTTTTAACGTCGGCGACGTTGCGTTTGGCGGCGGGAAGTTGACCTTCATCCTCGGCCCCTGCGTGGTTGAGTCGTCGCAGCACGCGCTTTTTATGGCGCAGGAGATCAATGATATTTGTAGTCATGTCGGTGTCGATTTTGTTTACAAATCTTCATTCGATAAGGCGAATCGCAGTTCGATCGAGAGCTTTCGCGGTGGCGGGATGGAGTTTGGGCTTGATATTTTGGCTCAGGTCAAAGATGAGATCGGCGTTCCGGTGATCACGGACGTTCATGAGCCTTACCAGGCTGAAAGGGCCGCTGAGGTTGTGGACATGCTGCAAATCCCAGCGTTCTTGTGTCGTCAGACCGATCTTTTGGTCGCTTCGGCAAAGACGGGCAAGGCCGTGAACGTCAAGAAAGGCCAGTTTCTGGCCCCGTGGGATGCTAAGAATATTGTCGATAAGCTGAGCGAGGCAGGCTGTGAAAAGATCCTGCTGACCGAGCGCGGGGCTAGTTTTGGTTACAACAACCTGGTGGTTGATCTTCGCACGTTTCCGATCATGCGTTCCTTTGGTGTGCCGGTTGTGTTTGATGTGACGCACTCACTCCAACTGCCCGGCGGACTTGGCAAGGCAACTGACGGACAGGGGCAATACATCGAAAACTTTGCTCGTGCAGGTGTCGCTTGCGGTGTGGACGCCGTTTTTATGGAAGTCCACGATAATCCCGCAAAGGCTCCGAGTGACGGTCCGAACCAGTTGCCGCTATCAAGGTTAGAAAAACTACTTTCGAAACTGAAACAGATACACGAGATCGTCGAGTAAATAGAAAACGCTGATGAAAAAATACTACTTTGCGATATTCGCGCTTCTTTTCAGTTTCGCCATCACGACATATGGACAGGATCGAACGGCGCCCGCGACATGGCAGGTTCAGAAGTTCGATATCGACGTTACACTAGCTGATAGTTCCCGCGTCGTAACGGCAAAAGCTAATTTAAGTGTTAAAAATATCTCGAAAAGTCCGGCGTCGACGCTCACCTTGAGAATATCGCCGCTTGCTGAGGTTACTGGTGTCAAGATTAATGACGCAACGGCGGATTTTTCGAAGAATGAGGAAAAGATCGCGGTCGGTACACTCCAGAGGATCCAAACCCGATTTGGAGCGGTCGCTCCGGATGGTCTGCTGTCCGTCTCGGTCGACTACAAACTGACGTTGAAGGACAACGTCGCGGTTGGTTCGATCTCTGCCGGGTTTTCACAGTTTTTGCCTCTTTCTTATTGGTACCCGACCCCGAATTCGTGGTTTTTCCCACGCGGAGCGGACATGGCTCCGACACGTATCAAAGTTACGGGGCCGAATGGAACCCAGGTCGTGTCATCGGGAACCGAGACAGCGGGTTCGTTCGATCAGAAACTAAAGGTACAGCCGTTTTTTATCGCTGGAAGCTGGGACATTGCAAATCTGTCGGGCGTTTCGGTCTATATGCCTAAGGGAACGGGTACCGAAGGGCAAAAGAGGGCGGCTGAGGTCGCGTCAATTTATTCAGACGCAAAAACGTTTGTTGCGGGAATGCTTGGTAAGGCTCCGGACGTTCCGGGAAGAATCGTTTCGGTACGACGCGGAGCCGGATTTGGAAGTGGAGCAACCGTTTTGGTAGACGAAGCCTTGTTCCGCCGGTCGAAAGTCGATTCGCTCACCGCGATGAATATCGCCGAGGCTGTTGCAAAAGAGTGGTTAGGCAATGCGATCGCAGTGAACGGTGAGGGTTACGGGATCATCAGCGAAGGCCTGGTGCGGTATGTGGCCACACAGTTCATCGAGAGCAAGTTTGGAAAGGATGTAGCGGATATAGAGCGGCTGCGACAGCGAACGGCTTACTCTGCAGTTTCAAAGCGCGACGCTCCGATGACCACAGTTTCGCCGATCGATGATTACTATTTTCCCGTCGTCGCGAATAAGGGGGCGATGGCTTGGCGGCTGATCGCAAAACGTATTGGAGCAACCGAGTTCGCAGACGTTTTGAAACGAAACAGTCAAGACGGTGAACTCAATGTTGCTGAGTTGAGGGCCGCGTTTTCTGCACAAAAAGAAATTGTCGATCTTCTATTTGATCAGGTCACTGAAATGAATCTGATGGTCGGACTTCCTCAACAAGGTTCCGGAGAGGTAAAGGTCGCGGTGCGAAACACTGGGGCTACAGACATTACCGTAGAAGTAGCCGCAACCACTGCGGGCGGGCAGAAGCTGGTTTCCCCGACTACCGTTAGATCCACCTCGATCGGCGAAACCGTTTTCAAAACGAATGAGAAGGTCGTCAGAGTGGAGATAGATGCGGAAAAGCTCTATCCACAGCTAGATTATTCTGATGATATTGCTCCGCGGGAATCGACCGAGAGCGATCCGCTTCTCGCTGTGAAACGAGCATTTGATAAGCAAGACGCCGACGGGTACGCAACCGCCGAGAATACCGCCAAAGTCTTGCTTCGCGACCTGCCGAGGTCCGACGACCTGAGGGTATTGCTCGGACGAGCTTTGCTTGCTCAAGGAAAAACTGCTGAGGCGGAAAGGGAATTCAAGGCTGTTCTCGATGAAAAGCTTCCAACTGCTAGAAGCCTTGCATGGGCAAACGTCGGACTTGCTGAAGTCGCAAGTAAAGCGGGACAGAACGATGCGGCTATCAAATACGCTGAAACAGCGATCGCTACCGATGCTGAGTACGGGGCAAGTTTTGCGGCACGGAATCTGCGAAGTAAGCTAGGCGTCGCTTCGGCAAACGACGCGAGCGTTAAGGCGTTTTTCGCTGATTTCGACAAGGCGGCAGCCTCAAATCGAAAAAGCGACACCGAAGCGCTTGCAATGCCGGGCGAGGTCACCAAATTTGTCAGCGGCATCACCGGCTCGACCGAGCAATGGCAGACACAGGTTCGACAGATCGACCGCATCGATGCCAATACCGTTCTGGTCGAGGCAAGCATGTCTATCAAGCTCCTCAATAAGGAAGTAGAAACTGGAATTGCGGTTTATCGACTGACGAAGGTCGGATCAGGCTGGAAATTGTCGGCTGTGGATATGTTCGAGGTAAGATGATCAAAACCATACTAACTCTCACATTCCTTTTTGTTTGCTCGAACCTTGCGGCTGCTCAACAGTCTCACGAGAACTTTGCGGGCGAATGGCAGCTCAATGCAAAAAAGACTTCTGAAAGAGATTTTGTTGCGGGAACGGTATGGAGCATTTCCATCGATGGCGACAATTTGAAGATCCGCAGATCCTCGATCAGAGGTGATGTCGAATTAAAATCGCTCACGAACGGTAAAGGCGAGTCGAATCAACTCAACGGTACCTCGGTCACGCGGTCTAAGACGAAATGGGAAGGGAACACGCTTGTCCGTACTTTTTTCGTCTCGCCGCCGATCGTGAATCCGTCGAGGGCGACCGAGAATGTCGAGACCTATCGCGTATCAAAGGACGGAAAAACGCTGACCTATGAACTTGCTTCTAAAATGGAAGGCGGCTATGGCGATCCTATCGTAGTTCGCAAGTTTATTTTTGATCGTAAACTTTAGTAAAAACATGACACCCCACAACGAAGGATCAGATCTCTCAAACCGAGCCAAACGCATAACGCTCGTTATCATGGACTGCGACGGCGTTCTCACGGACGGACGCCTTTATTACGGAGCGGCCGGCGAGGAACTTAAGGTTTTCAATGTTCGTGACGGCCAGGGGATCGTCGATTGGCATAAAGCAGGGAATCGCACCGGAATCATCTCGGGAAGGAATTCGCCGATCGTCGAACTGCGAGCCAAAGAACTCGGGATCGAATTCGTCATGCAGGGGCGTAACGAAAAGGTTTCGGCACTGAACGAGCTTATCCTCGCGGCTGGGGTTGTTCGTGAGGAAGTAGCCTATGTAGGTGACGATACGCCGGATGCCGAAGTTTTCCCGTTCGTCGGTCTTGCTGTCGCGGTCGCAGACGCCCACGAAGTCGCGAGAACGGCCGCGGATTTTGTTACTTCGAAAGGCGGTGGTCACGGAGCCGTTCGAGAATTGATAGATAGCCTGCTCGCTGCCAAAGCCGGAAGCTGACCCTTTTTTTTGTCAACACCTTTTATGACTGACCCCGTCAACCGCATTCATCGAGCGTGTGACAGGGTTTGGTTTTGTTTCTTCATTGTATTCTCCGCCTGTATCCTTACCATCATTCTGCCCGTCGTACTACATGGGCTCCACGGATCCGGAGACACCTTCGTTTACCTAAACTTTGCTGCCGAACTGAGAGAAGCGTGGGAGAATGGACGGATAATTCCATCATGGGGCAGCGGCGGCCTTGGTTTTGGAAGCGTTGGCATCAGATTCTATCCTCCACTCTCCTTTTATACGCTTGCGGCCCTCCACGCACTTTTCGGCAATTGGTATCTGGCACTATTGGGCTCGAACTTGCTGTGGATGCTCGTCGGATGTTGGGGCGTCTTTTTGTTCGCGAGGAATTGGACAACGCCATTACAGGCAGTCGCTGCCGCATGCTTATATTCGTTCGCTCCTTTTCATTTGGCTGAGATCTATCAATTCTCACTGATCGGTGAATTTGTCGCCTCGGCCGTTCTGCCATACTGCTTTTTGTACGCAGCCCGGATCTGCGAGATCCGTGAATGGCGCGACGTTCCCAAATTTGGCGTAGCAATTGGCTTGCTGATCCTCGCACACATTCCGTCGACTATCATTGGTTCAATAACGCTTGTCATTTTTATTTCGATGATGGCGCGGCGACCGTTATTCCTACGCGGTGTTCGTCTTGTCACCTCGATGCTGATAGCCCTTTCATTAACGGCATTCTATTGGGTCAAGGTTGTGACGGAGGTTGATTGGGTCGCTCATAGCTGGTGTCAATATTCGAGCAACTTTACCAATTACGCGGTCTGGCTATTTCCCATGTGGCCATTTCCAGACGGTTCCAATGACATTTACGTTCCGATATTTAGAAATCTCGATGCGATGGTCTTGTTGACGACTTTGTTGTTGCTTCCGGGATTGTCTGCCGTACTTTTGCGAACTAGATCGGGCTCAATAGCTGATGATATCCGTCGTCTTATCCGGGCACTTATTTCTGCCGCTCTTTTCGGCGTATTTATGCTCTCCGCGGCCAGTTCGTCTTTGTGGGCGGGAATTCCGTTGCTGCAAAAGCTTCAATTTCCTTGGCGTTGGCTTTCCGTTCTGTCGATGATCGCTTCGGTCGTCTTCACGATTGGGATCTTTTCATTCACGAAAGGCAAGCGTATCCTGGTGATATTCGCTGTGGCTTTGATCGGAACAGTTGGTGTTTACAACGTTCGCCAAAATTTTCTTCGATCTAATATTATAACGAGCCTTGAGATACAGCAGATGCTCGACGTTAAGAATGCACCCGCTGGAACCACCCTCGAAGCATGGTGGCCGATCTGGGCGAAAGCGGACGCGTTAAAAAATTCCGAGCGAGTAAGCGGTGTCGGAGACGTCAAAGTCTCGAAATGGGACGCGGAAGATCGGCGATTTACAATAATCGCCGGTCAAGCCGGGGATTTCAGAGTCGCGACGTTCTACTACCCTTATTGGAAGGCCGAAATAAATGGTACTCCGAGAGAGGTCGATCATGATGATACCGGATCGATCAAACTTAGGCTTGATGCTGGTACGTCCGAGGTGAGACTCTTTTTTGAGGAGCCGCTGCGTACAAGGATCGCGGGGTGGATATCAATACTCGCAATTGTGGTACCCATTATTTTCACTATCTCACTCAACCTAAGGAGTTCGAATCGGAGCCGGGCTGAGAATCTGCGGCTGAACACCCAGTAAATACGGCTATTTTGCCGTCATTTGCCGAGCAGCGAAAAAAAGTTGTTTCGCGACTGGACATTCTCTGAGTTGATGGTAATATCTTAGTTTGCTCGTGAGAACGAGATTTGAGTTTACGGGGAAAAGAACGGTTCCCTTCAAG
>JASGKA010000002.1:0-1847500 GCA_047600985.1 Pyrinomonadaceae bacterium | reverse complement strand
GAAAGTAGGAGTTAGTGATCCGGCGGTCGCTTATGGAAGTGCCGTCGCTCAACGGATAAAAGGTACGCCGGGGATAACAGGCTGATCCTGCCCAAGAGTTCACATCGACGGCAGGGTTTGGCACCTCGATGTCGGCTCATCATATCCTGGGGCTGAAGAAGGTCCCAAGGGTTCGGCTGTTCGCCGATTAAAATGGTACGTGAGCTGGGTTCAGAACGTCGCGAGACAGTTCGGTCCCTATCTGGTGTGGGCGCAGCAATATTGAAGGAATCTGACCTTAGTACGAGAGGACCGGGTTGGGTTGACCTCTAGTGTACGTGTTATGACGCCAGTCGTATCGCACGGTAGCTATGTCGAGCATGGATAAACGCTGAATGCATCTAAGCGTGAAGCCAGTCCTAAGATAAGTATTGCCAGTGAGACTCGTGGAAGACCACCACGTTGATAGGCTAGAGATGTAAGTGCAGTAATGTATTTAGTTGACTAGTACTAATTGTCCCAAGGCTTGACCATAAAATTTGTTGACTAGCAAATTTTATTGCAAGCAGCTCGTAGTGGACTCGCAATGTATTCAGTTGTTAGATATCAAGATTTGAAAATCCGTTTTGATCTTGCCAACACGGCAGCCTGCGAAGCAGGCCATCAAAACATCAATTTTCCGGTGATATTGTCGGTAAGGTCACACCCGTTCCCATCCCGAACACGGAAGTTAAGCTTACTGGAGCCGATGATACTGCATCTTTCAGGTGTGGGAAAGTAGGAAGTCGCCGGATTTAATCTAAGAAAGGCCCGCTCATTTTGAGCGGGCTTTTTGTTTTGTGCGTAGTACCTCTTGATGAACGGCATAGGCGTTTGAAAATGAAACTTCCATTGATAAGCCGCGTTTTATCATTCATGGCCATACGGAAACTTCTGATCGGCGGTGTTTTGGGTGCGGGACTCGCAGCATATTTCATTTTGGTCGTTGGCGGCGAGTTCTTTCGTTTTCATGGCTCGAATGCTTTGAATCGCGAACGTTTGATGTTGCTCAGACAGGATCTGGACCTCGGGGCTGATTATGACAAAGTTCTCAAATCGACGTGGCCGCAGATCAAGGATTCCGGGTTGTATCTTTCGCCGTACAGTCCAGATTGCTGGATTGTTTCTATGCCTCCCGAGATAACGACTACGGATTGGAGGCTTTACATCGGCTTTAGTGATGAAAAAGTGGCTGGATATGTCGTTCGTACTTCTGATGGTCCGCCGGCGACTGACGGTCCTGCTGATATAGGAGAATCTAGGATCTGTGGTTTTTAGGTCAATGACCTGATCGCATGGATCAGTCGCTCGACCTCTTCCTCACTCGTATAACAAGCAAATCCAACCCGCGCCAGGCCTTCTACGCCGAGCAGGTCTACAACTGTGGCGGCGTAGAAATCACCGTTTGAGGTGAACAGGCCTTTTTCGGCAAGTCGGCTCGTTATCAATTCGGAGGTTTGTCCTTCAATAGTGAATGAGATCGTGGAGGTTCGGGGCATGTGCGGTGGTGAGCCGTAGACTTTAACACCTTTCATGTGGGACAAGGCATTCCAGAACATTTTGACAAGTTCGTGCTGACGGTCGTGTAACTCTTCGAAAGCGGCGGCGATGCGTTCCCGCCGTGTACCGTGGCTTGCTAGCGATGCGATGAAATTGACAGCAGCTGCGGCTCCGGCGATGCCTTCGTGGTTTTGGGTTCCTGTTTCGGCTCGTTCGGGGGAATAGTTTGGTGCTGGTTTGAGTTTTGGAAAATCGATCTGTTCGAGTAACCCTTTACGGCCGTATAGAATTCCCATGTGCGGGCCGTAGAATTTGTAGGATGAACACGCAAGGAAATCGCAACCGATCTTGTTGACATCGATCAGATTGTGGGCTGCGTAGTGCACGGCATCGACAAAAGTCAACGCCCCGGCCGTTTTCGCCATTCCGACTGCTTTCTCGATGTCGTTAATGGTTCCAAGGGAATTCGACGCCGCTCCGATCGCCAGCAGTTTGGTTTTATCACTCAGCAGATGTCCCAAAGCGTCCAATTCAAGCTGCCCGCTCTCGGTGTTCATCGGGATCTTTCGGATCACAACGCCTCGGTCGCGTTCGAGCGATGCCCATGTGTCGACGTTCGCATGATGATCCAGTTCAGTGACGATGATCTCGTCGCCCGAGCTCATCTCTCGGCCGAGTGAACGGGCGAGGTGAAACGTCAGGGTCGTCATATTTTGCCCATAAACGATCTCGTCTGGCTCCGAATTCAGAAAATCTGCCATCGCCCGCCGTGAATCTTCGATGATCTCGTCGGTTTCGCGACTCGTCGTGTACGCCCAATGCGTGTTGGCATTGTGGTTGTACATATAGTCATTCATCGCCTCGACCACGCTCCGGGGCACCTGGGTGCCTCCGGGACCGTCAAAATATGCGACGGGGAAACCGTTGATCTTTCGTTCCAGGGCTGGAAAGTGCGAGCGTATCTCTTCGACGGAAGCAATTGTATTCATAGTGATAACTAAGGGGAATTATACAACGAGTTCATCTTTCGAACTGATACTGTCCACATTTTAAGATCGGGAAGCAGGAATGGCAATGACATGTTTACTCCCGACGTCAGAGTCAGTAAATTCTTGCAACCTTTTCGGACCAAAACGATATAATTGTTGTGGCGATGGGTTTTGAACGTTTTTTCCGACTTGTATCCTACGCGGCAGTGTTTTGCGGCTTTTTTTCGCTTTGGATATCGGGCACTTTTGGCGTCGGGATAACGATTGGATTCGCATTGCTTTTTGTCGGAGCCTGGTTTCTCGAAGACACACGCTGGCAGATCGGCGAACGACCGGGAACGGCCTTGATCGTTCTTGCCTTGCCAATATTTTACGGTCTTTGGTACACAAAGATACTTGGGCCTTCGAGCAGTGAAACGTGGATCGCGGGATTGCTCGCTCGGATGATACTGTGCCTGACGGCGATAAAGCTACTGCAGCGGAAAAGTGATCGGGATTGGATATTCCTTTATCTGATGGCTTTCTTCCAGGTGTTGCTTGCAGCGGGACTGAGCATCAGCGGGCTTTACCTCGTTTCCTTCATTTTATATCTGCTGCTGATGGTCAGCGCCATAATCGCTTTCGAGATCAGGAAGACGTCGCGGATGGTCGAGCGAAAGATATCGGGTACGGTCGCGGACAAACGTACCGAGATCTCGGAATCGAAATTGACCGTGCGAGTTCGCCGCGTCCCCGCTATTTCGGTAGCGTTGATCGCATTTATTGTCTTGTTAGCAATTCCCTTGTTCTTCATGCTGCCGCGCGTCGGTGGTGCGGGACTGGGTGGGAATCAAGGCCTCAAGACATCTGGGTTCTCGGAACGTGTTAAACTCGGCGATTTTGGCCGTATCATTGAGAACGACAGCGTGGTGATGCGAGTCAAATTTGAGGATCCGGCTGCGATCACCGACAATTTGTACTTTCGCGGTGTCGCTCTCGACACGTTCGACAACAAAAGCTGGAGTGCGTCGAGGCTCGAGCCGAAGATTCCCTATCCAAAAATAAGCCGTGACACTATCCGGCTCAATCCGCCTACCGGTCGCGAACCGCTTGTTGAACAGACCATTTATCTCGAACCGCTTCAAACGCAGGTGCTTTTTGCTCTCCCGATCGCCGTCGCGGTTCAGGGAAACTTCGACGGCCTCTATCTCGACAGTTACGGCTCCATATCACATAACCGGAGCTCCGAGCGCATCACCTACAAGGTCGCGTCGGACCGCAGTGTTCCTCCTTTAGCTGATCTTAGGGCAGACAAGCAGCCTTATTCGGCGGACATAACTAATTATCGCTCGCTGCCTGCTGTTTACGACCTAAAGATCGCAGAACTCGCTGCAGAGGTAACCGCCGGCAGCAAAAACCGCTATGACAAGGCGCGGGCGGTAGAATCCTATCTTCAAAACAATTTTGGTTACACGCTCGAACAAAAAGCCGGCGGTAAAGAACCGCTTTCTGATTTTCTTTTTAATGTTCGTGAAGGGCACTGTGAGTATTTTGCGACCGCGATGGCGATAATGCTTCGAACACAGGGAATCGCAACGCGAATCGTAAATGGATTCCATGGCGGTGAATACAATGATGCTGTTGGGATGACGATCGTCAGGCAGTGCCACGCGCATGCCTGGGTCGAGGTCTATTTTCCTGGCGAAGACGCCTGGGTGACGTTTGATCCTACGCCTTATTCGGGCCAACCGGGCGGGGTTGCACCAGCCGGATTGGCCGGAACCTTTGGCAAATATGCAGAAGCATTGGAGGCTATTTGGATCCAGTATTTCGTAGCTTTTGACGACCAGGAACAGCGTTCGCTCGGGCGATCAATGCGAAGCGGGTTTGTTGAATATCAAGCGAAATTTGCCGCATATATCGGCGTGACGACCGACCTGGCGGCTGAGTGGCTCAGCGAGGTACGCGGGGATAAAGGGTTGCAGGCGAGTATCTCCGCAGTTATTTATGGAGCTGTGATTCTGGTTGGCTCAGTTCTGGCGTTATTTCTTTTTGCCTGGACGGTGCGAAAGGCTATAAGGCTAAATATATGGGGCCGATTGTATCGGAGATTCTTCGCAAAGGCGGACGCGTCTATTGTTGAGTTCTATCAGCGACTGCTGATCGTCCTGGAGACCCAAGGTTACGTCCGCTCGCCGTTCCAGACGCCGTTGGAGTTCGCACATCTTGTTAATATTCCTGAGGCAACGTCGATCACTAACCGCTATCAGCAGGTGAGATTTGGCGGCCGTGACTTGTCGCCCGAGGAATCTCACGAGATCACCGAAATGCTGGAGAACTTACGACAGCGTGGAGCCACTACAAAGGTTGATCCATGATCGGGCGGAGCATCATAAAGCAACGCCCGCCCGAAATCATATCGGTATCAGTGACTGTCGTCAGTATCAGCTTTCTTCTTGTCACTCTCAGACGGAGTGGTCGGTGCGGAACCTTTTATAGAAAGCCTGCCGCTTTTACTCTCGATCTTTTTGCCTTCAGCGTCCGAAAGAGTGGCTTCAACGGCGTACTCGCCAGGTAGAGGCGACGAGAATGACTGCCAAAGCTGCTTCGATCCTTCAAAATCCACGGTGTTAGTACCGACTTCGGCTCCCTTTGACTTCCCCGCGACATCTTCATAGGTGATCTTCCAGGTGAGTTTATACTTGCCCTCCGGAGCATTGCTCACGGTCGCAAGGGCATAAATGTCCTCACCTGTATTGAATGTTGTTGAGGAAGGATCGGCCTTATTATTCTTACCGAATTTCAACTCGCTGATGTTCGCTGTCGTGAAGCTGCCGTTGCAGGCCGCGGCGACTGCGATCAATATCGCCAGTGCTAGCGCCGCAGAAATATTCTTGATCATAGGATCTCCTTTATCGAATCAAAAGTGTTCGCTCGAACGGTGAAAGTGTAGCCAAAGCCAGTGTTTTCGGCAAGTCGTTCGGTATTCAATGTGGTAATCTAATGGTTTGGAAAATGCCTTCGGGTTGTGTCTGTATGAAGAAAGTTGGATTTGTAAGTCTCGGATGTCCGAAAAATCTGGTCGATAGCGAGGTGATGATGGGCCAGCTCGCTGCGTCGGGTTACGAGATCACCAACAACGCTGATGAAGCTGATACGGTCGTCGTAAATACGTGTGGATTTATCGAATCCGCAAAGCAGGAATCTATTGACACTATCCTTGAGGCGACCCGGTGGAAGTCCGAGGGATCAGCATCGCGTAATAGTTGCGGGCTGTCTTGTCGAACGCTATCGAGACGACCTGATGAAGGAACTGCCGGAAGTTGATGCGTTTATTGGAACTTCCCAGATCGGCGAGATCCTGAATGCAGCGGACGAAGAATTCGACGCAAAAAATCTAACGATATCCCCGATCGGCAATAAGACGGCGACATATCTTTACGATTTCGATACGCCGCGGCTTCGGGCAACGGACTCGCACACAGCATTTATCAAGATCGCCGAAGGCTGCGACCGTCCATGTGCATTTTGCTCGATCCCGGGAATGCGCGGCTCATTCAGGTCGCGTCGTTTTGGATCGATAATCGAGGAAGCTCGAAATTTAGGCAAGCAGGGCGTGAAAGAGATCGTGTTGATCGCCCAGGATTCGTCACGGTACGGTGAAGATCTCGGCGAGGTCGATGCTTTGGCGGCTCTGATAAGGGCACTTGGCGAGATCGATAAGATCGAATGGGTGCGTGTGATGTACGCTTATCCTACCCACATCTCCGACGCTTTCCTTGCAGCGATCGCCGAAACGCCGAAGGCGGTGAAGTACCTCGACATGCCGCTGCAGCACGCTTCGCGTAATGTGCTGAAACTCATGAAACGCGGCGGTACGCGCGAATCGCTTACAAAGCTCATTAAGCGTGTTCGCGAAAAAGTGCCCGGTATTACGATCCGTACGACATTTATTACGGGATTTCCAGGGGAAACTGATTCAGATTTTGAAGAATTGCTTGAGTTCGTGCGAGAATGCCGTTTCGATAACGTGGGTGTTTTCACCTATTCCGATGAAGAGGGAACTCCGGCTTTTGACCTTTTCGATAAGGTTGATGCTAAGGTTGCCAAACAGCGCCGAAACCGACTGATGAAGGAGCAGGCTAAGGTAAGTCGTCAGATCAATAGGGCAAAGGTGGGCAGCACGTTCAAGGTGATCTTCGAAGGTTTGTCTCAGGAATCCGACCTGCTTTTTCAGGGCCGGCTTGAGGGCCAGGCTCAGGAGATCGATGGTTATGTGTTGATCAACGATATGCCCGAGGAGTTTCAGCCTGAGATCGGCGCAATATATAACGTTCTGATAACCGAAGCCCACGAATACGATCTGATCGGTGCAATCGTTTGAACCGTCCGTGTCAGTGAATAAAATTGGTTGAAATTGAGTTTGCGATGGCATAGAATTTTGGTGTAAAGCCAATACAACTTATTTTGGGTGAGAGTTTTTTGAAGTATGAAAAGAATTAAGTATTTTTCGGTTCTAGTTGTCTTTGCGTTCGCCGCCAGCGCATTCGGACAGAAAGATAAGCCTTATCAGCAGTGGGGAAAAGAAGAGACCATCCGCCTTTTCAACGATTCGGCATGGGCAAAACCTTATCAGTCAAACAGCGGTGCTTCAGCTGCCGCAGCGGGCCAGGCACGTCAGGAACAGGGCCAGTCGGTTCGAAGCGGTGGCTCGGATCCTCGTAGCGTAGCTCGCGATTTCGGACCGCCTCCCGTCACCCTGCGACTTCATTCGGCTTTGCCCATGCGGCAGGCGTTCGTTCGTATGCAGATGATCGATGCTGGATACGACAAAATGAGCGAAGCTGACAAGGCTGCGTTCGACAAAAGCAAAGAAAGTTACCTTAAATGCCCGATTTGCACTGACTATTACGTGTTGACACTCACCAAGTTTGCTGATGCGTCCAAGTCGACCGTTGAAGAGGGGGTATTTCAAGGCATGACGATGGCCGACCTGAAAGGCAATGTAAAACTGATGAACGAGAAAGGCGAGTTCCGCGAACTTGCCGAATTTAACCCGCCCAAAGGTCCGCAGGACAAGGCTGTATTCTATTTCAAACGCCTCGATGACGCGGGGGCTCCGCTTTTCAACGCGGAGTCAAAAGAAGTGAAACTCGTTTTTGATCCATCCTTTCTAGGAACGAAAAATCGGTTTGCGTACCTTTTGCCTCGTACCTTTGAGTTCAAGGCTTCAAAGATGGTTGTCAATGGTAATTTGTTGTTCTGATTTCGTTCGATCGACGTTCTAGCAGGCTGCGATCAAAAAGATCGCAGCCTTTTTTAGCGGGTTAGTCGATATATCAGTATCGCAGCTCGTTTGCTGAGCATGGGCAACGTATCGATTTGGGCTGATTCTCCTTTTGCGTGAGAGTTTCGGCTGCCGCCGATCCCGATACCGTCGAGGCCCGGAACGATCCCCGAAATAAATGCGATATCGCCTGCTCCCCGCTCGCCGGGGTCGAGAGCCTCGACCTTTCCGAAGCCGAGGTCCTGACTTACCTGGTCGAGTCTTTTCAGAAGATCGTAATTTCCTTCCACCGGTGTCATAGCGGGTAATCCGTCGAAAAATGTGATCTTCGCGGTGGTGCCGGGAAGGTTTTTCGCGACGATCTCACGCATTTTCGCCCGAACTTTCTCTTTTTGCTCATCGCTGATGAACCTAAGATCGCCGTTTACGACCAGCTTCGCGGGAACCACGTTCGTTTTGCCGGTTGCTGACCCTGAAGTTTCTTTCGCGTCGACCGTTGTGCCGCCGAGTATCAATGACGGGTTGAACGTCAAGTATTTTTCGCTGCCAAGTGTTTCGCGAAATGAATTGAGAATTCGCGAGGCTTCGAATATCGTTCCATAGCCCATTCCATCGCGAAATATCTGACCTGAATGGCCCGTCTTTGCCTCGACTTCCAACGTCCACGAGCTTGAGCCACGCCGTCCGACGGTCGCGGTGTTCAGAACCGTCGCCTCAAAGCTCAGTGCTGCATCGCTGCGTTTAGCGGCGTTGACCATGTCTCCGCGGCTCACCTCGATCGGGTCGGCTGAATCTTCTTCATCGCCGGTCAACATCACGATAATTCTGGTATCTTTTAACGCTCCGGCGGCGTTCAAGGCTCGAAGAGCTTGCAAAAGGACGACGTTACCTCCTTTCATGTCCGCGACGCCGGTGCCATAGACGGTGTTGCCATCGAGCCTGTATTTCTCGCCGCGTAAGACCGTATCGAGATGGCCGAGAAGCAGCAACCGCTTTCCCTTCGCACCTTTGGTTTCTGCCTGCAAATGCCCGGCTCGCTTCATTTCGGCCGGTAGGGGCAGCCATTCTGGTGGTCATTCCGATAGCTTCGAACTCCTTTATGAAAAGATCTCCCACAGCCCGAACCCCGGCGATATCTTCGGTCGGGCTCTCAATGTTAACGGAACGCTCGATCATCGAAAGAGCGTCGCCGTTGTGTTTGTCGATGTACTCGAGGATCTTCTTCTCCGTTGGATCAATCGTTTGTGTATAAGAGAAGGGAACCGATATTGAAAGCAACGCGACGATCAAAGCGGCTGTTAGAAGAGATCTTTTCATATGCATATTGGAGGTCCGGAATTATGATTCCATCGTCGCGGAAAACGCTGTCCGCGTCAAGCAAGGTGAGCCGCGTTCCTGTCGGAACTTCGGACGTAAAATCCTACAATAATGTCGGAGAATTCAAAAAGGCGACATCGGGTCTCGGTCGGGCTTTCACGGCAAAAATCATTGATATATAGTTTCTCCTTTGGAAATCCTCCGCGATTAACAATGTTTGTTAGCTAGTTTATTTTAGGAGACATGATGAACGCAAAAAATGTATTGAGTTATGCGGCCGACCAAGAGGCACGCTTTGTATCAGTAAGATTCACCGACCTGATCGGTTCGTGGCATCACCTGACCTTTCCTATTTCTCAGCTTTCCGAGGACAGCTTTGAGGATGGTTTCGGGTTTGATGCGTCGAGCCTTCGCGGTTGGGCTGCTATCCACGAATCGGACATGCTGCTCGTGCCCGATCCGTCGAGATTCTGGATCGATCCGTTTACCGAGGACACGACGCTCTGTCTGATCGCAAATGCGGTCGACCCGATCACCAAAGAAGGATACTGGCTCGATCCGCGTTCGGTCGCGGAGCGTGCCGAGAGCTATCTTAAGTTCACGGGTATCGCCGATACCATCAACGTCGGCCCGGAAGCAGAGTTTTTCATCTTTGACGAAGCTAATTTTCACAACAACCAGCATTCCGCGGGTTTCTATGTAAATTCCGAAGAAGGCCACTGGAACTCCGGTCGCTCGGGCTCGCTCGAACATCCGAATAACGGTTATCACATCCGTTCGAAAGAAGGCTACGTGCCGGTCGCTCCGCTCGATACCTTGATCGATATCAGAAACACGATCTCTTCGATCCTTGGCGAAGTCGGCATCAACGTCGAGTGTCATCACCACGAAGTGGCGACTGCGGGACAGTGTGAGATCGATTTCAAATTCTCAAATCTGCTTCATACTGCCGATAACCTGATGCTGTTCAAGTATGTCGTGAAAAACACGGCTCACGCACACGGCAAATCGGCGACGTTCATGCCGAAACCGATCTATGGAGATAACGGTTCCGGAATGCACTGCCACCAGTCGCTGTGGAAAGACGGCAGCCCGCTCTTCGCGGGTGATCAGTACGCAGGACTCTCGGAAACGGCGAAATTCTACATCGGCGGCCTGCTGAAGCACGCTCCGGCTCTGGTTGGCTTTGCTGCCCCGACGACAAACAGCTACAAGCGTCTTGTCCCTGGCTTTGAGGCTCCGGTCAATCTGGCTTATTCAGCTCGTAACCGTTCAGCTGCGGTCCGTATTCCGATGTTCTCATCGTCGCCGAAAGCGAAACGCCTCGAATTCCGTCCGCCGGATCCATCGTGCAACCCGTATCTGACCTTCGCAGCGCTGCTTATGGCCGGGCTCGACGGCATTCAGAATCGCATCGATCCGGGTGAACCGCTCGACAAGGATATTTACGATCTTCCGCCGGAAGAACTCGCAAATGTTCCATCACTTCCGGGAAGCCTCGACGAAGCTCTCACGGCTCTCGAGAACGATCACGAGTTTTTGTTGAAGGGTGACGTTTTCTCGGAATCGATGGTCGAACGGTGGATCACATACAAGCGTGACAATGAGATCACGCCGCTGCGTCTGCGTCCTCATCCGCTCGAATTCAGCATGTATTACGATATCTAAATTGTTGTCGTAATTGGCGAAAGAACACGCGGGCAGGTCGAAGGATCTGCCCGCTTTTTGTTATTCTATGGGTGATGAAAGTTGAACCTGTATTGCTGGAAGGTGAATTTGCGCGGCTCGAACCAATGCGCGTCGATCACCTGCCCGCGCTTTGCAAAGTTGGCCTCGAACCGTCGCTGTGGGAACTGACGGCAAATATCGTGAAAGACGCCGGCGACCTGGAGCGGTACGTTCGCTCGGCCCTCGCGGATCAGATGTTGGGAAAGGCGATACCATTTGTAACCGTAGAGCGTGAGTCCGGAACTGTCGTCGGATCGACCCGTTTCGGAAATATCGATACGGCAAACCGTAAGGTTGAGATCGGCTGGACATGGATCAATCCGAAGTGGCAGCGTACGGCGATAAATACTGAAGCGAAACTGCTTATGCTCACGCATGCTTTCGAGGTCTGGAAGTGTATCCGTGTTGAACTCAAGACAGACATCAAGAACAAGCGGTCACAGGAAGCTATGAAGCGTATCGGCTGCGTCGAAGAGGGCGTATTGCGCAACCACATGATCACGGAGCACGGACGATTTCGTGATTCGATCTATTTCAGCATCATCGACACCGAATGGCCCACGGTCAAAGAAAACCTGATGGCGAAACTCGCCGTAACTGCATAATGAGAATATTCGTCATAATTATCGTTGGAGCCTTTATCTTCGGATGCTCTCGGGCACCGGTGGCAAATTCCGGAAAGACTCACGATGTGGTCTCGAACGACACGAAACCACCGGTTCCGGATTCGAATGCGGTCGCTGGAGATAATCCTCGGGATAAAAAGAACAAAAAAGAGCGGCCGGACATGGATCCGTCAGCTACACCGTCGGCAAGTGAGGCGCGGCCGGCTCCGGAGAATTCGGAAGCTTCGGTGATGATGAATCAGGACGGCTCGATAACCGAGATCCGTGTTTTCAAGGATCATCCACAGATCGCAAAAGCTGAGGCGACGTGGTCCGATCCGGCGAGCAAGACCCTCAAGGTTTATATGAGGGATGGAAAGGTTTTGACCGCGAAAACAGATAAGATACCAAACCTTCAATCTGTTTCGAGCGATGTCATACTCCAAGCGGTCAGGAGTCGGGACACGGCGACAAAGGGCGATCGTCCGCGAGTTATCGACGGAAAGTAGGCGGGAAAAATCGCTGAGAATATTATATAATTCGTTTTGCTATGGGGAAGTATTCGATAATTTGTCCTTGCTGCGATGCCACGCTGACGATCGATGCCGATACCGGAGCGTTGCTTTCGCACGAGGAGAAAAAGAAGGTCCTCGGATCTTTCGAAGATCTGAAGAGCGATCTGAATAAGCAAAAGGAGCTCCGCGAGAATATTTTTGCCCAGGAGATGTCCTCGATGAAGGACCGCGAAAGACTGTTAGAAGAGAAATTCAAAGAGGCCCTAAAAAGAGCGGAGACTGATCCCGGCACGCCTTACAGAAATCCGCTGGATCTTGACTAGATGACACCCAAACATTCTCAGATCACGACGCCCGTTCTAGAGCCAAAGGACAGGATAATTGTAGCTCTGGACGTAGATGGAGCGGACATTGCGCGAGATATCGTCAATGAGCTCGACGGACAGGTGGGAGCATTCAAGGTCGGCCTGCAGTTGTTTCTCGCCGCCGGTCCTTCATTTGTTGAGAAATTAGCTTCCGATGGAGCGAAGATCTTTTTAGACCTGAAATTTCACGACATACCGAACACCGTTGCTAAAGCGTCGGTCGAAGCCGCAAAAATGGGTGTTTGGATGATGAATGTGCACGCCGCAGGCGGCAGGGAAATGATGACGCGGGCGCGAACTGAGGTCGCCGAAGCATGTCATCAGGCAAACATTTCGATGCCGCTTATCATCGGAGTAACGGTCCTCACGAGTTCGGATCAGAATACGCTGAACGAGGTCGGGATCGAGCGAGATATCGAAAGCCAGGTCGCCGAACTCGCGGCATTGACCGCCGCGTGCGGCCTCGACGGAGTGGTCGCATCACCTAACGAGGTGCAGGCGATTCGGGAGGCGGTTCCAAAGGCGGAATTCATAACGGTAACGCCCGGAATACGGCCGATTTCTGCAACTATGGATGACCAGAAGCGTGTAACGACATTTGGGCAGGCTCTGGCCAATGGCTCGGACTATGTTGTGATCGGCCGCCCGATCACCCAGGCAAGTGACCGCTGCGCCGCAGTCGCAGCGATCGTTAGTGAGATCGGGCATTAAACGAATGGCAGTATCAAAACAGCTACGAAGGATAAATGGCTTTGCTATCGCAGGGTTTTTGTTGCTGTTTCTGGTCGGCCTTTCGCTGATAATGGGGCTGAACGCTTCTGCTCAGTCGGTAGAAACGGCAACGACGACCACATCTTCAATTTTCAGGATCGGCGAGAAACTTCGATATTCGATATCGTTCGGCAAGATACCTGACGCCGGATTTGCTGAGACCAACGTAATTTCACGCGGCAAGATCAACGGGAAAGACGCTGTCGAGCTCCGCGGGCGTGTCAAAACTACCGATATCGTCTCGGCGGCCTTCTTTCTCCTCGACGAAAGCCGCACAACCTTTGCCGCTCCGGACACCGGGATACCGCTTTATTCGACGACGAGCAGTCTGGATTCGGTGACGCCGAAAGACATCATTCGCAATTACATTAAGCAGCCGACCAGTAATTTCGATCTGCTAACCCTGATCTACAAGGCACGAGAATCGAGCGGCATCGGCTCTTTTCCACTCTTCGAGGGCGAGCAAATGTACACCGTTAGTTTGCAGGGCTCAACCGTCGAAAAGGTCAAAACTGAGGCAGGCGAATTTGATACGACGGTTACGACGGTCACAAGCGACTTTCTTGGAGCCAATGGCATCAAGGATCTCAAGATCAACTTTTCGACGGATGAGTTTCGCGTGCCGGTGCTCTTCCGATTTAAAACGGCAAAGGGCGAATTCCGAGCGGCGCTTGCAGTCATCTCGCTGCCTGAGCCGGATCCTTCACCAACGCCGACTCCGTCTCCGTCTGCTAGTCCGTCGGTCGATCCGGGAAAAAAGCCTGTGGCAACTCCGAAACCGACCGCCACGCCAATACCGTATGTCGATAACTTGCCGCTGATGCCGGACCTCGGATTTGAGCTTGGTGAAGTTCTTGACTATCGGGTTACGACAGGCGGCAGACTACTAGGTACGCTCAGCTTCAATGCCCGCGAACGTAAGCTTTACAACAAGCAGGACAGCCTGTTGCTGACCGCGACCGTTACCGCGGTAGAGCAGGGAAATCCGGTCCTGAAGCTCGGCGATTCAGCCTGGGTGCAGGTCGATCCTGACACACTTTCACCCTTTCACAGCGAATCGAAGATCATGTCGCCCTTCGTTGGGCTCAATCAGGTGCTCGATTTTGATCGTAAAACGGGAGCCGTAAGTTTCGGCGGCAAGCAGGCCATCGATGCTCCGATCGGAACCCAGAGCTTCCTCTCACTGATGTATGCGATCCGTTCGTTCAATCTCAAACCCAGCAAGGACCTCTCAAACCCGGTCAACGACACCCGCGTCGCGGTGTTCTGGGATTCGCGGTCTTACGTTTTTACGTTGCGGCCCTCGAATCCCGAGGAAATAACGATAAATGGTGAACGCGTGTCCGCCCAGTTGATCAGGATCAATACGCTCAATAAGGAGCTCGACGCACTGAACCTGAAAGTGTGGTTGAGAACCGAAGACCGTGTTCCGGTTAGGATCACCGCAGGTGCCTACCAGGCCGACCTTCTCGTTGCTACAAAAAACCTTTTCTAGCCGACCCTCGTATCTAGTTTCAGCGGTAACGCATTTTCATCAAATGAAATTGAAAATGGATTTCATTTAGAGTATTCTTTTAGTGGAAAGGAGTTGAGAATGAAGAGTTTGATCGTTTGCAGCTTACTTCTGATCGGTTCGACGATCTCGTTATTTGGACAATCTACTGCTGATCGCGATGCGATCAAACGCACTGCACTGAACTATGCAGAAGGCTGGTACGAGGGCAATGCCGATAAGATGGAAAGTGCTCTCAGTCCTGACCTCGCAAAGCGAATAGTTCGCACGAACCCGCAGGGACAAAGCGGACTCGGCCAAATGACGGCGATGACGCTTGTGCAGGTTGTGCGAACAGGCGAAGGCAAGGCGACGCCGAAAGACGAGCAGCAAAAGGACGTAACTATCCTCGATATGCTCACCAACTCGGCAACCGTGAAGCTCGAAATGCGTGACTGGGTCGATTACATGCATATCGGCAAGATGAACGGAAAGTGGGTAATCATAAATGTCCTGTGGGAACCGAAGCCCAAAAAGGACGAAAAGAAAAATTAGATCATGGTGAATATGACTTTAACTGAGCTCCCGATAGGAAAAGATGCTCGTGTTATCTCGATCACTGGCAAGAACGCTGTGACGACGCGGCTGATGGAAATGGGGGTTATCCCTGGTGTCTCGGTGAAAATGGTCAAAGCTGCGCCATTTGGCGACCCTATCGAGGTTCGGGTTCGAGGCTACAGCTTGGCAATGCGTAGAAACGAGGCTGACGCGATCGAGGTGAGCGTGTAGTTTTGCGGACGCGAAAACGCCACCGATGGACGGAAGCAGCAAGACAACCAAAGTAACGATCGCTCTTGCCGGCAATCCCAACGCCGGTAAGACAACTCTCTTCAACTCCCTCACAGGATTAAAACAGAAAGTAGCGAATTATCCCGGCGTCACGGTCGAACGTAAAGAAGGCCCGTGGCACGTCGGCGAACGCACGGCGAACCTCATTGACCTGCCGGGGCTGTACAGCCTTGACGCGACGTCGCTTGACGAACAAATCGCAAGCGAGATCATTCGCGGCGAGCAGGCAGGCATCGCAAAGCCCGACGCGATCGTCGCCGTTGTAGACGCGACAAATCTCGAACGCAATCTTTACCTCGTCACCCAGATCCTTGAGCATGGAATTCCGGTCGTCATCGCGCTGACGATGATCGACGTTTTTGAAAAGCAGAAGCACGAGATCGACATCGAAATGCTGAGCGTTATGCTCAAAACGCCGATCGTTGCGGTAAACGTAAAGACCGGCCGCGGGATCGACGAGCTTTCCGCAAAGGTTGACGAGATTTTGTTTACAACTCCGGCAATCCCGGATATTTTCTCTGACCTTGATGAAAGCGACGCGACAAATAGCCGCATTTTTGCTCGATATAATTTTATCTCGAACGCCGTACAGGAATCCGTCTGGCATAACGATCAGTCGCATCACCGTGTTTCGGAAAAGATCGATAAAGTGCTCACGCACAAGTTCTTTGGCTTGATAATTCTCATCAGCATTCTGCTGCTGGTCTTTCAGACGATCTTTTCATGGTCGAGTCTGCCGATGGATCTGCTCGAAAAGGGGTTCGGCGCGGTCGGTGATCTGGTTCGTGCAGAGATGCCGCCTGGAATTCTGGCTGATCTTCTGGCGGACGGGATAATCGCGGGCGTTGGTGGCGTAGTCGTTTTCTTGCCGCAAATATTGCTGCTCTTCTTATTTATTTCGCTGCTCGAAGATAGCGGCTATATGGCGCGAGCCGCTTTTCTGCTGGACAAGCTGATGAGCCGCGTCGGCCTTCACGGAAAGGCGTTTCTGCCGCTGTTCAGCAGCTTCGCCTGCGCGATCCCGGGAATTATGGCGACGCGTACGATCGAGAATCGACGCGACCGGTTTGCGACGATAATGATCGCTCCGTTCATGAGCTGCTCGGCCCGTTTGCCGGTCTATACGCTGATGATCGCGACGTTCTTTGCAGGCCAGACGGTGTTTGGTTTTATTTCGGTCGGGGCGTTGTTGATGCTGGCGATGTACGCGCTTGGTATTTTTGTGGCAATCGTTGCGGCCTTTGTTTTGAAACGCACCTTACTGATTGCACCGCCGCCGCCGTTCCTCATGGAAATGCCGCCGTACCGAGTGCCAAATCTGCGGACGGTCATTCAAAACATGATCACGCGGGCGTGGCTTTTCCTGAAGCGCGCAGGAACGGTCATCCTCGCTATCTCAATAATACTTTGGGCTCTGATGTATTTTCCGCGAAGTTCCGCTCCCGCGGCAGTTGCACCGACGAACAGCGAGCAGGCGGCGGTTGATCCAGAACCATTACCGGAGGGCGAACAGCTCAAACATAGCTTTGCAGGCAAACTTGGTCACGCGATCGAGCCTGCGATCGCTCCGCTTGGCTTCGACTGGAAGATCGGCGTTGCTCTGATCGCGAGCTTTGCGGCACGCGAGGTTCTGGTCTCGACCCTAAGCATCATCTACAATGTCGGTAAGGACGAGAACGAAGAATCGGAAACGCTGATCGCCGCCGTACGCGAAGCCAAGAGGGAGGACGGCCGCCTTGCCTGGACGCCTCTCACCGCACTGACGCTGATGGTATTCTTCGTGCTTGCAATGCAGTGTATGTCGACCCTTGCGGTAGTGCGCCGCGAAACAAATTCCTGGCGGTGGCCGGCTTTCATGCTTGCCTATATGACTGGGCTTGCGTACATAGCTGCATTTGCAACGTATCAGGGCGGCAGGTTGCTGGGATTTGAATGACCGGAGGGCGATAATCTTGCTCGCCAATGAAAATGAACTTACAAACGATCATTGTCATCGCCATCATCATCGCGGCACTCGCGTATGCTGCCGTTATGATCAAGAAACGTGTTCGTTCATTCTCGCCAAAACCTGGATGCGGCGATGACTGTGGTTGCAACGGGGCGTCGAAAAAATTACCCTCTTAGTTTGGACTCCAAACCGCAATTCCTGACCGCTGGTGTGAGATCGATGTTCATATCGACGCTCGCGTTTTTTGCTGCGAACGTCTGCGTAAAACAGGTTTCGCACATTCCGGCGATGGAGACGGTATTCTTTCGCTGCATACTCGCTACATTCTTTTGCATCATCATTCTAAAGCGTGCGAAAGCGAGCGTGATCGGTTCAAATCACACGATGCTGCTGCTTCGAGGGCTGTTTGGGACGACTGCCCTGTTTTGCTTCTTCTTAACGCTCCAGCACATGCCGCTCGCTTCGGCGCAGACGATACAGTATGTTTCGCCGATCTTTACCGCGACGATCGCGATATTCGTGCTGAAAGAAGGCGTTTTGCCGCTGCAATGGCTTTTCTATGCGATCGCTTTTGGCGGCGTGCTGCTGATCGACCGCTTCGATCCGCGAATATCGCCATTCTACCTTGCTCTCGGCCTGATCTCCGCATTCTGCTCCGGAATGGCCTACAATCTCGTCCGCAGTTTGCGTGGAAAAGAGCATCCGATGACCGTCGTACTTCATTTCCAACTGGTCGGTGCGGTGCTCGGGTTTATCAGTTTATTCTTCCAATGGAAAATGCCGCACGGTTGGGATTGGCTGTATCTATTTCTCGTCGGAGTCTTCTCGCAGATCGGCCAGATGTTTCTCACGAACGCACTGCAACGCGAAAAGATCGCTGGTGTCGCGATCATCAATTACACCGGGCTGATCTATGCTCTGACCGTTGGTTGGTTCGTTTTTGGTGAACCGCAGGGGCTTGAGGCGGTGTTCGGAATGGCCTTGGTCGTAGTTGGTGTCTTACTCAGCGTTCTCTACGGCCGCCGCCGGCAGCGCATTGATGCTCTCGAGGTGACCGCAGCGTAACGTCGCTCGGGTTGCGGGCCCGGGTCCGAAAACGTTTTGCGTCTTCGCGGTCTTTGCGACTTTACGTTAACTTCTACTTGATGAGAAATATTCGTATTCAGGCCGCAGTTCTTACCATCAGCGATACGCGCGGGCTATGCGACGACCTGTCGGGCAACAAACTGGTCGAATTGCTTAATGGTTTTGGGGCCGAGGTGGTCGTTCGGCGTATGCTGACCGACGACTTGCTGCCGCTGCGTGAAACGATCTACTCCCTTACCGAGCGAGAAGATGTCAATCTCATCATCACGACAGGCGGAACCGGATTCAGCCCACGCGATAATACCCCTGAAGCCACGCGGTCTGTCATCGAACGCGAGGCTCCGGGTTTGGCAGAGGCGATGCGTCGTGAAACTTCCTCGAAAACGCCGATGTCGATGCTTTCTCGAGGTGTTTGCGGGATTCGCGGGAATACGCTGATCATCAACCTTCCTGGTTCGCCGAAGGGCGTCGAGGAATGTTTTGAGGTGATCCGTCCGGTGCTCGGCCACGCCATTTCGGTCATTTCGGGCGATCATTCACACTAGCCAAGTTCTCGAAACCAAAAACGAGGATGTCTGAAAAGTCCCGCAGGGCAACTAGCCACGCCATTTATGGCGTGGTAATTCGAAATAAACGCAGGGAGGGCGTTTTAACGTCCTTTTCGCAAATGGCTGAAGCCGTTGACTTAAGCCCGTTAAAACGGGCTGATGACCGGGTCAACGCAAATAACCCCGCCGTAAACGACGGGGCTATGTGCCGCTTTACGGCGGCCTTTTCAGACAGCCTCGGTCAGCTTTATTCTGCTTTTTTCTTTCGGGCAACCGGCTTCGCTTTCGGGGCCGCTTTCGCTGCAGCAGCTTTTTTCACCGGTGCCTTTTTCGGGGCGGCGCTTTCTTTTGAGCTTACCGAAGCACTCGATTGTGCTTTCGGATTGAGCATTGCGGTCCATTGATATTCCGGAGTGTCCCAGCCTTCGTCGAGTTTCTTCAGGATGAATTCCGTCATGTTATCGACGATCCAGCGATGGTTGAATTCGCCAACCGAAGCGAGTTCTGCATCCGGAGCCGGATTCATGAAATCGATCGCGTACGGAATGCCGTCCTTGATCGCAAACTCGACGGTGTTCAGGTCGTAGCCGAGCGCCGTGCAGATCGTTTTGACGTCCTTCTCAACACGAGCGTGAAGCTCCGGCGAGAGGTAATCATCGACGTTAACGTACTGCATTCCCGAGAGATACGGTTTCGACGGATCGTACGGCATGATCAGGACCTTCTCTTTGCCGACGCAGTAACAGCGGACGAACTGATCGTACTCGATGCCTTCCTGCAAGGTCATGCAGAGCGTACCTGACTGATTGTATTCCGAGAAAAGCTCTTCGAGGCTGTGGATCTTCGAAACGTTCTTCCAACCGCCGCCGTCGAATGGCTTGAGGAACGAAGGGAAGCCGACGTAGTCGATCACGCCCTGCCAGTCGATCGGGAATTCGAGATTGCGAAGGCTCTCGGCAGTGATGTCTTTGATGTAATCGTGCTGCGGAAGCAGAACGGTCTTCGGAATCGCTACGCCGAGTTTTGCAGCAAGAGCAAAGTTAAAGAATTTGTCATCAGCCGACCACCAGAACGGGTTGTTGATGATGTACGTACCCTCAAGTGCAAAACGCTTGAGCGTGGCACGGTAATAGGGAACTTCGTGCGAGATACGGTCGATGATGACGTCGTATTTCTTCGGTTCATCCAAACGGATGCCACCGATCGTGATCATCTCAGCCACGACATTGCCGCCGCCTTTTTCATTGATGCTTTTGATTATTGATTCCGGGAACGTCTGTTCGCGGCCAACTAGAATTCCTACTCGTTTCATATGTTTATTTTATATATGGCTATCTATTAAAATTTCAGACCAGTCTGAAATCCTTAATTTTAGTCCAAATACAGAACTGAGGCAAGAATTAGTTTTTGTAATTAAGGATGTTGTTACTTCGCACCCGGCAGTAATTCCAGATTGCCCATCTCGCGGTTGTATGAATCGAGTGCTCCGACCTCGTCTGCGGTGGCGTCAAGCATTTGCTTGGTCATGGCGATGGAATCGGAGAGCTGTTCGAAATCGAGCAGTGAGAATTTCTCAGGTGTTGAGATGGTGACGATCTCATCGTTCAGGTAGCTGAAGAAATTTTCGATCGACTGGAGCTGGCCTTCGACTAGTTTGACGCTGCGTTCGATCTCGTCAAACGAGTTGACGCGGCGTTTTAGGATCTCGACGTTGGTTTGCTGAATGCGTTTGGTCTTTTCGTCGCCTGCATTTTCCATCGCACGGAAAGCCTGGGAAAGTTGATTGTGAACTGCCTGGCGGTTGATCGATTTGAGATGCTGTTTGCGGCGGCGGTAAACGTCGAGCAGGTCGACGAAATCTTCCCAACGCTGGTCGAGGGCTTTCAGATTTGTCGGCAATTGGCCCGCACCGGTGAATTTGGTGTAGTTGTCCTGGATCTTATCCTTGAGCCAGCGAAGGTATTCGACAGCCTCGCGTTCGCGTGGTGTGAATGATTTGATCAGTTTTTCGCGGCCGTCAGTGTGTTCCTTGAGCCGGCGTTGTTTCTCGCGGTTCTGGACGAGGCTGCGGTACATCGGCAGGTTCGGCACGATCACGACGTACAATGCTTCGCAGACCAAGGCAATGAGCAACGGAATAACGCTGCCCGTGTAAGCTGCGGCCACAAGAAAACCGGCGAGCCCCCAAAAATTCACGGGCTCTTTCAGAGCTGCTTTCGCATAGCTCTGCTCAAATTTCGTCATGTCCTGCCGGTATTTCGCTATATCAGCCATATCAAACTAACAGATGCAAATTGACGCTCAAGCGTTCGAAATAACTAGTTCGAATGACTTTTCTCGTTTGTTTCATCAAATATCGATGTGTTGAGGACCTCAGCTTCCTGGACGCTGGAATTCGCTGAGATCTGTTTACTTGGCTCGGGTGAGCCTGCTCCGAGCATTCCCATCTGCGATTTGTATTCGAGCAGCTTGTCCTGGAGCTGGATGTCCATTGCTTCGCGTTCGATGTCCTGCATTTGGGCGTCGACCGAGCTTGAGCCGAGTTGGAGCTTGGCTTCGGCGGCGGCGACGCGGCGGTCGATCTTTTCGCGCATTTCGTTGAACGTCGATGAATCGTCGCCGATGTTGAACGTGTCCATCGTCTGGGCGAGTTGTTCCTGCAGCTTTGCCTGCTTGGCCGCGCTGATGAGCTGCATTGCCTCGGCACTGCGCTTTTTCATGTTCAGGACGTAATTGTCGCGGGCTTTCAGTGCCTGTTTCGAAGCAAGCTGAGCATGATCAGCCTGTGCAGCAGTTCTTTCCAGATCCATCTGGGCCTGCTGGAGCTGTCCGATGTACGCCGTCGCGATGTCGTCGCGGCCCATTTTTACGGACGCTTTGATCTTGGAATCGAGATCGACGACCTGTGACGAGAGGTTCTCTTTCTGCTTGAGCAGTAGACGCTCGGTTGCCATGACCTGAGCCACGGAATTGTTCAATTCCGGAACGCGATCACGCATGTCGCGGATCGTCTGCTGCAGCACGAGTTCCGGATTTTCTATCTTGTCTAACGCCGCCCCGGTGCTTGCCCGAAATACTCTACTGATCCTTGCCCACAGTCCCATTTTTACTATTCGCTCCTCAAAAAATGTGTTCCCACAAAAAACCGCCAAATCCCTTACGACGCACAATGCGTAGAAGTTGCAAATTCACACATCAGTATAACAGGAAACGTTTATTTTCAAATGCAAATTGACGCGGTAGGCGACGAAATGAACGTGACGAATACGAGTCTGCGTTTGGGTGAGAGCGATGCCGCGAGAATTTGCCAAATGCAAGATTTCGACTTCGCCTTCGTTCTCAAACCGTAAGCGATGCTGCTGCATCGAATGGTTTTAGCTTGACGGGAACAAAACGGGGTATGATTTGAACTGTCCACGAGAGAACGAGCTAAACCGGAAAAATAACAAGGTAGTTAACGGCGATGAGAAAAATAACTTCGGCATTATTGGTTTTTGCAACGTATATCGGTTTTGTTTCACAAGCGGCTGTGCCCGTGCAGGCACAGGTTATCGGGAGGGCGATGGAGCAGCGTATGAAAGATGTGCCCGGCGGGCTGAAATTCAGGCTTAGCGAAGGTGTCGAAGGTGCGGAAACGCGTGAGAAGCAGCAACTGCCTTCGACCGATCCGCTCGGTGACAGGGAAAAAGCAGACCTGCTGAAACGGATTCCCGAGATCAAGGCCCAGACCGACGATCAGACCGATTTTGCGAAGCGTGCAGGCTCGCTGCCTGCGCCTAAAACCGGCAATAAAGTTGCCGTTAAATTCCCATCCGACGATGGACGCGGTACGCCGAAGATCGATACTTCGGGCCAGACACTGCAGGTTATTCGCTGGTCGCCGGAAGGCGAAGTTCCGCTTGCTCCGGATCTGAACGTCACGTTCTCGCGGCCCATGGTTGCCGTGACCTCACAGGAGCAGGCCGCTAAAACAACGCCCGTCGAACTAACGCCGCAGGTCGAGGGAAACTGGCGTTGGTTAGGCACAAAAACGCTGATGTTCGACACGACAAAGCGTTTTCCGATGGCGACTAAGTTCACGGCACGTATTCCTGCCGGCACAAAGTCAGCGACAGGTCAGGCTCTGGCCAAAGATTTCACCTGGACATTCACCACGCCGCCGCCGAAGGTCGAGCAAATGATCCCGAACGGCAGCATCACGAAACGCGACGCGTTGATGTATCTGTCGTTCGACCAGGAAGTGAATCCTGATGCGGTTCTGCGTACCGTGTCGGTGGTTTCTGGCGGGAAAAAACTGCCTGTGCGTCTCGCAACCCAGGCTGAGATCGACGCTGACGGCGTGATCGGCTACACGTCGAAACAGGCCCAGCCGAAGCGTTGGCTCGCGTTTCGGGCTGTTAATTCGGATGGCTTGACCGAAAACGCTTTGCCCGCGGCCTCGACAATTCAGGTCACGGTTGAGAAAGGTACCGCTTCGGCGGAAGGTCCGTTGACGACGACGGCGGCTCAGTCTTTTGCCTTTCAGACATACACCGCTTTGAAATTCAACGGCGGCTGGTGCGGCTGGCGTGAGAACAAGAACTGCACGCCGTTCACGAACTGGGCTCTCGAATTCAACAATTCGCTCGACGCTACGAAATTCACCAAGGAAATGATCAAGGTCGAGCCGGCGGTCGATGGTATGCAGATCTATCCTTCGGGCAATTACGTTTACATCAACGGCTACAAAAAGGGCAAAACCACCTACACGATCACGGTCGACGGCTCGATCTCGGACATTTTCGGCCAGAGCCTCGGCAAGAATGCGACGGCGACGATCAAGGTCGGCTCGGCAGATTCGAATCTGTACGCTCAGGGCGGTTTTATGACCGTGATGGATCCGAATTCGAAGGCGACATTCTCGATCTATTCGACCAATCACAACTCCGCGAAGGTCAGGCTCTATCAGGTCAAACCTGAGGATTGGCCGATGTTTACCGACTACGTCCGTCACATCAACTACGACGACGGCAAACGACCGGCGATCCCAGGCAAGCTGATCTCGGACAAAACCGTGTCCATCGCCGCGAAACAGGACGAAATGGTCGAAACGCGGATCGACGTTTCAGCCGCTCTCGACGGCGGATTTGGCAACGTCATCGTTGATATCGAACCAACCGTTAAACGCGACAAATACGACCGCACGCGTGTCTTCACATGGCTCCAGGCAACGCAGATCGGACTCGATGCATTTGTTGATAATACGGAACTTGTCGGATTTGCGACCGATCTGAAAACAGGTAGATCGCTGCCGGGTGTTGAGCTTTCCATCTTCCCTAACGGCAAAGGCGTCGTCAGCGGAAATGTTGCCGAAAACGAAGATAAAGGCATTCTCCAGAGCGTTTGGGATTGGGTGACCGGAGCAGGCGGACCGAGTGCGGGCGAGACGGAATCGATCAACGAAGACGGCACGGCCACCGAGGTTGAGACAGTTCCTGAAGCTCAAACGAACCGCACCACGGAAAACGGCATTCTGCGGCTGCAACTGCCTGATTCGTCGGCTCAGAATACGCAAAACATTCTGATCGCGAGACGCGGCAAGGATGTGGCTTTCCTACCGGAAAATGCTGATTATTACTGGCAGACTTACGGCAACTGGTATAAAAAAGGCCAGCCGGATTACTTGCGTTGGTTCGTCTTCGACGACCGCAAAATGTACAAGCCGAAAGAGGAAGTCGCGGTCAAGGGCTACATTCGCAAGGTCACGGGCGGCAAACTCGGCGATGTCGAAGGCCTTGGCGACAGTGCGAGCGGCGTGACATATTCGGTGAAGGATCCGCGAAACAACGAGATCGGAAAAGGCACAGCGAATCTCAACGCATTCGGTGCGTTCGATTTCAAATTTACGCTGCCTGACAACGCAAATCTCGGTAATTGCCGGATCGAGATGTCGACGAGCAGCTCGTATTCGGGCAAGACGTACTATCACGATTTTCCGATACAGGAATTCCGCCGGCCGGAATTTGAGGTGACGAACAAGGTCGAGACCGAGGCTCCGCACTTTGTCGGCGGCAAGGCCTTGCTGTCGGTCGAGGCGAAATATTACGCCGGCGGCGGCCTTGCGAACGCCGAGACGAACTGGACCGTGACGGCGACACCGACGAGTTTCACGCCGCCGAACCGCGATGATTACACCTTCGGAACGTGGACGCCGTGGTGGCGAGGCGATATGTACGGCGGTGGTTATTACGGCGGGAATTCGCAGTATTTCAAGGGCGTGACCGACGCGAGCGGCAAGCATTTGCTGAAGATCGATTTCGAATCGGTCAAACCGCCGCGACCATACACGATCTCGGCCGCTTCGTCGGTGATGGACGTGAACCGCCAGACGTGGTCGAGCACGACTTCGCTGCTGGTGCATCCGGCTGATCTTTATGTCGGTATTCGCACGCCGAGAACCTTCGTGCAGAAGGGCGAGAAGATGGACGTTGAAACGATCGTTTCCGACCTTGATGGCAATCTCGTCGCGGGTAAGGATGCCGATATCAAGGCGGTTCTCAAAGATTGGGTTTTCGACAAGGGAAGCTGGAGCGAAAAGGTCATAGATGAGCAGAATTGCACGGTGAAATCGACCGATAAGGCGCAGAAATGCTCGTTCATCGCCAAACAAGGCGGACGTTACTCGATCACGGCGACCGTGATGGACGACCGCGAGCGGTTCAACGAGAGCGAACTGACCGTCTGGGTTCCGGGCGGAAAACAGCCGCCGAAACGCAACGTCGAACAGGAAGAAGTGCAGATAATCCCGTCGAAAAAGGATTTTGCACCCGGCGATGTTGCCGAATTGCTCGTTATCGCTCCATTCACCCCAGCCGAAGGCGTTCTGACTTTGCGGCGTGACGGGATCGTAAAAACCGAGCGGTTCTCGATGAAGGATTCGTCGATCACGCTCAAGATCCCGCTTGAAGAGAAATATCTGCCGAACATCTACGCTCAGGTCGATCTGGTCGGAGCCGAGGCACGGTCGAATGACAAGGGCGAGGTCGATCCCAAACTCGCCAAACGCCCGGCGTACGCATCCGGCAATATTAATCTGGCGATCTCGACGGCTTCGCGAAAGCTCACCGTTTCGAGCGAGCCGGTGGACAAAACGCTCGTCCCCGGCGGCGAGACGAAGGTCAATATCGAGGTCAAAGACCATAGCGGCGAACCTGTTGCAAACAGTGAAGTTGCGGTCGTCGTGGTCGACGAGAGCGTACTCGCTTTGTCGAGATACGTGATCGGAAATCCGATGGACACGTTCTACACTCAGCGTTCGACCGGAACGACGGATCATCATTCGAGGCAGCAGATATTGCTTGGGAATCCGGACGATGTGAACCCTCCACCGCCTCCGCCGGCAACGGAGGCATTTGCAGCCGACTCAATGAATGCAAGAGAGATCACGGCATTGCCGCTGCAATCGCGGGCGATGGGCGGAGCACTCGCAAAGCCCGCGGCTCCGATGAAGAAGGAGGCAGGGCGACTGGATCGCGACGAAGCCAAATTGAAGAGCGGTGAGGAAGCTCAGCCCGACACACCGATCAATCTCCGGCAAAACTTCAACGCCCTCGCCAAATTCTCGCCGACGTTGAAGACGGACTCGAATGGCCGGGCGGTGGTTGATGTGAAGCTGCCGGACAATCTGACGCGGTATCGCATAACGGCGGTTGCGGTCGACGCGGGCAAGCGGTTTGGTAAGTCCGAATCGAACATCACCGCCAAACAGCCGCTGATGGTGCGGCCTTCGGCACCGAGGTTTATGAACTTCGGCGACAAGGCCGATTTGCCGGTGGTTATCCAGAATCAGACGGATAAAGACATGGCGGTTGATATTGTTGTGCGGGCTACGAATGCGGCCTTTGTGTCCGATGTGACTGCCCAGCCCGCTACCGCAGGCGGTTCTGACGCGGCTGGTAAACGTGTTCTGATCAAAGCCAACGACCGTGCCGAAGTGCGTTTCCCGGTCACGACGATCAAAGCCGGAACTGCAAGATTCCAGTTCGCGGTTTCATCCGGAAAATTCAGCGATGCGGCTGAGATATCACTACCGGTTTGGACTCCGGCGACGACTGAGGCGTTTGCGACGTACGGCACGACGGATCAGAACGGGGCGATCATTCAGCCGGTTCAGACGCCGGGCGACGTTTATCCGCAGTTCGGCGGGCTGGATGTGACGACGAGTTCGACGCAGCTTCAGGAACTGACCGATGCGTTCCTTTATCTGACGAATTATCCGTACGCCTGCTCAGAGCAGATATCCTCGCGAATGATCTCGATCGCCGCGATGCGTGATGTGCTAGGTGCATTCAAGGCCAAAGACATGCCGACGAAGGAGCAGCTCGAATCGTACTACGCTCGCGACATCGAGATCCTGCAATCGCGTCAACGCAGCGACGGGAGCTTTGGCCTTTGGAAACGCGACAAGGAGCGGTATGAATATCCATTCCTGACGATCCACGTCGCCCACGCTCTCGCTCTCGCCAAGCAGAAAGGCTACAAGGTGCCCGACGACATGCTCAACAAGACGAAGCCTTATCTCAAGGACGTCGAGAAGCATTTTGACGAATGGTACAAGAATTCGCCCGAAACCCGCTGGACTATCTCGGCATACGCCCTATACATCCGCGATCTGATGGGTGACAAGGACGTGGCGAAGGCGAAGCGGCTGCTGGCCGAAGCCAAGTCAGAACCACCTGCGTCAGCGGGTGGTCCGAACGCGGCTATCTACAACACAAAAATGCCATTCGAGGCTTTGGGGTGGATTCTTTCGGTTCTCGCAAACGATCCAGGATCAAAGCCGGATGTTGAAAACATCGTCCGATTCCTGATGAACCGCACGACCGAAACGGCAGCCACCGCGAACTTCGTCACCGACTACCGCGATGGAGCGTGGCTGATCATGGCTTCGAACCGTCGTGCTGATGGCGTGCTGCTTGAGGCTCTCGTAAAGGTAAAACAGGCAAGCGGGCCGCTTGCGGTCCAGTCGGAAGACCTCATTCCAAAGCTCGTCCGCGGACTGCTCGATCATCGAACGAAAGGTGCATGGTCGAATACGCAGGAGAACGTGTTCATCTTGCTCGCGATGGACAAATACTTCAACGCGTTTGAAAAGGTCACGCCTGATTTTGTGACGCGTGTCTGGCTGGGCAATACGTACGCGGGCGAACAGGTGTTCAAGGGCCGCTCGGCTGATTCGAACGAGATCAACATTCCGATGTCGTATCTCGTCGACCAGGGCGGAACCTCGAACCTGATCCTCGACAAACAGGGGGCCGGACGGCTTTATTATCGTATCGGTATGAAATACGCACCGAAAAACCTGAAACTCGATCCGGCGGATTACGGTTTCACGGTTTTGAGGAAATATGAAGCGGTCGATAGCAAAGACGACGTCAAGCAGAACGCTGACGGAAGCTGGACGATAAAAGCCGGAGCGAGAGTTCGCGTCAGGCTGACCATGGTCGCACAGGCACGGCGTTATCACGTCGCCCTGGTCGATCAACTGCCAGCCGGACTCGAGATCCTCAATCCCGGCCTCGCCGTCACCGAAGCGATCCCGGCGGACAACAACACGACCGGCGTCATCGAAGTCGGCAGCCGCTCCATAGGCCGCAACTACTACTGGTGGCGTCAATACTGGTTCGAACACCAGAATTTCCGCGACGAACGAGCCGAGGCATTCGCGTCCCTGCTGTGGGAAGGCGTTTACAACTATTCGTACGTCACGCGAGCGACAACTCCAGGCGTTTTTGTTGTACCGCCCGCAAAGGCTGAGGAGATGTATCATCCGGAGACGTTCGGACGGACGGGAACCGATTTTGTGAGGGTGGAATAAGTCAGTTTTCGCTTTTGGGCTAAGCCCGTCTATTTGCGGAAAAGCTTTGCTTTTCCGCGTAGCCTAGGGATTCTTGCGGCTGTGCCGCCGCTCATCGATTAAATCGGCGGCGGCATAGCCGCGGGAATGCTTCTAAGCCATACGGCGAAGCGGAACTTCGCCGCAAATAGAGCGGCACAGCCGCCGGATCAGTGTTTTGACGTCTGTTTATCTCGCGGTTTGGTATCAGGAACCTTGCGTCGTAACGAAATTGTTGTAATCTATCGAGCATATGAAAAAAGCTCTCTTTATTTCGTCCATTTTTATCGCCTCCTTTGCAGCGGCTTGTTCGTTTAATATTGGTACGAATGCTGCAACGCCGGGAAATTCTGCGGCTTCGAATTCTGCGGCGAATAATGCAAATGCACCCGTTCGAGCAGCAGCTCCAACCGCGGAGACAAAGGCGGCAGATGAACCGGCGAAGTGCGGGGCGTTTTCGCAGGCTGGGAAACGGTTCATTGCGAGCCAGAGTTTTCCTTTCGATTTTGAGCCGTTCAAAGGTTCGTGCTTTGTGACCTTTGCTAGCAAGGAAGAGATGATGGACGAAAAGGACGTGCCGCGTGGCTCGACTTTTTACATCTACACCGACGGCAAGCAGGTTTTTGAGCTGCCTGACGCTTTTGCTGGACAGACGGGCTGCTGGGTCGAGGGCGTCGGCTTTAGCGACCTCAACGGCGACGGCAAGACCGATATCGTATTGGCTGGAAAATGCCTCGGAGCCAAGGATTCGTATCCACAAAACGCTGTTTATGCCAACAATGGCAAAGGCTTCACGACCGACGCTGATGCGAATGAGAAGCTGGAAGAGCTGAAAACAGTCGATGCGATCAAGGCGTTTGTGAAGAAGGACGTAAAGAGTTTCTTCTAAGATGGGCGGCTCAAGGGAGAACCACCTGCGTAAGCGGGTGGTTGGGTATTTGGTATTTACATTATTTAGATCCTCCGCTTTCGACCACCCGCTTACGCAGGTGGTTCTGCCTTTTACCGCGAGTCGATCGGTATCAGATCCTCTGCACCGCCGTTTTGGGCATGCAGGCGGATCGGGACAATTAGCGGCTCATCGTGGCCTGCAGCTTCGTAGAATGGCTTCATTTCGCGGTAGTCGCGATGAATTCTATTCGCTAGGTTGTGGGCTTCGTCGCGCAGGAGCAGTAGCATTGTATGGGCGGGCGATTCGACGTCGTAAGCAATGGAGCCGCCGGTGGTCGTCAGAAATGCGGCGATCGACGAGTGCTTTCCCTGCGGTTTAACAGCCGCGATGATCGGCGGCGAGGGCAGTTCGCTCTTCGCGAGCGATTTCAGCACTGCGTTTAGCTGAGGCTTCCCACCATCAAGGACAATAAGGTCGGGCAGTGGCTGTTCGGTGTCGGCAAGTCGATACTTCACAGCGTCCGATAGCGAGCCTAACTCACTGTTACTTTCGGAAACATACGAACGGTATAGCTCTGATGCAAAACGCCCTTTCACCCAAACCGACGAGGCGGCGATCATTCCCGTTCCCGAAATATGAGCCACATCAAATGCCTCGATCCGAACCGGGCGTTTCTCGAGGTCAAATATCCGCCGCAGCTTTGCCGAAATGATATCAGGCGAGGCCAGCGGTTTGGCTTTGTCGAGTTCATGCTCATCGTGACTTAGCAGCAAGCCGCGGTAGGCGTTGATGCCTTTGGTTTTGGGGTTCACTACGCTGATCTTTGCCTGACGGCCGAGGCGATCGGTCAGGCGTTGTTCGAGAGCCTTGCGGCCGTGGAAGTCACGCGAAACGCGTATCTCTCGCGGTAGATGAAATAGGTAAAACGAATCGATAATACGAGCGAGGGCTTCGTCTGAGGATTCAAAATCTTCACGCTCGACCGCGAAAACCTTGCTGCCAAGCACGCGGCGGTTGCGGTGTGAAACAAGAAAGATCGACGTTCCCTGTGGCGTGTCTTCGACAGCAAAGGTGTCGACCGTGTCGTCGAGCCAAACCTGCAGGCGATCATTTGCCCAGAATTTGTCGATAGCGAACGCCATATCGCGATAACGGGCGGCTTTTTCGAATTCGAGCTCGCCGGAATAGCGTTCGATGATTGAGCCGATGGCTCTGCGGAAGAGAATTTGGTCGTTTAAGAGAATGAATCGAACCAGCCCGACGAGTTCTGTATATTCGCTTTCGGAAAAGATTCTCGACACACACGGAGCCGCGCATCGGCGGCGGTAGTATTGCGTGCAGGGCATCTCGAATGTTCCGTCAATGTCGATCTCGCAACTTCGAAGGCGAAAGTTCTTGTTCAGCAGATCGATCACGATGCGGACTGCGGTTTTTGTGAGGAACGCTCCGAAATACTCGTCATCGTCTTCCTCGATCCGACGGGTAGCAAGCAGACGGGGAAACCGTTCCGCCGTCAGTTTCAGGTGCGGATAACGATTCCCCGCGAGGTCGGTGATGTCGGAGACTGGTCGGTCGTTTTTCATATGCGGGTCAAGCTTTAATAAAGTGTGTAAGGAGGTTTTTACCGCAGATGGACGCAGATAAACACAGATGTACAGACGGAACCCTTTCTGGTAGAAAATTCCTTCTCATTTGTGTTTATTTGCGTTCATTCGCGGTTAATTTTATTCGGTGAATCCGATTTAACCCGACGTCGTCTGAAACGTTTCCAGCATCTTGTGTATAGTCTCTAGCGAATCCCCATCTTTGATGCTTTTGTCCTCACGCCAACGAGCTATGCGAGGAAATCGCACCGCCACGCCGGATTTGTGACGTGTCGAACGCTGGATCGCTTCGAACGCTAATTCGAAAACCAATTCCGGCTTCACGCTGCGGACCGGGCCGAAGGTTTCGACGGTATTGTCTCGAATGAACCTATCGACCTTTCTTATTTCAGCGTCCGTTAGCCCGGAATAGGCTTTGGCGAATGGGACGAGTTCGTCGCCTTTCCAGACAGCGAAAGTATAGTCCGTGAATAAGTTAGATCGTTTGCCCGAGCCTTTTTGGGCGTAGACGAGGACGCAATCGATGGTCAGCGGATCGATCTTCCATTTCCACCAATCACCTCGATGTCGGCCGACGCGATACGGGGAATTCCGCTCTTTAAGCATAAACCCTTCAACACCGAGGCTGCGGCTTTGTTCACGAATTTCAGCGAGATGCTCCCAACTTGCGGCTTCGATCTTTTCGGTCGGGAATATCACTTTTTTCGATTCCGCAGGCAGTTCGTTCATCACCTGGCTGAGAAATTCGCGGCGTGTTTTGAATTCTAATTGCCGAATATCGCGGCCCTCGTATTCGAGCAGGTCGTAGGTTTGCAGGATGACGGGCAATTCGCTCAGGATCTTAGGCGTGAGATTTTTGCGGCCAATGCGTTTTTGCAGTTCCGTGAAAGGAAGCACACGGCCGTCGAGCCAGGGCAGAATTTCGCCGTCGATAACCGTGCCGTTCGACAGGTCGCGAGCGGCGTTTTCGATCTCAGGAAAACGCTCGGTCATCAGGTCTTCGCCGCGTGACCAGATGAAAACTTCGTCAGCACGTTTTATCACCTGAGCCCGAATACCGTCCCATTTCCATTCGGCTTGCCAGTCGGAGATGTTGCCGAGTTGCTCGATCGGGAAATCGGCTTGGTGAGCAAGATGAAAAGGAAACGGCCGGGCGATCGGCGTTTCGTCGGTGTCGAGTTCCGGGTTAAGGAGTTGTTTGAAAAAGTCGGCAGATGGCGTCCATTCGCCCATCAGCCGCATCGCGATCACATCGGTTGGCAATTCGGAAAGCTGAGATAAAGCTCGCGTGACCAAAAGCTGCGAAACGCCAACGCGGAAGGCTCCCGAGATCAGTTTGTTGTAGACAAGCCGCTGCGAATAATTCATCCGTGACCAGGCCTCGGTGACGGCGGTGCGTTGAGTTTCCTCGTCCGATGAACGCAGCGGGAGCAGTTGATCTTCGACGAGAATATGGAGCGGCGTGCTGTCGGTTTCGAGGTTGTTTGGCAGCAGTAGTGCCATCGTTTCAGCACTGTCGCCGACCGTGTCGCGCGATTCCATAAAAAGCCATTCGGGAATGCCGGAAAGTTCGAGTGCCCAATCGCGCAGCTTTCGCGAAGGCACGATCTGCCGCGGCTTCCGACCCGAAAGAAAATACAGAGCCCAAGCCGCATCGTGCGGCTCAGCCCGCTCAAAATAAAACCGCATCGCCTCGACCTTTTCATTGGTCTTGTTGGTCTGGTCAAGTTCGACGTATAGGTCGGTGAAGAGTCGCATAGGTCAGAACCGCCTGCGTAAGCGGGCGGAAAGATGTAGTGGCAAAACGTTGTCAGTAGACCAAACTCGTATATACATAGGGTTCGTACCGCCCGCTTACGCAGGCGGTTCTGACTCGTAGTCATCGCCAACGAATTTTGTTTTCAGCGGCTCGGCATTCATCCCGGTTTCGTTGAGCCATCGGACGACTTCCTCTGAAAATCCGTGGGTTACATATACTGTGTCGGCTTCGCTTGCCCTGATCGCCGTATTCAATTCGGGCCAGTCGGCGTGGTCGCTGAGGACGAAACCTCGATCGACGGCACGTTGGCGTCTCGCTCCGCGAACCATCATCCAGCCTGAGGCAAAGCCAGTCGATTGCGGGCCGAAGCGTTTCATCCAGGTCGACATTTGTGCCGAGGGCGGAGCGACGATCAGGGAACCGGCGAATTCTTTTTTGTTTGTGACATTGCCGACGTACGTTGTTTCGGGCAGATCGATGCCAGATTCGCGGTAAGCCTGCGTAAGACGTTCAACCGAGCCGTGCGTGAAGATCGGGCCGATCGAGCGGTCGACGCCGTTGAGGATGCGCTGGGCTTTGCCTAGCGAATAGGCAAAAACAACCGAAGCTTTCCCGTTTTCACGATTTCGCATCCACCATTCGTCGATCTCCGCAAACACCTTCTTCGGCGACGGCCAGCGGTAGATCGGCAGGCCGAATGTGGCTTCGGTAATGAAATAATTGCACTTAACTGGTTCAAACGGCGCACAGGTTGCATCCGGAGTGAGTTTGTAATCGCCTGAGACTGCCCAAACTTCGCCTTTGTATTCCAGTCGAACCTGAGCCGAGCCGAGAATGTGACCGGCGGCGTGAAACGAGACCTTTACGCCGCCAATATCGCTCGTTTCGCCGTATTTTTGGCCGGTGATCGTCGATTCCAGATCGAGGCGAATTCGGGCGAGCGACTCGCCTTCGGCGGCTACGAGGTAGTTTTTGCTGCCGCGATAGGCGTGGTCGGCGTGAGCGTGGGTGAGGACGGCGCGATCGACCGGCAGCCACGGATCGACGTAGAAATCGCCTTTCTTACAATACAAACCTCGCGGTGTGAGCGAGATCAGGCTGCCTTTTTTCATATCGTCATTTTACACCGTCCCGGCTGAAAGTATGCTCTGCGAGTTACGTCGCGACTGTCTTCTAAACGACCGAACCTCGTGTGGTAATATTGCTTCGATGAAATTTATCGCTGGCATCGTTATAGTTCTCATTTCTGTGTTCGCAGCATTTGCCCAGGCGGATGTACAGAAGATCGTGGATACGGAGCACGCATTTGCAGAGTTTGCGGAGGAAAACGGCACAAGGGCGGCGTTTTTAGAGTTTTCGGCAAGCGATGCACTGCTATTTTTGCCGGCGAAGGTAAACGCGAAAGAGCACTGGAACAGTCGAGCTCCGGGAGCTGGCTTGCTAAGCTGGGCTCCAAATTACGCGGATATTTCGGCAAACGGAATTCTTGGATATACGACAGGGAACTGGGAATTTCGGGCGAAGGGTAAGGCGGACGAGCCGGGAGCTTTTGGCGAATTCATCACGGTTTGGCTTCGTCAGCCGGACGGGAAGTACAAGTTTGTGATCGACATCGGTGTCGGGCACAAGAAGCCGGAAAAATACTCGACAGATTGGGTAACCGCGAACGACAAACGCAAAGATCTCAACGAAAAGAACAGCTCTGCGGGCGATAACGCCAACGGGTTTTTCGCGGCGATGAGCGAGAAAGGCATCGCCAAGGCGTACGATATGTACGCTGTCGATGACGTTCGCGCCTATCGCGAGGATATGGCTCCTATCCTCGGGAAGAAGGCGTTGGTTTCGTTGATGAAAAGCGAAAAAGCTACGTATTCGATGCCGAAGCGGAGTTCGTTTTTTGGTTCCGCAGACCTTGCCTACAATACAAATACCTACACGAAAACGATCGATGGGAAGGCCGTAGAAACCGGCAACGTGATGCAGATATGGAAGCTCATAAACGGACACTGGCGGCATCGTTTTGGACATTTTCAAGCCCGCTCCGGCGGCAAAAAACTAGTGATAAACGCTTACGAAAAAGTTATAGATATCCTGCGCGTCGAGGCAGAGGCGATCAGCAATGCTGCGGCAAACCTCGATCGAACAAGCATCGAAAACGCCCTTGAAATATTTCTCGACTGCAGGGGCAAAGCCGTTGTCGTCGGTATCGGTAAATCCGGCGTGATCGCTCAAAAGATCGCTCAGACGATGACCAGCACGGGAACGATGGCGGTTTACGTTCATCCGTCCGACGCTTTGCACGGCGGGCTGGGTGTGGTGACCAGCGACGATGTCGTTATTGCACTCAGTAATTCAGGCGAAACAGATGAGATCCTCGCGATCGTTCCGACGCTGAAGCAGCGCGGAGCGGCGATCATTTCGATAGTTGGTAATGTGAATTCCACGCTCGCCCGCCAGTCTGACGTTGTTCTGAACGGCTCGGTCGACAAAGAAGCGTGTCCGCTCAATCTGGCTCCAACAGCTTCGACAACGGTCGCGCTTGCGATCGGCGATGCGGTCGCGATGGCTTTGATGGAAGCAAAAGGCCTGACGCCTGAGGATTTTGCCGCAAATCATCCGGCTGGACGCCTCGGCAAACGCCTCACGTTGAAAGTGTCTGATCTGATGCATCCAAGCCCGAACCTTTCGCCGTTTGCCAACTGGATCGAAGTCGTGAAGGCGATCTCCAACCACGCACTCGGTGCGGTAAACATCGTTGAGGAAGATGGCAAACTGCTCGGGATCGTCACCGACGGCGATCTGCGCCGAACCATCGAACGGACCCCACCCGATAATTTCGGCTCGCTAACAGCGGAAACAATGATGACGCGTTCACCGATAGCCAGCTCGCCGGAAATGCTTGCTTTTGATGCCCTTAGGATAATGGAAGATCGGCCTTCGCAGATCTCGGTTTTGCCGGTTGTTGATGCCGTTGGCCGATGCGTCGGATTATTGCGGCTTCACGATGTAGTGAGGAGCGGGCTATGACACTCTACGAAGATCAGGAAATGATTCTCAAAGATGTCACCGAGCGATTCGATCGCTTGAAGATACCGTATATGCTTACCGGATCGATGGCACTTTCAAAGTATGCAATGATGCGAATGACCAATGACATCGATATTGTCATGCAATTGAAATACACTGATGCCCAGAGGATAATCGATGCGTTTGAACCGGAATATTATGTTCCGCATGGTCGAGTGAGCAGAGCAATCGAGACAAATTTCATGTTTAACCTTCTTCATCAACGATCCCTCGTAAAGGTTGATTGTGTGATGTTAAAAAACACGAAATTTCAGACCACAGCATTTGCTAATCGATACGAAGTAGATTTTTCGGGTTTTGACGTTTGGATAATTGGAAAAGAAGACCTTGTGCTTTCGAAGCTGCTTTGGGCAAACGAGTCGCGATCTGAGATGCAAATGCGTGATGTGGCAAGTATTATTCGAAATGGCTACGATGAAGAATATGTCAGTTCGTGGGCAAAGAAATTAGGGGTAGAGAACATCTTATCGGAGTGTATAACGATGTTGGATAATTATGCTGAGTGATACATCTCGGGAAATTGAAGAAATGCAAAATGACCTTTGGATGAAAAGGTCGTCGCAGGAGCGCGCTAAGTTTATGTTTGGCATGTTCGCCACTGCGCGGCGAGCCGTTATTTCATCTCTTCCCAAAGACTTGTCAGAACGTGAATTTAAAGATCAAATTTATTTCCGAACTTACGGCGAACATTTGCCTGAGGATTTTTTCAACGACGAGGTTAACTGATGCACAAACGAGCCTTTGCCGCCGGTTTGGCGGTTTTTTTGTTTATTTCGGCGGCGAATGCTCAGCGGGCTGAGGTTACTATTAGTTTGAACGAGGCATTCTTTGATTCGCTGCTGGACTCGGTGTTTCAGAATTTTGATCCGCCGGAGTTTTCGATGGCATCGAATGATTTTTACCGCGGAGACGCGGAGACGCGGAGTGGAATTGGTTGGGGAACATCGTTCGTTTTTTCTGCTGATACTGCAACGATGCGGCTCAGTGGAGAAAGTCCTATCTGCACCGAATCAGTAAAGCTGCTGCGTGAAATGAAGGGCGTTCGTACCGCGGTTAGGTTCCGAGACGGCAAGATCTATGTGCCGCTTGCGTTTACCGGGAACTACAATCCGCCGCTGATCGGGTGTGTCGAGTTTGCCGGTTGGGCTGAGGCGAATCTTGATCTGGAGTTCGATCAGGGGTCGCAAAAGCTGGTCGGGCGTGTTCGTGTTTTTAACGTAAATCTCAACGGCACCGGCGGAATCGGCGGTTCGGTGATCGCGAAGCTTATTCAGGGATCGATCGATAAAAAGATGAATCCGATCGAGATAATGAGTCTTGATAAGGTTTCGTTCGGCGTTCCGATACAGGGTTCGGGTACTCTGAGAATGAAGGCACAGAGGATCAAACCGGAAGTTGGTGCAGGAGCGTTAAATGTGCGTGTTGAGTATGAATTTGTGAAAGGGTAGCGATCCAACCGAAATGGTTGAGTTTGCTGACCATTTAGTGCTTGTAAAATACGACGATCCGCTAAAAGCTCCATAAAATGGGGCTTTTTTTATTTGGTACGGCTATTGCCATATGTTGCAGTAGGACGGAATTGTTTCGCCCGGATAAAAAGGGGAGAAGTAATATGAAACAGAAGTTAAAGAAAAATCTAGCGATATCGATGCTGGGCCTCGGTGCGGTGATGGGGCTTTTGGCGGTCGATGCGAGCGCGCAGTGCGGTCGCGAGCGCGGCAAGGACGATCAGCAGAAAGCCGAACGTCAGCAGCAGCCGCGAAATGAGGAAAAGGCTCGTCAGCCCGAGCAGCGGCCGCAGCCGGTTCGTCAGCCGCCGCAACGCGATGACGGCCGCGACGTTCAGCGCCGACAGGAGCAGGACGCTCAGCGTCAGAAATGGGAAGCCCAGCGTCGAGAGCAGATCCGAAATCAGCAGAATCAGGCGAACGAACAGCGTCGCCGTGAGGAGCAGACGCGGAATCAGCAGGATGCGGATCGCCGCAACCGCGAGGCGCAGCAGCGTCAGATGCAGGAGCGCCAGGCTGAGGAAGCTAAGCGTCGGGCGAACATGAACAACAACAATTCGCGCAATCCGGTCTGGAATTCACAGCAGGATCGCGAAAATCAGCTTGAACGCCAGCGTGCTGAGGAACGGAAACGCCAGCGGCAGAATCAGGGTTGGCAGAACGACCGGAATAACGACCGTAACAACGGGAATTACAATGGAAACAACGGCCGCCAAAACGGCAGATACACTCAGATCACTCGTGATCAGCAGGAACAGCTTAGGAAGCAGCGTTTGAACCAGTATAACCAGCGTTGGGATAACTGGCAGAACACGCAGCGTGACCGGCAGCGGTATCTCGAACAGCAGCGTCGTCGTGCTTACCTGCAATATCAGCAACGTTATTGGGAACGTCTGAGACGCGACCAGCAGCGTTTGCAGCAGGCTCAATATTACGATAATTACTACAACAATTATCGTTACAACCGCGGCGGACAGTATTACTATACGAGTCAATACGGTGCTCAGATGCTGCAGCAGGCAATGCAGAACGGGTATGAAGAAGGCTTCTACTCTGGCCAGGCTGACCGTCAGGATGGTTGGGGCTATAACTACAGCGGATCGTACGGTTATCAGGATGCGGCCATCGGTTACGATAACTACTACGTAAGTTATGACGAATACAACTACTATTTCCGCGAAGGATTCCGACGCGGTTACGAGGACGGTTATTACGGCCGAAATCAGTACGGTAGATATTCGAACGGTCGATATTCGCTGCTTGGGAATATCATAGAATCGATCTTGAATATTGCGATATTCTAAGATGCGTTTGTTGAATGAATAAAAGGCTGTCCGTACGGACAGCCTTTTTTTGACTGGAGGGTGAGCATCTTGCTCATCCTTTAAGAGGCGAGCGGGATGCTCGCCCTCCAGTCAGTCCGTTTGAGCTTCGGTTTTGCTGAAGTCAACGTAGAATAGCTCGGACGCTACTTTTAGATCTTCGAGCTTCACGGCGGTGTCCATTGATTTCCATTTGGTTGTCGGATAGATCATTGTCCACGTCGTTCCGGTTCCGACCTTTACGGGCATATCGAATCCTGGTTCGTCAGCCTTCCATCGATACGACATTCTGCCTGTTTGATCTAGGACCTGAACTTCCAGTTTTGGAACCGCGGTGTGACGAAGATATTGGTCGAAAACCGCCTTCATATTTCGGCCCATTCGCTCGCTGAAAAATGCTTCGACGTCTTCGGTCATGATGTTGTGGTATTTGAATTTCTGATAGAAATCCTTCATCATCGCGAACCATTTCTTGTCGTCGTCGACGATGCTGCGGAGCGTATGGATGAACAGAGCTCCCTTAAAATACATATCCTGCGGCGGTGTCGAATTCGTGCCGCGAGTTGGGATGATCGGCGTTCGGTTCTGGATCTTTTTGATGTACGCGTTGGTGTACTTCATATAGTCGTCGTGCCCATAGGTGTACTCGACGAAAAGACACTCCAGATATGTCGTCCAGCCTTCCTGTATCCACATATCCGCACGATCCGCTGCGGAGACGGCATTTCCGAACCATTCGTGGCCGCTTTCGTGGATAATGATGAAATCAAATTTAGGCGAAATGCCGACGCCGGTCCAATCGCGTTTCAGGTAGCCGTTTTCGAATAGATTGCCATATGTCACCGCGCTTTGGTGTTCCATGCCCGAATACGGAACCTGAATGAGCTTGTAGCCGTCTTTTTTGAACGGATATTCGCCGAAATAATGCTCGAATGCCTCGATCATTCCTTTGGCCTGAGCGAACTGAGTTTTTGCGCGGTCGAGGTCTTCGGGCTGAGCGTAGAAATCGAGCGTCAGGTCTTTGTATTTGTCGGTGAAATGCTCGTATTTGCCGATGTTGACCGAGACGTTGTAGTTGTTGATCGGGTAGTTGATCATCCAGTCCCAACGCGTGTAGCCGTCGCCGAGATCTTTTTTGCCGAGAAATCGTCCGTTCGACGCGTCGGTGAGATCGCTTGGGATCGCAACGCTCAGCTTCATATTCTCGACCTCATCGTGCCACGTATCCTTGTTCGGCCACCAGATGCTCGCACCTTCGCCTTCGCAGGCGGTGAAGATCCACGGTCGGCCTTTCGGATCGGTCCCGAAAACAAAACCACCAAAACGGCCAGTTGTTTTCGGCGTGCCCGAGTACCCAAAATCGATCGAATAGACCTTTCCGGCTTTTAGTGTTTTTGGGAAATCGACATAAACAGTGCCAAGTTCACGCGAATATTTGAGCGTTTTCGAGCCCATCGTGATCTTGTCGACGTTGAGGTTCTCGTAAAGATCTAACTGGATGCGGTTGTCGTCCTTCAGCATCTTGAACTTGATCGTATTCGAGCCTTGGATCGTCTTTGCGACCGGATCGATGCGGACTGAGAGGTTGTAATTTATGAGGTCGTTATTTGCACGGTAACGACCGTATTCGCCGCGAAGAAGCTGAGCCTTGGTTGGCCCAGTCGGTGTCGATTGCGGTGTTTGAGCGAACACAGCGGCGGCTAATACGATTGCCGCTAACGCGGTGAGAACAAGGGAAAGAGTCGAGAAGCGGTATTTTTGCATGTTATTTGATATATATCTGATTGTTTTTGCCCGCGAAATACGCGAAATCACGCGAAAGCAATTCTGCCTTCTTTTTTCGCGAATTTTCGCGTATTTCGCGGGCAGCATCTCTCCTTGTAATCTCATTTTATTTAAGTATAGAAAGAAAATCTTTCCAAGGGCCGACTGCATCGGTATATTTCTTAGCCATATAGGCAACTATCTGGCGCGTATGGGTCAGGTCGTGAACGACCCAGGTTGCGATCAATTCTGACAACGTCACCTCGCCAAGTTCGCGATGTATGCCCCGAAGAGCAAGCTGTTCGGGTGTCAGGTGCCACGACGCGAGTGTCTCGAGGCCTTTTGCTCTTTCCCGTTTGAACACAGCCAGAAGTTCATCAAGCGATTGATCGCGATATTTTTCGAACTGTCCGTAACGATCAAATGGCGGAAACAGGCGGTCTTCGCCTTGAGCGAGAATCACCTTGGCACGCGGTATCCAGTCGGTCTCTTCGCAATGGATCAAATGGCCAACGACATCGTACGGGCTCCAGTCGGACTTGTCGTCTTTTGTGACTGTCCATTCGGTCGACAGGCCGCTGAGCATTTGGGTCAGCGTGTCGGGCGTTTGCCGCAGGATCTGCGTCGCACTTTCCAGTTCGAATTTCATGATTCACTAATTATACGCATCGTTTGCTAGAATCAAACTAATGAACGCACCGCTAGTTGCCATCATCGGCCGGCCAAATGTCGGAAAATCTACGTTGTTCAATCGCCTGACCGGCAGCCGCAAGGCGATTGTCGGCGACGAGCCTGGCATCACGCGCGACCGTATGTTTGGTGAGGTCGAATGGAAGGCGAGATCGTTTCGACTGGTCGATACGGGCGGTATCGTTCCGGATGACGAAGCGATTATTCCCTCTAACATCTTCAAGCAAGCCTCGTTCGCTATCGACGAAGCGGTAGCGATCATTTGGGTTCTCGATTCGCGTGCGGGTGTTATTCCGCTCGACGAAGAGCTTGGGGTTTTGCTGAGAAATACAGGAAAACCAGTCATCATTGCTGCCAATAAGTGCGAATCGCGAAAGGTTGAGAACGAGGCTGGCGAGTTTTACCAATTCGGCTTTGAGATCGCTCCGATCTCGGCGGAGCACGGCACCGGCGTGGGCGATCTGCTCGATATGGTTTTCGATCATCTTGAGTTTGAAGAAGAGATCGAGGAAGAAAAGAGCGAGGACATCAAACTCGCGATCATCGGGCGTCCGAATGTCGGTAAGTCCTCGCTGCTTAATAAAATTCTTGGCGAGGAACGCGTAATTGTTTCGCCGATCGCCGGTACGACACGCGATGCGATCGATACGCATCTGACGGTAGATGGTCAGGATTACACGCTGATCGACACGGCCGGAATTCGGCGAAAGGGAAAGACGACGGAGATGGCTGAGAAGCTGTCGGTCATCATGGCCCGCAAATCTCTGGAGCGAGCAGACGTAGCAATTCTAGTAATTGATGCGATCGAAGGCGTTACAAATCTCGATGCGAATATCGCGGGATACGCGGTCGATTCGGGCTGTTCGGTGATCATCGTTGTTAATAAATGGGATGCCCTTGAGGAAAAAGAGACGAACACGATCTATGAGTTCGAAAGGTCGCTCCGTGAAGCGATGAAGTTCCTCGACTGGGCACCGATCGTAACGACTTCGGCCCTGACGGGACAACGTGTTGCGAAAATTCTGCCACTCGTAAAGCAAGCAAACGAAGCGAGGAATTTGCGAATTCAAACATCGCGGCTCAACAGATTTTTCGAGGACACGATCTTACAGCCAAAAGGCGGTGGTGCTCCAGCGACGGGAAAAACAGGATTGTCACGGCTCAAAGTTCAGTTCATTACACAGGCTGGACTTCGTCCGCCGTTGTTCATTTTGTTCACCTCGGGCGGTAAGATGGGGACGAAACTTCATTTCTCGTACTTGCGGTATGTTGAGAATCAGCTGCGTGAGGAATTTGAGTTCTTTGGTACGCCGATACGTCTGGTCGAACGGCACAAAGCTAAAAACAAAAAGGACTGAACACCGGAAATGGTTGTTGGACAAATCTGTCTGATTCAGTAAAGTAAAAATTAGTCAGATGGATATCTTTCTTTTAGTTCTACGCCTCGCGCTAACCGCCGTTTTGGGCGTGGCCGCGTTCGGCAAATTGATCGATCGTGAGGGATCTGAGAAGGCATTGAATGATTTCGGCGTTCCGAAGGCGTTGATCCCAGGATTCGTATTTCTGCTGCCGGTCGCTGAGATAGTCGTTGCGATCTCGCTGTTGTTCGTACAGGTTTCGTGGTTCGGAGCGATCGGAGCGGCTGGTCTGTTCTTGGTGTTTACCACCGGGATGGTTTATCAGTACGCCAAGGGAAACGCTCCGGATTGTCATTGTTTCGGGCAGATCCATAGCGAAGTGGTTGGTGTGACGAGCATTTTGCGGAATGTAGCTTTGATCGCGATCGCGGTCGTATTGATAGCGGCCGGTTCGTCAAATCAAGGTTTGGATCTTGTTTCAAAAGATCAGGATATTATGCAGGTAGTAATAGGAATAGCTGTGATCGGGCTGCTTGCGGCCGTTGTTTATTTCCTGAAGAAGATCTCGGAACAGCAGGTGCAGATCATGCGGCGGATCGAACTGATGGAGCTCGTTTCGCAGGAAGGCGGCGAGGTCGCACGCGAAGAGATAACCCATCCACACGAAGGCTTGCCGATCGGCGGGCTGTTTCCCGATTTCGAGCTGTTGGATGTTAATGCGAATACGGTATCGCTCGCTTCGATGACCTCTGTCGGAACGCCAACGCTGTTCTTTTTCGTTAGTCCAACCTGCAATCCGTGCAAGGCTTTGCTTCCCGAAATAGATCAATGGCGGAAAGAGCTGATGGGCAAGGTCAATTTCGTTTTCATCAGTAATGGAAAAGCTCAGGATAATATTGACAAATTTGGCAATGATCCGATGCGGCCGATATTGCTGCAGAAACAGCGGGAATTAGCTGATGGCGTAAAAGCTCAGTGGACACCGACGGTGATCCTGATGGATGCAAACGGTCGTGTCGCGAGCCATCCGACGGCAGGCGATACTGCGATTCGCTCGTTGATCAGCCAGTTAAAAGACGAGGACCTCGAGCGCGATTACACCTATTTTGCACGCGTTCACGATCACGCACACAACAAGATAGGCGAGAGCGTACCTGATTTTTCGATCCAGGATATTAAAGGCAAGGTGATCGACAGCGATTACTTTAAAGGCAAGCAAACGCTCGTAACCTTTTGGAGCACGACCTGTCAATTTTGCAGTTCGATGATGGATGAGCTAAAGGAATGGGACAAGACTAAAGGGAAAGATGCTCCGGATCTCGTTCTTTTTTCTGAAGGTGATAAGGAAACGCACGAGAAGTTTCAGCTCAGTTCGCCCGTGATCCTTGAGGAAGGCTACAAAACCGCCGCGGGATTCGGAATGTTTGGAACGCCATCTGCCGTTTTGGTGAACGAAGAGGGGAAGATAATCTCGGAAACTGCAGTCGGAGCGGCGAACATCTGGTCACTCGTCGGGAAGAAATAGTTTAATGAAGCCAATTGACTGGAAAGTCACCGCGAACGACGGCAACGCTCGTTCGGGAGTTATCACTACCAGGCGCTCGGTTATCGAGACGCCTGTTTTTATGCCTGTGGGCACGCAAGGCTCGGTGAAGGGCATTCGGTTTGAATGGCTTGAGCAGGAACTCGATGCTCGCATCATTCTCGGCAACACATATCACCTATTTCTGCGTCCCGGCGTCGAAACGCTGCGGCGGATGGGCGGACTGCATAAATTTACTTCGTGGAATCGATCGTTTTTAACGGATTCCGGCGGTTTTCAGGTTTTCTCTTTGACGGATCTGCGAAAGCTGACAGAAGAAGGCGTCGAATTTCGCTCGCATCTTGATGGCAGCAAAAAATTCCTGTCGCCCGAGGTTTCGATGGAAATCCAGGCGGCTTTGGGGTCTGAGATCGTCATGGTCTTCGATGAATGCCCGCCGGGCGATGCGGGACATGAGCGGACGAAGTCAAGTCTCGAGATGACGGCACGTTGGGCCCAGCGTTCCAAAGACAAATTCAATGAGCTTCAGGAAACCGGAATGGATACGGGTTTTATCAACGGCGGCAGACAGTCGTTGTTCGGCATAATTCAGGGAGCCGGACATCTGGACCTTAGGAGAGAGAGCTTAGATCGTACTGTCGAGATCGGTTTCGACGGCTATGCGATAGGTGGATTGAGCGTCGGGGAAGAGAAATCGGTGATGTACGAGGTGCTCGATTTTCTGGCACCGCAGATGCCGAAGGATGCTCCGCGATATCTGATGGGTGTTGGGACGCCGGAAGATCTTATCGAGGCCGTGAATTGTGGCGTCGATATGTTCGACTGTGTTATACCGACGAGAAACGGCAGGACGGGAAGTGCTTTTACATCAAATGGTAAATTGAATATCCGCAATGCGAAGTTCTCGACTGATAATTGTCCGCTCGATCCTGAATGCATTTGCTCGGTTTGCACTCGCTACTCGCTCGGATATTTGCGGCATTTGTATCAGGCTGGTGAGATGACGGCCTCGATCATGATCTCGCATCACAACGTCGCATTTTTTATTGAAACGATGCGAAATGCCCGCGAAGCTATCAAAGAATCGCGTTTTCAGGCGTTTAGAAGCGAATTTACTTACAAACTGAAACAGAACGATACTAGCGGCGTTTGATAAAGAAGAAGTAAATGTATATCATTTTCTCTTTGTCTTTAGGCAATAGTAACAATGAATATTTACCTCTTTCTGTTTCAGGACGCGGCAGGCGGTAGCAGCATCATTTGGACTCTGCTTCCGTTCGTGTTCATTTTCGGGATTTTTTACTTCCTGGTCATCCTTCCGCAAAAGAAACAGAAGCAGCAGCTTCAGGATATGATCGGATCATTGAAGATCAATGACGAGGTCGTAACCAACGGCGGCGTGATCGGGACTATCAAGGAAGTGAGGGAAACGAGCTTTATTATTCAGAGTGCCGAAAAGTCATTTTTAGAGATTGGGAAAGCTGCCGTCGTCGGCAAGAAAGCAGAGTAGTATGAATAAGACCGGTTTATGGATCAGAACGGCGATCATTCTCGCCATCACGCTTGCGGGCATCTATCTTGTCTTCGGGCCTCGTCGCACGCCGACATCAGCCGATTTTACCTGGCAGGGGATCAAAGATAACCTCGCTCAGAACATTAATCTCGGTCTCGACTTGAAGGGCGGCTCGCATCTCGTGATGCGTGTAAAGACCGATGATTACCTGAAAAACCTGACTGAGAACAATGCTCAGGCAGCATTGAGCGCTGCTCAGGATGCTAAACTGCCTGCGACAAGCAATTCGGTCAAGGCTGAAAATGGCAGCTATGCGGTTTCGCTGGTGCTTTCTGACGCTTCGCAGGCTCAGGCGGTGATCGATGAGGTCAAGAAAAAGGTCGATTTTTCGGCGTGGACCGAATCGACAAGCGGTTCGACCATCACGTGGTCGCTCCCGAACCAGCTTCAGGAAACGCTGAAGAAGCAGGCGGTAGATCAGGCTTTGAAGATCATCGAAAGCCGTATCAACGCGTTCGGAGTTAAAGAACCGACGCTGCAGAAGCATGGAGCCGAAACTTCGGGCCAGATCCTGCTTCAGATGCCTGGTGTTGACGATCCGGAACGTGTAAAAGGCCTGATTGGTGCTGAGTCGAACCTGTCGCTCATGAAAGTCGTCAGCCCGCCAAATCCGCAGCCTGTCGCTACGTATCCGAGCGAAGATGCAGCAAAACAGTCGCTCGGCGGTACCGTTCCGCCGAACCGAAAGATCCTGCCGTATGCGGATCGTGACGAACCGTCAAGTGCGGCGGCAAAACCAGCTGATGCTAACAAACCAAAGCAGTTCGTAGTAGTTGAATATCCGGCGATCGTCGATGGCAGTGAGCTTCGCGAAGCAAATGCTATCTCACGTACTGGCGGCGACCGTGATTTTGAGATCAACTTTTCGCTCAAACCGGGCGGAGCCACGAAATTCGGAGACTGGACCGGAAAGAATATCGGAAATTACATGGCCGTCGTTCTCAACGGCGAAGTGAAATCAGCCGCCTACATCAAATCGCAGATCTTCGATACTGGTCAGATCTCGGGACGTTTCACAAAAACTTCAGCCGAAGACCTTGCGTTGACGCTCAAATCGGGAGCTCTTCCGGCGAAGATCGAGTATCAGGAAGAAAGGACGGTTGGCCCGAGCCTCGGTGCTGATTCCATTAATGCCGGCGTTGAGGCTTCGATCGGCGGACTGGTTCTCGTCGTCCTGTTCATGCTCTTCTATTATCGCGGTGCAGGTATCAATGCGATCGTAGCTCTGACGCTCAACATGTCGTTGACGGTTGCGGCTCTGATCCTTGTCAAATCAACGCTCACGCTTCCCGGTATTGCAGGTCTTATCCTTGGTATCGGTATGGCGGTGGACTCGAACGTTCTGATCTTCGAGCGTATGCGTGAAGAGATCCGCGACGGATTTGGCGTGAGTGAAGCGATCAGCATGGGCTTTGACCGAGCATTTGTCACCATCATCGATACGCACGTAACGACCATTATTTCGTCGGTCATTCTTTACATGACCGGATCGGGGCCGATCAAGGGATTTGCTGTAACGCTTATCCTTGGACTCCTGATCAACCTGTTCACGGCCGTTTTTGTGTCGAGAACTATTTTTGGCTGGGAATTGAACCTGCGGCCGAACATGAAAAAACTTAGTATCTAGATCGGTTTCGTCCGATGGATTTGTGAAAAGATGTTTAACTTATTTCAGAATATTCATATCGATTGGTTAGGTAAGAGAAAAGCTTTTATCTTTGTTTCGATATTTATCATGTTGGCTGGGCTTTTCTCAGCAATGATCCGGCAGTACACGCCTGGCGGAACTGAGGCGTTCAATCTCGGTGTTGACTTCAAGGGCGGAACGGTTGTTACCGCTAAATTCCGTGAATTGCCGGAAGACGACGCGATCCGATCCGCGCTAAACACGTCGGGAATTCAGGACCCGGTCATTCAGCGAACTCTGAGCAAGCCAAATGAAGTTCTGATCAAGATCCCTCTGATCGAAGCGAAGGATGCTCAGACGGAACAGGAGCGGACTGAACAGGTTCAGAGTGGCCGTTTAGCTGTTAAAAAGGCGCTTGACACATTTGGAACTGAAGCCGACGGCGAATCGACACTCGATACGAAACCCGACGCAGCATACAAGATCCTGGGAACGGATTCTGTCGGAGCTGTCGCGGGCTCACAGCTGCGTAATCAGGCTGTGACGGCGACGTTGCTCGGACTGGTCGGTATTTTGCTGTTCATTGCGTTTCGATACGATTGGACCTACGCAGCCGGAGCCGTCTTAGCTGTGTTCCATGACGTTCTGATGGTGCTCTCGTTCTTCTCGATCTTCCAGTGGGAAATAAACCTCACTGTTATCGCTGCGGTACTTACGATCGTCGGATTCTCGGTCAATGACTCTATCGTTATTTTTGACCGTATCCGCGAGAATTTGTCGGCGAGCCGCGGCAAATCTCTTTACGCATTAACTAACGATTCGATCAATCAGACCCTTTCACGTACGGTTATCACTACCGGTTTGGTGCTTTTGTCGGTACTTGCGCTTGTTTTGTTTGGCGGTGAAGTTCTGAGAAGCTTCTCGCTCGCTTTGCTCGTTGGATTTACGCTGGGAGCGTATTCGACGATCGCTATTGCAAGCCCGATCGCGATCTGGTGGCAGAGCAAGATGGGCGGCGGCGTAAAGGCTGTCAAAGAGGCAGTAATACCGCAAAAGGGCGAGAAAATGGCGTCTTCAGCCCGTCGCTCGGTCACGCGCCGTCCGGTGACTCGCTAACGTTAGCCGTATGCTTATCAAACGTTTGATAAGCATAAGAAAAATTTGTAAAGAACTGTAAATTAACGTGAAATCAATGGACTTATTCTTGACTTTCATTTGTTAAACTTTTAGACTTCTCTTCGTTGCTGGTCAATTTACGCTTTGCTTTGATCTTCGTTCCGGTCCGACCTGATTGATCCCGGAAATGAAGTTGTAGAACTTTCGTGTTCGACTGGCGCTAACTCTGTCAGTCCGCACTTAATGATAAAAGGTAAAGCGAGGATATAGAGCTCTCTACTGGATGTACGTCGCGAGGTAAGCGATTACAACTTGTACGTAGGCTCTTATCATCTAATGCAATATTAAGGTTTCGTAACCCTTGACCTACTTTGGCACCGGAAAAAGGGAGGAAAGAAGATGCTTGATCAACTAGTAGAATCTAAAAGTAATACGCGGGAAAACCGCCGCAAAGGCGAGTTTATCCTTGGGATCGGCGTTCTAGCCGTATTCACGCTTCTGACAGCATGGACCGTGAGCCTTTTTGGCAAGGATTTCGGAATGGGTGGAGACGATCTTGCCCTCACGACGCTTGTCGCTCCGGTTCCTGTACCCGATGAAGAGCCGCCGCCGGAGCCGGAAAAGAAACCTGAGCAGCAGAAGCAGCAGCCGGACGTCGATGTTCGTAAAGAATTGATTGCGGCAATCGATATGTCTCCGAAAGAGCCCCCCAAGGAGATTAGCACGACGAAGAACACAATACCTCCGATTAGAGCTGATCGAATTACGAAGGTAGGTGATACGAATTCGGACACAGGAGCCGTGGTGGATTCTGGAAGGCAGGGGACGATTGCCACAAGTGGCGGGACAGGTGGCTTGTCCACGGGGACTGGCACTGCGCCCACGGGTGGTGACGATGATACCCCGCCGCCGCCAAAAAAAGAAGAGCCGAAGCCGACGCCTCCGCCTGTGCCAAAAATGGTCTCGCAGGGCGTTCTCAATGGTAAAGCTACTAGCCTTCCGAAGCCGGCATATCCGGCGGCTGCAAAAGCAGTTCGAGCAGGCGGTTCAGTTAGCGTACAGGTCGTTATCAGTGAATCGGGAAGCGTTATTTCGGCAAGTGCGGTTAGCGGTCACCCGCTCCTTAGAGCCGCTGCCGAAAGTGCAGCACGCGGAGCACGATTCAGCCCGACGCTGCTTTCCGGCCAACCGGTTAAAGTTTCAGGTGTGATCACCTACAATTTCGTTCCGTAAGGAACACAAGATATGAGCGGGAGATCGCGTAACGTGGTTTCCCGCTTGCAGCAAACATCGCAATATTAACTTTCGTATTTCTTTGGAGGAAAAACCATGACACTATTAGGCAGCCTGATCGGTATGGATATTTCGGGCTTATTTTTGATGTTCACCGGCGAGGGAGTTTCGTTCGGTATTTACGATATCGCAAAGAGTCTGACCATTCCGGGTTGGGGCGTTATCATTACCCTTCTCATTGAGTCGGTCTACATGATCGCCGTTGGGATCGAACGCTTCCTGACCTACAGCAAGGCAAAACAGCAGTCGCGTCAGTACGCTCCGAAAGTTGCTCAGGCACTTAAGAACAGCAACATCGACGAAGCTATCAACATCGGCGACAAGCATAAAGATTCGCACCTCGCAATGGTCGTTTCCTCGGGTCTGAAAGAATTCGCTGCCCATCAGGGTAATTCGGATATCTCGGCTGATGAAATGGAAGCTTCGAAGCGTGCTCTTGAGCGTGCGATCGCTGTTAAGACGGCCGAACTCAAGCGTGGCCTTTCGGGTCTTGCTACTGTCGGTTCGACCGCTCCGTTCGTCGGACTGTTCGGAACTGTTGTGGGTATCATCGGTGCGTTCCAGGCTCTCAAAACAAATGAATCGGCCGGTATCGGTGCGGTTGGTGGAGCTATCGCAGAAGCACTCGTCGCTACCGCATTCGGTATTCTCGTAGCTGTGCCTGCTGTGTGGCTGTTCAACTACTACACGAGCAAGGTCACCAGCTTCAGCGTCGAGATGGAAAATTCGGCTTCGGAACTGGTTGATTACTTCATCAAACAGCGTTCGAAAGCTCTCCGCGGCTAGTTTCGTAGGGTTCGGATAATTTAGGAGAAATACTGCCATGGGTGCAAGTGTAGGTGGAGATTCCGAATATAACTCGGAAATTAACGTAACCCCGATGGTTGACGTGATGCTCGTGCTGCTGATCATCTTCATGATCGTCACACCGCTCCTTCAACAGGGTGTTTCCGTTAATCTTCCGAGGGATATGGTGAGTCCCGATGAAGATCCGGATATTGCAAAGGATACTTCGGTGATCGTTGCGATCCCGGATAACAGCAATTTCTATATCGGTAAAGAACAGTTTCCGCTTGACGCTCTAGGAGATGTCATCAAACGACGTATGGAAGGCAAGACGCCTGAAAAACGTATCGTGTACATCAAGAGCGGTGTGGATGTTGAATACGGACGCGTCGTTTCGGCTATCGAAACCATCCGTAAACAGGATATCGACAAGATCGGACTGGTCGCTGACAAGAAGAAGGGCGGAGAACCGAAGTAAGCGGTTCGGGCCCTCGCTTCTGACTGATTAAAATTCAGGAAGTATAAAACTATGGGAATGTCCACAGGTGGAAGCTCCGATGGCGGAGCAAAACCTTCCATTAACGTAACTCCGCTGATCGACGTGCTGTTGGTGCTTATCATCATCTTCATGGTCATCACACCGCTCAAACCTAGCCGATTTGAAGCTAAGGTTCCGGCGGAGCCGAAGGATCAACCGCAGGCCAACATCAAGCCTAACCCGCTTACTTTGGTTGTAGCGATCAGCAAGGAAACTAAGGGCATCACGCTCAATAACGAGCCGTTTGGAGACGTCACTGATACCGAAAAGCTTGGCAACAGGCTTAAGGAGATATTCAAGGACAGAGAGAATAACGGTGTGTTCCGTGAGGGAACAAACGAGGTTGAAAAGACCATCTTTATCAAGTCGCCTAAGTCAGTTCGTTACGGCGATGTGGTTAAGGTCATTGATGCCGCCAAAGCAGCGGGTGCGTCACCAGTCGGCCTTCAGGTCGATGATTTAACAGATTAATTTTTGCCTGGGTTGGGCAGCTCCGCGGTGCGGAGTTGCCAGATCTTTAAGGCGGTGAATGGAGTCAAATGATGAGATTCTCTCGTATCGGGGTTTTTGTTCTTCTACTTACAACAGTACTGATCGGAACAAATTGCTCTTATTATAACCGGGTTATGGCCCGTAAGGATCTGGTCGACGGATCCAAGGCTTACAAGGACCGTAAATTCCCGGAAGCCGAAAAGCTGTTTCGGCAGGCTGTCTCCCGTGATCCAAAAGGCGAGAATGTAGAAGGCAAAATGGCTCAGCTGTTTTTAGCCCGCACTCTACACTCGATGTTTATCGGCGACCGTCAGAAAAAGCAATGGGCTGAGCAGGCAATAACTGAATATCAGAAGGCCCTCGCTATCGATCCTAAAGATCAGAGCTCGTACAAGGCGATCGCAAGCCTCTATGAAAATCTGCAAAAGACCGATGATTGGCAAGCGTGGGTGACCAAACGTTCGAATGATACGTCGATCCCTCCTGAGCAGAGAGCCGAAGCTCTAACGTCGCTTGCTGCGAAAAAGAATACCTGTGCCAATGACATTTCCGATACCGAGGCCACCAAGAAGACGGTGACCAAGGACGGAAAGCAGGCTTTCCAATTCGTTAAACCGGCGAAACCGGAAGATTTTGATGCGTTGGTCAAGTGCACAAGTGAAGGTACTGCTCTAATCGATCAGGCGATGGCTCTCGAGACCGATCAGGTCAAGAAAGCTGCAACGCTTGACATCAAGCCTTTGTCCGATGCTGATCTTGTTAAGACGCAGGAAATGTTCAAGGTTTTCGAGTCGGCAAGGTCGTATAAGGCCAGCTTACTGTTCCAGTCGATGCGTATCGCTGAAATGGAAGGCAAAACGGCTGATCGTGACCGTCTCAAAGGCGAAGCCGACGCTGCACGTAAGAACTTTACTGACCTAAGTGAAGTGGTCAAGAAGATGCAGAAGGAGATCGATGACCGCACTGCGGCCAAGGAAGAAGGAGCGAACGCCAATAAGGCGAACGCGAACAAGAAGTAACTGGTTTTTCTTTTAGACTGAAGTGATGCTCAATTTTATCAGATTGGGCATCACTTTTTTGTTCAATCCGATGGTAAACCACACCGTTTGTAATTCGATTTGCTGTTTTTCTTTATACTAAGGCGATTTTCCATTATTCTTTAGCTTATGATCCGGATTGAGGACGTCATAGAAAGGGTTCAGCAAAACCGACCGGTTGCAGATATCGATCTCATCCGGCGAGCATATCTTTTCTCTGCGCTCCATCATCGCGGTCAGACCCGGGCTTCTGGTGAACCGTATCTTGTTCATCCGCTTGAGGTTGCGGAGATCCTTGCCGACATGCGTCTCGATGAGGTCAGTGTTTCAACCGGTTTACTGCACGACGTCGTCGAAGACACGCTTGTCGACCTTGACACGATCAAGTCGTACTTTGGTGACGAGATCGCATTGCTTGTCGATGGTTTAACGAAGATCGCGAACATCAGCGACCTTTCGAAAGAAAAACAGCAGGCGGAGAACGTTCGGAAAATGGTTCTCGCTATGATCACCGATGTGCGCGTCGTGCTGATCAAACTAGCAGATCGTCTCCACAATATGCGGACGATGCAGTTTCTCAAGCCCGAGAAGCGAGCACGCATATCGCAGGAAACGCTGGATATCTACGCTCCGATCGCCCATCGGCTTGGTATGGGTAAACTGCGAAGCGAACTCGAGGACCTGTCCTTCCAAAATCTCCACCCCGAGGAATACAAACGACTTTCTAAAGAGGTTGATGCTCGTCGACCGGAACTCGAAGCGATCCTTGAGAAGATCAAAGCGACGATCGTCGAAAAACTTACGGAAAACGAGGTGCCCTTTGTTGCGATCGAAGGGCGTGTCAAACGACTCTACTCGCTTTGGAAAAAGCTCAAGAAGCAGAAAATTACCATCGAGCAGGTTTACGACCTTATCGCTGCCCGTATCATTACGGAAAACGACAGAAAGTACTGTTATCTGACGCTCAGCGTCATTCACGACACGTGGACTCCTGTACCGGAACGATTCAAAGACTGGATCGCGATACCTCGCGATAACCTGTATCAATCGCTCCACACATCGGTCATCGGTGATGGCGGACAGCCATTCGAGGTCCAGATCCGTACGCAGGAAATGCACCAGATCGCCGAGGAAGGCGTCGCGGCGCACTGGAAATACAAGGAGAACAGCCTCGGAAAGAAGGAAGAAGACGATGCTCTCGACGAGCTTCGCAAGACGGTCGAAAAACTGCTGCTTCCGCTTGTTGAATCTTCGGAAGAGCATGGTGATTCCGAAGATTTCATCGAAACGCTGAAACTCGATCTCTATCCGAAGGACGTTTACGCCTTCACCCCGATGGGCAAGGTGATACAACTGCCCCGTGGCTCGACACTGATCGATTTCGCCTACGCCATCCATTCGCAGGTAGGCGATACGTGTACGGGAGCCAAGATAAACGGCCGTATTGTGCCGCTTCGCAGCGAACTGCAAAATGGAGACGTAGTTGAGATCCTCACCACCGCTAGTTCTACGCCGTCAAGCGACTGGCTTAACTATGCCGTAACCTCGAAGGCACGTAATCGCATTCGTCACCACATCACGACATCTCAGCGTACAGAATCCATCGAGATCGGCCGACGGCTCCTTCAGCAGGAAGCCGAGAAATTCCAGATCTCTGCGAAAAAGTTTCTCTCTAACGAAGGTGAGATGAAGCGAATCGCTAATGAATACGGCCTCGGTCGGCCGGACGATCTGCTCGCGTCGGTTGGATACGGAAAGACGCTTCCTCGAAACGTGATGGCGAAGCATCTCGGTGCCGAGAAGTTCAGCGAACTCGATCCGGACAACAAGAAGGAAACGCGCCTTAAGACCGGAATGAAGGCTGTACGCAAGTTCATCGGCCTTGGTGAAGATGCGATCGTTGTTAAGGGCGTTGATAACCTTCTTATCAACCGCGCAAAATGCTGCAATCCTCTGCGGGGCGAAGCGATCATCGGATACATTTCGCTTGAAAAAGGCATCGTGGTGCACAATAAGCGATGCAAGAATGTCTCCCAATTGATGCTCAACAAAGAGCGAATTGTGGACGTTGAATGGGCAAAGAGTGATGAGAAACAGAAGCAATCCGTCCAGCTCCTCGTGACGACCGAAAACCGAACTGGTATGCTCGCCGGCATTACAAATGCCATCGCCAATATTAAAACAGGTATCCGGGACGCACGTGCGAACGTCTCAAATGACGATCTAGGTATCATCGAGGTGACCGTCGAAGTTTTTGATAAGAAACACCTTGATAAGGTGGTTAGTGCGATCGAACAGGTCAATGGTGTGATCGCAGTCGAGCGTGTTAATGCGTGATAACTCCGGCTAACGTATTCGCCTGACTTGTACAAAACCCTCCGTCGGCTTTCTTTTCCCTATAAAATTTGCTAAAATTCGCGTTTTGCTTGAGTTATCAGAAGGCGAGTAACTGTATGAAAGAGATAGTTTCGACCGACAAGGCTCCTGGTGCAATTGGCCCGTATTCTCAGGCTGTTAAAGCCGGTGGAATGGTTTATTGCTCCGGACAGATACCAATAGACCCTGCGACTGGTGAATTCGTCTCAGACGACGTTTCAGAACAGACTGAACAGGTTTTGAAGAATCTTGCCGAGGTTTTGGCAGCGGCCGGCGTTGGTTTTGAGCATGTTGTCAAAACGACTATTTTTCTCGCCAGCATGGACGATTTCGCGTTGGTCAATCAGGTTTACGGGAAATATTTTAGCGACAACAAACCGGCGAGAGCAACGGTTCAGGCGGCGAGGCTGCCACGCGATGCCAAGGTCGAGATCGACTGCATCGCTGTGCTCTAGATCATTTTTGGGCAACAAAAAACCAAACGCTTGAAAATTCAAGCGTTTGGCAACCAAAACAGTTAGCTGTATCTCCAATAGAGATTAATTAAGCAGCTTTGATAACTTTTCCGGACTTAATGCAGCGGGTACAGACCTTCATACGTCCGTTACCGCCGGCGGGAAGTTGAACGCACACCGGCTGAAGATTTGGATTAAATCTTCTACGGGTCTTGTTGTTAGCGTGTGATACGTTATTTCCAAACTGCGGGCCTTTCCCGCATACGTCGCAGCGTTTTGCCATAATAATTGCCTCTCGATATTTACGAGGTATAAGAGTTTCAAGTAAAAACTCGAAACAAGATATATAACAAAAGCCGATAGGGCTAGTCAAGTTACGTTAAACAGATGGATAAGTTGAAAGGAGTAAAAGCAATCGTGCAAATTAACAGAAAAGGGATCCTTAACCTCGCGGGAATAGCAGTTCTAGCCGCGTTTTTCACAGCCTGCGGTGGTGGAGCCACTGGCAGCAACACGACTGTCGGCGGCGGCGACCCGGCCGAAGTAGCTGCGACCGTCAATGGAAAGACTATCACCATGCAAGACGTCGATCGCGGCGTGAAACAGCAGGCACAAGGCCAGGAAAACAAGCTTTCCCAGCTCGAACTCGCTGGTGCCAGACTTCAGGTTTTGCAGTCGCTCGTCGAGCAGGAAGTGATGTTCCAAGAAGGCTGAGAAGGAAAATCAGGTTCCGACGGAAGACGAGATCACCGGCGAGGTCAACAAGCGTAAGACCGCCAGTGGCTTGTCGGTTGAGGAATTTGACAAGCAGCTAAGCCAGGCGGGCATGGACGACAAATCGTTCCGTGAAACTATCAAGAAGGGCCTTGCGATCCAGAAACTTGTTGATAAGGTTACCGCTCGTATCGAGACTCCTAAAGACAAAGAAATTACAGATTTCTTCAACAGTAATCCTGAAATGTTCGTCAAAAAACGCGGCGTTCGTCTCGCGGCGATTGTCATCGATCCGTCGGACAGCGGGCAGGGCGATCTAACTAAGAATGCCACGGAAGCACAGCAGAAGGTTCAGGAAGTAGTTGGCAAGGTCTCACAGCCAGCAAGCGATTTTGCGGCTCTTGCTCGTGAATACAGCGAAGACGGCAGCAAAATGCAGGGCGGAGATCTCGGATACATCAGCGAAGAGAGCCTGAAGCAGAACTTCGGCGAGCAGATCGCTAACGCGTTAATGAACCCGTCATTTGCTGTCGGCAAGATCACGAATGCGATCCCGCTCAATGGAAAAGCCTATATCTTCAAGCTTCAGGAGCGTATTGAAAAGGATGAAACACTGACGCTTGAGAGCCCTGACGTTCGTCCGCAGATCCAGCAGATGCTGGTCGACAACCGCAAACAACTTCTTGCTGCTTCGTATCAGGCAATGGCGATGAACGAAGCGAAGATCGTCAATAACCTTGCTAAGAAGGTCGTTGATAATCCAAATGAATTGAGCGGAGCACGCCCGGCTGGTTCGTCAACTCCGGCTAACACGAACGCGAATACTGCTGCAGCAAATGCAAATGCGAACGCGGCAAATGCCAACGCGGCTTCGAATGCGAACGCTAAACCGGCGGCGAATGCCAACGCTGCAAAACCGGCCGCAAATACACCGGCTGCGGCAAATGCAAACAAGGCTAAATAGCCGATTCAGATGATCGACAGGAGTAGTCGGTTGTCAAAAGTTAGTTGTCACACTGACCACTGACCACTGACAGCCGGCTACTATTTTTATGCTTTTCAGACTTTCAGATGTAAAAAAATCGTACGGCGGCACCGAGATCCTCAAAGGTGTCTCTTTTCAGGTGAATCCGAATGAAAAGGTCGGATTGGTTGGCCGGAACGGAGCGGGGAAAACGACTGTTTTCCGGGTTATCACAGGGCAGGAAGCGGCTGACGAAGGCGATGTCATTAAGATGAACGGCCTCAAGCTCGGCCTTCTCGATCAGCATGTCGACTTTGGCGAAGCCGAGACGGTTCACACTGCCGCTCTTTCAGCTTTCAAAGAGATCCATGACATAGAGGCCGAGATGCGTCTGCTCGAAAAGCAGATGGAGACGGACTATTCCGACGCTGTCCTCGAAAGGTACGCGGACCTTCAGACCGCATTCGAACACGCCGATGGCTTTTCATACGCGGCCAAGGCCGAGGCAGTCCTTCTCGGTATGGGCTTTCCATCGGACAAATGGGGCGAAGACGTACGATCACTTTCCGGCGGGCAGAAGAACAGGCTCGGAATGGTTCGGTTGCTGCTTTCATCGGCTGATGTTCTACTCCTTGACGAGCCGACGAATCACCTTGATGTCGAAGCCGTCGAATGGTTGGAGAATTTTCTCAAAGAGATCGACAAAGCATACGTGGTTATCAGCCACGACCGCTATTTCCTCGACCGGATTACGAACCGCATCGTTGAAATGGATCGCGGTCAGGCTATCACGTACAAAGGGAATTATTCGAAGTATCTTGAAGACCGTGAACTTCGCCGCGAACAGCAGCTTCGCGAATACGAGAATCAGCAGGCTCTGATCAATAAAACACAAGAATTCATTCGGCGTAATCTTGAGGGACAAAAGACCAAACAGGCGAAATCACGCCGCACCTTGCTTGCCAAGATGGAACGCATCGAAGCGGTCACCAGCGAGAAATCGGGCGGTAATTTTGGCCTGAAACAGGTAGAACGAACTGGCAACAACGTCCTTACCGCTGAAGATCTGACTATCGGATACGACACGAATGTTCTTGCGAAAAAGCTGAATTTCTCGATCCATCGGGGCGATGCGCTTGGCATCATTGGTGGAAACGGAACCGGAAAATCGACGCTGATCAAGACCTTGCTCGGAAACATCCGCGAACTCGATGGCAAGGTCCATTGGGGGACAAAGACGAACATCGGCTACTACTCTCAAAATCTCGAGGGACTCGAACCAAGAAATGAGGTCGTCCAGGAGCTTCGTCGGGTCGCTCCGATGGCGGACAATGGCACGCTACGCGGATTTCTGGCCAAATTTTTATTCTTTGGTGAGGATGTTTTCAAGCCTGTATCCGCTCTGTCCGGCGGTGAGAAGGGAAGACTTGCTTTGGCAAAACTTATTTATTCGCAAAAGAATGTCCTGATTCTCGACGAGCCGACAAACCATCTCGATATTCCATCACGCGAATCGCTCGAAAACGCGCTCGAGGAATACGACGGTACTATTATCGTCGTCAGCCACGATCGCTTTTTCCTCGATAAGATCGCCAACCAAATGCTCGCATTCGAGAATGACGGCAGCGTTGCGAATTTTGACGGCAACTACACCGAATATCACGACTGGAAGCTGGAGCGGGACGTGGAACGGAAAAAGACTGCGGAAAATCCACGAGCAGTCGCTGCTCCCGCTGAAGCACCAAAGGCTGCTGCCACCGCTGAGCCAAAGCGTAACAATAACCTCTCAAAAAATCAGATCAATCAGCTCGAAAAACGCATCTCGCAGATCGAAGCCGAGTTGCCGGGCCTCGAATCCACAGCCGCGAGACTGACCGAGGAAATGGCCGCTCCCGAGATATCGGCTGATTACGGCAAGCTTGCGGAATTGACGAAAAAGCTCAACGAAACGGAAACGAGGATCAAAGCACTCTATGAAGAATGGGAGCAGGCAGCGAGCGAACTAGGGTAGAAAATCCGCCTGATTGTCTTTGGAACGATCATCGTCTATATTACGTATCATCTAACGTCCGTAATCGAAATAGAGAGATCAAACCATGCACAAGCAAATTCGCGTGTCTGTTTTTGTGTTGATTGCCACCTTTGCGTCGGTAATTTCCGCTTTTTCCCAGGTTAGCCTTTTTCGGCAGCCGACTATCAATAAGACCGAGATAGCATTTTCGTACGCTGGCGACCTGTGGGCTGTTTCACGAAATGGCGGTGACGCACGTCGTCTCACAACAGGCATCGGCGTCGAAACCAATCCATACTACTCACCTGACGGCAACTGGATCGCTTTTACCGGCGAATATGACGGCAATACAGATGTCTTCGTGATTCCTGCCGCAGGCGGTGTTCCGAAGCGTCTGACGTTTCATCCGTCGGGCGATCTTGTTTCTGGATGGACACCGGATGGTAAGAGCGTGATCTTTGCATCGAGCCGGAACAGCAGTTCGAACTACATGCGGCTTTTCACGATCGGCGTCGATGGCGGCGGGCTTCCGACCGAGATCCCGCTTCCGGTGGCCCAGCGTGGTTGGATCTCGCCCGACGGGCAATCGATCGCCTACGAACCCCTGACTCAGTGGCAGGGCGATTGGAAATACTACAAGGGCGGTCAAACGCAGCCGATCTGGATCGCAAAACTCGCCGATTCGAGCATCGAAAAAGTTCCACGTACCAATTCCAACGACAAATGCCCGATGTGGGTTGGTGACAAAGTATATTTTCTTTCAGATCGCGTGGGTTTTGTCGTCTCGCTCTTCTCTTACGATACAAAAACTAAAAAGGTCGAGCAGGTCGTTGATAACAAGGGACTCGACATCAAATACGCCTCCGCCGGTGCCGGAGCGATCGTTTATGAGCAGTTTGGAACGATCTTCACGCTCGAGGCCGGATCCAAAACGCCAAAGAAAGTTGATATACGGGTGACGGGCGACTTTCCTGGCGTGAGGTCGCGGTATGAAAAAGTGGGCGGACGCATTTCGAATGCTGCTGTGTCGCCGAACGGCGTTCGCGCTGTTTTCGAAGCACGAGGCGAGATCATTTCGGCTCCGGCTGACAAGGGCGACGCTCGCAACCTGACCAACTCTCCCAACGTAATGGAACGCGATCCTGCGTGGTCACCCGACGGCAAATGGATAGCATATTTTTCGGATGAGTCGGGCGAATACATGCTTCACCTTCGTGACCAAACAGGAATGGGCGATGTCAAGAAATGGACGCTCGGAAGTTCGCCGGGATTCTATTCAAATCCGGTCTGGTCGCCAGACAGCAAAAAACTCGCTTACAACGACAATCATATGAACCTGTGGTTTATCGATGTCGAAAAAGGGACGAATACCAAGGTCGATACAAATCCATACGGCACACTCGACGATGTTCTTTCACCGTCATGGTCGCCGGACAGCAAATGGGTGACTTATGTAAAACAGCTCGACAATCGCCTGCGCGCGGTTTACATCTATTCTCTCGACAAAGCTCAGGCTAGCCAGATAACGGATGGTCTGGGTGATGCACGATACATTGTATTCGATCGTAGCGGCAAATATATTTTCTTCACGGCAAGCACAAATCTGGCACAGACTATAAGCTTTGCTGACCTGACAGGCGTAGACCGACAGACTTCGCGTAGTGTTTACGCCATCGTGCTCAGAAACGACACGCCGTCGCCGCTTGCTCCGGAAAGCGACGAGGAAAAGATCGCTCCTGAGAAGAAACCCGACGCCCCAGCACCGCCCGCAAAGAAAGAGCCGGAAGCAACGCGGATCGACCTGGAAGGCATCGATCAGCGCGTCATCGCGATCCCGGCAATACCGACACGGAATTTCAATAATCTTTATGCGGGCAAGGCCGGAACGATCTACATTTCCGAGATCCCGCAGGCGTCGAATGCGACGGGTTTGACTATCCACAAATACGATATTGAGAAGCGGAAGCTTGATGAGGTGAAGGCCGGAGTTGGGGCCTTCATAGTTTCTGAAAACGGCGACAAGATGCTGTTTCAACAGGGACCATCCTGGAATCTCGTTTCAACCACCGTTCCCGCGCGGCCCGGCGAAGGCATCGTGAAAACTTCTGAGATGGAGGTTTTCATAGATCCTCGAGCCGAATGGCGACAGATGTTCAATGAGATCTGGCGTGGCGAACGGGATTTTCTCTACGATCCGGGAACGCACGGACTCGATATCGAAAAAGCGAAAAAACTTTACGAGCCATATCTCGCCGTCGTTCAGCATCGCGACGATCTGAATTATCTGTTCCGCGAGATGCTTAATCAGATCTCGGTGGGGCATATGTTCATCAACGGCGGCGATGTTCCGCGTCCGAACTCGGTCTCGGGCGGATTGCTCGGGGCTGATTACAAGATCGAGAACGGCCGCTATCGTTTCGCACGAGTCTATAACGGCGAAAATTGGAATCCGCAGACGCGAGCTCCTTTGACCGCACCGGGCGTAAACGTCAAAGCCGGAGAATATCTGATCGCTGTGAACGGCAGAGAACTCAAAGCAACTGACAATCTTTATCAATGGTTCGAAAGCACCGCAGGAAAGCAGATCCTCATCAAGGTTGGCCCCAATCCGGATGGTTCGGGATCTCGCGAGGTGAATGTAGTGCCGACCGGCAATGAAAGCGGCCTGCGAAATCTCGCTTGGATCGAAGACAATCGTCGAACTGTGGATAAACTTAGCGACGGTAAACTTGGGTACGTTTATATCCCAAATACAGGCGGCGGCGGTTTCACGAGCTTTAACCGATACTTTTTCGCTCAGACGAACAAGCAAGGTGCGGTGATCGACGAGCGTTTTAATAGCGGCGGCCTGCTGGCGGATTATGTCGTTGAATACCTCAACCGACAACAGATGGCCAAACTCGCGTTTCGCGAAGGTAAGGACTGGAATGTACCGGCTGGCAGCATTTACGGACCGAAGGCGATGCTGATCAATGAACTTGCGGGTTCCGGCGGTGATGCGATGCCCTGGTTCTTTAAGAAGGCAAAGACCGGAGCTTTGATCGGAAAGCGGACATGGGGCGGATTGATCGCTTCAGCGAGAATTCCGACATTGATGGATGGCGGTTCCGTTACCGCTCCGAATGGAGCTGTTTACGGACTCAACGGCGAGTGGGAAGTTGAGAACAACGGCGTCGCTCCCGACATCGAGGTTGAATACGATCCGGCGGCGTGGCGCGCCGGTCGTGATCCGCAATTGGAAAGATCAGTTCAGTGGCTGCTTGAGGAGATCAAGAAAAATCCGCCAAAAGAGTACAAGCGTCCGGCGTATCCTGACTATCACAAGGGCCGTATGCTCGGAAAACCTTAATGAAAGTATTACCGCATACATACGGCAACGAGGAGCTGCCGTAGACTTGCATCATCTTATTATTCGAAGGCCCACAAAAGGGGCATGTTTTAGACGATCACGTCAATTTACAAGGCCTTCGAATACTAAGGTAACTCGGTGAACTCCTTTTATTTGGCTGTTCGACATTGTTCGAACAGCTTTTTTTGCGCATTCCTGTCATAAACTTTCGCCCGTTGGTGTTCTCTATTCAGAACATTAAAATTCCGATCCGGAGAAGATTAACATGAAGAATTTGCAATTCCTTTCGCGTCGGCAGTCCTATCTGATCGCCATCTTTTTTGCGCTGTTGCTCGCGATGGCAGTGTCGCTTATCACGAAGGCGGCGGCTGTTGCACCTATCAACGGCGAATGGACGGCTGAAGTGAGCAAGAAACAGCCAGACCAGGTTTTCGTATCGTTCAACCGTCGTTCGACGGGCGGTAACGGCGATTACAACAATATGTCGAGCCGGACTCTGTCGCTGAGCGAGTTTCAGGGGTTATCGGCGGGAATCGTAAATTCGCCAAAGACCGATGTAACGTTCAGCCTTGTCCGCGAAGCGGGAACGATCGCATTCGAGGGGTATTTCCGCGAAGGCCGCGGCACGGGATTTTGGACATTTACGCCAAACGCGAATTTTCATTCGATGATGAAGCCTCGCTATGGCTACCTGAACGACGAGGAAATGTTGAGGGCGACGCTAAACAATCTGACCGGAAAGTACATGGACGAGATCAAAGCGGCCGGATTTGGCGATATGGAATTTGACCAGCTTGTTCGTGCCGCCGGCCACAACATCACGCGGGCGTACATCGCAGATCTTAAGAATGCAGGTTTTTCAGGACTCACGATGGATGAGCTGATCCGGGCACATAATCACCAGATCAGTGCAGCGTATGCTGCCGAGGCGAAAGCGATGGGCTTTCCAGATCAAACGATGGACAACCTGATCCGGATGAAGAATCATGACATCACACCCGCGTATATAAGTGAGGTAAAAGCGATGGGATTCGAGAATCAGACCGTCGATAGCCTCATCAGACTGAAAAACCGTGCGATCACGCCCGATTTCATTTCCAAGATGAAAGGTGCCGGTTTTAAGGACCTGACGATCGACAACCTGATTCGATTAAAAAGCCGCGAGATAACGCCTGAATACGTCGCCGAGATCAAGGGCGAAGGCTATCCGAATCTCGATGTCGAAGACGTCATTCGCCTAAAGAGCCGCGACATTAACCGCGATTTCATCCGCCGTGCAAAGGCTCAATATCCGAATGCAACGCTCGAAGATCTGGTGAGGTTGCAGAGTCGTGGAACGGTAAAATAAGAACGTTAGTATTGAAAATCGAGGCTGCCAATTTTGGCAGCCTCGAATATTTTAGTTTGAGTTGTCAAAAAAAGACTGAACGGAAGCCGGAAGAGAATACTGTTCTACAGGCTCAATTTGGGTAATCGAGTCCACATCGATACTAGCGGATCTGCCGAAACAACAGGTCGAGGTCACACAATTGTCGCGAAAGCGGCCAGTTACAATAACTTTGGCACGATTAAAACGGATTCGAGTACGGTCTGGAGACAACCGATTTCTAAGTTCAATGACGTCTGGCAAATTGTTGTTCATTGACAGAGCCGTACTTACTTCATTTTTCTCAAACGGTTCGCCCAACTCCCAAGAATCTTCGTTTACATCAAAATTGACATAAGACTCAACTTCCACGAGTCTACCGTCATAAGACGCTGTGTCCCCAGAAATTTCTGCGAGGGAAGTTCTCGTCACTTCAGCTTGGCTCACGAATATGCCGACGCTAAATGAGCACAACACAGCAGTGAAGTTGAGTAATACTCGTTTCACAACCCCATTATATTGAAAAAATGAAAAATTGTATTCAACTATCTCAAGACTCGATCCTGTAATTCGGAGCTTCCTTCGTAATGATCACGTCGTGTACATGAGATTCTCGTAATCCCGCCGAAGTGATCCTAACGAACTTGGCATTATTTTGCAGTTCGGCGATATCTTTGCAGCCGGTGTAGCCCATGCCTGATCGCAGGCCGCCCACGAGTTGCGTGACCATTTCGGCAACGGTTCCTTTGTAGGCGACGCGGCCTTCGATGCCCTCGGGGACGTATTTGGCGTCGGAAACGGTGCCTTCCTGAGCGTAGCGGTCGCTTGAGCCTTTTTTCATTGCCCCGATCGAGCCCATGCCGCGATAGGTCTTAAAATTGCGGCCCTGGAACAATATGACTTCGCCGGGAGCTTCTTCCGTTCCGGCAAATAGCGAGCCGATCATCACTGTATCCGCTCCGGTCGCGATCGCCTTGGCCACATCGCCCGAGAATTTGACGCCGCCATCCGCAATGATCGGAACGCCAGTACCTTTTGCAGCCGCGACGCATTCGCTGATCGCGGTGATCTGCGGAACGCCAGCTCCAGTGACAACGCGTGTCGTGCAGATGGATCCCGGACCGATCCCGATCTTCACCGCATCGACTCCGGCGTCGATAAGCATTTTTGTTGCTTCGGCGGTAGCCACGTTTCCTGCAATTATCTCCAGTGATGAGAATTCAGATTTTACTTTTTTGACCGCATTTATCACCCGCGAGCTGTGGCCGTGAGCCGTATCGATCACTATCGCGTCAACGCGAGCTTCGACCAAAGCAGCCGCTCGTTCGAGAAAATCTCCTGTCGCTCCAATTGCGGCAGCACAGCGAAGCCTTCCGAGTTCATCTTTTGCGGCAAGAGGGAAGTTGATCGCCTTTTGAATATCCTTGACCGTGATCAATCCTTTCAAATGGCCATTCTCATCGACAACGAGCAGTTTCTCGATCCGATGCTTCTGCAGTTTGACTTTAGCTTCATCCAGTGTCGTTCCGACCGGAACGGTGACAAGCGGCTGCGGCGTCATGATCTCCGATACCGGAATATCAAAACGCGTTTCAAATCGCAGGTCGCGGTTAGTGATTATGCCGACGAGGAAGCCTTCGTCGTCAACGACCGGAACGCCGCTGATCTTGAAGCGTTCCATGATCACCAACGCTTCGGAAACAAGCTTGCGATGGCCGATCGTGACCGGATCGACGATCATGCCGGATTCCGAACGCTTCACCTTGTCCACTTCCTCGGCTTGCTGCTCGATCGAGAAATTTTTGTGAATAACGCCGATGCCGCCCTGCTGGGCAAGTGCGATCGCAAGCGAGGCCTCGGTAACGGTGTCCATTGCGGACGAGCAAAGAGGGATGTTGAGGCTGATGTTTCTGGAGAATTTCGTTCGCGTATCGACCTCGCCGGGCAAAACTTCGGAATACGCCGGGACGAGCAGAACGTCGTCAAACGTGAGGCCTTCCTGTATCTCTGTGATGTTCATATCTATATCTTAAAAAAAATGCCCGCAAATATCTTGCGGACACATTATATTTTGATTTCAAACTTCCTAAAGCGCCGGTTACGGCCTGTTAGCCGCGGCTGGCGGCTTCGGTTGAGCTGTCGAAGGCGTCGCAGCCGGAACTTTATTCGGCGTCGGCTTTGGAGCAGTATTCGTTGTGGTTGCGGTATTTGCGGCAACCGACGGTTTAGGATTCGGGGTTGGACGTGCCGGCGTCGATGCCGGAGCCGTGACAGGTGTCGTCACCGGAACCGCAGTGATTGCAGTTTCAGCAGTATTTGCTGATGGTGCCGTTGGTTCGGCAGCAACCGTTGCAGCCGCCGGAACATCTGCCGAGATCGAACCGCGTGTCCATATCTGAGCAAGATTTTCCTTATTTATTTCAAACTCGATCGCATTTCGTTTCGGAACCAGCGGCTGTGCAGGAAGCGTGATCGCTTTTCCGTTGATCGTTAGCTGAACAACGTTCGCGAGCGATTTCGAGTAGCTCAGTTTTAGGCTCTCTTTCGGTTCAAAGGTCGCCGCTGACCCCGGAGCCAGCGTATTCGCCGCCGTCTTTCCGTCAGTCGTCGCCATCAAAGCGACCGCCGCGGTCAATGCCTTGAACTCGACCTTAAGCGATGCCATATCCGGAGCGCCGGTTGCGGCCGGGGTCGATTCCGGTGTCGGAGCCGTATTGCTGTTTGCCGGCTGTGTGACATTAGCTACCGGAGCGTCGGCAGGCTTTCGCAAGTAGTTGACCAGAAACAGAATGCCGGCTGTCATTACGCCAAGTATAACGACTGCAAGTATGACGGTCGGGATCATCGAGGATCCTGAACGGTCGTCGGTCAGCACCTCGGGGCGGTAAACCTTTACACTATCTTCGTCCTCAGTGGTCGAAGTTTTCGAGATCAAAGCCGAGTAGTCCTGCAGAGCCTCAGCCTCGTTAATGCCGACAAATTTTGCGTACGATTTTACAAAGCCCTTGTTAAAGATGCCGCCGGGGAGAATGCGATAGTCATCGTTCTCAATGGATTCGAGATAAAGTGACGATATGCGGGTCTGTTCTGCGACGTCACCAATGGTGAACCCCCGTTCTTCACGGGCTTCCCGCAGTTTTTCCCCTAAGGATAAGGACATTTAATTGTGTTTTTCGAGCGCGGCCCAAAGATCTAAAAATAACAACGACTTCCCTTGAAATATAGCGTTCCGAACGCTGTAATGTCAATTGTTTCAATAAGATTTCATCGTGGTTTAACATCACTGATGCTTTAGCATTTTGGCATCGAGGCAGAGATATTATAATATCGGTAGAGCAATCCAATTAGTGAGGAAAAACAAATGAGTTTAGAGGCGTTAGGTATGGTCGAGACCAAGGGCTTCATCGGTGCGGTCGAGGCAGCCGATGCGATGGTAAAGGCTGCGAACGTTACACTTATCGGTAAGGAATACATCGGTGCCGGCTATGTCACGATCTTTGTTCGCGGCGATGTCGGAGCTGTCAAGGCAGCGACCGATTCGGGTGCGGCTGCTGCCCGCCGCGTCGGCGAACTGATCAGCGTACATGTCATTCCGCGTCCGCATAGCGAAGTAGAGCGTGTTCTGCCGAAAGGCGGAGCCGTTGGCCTGAGCCCCGACGAAAAAGCCCTGCAGGGCGGCGGCCGTCAGCTCGGAGCAGGCGAGGCGAATGCGACCGAGACCGGATCGCAGGGAACCAGAACAAAGAATAAGTAGGCAATTTGCAGCGGCAAGTGGATCCAGGGCGATGTTTTGTTGAAAGTGACCCGGCACCTGCTGTCAACGCCCACTGAACAATGGCAGACAAAGATCTGATAGCTCAACAGGAAGCACGCGACGCGGTCGAGGCCGCGTCGTTTGCATTCTCGTCTGTCGGCAAACTCGATCAGCGGTCGATCGATGCGATCTGCGAGGCAATGTCGCAATCGGCTCTTGCCAACGCCGAACGGCTCGGCAAGATGGCGAACGAGGAAACCGGATTCGGCAAGGCCGAAGACAAGCGTGAAAAGAACCGGTTCGCCGCCGAGGACATCTGGAACTACTTTCGCGATCTGAAGACGGTCGGGGTCGTTCGCGAAAACGAGAGCATAGTCGAGATCGCAAGTCCGCGAGGCGTAGTTGCCGCGATCATTCCATCTACTAACCCGACATCGACCGCGATCTATAAGATCCTGATCGCGATCAAATCACGCAATACCATCGTGCTGTCTCCGCACCCGTCAGCGGCCGGTTGTATAGCCGAAACGACGCGGATCATGCGTGACGCAGCGATAAAGCTCGGTCTTCCGGGTGATGCGATCATCTGTCTCGCCAATTCGACCATCGAGGGTACCGAGACCCTGATGAAGCACAAGAAGACCGCTGTGATCCTGGCGACCGGCGGTACGGGGCTGGTACGTGCGGCATATTCATCCGGGAAACCGGCATTTGGCGTTGGCCCCGGAAACGTTCCTGTTTTTATCGAACGCTCGGCGAATGTAGAAAAAGCGGTTTCCGATATTCTCACCAGCACCTGCTTCGATAATGGCACGATCTGCGGCATCCGAACAGTCGGTTGTCGTGGATGCACCGCTGGAAGCGGCGGTTCGCGAGAGTTTCAAGCGGCAAGGCGGACATTTTTTGAATTCTTCGGAAGCTGAAAAAGTCGGCAAGATCCTGCTCACACCTCAGCGAACGCTGAACGCCGGCATCGTTGGCAAGTCTGCCGCTTTTATCGCCAATCTAGCCGGCATTTCCATTCCGGATGGCACCCGCTGTCTGATCGCGGATTGCGAAGGCGTCGGACGTGACTTTCCGTGGTCAGTGGAGAAACTCTCGCCAACGCTCGCCTTTTTTGTCGTCGACGGCGTCGAACAGGGAGCCGCGAAGTGTCACGAGATCCTTCAGTTTGGCGGAATGGGGCACACAGCAGGGATGCACACTGAGGACCGTGCGGCGGCGATCGCCGACGGCCAAAAGATGCCCGCAGCTCGTATAATCATCAATTCGCCGACTACGCACGGTGCCATCGGATTCTCGACCGACCTTTCGCCCTCGATGACCCTCGGATGTGGCTCTTGGGGCGGCAATGTAACATCCGATAACATCTCGCCTATCCATTTGATGGACATTAAGCGGGTCGCATTTGAGACGAAGCCGGTTGGCACTCAGGGTCCTAAGGCCAGCCGCCCGCCTGTTGCGGCGGTAAAAAGAAACGTTCCCAAACGGGAAGACATTGCTGCACTCGTCGATAGTTTTCTGAGTCAGAAGCTTGCATCCATGCCCGCTGAGGCTCCAAAAACAGAATCTGCTCCGGCCGCTGTTAGCACGGTAGTTCATGAGATAACCCCTGAAAACGCCGTGCAAAAGCCGGTGCCGATCGCGACAGTGGATTTTGTAAGTGAGGATGATGTTCGTCAGGCTTTGAATAGTGGTGAAAAGATCTATATTTCTAAGAAAACAATACTCACGCCTTCGGCACGCGATCTGGGCGAGGAGAAAGAGGTGTTTGCCCGCGTATAGATATGCCGAAGACGGAAACAGCTAAGGAAGTTTGTTCGAAGTGCGGGGCGGACGTTCGTGAAGGCACGACCTTTTGCTACAACTGCGGTTCTCCATTGGCCGAGCAGGAGCCGCAGATCGATGAGATCGTTATCCCATTGATCGAAGAAACGCCGGAGGTCGATGAGAAGACGAAAGCGGCTCTGGACGATCTAGCCGAGCGTTTGAAACTCGACGAAGACGAGGATAAAAAGCTGGCAAAGGCTGCGGCGGAACGCAGAAAAGCTCGCGTAAGCCAGAGAAAGTCGTCTGAGTATACTTGGGAGCCTAGCGACGATTCGTCAGGCGGGTGGGCGTTGATCGCGGCTATTGCGTTCGCGGTTTTCGCCGCTATTGTTGTTTTCATCGCGCTTTTCCGGAGGTAGGAAAAATGGTCACAGCGATGGCGGTATTTTTCCTGACGATATTTGTCGGACTGGCATTGTTTGCTGTTGTGATCTATCTGTTAGCGAGAAAACGTAAACAGCGGTAAAATTGAGGTTAGTTTATGCAAGCTCTAGGAATGGTCGAATGTTTTGGCTTGGTAGCCATGATCCGAAGCAGCTGATGCAATGGTCAAGGCGGCCAACGTTAGCCTTGTCGGGTACGAGCGAATCGATGCTGGACTGGTAACGGCTATAGTGCGAGGCGAAGTCGGGGCAGTTAAAGCAGCTGTCGATGCCGGAGCTGCCGCTGCTCGCAGAATTGGAACCGTAACCGCTACCCACGTGATTCCGCGGCCGCATGATGAGATCGACGATGGAATCCCAGTGCTCAGAACCGGCGAAACTACGAGGAAGAAGATCTCAGGTTCGGTACCTGAATAGAGATTAACGAAAGCTTTAAATACGAAAAAGCTGCCATCAAGGCAGCTTTTTTCTATTTAGGTTTGACCGGTGTCGCTGTCGGCTTCGCTTGCGGGGCACTTCCATCCGCCACCCGACCGGCTTTATGGACCGCGATTCGCTTCTGGGCATTCGGCCCGTCGTCTACCTGGACCTTGATGTTCCGGAAGCTGTTATCCTTACGGTCGTTCGATGGGATGTAACCTACTGAATATTGGGTTCGCAATTCATTAGATATTTCCTTTGCCAGTTCAGGCAGTACCGAGGGGCTTGACGGGAAATAAGCTTTCCCACCAGTTTCAGTCGCGATGCGCTCGAGAAATGCTTTTGCCTTCGCTTGCGGACTCTTGCTAATAAATCCGCCTTCCTTGCTCAGGTCGTCTACGAAACCGATGACGAATATCTGCACTTCAGATTCCCGAAGTAACTCGAAAAGCTGCTTTTCGTTATAATAACTGTTGCGGTCCTCGCCATCCGAAACGAGGATCAATGCACGCCGTTTCTTTTCCGTCGCATCCTTCGCCTTTTCGTATTCGTCAACATTTTCTACAGCGAGGTAGACCGCGTCGATAATCGCAGTTTGTCCACCCTCAATGTACAAATTATCCAGAGCGTCCACCAGATCTGCTTTGTTCGATGTAAAAGGCTGTTCGATCTCGATCTTGTCGCGTCCAACGAACCGAATGATCATTGATTCGTCCGCCGGGCGGTTCGTGTTTACGAGGATCTTTCCGGCCTCAACAACCTTATCGAGTTGCTGCCTCATCGATCCGGAGTTATCGACAACGATCCCGTAGTTTGTCGGAACTTCAGCTTTATCAAAGAACTCGATCTGCTGTAGCACGCCGTCCTCGTAGATCTTGATGTCCTTTTGCTGAACGTTGTTGATAGGACGGCCGTTGCGGTCAATAACGCGGACATTTAGATTGACGAGCTCGGTGTCGATCTTAATGATCTCGTCGGGGTCATCGATCTTCGGCGTAGGACTCGGAGTTGGCGTACTTAGCTTTGGAGCCGAGACAGGCGTCGGAGAAGGCGATGGCATCTTTGCCTGAGCGGCGACATTGTCGCTATTATACGACGCAAGAAAAACGCCGGTAACGAAAACAGCGGAAATGACGATCAAAGCGGTTCTTTTCATTTTATGCGGACCTGGCTAAGGCTTAATGTTCGAAGTCGGAGTGGCGTAATAGCCCTCACGAGCACGAACGGTTAGACGCGGCAAACCTCTGGGAGGTTTTATCTTAGTTTTCACTTTACGCCATTTTCCATCGGGCTGGAAATCTTTCGGCGTGTAGCCGATAGAATACTGGTTACGAAGCTCGAGAGCGATGCGTTCAAAGATCTCGTCCATCTCGATATCCGTATTTGGATAGAATGATTTACCGCCAGTGACTGAACTTATTTCATCAAGAAATGCCTGGCCCTGCATACCGTATGAACTCGCCGCGTCGGCCCTGTCCATGATTCCGACGGAGTAGGTGACGACATCGGATTCTTTCATCAACCGGCGAACCTCACCAAAATTATAACGCGAGGCATTGTCCTGACCATCGCTGATGATCAAAATGGCGCGTTTATTGTGCGTTCCGCGAGTAACCCGTTCAACTCCAAGATATACAGCATCGTAAAGAGCTGTGTTGTTCTTAGGCTGAACGAGCGTTAACTGACGTAGCAGGCCTTCTCCATCGCGCGTGCGATCCATCAACAACTGTGCTCGATTGTTGAATGCGATCAGAAAGTATTCGTCCGAAGGATGACTCGTGGAAACGAAGCGTTCAAGAGCTTTTTTTGCCTTTTTTATCTTCTCATTGCTCATCGAGCCCGAAACGTCAAATAATATTCCAACCGAGATCGGAGCGTCAGTGTCGCTGAAGTAGGTGATCTCCTGCGGCTTGTCATTATCAGTGATCTGGAACGCCGACTTCGTCAGTCCGGAAACGTATCTGCCGTAAGGGTCTGTTACAGTGAGAGTTAGGGTTACGAGGTCGGTTTTAACACGGATCGGGCCATCGTCCGGTTCAATCGTCGGAACAGGAACAGCCGTAGGAGATGGTGTCGGGTCCTGTGCAGAAGTAAACTGAGCGACGAGCAAGCCCAAGCAAACAGCTAAACATAAGTGCCCCAGTTTCGAAACAGAACCGTGACGCATCGATCGGATATTAGCCATTGTTAACCTCAATGTAGTGAACATTCTAGGGAAAGGATACAACTTCCGCAAGATTATTTTTGGATGTTGAAGCCGCCAATATCGTTGTTTCGAGGAGCAAAAAAAATCCGCAAATATTTGTCGCAACTATTGGCCGCTTTTTGCGTGATATAATCTGGCAAAGATCTCCGATCATTGGGCACTCGTGTGTCTGATTTGATTACTTTATGACTGAATTTATTTGCCGTTTGGGAACCCCATCCGGTGAGATCGTTACCAGGATCGTAGAAGCGGCTGGAGCGGCCGATGCGAAGGCACGGCTCGAAAGCGAGGGCTTTCGCGTATTTGCTGTCTCGACGCAAGGCGAAGGATTGTCATCGATCTTGACTGGTGGCAATAAAAAGGCGAAGGTCAAACAAGCGGACTTCCTGCTCTTTAACCAACAATTTTCCGCTCTGCTGCGTGCCGGAATCCCTGTGCTTCAAGCAATTGGATTGCTTAAGACACGCTCGGCGTCGGCGAATCTGCGGATCGTTCTTGAGGACGTCGAAGAAAAGATCAAGAGCGGCGTTCCGCTGTCCGAGGCTTTCGAGGCTCAGGGGCTTTTTCCGAAGATCTACACCGCCTCCATTCTCGCGGGTGAAAAGAGCGGAGCTCTGGACGACGTTCTTTCGCGATTTGTAACTTATTTGAAGCGAAGCGTGGGCGTCTCGCGAAAACTGCGTGGAGCGTTGGCTTATCCGGCATTTCTGCTGCTTGCGGCAATGATAATGGTCGGATTTTTAACCCTCTACATCGTTCCGCGAATGTCCGATCTGTTCAAGAGCCTCGCCGCCAATAAGACGCTGCCTTCGGTTACGCTGGCTGTACTCTGGTTTTCGAACACCGTGATCAATAATGCGTTCTGGCTTTTGCCGCTTCTCGTTATAGTAGGCCTTGGGCTATTTGTCTGGCTTCGCACGACGAGTGGCAAGCTATTGCTGCACAAGGTGTTACTGAAAGTGCCGGTGGGCGGACAGCTGATCAGGAACATGGCGACGGCGCAGCTATCGAGATCGCTTTCGACGCTTTTGTCTGGCGGTATCACTGTTCCGGAATCGTGGGAGATCGCCTCGCAATCGATCAACAATCTCGAGCTTCGCCGACGCAGTCAAGGAGTGTCGGCTATGATCAGAGAGGGACGAGCCTTCACTGAAGCACTGGAGAAAACGAACTGGATGCCGGAACTTGCACTTGACATGATCGGGATCGGTGAGCGTTCGGGCAGTCTGCGTGAGATGCTTGATGAGGTCGCGGCGTTTTACGATGCCGAATCTGAGGTACGGCTCGAACAGTTTACGACTTTGCTTGAACCAATAATCCTGATGTTCATGGCGGCGATCGTTATTACGATCTTGATGGCGATCTACCTTCCGATCATCCAGATGATCTCGTCCGGGCCCGCCGGCAGCAAGCGATAGAGTTTTTATATAATGAGCGAACAAACACAAGTAGAAACTGCCGTTTCGGCACCAACCATCGCGGTGGCGGAATTTTTGGATAAAGAACCGCCTGAGGTCAAAGAAGCTCGCCTCCTGGCAATGCGTTATCGCCTGCCCTACATCGATCTGCTTCCGCCCGAGGGTGAATCGCCGGTCGATGTGGACGAACTTGCGAAATTACCGGTTGAGTTGATGCTACGCAACCAGTTCGTACCGCTCCGACGTGACGGAAACAACATGCACGTCGCCATGGCTGATCCGACGAACCTGGAGCGGTTGGACGAGCTTGAGAACGTGCTAAACGTCCGCATCGTTCCGCATGTCGCAACTTCCGGAGCGATAGATGTGGTTCTCCGTAAAGGCGACTCGACGCAGCGTGTCCTGCAGGAAGCGGCATCGGGCTTCAAGATGTCGTTGCTGAAAGAGACCGAGAACGGCGACGAAGTGCTCGACCTAGACAGGCTTGCTTCCGATACCGAAATGTCGCCGATCATTAAGCTCGTCGACACTATTCTGTATAACGCGATGGAATCGCGTTCATCGGATATTCACATTGAGGCAGGTGATCGTGATGTTCGCGTAAAATTCCGGATCGACGGTGCGCTTTATCAAAAGGTTGATCCGATCGACATAGCTTTTCATCAAACGTTGATCTCGCGTATCAAGGTCATGTCTGAACTTGATATCGCAGAACGCAGAATTCCGCAGGATGGCCGTTTTCGTGTGCGATACAAGGGACGAACCGTTGACTTTCGTGTTTCGATCCTGCCTTCAGCTTATGGAGAGAACTGCGTTATTCGTATTCTTGATAAAGAGCAGATATCGGAAGAATTTAAGAATCTGAGTCTTGATGTTGTGGGGTTCGACCCTGATGACTTGGCTCATTTTAGACTTTACATCAAAGAGCCGTACGGAATGGTTTTGGTAACGGGACCAACCGGTTCGGGAAAGACTACGACACTTTACGGAGCTTTGAACGAGATCCGTGCCGAAGAAGATAAGATCATCACGATCGAGGATCCGGTCGAGTATCAGTTACAGGGCATCATGCAGATCCCGGTCAACGAGAAAAAAGGTCTCACATTTGCTCGCGGTCTTCGCTCCATTCTTCGCCACGATCCCGATAAGGTCATGGTGGGTGAGATCCGAGACGAAGAAACTGCTCAGATCGCTATTCAATCTGCTCTTACAGGCCACCTCGTGTTTACGACCGTCCACGCCAATAACGTTATTGACGTTATCGGCCGTTTTATTAATATGGGCGTCGAGCCGTATAACTTTGTTTCGGCCCTGAACTGTGTGCTGGCGCAACGTTTGGTCAGAATGCTGTGCCCGGTCTGCAAGAAAGCTTATGATCCCACCGACGAAGAACTGTCCGAATCCGGCATGACGCGGGATAGATTACCAGCGGGACAGGTTTTCTATCGGGCAGTTGGCTGCGATGCGTGTAATCACACCGGCTACCGCGGTCGAACTGCCATTCACGAACTCCTCGACATGTCCGATCCGATCCGCGAGATGATCATCGAACGCCGTCCAGGTTCTGAGATCAGGCGGCAGGCTGAGAAAGAGGGGCTTTCGTCGCTGCGTGAATCAGCGGTTAAGAAGGTATTTCTCGGATTAACAACTCTGCATGAGATCAATCGCGTGACGTTTGTTGAAGAGATCGGCAAAGTTTAAGCCGTACCGTGCAAGACGACCCGACTACTTTCGTTCATTTGATATTGAAACCCGATATCAGAGTAGTTGAGGTTCGTAAATGCTTGTTCGATCTTGTTTTATTTTCGTATTCTTAGTCTTTTTCTCAGCCGTTGTCTTTGGCCAGTTGGGCGGCAATCCCGAGAATTGGTGTCGTGAAGGTTTGTTCACTCAGGAAACGAAAGACTTCGGAACGGGGTTTGTAAAACCAAAATCGGGAAACCGGACCTATTTCTACAACGACGATCCCGCAAAGTGCCCGGCAGGAGCCAATTGTCGATCAAAGTCATACTTAGTTAAGGAGGATATGGTCATCACCAGCCGATCGCTGGGCGATTATGTCTGTGGCTGGTTCACCGGAGCAAAGGGCGGCGTGAAGGTTGGTTGGTTGCGAAAAGCTGATCTGGATTATCCACTCATGCTTATGGACGCGAGTGAAAAAGTTTGGACTGGCGAGTGGCAGTATGCATCAAATTCAATTTCATTCTCGCCGAACAAAATTTCTGGATATCTGAACGTGAAGGGTGACGCTCTGTGGAAAGGCATGGGCGATAACGTCCATATCGGGGAATTGGACGGACGATTTATGCCCAAAGATGGTGTTGTCGAATATTCCGATGGAACGAGCCAATACGATTGCCGGGCAACGATGAGACTTACCATGGAAAGGTTCCTGATCGTTGCCGATAATGGAAACTGCGGCGGAGCAAATGTGACTTTCTCGGGGATCTATCGCAAGGTATCGTCGAAGCCATTAAAGAAATGATTACGCGATCAATTTGGCGTAAACGCCGGGATCGACATTTCCACCGCTAACAACGACACAGATCTTTCGATCACGAAAACGTTCTGGATCGACGAGAACAGCTCCAAGGCTCAACGCACCGGTGGGTTCCGATTTAAGGTTTGCGAGCCCAAAATACAGTCGTAAGGCTTCTACAATGGTTTTATCCGGAACCTCGATTATCTCCTTCAGTCCGTCTTTAATGATCGGCCAGTTTAGTTTTCCGAGTGAGAGCGTACGCGTGCCATCGGCGATCGTCTGCGGCTCGGTTTCGTTAGCGATCAAGTTTCCGGCTCGCAAAGAGCGAGCGGCGTCGTTCGCAAGCAGCGGTTCGGCCCCGATCACTTCAGCCTTGGCTCCGTTTCGGGCGAAACTCTGAATAGCTCCCGATATCAACCCACCACCGCCGATCGGCAGGATCACCGCATCAAAACCACTTTCGGCGATCTCATCACCAAGCGTCGCGTTACCGTCGATCACCAACTGATCGTCAAACGCGCTTGCCAAGTACGCATCCGGACGTTGGGCGGCGAGTTGTTCGAGGCGCTCGCTGCGGCTAACCTCGTTGACATTGATCAGATCTGCTGTCGCTCCAAACGAACGGACCGCATCGACCTTAACCTGTGCCGAATTGTGCGGCATTATCACCGTGCATTTCTTTCCCAGCAACTTGGCGGCGAAAGCGAGAGCTTGGCCAAAGTTGCCCGACGAGACGCCGATCAGTTCGTCATTTGGGGCATTGATGGCAACGTTGTATGCTGCACGAAATTTAAAACTGCCTGTATGTTGGAATGTTTCGCTCGCGATCGTTATATCGAGGCCGAGCTGGTCGCGGAGCTTAGATGATTCGATGAAGGTCGTCGGACGTATTGCTTCTGAAAGTGTTCTCATATGTTCGTAAATCTATATTATTCATCAGAAAGGCTCTCGCCAAAAATAATATATCGATAATATCTATAAAGGTACGGCGTAGGCAGGTTGCGAGACGAGCACTTTGCGTTAGAATTGCGTTATGGCAAAAGCACATTTTGGAATGATCGGCCTTGGTACGATGGGCCGCAATTTTCTACTTAATATAGCGGAACATGGTATCAGCGGTGTCGGATACGACCTCGATGCTGCAAAACGGGAACTCCTGTTGAAGGAAGGTGAAGGAATGCCGGTGGATGTTGGCGGCGACCTTGCTGATTTTCTAGCTAAACTAGAATCACCGCGGAACATCATGCTCCTCGTGCCGGCGGGGCCGATCGTCGATAAAGTTGCTGCCGACCTTGCCGCTCATCTCGATGATGACGATTTGATCATTGATGGCGGCAATTCGCATTTTACCGATACAGAAAGACGCGAGAGCGAGCTTTCGGCTAAAGGTATTGGATTCATGGGCATCGGCGTCAGCGGCGGCGAGGAAGGTGCACGCCATGGAGCCAGCATCATGCCTGGCGGTCGTCGCGATCACTACGACCGCATTGAAACGACACTGCAAGCCGTTGCGGCAAAAGTGAACGGCGAGCCGTGTGTTGCCTACATGGGAGCAGGTTCGGCAGGACATTTTGTGAAGATGGTTCACAATGGCATCGAGTACGGGCTGATGCAGATCCTGGCAGAAACCTTTGATTTTATGCAGCGGGTCCTGAAAATGGACTACGCGGCAATGTCGAAGACTTTTTCGGATTGGAATAACAGCGAACTAAATTCATTTCTCGTTGAGATAACCGCTGAGGTCCTTCGAAAAGCCGACCCCGAAACCGGAAAACCGCTCGTTTCGATGATCCTTGATACGGCGGGACAAAAGGGAACCGGGAAGTGGACGTCGCAAGCGGCTATGGATTTCGGGATTCCGATTCCCACGATCGACTCTGCGGTTTCGATGCGGCAGATCTCATCGCAGAAGGCGACCCGTGGCGTGATCTCAGCGAAATTCGAGAAAACCGAGTCGCCGGCGACTATTGGGGCAACGCTTGATGACTTGAAACAGGCTTTGATAGCAGCATTCGTCGTCACGTATGCTCAGGGTCTGTCACTGCTTCAGGCCGCATCGGCGGAAAAGAATTACGGCCTCGATCTGGCTGAAATCGCAAAAATATGGCGTGGCGGCTGCATCATTCGCTCCGCGATGCTGGAAGATATGCGTGTTGCTTATTCGAAGGATGCAAAGCTCGCGAACCTCATTTTGGACGACAAGTTCGCCGCGATTCTCGCGGATAATTCGGCGGCATTCCGGCGGGTGATCCTTGCGTTTACGGCGGATGGAATTCCATCACTGTGCTTTTCATCCGCGCTTTCATACTTTGAGGCGTTCCGCACAGAGCGTTTACCCGCGAACTTGATACAAGCCCAACGAGATTTCTTCGGCGCCCACACGTATCAGCGTATCGACAAAGAGGGTACATTTCACACACCTGACTGGGAGGTATAGGAAAATGGCATATCCAAACGTGTTTACCAAAGAAGTCTCCGATCAGATCATCGAGCGACTGAACAAACTTACGCCGGAATCGGAGCGACAATGGGGAAAGATGGACGTCGCGAAAATGCTCGCCCATTGCAATGTTGCGTACGAGTGTATCTACGAACCGGATAAACACCCGAAACCAAAGTTTCCGATGAGCCTGATATTGAAGTACGTCGTCGCTCCGTTCGTTGTTGGTGATAAGCCTCCTAAAAAGAATAGTCCGACTGGACCGCAGTTCATCATGAAGTCTGATAAGGACTTCGATGCTGAGCGGGCTCGTTTGATCTCATTTATTCAGAAAACACAGGAACTAGGTGAAAGCGAATTTGACGGCAAGGAATCGCATTCGTTCGGCGTGCTGAACAAAACCCAATGGAGCAACATGCTCTACAAGCATCTTGATCATCATCTAACGCAGTTCGGAGCGTAGGTACGAAAACAGTTTATGACCGGAATGATCGGCTGCATCGGACTTGTCGGGATCTTTGTATTCATTGTCCTGTTGGGACTATGGTCGAGAAAAAGCCGTCAGGGTGTCGCAAAAATCTACGAGAAGTATTCGCTGCAACCGGCCACTGACGGGCCGGAGAATGTTCGTCAGTTGATCGGCTCTCCCAAATTGTTCTGCCGTCGCGGTTCGATCAAACTCGCGTTTGATAACGAGGTAAGTTTTTATTGGTGGGAATGGTTCATAAGTTCAACCACCACTACCGGCACAACGCGCTCAACAACGATCGAGTGTTTCCTTGCCATATCATTCGCGCCAAAGTCGGTTGGTGAAGATTTCAAAAATGCAGCGTTTTCGGAATACGAAAAAGGCAAAGCATTTTCGTTGAAGAAGGCCGTAGGTTATGAGACCAGCCTGCCGTATCGCGTCGAAACGCTTGACGATGGCACATTCGTCATCTTCTGGCGAGTCCTTCAGAGGCCGCACATCATGGAGCATAAGATCGCTTGGCTGAAAAAAAATCTCTCAGTCGGCAAGTCTGCGGCAACTGGAACGGGAAATTTCATAGTCGTTCAAGCCGAGGTCGATCTCGCTCTGATGATGATGAAGCACGACGGAGACTATATTGCGTCCGAAGTTCAGAGCTATAGCTATTTTATTCTGGCTCCGAGAGTTTTCGGTGAGCACCTTTTCGAGAATACGCTTAGTGAGATCGGTGAGATCTATTTGGAGCATCAAGCAGTAATGCGAGAGCGGGAACCCAATGATCCAAATTACATAACCGTAGTCGGAGCGAGGCCAAAGGTACTTTCTGCTGTCGAGTGTGCCGATCAACCGTGGCTAACCGCAAAGGTGCCGGTTTGGGAAGAATCGGTTTGTATCGCTCTCAGCGGAGATGGGAGATTCAAATTGAGTCCAACATTTTTCACCGGAGCGATCGGCGCAGCCAAATAATTTAATCAGCTCGACTCGACGATCTCCCAGGCATGCTCCGCTTTCAACAGCTTGCTCATTAGTGAAGCGTGTACGCTATGGCCCGATTTTTCGGCGGTGATCCTGCCCTGAATAGGCATCCCGATCAACGCAAAATCTCCAATAATGTCGAGTATCTTGTGCCTGACGAACTCATCGTCGAAACGCAGCGGAGTTTCATTCAGCATTCCATCGGGAGTTAGCACGATCGCATTGTCTAATGAGCCGCCGAGTGCCAAATTGGCCTTTCGCAACATATCGATCTCGTGAGTAAAGCCAAATGTTCGTGCCGACGCGATCTCTTTTCCAAAAGAGCCGTTCTTAAAGACGAAATGCATTGACTGACGTTCAATAAAAGGATGCGGAAAATCGATCACGCAGTCGATCTCGTAATTCTCAGCCGGTTCGATCGACATTTTGCGATCGCCTTGTTCAAATTCGACTCGTTCGAGAACACGGAAGATGCGTCTTGGAGAATCTTGTTCGACGACTCCGGTTTTTGAGATCAGCTCTATAAAGGCCTCACTCGAACCGTCCATTATCGGTATCTCAATACTGTCCAGTTCGATGAAACAATTATCCACGCCCGATCCTCTCAAAGCCGAGAGCAGATGTTCACACGTTGATAGCACGACGCCGCGACGCATCAGAGTGGTGGCATAAGAGCAGTGCGATATGTATTCGACCGACGCTGGGAGTTCGAAATTGTCGAGATCTGTTCGGACAAATATATATCCCGTGTTCTCAGGAGCCGGACGCAAGGTCATGTTCACGTCAACACCAGTGTGAAGGCCCACGCCAGTGATGTCGATCGGATTCGAAAGGGTCGTCTGATTCATTCTCAAAATCCTTAATCAATTGCCGTGCCGTCGAAAGCATTCGAAATCCGCCCGCTTTTACTGAGAGATAAACCGCAGTCTCACGACATAAGTCGAGGAAGTGTTGCGGACGTACAACAATCTTGTGGTCGAATTTACTAATCTGCGGTTACGGATTACAATCTAACGAAGTTATGGCAATAGAAACCGCTGGCCAAAAGGCAGCGAAAATTACAAAGATCCGCATCGAGAATGCCTCGACCATCTCTCTGCCGAAGGATGTCGAAGGCAGCATTAACAAGGTTCTCGACTTTCTGCCGAGCGAACAGTATCGCGGTGTGGAGAAGATCAGACTTGTGGATTTCATTAACGATCCAAGACTGAAAAACCTTGACACTCCATTGAAAGGCGACCTTCCCGGACTCTATCATCCGCGTGAAGGTAACAGAGCTCCGTGGCTTGAGATGTCGATGGGAGCTTTGCTACAGCCGACTGAGAGTTTTATGAAGAAATTCATGGCGAAGAGTTCCTTCAAGGGTAACCTCGCCGGACTTTTGTTCTCGCTTGTCGGGCAGCACTATTACCTGACGCAAAAGCACTCCGTAAAACGCACCGCGCTCGAACCGCAGATACGTCAGTATGCCGAGAAGAACCTTCGGGTTTGGAGCGAGCAGCAGAACAAGGACAGCATTCGGGCAAAGATCTTCAAACCTTTCCGTCCCGTTCTCGAACGATGGGCGAAATGGCTAAATAAGAAAGCAGCAGAGGCGAAGAAATAATTATGGCAAATTATTGGCTGGTCAAGCAGGAGCCGACGGCGTATTCCTGGGACGATTTTGTCAAAGATGGCAATACCGACTGGACCGGAGTGCGAAATTTTAAGGCGCGTAACTTTCTGAAAGACATGAAGAAAGGCGACAAGGTCTATTACTACCATTCCGTCGTCGGGAAAGAAGTTGTCGGTATCGCCGAGGTTACAAAAGAGGCCTTTCCTGATCCGACGGATACGGCTTGGCACGCAGTTGAGTTGACGCCGAAATCGCCGTTAAAGAAGCCAGTAACTCTCGCTGATATCAAAGCGAACAAAGCTCTTGAGAATATCTATCTCGTTCGCCAGCCGCGATTTTCCGTTATGCCGCTGACGAAAGACGAATACGACGAGATCCTCAGCATGTCGAAATAGGTTGCGAATCAATCCATGCGGGTCCAACGCCTGCACTCCATCTCGATGCTCAAAGACGCCGTAAATTACTACAACGAACTTCTTAACGACAGCGAACTTGCTTCGGCGTCGCAGCAACTGCTTGACGAGGGCCTTGAGATCTCAAAGCTCATATTCGGCGGACGCCGCCTCTCGCCCTATCTGCGTCCGCATTTCGTGACGGAGAACGACTGGACGATGATCCGGTCGACATGCGAGACGGTGTTCGGCGCATTGCAGAAGGTGAAAGACGCCGCGATTGCGGATGATGCGATCCTCGACGAACTTGGCGTGACCGAGATCGAGCGGGGCTTGATCAAGATCGATCCGGGCTACTCACACGTATCGCCGACCTCGCGGCTCGATTCATTTCTCACCGACGAAGCCTACAGTTATGTTGAGCTGAATGGCGAAAGCCCTGCTGGAATTGCTTTTGCCGATTCAGCCACCAAGATATTTGAATCGCTGCCGGTGATGCAGAAGTTCTCAGAGCGTTACCAACTGCAAGGACTTGAAGGTAGCTCGAAATTGCTCAACGTGCTGCTCGACTGCTATGAGGAGTTTCTCGGCGGCGTCAGACCTGAGCGGGCTCCGACGATAGCTATCGTTGATCTGGACAATCTGCCGACGATCAAGGAATTTGAGCTGTTCAAGGAATATTTCGAGGCGAACGGCTATCCGGCGATCATTTGCTCCCCAAGCGAGCTGGAGTTTAAGAATGAAGGCCTTTCTTGCAACGGAACGCCGATCGACATCGTTTACAAGCGTCTGCTGGTCAACGAATATCTGCCGATAATGGACGAGCAGCCCGACTTGCTCAACGCCTATCGTGCCGGCGCGGTTTGCATGGTCAACAGTTTTCGCGGAAAGTTGGTGCATAAGAAAGCGATCTTCGCCGTGCTGACCAATGAGCGGTACAAACATCTTTTCAACGCCGAAGAATTGTCCGCGATCGCCAAGCATATCCCGTGGACGCGAAACTTTCGGGCAGAAACGACTGAGAATAAGGGCGAGAAGATCGATCTGGTCGAATGGACGCGGTCGAATCCGCACAAACTCGTCCTCAAACCCAACGACGATTATGGCGGGCACGGCATTTACATCGGCTGGAACGCCACCGCTTCCGAATGGGACGATGCCATCGAACTCGCACTGAAAGACGGCGACTACCTCGTCCAGGAACGCGTCAAAACGGCTAAGGAAACCTTCCCTATGTTCATCGACGACGAAGGGAATTGGGAGATGACCGAGCAGCTTGTCGACCTCGATCCGCTCCTGTTCATGGGCAAGGTCGGTGCGGCTTTCACGCGGCTTTCCTCGACCGAACTCGCCAATGTTTCGTCTGGCGGTGGCATGGTTCCGACATTTATTATCAGCGAGAGGTAAATGTGAAATATGCTCTCTGGATAACGCTTGCTCTTGCGGTCTTAATGCCAGTTGTCTCGGCACAGTGCCGCAGTTATGAACCGAAGATCGAGTCACTGTCCGGTACGATCGTTCGCCGGACTTTTGCGGGCCCGCCTAATTATTCGAGCACCAGAAGTGGTGATGAGCCAGAATTATTTTGGATCCTTCGATTGAATAAGCCAATTTGTGTTAACCGGGCCGATGATCTGAATGTTGGTGAACGAGGACAGAACAAAGTCCAACTGGTTCTCGACGACCTACAATATAAAAGATATCGTGTGTTTCTGGGTAAAAAAGTCACCGTGAAAGGATCTCTATTTCACGCCCACACCGGACATCATCACGAGAAACTCTTACTTACCGTTAGTGAAATCCGAAGTAGCAAGTAATAGCCGAACCTATGTCATCCCGTCTGCAAACCTTAACCGACGAATACCTTGAGCTCGAAACCAAGCTGAAACTCGGCGGCGGCGCCGACAAGGCTGCGAAGATTCACGCGGAGGGTAAACTGACCGCCCGCGAGCGTATCGATCTGCTGCTCGATCCCGAAACTCATAGCCAGGAGATCGGGTTGCTCGTCGCGTATGACGAATACGAAGGCCAGGCTCCGGCGGCGGCGGTTGTTACTGTGGTTGGAAAGATCCAGGACCGCGAATGCGTGGTCGTGGCGAATGACGCGACGATCAAAGCTGGTGCGTGGTATCCCGAGACGATCAAAAAGATCCTTCGTGCCCAGGAGATCGCGATGCGGAACCGCGTGCCGATCGTTTATCTCGTGGATAGCGGCGGGCGTAAATCTGCCGTACCAAGGCGGCGTGTTTCCCGGCCAGTACGGCGCCGCGCGGATCTTTTACTACAACTCGATCATGCGGAAATACCTGAAGGTCCCGCAGATCGCGGCCGTGATGGGAATGTGCGTGGCGGGCGGAGCGTATTTGCCGGCACTCTCGGACGTGATCCTGATGGTCGAGGGAACCAGTTTCATGGGCCTCGGCGGTGCGAACCTCGTCAAAGGTGCGACCGGCCAGACCATCGACAACGAAACCCTCGGCGGAGCGATGACCCACAACGCGATCTCCGGTGTGGCCCACTATCGCACCAAAGACGATCAGGAATGTATTGCCAAGATCCGTTCGCTTGTCAAAGATCTGCCGTGGACCGCTCCTAGCTGGGATAAGCCGCTATTTAGTCCTTCATCGTTAGGTTGCGGAACCGCCGCGATCAGCGAATGGGAGCGGCGCGAACAGAAGTTTGCGAGCTACCGCGAACACAATCCGCTTTACGACATTCTTCCCGCCGACCATCGTGCTCCGTACGACATGCGGGCGGTGCTGGATACTTTCCTTGACGGGCGGATTGACGAATTCCAGGCTGACTACGCCAAAGAGATGATCTGCGGCACGGCGAAGATCAATGGTATGACCGTCGGCGTCATCGCGAATTCCCGCGGCATGTCCAAAGGCAAGCCCGGCGAGCCGCCGCGGTTTGGCGGGATCGTTTATACCGAATCCGCCGAGAAAACCGCCTATTTCATCGAGAACTGCGACCGCCATTCGACGCCGCTGCTGTTCGTGCAGGACGTTTCGGGCTTTATGGTCGGTGCCGAGGCCGAGCATTCGGGCATCATCCGCGCCGGGGCTCGCTTTGTCGAAGCCATGGCGACCGCCGCCGTGCCAAAGATCGTGCTGACCATCAATCACGCGAGCGGAGCGGGATATTATGCGATGGCGGGGCAGGGATTTGACCCGGATTTCATCTTCTCGCTGCCCACCGGCCGCATGGGCGTGATGGAAGGCGACAGCGCCGCCGTCGCGATCTACGGCACGCAGATCGAAAAGCTCAAAAAAGAAGGCAAAGAGCCGCCGCCCGAGATGCTCGCCGAGATGCAAAAGGTCCGCGAGACCTACGACCGCGAACTCGACGCCAAACACGCCGCCGCCCGCGGCCTAGTCGACGCCATCGTCACCCCCGAAACCTTGCGCGACACGCTCATCCTCGCCCTCCAAACCTGCCGCAATACCGACACGCCGCATATCGGAGCGTTTGTTCTCTAAGATACCGCGAGCTAGCGGGAGCTAGGTATAATGGGGCAAATGAAAACTCTCAAATTAATTGCGGTCATTGTCTCACTGCAACTCTTTACTTCGGTTGCGATCGCCCAACACCGCCCGAAATTCTCCGATTATCCGGCAAAGAGTCTATTCAAGGGGAAGCCCGCCCGAGTAAATCTCGCGAGTGCAAAGGGTGCGAGGTACTATCGAACAAATCTTCGTAAAGCGGCCGCTGCTGGGCCTAATTTCGCGGGCAATTATGCAATTGGATTGTGGGGATGCGGTTCGCCTTGCCTCATGGCAGGCATGGTCGATCTCCGAACGGGCAAAGTGACCTGGCCGCCAAACCCCGAGATGATGGTGTGGGATATTTCTTTTCGGGTAAACAGCAGATTGATGATAATTAATTCGCGGGACGTCTTAAAGGACGAGGCGCCTAACTGGATGGGAGGCGAATGGCCCGAAGAATTGTTCTTTGTCTGGAACGGAAGTCGATTCAAACAGATCCATCCAAAGAAGTAAGGCGAAATAAAAAGCGTCCGATCGATCCCGAACCACCAAACCACACAAAAATGCACGAAACGGATCGCTCCATCTCGTGACGGAGGTCCTAATAGTCCGTGCCTTTGCGAATATTTGCGATATCGGTAGTGTAAGTTCTTGTGATGTCGGCAGGAACTGCGTTAATAAAATCGAGCAACGCTCCCTTGCTTGCGAAGGCTCTTTTGGGGATAAAGTAACAGGCACCAAGCCGCACTTGGATCGCGACAAAGGTTTCAGTTTCAGCGATCTTTTCGACCGATTCCCAGGCATGGAAACTGCGGTTTACGTCGGTCGATTCCGTGAATCCGCTTTCGTCAAAAACGATCTTATGCTCGCAGAACAATCCATTCTTGCCGGGAGCCGCCGCAGCTTTCGCGAGAGTAGATCTAGCGTACTGCGACAAGACGAGATAGCTTCCAATTACAATGACGAGCCAGATGCCGACACGGATCACTATTTGAGGTTCCGTAACTTTGATCGTTCCGTCATTCTTGAACATCGCGACAAGCGCGAGAACAATGTCCGCGAACATGAAAAGGACGTAGACACAAGTTGTGATCACGACCTGTAAATAATGAAGATTCGTACCTTTATTAACCTCTTTTGTGTACGCGGCGATGTCGGCTGGAGTTATTTCGTAGGTTATTTCCATAATGAGAGAGCTGAAGCTGTAGTTATTTTACCAAAATAACTAAACCGGGAAAGAAAAAAGCCGCAAACCCAAGAGTTCGCGGCTTAACCTATTAACTATTCACTAACCTACGGGCTCACCGTCACCGGAGCCACCAGCGAAGTCTCGCCATAATCAGCATTGTTCCTCCTCAGCTGCACGCGGACGTTCAACTGATACGGGATCGGATTGTCGGTGTCGAGCGGGGTGTAGATGACGTCGGTGGATTTGCCGGTGGCGGTGGCGATGAGCTTCCATTTGTTTTCGCCGGCGAGGGTTGCCCAGACTTGCCACGAGTCGGCGGAGGCTCGTTTGGAGACGACGATGGAGAATTCGTAGCCCGAAGTCGACGATATCACCTGAATTTCCGGCACGATCACACCGCCAAATCCCGCGCCGCCGCCGCTTTCGCCGACGATCCCCAACAAAGTCCCGTCCGCCTCGGCATATGAACTGTGGCCCTTGATGTGTCTCGCGATCTCCCGAACTCTGAATTCAATTCCCGGCGGAACCTCAGTCGGAGGCGTCCCAAAATCGATCGCCGGAACGGCGGGCGGATCAAGCGAATTGTCGTTGCCCGAGATGGAGTTAAAATATGCGGAGAGCTGCGAAGCAAACGTCGCCGCCACCAACCGGGCCGCCACCCAAAACTGCATCCAATTATTATCCGCCGTGATCGCCGCCAACTGCGGAGCCGTAATATTATACTTCGTCGCCAACCCGCCAATGTTATTCGCAAAATTCACATGCCAACTCGCCCGGCTCTCCATAGAACCCGGATAAAAGTCCAAAGCCATAATCAAATCCTCCTTAGTTTTTGTTTAATTTTGAGAACGTTTCGGAATTCTATGCCCGTTTTGCCACTCAGTCAATAAAAATCGCCGCCCAACGACCACTCTCCGCCGAGCAGCGAGCCCTCTCCGCCGAACAGCGAGCCCTCTCTGCCGAGCAGCGACCACTCTCCGCCAAGCAGCGAGCCCTCTCTGCCGAGCAGCGACCACTCTCTGCCGGGCAGCGACCACTCTCCGCCGAGCAGCGAGCCCTCTCCGCCGAGCAGCGAGCACTCTCCGGCGAGCAGCGAGCCCTCTCTGCCGAGCAGCGAGCACTCTCTGCCGAGCAGCGAGCACTCTCTGCCGGGCAGCGAGCACTCTCTGCCGAGCAGCGAGCACTCACTGCGATGCGATCCAGCCACTCTGCCAAGCCTCCAAGCCGAATCCCTGCATCATTTACACCGAAATTGTCCGTTTTCTACTATAAACGCCAACGTGCGAGACCTATTGAGACCCGAAAATGTGCAAGATTTCAATGGAAATCGAGAATATGTGTTTCAAATTCGAATTTAAGACAGCGGCGGTGTACACTTTCAGAAAAACAGCATGATAGATCATGAGCAGGCCCCAGAAGTTTTGGCCCCACAATATGAATCTTCTAATGGAGAGAGGAACAAGCTAGCCTCGGAGGACAAAGCGTTCCACGACTGGTATCGATTTGTACTTTCTTATCCCGCACATTTGGTCAGGGAGTACCTCGGTGAGTTCCGATTGTCCAAGGATGACGTAGTACTGGACCCATTCTGTGGAACTGGGACAACAGTTGTTGAATCGAAACTACAAGGGGTTCGGTCAATCGGACTTGAAGCTAACAGATTTCGCGCAATTCGCTGGTAGCGTAAAGGTAGACTGGAGTGTAGATCCTAGTTCATTACTCGACAAAGCAAAAACCATTGCAAAGAACGTTTCAACACGTCTCGAAAATCAGGGTGTCGCCGACAACTTGGTTGATTCGGAGGTGAAACGGCCCATCTTGCGGTCACTTTCTGCTGAACAATTTCCCCTGATACTCAAGGACTCGATAAATGCCGTATCCTTGCATAAGTCTTTGGAACTTTTAGAGGAGATTGATAGGCATCGAAATCAATCCGTTCATAGCCATCTTCGACTCGCCTTTGCGAAGGCCTTGGTGTTCAAAATAAGTAATCTGAAGTTCGGACCTGAAGTAGGCGTTGGCAAGCCACGCTCTCATGTTTTAGTTATCGATGAGTGGTTTTCCGAGGTTGAGCGAATGTGCACAGACCTTCGGGCGATAACCCCTGCTGACTATCCATCTGCTATGGTAAAGCTGATCGATTCTAGAGATACGGCAAGGGCCTTGAACGGAACAAAGATATCTGCGGTTATAACATCACCACCATATCCAAACGAAAAAGATTACACCCGGACTACTCGATTGGAGTCGGTAGTCTTGGGGTTTGTACAGGATCGCCACGACCTGCGAGCAATGAAGAAAACACTTCTCCGGTCAAATACTCGGAGCGTCTACCGAGAGGATGATGACGATAAATTTGTTGAGCACATTGACGAAATTCAAGCGATTGCTGAGCAGATTGAAGCGAGGCGCATTGAGTTAGGCAAAACCTCGGGATTTGAGCGAATGTATCCTCGCCTAACGAAACTTTATTTCGGAGGTATGGCACGACATCTTAAGGAGCTTCAACCGTCTTTGAAGCCAGGAGCAATGCTTGCATATGTCGTTGGTGATCAGGCTTCATACCTTCGCGTAATGATCAGAACCGGACAGATTCTGGAAAAGATCGCAATCGATTTGGGGTACGAGAAGGTTCGTATCGATCAATTCAGAACTCGGTTTTCAACCGCGACAAAGGACTGGCTCAATGAAGAAGTAGTCGTTTTCCGATGGCCTGGTAAAAAGTAAGAATCTCTATGCCTCGACAAAACCGGTATACACAAATCATCGAAACAATTTTCTTCCGATACTTCAAACAAGGTGTTTTCGAGTTTGAATTTGAACGCGAGGAGTTTAGGACAACTGCGGAAGCCCTCAATATCCGTCCACCTGATAACCTTGGCGACATCCCATATACATACAGATATCGTAGCCCTCTTCCCGAGAGTATCTTAGAAACTGCGGATGAAGGGCTAGAATGGATTATCCGGCCCGCCGGAATAGGTCGATACAGATTTGTATTGGTACCTATATTTGCCTTGGTCCCAGCACAAAACCTGGTTGAGACAAAAATACTCGACGCGACACCGGGAATAATAACAAGGTATGCACTGGGTGACGAACAAGCTCTATTAGCTATTGTCCGCTTCAATCGCCTAATTGATATTTTTTCCGGCCTCACCTGCTATTCGTTGCAAAATCATTTACGTACAACTGTGCCCGATATGGGTCAGGTCGAAGTCGACGAGATTTATATTGGCGTTGACAAGCGCGGTGCACACTATATTATTCCGGTTCAGGCGAAAGGCCACGGCGATAAATTAGGAATTGTTCAGATTGAACAGGATTTTGCACTGGCAGCCGCCAAGTTTCCCACATTAAAATGCAAGTCGATTGCTGCGCAGTTTATGAACAACGGAGCAATTGCTCTGTTTGAAATGGAGTTGAACGACGGACAGGTACAAATTGCCTCGGAGAGGCATTACCGACTCGTGCTGAAAGATCAACTTTCAGACGCTGAACTTGTCCAGTATTCAGAACGCCCCTTTTAAGTCCGCGATGGTGATCCCGCTAGTAGATTACGACAAGATATTACAGCGACACGCCAAACGGCCGTCGCTGGGCGATGAACCACCCGAACTGACCGCCGAGGACGAAGAGATACTCGACCGCGCGTGGGCCGAACTCAGGGAAGAACATCAAACTGCATCGCATCGCGATGATCGATCGTAGCCGTGGGTGTACCCACGGTCAGGTTTCCGAAATGTTTCGCGTCGCTTCGCGACGGTTGAATGATCTCACGCTGCGATTTCACGCCGTCGCTGCCGCGACGCTGGGCATTATGTATTCAGTCCCGTGGGTTGTCACCCACGGCTACATTCACGGCATCGCTACGCGATGGAAACCGGCTGAGTATCTCGTTTTTGAGGATCTATTCTAAGCCCTTCAGCTCGACATCCGTTGCATTGCTGACGAAGATCGGCGTGGCGGGGAAGCGGAATCGTTTGGAAACGACGTTGAGTGTGTAACTCCTGCCGAGCGGGACGGACGGGAACGTGAAACTGCCGAATGAACTGGTGACCGCGGTGAAGCGCGTGGTCCCTGTTCCACGCAATTGTACGGTTGTGTTTGCCAGAGCTTGTCCCGAAGGCCGACGAACGACGCCGCTGACCGTCGTGGTCGTGCCGATGGTTATGAAATTGGGAAAAGTGGCCGAAAGGGGAGCGCGATTCCCCTGTACATCAAAAACCACGTAAGGTATGGGGGAATTAGAGAAGAGAATAGGATAGTAGCCATTCGCGGCCTGCGGCGACGCCGCGAGGCGGACGTTTGCAATGGTTCTCGTCTGAGAGTTTGGCGGCAGCGGGGCCGTTCCCGGTCATGATCATCCCAAGTCGCCCTTGGCTCAATTGGCTCGTATCGAGATCGAGAGTCGATCCTGGCGGAACACCGCTCCCAACCGCGGCGTCGACGAATGAAAAACGCGTACTGTCCCACTCGACCGAAAACCGAAAGCTAGCCTGGCCAGTAAACGGAGAGAATACCTCACCCATCGCCATCGGGATCAGAATAGTTTGGCCTGGCAATACCGAGCCTCCACCTAGACTAAAGGCCGTGTTTGGGTCGGCAAATAAGAACTGACTATAAGGATTGGTATAGATCGCCGAGAGTTCCTCTCCATTCAAGCCGCGTATCAACTGAGGCGTGGGATCGGAGGAGAACGTAACTGGAATCCCCGGCGCGAATGTCGGGTCATACGACCGTGTATAGAATTGCAGGTTTACGAGGTTTATCGTACCCTCGCGAACAGCCTGCGGCGAATTAATGGTAATCCCCAAACTTCCCAAAGCGAGACGGCTTTGGTTGAGCGTTATCTGCGATCCCGCCGGAAGATCGATCCCGTTTTCCGCCTGTAAAAACAATAACTGTCGCGGATCCCAGTTAATGGTAAAGCTGATGTATGATTCGTCGCCGAACGATTGCATGTAAATGCTGTTCGGCCACTGCCAGCCGTAGGCACCGATCCACGGCGAACCGTTCGGCCCTCCCGCGATTATTCGCCGAATATCCGTCGCCGCCGGAGCATCGGCCTCGGTCTGGGCGTTGGAGAAAGCGGAGCATGCCAGAATAAGCAGGATCAAGAGCGAGAGTTTCATAAGTACGGCGATATTACCATACTCTCGCCGGAACGTTGGAGAAAAAACTCTTCCCAAAACCTTGCGGAGCCGTTATTATTGGTATGTCGCTGAGGTTTCTGCGATCCTTCCTGTTTGTTCTCGCGATCCCTTCCTTTTACTGAGATGATAAAACTGATATTACGAACCGCATTGGTGTGCGCTTGTTTTGGGGCGTTGGCTGCCGGAGCGAGCGGGCAGGCGAAGAAGGCTTCGGATAAGAACAGCGGCGGGAGCCTGGCGGCTTCGGTCGCGGCGGGCACGGGAAAGGTCGCGGTCGTCATCGTCGGCTCGGCAGCAAAGTCTGCCTGGGTCACAACGAAATTCGTCACAAAACACGCCGTCTGGCCCGTCGCAAAGACCGCCCTGATGACAGTGCCAAAGCAGACCGCAGTTTTAGGCCTGAAAACCGCAGGATTCAGCCTCAAAAAAGGCATCCCCGCAGCCGGAAAGGTCGGCCTGGCTTACCTGAAGACGAAACTGCCTTAGGGAAGTTGCGAAGTTTGGGAAGTTTGGGAAAGTTGCGAAGTTGGAAGGTCGTCCGTTGGGCGGCCTTTTGTTCTGTGCGGAGGCAGGAAAATATTCCACCACAGATGGACACAATGGACACGGATAAGAGACCCGAAATATCTGTGTTTATCTGTGTCTATCCGTGGTTAATTATTCTCTTCGTTCGGTCTCATACATACGGAGAGCTCGCGGCGTGATTAGATAAAGCACTGACTTGTGAAAGCTGATGGACGAAGCAACAACGATCTTTGACCCTGAGCGAGCTAGGGAAGCGGTGGTTCGCGGGCGGCGAGCCCGGTGGTGGGAACGGCGTGGGACGAAGCCCGGGCGGTTTAGGTATTTTGATGCGGGTGGGAAACAGATCGCGGACGACGCTTCGCTCGAGCGGATAAGGAAGCTCGTTATTCCGCCGGCGTGGAAGTACGTACGCGTCAATCCGTTTGCGGGCGGCAAGATCCAGGCGGTCGGCGTGGATGCGATGGGGCGGATACAGTATCGATACCACGCGAATTTCGCCGAGAAACAGCAGCGGAAGAAGTTTGCGAAGATCGAGCGGTTTGGCGAATTCATCCCGCGATTAAAACAGGTCACGAGCGAACACATCGCCCTCAGCGGGCTGCCCAAAGAAAAGGTCCTCGCGGTAATAATGCGTTTGATCAACTCGCTGTACTTCCGGGTCGGCACCGAACTGAGCGAACGGCATTATAAAACCTACGGCGTGACGACGCTCCGGCGTTCGCATCTGACGATCGGCAAGAACGGCAAGCTGGAATTTAACTTCGTCGGCAAGAGCCATGTCCAGCATCGCAAAGTTCTGGTCGATCCCGACCTGTCGGCGGTCGTCGGTGAGATATATGCGATGAAACGCGGGCGGCGGCTGTTTCGCTACGTCGACAGCGACGGCAAGCTTCGGCCGATCACTCCGGCGTTGATCAACCGGTATTTGAAGGATGCGACCGCACCGGAATTTTCGGCAAAGGATTTCAGAACGTGGGGCGGAACTTTGCTCGCGGCTTCAATGCTTGCTGAGATCGGGACCGCCGACAGCGAAAACGCTGTGAAGAAAAACATCGTGAAAGCTGTCAAACACGTCGCCGAAGAGCTCGGAAACACGCCTTCGGTTTGCCGAGGTTCGTACATTCATCCGCTGGTTCTGGATTCGTACAGCAAAGGCGTGACGATAGACGAATTCCGGCCCCGACGATCGCGAAGCATCAAGGGCGTTCAGATCGATCTCGAGCCTGAAGAGAAGGCGTTGATGCGGTTATTCAAGGCAAACGGCGTCGTTTAGCTCGCGGCTTTTTTCTTGTTTTCGGCTAGCAGTGTTTTATAGTCGGCGACCGCATTTTTGATCACATTGTACGATTCCTCTCGGCCGTAAGAATAAGCGATCTCGCACACCTCAGGCTCGTCGGGCAGACTCTTGTAGGTCAAGAAATAGTGTTCGAATCGCTCAAGAATGCCTTTCGGAAGCTGGGCGATCTCGGTGTATTGCTCGAAAACCTTATCGCCTTTCAGCACCGCGATGATCTTGTCGTCCGCTTCGCCGCCGTCGATCAGGCAAAACCCGCCGATCGGTCGGGCTTTCAGAATAATGTCGCCACGCGGGATGTGATGTTCGGAAAGCACGAGAATATCGAGCGGATCGCCGTCGCCTTCGACGATCGGTTTGCCGGATTTTGACCACGCCAGATGAGCGATCTTCTCGCCGCAATACGTGCGGGGAATGAAGCCGTAGTTTGCCGGCACGACGTTCGAATATTGCTGCGGACGGTCTATCTTCAGATAGCCGGTCTCCTTGTCCACCTCGTATTTAACCGTGTCGCGAGGAACGATCTCGATGAAAACAGTAACTTCCTCAGGCGAATGGTCGCCAATCGGAATGCCATGCCAGGGATGCGCTTTGTTGATTCGAAATGCGGTCATATTTGGTCGTATGTTTCGGGTTAAACGGCTGTCTCGTTTATACTTGTCCATTATTGCAGAAGTTAATGCCTGATGGAACACTTTTCGGAAACGATGGCTGTCGAAACGACGGGAACGGCGATGATCGTTCGTTTCACACGGCCTGAGATACGCAATCCTTTGTCGCTCGTCGTGCTTGACCAGATCCATTCGATCCTCGACGATCTGCATCTGCGAGACAAGATCGAGACGCTGGTTTTTACCGGCAGCGAGAACAGCTTTGCTTCCGGCGCGGATCTGCGTGAGATCGCGAATGTTTCGGCGAAAGACGCGAAAGGCTTCGCCCGATATGGCCAGGAGACGATGGCTCGAATTGCATCGCTCGACGTTAGAACGGTTGCGGCGGTAAACGGATTCTGTTTCGGCGGAGCTTTGGATCTCGCTCTGGCGTGTCGTCAGCGTGTCGCGTTGCCAACTGCCAGATTCGCACATCCGGGAACCGGACTCGGCATCATCACCGGCTGGGGCGGAACACAGCGTTTGCCGCGACTGGTCGGGCAGGCAGACGCACTAGAGATGTTTTTCACCGCCGAGGCGATCGATGCTGACCGGGCGTTTCGCATCGGTCTTGTCGATGCGGTCGTTGATGATATATTTAGAAACGAGATCCTCAATATCGAGACATAATATGCAAATTCAATTGGTAAAACTCGCTCACGCACGTTCCGGTGACAAAGGCGACACAGCAAATGTCGGCCTGATCGCCTTGAAACCCGAGATATATCCGCTGCTCGTTCGCGAAGTAACGGCGGAAAAGGTGAAAGAGCATTTCGGCGAGATGGTGAAAGGGAAGGTCGAGCGTTTTGAACTCGACAATCTCGAAGCTCTCAACTTCCTGCTCCACGAATCGCTCGGCGGCGGCGGGACATTGAGCTTGATGACGGACGCGCAAGGGAAGACATTTTCGACGGCTCTGCTGCGTATGTTCATCGAGGTCAGTGACGCGGAAGCCGGCGATCTTGGGCTAAGTTAGTTTTTGCCTTTATTGTTGTAATTCTTCAGCCGCTCATTCCGGTCATTTCCCGTGCAAGCCGTGCCGAGCGAGTTGTTTATTATTGTCGCTCCCAAATTGCTGCGTTTGAGCGTCGCTCCCCAATCCGAGATAAAAATGTAGTCGTGCAGCGGGTCTCCGCAGGCATTTTGCGTCGCCATATCGAAATTGTCGGCGAGTTCCTTATATCCCGAGGTCAGAACTCCGTGGTACGGTGATACATCGAACATTTGTATCGTCAGATTTGTCCACCGCTCGGAAAATAGCTTTTTAAACTCCCCGTACTTAAATTTGTTAAGCGGCAGTCTGAATGGATCGTTGCAGTACTCGAGCGTCTCATCACCCTCGACCGAAAGGCCATCGCGAAGGATGTAGCAACGTCCGCCGAATTGCTCTTCGAACAGTCGACACGCTATTTCCGATATCGTGTCGTCATCCAAAGTGATGACGACACCGTTCGGTTCCGATGCATCGAAGAAGACAGTTTCGTAATCGAACTCGTCACGTCCCTCGTGATAAAACTGCGGGCTGATGTGGTTCAGTTCCAGGGTAAGATTCGGCCACGCGGCAGTAACTTCGGCGCACAATGTCGCGTAGTTGTCATGCTTGCAGAAAACCGCTGCGGCCTTTGTCTCGTTATCCATCTTATCTATGGTTTGACCGGAAAGATCTCGGCCTGGATTCCTGAGCCTTCCCACGTGATCTGCTTGGCGTCAACGATCGCAAAAGCCCCCGTTGCGACGATGAGCAAATTCTGGCCGCCTTTCGTCAGCACGTATTGCACCGCGACATCAGGCGTATCCTGAGATATCGTCCAGCCGCTCTTCTTTGCCGCTTCGACGTAAGGAGCTATCTTTTTCAATGCGTCTTCGCGTGGCGAAGTTGGTGTGCTGCCGCCGAAGGCGCAATTGAAACGCGTTTCGCTCGACTTGATCACAACTCCGTTGCCATCGCACGTGAATCCGATCGAAGTCCACGGTTCCGTCATAGGCACGGCTGTAACATTTGGCTTCGTGTCACAGCCAAGCAGCGAAAAAAGGCTCGCAAGAAGCAGAAAATAGATCGAATATCGGATCATTGTTTCACCGCCTCGCCTATATTCAGAGGCTCACTCGCCGCGAGTTTTTCCGCCTCTTCCGGGCAATTGAGCCGCAGAAATTCGTGAGCTATCTTCTCAGACCTGAATTCATAATTAGCATTGCCATTTACGACCGTGGCTCCGAAGGCTGGCGGAAAAATCATCGACAAGATCGGTGGGGCTACGATGATCGCGATAAAAATGGTCACACGAATGAACATCGGGCCTGGCATTAAAAGCATTATACCGAGAGCCGGCAGCCAGATCGTGTAGGTCGCGAGCTTGAGCATTCGGTGATACCATTTCAGCCTGCTCTCGCAACCTTTGCAGACCGGAATCCCTTTGAAATGTGTCGTGAAATTACCGCTGGCGGCACTTCCGGTGCTGGTATCGAGCAATCCATCCACGACGTTCTCGGTGAGTGACCCGGTGTTCGCTCCAAGCACTGATATTTCCATCGTGTGTCCCGGTTCGGGTTTCTCACACGCTACACATATTGCCGGAAAAACCGGCTTTTTTCTTAATGGCAATGCGATATCAAAGCTTCCCATAAATACTCCTTTTCTCCCGGTGGACGACGATCTCGCCCACCGATTCGTTGTTAGCTCTTATGCTTGTTTGAAGATCTCCTTGTTATCTTCCTCGATCTTTTTGGCTTTCGTGGCGATCTCTTCGGCATCCTTGAAAAGGCGGTCCGATTTGTTGTTGTTCTCGTCAAATTTGGCCAACAGGATACGAGGATCGTCTATTTCGGCGAAAGCCTGTGCGTTTCCTTTGCGGACGTCTACGGCTTCTGAACGTTTTGCGAATTCGTCAGATTTAAGCTTTGCGTATTCCTTGTACTTTTCCTCAACGTTCAGCCTTGAGATCTCGTCGTACTGTTTTGCAATGTCCTTCAAGCTTCCCGCGATGCGTTCGTAGTCAGCAACGATGGATTTTGCTTCGCTTCCGGCGATCACCTTGTAGCCGCGAAGCTGATTGACCGTCTGAATGTTTGCGCTGAAGAGCGAAGAGTTGCGGGTTTCGACCTTTGCATAATCCGTTTTCGTCTCTTCTAGCTTTTTGTTCGCTTTGTCGACGATCGCATTTGCCTCTGCTTGCTGTGTTCCGCTACCGCTGCAGCCTAGCGCGATGAACATCGCGATGATAAGTACCAATAGTGTGTTGAGTTTGTTATTCAGTTTCATTGTTGTTCTCCTCAGAATTTTGTTTTGTTTCTAACTGGCCAATGGCCGGTTCATTAAGTTGTTTGTGGCCCGAAGCGCTTACGGGAAAGCTGCAGACGGGACAAATTATCGTTTCGTCCTGATGTGCGGCGACACTCACCCGTGTCGTTTTCGTTCGTACCGTGATCGTTCGTTTGTAAGTCGTTTTCACTTGACCTCTCGTTTAACTGCGGAACGTTTGTTCACGAGAATCAGTTTGCGGCTCCTGCAAGTAAGAAATCGTCGTGCAAACGTAAAATGTTTGGTAAAATGCAGTAATATCAAAAGGTAAAAAAAGGTAAAAGCTCGTCATGCGTCGTTAAGTCGTTCATAGGCAGAGATTTATGGAAACAGAAAAGATCCGCTATTACGACTTCGGCGATTTTCGCGTAGATGCCCGACGCCGTATCTTGCTCAAAAATAATGAAACTGTTTCACTCTCGCCCCGAAATTTTGACCTTTTGCTGGTTCTGGTAGAGAACGACGGAAACGTTTTGGGCCACGACGAGCTTTTGGATCGTGTGTGGGAAGGAACCTTTGTCGAACAGGCAAATCTCAAGAACGCGATCTCTGTGATTCGAAAGATCCTCGGTGAAGACTCGGTCGAGGGCGGATTTATTCGAACCATTCCCCGGCGTGGTTACAGTTTTGTCGCGCCGGTTACCGCATTGCCCGATACGGTCGTTTTTGAACAAACTGAGAGTGAGGTCGTGATCGAGGAGATCGTCGAGGTTGACGATGGCGAGCCTGCTCCGGGCCATGAAACGCTGATATTACCATCGGCGGGCCAGAGAGAAGGAGCTCGCGGCCTTTGGCTTCGCGTCGTTGCAGGTGTGGTCGCCGTGGGAATCTTGGCTGCTGTTGTTTTCGGAATTTGGCAGTGGAAGGCCGGGCCGTCGCCGTGGATGTCGATTGATAACATCAAGATCACCCGACTGACCTCGAAAGGTACGCTCAACGGTGCGATCGTTTCACCTGACGGTAATTACTTTCTGTACGCGACAAATGAAAACGACGGGACAACGCTCTGGGTTCAGCAGATAGCGACCGGAAGCGCGACAAAACTGACGCCGAAGATGACTGCCAGCTTCTGGTTTTACACCTTTGCACCAGACAGCAGCTATATCTTTTACACCGTCACGAACAATCCGGACGCAAAAGAGAACGGACTGTTCAAGATACCGCTCTTTGGCGGCTCGGCTCAGCGGGTGGGTGAGAATACTGAAAGCTTTACATTTTCACCGGACGGCAAAAAGATCGTTTTTGCGCGTTCTGCCAATGGTAAGACCTCTTATCTGACGGCTGATCCCGATCGCTCTAATGAAAAAGTGATCGCCGAATTTACCGAAGAATACAGGATATGGAGCCTGCAATGGACGCCTGATAGTCGCGGCGTCCTCTTCTCGCTCAGGCGTTTCGTTGGGGATAAAGCTGTTCATCAGGTGAGAGAATATCCCGCCGACGGCGGTGAGCCAAAAGTCGTTGTGCCCGAAATGGATAAGCAGATCACTGCGGCCGCGTGGCTTCCGGATCGGCGTAGTTTGATCGTTTGTCTTCGCGAAAAAGATGCAGAGATCCGCCAATTGTGGCAATTCGATCCATCGAGCGGAGAGTTGCGGCGAATTACAAACGACGATAACTCCTACAAAGGGTTTTCGATACCGACGGATGGGCGTTCGATCGTGACCATAACGGAAAACTTACTGGCTTCGGCTTGGTCGGCGGCTGATGACAAATACGAGTTCAGACAGGTTACCTCAGGTGCCGGGCGAATAGGCTCGATCGGCACAACACGTGACGGGCGTTACGTTTATGCGTCGACAAACAATGGTTTGGAATCGGTTTCAGTGGTAAATGCCGATGGTACGGGTGTTCACCAATTGACGAACGGTAACGACGGTATCTGGCTGACGCCGAGAGTTTCGGCGGATGGAAATTCTGTTACTTTCGCCTCGTCGCGTGGCGGCAGGGCTCAACTCTACAAAACCGATCTTGATGGTCGCAATGTTGTTCAACTAACAAGGCAGTCGAGCGACGTTTTCAACGGAAAGCTTTTGGCGGACAACCAGACCATCGTATTTCAGGGTATCGGTGATGACAAGGGGACATCGATATTCAAACAGGCGGCGGACGGCACTAAGACCGTGCTGGCCAACGATAGCTTCGGCGGCTGGGATGTTTCGCCGGATGAGAAATATTTGGCTTATTTGGTCAACGACGATCAGACGCAGAGAATGAAGGTCGTCGTCAAGACACTTGATAGCGGCTGGCCCTACAAAACATTCGATATTCAGCCGTGCGGCGGCATACGTTGGACACGAGACGGTAGCGGGTTGACGTACGATTCGATCGATGGCGAGATAAGCCGCGTAATGCTGCAACCAATGGATGGCGGCCCGCCAAGGGTTTTAACAAGCCTAACCGGCGAGCGGATATTCTCGTTCGATTGGGGATTTGACGGAAAGCGGCTGTCAATGATCCGTGGAAAATCGCTGAACGATGCCGTACAAATCAAATTTACAAACTAAAAACTCTATGCGATCTATTTTGACGAGCTCATTACTTTTTTGCTTTCTGGCCAATGCAGTTTTTGCCCAGGATCGTTCGGCTTTTTTGGGATTCTCATCGGCTGGTTCATCGGCTCAACGTGAGCTGGAACGTAAGTTCGATTCCTATCTCAATGCAAACAACTTGCGTGATTGGATGAAACGTCTTTCGGCCAAGCCACATCATTTGGGCTCGAAGTACGATAAGGAGAACGCCGAGTTCGTCGCTTCGCAATTCAAGTCTTGGGGTTTTGATACACAGATCGAAGAGTTTCAGGTGTTGTTTCCAACGCCGAAAACCCGGATCGTTCAGATGACGGCACCCGAAAAATTCACGCTGAAACTCAATGAACCGCCGGTTGCAGGAGATGAAACGTCTGTCCAGCAGAAGGAGCAATTACCGACGTACAACGCGTATTCGATCGACGGCGACGTTTCCGGGCCGCTTGTTTATGTGAATTACGGCACGCCGGCGGATTACGAAGAGTTGGAAAAACGCGGCATCGATGTAAAAGGCAAGATCGTGATCTCGCGTTACGGCGGTTCGTGGCGTGGTATTAAGCCGAAGGTCGCGGCGGAACACGGAGCGATCGGTTGTTTGATCTATTCCGATCCGCGAAACGACGGTTTTTATCAAGGCGATGTGTACCCGAAAGGCCCTTATCGCAACGAGAACGGCGTGCAGCGCGGCTCCGTCATGGACATGCCGCTGCATCCCGGCGATCCGTTGACAAAGGGGATCGGTGCGACAAAGAACGCAAAACGCATCGACCGCAAAGATGCTCAAACGTTAACGAAAATTCCTGTGCTACCTATCTCATATGGCGATGCACTTCCGCTGCTCAGGAATATGGATGGAGCGGTTGTTCCGGACGCTTGGCGTGGAGCTTTGCCTGTAACGTACCACTTCGGCGGCAGCACTCCGACTGTTCGGATGAAGCTCGAGTTCAACTGGGAAACCAAAACGATCTATGACGTGATCGCAAAAATAAAAGGCTCAGAGCTGCCCGATCAGTGGATCATCCGCGGTAATCACCACGACGCCTGGGTAAATGGAGCCGACGACCCGATAAGCGGTCTCGTCGCTGAAATGGAAGAAGCACGGGCGATCGGCGAACTCGTAAAAACCGGCTGGAAGCCAAAGCGGACGATCGTTTACGCCGCCTGGGACGCTGAGGAAGAAGGCCTGATCGGCTCGACGGAATGGGTCGAGACTCACGCCGACGAACTTCGGCAGAAAGCCGCTGTTTACATCAATACCGATTCCAACGGCCGAGGTTTCCTCGGAATGGGCGGGTCGCACACGCTTGAGAAATTCATCAACGAGGTCGGCCGCGATGTTCCAGACCCGCAGACCACAATGTCGGTGTGGGAACGAGCAAAGGCACGCGAGATCGTGAGCGGGAACGCCGGACAACGGTTTGAACTAAACAATCGACCCGACCTTCGCATCGGAGCGTTGGGTTCCGGTTCCGATTACACACCGTTTTTGCAGCATTTAGGGATCGCGTCGCTGAATATCGGTTTTGGCGGCGAGGACGGCAGCGGAACCTATCACTCGATATACGATTCGTATTCACACTATTTCAAATTCAGCGATCCGGGTTTCAAATACGGCATCGCACTTTCAAAGGTCTGCGGCCACAGCGTGTTGAGGCTCGCGAATGCGGATGTATTGCCGTTCGATTTTGCTAATTTTGCCGATACGGTTGGCGTTTATGTGAATGAGGTCACGCGGCTCGCCGATTCGATGCGGGACGAGACCAAAAACACTAACCAACTGATCACCAGCGGAATGTGGCGAGCGGTTCAGGATCCGACCGACAAATTTGCGACCCCGAAATTGAAAGGCGAAGTTCCAAATATCAATTTCCAGCCTTTAAAAGACGCTCTCGCGAAGCTCAAGAACAGTGCCGCGGAATATCAAAAAGCCGCCGCCGGAAAACAGCTTTCCGCCGCTGAACGCAAAACGCTCGATGACATCCTGTACAAAAGCGAACGCCTCCTGACCCGTACCGAGGGGCTGCCGCGACGCGAATGGTTCCGGCATCAGATCTACGCCCCCGGCTTCTATACCGGCTACGGCGTAAAAACCCTGCCCGGCGTCCGTGAAGCTCTCGAACAACGTGACTGGACCGAGGCTCAGGAACAGATCCTCATTGTCAGCCGAACGATCGACGGTTTTGCCGCTCAGATCGACCGTGCAGCAAAGATTTACTGATACGCGATGTCACAAGTACTGATAACAAACGACGGAGCGATCCGAACGATCACGCTAAACCGGCCGGAAAAACGGAATGCGTTGAATGACGAGCTGATTGCCGAGCTTAAAGACGCCCTTCGCGAGGCAAATGCCGACGAGAGTGTGAAGTGCATCGTCATTCGCGGTGCCGGAAAGGATTTTTGCTCGGGTGCGGACCTCTCGGCGTTGCAGAAGATCGCGAATGCTTCACACGAAGAGAACCTTGAGGACGCACGGTCGCTTGGTGAGCTGTACAAACTCATTCGTCGTGTTCGTCAGCCGATTATCGCAGCGGTGCGTGGGCGTGCGTTGGCGGGCGGCTGCGGGCTGGCGATGGCTTGCGATATGATCGTGGCTTCGCAAAATGCTAAATTCGGTTTTCCAGAAGTTAAGATCGGGTTTGTGCCTGCCATGGTCGCGGCGATAGTGCGGCGCAATATGAATGAGAGCGGTTCGTTTTCATTTCTGACTCTGGGTTATGAGATGGCAACGACCGAGATGGCAGGCCTCAATCTTGTGCATGTCGTTTTTAGCGACGAGACATTCGATGTTGAATCTCTCAGCTTTGCCAGACAATACGAAAAACTCTCCGCTTCCGCCGTTCAGATGACGAAACGACTTCTCTACGACATCGACGGCCTCAGCTTCGACGCGGCGATCGAATATGGAGCACAAGTCAACGCAACTGCACGGATGACCGAGGATTGTCAGAAGGGAATTGCTAGGTTCTTGGAGAAGTAGCTTTAATTTAGTTGACCCAGTCGGGAACGACACAACCTTGACCGATAGTTTCGAAAACACCATCACCATCGTCGTCACGGTATGAAAAGAAAGTTGAAACGCCCGGATGATTCATCGGGTCGGGCCAGTCAGTCGTCGCATTGAAATTGTAGCAGTACGGAGCTTGTCTAATTCCCTTGAATTCGGAAATTTGCGTAACCTTATATGTAATTTCTCCGTCTTCCCAATACTTGGGAATCGTAGCCAACATTTTCTCCTTGGGCATAATCCAGGAGACCATTACGGTGACCTCTCGACTCGCTGTCTTTATTACAGTTCGCTCGTATTTGCGATCAAGTGGAAATGCGGGAACTGACCAGCCGCTAGGTTTAACGACATGCCCTTTTCCGTCCTTTTTGATTTCGATCGGATCCAATGATGGACTAGGCGAAGGGGCAATAGAGGACGAAATATCGAGCGACATTGATTTGCACGAAGCGACAAGTAGCACTATTGATATAAAAATCAGGTTTCGCACAAGTTTTTACGGAACTATGCTTCTACAATCGTCACTGTTGCCGCTATCAGTGATTTCGGTATCAAAGCCGGAAAATAAGCCATTATCTCCTCAACCTTTGGTCTTCCTCCTGCGAAGCCAGTTACGGACGGCGGCCCCGTTAGGATCAATGGAGCTATCTCCTTAGTAAACCTCTCGACATCGGCTTTATTTTGTCCGCGGACTCCGATGCGGAATTGGACCTCGGGGATGTCGGACGGAACGCGGACATCCATGTCCGCGTGTGAATCCAAACTTGCGGACAAGGATGTCCGCGTTCCGGCGAGATGTCCGTGCGTTGCATTAACGCCGACGAACTCGGTCAGGATAGCGTCAAATTTCAGGCCGAGGTTGTCGAGGCGTTCGCGGAGGATCTTGTCAGCGGCTTGAGCCTTCTCGAGGGCCTGAGGCCACGAATACACTAATGTCCCAACAGATTTCCAGCCGCCGGTGTAGGCGATGGAGACTTTGTAGAAGTCGGTTTTGGGGTGGCCTTTGATGCCGGAAACTTTTACGCGATCGGGGCCGCCGTCGGCGAGTTGGATCGTGGCGAAATCGGCAACGACGTCAGGCGTGATATAGGAATGCGGGTCGCCCATTTCGTAGAGGAGCTGCTCTTTGACGGACTGGATATTGACGCGGCCGCCAGTGCCGTCGTGTTTGGTGACGATGAATTCGCCGTTTGGCGAAGCCTCGATGATGGGGAAGCCGATGTTTGCCATGTCGGGGATGTTTTGCCAATCGTACTGACAATTGCCGCCGCTCGATTGGGCTCCGCATTCGATGATGTGGCCCGCGATCGTTCCGGCGGAAACCTTGTCCCAATCTTCGAAACTCCATCCAAACTCATGCATCAGCGGAGCAAGAGTCAGGCCCGTGTCGGTCAGGCGGCCGCCGACGATGACATTGGCACCTTTGCCGAGAGCTTCGACTAGTGGAGCGGCTCCGAGATAAACGTTAGCGGACTGGACCTGGTCGCGGATCGCGGCGAGCGGCGTGCCGTCGTCCATTGAGTTGATCTCGATGCCGTCGGCAAGCCAGCCGTCGAGTTTGTCGAGAACGTCATCGCCGGTAACGACGCCGATCTTTACCTTACCTTGCAGGCCGAGGTTTACGGCGGTTTCGCGGATGGCTTCGGCACAGCCCGGAACGTTCACCCCGCCTGCGTTTGAGAGCACGGTTATATTCTTTCCAACGCAGTCTGGCAGTATCTCAGCGAGGAGCGAGACAAAATCGCGGGCGTAACCGGCTTTCGGGTCACGGTTTCGCTGCTTTTGGAGGATCGACATCGTTACCTCGGCGAGGTAATCGAGCATAAGGTAATCGATCGGGCCTTTTCGTACCTGATCGACCGGAGCCGTTAATAGATCTCCCCAAAATCCCTGTCCGCCTGCGACGCGTATCTTATCTTTCATGGTTGTGTTCGTAAAAAATAATAATACCGCTTCGTTCCCGACGGAGCGAAGCGGTATATTGCAAAAACTTATTCAGTTATAACTTACGGACGGCGTGGGCTGCCGACGACGGCGTGTTTGGCTTTGCGGTAAACCCATTTGGTGCCGTTGGCGGTTTTGACCGCGACCCAAGTTCCGCCTTTCCACGATTTCTTGGCGACCCACTTGCTGCCGTTCCAAACCTTGCCGCCGGTTTCGTGGCCGACCCGGTAGCCTTTTTTGACGCCTGATTTGGATTTGTTATAGACCTTTTTGGTCGTGTTCTCGACCTTGTCAGCCATTTTGCCCATCATCGTGTCCTGAGCGTTTGCACCGCCGACGAACATGAGAGCCATTACAAAAGCAAAACCGAGAAATAACTTATTCATTTTCATTTTAGTTTCCTCTTTTTATCAATTTTAGATAATACACGAACATCTTTTCATTCTGCGGTCGGGAGTACTGTATTCCCGCGTACTAAACCGCACGAACATTAGAGTTGATGAACTTAACAATATCCTCAGTCGAAGTTCCCGGCAGAAACACTTCAGAAACGCCGTTTTCCTTAAGCGTAACGATATCTTCCTGCGGAACGATCCCGCCGACGAGCACGAGCGTGTCGTCCATACCGTTTTCACGAAGCAAATTAACGATCCGCGGACAGAGAGTATTATGTGCTCCGCTTAGGATCGAGATGCCGACTGCGTCGACGTCTTCCTGCAAGGCTGCCGAGGCGATCATTTCCGGCGTTTGGCGCAAACCGGTGTAGATGACCTCCATTCCGGCATCACGCAGTGCGCGGGCGATGACCTTTGCTCCGCGATCGTGGCCGTCGAGGCCTGGTTTGGCGACCAAAACTCTGATCTTTCTTTCACTCATACGTGGAATCAGTATATTAACGAGCGATGCGTGCGAGCAAACCGCCGCGTTTAATATATGGTTTTATCTGCTCCCAGGAGTAAGTAAACTGTCCGCTCGGTTCCAATGCCTGAATGACGTGCGGAAAACCGTAGCTGTAGCTGAACGTCACGCCATCCTTTGAGACCGAGAATCCGTCGAGGTTTACGGCCTTGAAATCGGCGTTCTCGAATAGGTGAGCCGGTTCAGGTTCCTGATAGTCGGGTTCTTTTTTGATCTCGATGATCGCGGCGGCGATCTCTTCCTTTTGATCTTTCTTGACCATCGCGAGCAGTCCGGGGATGTTTGTAAAAACTGACGCGGGCTTCGCGACCAATCCGGTTTTGGCATCGACAACAACATCACGCGTCATACTCGAAGGATACGCGGCCGTGCCTTCCATAAAGTGCGAAACGCAGATCACTCCGTTATCGTTGTACTTTACCTCGAACTCGGCGGTTTCCAGCCATTGATTCTCAGTTTGTTCTTCCTTGATGTTGATCCGCAAAACAGTCAGTGGGCTGATCGCCTTTTCTATCTTTTTCGAAAGAGCGGGCGTTGCGGCTTTTACGACCGGATATTCGACGGTGAAGGACTTCTTAAAATCCATCTGCGGTTTCGGGCGTTTGTAGGTGACGGTCTTTTTTGTGATGGTGACGCTCTGAGCGAAGCCGAGCGTTGAAAACGCGGCGATGCAGAACGCCGCGAGCAAGAATTTAATTCTCATAGTTTTTAACGAGGTCCATATTCGGCGAGCCGAAGATACATTGAAGCTTTTTGCCGAGCCCGCGTTGTCTTTTTATCGCGTGAAACATCTCGACCCACGCGTGTGTGTTGATCCAGAGCGGGTTGTAGCTTTTTATCGGCGTGATAATGCCGTACCGCGGGTCTTCGTCTTCGGAAACGAACGAACCGAACATCCGGTCCCAAATGATCAGCACGCCGGCGTAATTCTTATCCAGATACGGATTGTTCACGCCGTGGTGAACGCGGTGGTGCGACGGCGTGTTGAAGATGTATTCGAACGGCCGGCCCATCGTTTTGATAAATTTTGTGTGGATCCAGAACTGATAGATCAGGTTGAATCCATGCATCACCGCAAACATCCACGGAGCAAACCCGAGCAGCATTACCGGAGCGTAAAATATCCAGTGCAAAGCCCCGCTGAACCAGCTTTGCCGAACCGCGACGCTCAGATTGTAGTGTTCGCTGGAATGGTGAACGACGTGGAAATTCCAGAATAGCCGCATTTCGTGGCTGACGCGGTGGAAAATGTAGTAAGCGAGGTCATCCACAAGGAAAAGAACAACCCACGTCCACCACGCATCGGCAGGGAATTTGTACGGAGCGATCTCGTACAGGTAAATATATATCCAACCCGTCAGCAGCCCGAAAAACGCTCCCCACACCACGCTCATGAATCCGAGGAAGATATTTCCCCAAGTATCTTTCTTATCGCTGTATTCGTCCGACCCTTTTCGCACAGCAAACCACGCCTCAAGCGCGATCATCAACGCGAAGAAAGGAATAGCGATAACAGTCGGTCGTAGCATCAATTCCAACGATAATTGTTCACAGGTTGCGTATCAAGAGGGAACCACGAAATTACACGAAAAGGCACGAAAAAACATATTTAGTGATCTTTCGTGCTATTTAGTGGTTACTATTCTTTGGGTTTATAATTCAGAAATGAAAAAAGCGTTGATGATCGTCGTGGTTGTTTTGGCTCTCGGATTTATCGTGCTGCAGTTTTTCCGGATAGACAAGACAAATCCGCCCGTCGTTCAGGCGGAGACGCTCGAAGCTGCGGTGGCGGTTCCGGCGGACGTTTCGCAGATACTGGGGCGGGCTTGCAACGATTGCCATTCGAACACGACGACGTATCCGTGGTACTCAAACATCCAACCGTCCGGCTGGTTCCTCAAAAGCCACATCGACGAAGGCCGTCAGAAGCTGAACTTCAGTGTTTTCAACACCTATTCGCCCCAACGCAAATCCAAAAAGCTCGAAGAGATCTGCGAACAGGTCGAATCCAAAGAAATGCCGCTCCCCTCCTATCTATGGATCCATAGCGAATCCAAAATTAGCGAAAGCGACGCAAAGGCGCTGTGCGATTGGACGAAAGAGGCGAGCGCAAAGCTCGAAGCGAAATAGATACCTATGGAACTGTAATCGTAATAGGATCAGCCCAAAAAGTTTCGTCCATACTGTCAATGTGCCGGCTGAACTGAAAACCTATTTGGGTCGTAAAAGACTTCGCATTATGTTTTTTTGACCTCAATATTCGTTTCAGTGACGCCTCTACCTTCATAGAATCTCCCGGGTGCAGGTGATTGGTCTCGAGGCCGTTTCCGCAATCAAAAGCAGGATCTCTCTCGTCCGAACGAAGGCGGTAAAGTGGACTATCGTTTTTACCATAGGAAGTATAATAAATAGACGAGGACGAGTTGTTTGTAACGGTGAACTCAGCAGTTGGGAAATCGGTATTTTCAGAGAATCTATCGAACTTTACCGTAACATCACCATCTGGATTTAGGTTCGCGAGGTTTCTAAAGCCTTGCAAAGGGCAAAAATTCTCGCAACTCAATTCAACATCGATTCCGCCTGGAAGTCCTAATGAAATCGAATATATCGCCCATGTGATTGCGAACCCGAAGGAACAACATAATGCGAACGCCGAGATGCGAATAAAAAGCTTTCTCATGATCACTCCGTCTACCGCGAAAAAATATTCTTTTGCTGCTTAGGAATAACACGAAAAAAGGCCGCTAAAGTTGCAGCCCTAGACATTTTTTTCTGAATTCCGCAATTGAACGGTTGAGCTACAACTCTCGAACATTCGCGTTTATCCTGATTCCTCCGTAATATATCTCTTATGCCGATCTTGCCGATAGTTCATTATCCGGAGCCTGTTTTACTTTCCGTTGGGAAGCCTGTCGATACTTTCGACTCAGAACTCGAAAAACTTGTGGCGGATATGTTTGTGACGATGGAGGATGCTCGTGGGGTAGGACTGGCGGCTCCGCAGGTTGGGGTTGGGCGGCGGTTGTTTGTGATGGATACGCCGGAGGACGAGGATAACGAACGCCAGCGGCACGTATTGATAAACCCGGAAATAATCCACGTCGAAGGCGAACAGACAGGCGACGAAGGCTGTTTGTCGTTTCCCGGGCTTTATCAGGTCGTCAAGCGGGAAATGCGTGTCATCGCCCGGGCGCAAAATATTAAGGGCGAGCAGATAGAAATAGATGTGAAAGATCTGGCCGCAAGGTGTATACTTCACGAAACGGATCATTGCGACGGAATTGTCTTTCTCGACAGAATGACGCCATTAAAGCGCCAGCTAGCCAAGCGCAAGATCAAAACACTACAAAAAACAGGGAAGTGGAACTGATTTGACCATCGAAGACACAAAATTGACCGCAGAGCTTGGCTCAAGCGGCGAACTCAACAAATATCTGAGCGAAGGCTGGGTCCTGATCCTCAGCTATGTAAAACACGCGAGCGATACGCAAAGACCGCGCTTCGTCGTAGCCTGGCAGGAAGACGGCCCGCCGATCTTTCCCGAGATCCTCGACGAATGGGAACAGCGGGAAATGATGCGGCAAGCCCGGCGGTAGTTTAGGTCTCGTGATCTGTTCCGTGACATTCCGTGTGTTCCGTGGTTAAAACTCCGGAGATCAACCACGGAATGCACGGAACGGCACGGAAAGAAGAAGAGTTTTATTGGACGCCAGCCGTTTTTGCGATTATTGTAGTTTGAAACGTTTCTATCGCTTCTTTGCCCGAAAATTGCCCGTTTTCGTGCCGTAACAATTCAGAGTGCCAAGGACAGGAGAAAAGAACTATGTCTAAAACAGTTTTTCTTGCTATCTGCTTGGCTATTGCCCTGTTTGTAATGCCCGCGGCGGCTCAGACGACTATATTTAATATACCTTCGGCCGAAACGCAGTCACGCGGTTCGTGGGGACTTGAGGCGGACTTTATAGCAAAGCCCGTTTCGTATCGCGACGGCGGTTATCAAACGTACGGCTATCGCGTCGCTTACGGTGCAGGGAACAAGACCGAGATTGGGACCAATTTCTACCTGACCAAAAGCTACGGCGAAACCACCGGGCAGGTGGAGTTCAGCGTGAAGCAGAACATCTATCGCAATGAAAAACTCGGCGTCAGCGTTTCCGGCGGCACGGTCGTTTTTGTTCCGGTAAAAGTTCAGAACGGCGACAAGACCGCGATCATGGTCTATGGCAACGCAAGCAAGTCGATCGAACCTTTGAACGGCCTGACGCTGACCGGCGGTGTTTATCATGTGTTCCGCGGAAACAATTTCGGCACAAAGACCGGCGTGATGGCCGCAGCGGTGCAGCCGATCGCCAAAAAATTCAGCTTCGTCGCGGATTGGTACTCAGGCAAGAACCGTTTAGGATATTCTTCAGCAGGGATCAACTATCAGATCTCAACCCGGCAATACATCCTGTCGGGCTACAGCTTTGGCAATTCAGGCAGAGGCAACAATGCCTTTGCGGCCTATTACGGCGTGACGTTTTAAAGTTTTATGCATGCACAAAGAACATTGGACGAGTTCAGAAACGAACCATTTACAGATTTTTCGAAGCCCGAGAACGCCGAAGCGATGAAGGCGGCTATCGCGAAGGTCAAGAGCGAGCTAGGCCGCGAGTATCCGATCGTGATCAATGGCGAAAAGATCGCGCTCGAACACAAATTCGAGAGCATCAATCCATCGAAGACTTCGGAAGTGGTCGGCGTGTTTTCGGAGGGCGATTCGGATACGTCGCTGGTCGAGAAAGCGATCGATGCGGCGACCGAGGCGTTCAAAACGTGGCGAAATGTCGATCCGGCGACCCGTGCGGAATATCTGTTCAAGATCGCCGACGTCATGCGCCAGCGAAAGCACGAGCTTTCGGCATGGATGGTTTACGAGGTTTCCAAAACCTGGGCCGAGGCCGACGGTGATACTGCTGAAGCGATCGATTTCTGTGATTTCTACGGCCGCGAAATGCTCAAATGGGCGGCAGATCAGCCGATCACGCCTTATCCGGGCGAAAAGAACATTTTCGAATACATCCCACTCGGCGTCGGCGGCTGTGATCCCGCCGTGGAATTTCCCGCTCGCGATCATGGCGGGTATGACTTTGGCGGCGGTTGTTTCGGGAAACACGGTTGTTCTGAAACCTTCATCTGATTCGCCGACGATCGCGGCGAAGTTCATGGAGATCGTTGAGGAAGTCGGTTTTCCGGCAGGTGTCATCAATTTCATCAGCGGCAGTGCCGCGACCGGTGAAGCGATGGTCACGAGCCCGAAAACGCGATTCATTTCGTTCACAGGTTCCAAAGGTGTCGGGCTTCACATCAATGAAGAAGCCGCAAAAACACGCCCCGGCCAGATCTGGATCAAACGCGTCGTCGCCGAAATGGGCGGCAAAGACGCGATCGTTGTCGCAGACGACGCCGATCTTGATTCGGCGGCAACAGGGATCGTTCAGGCGGCGTTTGGGTTCCAGGGCCAGAAATGCTCGGCTTGCTCGCGTTTGATCGTTGATGAGAAGGTTCATGATGAACTGATCAAAAAAGTTCTCGCGAATACCGCGAAACTTAAAGTCGGCCAGCCAACCGAAGGCGATACGAATGTTTCGGCGGTTATCAATAAGCGTTCATTTGATAAAACACTTGGCTATATTGAGAAAGCGGTCGCCGAAGGCGGAACTGTTTTGGCTGGTGGAAAAGGTGATGATTCGACCGGTTATTACATCGAGCCGACGATCGTAGATAACGTCGCGGCAGGAGCAACGCTCGAGCAGGAAGAGGTTTTTGCACCGGTTCTGGCTGTTATCAAAGCCCGTGATTACGACCACGCGATAGAAATTGCGAACGACACAGAATTCGGGCTAACCGGCGCGGTTTATTCTGCATCTCAGGAACGTCTGGATCAGGCACGGCGTGATTTTCATGTCGGAAATCTGTACCTCAATCGCAAATGTACCGGAGCTTTGGTCGGTGTGCATCCGTTCGGTGGTTTCAACATGAGCGGAACCGATTCCAAAGCTGGCGGCAGGGAATATTTGCTGCAATTCATGCAAGGCAAATCGACCGCTCAAAAGATCTAGGTTGTTCGATAGTTTCAAAACTTATGAAAAAGCAATTTATTGCAAAGGTTCTGCTAGGATCGATGGCCGTTTCGGCAATGCTTTCGCCAGTTTCGGCCCAAAAAGCGCCGCCACCGCCGCCGGCCAAGGCGAAGCCGATCGTTTTCGCGGTACTCAACGAAGGCTCGACGCTCGAGCCGATCGCTTATATAAACAAGACGAAGTTTGAAGCTCCCGCGAACGGCAGCGATGACGAGAGCGTTTTGATCCCGTTCAACCGCAACTATTATAAAAAAGGCACGGTGTACAAGTTGATCTTCGGCGGAGCGGTAGCCGGAACATCGACCGTGAAAAGTGCGGATCCCAAATCCGAATGTGGTAAGAATATCGGAAATGCGATAACGAAAACGACCAAAACTCCGCTGAAGGGAATGGTGATGGCTTTGGCGACTAACGAGCCAGTCAAAGCGACGACCAGCACACGTCGCAAACCTACCCCGGCAGAAAAAGCGGAAGCCGATGCATTGGCAAAAACAGAATTTGCGAAACAGAAACTGACGCCGAAAGCTCTCAAATATCACAACCTGACTGCGCTTGATGTCGACAATGACGGCAAGGCTGAACTAGTTGGCTCTTACTACGTCGAGATCGACAAATTGACACGCGGACTGCTTTTCTTTATCGCATCGAGAGGAAGCAATGACAAGTATTCGATCGGTTACCAGGAGTATCGAAATGTCGATCAGGAAAAGGTCATGAGCGGCGACATCAAGGCTCTCGACGATGGCGTTTATAATGAATTGCTTTTGGATGTATTTGATGCCGATGGCGACGGCTCGGCCGAGATATTTACGTATGTTCAGGCATTCGAAGGTGCAGGCTTCAATATCTACCGTCGCAACGGTAGTAAATGGTCCAAGGTATTCGAAGGATCGAATTACCATTGCGGATACTAGGTTCTACAGACTTTAACGGGTTCTAAAATATTAATGAACGGCGTATTAATTATGCCGTTCTTTTTATCTTTGAGCCTACGGAAAATCGATCCAATAGGCTAAAATCGGCTTTAGACCGAACGAAATATAAATATGAGAATGAGCAACGTGAAAGCCTCAGCGACCGCCATTTTGACGCTTGTGGGCGTGCTATCCGCACAAGTAACAAACCAGTTTCCTGTAAAACGTCCCGAATCAGCAGAAACCTGGAGACGCGACGGCTGGAACGCGGTCGAGAAGGCGAAAAAGGAAAAGGTCCGCAAGGGGAAGGCTAAGAATGTCATCCTGTTTATTGGCGATGGAATGGGAGTTTCGACCTTGACAGCGGCTCGTATATTTGAGGGCCAGATGCGCGGCGAAAGCGGTGAAGAAAATAGGTTGAGCTTTGAGGAGTTTCCTTATTCCGCTCTTTCAAAAACGTACAGCGCAAATCAGCAGACATCCGATTCTGCACCGACGATGAGCGCCATAATTTCGGGCGTTAAAACGGACGAAGGAATCTTATCCGTAAATCAAAATGTTCAACATGCGAACTATAAAACGGTCGCCGGGAACGAGACAAAAACTCTGCTTGAATATGCCGAAGAAGCAGGGAAATCGACCGGGATAATCTCAACGGCGCGACTGACACACGCAACCCCCGGAGCGTGCTACGCCCACACAGCGGATCGCGATTGGGAATCCGATGCTGATATCTTCGCAAGGAGTAAGGATGCTTATGAGGCTAAGTTTCCGGATATTGCGCGTCAGATGCTGGAAATGAAATATGGCGACGGCCTTGAGGTCGCGCTCGGCGGCGGACGTTCAAAATACTTGCCAAAAGAAACCGCCGATCCGGAATATCCGAACAGAAAAGGCGAACGTCTCGACAGTCGCGATCTGACCAAAGAATGGACAGCGAAATATAGGGATTCGGCATACATTTGGAATCAGCAGCAGTTCGACGCTATCGACGCGAAGAAGACCAAACATTTACTTGGCCTCTTCGAACCGTCGTACATGAAGTACGAGCAGGATCGTTCGAAGGACGCGGGCGGCGAGCCTTCGCTTGCCGATATGACATCAAAGGCGATAGATGTACTTGCGAACAACAAAAAAGGCTACTTCCTAATGGTCGAGGGCGGAAGGATCGATCACGCTCATCATGACGGCAATGCGTACAGGGCATTGAAAGACACCGTTGCCTTGTCGGATGCGGTGCGTAAAGCGGTGAGCAAAGTTAACCTCGACGACACCTTGATCGTTGTCACGGCGGATCATAGTCACACGCTTGTGATCCAGGGTTATCCGGGACGTGGAAATAATATCGTGGGGTTGGTTCGCGAGATCGGAAACGACGGTGAAATGGAGGCTGATTTTAAGGTCGACCGGAACAAAAAGCCGTACACGACTCTGAGCTATGCAAACGGTCTGGGTGCGGTGAGTGGGGAGCGTCCAACTTTGACCGAGGAAGCCGTTACAAACCCGGACTTCAAGCAACAAGCGTTGATCCCGTTCTCTGCCGAAACTCACGGAGGCGAGGATGTCGCCATTTTTGCGACCGGCGTAAACGCTCACCTCATCCGGGGTTCAATGGAAGAAAACTGGATATTCTACGTTATGGCCGACGCTCTCAGGTTAGGAAAGAAATGAGAATTGTGTTTATGGGAACGCCGCAGGCGGCAGTTCCTTCGCTGGAGAAATGCATTGCTGATGGACACGACGTAGTTGCCGTTTACACTCAGCCCGATCGGCCCTCAGGCCGCGGGAACAAGATCACCTTCTCACCGGTCAAAGAATGCGCAATGCGTCATGCGATCCCAGTTTTTCAGCCCATAAAGATCAAGACCGAAGAGGCATTGGACGAATTTCGGTCGCATGATGCCGACGTGGTCGTTGTCGTTGCGTACGGTAGGATCTTGCCTGAAACGTTTCTTCGATCCTTTTCCAAAGGTGCGATCAATGTACATTTCTCTCTGCTCCCTAAATATCGCGGGGCCGCGCCAGTGAATTGGGCCATTGTTAATGGTGAGACCGAAACCGGCGTGACGACGATGCAGATGGACGTCGGGCTCGATACTGGAGATGTTCTGTTGAAAAGCGTTACCGAGATCGGGCCCGAGGAGACCGCCGTAGAATTAATGTCGAGACTAGCGATATCCGGAGCCGAACTGCTTTCGGAAACCCTCGCTAATATTGATACGATAGTTCCGAAGCCTCAGGAGCATTCGGTGGCAACATTTGCTCCTATAATGACTCGTGAGGATGGACGGATCGACTGGCAAATGCCCGCGAAACAGATATCAGATCGAGTTCGCGGATTTCAGCCGTTTCCAACGGCTTTTAGTCGATTTCGAGATGCTAAACTAACGATATGGAAAGCTCAGGAGCAAGTTGCATCTAACCGAAGACCTGGGGAGATAGTTGAGATCGGCACTGATAGCCTCGTAATTTCCTGTGGCGGCGAGACATCGATAGAGGTTTTCGAATTACAGCCGGAAGGGAAACGTAGGATGACAGGGCGTGATTTCATTAACGGCTTTAAGCCGAGGATTGGAGAGATACTAGGTTTGGGATGAGTGAGGAACTATTAATACAGATCATCGCATTTTACGAATTCAAGGATCTGCCTGCGATTGGTGATCTTGAGGCGATGAAGGCGGAGTTTAAATCGGTTTTCAATACGATCGGCGTACGCGGAACCGTTATCCTCGCGACCGAAGGCTACAACGGAATGGTCTGCGGAACGACTCAGCAGATCGCTGAGTTTATCACCAAGGCTGAGACGATATTGCGTACCAAGCTGACTTATAAATCCTCCTACAACGCTGAGCCACCGTTTAGAAAGATCGATGTCAAGATCAAACCGGAGATCGTAACGCTGAAACTGCCGGTCGATATCTCGCTCGGTGTCGGCACTCACGTTAAAGCGGATCGTTGGAATGAGATCATTTCGGACCCGGAAACCTTTATTCTAGACACCCGTAACGACTATGAATACAAAACAGGTACGTTTAGGGGTGCGGTAAATCCTGAAACTGAAAAATTCAGCGATCTGCCGCAATTCGTGGCGGAGAATCTTGATCCAGCGAAGCACAAGCGAGTCGCGATGTTCTGTACCGGTGGAATTCGCTGCGAAAAATTCGCGCCGTACATGAAAGGCCTCGGTTTCGAAGAGATCTATCAGCTTGAGGGCGGGATCTTAAAGTACCTTGAGGAAATGCCGATCGAAAAGACAATGTGGGAAGGCGAGTGCTACGTTTTTGATGAACGTATCACCGTTAATGCGAATCTTGAAAAAGGTGTGATAACTGACTTCTCGCAGCGAATACAACAACGCAAAAAGCCGGAGTACAAACTACCGGAATGAAGATCTCACCGGCTCGAACAGCTGCTTTCGACATACTTTTTCGGATCGAAACAGAACGAGCATACTCGTCCATTCTATTGCCGTTATACGAGGGGGAGCTATCGTTGGCAGACCGCGGACTCTGTCATGAGACCGTTCTCGGTACGCTTCGTAAACAGCTGTTTCTCGACCGATCCATTGATCAACTAACGGCGGGAAAGAAGATCGACCCACAGATTCGGATCGCGCTCCGCATCGGCATCTACCAACTCAAGTATCTCGATCGCGTTCCGGATCACGCCGCTATCAACGAAAGCGTAAATCTCGTTCACCGGGCGAAAAAGACCTCGGCCAAGGGGTTTGTAAATGCAGTTTTACGTAGATCGCTTCGAGACTCTATTGCTTTTGCCTATCAGGATGATGTCGAGAGATTATCCATCGAGACCTCGCATCCGCGATGGCTGATAGATAAGTGGGTGTGCGAGTTCGGCTTGGAACAGACCGCAGAGTTCGCCCGATCAAACAACGAGACACCATCGGTTGCGTTCAGGCTGATCGCAGAGTCGACCGATAGCGTCGCTGAGTTACTTGAAACCGCACGGCCCTCGGCTTTCGTTCCAGGCTGTTACATCACGGACAGGTACAGCTCTGATCTGCTTGATCTGGCTGAGAAAGGCTCAATCTATCTACAAGACGAGGCGTCGCAGATGGCAGCACTTTCGGTGCCGGTACCGAAGAATGGCAGGTTTCTCGACGTCTGTGCGTCACCCGGTGGAAAAGTAACGCTGATCACGAATGATAATGGCGGGATGAGCTTGCCAGTGGCGGGCGATCTGCACCGGGGGCGAGTGCAGTATCTCCGGGATAATTGTCAACGCTTGATGGGCGACAAGGTCAGTATTCTTCAGTACGACGCTGAAAAAGGCCTGCCATTTTTGGAAAAGAGCTTCGATTCGGTGCTGGTTGACGCTCCGTGCTCGGGAACCGGAACTATCAGACACAATCCGGAATTGCGATACCGTCTCGATCCGCGTGATTTCACGACTCTTCCATTGAAACAACTTTCTATCCTCAAGAATGCATCAAAAATGGTAAGCCCAGGCGGTTCGCTTATTTATTCGACCTGTTCCGTCGAGATCGAAGAAAATGAAGGGGTTTGCGAAAGGTTTCTGGAGTCGTCGCCGGAGTTCGACAAGGATGAGCCTGGCGTCGATGAGAGATTTCTTACTGAAAAGGGATATGCTCGAACATGGCCGCATCGTGATGAGACCGATGGCTTTTTTATTGCGGCATTTCGGCGGAGATCGGGCAATTAGGAGCTGAACGCGGTTCGATTCCTTGATTCTTTCAAAAAATGTTAGACTATCATTTTGTTTTTCGGGAGATTAGCTTGTGAGTATTGTCAGTACAGGATTCTCAGCAATTGGACGCTTGGCAGCCCTTGCAGCGCTCTTGGGAGTATTTCTATTCGGTCTGGTCGGTGTCGTCTATATGTCACTGCAGGGGAATGAAATAAAGGTTCCTGAGATAACCGGTAAAGACCTCCACGATAGCGAAAAGGAGCTTGCGTCCTTAGGCCTTAAGATCAAGAAAAGAGCCGATCGCGTCAGTTCCGAAAAGCCTGATACCGTTATTGAACAGCTTCCAAAGGCCGGCGAGACGGTTAAAACCGGACAGATGATACTGGTCGTAACGAGCAAGGGCGGTGGTACGGGAGACGTACCGGCGGGCATAAAAACCTCTGACGAAGATGATGCTGAGAAGATCGAGGAAATGATCTCGGATAAGCCGAAAAAGCCAAAAGCTAACGCGAATACAAACAAGAAAAAGGCAGACACTGCTAGAGATGTGAATAGTGATACGTCGAATAGCTCGAATTCAAATTCTAATTCTAGTTCCTCTGAACCCTCGTCGAACAAAAAAGAGCCGGGAACTTCGAACAACACGAGCGATAAGCCTAATAAGAATACTCAGACGCCTACGTTGCCTAAGCCTCCTGGGACGAAGCCGCCGGCTGAAGCAAAGCCGAAGCCCGGAACTAAACCCTAGTGGAGCAACCGATCGTCTCGTTTTTGATACAAAATAGAGTGTAATGTTTGAAATAGCACCGTCGATACTATCTGCAGATTTTACGAGACTTGCCGAAGCGATCGATGCGGTCAGAAGAGGTGGTGCAAATGTGCTGCACGTCGACGTGATGGATGGGCATTTCGTTCCTAACATTACTATCGGTTTACCTGTCGTCAAGTCTATTCGGAAGGAAACCGATATGACCATCGACTGTCATCTAATGATCTCGGAACCCGGACGTTATGCTGTCGAGTTTGTAAAAGCGGGTGCGAACATGGTTTCGGTTCATGTGGAAGCTGATCCGCACTTGCAAAGGACCTTGTCAGCAATAAGGGATGCCGGAGGAAAAGCGGGAATCGCAATAAACCCGGCGACCTCTCTTGAAAGCCTCTTTGAAGCTCTCCCGTATTGCGATTTCATTCTGTTGATGTCGGTGAATCCGGGCTTCGGCGGGCAAAAATTTATCCCGACTATGCTCGACAAGCTTCGCCGTTTGAAAAATATGATCGCGGAACGTGAACTTCCGGTTCAAATCGAGATAGACGGCGGTGTGGACGGCGGAAATATTGCAGAAATTGTAAAATCAGGAGCCCAGATACTTGTAGCGGGCAATGCCGTCTTTGGTTCCGGCGATGCGATGGCGTCGGTCAAGTCTCTTATTGAAAAAGGAACTCAATGGGCATAGTTACCTTTGCCCGTGAAATATCTATGTTTTTTGACGTAAAAAGAACAACCGTTCTCTCTATCTCTTTGATCCTCGCTGTTTCCACGATCAGTTTTGCCCAGTCAAAGCCTGGTGAAGGAACCGATTTGCAGAGGCTAGACGTTATGCGCGAGAAGGTCGAGAGGCTTCGGCGCTCGTTATCCAGCGTTATCTCTGTTCTCAAAGATGAAAATAAAGAGGATAAATCTAAGAAGGATGATGAGAAGAAGCTTGAGACACCACTCGGACGACTAGTTGCTCTCGAAAAGGATGGTTCGCGTCTCAACTCTGACGTAAATAGCCTTCGAGGAAAAGTTGACCGCGGCGAAAAATATGAGCGGTCTGATGTGGATACACTTGAGCAATCAGTCGCGGAGTACCAGGCGCGTGCAGATACCGCACAGCTTGAGGTCGCCGCAGGACGAGCGACACCCGTTTCGAATATCGGAAAAGAGCGCGATAAAAAGAAAAAGAAGAAATTCCTCGGTATCTTTGGCGGTGGTGGCAGCGATGAGTACGAAGAGTTGCTTGGTAGCGTTCAGGTTGGACGCGATCGCGAACTCTTCGTTGTAGCGACGCGTGAGATCCGAAAACGTAATTACGATGTTGGTCGTCTCCTATTCCAGACGATCATTACGACATATCCCGACTCACCGTACTTACCGATGTCGAAGCTAGCAGTCGGAGATTCCTTTTATCTCGAGGGCTCGACGAGCTCGCTAATTCAGGCGATCGGAGCTTATCAGGAGTGGCTTACATTCTTCCCGACACATCCGCTTTCGTGCCGGGTTATTCTGAAGATCGGAGAAGCTGAAATGCGTCAGATCGGCCTGCCTGACCGCGATGCTACTCGTGCGAAACGTGCCGAAACGAGATTAAAAGCCCTGCTGCAGCAGTGCTCGGAGAAGGAGCCATTTATCGCGAAAGAGGCTGAGCTGAGACTGAAGCAGGTCCAGGACAATCTCGGGTTACATAACCTGTTGATCGCAAATTACTATTACACGCTTTCGGTAGACCAGAAGAAAGGCGGTTTGAAGGGATCGCAGTCGCGTTTTCGCGAGATCATCGACAAATACCCGAATTTCGACTTCATGGACGAGGTTCTATACAAACTGGCCGTGACTTATCTGGTCGAGGAAGAAACAGACCAGGCGGCCCGGTATTTCCAGCGGATCGTTAGCGAGTACCCTAACAGCGAGTACGTGAAGAAGGCGACCGAGCAGCTTGAATTGATCGGAGCAACAGTGCCGGCCGCAAATCCTGAACGAACTAAGATACTTCCTCCTGAAGATGTTTCATTCTTTCAGAATTTCAAGAATCAGCTTTTCGGAATATATCCGATGACGATCGATAAAGACGGCGTTCTGATGACCAAAGATTTCGAAAAAGAGAAGTTTGAGATGATCGATCAGATCATTGAGAATCAGGGCGATATTTTGGTCAACCAGATACCGCAGGCTCTGACGACGGTGATCAAAACGACTGCTCCTCAGCCCAAAGCGGTCGTTCCAACGACACCGCCGATCAAGCAGCCGTAGATCCCGATCTTCGTCTTTGGAGTTACAGAAAGCGGCTGCCGGCCATTGCAGCCGCTTCGTTTTTGGAGCGTCTAGGAAGAGTCATAGTGGTCAAAGGTCAAACAAGACGTTTAAGGTGAAAGCTGGCGATTGGTCAAAGTAAATCGGGATCCGTCCAACTTCTCTGTGATCAAAATGGTGCTTTTGCTATTTTCTCGTCGCTGACGAAGGATTTGGCGATCTCGCCGCGACCGCTGATTTCGTTTGCGGGGTGGTAAAGATGGTTTGAGCAATAGGGGCGACTCGACTCGAATAGAAGACAATAAAAAAACGAACCGCATGCTAGCGGTTCGTTTTCGTTTCCTATGAGTGATGCCTACTGATTTGGAGTTGGCGTCGGGGTTGGCTTTGCATCCGGCTCGTCACGTTTTTTCAGCTTCGGTGGGCCGTCGGATGATGATGAGCTTGGCTCGCCGCTTGTTCCCGGCGTTTCAGAGCCCTCTGGCTGACGTTTCTTTAGGGTTGGTTTGCTGTCGTCGGTCTGATCGTAATCGACCATGATACCGGCCTTCGCGTTGGTGATCTTCATCAGATGGCCTTTGACACGCTGAAATTCCGATGTGCTGATTATGTATTCCTCTTTCTCGGGGAATCGGGCGACCAAGGTAAGACTATCGTCGCGGCGGTCGAGCGACTGAGGGTGAGTTGAAAAAAGCTTTGCGAGAGCGCCTGGCTTTTTCTTGTTCTGCGATGCCAGTTTTTCAAACATCGTGGACATTCCGTTAGGATCATAGCCGGAGGCATAAAGATACTGAACACCGAGACGGTCTGCCTCTTCCTCGGCGCCGCGGGTGAATTTGAGCATTCCGAGTGCTCCAAATATGCTGCCGCCGTTTTGGAGTACCGTGCTCGCGATCGGGCCGCCAAAAATAATACCGGCGAGCATGCCGTAATTCATCGCGGTGCTCTTGCCCTGGTTCTCCATCGCGTGACGAGCGGCGACGTGGGCGATCTCGTGGGCCATAACGCCGGCGAGTTCCGATTCGTTGTCAGCGGCCAGGATTAGCCCTTTATTCACGAAGAAAAATCCTCCGGGCAGCGCGAAATGCATTGACCTCGTCGCTGTCTATGACCTTAATGGTGAAAGGGATCTTCGCGTCGGAATGAAGCACAACGTTCTGGCCAACGCGGTTGACGTACTCCGTGATGACCGGGTCATCTACGAGTTTGGACTGCTGTTCGACCTCCATGGCAAGCTGGCGACCGATCTGCATTTCTTTTTCCTGCGATCCGCCGAGCCACCCAAAGAATTTATCCGTACCCTTATTGATGTTTCGCTTTCCGATCTGGGCCGGATCCTCTTTTGTGCTTAGTGGTGCTGGAGCAGAGGGCGTTGGCGTTGCTTTTGGCTTAGCGTCCTTTTTCCCGCTGTCTTTCTTGTCGCTTTCCTTTGCCGTAGCCGGTTTTTTATCTTCCTGAGCGACTGCGGGGATCACCGCTATACCACCGCACCAAACGCTCATCACCAGCAGGGATGCACCAAATCGACGACGAATTTCGCTTTGCATATCTTTCTCCACTCAAATTCTAACGACTGCAAAAATTGTAGTCCCAAAGTTGTTTCAAATCAACGTTTCTTTTGATGCAGGCTCGCAGTAAAAAGTTGCGGATATCGGTTGCCGGACCGAATTATTTTAGCTGCCGCTGATCAATGTTTGGCGGACCGTGTTCTATGGCAAAGATAACTATTCCCATTCGTGATAAAACTTGTTAAAATGTTCTGTGCGATCGGTCCAACGGACCGCATACAAGAGTGTCAAAGCCCCGCAATACGGGGCGTTGCCGCAAGATCATCATCCAACAGAACAAGCCTGGTCGTAAGAGAATGAAACGTGTCGTCGAAAAAGTAAAAGACATTGTAGAGATATGTCCGTTTACGCATCTCCACGACTTTGCTGCGGATCCGGGGCTGACGCTTGCCGGTTACCACTTTACAGACATCACAGCCGATCTAATGTCGAAGTGGATAGACCGGGTCGCGGCGATACGTTCGGGGCAAGGCGGTGCCTACGCTCTCGCAGGATTTCGAGGTGTCGGAAAGAGCCACTTCATGTCCGTTCTCGCTGCGATAGTATCCCGACCCGAACTGCGTGCCCGGATATCAGATCAGCATGTCGCATCGAGTGCTGAGCGCTTGTCGAGACGTCACGGACAGGTCGGATTCGTCCGTCGCGGATCGGGTGCGACGCTTCTTGATGAGCTTAAAAAGACGCTCGCAGTCATACTTGACACCGATCCACGAGATCTTAGCGATTCTCTTTACGGCTTGCTGCTGAAGGCTTCGGAAAAAGCGGGTGATGTTCCTTTCGTTCTGCTTTTTGATACCGCGATGGGACGCGACTCACGCGTTTCTCGGGACGATGGTGCGATGCTGAGCGAGATCGCCGAAGCCGCGAAGGCACTGGGGATCTTCGTCGGCGTTGCTCTCGATGACGATATTTCGGGGGCGGACGGGCCAAATGCATCGATCTCGGCGAATTTCACCATCGATTATCTGGATCAGGAACATCTGTACAAGATCGTCGATTCGGTGATCTTTACAAAATACAGTCAAAAGAGAGCGATCCTTCACGAGATCTATGAGGACTATCGCTCCGAACTGCCAGCCTTTCGCTGGAGCGAACAGCGGTTCACCTCTCTCTATCCCCTGCACCCGGCCACAGTCGAGATAGCTCCGCTCATTCGGCTTTTCATACAGGATTTCGGGCTTCTTGGTTTCGCCGCCGAGGCTGGCGTTAAGATCCTGGGCCGTCCGGCGAACTCCCTTATCGGTATAGATGAGGTATTTGACAGCGTCGAAAGCAAATTAAGGGCAGCTCCAGATCTTGCGGAGGCATTTGCGGCCTTTGATCAACTGGAGCGGGAAGTGATCTCAAGATTTCCGGTCCAGGTACGCCACCCGGCTAAATTGATCCTGAAAGGGCTGCTCATCCTTTCGCTCAATGGTGATGGCGTTTCGGCAGCGGAAATGTCGGCGTCGATGATGATCGCCGACGGAGCCGGACTCAATATCGGGGACCTGCTTGATGCGTTTTCAGACGCGTTACCATCGGTCGTCACTAAGGCGGCCCGCGAGGGGCTCACACCAAAATATTCGTTCCGTCTAAATGGTAAGCAGGATATCGAGTCCCTGCTGGCGGAGGCCGTTAGATCGGTTCCCGAAGGCGTTGTCTGGAGACAACTTTTTGCCCAGACGGCCGAGAAATATTCTGATTTTGATCCAACCTCATATACCACGACCTGCGGTGTTGAATGGCGCGGGGCTATTCGCCGCGGAGAGTTGATATGGCCGCCGAACGAGGAGGCGGAAATTCCGCCGCGGGAAGGCAAGGAGAGCCCGGACTGGACGATCAGGGTCGAACCTGACGGCGGCAGCCGCGAGCCGTCCGAGGAAAAGAATTCGATCTCGTGGCATCTTGCGAAACTTACGCCAGACGAACGGTTAACGATCCGTCGGAATTATCTGCTGCAAAACGATGTCGCTGTCCGTGAGCAGGTCGGCGAAGCTCTGTCGACCGCGATGCATATCCATTCGCTGGCCGTTGAAAAGATCTGGCAGCGAGTATTTTTTCAGGATGCCAGCTTGCGTTCCGGTTCGCTCAAACTCGAGTTTTCAGAGGACGCCCGCGGAGCATACAGTCTGAACCAGATGGTCACGCTGATGCTCGCTCCCGTGTTCGAGGATCAATATCCGTCGCATCCTCAATTTAGCGATCGTCTCGAACACCGCCATGCCGCCGGTCTGATCTCCAACTTTTTTGGCGGATCCGAGCTCAACAGCAGCGAAACACAGAAACTGGCGGAAACTCTTGCATTCCCGCTTGGTCTCGCAGTAAAGAAAGATGGAACCTTTGTTCCCACTTCGGCGGACGATCTGGCTGGTTTAGAGATAGTGCGGGCAGGCTTTGCCGAGGCTGATCTCGGGGCGATGATACCGCTCAGAGATATATCGCATCGGCTGCAGACGGCACCGCTCGGGCTCACTCGCGAAGCCCAGCATCTCGTTCTTGCCGCTCTTGTCGCGGAAAAGCAGTTCGAGTTCGTAACTTCCAGTGGAAATCGGATAAATCATCGCTCGCTCGATCTGCAGATCATCTGGGACGACATCATCGGGGTCGCTAAACCGCTCGATGAATCGTACTCGCCCGCGCGGCTGCTGGCCTGGGCAAAGCTAGTGACCGGAAACTCGGGCTTGAGCTCGATCGATCGAACAGAAGACCGCACCTTGATCGTCGATTCGCTCATTGGCTGGCTCTCGGGCTGGAAGGAGAGCCGAACCCTCGACGAATTCGACGCATTGCCTGATGAACATCTGAACGCCGGTATTTGGCGGACAGCGGCAAATTTGCGGAAATCGTTTGGAGCAATGGCCGACGTCATTGGCTCGCTGGTCAAAAACGATATATCGCTCGACACCTGTCTACAGAGTATCGCCGACCTCTTTTCCGATTCGGAATCTGAATTCGAAAACAAGAAGGGCGACATGCGTGTTCTTCGCGAATTCACCGCCGGTGTTTCACAACGCTCGGATATCGCTACGTATCTCTCTCTCTGCGAAGATACAGGCGATGCGTCGCTCGAGGCTGCCCGTCAGTCGCTGCTCGAAACAATTAACGCCGTACAGTTCGGCGTTGCGGGAACACCGATAAGCGAACTCAACGATGATTGGAAGAGCTTTCGCGATGCGTACACCGATTTTTACGCGGCACGACATGATGCCGTTATGGGAGCGGCGGCGTCCGGCGACAGTCTGCGCGATATCATCGGGTCGGACGAGTGGGCGATGTTCGAAAATCTTGCGGCCGTTGAATGGCTCGATGATGGAGCGTTTGCGCTCGCGAAATCTCTGATCCGTGAGATGCGGCAGCTTTACTGCGTTACCAACGTCCGCGGCGAACTGATCTCCCGGCCGTTCTGCGGGTGCTCATTTAGCCTGACTGAGACCGATCGCCTCGTCGACTTGCCTGTGTTGCTCAGATCCACGGTCGAGTGTGGGCTTGAGTCATTCCGGGATCGGTTTATTCAGAACACTGATCCGATCTTAGCTGCCGCGGAATCAGACGCAATGCGCACGTCCGTGAACGCGATACTGAAAAACATTGCCTCAAATGTGCAGTTTCCGGTCCTGACCAGTCAGGATATCCGCATTCTGAAAATATCCGCAGAACGAGTGTCAACGGCCCCGGAATCATTTGAACGTGCCGCGGCAAGCCCGAAGATCGCCGAGCCGCTTCCCGATGACATGCACCTTTGGGAGCAGGAAGTGAAAGAGGTCGAGGATTATGTGAACACGGAGATCTAGTATTCTGCGCGGCGTAATTTCACCCGCGGCCATAGTTTGAATTATCCTAGCCATATATGGTTAGCGTTACGATAATCGGCCCTGGCCGCGTTGGCGGTGCGATAGCGATAAGCCTTCCAAGCGAGAAATACCGGGTTGAGCAGCTTATCTCTCGCGGTCACGCAGATCTTTCATTTATTACCAAACATTTTTCAGCGGCTCCGTTGACGGTCCAACTCGAAGAAGTGGATCAGTTCACATCGGATGTGGTATTCATCACGACGCAGGATGGCGGCATCGCGGCTGCGGCAAAGGAAATTGCACCGCGGATATCCGGAACTCCGGTCGTCTTCCATACAAGCGGTTCTTACCCGTCATCCATTCTCGACGAACTAAAAGCCATCGGCTGCCGGACCGGATCGCTTCATCCGCTGGTATCGATAAGTGCTCCGGAATTAGGGCCTTCAAGGTTTCCTGGCGCATATTTTTGTGTTGAGGGCATGCCCGAGGCTGTCGCGATCGGCGAAGAGATCGCAAGAGACCTGGGCGGGCGGCCATTCGCGATAGAAACGGCATTCAAGACGCTTTACCACGCTGCGGCAGTGACCGCTTGCGGTCATTTGGTCGCGCTCTTCGACTCGGCGGTCGAGATGATGACAAAATGCGGGCTCTCGCCTGATCGGGCTAAGGACATTCTGATGCCGCTTGTGACCAGCACTGTCAAAAACCTCAATGAGCAGAGCACGCCGGCCGCGCTAACTGGAACCTTCGCCCGTGCCGATATCGAAACCTTCACGCGGCACCTTACCGCACTCAATGAAAATGTGTCTGATGAATTGCTCGAGATATACCTGCTGCTAGGCGAGCGATCGCTTGAACTCGCGGCGAAACAGGGTGTTAGCCCGGAAAGGATCGATAAGTTGAGAACGAAAGTTTCGATAGCGAAATCAAAGTTGAAGTGGTAGTATCGAGACTTGTCGGGGAGCTCTCTTGTGGCGCAAAAAAAGGATAAATTTCAGGTCGAGAAAGCCTTGTTGCTCGAGCATATTCAGTCGGCCGGACTAAGGCGGACAAGTCGAGCGCGATCTGATACTTGAGATCTTTTTGAGCACTGAAGATCACCTTACCAGTGAGGATCTTCATAAGCTCGTACACAAAAAGGATTCGACGGTCGGGCTAACAACGGTTTATCGTACGCTCAGGCTCCTGACCGAGGCCGGCCTCGCACGCGAGGTCGGATTTGGTGACGGAAAGACCTATTACGAGCATCATTACAACCACGAACACCACGACCACATGATCTGTACGGAGTGTGCGATCGTCATCGAGTTCTTTTCTCCGGAGATCGAAGCCATGCAGGACGAGGCAGCGGGCAACTTCGGATTCAAACCAACCCATCACAGTCTCAGAATGTGGGGCGTGTGTGCGGATTGCCAGAAACGAAAGGCCGATACCCGCACCGCTCCGTCGGGAGCCCAGCCGCGGATTCGGGTGCGAACGGCGAGTAAATAGATGAGTGATGTATTTTCAGTAAGATTCGAGAAAGAGGCCGTCGAAGGGATCGTTGCTAAGGGCGTCAGCCTGGCAGGTGCCGGAAAAAGTTTCGGAGTTAGGTCGGGACTGTGTGGGAATGGTGAAAAAGAGCACGTATGTACAGTCATTGTGACGAGCGGGATCGACCTTCTCAACGAGCTGACGGCGACGGAAACGGAACATTTTGACAGGAACGGGCGTAGGTCTAATGAGAGACTTGCTTGCGAAGCGAGGATCATCAAACCGGGAGAGATCGTAGTTATGACCAAAGAAAACACCCAGGAAACCAAAAAAGAAGCCGCAAAAGATCCGAGCGATATTCACGCAGAGTTCAATTTGCTGCCGCTCGACAAAAAGTTCGCAAGCCTGCTCCAAATGGAAGCAACGACCATAAACGAGGCCGTAAAATACGTCGCGGATTCCTCGATGAAAGCTCTTGAAAAGCTCGGTGAGGCGATCAGCGATATCGGAGCAAAGGTAGGCGACGAGGCAAAGAAAGCGACTGAAACGACGGCCGCCGCCGAAGAAAGCTCGACAGAAAACGGAAGATCCAAGGCCGGAAGCAAACGCAAGCCGGCCGCTGAAAAGGAGTAGGGCATTTCACGCAGATCTGTGAACAAGAACGCACTGGAAAAGCGCTCACGCGGAGCGATCAAGGAAAAAGCACAGTATGCGGGAGCCTTTGGCATCATCGCCGTGATGCTCTGGGTCGCCGGCTTTCCCGTTTTTCTCTTGTTCTTTGTCGGGGTTCTTTCGTTTTTTATCTGGAAGATCTTCTCGTCCGAAGGCCGCAGTGAGACGCGACGCGTTTTCGAGTTTTATCTTTCTGCTAACGAGATACTTCGCGAGGACGAGCGGCGCTGGTATGGATTTGAGATCCAGGAAGCGATCGCGAAAGGCGAATCCATAGTTCGATCGATGAGTGCGACGCCCCCGCTTGTTTCCTACGCTCTCGGTGCGTTGTATCAAAAGATCGACGATCACGGATCAGCTGTAAAATATCTGTCACAGGTTGCAGAGGAAGATTCGGTCAATGAGACCGCGATCGTTTACCCAAGTAAGGAACTGCGCGAGTACGTCAGAATGCTCCGCAAGATCGAACGAGCACCTGCCGAAGCTCCGCTGACTTCCTCAGCGATCCGTTCACTCGAACGCGCTCGCAAAAATCGCGGTAAAAAATTGCTCGAAGAAAGTCGTTTAGAGTTGACGAAGCGTGTAGTTCCGCAGGAACCATCCGAGAAGAGGATGGAATCCATCGTCGATCACGTAACCAACGAAACCGCGGATCATGCATCATTTGGAGCTCATTTCCAGGAGGTGATCGATGCAACACCATCGGTTTCGACGGTTTCTTCTCGAACGAACGTTAACCGCTCCAGTAATGCCGCGGCCGAAAATCGGACGAATCGAAAGACGATATCTGAGGTGCTTCACGATATTTACGACCAGAACGTGCAATAGCTATTTCAACCCAAAAAACTTCCTGATCGAGTTTATTGCACCTTTTTTCGGCGATGAGCCCTGCTCTTCCTCTTCGGTCACCTGCTTCACAAGCGACTGCTTTCGCTCTTCGATCATTTCGGAAATCACGCTTACGAGATCAGGGTTTGCTTCGAGGATAGGTCTCAGGCCGTTCTTGTCGATACGCAGAACCTCGGTCTCGACGATCGCGATCACATTCGCTGATCGCGGTTCACCGGTCAACAAGCTCATCTCTCCGAAAAAATCATCCTCCGCCAGCGTATTGACCGTCTTTTGGTAGTCGTTTTCAGTTATTTGAACTTTAACCGACCCGCTAATTATCACGAACATCGAATTGCCGACCTGTCCGGCCCGCACAATGGCTTCGCCCGGGGCGTAGACACGCGATGTGGAAGCATTCGCAAGTTGCTCGATCTCCCCGTCCGAGAGTGGGTTGAATATCGGGATACGATTGAGGCTTTCGGCGATGCTGTTGACGATCTCCTCAGGAGCGACCTCAGCCGGCTTAGGCTCGATGTGGAGCGTCCTGGTCGGATAAGCAAACCCAATGTGTTCGCGCTGGAATACATACCAAATCCTCTGACGGATCAGTGCATCCGTGTCGTGCTGCATCGTATAATCGTCGAGCCAGTATTTGACCTCGAAATCGATCCCGCTTTCGCCGAGATTTCGAATACGCACGACCGGGCGCATCTTTTTTGATACGTTTTCGACCTGGCGAACCGCCTCGCGAACGAATTGGATAGTTCTGGTGGGTGAATGCGAGTATAACGTGTTAAAAAACACGGCCTTGGCATTCAAGTTATCTCTCGGGGCAACCTCGATCGTTTCTTTGCCTAATACTGAATTGCTGATGACAAGCAGTTTATTCTGAAAGGTGCGTATCTTCACCCCGCGCCAGGAGACGCTTTCTACAACACCTTCACCACGGTTGGAAATGATGACGACGTCGCCGACCTGAAATGGCTGATCCGCTTGTAATGCCAGCCCCGCAAATAGATTGCCCAGCGTGTCCTGTAGAGCAAGACCGACGACAATTCCGATGATGGTCGAGCCCGTAAACAGCGGAGCGAGCTGAACACCCGGGAACTGCGTCTGAAAAATGATAAAGAACGCAACAATGTAGATAATTACTGATACGACTGTTTGAAGCAGCGATGATACTTCGCCCGGAGCACCTTTTCGGTACAGAGCTTTTGTGACCGAGTAGAAGACAAATCGAACGATCGTCACGACAACCGTCATCCAGAGCAGGATCTTAATGATGCGAAGGATATTAACAACGAGGCTGATGGTCGTTTCAGCCATCATCGTTGGAGTATTATTTTCGACGGTCATGTACGAGCCGTTAGCCTGAAGCACAAGTCCGAGCCGCGCTGCGATGTAGTTGGAGATAGTGTCGTCGCTGGGGAAAAATATCAACACTGCGGTCAGCAGCGCAACAAAAGCGAAGAAATATATCGCTTTCTTTTGAGTTTCGGATGAGGCCATATTGTAGGGCTAAAACATATCAATAAACGATTTTCCAAGCAAGATGACCGAGAGAACGGAGACGATCGCCGTCACTGTCCACGCGATCAGCTTGAATATCGGTCCATTTTTTTGTTTGCCCATTATCTCTTCGCTGCTTGAAAGCGAAACGATCGCGAACAGAAGGATCGGCAGCAGAAGGCCGTTGATGCACTGGGTCAGCAATAGGAGTTTTATCTGCGGAATCCCCGGTAGAAGTGCGACCAGAGCTCCGATCAGGATCAAACCGGTGAATATGCCGATGAAGATCGGAGCGTCGCGGAATGTGCGCGACAGGCCTTTTTCAAAGCCCAAAGCTTCGCTGAGGCTGTACGCGGTCGCTAGCGGCAATACGCCCATTGCGAGCATCGCCGCGCCGAAAAGGCCGATCGCGAAGAGGTATTTCGCATAAACTCCTGCAAACGGAACGAATGCTTCTGCAGCAGTGGATGCGGAGTCGATACTTGTGATCCCGCGAGTATGAAGCGTTGCCGCCGTACAGATCACGATGAACGCCGCGATGCAGCACGCAAAGATAGTTCCCGTTATCGCATCCGCCCGGACGATCCCGAGATCCTCTTTATCCATGCCTTTTTCGACAACGGACGATTGCACAAAAACCTGCATGAACGGCGTGATCGTCGTACCGATCAAAGCCATTACCGTAAACAGATATCCGGTATCAAACTGAAAGCTGGGCTGAACAAAGCCTTTGCCGACATCCGCCCAATTCGGCCCCGCAAGGAACGCCGATATCACGTAGCAGAAAAAGACGAGCGACAAGGCAAGAAAAACCCGTTCGACCCGTTGCTGCGAGCCTTTTACTACCAGCCACCAAATAAAAATGGCAGCGAGCGGGATCGTTACGAATCTTGGCACTCCAAATAATTCTGAGGCCTGTGCGATGCCGACGAATTCCGAGATGATCACACCGGTGTTCGCGATCAGAAGAGCGGTCATGATCAACGCGGTCCAGCGTACACCGAATTGCTCACGGATCAGATCGGCCAGGCCCTGACCTGTAACAACGCCCATCCTGACGCACATTTCCTGCACGACGATCAGGCTCAGCGTCATCGGGATGAACGCCCACAGCAGCGAATAACCGTACGCTGCACCGGCGGTCGAGTAGGTCGTGATGCCGCCGGCGTCATTTCCGGCGTTGGCTGCGATTATCCCTGGGCCAAGGACTGCAAGAAGGGCTAGAAAGCGGTATTCAGATAGACTTCGGGTGAGGCGCGAGATGATGCGGCGCGCATTTTGAACATACTTTTTCAGGGAAAAGCGTGCCAGTTCCATTTCTACTACTTCCGTCGTCGTTCATGTGGACAAGAAACATCTGAAAGAATGTTGTGAAAGATGACTATAACTCTTTTGGGATAAATAGAAAAGGTGCTCTCAAGGATGCTGAATATTTGTCGTAAAACCGGAGTTTTGTTAGAGTTTCGAGTATGAAAAACAATCCGTTCCGCTTTGCCATTTCGGCGATCTTCGTCCTTGCTCTGACGCTTGGGCTCGTGCCCTTCAGCAAGCCAGCATTTGCGTGGCCCGAACCTGCTCGTGGGAAGCACGCGATGGTCGCGTCGCAGCATGAGCTTGCCTCTAAGATCGGCGTTGAGATCATGAAACGCGGCGGCAATGCGGTCGATGCGGCGATCGCGGTCGGAATCGCCCTGGCGGTCGTTTATCCGGAAGCGGGAAATATCGGCGGCGGCGGATTTATGCTTATTCGCGATTCAAGAGGCCAGAATCACGCGATCGATTACCGTGAGATGGCACCGAAGGCCGCAAACCGCGACATCTTTGTCGACAAAGACGGCAATTTGATCCGCGGCGAGGGAAGTTCGACCATAGGTTATCGGGCGTCGGGCGTTCCCGGCACTCTCGCTGGTTTTGAGCTGGCTTTCAAAAAATACGGCTCGGGAAAGATCAAATGGGCAGAACTTGTCCGACCGGCCAGGATGCTGGCACAAAACGGTTATGTACTTTCAAATCGGCTCGCGGAATTGTTCAAGTCTTACAAAGAAAACCTGGCCAAATATGAGGACAGCAAGCGTATCTTTCTCAACAACGGGAATTACTACTCCGAAGGCGATATTTTCAAACAACCTGATCTAGCAAACACGCTTTCCCGCATCGAGCGAATGGGAGCGAGGGAATTCTACACCGGCCAGACCGCAAAAATGATCGCCGATGATATGAAGGCAAACAACGGCCTCATCACGCTCGACGATCTAAAAAATTATGTTGCTAAAGAGCGCACGCCGCTGCGTGGGAATTATCGAGGGTACGAGATCATTTCCATGCCGCCGCCGAGTTCGGGTGGGATAGTAATGATGCAGGTTTTGAATATGCTGGAGGGATACGACCTACGGAAATTGAAGTACAATTCCGCGGCGAAGTATCATCTGATCGCCGAAGTTTCACGGCGCGCATTTGCCGATCGCGCTGAGTTCATGGGCGACCCGGACTTTGCAAAAGTACCTGTGGACACAATGATCGACAAAAAATACGCGGCCGATCGGGCAAAGTCGATCGATATCTTAAAAGCCTCCGACAGCAAGGCGGTTGGGCACGGCTCGATCCCAGGGGCAGAATCGATGGATACGACGCACTTCACAGTTGTCGATCAGGCCGGGACGGTCGTGACAAATACTTACACGATAAACGACCTCTATGGCTCGCGAGTCACTGCAAAGGGAACTGGTGTGCTGTTAAATGATGAGATGGATGATTTTGCCGCCAGGCCGGGAAAACCTAATCTGTTCGGCCTCGTCCAGGGAGAGAAGAATAAGGTTGAACCGGGAAAACGCCCGTTGTCGTCGATGACGCCGACGATCGTTTTGAAAAAGGATGGCTCGGTTTGGTTCGCTCTCGGTGCTCGTGGCGGTCCGCGGATCATCTCGGCGGTGATGCAGTCGGTGATCAATGTAATAGATCACGACATGAACATTCAAGAAGCTATCGATGCTCCGCGAATTCATCATCAGTGGCTGCCAGACGAGATTTTGTATGAACCTTTCGGATTCTCGCCTGACACACTGAACATTCTGAGTGGATATGGCCACAAATTTACCGCAAATCCAGGAAATGTAGCCTCCGCGACCGGAATTATGATCGACAACAAAGGCGTCCGACTTGGTGCGATAGATTCTAGAAGCGACGGTATGGCAGTGGGTTATTGAGGCAGCTCTTCGTTCTCGAGCAAGCGGGTAGTGCCTTCAGTAACGCTGTGCGGTTCGAGTTCGTTGGTGTCACGCCAGTTTCCCGTGGCGGGAGCGGCATAAGACGATGCGGGATACGCTTGCTGCGGCGGCAACTGTACATTCGACGGTCGATTGAGCAAACTCTGCGCGGCTGAGATCGCATTTTCTTCGATCGTCCTGCCGCCCGGAACTGGCGACTCAAACATCCACGCATAAGCCATACGCAGAAGGCCGCCAACTACCAGCAGGATCGTTGCAACGATAGCGAATGCCGGCGTACGCAGGTTTACCATTATCGAGAAAACGGTAATGAGCGGCACGATCAAAAACGAAAGCAGAAATACGAACAGCCCCTGTTTGATGCCGCGAGTACGCGGTGACGGAGCCCAAAACCCGGGAGGAACGGTCGATCTCGGGATCAATCCTCCCATCTGAAGCAGATCGGCTGTTCCGGTCAGCAGGAAACCGCATCGCGAGCAAAAGCTCGTCTCGACCGATAACCTCTCCTGGCCGCATTGCGGACAAAACATACGTGTCTCCTAGATCTCGTCCTTATCCAATAATCTTGTTGTACTTTCGGTGACGCTGCCCGGCTGCAGGTCGTTGGTGTCACGCCAGTTACCGGGTTTCGGCGATGCATAGGCCGAAACCGGGATCGATTGCTGTGGTGGTAAAGCCGCGTGATCCATCTGTCCGGGCATTTGATACTGCAGCGGTGGCGGCGGAAAGGAGTTTTGCATCATCGGGAATGCCGGTTTCGCTTTTTCAATGAATATGAGGGCTGAAACCGCCATTATCAGCCCGCCAAAGATGCCGATCACAGCCGAAACGCCGGCGAGTTCCTCGACGCCGACAATGCCCCAGAACGGAGTCATTATCAGCAAAAAAAAGAGCAGCCAGATGAGGCTGAATCCCAGGACATTTTTGCGGGAAAAGAACTTCTTTTTCGGTTTGTTCAGCTCAGCTAATTGGGGCAGATATCCGCCGTGTGTCACGACCTCGGCAACGATCGCGAGCGGCATGCCGCACCGCGAGCAGAACTTCGTTTCGTTCGATATTTGTTGCTGCCCGCAGCTAGGACAATGCATGTATTTTCTCCGTTAAGTGGTAGACCCAAATCTTAACGAATTCTTACACGAAAAAGTTCTGAATGCAATGAAGTTCTGAACCCGACATTCGTTAACGGACGTGTTAACGCCGCGGGAGTTTATCGTCGAGCAGCATCTGGAAGACAGCGAACGCACGTCCCTGAAAATGCTCGGCTTTTGCGAGCGTTTCGATCAGTATCTCGGCGATCGGCGTCAGCTTTTCTGGGGCGGGCATTTCGCGCGAGATCGTTATCTGAGGCGAAAAAAGCGAAGCCCTTCAGCCGCGTAGCCTCGACCTCGTCGAAATATCGCGTGATCTCAGCCCGCGTCGCTAGTTTTTCGGGCAGTGTCCATTCGAATGGATCGTCCCAGAGCCTTGTGGTAATTCCTCCGAACGTTTTCTCGACCATTGCTGCGGATCTGAGAAGATATTCGCCACAGGAGAACATCGCCATCGCGTTAGGCGTCTCACGTGGTTTGGCAAAAAGGCTTTCTTCCGGGATCCGCGATAGCAGATCACGCGAACGGGCGTCGAGCGAAAAAAAACTGCGGTCAAATGCGGAAAGGATGACTCCCATATATTCGGATCACGCCTTCGAGCAGATGAGGCGGCGAAAGATATTCTACCGCTTCATCGTAGTTATGCGTGACTCAGAATATTCGAATTATTTCCTGCGATAACGGCGGTCCTTTTCGTACATGCCGAGGCCGTAATTCTTGCCTTTCCAGTTCACACCACTTCCGACAATGCCCTTGACGCCGATCTCGGAGCCTTTCGAGGGAACATTTCCATCGGCAACGATGATCCACATCGAACCAGTTCCGTCATCGATCTTGTATGCTCCGCCGCCGATATTCGTTCCGGGTATGGACATACCATAGCTGTCCTTTACGATACCGGCGACTGCTACTTCCTTATTTTGATATTTTCCGGGATCGCGTTCGATATCAGCGATGCTCGTCCGTTCAGGGCAAGCCGTGAGGAACAGTCCCGCAGCGGCTACGCATAGAGTCAAAATTGTCGTTTTAATGTTCTTCATGATCTTAATGGTGCAATTTGAGTAACGGAGAGCATTTTCACTCGTAAAGATTCATATTTCGAAGCATAGTTTGCCAATTATTTTTATATCTGCGATGCTTGGAGCAAATTCCATCATACTAGCGGGCAATAGGTGCGGAAATGGCCGAAATTAACGGTTCCCAACCGACGAACAACGTGTCGTTTTGTTCAAGTCTGAAAGACGACGTATGGCACAGCCTCGCCGGACCGAACGCGTTCGAGAGCTGGCACTTCGACGCGGTTTCGGATGACGGACGAGAAGCACTCGTTATTGCTTTCTACGACAACTACGTTCTTTCACCGCGATTTATCCTCAATTCACGGTCTGATCCGAACGTTACATTCTCAGGACGTCACCGCTTTCCTGCCGTCTCATTCGTATATTCGGTCGATGGCAGGCCGGTGTTAAGTGCGGTAAATGAATACATCGAGGGTGATTTTTCTCAGATCGCCGAACACGGCTGCAGGATCGGCGATTCGTATTTCAAGGTCGACCAAGCACAATATGGATCTGGATTCACCGTCAACGTTGATATAAAAACCTTAGGCGGAAGAAGGATAGTGGCCGAACTCGAATGCCTTTTGATCGAATCAGACCTCGCCCCGATCGCCGAGCGTACATCCGGAGTATGGAACGCCGTCGCTCCCCGAACTGACGTGAGCGGCAGGATAATGCTGATCGGGCGTCGTGGAAAGGTTAGGAAGACGGTGCATTTTCGCGGAACTGGTTACCATGATCAGGTCACGAGCGAGAATATTCATTACCGCAACCTTAGTTCACGAATGTGGGGCAGGGCTCACTTTGTTGATTCGACGGTCGTATTTGACCGACTGGGCGGAGTTCAGAATCATTCGGCTCCGGGAAAGTTCTATTTGATCCGTGACGGAAAGATCGAAGATCGCAATGCCGCTTGTACCGCAACCGAACACAAACGGGACCGTTGGGGCTTGCTCGTGCCGCGCCGGATCACGTTTCGATCGGACGAAGGCGTTGATCTGATCATCAAGCCGAATATCGCGTTTCGTTCGGGATTTTCTGAAGTGAAGATGTTGAGCGAAGTTACGCTCACAACAAGCGACGGTAAGTCGCGAAGGTCGACCGGTATTTCGGAGTTTGTGGACCCGCGTCGGCTGAAGAGCCGCCTGTTTCGTTGGATATCTGACCTAAGGATCGGCCGGGAAGACAGGTCGCCGCTGTTCTAATTCCATCGTTTCAGCTTACGGATGACGTCATTCGACAGCTGCGTAGCCTTTTCTCTTTCGAAGCCGAGATTGGCGGTCATAAAGTCGATCGACGACTGCACCATCTCATCGACCGTCTGATCGGGATTCGTAAAACCGCCGTCCTTGTAGCAGAACATGCAGTATTCCGAAACGGACTCGCCTTGAGCGTCCGTCCCGAGATTGTTAAAGGACGCATCGACCGGCATGCCGCAGCTTTGACAGCGAGGTTTATCGTCCATGATCTATCTTAATTTGACCGCCGTTCCGTAAGCCAGTACTTCGGTTGCACCTTGTGAAAACTCGGTCGCATCGTAACGCATTCCTATTACAGCTTCCGCACCGATCTCGTGAGCATGCTGCACCATGCGGTTGAACGCCTCTTTGCGGGCCTCTTCGCAAACTACCGACCATTCTTCGATATTGCCGCCGGCAAGCGATTTGAACCCGCCGATGATCCCGCGTCCAAGCCCGGTTGCCCGGACGACGATACCGCGCACGACACCGAGATATTCAGATATGTGCCTATCCTGAACATCCATTCCAGTTGTTACTATCATGGTTCCTCTTTTAGTGATGTAAGGAAAGTTGGTAGCGCCTAGGGGAGTTGAACCCCTCTTTCAAGGTTGAGAACCTCGCGTCCTAACCGATAGACGAAGGCGCCACGAAGACGAATCGAAAGTATAGAACATCAATTCGGCGTGAAGCAAGTCGTTACCGGCTTGAACCGTCGCCTAGCGTTCCTTGACCTTGGCTGAAAGGCTTTCTAAACTAATAGATTAGGCTTCTCTAGCCCTATCATCACTATGACCCATAATCTATTCAACACGCGCAGATCCTTCACTACGGGAACCGGAAACGACGGCTTCTACTACTCGCTGCCAGAACTCGAAAAACAAGGCCTCGGAACCATTTCAAGGTTGCCGATCTCGATACGTATCGTTCTCGAATCGGTCCTTCGAAATTACGACGGCGGCCGCAAGGTTAGCGAAGCGAATGTTAAGGCATTAGCGGCGTGGCAGGCGACCGAGGAACGCACGGAAGAGATCCCGTTCGTCGTGGCTCGTGTTGTGTTGCAGGATTTTACCGGCGTGCCGCTTTTGGTTGATCTCGCGGCGATGCGTTCGGCAGTTCAGCGTATGGGCAAAGATCCGGGCGTGATCGAGCCGCTGGTCCCCGTTGATCTTGTCATCGATCACTCGGTTCAGGTTGATTTTGCGGGCAGTGAAGCCGCGTATCAGCAGAACATGGAGATGGAGTTCAAGCGTAACGATCAGCGTTATCGATTCCTGAAATGGGGAACTCAGGCATTCAACGGTTTTGGAGTCGTGCCTCCTGGGATCGGTATCGTTCACCAGGTAAATCTCGAATATCTTGCAAAAGGAGTTTTCGAGCGTGAGGGAGTTTACTTCCCGGATTCGCTTGTTGGTACCGATTCGCACACGACCATGATAAACGGTCTCGGCATCGTCGGTTGGGGCGTTGGCGGCATCGAGGCGGAAGCGGGAATGCTCGGGCAGCCGGTTTATTTCCTCACGCCGGATGTCGTCGGAGTTAATTTGACCGGTGAACTCTCGCAAGGCTCGACCGCCACCGATCTTGTGCTGCGAATTACGGAAATGCTTCGGAAGGCGAACGTTGTTGGAAAGTTCGTCGAGTTTTTTGGCGAAGGAGCCGCGGCATTGAATGCGACAGACCGCGCAACGATCGCAAATATGGCTCCGGAATACGGAGCGACGATGGGCTTTTTCGGCGTTGACGAGAAAACTTTAGAATATTTTGCGAATACTGGGCGATCTGCGGAACAAATCGAAACGATCCGGGCATATTACAAGGCACAGGAAATGTTCGGCATTCCGAAAGAAGGCGAGGTGGACTACACGACAGTTATAGAGCTAAATCTCGAAACGGTTAATCCGGCCGTCGCGGGCCCGAAACGTCCGCAAGACCGCATCGAGCTTTCGAATCTCGACGATCGTTTTCTCGAGCTTTTCACGAAATCTGTTGCCGACGGCGGTTATGGGAAATCCGCGGAAGATCTGGAGCGACGGTTCAACGTCACGATGGGATCGCATCCGGCTGAGGTTGTGGTCGGCGGTGGCGAGCAGAGTGCGAAATCGCTGCCGGACTCCATCCACAGCACTGTTTCGCCCGATAACACGAACGTCGAAACCGAGATCGAGATGGTCAATAATCGCCCGACGCCCGACAGGGTCGAGTTTGATGAGGGGTCGACGCCGACCGTCACAACGAATATCGGCAGCGGCGATGTCCTTATCGCGGCGATAACCTCGTGTACAAACACATCAAACCCGGCCGTAATGATCGCGGCGGGTATCGTCGCTAAGAAAGCGGTCGAAAAGGGGATGAAGGTTCCGGCTTATGTCAAAACTTCGCTTGCTCCCGGTTCGCGTGTTGTTACGGAATATCTTGATCGCACGGGCCTTTCGCCGTATCTCGACCAGGTCGGATTCAATCTCGTCGGTTACGGTTGTACGACATGTATCGGAAACTCAGGGCCGTTAGATCCTGCGATCGAAGATGAGATCGTCGAGAATGACATTATCGCGGCCTCGGTACTCTCAGGCAACCGAAATTTCGAAGCACGCGTTCATCAGAACATCAAGGCGAATTTCCTAATGTCGCCGCCGCTGGTTGTCGCATATGCATTAGCCGGCACTGTAGTTAAAGATATCTATCTTCATCCGATCGGCCAGGATCGCGATGGAAATGACGTTTTCCTCAAAGATATCTGGGCTTCGCTCGACGAGGTTCGTGAAATGTTGAGTGCGGCCTTCGATCCGGAAACGTACAAGCGTCTCTACACACAGTTTGCTGAGCAGAACCCGCTTTGGAACAGTATTGAATCCAGTGTCGGGCAAATATACGAATGGGATACTAACTCGACCTACATCCAGGAACCGCCGTTCTTTACGGATTTCTCGATGGCAACGGGTACTTTTTCAGATATCCATGGAGCGAGGGCCCTGGCGATCTTTGGCGATTCGGTCACGACCGATCACATTTCGCCCGCGGGAGCGATCAAGGCGAATTCACCTGCAGGACGATATTTGCAGGAACTTGGAGTTGCTCCGGAAGATTTCAACTCGTACGGTTCGCGTCGCGGGAATGACCGCGTGATGCTTCGCGGTACATTCGCGAACGTCCGTATCAAAAACACAATGGTATCGCCCACCGAGGGCGGGTTTACCAAACATCAGCCCGATGGCACGGAAACGTCGATCTACGATGCGGCCATGCAGTACAAAGACGAAAATACGCATCTAATGATCTTTGCGGGTAAAGAATATGGAACGGGAAGTTCCCGTGACTGGGCCGCTAAAGGAACGGCTCTGATGGGCGTGAAAGCTGTCGTTGTCGAGTCTTTCGAACGTATCCATCGCTCAAACCTCGTCGGAATGGGCGTGTTGCCGCTTCAGTTCAAAGATGGACAGACCGCACAGAGCCTTGGGCTCGATGGAACGGAGACCTTCGACCTCGTCGGGCTTGAAGGAACGGACGTGAGGCCGCGTCAGGATGTGACCCTCAGGATCGAGCGATCCTGCGGGGAAGTGGTAGAAACCACCTTGATGCTTCGTATCGATACACCGATCGAGATCGAATACTACAAGAACGGCGGCATCTTGCCCTATGTTCTGCGTCAGTTGGTCAGCTAAATGATCTCTGTGCAGAATTGTTTCTGAAAGTAACTGCTCAATTTTGCGATAAACGGTGATAACATAAAGTTTTTTTAGTTCACAGGGTATCCTTTAACTGTAGCTTTTGCGGAGAAATTAATATGAGGAAAACAGCGTCGCTTGCTCTCCTACTCTCACTTTCTTTAGCCGCTGTATCGCCAATTTTTGCACAGCGGTCATCTGATGACAGCGGGACCATGAAGGTTTCAGCCCGTACATCCTTCGACCGTCTGAGCGCCATTACAGATGGATCCGGCGTTCTTGTTCGTTGGCAGATGAAGGTCGAAAACAACGTCGCGGGCTACAACGTCTATAGAATTGGTTCGGGTAGTCGTGAACTGGTCACGCGCCATACGATCCTCGGTTCTTCAGCTCGCACACGAGCTGCTGCTCTGGGCGAAGAGTATGAATTCTTCGATGTCGACGGCCAGGCAGGTAGCCGTTATGTCGTCGAAGGTCTTCCAATGGGCGGCGGGAGGTTCTCCAGTAAAGAATTCACAGCAATAGAGGTCAAGAGCCTTGAGGCTGAGGTCGGACGTTCATCGGATGTCTATATAACTGCTGCAAACTCGAAGAATTCAGAGATCGAAAATAGAACGTCTGCACTGACCAGTGAGCTCCGCGACCTTGTCAGCCTTTACGAACAGGAACCTGATCCGGTTAATCAAAGATGGGTCGCGTCACAACCTGGTGTAAAGATCTCGGTAAAGAAGGACGGCTTTTATCGTGTTTCCGCGGCTGAACTCCAATCAGCAAATTTTCCGGTCAACGGCGATTCGTCGAAATGGCGTCTTTTCATGAACGGAAATGAGCAGGCGATCATCGTCGGGCCGAACCATCAGTACATCGATTTCTACGGAAAGGGTCTCGACAACCCGGAAACCGATACGAGGGTCTATTATCTGATCGCTGACACTGTGGCGGGAAAAAGGATCGGCAGCAAGGTTCTGCGTCAGGTTCCCGGGGCCGCCGCTTCGGCGAGCTATTCGGTAGAAGCTGTTAAGAAGGAGCGATTCAACTATTTGTGGGAGGTCCGAAATGGGACGGACGACAATTATTTTGGATCGGTTTTTTCAGATGTCACCATTCCTATCAATGTTAACGTTTCTGGGGTGGATTTCTCTGTTCCGACTACCTCGATCAGTATAAATCTTCGCGGATTTTCTGAGACATTTCACAATGTAACCGCAAAGATCAACGGGCACGAGTTGCCGCTAATTACGCAATTTGGCCTTGTCTATTATTGGGGCAATTTCACAATACCCACGAATTACCTAGTTGAGGGTACAAATGTGCTCGAGCTCACATCTGGAGCAGGAAGCGATAAGAGTCTTTTTGATTTTGTTTCGGTCAAATATGCACGTAAATACTCGGCGGATCAGGACAAGATCTCGTTCTACGCGCCGGGAGCGAAAAAATTTGACATTACCGGATTTTCTACCTCAAACGTACGCGTTTTTGATACGACGTTTGACGGTAATCCTGTCTTAATATCGAACGTATCGATGGTGAATACCGGCTCTGATTTCACGGCGAAGGTTCCTTCTGGAAGAATGATGGTCGGTTACGCGGTAGAGGATTCGGCTTTACTTCAGGCGACGGCCATAACCGAGAATCTTCCATCGACCTTGTCCGCTGTCCAGAATAGTGCGGACATGGTTATCGTGTCGTATTCCAGCCCTTCATTCCTAAATGCTGCCGAGGCGTGGGCTACTTACCGTCGAAGTTCGGCTGGTGGCCGCTTCACGGTCAAGGTCGTCAGTATCGATGATGTTTTCGACGAATTCAGTTATGGATCTGCAAGTGAGGAGGCCTTGCGAAGCTTCTTTGGTCATGCTAACGACGAGTGGACCTTGAAACCAAAATACGTGCTCCTTATTGGAGACGCATCGTATGACAAGCGGAATTATCAGGGACTTGGAAAGAATGATCTCGTTCCGTCAAAATTCGTCGATTTGATCAAGACTGAAAGCTCCAGTGACGATGCGGTCGTTGATTTCAATGATGATGGTTTCGCAGAATTGGCAATTGGTCGAATTCCGGCCAGAACAGCGGCCCAGGTAAACGCTGCGCTAGCTAAGACCATTGATTATGAAGCGAATCAACAATCGTTTAGTCGCGGAGTGCTTTTCGCTCACGATCGGCCTCTGGACTATGATTTCGAGGGGGTGAATATTTCGCTTTCTCAGGCGTTACCTCCTGGCACCCCAATTTCGATGGTCGGTGTTGACGACTCGAATGCACATGCTCAGTTAGTGGAACGCATGAACGACGGGAAGATGCTCGTAAACTATGCGGGCCACGGATCAACGGGATTGTGGGCAAATAGCGATTTCTTTACGATGAATCAGGTTTCCGAATTAACAAATGCAGCCCACCCTTCGTTTTACAGTATGCTGTCGTGTCTGAACGGCTATTTCACGATGCCTGATCGGGACACGCTTTCGGAAACGCTCCTGTTCAGTCAAACTGGCGGTGCTGCCGCAGCCTGGGCCTCAACCGGGGAAACGACGCCGGATATTCAGGAAGTGATGGCACAACGATTTTTCGATCAAATGGTAATTGGACCACACAATAGGGTAGGCGACCTTGTAAGGGACGCGAAAAGCGTAATTACCCAAGGAAGGGATGTTCGATTATCTTGGGTACTGATCGGTGACCCCGCACTTAGAATTCCTTAAGAGCTTTCTCATTGAAAATAAGTCCGATCTAGGTAGGGTTTACAATACTGGAGGGCATTTCTGTCCTATCGAATATGTCAATCGATGAGTTAATAATATCGATGAAACAATGTTTCTGTCATTGAAAAATGTTGAATTCATCGATAAACAGTGATAGATTTATGTTTTTCGAGTTCTATTCGCTTTCGGATTTTCGGACTATAACTGGAGAAATACTATGAGGAAAACAGTTTCGCTTGCGCTTCTACTCTCGCTTTCGTTAGCGGCTGCAACACCATCTTTTGCTCAACGACCGGCGCCGGATGTTGATGCGATCAAAGTTTTGTCTCGAACAGCGTTTGGAACAATGCGGGCTATCACTGAGGGAAACGGTGTTTTGGTTCGATGGCAGATGAAGGTGGAGAATAGTGTCGCCGGATATGACGTTTATCGTGTCGGCGACAATGGTCTCGTGCGTGTCTCCGCACGCACGATTCTCGGTTCGGCGGCCCGTTCAAATTCCCCTTTAACGGCCGAAGAGTATGAATTCTTCGATGTCAACGGTCAGGCAGGTAGCCGTTATGTCGTCGAAGGTCTTCCAATGGGTGGCGGGAGGTTCTCCAGTAAAGAATTCACAGCAATAGAGGTCAAGAGCCTTGAGGCTGAGGTCGGACGTTCGTCGGATGTCTATATAACGGCTGCAAACTCGAAGAATTCGGAGATCGAAAATAGAACTTCTTCACTGACCAGTGAGCTCCGCGATCTTGTCAGCCTTTACGAACAGGAACCTGATCCTGTTAATCAAAGATGGGTCGCGTCTCAACCTGGTGTAAAGATCTCTGTAAAGAAGGACGGCTTTTATCGTGTTTCCGCGGCTGAACTTCAATCAGCAAATTTCCCGGTCAACGGCGATTCGTCAAAATGGCGTCTTTTCATGAACGGAAATGAGCAGGCGATCATCGTCGGGCCGAACCATCAGTACATCGATTTCTACGGAAAGGGTCTCGACAACCCGGAAACCGATACGAGGGTCTATTATCTGATCGCTGACACTGTGGCGGGAAAAAGGATCGGCAGCAAGGTTCTGCGTCAGGTTCCCGGGGCCGCCGCTTCGGCGAGCTACTCGGTAGAAGCTGTTAAGAAGGAGCGATTCAACTATCTTTGGAATCTCCGAAATGGTCCTGATGAAAACTACTTTGGAACCTACTTCTCAAACATAACAGTACCAATAAATTTCGACCTTTCTGGTGTGGATTTCTCTGTTCCAACCACCTCGATCAGTATAAATCTTCGTGGATATTCGGATACGTTCCACAATATCACCGCAAAGATCAACGGCCACGAATTGCCGCTGATCACACAATTCGGTCTTGTCTATTATTGGGGCAATTTCACAATACCCACGAATTACCTCGTTGAGGGTACAAATGTACTCGAGCTCGTCTCCGCGGCGGGCAGCGACTCGAATCTGTTTGATTTTGTATCGGTCAAATATGCGCGTAAATACTCGGCGGATCAGGACAAGATCTCGTTCTACGCGCCGGGAGCGAAAAAATTTGACATTACCGGATTTTCTACCTCAAACGTACGCGTTTTTGATACGACGTTTGACGGTAATCCTGTCTTAATATCGAACGTATCGATGGTGAATACCGGCTCTGATTTCACGGCGAAGGTTCCTTCTGGAAGAATGATGGTCGGTTACGCGGTAGAGGATTCGGCTTTACTTCAGGCGACGGCCATAACTGAGAATCTTCCATCGACCTTGTCCGCTGTCCAGAATAGTGCGGACATGGTTATCGTGTCGTCTTCTAGCCCTTCATTCCTAAATGCTGCCGAGGCGTGGGCTACTTACCGTCGAAGTTCGGCTGGTGGCCGCTTCACGGTCAAGGTCGTCAGTATTGATGATATTTACGACGAATTCAGTTATGGATCTGCGAGTGAGGAGGCCTTGCGAAGCTTCTTTGGTCATGCTAACGACGAGTGGACCTTGAAACCAAAATACGTGCTTTTGATCGGAGATGGTTCTTACGATCGAAGGAATTATGAAGGATTCGGCAGATTCGACCTGGTTCCGTCTAAGCTGGTTGATCTAATCGAGATCGAGAGTGCGAGCGACGATGCCTTGGTCGACTTTGATGATGATGGCTTTGCCGAACTTGCCATTGGCCGCATTCCGGCGAGAACGGCGGCTCAGGTAAACACTGCACTAGCTAAGACCATCGATTATGAAGCGAATCAACAGTCTTTTAGCAGAGGTGTTTTGTTTGCGGACGATCTCTCGCTCGGATACGACTTCGAGGCAGTGAATCACCTTCTCGCGAGACGCTTCCACAGGGTACTCCCGTAACGATGGTCAGCGTAGGCGAGGCAAATGCTCATCTCACTTTGGTCGATAGAATGAACGACGGACCAATGCTGGTCAATTACGCAGGTCACGGGTCTACCGGGCTGTGGGCAAACAGCGATTTCTTCACCATGAATCAGGTTTCGCAACTGACTAACGCTACGCATCCTTCGTTCTTCAGCATGCTCTCCTGTCTTAATGGCTACTTCATCATGCCAAATAGAGACACCCTTTCTGAGACGCTACTGTTTAGCCCATCAGGCGGTGCGGCGGCAGCGTGGGCATCGAGTGGTACGACAACGCCTGATATTCAGGAATTGATGGCACAGCGATTTTTCCAGCAAATGTCGGACGGCCCGATCACGCGGCTGGGTGATCTTATTAAAGATTCAAAGACAGTGATCACCGCTGGAACTGATGTTAGGCTTTCGTGGGTACTCAATGGAGATCCGACCTTAAAGATACCGTGAGCCTAAAACGAATCCACACGGATGAAGACGGGTTCCTGAGGAGCCCGTCTTTTTTCTGTATGTGGGTTGCCTGATCGCTGCGCCCGAATGGCAGCAATCCGAAGATGTTAGTTCGAAAGTGATGTTAGCCCGGTACATCCAGCTGCAGGTGCTCCGGATGCAGTGCGTGCCTTTAGTACGCCATCGGTTGACACGCAGAAATCACGTGATCCGGTCGCTGTAAGAGTCGCGGTCGATTGAGGTGTAGCACCTACGTGAAATGATCCTGGAGCGGTCGCTGTTGACGCGACGCCTACAGTTGCAAAGTTATATCCGCTCTTCGTCCCGGATGCCAGAGCTGCATCCACGAGGCCATTGGTGGCTAGCCCGGCGTAGTTAGTGGCGTACTGACCGTTGCCATAGGTCGATGCGTACGTCATTTGTGCGCCGTGAGTAGTGCGCAACGACGAAACAGCCGACCCTTCGTTAGCTGAACGACGAGCGGCAAGCAGGTTCGGAATAGCAATAGCAGCGATGATGCCAATAATAACTACGACGATCAAAAGTTCGATAAGCGAGAATCCTTTCTGGTTTTCCATTTCCTTGAATTTCATTTAAGTATTCGGGAGTAGCCGAGAGCGAATGTGATGGGTACTTCTCAAGTGGGTTCGGCAATATTCGTGCCATCGGCGCTGAACAGGAGAAACCTCCGAATTTACCGATAAAGTGAAACTCTGACAATCCGAGTTCCGTTTGGATCAGCAGAAAACAGCAAATATTGTAAGCAATACGGTTACAATCTTTGTCATTTGATGCCTAACGAGGCGTAAATAAAAAGGCACCGAGCGGGGTGCCTTTTGGAGATGAAAAAGATGGTACTCGCGGCGGGATTCGAACCTGCGACTTCTTCCTTCGGAGGGAAAATATATCACATTTCACGGATTTTCAATTTATTGCAAAAACGCGATAAATACGAGGTGAAAAGCCTGTTTCTGGATTGACAATCCTTTCAGGCATTGCTAATTATTTCACTATATTACACTCATTCGGTTGGGAATTAGTTGGGAATTGGCTATGGAGATCAAAAAACTAATCTTCAAGCGGCCGCCGCGGATCAAAAAGATCAAGCTAAAGGACGGCAGCACGAAAGAGATCGAACTCGCGGAAGGTTGGTTTTACCGACTGCAATACGTGGACGGCACGGGGAAGAATCGCACCGTCGAGCGAGGGCCGTTTAGAAAGCGAGTTGCCCAGGACCGATGCTCTGAAAAGTTTAACGAGTTGTCGCAAACCGACGGCAACATTCGCGACGGCGAAAAGATGACATTCGATGATCTCGCGGCTATATGCGAGGCCGAGATCTACGCCGGGCGAAAATCCAATTCCACTCAGTACATTATTCGGACGCTGCAGACGTTCTTTGGCACCCGTAAGCTCGCTGAGATCGATCGAGGCCTTCTGCATGCCTACATTCAGCACAGAACGGCTCAGAGCATCAGGACGGCCAAAAACGAGGATCTCAAGCGAACCGTGAAGCGTTCGACGGTCGATAAGGAACTCCGCATCATGCGGTCGATGATAAAACACGCGATCGACGAAGGCTGGATATTGAAAGACCCTTTCAAGGTTTCTAAAAAGCTGGTGCCGCTGATCACAAAGGCTGTAGGCAATCGCGATCGAACGCTTAAGGTCGACGAAGAGTTTCGTTTGCTCGATGCCTGTGAACCAAAAGAAAGGATCATCGCATATACGCGGATGCGGAAGGCCAAAGGATCCGACGACGAAAAGATCAAGTGCAACGACACACTGCAGCGGGAAACGGGGAACGAATGGCTTAAGGCCTTTGTGTTGCTCGGTCTCGACGGCGGAATGCGTCGGGGCGAGATATTGCAGCTTAAATGGTCTGATGTTGATTTCGACGCCGGCGTCATCGCTTTGCCTGGGAGCTACACAAAATCCAAAAAGAGCAGATTGGCACCGATCAGCGAAAGAATGGCAGTCGAGCTCGAGCGGATCAAAACCTTTAGTGAGGGCGAAAAGGTTTTCCCGTACAGCTTTATGACGCGGTCTTTCAATACGGCCGTGAGACTTGCGGGAATTGACGATCTCACCTTCCACGATCTCCGACGAACTTACACAACGCGACACGTTGCCCACGGCGAAAATCTCGGACTGATCGCAAAATCCACCGGACATCAAGACCTAAAGATCCTGATGGAGCATTATGCGAAAACTGGAGCCCGCGAGATGCGTCAGGTCGCAGAAACCACGGACGCCATAAACCGGATGAATAGAGAGAATTACGAGAGTGAGTTTATAAACTAGGACTTCGGTTCACCGTGAACCGAAGAGGAATTAATTCCACAACGGTCCGGGACCTCGGGAATTAATTCCCGAGGTTTTTATTTTTCCGACTCCGATCGCTTCTCAATTGTTTCGAGGGCGAGTAAGAGCATGCCTGATTGGAATATTTCTTGATTCTTAAGCTGCTCCCACCGGGCAACCGTTGAGACGACTACGTCCAATTCGCGGGCCAATTGTTCCTGGGTCAGTTTTAAGCTTTGACGTTTTTGTTTTAGTTCGTAGCCAGTCATAGCTCTCATTAATATCAGAAATGAGTATTTTATTCAAGTACTTGTTATAAATATAAGTGTACTTGACACGACTACTTATAATGAGTAGTATCCAAGGCAGATAAAAGGCTTGCCCCGTCGCTAAACTTGAGCAAGCCGTTTGTCTCAAATACACCCGGAGAGGCTATTCAAGACATGAAAAATAATATCAGAAAACCACAGAGCGTTAAAACTTCACCCCCGTCCAACGTGAGAAATATACAGGCGATCCCACGGCAGACCGTGCATGAGATCCGAGCCAATTGCCGTCTGATTGTCTTCCCAACGCAGGAAGTAATGCAGGCCCGAAAAATTCAACAGCTTGAGGCTTTGAAGGTCGAGTATCAAGAATATTTTTACGGACTTGATCGAATATATCGAACAGCTATGGAGATAACGGGCGAGGAAGAAGCGAACGGCCACACCCAGGCGTTTCTTGAAAACGATCGCGGTTACATGACCGGCGTCGATCTTTTCGAGCGTATGGAGCGAAATCCGTCGCACCTGTGGTAGCAACATTCTCCAATTCAAATTGACAGGACCGGAGCGGAGCGCGTAGCATAACGTCATCCCTAAACCCTTCCCGCTCCGAGTCCATTTACAAACCTATGGACTCACCAACAATTGCGCTTATTACCGTTTCAGTTGACGACTTCGAACGTATTATCGAGGCCGCGATCACCCGCGCCCTGGAACGTGCTGCACATAAACCCGCACCGGAACGCATTCTGAACAAACGCGAGCTCGCTGCCGACCAGAAAACGTCTGTCGCGACCGTCACACGCTGGATGCAGCAAGGCATGCCGTACCTCAAAGGCGGCCATCCACGCTTTCGCCTCTCCGAGGTCGAAGCCTGGCGGAGGTTATTACCCCCTAAAAAATAACTACCTTTTTGCTGTGAAAAAATGAAAAGAAATGCACAGTTCAGGGCATTCGAGGTAATTAGGGGAACGAATTTAGCCCCCCTCGAAAATAATTCCAAACCACAAGCGATAAGCTACTCAAAACCGTGCACTGGAGATCAAAAAAAATATGGATACGTCAATCTCTAACCAAACTCTCAAAGATCTGAACACCGATAAAGAATTCTGCGACTTCCTAGGCGTCGCTCCCGTTACTACGTGGAGAATGCGTCGCGACAAGGTAATAAATTATCGGCGGGTACGGGGCAAGATCAGATACACCCGTGAGGACATCGAAAAATACCTCGAGAGTTGTGCTGTTTCAGCAAAGCGAAAATAAAAACGACTGCGAGCGAAGCAGCCGTTTTTACCAAACGAGGAATTGTTGAAGCAACTCACAAAACCAATGTCATCATACCAAAACTATCGCCGAATTGCACAAGCTTTTTACGGCGTCCCGCGATACACCGACCCCTTACTCCGCTTTCTGTCCTACCGACGCGAGTGCGGGGCCTGTGACCGCACCCTACCGGCCGGGATGTTCGACCCGTTATTCGGTGTCGACGAAGGCGTCGGAGTGGTTCGCGGCTTTGCCTTTCGGTTTTGCCGACAATGCCGGATGCAGCGGCGGTCAAGGGAGGCTTACGCATCATGACACCACGCCGTGAACTAACTAAGCCATTACCGTCCGACGAATCGGCCGAGCAAGCGATTCTCGCAACAATAATGCTCGACAACGGCGTCGCATCTCAGGCGACGGCGAAGCTTGTGCCTGATGATTTCTATTCGCCGATGCATCGCGACGTTTACCGGGCAATACTCGAGCTGATCCGGGAACAAAAGCAGATAGATCCGGTCACGGTCTCGGGCGTTCTACGTCGCAACGGTTCGCTTGATGGTTATGGCGGGGCTCCGGCGATCACAAATCTGACGATCGGCGTTCCGTGGACGAACACGCTCGACACCTGGGTTGATGCGGTCAAAGAACGATCGACGCGGCGGGCACTCATACGCGAAGCGTGGGCGATCCAGGACGCGGCCTTGGCCGACGACACGCCAACAGCGGAGATCATCGAGAGATCACGAAACCGGATCCGCGATCTCTCTGTCATCAGTAAAGATGCCGGACTCGAAATAGAGTTTTTAGATACGGTCGAGGCCAAGCAGGTCGAGTGGTTAGCTTCGCCGCTGATTCCATTCGGATTTTTTACACTGATGGACGGCGTCGAAGGCATCGGCAAAACCTTCGCCATGCTGGACATCAGCAAGCGACTCGCTAACGGTTTACCGATGCCGTTTAGCGGTGAACGCCATTCGCCGTCAAACGTGCTGTTTCTAAGCGTCGAGGATTCGCCCGAATACATCTTAAAACCGCGATTCGAGGCGATGGGTGGTGATTGTTCGAAACTTGCCGTGCTTCGAGGGCATTTTGACTTCTCGGTTGCTGGTTTCTCGCACTTGGAATCGACGATACAGACGCACTCGATCAGGCTGGTTTTGATCGATCCTATTTTCTCATTCACCGGAACAGCAGACATCAACAACACGGCTGACGTTAGGCCAATCACGGATCGATTGAACGCGATCGCGGCCCGGTACGGTATCGCAATTATTGGAATCCGTCACGTCAATAAGTCGAAAGGTTTCGGCGAAGCTCGAAGTGCCGGCGGTCACTCCGTCGCGTGGCTGCAAGGGTGTCGCAGCGGACTAATGGTTGGCCATGATGCTGATGATAAATCGAAACGCGGGATCGCACAGCACAAACTAAACGTCGGTCCCGGATCAGATACGGTCTACGGCTTTCACATAGACGGCGATGGCGTCTTTCACTGGACGGGCGAAAGTTCTCTCACTGTATCCGAGATGCTTTCTCACAAGTCGCACGAAACAAATGAGGATAGATCGGCAATTGCCGAGGCGATCAAGTTTTTGCAACTGCAGTTAGCTAACGGACCCGTGCAAACTTCATCGTTAAAAACCGATGCCCGTGGATCAGGCATCAGCGAGAGAACACTCGAACGGGCTAAGGCTCGCCTAAACGTTAAGGCTCAAAAATCCGGGCTATCCGGGACGTGGTTTTGGGAGATGCCGGAGGCAGGGAAATGAAGTCCGCCAAAGTCCGCCAAGTGTATGCCTTACTAAAAATGTTGGCGGTCTTGGCGGACTTCGAAGAATACAGGGTAAAAGGCTCCCCTATTGCATTCAAGAAGCCGAAGGCCGCCAACACATAAATAGTGGCGGACTTGGCAAACAGTTGGCGGACATGACAGGAGAAAGAACTTATGAAGGATGAAGTCTTAATCGAACAGATCGCCGAGCTCCGAGCACTCGCTGTGGTCAATACGTTTCACAATCAATTCCTGCTCGAGATGTTAGGCAGCGATGCCGAGGCGTTGGTTACGGTTACCGATAAGATGCTCACGGAGTTCGCTAACCGGTTCGAGGCACAGATGCGGAAGGCGTGCGACATGGAACCGCGGGCAGAGCCACGAACGCCTACGCTCCCGAAGCTCGCCGAGATGGACCTATTGCGGAATACCGACTGGACAAAAGTGCGAGAGCAATGATCTTTGCAGCGTCAACCGGCGGCTTTAACTCCGGAGGCGTGCTGGCGTGCGTCTTTCAAAGGGGTCGATATGGGAAACGTTGCAGAGTGCAGAGGCAGTCTGATCCGGTTGTCGGATTGCCTCAATTTTGGGTCAGGCGGAGGCGGAGAACGCACGAAATCGTCATCATCAATCGTTCAGGTTCTTCCGCGGTCCACAGTAAAACGCGGGTATTGCACCACCGCACATGGTCAGTAACCATGATTCAAAACGGTAAAGCATCATAGTGTGATGGAGCCTGATTTAAGGGAAATTGCGATCGAAAGTGCTTTGGAGCTGGAACGGCTCTCGGCTCGATTTCCCGCCAACGAGCCAGGGCGAAAATGGCTGCAGTCGACGGCGACAAGGTTAAAGAACGGCTACGCAAGAACCCGCAAGCAGCAAAAGATTTTGATACTCCAAAGGATCGGCGACGGATGCCGGAAGGTCACGGAAATTGTAGACGAGCTTGGATATACACGGCATGAGGTCGAGTTGCTTCTCAGCCAATTGAAAGCCGACGATTATGTCCATGAGCACCTAGAGCGGCAGATCGGGCAATCCCGGGGCCGTCCGTTCCTTTGGTACGATCTCACCGACAAAGGCGAGCATTTTATTTGCTCAGAATAAATACCTTTTCGCCGTCCTATCCTAATTCTCGTGAAGATCATCGAAACACGAGAAATCCTTCAAAGACTCCAAGCAAAGCCGATACATCGCACCTTCGCGATCGAGCGGGCCGCCGTGAGCCAAGAGGCTCGCACGGCTAGTCTCGCCTTTGCGTCGAATAAGCCGATCGAGCATTGGTTCGGCAAGTTATCGCTAACGCTGGACAAAAAAGCGATGCGGGCCGACCGGTTGCAGGCCGGGGCTCCGTTGCTAGTGGAACACAACACGTCCGATCAGGTCGGAGTGGTTGAAAGCCATACGATCGGGGCCGACGGCGTAGCCAGGGCGGTTGTTCGCTTTGGCGAATCGGTCCGGGCTCAAGAGGTTTTTCGCGATGTTCAAACCGGCATACGCCAAAACGTTTCCGTCGGATTCATGATCCACTCGCTCGAACTTGTCGACGATGGAAAGAAATCCGCCGATGGAATTCCTCAGTATCGATCAGATAACTGGACACCTTACGAAGTTTCGCTGGTCTCAGTACCGGCAGATATTAGCGTCGGCGTTGGCCGATCAACGGAGAAAAAAATAATGAGCACCAATGTTGATAACGAATTTGTCACCCGCACACGTGAGATTGTCGAATTTGCCGAGATCTTCGGCGAAGCCGATCTCGCCCGCAATATGATCGCCGCCAGTTCCGCGGTCACCGTCGATGATGTCCGAAGCGCGATCCAGTCGAGGCGGAAAGCTCCGGCACTGAATCCGCCGCCAATGGATCCGCGAGATGTTGCGTTTCAGCAAGGCGGAATCAACCGGGTCGAATATGCTCGCAGTATTCCGCGATATGGCCGCTTGAGAAGCTTCACCGGTCCGGACGCCGAGCAGAGGGCTCACAGATTCGGGCAATGGGTTTTGGCCGGTCCTATGGGCAACCGTTCGGCTCAAATGTGGTGCCAACAGAATGGCGTCATGCTGTCGCGTGCGGCTCAGATCGAGGGTGTCAACGAGAAGGGCGGCTTTACCGTTCCGGAAGAATTCGGCAATGACATTGTGCAACTCATGGAGAAGTACGGCGTTTTTCGCTCTCACGCTCACATCGTACCAATGAGCAGCGATCGGCGAACCGATCCGATCCTAAACGGCGAACTTGAAAGTCAGTTCGTCGGTGAAATGGAAGAAGGCTCCGATCAGGATCTCGATTTCGGAATGATCGGCTACACCGCTCGCAAGCAAATGGTTTTGATTCCATTTTCGAGCGAATTGTCTGAGGATTCAGCGATCAGCATTGGCGATCATCTCGCCGAGGCATCGGCCCGGGCATTTGCCTACAAAGAGGATATTTGCGGATTCAATGGCGACGGCACGTCAACGTATGGCGGCATGCTGGGAATTCGGGAAGCTCTCAAGAGCGTTGATGGAACGATCGCCAATATCAAGGGCCTTCAGGTAGGCAGCGGAAACGCTTATAGCGAGCTCGCTCTTGTCGATTTCGAGGGCGTTGTCGGGAGATTGCCGGACTACGCCGACACCGGCAGTGCATCTTGGTACGTCTCGCGAAAATTCTACTACAACGTGATGGTCAGGCTTTTGCTGGCCGCATCAGGAACGACGCCGACCGAGATCGAAGATGCTCGCAATCGGAAGTTCCTCGGCTATCCAGTCGTTTTTGCGAAGGTGATGCCAAGCACGGAAGCAAACAGCCAGGTTTGTGCGATCTTTGGCGATCTTAGCCTTGGAGCTCGCTTGGCCGATCGCCGATTGTTTACCACCGCGATCGACGAAAGCCTGCTGTTCCGTAAGGATGCCTTGCTGTTCAGAGCCACCAGCCGCTTCGACATCAATTGCTCGTTCGGCGTTGGTGATACGACCGACGCGGGGCCAATCGTAGGTTTGATCACGGCAGCGTCATAAACACTTTTCCTCAGGGTGATGACTGCCTTGCGGGGAGTTCGGGGTTTCCAATTCGTAGACCCGGCCTCGGACTCCCCACTTTTTCAATGTTATGGGACTTTTGGACGGATCCGCCTCACTCTTGTTTAAAATCGAAGCTGACGCGAGTCAGTTCGAGAGGGAGGCCCGTGCGGTCGACGCTTCCGTTGGGGCGTTAAATACCCGCATGGAGTCGTTGTCCGGCATTGCGAGCTTGGCCGGGGCTGCATTTCTGTCAGTCGGATCGGCCGCTCTGGCGGCAACGACGGCTATTTTCAATTTATCGAAAGCGACGTCTGAATACGGTTCGGAGATCTTCGACGCGACAGAAAAGACCGGACTCGCCGCCGAAACCATTTCATCGCTGAAAGTCGCGGCCGATCAGTCCGGATCATCCTTAGAAGCTGTCACGGGCGGGCTTTCCAAGTTCGCAAAAACGATTGGCGAAGCTGGCGACGGTTCGGAACAGGCACAAGCAAAACTCGCAAAACTCGGCGTCACGTCTACCGATTTAGATACAGCTCTCTCCGAAGCTCTCGGTACTATCGCAAAGTATCCCGCGGGCGTGGAGCAAATGACGGCAGCACAGGCAGCTTTCGGGAAATCCGGGGCTGATCTTTTGCCGTTTATCAAATCCTTTGACGGCAACCTTCCCGGACTGATCGAGAAGTGCAAAAAGCTTGGTTTAACGATGTCGGACGAGAATGCCCGGGCATCGGACGAATTCGGCGACACGCTCGACACATTGTCCGCTCAAGCAGCGGCCACGGGCCGCACGTTTGCTCTCGAGCTAATGCCTTCGATCACTAGCTCGATGAAAGCGATTTCGTCTGCAATGGCGGCGAACCGCGGCGAAGCGACGTTTTGGGCCGAGTCACTGATCAACGCGGTTCAGGGCGTGGGAATTGCGGCAGGAAGCATGACGGCGATCATGAGGGCGTCGTTTACGACCTTAGACAAGGTATTTGGCACATCCGCGGCCGCGGCCATAAATTGGGGCGGCATCATCCGGCAAACACTTCTCAATATCATTCCGTTGGTGGGATTGTTGACAAACTTAGGGAATGTTTTTGGGGTGAAGACGGCTAACGCTTCGATGGGTGGCAACTTCACCGGAGCGGATTCGTTGCCTACCTCTATACCAAAAGCCACTGGGGGTGGCGGTGCCGGAAGCCCGCAGTCGACTGCCGATGCACAGGCAGCGGAAGCAGAACGGCAGCGGAAGGCTGAAGTCGATGCGGCTAGAAAATCCGTTGCTGATCAGCTCGAGATCTATGCCGCTGGATACAAAGAACGCACGGCAAAACTCGAAAACGCTCTGACGCAGGGGGCGATCTCTGAAACCGAAAAGATCAGGGATGTTGCCCGCGTTCGCCTCGAAGCCCTAATGGATGAAAGGCGTTTGACCGAAGCCCTTCTATCGAATGACAAGATCCGCTTGAACGACGAAGAGCGAGCGGAAATCATGCAAAAGATCAAGGTCTTGGCGATCGACATTCGAACCGAAACGCTCAAGGGCAGTTCCGAGATCACGGCATGGGCCAAAAAGCAGATAGAGGACGGCGAAAAACAATTGAAAATCGAGCGGGAAAAGCTCGCACTCGCTAAAAAACTCCGTCAGGAACGCAACTTAAGCTATCAGCAACAGCTAATAAATGACCGGGAAAAGATCGATCCTTATAGCGTTGGCAAAGACAAGCAGGGAGCCAATGGCGATCTAAACTGGGATGTTTCGGGCGGCGGCAGTCTTATAACGGGTATCGTTGGCGGCATGGGTGCCGCTCAACAACAGCTCCCGTTAATGCAGCAGGTCGGGCAGGCTATGGCCTCGACATTTCAGGCCGTCGCGAGTGCTGTCGGTAGCGTCGTTGAAAATTTCATAAAGTTTGGCTCGGCTGGCACGTCGTTTCGAAAATTCGCGACCGAGGTTATTTCGAGCATCGCGAAAATGGCCATTGTGCAAAGTATTTGGGAAGCGGCTCAAGGCCTGGCAATGCTCGGGCTTTTCTATTTCACGCATAAGGCGTCACATATGCAGAGTGCGATCCAGCACTTCCAGTCCGCGGCAACCTTCGGAACGATCGGAGGCGTTGCGGCTGTGGCCGGGCGAGGACTTGCGGGAAATGCCTTTGCAAGCGATTCCGGCGGTTCCAACGGTTCCGGTGACGGATCGAACGCATCTCCGAGCGGACGCAGTCTCTCGGAGCGGTTCGGCGGCTTTCTCGCGACTCAACAAGAACGAGCGGACAACATGATCGCAAAGGTCACGGAACGGACAAACACCGTGCTCGGCGAACTAAATGCGAGTATCAGAATGTTCAACGATAATTTCGCTGGATCGACGGCCGATGTCGTTGTCCGCCGCGGTTTACGCGAGAATGGCTCGGCTGTCATAGATTCGCTCGAAAGTGGGTTTCAAGACGACGGCAACGCCGCGACACGGATAAAACGTGTCATGGGCGATTATCGGAACTATTAAGAATGCACTCGCTATACATCGCATCAATTTCCGCCATTCGAGAGCTCGCACCAGGCCGCATCGAGGTCTTAGCTATTCCTTTGCTGATCTACAAGCCAAGCCTGCGAGAGGCAGCAACGGTGGCCGCAAATAGAGCATTCGAGCAATGGCCGGCCGCGAAAGGTTACAGCCTTCATAGAGCCAACGTGATGCCATTACGCCTGAACGCTTGGGAACAGATCATGGGCGCGATGCGAGACGGTTTAGAGTACGACAACCGCGAAGAAACGGAAACTTTCGCTTGTGCCGATTTCGTCGACAGCGAGCCCGAACCAAAGGAAATAAACTGGCCGGAGTTAATCGGCTAAAATAAACTTTTTTAGGTTGGGAATTCGGTTGGGAATTGAAAACGGGCATCTACTCGATGCCCGTTTTTATTGGTACTCGCGGCCCGATTTGAACGGGCGACTTCTTCCTTCGGAGGGAAGCACTCTATCCACTGAGCTACGCGAGCTTATGTTTCTACTTTGGAACGATCGTGATCTGTTTGATGCGGATCGCGTCGACCGGGCGTTCGGTGCCTTCGACCTTCGGAGCCTGCGCTATTGTTCGGACGTTGTTCATTCCGTCGATAACTTTACCATAGACAGTATAGTTCTTATCGAACGCGGCCTCGCGCTTGAGCATGATGAAGAACTGCGAGTTAGCCGAGTTGACATCACCACCCAATCTGGCTGCGCCCAAAATACCGGTGTCATAAGGAATATCGGAAAACTCCGCGGGTACGTTTGGCTTGCCGGAATCACCTTCTTTTCCGACTGTCTTCGTGGCACCAGGCTTAGTATTGGAATCGCCCGCCTGGATCACACTCTGGTTAATGCGATGGAATGCGATGCCGTTATAGTAACCTTCCTTCGCGAGCTCTTTGAATCTGGCGACCTGCAGCGGAGCGATGTTTGAATAGAGTTCTACCTTGATCGTTCCGTAAGCTGATCCGTTTTCCATCTCAATAACGGCGATCTCGGGATCAGCAACAGGAGCCACTCCTTTCTTGAAATCGGCATTCGCGGCTGGCTTTGTAGCGGTGTTCTTGCTGTTGCTGCCAGTGCTGCTGCACGATGAGACGATCGCAAGACTCAAAATAAACAAAAAGAACGTAATTTTTCTCATATCACTTTTTACTTTCCAGAATTATTGTCACGGGGCCGTCGTTGACGAGTTCGACATCCATCATTGCTCCAAACTCGCCATGGGCGACATTATCGACGGTTTCGCTGGCCTTGGCGATAAAATATTTGTACCATCTCAAAGCCACTTCGCCGCCCGCCGCATCAAGAAATGATGGCCGCCTTCCTTTTCGAGTATCTGCGTACAGCGTAAATTGCGAAACGATAAGCATTTCGCCACCAATATCTGCAAGAGAGAGGTTCATCTTGCCGTCGGAATCGTCAAAAATACGCAATCCGACTATCTTATCAACCAAGAAGTCCACGTCGCTGTGATCGTCGTCATGCGTCACGCCTAACAGTACTAGAACGCCGCGACCGATCTCACCGATGAGTTTGCCGTCGACGGTGACCTTCGATCTGGAAACACGCTGGACGACGGCCCTCACTTACACTTCCTCGATGTAGACCTTTTCCATTACGACCGGCTCAAGCGGTTTGTCGCTGTGATTACGATCAACCGTCGCGATCTCATGAACGACGTCCTGGCCCTCAATGACCTTGCCAAATTTTGAATAGCTCGGCGGCAGCGGATAATCAACGTGCATGATGAAGAACTGCGAGCCGTTTGTATTCGGTCCGGAGTTCGCCATGGCGACCGTTCCTTTTTCATAAGGCCCGGCGTAAAGGTCCGACCCGCGGTCGATCTCGTCATTGAATTTGCCACCCCACGCCGACTCACCGCCATAACCCTGCCCAAGCGGATCGCCGCCCTGGATCATGAAGTTCGGGATCACGCGATGAAAGATCACGCCATCGTAATAATTCTTATCCGCCAATAGGCGAAAGTTCTCGGTCGTTTTCGGTGCGTCGTCTTCAAGAAGTTCGAATTTGATCGTTCCTTTGTTTGTTTCTAAAACTGCAATTCTATTTGCCACTTATAAATCTCCTAAAAGTTATTGCGATCGATCCGTAGATCTTTACTATCCCGATATTTTAGCAAGTTCAATACTCAGCAATCCAATTGAAGCGTCGGAATTAGCGTTTCAAACGTTGAGTATAAATCGCTCGATCGCAGCCGCGACGCCGTTTTCGTTATTTGATGAGGTTTTGTAGAAATCCTCTCTATCGAGCAGTTTTGCATCGGCGTTGCCCATGACGACGGGCGTTCCGGCGTATTCGAGCATTTCGAGATCGTTGAAATTATCGCCCATCGTCATGACGTTTTCGTGTGTCAGGCCGTTGAGTTCGGCTAGCCTGGCGACACCATGACCTTTTGACGCTTCGGGTGGCAAAATGTCGAGTAAGGTGAAATCGAGAGCCGGATAGATAGTGGCCAGAAGCGTGACCGTGCCGGCGAGTTCGTCACGCAGCGTCGCTTCGAGTTCACGCATCGGCTTACAGTTGCCTGAGAACGAGATGTGGACGATCTCCTGTTTGTGAAGTATGTCCTCGAGGCTTGGAACATGCATTACACCTTCGCGGCCAGCCTCGCCGCCGTGCAGGTTTTCAGACCAGCGGAGATATTTTTTTAGCGGAATGTTATCGTCAGAGATCCGGTCGTAAAGCAGAGTTCCGTTGCAATGCGGGTCGGTACTAACCAAAGCGTCGCCGCCGAACGCTTTTCCAACCCGAACAACCTCATGACTGGTCTCGGTTGAAAGCAGATCGCAAGCGATCGTCTCCTGAGAATCCGCATACTTAATTAGAGCTCCGTTATGCGTGATCAACGGAGCATTTAACCCCAACGCCAGCCCGATCGGCCTCGCATCTCGAAATCGTCGTCCCGTAGCGATCGTCACAAGCACGCCTCGCTCCTCAGCCGCCCGTATCGCCGCCCGATTGGCGTCAGGAATTTCGCCGTTTGAATTTAAAGTGGTGCCGTCGAGGTCAAGGGCGAGGAGTTTGATCATTTTAGGGTAAACGAGCTTCGTTCATTCGTCGAGCTAATCCATTGATGAACATAACTCCATGCAAAATAATTGCAGTGAAAATTAGAACGCAGATAATAATGTCGAATTCGTTGGCTCGATAAAGAATTCGGTCTAACAGCGCATCAGGAACCGTTTCGTTTACGGCGATCGCAGTCTGGGTCCAAGAATACCAGTAAGGGAAGATCGAAAAAGCTATGACTGCAGTGGCAAAGGACACTCCAGTTCGTCGAAAAAAAATGGTTGCCGCAAGATTTGTCGCAAGAAAGAGGCTGCTTAATAGCAAATATTGCGGATGCCGGTCAGGAAAGCAGTACGGACTGGAGAAAACGATCTCTCTGTCCCTTTTCGTCTTTTCCTGTTCTACGGAAAATACTTGTCGCTTCGCGGATTCGCGGGCAGCATAAGTCACACAGCTAATTAGAGAGAACGCAAAGGTGGCAGTTGATACAAGAATGAGGAGCTTCCGTTGCATACGAAATAGCTGATTCTATTTGGCGGTGTGGGCATCCATGTAGGCTCTTAGTAACTGATTGATCTTGGTTTGATATCCACGCCCCTCACCTCTAAAAAATTCTATTACATCCTGATCGATCCGCAGTGTTAGTTGGCTTTTTTTCGCTATTGGCTTTAAGCCTCTCCGAAGGATTCCATTAGCGAAAAACTCTGGCGTCAATCGGGGAATATCAGAAAAATCAATTTCCTCGTCTTTCATTGCGTCAATTCTGGCCCAGTCTGTTTCCGAACGCTGCGAAATATCTTTTTTGTTCATTTCGTTCTGCTTTGCGAAAGGAAATAATGCGGATTGAAACCGATGTTTCAGTATGCGAAATCACTACCGTTCGACCGTCTAACATTCCAATTGTATAGAACCGGGTTTCTTCGTAACGATATCGATTGTCGATATCTGTTATGACATCAAGTTCGAAAACGCGATAAGCATCTCGAAAGTCAAAACCATGCTTATTTAGGTTATCGATTCTTTTGTTTTCATCCCATTCAAATCTCATATGTAGTGTAACTACACAATGTAACTACGTCAATTATTATTGCTTTCGCCCGCTCTCTTTTCTTGGCGTTCTTTCTCCAACCACTGCTGATATTTCGCCTTACCTTTCTCAAACTCGGCGGCTGAGCTATAGAACCAGTGTGAACCATCGTTTAGATCGACATTGCGTACGTAGAAAATGTAATCGTTCGCTGATGGATTTAGGGCGGCTTTGATGGAGCTTTCGGTGACGGATGAGATCGGGCCGGGTGGGATTCCGGTTTTGGTACGGGTGTTGTATGGCGAATCGACCTCGAGGTCGCTTTTATTGATCGTGCCGTCCCAACGGCCCATCATTTTGGCGATGTAAACGTTTGTTTGGTCGATGCCGAGCGGGATGTTCTTTGACAGACGGTTGTTGATGATCCCGGCGACGATCGGGCGTTCGGCTTCGACGCCCGTTTCAGTTTCGATCAGCGAAGCGATGGTGACGATCTCGTGCGGTGTGCGGCCGAGCGTTTTTGCTTGCTGCGACCATTCTGGTTTCCAGAACTTGCGGAATTCATCGACCATTCGCTTGATGATCTCAGATGGTTTCGTCTCTCGCGGCAGGTTATATGTTGTCGGGTACATGTAACCTTCGAGATTTTTCGCGGTCGGCGAAATATCGCGGATCATGGTTACGTCATCCATCATCGCTAGGATAGCTTTATCGTCAACGGGCGGTTGTTGGGGAAATTTCTCAGCGATGCGTTTCGCAATATCAAAGCGAGTAAATCCTTCAGGGATAGTTAGCTTCGTCGTCAGAACCTCGCCTTTCTCGAGATCTTTTAGTACCTGAAGCGGTGTGATCGGCGAATCGAACTGATAATCGCCCGCCTGAAGCTTGCTCGCGTCACCGATCGTTCTAAGGTAAACCAGCGTTGGCAATTCGCCGCTGATCACGCCTTCGGCAGCGAGTTTTGAGATGATGCCGCTGGGCGACGTGCCTTTTTCGATCTTTATGTATTGGTTCGCCTTATCGTGTGGCTTTGGCGTGTTCATCGCTCGCGAAACCCAATATGAGAACCCCGCGATGCTGATGATCCCAAGAACCAATAAAACAAAGACGATCTTTACTAACTTCATAAGAAATAGAAATCCACGAACAATGCTCGCAGCACGATCCGTGGATTGGAACGCAAGCGTCTCGCTTGCCCGCGGCGAATCTCTCCGGATCCGCCCACGGATTCTGTGATATTAAGGAACGCTAGTGGCAAGCGGGACGCTTGCGGTCCAGTCGCTATTTAGCCGCCAAATATTTCTCGATCGCAGCCGTGACTTCAGGGCTGTCAGGCTTAACCTTCGGCTCAAAACGCTCGACTACATTACCTTTACGATCAACAAGGAATTTGGTGAAATTCCATTTGATGTCGCCGCCCAGCTTGGCATTCGTTTCAGTGCTGGTCAGGAATTTGTAAAGCGGGTCCTGATCGTCGCCCTTGACCGAGATCTTGGCGAAAAGTGGGAAGGTCACTTTATATTTCGACGAGCAAAACTCCTTGATCTCTTCTGCCGTTCCTGGCTCCTGGCCGCCAAAATTGTTAGCAGGGAAGCCGAGAATCTCGAAGCCTTTCTCTTTATATTTTGCATACGTTGCCTGCAACGCTTCATACTGCGGCGTGTAACCGCATTTGCTTGCAACGTTTACAACGAGCAATACGTCGCCTTTGTATTTCTTGAGTTTGACGTCCTTACCGTCGATATCCCGCATTTTGAAATCGAGAACGCTCGCCGCAGCGGCGGCTTCGACGCGGTTATCGATGTGATGATGGTAAAACACAGCTCCGCCGACCATTGAGATCAATAGAGCACAGCATAAAGTTCCTACTTTCAACATAACAAGTTTCCCTCCAAACTATTTGTCCAATTCGCGTGGCGAACGCGGAGCTTTTGGCAGCTCGTCATTCTCACCAGTCGCAGCAAAAACTTCCTTGAACGCACCGACGCTCGCCAGTACGCCCGATGTTTCCATCGGCATAAAGATAACTTTCGAATTCTGCGTTTTTGCCATGTCACGCATCGAATCAACGTATCGCTGAGTGATCAGATACTGAGCCGTCTGAGCACGATCGCCAATAGCGGCGGCGATCTGTGCGATTGCCTGACCTTCGGCGTTTGCAACGATCATTCGAGCCTGAGAAGCACCTTCGGCATCAAGAATTGCTGATTGCTTGTTACCTTCCGAACGTGTAACAGCCGCCTGTTTTTCACCTTCCGCACGGGTGATCGCCGCCTGCTTGTCGCCTTCTGCCTGGAGGATCAATGCTCGGCGGTTACGCTCGGCCGTCATCTGTTTTTCCATTGTTATTCTTACGTCTTCGGGCGGAGTAATGTTTTTAATGTCGACGCGCGTGACCTTGACGCCCCATTTGTCGGTGGCTTCGTCGAGGATCATCCGGAGTTCGTTATTGATCTGATCGCGTGACGAAAGAGTGTGGTCGAGATCGAGTTTACCGATCACCGAACGCATTCCCGTGAAGGTCAACTGAACGATCGAGCCGACAAGATCGTTGACCTCATACGTCGCCTTTACCGGATCGGTGATCTGCCAATAAACGACCGAATCGACGCCCATCATCACGTTGTCTCGCGAAATTACCGATTGTGGCGGAAGGTCAATGAACTGCTCGCGGAGATCGATGGACGTTGTTCCCGGCCGCACATTCGTCCAGTAAACAGCACGCGGTGAATCGATGATCGGAACGATCACATTGAGCCCGCTCGACGCCAGACGGCTAAATCTGCCCAGACGTTCGATGAGCAGAACGCTCGATTGCGGAACGATTTTGATCGTTTTAAATGCGATCACCAGCAATGCAATACCGAGGAATAGTAAGAACGCTGCACCGACACCGAATAGCTCCATATTTTCTCCTTCGAAATTTAAACAAATATACTCTATTTCCGATGTGTTTGCTATAATTCCGAACAACCTTATGACAGTCAAACTTTCCGACATTCAGGAAGCCCGCCGAATTCTAACGGGCATAATAACGCCGACGCCTGTGCTCTTTGACGATCGGCTCACACGCGAGATCGGAGCGAAGGCGAGCTTAAAAGCGGAATGCCTGCAGCGAAGCGGTTCGTTCAAGATCCGCGGTGCTTACAACAAGATCTCGCGGCTCTCGGATGAAGAAAAGGAACGCGGTGTTATTGCGGCATCCGCCGGGAACCACGCTCAGGGCGTGGCACTCGCCGCAACTCTGAACGGGATCAAATCAACCATCGTTCTCCCTGAAAACGCTCCGCTTACAAAGATAACTGCAACAAAGAATTTCGGTGGAACGGTTGTGCTTCACGGAACGACATTCGACGAGGCTGTGGCATATTCGCGCGAACTGCAGGCGGAGAAGGGATTTACGTACGTCCACGCCTTCGACGATGAACGAATAATTGCGGGTCAGGGAACTATCGGCCTTGAGATCGTCGAAGCATTGCCCGAGATCACTACCGTCATCGTTCCGATCGGCGGCGGTGGGCTGATTTCGGGCATTGCAACCGCGATTAAAACGCTTAAACCGGACGTGAAAATGATAGGCGTTCAGTCAGAAGCCGTTACGTGGGTAAATCCGAGCCTGAAAGCCGGTCACGGTATTGTAGCGAAACCCGGGCAGACGATCGCTGACGGAATTGCAGTGAAAACCCCCGGCGAACTAACTTTTCCCATAATTCAGGAATTGATCGACGAGGTTGTCGAAGTCAGTGAAGAAGAGATCGCCCGTGCGATATTTTTCTGCGTTCAAAACAATCGCCTGGTTGTTGAAGGAGCAGGTGCCGCCGGGCTCGCCGCCTTACTCGCGAAAAAGATCCAGGTAAAAAGCGGTGATAACGTCTGCGCCGTGCTATGCGGCGGCAATATTGACGCAAATCTTCTGTCACGAATTCTAGAGCAGGTACTCGTTCGTCAAGGCCGCTACATAATGCTGAAATTGCTGGTTCTCGACCGCCCGGGAATGCTCGCGGCTCTGCTAAATACGGTTGCGGAATCCGGAGCGAACGTGATCGAAGTTTTCCACCGCCGAGCCATGTGGCTTGCTCCGCTCGGACGTGTCGGTATCCAGATGCTGCTTGAAGTTCGAGACGAGTCTCACGGCGAAGACGTGCAAAAACACCTTCAAGATGCCGGTTATTTAGTGGAACGCGAAGGGCAGGGTGATTGGGAGCTTTGATTTACGTTACGAAAATATTTCTTTGCCCGAACTCAAGAGTTTTGTTATAGTTAAGCCACGGAAGATTTTCGATATTATTGCGTATTCAAAGTACGCGGGAGGTGCTTTTATGAGACACGAATATGAAAGTGAAACAAGTGCGGCTACCAAATTGACGTACTTGATCGTTGGCGGTGGCATCGGTGCTATTTTGGCTCTTTTGTTCGCGCCGAAATCGGGTGTTGAGCTCCGCGGCGATATTGCCGATGCGACCCGAAAGGGCATCGAGAAGAGCCGGGAGACCGCTGCGCAGCTTCAGGAGCGCGCCGGTGAATACTACGAAGTATCGCGTGAGCGTGCCAGTGAGTTTTATCAAACAGCTGCGGACAAAGCCGCTGAGTTTGGTGAAAAAGCCAAGACGGCAGCAGCTAATACTGCTAACCCTTTTAGTGCTGCGATCGAAGCTGGAAAGGAAGCTTACACTGCGGAAAAACGCAAGAATGAATCGAGCTCGATTACCGAAGGTCGAGCGAGCTATCCGGTTCTCGATGATCCTGAAAAGAAAAGCTAAGCCCTAGTTTATGAATGTTAACGAGCCTCAGTTTTGGATGATGATCTCGTCGATCGTGATCGCTATTACGTTCATCGTGATGGCGATCTCGCTGATCGCTATTGCGATGACGGTTCGGCGTGTCGTCGCTACGGTCAAAAATCTTGAGGCAAAGGTCGAACCGCTGATCACGAAGGTTGATGCAATAAGTGTTCAAGGTAAGGCGATCTCGGTGCAGTTTACCGATATCTCAACAAATCTCGCGGTAGCGACCAAGCATCTAGCGGAATCCACGGAACTGATCAAGGAAGAGGTGACCGAGCTTCGCCATATCGTCAATCATACGGCCCTGACAGCTCGTGACAAGGTCGACATGGTCAGCCGTTCGATCGACCGAACTCATGATCAGGTCACGTCGACAACCGAATTCGTCAATCAAAAGATCGTTGTTCCGGCTCGGGAGATCGCGGCGGTAATGGCTGGTGTGAAAAAAGGCCTTGAGGTTTTATTTGCTCCGGCACCGAAGCAGATAGATCGGGTTTATCTCGACGACGAAATGTTTATTGGTTAATTGGTTTAATATTGCGGAAACTCGCACAAAGTAAGGCTCTCTCAGTGATCGAGAGAGCCTTATTTTGTGCGGTTCTGCATTTTTGTTTCCTAGAACTCTGGTATCCAGAAAGTCCTTCCGCCATTTTGAACCTGCTTCAAACCCAAAGCGGCTAGTTCTGACTCCTTAACTCCGATATATGTAAAATGCGGTAGGTCCGAAACGACGGTCTGGAACCAACCGTTTTTTGCGAGGATCGCACGAACCTTTGCATTCTCATTCTGCTCGACATCGAGAGCAAGCATCGAGAGATGCTGTGATGTTCCCGGAGGTGCTACGGAATAGATGATCGATTTATCGAGCGATTTGGCGAAAAAGATGTTCGACTGCTCCAGCCTTAGGATCTCGGGAACCTGTTGATATGGTGTAAGTGCCTTTATTCGACTTGCCTCAGCCTGAGTCACGCGGCCTTTTCCAACCCAAAACACAAATCCGGGATTCACGCGACTTGCCCACAACGAAACGGTCTGGTTATAACCGCGTCGTGCCGAATCAGCTCCGCGTGGCGTTATATTGAGCCCGGCCTGCTGAGCTTCGGCTCGTGCTTTCTGTAAACCAGCCATCGCAGCCGCCTGAAGTTCGACAGTCGTTCCGCCGATCGATTCTGCCGAGTGCTGCAGCGTAGATTGAAACGCCGTTACATCGGCTTCATCCCTGAAAACAACTTTTTTGGGAGGAACAGCACCATTTCGAGCAAGAAAAACAGCTCCATATTCACGAAGCAACAGACGTCCGGCATCGTCGGTAGGCTGCTCAAATCCTTTCGGAAGATTTTCGAGGAATCCTTTCTTCGCAATCGTTTCGTTCATTTCACTTGTATTGGCGGTATTCGGCTCGGCCTTAGACCCCACAGACCAACACCCGACGCAAGCTAGAATGACCAAACTTACAACTATCAACCCTTTGTTTCTCATATATTCGTCGGAAAGCCTCTGATGACTTCGCAGGCACTGTTCATATGCGGCTTCATGTACTCATCGACGCCGATGAAAGGGATCTTTTCGCGAAGTTTTTCATAAAGATCACGCGTGCCAGTTCCCAATTGTTTGCCATCGCCAAGCACTCGTTTTCTAAAATCAATGCCCTGCGCAGCACAGAACGCTTCGAGAGCGAGGATCGTCTCGAGGTTCTCAGCTACGACGCGCAATTTTAGCGCGGCCGTTGCCCCCATTGAGACATGATCTTCAACATTTGCCGAGCTTGGTATGGTATCAACACTCGCAGGATGTGCGAGAACCTTGTTCTCAGTACACAAAGCCGCCGCCGTGTATTGGACTATCATAAAACCGGAATTGAGCCCACCATTGTCGGTCAAAAATGCTGGCAGAATGTGAGCGTTTGAAGATTCATCAGTAAGCCGCATGATCCGGCGTTCCGAAATATTCCCGATCTCGGAGAGTGCGATCGTCAGGTAATCGAATGCCAGAGCGAGCGGCTCGCCATGAAAATTACCGCCGCTGATGACCTCAATGATCTTGTCAGAACCACCTGCGGTAGCGGGTGGTTGTTCGTTGCCGCCACTTAAACCACCCGCTACCGCAGGTGGTTCTGACAGGAAGATCAACGGGTTGTCCGTCACCGAATTCAGCTCGATCTTTATCAGCCATTCGGCGTATGCGATCGCATCCCGGCACGCCCCATGAACCTGCGGCATACAACGCAGCGTGTATGCATCTTGAACGTTGGACGGATCAAAATCACGCACGAATTCACTCTCGGCGAGTATCGCTCTAAGATTTCTCGCACAATCGATCTGCCGCGGATGCGGTCGAAGGGCATGGATTCGCTCATCGAACGCTGAAACGGTTCCATGAAGAGCTTCGAGGCTGAGACAGCCCGCAATATCGGCGACCTCAGCGAGATGCTTCGCCTTCCACGTCTCCAAAAGGCCGACCGCGGTCATCACCGTCGTTCCATTGGTCAATGCAAGGCCTTCCTTCGCTGCGAGTTTTACCGGTTTGAGTCCGGTACGCGACAACGCTTCCGAACCGCTGATTATCTCACCCTGATATTCAGCCTCGCCCTCGCCGATCAAAACGCAGGCGAAATGAGCCAATGGAGCCAAATCGCCGCTCGCACCGAGGCTGCCTTTTTCAGGTATCGACGGATGAACGCCTCGATTTAGCAATTCCAATATCAGTTCGAGCGTCGAAAGTCTGATACCGGAAAATCCCCGAGCCAGTGTGTTCGCCCGGATCAACATTATCGCCCGCACAGTCGGAATATCGAAACTCTTCCCGACTCCGACCGCGTGACTGATTACAATATTCCGCTGGAGCCGCTCAACCTCCTCGCGGCTGATGATCTTGTCCTTGAAAGCACCAAAACCCGTCGTGATCCCGTAAGCGATCTCACCGCGATCGAGCAAAGTCTGCACAGCCGCTGCCGCACGATCAACAGCGTTTTTCGCCGCATCAGCCAAAACAACACGTGGCTCGCCCGGCCTACCGTACGCGACCGCGATAACTTGTTCAAAAGTCAGGCTTTCGCCATTAAGTACAATTTCATTCATTAGGGCAATAACTTACCTGATTTAATTGTGCGTGCCACGTTGCTGAAACCAAATTCGTATGCGAGCTGGCGATAGTCTTTTGAATCTAGGATTAAAATATCCGCATTCTTGCCGACCTCAATCGACCCATATGATGAGCTCAAGCCGATCGCAAAAGCCGCATTTATCGTTGCCGCATTATAAGCTTCGTTAGGTAGTAGTTTCTGATACCGGCACGAGATCGCCATTGCCATCGGCATCGACGGACAAGGAGCCGAACCTGGATTGTAATCTGTCGATAGAGCGATCGCACATCCGGCGTCGATGAGCCTGCGAGCAGGTGCGAATTGGGTTTTCCCGGCGTTGAAATTCTCGGTCGGGATAACTATGCCGACTGTTTCGCTGTCCGCCAGTCGAGCGATCTCTGCGTCCGAGATGGCATCGAGATGGTCGACTGATGCAGCGCTCAGCTCGATCGAGAGATTTGAACCGCCTAGATTTGTGAATTGATCGACGTGAGCCTTTATTCCAAAACCAAGCGAGCGGGCAGTTTCCAAAATACGTCGCGACTGGCCAAGATCAAATGCATTCTTCTCAGTAAACACATCACAGAAGAACGGCGTTCCTTTTGCAGGAAAATGCGATTGTTCGTACCATTTCCATGCGAGCGGCAGCATCTCTGAGCATATCAGATAGACGTAATCATCTGGATGTTCCTTGAATTCCGGGGCGATCGTGTGAGCAGCGAGAAACGTTGGTACAACATCGATCGGATGCGTATTATCAAGCACTTCGATAACCGCCAGCATTTTAAGCTCAGTCTCTGTATCGAGGCCGTAGCCGGTTTTGATCTCACAGGTCGTCGTGCCGCACGCAAGCATTTTGTCGAGCCTTTTCAAGCTCTGCGAAACAAGATCCTCGATCGACGCCAAACGTGTATTTCGAACCGTCGAAATGATCCCGCCACCCGCGGCGAGAATGTCAAGATATTCCGCACCCTTGATCTTTAGCTCGAACTCGTTCAAGCGGTCGCCTGCGAAAACGATGTGCGTGTGCGGATCAACGAAGCCCGGACAGACCACACGGCCCTCCGCATCGAGCATTTTCTCGGACCTAAAACCAGACAGGATCTCTTCGGTCGTCGCAACCCCGATTATCTTGCTCTCGGCGATAGCAACGGCCCCGCCGGCGATGATCCCGACATCGAGCATATCCGCACCGCGCTTTGGTTTGCCGCCGGAAGCACAGGTGACGAGCTGCCCGGCGTTATGGATTATTAGATCTGCGTGGGTCACTTAGTTCTTTGGCGTTGCCGGCTTTTCGATCTTTTTGTGTACATCATTTACCGTCATCATCGCTGCACTTCCGTACCACAGCGTCAATTCGGGAACGAAAACTCCCGCTTTGACCGCTGGGTCCATGACGACTAGCTTTTCCGCTTCGGCGATCGTGGTGACGTTGAAAATATAAAGCCCGCGATATGTTTTATCGTTCTTGCCAAACGGCCCGGCGACTGCGAGTTTGCCTTGCTCCGCAAGATTCCCGATGTTTGCAAAATGTCCGGCAAAAATATCATCACGTTCCTTGCCCTTGAACTCGGCATCCTTCGGCCCGGTTTTCAGGATGCACAGCACGAACATTTTCATTCCACGCTCGTCAGCACCGAGCTTTTTGGCAAGACCTTCGTCATATGTTGAAGTTGGCTTCTTGTCATTCGCCTGTCCGCTGGCTGAAATGCAGAGTAGAAACGCAACCAAAGCGATCGAAAACGTCGATGTAATGTGCTTCATATTTACAAGATCCTTATTGAAGAAATATATCTGATTTTATCATACGGTGACCGGGAACGGCATTCCGGTCAGCTTCAATTTAATGCTCGCACCAATTCAGTTATCATAATCTGAGACCATATGAAACGTGAGATACACGCCCCGACGGGCACCGAACTTTCCTGCAAAAACTGGCTTATAGAGGCCGCGTATCGAATGATCCAGAATAATCTGGATCCGGATGTCGCGTTCGATCCCGATAACCTTATCGTCTACGGCGGACGCGGACGGGCGGCGAGAAATTGGGAGAGTTACGACGCGATCCTTAAGAGTTTGCGTGAGCTGAACGAAGACGAAACGCTGCTCGTCCAGTCGGGAAAACCGGTCGGCGTTTTTAAAAGCCACGCTGACGCGCCGCGTGTTTTATTGGCAAATTCGAACATCGTCCCGCATTGGGCGACGCAAGAGCAGTTCGACCAATACGAACGCTACGGGCTGATGATGTACGGGCAGATGACTGCGGGAAGCTGGATCTATATCGGTACGCAGGGAATTTTGCAGGGAACTTACGAAACATTTGGCTCGCTTGCCTGCCAGCACGGCTGGGGAAATCTGGCAGGGAAGCTTGTCCTCACCGCCGGACTTGGCGAAATGGGCGGTGCTCAGGCTCAGGCGATCACGTTCAATGGCGGTGTCGGACTGTTGGTTGATGTCGATCCGTGGAGAATCGAGCGACGTTTGCAGCTAAAACAGGTCGATGTCGCGGCAAAAGACCTCGACGAAGCTTTAACTCTCGTCCGTGAAGCTGTTGAAAACAAAGAGGCTAAGTCTGTCGCCCTCGCAGGAAATGCGGCAGAGGTTCATTGGCAATTGATCGACAGCGGCGTCATTCCGGACGTTGTGACAGACCAAACTTCGGCTCATGACGTCATGATGGGATACATTCCCGTTGGCTACAGCGTCGAAGAAGCCGCTGAATTTCGCAAACGCGATCAGTCCGCCTACGAACAAGCGGCGATGGACAGCATGGCAAAGCATGTCGAAGCTATGCTCGAATTTCAAAAGCGAGGCAGTATCGTCTTCGATTACGGCAACAATCTTCGGCAGCGTGCTAAAGACAACGGCGTCGCGAACGCGTTCGATTATCCCGGCTTCGTTCCGGCCTATATCCGCCCGCTCTTTTGCGAGGGCAAGGGGCCGTTTCGCTGGGTCGCTCTCTCGGGCGACAAGGAAGACATCTATAAAACCGATGAAGCCATCATGAACCTCTTCCCCGAAGACGACCATCTCGCCAAATGGCTGACGATGGCGCAGGAAAATGTGGAATTTCAGGGGCTTCCGGCGCGTATCTGCTGGCTCGGCTACGGTGCGAGAGCAAAAGCTGGCCTGAAACTCAACGAAATGGTCGCTAGCGGCGAGCTTAAAGCTCCGATCGTCATTGGCCGCGATCATCTCGACTGCGGCAGCGTCGCCTCGCCAAACCGCGAGACTGAATCGATGAAAGACGGCAGCGACGCGATCGCCGACTGGGTCTATCTCAACGCCATGATCAACGTCGCGGGCGGTGCGACATGGGTCTCGCTCCACCACGGCGGCGGCGTCGGCATCGGCTATTCGCTCCACGCCGGCCAGGTCATCGTCGCCGACGGAACTCCAGAGGCTGCCAAACGCATCGAAAGAGTCCTAACAACCGATCCCGGAATGGGCGTGATTCGACACGTAGATGCTGGCTATGACGAAGCAAAGGAATTTGCTGAAAACAATGATGTTAAGATCCCGATGCAGAGTCAGAACCGGGAGCGGTAGCGACTGGGTTTCGCTGACCGGCAAATGAATATCTATGAGAAAAAGAATCTTCGCATTTATCCTACCGATTGCCGTTGCTCTCGTGTTGACAGCAAATATCTCTCTAGCCCAGCAGCCAACCCCATCACCAACGCCCCAACTTTCCGGCACCGGCGGTGATTTCTTTATCAAAGATTTCAAATTCGAAAGTGGTGAGACGCTTCCGGAGTTGAAGCTGCATTACGTGACGTTCGGGACTCCTCGTAAAGACAGCAGCGGTAAGGTTACGAATGCGGTGATCATCAATCACGGGACGGGCGGGGGTCATACTCAGTTTTTGGGACGCGGGTTTGCGGGGGTGCTGTTTGGCAAAGGCCAACTGCTTGATGCTGAGAAGTATTTCATAATCATTCCCGACAACATCGGCCACGGGGCTTCGAGCAAGCCGAGCGACGGGCTGCATGCGAAGTTTCCGAAATATTGCTATCACGACATGATCAACGCCCAGTATCGGCTGCTCAACGAGAAACTCGGCGTGAATCATCTGCGACTCGTGACCGGAACGTCGATGGGCGGGATGCATTCGTGGTTGTGGGCTGAGATGTATCCTGATTTCATGGACGCGGTGATGCCGCTGGCGAGTTTGCCGGTCGAGATCGCGGGACGCAACCGTTTCTTCCGCCGAATGGTCATCGACCCGATCCGCAACGACCCGGCGTGGATGAACGGCGAATACAAAACCCAACCTGTCCAGGGCCTGACGACGGCGATCTACACGTTGATCATGATGGGCAGTGCGCCGCTCCAGATGCAAAAACAAATGCCTTCCAAAGCCGCCGCCGACACCGCATTTGACCAGCAGATCAAACAACGCCTCGCCACCACCGATGCCAACGACATGCTCTACCAGTTCGAAGCCTCACGCGACTACAACCCCGAACCCAAACTCGAAACCATCAAAGCCCACCTCCTCGCCATCAACTCAGCCGACGACGCCGTAAACCCACCCGAACTCGGCATCCTCGAAGACCGCATCAAACGAGTAAAACTGGGCCGCGCGATCGTCCTCCCCATAACCGACGAAACCCGCGGCCACGGCACCCACACGATCCCGGCGATCTGGGGGAAATATTTGGGGGAATTGATGGAGCGATCGGAAATAAAGTGATGACGGAACTGTTTTTGAGCAAGGTGAAATCTAATCTTACGAAGTGGAAAATTCTATCTCGAAATGCTTACATTTTTTTCGCCGAACGGAAAAGCTATGCTTTTCCGGGAGGTTTCATTAAAATCATCGCGGCTATGCCGCTGTTTAGATCGGCGGCATAGCCGCAAAAGCATTTAGGATTTCTCGGAAAAGCATAGCTTTTCCGCTCGGCGAGAAGATGCTGAGGAAGAGAAGAAAAAAACTACCGTTGCTCGCTGAACCTAAGATTTTTGTATGTTCCAGATATCCAGAACAACGCCAGCGTATTATTTCACCTCAGTCACCCACCACCGGCTCCACATCTTTCGCACGAATAAGATCAAACAGATTGTTTGCAACGGTTACAACGAGGCCCGAAGTAACCACGGTATACTCATCCTAGCGTACGTGATCATGCCCGATCATACGCACATCTTGGCTTACTCGGAAAGAAAGATGAGTGATGTTCTAAGGCTCCTAAATGGTGTTGCCGCACATCGTGTTATCCAATACCTGAAAGAAAATGAATTCAACGAATCTTTATTCAAACTCCGAGGTGAGGCTGTACGAAATAAAAATCACCAGCATTCCGTGTGGCATCACCATCCAGATTCTCTCGAGATAGTTGGTGAGGATACCTTTAGACAAAAAGTTGATTACATACACATGAATCCGGTGCGAGCTGGTTTAGTTGAAAATCCGCTGGATTATGAATATTCGAGTTCAAGACTCTGGGTCGATCGACCACAGGATGATGAGCCTCTTGCTACCGATCATCGTGAGATAGATTGGAGATAGTATTAGTTCTAAACTTATTTGTCTTGACTCAACTTAATTTCCTTGCCGAACGCAAAATTATTCTTTTCGCCGAGCGGAAAAGCTACGCTTTTCCGAGATGTTCTTATGCGATCTTCGATTCAAGTAAGCTCACCGAGGCCGGAGCATTGCTGTTTGTGGGCGACACCACAGATATCACGAAAGATTTCATTGCCTTTTACAATGCTCGCGCGGCTGCCGTGCCGGTAAAGTAATAAGAAAATTTTAGCCACGAATAAACACGAATTTGCACGAATACTAAGCTCTAGCTGATTCGTGCAATTCGTGTTTATTCGTGGCTGAAATATTCTTACGCTGTTGCACAAATAATACATATTTCGCTTGACGAAACTCTTTGTTTCATTTATCGTAACAAACATATGACATCAAATACGTTTGTTAAGGAGAAATGAATATGCCGATGTTTGAGTTTGGGGATCAGGATTATGGGTCGATGGCGGGTTGGGATCCGAATAGAGCACTCAGGGAAAAGCTGATCGCGGAGAGTAAGAAGAAGGATCCGAAGGCGTGGTCTCCGCAGCCGGATATGCTTTGGGTGCGGTCGGGAAGCGAGACCAAAGAGGTAACTGAGAACTGGCTGCCGATGAAACAAATGTTTGGGCCGCTATGGCTCGAGGAAGAGGTTGCGGTGCTGTTCTCGATTCCGGGAGTGGGCAAAAGTGCCCTGGCTGTGCACATCGCGGAATCGTTGGCGCGTGGTAAGCCCTTGGCACCGTTCGACAAGGTCCAGCCCGGCTGTGAACTCGAACCGCAGCGTGTTTTGTACATCGATTTTGAAATGCCGCTGCAGCATTTTCTGCGGCGATATTCGATCGAGACAAGCGACGGGCTGAGGATCGAGAATAGGTACCAGTTCTCGGATAACTTCTTTCGTGCGGAACACTATTGGAACGGCAGGCTGATCGACGGTTACGAGGATTTCACCGACATGCTGTTCACCAATATCGAACGCAAGATCGAGGAGCACGAGGTATCGGTCTTGATCTGTGACAACATCACGTTCCTGAGCCACAGCTCGACCGCGAACGGCAGCATCGCGTTTCGTCTGATGAACCGCTTTCAGGAACTAAAAAATCGTCATTTCCTCTCGATCCTCGTGGTCGCCCATACACCCAAACGACGAGCCCACATGCCGATGACCGAACGCGATCTGCAGGGATCGATCGACATATCAAAGGTCGCAGATACCGTCTTCGCTCTCGGCCCGAGTACGCTCGCGTCCGACCTGAGATACATAAAGCAGATAAAATCCCGCAACGGAACGCTCGAATATGACAGCGAAAACATCCTCGTCTTCCGCCTCGCAAAATTTGACATGGGCGAGGGCGTCGATAACTTTTTCGGCTACACGCACCTCGGCACCGACATCGAGGCAGTTCATCTGCCGCTACCGTTCCGGCCGATGCCCGATAAACGCCGGAAAAATCACAAACGCAGCCAGATCGCTTACGCTAAGCTGTTGGCAAAACAGGGGCTTAGCGTTGTTGAGATCGGAAAACGAATCGGGATCGGCAAATCGACCGCTCACCGATATGTCGCGGCATAAGGTAAAAATGGTTATCCCACTTTCGGTGTTAGGATATTTTCAAAATGGGATGAAATATCGACGTAAATGTCCTATATACAATCATTTAAGCCATCCCATTTTGCGCACGAAAGTGGGACGCCCGAACGGATCAATTTATGGGATTATCCTTGATATATTTCTCGAATTTCTTCTTATCAGGATGGTCGGGAACCTTTGCGAGGAAAAGCTTATATTCCGAAGTCGCCTGCGGTTTGGCTCCGGCGAGTTGATAGAGATGGGCAAGCTGCAAATGGCATTCGGCCATGCCGACCGGGTCGAGCTTGATGGCGGTGTTCAGAGCTTCGGCCCCGAGAGTGCCTTGCTTGGCGAGCAGGTACGCTTCACCGAGCAGTTGGAAAGCCCGAGCCGATGTCGCATCCAGTTCCACCGCGTGTTTCAGGATCTGGATAGCCGCTTCGTACTGCTTTTGGGCAGTTCTGAGCTGGCCGACATTTATCCACGCCGGAGTATAGTCGACGCGAAGCTCGAGCGATTTCCGAAAGGCTGCATCGGCTTCGGGCAGGGCGTTGTTACTGAAATGCCATGTCCCGAGTTTGGCCCACGCGATGAAATCCTCCGGATCGAGAGCTACTATCTCTTTGAGATATCCGATCACTTTGGCGGTTTCCTTATTGATCTCTGCCTCGATAGCGCGTTTGTAGAGTTCAGTTGTTTTGGGATGCGCAGGATGAGTAAATTTGGCGGAAACGACGGCAGGCGATGGTGCTTTTTCGACCTTGTCCGGAAATATCTCAAAATCTTCCCGTATCTGCGTCGATCCAAACGACGGAAGCGACCGACGCTCGGCTTCGATGCCGTTGACCTCAACGATCACCATACTGCTGTTGGCTTTACGCCGGAAGCAGTAGTTGCCCGATCGATTTACGATCCAGCGGTCAGACGGACGCGAGCCGTCCGTGAGGATCACGGTAACCTTCGGCGGCTTGGTATTCGCAGGGAAGCCCTGAAGCACGACCTTGCCGAAAACATACGGAACATGCGCGAATGGCGAATCGAGGCCCGGATTGATGCCCGCTTCGGAACAAATGTCATCAGCTTGAGCCCTCACACCAAAGCTAAAAGCCAGGATCGCGGCGAAGATCAAAATTGCACGTTCGGCTCGGGGCATTCTCATTCAAGCTCATTTGCGAGACACGATCCAATGCTGCGGCATGCCCGGCATCGGTCGATGCTCGTTCGAACTGAAGCCGGAATTCTCGAGCATCTTACTCAGTTCAGCGAAAGTATACGCATCACCTGCCGGAGTCGCGGCAAGCATTACCAGCGAGAACAACGCCTCTCCGGGGGGCGAAACGCGGTCGTCATTTGGAACGAATTCGAGCGTCAAAAGCTGACCATCACCTTTGAGAGCGGCGTGGCACCGTTTGAGATATGTTTCGCAGGTTTCGGGATCGAAATGATGGAGGAAATTGGTGTTCAGGATCACGTCATATTCGCCGCCGAGGTCAGCGTCGAACGCGCTGCCTTCGACCTTGTGAAAGCGGTCGGCAACGCCGAATTTCTCAGCGTTTTCCTGAGCAACGGCAAGCACGACCTTCCAATCAAGAGCGTATATCTGCGCATTTGGAAAATGCTGTGCGACGGTTATGCCGAACATCCCGTGACCGGCCGCGACATCGAGAATTTTTATCGGCGCATCCTTCGAATAGTCGAGTTCCAAAGCCATCTTCATAGCCGACGGCATCATCATTCCGGCCATGCCGCGTGCAAACGTCGCCCACATCGGGCTTTCGGGCGACAGGGAAGCGTTCTCGTTCGGAACCGCGCCGCCATTGCGAACCGCGGCAGTCAGATGATCAAATCCGACGCGCTGCTGCGGCGACAGGATAAAATCGGTCATCTTGCCCATGTACGCCGGCGAGCTTTCTACCAGAAAAAGAGCCGCATCGTCAGCGAGCGAATACTCATTTGCATTCTTATGCAGAAAGCCGAGCACGGTCAGCGTATCGCAAAGTATCCTGACACCGCGTTCGACGGCCCCGCAGGCACTCGCGATAGCCGCCGCGGTCTTATTCCCGTCGGCGATCCTCGAAAAAAGCCCGATCTCGATCGCAGCTTTCATCGCCGCGGTCATTTGATAACCGGTAATTATCTGCCAGATCCGTTCGGGAGTTGGGCCGTTGGGGTGTTCCATATTATTCCTCGCGATAGACGTGATGTTGAACGCTATAAAGGTATTGCATTATTAAGAACAATTCAACCCGAATCCAATATCTTTCAAGGCTTTGGAGGCTAGGTGTTTAGGTATAAAATAAAGTTATGAGCGAAATATTCGAACTAACTACACGGCCCGACGAATCGTTGTTCTATCGCCACAGTGATCTGCAAGATCCGAGGTTGGGTGATATCGTTCACACCGGTCCGGAGCATTACGGATCTGCGGACATCGTTATTCTCGGCTGCCCGCAGGACGAAGGCGTCCGGCGGTCTGGCGGTCGTATCGGTGCCGCCGACGCACCAAATGCGATCCGTGACCAGTTCTACAAGCTCACGACCTTTAATATTAGAAAGAAGATATTTGACGCCGGCGATGTTGCCATCGGTTCGACTCTGGAAGAAACTCATGAAACGCATGCACAAATAGTCGAGCATATATTGCGTGACGGCAAGCGTATCATCGTACTGGGCGGCGGAAATGACATCTCGTATCCGGACGGCGTCGCGATGTCTGAGGTTTTCGGGCCGGAATGGTGGATCGGGGTAAACCTGGACGCGAGCCTCGACGTCACTAAGGCTGAGGAACGCAACAATACGACGCAATTTCGGCAGCTTCTCGACGAAGGCCATCTCAAACCGGGATATTTTTACGAGTCCGGCTATCAGTCGCATTTTACCTCGCCATTCCATTACGACTACATTCGCCAACTTGGCGTGCACCGCATTAGTCTTGAGATCCTGCGATCACGGGCCGAGGCCGATCTGGAATTAAAAGAGCAAATCAGGTCGAAATTCATTGGCCATAGCTCGAGTCTGAAAACGTTCTTTGGGTTCGACATGGACGTTGTCCGCATGGCCGACGCGCCAGGGACATCAAACCCTTCGCCGCTCGGGCTTCGTGCCGGGGAATTCATCCAGCTCGTAAAATACGCCGCTTCGCTTGCGAATACCAAGATCATTGAGTTTAGCGAGGTGAATCCGAGATTCGACGTTGATAATAGGACCACGAAGCTGGTCGCGATCGGAATGCATCGATTTTGTACTGGTGTTGCTTAGACCCGCTATCCACGCTTGACAGTTTAAGCAGCGTTTGGCATTCTTTAGGTTCGCTTTTCGCAAGAATTCGCGACGTATAGTCTCTTAGCTCAGTGGTAGAGCACTACCTTGACACGGTAGGGGTCAGCAGTTCAAGTCTGCTAGAGACTACCATTTTTTAATTTCGGTAAGATGCTTACTAAGAACTTTGCTGTTTTAACAACTACTACGACCCGCCTCTAATGGCGGGACAATCGCGGTTTCTTCGGAGTCCGCAAAGCAAAGTCGCTCTTATCGGATCAAATCTATTTTGTAGTAGGACTAACGAGAAAATCGTTAAACGTAAATAGGAAACGGTGAGAGTGGCAGGAAATTGTCGTCTATCACTTATTATGTGCGGGCCGAAAACGGTCTGGCACCAACTATTTACAAGAAAATGAGCGAGCTAAACGTAAAATTCGGAAACGATCAGAAGTCAATTCCTGGTCCGGCAACGGTTCTGGATGCCATTAAGGCGTTCGACCGCGATGTGCTGAAAAAGTCACTTGCCGCCAAAGTTAATGGCGAGGAAGTAGATCTTAACAGGGAATTAACGGCAACTGACGAGATTCTTTCAATCGAGCCGATCACGGTAGATTCTCGTGATGGCCTGGAAGTGATCCGTCACTCGACCGCGCATCTGCTTGCTGCGGCGATCCTTGATCTGTTTCCGGGCACGAAACTAGGCGTTGGCCCGGCTCTGATGGAAGACCCGCGTTACGGTTTCTACTACGACATCATCGCTCCGCGGAATCTTACGGAAGACGATCTTCCGGTCATCGAGAAAAAGATGAAGCAGATGGCGAAAGGCGACCTTCGCTATCGCCGCGAGGTCGTTGAGAAATCCGCGATCCTTGATCTTTTCAAAGGTCGCGAAGAGCCGCTTAAGTGTGAGTTGATCGACGAGAAAGTTGAGGGCTCAGCGACGATCTATCACATTGACGGTTCGCCATTCATCGATTTTTGTCTTGGGCCGCACGTTCAGCACACCGGTAAGTTGAAGGCGTTCAAGCTTTTGGCGATCTCCGGAGCCTACTGGAAAGGCGATGCGGAACGCGATCAGATGCAGCGCATCTACGGAACTGCATTTGCGTCGCAGGACGAACTTGATGCCTGGCTCAAACAACGCGAAGAAGCTGAGAAACGTGACCACCGAAAACTCGGCCGCGAACTCGACTTGTTCTCGATCTCAGACGATTACGGCCAGGGATTGATCCTTTGGCATCCGAAAGGCGGAATCATCCGCAACGAGATGGAACGTCTTCTCAAGGAAGAGCTGGAGAAACGTGGATACAGCTTCGTTTTCACGCCGCATATTGCGAAACGCAATCTTTGGGTGACGAGCGGTCACGAAGGCAACTATTCCGATTCGATGTATGCTCCGACGAGCATTGAGGACGAGGAATATCGGCTCAAGCCAATGAACTGCCCGTTCCACATCGGCATTTATAAATCGAGCCCGCGTTCGTACCGTGATCTGCCGCAGCGATACTCGGAAATGGGTACGGTCTATCGTGCCGAGCTTTCCGGAACGCTTCATGGATTGATGCGTGTTCGCGGATTCTCGGTCGATGACGCTCATCTTTTCGTTCGGCCTGATCAGGTTCACGCTGAGGTTGCGGATTGTTTGGACTTTGCGATCAAGGTTTTCGATACCTACGGATTCAGCAAGGTCAAATTTGAGCTTTCCGTTCGCGGCGGTGCGGAAAATAAAGGTTATCTTGGTTCCGACGAAGACTGGGCTGCAGCTGAAAAGCAGCTTGCGAGTGCTCTCGACGAGCGAAACATCTCATACGAACGTATCGAAGGCGAAGCCGCATTCTACGGACCGAAGATCGATATCAAGATCGAAGATGCGATCGGCCGTGTGTGGCAATTAGGTACGATCCAGCTTGATTTCAACCTGCCAGAGCGTTTTGATCTCGAATATACCGGCGACGACAATCTCAAACATCGTCCGTACATGATCCATCGGGCATTGTTCGGTTCGATCGAACGGTTCTTTGGCGTGTTGATCGAGCATTATGCCGGTGCGTTTCCGTTGTGGCTCGCTCCGGTTCAGGTTGCGGTTCTGCCGATCACGGATCGTATCAATGATTACGCCGACAGCGTTGCTGCGGAATTGAGAAATGCAGGATTTCGCGTAGAATCTAACACGAGATCTGACAAGATCGGGGCAAAGATCCGCGACGCTCAGATGCAGAAAGTTCCATATATGCTCGTTCTTGGCGACCAGGAATTGGAAGGCAATAAGGTCGCTGTTCGCGAGCGTAAGCAGGGAGACATCGGTGCGATGTCGTTAGAAGAGTTCAAGGAGATGATCACGCAGCAGAAACTGCAGCGTAGTCTCTAAGATCGCTAATTAAATCAGGAGGCAACTATCGCTAGAAGATTTGGTGGAAACAGATTTAAGCCGCGTTTTCGTGAGCCGCTTCATCGCACGAACGAACGCATCAGAGTCCCGTCAGTAAGAGTTGTTACTGAGGACGGCGAAACCTTGGGCGTAATGGACACGCGCGATGCGATCCAGGAAGCGAGAAATCGCGGTATCGACCTCGTTGAGATCGCTCCGAACGGAAAGCCGCCGGTTTGCAAGCTCATTGACTATGGCAAGTTTCTTTACGAACAAAAGAAACGTGCCCACGAAGCGAAAAAGAAACAGGTCACCGTTCAAGTCAAGGAGATCAAATTCAGGCCGGGAACCGACGACCACGATTACAACTACCGCATGGAACACGCCCGCGATTGGCTGGGCGAAGGTGACAAGGTGAGAGCCGCGATCGCCTTCCGCGGACGCGAAATGACGCACCGCGAATTGGGGGCAAAGATCCTCAAAAAGCTTACTGAGGACCTTGCCGATCTGGCGGATGTCGAGGTAGCACCGAAGATGGAAGGCTATCAGATGTTCACCATCTTTGTGCCGAAGAAAACCAAGGTAGCGGCCGCGGAAAAAGAAAAGAAAGCGGCGGAATCGGCTGAGAAAAAGGCCGAACCTGAGAAAAAGGAAGTTAAAAAGGCGCCTGCGAAAGCCAAGCCGGAGCCGAAAGACGACGACGAGATCTTTTAGAAAAACGTTCGGCCCGCGTTTTGCGAGTCGGATCTGAGGAGAGGAAGAAATGCCAAAATTAAAAACACATAAAGGTGCGGCAAAGCGGTTTCGCTCGACAGCTTCGGGCAAATTTAAACGCGGCCACAGCCATGCTCGACACATTTTGACCAAGAAAACGGCAAAACGTAAACGTAACCTCGATATCGATGTATTGGTATCAGAAGGCGATCAGAAACGCGTCGAGAAGATGCTGCCGTACGGCCGCGATTAATTTAGAATTTCGAATAACGAATTTCGAATGACAAGAACTTTTGATTCTATATTCGACATTCTGCATTCTTCATTGGAGGAATTATGCCAAGAGCAAAACGTGGAAATAAGCGCCTAGAGAAGCGCAAAAAAATATTAGCCTTAGCCAAAGGTTTTCGTGGAACGAAGTCGAAACTGTACCGCTCAGCCAAAGAGTCGGTCGAACGCGCATTAAATTTTGCCTACACGGGCAGAAAACTGAAAAAGCGTGATTTTCGTAAACTTTGGATCGTCCGCATCAATGCGGCTTGCCGTTTGAATGACATCAAATATTCGCAGTTCATTCACGGCCTGAATCTTGCTGAGATCGAACTCGACCGCAAGGTTTTGGCTGATCTCGCAGTAAAGCAGCCGGAAGCGTTTGCAACTATCGTCGGACAGGCAAAAACTGCCGCTTGGAAAGCAGCAGGCAGCAGCTTAGTTTATTTGATCTTTTAGATTCGAGGCTAAGGCTCCGATCTCGGAGCCTTTTTCACGTTAGATCCCAAGTTCCGCTTTAGCTTCCGCAAATATCGCGACGGCGAAGTCGAGATCTTCCTGAGAATGAGCGGCTGAAACCTGTGTCCTTATACGAGCTTTTCCTTTCGGTACAACCGGAAACGAGAACGCGATCACATAAACGCCGCGAGCAAGCATCGCCTCGGCCATTTTCGTCGCGAGGACTGCATCTCCAAACATTACTGGCACGATCGGATGTTCACCCGGCACGATCTCAAGCCCGATGGAAGAAAGCTTTTCGCGGAAATACTTAGTGTTCGACATCAATCGATCTCTGAGCTCCGTCGATGCAGACAACATATCGATCGCGGCGATCGCGGCGGTGACGATCGGTGGAGCGACGGAATTTGAAAAGAGATATGGCCGCGAACGCTGTCTGAGCAGGTCGATGATCTCTTTTTCCCGCTCGTGTAGCCGCCGCTGGCTCCGCCGAGAGCTTTTCCGAGAGTTCCGGTGATCACATCGACGCGATCCATGACGCCGTGGTGTTCATGTACGCCGCGGCCATTTGGTCCCATAAACCCAACCGCGTGAGAATCGTCGATCATGACCTGCGCGTCATATTTCTCTGCGAGGTCGCAGATCTCAGGAAGTTTGGCGATGTATCCGTCCATCGAAAACACGCCATCAGTCGCGATCATTCTTGAACGAGCAGTGCTAGCCGACTGCAGCTGTGACTCAAGATCGGCCATATCACCGTTCTTATATCGGAATCGCTGAGCTTTGCTCAACCGAATTCCGTCGATTACGCTGGCGTGGTTCAGTTCGTCCGAGATAACCGCATCCTGCTCGCTCAAAACTGTCTCAAATAATCCGCCGTTTGCATCGAAGCAAGATGTGTAAAGGATCGTATCCTCAGTTCCAAGAAACTCGCTGATCTTCGCTTCTAGTTGTTTATGGATCGTCTGCGTGCCGCAAATGAACCGCACGGACGAAAGCCCAAAACCCCACTCATCCAGCCCTTTCTTAGCTGCCTCCACAATGGTTGGGTGATCTGATAAGCCCAAATAGTTGTTGGCACACATATTCAGAACGCTGCGGCCGCCGGCGACCTCGATGTGAGCTTCTTGCGGGCTTTGGATCACGCGTTCGGATTTGTACAACCCGGCTTCGCGGATCTCGTCGAGCGTTGTTTGCAGTTGTTCCTGGAATTTTCCGTACATAGCCTTTACATCTCGCTCCAATCGAGCACAACCTTTCCACCGTTTCCGTCGCGCATCGCTTCGAAACCTTTCTCGAAGTCCTTGTATGAATAGCGATGAGTGATCACTGGCTTGATGTCCAAACCAGATTCCAGCAAAACGCTCATCTGGTACCAGGTCTCGTACATCTGACGGCCGTAGATGCCTTTGACGGTGAGCATGTTGAAAATGATCGTTTTCCAATTGATCGAAAATTCGTCAGATGGAATGCCGAGGAATGCGATGTTTCCGCCGTGCGTCATATTCGCGACCATGTCGCGGAACGCGGTCGAGTTTCCAGACATCTCCATCCCGACATCGAAGCCCTCTTTCATTCCAAGCTCTTTCTGAACGTCAGCGATCGATTTTTCGCGAACATCAACCGCCAAGGTCACATCAAACTTCTTTGCGAGCTCGAGTCTGTTCGGATTTACGTCAGTGATAACGACATGGCGAGCTCCTGCGTGTTTTGCGACTGCGGCAGCCATGATGCCAATCGGCCCGGCTCCGGTGATCAGGACGTCTTCGCCGAAGACCTCGAATTCGAGAGCGGTGTGTACAGCGTTTCCGAACGGGTCGAATATCGCCGCGACATCCAGGTCAATATCCTTGTTATGCTTCCAGATATTCGTGTACGGAACGGCCATGTATTCGGCAAAACCGCCGTCAGTGTTGACGCCGTAGCCAAGCGTGTTCGCACATTTATAACGGCGGCCGGCGAGACAATTTCGGCAGCGTCCGCATACGAGATGGCCTTCGACACTGACGATGTCGCCGACGTAGAAATCGTTGACGTTCGAGCCTATTTCGACGATCTCGCCGACCAGTTCGTGACCCAGGATCGTCGGAACCTTGATCGTGCTCTGAGCCCACGCATCCCAGTTGTAAATATGCAGATCGGTCCCGCAAATTCCCGTTCTTTTGATTCGAATGAGAACGTCGTTGATCCCTATCGCGGGTTCGGGAACATCTTCTAGCCACAGCCCGACCTCGGCTTTGCTTTTAACTATCGCTTTCATTTTGCGACACTCCTAATAACTGGATAACCTCTGCTAATGCAATAATATCACCGCCCCGAGTTGAGACAAAAGGTCACATCGCACGCGAAAGCAAAAGCCTGTGTTTTACGAGATTCCGCAGTGCTGTTAAAATGAAGTTCGTCAGTCAGAGCTGTGGAATGGCTCGCTGATATTTTTTGTTTATGTCTGAAGAACGAGAAAAGGTTGAATCAGTTCGCACCGCATTCGCCGAAGCTTTCGCTCCATACGCGCAAGTTTCGCTCGATGGCCGATCCCTTGAGAATGTTGAGGGATTGCTCCGCGAGGTCAGCGAATTAAAGGTTCGCCATACCGGAAAGAGATCGGCGATCGCTGAAACGATGAAGCTGATCGGCCGTCTTCCCGCCGAGGAGCGAGGTGCATTTGGACAGCTCGTTCAATCGGTCGAAAAAGAAATAGCGTCGTCGATCGAGGCTGCTGAGACGAAACTAAATGCCTTCATCTCGAATGCCAGGATCGAGCGCGAGCGGCTGGATGTGACTTTGCCGGGCCGAAGGCCGAAAACGGGGCATTTGCATCTGATCACGATCCTTCGCCAGCGAATTGAGGATATCTTCGTTTCGATGGGCTATGCGATCGAGGATGATCGCGAGATCGAGACGGATTATTACAATTTCGACGCTCTGAACATTCCCGAAGATCATCCGGCGCGGGAATCGCAGGATACGTTTTACACGACCGAGGGTTTTGCTCTGCGGTCGCAGACGTCAACGGTGCAGATCCGTGCAATGGAACGCCGCGGAGTGCCGATCAGGATCATTGCTCCGGGCAGGGTTTTCCGCCGCGATACGCCCGACATGACCCACGTTCCGATGTTTCACCAGATCGAAGGCCTCTGCGTGGATAAGGGCATAACAATGGCTCATCTGAAGGGAACCGTCACGGAATGGCTCAAGCGTCTGTTTGGCGAGGACACGATCACGCGTTTTCGTCCGTCGTATTTTCCGTTCACCGAGCCAAGTGCGGAATTCGATTTCTCGTGCTTCAAATGTCACGGCACCGGCGTTTTTGAAGGCGAACGCTGCCGTCCATGCAAAGGCTCTGGCTGGATCGAACTCGGCGGCTCGGGAATGGTTCATCCAAACGTTCTCAGGGCCTGTGGCGTTGATCCGACAGTTTATTCTGGATTTGCGTTTGGATTTGGGCTCGAACGAATGTGTGCGTTGATGTATTCGCTCGATGACATTCGTTTGATGTTCGATAACGACGTGAGATTTTTGGAGCAATTCAAATAGTTCGTTCGAAGATGACTTCTGCAGCAAAGAAAAGAGCGATCGGTGTTTTTTCGTTGGTGCTGGGAGTTTCACTGGCGTTAATGCTGGTTTTTGAGCTTAAAGACGGAACACTTTACGGAAGCAAGTCGGATGGAATGACGCTTGAGTCTCATCCTGTGGTGTTCTATATCGGAACGATACTCCAAGGTTTTGTGGTTCTTCTATTGGTATTTTCTGGGATCTCGTTGATACGACATCCTGAGTGATCGAAATGAATATTAGTTATAACTGGCTGAAAGATCTGATAGATATCGATCTTTCCGCCGATGAACTTGGGAAAAAACTAACCAGTGTAGGCCTTGCCGTCGAAGGAATTCATCCGCACGGCGACGATCTGGTGCTTGATATCGATCTGACGTCAAATCGACCGGATTGCCTCTCACATTTAGGCGTCGCCCGTGAGCTCGGAGCGATCGAAAATGTCTCAATGAAGCATGCCGCAAGCGACCTTGAGGCCGGCTCGTCATCCGGTGATTTCGTAACCATCGATTGCCCCGAACTGTGCCACAGATTCACTGCCCGCATCATTAAAAACGTTAAGATCGGTCCGTCACCGAAATGGCTGGTTGACCGGCTCGAAGCGATCGGCGAAAGGTCGATCAACAACGTTGCCGATATCACAAACTATGTCATGCACGAACTCGGCCAGCCGATGCATTCGTTCGACCTGGACAAACTTTCGGGCGGAAGGATAATTGTCCGCAAGGCTAAAGCTGACGAGTCGATTACGACACTGGATGAAGTCGAACGAAAGCTCGACACCTCAATGGTCGTGGTCTGCGATGCTGAAAAACCGGCCGCAATTGGCGGTGTTATGGGCGGGCTCGATTCGAGTATCACCGATACGACGGTTAATGTATTACTTGAGGTCGCTTATTTTGATCGAAAGAGCGTCAGGACGACCTCGCGAAGGCTAAATCTCGCCACTGAAGCGAGTTACCGCTTCGAACGCGGCGTCGATATCGAGAAGCTTACGGATGCATCGAATCGAGCTACCGCGCTGATCTGCGAACTTGCGGGCGGCGAAGCGGGCGAATTCATTGACGTCTATCCAACCAAACGAACGCCTCACAGCGTCTCGTCGCCGGATATCTCGGCTGCGGTAAAAAGGCTGACCGGGCTTGATGTTAATACTGAAGGATCGGTCAGGATACTCAACTCACTCGGGATAACCGCAGAAGCTGCAGCGACGTACTCCGCACCATCCTGGCGGCATGATATTCACATCGAGGAAGACCTGGTCGAAGAGGTTGCCCGTCACGCCGGATATCATAACATCGGCACGGAATTGCCGCCTGCATTTGGAGCCGGCGAGTATCAGCCGACGGAATCGAGAGAGAAAAGACTGCGGCAGGCTCTCATCGACACGGGGTTTGATGAGGCGTTGTCATACAGCTTCATTGACACGAAACACGATGGGGTTTTTGAGGTAATTCCGGGCGTATTGGACGATTCGATCGAGGAACCTTATGTAACACTTCAAGATTCCGTCATCGAAGGAGCCGTAAGAATGCGGCCAAGCTCGCTGTCGGGTTTGCTCGATGCCGTTCGCCTAAACCTGAATCATCAACGTCGCGATATCAAACTTTTCGAGGTTGGAAAGGTCTTTGCCGCAATGGCCGGTGAGGATGGACTTCCTAACGAACAGAAGTCGTTCGCTCTCGTCGTAACAGGCGGCGAGGTGAATCAGGATCGAGTGCTGGTCAGCCGTCCGGTAGATTTTTACGATGCAAAAGGTGCTGTTGAATCGGCTTTGGAGGCCGCTGGCGTTTCCGGTGTTAGCTTTTCGGCTGCTGATGTAAAGCATCTTCGCCCCGGGCAATCTGCGTCGATCGCTTTAGGGGAAATGACGATCGGTTATTTAGGTAGGCTAAATGACGTGATCTCAGCGGGTTACAAATTCAAACAGCCGGTTTATGTTGCCGAGTTGAATCTGTCGACTGCATTGTCACGCGAAACCGACCAGATCACCTACAAACCGCTCGCTAAATTCCCGGGTGTAGTTCGTGATGTGTCGTTTGTAGTGGACCGGAAGATGCAGTTCGAGGCGATACGATCCGCGATCATATCGCAGGGCAATGATCTGTGCCGAAGCGTCTCATTTGTCGATGTTTACGAAGGAAAAGGGCTCGGCGATGGCGAACGCTCGATAACCATTCGCCTTGAATACCGCAGCGACGATCGGACGCTGATCGAGGATGAAGTTGAAGCATCGCATCAGAATATTCTGGCTAAGCTGGAGTCTGATCTCGGCATCAAGCCGCGATTTTGATAAAAGCTGATGCATTACTTGAAGTTTGAGCTAAAACTCAACATAATGTTTTCCACAGGAACTAGATCGGAGACCGCTGAATGAACGCATTGACCGGCATGGAAAAGTTCTCGCATTTAGAGGACAAGATATATCTCACAATCGAATACGCCAAGAAAATGCGTGATGAGAAGGAACGCCTCGAACGCGAGGCTGACGGATTAAAGCGTGAGGCCGCAGCGGCGATCGCGGATAAACGTCTTGCCGAAGAAAAACTATCGATAATGCTGTCCGAACGCGATGCGATCCAGTCCAAGGTGGAAGCGATGCTCGACGCTATCGCGTTGATCGATGGCGAAGTTGCGGAGGCGGTTGGGCGGTAGGAGCGTTGAGATCAAATGGCAGAGCAGACGATAAGAGTTGAGATCTATAATCAGACCTACAGCATCAGGTCGGATGGCGATAATGACTACATTCAGGATCTCGCCGGGTATGTCGACTCAAAAATGCGAGAGATCGCTTCGGGCACGATGACCGTCGATTCGCTCAAGGTCGCGATACTTGCGGCTCTGCACATCGCCGATGAGTATTACCAGCTCAAGCACACACAGGCACAGGTCGATTCGCAACTCGGCATACGCAGCACCGAATGCTCGGAACGCCTCGACCGGCTCCTGAAATACCGCGAAACCGATCCTCAACCAGCATGATCGGTAACAACAAGATTTGAATGAAGGCGGATGAGATTCATCCGCCTTTTTTGATAAAAAATACGATCTAAGACCGTCATTTTTGTTTCGGTTTTTCGACCAATATGCTAGTATCCAAATTGGCGAAGGTTTTCTCTGCGGTTCCCGTTTTGGGATGCTATAACAATTGAGCCAACATATGAATGCCGGGAGGCTAATGCCGGTTTCGGTGCGTTTCTCCACGAGAGCAAACGCCATAGACACTGGCTCCGATGCTCGCAAGAGCAGAAAGCCACCCACCTGTAAATAACAGGTTCAATTCATACGTTCCGACGGTTCCGCGGTCCTCGTTCGCCATCATCTTTTTTCAATTAGGCTGCCTGAGAGGGCAGCCTTTTTGTTTTGATTCGGGCGAGTGTTTCCTTATTGCTCGATGTCTTCCTTCTCAAGTTCCAATCGAATTTCCTCGGACATTTTGGCGGCCTCAAGAGCGAGGGGAAGTTCAGCAGAACGGGCTGAGAGCTTTTTCAACGCGAGTTCAGAATCTGCAAGGCCGCCCTGGCGGCTTGCGGCCGCTTCGATCATCTGGAGACGGGATTCGGCCTCCGCAAGCATGCTTTTCGCTTCGTCGTTGATCTTTGAGATCTTATCAACATCCTTGGCGATCTCAGCCTGAAATTCCTCGGCGCGAGCACTTTTTAGCTGTTTAAGATTGCCCTGACGTTTCCTGGCTAACTGGAGTTCGCGTTTCGAAGATTTAACGATCCTCGTTGCGGTGAGGCGGGAAGCAAGGGTTTCCCGATAAGCATCCGCTAGCAGCAGGTCTCGCGCTTCGACAGCTTTGAGAGCCCGTTTTTCGTTGGATTTTAGCTCATGACGAAACCAATCCAATTCCTCAGCCTTAATGCCGTCCGCAGCGATCCGTTCACGCATTTCGTTGGTCCATCTAGAACGCCGAGCGAACAAAACACCTGAGATTATCAAGCCCGCGAAAAATCCGATCGCTGTGACGATCATCCCGACAAAAAAGATCACAGCGGCAACCGGAGGACCGCCTGACGACAGGAAGGTCAACACCAGGGTCAAAATTGCGGGGATCCCGGTCAGTGCGATCGGAGCCGCCACGCCGCCTACAGCGAGTTTTTTTCCGCGATTCAATTCTGCCGGTGTGATGTCGTGTATTCCCATCGAAACTAAAGTCTAGCGCAACAATTAAAAAAGTACGGAAACCGGCATCCGACTTTCGGCATCACAAAACTTAGCGTTTTTTGGTAAATATATTATTATTCAATCAGCCACTGAATCGAGCGGGTTCCTGATTATGACGAAATCGAAGATCTTCTTCTCAATCGTAATTGCGGCATGTTTCGCTGTCGCGGCATTTGCCCAAACACCGGAGCAGAAGCAGAAGGTGCGTACCGTTACGATCCCGATCTCGATCTTTACAAAGGCCGAGCTTCGCGACAATCAAGCTCAGGAGTATGTCCAGGCAGACCGTTTGATGGTCAAAGAGGATAAGGAAGACCAGTCGATACTTTCTATCCGCAGCGTCAGCGATTCGCCGATGTCTATCGCGATAGTTATTCAGGAAGATCTCGCGACGAATTTTAACCTTCAGATCAAAGACATTAAGGACTTCATTCGCGGATTGCCTGCGGGCACTCGAGTGATGGTAGCTTACACTCGAAGCGGATCTCCTGAGATCGCTCAAAGATTTACGGATGATCGTGAGAAAGCCGCGAAGTCTCTCCGCATCGTATCCGGCAGCTCAAACTTTGCTCCGCGAAGCCCTTACGATGGTGTGCAGGACGTACTAGGACGGTTTGACGGCGTCCCAACAGGACGCAGGGCAATACTGCTATTCTCGGATGGTTTGGATACTTCGCAAGGGGCAAATCTCGCATCGATCACTCAGAGCTACGACCTTGAACAGGCAGTTTTAAAGGCTCAACGGAAAGGCGTGGCGATCTACTCATTTTACTCACCGACTGCGTCAACCGAAAACGGTAACTCAACGTTCGTATTCGCCGCTCAGGGTGCTTTAGCCAAGATCTCCGAGCAGACAGGAGGCCGGGCATTCTATCAAGGCTCTATTGCACCGACCAGTTACTTGCCATTCTTCAAAGAACTAAATATCTCGCTCAATCGTCAATTCTCGCTCACCTATTTATCGACTCACATGAACAAGGGCTATCACAAGGTTGAGGTTATAAGCACGAATCCTGAGGTTAAGATCGAGCATCCGAAAGGCTACTATTATCGCTAACTGCCGACCCGCGTATTACACGTCTGGCAAATCAGAACGTCTTCCTTGATCAGCAATCCGATCCAGAAAAGTGGAAAAAAGAAGATGAGTAAAGCCGCAAATGTTATCCAACCTCCGGTTGAAATGCGCCGCTCAACTCTCGGCATATAAGTGCTCATACAATGCGGGCACCGGAATGATTGAGCGATCTGTTGTGGCTGATTGTAAGCTAACGGAGCGGGCCGGTAATTGGCATTATTTGGGTTGAACTGGGCCGTTTGATCTAAGCCCGGAACCGTCTTGCGAGCCTCGTTCTGCGTCTGAAATTCATCTGTCTTCCACGCATACGGCCGTGGCGCCGAATGATCATACGGATTCGCCGGCATCGGCTGAACGCCTGCGTGGTACTTCGTGCCGCAGAAGCGGCAAAAGTTGGTTTCAGGTGTATTCAATTTTCCGCAGTTCGTACAAGCGTTCATAACGTCGGTAATGATATCAAACAAATTCTTCGAACAGAAGATTTCTACTCAAATCGCATCCGTTCGCCAGTCCTTATGGCTTTGTAGACCGATTCAACTAATTCAACAGCTTTGTAACCGTCATACGCTGTTACTTTTGGTTCGGTTCCATTAAGAATGCAGTCAATGAATGATGCATCCTCCTGCAAGAATCCGCGCCGATGGTCCTCTTCAAATGTGTGGAATGTGTGGGTCGTAAAATCCGCATGCGTTCCGCGGCAATCGAGCACTCGAAGCATCTCTTCGGTAATGATCGTCCGGTGATGGCAGAAGACCTCGATACGCTCGAATGGAAACAGCCAGCTCGCGTCCGCCGACGAAGCGAACGAGCAATGAAAGCCGCTTTTGAATTTGAAGATGATAGAAAACTCGTCTATCTCCGGATATTCATGCTGCGAGCCGTATGCGACAAGTTCCTCGATCTCGCCGAACTGAAATCGGAGCATATCAAAAAAATGGATCGTTGTTTCGTACAGAAAACCGCCCGTAACGGTGACATCGCCGGTCCAAACCGGGTTTTTCAACTCGCCGCGGTTCATCTTGATGTGTGCGGAATGGGCGGGATCGTTGGCGATCATTTCCTTCAGCGTTGTGTAAACCGGAGCAAATCGCCGGTTGTGCCCGACCTGGAAAACTTTCTGGCTGGCATTCGCACGTCCCAATAATAAAGCTGCATCTTCGATTCCAAGTGAGAACGGTTTCTCACAGAATACGTGCTTTCCAGCCTCGATCGCCGCTGACGCGATCGATATGTGCGTCTTGTTCGGAGCACATATCAGAACGGCATCGCAGTTGTCCAAGAGCTCTTCCTGCGAAGAACAAACTTTGCCGCCGATGCGTTTTGAGGTTTGTTGGGCACGCTCGGGAATGATGTCGTACAACGCCGCGACCTCGGCTCGCGGTTCGCGGGCGTAGATGCCGCCGTGGACATTTCCGACGTAGCCAGTTCCAACGATTCCGATCTTTACTTTATCCATTACCAGCTACCACCTGCCGCGTATTTGCCTAGTCCGAGAGTTTCTTCAGTTGCGAGTTTTGCTTTCGCTGCGACTTCAAATGGATCCTGCTCCCAATATTCGGGCCGGAAGATCTCGATGCTGACCATGTGGTCGTAACCGATCTTGTCAAAATGTTCCTTCATCTCGGCGAGCGGCAGAATGCCCGTTCCCGGATAAAGCCGCTGGGTATCGGTGAGCTGTTCCTTTGGCAGGTCCTCGGCATCGTTGATGTGGAAGATGAAGAGCTTTTTCGGATCCATACGATCGATCGCTTCAAACGTCGAGTTGCCCGCGTAGAAGTGGAAGGAATCGATCACGTTTCCGATATTCTCACGTCCAACTTTTTCAACGATCTCGTTGCATAGATCGAGTGTCTGAACAGAACAATCGGTCTGGCCGAGAAATTCGAAGGCGAGCGAAGCTCCGTTTTTTCCGGCAATATCCGATAGTTCGGTCAGAACTCGAACGGACTCGTCGATAATTGCTTCCTTGCTGGCGTCAGCCGGAAGTTTTCCGGGAACGACGACGATGTACGGACAACCGATCTCACTCGCAATACGTGAAAGCGTTTCGCATTCAGCCTTGATCTTGGTGTAATCCTCATCATTTCTAAAGGTGATGTGCTCGATCGAATTGATCGAATACGGCTCAAGATTCGCGGCGTCGAGCTCGGCTTTGAGGTCGGCCGCCGTTCTGGTTTCGAGGTATTTGTAGAGCTTTGCGGACCAAATTTCGAGCAGATCATAGCCCGCAGCCGAGGCGGCGAGGATGTCGGTCGAGAGGTCGGCGTGCATCGTGGTTGCACCATTTAATGCGATTTTCATGAGGCTGATTTTAGCGTGTTGGTTTTGCGAAACCAAATCGGCGGCAACGCTGATTTTTGAAATCTCGTCCAAGAATCGGTAATCTGTAAAGACTGCCGCCGAGGCCCGCCTATGAAATTGATTTTGTCCGCCGCGTTTTCCATTTTGCTCTCGTTTACCGTTTTGAATGCCCAGGCTTCTGATGCCGCCTTGCGGGCAGTGATCGAGAAGGACAAGGCGAGCCGCGATGCTGGCGGGAAACTGATCACGCTGACCGCTGCCGAACATTTGAGCCGCGGGCAGGTTTATTTCGATAACCGCCAGTTTCCGCAATCGCGGGAGCATTTCTCGAAGATCCTTGAGCTGTTCCAGAGCGATTCGGCGATGTCCGGAGCGTTGTTCCTTACGGGCCGTTCGTATTACTGGGAACGTGAGTATGCGAAGGCTATTCCGTTTCTCGATCGGGCTTCCCGAGAGTTTCCTGCCACCAAAGACGGCCGCGAAGGTCTGTATTTCAAAGGTGCCTGCAATGTTCGCATCGGCAAAAACGCTGAGGCGGCGAAGATCTACGAGCAGTACACCGTAATGTATCCAACCGGCGAGCGCATCGATGGATCGTATCTGAATGCCATCGACGCTCTGCGTGAAGCAGGGAAGTACGACGAAGCGAACGAGTGGATCGATAAGACCAAGTCGAGATTTCCCGGCCAGCCGACCGAAGCGAATGCCATGCATGCCCGGCTTCGTATGCAGATCCATCGCGGGCAGTGGACCGATGCGGTTTTGACGGCAGATTCGATGCTGCTGTCGGCCAAATTCGCGGGATCGATGACGAGCGTCGACGAGGTCAAATATCTCAAGGCTTTTTCGCTCGAGAAGGCCGGACAGCGTGAGCAGGCTGCAAATACGTACGCCTCGATCCCCGATAGCGCGACTTCGTATTACAGCGGACTCGCCGCCCAAAAGTATCAAAAGACATCTGAAGTAAAGGCCATAGCTCAGGTTTCTCCGAAGGATTTCCCGGTCGTTTTCCGTGACGAGATCCTCGCGGCCGCCAAGCCCCGCAAGATCGATCCGCGATTTGTGCTGGCGATCATGAAGCAGGAAAGCAGCTTTCGCCCGAGTGTCAAATCGCCCTCGGCGGCTCGAGGTTTGCTTCAACTCGTGATCGACACGGCACTGAAATACAACAAGAAAGCCGGTTACGCCGGGCTTCAGCCAGACGATCTCTACAATCCTAAAACCAATATCACCATCGGCTGCGAATACATTGCCGACCTTAAAAACCAGTTCGGCGGCCTCTACGAAGCCATCGCCGCGAGCTACAACGGCGGCGAGGACAACGCTGCCCGCTGGCTTAACCGCTCTAAACCCAAAGAGCCCGCGATCTTTGCCTCCGAGGTCGGTTTCGCGGAAACCAAAACCTATGTTTTCAAAGTAATGAACAACTACCGCGTTTACCGCGAACTTTACACCGAAGACTTGGTCCGGAAATAACCCCGGACACGGACCCCGGGCGGCCCGCCCGAGGTCAACAAAATTACTTCTTCACCCTCGGCAACTGAAACACATAAGTCGTCCCATCGACACTCAGCGAAAACACAACAAACTCCGCATTCTTAACATGCCTGAAGTAAACCAGCCCCTTGACCGAGCTGTCCGGTTGGACGGATTTGCTGGTCAGGGCGGTTTCGCGGATGCGGCGTTGGTCGCTCATTACCATTTCGGAGCGGGCAGCGTTTTGGCGGGCTACGGCTTCCTGGGTTTGGGTGTCGGGGACAATGACGTCTCGTTTCTCACGCGTGCCGTCGGGCTTTCTGATCTCTCTTGTAACTACCGTTTTCTGGCCGTCAGCGATGAAGGTGTCGAGTGAGCTTTCCTGCTTCACTCCGAAAGCCATGTTCTTCAGAATGTCGCGCGATGGGATCGAGGTTTCGGCCAGCAGCGGCAGTTTTCTGCCCTGAAAATCTTCCTTTTTCTTAAAGTGTGCAGCTCCCCACATGTCTGCGTCGAAGAAGACGGCTTCGGTCGAATTGTTTGTTATCCCGGCACCGACAATGTTGTATTTTTCGTCGTCCAGGAATGCAACCGAAAGGGTTACGCCGTTATGGGTGATCGTACTGACCGGGCCGCGTTCTGTTGGGATCGAGGAGCAGGCGAGCTTGTCTTCGGGAGTGATGAAACGACTCTTTTGGCCGCAGCCGGGATCGCCGCTCCAGAATACAAGTTTGCCGGTCCGCTGGCCGTAGGCGCAGATAACGGAAGCGAGCAGGATAAGCAATGAAATGGCGATCTTCATAGCTACCAAATTTTGCAGGAACGGAATACTATCCACGTTTTTACTCCTAAACGACCTCAAAGTCAACAAAGACGGAATAACCGCGAGCGTTCCGCTTGCCTGTATTTTCCTTGACTTTCCATTTCTTCCGTCTATAATTCCCACATCTAATAATTTCACGGTTTTACCTAATATGTTCGAATCGTCGCGCATTTTTCGGCTTGTTGTCGTTTTTTTGGTCGCTGTCATCATGGCGGTCATCACGCTCGGGGCTCAGCGGGCTTAGAACCGGTGCAGTTTCGCTCCGCGGCTTCGTCTCGACGCGTTGACCGCGAGCGACACCGCGTCGACCTGGTCGTCGTGCGTCCCTAGCGGAAACGAACAGCATTCGCTGATAAATTCCTCGTTCCACGCACCTCTCACCATTAACATACGGCCTTGTTCGGCGATGTTTATCCAGTCAATAACTCGGGCGGTTTTCGGTTCGTTGACCTTCATTGCTCTCAGCAAATGACGGCGGGCAGGGCGTTCGGTGTTGAGCGTGTGGACGACGGCAAATCCGTTGAGCGTGCCTTCGACAACGTGAAAAGTGTTTGCCTCGGTCGTCAGTCGGCTGAGTATGTATCGCCGCTGGTCCGGAAACTCGATCCGCCGCCGATAGCCGCCGTCGATGTACATATTTTCATCCTTATCGAAGGCAACCCGAAAACTCGCCGTGAAATCGGCGTTTTCGGACGCCATCGTGCCCAGATCGTAGCCGCGGATCCAACGCAGGCCCGGCGGAGCGGCAGAAATGATCCGCCCGAACCATGCTCGCTTGAACATCCCGCCCTCGGCCGGAACCGGTTGCTGCTGATACAGAGACGAAAATGAATACGTCCCGATCTGCTGCCGGCGCTGCTCGAGTTTCTCGATCGGATATCTTTGCGGCCACAAAGATTCGCCGGGTTCGCGGTTGATTTGATCAGTACTGACTGAACCGCAAGCGTCCCACTTGCCCGGATCGATGGCCTCGTTCATCTCACACGCGAGCGAGCCGCTTGCGGTCCGATCAGGGATGCACGCCGCTCCAGTAGGCTGGATAACGTCGGGTTCGATGCGCGAATAGAGGCGTGGAAAGCCAATGGCTTTTGGTTTTTCGGCCGCAGGTTTGTTGTTGAACTCCGCCTTCCCGACTGTCTTTGGTTTTGTATTTTTCTTTATTTCACCGGGGGGCCGATCCAACGTTTCTAACCCGGTCGCTATCGCTTCCGGTTCCGACTCCTGCCGGCGGGACGCCCGTGGTCCGGTTGCGAGGGCGGGCAGATTTATCACGGACCATCGCTCGCCTTCGCCTTCTTCGGCACGTTTTAGGAGGCGGCCGGCGAGGTCGTCTTCGTGCCACCGGGTTTGGATAAGGATCATGTTGCCGTTCGGTTCCAGGCGTGTGTAGATGTCGTCGTTGAACCAATCCCAGACGGCCTCGCGCCTCGTTTTCGATTCGGCCTCTGCGCGGCTTTTTACCGGATCGTCAACGATGATCAGATCGGCTCCGTAGCCCGTTATACCGCCGCCGACACCAACCGCACGCAGCCCGCCGCCTTTTTTGGTTTCCCATTCCGCCTCGGTATTTTTAAGGCGGGAACTGACGAATGGGAACGGGCATTCCTCCTCGACCGAGTCTCTACCGGAGCCGTCAGGGGTGGTTCCGCCAGCGTAATGACCGTTCGTTGCGGTCAAACTCGCACCGCTGCCGTTTGTGATGAATTGGGAAGAGGCCGTGAAGGTGGCGGTTGCGCGGTTCACGTTCATTGTTTCGACGTCGGACTCGGTAACGCCGAGGGAAGCGGCGGAGCAAGCGAGGATGCCGGCAGCTCGGTTCGCGTTACAGGAAGCGGCGTCGTGATCCATGTTGCCCGCAGCTTGAGTCGCCGTCTTACCTGTCTTCAGTGCCCAATCGTGACCAAGGACCCGTTTGATCTTTCGCGAAAAATTGCTGGCGAGCTTTTGCCCATAGCTCCCGATCACGATGTTTTTTGACGGGTCGTTTCGCATCGTCCACGCGGCATAGCGGACGGTGACCAGTTCGCTCTTGCCGTGACGCGGCGGTACAAATATCATCAGGCGTTTGATCTCGCCCGCATCCATCTTTGCAAGCTGTTCGCAGATGTATTTGTGATGTTTGGCATCCCAGTCGTACTCAGGCGAAACCACTTTCAGCCAGGCGTGAAAGCCGTTAACGGGCGGTTCGGCGGCCGATTCTGGATTGAAAGCGTTCGGCTTTCCTGCATTCGTGTTGGCTGTGGTGGCTTGACCTTGCCTAGCCAGTGTTCTGTCGGTAGCTTTCGGACATTTCTTGGACTCGAGCGGTTCATAACCGAGATTGACGAAATGCCTCCTCAATTCATCCTTCCAGCCAAGCGCTTCGATCCAGCCTTTTACGTGCTTCCCACGTTCATTTCGGCTGTGCATTATGCGGCGTGAAAAATTCGTCCAGCCGAGCTCGTGCATCTTTTGTTCGATCACATCGTGGTCCGAACCGTGATGTTCGAGGTAAAGCCGCAGGCAATCCTTCTGTTTTTCGATGAGGTGTGGGTCGTTGTATGACATAGTGTTCTCCTGCCTCGACCCTAGTCGTAAATAATTCGGAATGAAACCCCATTTTGCGTAGAAAGCACGATTATGCGTAGAATGCACAAGATGACGTATTTTGCGTACTTTTGTCGTAAATACGGTAATAATTCAGGTTAGGTCGCTCGGAGCTGATGGCGGCCGACCAAGAACGCTTTTTGGTAGAGATCGATCATATTGAAGCTTCAGAAATATGTTGCGCATGTAACAAACTTTCTACTACAATCATATTGTGCCTCCCGCGCAAACTCCGCGCTGTTGAACATAATTCATCACATCACCACTCGCAGCGAACAATAGGTCAATGCTTCCCGCAGAATCCTAAAAAATGATCGCAAAAACATTACCGAGTACCACGCTTGATCTCGTCGACACAGGTGTCGCTGAGGCGCTACTTCATCTTTATCCTGACGGCGCTGTGTTTGTCGATCCGGCAGGCGATGCTGCGTTCGTGAATCAGAGTTTTTATGAACTGTTCGAAGGAATTCAGGCTGACCAGCTTTTATGGATGCTCTCAAAGCGTTTTAAAGCGGGCGATAAGATACTCGAACAGTTCGATGCGAGCGACGGCGAGCCCGTAAAGCACGAAACGTACGACGGACGCTGGATGGAAGTTGCCGTGCGTTCGATACAGGCCGAAAACGGACTGGGCGGCACGCTGATGACTGTGCGAGACATCTCGCAAAGCGTTCGCGATGCGACCGAATTTGAGGCGCGTGAACGGCGGCTCAGAGAATTGCTGAGCACGATGAGCGACGGACTCGTGCAAACCGACATCAACGAAAAGATCCTTTTCGTGAATCGCCCATTCTGCGAAATGAGCGGATATTCCGAGTCGGATCTGATCGGAAAGGTCGCGACGGATGTATTCTTCGACCAGGGCGAACGCCGGATGGTCTCAAAAACGAATCGGCTGCGCAAAAAGGGAATAAGCGGCCAATACGAGACTTCTCTGAAGCGCAAAGACGGATCGAACCTTCATGTCATTATCGGCGGCACACCGACACTTGATATCGACGGGAAGTTCAACGGCACGATCGGCGTTTTCACGGACATCACCGCTCGGAAAAAAGCCGAGGAACAGCTTCTGCACGACGCCCTTCATGACAATTTGACGGGGCTCGCGAACCGAACGCTGTTCATGGAGCATTTGAAACTCACAATCAACGGCCGGCGTCGCGAAAACAAAGCCCTGTTCGCGGTTCTATTCTTCGATTTTGACCGTTTCAAGGTGATAAACGACTCGCTCGGCCACGCGGCGGGCGACGAATTGCTGAAACAGATCTCGCAGCGGTTCACAAGCAATTTGCGGCCGGGCGATCTGGTCGCGAGGCTCGGCGGCGACGAATTCACGATCCTGCTCAATAATCTGCCGAGCGAACAGGCGGCGTTTCTTCTCGCTGAACGCCTGCAGGAAGACCTCAAGAGGCCGTTCGATATCGAAGGCCGCGAGATCTTTACCTCAGCAAGTATCGGCATTTCGTTCGGAAACGAGAACAGCACCGCTGACGAACTGCTGCGTGATGCGGATATCGCGATGTACCGTGCGAAATCGAAAGGGAAGGCGCGTTTTCAGCTTTTTGACAAGGAAATGCACGAAAGTGCGATCAAGCGGCTACAGCTCGAGACAGAGCTAAGGCAGGCTCTGCATCGAAAAGAATTCCGGCTTTTCTACCAGCCGATCATCGATCTACAAACTCGAGCCCTTCACGGTTTTGAGGCTCTGGTCAGATGGAAACACCCGAAACGCGGAATTGTGTCGCCGGACGAGTTCATTCCGGTGCTCGAGGAGAATAATCTAATTCTCACACTGGGCAAATGGGTGTTTCACGAGGGCTGTCGTCAACTGAAGGAATGGCATCAGCAGATCGGCGGAAGCAACCACCTGCAGATCGCGATAAATCTGTCGGTCAAGGAATTTAGCCAGCCGAACCTGATCGAGCAGATCTCAGAAAGCCTGGCACAAACCGGTGTAAATGCGAGTTCGATCAAGATCGAGATCACGGAGAGTCACGTAATGGAGAATTCGGAATCTGCGGTCGCGATGATGGAGCGTCTTCGAGCGATCGGCCTGGAACTCAGTTTGGATGATTTTGGCACGGGTTATTCTTCGCTCAGCTATCTGCATCAGCTGCCGGTCAAATTCCTCAAGATCGACCGTTCATTCATCGGGCGGATCACTGAAAATGTTGAAAAACGCGAGATCGTTCACACGATCGTCAGGCTCGCTCAGAATCTCCGCATGCAGGTAGTTGCTGAAGGCGTCGAGACCGAAGAACAACTCGAAGAACTCCGCCGTCAAGGCTGCGAGTACGGCCAAGGCTACCTTTTCTCACGCCCAATGGACGGCGACAGTACCGGACGATTCATCGAAGAGGCCTTGAGCATCGACGGGGTTGGGCATTCGAAAAAGATCGCTGTTGTGAAGAATTGATCGATATTTATTGACCCGAACGAGAAATGCCGCTCACACAAAATGAGCGGCATTTTTGTTGCCTGGAAATGGTACACCCGACAGGATTCGAACCTGTGACCCTCTGATTCGAAGTCAGATACTCTATCCAGCTGAGCTACGGGTGCCCAATGTTCTAGATTTTAGTTAGTAGGAAGCGGTATTGCAAACCGCGGATCATTTCTGCAGATCGCGAAGGTGTGCGACGACCGCTTTGATCTCGTCGGGCTTCAGTTTGTCTTTGAAAGCCGGCATGCCTTCGTCCTCGATACCGTCGGCGATGTAGCCGTAAAGTTTATCGTCACTCTTGGCCTTCATTTTTGCATCTGTCAGATCATCGGGTTCCATTGTTCGGCCCTCGACCGTGACCTTGCCGCCTTTGCCGCTGTCTTTGTGACAGGTCATGCAGTTGACGGTGTAGAGGTCTTTGCCAGATGTGGCTTTCGCGACTTCGGGCGTCGAAGTGTTTGCTGGTGTCGTGGCCGCGACCGGTTTATTCGTGTTCGCGGCTGCGTTGTTCGAGCCGGTATTTGCCGCAGGCTGGCCGCAGCCAATAATGAAAAGAGCGAGGGCTAACGTTAGAAATAAGGCTTTGGTCATCATTGAGTCTTCTGGTTCTCTCCACTGAAAAGTTTACAAGATATTACTTCAGATGGGCTCGCTGAGCAAAGGAGACGCGAGATTTTCGAAGTGTGAAAAGACGGGAACCGTGACACTACATATTTGTAGGGAAATGTGAAAGTTTTCGGTGGGTGAAATTCCCGTTGTCTATTGTTTTCATTGAGTTTACAATATGCGAAAGCTTACAGATGGAAAATGGCTCGCCCGACATAACCAGGGTCATATACGACGAGATGTATGTCGCGCTCGGTGAGCCGCGCGAGCAGTATCGCGCGGTGTATGACCAGATCACGTCGATGGGCCACGACGAACTCGTTTTGCGGCAGCAGGCCGCGGACCAGTCGTTTTTGCACCAGGGCGTGACGTTTACAGTTTACGGCGATGAGGACGGAACCGAGAAAATATTCCCATACGACCTGATACCAAGGATCATCACAGCCGATGAATGGGCGACGATCGAACGCGGATTGAAGCAGCGGATATACGCGCTAAATCTTTTTCTGCATGACGTTTATAACGAAGGTAAGATCCTCGCTGATGGTGTCGTTCCAAATGAACTGATATTTACTTGCAAGCATTTTCGCAGGGAAATGCGGGGCGTGAGCGTGCCGAAGGATATCTACGTTTCGATCGTCGGAACAGATCTGGTGCGTATTTCCGACGGTTCGTTTGCCGTGCTCGAAGATAACCTTCGGGTGCCGAGCGGTGTTTCGTACATGCTTGCGAACCGTCAGGTAATGAAGCGTGTGTTCCCGAAGCTGTTTGGGAACTACGGCGTTCGGGCGATCGATAATTACGGCCAGGTTTTGCTTTCGACGCTGCGAAACCTCGCTCCTCGGCGGGGAACTGAGCCGAATATTGTGCTGCTGACGCCGGGCGTTTTCAATTCCGCGTATTTTGAGCACACATTTCTTGCCCGCCAAATGGGAGTGGAACTCGTCGAGGGGCGTGATCTGCTCGTTCACGAGAATGTCGTTTACACGCGGACGACCGCCGGGCTGAAACGGGTTGATGTTATATATCGCAGGATCGATGACGATTTCCTTGATCCGCTTTCGTTTCGAAGCGACACTCAGCTTGGAGTTCCGGGGCTTTTTAATGCATACCGTGCCGGAAATGTAGCTCTGGCAAACGCGATCGGGACAGGTATCGCTGACGACAAGGCCCTATATGCCTACGTTCCAAAGATCATCAAATACTACCTTGGCGAAGATGCGATCCTGCAGAATGTCGATACATTTTTGCTCGACGACAAAGGCTCGCGAGATCATGTGCTTGCGAATCTCGACAAACTCGTGGTCAAAGCAGTTGGAGAATCCGGCGGTTACGGGATGCTCATCGGGCCGCACAGCACTCGGGAAGAACAGGCAAAATTCCGTGATCTCATCCTCGAAAACCCACGAAATTACATTGCGCAGCCGACACTCGCTCTGTCGACCGCACCGTGTCTGATCGGCAACGAGATCGTTTCGCGACACGTCGATCTGCGGCCGTATGTGCTTTATGGGGAAGAAATAACGATCGTGCCGGGCGGTTTGACGCGTGTCGCATTAAAGGAAGGTTCGCTTGTAGTAAATTCATCACAAGGAGGCGGAAGCAAGGACACTTGGGTCCTGGTTTGATCTATGCTGTCGAGAGTCGCTGACAGTATGTATTGGCTGAGCCGCTACCTGGAACGGGCGGAACACACATCGCGCGCGCTCAATCTGACACTGAACTTGCTGCTCGAACAGCGAACCGACGAAGCCCGAAAGTGGATGATGCGGCATCTGATGGAATCGCTTTTCGCTGAGCCCATGGCCGACGACGCTACGTTGTACGATATGACGAACGCGTTGGCTTTCGACCGTGAAAATCCGGCTTCGATCACATTTTGTATCGGAAGAGCGCGTGAAAATGCTCGGCAAATACGCGAACAGATAAGTTCGGAAATGTGGGAACATCTGAATACGATGTTCCATCGAGTGAATCAGGCGACGCTCGATTCGATCTGGGCTTCGCAATCGACACACGGATTTTTCAGCAGCGTCACGCAAGGGGCACATCTGTTTCAGGGCATAACCGATTCGACGATGTCGCACAACGAAGGCTGGCATTTCCTGCAGCTCGGGCGCTATTTGGAACGGGCGATCTACAATGCACACTTTCTCGACGTCCAGTTTCGGCATCTGCAGCTTTCGCCTGACTATCCGGCGATCACGCAGGATTTCATGAAATGGGTCGGGTTGCTGAAATCATTTACGGCTTTTGAAGCATATTGCAAGGTTTACTCAGCGGATCTGAGAAGCGAGCAAGTGATCGAATTTTTGCTGCTGAACGCTGAATTTCCGCACTCGATACGGTTTTCGATCGATAATGCGGAGCAGGCGTTGAAGGCTATCGATCGCTTTACTGAAACCAAACGTGCGGCACCGGTGACGCGTTTGATCGGGAAACTTCGTTCTGACCTGACGTTCGCGCAGATCGACGAGGTCATGGAATCGACAGGGCTTTCGATCTACCTGAATCAGCTGCAGGTGGAATGCGGTAAGGTCCACGAAGCGGTCAATCGCGTTTACATATCATATTCGGTAGAAAAAGCTCTCGAATACTAATGCACTATCGTATCTTTCATATAACAAAATTCGCGTACAGCTCGCCCGTGACCGAGAGCGTGATGGAGGTTCGAATGGAACCGCGGACCGACGAGCGGCAGCGGTGCACGAATTTTAACCTACAGATCAAACCGTCGGCGAAAACGATCGCTCGTTATGATCATCACGGCAATCGTATTCACCAATTCGACATTCCTGGCGAACACACTTCGCTTGAGATCAAAGCCGAATCGGTCGTCGAAGTTTTCGCCCCGGGCGATGCGAGGGAAAGCGTCGATATTTCGGCCTGGGACGAACTTGACTTACTGAAATTCCACGCGGATTTTTGGGAATTTTCGCTTCCGAGCGAGTTTGCACAGGCGACGGATAAATTGAAAGAACTCGCGGCAGAACTCGGCCTTGATCGACATAGCGATCCGATGTCGCTGGTTCGAGAACTTAATACGCAGTTGTTCGAATCGTTCAGTTACGATACGGAAGCGACGACCGCCGATTCCACTATCGATGTCGCCATCGAGAATCGGCGTGGAGTGTGTCAGGATTTTTCGAATATCATGATCGCGCTGCTACGTTATGTTGGAATACCGTCGCGCTATGTGAGCGGCTATCTTTTCCATCGCGAGGATGATCGGTCGCATGTAGCTCAGGATTCAACACACGCTTGGGTAGAGGCGTACATACCGGGCTGCGGCTGGTGCGGGTTTGATCCCACAAATAACACCCCGGCGGGCGAACGGCATCTTCGGGTTGCGGTCGGCCGTGATTATGCTGACGTTCCTCCAACACGCGGCGTTTTCAAAGGGGTTGTCGAAAGCTCGCTTTCGGTCGCGGTGCGGGTCTCGCTTGCCGACGAAGGCGATGTCGCGATCTCACCGCCAGCTTTTGTAAAGCAAATGCTTGCGAAGACAACCGAAGTCAAGCACGTCTATCGGTACGACGACCAGCAGCAACAGCAGCAACAGTAACTTGCCCCTAAAGAGCAAATAAACTATCGTTTGCAAATGACCCGATTTCTCTATTGCCTTCTCGTAGTTCTTGTCTCAACAACCGCGTTAATTAGCCAGGCTGTTCCTGCTGAGGTAAAGGTTCCCGGCTTAGGTTCGGCGGTTACGGTGCGTCGCGACGGCCGTTCGATCCCGTATATTGAGGCTAAAACCGACGCAGACGCGTATTTTGCACAAGGATACACGACCGCGAGCGATCGGCTGTTTCAGATGGACCTGATGCGGCGTCTGTCGCGGGGAGAAACGGCGGAGATCTTTGGGCGAACGGTTCTGGAAGAGGACAAGCGTTGGCGGCGGTTCAATTTCGCAAAGATCGCGGAGGAAAGCCTGAAGTTCATGGCTCCGGAACTGCAAGCTGCATTGGAATCTTATGCGAAAGGCGTTAATGCCTATATCGCCTCGCTTGACGACAAGACGTTGCCGGTTGAGTTCCGGATCCTGCAATACAAACCGCGTGAATGGAAGCCTTCGGATACAGTCGTTATTGGAAAGATCTTGTCTGACGCACTGAGTTCTACGTGGCGAAACGACATCATGCGGCTCTCGCTCCAGGGCCTTCCGAAAGACAAACTGGCAGATCTGACAAATCAGGTTACGCCGTGGGATGTGGTGCTGTTTGGGACGGACAGCAAGGCTGCGGCCTCAGTTGCCGTAACGCCGACGGTAGCAGGTGAGGACTTGAAAAGTCTGATCGCGATGGCCGACAGAGAAGACGACATCCGCAAAAATTCGCTCGAACGCGTCGGTCTGTATGCCGAAGACCTTGCGGCGAGCAATAACTGGGTCATTTCAGGTAAACGAACGGCCGATGGCAAACCGATCCTTGCAAACGATCCACATTTGGCAGCGACGGCTCCGGGTATCTGGTATTTAGCACACCTTTCGACGCCAACGATGCGTGTTTCCGGCGTGACCATTCCTGGTGTGCCTGGGATCGTTTTAGGACACAATGCCGACATTGCGTGGGGAGCAACGAACGTCGGTCCGGACGTTCAAGACCTGTATTCTGAGACGTTTAACGACAAAGGCGAATACAAGACGCCGAGCGGTTGGGAACCCGCGGTCAAGCGTGTCGAGCAGATCAAGGTTCGAGCGAATCCGTTGAATCCGGCGACTGAAACCGTGTCACTTGAGGTACTCGAAACACGCAACGGCCCGATCATTTTCGAAGACGGCGGCAGAAAGTACGCGTTGAAGTGGACCGCGTTTGACCCAAAGAACGGCGAATTCGAGGTTTTTTATGAATGGAACCGTGCAAAGAATTGGGAAGATTTTAAGAAATCTCTGAAGAAATACGGCGGTCCGGCACAGAACTTCGTGTACGCCGACACCAAAGGCAATATCGGCTGGTACGCCGCGAGCAAGGTCCCGATCCGCCGCGTCGGCGATGGCGGAATGCCGTATGACGGTGCGACAACGGATGGCGATTGGACAGGGTTCATTCCGTTCGAAGAGCTTCCCAATCTATACAACCCGCCGAGCGGTTTGATCGTTACGGCAAATCAGCGGATCGTTGGGACTTCGTACAAATATCCTCAGATGTCACGCGATGCGGCAACGCCGTGGCGGGCACGCGAGATCGTTAATACGCTTGATGCGAAATCGAAGGTCACAGTCGATGATGTTCGAGCGGCGCAGTACGATACGCACAATATTCCAGTCGAGATGATCGCGAAGGAGATCGTAAAGCAAAATGCTGCATCGCCGGAAACTCTTGAATTATTCAAGAAGTGGGACGGCCGAATGACAGCGGACTCGACGGCGGCTTTGTTGGCTAGCGATATTCGTATATGTATGGCCAACAAAATGGCGGATGCGTTCAAGCCCGCGCCGGCGACGATCATTCGCGAGCGTGTGTTGAATATTGCGGTCGAAAGGCAGTCGCCGCTGTGGCTGCCGTCGGAATTCAAGAGTTATGCCGATCTGATGCGGTCGTGCGACACGGCGGTGCGTGCCGGTTTTGCTGATCCAAAACGATACGGTCCTGATCAATCGACGTGGACGTGGGGTCGCATCTGGCAATCGCGTTTTCCTCATCCGCTGGCGGTCGCACCGTTAATTGGAGCACAGTTTCAGACGCCGACAGTTCCAATAAATGGAAGCGGACAAACGCCGAACGTTGGTTCGAGCGTTTCGATGCGTCACATCGCGACGCCCGGAAACTGGGACACTACGAGCCACGTGATCCCGCTCGGTCAGAGCGGCGATCCGAAGTCGCCACATTTTAAGGATCAGTTCGAGACATGGTCAACGGGTGCGACCTTGATATTTCCGTTCACGAAGACGGCGGTGGAGAAGGCATCGGTCGGCGTTACGGTTTTGAAGCCGTAGATTTGCACAAGCCCGCGCATAAGCAAGGGCGCTTCGTACTGTGTCGAATGTTTCGCCCTTGCTTACGCGCGGGCTTGGGCATTGCTGAGCCGGTCCAGAAAATCCGCGAGGATGATCGCGGCGGCTTCGCTGTCGACCTGTTTTCGGGCGTCTTTCAGGTCGACGCCGCTTTCCCAAAGGCGGCGTTTTGCTTCGTACGAGGTGACGCGTTCGTCCTGGAGGAAAACGGGAATTGCGAGCGAAAGGGCGAATTTGCGCGCCATCGAGCGAGCTTCCGCCGACATTTCACTTTCTGAGCCGTCAGATTCTAGCGGCAAACCAATTACGAGAGCCCTGGCATCAAACTCGGAGACGATCTCAGAGATCTTTGAAAGCAGCTTTTTCCAGCTTGTACGTTCGATGAAGGGAAGCGGCCGCGTGGTCACGCGGAGTTCATCGCAAATGGCGATCCCGCAGCGTTTTGTTCCCGGATCGATGGCGAGAATTCGCCCTTCGCTCGGAACGTCGAAAACATCTGTAAATACAGCCGGATTAGTTGTTTCTTTTTGTTGCACTGAAAAATTCGTTAAGAGATAATCGTTTGTCGTTGTTTCTAAACAATTTTAGCTCGTTACGCGTAGTAACCAAGTCTGGAATCCTATTACGGAATTATTATACGAGGTATAAAAAATGTCATTTCGCGGAAAGCTTTGGATCCTGGCATTATCGGGCCTGATAGCTGTTTATGCTGTTGTGGGCGGAATGCCGCTCATCGGCAACATCCTCACGACCTCGGCCCAGCAGCCGGTCAATGATGCCACCGCGCAGCTTCGCATCGTCGAATCTGTGCTGCAGCACATTCAAAATGACTACGTTGACGAGCCGAACATGGACAAGGTTCGCCTCGGAGCCCTCCGCGGAATGGCGGGCGGCCTCGATCCGTATTCGTCATATCTGACACCGGATCAGGTAAAAGCGTACGAAGCCAGCAAGACCTCGAACAAAGCCGGCATCGGTGCCGAATATTCGCAATATCAGGGCTATCTCTACATCATCTCGGCGATCAAAGGCGGTCCAGCGGACAAAGCCGGGATCAAATCGGGCGATGTGATCGAATATATCGACAGCAAAGCGACCCGAGATATCTCGCTTTTTGACGGCAAACAGATGCTGTTGGGTGATGCTGGTTCGACAGTTTCGCTTCGCGTCCTGCGTTCGGGTGAAAAAGCTCAGACGATCAAGGTAACGCGTGGTACTTATACCGTTCCTAAGGTAGAAACACGCATCGAAGGCGGAAAGATCGGCGTTATTAAGGTTTTCAGTCTCGAAGATGGTGAATCAAACGACATCCGCACCGCGATCGGTTCGCTGACCAAGCAAGGTGCTCAGAAGATCGTGCTTGATCTTCGCGGAGTCGCAGCCGGAACGATCACTGAAGGTGTGGCGGTCGCGAACCTTTTCATTAAGGAAGGCGAACTCGCAAAGGTTGTTGGCAAGGACAGCAAAGTTCTGAATTCCTACACTGCCGATCCGGCAAAAGCAGCATTTGACGGCGGATTGGCGGTTCTTACCGATCTAAGCACCGCCGGAGCGGCTGAAGTAGTTGCCGCTGCGGTTCTCGACAGAAAACGTGGTGAAGTGGTCGGCGAGCGAACTTTCGGTGCAGGAACCGAACAGAAATTCTTCCCGATGTCGAGCGGCGGCGGATATCTTTTGACAGTCGCAAAATGGGCTTCGCCAAGTGCGGCTCCATTTCTGGGCGACGATCGCACAAATACTGGTGTTAAGCCGTCGGTCGAGGTTAAGCGCCCGGATACACCGGAACCGCTTGATGTCGATTCGATCAATCAGCCGGACGGAGCAAATCCGCAGGCCTCACCAAGCCCGACACCGAAACCGGCACCGAAAACGGTCGAGGACGTTCAGCTGAAAAAGGCTCTCGAGGTTCTCGGCGATAAAGTTGCTGCCGCTAAGGCTGGCGAATAGGCTTCGGCACAAATTTTTCTTGAAAAGGCTGTCTCAAAAGGACGGCCTTTTCTAATTCTTAGAGCCGTTTATCCTATTGTTGAAATTCGGCAACACTGCTAGAATCGGTCTTTAATGACATACCAAAATTTCACCATCCGCGGGCTGACGGAGAACGACCTTCCCGAATGGTTGCGGCTGCGTATGCTGCTCTGGGATGAGACGTCAGAGGACGATCATAAGTCTGAGATGGTCGATATCATCGAGCATAGCGATTCGCAGCTCGTGGCGGTGGCGGATTTTGGCGAAGGAAGGCTCGGCGGTTTTCTCGAGGCGAGCATTCGGTCGCACGTAGAGGATTGTGAGACTGACAATGTTGGTTATTTAGAGGGCTGGTTTGTTGAGTTTCGTTATCGCCGTCTTGGCGTTGGTCGTGAACTCGTCGCGTTCGCGGAACGTTGGGCACGCGGGAAAGGCTGTACCGAGATGGCATCGGATGCTGAGGTCGATAATGAGATCAGCCTGATGGCCCACGTAAATCTAGGTTACAACGAGACGTCGCGGCTGGTTCATCTAAGAAAAGAGTTGAGATAGTGAAGAGTTTATTACTAAAGCTAGCCTTGATTTTGGTTGGAATGCCGGCCGCGGTCGTTGCACAATCGCGCGATCAGAACTTTCCCACACCGATCACATCGAGCGAACTAAACGGAGCTATCAAAGCCCGCGATGTCGGCGATTCGCGAAATACTTCATACTATTACGCTTTCGAGGGTACGCAGGGCGATATCTTTATCAACATCGTCACCAAAAACTTTGCGGGTGATATCGATGTCTTTACGCAAGATGGGCTTAAAACGCTCACAAAGGTAGTAGTGTTTGCGGATGCGGGACTGAACGAGACGGGACGCTTGATCTACCTGCGAAAGCCGGAAAAGTTGATCCTTCGGATACAGGGCCGCACACCTAATGACGATTCGGCTTCGTTCAAGATCAAATTTGGCGGCAGCTTCGTTGCGCTGGCCGGACAAAAGGAGCAGGCGGCTCCGACAATCGAGGCAGAACAATCTAAAACGGCAGTAAATTCTGTGGGAACGCGGATCGAATTGCCCAAACCTGCGCCAGTTAAGGAAGCTCCTGTTCGAATCGAAAAAGAGGCGGAAGTAAAGAAAACCGAAACCTCCGCAAGATCGACGCCGGTCAAAGAAAAGGAGAAGGAAGCTGTCGTTCCAGCAAAGCCTAAGCCGGAAGTCGTGATCGGATCAACGATCAAGGAGCCGGTAAAACCGAAGGCGAATGCTCCGGAAAAGCCAGCTGAAACGTCAAAATCGGCACCAAAGCCCGCACCCAAGCCTTCGGGCGAGCCGAAAAGCGTCGATCCGCTGGCGAACCTGCGTTTAGTTATTCAGATGAAGGACGGCAGCGTCATAACTCGCCCGATGAACGAGGTGATGCGGTTCTCGATGGACAAAGGTGTTCTGACAGTCGTCGCGAAAAGCGGTGCGATAACGAGATATTCCGTTCTCGATGTCGCAAAGGTGACCTTTGAGTAGTTTCGCAGCTACGCTCTAGGCGTAGCTGTGAAGTCCTTTGAGCAGATAACTCACGCCCAGGTAAGTAAAGATAACGAGCAAGAATCCAACGATCGCAAAATAAGCCGAGCTCCTTCCGGTCCAGCCACGGGCGATCCGCGTGTGGAGAAAGGCCGCGTAGGTTAGCCATGCGATCAGAGCTCCGGTTTCTTTTGAATCAAATCCCCAAGGCCTTCCCCATGATTCATTTGCCCAGATCGCTCCGGTGATCAAAAGTACTGCGAGTCCTGCAAATGCCAGACACGCGGTTTTGTACATCAGGCTGTCGAGCGATTCGAGGCTTGGCAGGCGTTCTCGCAGTTTCTCGGTACGGAATCCAAAGAATATTACGAACAGCGTTCCGACAAGTGCGGTAATAAGAGCAGCGACCTCGACCGGATTCGTGTTGAGGCTCATGAACATCTTCGAGCCGCTCTGTTGGACGTATGCACGGCCCATTTGTTCGTGCTGTTTGGGCGTCATCTGCTGCAGTTCGGCAACGCTCAATTGCTGATTCTCCGCCATCGCCATTCCGGCGACAACGTACTGGCTCGGATCGGCAGTTAGCTGAGCCTGAAGCCGTTCGTTAACGTTGGAGTTATCTCTGATCCCAACTACAAGCAGTGCGATCGAGATGATCTGGGCGGCGAAGGCAGCTTTTAGCAGATAATGACCTACCGTCTTCGCCTTTTCGTTGTTTTGGTAGAGGTAAAAGAGAAATGCGACGATCGTGCCGGCGAGCAGAAGTCCGGCGATCGCGAGTGCAGGCCCGACGTACGGGACTTCGAGTCGAAATGGTGCTGAGAACGGTTTGCGTGTTCCTTCGCTCGGAACGAAGAGGCCGGCTCGATAGACGAATTCCGTGAAAACCGAGAACTTGCTGACGGTCGCGAGCACGGCAATGCCGAAAATGCTCGACCAGATGGCCATCGCCTCGACCTTCACGCCGTCTTTCAGCAGATACATCACGGCAACGCCAAAGCAGACCAACGCTACGCCATAACTAAGACTCGCGTCACCTACGTGGATCGGACGCCAATACGAATCGAGTACGGGCGGAAGGTCGATAAATTCATTGCCGATAAAACGTGCGAGGGTCAGGATCAACGCAGCCACGGGCAGTGTAAATGCACTTAATACCCGGAAACTTCGGCGATGCGAAAAGAGGAGCGTCGTTATTCCAGCACCAAAGGCAAACGCGAGGCTCAGATCGTAGAGATTAGCGAACGGAATATAGCGAAAGACCCACGGCTCGGCCATGTTACCGCTGGCCCGCATGACCGCGATCTCGTGGTCGTATGCAGAAACCCACCGAACCAGCCAACTCGAGAAATTGAAGAAAACTCCGATCGTCGCAAAGAAAAATCCGACTTTCTCCGCCATCGACGATGGAGCGTAAAGGTTGGTCAACGCGAAAACGGCGGCGAGAATGTAGCTCGCGAGTGCAAGCATCATCAACGCTCCGTCAGACATGAACGAAGCTCCGATCTGCAGCCGCAGACCGAGCATAGCAAAACTTCCAACTATGACCAGGATCGCGGGGATGAACGATTTCCAGTTCGAACGACGTTCTAATCTATCGAGTTCTTCCATAATGACTTCCTCAATTTACGGCTTGATACTGCGGAGCCCTTCGGCGATCTTCTTGAATTTGTCGCCAAAAGCGATCTGATTACGGTTTGCTTCGCCGGCGACCACGGCTTCGACGGTTCCATCCTCGCGAGTTTCAATGTGCGCCCAGATGCGTTTGTGAGATAGGAAAAATACAAACATCAATGCTCCACATAAACCAAAACCGCCAATATACCAGGCGATGAACGCCGCGTCGTACGGATCGTATTTGATCGACAGCACGTGAGCGAGCGGAGATTTTTCAAAATCAGCAAGCCGCCATTTATATCCGGCTTTTGGAGCTCCGACCGGGATGTTGTCGGCAAGTTTTTGAGCAAAAGCAAAAACTCGCGTCCGTTCGCCCTGTGGTGGTGTTACGTTCAGCACGGCAACCGGGTTTACATAATCGCCGCTCTTTGTGTCCGGCTTGCCATCCGCTCCGAATGTGAAATCAGGCAAAAACTCAGCATATTCGACCTTCGTACCATCAGGCAGGGAAGTCGATCCGTTGCGATTTATGTTCGCCCGGATCGGATCACCGCCGCTCTGCGGAGTAATGTCGAGAGCTATCGTTCGAGCATTACCAACCGGGATCGTTTGAGCTTGAAAGAATCGGTAGCCGCGATAGGTAAAAGGAGCGTTGAGGCTGACATCGGCGATCTTTTCGCCGTACTGCGGGTCGTTGATCTTGAGCTGCGTCCGCCAGTCCATCGTATTGCTGACATCTATGCCGCCGTCCTGATTGATCAAACGCTGCTGTATATCCGTGCACTCCATGGTGAAGGGCAGCTTTACGTTGAACCTTTCCTTTTTATCAAGATTGAATTGGATCAGCTCGATCTGATCGGTCGTAGCACCCGGGATCATTCGGACATCTGCATCAAATCCGGTCTGCAGAGCGACGAAGTGCCCAAGGAACAAGATGAGAAGGAAGACGTGGACAACATATGCTCCGAGCCTGTTTATCTGACCGCTTTGACCGAAGACAACCGTGCTGGTTTTGTTTTTGATAACCGAAAAGTCTTTTCGTCCATCAGCGTCGAGTCCGTATTCGATGCTTTTCACTTCGGTGATCGAAGACTTGAGCCCGTTTGCCTCGAATATCGCTTTTATCTTGTTTGCGGCCTCGTCTTTGTCCAGCCCGCTCAGCTCGAGCGTCGTATTATCGATCTTTTCGAGAAGCCAATCTTTCGTCGCTATCCGTTTCGGATCTCGAATGTAGGTCCATGCGGATGGCCAACGATCGATGGACGCGAGGATGATGTTTAGGGAAAGCATCAACAGCAGGAGATTGAAATACCAGCTGTGATAGATGTCGAAAAAGCCGAGACGTCCGAAAACAAGCTTTTCAGCCGGCGTCAGGGAAACGTAGTAGGCGTCAAAGCCCTGAACGTTCTGCTGAAGCACAAGCATTCCTATCATTGCTAGTACGACGAGCACGCAAAGCTGCACTACGCCAAATCGTACAGAGCTAAGGAAATCGAGCACACGGTTCAGGATCGGAGCCGATGGCCTCGTGACTTCGGGGCGTGGTTTTATGGTCTCTTCAGCCGCTGACATTAATATGAAAAGAATAGCTCAGCTAGTATAGTTTGTCATCCCACGAAAAAAATACATTTTTGCTGTCGAAAATAAGAAAAAATGATAATTTACGACGGTTTTGAAATCGGTTACTTAAAAGTTATTCTTATTGATTAACGAACGTACACGAGTTTTTTACGATGGACACTTTGGCAGCTGAATTGGAAGATCAAAAGGTACGCGGAATTCGCGAAAAGATTTTGGCCTATGTCGAACTGACAAAGCCGCGGATAGCATTTTTGCTTGTCCTCACGTCTGCCGCAGCATTTTATCTTGGGACGAAAGGATCATTTGATACTGTCCTCTTTGCAAACTCGATGATCGCCATAGCACTCCTTGCATTTGGCGTAGCAACGCTTAATCAGTATTGGGAACGCGAGACAGATGTTTTCATGGAGAGAACGGCGAAACGGCCGCTGCCTGCAAAACGAGTCAGTACCTGGGAGGCACTGGCTTTCGGGGTTCTGCTTTGTTCGGCTGCGGAGGTCTATCTTTTTCTCGCAGTAAATGCGTTGACAGCCGTGCTTGGCTTGTTGGTGATCGTCGGATATGTCCTTGTTTACACTCCGCTGAAAACCCGCACGTCAGCATCAACAGCGATCGGCGCGATCCCCGGAGCTTTGCCGCCGCTGATGGGCTGGACTGCTGCGGCGAATGAGATAACGCTAGGCGCGTGGGCACTGTTTGCGATGCAGTTTCTGTGGCAGTTCCCGCACTTTTTTGCGATCGCCTGGATGTACCGCGAGGAATACGCGAAAGCCGGAATTCTGATGCTGCCCGTCGTCGATAAGGACGGAAAGCTGACCGCGAGGCAGATCGTCCTGTTTGCGTTAATGCTCTTTCCGGTTAGCCTGGCTCCATTTTTCCTCGGAATATCGGGATTCATCTTTCTGGCTGGAGCGTCGCTGCTTGGACTTTGGTATCTGTGGGCAAGCATTAAAGCCGCGCGAAGCAAAACTAACGAACAAGCCAAGAAGCTTTTGATGGTCACGGTCATATATCTTCCGCTTTTATTCATTCTCATGGTCGCAGATAAGCGATAGCTTTTATGGATATCGGAACAGCTGAGATCATCGAGCCTGTCGAGGAACCCCGCAAACGTCGGGGATCGATCTCGGGCGGAACGCCCCCGAACGGCGGCAATGGCGGCCGAAATCCTGGCGGCGGCGGTAACGATGATGACGGCGGCGGAAACGCCGAGAACTATTCGCGATCCGCAGATCCGGCCAGGGAACCCTTTGTTCCGAGCAAATCGAGAGTTCTAACCGGCTTTTTGCTGCTGGTCGTTTTGATGACGTTCGGAGGTTTGATCGGTGCGTATATTGTCATCGCGACCAACAAAGCTGCCGAATGGCAGCCGTTCGACCTGCCGATCCCGGTTTGGATCAGCACACTACTGATCCTCGCAAGCAGCGTCGTCTATCATCTTGGCAAGGTTGCCGTTGATAAGAACGATCAGCCCGCTGCAAAGAAATGGTTTGTCACGACAACGGTTTTCGGTGCTGCGTTCATCTCGTCGCAGATCCTAGCCTGGCTGGCTCTGAATTCTCGCGGACTTTATATGGAAGGGAATCCTTACGCAGGATTCTTTTACATTCTGACGGCTGTTCATGCGGTTCACGTACTCGGCGGCATAATTGCGCTGGGAACGATCCTGCTTAGAAATCTGACGCCGACCGAGAGGCTCGTCGAGATCTCTAAACGGCAAACGCTCGCACAGGTCGTTGGCTGGTACTGGCATTTTATGGGAGCTTTGTGGCTCGTGCTATTCGTTTTGCTCGGCTTTTGGAAGTAATGGAACTTTTGCAGATATTTCCGCATCTGAACGCCGCGATGAACGCCTTGAGCGGCTGTTTTTTGATCGCGGGATTTTATTTCATTATGCGGAAACGCATCGCAGCACATCGGTTCTGCATGCTTTCCGCGAGCATTGTTTCGGCGATCTTCCTCGTCAGTTACCTAACGCATCACGCGTTACGAACTTATTATTTCGGTCTTGGTCCGACGAAATTCACTGGCGAGGGCATTGCAAGGCCCATATATTTCACCATCCTGACCTCGCACACGATACTCGCAGCGGTCATAGGCCCATTCGTTATCGTAACTCTGCGTCGCGGGCTCAAGGGGTGGTATGAGTCGCACAAAAAGCTTGCACGGTTTGTTTATCCGATATGGCTGTACGTCTCGATGACGGGCGTCGTGGTCTATATCATGCTTTACCAGCTTTATCCTGGGAGATAGTTGAAAAATTAACATCTTTTTCAGATTTAGGGCAAAATCTCCTTGAACTCAGGACGAATAGGTGCTATCATTTCGTTGTTGAAAAGTTGATCACCGAGGTCGTCTTACGTGAGGCGACGCGGGGGAACCAATTTCTGGGGAACATTCCGCAGAACGGGGCGAAGCGTCATGTGACGCGGGGGTAATCTTTCGCTCCTAGCCCGGCAGCTAACCTCGTAGGTGTGGCAAAGAAGTATCAGCAAGGGTTAAGCCTTAAATGGCGCGATTTCAGATGTGCTTCCCGCTCTGCTCTTTCAACAGTTAGTGGATGACATCCAGTCTTCTCAAAGGGAAAGATCCCGTCGTGAAAGCGGCGGGATTTTTTTGTTTACACCGCTGTCATAGCAATTTAAGCCTTCGTCTGTTAAACAATTACGCCTAATCAGGTAAGATATACAGGTGCTTGTAAACCCGTCGCGTATTTTTGCGCTCATTTCGAAGTCGATCCTTCTTCGCATCGCCGCTGGTGCGTCTATAGCTGCGTTTTGCTTTGCTTCCGATCCGGTGGTTGGAAGTTCGCTGGTGTACGACGGTCCGTCGGCTTTTTCGGCGATCGGCCGCTCACTTTCCGCCTCGCGCGGCGACGAAAAGCCTGCTTCGGTTGAGGCTTTTAGTCAGGCTGCGAAAGTTACGGCTGACGACGCTGCAGCATTTGACCAATTTGGCTATAGCGTTGCGATCAGCGGCGATTATGCGATCGTAGGAGCGGAGCGTGACGACAGCTATCGCGGCGGCGCCTACATCTACGTTCGCAATGGAAATTCATGGACGCAGCAGCAAAAGCTGGTCGGCTCTGATAGTGCGACAGATGATAATTTTGGCTGGAGCGTTGCGATCAGCGGCGATACCGCAGTCGTCGGAGCGTATCTGGATGATGTCGGCGGAACTGATCAGGGCTCCGCGTACGTTTTCGTTCGAAGCGGTACTACATGGACCCAGCAACAGAAATTGACGGCTGGCGACGGTGCGGCGAGTGATCAATTCGGGAGCAGCGTCGCGATAGATGGAAATACGATCGTCGTCGGAGCGTTTGGTGACGACAGTTTCCGTGGTTCAGCCTACGCTTTCACACGAAGCGGCAGCACCTGGACACAGCAGCAGAAACTCACGGCTGGCGACGGCGGAACGGACGATGATTTTGGTTGGAGCGTTTCGTTGAGCGGCGATTCGGCGCTTGTCGGTTCGCCACGCGATGATGGCTCAAAAGGTTCGGCATTTGTTTTCGTACGAAGCGGATCGACATGGAGCCAGCAACAGAAGTTAATCGCTGGAGACGGAGCTAGTCTTGATCAATTCGGCTACAGTGTCGGCATCAGCGGAGATTCGGTGGTAGCCGGGGCTGTGAATGACGACACGGGTGGTTCGGTTTTCGGTTCCGCATACGTTTTTACGCGAACCGGCTCAAGCTGGACGCAACAACAAAAACTACCTGCTTCTGATGCGGCGGCAAGTGATAATTTTGGAACGTCGGTTGCGATCGCGCTCGATACCGTCATCGTTGGAGCAAATGGCGACGATATCGGCTCAAACTTTGATCAGGGCTCGGCGTACGTTTACGCCAGAAGTGGTTCGACATGGTCCGAACAGCAGAAGCTCACAGCGGGAGATGGGGCGACACAGGACAATTTCGGCGGAAGCGTTGCGATCAGCGGACAGAATGCGATCGTTGGAAGTCATCTGGATGATAATGCAGCCGCTGATAGCGGTTCAGCGTACGTTTTTAATAATGCTGGTGGTGTTGTACCGACGCCAACTCCAACTCCGACCCCGACTCCAACGGTAACGCCAACTCCCGTAGTCACTCCGACTCCAACGGTGACGCCAACGCCAACGCCGACGCCAACACCAACTCCAACTCCGACAGTCACACCGACGCCGGTACCGACTCCGACTCCAACGGTTACGCCGACTCCGACGCCAACTCCGACACCGACGATTACACCGACACCAACACCAACTCCGACGGTGACACCGACGCCGACGCCTACACCAACTCCGACGGTGACACCGACGCCGACGCCTACACCAACTCCTACGGTGACGCCGACGCCTATACCAACTCCTACGGTGACTCCGACGCCGACGCCTACACCAACACCAACACCAACGGTGACGCCGACGCCTACACCGACGCCAACGGTGACACCTACGCCGACTCCTTCGCCATCACCTCTCGGTATTGAGGGCGATGTATCATCCCGACAGAGCGGCGATGGCCAGTTGCTTGTTAATGATGTAATACAGCTGCGTAGATTTGTTGTCGGCCAGGATATTCCGTCACAGTCTGTAAATGAATTTCAGCGAGCTGATATCGCCCCGCTTGAGACCCGCGGCGATGGTGTCCTCGACGCGGCTGATATATCGCAGATAAGGCGGTATGTCGTTGGCCTTGATGCTCCGCAGAATGCCGGCGGACCGATGCAGGCGTCAGGACGAACAGAAGGCGTCTGGTCGTGGATCGATGAGATCTTCCGCTACCTAACGGGCCGTGAGCTAAGGATCTCAACAAGCGAAGGCAACCCCGGAAGGACGGTATCGCTTACGCTAGATGCGAGAGCATTCGGCGATGAAACGGCTTCAAGTTTCACGCTTGAGTATGATCCTAAAGTATTGAGGAAACCGCAGATCTCGCTCGGCAAAGGAGCGGCGTTTGGATCGGTATTGACCATTAACACTGATCAGGCCGCGGACGGCAGAGTTGGCATATTACTCGATTCCGTCGAGCCGCTCAGAGCAGGCGAATCCCAGCTCTTGGTAATAACGTTTGAAGTCGCAGACGATGCACAACCGGGCGATACCTTGGTTAGGTTCACTGACGGGCTCGCGAATCGAGCAGTTTCGGATCATCTCGGAAATCACCTCGATGTCCGCTACGTGGACGGAATTGTAAAGATCCTTTCCGACCCCAGTTCTGACACGATCAGGATCGATCGGTAACAGTTGATCACAGTACAAAAACGGCACGCCTAGAAATAGACGTGCCGCTTTTTTTTGCATGTAGATGAACCCTTACCTTCCAACCGATATCGGCTTGATCTTGACCTTTTTCAACGGGATCTTTTCATCGGGATCGATCTCGAGTCCGGAAGGGCGGCCATCGACTTTGAATGTAAATGTCTGCGTTCGCTTCGTGATGTCGACAGGCTGCTCGACACGAATGCCGCCAACCTTGTAGGCCACTTTCATCGGCATCCGGAACGCTGCCGGCGTTATCGTATCTGTTAGCTGTACCTGAGAAAACGTGAGCGTAAACTCTTTCGATCGCGAACTGTACGCCTGTTTTACGGTTAGGTTTGGGGCTCCGGCGCCGTACACCCATTGGTCGAAAAACCATGCGAGGTCCTGCCCGGAGGCTTCCTCCATCGCTTTTCTGAGATCGGTTGATTCCACCGGTGAGAATTTATGACGATTTAGGTAGAGATTGATAGCCTTCCAGAAGTTTTCGTTGCCGACCTGCTCGCGCAGCGTGTGCACGACGGCTCCGCCCTTATTGTAGGTCGTTGCGGCATTATCAAAAAGGGAATCGACATCGGCGGCTCTTTGGTTGAAGAGGGCATGTCGCCGGCGATTTATCATGTCGTCAACCAGGAAATTTGCCGCATCTGAACGGACCTTCCTCATATAATCGCCACGCCCAAAGGCTTTCTCGCGGTAAGCGGCCTCCATAAAAGTGGCGAAACCCTCGTTAAGCCAAAGTTCGGCCCAATTTTTACAGGTAACAAGGTCGCCGAACCAGGAATGAGCGAGTTCGTGTGACACCAGATCGATCACAGTCTGTTTACCGAAATCGAAGTCTGCGAAAAAGATCTCAGTATCAGCCATAGTGGTCGCCGTGATGTTTTCCATTCCGCCGAACTGAAACTCTGCGACGATCGTCTGGTCGTATTTGTTGTACGGAAACGCGACGCCCGTCAGCTCTTCGTAAGCAGCGATCATCTTCTTTGTATCGCCAAAGGCTTTCTGGCCGGTCGCTTCCTTTCCCGGATAAACGTAAAATCCTAACGGAATGTCTTTGTATTTGTCTTCGATCTTTGAGTATTCACCGATAACGAATGAGACAAGGTAGGTTGAGTGCGGAACGGGCATTTTATAGTGCCACGTCACCGTTCCATCGGCATTGTTCGTTTTATCGAGAAGCTCTCCGTTACCGATCACAGTTTCTTTCGCTTGGGCGGTGATGTACTGTTCCGTGGTTGCCTTGTCACTCGGAAAGTCGAAGGACGGGAACCAGTGCCTTGCTTCTTCTGCCTCGCCCTGCGACCAGATCTGCGATGAATGCTTAACACCATCGTTAGTGTTTGCGTTGACAAAGTAGACGCCTTTTTTCGGTTCCGCAGTGTATTTGAAACGCACAGCAACCGTCTCATCCGGGCCATACGTTTTTTCCAGCGTCACCACTACTTTGCCATTTACCGCCTTGTAGCTCAGATCGAGGCCTGCTGGATCGAGTTTGACCGACGAAAACTTCAAATCGACCGCATCGAGCTCGAGCATGGATAGTCCGGCTTTCAGCGGCCGAAATGAGACGGTCGTATCGCCATTCACGGATTTCTTCGAACGGTCAAAGCTAGCCCGGATAATATAGTGCTGGATATCAACGGTCTGCGGTCGGTTAAAATCAGCACGCTTGACCTGAGCGGATGCGGAAAAGGCCGCGATCGTAAAGACCACGGCCATGAGAAGAGAGGGAACTACCCTTTTATTTTTCATAATATGATCGTTATGGCCTCAAATATTTTTTGAACCAGTCCATAACCTGTCCATGCCAAAATTCAGAATTTTGCGGTTTGAGTATCCAGTGGCCTTCGTCAGGGAATACTACGAGCTTGGACTCAACGCCCTTCAACTGTAGGGTCGTATAAAGCTGTAAGCTCTGATCGACCGGTACGCGATAATCAAGTTCGCCGGCCGTTACCAGAGTTGGTGTCGCAAAATTCTTGGCAAACTTGTGCGGCGACCAGCGATTGTATTCGACCGGATTTTCCCACGGCATTCCTTTGAAATCCCATTTCACGAACCAGATCTCTTCGGTGGCGGCGGCCATGCTTTCCAGGTTATAAACACCTGCGTGCGACATGAACGCCTTGAACTTGAATCGTGGATCGTTGTTGTGCCCGATGAGCCAATCAACCATGTATCCGCCATAACTCGCACCTGCCGCTCCAATGCGGGATTTGTCGATGTACGGGCGTTTGACGATGTCCGCAATGCCGTTACCGAGATCAACGAACGCTTTACCGCCCCAATCACCTGATATTTCATCGACAAATTTCTGTCCGTAACCAGTTGAGCCACGCGGGTTTGGTGCGAAAATGATATAACCCTGATTCGCCCAAACCTGAGGATTCCAGCGTGTGCTCCATGAATCGTTCCACGCACTCTGCGGCCCTCCGTGAATAAGAACGATAAGCGGATATTTTTTTGCAGGGTCAAAGTTCGCTGGTTTTACTACGAAACCGTGAATCTTTGCACCGAGGGCACCTTTCCATTCGACATCTTCAGCCTTTTGAAGTCCGAATGGTGCAAGCGATGACTTGTTTACAGAAGTTAACGCCGCAAGGCCGCTGCCGTCGGTTCCGGCACGCATGACTTCGTTTGGCGATGTGAGGGAACTCGATGCGAAAACTAGAGTGGATCCGTCGTTCGAGACGTTGATCGTGCTCGCGTAAATGCCATCCACGACCTTTTTGACATGGGTCGCAATACGCAGTTTGAAGTTCGGCTCGACGGGCACGGAGAAGATGGGATCGCGTCCTCTTTCTCCCGCAGTGAAATACACAGTTTTGCTGTCTGACGAAACAGCGAGTTCGTTGACCTGCTGATCAAAACCCTGAGTTAATTCAACGATCTCACCGTTTGAAGGGTTGTAACGCATTATCCGCCAGCGGTCAGCCTCAAACCCGGCACGCGGTTGGGAACGGAACAGAAGATATTTGCCGTCCGGCGTGTAAACAGGCGACGCGTCGTAGCCATTCATCCCAGATGTAATATTTTTCGCGTTTCCGCCGCTGATCGGAGCGATGTAAATGTCGCTATTGGTCGAGATCGCTTCGATCTTGTCCGGATTTCTTAAGTAGACAATGCTGGAACCATCGGGCGAGAAGACGTAGTCGACTCCCGACGCTGCACCGTAAGGAGGCGAATCAAAATCTCCAGGCGTTACATCCCGTGCCGAGCCGCCATTGGCTGAAACGACAAAAACGTGCGAACGTTTTCGGTCGCGCCATTCATTCCAATGCTTGAACAGCAGACGCTCTGTGACGTGGGCTTTTACTTTGCTGTTCTCCGCTTTTTCGTCTTCCGACTTATTGCATTCATCAGTTTGGCATTCGGGATACACTTCGGATCCGAACGCGATCCATTTGCCGTCGCGAGACCAGACGGCACCAGCCGCACCGCTCGAAAGCTTGGTTATCTGCTCCTTGTCACCGCCGTCCGCATCCATCGTCCAGATCTGGCCGCCGCTGTTGTACGCGATCTTCTTGCCGTCAGGCGACCAGCGCGGTCCACTGCTTGAGCCGGAACCGTTCGTGATCTGTTTCTGACGGCTTCCGTCGATGCTCATCGTCCAGATCTGATTGACGACGCGATTGGCAGCCATATCCGGAGTTCCAACGGTATACGCGACCGTCCTGCCGTCCGGCGAAAGCTGCGGGTCAGCGAGCCGTTTGAGCGTAAGCATGTCCTTTGCAGTGAACGGCGTTTGAGCGATCGAAAAGGCCGATGCGAAAATAGCGAAACCAAATATCCAAAGTACGCGTTTCATACGTTTTTCCTGAATGTTAAAATGTGACAAATCTGTCAGTATTATCGCATAGATCTTTTGCAATGCTGAATCGATTCGCTAGGATAAACGTATGAAACCACTCAATTTGCTGCTTGTGACCGCCTTCGCGGTTTCGGCTGTATTTTCGCAACAACCGTCGCCGGCTCCGACGCCAGTTCTTTATTCCGAGAAGACGCTTTCGGAACTCGCTCAGGTACAAAAAGCCGCGCTCGCGAGCGATTACGCATATCGTCAAACTCGATATCTGACCACAAATATTGGACCGCGCCTCTCAGGCTCGGCTCAGGCTCAGCGAGCCGTTGAGTACGTCGCCGACGAGATGCGAAAAGCCGGACTTGAAGTAAAGCTTCAAAAAGTGATGGTTCCGACGTGGGTTCGCGGGATCGAAACGGGCGAGGTCGTCGAATTCCCAGGAATGGCTCCGGGTACGACCCAAAAGATCGTCCTCACAGCCCTAGGCGGCAGCATTGCTACGCCGGCTGAGGGCCTGACGGCTGAGATCGTCGTTGTGAACAGTTTCGACGAATTGAACGCACTTGGACGCGATAAAGTGGCGGGAAAGATCGTTCTCTTTAACAACAAATTCGATCGCGAACTCCAGTCGAGCGGTTTCGGCGGTGCCGCGTATTCTCAGGCGGTTCAGTACCGGTTTGGCGGTGCGATGGCGGCGGCTCCGCTCGGTGCGGTTGCGGTATTGGTTCGCTCCGCTGGCGGTTCGCAGAATCGCCTCGCCCACACTGGAGCAATGGGTTACGCAGACGGCGTGACAAAAATACCTGCTGCCGCGGTCTCATTTGAAGACGCTGAAATGCTTGCTCACTTAGCGGCAGATGGCAAAACACGTGTTCATTTCACTATCACACCTAAAACGATGCCGGACAGCGTTTCATACAATGTCATTGGCGATCTGAAGGGGAGCGAGAAGCCAGACGAAATTGTCGTCCTCGGAGGACATCTCGATTCGTGGGATCTCGGAACCGGAGCTCTCGATGACGCGACGGGCGTTGCGGTTTCGATGCAGGTTGGCTATCTGATCAAGCAAATGAAGCTGAAGCCAAAACGAACGATCCGGGTTGTGGCGTTTATGAACGAGGAGAATGGCGGAGCCGGCGGCCGCGGCTATTTTGACGAATACAAGAACGATGTCAGCAAGCATTTTGCGGCTCTTGAGAGTGATCTAGGAGCATCACACCCGCTTGGATTTCAGTTTGCCGGAAAGGCGGAAGCGTTGCCGTATTTTGCTCCGCTAACCAAGCTGCTCGCGTCTCAGGGAGCATCGCAAGGCCAATTACAGCCGGGCGGTGTCGGGGCAGATATCGGACCGCTTACACAGGCTGGCGTTCCGTCATTTGCTCCGTATTTCAACCAGCAGACCTACTTCAACTATCATCACACGGCCGCGGATACGTTCGATAAGGTGAATCCAAAGGAGCTTTCTGAACTAGGCTCTCTCATGGCCGTTCTGGCATACGGACTGGCAAACCTCGAGCAGCCACTGCCGCGTTAGTACCCAACGACTTGATACTTTGATCGGCGGACATTAGACTTCAGACATATGCTTAATCGTCCGCCGCCATATTTTCCGCAGAATCAGCTTTCACCGCCGGATCCGAACCGGTACAAGAAGTTCAAGCTTGTCGTCGCGGCGTTGATCCTTTTAGCCCTCGCGATAATTGCGGGCGGGATCTTCGGTCTCGTTTACCTTATTCGCTGGATATTCTAGTTGGTATTTTTTATTCGCAAAAAAAGAAGGCTGTCACGTACGACAGCCTTCTTTGTTTATAATTTGAGCTTTATCAATTCGCATTGCTCTTCTGTTTCGCCGTAACCTTCGCTCTTTCACCTTGCAGAGCCAGTTGCTTCGCCTGCGGAAGCAGATCAATGGCCTTTAGGAGTTGAGTGTCGTACTCATTGAATACCTGCGACGATGTCTGGGTTCCGTAAGCGGCGGTAATTAACTCTGTCCGTAGCATACGCTCGATAAATTCTTTTTCCCGATCGATCTGTGACGCCGGGATCTTGTATTTATCTACCGCGTACTGCTTGAACGAAGCGAACACCGTGTCAGTCACCGGATAGTCGGTCGGCTTGATATCGTAATCAAACATGATCGGCTTATCGATCTTGTAATTCTCGAGGCCTTTTACATTGCCGGCAACAAGGTCGAGCATGTACCCGAAAACCGGAACCGCGATCTTTGACTGAACACGAAAACGTTCATTTGGAATAGTCTGCGGTTTGATAGCCACGTCAGGATTGATTCCACCGCCGCTGTAAACCGAACGGCCCGTGTCAGTTTTGCTTTCAGAACCTTTCGGTTTTGCTGCATCGGCATTTTCATCACGGAGGCTGCCGCCTTCCGTGTAGTAATTGTAAAGGTCGCCGTTTGAGTAATCTCGTTGGATCAGTCGTCCAGCCGGAGTTTCGTATTTAGCGATCGTCAGCAAAAGCATCGAGCCATATTCGAGCGGGAACGGATTCTGCACCAGGCCTTTGCCAAAAGTATCTTCGCCAACGATCAAAGCGCGATCGTGATCCTGCAAGGCACCTGCGAGAATTTCCGATGCCGACGCGGTGTTGCGATTGACCAGCATCACGATCGGTGAACGGTTCGGCGTGCGGTTGATCGATCGATAAGGCGGGTCGGTTGCACCTTCCATACGGCCTTTCTGCGAGAATACAACTTGTCCTTCCGAGAGAAATGAGTTTGCAACGCGATACGCCTGACTTACAAGACCGCCGCCGTTATTTCTAAGATCTAGAATAACCTGCTGCATTCCCGCGGCTGTCAGTTGACGCATGGCCTGAACAAATTCCGAATACGTCGTCTGATTGAACCCGCCGTTCATGTTGATGTAACCAACACCCGGACGGATCATATAGGCTTCGCTGATCGACGGCTGTGGAACGGCATCGCGGATTATCTCAACAGTTTCTTTTTTGCCAGTTCCAAGCTTTTCGACGACTAGTTTTGCCGTCGTGCCCTGAGGGCCGCGAAGGAACGTGCGGACCTCGCTGAAAGGCTTGCCGAGCATCGACGTTCCGTTTACTTCAAGGATCTTGTCGCCATAGCGAAGTCCAGCCTTGTGCGCCGGAGCACCATCAAATGTTGCTTTGATATACGTCGCCAGGATCTTACCGTCGGCATCCGCCAGATCGCCAATGGTTGCACCAATACCAAAATATCGTGAACTCTGATCGGTCTTGAACTGATCGAATTCCTTAGCGTCAAAATAGTTAGAGTGCGGATCGAGCGAGTGCAGCATCGAGTCGATCGATGATTTGAAGACCTCGTTATAATCAAGCGTCTTCGCACCGACGTAGTTGCCTTGGATTACTGCCAAGGCTTCCTTCAATTCGTCGCTGATGACCTCGGGCGTAGCTGGTTTCGCCGCTGTCTTTTTGGCACCATCAGCCGTTCTTTCGACCTGAGTTCTGGCGGTCGAATTCGGATTCTGAGCAAAACCAACGGTTGAAAGGGAAAGAGTTGTTAAGAGAGCGAAAAGGCGTGTACTGCTATGCTTCACAAGTATTAGATCTCCCGGGGTTACCTATTTTCGGCCGACGGTCATTGAGAAAAAGAATAACATCCATTTGAGGAAAAAGCGATGGATTTGGTTGTACGTAAATGCTAAATAATAACGACGTCGAAACTTTTCTGCCTGATGCAATTAGGTTAAACTTTTCCAGTCGCTAGTCTCGAATAATACGAACGCCGTTCACATCCGGTTTCAATCAGATCTGATCGAATCTTACGCAAGTGTCTCAACTACTCGAAGTCACAAATCTAAGAACGCAGTTTCCAACGCGTGCCGGCCTGGTCAAATCGGTCGACGGCGTCAGCTTTTCGATCGGCGAAGGCGAATTGCTGGGATTGGTCGGCGAATCTGGCTGCGGAAAATCGATAACCGCACTTTCGGTAATGCGTCTGATCGCAAAACCCGGCAAGATCGTCAGCGGCTCGATAAAGTTTCAGGGCGAAGAGTTAACGACGGCGACCGACGAGCGTCTGCGTGAGATCCGTGGGAACGATATCGCGATGATCTTTCAGGACCCAATGACATCGCTCAATCCAGTATTTACCGTGGGCGAACAGATCGCTGAAGCCCTGCGGCTTCATCGTAAGCTTGATAAGAAAGCGGCTTGGGAAGCCGCGATCCAGGCGATGAGGGAAGTCGCTATTCCTTCCCCCGAACGCCGTGTAAACGATTATCCACATCAGCTTTCAGGCGGAATGCGGCAGCGTGTGATGATCGCGATGGCTCTCGCATGCGATCCGGATCTGCTGATCGCCGATGAGCCAACAACTGCGTTGGATGTAACCATTCAGGCACAGATATTGGAGCTTTTGAATGATCTGCGGAAGTCGCGAAAACTCGCTATTCTTCTTATAACTCACGATCTTGGCGTTGTGGCTGAGGTTACCGACCGGGTTTGTGTAATGTACACAGGCAAGATCGTCGAAGAATCAGGAGTCGACGAGTTATTCGAGAACCCAAAACATCCTTACACGCGAGGGCTGCTTCGCTCGGTCCCGAAACTAACGGACACAAGTTCTGAAAAGGCCGAGCGACTGCAAACCATCGAAGGAACAGTGCCGAGCCCGACAAATTTGCCGTACGGCTGCCATTTTGCACCTCGATGTGAGCACAGGATGGAAATCTGCATCGAGGGTGAGATCCCGCTGACGCCACTACCCAACAACGTAAAGGTTCGCTGCGTACTGCATGACGAAAAGCAGAAATTTAATATCGCACGGGAGAAAACGCTGGCCGCCGACGCATAGGATGACGAACTCAGCAACTAAAACTCAGTCGAATGCGATCGTTGAGGTCAGGAACCTCGTCAAGCATTTTCCTGTCGACAACAGCGACGATGTTGTTCAGGCGGTTGATAACGTATCGTTTGATATTATCGGAGGCGAAACGCTAGGATTGGTTGGAGAATCCGGCTGCGGCAAATCGACCGTTGGCCGATGTCTGCTCCGTCTTCATGAGCCGACGAGCGGGGAAGTCCAGTTCGAAGGGCGTAATATCGTCGGTTTGCCGAATCGCGAAATGCAGGAACTTCGTCGCGAGATGCAGATCATCTTTCAGGATCCCTACGCTAGCCTGAATCCGCGATTGAGCATCAGATCGATCATCTCGGAACCGTTAAAGATCCACGGCATTGGGACCAAAGCCGAACAGAACGCAAAAGTCGAGGATCTGCTTGCAAAAGTTGGCCTCGATCCCAAATATGCAGATCGGTATCCGCATGAGTTCTCGGGTGGCCAACGGCAGCGGATCGGTATTGCGCGAGCACTTGCATTAAATCCCAAACTGATCATTTGCGATGAGCCCGTATCGGCTCTCGATGTATCGGTTCAGGCTCAGGTGGTCAATCTTTTGCAGGAACTGCAGGATGAATTTGGCCTGACATATCTTTTTATTTCTCACGGTCTGGCGGTGGTTGAACACATATCAGATCGTGTCGCGGTGATGTATCTCGGCAAGATCGTTGAAATATGTGATGCGGCTGAGTTGTACGAACTACCACTTCATCCCTACACGAAGGCTTTATTGTCAGCGATCCCAATTCCTGATCCAAAGCTAAAACGCGAGCGTATCGTTCTGAAAGGCGATGTTCCGACGCCGATCAATCCGCCGTCCGGCTGCCGCTTTAGAACACGCTGCCCGATCGCGATCGACGAATGTGCGAGTGTCGATCCGGAACTTCGCGAGATCACCGCCGGCCATTTCGCAGCCTGTATCCGGATATGAACCGCGTCCTCAAGCCGCGAAATTATTGAAACAATTTGCCGCCGTTTTTAGTACTGTAAAGTGAAGCAGTAATACAATTTAGGCAATGGAGGCCACATCATAATGGAAGATGGTAATTTCTCGAATGAGACCGGTACGCCTGATAGCAAACCGGTAGAACCTACCCCGAAAATGGGCGTTGTATCGACACTGATCAATATCTTTTTCGACCCCGGCGAGACGTTCAAGGACCTGAAGATCAAACCGCGGTTTGTTGTCGCCGGTTTGATAATCGCTCTACTGGTTGGGATCTATTCCTTCGGCCTTGCCATGAAGGTCGGTGAGACTGGAATGAGAACGTTCATCTCGGAACAGATCGATAAGAGTCCGCAAGCCGGAAGCTTGTCGCCCGAACAGAAGAAGAACGCGGTCGATCTGCAGATGAACATCGGGAAATACACCCGTTTCGCAGTGCCGATATTTGTTTTCATTAGCTTTTTTATCGGAGCACTGCTCTACTGGCTTGGATCGAAAGCGTTCGGTGGTACCGGAAGTTTTATGCAGAACCTTTCGGTCTGGGTCTACTCCGGATTTCCTCCCGCGGTTATCGGCATGATAGGGAATTTCATCGTTATGGCCGTTAAATCGGCGGATGAGATAGATCTCGCAACCAGCCAAAGAGGCCTGCTGAATGCAAATCCTGGCTTCTTTATCGACGGCAAGTCAATGCCGATCGTAGCCACACTGCTTTCGACATTCGATCTTTTTGCGATCTGGGGCTGGATACTCGCTGCAATTGGCCTCAGCACCGTTAACAAGATGTCAAAAGGAGCTTCGTGGGCTCTTGTTATTTTGATCATCCTGATCGGATTAGGCTTCCGCCTTCTTGGAGCAGTCTTTTCAGGAAATCCTTCTTAAGCACGAAAACAACTACGGACATTGGAAAGGCCTGGTCGCAAGAAAATTGCGGCCAGGCCCGTTTCTTTGGCAATGAGATTAATTACTCGTATCTCAGGGATTCGATCGGATCCAATCTAGCGGCTTTCCAGGCCGGGAATAAGCCGAATATGAGCCCGATACCAACGCTGGCTCCAAAGCCCGCGATCGGAGCCCAAAGCGGAACGTATGATGGGAAGAACAACCTGATTATAAACGTCAATCCCCATCCAATAAGCAAACCAACAACGCCTCCAAAACCGGTAAGCGTCGCCGCCTCGATCAGGAATTGAAGCAGGATATCGCTTTGCTTGGCGCCAATAGCCTTTCGAATACCGATCTCACGCGTCCTTTCCGTAACCGAAACTAGCATGATGTTCATCACGCCGATACCGCCGATCATTAGACCGACCGAGGAAATAACAACCATCGCCAGGAAGACGCCACCCGTGATCGCCGCAAATTGATCGATCAAGCTGGCTGCCGTTTCCATAGCGAAGTTATTTTTATCACCGAATTTTACTTGCCGACGAATTCGGAGAAGATCCTGTACATCATCCTTCGCTTTTTCCAATTGCCCCTCGCGGGCCACCGCAAGAATGAAAAGATCGTCAGCGTTCGGCTTGATCTTCAGAGCCGAGCTCATCGGCATGTAGATGATGTTCGTCTGATCGTTATTACCGCCGCCTCCGCCAAAAGCTGCTCTTTTTTCTCAAGCAAGCCGATGATGCGGTATTCCTGCGATCCGATCTCAAGAGTTTGGCCGATCGGCGATTCGTATGGAAAATAGTTTTCCTTGACGAAGTTGCCGATAACGCAAACATTAGCTTTCGCCTCATTTTCGGCATCCGAAAACCAGCGACCATCGAGCAAAGTTTCGGATGTGGTTTTCTCCACTGCGGGCAGCGTTCCATTCAATTGAACCGATGTAGACGTTTTGCCGTTCTTGCCCGTAACATTGATCTTTTGTCCAAAAAAGTTATTCGAGATATCGAGAAAAGGAACCGCTACCTCGATCGATTTTAGATTTGCGATCTCGATCGCGTCGTCCATCGTCAGCGGCTTCCGCATCCGTTCTTCGCGGGTCGGAGCGGTGGTCCGGATACCGATATCCATTTTATAGAGAAATATCGAGCGCGTTCCGAAGGATTCGATCTCTTTCTCAACGGCGACATTGATCCCGCTAATGATCGACGAGATCAACATCACGGTTATCACACCTACAACAACGCCGACGATGGTTAGAAACGAGCGCAGCTTATTGCTCCGCAGCGTGTCGAACGCCATTTTGAAATTCTCGTAAAATGAACCGACTAAAAAATTCATCTACTTAATCAGCCCTAAGAGCCTCGATCGGATCTAACCTCGCGGCCTTCCAGGCAGGGAAAAGCCCGGCAAGGATCCCCACGCCGCCTGAAACCAAAATCGCAAATACCGCGGACCAAAGCGGAATTCGGGTTTGAAATACGAACGCCGTAATGACAATTCCGAGCAATTCAGCTACAAGAAGACCGATCGTTCCACCAATAGCCGACAACGTCGCTGACTCGAACAGGAACTGTTTGAGAATGTCAGCCTGACGAGCTCCGAGACTCTTTCTGATACCAATCTCTTTGGTTCGTTCGGTCACGGAAACGAGCATGATGTTCATGATCACGATCGCACCGACAACAAGAGCAATGCCCGGAACGAAGATGATCACAATAAAGACCGGACCAAGTACACGGTCACGAATACCAGTGATCGCGTCAGGCGTCATTATCCCGAAAGAATCCTTCTCGCCAAAAGGGATCTTTCGCTTGATCCGCATTAATGTACGAACCTCCTCAACCGCATCGTTGAAGGTCTTTTCGTTTTTAGCGGTGATCACAAAATACGGTGCACGATTATTCCTCAAACCACCGAACGCATTTCCGAACGTCTTGATCGGAAGTGTGACAAAATTATCCTGTGGTTGTCCGAACACCGTTCCCTTTGCCGTTTGGATGCCGATGATCTTGTAAGGAATTCCGGAGATGGTTATTTCCTGGCCGATCGCTCCGCCCTGCGGAAAGAGCTTTTTCGAGACGTCCATCCCGACATAGGCAACGCGTGCGGCGTTGTCATTTTCGGGATTGGAGAAAAATCGTCCTTCGGCAATATCGAGCTTGTCGATCTCGGCGATTACGGGTTCAGCGCCAGATATTTGGACGCTAGAAAGCGATTCCTTGCCTCTCTTTACATCGCGGCCCATTCCGCCAGCCTTTGCACCGATCTTGTCGATCAGCTGAGCACGATCGCGAATGAAGTCGCGTTCCTCGAAGGTAAGTTCTTTATTCCTACGCTGCGCCGCAGCGATCGTATCGGTGTCCTTAAAATCGTCGAAACTAAAGCGGCGAAGCGTAAATGAATTGGATCCGATCCCGGCAATCTTTTCGTCGACGTAAGAATTAAATCCTTGCAGAAGAGACAACACGACCATGAAAGCGGTCACGCCGATGATCATTCCAAGCAACGTTAGGAACGACCTTAACTTGTGCGACCAAATCGCTGAAAATGCAAGTTTTAATGTCTCGGAAAAATTCATCTAAACTTAATGCCAAGCCAAGTTTCTAATACGAGCCCTCAAAAGAAAGAGTTTAGCAAAAAACATACATTAATTCGTCTTTCCGACCGCTAGTTTCCACAACGAAGCGAGATGAGCGAAAAGGACGATCGGAACAACGATCGACGGAAGTAGAGAATACGGGAAAAACAGCACGCCGCGATTCGGCTGATCGAATGCTAACTCCTGGATAGGCGAAGGTAGAGACAATATCGCCAAAGTAACGATAGTTATCAGCAGAACGAGGCCGACCGCATTAAAGCCAAGTAAAAGTGCGCGGTTCGGTTCGCCTTCTCTAAATGCGGCGAAATAGACGGCAACAGCAAGTATTCCGGACAAAATATCGAAGTTCCAACCCGCAAACGTCATGATCCGCGGAACCACGGAACCGACAAAGAGCCAATACAGAACGAGCTCGACCGGTATTCGAATCACATGCAGAAGCGTCAGATATTTCAGCGGAAGACGCTCAATGAAACTTGAGCGAGAAAATACAAGAAATATCAGGATCAGAAGAATTGCTGGAAGAATGCCGAAGACGAACAATCTCGGCGGAAACGCGTCAGTTTGCTGGTAGAAGCCGCCGATCGACAGGACACATTGCAGAATTATCCAAAACGGCAAAAAGAAGAGAAGTATCTTTGCAGGAAGCGTCTGAAGACCGACGGCCTTCACTGCCTGGAGTAGAAACCAGACTGCCGTGAAGGCCGTAAGCAGAAATATTACGCTGACATAACCGGGAACCGCATCCATTATTTAATGCGTTCGTCTTTTTCGATCTCACCGTCACGGATCGTTATAACGCGATGAGCTCGTTCGGCGATCTCGGGTTCGTGGGTAACCAGAATTATCGTATTTCCTTCCTCATGGAGCTTTTCGAACAGGTGCATGATCTCGACGCTCGTCTTCGAATCAAGAGCACCTGTTGGTTCGTCCGCGAGAAGGATCGACGGATGATTGACCAAAGCACGTGCGATAGCGACGCGCTGTCGTTGTCCGCCGGATAATTCGTTTGGACGGTGCGTAACACGATCGCCAAGTTCGACTGCGGTCAGTGACGCGAGAGCGAGATCGTGACGTTCCGCAGTCTTTATTCCGGCATAGATAAGTGGCAGCTCAACATTGTGCAATGCAGTCGCCCGGGCGAGAAGATTGAATGTCTGGAATACAAAGCCGATCTCTTTATTTCGGATGCGAGCTAACTCGTCATCCGTCATCTCAGAAACAAGATTTCCGTTGATCCAGTAATCGCCTTTCGAAGGGGAATCCAGGCATCCGATCAGATTCATGAGGGTAGATTTACCCGAGCCTGACGGACCGATGATAGCGACGTACTCGTTTCGTTTTACTTCAAACGAAACACCTTTCAGTGCATGAAGCTGCTCATTTCCCATCTGGTACGTTTTCCAGATGTTCTGCATGCTGATCAGAGCATCGCCGGGTCTGCTGCCCCTCGCTGGCGATGCGCTGCCATTTCCGTTCTCTTCGTCCATAAATCTATACATGATCGGACCGTCAACCTTGATGCGTCCCTGGTGATTTAGCTCAGCTCAGAACTACGTCTTTGCTCCGCCGCCTTCACCTTCTTTTTTGGCTGCCTTCTTTATTATGGTGCCTTCTTTTAAAGTATTGAGAACGCGGCTAGGGCCGGTAATTACCTCGTCACCTTCCTTGAGGCCGGTAAGGATCTGACGGTCGGATTCGCCGATAATGCCGGTCGTTACCTCAACGAATTTGGCCTTGTTGCCATCCATTACGAAGACGCCTGTAACCATTTTCGGCTTTTCGCCGCCAGCCGCCGGCTGAGGAGCATCGCCCTGGACGGTTGGGGACGCTTGAGCGTCGGGTTTCTTCTCGATAACGGCCTGAAGCGGTACCGCAACAACGTCGTTCACTACTTTCGTTGTGATCTCAGCGGTCGCACTCATTCCGGGACGTAAGCCTTCCTGAATATCTTTCGTCAGGTCACGCATCTGGATAACGACGCGGAATTCTTTGGCTTCCTGAACGTTGATGTTGGTCGAGAGTCCGCCGCTTGTTTGCGACTTGCCGACGGCGAGCGGTGTTTTCTGAATAACCTCGCCAGTGATCTCTTTGTCGCCAAATGCATCGACCTTGATCTTCGCTTTCTGCCCAACTTCGACCTTGTCGATCGACGTTTCGTCGACCTTAACTTCGACGTTGATCTGCGACATGTCAGCAATAGTCAAAAGAGCGGTCGTTGAAAGTCCGGCAACGGCGAAGGTACCGACCTTCGACGGGATCTCGGCGATAACTCCATTGATAGGAGCAACTTGCAGAGTTTTGTCACGCTGATTGCGTTGTCCGCGAAGCTGAGCTGCGGACTGATTCGCACGCGACTGGCTCGACGCGACGCTCAGATTTGCAGTGTCGACACCGCGTTTTGCGTCCCTGACCAAAACCTGCTGTTGAGCAAGACGGCTTTGAGCATCCTTTACACTGATCTGGCGTGAGCTAAGATTCGACTTCGCGTTGTTGAGCGACGCTTTTGCGTTCTCAACTCGATCCTTTGCCGCGTCGTACTCAGTGCGAGGGATGACGCCGCTTTCCAACAGTTGCTGATTTCGTGCAAGTTCACGGTTCGCGGCATTAACTTCTACTTGAGCACGATCCACATCTGCCTGAGCCGCAACGATCGCCTGACGAGCTGCGTCAATCGCAACCTGAGCGACGTTGAACTGCTGCTGTGCCGCTGCGTAATTATTCTGAGCGGCACTTACCTGCGATTGCGAAACGCGAACCTCATCCTGCGACGCCTGAAATGCAGCTAACTGCGCGTCAGTGTTTGATTGAAGCTGGTTCGGATCGAGACGGACGAGAGGCTGGCCTTTGGTGACCTGGTCGCCCTCTTTCACATAGATCTCTTCGATGCGTCCCTGAACCTCACTCGTAAGGTTCATGAACTGGATCGGCCTGACCTCGCCCGATGAAGTCACTGTGGAGCGTAGCTCTTTACGAGTTTCAACCTTGACCACCGTCACTTCCGGTGTGTCCTTGCGGGTTGCCAAAATGCTGCCGACAATAACGGCTCCGATCAAAACAACAGCGACTACGCCGATGATGATCTTAGTTTTACGGCTCAATGCCATAGATAGATGTCCCTCTCAAAAAGATAAAGTAGTTAAGTACTTTTAATTATAGCTAAATGTGGTTGTGCTGTCGTATCAAGCGGGTATTACGACAAGATTTTTCTCATTGTTTCAAAAAAGTGACGACGTAAAAAACAATTGAATGTGGCATCGGAACCAGTGTTGATGGTTTGACGTAAATTTCAGGTACAATTACGATTTACGTACAAGTTGCGACGATGTAAAATATTGGATTGTCCATCGCTCTCTACGCGCCAAGGAGCGAACCTTAAAAACATGATCAGATGCCCAGCGTGCCAAACGGCAAATCTCGACACGTCTAGATTCTGCGACGAATGCGGAAGCAGATTGATGGCTCCGCCGCCAGTTGAGGAAACGCCTCAACCTGCATACGTTCCACCGCCGTCGGCGAGCTCGTTTTCGCGCCCCGTCAGCGTCACGTCGCTTGGTATACCACCGGTTGGATTCGAGCCCGAACCGCTTGCTGCAGCACAACCGGTGGCTAAAAGCGTAAATTCGGGAGTCGCTCACGCATCTTTGGTTATTGAGCGAGGAGATGGCCCGGGCACTGAGTTTCGCCTGATCACTGATGAATCGACCATCGGCCGATGGGATGCCGATAACGGTATCTTTCCGGATGTGGATCTCGACGCTCACGATTCGGACGCCAAGGTCTCGCGTCGTCATGCCCGAATAATTCGAAACAGCAGCGGCTATGTGATCGAAGATCTCGGTTCGACGAATGGAACTTACGTTAATCGCGGCCGAAGACTTTTGCCGGGCAATGCTCAGATGTTGAACGATGGCGACGAAGTGATCGTCGGGAAGACGTTTTTGCGGTTCAAGGTCACACATTAGTATTCTAAGTTCGAAAGAAACGACGATGCCCCTCTGTAACAAATGCGATTTTGAGATCGACGAAAGTACGGCGTTCTGCCCGATGTGCGGTGTTGCGCAAGTCGCGCCCGAACGACCGCCTGAACACGATTCGGACGAGTTGATGGCGAAAATGTTCGAGGAAGGCGGCGAGGATTCGGGACACCACACACCGGAAAGCGAAACTCCGTTAGAATCAGATGCCGCGGAAAGTGAGGCTGAAGCTGAAAACAAGCTCGACGAAGCTGATGCCCCTTCGGTTCAAAGTGCTCCTCTAGAGGAGTTCGAACCTGTCCTCGATGAGCCCGTTAATGAGGAGATCGAACATCTCGCTGAAGAGCCACAGCCGCTACTTATCTCGAGCGAAATCGCCACCGACCTGCAACATGATAATGATATTGCGCCGATAAGTGAGTCGTTTAACGAGCAGATCGGCAATGCACCGGCTGTTAGTGAACCGGAAGACATTGCATCGCCTCTTGATCCCGAGCAACAATTTCCGGTCGCTGGACCGATTCAACCGGACATTCAGGAACCGACGGTGAGCACAAACGATTTCTCAGACGCCTCTGCAGAAGATCAAAGTCAGGCTCCAACGGATCCGGGCCAGACGGCTACGCCGCTTGGTGCGGTCAATACCGACAGCAAACGCAGCGGTCTGAAGCCCTTGGCGGAGGGAACGCTTCTTAATTCGCGATATTCGATCGTTCGAAAGATCGGCGGCGGCGGGATGGGAGCAGTTTATCTTGCTTGCGATCAGAACCTCGGCGGCGTAGAACGGGCTGTGAAGGAAATGGTCCAGTCGAGCATTGAAGAGGATCAGCAAAACAAAGCCGTCGAGGATTTCAAAAGGGAATCGACGATCCTTTCAACGCTCGACCATCCGTCGATCCCGACGATATACGATTACTTCTTCGACCATATTGAGGGACGCTTTTACCTGGTCATGAAGTACATCTCGGGTGGCGACCTCGCCGCCCGACTGCGATCGACGCCCGGCGGACGCATCGATGAGCGAATCGTCACCGAATGGGCGATACAGGTCGCCGACGTTCTTTCTTATCTGCATAACCTGCCGACCACGATCGTTTATCGCGATCTAAAACCGTCGAACATCATGCTCGATAGTGCGGGAAAGGTAATGCTGATCGACTTCGGCATTGCTCGCTCGATAAATCAGCAGGAGAAAGGAGTCACCGCGGTTGGAACGATGGGTTACGCTCCGCCCGAGCTGTTCTCGGGGCAGGTCGAACCGCGTTCTGATATTTACAGTCTCGGCTCGACGATGTTCCATCTGCTCACCGGAGCCGATCCGCAGAACAATCCGCTGCTGATCTTTGATTTTCAAAAGAATCCCCGTCCGCGACAGATCAATCCTCAGTTGTCCGATCAGATGGAACGCATCTTGATGCGTTCGGTCGAGTACAACGCTGAACACAGGTTTTCGTCGGCGGGTTCGCTTCGGCAAGCATTGGTCGAGCATCTCGATAATCTACGGAGCGGGCAGATAACGTTCGGCGTTTCTGAAGCCCCGGCGGCAGTAAGTCTCGCAAATCAGTCAGTATTTTGCGGGTTTTGCGGCCAGCGTATCGTGGCGACGGATATGTTTTGTGCGTTCTGCGGTGCTAAACAGCCGATCGGCCAACAGGGCGTTCACGCAGAAATATATCCGCGTACCGGCGTGACTGCAAAACTGATCATCGACGGAACCAGTGAACTCGACGCACCTATCTTTTCGCTCGAGAAGAACGAAAATCTGCTTGGCCGCCGCGATCCACAATCGAATATTTTCCCTGAAGTTGATCTTTCCAAGTACGATCCGCAGACCAAAATATCGCGACGCCACGCCCGGATATGGCGTGAGGGCGGCGGTTTCATGGTTGAGGACCTAGGATCTTCTAATGGAACAATTTTAGTCGCCGGGCTGAGCGATTCCGTGCGGCTAATGCCGCGGCATCCTCATCCTTTATCGAGCGGCGATCGGTTGCGGCTGGGTGACACGACATTACATTTTTTGATGAGTTAGTTTAGCTACTTTACCTTATGGCCTCAGCCGCTCAGAAAGCAATTGCTTCAAACAAAACGTCCGACGCTGAAAAGATCATAGATTTTTCGCCGGAAGCTCTGCGTGCACCGTTCGCTTTGCGATGTGCGGCGCTCTGCATTGACTACATCGTTCTAGTTATTTTTCCGGCTGGTTGGCTCACGCTCGGAAGGCTGCTCGGCGAAGGGAACCCTACTTCGATCGGAACATCTGTTTGGGTAGTCGGGATCGCATTTTTTGCGGCGAACTTCCTGTTGCTTCCGTTTTTGCGAGGCCAGTCGATCGGCAAAATGCTAACCGGGATAACAATTCTAAATGCCGATGGTACAAATCTGAGTTTTGGCCGCCTTTTCATTAGAAATACGATCGGCTACCTGATCACGCTTCTGACGGGCGGGCTCGGATTTGTGATCGCGGCTCTGAATACGAGCGGTAGAACGCTACATGATCTGCTTTCCGGAACAATTGTTGTTCATGGACGTAAGAAACAGCTTTAATAACCGATATGGCTCATTTAGTCGTCAAACACGCTAACGGCAGTTCCGATAAGTTTCCAATATCTCGCCTGCGAACTACGATCGGGCGTTCGGCTCGAGCAGATCTTTGTATCCCGGACGCATTTGCTTCGCGTCTGCACGCCGAAGTGCGACAGGAAGGCGATAATTTCTGGCTGGTCGATCTCGGTTCAGCAAACGGCACGCGGTTGAACGGAACTCCAGTGACGACTACTCTGCCGCTTGCAACGGGAGGTGAGATCCAGATCGGCGAGACTCGGATCGAGTTTGAAAGTGACGCTCGGCCGCCTATCAGTTTCAGCTCAACGCTTATATCGGACAGCACTCAGGCACTTGATCCTTCAAACACGATCTCGTTCATGGGCCGCCGAAACCCTACGACCGAAATACTTGATTCGGCTTCGATGTCCAGCCGAAATGATTTGCTTGGCCTGATCAGCAAGGTCGGTATCGCACTTCTATCATCGAGCGGGCTCGACGACACGCTAAATCAGGTTGCGACCCTTGTCTTCGAAGCAGTTCCTGCTGAACGCGTCGTCATTATGCTGCGCGACGAGAAGAATGCTGAAGAAATGATCATCAAGGTCGCCCGCCATCGCGGGAGCGACACCAAGATCGGCGAAGTTCGCGTCAGCCGCGCGATCATGAGCGAGGTTGTCGAGAACGGTAAGTCCGTTCTGACATCGGACGCCCAGCAAGACCCAAGATTCGCTAGCCAAACGATCATTCTGCAAGGGATCCGATCGGTGCTTGCGGTTCCGATGTGCGTCGACGAACGGCACGTGTTCGGCATCATCTATGCTGACAGCCCGACGAGCCAATCGACATTCACCAGCGAGCATCTGAATATTTTGACGACTCTCGCCTCGGTAGCGTCGATCCGCGTCGAGAACGCGAGCCTGATCGACGAGCGTATCAATCGCGAACGCATGGAACGCGAACTGGAACTCGCTACGGAGATCCAGCAGCGATTCCAACCAGATGGGCCGCCAAGCCTCGAAGGCTACGATTTCCAAGGGATTTCATTCTCGTGCTATGAGATCGGCGGTGATTACTACGATTTCATTCCTCGCCATGATGGAACAATGCTCGTTGCACTCGGCGACGTATCGGGTAAGGGAACTTCGGCCTCTTTGTTGATGTCCAGCCTGCACGCAGCCATTCATGCCCAAGTTGCCGCAAAGACGCCGCTCGATGAACTTGTGCGAGCCGTTAATGTTTACCTCGCGAATAATACGCCAACCAACCGATTCATCACGCTTTTCGTCGCCGAGCTTGACCCGGCAACCGGTCGACTTACCTACATTAACGCCGGCCATAATTCGCCACTGATCGGCAGGGCCAATGGCTCGCTGGAGCTAGTCGAATCGGGCGGGCTTCCGCTTGGGCTGATGGATTTTGCGGAATATGAGACCGGCCACGCACAGTTGGATCATGGCGATGTCCTGTTCATTTACAGCGACGGCGTTTCCGAGGCCAACAATATCAATGAAGATGAATTCGGCATGGACCGACTCCAAAACGTTATCAGTTCAAATGTTGGGCGATCAGCTAGCGGAATTCGAGACAAGGTGGAAGCGGCTCTGTCCGAATTTACCGGAACTGCCGCACCCAATGACGACATCACTCTGGTCATTGTAAAAAGACTTTAGGTCCAGCGAAAACGTCTGATATTCAATGAAAGTCTGCCCTTCATGTGACAGAACATATCATGATGACGAGCTGAACTTTTGCTTGATGTGCGGAACGTCTTTGGTTGACGGGGCGAGCCAACCTACGGTCGCAATTTCCGGCGCCTCGGATGCGACGAGTGTAATTGATCCAAGGGCAACCGTAGCCGAGCCTGCCCGGAAACACGGTCCGCTATTTTGGATCGGAGTCACGGTCGCCTGCATCGCAACCGTAACCGGTGCGACCATCAGCATCTTCTTTCTTTATTTCATGTTCACTTCGGATACGGAAGATCCGAAAGGCCAAAATCGAAACGCAAAGGTCGTAACCCCCAGGAAGGACAAGCAGAAGCCAACTCCGTCTTCAACGGCTTCGCCGAAGCCGAGCCCAGAAACCACACCAACACTGAACAAGGCCGACGACATTCGATCGATCACGTGGGAAAACACCGCACTTGAATTCAAAGCTGACGAAGACGAGACACGTACGTTCTTTTGTCCGGTGTTCGGAAAAGAATTTGCGATCTTCGGAACCGATACGTACGCCGCAAATTCTTCGATCTGTACCGCTGCAGTGCACGTTGGCTTGATAGATTTCGAGGAGGGCGGCGAGGTAACGATACGGTTCCGGCGTGGATTGCCAAATTACCTTGTGACTACGCGCCACGGCGTTACCTCGAATATGTTCGGGAATGAGGATCTAAGCTTCGTTTTTGTTTTCTCTGAGGACTAATACTTCACGATTCGTCATAGCCCATCCCACCGTTAAAACTTGTTGACCATCCCGATCCGATTGGCGTAAAATCTTAGAAGGCGACCTCCTCGCCATCCCCGCCATGCCGATCAAATCTAAGAAAGTCAGTTTAATCTTTTTCGTGATCGTGACCCTGCTTCTTGTGGGACTGGCTCCGCTCGTATTTACGGGCTGGCTGCTCTCCGACAAAAGTGGGCGTGAGCTGAGATCGGCCGAAAACCGCTACCAGATCCAACTCGTGCAGGAGAAGGCCAGACAGATCGAAATGTTCGGGCAGCGATTCAGTTCCGTTGTGGGAAGCCTCACGAATGGCCTGGAACTTGCAAATACTCCTGCAGCCATATCATCGCCGCAAACGGAGAAAACGCTCGGATCGCTCCTTCGCGACAATCCGGATCTCCTGGCTCTCTACGTAAAGCCGGTTGCTGAAGAATCTTTTACCGCGTTTCGTTCCGAGTTCATGAACCGCGGGGAAGTCGACGCGATCTCGCTTGCCGCAACCGAAAAGATCGCGAAAGGGAAGGTACGGATCGGCGACCCGAAGAAGATAAATTCGGGGCAGTTCGTGATGTCATTCACATCTGACGTCAACATCGCCGGAACCAAAGCCGCAACGATCGTTGCGATCGCATCGCTTCAACCAGTTTCGCAAGGTATCGTCGGCGTGAACGCCGCGAGTGAAGAGGAATTGTGGAAGGCTGGCCTTCCGATGGTCTTCGTAATTGACCAGTCCGGCGCAACTCTATTCCATCCCGATCCGGCTCTAACCGCGGCACGCAAGCCGATGAACGATCTCAAGATCGTTCAGGAATGGCTCGAATCGGGGCTTCAGATCCAGTCGGCACTCGTTCCTTTTTCCGCAACGTATAATGGCAAAACTAGTGAGATGATCGGAGCCTACTCAACAGCTCATCTCGCCGATGGTTACAACGTCGGAGTGATAGCGATGCAGGACGAAAAACGAGCTCTCGCATCTGTGGGCGAGATGAGAACACAGGCATGGCTGATAAGCATGGCGTTTGCCGTTCTCGCATTGATCGTCGGCTTTATCGGGGCAAGGTTCATGACCTCGCCGCTGCTTCGAATGGTAAACGCTGCCAAACAGATCGCATCCGGAGATTTTTCGACCCGCGTTGAAACGAACAGCATCACCGAGATCGGAACCCTGGGTGAAACGTTCAACCTTATGACCGACAAGGTCGAAGAACAGATCGTAAAACTCGCAAAGGCAGCAGAAGAGAACCGGGAATTATTCGTCGGCACAGTAAAAGCCTTGGCAGCGGCGATTGACGGAAAGGATAAATACACTCGCGGCCACTCTGAACGGGTTTCGCGAATCTCGGTCGCTATCGGCAAAAGGCTGAACATGGATCCCGAGGAACTGGAGAAGCTAAGAATCAGTGCTTTGCTCCACGACATTGGCAAGATCGCTGTCGACGACGCAATTCTCAAGAAACCAGCCGCCCTAACCGACGAAGAATTTGAGATCATGAAAACCCATCCGATGAAGGGCTACAAGATCATGTCTCAGATCCCGGCGATGAAAGATTTCCTTCCGGGAATGGTCATGCACCACGAGATGGTCAACGGCAAAGGCTACCCGCATGGCCTAACCGGTGACAAGATCCCGCTTCAGGCAAAGATCGTTTCCGTTGCGGATACCTTTGATGCGATGACGATCGATCGTCCTTATTCGAAGGGCATGGAATTGCAACCAGCTCTCGACCGGTTAAGAAGTTTTGTCGGGACTAGATATCAATCGGACGTTGTCGAAGCTCTCGTCGAAGCTTGCAATGCGGGCGAGGTTGCTAATGGAATCGTACGCCAAATGGCCGCTATCCGAGCCGCCGCACACGAAGACGATACTAAGGAACCCGTAAAAATGGTTGCGTGAGTCCGCTATGAACACCGAACCAAACATGGAAATATGGCACGTTGAGGCGAACGGAGAAGTTTTTGAGACAAACTTCGCCGAAATGACCGAGTGGATCGCCGACGGTTCGCTCTTGCGGATCGACCGTGTGCGAAAGGGGAATCTGCGATGGATCGAAGCCGGCAAGGTACCATCGCTCGTCGCTGTTTTCAATGCAAAAGACAACGGCCAGCCAATACCGCCGCCAGTTGTCACCACGACCAAGCTCGGCCCTTCAGTACTGCCCGAATCTTCGCCAAACCCGACAGAATCCTATGCCTCGAACATTACGGCGTCGGTTGCGAGCAACACTTATTCGCAGACTTCCGTTGAATCGCCTTGCAGCATGCACCCCGAACTACCTGCGGTATTCGGCTGTGACACCTGCTCTAACCAATTCTGCCGCACATGTCCGAATTCATACGGCGGAAGCGTAAAGATCTGCCCATTCTGCGGAGCGATGTGCAAACCGCTTCAACAGCCTGACGCTCGGCCAACGGAAATCTATTATCCGCCGGTTGGCAAATTTGGCTTTGGCGACTTTGTAGAAGCACTCGGCTATCCATTCAAATTCAAAGCGAGTTTGATCATGGGAGCGATAATGTTCATGTTCCTATCTCTCGGGCAGGGCGTTGTTTCGTTCGGCGGCATTTTCATGATGTGGGGAGCGATCGCCAGCTTCATGCTTGCGAACACGCTTACGTTTGGAATACTCGCAAACACCGTAGAGAACTTTTCGCAGGGAAAGATCGGTGAGAATTTCATGCCGTCGTTTGACGGCTTTTCGATATGGGAAGATGTCGTTCATCCGTTTTTTCTGATGATAGGCGTCTATATTTCGTCGTTTGGACCGCTACTTATCGTCGGACTGCTGGCGTTCTTCGTAATCGTTTCTCCTGTTCGGAACGAAATGAACGCGGTTGAATCGAGCGCGGTCAGGACAGTCAGCCCGCAACTGCCTTATGCCGCGAACGCTGCAAAGCAAAGTGAGCGTGTTCGCGAATTGATCAAAAAGAACGCTGACGATCAGAAGCGACGCGTTGAGGCAACGGAGTCTGATTTAGGGTCTGGCGATGAACTCGAAACTTTTAGTTCGGCAGACCGAGCGGACGAGTTCGATGAGGCGAAGGTACAGGAGATCCAGAACGAGATCGCCGAAATGCGCAAGGCTCAAATCGAATCGACGATCGGAAAGCCGCCCGAAACTATTGCGAGCGAACGAGCGGCAATGCTGAAAGAGCTTATCGGGAAAGGTATCATAATGATCCTGGCGGCCGGGCTCTGTCTCATTTGGGGATTGTTCTACTACCCCGCCGCTTCCGCAGTGGCAGGATATACGCGCTCTTTCGCCGCGACCGTGAATCCTTTGGTCGGGCTCGATACTATCCGACGTCTTGGCATTGATTACGTAAAGATACTTGCTTTTGGCCTTCTGCTCGCTATCGCATCGGGAATTATCGGCGGTGTACTCGCAGCGGTATTTGCCCCGCTTGATCTGCCGAGTGTAGGAAATTTGCCTGCAACTGCGATAGGTAGTCTATTCGGGTTCTACCTATCTGTTGTATTCTCGTGCGTGATAGGCTTTGCTCTTTATAAAAATGCAGAAAAACTTAAGTTGTTTCGATAGCCAGTGGTAAAAGCCAAGTAAATATCGCACGTTGTCCGACGTGCGATATTTTTTTATACTCTTTAGTTTGCGGCATGTCCGCGAGGCAACCTATATGGCGTTCTTTTGGCGTAGAAATAAGGAAGACAAGTTCTCAAGCTCGGTGCTCGGCCTGGATAAATCCGTCGAGGAACTCAAGGCCCGGGAAGAGGCAGTTGAACGCGAACTAAGTGTCCGATTCTCAAAGGCGATCGAGAAAACCAGGCATTCGATAAATAACCGTCTTGACACGATCTTCGAAGGCCGTAAACAGATCGACGAAGCCTTTCTCGAAGAACTTGAGGAAATGCTGATCTCGACCGACATTGGAGTTGCCACAACAATGCAGATCCTCGACAGTATCCGTCGAGGCGTTTCACGCCAGGAGATCGGTGATCTCGACGCCCTGAAACGCGCTATGCGGAAGGAATTGCTGGGCATACTGCATCATTCCACTGAACGCGGCGTTGCGGACGAGCGGACTATCGATGCTGCGATAAAACCCTACGTACTGATGGTCGTCGGCGTCAACGGCGTCGGCAAAACGACCACCATCGGAAAACTCGCTCAGCGGATCAAGGACGAGGGGAATGACGTTCTAATTTGTGCGGCCGATACGTTTCGAGCGGCCGCGAGCGACCAATTGGAGATATGGGCTGATCGTGCGGGCGTCCAGATCGTTCAGCAAAAGCAGGGAACTGATCCTGCTGCCGTACTGTTTGACGCTCTTGCCGCGGCAAGAGCCCGAAACTCCGATGTGCTGATCGTCGATACGGCCGGCCGTCTTCACAACAAGGCAAATTTAATGGCTGAGCTCGAAAAAATGAAGCGGATATCGTCCCGCGAAGTTCCCGGAGCTCCGCACGAAACTCTGCTCGTGATCGACGCCGTCACCGGTCAAAATGGCCTCGAACAAGCACGGCAGTTCATGAAGACCGCTGACGTAACCGGGATCGTTCTGACCAAACTCGATGGAACCGCGAAAGGCGGTATCGCCGTCGCGATCGCGAAGGAGCTGAACCTGCCTATCCGATACGTCGGTATCGGTGAACAGGTCAACGATCTGATGGTTTTCGATGCCGAGAACTATGTAAATGGGCTGTTCAATTAGAGCGGTATCAGGAAGACCTCATTTGTCCGTAAATCACGAAATCGATCTGGAATTAGCAAAACGTGCGCTCGAGCTCGCTGCTCTCGGTGTCGGCCTCGTAAGCCCGAATCCGCTCGTCGGATGCGTGATCGCCGCCGCCGACGGCACGGTAGTCGGCGAGGGAACTTACACCCGAGAAGGACTGATCCACGCGGAAGCTATCGCACTCGCTCAAGCAGGGAGCCGGGCGAAGGGCGGTATAGCTTATGTTTCGCTCGAACCCCATGATCATCACGGCAGAACTCCGCCCTGTACCGACGCGCTGATCGCTGCGGGCATAACACGGGTGGTTTGCCCCATCGAGGATCCGAATCCTCTCGTATCTGGCCGCGGGTTCGAGCATCTTAAAAATGCGGGAATCGAGGTCGCAGTTGGCCTCTTGGCTAATGACGCTTCCAAATTGAACGAGAAATTCGTTTGCTGGCATCAGAAGAAACGGCCATTCGTACACCTGAAGCTCGCAATGTCGCTCGACGGGCGTATTTCTCTCAGTGATAGCGTATCTACGGCGCTGTCCGGGGATTTGGCGACGTCGCGAGTTCAGGAGCTGCGTCACGAGCACGATGTGATCCTGGTTGGAGCGAACACGGCGTGCGTCGACAACCCAAGTCTGACCGACCGGAGCGGAAAGCCCCGACGGAGACCGCTAGCTCGCGTAATTCTGGATAATCGGCTGAGGATTCCGGTGGAATCGACGCTCGTTCAAACCGCTAACGAAACACCAACCATCGTCTTCACAAGAAGCTCCGATAATGAATATATTTCCCGACTGCGAAGTCTTGGAGTTAACGTTGTTGAAATGCCCGAAGGTGGACGTGATCTCGCCGGAGTTTTGGAGCATCTTCGCGAACTCGATATTCAAAGTGTCCTCGTCGAAGGCGGTACTGAGGTCGCGGGCTCTTTTATTGACGCTGGGCTTGTAGACAAACTCACATTTATCATCGCTCCGATCGTAATTGGCGGCCGTACTGCTCCGAATGCGATCGGCGGTGGCGGTGCTGAATCACTTGCCGATGCCTTCAAACTTCGCGACCTGACGATAGTCGAACACGGCAGCGACATTGAGATAACAGGATATCCATCGCATTGAGATCCATCCTATGCGTCCGAAAAAATCACTTGGGCAAAACTTTTTGAAAGATGATTCGGTGATCGATCGTATCGTCGACGGGCTTGAGGTCTCGACGAGCGATACGATCGTCGAGATCGGCCCGGGCCGCGGAGCGCTAACCGAGCGTCTGGTTTCAACTGGTGCGAACGTGATAGCGATCGAGATCGATCGTGAACTTGTCCCCGTACTCCGAACACAATTCCACTTTCACGAGAATTTCAAGGTGGTCGAGGCAGACATTCTGACTTTCGATCTTGAGGAACTGCTCGCAGGAGCCTCACCGATCAACACGAAGCTAGTGGGAAACCTCCCGTATTACATTTCGACACCGATCATACAAAAGCTCACGGAGTTTCGTCATTTGTTTTCGCGCTCAGTACTCATGCTTCAGCGTGAGGTCGTGGAACGACTGACTGCGAAACCGGGCGAGAGCGAACGCGGTTTCATCACCGTTTTGGTTGAGGATGCATTCGAGGCGAAGCACCTCTTTGACGTACCGCCCCAAGCATTTTTCCCACCGCCAAAAGTATGGAGTTCGGTGATGAGCCTTGAGCCTAAGAATTCTGAAATCGCGGATAATAAGAGTTTTCGAAATCTGGTCAGCAATTCCTTTGCTCAAAAACGCAAAACCATACTGAACAACCTAAAAGCCAACTTTCCTAACGCTAGCGAGATGCTGCGGGATTCGGGCATAGACCCAGGCCGCAGAGCAGAAACCTTGACGCTTGATGAATGGAAAAAACTCGCCGGGAACATCAGCGGATCCTGATGTTCCTCGACGAGTTCGATCTTTGGAAGTAGCTACTGAAGCCCTAAGAAGTCAATATTCGCAAGATTTGCGGTCGGGGTCAGCGCTTGTGGAGCAAACCTGTAGCGCTTCGACGCCACGCTGGCAATGTAGCTCGCTCCCGCCGGCACATCCTCAAACGTGTAAATCCCGAATGAACTGGTAGTAACGCGTCTTACCGAACCGCTAGAATCTGTCAGACTGACGGTCGCATTTCGCAATCCGGTTCCTTCAGGAGTCAAGACTCGGCCTGAGATCGAAATATTCGGGGTTGCAGTTGCCGTTCCAAAGACCGTGAATTTTGCTGCCGCCGTGACCGAGAATCCGAGCGGTGCTCCTCCATCCTGTACGTACCAGCGAGCATAATAAGTCTTCCCCGAAACCGATGAACTGTTCGGAATAGGAATGCTTACGGACGCCCAGCCATTTCCGGGGCCGGTATTCTGTGTCGTCGCTGTGATTCGTGCGAACGAACCACCAGCCGGTATAACGGTATCCACACCGGGATCGGTTTCGCTGATAATGAGTGTTGCGGGAGCGTTTCCGATCGCACCGGAAAGCGAGACGGTGAAATTTGGGTTTCCGACCAGTGGCGGTGAGATAGCTTTGATCTGAGGCATTATCGAACTTGATCCGGCCCTTCCACTACCAAATGACTGAGGAACGCGGTCAGATTCCATATATAGTGCCGGACGATCAAATCTTTCGGTCTCCGCCGCGACTCTTGGATCGGTCAACGGCCGTCGAAGAAATGCGACCAGATCGGCACGCTGATTTGCATTCAAGCCTAACGGTCTTATGATTCCAGGCTTGTTTGGAGCATTGAAATCGCCGCCACGATTGTAGAACGCAACCACGTCATCAAGGGAGGTAAACCGGCCGTTATGAAAGAACGATTTTCTCAGCTCGACATTTCTCAGGCTCGGAACACGAAATTCTCCGCGATCGTTGTTATTGCCAGTGACCTGGAAGTGTCCGGTGTCGTCGTTCTGAGGCCTAACGCCGATGTATCGGAAAGAGTTATCCGTAAACTGATTACCCGCATGACATACGTTGCAGCCGTTGGTCGTGAAGATGTTTCTGCCACGCTGTTCCTGTGCTGTCAGGGCCGCGATCCCGCCAGCATCGAGATCGATCGGAGCCTGGTCTGAATAAAGGCTTCGTTCGAACGTAGCGATGGCCATTGCGATCCGGGCAGGTGTAACTTCGGGGCTTCCAAACGCTTCCTGGAAAAGCTCCGGATAGCTGCGGCCGCCGATCCAGTTGTTCAAAGCTGCCGGGATATTCGGGCTGAGAACAAGTGGTTTTGCATCCGTCATTCTTGCTGCAATATCTGTCCAGCTGCGACCTGCATGCGACATCTCTACGTCGGACACTGGCGGGCCAAGCACCTGGCTTTCCAAAGCTCCACCAGCGTTCAAGATCGTGAGATTTGTCACTGGATCACGGAACACACCCGTAGCCCGGCCGTCCCAGAAAAGTACCGGCGCATACCCGGCGTTTATATAAGAAACACTTTTTCGCCCTGTGACCTGATCGTTGAAACCTACGCTGGAATTCGTATATGTTCCGTCAACATTGTTCACCGGAACACCGGCGGATCCTGTGATGTCGTCAGCGGTATTGAAAACCTGATCGGGACCGGGATTTGTTGAAGTTACAAGCGACGTTGCCGAACGCGGATCCGTTCCACCGTTTCCAGAATGATGACACGAACCACAAGACACCGTACGTGTTGAAGATAGTTGCTCATCCCAGAAAAGAACCTTGCCAAGATAGGTTTTCGAAGCTGTAACGGGGTTGCCCGGCGGAACTGGTGGTGGTTCCAGTGGCGGAACAGGGCCTTGCTGCTGGGCTACCGCCCTAACGCCGGCGTCCGACGAACTAAAACTACTAAAAGTGCCACCGTTCTCAGCTCTGACCCAATAGAAGAACTGCTGGCCCTGAGGTGCATTGACATCGAAAAATGAGTTTGCCGGAGTTCCGCCAACGTCCGTTGCTCCCGCTGGATCATTCGAGGTGCTTCGGAAAATGCGATAGAACGACGCTCCACGGACTGCATCCCAATAAAGTCCTACTTTTGAGTTGTATAAATTGTCCGTCGCCGAAAGTCCGGTCGGAGCGGACAGCGACGTGACCTGGCCCGCTACGCTTTCGTTTCGAGTCAATTCAAACCCAACGAATAGGCACACGAATAGTAAAGATACCGTTAATTTTATGCTTCTCATAGATCCTCCGGGACGGTATTAACGTCGGATTTCTTATTGTATTAATGCGTTCTAACTGAACAGATGTCCAAATCTTTTTCTTATATGGTTTCGGCAACGGAATAGCCTGGACTTTAACCCGCTGGTTGATATTCCTATGACCGCCGCTGCCTCATCGAGAGAATAATCTTCTGAGTAGACAAGAGTCATTGCCAAACGATCTTCCGCCGCGAGTGACGACAGAACCTTATCGGCCAACTGAGCGGCTATCATGGAATTGTCCGTTCCAACTGCTCGGCCGTCTGCGATCGTCTCGATATAGTTATTTTCCTCATCGCTCATCTCGGCGAAGAGATTCTCGCCCTTTCTCTGTTTACGTCGAAATTCGTCGTAACAGACATTAACCGCGATCCTTGTCATCCAAGCTTGAAATGAGGAGTCGCCACCTCGAAAGTTCTTAAGCGAGAAATAAGCTTTCGTGAAGCACTGCTGAACGAACTCCTCGATATCGTTTCGCTCCCTGAAAAACCGGCCGACGACGCGGGTCATCGGGCGACGATATCTTTCAAAAATCGTCTCGAACGCCCGTTCATCGCCTGCGATCACAGCCCGCACGAGATCTTCGTCCGAGGTTTCCACCTCATCCTTAAACTCGATCGCCACAAATTGAGCGTTTGTCTGCAAGCTGGTTTTTATTACCTCGTCGAGCATTTTCAATCAAATCAGTTCGATCTACAACCGCCAGATACACTAGTTTTCAATGCGATACCCGCTTGGAACAGCAAATAGATCTGAAGTCGGCTCCGCCCTCTTGATATTTTTCAGCTTAAAAACGTGCAGGCCGGACATCGGATCTTGATGCAGGGACATTATGACGACCTGAAGTTCCGGCGAATAGCATTTCTCGCTGACAACTTTTAACGGCTTTTCATTCCCAACCTGACCGGCAGGGATCTCGTGTTCGGTTCTGGTTTGCTCGCAAGTGACGCCGTCAATAGTTTTTGTTCCGTCGGAAATCGTCTTAACGTCAGGCCGATCCTCGAGTTCACCTGGTCGCGATGGATTCTCAGGCATTTTAGTTTTGCGTGCTGTCTTGCTGTTCTCATCCAGAAAATACTGTGTCCGCGTCGTAAAATCGTGAATGAAAACTAACTTTTGGGGCTTGTTTCCTGACCCGACAATGCTAACGCCACCTACCATTTCTAGCGGCTGTTCGCGACGCACCCGGCCGTTACCATCTCGATATATCGCCCCGGTCCTGGAGTTCTTGACCAAAGTTCCATCGAAGAGCATCCGCGTATCTTCTATTACGGTTTCAGCGGAAAATGGCTGTCCTTTTACCGGTGTGTCTCCGAATCGAAGCTCGGCTCCTATAAATTGAGCATTCTGTGGCGGAGGCGGACCTTCGCGGCGATCGGGCCGGTTTAGTTTCGGAAGTTGCTTCCCCTCGTCACGAGAAAGCGTTCCGTCGCTATTTTTATCAAGCTCCGCAAAGACCGATCTTACGATCGAATCAAATTCGGCTCGGCTCACCGATTTGTCCGCTGTGACGCGGTCGTTGAAGAAGAAGGGCGGCAAAATTCGTTTGCCGTTCTCCCCCGGTCGAGGACCGTCGCCATCGTGTCGCCGGCCTTCAGGACGCGGCGGCTCGACGCCTCGATCCATCGGGCGATCGCCTTGCCGCGGCTTTGGGCCGCGCTGGAGTTCCTGAACTTCCAAAACCCCATTTCCATTCGAATCAAGCTCAGCAAATGTTCGTTCGACGGCTCCGCGGAATTCTTCATCCTCGAGATTCCCGTTCTGGTTCGTATCATGAGGCTTGATCCAGTCGTCTGGCTGTCCTTCGGGACGTCCCGGGCCCATTTCCCGGCCATCACGCCGGTCCTGTCCCGGCATTCCCGGGGGCCGTTGGGAAAAGATTGCTAGAGATGCGAAAACGGTCAATGTCACTATAAATAATATTTTGTATCTCATGTAGTTTTCTCCAATATCACAAGCCTTTTCTAATAAACCTTATTGAATGAGTTAAACCGTCGTCGCCAACCAACACCTCAGCATCCACCAACCCTGTCGGTTGTTCGACCGAAGATACGACACCGAGCGTCACCATCATTGATCTAGGAACCTTTACTCTCACGATCTGCCCGCTCTCTGGGTTGTTGGCGTACGAAAGTGCAATGAAATCAGTCTTGACGGACGTTTCCGGTGTCCTCAACGTCGTCTTTTTGTTATCCACCCTGGCCACATTTAAATTGCGAGCGAGATTTGCGATATTCGATCGAAATTTAGGCTTTCGGGAAGGGACGATTTTCGATACCACCGTCTCTAATTTCGGAGCGTCAGCAGTCGGCTCGATGTAAGGAAGAATTTGCTCGACCGATGGCGTCAAATCATCTTGTACTACCGTTTTCGCCTGCTCAATGCCTGTGTTCGAGGAGCGATCTAGAAAAAGGAACAGTAGAGCCAAGAGCACGACTGCGGTCGCCGGAGCGCCAATAAAAAATATCCGCAACCATCTTGCGGGAGGCGGCCAAGGTGATCTCGTTTGGCGAATATTCCGCTGAATACCCCACCAGATCGACGGCGAATCCGCGATATCGTCAAGCTGAGACTCGTCCAAATTTGAATCGCTCATCAATTTGAGCATCACCTGGTCGAGTTGTTCGTCTGAAAGTTTCTTTTTCATCGCGTTGACCTCAAACTTCGTTAGTCAGGTGAAAGACGCATCAACTCTTGAAACGGTTTCTATTTTTTCTCGATCGCACTCGCATTATGGCTTTCGACAGGTTACGAAAGCACGGCTGACTGTGTGTTATACTCCAGTTTCGAATCGTAAAATAGTTGGAGTAAGTGTGAGCAAAATCGAAATAATCCCACTCGGCGGCATCGGCGAATTTGGGATGAACTGCATGGGAATTCGGTACGACGGCGAGATGATCATCGTCGATGCCGGCATGGGATTTCCTGAAGAAACCCCGTTTGGGGTTGACATTTCGATTCCCAATTTCGATTTTCTTGAGGAGTACCGTGATGAGTTGACGGCGATCATCCTCACTCACGGACACGAAGACCACATCGGGGCACTTGCCTACATACTTCGGAAATTCAATTTACCGGTCTATAGCTCGCGATTCACACTGGCCTTAACAGAAAAACGCCTGGAAGAGTTCGATATGCTCGATGATGTGCTTCTGCATCGCGTCAAGGCAAACGACGTGGTTGAGATCGGGCATTTCGACGTTGAATTTATCCACGCCTCACATTCGCTCGTTGAGTGTTTTTCTCTCGCTATTCACACTCCTGTCGGCACGATCATCCACACGGGCGACTATAAGATCGACGACACGCCTGTGATCGGGAAACCGTACGATCTAAAGACCTTAGGGCGTATCGGCGACGAGGGCGTGCTCGCCCTTCTTTGTGATTCGACGAATGCTACTGTTCCTGGAAGGACGCCATCGGAAATGGCTGTGATCCCGGCATTTGAAGAGATATTCGAGCAAACCGAAGGAAGGTTGATCATCTCAACCTTCTCGTCGTCAATGCACCGTTTGCAGATCGTATTTGATGTTGCTCATAAGTATGGTCGCAGAGTCTGCGTTATAGGCCGATCGATGATCAAAAATGTCGAGATCGCTGAAGAACAAGGCCTGCTTAAGATCCCGTATGGAACAGCGATCGACCTTAGCGGTTCGCGAGCTCTCGACGATGACGAGATCTGTTATCTCGTTACTGGATCTCAAGGCGAAATGCGGGCTGCGTTGTGGAACATGGCGACCGGGAACTTCAAAGGTATCGAGGTGGAAAAAGGCGACACGGTTGTTCTTTCAGCTCGTATCATTCCGGGAAATGAAAAGAATATCTCCCGCCTGATCGGCCACTTATACAAGCGTGGAGCAAACATAATCGAGGAAAAGCGCCGACTCGTTCACGTTTCCGGCCACGCTTCCCAGGAAGACATACGGATAATGGTCGAAACCGCGAAGCCGAAATTCGTGATTCCTATTCATGGTGAATACCGAATGCTTTTCCGACAAAAAGAGTTCATCAAAAACCACGTTGGCATCTATGACGATGATGACATCATCCTGATCGAGAATGGCAATATCCTCGAACTCGATGAGCGTTCAGCAACGATCGTGGAGAAACGTGAGCTTTTCAAAACTTTTATCGATGAAGAATCGATGGAAGAGATCGAATACGATATTGTCCGAGAACGTAAGAAACTTGCCTACGGCGGAGCGATCTCGCTCGTCGTCCCGATGGAAAAGAACAGCAACCGAGTGAATGGTGAACCGCAGGTTTCGTTCGAAGGCGTTGCAGGTATAGATCCGTTAAATGGTTTTGCGGCTGACGCGCGAAGATCCGTGGCCAAAGCGATCGAAGACATGAAGCCCGAACATATTTCGAATCGGGCGATGTTCAAAGAAAATCTTAGAGTTCACTTGAAGCGTTTTGTTCAAAAGGAATTAGGTTCAAAGCCCGTGATCGTTACGACGATCGTGGAAGTTTAGCGTTAGAAAATATACCTCGAGATTGTCGCTAGAAAAAGTAGTACAGCAAAACCTGCGAGCATCGCCGTTGTCAGTTTTTGATTCTTGTTACCCGTCATAGCTTGCCGTAATCCAGCCAGCAAGACCAACATTCCGGCACCAAGTATTGCAACAAATATAACGATTGAGACGGCGGCTCGGCCGTCATCATTTCTCGGGATTTTCGGCGTTACAAAATACAGCAATGCCCCGCCCATCGTGGTGAGTATGACGCCTAAGCCGATCAAGATTCCGCCCAAAACACGAAAATCGTGGCTATCCAGCATATTCCTGCCGCACATCGGGCATTTCTTTATGTTGTCATCGTATGTTTCGAAGCTGCAGGCGTAGTTATGACAACGCAATAGCTCGCCGATGTAGATCTCGGGCTCGCCCGTCGGGCCGACTCTTTGCTCTGATAAGATCGACAAATTATACTCGCCCATTGTTCGCGAAATATATTCGCGTTTGCGGTTGCAGTCAAGCGATTGCATAATGTTTCGGTGGATTGGAAAGGAAAAACAATATTATTGACGGGAGCGTCGAGTGGTATCGGCGAAGCTCTGGCCGTAGCCTTAGCAAAAAAAGGAGCAACTCTTGGTCTTCTGGCCCGACGTGAAGAGCTTCTTGTGGAGCTTGCTGAACGGTGTAGTGCTGTTGGCGGCAAGGCGTTGGCACTTCCGTGTGATGTCGTTGACGCAGACTCCATCAAATTAGCTGCGAATAGATTTCGCGATGCGTTTGGGCATATCGATATCATGATAGCGAATGCCGGAATTGGGGGAAATGACTCTTTAACGCGAGCGTATGATCCGGCTTCGGTCAAAAAGTTGATCGATATAAATCTGCTAGGTGCGGTCAATTCGATTCACGCGGTGATCGGAGATATGATCGAGCGGAAGAAAGGTCACCTTGTAGCGATCTCAAGCCTTGCTGGCTTCCGCGGATTGCCTAAATCGGCTGCCTACTCTTCGTCAAAGGCGGCGATGACTGCGTTTTTCGAGAGCGTTCGGCTCGATAACGCCAAAAACGGAATTGACGTCACGATCATCCAACCTGGCTTCATAAAAACACCTTTGACATCGGGCAGATCGAACAAAATGCCTTTCATTATGGAACTAGACGACGCAATTCCATACTTCATTAGTGCTATAGAGAACAAAAGGAAATTTGCCGCGTTTCCAATAACTCTTGCGCTGATCGTTAAACTTGGCAGCATAATGCCGGCCTGGCTTTACGACCGCGTAGCCGGTAAGGCCAGATTCCGCGAATAGTGTTTGGCGGGACGATGTGCTAGATTCTTGTTTTGCTCTGCTCTCCCGTATTCTGACCTCCTTGATCGAAATTCGATTATATGGATCTGCTCCAAGCGATAATTCTCGGCATAGTTCAGGGATTGACCGAGTTCATACCCATTAGCTCGACCGCTCACCTTGTCTTTGCCAGCCGTTTAACGAATATCTATGACGGAAATGCCGAGATGATAACGGCTACAATGGCCGTTATCCAGCTCGGAACTTTAGCGGCTGTATTTGTTTACTTTGCGGCAGATATCTGGGGAATAAGTTCGGCCTTTATCCGGGATCATTTCGCCTTGCTAACTGGTAAACGCGGAATGCGTTTTTCGGGAACGGATGGTGTGCGACCAATTTGGCTGTCGGAAGAGGCTTGGCTCGGGTGGCTTATTATCATTGGTTCAATCCCCATTGGAACTATCGGTTTTTTGTTTAAAGACTTTATAGAAGGCAGCGGTACCAAGAATCTCTGGATCATTGCTACGATGCTGATCGTTATCGCGGTTTTTCTCACTGTCGCCGAATGGGTCGGCAAGCAGCGCAAAGATATTCGACACTTGGGAATCATCGACGCTATTGTTGTTGGTTTCGCACAGGTTTTGGCCCTCATGCCAGGAGCCAGCCGCTCGGGCTCAACAATAATGGGTGGGCTCTTCGCCGGTCAGAAACGTGAGACGGCCGCGAGATTCTCTTTTTTGCTCTCGATACCCGCGATCACTGCAAGTGGGCTGCTCGAACTTCGGAAAGCAATTAAGATACTCCCCGCAGAGAGTATGACGCCGCTGCTCGTCGGAACCATAGTCGCCGGGATCGTCGGTTACTTGTCTATTTGGTTCCTGATCTCATTTCTAAAAAGAAATACAACTGCGATCTTTATCGTTTATCGGATAGTTTTGGGTATCGTTCTGCTTATCCTTCTATGGCAAGGTGTAATTAGCCCGGTCGTAAACTGAATAATCTCTTGAAAAAACGCTGGAAGATCCGCAAACACGACGCCGAAGCTGTCAATCGGCTTGCATCAGAACTGCAAGTTAAACCCCTGATCGCCGCTCTTCTCATCTCACGCGGCTACGATACACCTGAAACGGCGATCGAATTTCTCAATCCTTCGCTGGAACATCTCCACGAACCGCTGCTTCTCAGAGGTATGCAGGAAGCGATGGATCGAATTCAGCGAGCCGTCGATAACAAAGAAAAGATAATGATCTGGGGCGATTACGATGTCGACGGCACGACGGGCACCGTGCTGCTCAGAAAGATGTTGTCGCTCCTTGGCTCCGATTCGACATTTCATGTTCCCAACAGGTTTACCGAAGGTTACGGGATCAACATCCCGGCACTGGAACAGGCGCAGAAAGACGGAGTTAGCCTGGTAATCAGTGTAGATTGCGGCATTCGTAGTTTTGAACCGCTCGAATGGGCGCGCGATCACGGGCTCGACGTTATCGTCACCGATCATCACCTCTCGGATGAGGTCCGCGGAAATCCGCCTGCAGTTGCGGTGGTAAATCCAAATCAACCGGGATGTCCATATCCGGACAAACATCTGGCCGGGGTTGGTGTGGCATTCAAGCTTGCGCATGCTTTGCTCAGGGAAAACGGGCTCGCTCATGAGGTTCCTGCATTCCTGAAGATCGCTGCAATTGGTACTGTTGCGGATGTGATGGACCTAACCGGAGAAAACCGCGCGATCGTCCGACTTGGCCTTCTCGACCTGCCGAGAACTGACAGTTTAGGGATCAAGGCGTTGATGGAAGTCGCTGATTGCAGATCGGAGATGACCAGCTATCACATCGGTTTCAGGATCGGGCCTCGCATCAACGCTGCGGGACGAATGGATATAGCACGTCACGTTGTCGAACTCTTTGAAGCAAGCGATTTCGCTACGGCTCGCCAACTTGCCAACCTTTTGGATAGTCGCAATCGTGAGCGACAACAGGTGCAGCAGAAGATCACCGAATTAGCTCTTTTTGAAACGGAAGGCATCACTGAAAAACATTTTGTTGTAGTGGCTGGCGAAGGTTGGCATCAAGGCGTGATCGGGCTGGCGGCATCGCGGATCGCCGAAAAACTTTACCGCCCGACAATTGTGCTCTCGATAAAGGATGGCTTCGGCCACGGCAGTGCTCGCAGTATTCCCGGTTTTCATTTGTTGAAAGCTCTCGATTCTTGTGAAGATCTCTTTGAACAATATGGCGGTCACGCCGCAGCGGCCGGGATGAAGATCAATGTCGACAACATTCCGCGGCTTCAAAAACGGATAAACGAGTACGCGATGAATTCTCTTTCCGAAGAAGACCTTATACCAGAACTCCAGATCGACGCTCTCGTGACAAGCAAGTCTTTGGGGCTCGATCTAGTCGAAAGTCTTGCTCCTTTCGAACCGTTTGGCGCTGGTAACCCAAAGCCGATCTTCGTCACGCGCGACCTGATACTCCGCGACGAGCCGTACGTGATGAAGGAAAAGCACCTAAAGCTCAAACTCACCGGCGAGGACAATCGACAATTCGAGGCTGTTTGGTGGGATGGCGTTGAACGATCAAAGGGGCAAACCCTCAAACCTAATTCCCGCATCGAATTAGCTTACGTCGCAGAGACGAACACGTGGCAGGGAAATACCCGCTTACAACTTGTCGTTGAAGATCTAAGAGCGGATAATTGGTAGAAGGGTGCCGGACAAAAATCTCCAAAAACCAAAACAATACCGAGTCAGGGCGAGCGTGCCTTTGTACTTTCGTGTTGGAGCGGTCGCGGCGATCCTGGTTGCGGTGATCGTGGTTGTGATAGGTTTTTATCGCGAAAGATCTAAAGCAGCATTTAAGCTTAAAAGTGAGCATACGCAGTTATCGGACCAGGTCGTTACCGAGGTCAACGGTTATGAGCGACGCGAAACCGACGAGGGCGTGACGAAATACTACATCAAAGCAGATCACGCTAAGACATTCCTTGACAATCATTTAGAGCTACAAAATGTCTATTTGGAATTGTACGGTGCTGACGGCATTTCGATCGACAAGATGTCGGCCGAGTCGGCTCTCTACATCCCCGAAGAGGAAAAGAACTTTACCACTTACCTTAAAGGTAACGTCCAGATAGAAACGTCTGATGCTCTTAAGGTCAACACAAACAACATCACTTACACCAGAAAGACCGAAACTGCCGACATCGATGAGGCAGTACGTTTCGAACGCGAAAACATTCGCGGCAAGTCTTTCGGAGCCACGGTCAAAATGGGCGAAAAACGCCTCGAGCTGCTAAAAGATATCGAAATCGAGACGTTCGAATCGGCCGAACTCGCAAGATCGAATGTTCGCTATGCCAAGATCAATGCGGGCTCGGGAATTTTCGACCAACTGAACAATAAGATCGACCTACACTCAAATGTTGCGATAAGCATCTCGGCAAAGGACCGCAACAGCGACATCAACGCTTCGCGGGCACTCGTTAATCTTGCCGGAGTCGATTCGAATCACCGCAACCTCAAGAAATTTGAGTTGTTTGAGAATGTGCACATCGTTTCAACAGTTCCGGGCGGTTCGCCAACGGCGATCGATTCCGGATACGCTCTTTACGAAAAAGAAGTTGATCGTTACGAATTGAAAGGCGGTTCCCATATCGTCTCGACGGCGAACGGCAAGCCAACGGACATTCGCTCAACCGACGCGATATACGAACAGCGAGCAGGAAAGCTTGCTCTCACCGGTGGTGCTGAGATCGTTCAGGGAAGTGATGTTTTGAAAGGCGATGTTCTCTACGCAGATCTGTTTCCCGACCAGAAGATCAAGCATGCCGTAATTCGTGGTAATGCGAGTGTAAAACAAACGTCGCCGGAGCGCACGCTAAATGTCTCGGCTCCGGAACTTAATGCGACGTTTGGCGACTCGCGACAATTATTGGATGCGAATGCTGTCGGCGAGGGTTCAGTCGAGATCATTCCAGCGAAGGTCGAAGAGTATACGCGCGTCACAACGACCGCTGCCCGAGGTATCGGCCTATCGTTCAATGGAGAAGGCTTACTCGACAAACTACAAACTGATGGTCGGACGTCAATCCAGCTGAACGTTCCTACCGGCGAACGCGATGCCGCAAACAAGCGAATTATGGCAGATTCGTTGAAAACGGTTTTTCAAGCGAACGGTAAAGATATTAAGAGAGCCGAAGCCGTAGGCAATGCCGAACTACTGATCGATCCGCTTGTGGCCGACCGCAAGAACTATAAGACGACGATAACTGCTCCACGCTTTGATTGCGATTTTTATCCCACCGGAAATAACGCTCAGATCTGTATTGCCGGGACCAAGGCGAAAGCCGTTCGCGTTCCCACTGTTCCTGTAGAGGGAAAGGGAACCCAGTCGATCAATTCAGACACTCTTACAGCCAAATTTAGTCCGAGTTCGAGTGACATCGACATCCTGGAAGCTTCGGGCAATGCGAAATACACCGAACTAGATCGCAACGGTATCGCTAAACAGATAAGTTTTACCCAGGCCGATGAGATCGTCCGCCTTCGCGGCGGTGAACCAACAGTTTGGGACTCGCGCGGTCGAGCTAAGGCTCGCGAGATCGACATTGATACAAAGAATGACCGTTCCTCGCTCCGCGGCGGGGTCAGCACGACGTACTACAGTCAGAAGCAGATCAAGAGTGCAACTCCGTTCGGCTCAGCCGACAAACCCGTTTTTCTAACCGGTGACGCTGCAGATTTTGATCATCGGGCAGAAACCGCTGTTTACACTGGTAATGCGCGAGCGTGGCAGGACAATAATTACATCCGCGGGAACCGAATTCTTATCGATTCGGCGGGAAGCGGATTCCAAGCTGAAGGAAACGTACAGAGCCTGATCTACAATGCGAAACTTAAAAAGGGCGGTAAAGACAGTACCGTTCCAACTTCGGCTTCGGCGGGTTCACTGGCTTATAACCGGGAAAAGCGATTGATCCAGTATCGAAACTCTGTTGACATAAGGCAGGGAACTGATCGGATCACCTCTGGCTCCGCTGACATCTATCTGGATGAAAATAATGAGGTCACCCGCACGGTTGCCGAGACAAATGTAACGATATCGCAGCCGAGTCGCAAGGCTTCTGGCGATTGGGCGGAGTACTCTGTAGGATCGGAAACCGCTGTGCTTCGCGGTAATCCGGCAACTGTTACCGACCCTGAAAATGGCTCGTCGCAGAGTGCTCAGCTTACATTCTCGATGCGTGACAACCGCATTACCGCCGAAGGCCAATCGAAACAGAATCCATCGGGCCGAATCAGATCAGTTTACAAAGTAAAGGATCTAAAACCCTAAATGACAACGTCGAACGGCAGCTCTCCGGCGTTTCATGCGTTGGCGGCTCACAATATTCAAAAAACCTATGGACGTCGCCGAGTTGTCGATGACGTTAGCGTCTCGGTCGATCCCGGCGAGGTAGTCGGACTGCTTGGGGCAAACGGAGCCGGCAAGACCACTACGTTTTATATGCTCGTTGGCCTCGAGCAGACAGAAAAAGGCAACATTGAGCTAAACGGTCGGGATGTTACAGGACTGCCGATGTATTTGCGAGCTCGATTGGGCTTAGGTTATTTGCCTCAGGAACCCTCCGTTTTCCGTAAGCTCACCGCTGAACAGAACATACTCGCCGTACTTGAGACAGTAAAATTAACTCGATCGGAGCGGTTCGAGCGACTGGAAGAATTGCTCGAGGAGTTTGGCATAACTCATGTTCGCAAAGTTCGGGGTGATGCCCTTTCGGGCGGCGAACGTCGTCGCGTTGAGATCGCGAGATGTTTGGCTACTCAACCTCGTTTTATTCTCCTCGATGAGCCGTTTGCTGGCATTGATCCGCTCGCGATCGATGATATTCGGGACATCATTATTTACCTTAAAAAACAGGGCATCGGTATTCTCATCACCGACCATAACGTACGCGAAACACTCGACATAACGGATCGAGCCTACATTCTTTCAGATGGTAAGATACTGCGTAGCGGAAGTCCCAAAGATCTCATCAATGATCCAGACGTCAGGCGCCTATATCTGGGGGAAAGATTTACTTTATAACCTCTAATTCCTTTCCTTTTTTGGTCAAATATCGCTATAATTTAGCTTAGGAACAGTTTTTGCGTCACGCCGCAAAATCTCCGGAATCGTTGGTCTCGGAATATGTCGTCCCTAAGACTCACAGCTCAACTTCAGCAAAAAATGGTGCTTACGCCGCAGTTGCGTCAGCGCATTGAGATGCTGCAGATGAACTCCCTGGAGCTGAACGATCTGATAGAAGTCGAGCTTGTCGCAAATCCCATTCTTGAAGAAGTGCAGCCAGGTGATGAGGTCCAGGAGATCGGGAACAATATACTCGATCAGAACTCCGATGGACAGGATCACGGACTTGAAAACGGGGTTCAGGGATTATCCGCAGATACTGGGCCGGACATTGACCCATTGGGACCGGAAGGTGCATCGTTAAATGGCGGAGACGATAAATTCTCGGCCGATGGCGAATCGGAAGGATTTGATGAAGTTGGCGGTGAAGGTGCGGATGCATTTGATGAGATAGATTACGGCCGGGAATTTCAAGATTACCTCGATCCTGGGTACAGAACGCAGGAGATCGAATATAAAGACGATGCTCCGAGTTTTGAGCAGTTTTTATCGCATTCTACAACCCTCAGCGAGCATCTGGAATGGCAGGTAAATCTGCTTAACCTCGATGATATTGAGGAAGAAGCGGCGATCCAGGTCATCGGCAATCTTGATGCTGACGGCCGGCTAACAGCTACGATCGAAGAGCTGGCGGGAGCCGTGGGGTGTGGTGAAGATAAGGTCGAATCTGCTCGAAAGGCAGTGATGCAGCTTGATCCCGTCGGTTGCGGAGCTTACGATCCTAAAGAATGCCTCCTGGCTCAACTCGAGGCAAATGGAGAAGGCGGCAGTCTCGCTTGCCGGTTGGTTGCAGATCACCTGGAGGACTTGCAGCCCCACCGTCTTCAACATCTTTCAAAGGCGACTGGCGTTGACATTCATGTTCTCGATGCTGAGATCGGGAAGATCCGAAAACTGGACCCGTTTCCGGGTCGACGTTACACGTCTGAGGATTCGATCTTCGTGTCGCCGGAGGTTTATGTCGAGAAGCTCGATGACGATTACGTGATCTATTTTGCCGACGATGGCAGCCCTCGTCTCCGTATCAGTCCGACATACCACAGCATGTTGGATCAATCTGACACATCTAAGGAGACGAAAGATTTTATTAAAGAGAAGGTGCGTTCGGCGGTCGATCTGCTTAGAAATATCGAGCATCGCCGTCAAACGATCTACCGAGTGGTCGAATGCATCGTTTCACGTCAACGAGATTTTCTCGACAAGGGCGTTGAGTTCATCAAACCAATGATGCTCAAAGACGTAGCCGAAGACATCGGAATGCACCTTTCAACCATTTCACGCGTAGTAAATAGAAAATACGCCCACACGCCGCAGGGAGTAATAGAGTTAAGACGCTTCTTTAGCGAAGGCATGCTAAATGAAGAAGGAGAAGAGGTTTCGACGCGCATCCTGAAGCTCAAGATCAAGAAAATGGTTGAGGATGAGAATACGAAAACCCCATTGACCGACGATCAGATCGCCAAGATATTGAGCAAAGAAGGCGTTAAATTATCACGACGAACGGTCGCTAAATATCGTGATCAAATGAACATACCAGGTTCAAGGGAGCGAAAAACTGTAATATGAAAATCGAATTCACAGGCAGACACATGGATTTTACTCCGGCTCTTAAAGCCCATGCCGAAGAACATTTCAATAAGATCGAAAAGGTTTTCGAACCGAAGCCGCCTAAGATCCACGTTACCATCGAGGTCGAACGCGGAGCCCACCGGGCTGAAGTTGTAGTTAGTTGGTGGAATGAGGTGATCACTGCCGATGCCAGCACATCGGATATGTATCAGTCTATCTCGCAGAGCATTGCGAAGATCGAAAAGCAGGCTCGAAAATTAAAGGATAAAGTGATCGATAGATCACATAAAGCAACTCCGACAGCGGCAGTTACGGCCCCGCCGGAAGAGGCGATTGCGTGAGTCGTGAATGCAGGAGAGTGTCGAAAAATTAACTTTACATGGCACCCTCGTCAGCATCAACAATTTCGGAGTTCTTTTGACAGGCGAATCCGGGAGCGGGAAATCGGAGTGTGCGCTTGGGCTCATCGCGAACGGGCATGCATTGATAGCGGACGACGTAGTCGAGATCCTGGTCGATATGGAATGCTTGTCGGGATCGGCCCCGACAAAGCTTCGAGGACTGCTGAGCGTTCGCAACATCGGAATTCTCGACGTAGTATCATTGTTTGGCAAGCATGCAGTGTCCTATCAAGCTGGCATAGATGCGGTCGTTGAGTTTACCCCGAAGGCGCTGAACGACGACGCATTTCAGCTTGGAGCCTTCGCGACAACGAAGATCGGCGGCATCGAGCTTCCGTATTTCCGGATTTGCAGTCCTCTAACACGAGATCTGGTTTTACTTGTCGAAGCAATTGTAAAGATCCTCAGGAATCCAACGTCTCGAAGGGAAATTAATAGCATTGAAAGCTTTGACTGATATGGTCGCTAAACAACGCGAAAATCATGAGCTGCCTGCATTTGTCATCATAACCGGCCTGAGCGGGTCGGGGATGAGTTCGGCGACGGATTCGCTCGAGGACCTCGGCTATTTTTGCGTAGATAATCTGCCGCTTTCAATGCTCTCGACTTTCGGGCGACTGTTAGTACGCGCGGATCGTCGGAACCCTGCGATCGAAAAAGCGGCGCTCGTCATCAATATCCGTGAACGCCATTTCCTGACTGATTTTCCCGGCGAGCTAAAAAAACTCGAGAAGCAAAAGCTAAAGCCTTTCGTGGTTTTCTTTGACGCGTCAGACGATGTTCTGCAACGCAGATTTTCGGAGACCCGACGCCCGCATCCGGCCGATAACGGACGCGGGCTCGCGAATGCGATCAAGGGCGAACGCAAGGCACTCAAGGAGATCAAGAAACTTGCAGATCTGATCATTGATACCTCGGAGCATACAGTTCATACCCTACGCCATTTTCTCGTACAGAAATTTAGCGGGTTCGAAGACGGTCGTCCGATGAAGGTCGAAGTTATGAGTTTTGGCCACAAATACGGAAATCCGAGAGCCGTAGATCTGATGTTCGATGTTAGACATCTTCCGAATCCATATTTCAACAAAGACTTAAAGCACCTGACGGGCGAGGATCCTGAGATCATTAAATTTTTGTTGGATAAACCCGAAGTTTCAGAAACAATAAACAGATTTACCGACCTTTTACTCTATCTATTACCGCGCTACCAAGGCGAAGGGAAGTCGTATCTTACCATCGGTGTTGGCTGTACGGGAGGAAAACACAGATCGGTGATGATCGCGAACAGTCTAAAGAAGGCGCTCAAGAAAGCGGGGTTTGATACGGCAGTCAGCCATCGGGATATTCAGAAATAACGATTAACATCTCCCGAGGACAAAATATATCATGATCAAAAGGATCGGCGCAGTTATTGTCTCTCACGGCCAGGTAGCGAACGAACTAGTGGCGGCCGCGGAGGCAGTGGTTGGAGATGTTGATCACCTCACCGCCGTTTCCATCGGCTGGCATGATGACGTTGAGATGGCGCAGGATGAAATACGGCGAGCTATTGAAAAGGTCTCTTCGGGAGTCGGCGTTTTGCTATTAACCGACATGTTTGGCGGCACGCCAACCAATATTTCTGCTATGTTTCTGAAAGAAAACGAAGTTGAGATAGTAACGGGCGTCAATCTTCCGATGGTCATTAAGGTCGCGTCGAATACTCGAGAGATCGCCCTTCACGAACTCGCCAAGGAAGTCGAAGATCAGGGAAAAGAAGCGATCTGCCGAGCCGGTATCCTCCTCGAACCATCTAAAGTAGGCAAGGATGCTTAAAGAAAATCTTCCCATCGTCAACGCTCTCGGCCTGCATGCGAGGGCAGCGGCGAGACTCGTCAGGTTAGCTGGAAAGTTTGAGTGCAGTATTAGCCTGGTTCGCGATGATACGCAACTTACCGCCAACGCAAAATCCATCCTTAGCGTCCTTCATTTGGCCGCCTCTTTCGGAACCGGTTTAAGTGTTATTACGGAGGGAGTTGACGAAGCGGAAGCGGTCGCGGCTGTCCGCGAGTTATTCGAGAGCGGCTTTGGTGAACTGTAAATGAAACCAGGATCTGGTAAAAAAGTGGGGATAGTTGGTGTTCCGTTGGGTTTTGGTGCCGGCCAGACTGGCAGCGAATTAGGCGTAAATGCGATGCGCCTGTCTAAGATCCGCGGGCGCAGTCTAGCTGAACACATCCGTTCTCTCGGCTATGACGTTGTGGATCATGGCGATGCATCGATCGTGTTGCCGGAATACAGTGATTCGAATGCGAAGCCGAAACATCTCGGGGCAATGATCGCATCAAGCGATAACATTTTCGATTCGGTTCGAAATATTCTCGCAGGTGACGAATTTCCAATTATTCTCGGAGGCGACCATGCTATTGCAATACCGACTTTTTCGGCGGTTGCTGCGCACTATCGTGATCGAGGGGAAGAGATCGGGTTGATATGGTTTGACGCACACGCGGACATAAATACACCGGAAACGTCGCCGTCAGGCAATATACACGGAATGCCGCTTGCGGTTCTACTTGGACATGGTAATGAAGAACTCGTTGGCTTAGGCGGATTTTCTCCGAAGCTTAGTCCGAAATATTTTGCCCATATCGGAGCCCGTGATATCGACGATGGCGAGCGTTCGCAGATCAATAAACTCGGACTGCGTGACAATTTCTTTACGATGAGTGACGTCGATAGCCGAGGTATGAATGCTTGCGTTGCCGATGCGATCGGGATCGCGTCTCGGGCCCCGGGAGGATTTGCAGTAACATTTGATGTTGATGGCATCGACCCAAGATTCGCTCCTGGTTCGGGAACGCTAGTTCGGGGCGGTGCAACGTACCGCGAAGCGCACCTAACACTCGAAATGATCGCCGCACACGGCGGAATGCGTTCTTTTGAGATCGTTGAAGTCAACCCATTGCTTGATCAAAGCAATATCACGGTGGAATTGGCCTGCGAGCTCATACTGTCGGCTCTCGGTAAAACCATCCTTTAGTTTATGAAAAAACGTGTTGGAGTTATCTTTGGCGGCAGGTCGGGGGAACATGATGTTTCGCTCCGATCAGCGAGAACCGTGATCGAGCAGATAAACGCAGAAAAATACTACGTCATACCGCTGGCTATCACCAACTCAGGCGAATGGCTGAGCCCGGCGGCGTCGCTAGATCTTTTTCCGGAGCCGACAAAGTTAATGTTTTGCGGCCGTTTTGGTGAACCGTCGAATTCAAAGATCTGTCTGAGCGGAGATTCCCAGGTTCGCGGTCTTACGGTCATCAGCGAAGGTACTACGATCCCTTTGGACGTGCTGTTCCCAGTGCTGCATGGAACTTTCGGTGAGGACGGAACCATACAAGGGCTTTTCGAAATGGCCGATATCCCGTACGTCGGCTGCGGGGTTCTCGCCTCATCCACTGGGATGGACAAGGTGTTTATGAAAACGCTGTTTCGTGATGCCGGACTGCCGATGTGCGAGTATGTCTGGTTTTTGCGTGACGAATGGTCAGGTGATCGAGAAACGGTTCTCAAACAGGTGGAGGCAAAGCTAGGTTTCCCCTGTTTTGTTAAACCGGCAAATCTCGGATCGTCGGTTGGCGTCTCGAAGGCAACTGATCGGGCCTCTCTCGCTGAGGCGATCGAACTCGCGGCACGATACGACCGAAAGATCATCGTGGAAGAAGGACTGGAGATGCGAGAGATCGAGTGCGCAGTTATCGGGAATGACTCACCCGAGGCGAGCCTGCCGGGCGAGTACATAATTCGAGACGAAAGTAAAAAGTTCCTAGACTACACCGAGAAATATTCTGGCACGGGAAATAATGAATTTGTTGTTCCATCACCTATCTCGGACGAGCTTTCGCTCAAGATCCGGAAAATGGCGATAACAGCTTTTAAGGCGATCGATGGTTCCGGGCTGGCCAGGGTTGATTTCTTTTTGCGAAACGATACCGGAGCTTTGCTGGTCAACGAGATAAATACTCTTCCCGGACTTACGGACGCATCCGGCTATCCGAAAATGTGGGCGGGAAGCGGCAAATCGTTTCCGCAGGTCATTGACGAACTAATCCAATATGCGTTCGCTCGTCATGCGGACAAAATGAAGAATAAGACGAATCGAGATTAGTTTTTCGGAGCTTTGTATCCTTTTCTGGTACGGATAGTTAGGTTCGGCTTTGCAACGCGTATCTCCAGCGTTCTCCATTTCCCATCTTTCTTAGAGTTCGCAGGATGAAATGCGACTGTGTATTGAACACCCAGCTCTTCCACTATCCGTTTGAACGCATCACGCATAGCAACGCCTCCCGGTGTAGCTACAAATTTTCCGCCAGTCTTCTCCGCAAAATTCTTCAAAACGCCCTGATTCTGTACTTTTCCGGTCGAGTTATCGTTGATCGGAGACATATCGACTGTATATATTGTCGCATTGACCGCTGAAGCCGCCTGGAGTGCTTTATCGGAGCTTTTACTGCTGATCGTATCCGCTCCGTCCGATAGGACAATTATCGCCCGGCGTTTCTCATCCCGTTTGGAAAGCAGTTCAGCTGCCTTGTAGATCGCATCATTGAGAGCCGTCATTCCATCGGCTTTCAGATCGAAGAACTGTTCACGTAGGTCGCGGCTATTCGAAAAATCCTGTACAAGTTTTACTTTGGAATCGAAATTATAGATAGCGGCGTTGTCATCCCGCCGAAGGCCGCTAAGGAATTGTATGGCGGCCGAGCGAGCCAACGTCACGCGCTGTTCCATACTGCCCGAAGTATCGAGCAGAATTACAGCCGCAAACGGTGTCTCCTCAGAGTTGAACGAGACTATCTCTTGCTCGACGCCATCTTCAAATACCTTGAAAAATTTCTGGCCAAGCCCTTCGACCGCCTTTCCCGACGAGTCGGTGATCGTCGCGTTCATTACCACGATAGACGAATCCACCGAGATGATCTCGTCATCAACTTGGGCAAATACACTAGTCTGGAAAATCAAGGACGCGAACAACGCTGCGACGGACAAAACCGAGATTCTCATGAGGTTTCAGAAGGCACCTGCTAACGCGATATTCGAAGGAACTTTGCGAGTCTTAAGACTGCATTCGATGTTTGTATTGCGGCGGCCGAGACCGTAAATCGTGTGGTCTTCTTTAGCTCGTCAAACAACTTGACGGTTGTCGAGCGGAACGATCTGACCGCTTCTTTCTGATCGAGAGGAGCAGGTGGCGGGGACGCCTTGTCATCATCATCGTCATCGTCATCCCCACCGAGTTCGCTCCGGATCTTCTTTACTAGCTTTTCAACCGTCGCGAGTTTAGTGATCTCGTTAGCGTTGAGGCGTCCGTTCTGCTCGTAGGCTTTTTCGAGTTCCTCTGAAAGTTTCAGAGCCTCTTCGCCCCGGCCGAGCATATCGTCATAATCTTTTTTCTCTTTGTCGATGCGGAGTTTTACAAGAGTTTCTCGAAAGCTCTTCGGCTTATCATCATCATCATTCGCGTCACTAGTCTTCGGGACGATCGAGCCGCGACCATCGGCGTTCTGAGCTCGGATCTCGGACGAGAAAACAGAAAAAACAGCGGCCAGAAAGACAAATAGAACGCATCTTAATAACATGCTGTTACCTCAAAAGTACTGAAACTAAGGCTTGTCAGGATCAGGATCCGGCGAGACGCCCGTTACCAACTCTACCAGTTTAGCAAGATATTCGTCTTCCGCGACACCAGAACTTCTCACCGTGACCCATTCCGACGACAAACCGTTCCCGGCTCGACCTTCGACCTTAGCATTTACGGAAACATTGTTCTGAATACCATCGATAGCCTGAACCTCGATCGTGAGCGTGTATTGTGCCCGAGTCCAAGACGAATACGATGCCTCAAGAATGCCGTACCGATTTAACTCGTTCTGGGTGATCACCGCACCTTTTGCGAAAACGAATGGCTGAGTGATTATTATGCCATCCTTCGGACGCGACGACGCTTCGTCAACTACGAGCTTCTTTTCATGTAGAGCATCGACAACCATTCCGATCAGAACATCACGTCGCGAGGTGAACTTGTACGGATTTGCCAGTGGCTCGCGCACCTTGGTCTTGCCCTTACCCCAGTCGAATGAACGAGTTACGTCATTGGTACGCGACGTGATCTTGTTGCCTTCATCCTTGATAGTTTTGGTCTGCGTATCGACACCTTTCTGGGCAAACGCCACGGCTGTTAGACCGAAGATCACGAAAAATATAGAAGAGATCTTAAACATCCTTACTCCGAAATATAGCGCAAAAAAAGGTTTATTCCAACAGTTAGGATGAGGCTCATTACGACGGCGTTGCTCCGTGACAAAAATGTCGCTAACGCCAGTTGTTTTTATACCAATCGATCGTCCGCTGCAGTCCATTATCAAGGCCGATCTCGGTTTTCCAACCGAACTGCGAATTGACCTTATCGGAAGCCAAGTACTGAGCGTCTATCTCATTAGCGATCTTGGTATTGAGTAAAATATTTGGCGAAAGATCGCTGCCCATCAGTCGAACGATCGAATTGACAAGCTCAAGCATCGAAACTGGTTCACCAGAACCGAAATTGAACGCCTCACCTTTTGCCTCTTCGATCTTCTCAGAAAGTAACAAATATCCAGCCACAATATCCGAGGTGTAGATAAAATCACGAACTGGCGTGCCGTCCGAACGAATGATCGGCCTTTCGCCGCGAAGTATTGACAGAATCGTGCCCGGAATTATCCTCGAAAGATTGGCATCTGCTGGTCCGTAGATATTTGCGGAACGTGTAACGGCTACCGGCAGGTCGAACGTATGGGCGAACGATTGCGATATTAGATCGGTGCAGGCTTTTGAAACATCGTACGGGTAAACGGCGTTGAGTTTGAAGTCCTCGGAGTAGGGAAGAACCTCGTGAGAACCGTATGCTTTGTCACTTGACGCAACAACGATCCGCTTGACGTTGGAGCTGAGTCGGCACGCTTCCAACAGAAGATAGGTTCCGCGAATGTTGGATTCAAATGTAGATACAGGCGAACGATTTGCCGCTCCAACCAAAGCTTGAGCAGCGAGGTGAAACACTGCGTCGATATCGTATTCATTAAGGAGCCGTGACATCAACGGAAGATCATCCACCGAGCCGCGGATCACAGTCACTTTGTCGCGTAAGTGGAGCAGATCCAACGAATTTGGCTGAGTTTCGTCACGCTGAAGACACACTACTTTCGCACCGCGGGTGACTAATTCCGCAACCAAATTCGCACCGACAAAGCCGCTTGCTCCAGTTACAAAAGCTGATCTATCTTTCCAGAATGCCATACGTACTTACCAAACCTTCCACGGAGCGTGATCTTTCCACAACTCCTCAAATTCAAGATTGTCCTTGTAGGTATCCATGCACTTCCAAAACCCATCGTGCTTGAATGCCTTCATTTCACCTTTGCTGCTGAGCCTTTCAAATGGTTCACGTTCGAGTATGCAATTGTCGTCCAGTTGATCAAAAACAGCTCTATCGAAAACGAAAAAACCTCCGTTTATCCAATCGTCCAGCAGTGGTTTTTCGCGGAAGCTCCTGATCGTTCCATCTTTTTCGATATCAACGAGCCCAAAGGGCGAGAACGGATGGACGGTCGTTACTGTTGCAACCTTGCCGTGATCCGCGTGAAAATCACTAAGTTTTGAGATATCCACATCAGCGAGCCCGTCGCCGTAAGTTACAAAAAACGATCGGCTATCTTTCAGAAGTGCCGCGACACGTTTTAAACGTCCACCGGTATTTGTATCAAGTCCGGTGTCGACAAAATCGATCTTCCAGCCGCAATCATTTTCAGCAAAATACTCTTTGATCTCCTCGCCAAGATAGCCGAGGCAGAGAACGAAATCATTTACGCCGTAATGAGAAAAAATGCTCAGCAGATGCCAAAGTATTGGCTTACCGCCGATCTTGATCAGGGCTTTGGGCACGTTGCGGCCGTGTTCGCCGAGTCGTGTTCCCCGCCCGCCGCATAGGATCACAGCCTTCATTTCTTGTTGTTGATCTCCCAAAGCTTCGCGTATTTGAGAAAGACTCCGTAAGCGGTAAATCCAGCGATTATCATTCCCTGAACGCCGTCACGAAACCCTTGTTTCAGAAGGTACGTTCTAACAAATGCCGCAATCGCATTTGACAGCATTCCGAACGCACCGATCGTTATTCCTTCGTTCGCCATGTGTTCGGCCGCAAGGGAAGCGTACGATTCGGTCACTCGATGATGTTCGCCGAGGTCGCGTTTTGTGTAGTGCAAAAACTCACCATCGAGCGTGTCGATCCGGCCGTTGACACGAGCTGTTTGGTGCGGAGCAACGCCGTCCCAATAGCTCGACTTCTTCCGATAAAGCCGCATTTGATAGTCAGGAAACCATCCGGAATGCATTATCCATCGGTCCAGATACTCGGTTTTGCGAGCGATCTTATAACCTTCCGCCAATTCCGATTCCGGCTTACTTCTCAGCTTCTCGATCGACTCTTTAAGCTCCGGCGTTACACGCTCGTCTGCGTCAATCCAGAATATCCAGTCTCCGGTCGTCTGTGCATCGGCGAACTCATGTTTATCCTTATAACCGTTCCATTCCCGGTTGAATACCTTGTCAGTATATCTCCTCGCTATCTCAACCGTTCCGTCAGTCGAATCCGAGTCTACGACAACGATCTCGTCCGCCCAAGCGACGGTTTCACAAACATCAGCGATGTTGTGCTCCTCGTTGCGGACGATGATCGTGGCCGATATTTTCATCCGTTAGATTTTCGCAGAGTTGCGAAAAAACGGAAAGTGAAGCCAAAACGTAAAAACCGCCAAACGTAATTTGGCGGTCTTCAGGGTCGATTCTATAAATGCTATCTCGGGATAGCAACGGGTGAATCAACAGTGATGTTATTGACGCGGAATGCGGTCGACGTCACCCGCTGGATGTCAGCAACCGCTTTGCTGTGGTCCGTTTCGGCTCGGATCTCCGCGTTGCGGGCGTTCGTCAGGGCGTTTTCTCGCTGGAAGAGTAGGAATGTCGTCGAACGTCCTGCGTCGTAAAGTTTGCGTTCGCCCTCGAGCTGGATCTCAGCATTCTCGCGGGCACGGCGGGCCGTGAAAACGCGTTGGCGTGTCGTTTCAACGGCCTGAACAGCGTTTCTGACCTCGACGACAACCGTCTGTTCCTGACCACGTGTCTGGGCGAGTAGTTGCTGCTCGGTGATCTTGGCGCCGTCAAGATTTGCCTTGGCAGTCCGGTTTTTCAAAGGGAACGATATCGTTACACCGACTGAAAAGTTCGGGGCGTCTGTACGGAAGATATTCGCGAGCGATCGCTGAAATCCGCCAAACAAATAGCCCGGCGACGGCGGGATCGTGACGGTCGGATTCGTTATGAGTGGCAGCCCAAGTGACGCACGGGTCGAGTTGATACTGTTGAAAAGCAGCAGATCGCCTGCCGATGTGAACAGAGGACTGGTCGAGCCAGCTCCGGAACCGCTTCGTGACAACCCATCGAGCGAGAACGTCGTGTTCAGGTCGATCTGCGGTTTGATCTGGTTGCGGTAATACTTTAGATCTTCGTTATTGATCTCTTGCTGCAATTTTAGCCGTTTGAGCTCGAAACGGTTGTCCATCGCATCCTTCATCGCCTCTTCGAGGCTCAGCGGCGACGCACTTATCACGGGAGCATCGGTCGGGACGATCGTTTGCGACCACTCAGGTGAGAGAGGATCGCGGAGCAAGAGTTGCTTGAGCGCGATTTTCAGCGCTGGCAACGGTTTGCGTCGCGAGCAGCAGATCGCCTTCACGATTGGCAAGTTCGGTCGCGACTTGTGCCTTATCGAGCGGAGCAGCTGCACCGGCCTCGATCTTCGCCTCAACCTGACGAAGGTTCTCCTTTGCGAGATTAACGTTTGCGACCTGATTCTGCTGATTTCTCAGAGCAAAAACGTAATCCCAGTAAGCACGCTGAACAGAAGTTATCGTTTCGGTCGCACGCAGACGAAAATCATTGTCCGTCTGTGCAAGCCGCTTGCGGGCGATCGTCAACTGCCGCCGCGTGTTGTCGATCCGAAAATTTCGAGCGAGCGGCTGAATGTAATTGAATCCAAATGACGATGAATAGATCGCACTGTTTCCGCTGCCGGTCACCGAACCCGAGCTCACCTGAGCCTGAGCAAAGGCATTCTCAGTACGCTGATTATTGAAGAAAGCCTGATAATTACCGCCTCCGCGTTCGAGATTCTTACTGAAGCTTGCGTTGGCCCGAAAATCCTTTGTCGCTGCTGAACCCGTTGTCTGGCTTCGCGAAAATGTCGGTGAGATCGAAAATACCGGATCGTAAGCCCCAAGGATCGAACGAACCTGCGTTTCCTGAAAACGCACATCGTCACGCGAAACTTCAATGTCGTTGTTATTCTCGAGTGCCTTTCTTACAGCCTCAGAGACCGTTAGGGTCAACGTTTGTGCGGTCTGGACACCTACGCGGGCAAGCGGAGAAGAACTGCGCGCTGGAACGATCTCTTTTGCCAGGACATTTTCGCCGGAAGCTGTGGTTATGATCAGCGGCTCGGCTCTGCTTTGTGCTACCTGCGAAACCTCTTGCGGATTAGCGAATGCCGACGTGCCGAGGGCACCGGTCAATAGGATCAATATGGAAATAAAGCGATATCGCGAAAATTGCATTATTAAAAGGCTCCGACGTAAACACCTGATTTTATTTATTATTGCGAAAAACTCAAAACCATACTACGTCTTTCAAAATCCGTTTGTTTCAAGAATCTCACGGCTTTCGAGCGATGACAGCTTCGTTGTAATCCGGCCTTAATTAAGATATTCTGTAGCTTCATTATCTTAGCAATTTTTCGGAGGAAATTTATTCAGTAATGGCTATTAAAGTAGGTATTAATGGGTTTGGACGCATTGGACGGGCAGTGATCAGAACGTGGCTCGGGGACAACGACATCGACCTCGTCGCCGTCAATGACCTGACCGACACTAAGACGCTTGCTCATCTCTTAAAATACGATTCCGTGATGGGAAATCTCGACAACGAGATCACGTCGTCAGGTGATTCCATCACCGTTGACGGCGATACTTTCAAGGTGTTTTCGGAAAAGGATCCGGCTCTTATCCCATGGGACGAGGTCGGTGCAGATATCGTCATCGAGTCGACGGGACGTTTTACAAATGCCGCTGACGCCGGGAAACATCTGCGCGGCAGCGTCAAGAAGGTCATCATATCGGCACCGGCTAAGGGCGAAGATGTGACTATCGTCCTCGGCGTTAATGAGGATATGTATGATGCCGCTAACCATCACATCATCTCGAACGCTTCCTGCACGACGAACTGCCTCGCACCTGTCGCAAAGGTTATCCACGACGCATTTGGGATCAAGAATGCTCTCATGAACACGATCCACAGCTACACGAACGACCAGCAGCTGCTCGATCTGCCGCACAAAGATCTGCGTCGTGCCCGCGCGGCCGCATTGTCGATGATCCCGACCTCGACCGGTGCCGCAAAAGCCGTCGCCCTCGTAATTCCGGATCTCAAGGGCAAGTTCGATGGTATTTCAGTTCGCGTTCCGACGCCGAACGTTTCGCTCGTCGATGTTGTGATGAATCTCGAAAAATCAACCTCGACCGAGGAAGTAAATGCAACACTGAAAGCTGCAGCAAACGGCCCGCTGAAGGGAATTCTTGCCGTTAGTGATGAACCGCTTGTCTCGATAGATTTCAAAGGAAATTCAAATTCTTCGATCGTAGATTCAGAGAACACGAAGGTGATCGACGGAACATGCGTCAAGATCCTTTCGTGGTACGACAATGAATGGGGTTACTCATGTCGCGTGCGTGACCTCGTCAAATATGTTGCTGAGAAAGGCTTGTAAGCGAGCCGTCAGCGACTTTCCAAGGCCGGAGCGATCTGGCGGGTACATGTAATGGAGGCTGTATGAAAAATAATCTGGTTTCTTTTTCAATTCTTGCTCTTGTTTTTCTAGTTTCGACGAGTGCGGCAATTGCTCAGTGGGGCAATGATCCGGTCATCGTTTACGACCTCACGAATGGCCGTGGTACGAACCAGGGCTTTAACGTCGGTGAATTTCGCAACGACCGCGGCCAGCTTAGCGGCATCGGTAACGATCGGGCGTCTTCGGTCTACGTTGCTGAGGGCTTTAGCGTTCGTATCTGCGAAGCCGAGGGCCGCGGGAATGGCAGCGGGCGCTGCGAGCAGTACGGTGCGGGCTATCACAACCTGATGTATTCGAACACAATGTCCTACATCCAGGTCTCCGGAAACGGCGGCGGCTGGGGCGGCGGCAATGGTGGAAACTGGGGCGGCAGCAACAACGGTATAGGCGGTAATGGAGTAACAGTGTATGACGACCGCGACTACCGCGGTGCCTCGCAGAAATTCGGTCCAGGACGCTATCTGAACAGCGGTAATGGCCTCGGAGCCATCCGCAACGATGAAGCTTCGTCTGTGATCGTAGAACGCGGCTACAAAGTTCGCTTCTGCGAAAGCGAAGGCAGCGGTCGTGGAGCAGGTAAATGCGAAGAATATGGCGAAGGCCGTTTCAACATCCGTCTGAACGATGAGGCTTCGTACATCGAAGTTACTCGTACCGGCGGCGGCTGGGGTGGCGGTAATGGCGGTGGCTGGGGCGGTGGAAACGGCAACGGCGGCGGTTGGGGCGGAGGCAACGGCGGCGGCAACAACAATGGCAACCAGGTCATCGTTTATTCCGAACGAGATCAGCGAGGCGACGAACAGTCATTTAGCGTAGGAACCTACCGCAACGACCGCGGACAGCTTGGCAACGTCAAGAATGACGATGCTACGTCCATCTTCGTTCCGCGTGGCTATCGTGCCCGTGTTTGCGAAAAAGAAGGCGGAAACAACGGTGCCGGACGCTGCGAAGAATACGGCCCGGGTTCATACAACCTGCGCTATAACGATGAAATGTCATACCTTCGCGTTTGGCGAACGCTTTTCTAAACCGATGAAAAATTCACTGAATCTCTGTCTGGTTTTCCTATTACTGGTGGTTCTCGGATGCTCGTGTCCGAGCAAACTTAAGGAGCTTTCCGAAAAGCAGCCGCCTCCGACGCCGAAGTCGACGCCAACGACCTCGACTCCCTCCTCGACTCCATCGACCCAAGGCGAATACGACCTTTCGATGGATAAATACAACAAGATCAAGGTAGGAATGCCGCGGTCTGAGGTCGAGAACACGCTTGGAGGTAAGGGAACCGAGATCAGCAGTTCGGTGGGCGGCGGCGTGAAGTTTTCCGTCAACAAATGGGAAGGCGAGAAATTTCAGTCGATCATTCTCTCGTTTAGGAACGATAAAGTGATGTCAAAATCACAGGTGGGACTCAAATAAACTGGTCTCACCTATCATTTGAAAATGCCCGGGAAAGGTTCCTTTTCCGGGCATTTTCATATTGCGAAAACTCAGCTCACGCAAGGTTTGCATTGGTTATTTTTCGAACCTTCGACTTCGCCTCGATCTTCATTTTCGACTATTCTATAAGTAACCCTAAATTCGAAGCCATGAACAAAAAGACCATAAAAGATATTGATATCGCCGGTAAACGTGTTTTCATACGCGTAGATTTTAACGTCCCGATCAAGAATGGCGTGATCGGTGACGATACCCGCATTCTCGGAGCCCTTCCAACGATCCGTTACGCAGTCGAGCAAGGTGCCAAGGTTATCCTCGCGTCACACCTCGGCCGCCCGCTCAAGGACAAGAAGAAGGCGGAAGAAAAGGGAATGCCGTACGATGCGGCGAAGTATTCGCTAAAGCCGGTGTTTGACTATCTCACAAATCTTGATGATCTGGACGTATCATTCGCCGAAGATTGCGTTGGCGACGTGGTCAACGAAAGTGTTGCCGGAATGAAAGACGGCGATGTTCTTCTTCTCGAAAACCTTCGCCTGCATTCCGAGGAAGAGAAGAACGACGCCGGCTTCTCTGAAGAGCTCGCTTCGAATGCTGACGTCTACGTCAATGATGCTTTCGGCACCGCTCACCGGGCACACGCTTCGACCGAAGGGATCACGCATTTTGTCGACGATTGCGTCGCCGGGCTGTTGATGGAAAAAGAACTGAACTTCCTCGGCAAGGCTCTTCACGACCCGGAACGCCCGTTTGTCGCGATCCTCGGCGGTGCGAAGGTTTCGGACAAGATACCTGTGATCGAATCCCTGATCGAACGAAAGGTCGACAAGCTTTTGATCGGTGGTGCGATGGCGTACACGTTCTTCAAAGCCCAAGGATTCACGATCGGAAAATCACTTGTCGAGGATGACATGATGCCAAAGGCTCTTGAGATCGAGCAAATGGCGAAAGATTCCGGCGTTGAGCTTATTTTGCCGACCGATCATCAGGTCGTTGATTCATATGATCCGCTCAATTCCGCCAAGACAATTCCAATCGCGTTTACCAACTCCGGGCTCGTTGGCCTTGATATTGGGACTGAAACGATCGTGATCTTCGAAAACGCTCTCGACGGAGCAAAAACGATCGTCTGGAACGGACCGATGGGAATGTTCGAAGAAAAGCCGTTTGACCAAGGCACGATCGCTATCGCAAAAGCGGTCGCAAAGGCAACTGAAGCGGGAGCAACATCTATCGTTGGCGGCGGCGATTCCGTTTCGGCCGTCAATCAAACCGGACTCGACGACAAGATCAGTCACATTTCGACGGGCGGCGGAGCAACGCTTGAATTTCTGGCCGGCGACGAATTGCCAGGCGTTGCGGCACTTAACAACAAATAAAGGCGGTGAATCGGCTCTTCAGATCTTATGACAGACAACCCAACGAAAATCGTCGCCGTCGAGGCGAAGAACGCGGTCCTGATAATACTGGGAATATTTTCGGCAGCTTTCGGATTGAAAGGCTTTCTGCTCTCGAGCCGCTTCATTGACGGCGGCGTGACGGGCATTTCGATGCTTTTCTCCGAGATCATGCACCTTCCCTTGGCGATATTGATATTGGTGATCAATTTGCCATTTATCGCGATCGGTTATCGCCAGATCGGGAAGCTTTTCGCAGCTAAAAGTGCTCTCGCGATCACCGGGCTTTCGCTCTGTCTCTTTTTTGTAAAATTTCCCGATGTAACGCCGGACAAACTCCTAACGGCTGTATTTGGCGGCCTGTTTATCGGAGCGGGAATCGGTCTCGCGATCCGAGGCGGCAGCGTTTTGGACGGAACCGAGATCGCCGCGCTGCTTGTGAGCCGCAAAAGCCATCTGCTTCGAGTTGGTGACGTGATCCTGATCCTCAACGTGCTGATCTTTCTCGCCGCCGGCTTTTTCCTTGGCGTCGAATCCGCGATGTATTCGATCCTGACATATGTTGCGGCGTCGAAAACGATCGAATTTCTTCTCCACGGCGTCGAAGAGTACACTGCGATCACGATAATTTCCCCGAAGAGCGGCGAGATCAAAGAGGCGATAATGCGTCAGCTAAAACGCGGTGTAACCGTCTATCGCGGCCAGGGCGGAATGGGAAGCACTGGCGTGATCGAAGACGAGCGAGAGATCCTGTACTGTGTGATCACGAGGCTTGAGATCGGGAAAGTTAAGTCGGTGGTAATCGATATTGACGATCAGGCATTCATCACTACCCACACCTTGTCGGACGTTCAGGGCGGCCTGCTCAAACACCCGTCCCTTCACTAAAACGCGTCAGACGAGCGACGCGGCGACGCAAACTAGTACTGGTAGCCAACAAGGATATAGTTGCCTCCGCGAGAAACGGTACGAACGCCGCGTGGCGAAGCATTGAGCAGACACGTAACCTTCGGTCGAAAGCCGCTGCGTAGTGTTGATGATACATTTTCGCTATTTGCTGAAGATCAGGGTGATTTTCGATGATCGCTTTTGCCGCGATCTTGGCACTTTCCAGAGCCATCAGCATTCCGCTACCAGTAAACGGATCGATGAAGGCGGCGGCGTCTCCGACCGAGATCAGCCCTCGCGCAGGAACCAGGTCACCGCGTCCGAAACGCTCGATTGGGACCGCGAGCCAGGGCTTTGCAACTCGTGCCGATGCCATGGCTTCTGCCGCTCGTGTGTTCGAGAAAACGACTTCTCGCATAACTCGCACAGGATCGCTTCCAAGCCTTTTCGCATCCTCTGCTGCCGCAATGAAGCAAAGATTGTAGAGGTCACCCTCGACCCGATTACAGCCGCCATATCCGCCGCGATACGCGTAGATCTCGCACGCTCCAGCCTCAAGAGTTGCACCCGTGAGGTGAGTCTTGAATGCGACGTGCGTTGCGGCCGTTCTTCGCGGACCGGCAGAATCCAACCGTCTAGTAAGCGACTGCGAGCGTCCGGTGGCGTCAACGGAAATTCCGGCAATGACCTGTCTTTCAATACGATCGCTCCCCTTGACCTTAATCCCGATTACGATATTTCGTTCGTGCCCAAGCCCGATCGCCTTTGTTTCTTCGAGTACATCGACCCCGACAGCTTGGGCCCTCGCCAGCAACTGGTCGTCCATCTCGGCACGGCTCAATCCTAGTGCTACAGACTCAGGACTCCCAAACCACTCGCTTTTGACCGAAACGCCTTTGCCATGTCGGCCAAAAAAGATCGTCTCAGCAAGTTTTGTTGCGCCCGCCGCGGAAATATCAGCTGAAACGCCCAAATCATCGAAATGGATGAGGCATTCGGGCGAGATAAATTCACCGCACAGTTTTTCGCGTGGAAACTCTTTCTGCTCGACGAGCACGACTTTCAACCCAGCCATCGCTAATCGGATCGCCAGCGAAGATCCCGCCGGCCCGGCACCGGCGATGGCGGCGTCATATTTGTGTTCATCCGATTCCGCTCGTTTCATTTTCCCGAAAGAACTAGTCTGTAGGCTGCCGAACGGCGAACTGAGACCTCCGTCAGGCCTGCGGCCAGAGCGAACTGCTCTAACTCCGATGGCTTGAATGCTCGAAGTATCGAAAGAGATCCGTCTTCGACCGTGAATCGCTGTAAAAAAAGGCTTCCAACGTATTTGTAAAAGTAATATGCGATCGGGCTGCGATGAAGATCGATCGCCAGGATACGGCAACGTGCGACTCGCTTCATCTCAGCCAGCAATCCGATCACCGTGTCATCGACCAAATGGTGAAGGAACAGAGAACAGATCACAAAATCAAACGAATCGTCTTCGAACGGAAGACTCAACGCATCGCATTGAAGAGCTGAGATTGCCCTTTGGTTGATCGACCTTGCCGCGTTCGAGTCCAGTTCCGCTCCGACGAGGAACGGCTTCTGGTTTTTCGCCCAACCTGATAAAACGGTCAACAATCCGCCTGAACCAGCTCCGACATCGAGTACCGAAAATCTACCGCCGAGCCGTTTCGCTTCTGGCATTAGAGCGCGATAAAGCGCTCGGTTCTCGCCTAAGAAGCGGTGCACGAACCTCATTTCATGCTGCCAAAGTTCATATTCGGCAGGCGTGTATTCACCTTTGTCGAGGCGTTCGAGTTCGTAACTGCGTTGGTTAAAGCGGCCGAACATATTAGCTCGCGTACCGTTGCAAAACGAGTGCACTATTCTTTGAACCAAACCCGATGCAATTGCAAAGCGCGGTGTTCACAACTGATTTTCTCGCGGCGTTCGGCACGTAATCTAGGTCACAGTCCGGATCGGGCTCATCGAGATTTATCGTGGGCGGGATTACGCCTGTAGAGATCGCACACAGGGCAGCACCGATCCCTGCGGCTCCGCTGGCTCCCTGTGGATGACCGAGTTGGGATTTGGTGGCTGACATCGGGATCTGATATGCGTGATCGCCGAGAGCGATCTTGACGGCGGTTGTTTCGATCTTGTCGTTCAGAACCGTTGAAGTTCCGTGAAGATTAACGTAATCGATCTGTTCCGCAGTCAAGCCGGCATCATCAAGTGCCATCGACATCGCTCTCGCGGGTTCGATCCCAGAATCGTCGAGCCTGACACGGTGATACGCGTCGCATGTAGCTCCGTAGCCCGATACTTCGCCGTAGATCCTGGCTCCTCGTTCAAGTGCGGAATCGAGCGATTCAAGCACAAACAAATAAGAGCCCTCAGAAACTACGATTCCCGAACGGCTATTATCAAAAGGGCGCGATGCTCGATGAGGCTCATCGTTCCATTCCTTAGTGAGGACGGTCATTAGATTAAAACCCGCGAGAATACCTGGAGCCAGCGGTGCATCTACTCCTCCAGAGATCATTACGTCCTGTCGGCCTAGTGCGATATGTTCAGCGGCATAAAAGATCGCATCCGTGGAGCTGGTGCATCCAGTCGAAACCACGTGCGAAAGCCCGCGTAGCCCGAACGCCATCGATATCTCTGACGACAGTCCGCCGTGCGTCGACGCGGGAATGATATAGACACTAGCGTGCGTTTTCGGTCCGATGAACCAATATTCGTAGTGTTTCTCGGCAAACGCGAGTCCACCGCCGCCCGTTCCGATCTGAACGCCGATCCGACGCCGCTCATCGATCGGCATTTCCGAAGTATCGATCCCCGCGTCAGCCATCGCTTCGCGTGCCGCGGCTAAGGCGAGCGGAACAGTTCGCGGTACGTGCTTTCTATCCTTCGCTCCGACAACGGATTCCCAATCAAAATCGCGAACTTCGCCCGCGATCTTTACAGCAGAATCGCTGACGTCGAAGCTCTCGATCCTTCGTACACCGCTTACACCGGTCGTGAGCGAGTTCCAGTACGCCTCGCGGCCAATGCCGATGGGCGTTACGCATCCGATCCCCGTAATAACGACACGGCGAGGAGCCGTGATATTTCTCAACATATTTCTCCCCTTGCCCGATGCTGAGCATAGCACCGCACACTAAAATTGACCATGCTCTCGCACTCAACGCAGCTTTTTGATAAGTTATTACGTTATACCGCTCTCTTAATCGTGAATAGGAGATCTGATATGGTCAAGAGATTTGCGTCTTTCTGGCTGATCAGCTTAGTGCTGGCGGCCCCACTGCAGCTGCCTGTACTTGCCCAAGCTCCGTTATCGAAACAGGAACAAAAGGCGGCGACGATCAAGAGTAAACTCGAAAAGATGGGCTCCGGAAGCAGTTCTGTCGTAAAGATCAAACTGATCGGCGGCGACAAGATCGAAGGCTCTTTGTCCGAAATCGGCAGTACGGATTTCCGTGTTGCCGAACGCTCCGGAGCTTCAAAAACGATTCGATATGACGAAGTCGATTCGATCGGCGGGAAGAATTTATCGACCGGAGCAAAGATAGCAATTGGCGTTGGGATCGGGGCCGGCGCGACGCTTTTGATCTTGTACCTAACGTTTTTACACATAACCCGAAACAACTAGAAATATGAGAAAACCTGTCATCGCGGGAAATTGGAAGATGTACAAGCTGATCGGCGAGGCCGTCGATACAGCGCTGGGATTAAAACCGCTTGTCGCAAATGCAAATAACTGCGAGGTCGTTATCGCCCCTGTTTTCACTGCGATAAAAACTGTTGCGGACCGGCTGGAAGGCTCGAATATCCGCGTTGCGGCTCAAGACTGTGCGGTACAGAACGAATTCGGAGCACATACGGGTGAGATCGCACCTGTGATGTTAAAAGATGCGGGCTGTTCTCACGTTATTATCGGCCATTCGGAGCGTCGGCAATTCTATGGAGAAACGGACGCCTTAGTTAACAAGAAAACAAAAGCCGCACTCACAGCGGGCCTTACTGCCGATCGTCTGTGTCGGCGAAATGCTAGCCGAACGTGAGGCCGGAAATGCCGAGAGCGTGGTTAATGGTCAACTATTAAGCGGGCTTGACGGTTTGACAGTTGCGGACGTGGAACGTATTATAATCGCTTACGAGCCTGTCTGGGCAATTGGAACGGGTAAAACCGCCACGCCTGAACAGGCTCAAGATATGCACGCGGCGGTACGAAAAACGGTTGCCGGGTCGCATGGATCTGAGGTCGCCGCAAAGGTCAGAATTCTTTACGGAGGCTCGGTCAAACCGGACAATATCGCGACATTGATGTCGCAGCCTGATGTTGACGGCGCATTGGTCGGCGGAGCAAGCCTTGAGGCCGAAAGCTTCGCACAGATCGTAAATTTTGAAAGGAAGTGATGGTGAAGTGGATAGAAATATTCACGACTAACTACTCACTGATCACTAACGACGATGGTTTACATTTTATACGGAATTTTCTTTTTGTCCTGCATCGTTCTGGTTGCATCAGTTTTGCTGCAACCTGGTAAAACCGATGCGGGAGCCCTGTTTACGAGCAACGTCTCGAGTTCGGCTCTTGCCCCGCGTGGTACTGCGACCGTTCTTTCGAAGATCACGATCATCGCGGCATCGACGTTCATGCTCTCGGCTTTGTTCCTGGCAATGCCCGCATTGACCGGTAACGTTTCGGTGCTTTCGAGCAATCCTGAAGTGCCTGCCGAGGCTCCAGCCGCAAACACCGATGCTAATGCAAACACGGCTGCACCGGCTGATGCAAACGCTAACACGGCTCCGGCAGCAAACGCGAATGCGAACGCAGCGGCTCCGTCCAATGCAAACGCTCCTGCTGCGAATGCTCCGGCGGCTAATGCAAGTTCCAAGGCGAACACGGCTGCAAACACGAGTTCCGCCACGGCGGTTCTTCCGCCTGCTAAGCCAGCGGCGAATAAGTAGTTTCTTTTGAAAATTAGCTCAGGTGGCGTAATTGGTAGCCGCGCACGTTTGAGGGGCGTGTGGAGCAATCCGTGCGGGTTCGAGTCCCGCCCTGAGCACCATATTAAAAAAGAAGCTGTCCAAAAGGGCAGCTTCTTTTTTAATTTCTGTTGAGACTATTTCTGCACAATCATCGTTCCGGTTCCCTCATCAGTAAATACTTCCGCAAGAACAGCGTTCCGATTTTTTCCACTGATAATGTGAGCCGAAGCGACGCCGCGATTCAACAGTGAGATCAGATTTTCGAGCTTCGGGATCATTCCGCCGGTCGCCTGGCCGTCGTCGATCATTTTTTTTGCGTCAGAAACATTGAGCCTAGAGACCTTACTGGCCTGATCTTTTTCGTCGAGATATATCCCATTCACGTCCGTTAGCAAGATTAATTTTTCGGCGCCGAGGCTGACGGCAATTTCAGCCGCGATCGTGTCGGCATTGATGTTGAATATTCGCCCGTCATCGTCCGCTCCAAGTGAGGAAATAATAGGAAGATAATTACTATCCAAAAGATTATTGATCAACGAAACATCCACATTAACCACATCGCCAACATGGCCGAAATCTACGATCTTTGTTTCCCCGGTCTCTTTGTTCAGGACGTCGCGCGGCGGCCTTTTTACGGCAGTCACCACGCCGCCATCGATACCGGAAAGACCTACGGCGTGAATACCGCGGCGGCGAAATTGTGCCAGGATCTCGGTATTTATTTTCCCGCGAAATATCATCTTCGCCAGATCGAGCGTTTCATCGTCAGTCACGCGCCTTCCGCCGATCACGGTTTGGACGACCCCGAGCTTTTCCGCGAGTTCATTTAGCTGCTTGCCGCCGCCATGAATGACACAAACCCTGATCCCGACCTCGTGTAAAAGTGCGAGTTCCTCAGCGAGCGACGCAAGATTTTCCTTGTCCTCGGTTACTTTTCCTGAAAACTTAACGACAAATGTCTTCCCTTGAAATCTCTGGATGTAGGGAAGGGCTTCGCGAAGCAGATCTAATTTTTCCTGGTGCATATTAAAAACGGTAATTTAGCAGTTTCTGCAACAAACCGCCAAGCAGGTAAAATCGGGAAATCCTACAATAATGTAATCTTATGCATTTCATAAGAATATTACTTTGTTTTATGTTTTTTCTATGCTATAAAATTCACACCGATAGTGTAACCTTTGCGGAAATGAACGTTAGAACAGCCAAAATTATTATTTTTATTTAATGCTCGAAAGCGACCGGACTTTCACTGATGACTATGGCTTATACGATCCGCAATTTGAACACGACTCTTGCGGCGTAGGCCTCATTGCGGATATCCACGGCCGCAAAACCCACCAGATCGTAAAAGATTGCCTCAGCATGCTCTGCCGCATGGAACATCGCGGAGCACGCGGTGCCGAGGAAAACACCGGCGACGGAGCCGGGATCCTTACCCAAATTCCACATCATTTCTTCGCTGACGAGTGCTCTCGTCTAGGATTCGATCTCCCGGAAGCGGGCGAATATGCGGTAGGAATGTTCTTTATGCCGCAGGACGAAGAAAAGCGAGAGCTTTGCCAAAACATACTGCTCAATACCATCGAGGAAGAAGGCCAGAGTTTTCTCGGCTGGCGGGACGTGCCGACCGACAATTTAACACTCGGCGAAACAGCCAAAGCCTCGCAGCCTTTTATCCGCCAAATCTTCATCGGCAAAGGCGACAATGTTATCGACAACGCTCATTTCGAACGAAAGCTCTTTGTGATCCGACGTTGGGCAAAAGAACTGATCACGCGAACTGAAAAGCAACTTGCTGAAAGGTTTTACGCGGCCAGTTTTTCGTCGAAGACCATTGTTTACAAGGGAATGCTCACGACCGAGCAGGTCGGAGACTTTTATCCGGACCTCTCTGACGAGCGGTTTGAGAGCGGCCTTGCCCTCGTTCACTCGCGTTTCAGCACTAACACCCAGCCGAACTGGAATCGGGCTCAGCCGCTGCGGTACATCGCTCACAACGGCGAGATAAACACGCTTCGCGGAAATGTGAACTGGATGCACGCTCGTGAGAAACGAATGAGTTCGACGTTGTTTGGCGACGACCTGGCGAAGGTTTTGCACGTGGTCGATGACGACACCAGCGATTCGGGAGCGTTTGATAATTCGCTTGAGATGTTCACGCTCGCGGGCCGCGAATTACCGCACGCGATCATGATGATGATCCCGGAACCGATGTTCGACGGCGACCGGATGAGCGATGAGAAGCGCGCGTTTTACGAGTTTCATTCCTGCCTGATCGAACCGTGGGACGGCCCGGCGTCGATCACGTTCACCGACGGCGAGATCATCGGCGGCGTTTTGGATCGAAACGGACTGCGGCCTTCGCGATATTGCGTAACCAAAGACGGACTGGTCGTGATGGGCTCAGAAACCGGCATTCTTGAGATCGATCAATCGGAGATCGTCAAAAAAGGACGTTTGCAGCCCGGCAAAATGTTTCTGATCGACACGCGAGCCGGCCGCATCGTTGACGACGAAGAGATCAAACACAGGATAGCAACGGCACAACCGTATAGGCAGTGGCTCGACGATAACCTCATCAGTATCAACGACATACCGCGACCGCCATTCGTACACGAGCCGGATCACGAGACAGTTTTAGCTCGCCAGCAGGCGTTTGGATACACGGATGAAGAGCTGCGGATGCTGCTCGCTCCGATGTTCGAAAAGGGCGAGGAAGCGATCGGGTCGATGGGCAACGACGCTCCGCTTGCTGTCCTGTCGGAAAAACCGCAGCTCATTTATAACTATTTCAAACAGCTTTTCGCCCAGGTCACAAATCCTCCGATCGACGCCATTCGCGAGGAGATCGTCACATCGACCGACACAATGATGGGGCCGGAATACAACCTGCTCGAACCTGTTCCCGAATGCGCGAGGCAGATCAAACTCAACTCATTTATCCTCAACAACGCTGAGCTTGAAAAGCTTAGATTGTTGGGCGAGTCAGAAAGTGATTTTGGCAAATTCGGTTTTAAATCGATCACAATTCCGATGCTCTTCGACCGTGAACACGGCGCGCAAGGTTTGGAATGGGCTCTCGACGGGCTTTGCCATCTTGCGAGCAAGGCGATCGAGGACGGTTACGACATCCTGATCCTTTCAGACCGCCAAATGAGCGAATACCGCGTACCGATCCCGGCTTTGCTGGCGGTCTCGGCGGTTCATCATCATTTGATCCGCGAAGGCACTCGGACGCACTGTGGCTTCGTTTTGGAAAGCGGCGAGCCTCGAGAGGTCCATCATTTTGCTTTGCTCCTCGGATACGGAGCGACGGCGATAAATCCGTATCTGGCTTTTGAAACGATCCACGATCAAATTCTCAGTCGCGAGTTGGAGATAGACGAAACGAAAGCTGAAAAGAATTATACAAAAGCTGTAAATAAGGGCGTTGTAAAGATCTTGTCGAAAATGGGAATTTCGACGATCCAAAGTTATCTCGGAGCGCAGGTTTTCGAGATCCTGGGGCTTGAGAAGGGCATTGTAAAACGATATTTCACTCGAACACCAACGCGGATCGGCGGGATCGGTCTCAATGAGATCGCTGACGAAGCACTCGCGCGGCACAAACGTGCTTTCTTTCCAGACGCCAACGGCAAAACGCTCGAGCAGGGCGGGAACTATCAATGGCGAGCCGAGGGCGAGAATCATCGGTACAGTCCACAAACTATTCATTTGCTGCAAAAGGCATGTCGAAATGGCGATTTCGCATTGTTCAAGCAATACAGCGAACTCCTCAACGATCAGACGAAGCAAAAAGGCACGCTTCGCGGGCTTTTGAAATTCAAAGACGGCAGGAACGCGGTCCCGATCGACCAGGTTGAACCGATCGAATCGATCCTAAAGCGATTTAAAACGGGTGCGATGTCATACGGTTCGATCAGTGCTGAGGCCCACGAATCGCTCGCGATCGCTATGAACCGCATTGGTGGCCGCAGCAATACCGGCGAAGGCGGCGAGGACGAAGACCGTTATACTACGGCCGAAAACGGCGACAGCAAGATCAGCAAGATCAAACAGGTCGCGTCCGGCCGATTTGGCGTCACGAGCCACTATCTCGTCAACGCCGAAGAGCTGCAGATCAAGATCGCTCAGGGTGCAAAGCCAGGCGAAGGCGGACAATTGCCCGGAAATAAGGTTTATCCTTGGATCGCAAAAACAAGGCACTCAACGCCAGGAGTCGGCCTGATCTCGCCGCCGCCGCACCACGATATTTATTCGATCGAAGACCTGTCGCAGTTGATCTTCGATCTCAAAAACGCCAACGAAAAAGCCCGGATCAGCGTCAAACTCGTCTCCGAGGCCGGCGTCGGAACAGTCGCCGCCGGAGTTGCCAAGGCGAAGGCCGAAGTGATTCTGATCAGCGGTCATGACGGAGGAACCGGAGCTGCAGCCCAAACAAGTATCAAGCACGCCGGCGTTCCATGGGAACTCGGACTCGCCGAAACGCATCAGACATTGCTCAAGAACAATCTCCGCGGCCGCGTGCGGCTTGAGACGGACGGGCAATTGATGACCAGCCGCGATGTCATCATCGCCGCTCTGCTCGGTGCCGAGGAATACGGCTTCTCGACGGCGCCGCTCGTTACTCTAGGCTGCGTGCTGATGCGTGTCTGTCACCTGAACACGTGTCCGGTTGGTGTTGCGACACAGGATCCGCGTTTGCGGGCCAAATTCTCGGGCGATCCGCAATTTGTGGTCAATTTCATGCAGTTCATCGCCGAAGAGATGCGTGAACTAATGGCGGAACTCGGATTCCAAACCGTTGACGAGATGATCGGGCGTGTCGACGTGTTGGACGAGACGGATGGCAGCAGCCTTGACCTTTCCAAGATATTGTTCAAGCCGGAACACGGAGATATCACGCCGCATTCCCAACGAACCCAGCAGGATTTTTCGCTAGAGGAAACGCTGGATAAGCGTGAATTGCTCGAGATATGTCTTCCAGCATTGATGCATGATGCAAAGGTCGAAGCGATTCTTAAGATCGAAAATACTGACCGTGCGGTCGGAACTATAGTCGGCAGCCATATCTCGCGAAAGTTTGGAGCCAAAGGCTTGCCCGACGACACGATCAAGCTGCATTTCACGGGTTCTGCCGGACAGAGCTTTGGAGCTTTTGTACCGCGTGGAATGACGTTGACGCTCGAAGGCGACTCGAACGACTACATCGGAAAAGGGCTGTCGGGCGGGAAAATCGTTGTGTTTCCTGCGAGATCCGCGACCTTTGCTCCCGAAGATAACATTATCGTTGGAAATACCGCATTCTACGGTGCGACGAGCGGTTCGGCGTACATTTCTGGTGTCAGCGGCGAGCGTTTTGCAGTGCGAAACAGCGGTGTTGACCTCGTCATCGAAGGCGTCGGTGACCACGCCTGCGAATACATGACCGGCGGCACCGTGATAGTGCTCGGCCAAACGGGCAAGAATTTTGCCGCCGGAATGTCGGGCGGAATTGCGTACGTTTTCGATGAATTCGGCGAATTTCCAGAGTTATGCAACCGCCAAATGGTTGAGCTGAGCGGCATCGACGATCCCGAGGAAGCATTCTTTTTAAAGATCAGGTCTTTCGCCATGTCGAACTGACGGGCAGCCCGCTCGCGACGGCGATCTTGCTGGATTGGGAAAACAGTGCTTCAAAATTCGTTCGTGTGATCCCTACCGATTATCGCGTCGTGATTGATGCTCAGAAACGGAAGATCGCGGACGGTTTCTCAAAAGAGGACGCCGAACTCGCAGCGTTTGAGGAGGTGACGGCGTAATGGGAAAACCGACCGGTTTTATGGAATATTCCCGCACGCTGCCGATCCTCGGCGACGCTCGTTCGCGTACCGGGAACTGGTCAGAATTCCACGGGCATCTGCCTGACAACGAGCTGCAAGATCAAGGTGCACGATGCATGAACTGCGGCATTCCATTCTGCCACACGGGTACGATGATGAACGGTGGCACGATCGGTTGTCCGCTGCACAATTTGATCCCAGAATGGAACGATCTCGTCTTTCGCGGCAAATGGCGAGAAGCGTACGAGCGGCTCGCTCTGACCAATAATTTCCCGGAATTCACAGGCCGCGTATGTCCCGCTCCGTGCGAATCCTCATGCGTTCTCGGCATCAGCGAAGATCCGGTGATGATAAAAGAGATCGAAATGTCGATAATCGACCGGGCGTTTGAAGAAGGCTGGATAGTCGCGCGTCCGCCGATCAGCCGGACGGGAAAACGCGTCGCAATTATCGGTTCCGGCCCAGCGGGCCTCGCGTGTGCTGACGAACTAAACAAACACGGCCACACGGTCACCGTCTTCGAACGCGATGACCGCATCGGCGGCCTGCTGATGTACGGCATTCCGAATATGAAGCTCGATAAATCGATCGTCCAGCGACGTGTCGACCTGCTTGCAGCGGAAGGCGTCGAGTTCCGAACAAACGTCAGCGTTGGACGTGATATTTCAGCGGACGAGCTAAGAAAAGACTTCGACGCGGTAGTTCTGTGCTGCGGGGCACCAAAACCACGAGACCTTCGGATCGAAGGCAGGGAACTCGCGGGGATCAATTTCGCGATGGATTTCCTTACGAAGGCAACCAAAACACTGCTTTCTGACGATGCTGTTTCGCCCATCGACGTTCGCGACAAAAACGTTATCGTCATCGGCGGCGGCGATACTGGCACTGATTGCGTCGCAACGTCGCTGAGACAGGGTTGCAAAAGCCTCGTTCAATTTGAGATCATGCCGCGGCCGACGGATCGCATCGCCACGCATGACGGCTGGTTGAGTACGGTTCGCACATTTCAGATCGATTACGGACAGAGTGAGGCGGACGCTACATTCGGCGGCGATCCGCGTGAATATTCGGTTTTGACAAAGCGATTTACGGGTGATGAAGCCGGCAATCTTAACGGCCTCGAAACTATTGCCGTTCGCTGGGAGAATGGTCAATTAGTTGAGATCGCCGGCACGGATCGGTTCTGGCCGGTCGATACCGTATTCCTCGCAATGGGCTTTACAGGCGGCGAGGAAACCTCGTTTTTCAGCGACCTGGGCGTGGAAATCGACCACAATAACGTTGTCAAAGTGAACGAGTGGAAGCGAACGAACGTTGCCAATATTTTCGCTGCGGGAGATTGCGAACGCGGCCAGTCGCTCGTCGTTTGGGCGATAGCAGACGGAAGAAAGGCCGCGACAAGCGTACACGCTTTTTTATCCGAGGCAGCAGCTACTTTATCAACTCGCTCATGATCGCCTTCTGAATATGCAGCCGATTCTCAGCCTCGTCGATAACGACCGAATTGGCTGAATCGATCACGCCGTCCGTAACGATCACGTTTCGCCGAACGGGCAGACAGTGCATAAATAAGCCGTTATCCGTTCGAGCCATTTTCGACTCGTTAACTATCCACCGATCGCGAAGTCCTGCTCGATCCGCAATATCGGCGTCTGTATCGCCGTAGAAATCCTTGCTGCCATAGCTTTTTGCATAAACAACCTCGATGCCGTCGAAGGCAGCGTCGGCGTCGTTCGTGAATTCAACACTTCCACCGTTTTCCGCGGCTTGGCGTTCGATCTCGGCGATTAGCTCGTCGTCAAGCTCGTAACCCTTTGGATGTGCGATCCGCAGATCGTGTCCGAACTGAGCGGCCGCAAGAGCAAAGGAATTCGGCACAGCCATTGGCAGCGGTTTCGGATGCCATGCCCACGTGAGCAAAACTTTCTTTTTACCCGCACCGAGCTTTTCGCGAATGGTCATCATATCCGCCATCGACTGGCACGGATGATGCATGGCGGATTCGAGATTGATGATCGGCACGGTCGCGTACTTGGCAAAGGCGTTCAGGATCGGATCTGTCCGCTCGGTTTCCCAATCTTTTAGCTCCGCAAACGTGCGGACGCCGATTGCCGACACATAACGCTCAAGAACGCGAACGAATTCTGCGAGGTGTTCGGTCTTGTTGCCGTCCATTACAACACCTTCCCGATGCTCAAGCGTCCAGGAAGTGCCGCCAGGCTCAAGGATCACGGCGTTTCCGCCGAGCTCATAAATCCCAACCTGCATCGACGCTCGCGTTCGTAGCGAAGGGTTGAAAAACACCAGCGCGATCGATTTGCCGTCGAGCGGTTTGTTTTTGACCTCACCACTTTTGATCTTCAAAGCCGATTCGATCAATCCGTTGAGCTGAGTGGTCGAGAGATCGGATGTAATTAGATAATTCTTCAATTTGAAAGCACCTCGACCAGCGTATTTATTTCATCGACACTAACGCATATCGGCGGCAGAAGTCGGAGAACATTTGCATTGCTTGATGTTCCCGTAATGATATTTTCAGCCAGCAGTTTCTTATGAACCGGCCCGCACGGCTCGTCGAATTCGATGCCGAGCAGACAGCCTTTTCCGTGGATCGCGACCACGCCAGGAACGCCGCTAAGTGAATCACGGAGGTGATGCTCGACGTTCTTCGCATTCTTGATCATATCGTCAGCCTCGATGGCTTCGAGTGTCGCAACGACTGCCGCCATTGCAAGCATTCCACCGCCAAATGTTGTACCGAGGTCATTGAGCTTGATGTTTTCAGATACGCGATCGTTGACGAGACATGCACCGACCGGAATACCGCTGCCTAGCGATTTAGCTAGTGTGAGAATGTCAGGTTCGACGCCGTCCGCAAGGTCGCTGCCGCCAAAGAACCAGTTTCCGGTGCGTCCGATGCCCGTTTGGACCTCATCGAAAATAAGGACAATTCCCAGTTCGTCGCACAGGTTACGCAGGTCGCGGAAAAAGCTCGGGGCCGCTTCCGTAACGCCTGCCATCGACTGTATCGGTTCGAGCATTATCGCGGCTGTTTTGTCGTCAGCAACGGCCTTGACGCTCTCGATATCGCCGAAAACCGCTGAAACGTGGCCGGGAACATTTGGTTTGCCGATCTCGCGATATTTGCCGAGAAAAGTGGCTGAGATCGAATCTGCCGTTCGCCCGTGAAAACCGCCGGTAAACGTGATAACCTTCTCGCGACCCGTTGCCATTCGCGCCATCCGCATCGCATTTTCGTTGGCCTCCGTTCCGGAGTTGCAGAAAAAAGCTTTAGTGAGGGAATCAGGCGCGACGGAAACCAGTTTTTCAGCGGCCTTCGCACGGATTCCCGAATACACCAAATTAGAGTAGAACAGCACCTTTTCCGCCTGATCCTGGATGGCTTTCACCACGTGCGGATGCGAGTGTCCGGTCGCGCAAACGGCGTGACCGCCGTACAGATCGATGTATTCGTCGCCCTCGCTGGTCCACACCCGCGAACCGCGACCGCGTTCGACCGAAATTCCCATTTTGGCGTAGGTCTCGACCTGAAAATTGTCTTCCAACTGTTTTATTTCTTCAAAATTCATCTATCTAATTGCTCTCGAATTAAAATCGTGTGGGTGATCGAGCACGTCGTACGCCAACGCGCGGATCGACGTGGGATCAGCACGAAATGCCGTTAGTTCCTTTTGGTTCAATTTGATCCTGATCGTGAAAACGGCAACCGTTCCGCATACAACATCGAGAAAATATTCGTTCATTTCGGTGTCGTGCTCGAACGAGTAGAACCAATTTTCCTCTTCCAGGACCTCGATCATGGATTCGTTCCGACCAATCGCAATCCGGTCGTCTCTTCCAGCCCGAACATTAAGTTCATATTCTGCACAGCCTGTCCCGCGGCGCCTTTCACAAGATTATCGATTGCGGAAAACACAACTACTTGTTTTCCATTGGAGTGAACCGCGATGTCGCAGAAGTTCGTCGTCTTGACCCAATTGATGTCCGGCGAGCCGTCGACGAGCCGAACAAAGAATGAACCATCATAAAAATGCTTGTAGAGATTCTTGAGATCCTCGTTTGTCATGTTTACCGTCGTTTCAAGATAGCAGGAAGCAAAGATCCCACGCGAAACAGGCAAGCTATGAGTCATGAAGATCAGATCGTTCACAAATTCGCCGACAGAACGCAAATGCTGTTCGATCTCAGGCACGTGCTGATGCGTGAACGGTTTGTACGCATAAAACGAATTCATCCGCTGAGGATGATGCGTATTTGCGGCCGCCTTCACACCGGAACCGCTCGATCCGGTTTTTGCATCGACAACGACCTTTCCGGTTATCAAACCGCTTTTTACCATCGGAGCTAAAGCAAGCAGTGTCGCGGTCGCGAAACAGCCCGGATTTGCGATAAATCGTGCGTCGCGGATCGCTTCGCGGTTTGTTTCGGTAAGCCCGTAAACGAATTCACTTTGTATCGCTCCGGCATGATCTAGCTTATAGAACTGCTTGAAAACCTCAGCGTCATCGATCCGAAAATCTCCTGAGAGATCGATAGCTTTTACGCCGTCGGGTAATTGCGGTGCAAGGCTCAGAGCCTGGCCATGCGGCAATGCGAAGAAAACTACGTCGATATTCCCTAACAAGGAAAGATCATCAGGTGCCTTTTCGAAAACGAGATGAGTTAGACCGTTTAGGTTCTTATGTACCTCACCCACAGGCTTTCCCGCTTGTTCGTTTGCCGTGACAAAGGCGATCTCGACGTTTGTATGAAACAGCAATATCCGCAGCAGTTCGCTGCCGCCGTAGCCCGAACCGCCAAAGATCGCCGCTCTGATCTTACTCATGCCGTCACCGCCGCTTCGTTAATATTGACGCCTTCCACAACCGGAACTGCTCCCAGTTTTGATGAGATCAGCTCGAACAAACGCTTTCCGTTGCGCCTCGCGTTTCCAGCCTGAACACCGAATTTCTGCGTTATAAAATCCTCGCCCATCTGCGAATCCGTCACGGAACCGGCGATAACATCAACGTCGATCCCGAGCCCGTCGAGCACCGACATTCCGCCGATGACGCCGACATAGTCTGAGGCACAGAATACGAACGATGCGATCGCATCGCGAATTTCCTGGTCCTTCAGAACTGAGTCTACCGAATATCCACCGACGATGCCGTCCCCGAGTTCGACGACGATAACATCGGGCTCGAATGTGTTTAGATGGTTCAAGATCGCCTTAGCGATCGGTGCGAGATCGCCGAAATCGACCGTGGAGGGAAGTCCGCAATCGACAAAGCTCGCCGTCGCGACCGCTCCGTGGTCTTGCATATGGAGCGTGTCGCGTAGACACGCGATGCCGGACATTTTCGCACCAGCGACCTTCAAACCTGAGTTTGCCGCTTGTTTTATCAGCTCAGTAGCCGCAACCGTCTTGCCGGAATTCATACACGTTCCCGCGATCACTACTATCGGTGCTGACGCGTTCAATTCATTGGCGGGTTTCAGAGCGTTGTCGCCAATGTTCAAGATACTTTCACCCTCAGTACACGCGACGCCGATCACCTCGACCTCGATCGCATCGGAGAATGAGGAATGATGGCCCTTGCACAGGCCGATCACGCCGCCCATGTTGAGGAGATGAAGTTTGTCGCCCGCGTTGACTGTTTCCGGAACATCGCCGACAAAGCCCTTCAGGGCACGCCGCTTACCGAGTACTCCGAGCAGAACATCACCGGTATTTATCTTTGCCAAACGTCCGGACGGGAGTTCGAGATTGCCATAGGTTGAGCTTTCTGATAAAGCCTTGACGATGACGACATCACCAACGCGCGGTTTCGACGTGCCGTCAACAAATCCAACTCGCCGCGGTAGCATCAGATTTGACACTGCGGAACCCATTTTTTCGATCTCTGCGTACTTCATACCTTTTTACCTCAACTAAACATCTCGCCGAGCCTTTTTAACACCGTATTTTGATCCGCTGCATTCTTTACCGCGATAAATATCGTGTCATAGCCACAATCGTACCGACGATCTCACGAATCCCGGTGCGGTCGATACGAACGGTTATTGCCGATGCCAAACCTGACGAACAGCGACCGACGATCAGATTCTCACCGGCGGTATCAAACGTTACCAAACCGAGATCTGCCTCAGTACCCGCAATAGCGGGTCGCACGTATCGCCCGTCCTGCTTCACGATGCCCAGCTCATCCAGATCACGGGAAACGCTGGCTTGGGTAACAACATAACCTTTTTCACCCAGCTTCGCCGCAAGCTCCGCCTGGCTGAACACCGACATCGTATCGATCAGCTCAAGTAGGGCATTTTGTCGCGACTTTTTATTCATCTCTCCAAAGAAATATGCAGATATACTGCATATTATGCGTTGAGATGAATAATATACGCTTTTGGTTGGCTAAATACAAATGATTTATGCAGGTTTTAGAATATTGCGAGTTTTATTCGCAGGTATTTCTTGGGGTTCTTTCGAAAATCGTCGAGAAGCTTGGTTCCTTCGCCAGTAAATGTCGCGACATTGTTTGCGGTAACGTTGACGCTGTTGTAGAGGGTTTCGTCGTTTAGGAGCTTGCCGATCGTGCCTTTTCCGGCCTGGGCGTCAGCAATTACCTTGTCGATACGCTGAATGGCGGCATTGAACCGAGCGATGGTGTCTTTCGTCTCATCGTAAAACTTGTCATCCGTGAGCAGTTTTCCGGCTGTACCTTTTCCTTGTTTGAGGTCTGCGGTAATAGATTTCACGTCGTCAGCGATCGTTGAGATCTTTTCGGCCGATTTCTTCAGTTCGGCAACGGTGTCGCGGGTTTCGTTGTAAATAGCTTCGTCATTGAGGAACTTACCAGCCGAACCTTTTCCGGCCTTGATGTCGGCAGAGATCGCTTCGAGCTGCGCGACAGTCGTATTCAGGCTATTGTAGAGCGTCGGATCGTTTATCAGCTTTCCTGCACTGCCTTCGCCGCGATTGATCCGCTCGATCGTGGACTGCAGCTTGAGCATCGTCATCTTTGTTTCAGCAACCGCTCCATCAAGGCTGTTATATAGCGTTTCGTCGTTTATCACACGGCCGAGCGTGCCTTCGCCTTTATTGGCTTTAATTAGGATCTCGTTTGCGGGGATCGCCAATTTATCGATCGTTTCGAGTACGTCCGTACCTTTTGCAGCAAATTGGTTCAAGCCGCCCGAGGGTGTGGTTTGAAGAAGAGCATTTTCTTCCACCGGGCTGCCTTTATCGGTCCCTGCGGTGATGTTGACCATCTTGTCGTTACCGAGGATCGACGAAGCGATCAACTGAGCCTTCGAATCGGTCCGGATCAGTTCCTTGATCGGTTTTTTATCGAGAACGGACACAACACTCAGTGTTGCCTCGATCCGCTCATTCGGCTTCGAATCCGGCGGCAGAAAAAGACGTCCTCGACCTTTCCGATCGAAACTCCGGCGAGCTGCACATCAGCTCCGGCGTGAAGACCGTCAGCACTCTCGAACCTGATCTTGAATTTCGTCTTCTTTTCGAACGGATTGAACGAACCCGTCGAATTCAGGATCAAAAATCCGGTCACCAAAAGGGCAGCGAGCATAAATATCCCAACTCGAAGCTCGCTGAACGTCAGTTTTTGATTGCTTCTCGGCATGCTTTACTTTCCTCGCAAAAAGCGTTTGATGTACTCGTCTTCTGTCGCCCTCAGGTCATCATCACGGCCGCTGAATACAATTTTTCCTTGCTTCAGCATTATAACCTCGGTATTTAGCTGACAACGGTTCTCGCCCTCGTTCTCGAAGTAGATCTCGCCTTTTCTGTCGAGCAGTGCATATTCTGTCGAGATATATTCGAGATTATTCATCTTCATGCGTAACGAATATCGATGATACATCTTCGATGTCACGCAGTTTAATTGCAAGCTCGCAGATGGTCCTTGCAGTTGGCGGATCGAGACCGGCGGTTGGTTCGTCAAAAAGCACAATACTAGGATTTCCGACCAGTGCTCTCGCGATACCGACGCGGCGACGCATGCCGCCTGACAGTTCGCTTGGCATTTTGTCGATCGCGTCCTCGAGATGAACGAAACGAAGCATTCGCCGGACCTCGTGTTCAACCTCATCCTCGGGCGTTCGCGTCTCGTGCAGTCGATAAGCGACGTTGTCGTACACGGAGAGCGAATCGAAAAGAGCACCTTCCTGAAACACCATCCCGATGTTCTTGCGGATACGCATCAGCTCAACATCGTCGAAATCGGTAATATCCTCGCCCTCGACCAGGATCTTTCCGGCGTCCGGTTTTAGCAGGCCGAGGATCAGGTTGATGATCGTCGATTTACCAGTTCCGGAGCCACCCAACACGAATTTCGTTTCGCCACGACGGACGGAAAAATTGACTTTGTCGAGAATGATCTGGTCATCGAATGCGAGTTCAACGTCGCGAAATTCGATCGCAGGCAACAGACGCCGAGCGAGAGCCTCGGATGCGTGAACCCGCGAGAAATCCTCTTCACCGCCATCGTTTTTTCGAACTTCATCAAGAAACATGGTGTTCGACTAGAATAACGTACTTCCCAAAGCACTCTGCAAGAGCTTCGACAAAAAGAAATCCGCGACGATCACATTGATCGAAGATGCAACTACCGCTTGCGTAGTCGAGATGCCGACGCCAACCGTTCCGCCCTTCGTGGTCAAACCTTTATGGCACGATATCAAAGCGATGATCAGGCCGAAGAAAACCGGCTTGATAACGCCTGTGATCAGGGCATTGATGTCAGTTCCAGTTCTCACGGACGATACGTAAACATTCGTGTCCAGCCCATAGATGAACTTCGCGACTATCCCGCCGCCAATCAGTCCGAAAAGGTCGGCAGCAACCGTCAGCAACGGCAGCGTGACAACCAAAGCGATTATTCGCGGCGTGACCAGCTTTCGAGCAGGCGAAGTCCCAAGAGCCCGCATGGCCGCGATCTGCTGCGAGACGACCATGGCCCCAAGCTCTGCCGAGATCGCCGAACCAACACGTCCCGCAACCATCAAAGCTGTCAATACCGGCCCGAGCTCGCGGATCAGCGAAGTTGCAACACCTTGCCCGGCATTACTTTGAGCACCGTAGTATGCGAGCGTAGGATACGCCTGCAAGATCAAAACACCGCCCGTGAAAAAACCTGTCAGCACAACGATCCCCAGCGAACCGACGCCGATCTGATCCATTTGATTTATGATCTCAGGGAAATAGCGCGGCGATTTGGTCAAGCCTTTCAGAAGCGCGCCAAAAGAGGTTCGTGACCGCCTGTAGCTCAAAAATAAACCGCGTGAACAGATTCATTCGAAATTGGTTAAAACTCTGATTGCAAACGAGTATAACCAATCTCAAGGCAACATCAAACAAAAGAACGGCCGATCTTCGACAGAAGACCGGCCATAACATTTTTGGAGGTGGAAACTCTTTGTATCAGTTACTTCTTCAAATTCTGCTTCAATATCTGTCGCAGAGGACGCTGCTGAATCGGAACCCGCGATGGAAGGTCATTGGTCGGACGCTCAGCGGCCCGCGACGCCTCGAAACGCTCGCGGACATGATTCGAAACCGTGTCAATTGCTCCGGCGTCAGAATCCGGCGAACGCCAAATTCGTTCAAATACCGGATCCTCGCAACCTCGCCCTGAGCAAGCTGAAATTCCTTCAAACGAGCCTGAAAATCGCTCTCAGTCGCAGTGTCTGAGTAGATCGCCTCGTCCAAAGCCCGGTTTGCCTGACGAAGCCGCACTTGTGCCGCGTCCATGAGCGGCTTGCGTTCCTGATTCATAACACGGATCCGCTGGAGCTGATCACGCGTGAGCCCAAGCTGCCGCAGAGCGTTTGTGCGAAAATCCACTGGTTTTTCGACCGCAGGTGCCGGAGTCGGCATTGTCTCCTGCGCTGCGATAGCAGTTACCGAGCCAAACGCCAATGCCAATAAAAAGAAAGATCGGAATAGAGTAGAACGATACATATGTTTATCTTATTGAACCAACTTCGTCATCAAAAAGATCCGTTAATCTGAGCGAACGATCAGAAGCGTCATCATAGTTGCTCAGAGCTGGAGCCTTCTTGATTTGAGGAGCATCCGGCTTAATGCGATTCGCCGTTTCGGCTGTTAGCGGCCTTACGGTTTTGACACGTCGGGTTTCTACCACAGCTTTAATTGGTTTTGCGTTGGCTGTCGGCTGAGCCTCAGCTTTTGTCGCCGTCGGCGGAATAACCGTATCACGACTAGAAGCGATCGCCGGCGGTTCGTTTAACGATGGCTTTTCAACCGCGGTATTCTGAGAGACCTTCGGCTGCTCGACCACAACATTTGCTGCGATCTGGTTATCGTTTCTTGTCAGCGTCATCGCAGCAAAGCCGATCCCAAGTACGATCAACAATCCCGCACCCGCAGCAAGCGGAATCCCAAATCCGCCAAGCAGCGCACGAAGCCCGGCAAAGAATCCGATCTGTTGCGCATCGGCTCCTCGGCTCTTTTCGTAAGGAATGACGATCTCAGGTGTCGGCAGTTCGGCAAACGCTTCTTTCTGCCATTCGAACACCGAAAATCTAGCTCCCGATATCTCGGCGAATTCCTCGGTACAAACCGAGCAATCGACCAGATGCGTTTCGAATTTGCGGCGGTCGGCGATCGTGATCTCGTCATAAATATACGAAACCATAAGATCGTCGAAACCGCAGTTTTTGCTGTTGCCGTTATTCAACATTTTACACCACCTCGACCGGCGTCCGTTCGAGCCTCATCTTTAGTTGCTTTAAAGCCGTATAAAGTCGACTTTTTACAGTACTCAGCGGCAATTCGAGTGTTTCAGAGATCTCCTGAAACGTCATTTCCTCAAATTCCTTCATCACGATCACCTGCCGAAGATCGGTCGGCAAAGCTCCAACGGCCTGTCTAACCAAAGTCAGCCGTTCGGCCTGCTCCGTCTTTCGAGCCGGAGAAAGCAGCGGTGAAGCGACGAATGTCCGCTCCTCTTCGCCGTTCTCGTCATCGAAAAATTCCTCAGCCCGCGTTTTCTGCCGCCGCTTTATTGTCAAACATTGGTTGACCGCGATGCGGTGCAGCCAGGACGAAACCTTTGCCTCGCCGCGAAAGTTCGAAAGATTGCGGTAAGCCGCGATGAATGCTTCCTGACAAGCATCACGGGCGTCGTCCTCACGACCGAGCATACCGAAGCAGAGCCCGAATATCTTCCGTTCCCACCTCCGCACTATTTCGCCGAAGGCGTCAGGATTCTCCTTGACTGCCAATTCGACAAGCTGCTCATCGTTCAGATCTATCATCTACCTCAGCAATCGTACGAGAAAATCCCGCTTTCGTTAACTTAGACGCGAGAAATAGTGTAAAAGTCTTAATATGAGGAGTGAAGTAACCACTAAATAACACGAATAGTCACTAAAATAAGAAAGCTGCCACAGTATAGGTGCACACCTGTTTATTGGACACTTCTTTTTAGTGCTTTTTGGTGTTTTTTAGTGGTTACTTCCAAATCTCGGTTAACACTTCCGAAACCCGTTCGTCTTTATCAGCGTACGGGAATGAAACGCGTCTCTCTCCGAAACGCATTTGCTGCAATTTTTGATGTCAGACAGAGAGATAACCTTGAGTGCATTTCCGATGATGCAGAGCGAAACGCCTGCGATTGAAACCCGAAACGAAACGGCCGTGATGGTCGAGAGATGCGTCGCGGGCGACCGGGAAGCTTTTGGCGATATTTACCGAGCCTTTGCACCGCTTGTTCACGGAATCTTGCTGTCGCGGCTGCCGCGTGATGAGGTTTCGGATGCCGTTCAGGAAGTTTTCCTGTCGGCTTATAAGAATCTGGGTTCATTGAGAGAACCAAACGCGCTCGGCGGCTGGCTGGCTCGGATCGCTCGGAATCATGTCGTCGATCACTATCGCGGCAGTCGTCCGTCCGAAGAACTGCCCGAACATATCGAGGGCAAAAAGGACAAACGGCTCGAGGCCGAAGAAGCTCTGACGGCGATACAGTCGCTGCCAGTCGCGTATCGGGAAACTTTGATATTACGTCTCGTTGAAGGAATGACCGGAAATGAGATCGCGGAGCAAACGGGCCTTTCGCCCGATTCGGTTCGAGTGAACCTTCACCGCGGAATGGCGATGCTCAGAAAAAAACTCGGCATCGGCGGAGAAAAATGATGAATAACGATTATCTCTGGGACAAAACAGGCGATGACGCCGAGATCGAAGGCCTCGAAAACCTTCTCTGCGGTCTCAAGTACCAACCGACAGCTCCGCCGGTGCTTCCGGTCGCGATCGAGCTGAAAGCAGAGCCGAAGAGGCCGTGGTGGAAATTCTCATTAGCCTTTGCGGTTCCGGCGTGTGTTTTGGTAGTCGTTTTGGCCGGATTCTGGATGACAAGGCCGACCCAGCAATTGCAGGCAGTCAATGAAGTAACGAGATCACAACCACCGTCCGCATCGAGCCAAATTCCAGCAGCGGAGACAAGAATTGAGACAAATAAGACCGATAGCGAGATTACGAAAGATAAATCGCCAAAATTAGTAACGACGCTTTATACGCCGCAACCAAAAAAGAGAGAAAAAACGCACGCTGTTCAGGCTACTTATCGCAAACGGCAGCCCAAACAATTTGACACACTCACGAGCGAAGAGCGATTTGCTTACGATCAGCTCAAGCTCGCTCTGTCGATAACAGGTTCAAAACTTAAAGTCGTCTCGGACACGATAAACCGGGCGGAAGACTAATAGGTAAAACTTTTTATGATGTACAACAAGCCCCTTAAAACCATCGCAGCACTTTTGGTGCTGCTCATCGCCGGAATTGCGGCAAACGCCCAGGATGCCGCTCGGCTGCATTTTGAGAAACTCAACAGCCTCGAGTCAAAGGCGCGCGATGTTGTGGAAGTCAATGTCGATGGCAAGCTGCTCGATCTTGCTAAGCGAGTCACGAGCAAGGTCAAAGACGACGACGCCAAAAAGGTCGCCGCCGCGATCAACGGGCTGAAAGGCATTTACGTCCGCGTATACAACTTCGAAAAAGAGAACGAATACAACGTCGCCGACGTGGACGAAGTTCGTGCTCAGCTCAACGCTCCGGGCTGGGAAAAACTTGCTAACGTTCGCAGCAAAAAGAACAATCAGAAGGTCGATGTTTACACGATGTTCACCGGCGAAAAGATGGACGGCCTCGCGGTCGTGCTTTCCGAGGCCAAAACGATTGCCGTCGTTAACGTTATCGGCATGATCGATATCGAAATGCTGATGGAACTGAGCGGCAAAATGAACATCCCGCGTATCGACATCGAAACCAAGCCAAAAAACGAGGAGTAAAAAGCGATGCAGAACAAGAAACGGCTCATCACAGCGTCGGCGTTGCTGCTACTGACCTTTGCGTTCGCGGCACCTCAGACGTTCGCTAAAACCAGCGAATACGACAAGATCGTTTCGCATCTCAAGACAAAATACCGCGCAAAAAAGGTCAGCCTTGGATTTGTCTGGCTTGCACGGGCAGCGGTCAAGATAGTTCGCCCGGCGGGTGTGAAGAGCTTTAATATCACGCTTTTCAAAGACCTGAAATTCTCGAAAGAAACGCTCGACGTCGAGATGCAGGACGCGCTCAAGAATTCGTTCTCAGCCGACTGGAATTCCGTATTCCGCGTCCGTTCACGCGACGGCCAGCAAGTACATGCGTGAGGATAGCAGCAACGTGAAGATCACGCTCGTCACGATCGACACGGAAAACGCCGCCGTGATCAGAGCGACCTTCAGCCCCGACAAGCTCGCGGAGTTCATCAATAACCCGAGAATATTTGGGATCTCGCTCAGCGATGGAGACAAGTCGCCACCTGCGGTCGCGGCAGGGGAAGTGGACAAGGAGAATAAGTAATTATCGATCTTTTTGTTTTATTCGGTGCGATTCCGTGCGTTCCGTGGTTAATTTCTTCCTCTCTTCTAACTAGGATTTAGGAAGTCGGACCACGGAGCACACAGAAAGCACGGAAAAATAGAACTAGCAATGGCCCAGAAGCCAGAACACGAGCAAAAAGATCAATACGGTAGAAACGATGCCGCCGCCGAATTTCCAGGCTGCAGCTCCGGCGAGCCCGCCGCGTAAAAGGTTATTCATATTATTTCCTCCGAAAATAAAAATATCGACCGGAATAGTATGGACACACGGCAGCCGCACAGTTTGTAAGCCAGAAAACTTTGGCAAATATATTTTCAAGAGCCCCGGCGAAGCCGCTCCATCAAATTTCTCCTCTCACCTCTTGAACTCACGCACTCGAATGCCTCGGGTGCTTTTTTTTCTTTCTCGGCTACAATAAAAGCGATGAATGTTACCAACGTAACCGCCCAACTTCGCACGACCGATCTCGACGCCTCGATAGATTTTTACACGAACATGCTCGGGTTTGAGCTGGAATTTCGTTACGAAGATTTCTACGCCGGGATCCGGGCGGGCCGGCAGAGCTTCCATCTTAAATTTGCCTGCGACAAAGACCCGTCGATCGATTACGTAGATGAACAGGGACATTTTCATCTCTATTTCCAAACCGACAATGCTGACGGCGATGCTGCCGAGCTAGAAGAAAAAGGTGTCGAGATAATAGAGGATGTTCACAACACCGACTGGCAAACCCGCGAATTCGTGATCAAGGACGACCAGGGCCACACGCTATATTTTGGACAGCCGTTGACGACAGATTGAAATAAATTCTCATGCTCTCAAATCAGTTCCTGATCGATGTAACGTTTAATCGCTCGGCCGTCCCTTCGTTCGAAGACTACCCGTTCAATCTCAGTGCTCTTAAGAATTTCAACCGGATCAAATTGCATCCGAAAGTCACCTACTTCATCGGCGAGAATGGCAGCGGGAAATCTACGTTACTCGAAGCAATTGCTGTCGCTCTGGGTTTTAATCCAGAAGGCGGAACAAGAAATTTCACTTTTGCGACCCGTGATGCATTGTACGACCTGTCCCAACACATTTTTGTTCAACGAGGGATATATCGACCGAGCGATGGATTCTTTCTAAGGGCCGAGAGCTTCTTCAATTTGGCCACAAACATTGAGGAATTGGACAAGGAACGGTCGATTTCTCCTCCGATCATAAATTCCTATGGCGGTAGATCTCTCCATGAGCAATCTCACGGCGAATCTTTCCTCGCTCTCATGACTCAGCCGACTTGGCGGCGACGGTATCTACATCCTCGACGAGCCCGAAGCCGCACTTTCGCCGCAGAGACAGCTTGCGATCTTGTCTCGCATTCATGATCTTGTCCGTGACAGCTCGCAGTTCATTATCGCCACACATTCGCCGATCCTGATGGCTTATCCTGACGCAACGATCTACGAATGCACGTCCGAAGGCATCCACGAAACCACCTACGAAGAGACCGAGCACTACCAGGTGACGCGTGACTTTCTGATGAACCGCGAGCGGATGCTAAAGATACTTCTCGAAGACATGTAGCCTTTGCCTTAGAGCAATCCTCTGTTCGCCGGAATACAGATTTCTCGTCGATCGTCGGGCATTATCTGTTTCAGAGGAGAATGAGAAAATGAACAACGATCAAACCGCAGCACAAAACAAACAGATCATTGAAAAAGCTAACGACCTTGTCGCGGACGGGAACTACCAGCAATTCGTGAACCTGTGCGCCGAGGATGTTAAATGGACGATCCTTTCGCAGGGCGAGCCAATGACGCTGGATGGCCGCGACGCGATCGTTGATTTTATGGGCCCGAAATCCAATAAACCGTCCGATCCGCCGGCGTTCACTATCACGAAGATCATCGCGGACGATGACGGCGTCGCGTCGTGCGGCGAGATGACCATGAAGGAAAAGGACGGCTCGACCAGTTATCATTCCTTCTGCGACATCTATACCTTTAAGGACGGCCAGATCACTGATCTCATCACACACATGAATCGAACGGACGCACAGCGGGGAAAAGAGAATTCTGCTTCAGCGTAATAATCAACTTCTAGACGTCAAAGAAAGAGATATTGCATGAAAATTCAATTTCGCGTACTATCTCTTTCAAATGAAAACCATCTCAAAACTATCACTCGTCGCGCTTTTCGTCTGTCTTTCCGCTGTCGCCGCGTTTTCGCAAGCAAAATCGATCAAAACCGTTGCCGAAGATGCGGTCTTTCATTCTGAGGAAGACGGATTTAGTATCTCTCTGCCAGCCGATATGGTCCAAAAACAGGCCAAGAAGGAAGCCGGGCGAGATGGACATGGCTATTTGTGGGATTTTTCTGACGCAGCAGTGGTCGTGGCCGTCGAGAAGCGGACCAAACTCGTAAAAACCGACGCCGACGTCGCGGAAATGATCGCGGCTTTCAAAGCCGGCCCGCTAAAAGGCGATAAGATCCTTTCGGAAACTCCCGCAAAGATCGGCGAGTACAAAGGAACGGCATTCGTTACCGAAAAAGACGGTGAAAAGGTCATCTGCATCGTCCTGGGCTGGGACAAATTCAACGTAACCATCATGGGTCCGACACCATCCAAGTCGCCCGAAATACAAAAACTGGTTCTCGAAGCGGTCCAGTCGTTCGAGTTTGTTAATTAAGGGATTTTAGGAATAACGAAACTGAAGGCGGAGGACTCTTGAGCCTCCGCTTTTTTATCCACCAGCGTGCTTTTTCAAAAACGTAACGCTTTCGTTGAAGGCTCGTTGTGCATCCGGCTGGTTTAACCGGAACTGATATTCGTGGCCGAGTTTGGGTTCGTGTTCGGGGGCGAAGAACAGGGTCGTGACATCGACATTCATCGACTTGAGCTTCTCGGCAAACGGTTTCGAATACGCATCGGTCAACGGGTCGCCGTTTCCGCCGCTGATGAATGTCGGCGGATATGCTGATGTTGCTTGGTTGTAGGCGGACATCTGATCGAGCAACTCCGGCGCGGGCGTCTTGCTTCCTGTGTATGCCCAGATCATCGCCGTCATTCCGAATCTGAGAAATCTGACAGGCGAGATCTCGGCACTCTGGGCAAACTTCGCGAGATCGTAGAATCCGCAATGAAGAATGATTCCCCGCAATTGCGAGGCGGCGATCGCGGGTTGGATGTTCATTCGCGCAGCGTAGCCACGGTCGGTGATGATGTTCGCGACTTGGCTCGTTATCTGCGAACCGGCGCTGTCGCCGCCCATGAAGATCCTGTCGGTATCGATGTGAAACCGCTCCGCGTTCGCGACCGCGTATTTCAAAGCGTCGTTTACCTGAATGACCGGCGTGGGGTATTGCCTGTTCGGAGCAAGCGTGTAACCGAGAGCGACCACAGTAAATCCCTGATTCGCATAGCTTTGAAAGAAGGGAACGTAGAATTTTCTGCTGCCTTGGATCCAGGCACCGCCGTGAGTCCAGACAAGCGTCGGAAGCCGTTTGTCCGCCGGCGTATTCGTAGGGAAGTAAACGTCGAGCAAGGCGTCCGCCTCATCGGCACGGTATTGCTGATCGTCGATCGCGGTAACGTCTGTCCGCCGCGAAGATTCCAGATCGGCCTGCAGCGAAGCGTTGTCCATATCGAACAAGGTCTTCATGACCCACGCCCCGGGCCGCGGACTGACCATAAAAGCCGCGACAACGACCACCGCAACCAACAGCAAAACCCCAACGATCCGCAAAAGCCACTTCAGCATAAAACACCTCGCGACAAGATCAAGTTTTCAGTGAATACCGCGATTATTTAGGCTTTCCGCGACGAACGGCAAGGAATATTTGTTATCTCATCAATTAGCTCCGAACCGTTTGCATGCTCGCGAACCTGTGCTACAAAGGTATTACCAAATTGAACGACGTGGACGAGAAGAGAATTGACCTTATGAACTCTATTTTAACCGGAACCGAGCGTATGAGGGCGTTTGTGCCGGCTCAGGATTTTGAGCTGTCTAAGCGTTTTTATGAGGCGCTTGGGTTTGAGAAGGTTTTGGATAGCGAAGTGGCTATCTTTAATGTGGGTTCGGGTGGATTTATTCTGCAGCGGTATTATCAGAAGGGCTGGGCTGAGAATTTCATGATGCAGCTCATGGTCGACGACCTCGACGCGTGGTGGGAACACATCGTCTCTCTCGACCTCCCCACAAATTTCGGAGTCTCAGCCCCCAAACCGCCCGCCATCCAACCCTGGGGCCTCCGCATCGCCTACGTAGTAGACCCCAGCGGCGTCCTCTGGCACATAGCCGAACGCCGCGAAAGAGCGGTTCAGGACGAATAGAACTCTCGGCATTCGGAACCAAATTGCACGTCGCCACGGCATATCAAACGGCAAATCTTTTGCCGAACCGTAGGCTTCATTGATAATCATTATAATGTTGTCCAAGCATTTAGAACGTAAAGCATATCCCATTTCAAGCATTACGTTTGGATTCGGAGTTGAGCGAAACCGGGAGCGAGCATTTATAAGGGAAACATCAAAAACGACGATTGCAGCGGCATCGATTTTTTTAAATATAGTCTCCATTATGTTTGGAGTTCCGGGGATATTCTTGGTATCTCGCTCTATTACTGGCTCAACAAATATTGCGTTGTCGTTTCGAATTTCTTTTGCGACCTTTCCCAAGCAATTCTCAATGAAATTTCGATTCGTTGAATTGGGAAGGTCGGACTGCCATGAATAAAAAATGGATATTTCTGACGTGTTTATTTTTCAGTTTAAGCTCGTAAACTACGTAAAAAGCTTACATCAAAAGCGTTGATCTTAATAAAAACCTCTTGCAATCCTCATAAAATTTTGTAGTTCCCACGCTCATTAGAGAAAGCCGTTGGCTTGTTGGCGATTCGAGGGAAAACCGATGACAAATGCGGTTGGGGGCGTTGGCGTCGTTGGTATTCTGGTAAGCTGGTAATGGGGACGTTCGACCTTCTTCGAAGATCACGATCTCCATCCCGTTCGTATTTTGGTGCCGCTCCTATGGAGCTTTTAAGTTCCTGATCTAATCCTTTCCTACAAACATTTCGCCTCTCTGAGACTTCTGAGAACCGGGCTGGGTAGCTCCAGAGGAGCGGAATGTTTGTAGAACCGTGACGCCGGGGCAATACTCAAGCTCCATCGGAGCGACACCGTCGTTTGGCGAGTAGAACTTAAGGGTGATCATCCTGCTCGCCCGTGGATGAAACGACGGCAAGATGCTGGCTCCTACAGTCGGCGGCTGCCAAAGCGGGATCAGTCGCGTTCTTTCCGTGTTATTCCGTGTGTTCCGTGGTTAAGATCCCTCAAGAAATTAGCCGAACAGCACGGAATAAGACGTTCGATCCGCTCACTGCGACACCGCGATCGTTTTTTCATGAAAATATGTATTACATGTGCAACTTTGTCGTGCACATGACGTATAATGGTTTTACAGACTCGATCTTTGAAGGTTCAGGCCAGAAACCAAATGCCGTCTCACACCGCATAATGAATTTCGCGAAATGAGACGATTTTTCGCTGTAAGCTACTGATGGTACACAAGTTAAGCCGTCTCACTTTGCGCACCAAAGTGGGACGATTTGTGAGATCTCAGTTTTCGAGGAATTTCTGCAAATAGAACGATTTATAGCGGTAACAGCGATCAATTGCAACATTTAAGCTGTTCCATTTGCGCACGAAAGTGGAACGGCTTTAGGGATTACTACGAGCGGGCCGCTCGTGGTCCAATAGCAGGCCGCTCGGGTCCAGTTCAATACTTATGATTCTCTTCCGGGTACAAATGTTCGAGGGTGTCGGGAAGCTGGTCGGATTCCATTTTGCCTTCGTAGGGACGGAGGAGTTCTTCGTCGCCTTCGGCAAGCCAAAGGTTTTGTTCGTCGAGGCTCGTCAGGATGACGGGCATGGCCTTTTCGTGGATCGGGCGGCATGAAATCGTTTGGTTCGGTCGTGAAGGTCGTGAAGGAGTAGCGTGTCTGGCCGTTGTCGAAGTAGCGGCTCCAGAGGCCGGCGAGGGCGTAGGGAACTTTGCCCTCGACAAAGATCTCGACCGGCGGCAGACCTTTGCCTTTGATCGGCCATTCGTAAAAGCTGTCGACCGGCAGCAGGCAGCGTTGGCCCTTTAGCAGCAGGTCGGGCCACAGCTTTTTGTCGTGCATCGTCTCGACGCGGGCGTTGAAGGTCGGAAATTTTGCCTCGAACTGCTTCGCACCGTCCCACTGACACCACCAGCGGGCCTCAAGTGTCTTGATCAGCCCGTCGCTACGCCGTGCCACGATAAACGCAGGCTCAGTCGGCCGCAGATTGTTCCGCTCGACAAAAGTCTCGGGCGTTTCCCAATACGAGATGTATTTCTCGTAACGGCTCGCGTGTCGTTGTGAAGCTCTTCCGCACATATGGTTAGTTATTTCAGCAGCCACTCGAGGGCATCGTCGATGTTACTAAAACTTGCGTAATTTCCGCCGCGATTTTGAGCGACGGTCATTCCGAAACGCACCTCGGTATCTATCCCGGCATGGGGATTGACGAGAGCGACCTTTTTTCCGCGAAGAGCGTCGAGGGATTCGCTGACGGTGTGATAAACCGTGCCCTCAGGCATAACGGTTGGAATGTCACGATAGCAAAGTATCCGATCATCGCCCGTCTCGGCACATTTGGCGAGAATATCGGCGACATATTCGCGGATTATTTGCTCGGATATCGTATCGCCCGACAAATTGACATGGAGATAGTTGGGATGCTCGGTAAAACTGATCGTATACGCCTTGTTCTGGAACATTGTAATGCTACCTAGAATCTAGCATTTTGGGCTTTGGTTGAACAAGAAGCGCCAGAGATTGAGGCTCTTAACCAATTTTCGCTCGCTGGTGATTTCAACTTTCAGCGGTTTGCACTATCATATTCGGCAAACGTACATAACAATTAACCCGAAAAAGGAGACTCGATATGAAACGCCTGAATTCACCGTTAACTCTTTTCATCTGCATCACCGCTCTGCTCGCCGTCGGAATGGCGTGCAGCGGCAGCGTCGGCACGAACACGTCGAACACCGCCGCCAACACCGCAACCAATACAGCCGCGAACACCAAGCCCGCCAACGCGACCACGCCCGCTCCGGCTCCGCCAAAGAACATCGCCGGCGAATATGACGCCAACGGCACAAATCCGGACGGCGGCGGTGCATACAAAGCGGCACTGACTATTACTCCGCGTGACGATGTCTTCCAGTTCTCGTGGAAATCCGGCAAGAACGACTATGACGGCGTCGCTGTCATGCAGGAAAGTGCGGTCGCGGTAGCATTCACTGACGGCAAAAACGGCGACGGCTGCGGTGTCGTGCTTTACAAGATCAACGCGGACGGCTCGATGGACGGCAAGGTCGGCTATTGGGGCGTCAACAAAATGGAGACCGAGAAAGCCGTTCGCAAGAGTGGAACCGATCTCGAAGGCGAATACGAGATCACTGGCAAAAACCCTGACGGCCAGGAATACAAGGGCAAGCTGAACGTCAAGAAGGAAGGCCTTGGCTTCGCATTCAACTGGTCGGCTCCGGATACGCTCGAAGGCTTCGGCATTCAGGCCGGCAATCTCGTCGCCGTCGGCTTCGGCGGCAAACAGTGCTCATTCGTCGGCTATGACATCAAACCCGACGGTACGCTCGACGGCAAATGGGGCTTCAAAACCTCGAAATCGCTCGGAACAGAAGTCGCGAAAAAGAAGTAGAATAGCGAGACACATGTTTTTGTCCTGCTTTACCCTTTCGATCCGGCCGGTGATGCTATTCATAGCGTTCACCGGCCTTGCTGTTCTCACGGCCTCTTGCGGCCCAGCGGAACGCCTCCGTGAGCGAGCCGCGGTAGAGCCGTCACCATCGCCAACCGCCGCTGAACGCGAGATCTCAGGCGTTTTCAACGTTGAAGGCTCTGCCGAAAACGGCAATAATCCATACACCGGCGTTCTAACCATCCAACCGCAAGGCGATGCCTACGGATTTCGCTGGACGACCACGAAAGGAACGCGTGTCGGCACCGGAGTCCAAATTGGCAATGCAACGGCTACTAGCTTTGCCGCAACCGGCGGAGGTAAAGGTTGTACAGTTTTTCTGTACAAGATATCGAGCGATGGTTCGCTTGATGGAAAATTCGTTGATTGGGGCTATCAGATTGTTGGAACCGAAAAGGCAAAGCGCATTGAAGGCCGAACATTCGTCGGAAAATACGAGGTTGCAGGTGATTATGGCCACCCTTATAAAGGCACTCTGACGATCAAGAAAGACGGTTCTGGCTACGACTTTGATTGGAATCTGGAAGACGCCGAATCGGGGCCATTCAACCGGGTAGCATTTGGCACTTGGAAGGGAAGCTTCGCGGCGGCAAGCTCCCGTGGAAGGCAATGCAGCTTTGCAGTATACGACATCCAGTCAAATGGGAATCTCAATGGCGATTGGGGCGGCCAGGCCGCCGTTACCTTCGGCACCGAAACCGCGAAAAGACAATGAACTAAGTTGGAATAATGACGTCTAGCAACTTGAGGTCTTGGCTCCAATCGAAAATAAAAGCACTACTTTCGGGGAGAATGAAGCAATCGCCCTTTCGGTAACGGGTACCTGGCTCGATACTGTTTGGTAGGTTCTTCGCGTCGACTATCGTGAGATCTCCTTCAAGAAGGTAGACAAATTCAATAATGTCCGTTCCGACAAACCAACCACGGTCTGTTGAATTGTTGTCGCGGTCAACAAAACTCTTTACCAACACGGATATTTTGCGATCTGAACACTCCCAAATATCGGTTTTGCTTTGAGAATAGCCGCTGCCAACATATGGCTCGGAACCGCTGTTTCTGAATCTGTAATATCGCTGACCGCCAAAGACACGCTCAGTTTCAACGTTGCTATTTGGCAGCGTCAACTCATGATCGATCCAAGTCTCATGCTCAGCGGGCGAACTGACCTCGATCACTTCAGCTCCGGGTTCGGAATAGATTACGCGATGGCGGATCTCGGGCGGTTGGAGGACACAGTCACCCGTTTCGAGCCAGAACGGCGGGCCTTGGTCTTCGTAAACGACCTGTATGCGGCCTCGGACGCAATAGATCACCTGGAATTCGATCTTGTGATAATGAACCGAGTCCGGAACTTCGCCGCCGAACGGAAGCCTGATGTGCGAGGCGATCACCTTGCCGCCAAGTCGGCCTGGGATCAGATCGCGGTATTCCATTCCGGCCCGGCCAGTCGTCCACTCTGAGTCAGAACCACATGCGGTAGCGGGTGGTTGAATACGGATTGATGGTGGCTCCAAGTGCGAAGGCAATCCACCCCCTGACGCAGGTGGTTCTGCCATTAGCCGCAAGCTCTCGCCGCAACGCGACATCAGCGCCTCTCGAGGAGAATCGGCAGGGAAGATCATGTCGAGGCGATATCCTTGTGCTTTTTGTTCCTCGATCGCATCGTCGAGATCGCCGCAGAGTATTTTCGCGGGCTGAGATATCATTTCCAGTTCTTTTTCCAAACCGACCTGGTTTCCTCATCAAGCAGCGAACGCCGGAACGGTATATTATTCAGGATCTTTGTCATCACAAAATCCCAATCGCGATACGGATTTTCTTTGATCTTTTCGAATCTGAGCATGCCGAATTCGGTTTCGTCGTCATTACGAAAATACAGCTCACGCGGCTCGTCCTCGCCTTCCTCAACGTGGAAATAACGCGTGACAAAATGCCAGCGCACCTTCTGTTTATCGAACCGTTTGGCACGGTGATAGGTCCATTCATCCTGCATAAGATCCGTTTAGAGCAACTGCATCCGCTCAGCTTCGTCGCCGAGATCTTCGGATGTGAATTTTCGGTATTTATTGACCGGCGGAAATCTGCCGTCCTGCCAATCGATCGCGGCCTGCTTCGCTTCGCCCACCGTGTCTGTGACGAAGTTCCAATAAATTACGGTCGGATCTGGCAACGGTTCGCCGCCGAAGATCACGAATCTAGCGTTCTCGATCGCAGCGAAACTCAGTTCATCGCCCGATGATAGTTTCGCGAGATCGTGGAGTTTCACGACCGTTCCGCCAACCTCGATCGCTCCTTCCGCTACATAGATCCCGAGTTCGTGATCTGGATGAACCACAAGACCAACCTTCGATCCGGCGTCCATAGAAACGTCGAAATAACTCAACTCCTGAAACGTCGGGATCGGCGAAACGCAGCCTTCGAGGTCGCCTGCAATAACGGTGATCGTAGCCTTATCTATTTCCAGAACCGGCAGCGTGTCTGCCGGGAAATTGTCGAAAGCCGGATCGACCTTTCGCATGTCGTGCGGCAGCCCGACCCAGCTTTGGATGCCGTGCATTCGCTGCTGTATGGTCGTTATCTGCTCGGCATGCGTGATGCCGCGGCCGGCGGTCATCCAGTTCACTTCGCCCGCTTTTACGGGCTGTTCGTTGTCGAGTGAATCCGTGTGAAACGCCTCGCCCTCGAACAAATACGTAACCGTTTGCAGCCCGATATGCGGATGCGGCGGCACGTCGAAAAGCTCGGGCGTGACATCGCGTTGGTCGAAATGATCCAGAAACACAAACCCGCCGACCCGCCGCAATTCACGTCGCGGCAGAGCTCGATAGACCACAAAATCGCCGGGAAGATACGATTCGGTCGCGGGTAAAATTAGATCGACAGCTCGCTTCATCTTCTATCTCGCGTCCGGAACCGCAGAAAAACCTCCGTCAAAAAACGCCCGTGCCTTTGCCATTGCCGGAGCGATCCCGGTCAGATGATTGAAGGTTGAAGGTATCTCGACGGTTTTTATCATGTCGTTTTTCACGCCCATTCGCTGCATTGCTTTGTACGCGACCTCAGTATTAACGGGGCTAACGACAAAATCCTTATCAACATAGATCATCAGCATCGGCCGCCGCGGCTGCCAGGCGTAAACATCGTTCATCCGGAGTTCGCGGACGAACGCGTTACCGCCGTCGTTTCGCTGCATCGCTTTCATGAATGTCGGATTCAGAACGTTTTCGAGCTTGTTCTGGGAACGCATCAGCGTCGTCGTCAGGCCGATATTCTTGATAACGCCGTCGTCCGAAGGGTTAAGCCGATAGTTGATGCCCAAGGCGTTTGCGAGTGCAGGTTTGTAAAAATCCTTAAGCTTGGAGCCTTTTTCCTTGTTCAGGTAGTTCGTGGCGTACGACATCAGATACAGCCGCAGAACGAAGCCGGTCTGCTCTCCGGTTTCCTCAAGCATGAACTTCCTGGTCGTGCCCGACAGATCGTAAGGGCCGCTCGCCGGAGCCGAAGCTGTCAGGCGATAATTTTCGCCAACCATCGCCTGCAGGTCGCGGGCAACCGCCATCGCGACGCCACCGCCTTCGGAATAGCCGGTTACGTAGAGTTTCGGGCCGATCACGTAATTGTTCTGTTTTGCCAGTTCGCGGGCAGCCGGTATCATATCGACCGCCGAGCGGGCATTGACCGAGCTGAGCGGATATGGATGAGCACCTTTGTGATCGCCGAGCCCGAGATAGTCAGGCAGAACGACTGCGTAGCCGCCCGATACAAATCCCGCGATCGCGATCTCGGTTTCCGGTTCGTCCTCTTTGGCTTTGAATTTCGAAGGTGAGCGGCCGCGATCGACCGTCGTGCCGTGGCAGTAAACTACCAGACCTTTTGGAGCTCCGCCGACCGGCCAGGCAACAAGGCCGGTCAGATTCGTCTTCTTGTTTTTGACGTCGATCGAGGAATAAGTGACCTTGTAAAGCTCAACCGCGTTCGACGTTTCGCCAACGGCATACGAACCGAACATCTTGGTCATGCGCTGATTGATTTCAGCCGCCGTCATCGTGCCGTTCGATTCAGATCTAACGAGTTTCTGACCGAACGTGAAGGAAACAGTGAGAATGAGTGTGACAAATAGAAACGCCTTCCTCGAATGCCTATTCATGATTCCTCTCCAATTTAGTTTTTCTACCTCTGCTTTAACACGACCTCCGATCTGATCGAATTGGCGATGTAGCAAACCTCATGAGCCTCATGATGCATCTCAGCGAGCTTCTCAGCCGAAGGCTCGTCGCCGATCCAAACTATTTGCGGATCGAGCGAGATCACCGATATCCACTGCTTTCCGGCATCGGTCGTAGCCATCTCGCCGACTGCGTTGTCTTCGTAAGACTCGACATTAAACCCTGCCCGCGCCGCGACCCACAAAAACGACAGCATATGACACGACGATGCCGCCGCCACCAAGGCCTCCTCAGGATCAACCGCTGCCTCAACCGAAAACCGCGGAACCACCTGCGGCGAACTCGAAGCCGGAACCGTCACGCCACCATCAAATGACCACTCGTGTCCGCGAGTGTAGCGGTTTTTGGTAAAGGTGTCCGGCGAGTCGGCTTTCCAGGCGATTTTTGCTGTGTAGGTTGACATAAAAATTGATCAGAGTCATTCCAGTTTCTCAATCGGCCCGGACCATTTAAACCATTGAGTATTGGGCGATTGCATGTCACTTTCCTGAACCATGTCGAAGCGAGCCCACCCACCGCTATGTCTTGACGTGTAGAGAAAATATTTGTCTTCGAATAGATCCGAAAGAAACTCAACCAAGCTTTCAGCAATTACTCGTTCGTGTTCTTCTTCCGAGAGATCATCTTCATAGCTCCCAAAATGGCCATGTGTAATATCGCCTATGAATAGAGTTATCTCAGTTCCGTCATCCTGAACCGAAACGTTTCCCACTGCCGGGTGTTTAGCTTTTATTTCGGCGAAGGCGATTGAATCTGAAGTTGACTCAACCGCATCTCCAAATTCTTCCACCAAGGCATTGAAGACAGTCTCTTTCAGCATTGTTTACGGCCTCAACCTATACAACATCCTTGGAAACGGTATTGTCTCTCTCACATGCTCGATACCGGCCATCCAGGCCGTGCATCTTTCGATTCCCATTCCGAAACCGGCGTGTGGTACTGAACCATATCTACGCAGATCTAGGTACCATTCGAAGGTCGCCTGGTCCAGGCCGTGGTGTTTTAGCTGCTCTTCGAGATAGCTCAGTGAAGCGGCTCGTTCGCCGCCGCCGATGATCTCGCCGTAGCCTTCGGGGGCGAGTAGGTCGATGCCGAGGGCGCATTCGGGGCGTTCGGGGTCGACTTCGAAGTAGAATCCCTTGATCGCAGCCGGGAAATGGTGGACGAAGACCGGTTTGCCGTGCTGGTTCGAGAGATATGTCTCGTCAGGTGCTCCGAAATCTCCGCCCCACTCGAAATTGTTCTCGAGTTCGCCCTTTGCGTGGCCGTCTTGCAGCATTTTGACGGCATCATCGTAGTGCAAACGCGGGAACGGGGAATTGATCGCTTCGAGGATCGTCGTGTCACGTTCGAGTGTCTTCAGTTCTTCCTGACGGTCGTTGAGGACGCGCTCGACAACCTTTAGGATCATTGCTTCGCCGAGGTCCATCATGTCGATGTAGCTCGCATATGCGACCTCCGGCTCGACCATCCAGAACTCGGTCAGATGGCGGCGAGTCTTCGATTTTTCGGCTCGGAATGTCGGGCCGAACGCGTACGATTTGCCAAAGGCCGCAGCGGTCGCTTCGTTATAGAGCTGGCCGGACTGCGTCAGATACGCTTTTTCGTCACCGAAATAATCGACTTCGAACAGCGTCGTCGTACCTTCGCAAGCAGCCGGTGTGAAGATCGGCGTGTCAGCAAGCGTAAATCCACCCTCGTCAAAAAAATCGCGAACTGCTTTGATAACAGTATGGCGAATTTTCAACACGGCATGCTGCTTCTTCGAGCGGATCCACAGATGGCGATTGTCCATCAGAAATTCGGTGCCGTGTTCCTTCGGCGTGATCGGGTAATCGTGCGTGTTCTGGACGACTTCGAGGCCCGTGACATCGAGTTCGACACCCAGTGACGAACGCGTGTCCTCTTTTACCGTTCCGGTCACGATGATCGAGCTTTCCTGACCGAGCGAATCGGCGAGGTCGTACAATGCCTCGTCATTCGGTTTGAACACGACGCACTGCACGATGCCTGTGCCGTCGCGGAACTGCAAAAACACGAGTTTTCCGCTCGAACGCTTGTTATAAAGCCAGCCCTTGAGGGTGACCGATTCGCCGATATGGTCTTTTAGTTGGTTGATGTAAGTCTGTTTCATAAAAGAGGTTTAATGCTTAATTCTAACGCTCTTCGTTCAGAGTTCAAACTTCGCGTTCTGGTTGACTTATCTCCCCGCAATTATCAGACTGAGGGCATACAGATATGGCAGACGAGAAGAAGAAAAAGAAGAAGGTAAATTATTCGAGCGCGTGGGCCGAGGCACGGCGGATCATGTGGGGAGCGAGATGGCGTCTGCTGGTTGGGAGCTTGCTGATGCTGATTTCTCGGCTTGCAGGCATGGTTTTACCGGCTTCGACAAAGTACATCGGCGACGAGATCTTTACTAACAAACGGTTTGAGCTGTTGAAATGGATCGCTCTTGCGATCGGTGTCTCGACGCTCGTGCAGGGCCTGACTTCGTTTGCGTTGTCACAGATCCTTGGCGTCGCGGCTCAACTCGCCATCACGAATATGCGAATGCGGGTTCAGCGGCATATCGAGCGACTGCCGATCTCGTATTTTGATTCGACGCAAAGCGGCCAGTTGATATCACGCATCATGAACGATGCGGAAGGCATCAGAAACCTCGTCGGCACAGGCCTCGGACAATTGCTTGGCAGCATCGTTACCGCAGCTATCTCGATCGGCGTTCTGTTCTACCTAAACTGGCGTTTGACGGCGGCGACAATGGTTGTTTTGATCGTGTTCGGTTCGGCGTTGATGTATGCGTTCAAGGTTTTGCGACCGGTTTTTCGTGAGCGAGGTGCGATCACAGCTGAGGTCACCGGACGTTTGACGGAATCACTCGGCGGTATCCGCATCGTCAAAGCCTATACGGCCGAAAAGCGCGAGGAACTATCATTCGCGCGAGGTGCTCACAAGCTTTTTCGAAATATCGCAAAATCGGTTACCGGTGTTTCCGCGATCGGTTCATTTTCGTCGATCGTGATCGGCGCCGTCGCCGTCGTGATGATCCTCATCGGCGGCAACGCCGTGCAGGCCGAGACGATGACGCTTGGCGATTTTTTGATGTACATTTCGTTTACTTTTTTGCTGGCGATGCCAGTGTTTGAATTAACGTCGATCGGCACCCAGATCACCGAAGCCCTCGCCGGTCTCGACCGCATTCGCGAGGTTCTGGCAATGACGACCGAGGACGATACCGACAAGCTGAAAGCACCTCTCCCGACTATCGAAGGTACGATCGATTTTGACGATGTCTATTTTGAGTATGATGCCGGCGTTCCGGTGCTGAAAGGCGTGAGTTTTCATTCACCGGCTGGAACGACAACGGCGTTGGTCGGGTCGAGCGGATCGGGAAAGTCGACGATATTAAGTCTGGTTCTTAATTTTATCCAGCCCACAAGGTCCGAATCATCGACCGGAGAACCACCTGGGTCAGCGGGTGGTTCGGCTTCAGACAAAGTACTAGCGGAAAAGCCACCAATGACCAAACCACCCGCTGACGCAGGTGATTCTCCCTCAGCAGGCTCTATTAAGATCGACGGCAAAGACCTGCGTAACGTCAAACTCCGCGATTATCGTCGCCATCTCGGTGTTGTGCTACAAGACAATTTCCTATTCGACGGAACGATCCTCGAGAACATTCGCTTCTCAAATCCGGAAGCGAACCTCGAGGAGATCAAGGAAGTCTGCCGTGTCGCTAACGCAGACGAGTTCATCGAAAAATTTCCGAACGGCTATGAAACCATCGTCGGCGAACGCGGCGTGAAGCTTTCCGGTGGACAGCGTCAGCGAATCGCGATCGCCCGTGCGTTGCTCGCGGATCCGCGTATTCTGATACTTGATGAAGCTACCTCAAGCCTCGACAGTGAGTCCGAAGCCCTTATTCAAGAAGGTTTGAACCGTTTACGGCAGGGAAGAACGACATTCGTGATCGCTCACCGGTTATCGACGATCCGTAGTGCCGATCAGATCCTGGTCGTCGAGGCTGGCGAAATTCTTGAACGCGGAACCCACGCGGAACTCGTCGCGCTCGACGGACGATACAAACAGCTTTATGATAAGCAGTACCGATTTGAGCAAAATCTATTCGTAAATCCGGGCGAGGATTTCACGGGGAAACCGCCGGAAGCTCTGGCGAAAACTAAATTATAGTTCTGAGTACCCGCTTTAGCGGTCTCATGTTCAAAAGTTGCCGCCTAAAGGCGGAACTCTAAACTCAACCATCATGCCTGAACAACAAACATACGCGAACCATACACGTTGGTTTCCGCTCGTTCATTTTGTAACCTTTCCGCTGTTGGTGCTGAATTTTTTTTATCAGGCATTTCGCCTTTATCAGGAGCCAAGCGTCGATCGTGCGGTGTGGGTCGTGCTTTGTGTCGTTTTTATGCTCATCACGCTGACTTCGCGATTGCAAGCGTTGAAAGCTCAGGACCGGACAATTCGACTCGAAGAAAGATTACGCTACAAAGAACTGCTTTCGCCCGAACTCGCAAAACGTGCATCAGAGATGCCAACAAGCGAGATAATTTCGCTACGATTTGCTTCTGACGAGGAATTGCCTGAATTGGTGACGCAGGTTCTCGACGGTAAGTTAAACACTGGAAAAGAGATCAAGATGGCGATCAAGAATTGGCGTGGGGATTATCTGCGGGTCTGACCGCTATTCGTTCTCGATCTCACGGCCAAGTATCTCGCGGATCGCGGGGAATCGATTGAGGCTTTCGGCGGAGCGGCAAGTTATTCGGAACATCGGTTTGATGAACGGGATAAAATAGGTCTTGCCGCGATTTATCGACTGGAAAGAGAACGTTCCAGCGGCTTTTAAGCAACGCTGTAAAGTCTGTAAACGGAATTCGTTAGCAAAGTTTTCTTCATCCAATGCCGGAAGCCCCAAACGGCGGCGAACGTTCAGGAAATAGCGACGCTTTTCAGCTAACCATTCGCGTGATGGCGGTTCTGTAATTCGATCCAGAAGCAGAGACACCAAGTCGTACGCGGGCGAACCAATGCGAGCGTCCTGATGATCGATGATCCGCATCCTGCCGCGATGGTCGAGCATGAGGTTCGCGGCGTGGAAATCGCGGTGACAGAGTACCGTCGCGTACGATTCCAGCTCTTTTGCAAGCTCTTCAAATTCAGCCGACAACGCGGCATCGTCGGCGTTCGAGAGCGGCGTTTTCCGGAACGTTTGAAAATAATGTTCCTTGAAGAAATTCAGCTCCCACAGCAGCTTTTCCTCGTCAAATTTTAACCTCGACGCGATCGAGTTCGTTTCGTACGCGATCAGCGTCACGGTCTGAATTCTGGCGATAAGCGATATTGCCTCGTCGAGCTTGCGGGCATAGTCAACTTTGTTGGCCTCCAGCAATACTTCCCGCAGGATCGTATCGCCGAGATCTTCCTGAACGATCACGCCAAAATTCCCGTCAAAATCCAGAATTTCCGCTACTGGTAAGCCGCCCCTAATGAAAAGACGCGTTACGTCGAGATACGATTGGTCTGTCGGATCAAATGGATCAGGGTAAACGCACGCGATTGCTTTCGATCCGTTCCATGTGACCCGAAAATACTCGCGCGTTGAGGCGTCCGCCGTGAGCGACTCAAACTCGAGTTGCTGTCCGCGCATTGTTAAGAATTCTCTTAGACGATTTTCGAGATCTGACATGAAGTGCTTACTTATTCAACGGAACGATGTAATTTTCGCCCTGCACATAGCCTCGCAGAGCTTTTTCAGGAATTTCGTCGCAGCTACGGACCATGTCCGCCCGGACGATCGCCGCATTTGAGAAGTGCTCGCCGGGTTCGATCGTTACACCGTCGGCAATGATCGTGCGGTAAAGCGTTGCCCCGTCGCCGATCGTGACATTGTCCCAAATTATTGAATCCTTGAGACTTGCGGCACCATTCATGACGCAATTGCGGCCAAAATGCATGTCGCATGCTCCCATCATCGCTAGCGAAATATCGAGATAACGCGGGATCGTTGAAAGCTCGTACCAATCGCCTTCGGCAACATGGGCGGCGATCCGTCCGCAGCCTTTGATATACGGGATGTAGATGTCCGTAACGATGTCCGAGAACACACCTTTCGGGATCATATCCAGTATTTCCGGCTCTAGAATGTGAATTCCCGTAAACATCAGCGGCGTGACAATGTCGTGTTCGGTATCGCGAAGTTCCGCTTCGGTAACCGGGGTTGCATGTGGCCCAAAATGATCGATCGCACCGTCTTTTGTGTAGACGACCGTGAATTTTTCTCGCTTTTGATTCGGGAGAAGCACCATGGTTGCAAGTGCTCCGGATTTTTTGTGAGCTTCGACGGCTTCGCCGATGTTGATGTCGGTGATTATTTTTCCATTGACTATCACAAACGTATCGTCCTGCAAGTGCTGACGGGCGTAATCCAACGCTCCGCCGGTTCCGAGTATTTCGGGATATTCGACCGTGTAATCGATATTCACGCCGAAGCGGTTGCCGTCTCCAAGCGCGTCGATCACCGATTTGGGCTGATGGTGCAGGTTGACGACGATATCGGTGATGCCGAATTTGGCGATGTATTCGGCGACATATCCAACCAGAGGCTTGCCGAGAAACGGAATGGCCGGTTTGGTGCGGTCAATGGTTAGTGGAAATAGCCGCGTGCCAAACCCGGCGGCCAGGATCATTGCTTTCATACGAGACGGTCGAGAGAGCGAAATTAGATGATAAGGGGAAAGTTAATTTTTTGAAAATGCGATGTTAACGAAGATTGTTACGGATCCCATGTCGTTAGACAAATCCTTGCATCTGCTTTATTGTGAACGAGTACCAAAAAACGAAAACTCGAAGCAAAAATACGATGGATCCAACTATACCGGGCAAAAACAACCGCAAGGAGATCTTCGGTTGGATCATGTACGACTGGGCGAATCATGCGTTTTTCACTCTTGTCCTCGGCGTCCTGATCGGTGAATATATCACGTCGCTCGCCCAAAAGGCGGTCGGGGAAAATGGTGCGGTTATCTCGTTTGCGGGACACGATCTGGTGACGGCAAAATCGCTGTTTTCTTACTCCGTCGCTCTATCCGTGTTTCTGCAAATATTCTTCCTGCCAGTTCTCGGTGCGGTCGCCGATTACACGCACCTCAAGAAGACATTCCTCGGATTCTTCTGCTATCTAGGAGCGATATCGTGTGCTCTTTTATTTGTTGTGCAGGGAAATCTATATTTGCTCGGTGCCGTATTCTTCATCATCGCAAATCTCAGCGCCGGAGCGTCGATAGTCTTTTTCAATTCATACCTTCCGGACATTACGACCGAAGACTATCGGGACAAGGTCTCGAGCTGGGGATTTGCCACCGGCTATGCAGGCGGGTTTGTTACGTTGATAGTGGGTGTGATCCTGCTGACAAAGGCAGAATCGCTCGGCATGACCGTCGAAATGGCGGTGCGGATTTGTTTTCTCATCTCAGGACTGTGGTGGGGCGGATTCTCGGTATTTACATTCCTGTTTTTGAAACGAAGACTGCCGGCACGATCGGCACCGGAAGATAAACACTACATCGTAGCCGGTTTCAGCGAGTTGAAGGAGACTTTCAAAGAGCTTTTTGCGTTAAAACAGACGCTTCGCTTTCTGATAGCGTATCTGCTCTACAATGACGGGATCCAGACAGTTATAGCAATGTCGGCGATATTTTTGTCGCAGGAATTATTTGTCTCGAAAGGGATCGAACCTGACCGCTCGTTTCTGCTTTTTGCTTTTATGATCGCCCAGGCTGTTGCGTTCGTCGGGGCGTTGATATTCGAAAGGATAGCTCACTACACGACCACAAAAACCGCGATCCTGGTTTCATTAGCGATCTGGAGCGGGATCGTGATCTACGGCTTTGGATTCCTCAATACGGTGACTGAAGCATACGTGATGAGCGGAGCGATCGGATTCGTTCTGGGAGGTTCCCAGGCACTTTCGAGATCACTCTTTTCTCAGATGATCCCACGAGGCAGGGAATCGGCGTTTTTTGGCATTTATGCGATCTCGGAACGCGGCACCTCGTGGCTCGGGCCCGTTGTTTTCGGGCTTGTCGCTCAATTGACCAATTCGTACCGTCCGGCAATTCTCGCACTCATCGTTTTCTTTATCGTTGGCAGCATTATCCTGTTGCTGACAAACACGAAAAAGGCCATTGAGGATGCCGGAAACGAACCTCCTTATGAAGGTGCGGCCGCCTAGCGGTTTGTTCTGAAATCGATGGCAGATATAATGGAAATACTGAGGAAACTATCGTGATCGAAAATGTTGAAGGCAAAATAATTACTGTTTTTGGCGGCTCGAAATGTAAAGAAGATTCGGCCGAATACGTTGAGGCGAAAAAGCTCGGTGGCAGTCTCGCGGAGGCTGGTTTCACGATTTGTACCGGCGGCTATCTCGGCATCATGGAAGCCGCTTCCCGTGGCGCTCGTGAAAAAGGTGGACGGGTGCTTGGGATCGTAATGAATCAGTTCAAAAGCGAACCGAACCGCTTTTTAACCGACAAGGTCGCGACCGACCACTTCTACGACAGGCTTCAAAATCTTATTACGCGTTCGGTCGGATTTGTCGCAATGCGCGGCGGGATGGGCACGGTTACCGAGATCTCGCTTGTATGGAACAAACTGACAACGGGTGTTCTTGGAAAACGTCCTCTCGTGTTGGTCGGTGACTGCTGGAAACCGGTTGTCGATGCGTGGAAGGCGAACCTGGTTGTCAGTGATGCGGACCTAAGCTTTCTAGACTTCGCTCCTGATGGTGAAACAGCTGCGGCGATAATTTTGGAGAAATCACGCGGCGTTGTCGTATAAGAGCTAAGTAAAGATATGAACTGCCCAAAATGTAATGCCCAATTGATGGATGGTGCGAAATTCTGCGGTTCCTGCGGGCTTGTCTTGCAAACGGCCGCTCCGCCGCCGCCCTCTCAGCAGCCCGCGCAGCCAGCTTATCAGCAAGGCGGCGCTTTCCATTTTGATACCGACGGCCGCGGTCAGGGACGCGGGTACACCTGGGCGATCGAGCATCAGGGTGCGTTCGCATTAGCAGTTGTTCAATTGCAAGCGGAACAAGCGATCGCTGCTGAAGCGGGAGCTATGGTCTCAATGTCGGCGAACGTCGATCTTTACTCAGAACTGAAGGGCGGCGTTTTCGGAGCTCTGAAGCGAGCCGTCGGCGGTGAATCAGCCTTTGTCTCAACGTTTACGGCAAAAGGCGGCGCCGGCGAGGTAACGTTCGCTCCGGGAGCTCCAGGTGATGTCGCGGGGATCGAGATGCAGAACCAGACGTTCATGGTTCAGTCTAGCTCATATCTAGCCGGAGACACATCACTTGTTGTGGACACAAAATTCGGCGGCGCAAAATCGTTCTTCGGGGGCGAGGGACTATTTCTGCTTCAAGTTTCCGGTGCGGGGCTTTTGCTTGTCTCATCATTCGGGGCGATACACCGACGTACACTGCGTCCGGGTGAGCAGTACGTGATTGATACGGGCCATCTAGTGGCATGGGAAGGCCACATGCAATACAACATCAGAAAGGCAGCCAAAAGCGGATACCTTCGCAGCTTGCTTAGTGGTGAGGGAATGGTCGCTGAATTTACGGGGCCGGGCGAGATCCTAATTCAGACTCGCAATCTTGCGGCTTTTGCGGGTCTTTTGAAGCCGTTTTTCCCATCTCAGGGCGGCAGTGGCGGCGGATTTAGTTTTGGAAGTTAATTTGGCTGAGATCGGCTCACAGTTGTATTCGATGGATGATACAGCCGCCAGTGCGGAACGGCGAATAACCGGGCTTTCCGTTTCACACGGGATCGGGATTGGCCGACTGGTCTTTTTTCAGGAAGGCGATCCCAGCATCTTGGACGCCTCGACCAGTTCTCCAGATGACGAGATCGTCCGTATCCGTTCCGCTGCGGATGCATGCCGCAACCAACTTAACGAACTCCTTGCGGCAAACGCCTCTGACGCACAACCGCACGTCATCGATATTTTCGACCTTCAACTGCTGATCCTTGACCAATCCTCGTTGATCACACGTATCGAGAGCCACATCCTCGAAAACTCGACTAATGCCGAATCAGCCCTAAAATGCGTGTCGGACGAACTTGTCGGTCGGCAATCAGGTGTCGCCGATCAGCACTTGCGCGAAAAACATCTAGACATCGCGGACGTATGCAATCGCCTTGAAGCCGCTCTTCATACGGACCGGCCAACTTCAGGAAATGAGTACTCCGGCTCGATCATTGCGGCTCACGAATTGCGACCGTCGATGATGCTAGAGCTAAAGAAAAGTCGTCCAGTCGGCGTGATCACTGAAAGAGGCGGCTGGACGTCGCACACATCGATCCTTGCTCGGGAATTTCAGATCCCGATGGTGTCAGGGATTTCACTCGATAGACTTAAATCTTCAGTCGGCGAAAACATAGTCGTCGATGGGCAAAAAGGCCTGGTTGTCGTGGAACCGACGGAGCTTACTTTAGCTAAATATGAAGATTCTGGTTCAAAACGCGGCACTAACAAGGACGCGGACGAAGTCGCTACGAACCCCTTTAAAACGCTAGACGGTCACGAGATCGCAGTCCGAGCAAATGTCGATAGTCCGGAGGCTTTTGAGCTGGCTCGTAAATATGGAGCTAAAGGCGTAGGCTTGTTCCGCTCTGAATCTCTAATAAGAAAGGCGGGCGAGATACCTGACGAAGACTCTCAGGTCGCTGCGTACCGAAAGATCGCTCAAGTAGCCGGCGAGAACGGCGTCCGCATTCGCACTTTCGACATCGGCGTTGACTTTCTCCGTGGGAATCCGTCGAGAACCGAGGTCAACCCCTCGCTCGGACTGCGATCGATCAGGCTTAGCCTCCACGAAAAAGAGCATTTTCGCACCCAGATCCGAGCCATACTTCGAGCCTCGCCAGATAACAAGATCGACATTTTACTTCCAATGGTTTCCGGAGTAGCGGAGATGGTTGCCGCCAAACAGATGATCGCAGAAGAAAGCGATCGCCTTGCGGAAGAAGGTATAGCTTTCGGCGAACCCAAGCTTGGAGCCATGATCGAGGTGCCATCCGGAGTGATGACCGCTCGCGACATAATTCGGCACGCCGATTTCATGGCGCTGGGGACGAACGATCTTGTTCAGTATCTCCTGGCGATCGATCGAGATAACGAATCTGTTGCCGAATGGTATCAGACGCTTCATCCGGCGGTAATTCGTTCTATTCGCGAAGTCATCTCAGCAGCCACTGACGCAGGAAAGCCCGTGCTTGTGTGTGGTGAAATGGCTGGATCGGCGTTCTATGTTCCGATTCTGATCGGCCTCGGGGCGACGCAACTGAGCATGAACATTAACTCCATCAAGCAGATCCGACGGCTGATCTCAGGTATTACGTTAGCCGAATGTTCTAAGTTGATTCAGGACATATCCGGATGCGAGACATCTGAGAAGACGGAAAGTATACTCCGCTCACACTACCATCAGCACTGGGCAGACCTTTTCCCGCCCGGCCTTCTCGATGCAAAACATCGATAAAAATAAAAAAACTAAAATTTTGGTGCTTTTGTCCGTTTACTTAGGCGTTGTCCTTTGCTTGCCCGCAAACGACGGCAATTTGCAATCAAAACGGAAGTGCCAAAATGAATTTGTTCGAACGTAAGCCGCTCATCTCAATAGGTTTCTCCACCATCTTTGCCATTTCGGCGATCGGCGGAAGTCTATCCGCACAATCAGAGGGTCGAAGCAAAAATAACCCCTATTCGCCTAGCCCGAATTCCAGGCAGAAAGGTACCGAAACGCCCGTTCTGCCGAACGTTGGCTCGGGAGAAGTTTCTTTCGTTATGCAGCGGCCCGGAAATCAAGTCGTTGACGACCGTCAGCAACCGGTCGAGGTCCGTCCGACGATCGCTCAAACCACGTTCAAGATCGCAAAAGCCGCGGAAGTCCGCACGCTGCCTCCAACCGAGGTCTATCGCATCGGCGTTGGCGATGTACTTTTCGTTAGTCTGAAAAATTCGTCGCAGGGTTCGGGATATTTTACTGTACGAACTGACGGAACGATCGACTATCCGCTGGCTGGCGACAACGTAGTTGTTACGGATCAGACGGCGGAAATGGCCGAGGAAAACATTGCAGGTGGCATCAAGATATTCGCCGAGCCTCAGGTTGAGGTTAAAGTTCGCGAATATGCCAGTCATAAGATCACGGTTTCGGGACTCGTCGATAACGCCGGAGAAAAGAATTTACAGCGTGAAGCAATGCCGCTTTTTGCTATCAAAGCAGAAGCAATTGTTGGCTCGAAAGCCACGAAGGTTTCGATCACACGCGCCGCTGAGCTAAAGAATGAAACTTTCAGCCTGAAAGACCCGAAAACTGATGAGGTACTCATTTTTCCGGGCGACAAGGTCGAATTTACGAGCGAGACCGGATCAGCGAATTCGACAGGTTCATTCTTTATCGGCGGCGAGGTGGTTTCGGGGGGACAGAAAGATCTGACAAACGGACTGACCCTATATCAGGCGGTTATCGTCTCGGGTGGAACCAAGGGCGATCCAAAGAAAGCGGTGATCCGCCGGAAGAACGAGAAGGGATTGTTTACCGTACTCGAACACAACCTTCGATCGATCAAAGATGGCAAGTCGATGGACCCGTTTATAGCTGCCGGCGATGTGATCGAGATCAAGAATTAGGTTTCTTGTAACAAGATATTTGAATGTTCAACAAATTTTGTTATGCTATTGGAGCCTTGATAGTGAAACGCGTCGGGTGATCGCTGTTTGCGTAAGCAGAGAGAGGAAAGTCCGAACACCATAGAGCAGCGAGCCGGATAACGTCCGGGCACTTCGTAAGAAGTGACGACAAGTGCAACAGAGAGTAAACCAGCCTCGTTTATTCGGGGTGATGGGTGAAAGGGTGAGGTAAGAGCTCACCGGCGTCGGTGGTGACATGCGGCGGGCCAGGTAAACTCCTCGCGGTGCAAGGCCAAATAGGGAAACGTGACCGAGCTGCTCGATCGGGTGCCGAAAGGCGGCGTTTCCGGGTAGGCCGCTCGAGCCATGCGGTAACGCACGGCCTAGATGAATGATCACGGCCCGTGAAAGCGGGAGACAAGATTCGGCTTATAGATGCGTTTCATTACTTGGTAACTCAGCAGCTTTTTTTTCAATAAAACTTAGGAGAAGTTATTTTTATGGCGAACCGTAAAGGTGTGTTTATCGGTGCGTATGTACCAAACGAACTAAAGGAGTCGCTGAGACGCCGGGCTGCCGGCGAACATCGCACCCTCTCACAGGAGATCACTCGTATTCTCGTCGAGGCCGTACACGGCAAAGGCTTACCACCGGGCAGCGTTGACCGCAGAAATGCGAACGAGATCCCGCGCCGACGCTCAACCGATCCGCCGATCCGCCGCCGCGCTGACGATCTGCCGTACATTGCTCCGGTAGCGGAGAAGAAATAGGTCTTGGATCAAAATATTGGACAGGTGCCGCAATTTGTTGCGGCACTTTTTTTGCGCTTCACTTGTCTGTTAACATCGTCAGAGGATGCACAAGAATACACTTGCTTTTGTTATCGTTGCGGCTTTGGGCGGATTCGTCGCGGGATTTTGGCTGGCGAATTCGATAAATCGCTCAGCCGGGACAACTCAAACGCCAGCCGCAAACACATCGGCGTCAAACACTTCTCAGACGTCGAACTCCTCAGACACCGAACTCACCGATACTGAAATAAAAGCAAAGATAGCCGAAGCGGACAAGAGCCCGACAAATCTCTCCTTTCAGCGAGATCTCGGAATTTCGCTCTACCGTTATGCTGCGATGAAACAGGATCCTGAGTTGCTCGGCGAAGCGGTTCGGATACTAGAACGTGCGGATTCATTGAAAAAAGAGGATTTCGATATTCTTGTAGCTCTCGGAAACGCTTATTTTGATATCGGATTCTTCAAGAAGGACATCGCGAACTTTCAAAAAGCTCGGGATATATACACCAAAGCTCTTGCTGTGAAACCGGGCGAACCTGACGTCAGCACTGATCTGGGCATCTCCTATTTTGTCCAGGAACCGCCGGATCTCGATAAGGCGGCTGCGGAGCTGGAACGCGTCTCAAAAGCCAATCCTAAACACGAGCGATCGGTCCAGTTCCTCGTGCAGGTTTACGCTAAACAGAAAAAGATTCCGCAGGCTGAGGCAGCATTCGCCAAGCTCAAATCTATCAACCCCAGTAGCTCAGCTATTTCCGAATTGACCTCTGTCCTCACCGCTGCTGGCGGAACCGCCAAATGAGAGAAGCATTATTTATCATTCTGGTCGTGCTGATATTGCTCGCCTGGACGGCTTTTCGCTATCGAAAGCAGATCAGCAGCATTCTCGGCTTTGCCCGAATGCTGCAAGATGCAAAAAGCCAAATGACCGCGGGACCGAGGCAGATACAACAGAACCAGGAGAAGGGAATTCCGCTCGTCAACTGTTCGAAATGTGCAGTTTGGGTGCCTCAGAGCAAGGCTAGGAAGGTTGGCGAACTATTCTACTGCTCCGACGAATGTGTTAGATCGAGAAGCAAAGTCTAGGAGAAAGTTGATAGATACCATACGATCATACGCTCACCGAACAATAGCCCGACGATCGAACCGATCCCGAGAAAAATACCAAAGGGAAGTTGGGTTTGCAGATCGCGATCTTTGCTTTTCAAGACCAGGGCAATTCCGATCAGAGCTCCCGAAAAAGCTCCGAGAAATATCGTGAGTATCGTGACACGCCATCCCAGCAAAGCTCCGACACCGAGCATCATCTTAACGTCGCCCAACCCCATCGCATCAACGCCGCGAAGAGCCTTCCATATCGCACCAACCAGCCACAACGAACCGCCTCCGACCAGAGCCCCCAGCAACGCTCCGGCAAGACTGATCGACCAGCCCGGATAACCTGCGAGTTGATAAATAGGGAAATACGCCATATCAGAAAACGTATAGCCGGAAAATGCAATAGGATAAATGATACGAACCAGCAAAACAGCGATAAAAAGCGGATAGGTGATCACATTCGGCAGGATCATGTGTTCCGAATCAATGAACAGCAGAGCGATCATCGTCGAAACGAACACGAGAGCGACAGGTAGAAATACCGTAAACCCGATCTGCCAATAGGTCAGCATGAACACGAGAGCCGTTAGTAATTCGACCGCCGGATAACGCCACGCGATGGGCTCTTTGCAACTAGAACACTTTCCGCCGAGCATCAGCCAACCGAGTATAGGAACGTTATGGTAAAACTTGATGCCGTTCTTACAATTCGGGCATGCCGAACTGGTGAGCAACGAGAGTTCGTTCGGAACGCGATAGATCACGACGTTCAAAAAGCTGCCGATGCAGGCTCCGAGAACGAAAACAAAGATGTAGCCGAATATCTCGGGAATACCGAGTACTGCTTCGAGTGAAGCTAAGAAAAGTGTTTGCATGAGGGTTGCTTTCGAGGGGCAAGTCGAAAAGTGACGCCTCAATAATAATAAAGATTTCGCGTTGAAAAGAAAAGATGTTCTTTTACCGGGTTTTGCTAGCAAAGATAGCGAACATCCTTTATTATTTTGTTGTAAGCTCTCAGACCTAAACACATACACCTAAAGGACGTAGCCAATTGGAACCTACTGACGTAAAAGATCCGGAGTATTTTCATAAGGTTGTTGACTGCCAGTACGCCTGCCCGGCCCATACGCCGGTGCCGGAATACATCAGGCTGATCGCGGATGGCCGTTACACCGAGGCCTACATGATCAACTGGGATTCGAATGTGTTTCCCGGCGTTCTTGGCCGCACATGCCGATTGTCCATGCGAACCGGCATGCCGTCGCGGACGCCTCGAACAGGAACCAGTCGCCATCTGTCGCCTCAAACGCGTCGCTGCGGACAATCGCGACGACGTTATCCCGTACATGCCGCAAGGGCCGTTTCCTTCGAATGGCAAAAAGGTTGCTTTGATCGGCGGCGGTCCTGCGTCTCTTACAGTCGCACGCGATCTCGCTCCTTTGGGATACGAGATCCATCTTTTCGACGAACAAAAACTCGGCGGCGGATTTATGCGTTCGCAGATCCCGGCATTTCGTCTGCCGGAACAGGTTTTGAACGATGAGGTCGATTACATCCTGCGACTCGGCATTCACACGCATTTCGAGCATTACGTTGATTCGTTGAGAGGCGTGCTTGAGAAAGATTACGATGCAGTTTTCGTCGGAACAGGTGCTCCGCGGGGCCGTGATCTTCCCGATCTGCCCGGACGTCAGGAAGGCGATGCGAATATTCACATCGGTATCAATTGGCTCGGCTCGGTCGCTTTCGAACACACGGACAAGATCGGCAAACGCGTGATCGTTCTCGGCGGCGGAAACACGGCGATGGATTGCTGCCGTACTGCTCGCCGTTTGGGCGGGGAAGAAGTAAAGGTCGTCGTCCGATCGCCATTCGCCTCGATGAAAGCAAGCCCGTGGGAAAAAGAAGACGCGATGCACGAGGACATTCCGATCATCGACAACCACGTGCCGAAATCGTTCGTTATCGAGAATGGCAAACTCGCGGGAATGACTTTCGAGAAGGTCGAGGCAAAGTTTGACGAGAACGGCAAACGCTCGCTCGTTCCGACCGGCGAACCTGATGTTTTCTTCCCGGCCGATGATGTTTTGATCGCTGTCGGACAAGAAAACAGTTTCCCGTGGATCGAACGAGACCTCGGAGTTGAGTTCGACAAGTGGGAAATGCCGGTCGTGGATCGCACCACCTTCCAATCGACACATCCAAAGGTATTCTTCGGCGGCGATGCGGCTTTTGGCCCTGAAAATGTCATCACAGCCGTCGCTCACGGACATCAGGCTGCGGTTTCGATCGACCTTTTCTGCCACGAAAAAGACGTGCAAGCCGAGCGGCTTTCGCCATTCGTCAATCTTCACTCAATGAAGATGGGCATTCACGAATGGGCGTATGACAGCACCGTCGAGAATGATCAACGCTACGTCGTGCCGCAGGCTCCAAAAGAGTTTACATTGCGAGATCGCAAAAAAGAGGTCGAACTCGGCTTTGACCGGCTCGCTGGCTACAAGGAAGCGGAACGCTGTTTGAACTGCGACGTTCAGACCGTTTTCTCCGCTCCGAAATGTATCGAATGCGATGCGTGCGTGGATATCTGCCCGACGAGTTGCATCACGTTCACGCCCGATTCGGAAGAGGCGGAACTTCGTGAAAAGCTTAAAGTTCCGGCTCTTAACTTGTCGCAAGCGTTATACGTTGCGGATGGCCTCAAAACGGGCCGCGTTATGGTCAAAGACGAAGATGTCTGCCTCCACTGCGGCCTCTGTGCTGAACGCTGCCCGACCGCTGCGTGGGACATGCAGGCGTTTTGGTACAACGTGACCAAAGCCGGCGAGATAAAATACGGCCCGACTGTGATAGGAAATATGGTGCAGATAACCAGGAACGGCAGTGCCTTGGCGTAACAGACAAGATGAAAACTGAACGAGTTTACGCACTGATCTTCGCCAGCGTTTATCCGCATTACGTAAAAAAGGCAGAGACTAAAGGGCGGACAAAAGAGGAACTTGATGAGGTGATCCGCTGGTTGACCGGATACAGTCAGTCGGGACTCGAAAAAGTGATCGAGGATCGGGTTGATCTTCAGACTTTCTTTGCAGAAGCACCGAAATTCAACCCGAACGCCCATCTGATCAAAGGCGTGATCTGCGGATGGCGTGTCGAGGATATCGACGATCCGCTGATGCAAAAGATACGATACATGGACAAGCTCATTGACGAGCTGGCAAAGGGCAAGAAGATGGAAAAGATCTTGCGGACCGCTGAATAGACAATCGAATGCAGGAAAATAAGATAAACGATTTTGTGGTTCGCTTTGCGAACGTCAACGGCACTGGCTCGGCGTCTGCGAACGCTTTGTTCACAAAAGCCGTCTTTCGCATGGGCGTGCCTGTGACGCCGAAAAACATATTTCCGTCGAATATTCAGGGCTTGCCGACTTGGTACGAGGTTCGTGTCAGCGAAAAGGGCCACCTAGGCCGCCGCGAAGGGGTCGATCTGATGGTTGCGGTCAATCCGCAGTCGATGAAGAAGGATTTCGCGGACGTTAAGGCCGGCGGCTACTTCGTCTATGACAGTTCGAAACCGCTTCCGCCCGGGAATGATCGTGACGACATCACGCTGCTCGGCATTCCGATGACCGAGCTTTGCAACGCTCAATACAGCGACGCGAGACAGCGGCAGTTGTTCAAGAATATTGTTTACATCGGAGCTCTCGCGACTTTGTTTGATATTGAGTTTTCTGTGCTCGAAGGTTTGATCGGCGATCAGTTCAAGGGCAAGGAAAAGCTGATCGAGCCAAACATCATCGCCCTCAACATCGGCGTCGATTACGTCAAAAATAACTTCGAATATCCGCTTCCGCTACGGGTCGAACGCCGCGATCTGCTCAGCGAGAAGATCCTTTACGGCGGAAATTCCGCGTGTGCCCTCGGAGCGATCTATGCTGGAGCAACGGTTGCCGCGTGGTATCCGATCACGCCATCGACGTCGGTTGTTGATGCGTTCACGAAATACGCGGCGAAATATCGTGTTGATCCGGAAACCGGCACAAATAACTACGCGATCGTCCAGGCAGAAGACGAACTCGCCGCTATCGGTATGGTCATGGGAGCTTGCTGGAATGGTGCGAGAGCATTCACCGCAACCAGCGGCCCGGGAGTGTCGCTGATGAACGAATTCCTCGGTCTTGGCTATTTTGCCGAGGTTCCAACGGTACTCATCGACGTTCAGCGAACCGGCCCTTCGACTGGAATGCCCACGCGAACGCAGCAATCCGATCTGCTGCTCGCCGCGTACGCGTCGCACGGAGACACAAAACATCCGCTGCTGCTTCCGGCCACGCCGAAAGAGTGTTTTGAAATGACGGCGGCCGCCTTTGACCTCACGGAACGTTTGCAAACGCCCGTTATCATCATGACGGACCTCGATCTTGGGATGAATGACCACGTGACCGAGGCTCTGGTCTGGGATGATTCGAAAACCTACGACCGCGGAAAAGTGCTTACAGGCGAGCAACTTGACCGCATTTACAACGCTGCCGCTGCAAATGGAAACGGAAACGGCCATCACCCAAATCCTGAAGCTCAACCTGACGAAGAAGCCGAACACGCCGGTGCATTTCTTGAGCAGTTCAAGGGCAAATGGGGACGCTATCTCGATATCGACAATGACGGCATTCCTTACCGCACGATCGGCGGAACGCATCCGACTCGCGGGGCTTTCGTTACGCGCGGTTCGTCCCGCGACGAATACGGCGTATATACCGAAGACGGCGAAGCATATCAGCGAAACGTCGAACGTCTCGCGAAAAAATGGGTTACCGCGAAGTACCTCGTGCCACCGCCGCAGTTTTATCAGGAATCAAACCGTTCAAAGGACGGCGTTATCTTTTTCGGAACATCGATATTTTCTGCGGAGGAAGCCATCGAACTACTCGAAGCCGACGGCGTCGTTCTTGATGCAATGCGGCCGCGGGCATTCCCTTTCGGCAAAGCATTTGTCGATTTCGTCGAGTCGCACGACCGCATTTTCGTCATCGAACAAAACCGCGATGCTCAGTTCCGCAGCATGATGATGATCGAATTAGGAGCGAACGCGTCGAAACTTATCTCAGTTTTGAACTACGACGGTATGCCGATCACAGCGGATAATATATATCGGCAAATACGAGGGCAGAAATGAGCTACAGGCGTCTACAAAAAGCAAGTACTATATTTACCCATGCATTTTTTTTGCTAGCGACAGTACTTTTTGTGGGTCCGTGGGTAAAAGCTCAACCACCAGCGCCACCACCAGTTGCTGCTCCGAGTAAAGAAGTTGGAAAGGCTAAGGTCTTCTATGTTGCCAAGTGGGATCAGACACAAGCTGAAGCTTTTTCATACATTCAAGGTAATGCAATTGATGTATACGATAAGAAGAAGGAAGTAATTGGCATGACCTTGCGGTATGCGGTTAAGGGCTCGAAAGCTTCTCGACCGGATTTTTTTTCGTTGACGCTTACATCCTACTCAGCGAAGCCAGACAAATATACAAAGAATCACTTAATCAAGTTAATTGTTGAAGGGAGGGAAATTTTGTCTGAAATTGGTATCGACCAGTATGTGAATCTTCCGTTCCTGCGCGGCTCTAGCGAATCTTATGCTATTCCACGGTTTTCATATTCCTATTTTGAAGAAATAGCAGGAGCCAAGAATGTTTCTATACAGATTGGAGGGAACGTCATCGGTCTAAAGAAAGATGATCTTCAGGCATTCAAGGATTTGAAAAGTACATTTGAAAACTAATCGAACAAAATGACTTACATAAGACCAACATTTCGCCACCCCGCACTTCCCAAGAATGAACTCGGGTACACGGTCGATTATTACGAAGGTTCGCTTTCCACTCTTTGTGCAGGCTGCGGGCACGATTCTATCAATGCCGCGATCGTTCAGGCTTGCTGGGAGATGAACATTGAGCCGCACAAGGTAGCAAAGCTTTCTGGTATAGGATGCTCGTCCAAATCTCCGGCATATTTTCTAAGCAATTCGCACGGTTTCAATTCGGTTCACGGCCGAATGCCCAGCGTCGCAACCGGAGCGAATCTGGCGAATCGTGACCTGATCTATTTTGGTGTCTCGGGAGATGGCGATACGGCTTCGATCGGAATGGGACAGTTCGTTCATGTTGTGCGGCGAAACCTGAACATGGTCTATCTCGTGATGAACAACGGCTGTTATGGGTTGACCAAAGGCCAGGACAGTGCAACAGCCGACGCGGGTTCGAAGAGCAAAGCGGGAAGTGTAAATCTGTTCGAAGCGATCGATCTCGCGAGCCTTGCGATAGAGCTTGGGGCGACGTTTGTTGCTCAGAGTTTTTCGGGAGATAAGGATCAGCTCATCCCGCTTATGAAAGCGGCGATGAAACACAAAGGTTTTGCTTTCCTCAACGTGATCTCGCCCTGCGTGACATTCAACAATAACGTAGGTTCAACAAAATCGTACGATTACGTTCGTGAGCACGTCGAGGTTACCGGGACAATGGATTTTGTGCCGATGATGCGAGAGATCACGACGAATTACGATTCTGGTTCGGTAAATGATCTCGTCATGCACGATGGAACGTCGATCCGGCTGCACAAACTTGCGAAGGATTGGGATCCGTTCGATCGCCTTTTGACAGTGAATGCGATGCAGAAGGCAAAACAGACCGGCGAGATCCTGACGGGGCTGCTTTATATTGACCGCGATTCCACCGATCTGCACGAAATGATCAAAACTTCGGAACGGCCGCTGAATTCGCTGCCGCAATCGGTTCTGTGCCCGGGCAGCGACGCCCTCAACAAACTAAACAGCTCGCTCAGATAATGAATATTTTCCATCGATCTACCATCACAAGGACGCTCCGACATCAATGGAGCGTCCTCTTTTTAGCTTTATTGCTCTTGAATACCTCCGCATTTGCGCAGCCAAAAGAGACATTCGGCTGGAAAGGCAACTCATTCCTGCTGAACGGCAAGCCATTCACGATCCGTTCGGGTGAGATTCATTATCCTCGAGTGCCGCGGGCGTATTGGCGTGATCGTTTCAAAAAAGCGCGGGCAATGGGCCTGAACACGATAACAACTTACGTTTTCTGGAACCTGCACGAGCCAACACCCGGAAAATTCGATTTTACGGGTAATCTCGACGTGGCGGAATTTGTTCGCGAAGCCAAAGAAGAAGGCCTTTATGTGATAGTTCGTCCCGGGCCATATATTTGTACCGAATGGGACTTTGGCGGCTTTCCGTCGTGGCTCTTGAAGGACACGTATATGAAGGTTCGCGGTTCCGATCCGAAATTCCTTGCCGCGTCTGAAAAATACATGATGCAGGTTGGCAAACAGCTCGCCCCGCTTCAGATCACAAGGGGCGGCAACATCATCATGGCTCAGATCGAGAACGAATATGGGTCATTCGGTTCCGATCATGCGTACATGAAAGCTGTTCGCGACCAGATCACGGCCGCGGGTTTCGACGTCACACTTTTTACGTCTGACGGACCGGGAGCCAAGAATCTCGACGGCGGAACGCTGCCGAACGACCTCGCCGTAATCAATTTCGGTGCGGGCGACAATGTCGCCGATCAATTCAAAGAGTTCGACAAACGCTGGCCCGAACGTCCGCGAATGGTCGGTGAATATTGGGTCGGCTGGTTCGATCATTGGGGCGAAACCCATCATCCGCTGCCGCCCTGGGGCGGAAACGAGAAACGTGTACAGCACGAAGTTCCGGCTGAAGGCATCGAATGGATGCTCAGCAACAACACCTCATTCAACGTCTACATGTTCCACGGCGGCACGACCTGGGGCTTTATGGCGGGAGCGAATTCGAGCCGCGACATGCCGATCCAGCCCGACACGTCAAGCTATGATTACGGCTCGCCGCTTGACGAAGCGGGACGGCCGAACGCAAAGTTTTTCGCGTTGCGTGACGTTATCCAAAAGCATTTCCCAAACGAGAAGTTTCCCGACCTTCCTCCGGCACAGCCGATGATCGATATCCCGGCATTTGAATTCAAGGAATTCGCGAGTATCGACGGACTTCTGAAACAGCCGATCAAAGCGCAGGAACCACCAACGATGGAATCTCTCGATCAATCTTACGGCTTTCTGCTTTATCGGAAAAAGATCGACTCGGCACTGAAAGGAAAACTGACCTTTGGTGAGATCCGTGATTACGCCGTAGTCTCTCAGGCCGAAAAACGTTTCGGAGTGCTCGATCGACGGCTCAAACAAAACTCGATCGATGTCGATCTGACCGCAGGGAAATCACTCGACATCTTAGTTGAGAACATGGGCCGCATCAATTTCGGCCCGCATCTGGTCGATGATCGAAAGGGAATTATGGGCGATGTGAAACTCGGTGATCAGAAGCTCAACGGCTGGGACATTTTCAGTCTGCCGATGACGGATCTGAGGTCGCTTCGTTTTGCTAAACAACCATCGCCGAACACGATCTTCTTTCGCGGATCGTTTAACCTAAAGGAAGTCGGCGACACATTTCTGGACATGTCCACCTGGGAAAAGGGCCACGTTTGGGTCAATGGCCATCATCTCGGTCGGTTCTGGAAGATCGGTCCGCAACAGACGCTTTTTGCTCCGGGAGTTTGGTTGAAGAAAGGTAATAACGAGATCGTCGTCATGGATGTCGGTCAGCCAACAAGTAATACCGTTCGCGGTGTAAAAGATCTAATATTCGGGAATAAATGACGGGGTGACGACTTGCCTCTATCTCATTGCACGCGTGTTAAATGCCATTTAACCGCGCGTCTAATGTTTCTGACATATTTGCCGATAAGAAACTGGCGAGACCTGCGGCCAGCCTTATCAGGCATCACTCTCACCTAAGTTCTGTCGTGATGTTAAATCTTTTTTAACGCCTATATTGACATCTCGGCGCCGAATGACTTAACATCTTTAATTCGGGCTCCCAAACCCGCCTTCCGACCGTACAATTTCAATGCTAACTTCCACGGCTGTTTGGATCGGAATAAATCCATCTTCTTTGGGTAATCGGTTTACTACCGTCGCCCCTGCCCTGGCTCTCTGCTCTACCACAACCCCTTTATTGGAGAAGCATAACCTCACATGAAACGTTTCACTTCGCTTTTTGCTATTGCACTTGTCTGCGCTTTGATCGTCGCTACCGGTGTTTCGGCCCTCGTTGTCAACGGTAATTTCGAGACCGGAACTTTTGGATCGTGGACTAAATCATCGTACATAAATAACGGATTTAGCTCACCACTAGGCGCAGGTGGAGCTGATCTCAGCTCGATCGTCGGCGGTCCTTTGGTCGCCCCGCTAAGCCAGTCAGATCCTCGCTCAAACAACCAGATCCAGTTTCCAGCCTATGGACACTACTCGGCAAAGGTCAACAACGAGACTTCATACACGACTGGCGGACATGGGCAAAATGGCAACATGATCACCCAAAATGTCGTTGCATACATTGATCCAGCCGATAGCCTGTCACATACGAAATTCGCCTACTCGGCGGTAATGGCTAATCCGGCTAGCGGTCATACCGATGATCAGAAGCCTTATTTTCGTGTTAGAGCAATAAACGTTTCAAATGGCAGCGATGTTTTATACGATTTTGAATCTTACGTTAACGAGCCGGGAAAGAACTGGCAGGACGGCGCGATATTCAGCGGAAGCGAGGCGTGGCAATATCTTAACTGGCAGGTGATCGACCTGACCTCGTCGCCCCTGCACCCGGTCAACGCCGGTGACAACGTCAGGATCGAAGTTTCGGCGTCAGGTTGTTCACTGGGTGGACACCCTGGTTATGTTTACGTCGATGAGATCACTGATAACGAGATCGCGGGACCGACTGTCAGGGCTACGGGCCCGGCAACCATCGGCCAGGGATCAACGATCACATACACCTACACATACAAGAACGGTTCAGCTTCCGCAATTGACGAGACCGTAACGGCCACTCAACCTACTGGCGTGACCTTTACTTCCGTAGCCGATCCAAACTGTAACCTGAGTGGCGGCGCAGTTACATGTAATTTCGCAAATGTTGCATCAGGCGATAGCGGTACATTTACAGTTGACGGCACAGTTACGGCATCCACAGGTTTCCAGATCGCTCACGGCGAGTATTCAGTTGCATCCCCCGGCTTTCCTACGGTCGGCGGACAGACGGTCCTCACGGATGTAACTTCGGTTGCGACGACAACCAGCGTGGCTTCTTCAGTTAATCCATCGCGACGCGGTCAGAACGTAACCTTTACTGCGACGGTAACTCAGGCCTCGGGATCTGCGATACCTACGGGAAATGTCCAGTTCTCTATAGATGGCACAAATGTTGGTTCGCCGGTAGCTCTGAATGCCAGCGGTACCGCGACATATTCGACCTCAGCTCTTGCGGTCGGAAATCACCCGGTGGCGGTGAGTTATGCTGGAGCTCCGGGCTTTAACGCGAGTAACGGTTCGCTCACAGGCGGCCAGACGGTCAACAAAGCCGACTCCGCAACGGCAGTCGCGACATCGCCAAATCCCTCCGATTCTGGTCAGACCGTGACACTCACGGCAACCGTAACCGCAGTATTGCCGGGCGTCGGAACTCCGGCCGGTACCATCCAGTTTTCGGTCGATGGCGTCAACTTAGGCAGCCCTGTCGCCCTCAATGGCAGCGGCGTTGCCCAGATCACAACTTCGTCGATGTCAGTCGGAACGAGAAACGTCGGTGCCGCTTACAGCGGTAACGCGAATTTCAATCCAAGTTCGAATACCTCGCCGCATCAGGTCGACTTGGCCGACACTACTACATCGGTAGCTAGCTCCTTGCCGACGTCAACCTATGGTCAGAATGTCACGTTTACAGCGACCGTGGCAGTTGTGGCTCCGGGCGTTGGAACTCCGGGCGGCACTGTCAGCTTCTTTGACGGAGCGACTCCGATACCCGGATGTCAGAACCTGCCATTGAATGGCAGCGGACAGGCTCAATGCTCGGCCGCGAATCTAACTGGTGGTGGACACACCATCAACGTAACCTATAGCGGCAACGCCAGCTTCAATGGCGGGTCCGGCAGCACCCCGCAGACCGTTAGTAAAGCGAATCTCGGAGTAACCGCGTCGAGCCACACCGTTACGTATGGTGACGCAGCTCCGGCTGTGAGTCCGTCTTACGCAGGCTTCGTTCTCGGTCAGGGACCTGCGGATCTATCGACGCAGCCTACATGTTCCACGACCTATGCGGAAGGTTCGTCGGCAACGGGTTCACCGTATTCGACCAGCTGCGCGGGCGGTGTTTCAGGCAACTATAACTTTGTTCCTACCAGCGGAACGGTTACGGTCAACAAGGCGACTCTAGCCGTAACTGCCTCGAGTCACAATGTCACTTACGGTGATGCCGCTCCGGGTATCACTCCGTCGTACAGCGGTTTTGTTCTCTCACAAGGCCCGGGAAATCTGACGACGGCCCCGAGTTGTTCGACTGCGTATTCACAAGGTTCATCGGCTGCTGGTTCGCCATATACGTCGAGCTGTAGCGGGGGAGTTTCAAACAACTACTCGTTCTCCTACACTGGCGGAACCGTTAACGTCGATAAGGCTGTTCTAGCGGTGACTGCATCGAGCCCGACTGTGACTTTCGGTGACGCGGTGCCTTCGATCACACCCGGATATAGCGGATTCGTGCTTTCCCAGGGACCTGCAAGTCTAACGACTGCTCCAACTTGTTCGACGACCTATACTCAGGGTTCGTCGGCAGCCGGTTCGCCCTATACGACGAGCTGCGGTGGCGGCGTCTCGAACGATTATTCATTCTCGTACACCGATGGAGCTGTCAGCGTCAATAAAGCCACGTTAACCGTCACTGCATCGAGCCCTACGGTAACCTTCGGTGATGCCGCTCCGGCGATCACGCCGAGCTACAGCGGTTTCGTGCTTTCACAAGGCCCAGCGAGTCTCGCGACCGCACCGACATGCTCAACGGCTTACACACAAGGTGCCTCAGCAGCAGGTTCACCCTATGCAACAAGCTGCGGCGGAGGTGTTTCGAACGATTACGCATTCGCATACACGAACGGAACTGTCAGCGTTAACAAGGCGGTTCTCAGCGTGACAGCCTCTAGTCACACGGTAACCTTCGGCGATGCAGTTCCAAATGTAACGCCGGCTTACAGCGGATTTGTCCTGTCGCAAGGACCGGCAAACCTCGCGACTGTTCCGACCTGCTCGACAGCTTACACCCAAGGAGTTTCGGCCGCAGGTTCGCCTTATGCAACTAGCTGCTCGGGCGGTGTTTCGAATGACTATGCATTTTCGTACACTGGCGGCACGGTTGCAGTTAACAAAGCCGTCCTGACTGTTACCGCCTCGAGTCACACAGTAACTTTCGGCGATGCGGCACCGACGATCTCGCCGGCTTACAGCGGTTTTGTTTTGTCACAGGGACCTGCAAATCTGACGACCGCACCTTCGTGTTCGACGGTCTATGCTGCAGGCTCAACCGCGGCAAATTCGCCTTACGTCTCTAGTTGTACCGGCGGAGTTTCAAATGACTATTCATTCAGTTATGTAAATGGCACAGTCGCAGTCAACAAAGCAACGCTAACTGTGACCGCGTCCAGCCATACGGTCAACTACGGAGCCGCACCTCCAACCGTCACGCCCTCGTATGCCGGTTTCGTCCTCGGACAAACGGCGGCAAGCCTCACTACCGTGCCGTCTTGTACTACGACCTACATTTACGGAACAGGCGTTGCTGATCCACAAACATCTACAAGCTGTGCGGGCGGGGTATCGCCGAATTATGCGTTCGTTTACGTCAATGGAACGGTCACGGTTACCAAGACAAATACGACTACAGGTGTTGCCATACTCATCAATCCTCCGGTCTATGGCCAAACATTGACCGCTACCGCAACCATGACGGCAGTCGCCCCTGGTGGCGGCACTCCGCAGGGAACAGTGAACTTCTTCGACGGCGGAAGTCCGATCGCGGGATGTCAAAACGTCGTGGTAAACTCACTCGGCGCAGCAGTTTGTTCGTCTAATACATTGGCCGCGGGAGTCAACAAGTCAATATCGGCTCAATACAGCGGAAACTCAAACTACAACCCTAGTAGCGGGTCTACAAATCAGACGATCAACAAAGCGCCGCTTACCGTTGTCGCTTCGAGCCACACTGTGACCTACGGCGATGCGGTTCCCGCAGTTACGCCGACCATAACGGGATTTGCGCTGGGCCAATCAGTTGCCGATATCACGGCTCCATCCTGTTCGACCACGTACACGCAAGGATCGCCCGTATCAGGATCGCAATATCCGACGACATGTTCGGGTGCGGCTTCGGCAAACTATACGTTTAATTACACCGCCGGCACCGTCACCGTAAACAAAAGAGGCTTAACCGTAACGGCTGACAATAAAACGCGTTCATATGGCGCAGCAAATCCTGCTCTTACGGCGACGTTTAGTGGATTTGTTTCGGGCCAAAATGTGGGTAATAGTGATGTGACCGGCAGTCCCCTTCTGACAACGAGCGCGACGGCAACCAGTACAGTGAACGGCGGCCCTTACCCGATCTCTATCACCGCCGGCACGCTCAACTCATCGAACTACAGCTTTACGTTCGTTAACGGTCAGCTGACGGTCGATAAGGCGACACTAACCGTAACGGCAAACAATGCCACACGCGTTTATGGAACGGCAAATCCGGCGTTCTCGGCCAGATACTCGGGTTTTGTTAACGGCGAAGGAAATTCCAGCTTCACCGGAGCTCCTAGTCTCACGACAACGGCGGTCGTGGCAAGCCCTGTTGGCCCATACGACATTGTAGCCGGATCGGGCACGCTTTCGGCAGCGAACTATAATTTCGCATTCGTCAATGGAACCTTGTCAGTAAACAAGGCTCCAACGATCACCACCATTACAAACGCAGCTGCGATCGCAACCGGCACCAGTCGTGTTGGGCAGGGATTTGCCGTCAACTGGACAACGGTTCCTGAATCACCGGCTACTGGAACGCTTTCCGGCAACGTCATCGTTTCTGATGGCAACGGTGCAACGTGCACAGCACCCGTTGCCGTCGGAACGTGTTCCTTGGTCTCGACCACCCCTGGCATCAAAGCCGTGGTCGCTACTTATCAAGGAGACAACAATTTCCTGAGCAGCAATTCGATCGGTACTTTCCACAGCGTTGTAATCGTGATCGCCGGAAACGTAAAAATGCAGGGAACACAGATCAATGTTGCGGGCGTCACGGTTCGCATCACTGGATCCGCTGCGGGAGAGACAATCACCGACGCGACTGGAAACTACTCTTTCAACCTTACGGTTGCTGGCGGTAACTACACGGTAACCCCGTCGGGTCTCGGATATACGTATGCTCCTGAGAACCGCAACTACACGAGCGTCGCGGATAATGTTCTCGACGCGGATTTCGTAGCCGTTGGCGGTCCGGTAATTCTTCCGACGCCTACTCCGAATGCAACACCGACGCCGAACGTAACACCTACCCCAAACGCGACCCCGACGCCAGCGGTCACCCCAACTCCCGGCATCACGCCAACTCCGAATCCGTCGCCGACTCCGACGGCATCGCCGAGCCCGACACCAACCGGTATGGGCGGCGAAGGGGACGTTGTCGACGCCTCGGGTGCAACACTTGGCGGTGACGGAGTTCACGGAGATGATCTTGCTGCTGTTCGTGAATTCGCACTGAAAAACTCCCAGGCTGATATCAACGGCATGCAATTCCAACGTGGCGACACTGCTCCGCGTGATCCATCTCTGGGTATTTTCGGCGATGGTGCGATCGATTCATCCGACGTAACGATCGTTCGTCTCTACAGCATGGGACTGCTGCCTGATACCTCAGCAGCCGGACCGATCGTTCCGGATGTCGCTCCGACTCCGCCGGTAATGCCGGATGATCCGCGTGTGATCCGTGTGATCAATGTTGCGACCCGTCCGGGCGAAACCGTCACCGTGCAGTTTGAGATGGCGGCGGAGGGAGATGAAGCATCTGAGAGCTTTACTTTCCGATACGATCGTTCTGTACTAAGTAATCCCGTGGTATCTGTTGGAAACGGCGTTTCGCAGGGAACTCATCTCGGAACCAACATGAAAGACCTCGGCGACGGCAGGATTGGCGTTCTGCTTGATTCTGTGACCGCCCACGCTCCTGGAGCTCGCCAGATTCTGTCAGTCCGTTTCAACGTGGCAGCGAACGCACAGATCGGACTTTATCCGGTAACTTTCGAGGACAGCACAACGGTTCGAAGTGTCTCAAGCACTGTCGGACGACTATTGCCAACGAGATATCAGACCGGCTACGTCCAGATCGGCTCTACAGCCGCGGGAGTCAGCGTCAGCGGACGCGTAACAACCGCAGCGGGCCAGGGACTGCGAAACGCAACGGTGGTCATCACTGACCAGCAGGGAAATCGAAGGACGACAACAACCGGTTCTTTTGGTATGTATCGCTTCGACGATATCGAATCTGGAAAAATATACATCGTCGGCGTTACCTCAAAACGATACCGCTTCAATACTCGGATGATCAACCTGACGGATAGCGTTAATGATGCGGATTTCATCGGGAACGAATAAAATCTTTCGATCTCAAGCTCAAGAGCGGCCCCACGGGGCCGCTCTTTTTGATCGGATAGATTGCGGTTGCGACATAGGTACCCATGTGCCTGCGAATCGCGGCTGGTCCAGCGAGCCTTCGTCCGATCGGTTGAATGCGATTGACTTTGGGCCTGTGCTGCCGGATAATTTTGTTGGAAAAACTCAGTTTACAACCTGATTGATGGAATAGCTCCCGTGTCCGTGAGGCCCTTGGATAAAAAACCACGGCCAATCGAGAAGTCTGCGCCAGCGAGAGAACCCCCAATATGAAAATCCAAATCTACGCGTCCACCTACGCTAAGTACGTTACCGTCTTCGTTCTCTTGGTCGGCATAGCCGCATTCGGAGTCATTTCGGTCCGGGTCGCGGCCATCAGCCGATCTCAGGATACCGGAGGGTTGTATGTTCCAGACGGAGGCCTGGCACCCGTAAATTCAGCAGAGGTTCGGACGGATAAGGATGCTGCCGATAGTCTGGCAAAAGAAGCTCGGGTGACAAAAATCGACGAGGGGTTTGTCCGGCCAGACGCTATCAGCGGCGGTACCGAACCAACAGAGAGCAATCCGTATCCTACTGCAATACTGGCTGCCTTTGAGCCTCCGATCTCCTTGGCCGTGGCCGCCGCAATCCAGGTGCAAAGCTCCGATTTTAACGGCGACACCTTTGCCGATCTTGCAGTCCTGCGTAGCGATTCGATCTCGATTCTGATCAGCGACGGCAGCGGCGGCTACAATGCGCCCGTGACGACCAGCCTCGGCACGACACCTGTCCGCTTCGCCATCGGCGATTTCAGCGGCGACGGAAAGATGGACGTGGCCGTCGCTTTCGGGACCACGACCACGCAGACCTTCCCGGGAAACGCGGACGGCACGTTCGGCACGCCGACGAGTTCCACCTTCTCCGTCAATGTGACCAAGATCGCCGCCGTCAAACTCAACGGCGATGTGTTCCAGGACATCGTTGTGGGCGGTCCCGGCGGCGGAACGTTCGCTCTCGCAAGCATTACCGGCAACGGCCAGTTCAACAGCACAGGCCCCTTTACCGCACCCGGGTCCAACGTTGTCGATTTCGCGATCGGCGATATCGACAACGACGGCGATCAGGACATTTTCGTCGCCTTAACCGGGTCCACCAATTTCGTCAGCGCTCTCTTAAGCAACGGCTCCGGCAACTACAGCTTCAGGAGTCTCGTAAGTCCGACTCCGACCGGCATCGCCGTCGGCGACTTCAGCGGCGACAACGTCGCCGATTTCGTCGTCAGCTTCAGCAATTCCGCTCCGATCATCTACCGCTACGTGAGCGGCAATCTCATCGCCGACGCCAACACACTCGGTCCCGCCAGTGGCAACCTTCCCTCCGGCAGCGCAATCCTCACTCTTACGAGCAACAACGACGGTGTGCCGGATCTGGCTGTCTTTAATGCCAACACTCTGTCGGTTTACGCTTCCAACGGCTTAGGCATTTATGCTCTCAACCCGGGCGGTGCCGACACCGTTACGGGCACATCCGTCTACGCGACCGACCTCAACTTCGATGGCTATACCGATGTCGTCGCCACCAATCCAGCCGCCGGTACGATCGACTTCTACCTAGCCAATATGCCGCCGACCCTGACGGCTGAAACGACGACCCGTCAGGCGGGGTCGCCTGGATTCAATTCTCAGGTGGCGACGGCTGGTGACATCGAGACGCCAATTGAGCAGTTGACGTTGACTGTGGATGGCGGAAATACGGCGACCGTAAATGGTGTGACGGTGACTCTGACCGATTCGAACGGTGCCGCTGCGGGCACGAATCCGAATGGAACAGGACAGGTCTTTGCGGACGTGATCGCAGCTTGCGGAGCCACGACGGCCACGTTCACACTAACGGTTACAGATTCAGGAGGCCTTCCGACCACCACGACGCTTACGGTAACGGTGATGGAGAATACGCCGCCGATTTTTAGCTACAACAACGCTTCGATCAGCAGGGGAGCCTCGACGACGATCAATCCGTCGACGACACCGAGCGATAACGGGTCGATCGCTTCGTTCAACGTTTTCTCGACGGGGACGTACACGGGCGCGATTTCGGTCAGCCCGGTGGGCGTCGTGTCGGTCAGCAACGCCAACCCGATCGGGATGCACACGATCACGATCCGGGCGACGGATAATTGCGGTGCGGTAACCGATAGCTCTTTCACTTTTACGGTGACGAACAATCTGCCGAACATCTCGATCCCGGTCCCGCCGACACGCCAGCAGGGTTCACCGGGAACGTTCGCGACGATCGCGAACGTCACCGACCCGGACCAGCCGGCGGGGAGCCTGACGGTGACGCCGACGTCGGTGCCGGCAGGCATATCGATAACCAACATCGTCAACGTGAACGGCCAGGTGAATGCCACCGTCGCGGCAGACTGCAACGCGGCTGTTGGGGACAACCCGGTCGTCCTCACGGTTACCGATTCGAACGGCGGGTCGCGGACGGGCAACTACTCGGTCAACGTGACGGCGAATACCGCCCCGACGCTCGCCTACGCGAACGCGAGCCTAACGCTCGGCACCGCCGCGACGATGAACCCGTCGACCGGACCGGCGGACAACGGCAGCGTCGCGAACATAGTCCTGCGGTCGCAGGGCGGCTACGCGGGCGGCATCTCGGTCAACAACACAACCGGTGTGATCACGCTCGCCGGCGCGACGCCCGCGGGGACTTACACGATCGTCGTTCGAGCGACGGACAACTGCGGTGCGACGACGGACGCGAGCTTCCAGTTGACGGTCGGGAAGGCTAATACGGGGCTCGTCATCACTTCGGACAACCCGGACCCGTCGACGGTTGGGCAGAGCGTCGTGGTGAACTACTCGCTCAACCCGGCGACCGGCGTCGTCGCTCCGACGGGCAGCGTCGTCGTCACCGTCTCGGGCGGGCCGGAGACCTGCACGGGGACGATCGACCCAGCGACGGCGACGGGGGCTTGCACGATCGTTCTGACGTCGCCCGGCAGCCGCCCCCTCACCGCGACGTACGCGGGCGATGCGAACTTCAACGGCAGCGTCTCGGCGACGGCTCCGCACACGGTCAATCCGGTGAGCACAGCGACCGGAGTTCAGGTATCGATCAACGCACCGAACTACGGTTCGACGCTGACGGCGACGGCGACGATGGTTGCCGTAGCACCTGGTTCGGGAACGCCGCAGGGAACGGTAAGCTTCAATGACGGCGGAACTCCGATCACGGGCTGTCAGAACGTACCTGTCTCACCACTCGGGGCGGCGGTCTGTACGACGAACCAACTTCCGGCAGGGGTGAATAAGGTCATTCAGGCTGTCTACTCGGGCAATGCGAACTTCAACGGTTCGAACGGTTCGGCCACACAGACGATCGGCAAGGCTCCGCTCAATGTTCAGGCATCGTCGGCAACTGTAACCTACGGCGATGCGGCACCGGGCATCACTTCGACTATCACGGGCTTTGTGCTTGGTGAGACGGCAGCGAATCTGACCACGCAGCCGAGCTGCTCGACGACGTATACGCAAGGCTCGGCTGTTTCGGGGTCGCAGTACCCGGCGAGCTGTTCGGGAGCAGTTTCTAACAACTACTCGTTCAACTACCTGGGCGGCAACGTGACGGTGAACAAGAAAGCTCTGACAGTCGCGGCAGACAACAAGTCCCGGACTTACGGAACAGCCAACCCGGCTCTGACAGCGACGATCTCAGGCTTTGTCCTCGGACAAAACCTCGCAACCAGCGGAGTAACGGGAACGGCAGGACTCTCGACAACTGCAACGGCCACAAGCCCGGCCGGAACTTATCCGATCACGGTCACACTTGGAACGCTTCAATCGGGCAACTACTCGTTCGGCACGTTCACGAACGGAACACTGACCGTCACAGCCGCCCAACTGACCATAACAGCCGATAACCAGACACGTGTGTACGGAGCACCGAATCCGGCTCTGACATTCCAGATCACGGGCTTTGTGAATGGAGAAGGAGTTGGGGTACTGACCGGAACGCCGAGTGTCACAACGACCGCGACAGCGACATCAGCTCCCGGAACGTATCCGATCACGGTAGCACAAGGCACGCTGGCTTCAGCGAACTACACGTTCGCGACCGCCAACGGCACCTTAACGGTGACGACCGGTTCGACCACGACCACGATCACGAACGCCGCTGCTCTCGGAACAGCGACCTCGGTCGGTCAAAGCTATCCGGTCAACTGGACGACAACTCCTGTCGCCCCGGCAACGGGAACGCCGACCGGAAACGTGACGGTGACGGACGGAAGCCAGACTTGTACGGCAGCAGTAGCAGTGGGCACATGCAGCCTGACTTCGACAACTTCAGGCACGAAGACCATCACCGCCACATACGCAGGTGATGCGAACTTCACGGGAAGCACGTCGCAAAGCGTCCAGCACAACGTCGTCATCGGCCTGACGGGCAACGTCAAGCAGTTCGTGGCATTTGGAACGAACACGAACCTCGCTGGTGTGACCATCACGCTGACCAATACAACGACGCAGCAAAGCACCACGACGACGACCGATGCCAGCGGCAACTACTCGTTCGTCAACGTGACGCTCGGACAGAACTTCACGATCACGCCAAGCGGCCTCGGTAAGGTGTATGAGGCAACCAGCCGTACGTACAACAACGCCGGAGGCAACATCTCGGGAGCGGACTTCCTGGCCTACGACGTCGTCGGCCCGAACAGCATTCCGAGAAGTGCGAGAGTTCAAAGCCAGATCGCAACTCAAGGACAACCTGTGACGGTACCGATCCTGTTCACCGCGACCGGGGTTGAGACAAAAGTGAGCTTCTCGGTCGAGTACCCAACGAACGCACTCGGCATCCCGACCGTCACATGCGGCTCGGGAACAGTGAACTGCACGGTCACGATCGACAACTCGCTCTCGGGCAAGGCAGGCATCACCGTGACACCAACAACCGCCCTCACAGCCGGAACGAGAGAGATCGTGAAGATCACCTTCCCGACCTTCCAAAGCCCGGCAACGAGTGCCCAGATCAGGTTCGGTGACTTCCCAACGGCCAAAGACGTGAGAAACGCCGAGAACAACGCCCTCCCAACACTCTACTGGACCGACGGCCTGGTATCCTTCACCGGCGGCACCCTGCTCGACGGAGCGACGATCTCGGGACGAGTCACCACAGCCGCAGGACAAGGCCTCAGAAACGCCACGGTCACCCTGCTCGACACAGCCGGCGGAAGACGAACCACAGTAACCAGCTCATTCGGCAACTACCAGTTCGAAAACCTCGACACCGGCCGAGACTACATGCTCATAGTTACCAGCAAACGCTACAGATTCGCCACGAGAATGGTCAACCTAACGGAAAACCTCAGCGACGTGAACCTGATCGGGCTGGAGTAACCTGAAACGATCGAAAGATCACAGACAAAAAAGGCGGGCTCACGGGCCCGCCTTTTTTATTCTGATTTATGTTTCAAGTCGTGCATGCGCTTTGCGACACGTCATTCGCGTTTGCGAAAAGCCGATACAAAACCGCATGCGAGATTATACCGATAAGCTTACCAAGATGCTCTATGAAAGACCGAAAAAGACCCGTGAAAAACAGTTTGGCAAATCATAGGCACACGAAAGGGAAAAGGGCGATCATATTATCACCCTTAAAGCCTTTGTAACTTTATTGTTTACAACGTTATCTTGGAGGCGGCGATCGGAATCGAACCGATGAATAAAGGTTTTGCAGACCTCTGCCTTACCACTTGGCTACGCCGCCGGCGTAAGTTAAAAAAGGAGAAAGGATATCCTTTCTCCTTTCAAAATGGAGCGGGAGACGAGGGTCGAACTCGCGACTTCGACCTTGGCAAGGTCGCGCTCTACCACTGAGCTACTCCCGCGTGGCAAACAATGATTTTACCTAATCAAAACTAATTGTCAAGCGGCCTAAGCCGTAGTTAAAACTTTATTTGAGAAAATACGCCCGCATATCAGAGGAAACGGCTAATTGCTGACAGTAATATCTTTAAGGAACGTCCAGTCGCCGCTGGAATTCAGCTTGATATCACCGATGCGTTTGTTGTAAACGACCATATTGCCTTGATACCAGAGCGGCAGCAGCGGCATTTCGTTGCTCACGATGTCCCATGTCTTGCCATACAATTCCTTGGCTTTTGCCCGATCGGTCGCGTTGACGGCTTCCTCAACGATCTTGTCTACTTCCGGATTTGAATAGCGGCTGCGGTTAAAACCGGCGACCGTCGCGGTCGGGATCTTCGTTGAGCTGAACAGATCTCGCAGGAAGATCGGATCCTGATTTCCACCAACAAATTGCCCGGTGTACATCTGAAACTGTCCTTTCGCCAGCTGCGCTCTAATTACGTTGATCTCGAGGGTTTCGATTCGGACATTAAGCCCGATGTCATTCAGCGCACTCTGAATGACCTGCGCATACTGATTCGTCGCGGCATTTCCGGCACCGTATTTGAAGTTTATCGGTTCGCCCTTGTAACCAGCTTCCTGAAGCAATTTTTTGGCTTTCGCCTGGTCAAATGTGTACTGCGTTCCCGGCGAATATGCCCAGGATTGCGGCGGAATGACCGAGCTTGCGACCTTGGCCTGGTCGAACAGCAATTCGCTCACGATCTTCTGCCGGTCGATCGCATAACCGATCGCCTGGCGGATCTTGACGTTATCGAGCGGTGGTGATTGAGCATTCAGGACGAGATACTGAATATTCGATCCGTCGAACTGCATCAGTTTCAAATTGCCAACACCATCCACGCCCTTGAGCACATCGGGCGGCAGATTCGTTGGCAGCGGAGCGATATCGACGCCGCCTGACTGAAGTTCGGCCTGCAGCGACTGTGCGTCCGTTACCGTTTTGACCCGCAGTTTCGGGATCTTTGGGGCTCCGTCCCAATATTCGGTGTTCGCTTCGAGCTCGACGATATTTTGCGACGCGTCGAATGCCGCGAACTTGAACGGCCCCGAACCGACCGGCTTGTCTTTCTGCTGAGCCGCCGAATCTGTTGGAATGATCGGTACTGCCACGAGATTTGCAAGCAGCTGGTTTTTCAACGCGGGGCGCGTAACGGTAAAGACAACTGTTTTCGGATCAGGTGTTTCGATCGATGTAATGTGTGCGACACGCTTCGTCTTGGGTTCTGCGGGAGCGACAGCCGGCGTGTTTGAATTATCGACTGCCTTTGATGGCGTCGCGGCAGGTGCCGTTTCGTCAGGAACAGTGTCAAAGAATGCTCCAGCTTTGAAGCCATTGCTCTTCAGCATCTCGTCAAACGTGTATTTTACGTCCGCCGATGTGAATTCTTTACCATTGTGGAATTTCACACCGTCACGCAGGATGAATGTGATCGTCTTGCCATCTTCCGAAGTTTTGATCTCTTTCGCGAGTTCGCCGACATAATCGAAGTTCGCGTCTTTTTTGACCAGTGCGTTGAACATCAACGCTTTAACTCGCTCAGCGGCAACGTCCGATTTGTCGGAGGTCACGGTATCAAACGTGCTGAATTTCTCTGATAAAGAGACAGTCACCGCTTCCGTCGTCCGTTTCCGGCAGGTCGAAGCGGTTGCAAAAAAGGAGAGGACCAATACCAACAAAAATAATTTACGCAAAACGATTTTCCTCCAAACTCAACCGGTTTTCGGTGTAAACAATATTCTAAATTCTTGCAGCAAAGGCGGCAGTTTCGCCGGATAGCTCTTCCAGCCGTCGTCCGTCAAACGGGACAGGTTCGGAGAGGTCCGCTTTTAACCGTGTGATTCTTCGAAGCGAGGTGTCGATGACATCTTCGCCGATCTGGCCGGTTCTAACGGCATCGCAAACCGCTGCGTGGGCCTCACGGATATTTCCGGCGTCAGCGCAGATCGCGAGCTGATCGATGCCAGCCATGATCGCCATTTTACAGGCCTCGCCGATGCCGTAATTTCTCATGATCGCTCCCATTTCGAGATCATCGGTAATGACAACACCGTCAAATCCGAGATCTTCGCGAAGCATTTTAGTGATGAAATTATAGCTTAACGATGCGGGTAAGAGATTACCGCTGGCATCCTGATCCTGAAGCGGATGATTCGGAAAGCAAACATGTGCGGCCATAACGGCGTGCACCGCCTCAGTTCTTAATAGTTCGCGATAAGGGAAAAGGTCGGTATGATCTAGCTGCGAATCAGATAGGTTCACAACAGGAAGCTCCTCATGAGCATCGACCTCTGCCGCACCAAGTCCCGGAAAATGCTTAAGACAACCTATGATGCCTTTCGATTGCAATGAATCAAGAAAAGCTCTGCCGAACTCGGTCGCATCGCTTTTGGAAAGGCCGTACGTTCGCGAGAATAAGCCATTCGGATGTTTCCCACGGTCCGCGTCGATCACATCTACAACCGGAGCAAAATCCATGTTGAACCCAAGGATCCCAAGCGTTTCGCCGATGATGGCCGCCTGTTCTGAAGCAGCGGCCGCTGACGGGATCTTGCTTGCCGCAGGCGTCGGCGTCATCACCCGACGCAGTCTGTCGACTAAACCGCCTTCCTGATCAACGCTTAAAAACGGAGGAACGGCAGAAACGGTCCGGATCCCATCTAAAAGTTCGCGCACCTGTCCGAACTCTTTAATGTTCCGGGCAAAAAGGCAGACACCGCCGGGCGATACATCAGCAATAAGCTGAAGAGTGGACTCATCAAGCTCAGGTCCGGCGACCCCGATAAAAAATAGCTGCCCGATCTTTTGTTCCAGCGAAAGGGAACTGAGTTGTTCGCTCATCGTTAATACTTTTTGGAGACGTCAAAACTCTAGTTTACCAAGCTATATCGCTTAGACAAAGCCCTACCTATCGCAAAAAACTTGCGTTCGAAGAGGCGGCCGGTCACCGTCGGCATCCGGAACTATTTGAAATGGTGATCGGAATCGAACACTTTATTGGTCGTGGAATTTGTCACCGAAAACGTGAAACCCTTTTGCATAGCATATGCTCCGACAACACCTGTCTTTGATATCGCGATAAACCCGACCTGCATATCCCTTGCAGATTTTACGTCTCGATTGACAATTCGCCGAATGGCTTCTTTGCAGGCTTTTTCCGGCGTAGAGCCGAATCGCATCAGCTCAATGATCAAGTGTGTCCCGCAAATGCGGATCACCTCTTCACCGACGCCGGAGCTCGTGGCTGCTCCGACCTCATTATCAACGAAAAGCCCCGCGCCGATGATCGGAGAATCGCCAACACGCCCATGGATCTTGAACGCCATACCGCTTGTAGTGCATGAACCCGAAAGATCCCCTCGAGCGTCGAGCGCGATCGTTCCCATCGTGTCATGATTGACAGCACCATCGTCGAAGAAAGCCGGCGACGCCAGCTCGTTTTGGCTGACTTTGCGATTCTCAATGTTGATGATCGGCTTGTATTCGGATTTCTTGAGCCACTTTTTCCATTCTTTCTCGGCATCGGCTGAAAGCCTTTTGGGCATCAGCTCAAATCCATTCTCGGTCGCAAACTGGGTCGCTCCATCGCCAGCGAGCACGACGTGTTTTGTGGTTTCCATCAGTTTTCTTGCAACCGAGATCGGATGCTTTATCTGCTGGACAAACATCACGCTGCCGCAATTAGCTTTATGGTCCATTATCGAGGCATCTAGTGTCACGAAGCCATCGCGGTCAGGATACGCTTCGAGTCCCACGCAGCAGCTCGGCTCGTCTTCGGCGGCACGAGAAGCGGCTTCGACAGCGTCGATCGCCTGGCCTTTCGCAGAAAGAACCTTCCAGGCAGCCGCATTCGCGCTCATTCCGCTGTCCCACGTGGAAACGACGACAGGACGTGCAAACTTTTGGGCACTGTTCGAGGCAAGAGCTGTATTTGCTGCGACTGCAGCAATTGGAAGAGCGGCAACCGCTCCTTTCAAAAAATCACGGCGATTTGTCATGGCTTTCATTCTAATACGAGTCGCTTCAAAATTCGTTTCGCGCGAGCGAATTTTGTTGACACGGCCGTGAAATATTAGAAAATTACAGCATGACTTCATTTAGGTTTTGCTCTCTCATCTTGCTGGCCGCAGCTTTTTCCGCGACGGCTCTCGCCCAAACGCCCGATAATTGTACCGGAAATCGGATATTTACAGCGGCCCCTTGCCTCGGGGACACAGTGTCGACGGACGAACGCTCGCTTTTCGACCTGATAAACCGATATCGATCGGAAAACGGACGTCCCGCATTGAAGTTCTCCCCCACGCTAACCATGGTCGGCAATCGCCGGATGCTCGATCTCAACCAAAACATGCACGCGACGACGCACAGCTGGAGCAATTGCCCGTATGACATTAATGACGAGAAAACGTGGCCATGCCAAACTGATTCACCAAGGCGACTCAATTCCGGCTATCTCGGCGAGGGCTACGAAACCTTGTACCGCACGACGGATGCAAAAGTAGATATCGCTGCAGCCCTCGGCGCGTGGAAAAAAAGCTCGCTGCATAATTCTATTATCCTGAATCAGGGAATGTTTGAATCGATGCCATGGGAAGAGATGGGCGTCGCGATCAGCGGAAGCTACGCGTCAGTATGGTTTGGCTACTCGAGATCGGGTGCCAACAAAACAATGAGTCCGGCAGGTGGAGATGCCTACAACCAAGCTGTTACCAACATTTTTAAAGATCTCGGCATTGATCAGCGTTCCGCCACGACCGAGGCAAACGGTCTGCGAGGGGCTACGTCAGACAAAAAGTTAAAAGTTGAGATCTGGGGAGACAAACGTAATCTCGCCGAAACTAATATCGCGATCACCGCGACCACTTCACCAAACGGCTCCATCTACCCGATCAGGAAAGCGGGCATCTCGAAAATTCTGCGCGAATTGTTTCCGGAATGGACGGATGTCGATGTCTGGCTCGATAGCTCAACAACCCTGATCGCTCAAAACCGTTCCGCGTGGCGAACCAAAACCATAAGGGGCTTCATAGTTGATGTGAAAGCATCGGGAATTGACGGCGTCATCCTGTCGATAAAACCGGCGACTAAAAAGGCGGCTATCGAGATGTAATTGTGAATGTTACAGGTGAGATAGCAGACGATCGGTCCCGGTTAGTCTAAGTTTCCGTCCCAACCTTTGACCAATCGCCCATTTACCTCTACCTATCTCCGAGGGAATCTCGACCAATTTCCGGATCTAGGTCGATCAATTCGGCCTAAATTATCTTGTCGCGGATCTTTACCAGCAGAGCCTTTGATTCATCCGCGGAGAGGTTGCTGACATCCGTGTTTCTGAGTTCGTCGATCGCATTCTCGTTCGTGACGGCAAAAAGGGAATACTGAGCCGCGAGACGCCCGCCCGCAGCCTTTGCAAGACCTTCTTTCTTCTCGTCAGCGAAGACCGCAAGCTCATATTTCTCAAGCTTTTCCAGCACATTCTTCGCGCGTTCGATTACCTTTACTGGTAAGCCGGCAAGCTTGGCGACGGCAATGCCGTAGGATTTTGAGGCCTTGCCGGGCTTAAGTTTGTGGAGGAATACTACATCGCCGTCTTTTTCGGTCGCGGTGAGCTGATAGTTCTTAGCTCCAGGTAGGTTCTCAGCTAATTCCGTCAATTCATGGTAATGTGTTGCAAACATTGTCTTTGCGGAATGCTCGGGCGAATTGTGCAGGTGCTCAGCGACCGACCAGGCGATCGAAAGCCCATCGAATGTCGAAGTTCCACGCCCGATCTCATCAAGCAAAACCAGGCTTCGCGGGGTCGCGTTATGCAGTATCGCAGCCGTCTCAGTCATCTCGACCATAAACGTCGAACGCCCCGAAGCGAGGTCATCCGAAGCCCCGACGCGCGTCCAGATCCGATCCACGATCGGCAAACTCGCCGAGGTTGCAGGAACAAATGAACCGATCTGCCCGAGAATTTGAATGATTGCTATCTGTCTGAGAACAGTGGACTTACCGCCCATATTCGCGCCGGTGATGATGAGCATTCGGTCGGTCGAATTGTTCAGCAGGAGGTCGTTTGGAATGAAAGAATTCCCGAGTGAAGCCTCGACCACCGGATGCCGTCCATTCCGTATATCGATCTCATCTCCGTCATGCAGGACCGGACAGACATAGTTACGACGAGCTGCCGTTTCAGCCAGTGAACAGAGGCAATCAAGCGTCGCAAAAGCTCTCGCGGTTGACTGCAAAAGCCGGGTTTCATCGCAAACAGTTGCCCGAACCTGCTTGAAAAGCTCTGTCTCGATCTGAAGAATGCGTTCCTCGGCACCGAGCACCTTCTGCTCCCATTCCTTGAGCTGCGGAGTGGTGTAACGCTCTGCATTTGCAAGGGTTTGGCGGCGTTCGTAGTCGTCCGGGACCTTCGCGATATTGCCCTTCGAGATCTCGATATAGTAGCCGAAAACGTTATTGAATCTGATCTTTAGATTCGATATTCCAGTCCGTTCGCGTTCCTGTTCTTCGAACGATGCAATGATCTGTTTAGCCGAAACCGAGATGTTCCGGAGTTCATCCAGCTCCGCATCAAAACCATCGCGGATCACGCCGCCATCCGCGGGATTGACCGGCGGTTCGTCGCTGATCGCTCGGTCGATCAGATCGCGTATCTCAGGAAGTTCATGGATGTTCTCCGCTAAAACCTGCAAAAGCAGAGACTTAACGTCCGCCAGAGTTTCATTCACGAGCGGTGACTGACCGATCGAGCGCCGCAAGGCAACGAGATCGCGCGGAGTTGCGGTGCCCAGATTCAGCCGCCCGATGAGGCGTTCCAGGTCGCTTACGTCCTTCATCAGGAACCGCAGCTTTTCACGCAAGATTGTGTCCGAAAGTTCTGTCACGGCGATCAAACGCGTCTGTATCTCGCTACGTTTGAGCGAAGGGCGAGCGATCCATTGCCGCAAAAGTCGGGAGCCCATTCCCGTCACACATTCGTCTAGGACGCCGAACAGGGTGTTTTTGCTCTTTTCACCGCGAGATTCGAATATTTCAAGGTTTCGCAGCGTAACCGAATCGAGCACCATGAAATCGCTCGATTCGAAGTAATCGATCTCCGAAATATGACCGGCACTCGCTCGTTGAGTTTCCTGAGCGTACCGCAAACACGCCCCTGCCGCAGAGAGAGCCGCGTTTTTGCCGGCAAGCCCGTATCCGGCGAGTTCCTTAACGCCCATTTGATCTTTCAGCAGGCGTTCGGATTCCTTCAGGTCAAAGTTTGAATCTTCCAAATCGGTAAGAGGGAATTTGGAATCGCCTGGCTTCCTGAATCTCGAAGCATGTTCAAACATCGACAAGGCCTCTGCCGCAGCCTCTCTGCCGAACGAGGATACCACCTGTCTTTCCAACAACTTAGAAAACAAAAGCTCACGCGGTGCATAAGAATCTATTTCGGCCGTTATCTTTTGCCATGCATCACGTCCAGTGATCTCGGTTGCGGAAAAATGCCCTGAGGAAGTCTCCAGAAACGCTGCTCCGTACGTGTCCCCGCTGCCGTAAACCGACGCCAAATAAACTGAGTCTTTCGCCTCGACGAGCTGCGGATCGACCGCGGTTCCGGGTGTGATGACCCGCACAACCTCACGCTTTACGAGCTTTACTCCTTTGGTCGCCGTTTCGGTTTGGTCGCAGATCGCGACGCGGTAGCCCTTTTTTACGAGCCTCGCAATGTAGGTTGCTGCCGCATGATGCGGAATGCCGCACATCGGTATTGGATTTGGAGAGTCTTTTTGCCGTGCCGTCAGCGTGATCTCGAGTTCGCGAGAGCCAACTATCGCGTCCTCGTTGAACATCTCATAGAAATCGCCGAGCCGAAAGAACAGTATCGTCCCCGGATATTGCTTTTTTATCTCGAGATATTGCCGAAGCATCGGCGTCGCAGTTTCCATTTTTGCTGTGAATTATGTGTTTCAGAGTTTAGCCAATTTGACGTGAGTTTCAAAACTTGTGTTTCCAAAGCAACGGGGATTTGGTATTATTCCTGTTTATTAAATAGCACGTTTACAGGCATTTTTGAGCCTCGCGTCCGTTGAAAGGAGTTTGATTTTGAGAAATATTAGATCAAGAATTTTTTTGGGAATCTCGCTTCTCGCGATTTGTTGTTTGGCAAACCTCGCGCAGACAGTAGACCCCGCGAAAACTGCTCCATCAAATTCAGCCGTGTCTCTCGCCGGTAACCAGTTCGACCGCTACCGCATCGGATATCAGGACGTATTGAATATCAAGATCGATCGCCACGATAATTTCAATGAAGTAGTTCCTGTTGGCCCCAATGGAACGATACGCCTTTTACAACTGACCGAACCCGTTGTCGCGGTCTGCAAAACAGAACTTGAACTCGCTGATGATATCGAGCAGGCCTTCCTGAAAGAGAAGCGTTTGCGCAACCCGGTGGTTCGTGTTTCCGTCTCTGAACAGCGCTCGCAACCTGTTATGGTTCTCGGATTTGTTGAAAAGCCAAGCACCTACTATCTCAACCGAAAAGTACATCTCCTTGAGATACTTGGACTTGCGGGCGGAGTAAATAAAGATGCCGGAACGAGAATGTATGTCGCCCGAACGGGGTCCTCGTCTGTTTGTCGGGAACCCGGAACGCCATTTGACGACACTGTAACGATCAGTGAATTCAAGGTTCGTGATGTCATGGCAGGTAAAGCGTCGTTTTGGATACAGCCGGGTGACGTTGTCTCCGTTCTCGATGCCGATATCATCTACGTATACGGGAACGTCAATAAACAAGGAGCTTTCAAAACTCGCGAACCGATAACGCTGACGCAGGCGATAGTTACCGCCGAGGGATTAAAGGGAGCCGCGAAAAAAGATAAGATCCGCGTGCTTCGCCAAAAAGACGGAAGCACAGAACGCGAAGAGCTGATCTTCGACCTTGATGCGATCGCCAAACGTAAGATCAGCGATCCGATCTTGCAGCCGAACGATATCGTTGCCGTTTCCGAAGATAAAGCAAAGTCGATACTTATGGGATTTGTGGATTCGCTCAAGGGTACGATCCCAAATGCCGTTTACCGGATTCCATAAGAAGTTTGAGTATGAAAGATTCGCGCGAAATAGTCAGAAATCCGCTGCACGACGTTGATCTCGCCCGTGAGTTCGAGCCGCCGATCTCGCCGGTTGGGCAATATCCGTCGTATCGGAATCAGGCCAGCGAAGGATTTCAGCTCGTCGACTATTGGCGTGCGATCAGAAAAAGACTTTGGCTGGTCATTGGCATTGCCGTACTTGTCACGACTCTCGCGGCGATCTATATGGCACGCCGCCCCGATATCTTCCAGGCTCAGGCGATTGTTCAGGTCGATCTGGAACAGGTAAATCCTGATCTCGTTACCAATGATCGCCAACGGTCGGTAATGAACTCAGACCCGGCATACCTAAATACGCAGCTCCAATTGCTCGGCAGCGACGGACTTATCCGTCGCGTGATCAAAGAATACAACCTCGATACAAACAAGGAATTTCAGCAGGCAAAAGCTGAAGAATCGGTCTCGGCGTGGCGTTCGGCGCTGAGATCGCTTGGACTTGCTACTGACGATACTGAAAAGAAGAAAAGTTCGGTCGATACCCAGGCGTTGCAGGCTTCGCTTGCAAACTCGGAGGAAATGTCCGAAGCGATCCGCCTCGCTCCTTACGTTGATGCGATAAAGAAAAACCTCGTTGTTGAACCGATCCGCGAGTCGCGAACTACCGTCAAGGACACAAGGCTGATCGCGATCATGTACCGACACACGGATCCTGATCTCTCGGCTTTTGTCGTAAATGCGATCGCAAAAACCTTTACGGATCAGAATCAGGAAAAGCGTACTGGTACGAACCGCAAGACCAACGATTTCATTCAAGACCGTATCGCAAATCTTGAATCGGAACTGAAATCGGACGAACAGTCGCTTGTAAATCTCACACAAAACGCTGGAATACTTAAAACGGACGGCGATCAGACGATCGTTACTGACCGTCTGAGCGGATTAAACAAAGACCTTCTGGTTGCCGAAAACGCCCGCAAAGAGGCCGAGGCGATGTATCTCACCGTCTCAAACTCGCCCGAAAAAGTTAAATCGCTTGCCGAGGCAGAATCGGCTCGCTACATTACCGAACAGGAAAACGGACTGCGTTCGCTGCAGACAGACACCTTGCGGAAGATAGCGGATCTCAGACAAACCCGAGCCCAACGTTTGCAGGAGTTTTTCGAAGATACACCCGAAATAAAAGAGATCGATGTACAGATCGATAGTTATCAGAAATCACTGCAACAAGCTTTTGATAAATCGAAAACGGATATCGAAACCTATCGTCAACGTGCCGCAAAAGTTCTACTCGACAATCTGCGTACGAAGTACCAACAGGCGAAAGACAAAGAGGAAAAGATCCGCGTCGATTTTAATAAACAGTTTGGCGAGGCACAGGGACAAAATCAGAGTGCCGTCAGCATAAAACTGCTCCAACAAAACATCGAAAGCAAAAAAGGTTTTCTCGATAATTTGCGCAAGCAGCAGAGCGGAAACGACGTTGCTTCGCAGGGCTCTGACAACAACATCAGCGTCAGCGAGATCGCTATACCGCCAAAATCTGCGGTCTCGCCACGTCGTTTGACCACAGTGCTCGGAGCACTGTTTCTTTCAACATTGTTCGGAATGGGATTGGCCTTATTCCTCGAGTATCTCGACGACACGATCCGCACTACGGACGAGATCGAGAGTTATTTGCAACTACCTGCCTTGGCCGCGATCCCGTCGATCGATTCGGTGCCGAAGCGTAAGCAGCTTTTGCTCGTCGGTGCGACGGAAAACGAGGACGAGAATCCGCAGTCGCCGCTTCTTATCTCTGCAGATTCGCGGTCGTCGCTGGCTGAGGCTTACAGGCATTTGCGAACGTCGATATTGCTTTCTACCGCCGGACACGCGCCGAAATCTTTGCTGGTCTCATCGAGTTTGCCGTCAGAAGGAAAATCGACCATCGCAACCAACACCGCGATCAGCCTCGCTCAAACCGGAGCTAAAGTCCTGATCATTGACGCCGACATGCGTCGTCCTCGGCTGCATTCGATATTCCACATGGAGAATGGCATCGGTTTGAGTTCGATGCTTGCCAGCGAACTGTCTGATGCCGACGTGAATTCCGCGATCAAACAGGACGAGCGAACGAAGCTTTATGTAATGACATCGGGCCCGATCCCGCCGAATCCGGCTGAGCTTATCGGATCCGAACAGATGGTTTCATTGCTGAGAATTTTGCAGTCCAAATTTACGCACGTTGTCATCGATTCACCGCCGATCGCGTCGTTTACGGACGGCGTTTTGATCGCTTCGATGGTGGACGGCGTAATTCTCGTGGTTCATGCGGGACGCAGTTCGCGACAGGTCGTTAAGCGTTCGCGGCAGATGCTGCAGGAGATCGGGGCAAAGATCTTCGGTGTCGTGCTGAACAACGTAAACCTAAATAACAAAGACAATTACTATTACTATCAGAGCTATTACCACCGCGGGAACTACACCGACAGCGGTGAGTAAAGCTGATCTTTTATGAGCGAACAGACGAGAGTTTTGGTCACAGGTGCGGGCGGATTTATCGGCAGCCATCTGGTGACGTTTCTGAAAGACCGCGGCTATTGGGTTCGCGGCGTTGATATAAAGCTGCCTGAGTTTTCCGAAACAGACGCCGACGAATTCGAACTGCTCGACCTTCGCCGTTGGGAAAATTGCCAGAAAGCTACGCAAAACGTGGATCATGTTTACGCACTCGCGGCTGATATGGGCGGGATGGGATTCATTTCGTGCCATCACGCTCAGATCCTGTACAATAACGCCCTCATCAATCTGCATACGCTAGAAGCCGCTCGCGAGAATGGCGTAAACCGTTATCTCTACACCAGTTCCGCCTGCATCTATCCTGAGCACTTGCAGGAAGACGCGAACGTCACCCCACTCAAAGAATCCGACGCCTATCCGGCCGAACCACAGGATGCATACGGCTGGGAAAAGCTGATCACCGAGCGTCTCTGCATGCGTTACATGCAGGACTACGGCATCGAGACTCGGACGGTCAGGTTTCACAATATCTTCGGCGAAAACGGCACTTGGGACGGCGGCCGCGAAAAGGCACCGGCAGCGTTGGCTCGCAAGATCGCAAATGCCAAACTTTTGGGCAATCACGAGATCGAGATCTGGGGCGATGGCGAACAGACACGTTCCTTCTGCTACATCGACGACTGCGTCGAAGGACTTTATCGCCTGATGCAGTCAGATTTTTCCGAACCGTTAAATCTCGGCCAGGACCGTATGATATCGATCAATCAGTTAGCAGATATCATCGCAAATGCCGCCGGGATCGAGATCACCAAAAAGCACATCGACGGCCCGCTTGGAGTTCGCGGACGCAATTCGGATAATTCCAAACTTCGCGAAGTTCTCGGTTGGGAACCCACGATCTCTCTCGAAGACGGCTTGAAAAAGACCTATGACTGGATCGAACAACAGGTCCGCGAATCAAAGCTCACCAAAACCGCAGCTCAAGGAACAAATCAGTAGTTTTCACGTTTTATGAGAGACAAGATCTCGATCATCGGGCTCGGAAAATTAGGGGCCAGCATGGTTGCCGCATTTGCGAGCCGCGGTTTTGACTGCATCGGCGTCGATATTAATAAGAATTTCGTCGACGCAGTAAATGAAGGCCGTGCTCCGGTTCAGGAGACCGATCTCGACAAAGTAATTTCCGAAAACAAAGAACGCATCAAGGCAACGCTGAGCCACGAAGAGGCGGTTCTCGGTTCCGACATTTCATTTGTTATCGTTCCCACACCGAGCGATGAACGCGGTTCGTTTTCGCTGCAATATGCCGAATGGGCTTTCAAAGAATTAGGAAAGGCTCTTCGCAAAAAGAACGGCTACCACAATATCGTCTTGACCAGCACTGTTCTGCCCGGTTCGACTCGTCAGGCGTTGATCCCGATCCTTGAACGGGAGTCGGGAAAGAAGGCAGGCCGAGATTTTGGTGTCTGCTACAGTCCCGAATTCATCGCGCTCGGCAGCATCATCCGAAATTTTCTTAATCCTGATTTCTCGCTGATCGGCGAATTCGACAAACGATCGGGCGATCAGCTTGAAGCTATTTACGATCAGGTAACACTAAATCAGGCACCTGCGGCTCGAATGAGTCTTGAGAACGCGGAGTTGACAAAGATCTCGGTCAACACCTTTGTCACTACCAAGATCACGTTCGCCAACATGCTAGCTGACATCTGCGAAAAGCTACCCGGCGGCGATGTAGATGTTGTAACGGCAGCCCTCGGCCTCGATTCACGTATCGGTCGCAAATACCTCACCGGAGCCATCGGGTACGGCGGGCCGTGTTTCCCGCGTGATAATGTGGCTCTTTCGTTTATCGCTAGTGAACTCGGCGTCGAATCGAAGTTGGCTGAAACAACTGATTACCAAAACCGTTCGATCGCTGAGAAAACTGCCGCAAGACTGCTGCCGATGCTCAGAAAAGGTGCGACGGTCGCGATCCTGGGCTTGAGCTACAAACCTGATTCACACGTCACCGAAGAATCGCAGGGCGTTTTTATTGCAAAGCAATTGTCGAAAAACGGCATTCGCGTTGTTGCATACGATCCGATGTCAACGGACATGCAGATAGAAGTGCTTCGTCGCGGCATCGTCGTTCTCAATTCGATCGAAGAATGCCTTTCGCAGGCTGAGGCTGTGCTGATCACGACTCCTGACCCGGCGTTCAAATCGTTGACTGCAAAGGATTTCCGCAACGAATGGTCACAGGTTCTGGTCGTCGATTTCTGGCGGCTTCTCCGCAGCGAACTCGAAGGCCGGGAACACATAAGATACCTCGGCATCGGTCTCAGCGAAGACGACCAAGCCAATAGTGCCCGTCTCCGATCGATCTGGTGCGAAGACCACAGTGCCGGAAAGGGAACATCCGCCGAATGAGCGACGAACTGACAAGGGTCGAAATAGTCGCGCCTGTCCATAACCGCAAAGACATAACGCTAAAATGCCTGAAAAGCCTGTCGCGGCTTAACACTGCCGGCCTCGACGTACATGTCATCATCGTCGATGACGGCTCGACTGACGGAACGGGCGAAGCGATCGCGGCCCAGTTTCCGAATGTTGAGGTAGTTCAAGGCGACGGAAATCTGTGGTACACCGAAGGCACGAATGTCGGCGTTCGGGCAGCCTTGAAGCACGATCCCGCTTTCGTATTGATGATCAATGACGATGCCGTATTCGACGAGGATTTTCTCGTTTTCATGGTCGAAACGGCGAGAAAACACAAGCGGTCAATTGTCGGCTCTCTTCTTTTGCTTTGGGATACGCCGTATAAGATTTTTCAGATCGCTCCGGTTTGGAACACTTGGTACGGCGATTGGCGGCATTGGAATAAGCAGACGATTTGGACCGTGCCAAACAAGCCGTGGACGGTCGATCTGATCGTCGGAAACTGCGTTCTTGTTCCCGTCGAGGCATTTGCCGAAGGCGGTTTGATGGATTCGAAAAAATATCCGAATTTCGGCGATGCCGTCTTCACACCAAAGCTCAAACGCCTCGGTTGGAAACTGCTCATCGACCCGCGAGCCCGCGTTTTTTGCCTGCCGAACACGATCCCGGCCCGTGTGAAAAAAATGGGGCTGAAAAAAGCGTTCCAGGTGCTTGTCACCGACCTCGGAAATGGCCACAATCTGCGAAGGCGTCTGTACGCATATCTCGAAGGTGCTCCGTCAAAAATGCAGGGATTTACAGGCTTTTGCGTTTTTCTCGTGCGTGCCGCCTTTACAAAAACGTACAAGACCGTGAGCGATGCGCCGGAACCGCCGCTTCGCGAAACATTCGCCTCGGCCGTCGTCGATGACTAAAACCCGCCGCAAACTGATCTTTTTTTGGACCTATCTCGAATGGGGCGGAGCACAGGTTTATTTCATGGCGATCATGAAGGAAGCCTTGGAGGACTGGGACGTTATCGTCGTACTGCCGCAAAATTCCTCGCCAGAGATGATCGGTTTTCTCAAGCAGATCGGCGTCACGATCGAATTTATAGACTTCGTCATCGATCTCGGCCAAGCCCCGACGATAAAGCGAAAGATCGAACGACAACTGAGTCGGATCAGTTGCGAGATCAGAACACTGCAATTTCTCAAACGATACGATCTCAAAAATTCCATCCTCCACGTCGAAGCCGCTCCGTGGCAATCTTGGCAGTTTTTCGTATTGCTGGCGATGCGGAAAGCCAACGTCTTCGTCACAATGCACAATGCCATCAACGGGGCGAAATGGCGGGAAAAGGTTTGGACGGCTCGAATGCAATTGCTGTCGCAGCTAAAAGGCTTTCACATTTTCGCCTCGAATAAGGACACGAAAGAAAAGGTCCGCTATCTCGTTACGCAGAAATTTTGGGAAAAGATCCCGGTGACGTACACGTGCGTCAATCCGCCGCAGATCCGTGCGGTGCTCGACAGATCGGACGATATTGGGGAGCTCCGTGCGAAACACGGCTTGTCTAAAAATGAGTTTATTGTCCTCTGTGTCGGCCAGTTCATCGATCGCAAGGGCCGTTGGGTATTTCTCGACGCGGCCAAGAAGTTGCAGAGCGAAGATCCCGACGTTCGATTCATTTGGGTAACGCCGGTTGAGCCGACTGCGGATGAAAAAGATAAGATCGCTCAATACGGACTAAATAATTTCGAGATCCGGATCTCGTCAACGGTCGGTTCGAGCCGCGAAGAAGTGCTCGAATTTTTCCGCGTCGCCGACGTTTTTGCTCTACCGAGCTACGTCGAAGGCTTGCCGATCGCTTTGCTTGAGGCGATGGCTCTGGGAATTCCGTCTGTATCGACCAAGGTTTTTGCGATCCCTGAGGCAGTTCAAGACGGTAAAACCGGAATTCTTATCGAAGCCGGCGATTCACGAGGACTTGTTGACGCTATTCTTAAACTGAAGAACGATCCTAATTTGCGACAATCGTTCGCAAAACAGGGAAGCCAGTTCGTCCTAGCCAATTTTGACGAACGCGAAGCTGCCGCGTATAGCGATCCGCCATTACGAGGAGTGTTTTGCCGATGCAGACTGAGCCGGTCGACAAACGGAAACGGTTCCTGCGAAACAGCATCTTCGGCGTAATGTCGTGGCTGCTGCCGATCGTGCCGACTATGATCGCAACCCCGATCGTGATCAAACGGCTCGGTGACGAGCAATACGGCGTTCTCGCCGCGATGCTTAGCTTTATCGCTTATTTTTTTACGACAGCTATCGGCAAAGTTGCAGCTAAATACGTCGCCGAATACCGTGCAACGAACCAACACGAAAAGATCTCGCCCATGATTACGGCGACGATAATTTTCGGAGTCGCTACTACACTTTTACTCTCACTTGCCGCATTCGTTTTCGCTCGACCGATCGTCGTTGACGCTCTGCTGATTCCCGCTCCGATGCAGGAACAGGCGGTCACGGGGATTTACATCGCGTGTACGACGATCCTAAGCATCGTTCTCGCTCAGGTGTTTCAATTCGCTCTCCAAGGAATACACAGATTTGACTGGTATTTGTTGCTCGCTAACCTCACCAGCGTTTCGTTCAGCCTCGGAAGTATCGCGATCGTGATGTTCGGTTATGGATGGATCGCTCTGCTCGCATGGAACCTCGTGACATGGTCGATAGTTGGCGTCGTGTCGTACTTTGCAGCTCGGCGGCTGATACCTGAGTGCCGTCTGACGCTGAAAATTCCTTCCGAGATCTGGCGATCGGTCAGACAATATGCGTGGGGAATAATCGGTTATCAACTATTCGGCACTCTGCTGCTTTTCTTTGAGCGTGTGTGGATACTGCGAAATTTCGGCGGCGAGGCGATGGCGTATTATGTGATCCCAATGACGCTTGCTCTTTACTTACATCTATTCACGGCGAGCCTTGTTCTAGCGATGTTTCCGGTCGTAAACGAACTGCTCGACGAACCTGAAAAGCTAAAAGAGCTCTATCAAAAAGCCACCAAACTCGTCCTCACCTTGCTCTTATTCGCCGTACTCTCGGTCGTCGTGGGCGGAAAGGTTTTCCTGACCGCGTGGCTCGGCGAACGGTACGCCGACGAATGCTACGTCATGCTCGTCATTCAGACCGTAACCTTCACAATACTTGCACTCAACACGGTCGCATGGCAGGTCGCTGAGGGTTTCAGATCGGCCTCGCTGAACGCTTACGGCACGATTGTCTGGATGGTCGTTGGCATCACGGGAATGATATTTTTGAGCCAAACCTGGCAAACAAACGGTGTCGCGGGCGGCAGATTGGTGGGCGTTTTAGTTTTCATACCGCTTATCTTTTACATCGAAAAACGCTTTCTCGACGGTATCTTTTGGAAATTCTGGGGTGCAGCCGGGATCCGTATTTTGATCGCCGCGATGCCGGCGGTCGGTGTCGAATTGCTTCTTACCAAAACACTTCAGCCGTCATGGCTGTCATTTTTCAGCTCCGTTGCGGCCGGTGGGATCGCCTATGCCGTCTCACTCTATATAGTAGGTTTCATCGACGAGGGCGAGAAGAAAGTGGCTCGCGAACTGCTCGCAAAATACCGCTAAGCAAGCGTATTTGTTACTATTTAGCGATGGCCGAGGACTTCAGCTTAGTACAGCGTTTGGATCTGATCCGCGAGATCTGTTCGGGCAAACGTGTGCTTCATCTCGGCTGTACGAACTATCCGTACACCGAAGATTCGATCAAAAACAACATGCTCCTGCACCACGATCTGGAAAAGATTGCGAGCGATGTTTGGGGAATCGATTCCGATGAAAAAGGCATAGAGATACTCAAATCTCACGGTTCGAAACAGATAGTCCTCGGCGATCTCGAAAAGCTGGATGAACTAGATCTGAACGAATCATTCGACGTAATTCTCGCCGGTGAGATGATCGAACATCTCAACAATCCGGGGCTTTTTCTGAATGGTATCAAACGGTTCATGCACGGCGGAACGCAATTGGTACTGACAACCGTGAACGCTTATTGCGGAATGCGGTTCGTATGGTACGGACTGCGAGGGAAGCGCGGGAAGGTCGAATTTGTGCATCCCGATCATGTCGCCTATTACTCGTATTCGACGCTCAAAGTCCTGCTCGAGCGGCACGGACTGCATATCGACTCGTTTTTATTTTATGATATAGGCAGAGAGCATCGTCCGCATAACAAGTGGTTTATCAATGCGATAAATGACGTTTGCGTGAAGATCGCTCCGCAATGGGCAGACGGCGTGATAGCCGTTTGCAGTTTACCGTCAGATCAATAGATGCAGGCAGCACGCTACATTCCAACCCAGACCGGTTCGGGAAAAGAAAGATCTATTCTTCCCGGCATCGCCCTAATGGGCGTTGCGATCTTGGTTGCGATATTTGCGTTGATCTTTACGAGTGATTCGCTGGCTTCGTATCCGAATTTGCATCTAGTTCCGTGGCTGCTTGGGCTTGGGCTGTTGATGGCCGTGCCGCTACTTTATCTGCATTATCACGGACGGCTGACTTTCGTTGATCCGCTTGTTTTTGCGACTCTTTCGTACTTTTTCCCGGCATTCGTTGTTGGCGGACTCTCTTTCGCACTCGGCCTTTCGCGGCCCTCGTTCGAAAACCTGATCCAGGATCCAAACTACAATCTGCCGCTCACGATCTGCCTTGTCGGGCTTGGCTACGCGGGACTTGCGACAGGCTATCTGTTACCGATCGGCGCAAAACTTGGCGGCTGGATCGCCGACATTCTGCCAAAAGCTGACTACAAACCGGACTCGCTGATGTTTCCCGGCGTTTTGCTGTTGCTCGCGGGCCTCGCCAATACGATCCTGGCGTTCGTTCTCGGCCGATTTGGGTATCAGCGAGCAACGGAATTCACGTCTTACGACGGTCTGATATTTTTTACGACACTGTTCTGGGTTCAGGCGAGCGTACTGCTTTGGTCTGTGATTTTCCGCAAAAGCAAGCTCGATTTCATCGTCATCCCGATCATCGGCGTTCTGCTTTTCACAAGCCTGACAAAGTTTCTCTACTCCGGCAGCCGTGGGAATATTATCCAGATCTTTTTGATCATAACCTTCTCGTTCATCCTTTCCGGACGGCGTTTTTCCGTAAAGCAGGGCGTTATCGCCGGAGCATTGCTCACCGTCGGATTGACGGTCGGAATGATCTACGGCACCACGTTCCGCAACGTAAAAGGAACCGAGGAAGCTCAAAGTGCCGAGCAATACACCGAGAACATCTTCGCGGCCGTCGAGCAGGTCGGCAGGAGCGATGTCTATGACACGCTGACCTTCGGCGCTGTCAACTTTGCCGAACGCATCGACGTTCTCAGCACGCTCGCGGTCGTTGTTTCGAATTACGAAGAGCTGGCCCCATACGAAGAGATCTACGGCCTGAGCAACAATATTTGGGTCGATCTGTCGACCTTCATGATCCCGCGCATCGTTTGGCCGGACAAACCGGTCGTCGCCGACCCGCGAAAATACAGCGATCTGTATTTCGATTATTCTGGCTCATCATACGCGATAACGCCCATCGGCGATCTGCTTAGAAACTATGGGATAATCGGGATTCCGATCGGCATGTTCGTCCTCGGATTTTTATTAAGGCTGTTTTACCGATCGCTGATCGAGGGCCAAAAGCTGATCGTCTGGCGTATCACGCTATTTTTCATGCTGCTGACGTCGGTTTCGTATGAAGGATTTTACGGCACGATCATTCCGGTGTTCTTTAAGATCGGTTTTACGTCGGTGATCGGAATTCTGGTGGTCAACGTCATCGCAAAACGCATCGAGACCGGAAGTATCAAAGGCATTACTGCAACATAAATGATCGTATTTACCAACGGATGTTTCGATATTCTCCACGCCGGCCACGTCGACCTGCTGAAGCGTGCCCGGGCTCTGGGTTCGCGGCTCATAGTCGGGATCAACAGCGACGCATCGGTGCGGAGCATAAAAGGCCCGGATCGTCCCGTTCAGAGCCAGGAAGCTCGAAAAGCCGTTCTGCTCGGGCTCGAATCGGTTGACGAGGTGCGAATTTTCGACGAATTGACGCCGGAAAAGCTGATCCATGAGATCAAACCCAACGTTTTGGTTAAGGGCGGTGATTGGAAACCCGATGAGATAATCGGAGCGGATTTTGTGACTGCGAATGGCGGAAAGGTTCTCTCGCTGCCGTTAGTCGATGGATTTTCTTCAAGCAGCATTGTGGACAAGATAAAAGAAAATGAAACGCCTGAAGGCATCAAAGGAAGCTCTGTCATCGAGCGGTCGCTTAACCAGCACCTCGATGTCTTTAATAGAGTGATCGCTGAGATCCCCGGGCCGATCGACGATTGTGCACGGCTCCTGATCGAGACGTTCAAAGCCGGAAAAAAGGTTCTGATCTGCGGCAACGGCGGCAGTGCGGCGGACGCTCAGCATATCGCTGCGGAATTTGTCGGAAGGTATGAAACGGAACGGCGAGCGTTGCCGTCGATTGCTCTGACCACTGACACATCAGCATTGACCGCGCTTGCTAATGATTACGATTTCGAGCGAATATTCGCCCGACAGGTCGATGCTTTGGCAACAGACGGCGATTGCTTGATCGCGATTAGCACGAGCGGGAATTCGCGAAACGTGATCGCAGCCGTGATGGCAGCCCGAAACCGCGGCTGTTCGGTCATCGGCATGACCGGAACCAATGGCAAAAAGCTCGCATCGCTATCGGACGCTTGCGTTCTCGTACCGTCGGATCGCACAGCACGCATTCAGGAAGTTCACATTACGATCGCCCACATCTGGTGCGAAATGGTCGACGAATGGATAGCGACCGATCCGGTATTTGGATAAATTGATGAGAATTCTCGACGATCTTTCAAACACAAAGGTTCTCGTCATCGGCGACGTGATGATAGACCGTTACTGGTGGGGAACCGTCAACCGCATCTCGCCCGAGGCTCCTGTTCCCGTCGTTTCGCTCGACAACACCACGCTCGCCGCCGGCGGTGCGGCAAACGTGGCAGCGAACATCGCGGGACTCGGAGCAAAACCATTTCTGGTAGGCATCTCAGGCGATGACGAAGCAGCAACTTTACTTCCGAAAATAATGGAAGAAACCGGGATAGGCGACTTCCTCTTCTTTCCGGTCAAAGGCCGTTTCACCACACTAAAAACCCGCATCGTTGCCCATAATCAGCAGATCGCCCGGCTCGATCAGGAAACAGCAACTGATATTTCAACGACTGATGTCGACGAGTTTTTCCGTGAGATCAAGCCGCTCATTCGAGCTACTGACGTTGTCGTACTTTCAGATTACGCAAAAGGATTCCTGACGGTCGAGCTAGTTCAAAAACTGATAGGCTTCGCCAATGAGAACGGCAAGCCCGTGCTCGTCGATCCGAAAGGGAAAGATTACTCAAAATACGCCGGAGCCACGATCCTCACTCCAAACCAACGCGAAGCCGCCGACGCTTGCGGGCTCGAAACTCATACGCCGGATGTTGTAACGATCGCCGGCGAAAAACTGCTCCACGACCTCTCGCTCGAAGCGATCCTGATCACGCAGGGCGAACGCGGAATGACGCTTTTCCAGAACGGACAAGAACCACGAAACCTGAAAGCGACAGCCCGTAATGTCTACAACGTGACCGGAGCCGGCGATACGGCGATCGGCACGATGGCAGCGGCTCTGGGCGGCGGACTGTCGTTTTTCGAAGCCGCTGAGATCGCGAATTTCGCTGCTGGACTAGTCGTTGAACGGGTCGGAACCACGCCGATATCACGCGAAATGCTCGCCGCCGAAAACGCCCGGTTCCAGGTGCTTTCCGCCTGATGGAAACGAAGCGAAGGCAAAAGGTTCTCGTTTACATCATCGGATCGCTCGGCGACACGATCGTCGCGATTCCCGCATTGCGAGCCGTGCGAAGGCATTTCGGCAATGCTGAGATCGTCCTGCTCCAAAACACCCAGCCCAACCACGTCGTCACCGCGTCCGAAGTGATCCCGAAGAACCTGATCGATCGCAGCCTCGACTATTCAAGCGGAAACGCCTCGTATTTCGGGCTTTGGAAAAAGATCCGGGGCGAAAGATTTGACGCCGCCGTCTATCTGGTGATTAGTGAACGTCCCGAAAGTTCCGTACGCCGCGACCGGTTCTTCCTTCGGTCGTGCGGAATTCGAAACCTTTTCGGATTCCACGCGTTTTCTCGCGAAAAGCTATATCCCGTCGATGATCTCGGTCGGCCTGCGATCGTCGAACACGAGGCTCTGCGAAAACTCGAACGCCTGGCGAACGATGGCATCGAGGTTTCAACTTCCGATGATCTCAAACGGCCGTTTTTCGAGACCGCGAGCAAAGAAAAAGCAAAAATGGCGGGATGGCTTGCGGGAGTGTGGAAAAATCCGGATCTTCCGCTGCTCGCTCTCGCTCCGGGCTGCAAAACACCGGCGAATTCATGGCCGACCGAGAATTTTGTAAGCATCGCTAAACATCTGATCGCCGAAAACCTCTGCCAGATCATGATAGTCGGCGGACCTGCGGAAGCAAAATTGGGCGATGCGATGGCCGCGGAAATAGGCGGCGGTATAAACGCGGCGGGGAAGTTTGCGGTCAGGGAATCGGCCGTGCTCCTGTCCCTGTGCGATCTATATTTTGGGCTCGATACCGGAACAACACATCTCGCAGCAGCAGTCGGAACGCCGGTGGTCGCGCTGTTTCATGAGCGCGACAATCCGGGACAATGGTTTCCGCTCGGCGATGGGCACAGGGTTTTTCAGCACGATGTTGCATGTGCAGGCTGCCGCTGTCAGGAATGCCCAGTCGCGGGCCATCCGTGTATGAACGGAATTCAGGTTGAACCTGTACTCGATGAATTACGGAACAAGCTGGCCTCGCTCAAGAATACCGAGCAGTCGCTTCGCGTGCTGAAAGTTTAGTGATCGGTCTGGTGTCCGAAAGGCAGAAGCCCGCGCGTAAGCAAGGGCGTAACCTCCAACTTGCGTGTTCCGCCCTTGCTCACGCGCGGGCTTTTGCAACGGATATCCGAAAACCATAAAATAACGTTTCCCGATTCGCTGGCGAAAGCCCGATTTAATAAAACGAATGTCCATCCTCATCATCGGCGGCAGCGGAATGCTCGGCCACAAACTTTACCAACGCCTGAGCACTGAATTCGAGGTTTTCGCGACTATTCGAACCAACGCCGCAGCGGTTGAGAGATTTGGGATATTCAATAGCCACGCGATCTTTCCTGCGGTTGACGTTACTGACATAAATTCAATCCGGCGAGTGCTCGAAGTCGTGCGGCCGGAATGCGTGGTCAACTGCGTCGGCGTCGTTAAACAAAATCCGACGCTCGCTGACAAAATACGTACGCTGACGATAAATTCGATATTCCCGAATCAGCTCGCTCAGCTTTCAGCCGAATTCGGATTTCGCCCGATCACGATCAGCACCGATTGCGTTTTTGACGGAAAAACTGGAAATTATTCCGAATCAGACGAACCGAACGCCCGCGATTTGTACGGGATGAGCAAATTACTTGGCGAGGTCACCGAAGGCCGTTCGTTGACGATTAGAACATCGATCATCGGCCGCGAAATATCGACCTCGCACAGCATCGTCGAATGGTTCCTCACCCATCGCGGCGGTTCGGTGGATGGGTATACAAAAGCGATCTACTCGGGCTTTCCGACGATCGAATTGGCTGATACTATAGCTAATCTCATCAAGAATTTCCCCGATCTCAACGGCCTTTTTCACATCTCAAGCGAGCCGATCAGCAAATTCGATCTGCTGACGCTCGCTAACAAATATTTCAACGCGAACATCACCATAAACCCGAGCGAAGCGGTTGTCGTCGACCGAAGCCTTGATTCCGCGAGGTTCAAAGCTCTTACTGGATTCGCCTCGCCTGACTGGGAAGCAATGATCGCCAGAATGGCCGCCGACCCGATGCCGTACGATTCGTTCCGCTAAATGCCCCAACGACCAAAGATCCTCGTCATCTGCGACTATTACCTGCCTGGTTTCGAAAGCGGCGGAGCGGTCAGGACCTTGGCAAATATGGTCGATCGGCTGGGCGAGCGGTTTGATTTTCGGATCATCACGCGTGACCACGACGGCAGCGCGGTGAAAACGTCGTACACAAGCGTTAATATCAGCGAATGGAATCAGGTCGGTAATGCACAAGTTTATTACCTTTCGAAAACCGAGGTCGGGGCGGCTCGTTTGCGAAAATTGATCACGGAATGCGATCCCGACGCCATCTATCTCAACAGCTTTTTCAGCCGCCTGACGATCATGTATCTCACGCTGCTTCGCTTCCGCCGAACGCCTAGGAAGCCCGTGATAATGGCTCCTGAGGGCGAATTTTCGCCTGGAGCTTTGTCGCTGAATCCTCTAAGAAAAAAACTTTACATCGCAAACGCCAAGGTTCTGCTCCTTTCAAAAAGTTTCACCTGGAAGGCCGCTTCGGAAGAAGAGAAGCAGGACATCACACGCGAACTCGGTCGCGGCCTTGATATACATATCGCCCCGAATATGCCGCCGAAGATGATATTTGAGGAATACGTCCAAGCCGCCAAACCAACAAAAAAGGCGGGCGAGGCTCGGATGATATTTCTTTCGCGCTTCATGCGAAAGAAGAATTTCAACTGGCTGCTCGAGCATCTTCGCGATATCGACGGCCAGCTCTCGATCGACGTCTGCGGAACGCTCGAGGAGCAGGATTATTGGGAAGAATGCCAGCGCATCGCGGCGACCTTGCCGGAAAATATCTCGATCCGCTCACTTGGTCCGATCGCACATGAGGAAGTTTCGGCGACGCTCTTTGAGTATGACTTCTTTGTTTTGCCAACGCTCGGCGAAAATTTTGGGCATGTTTTTATCGAGGCGTTTGCTTCGGGCGTGCCACAGATCATAAGTGATCGTACACCGTGGCGAGGACTGCAGGAAAAGGGAATCGGTTGGGATCTGCCGCTCGAGAAACCGCTCGAATGGACACGAGCTATTCAGCAAGCCGTCTCGATGGACAACGACGAATATCAGCGAATGTCCACAGCCGCACGACAATTCGCGGTCGATTGGCTTTCCGATCCGCAGATCGAGCAGTCGAATATCGCGATGCTCCAAGCCCCGCTAAAACCATAGGATGTTTTCCTTTGCGGCCTTTGGCCTACTTCGCGACTTTGCGGGAAAACAGGGCGAAGTTTCCGCAAAGTCGCAAAGATGAGCAAAGCCCGCAAAGTACGGATTTCAGCTATTTAGCCGACGATGATAAAATTGCAGACAGTTTCTCGCTTTTCCGACCTTAAATGAACGAACTACAAGGCAAACGAATTCTCGTCACCGGCGGCACCGGCTCGCTTGGGCAGACGCTTGTAAAACGCATCCTGACGGGCGAACTCGGCACGCCTGAGCAGATCACGGTTTTCTCGCGAGACGAGGCGAAGCAGCATTACATGCGGCTCGATTTCCTGCATCGCGATACTGCGACGGACGATGTTATTTATCAGAATTCGAAGGACCGGCTAAATTTTCGCATCGGCGATATACGCGATTACCCGGCAGTCGTTGCCGCAATGCGAGGAGCGGACATCATTTTCAACGCAGCGGCCCTAAAGCAGGTTCCATCGTGCGAATATTATCCCTTCGAGGCGGTTCTGACCAACATCTACGGTGCCGCGAACATCGTCCGAGCGGTTCGCGAAAACGATCTGCCCGTCAAAAAGATCATCGGCATCTCGACCGACAAAGCCTGCAAACCCATCAACGTCATGGGAATGACAAAGGCTCTGCAGGAACGCGTCCTCATCGAAGCCAACCGTGACCTGCCGAACGTCCAGTTCAACTGCGTCCGGTACGGCAACGTCATCGCTTCGCGTGGTTCTATCGTTCCGCTTTTTGTCGATCAGATCAAAAAACGGCAAACGTTGACGATCACTTTGCCGGAAATGACACGCTTTTTGCTGAGCCTTGACAGAGCCGTTGACACGGTTTTCGAAGCGGTAAAAAGCAGTGGTCGAGGCCTCACGTTCGTGCCTAAAGTCGCAGCGGCAAAGATCACGGACGTCGCCGACGTACTGATGGGCGACAAAAAACTTCCGATCGAATTCACGGGCATTCGCCCCGGCGAAAAGGTTCACGAGATCATGGTTTCCGAGGAAGAATGCTTCCGCACGATCGAACGTGACGATTATTACGTGATCTTGCCGGTTCTGCCGGAATTGCGTGAAGGCGATGTCACCGAACAGGCTCTCACGAGTGAATATTCGTCGAAAGATAACAACATATCAGGTGACGAGTTGAGAACGCTTTTGATTCAGGCGGGCGATGAGATCAAGCAGTTTCTTAATTGACCACTCGCAAGCGAGACGCTTGCGGTCCAGTCTTTGATGTTATGAAAATAATGACCATTTTCGGCACGCGGCCGGAGATCATCAGATTAAGCCTTGTGCTGCGTGTGCTCGATCAGCATTGCGATCACGTCACCGTTCACACAGGACAGAATTACGACGAAAGCCTGAGCGATATTTTCATCCGCGACCTCGAGATCCGAACACCGGACGTGCATTTGGGGATCAAATCGAAGACTTTCGGCGACCAGATCGGACAGATCTTGACGAAAACCGACGAGCTGATCGAGGCCCACAAACCCGATCGCGTCCTAATTCTCGGCGATACAAATAGTGCGCTTTCTGCCATTCCGGCAGCTCGACGCCAGATTCCCGTATTTCACATGGAAGCCGGAAACCGCTGCTACGATAACCGCGTTCCTGAGGAGGTTAACCGCCGCATCATCGACCATTCCAGCACGATCCTGATGCCTTACACCGAACGCAGCAAGGACAATCTCGTTCGCGAGGGGATCGAACGTGATCGAATATTCGTCACCGGAAATCCGATCAAAGAGGTCCTCGATCATTTCGGCGACAGCATCGATTCGAGCGAGGTGATGAAGGCTCTGAACGTCACGCCGTTCGAATATTTTCTCGTCACGCTGCATCGTGCGGAAAATGTCGATTCGGCTGAGCGGATCAGGAAAATATTCGATGCTTTGAGCCAGGTGGCGACAAAATTTGGCAAAACCGTGCTGATCTCGGTCCATCCGCGAACCGCCGAAAAGCTCGAACAGCACGGTATTCGTCCGGCCTCGCCAAACATTCGACTGCTCAAAGCTCTCGGCTTTTTCGACTTTGTGAAACTCGAAAAAAATTCGCTCGCCGTTCTCACCGACAGTGGAACCGTACAGGAAGAATGTGCGATCTTCGGCATTCCGAATATCACGCTCCGCGACGTTACCGAACGCCCCGAGACCATCGAATGCGGCAGCAACATCCTCGCCGGAGCCGAAACCGAAGCCATCGTCGAAGCTGTCGGCCTCGCCATCGCCCAACCCGCCGCCTGGACCGCACCGCCGGAATATCTAGCAAATAACGTTTCGCAAACGGTCAGCAAAATCATGCTCGGCTACACGAGCCTGCGGCAACACGTTTCATAAAAAAATAGACCGCAGATGGACGCAGATGAACACAGATAAGAATCGGACGGTCTGACGCAATCTTACTTCTTATCCGTGTTTATCTGCGTCCATCTGCGGTTAATTTTTCTCTCTCTGTGGTTAAATTTTTTCTCAAATGCCCGATGCGAGCCCACAAAACACCCTCTGGATCCTCACTGAGGTCTATTATCCGGAAGAGATCTCGACCGGTTATTACCTCACCGAGATCGCCGAAGGCATTGCCATACGGCGAACCGTGAAGGTCATCACGGGCCAGCCCAAACATATGTCGCGCGGCCAGCGGGCCGACAAACACGAGTGGCGACGCGATGTTGAGATCTTCCGGGCGAGCGGCACAACGCTTGATAAAAACGTTTTCCTGTTCCGTCTCTTCAACATGCTGACGATCGGCATCTCGATCTTTCTCAAATCGCTCAAATTATTCAAAAAAGGCGATCACGTGATGGTCGTGACGGCTCCGCCGAGTTTGCCGGTGACGACTGCTCTAGCATGCCTGATCCGTGGAGCGAGCCTGACCCTTTGTATTCAAGACAGTTATCCTGAGATCCTCATCGCGGTCGGAGCGTCAAAGCCCGGTTCGTTGTTCGTAAAATTCGCTAACTTTGTAAATCGTTGGGTTTACAAGCACGTGACGAACATCATCGTCATGGGCCGCGATATGAATGAGCTGTTCGTGCGAAAGACGGCAGGGCTCGACATTCCGATCGTCACGATCCCGAACTGGGCAGATCTCGAAACGATTCACCCAACGCCGCGAAACGACAATGCTTTGCTCCGGGAACTCGGCATCGAGGACAAATTCGTTTTCATGTATGCCGGCAACATCGGGCACCCGACCGATGTAGAAACGATCATCGAAGCCGCGAAATCATTGAGCGACAGGGAAGAGTTCCACTTTGTTTTCATCGGAGCGGGCGTGAAAAAGCCATGGCTTGATGCCGAAGTTCGCGACAATGCTCTCCAAAACGTCACCGTGCTCGATTACCGCCCGCGTTCCGAGCAGAATATCTTTCTAAACGCCTGCGATCTCGGCCTCGTCGCTTTGATCAAAGGAATGTGGGGAACCGCGATGCCGAGCCGCACCTACAACATCATGGCCGCCGGAAAGCCCGTGCTTGCTCTTACCGACGAAGGCTCCGAACTCGCCCGCGTGATCGACGAAGACCAGATCGGCTGGCACATCGAGCCGGGAAACGCCCGCAAACTCGCGGCCCTGATCGAAAAGATCTATGATTCGCGCGAAGATCTCGCACGAATGGGCGAGCGGGCGAGGGAAGCCGCTCTCGCCAAATATTCGACCGAAACTGCCGTCCAGGCGTATGCCGATTCCTTGAGATAGCCGCTCTGAGTTACAGTTTCGGCAATCCATTCCGATGTTTGACACGACAGCGGGATTTTAGGTTCAATTGAATTTACCGCAGGAATTTTGACGCAGGCCGCGAGTGGCCGCCGACATTAAAAAGCCCTCTGTAAAACGCCGCGACCGTGCGGCTTGTATTTTGTGACAGGTTTGATCGACATCGCCATTTTTGCTGCCGTTTTCTGCATTTCATATTTTGCGGTGGCGAGCTATCGCCGATGGACGATCAAGCAAAATTTCCTTAAGATCCCGAACGAACGCAGCTCGCACGACGCCCCGACACCACACGGAGCCGGAATCGTCATTGTCGTCATCTGCTTGCTCACATACGTTCCGATATCGTGGATGGTCACGGGCAGTTTTTCGTGGGGTTACATTTCAGGTGCGGCGATGATCGCGCTGATCAGTTTTCTCGACGATATTCGCTCGATCTCGTTTCCGGTCAGGTTGCTCGTGCACTGCACGGCGGCGGTTCTGTTGATGGCGGACACCGAAACGTGGCACGGTATCACGATGCTCGGGAACCTGAAATTCGGCAACTGGGGCTACGTCATCACGTTTTTCTGGATCGTCTGGATGGTCAATTCCTACAATTTCATGGATGGAATTGATGGTCTCGCGGGGCTGCAGGCGGTGATCGCGGGCATCGGCTGGCTTTGTTTAGGAATTATCCTCGGAATGCCCGTGATCTATCTGTTCTGCGGGGTCCTCGCCGCCGCGAGCCTCGGGTTTTTGCTGCATAACTGGAACCCGCAGCACATTTTTATGGGCGACGTCGGAAGTGCGTTTTTGGGATTCACGTTCGCGGCATTGCCGTTGATGGCACGCGAATCCGTGACCAAATCGCCCGACCTGTTGCCGATCGCGGCCGTGCTTTTTGTGTGGTTTTTCCTGTTTGATTCGGTCGTCACGATACTGCGGCGGCTGATCCGCGGCGAAAAGATCTGGGTCGCCCATCGCGAACACCTTTTCCAACGCCTCGTTTCCGCCGGCTTTTCACACCGCAGCGTTACGATCCTGTACGGAGTGCTGGCATCGATCCTGAGCATCTCAGTGCTGGTGTCGGTACAGTTTCGTGACGAGATCGGGCTTGCAATGTTTCCGGTTGTGATCGTGCTGACCTCAGTGATACTTGTTCTCTGTTTTTGGAAAAAGGTCCTGCACTGAAAGATTTAACATGAGCGTCACATCCGAAATCACCGCCAAAACCGCCGCGTATAGATTCGATCTCGAATCATACGGTGTTAACGTACGGATCGAGAGCAACGACGCGGCGGCATTCGAAGGAGCGGTGACCGTCGCAAAACGTTCGCTGCTCGGAAATGTCCGCGAGATCGAGGCTGATCTATTCGATCACGAATTCACACTCGACCGCCTGCCGAACGGCGATCTGATGCTGATCCACAACGGCGCCGAACTCGGAGCCTCGGATACCGAGCTAAAGGCTTACCGCTTTTTCGACAGTATTTTACGCGTTTCTGTTGGAGAGAAAGCTCCCGACCGTGTTTTCCTGCACGCTGGTGTCGTCGGCTGGGAAGGGAAGGCGATCGTGATGCCGGCTGACAGCTTTCAGGGCAAATCGACGTTGACCGCCGAGCTTGTGAAACAAGGAGCTGAGTATTATTCCGACGATTTTGCTATAATAGACGAGGACGCATTGGTTCACCCGTTTCCGCGGAGGATCGCAATGCGGACGGAGGACTTTAAGACCTACGATCTCGGTATCGACGACATTGGCGGAAAGGTTGGAATTGAACCGATCCCGGTCGGTGTTATACTGCTGACCGGATATCAACCGGACGCGGTTTGGGATCCGCAGGTGGAAACCGCGGGGGCTGGCGTGCTAAAGCTAATCCCTTTTACACTTTCCATTCGTGACAGGCCCGAATTTTCTGTTGCAGTGTTGCATAAATTAGCAAGCCGTGCCATAATCGTTTCGAGTCTTAGAGGTTCCGCAGAAAGATTTGCTAAAACATTGCTCGATTTCGTTGACAAACACGTAAATTGAGATAGAATTATTACAACATTTGGTTATCGGGGGCGGTTAATTTAGCCCAATACTGATCCCGAGAACTTTGACTTTATTTTGCACACGCATAACCTATTCGCTTGGAGGAAGAAGATGAATAACCCGAATAATCCGATGGCCCGCCAGAATGGCATTGTGGTCCAGGAAATGCCCGATGAGGTACTAGTTTACGACCTGGACAGCAACAAAGCTCACTGCTTGAACAGTTCGGCTGCCCAAGTCTGGAAATCGTGCGATGGTACGAACACCGTTGCCGACATCGTCAAACAGTTTGACGGAAAGGTCACCGAAGATTTCGTATGGCTCGCAATCGATCAGCTCAACGAGAACGGACTTCTCGCTAACGAGATCGCACCGCGTTTCGCCGGTCAGTCACGCCGTCAGGTTCTCAAGACCATCGGTTTCGCATCATTGGTCGCTCTTCCGGTTATCGCATCGCTTGTTGCACCTCAGAGTGCGATGGCAGCAGTTTCGTGCACCTGCACCACCAGTCTTCAGTGCAACGGCCGAGCCTGCCCGTCAACGACAAACTGTAATTCGTCGGGTCTTTGTGCTCCCTAAGCTGAGCAAATAAATTAGGTTTCTTTTAGGAGTAGTAGAGACTCGTTGTCTCTGCTACTCTTTCTTCTTGTGCAGACTAACAGCAGCCATTCTCGCGAGCCATCCAACAAAGCCCGTTGGAGTGCTCTTCAGCGAAAGGTTCAGGAGCATAACGCCCTGAAAGCCTTTGCGTTGTTTCGAGATAATGACATAGAACCTATTCTCATTAAAGGACTTGCGGCCGCACGACTTTATCCGGGATCGGTTCATCGCCCGTCTATCGACATGGATCTGGCTGTCGCAGGGCGTGATATTGATAAGGCAAGCCAATTGCTCACCAGTTTAGCTGCCGACGGCCTCGCGATCGACCTGCACCGAGAGCTCCGCCACCTCGATACCTTTGACTGGAAAGACCTGTTTGAGAATTCAAGGCTGATAGATACGGGATCGGGAACGTATCGCATTCTTCGACCGGAAGACCATCTTCGTGTTCTCATCGTTCACTGGCTAACCGACGGCGGCGGAAACAAGGAACGGCTGTGGGATATCTATTACGCTATTGCTAACCGCGAGGCGGATTTCGATTGGGACCGCTTTCTTACTGTTGTCAGTCCGAAGCGCCGCCGTTGGCTGGTTTGCACGGTCGGGCTCGCTCAAAAATACCTGGGCCTCGACCTCACCGGAACTCCGATCGAGAACGAGGCACGCAATCTGCCTGATTGGCTGATCGCCCGTGTGGAATATGAATGGGCCCGCGAAGACAAGAACGAGCCGCTCGAAATAGTGCTGAGTGACAGGTCGCGGTTGTTGAAACAGATCGCATTGAGATTCGATCAGAACCCGATCTGGGCGACCGTTCAGATGGAAGGGAGCTTTGACGCAAGGACTCGCGTATTCTATCAGATAGGAAACTTTTTCTACCGGATCCCATCGTCGATCCGCCGGATCAGCAGGGAATTTAAAGATCGGAGCAAATGACAGAGAACGAAGAAATAACGCTGGCTCTCGAATCCGCCATCTCTGGCGGCAGCATTTCGCTGCTTCGCGGAGACATTGAGATCGCTCACTGGATCGGCACCTCAAACGTTTCCAAGGCCGAAGATCTCCTTTTCAATATCGATCTGCTTTTAACGAATAACGGAATAGGACGCCAAGAGATAAATTCCATCGCCGTATCCGCCGGGCCGGGAAGCTTCACCGGTATCAGGATCGGCATTGCGACCGCTCTCGGCCTAAAAGCCGGGCTCGGCATAGAAATGTCGAGCCAGTCCGCCCTTGATGCGATGGCTTTTTCCGCGGCCATTCACGGTCCCGTCACCGCCGCACTTCCGGTCGGCCGCGATGCTGTCTGTGTGCAGAGTTTTATCGTTAGCGCTGATGGTATCGCCCCGCAATGCGAACCTTACACTGTTACTGAGGAAGCGTTTATCGCCAGCGTCGGTGGCGAAAGTAGTTCAACTTTTCTGGTCCACGGACGTTTTTACGAGAAGGTTTCAGCCTTTCCAAATGCGGTGAACGTGGGATGGAACCTCGCGAATTCTGTCGGACGCTACTGCCGCACGGCTCGCGGTGTTGTCGTGCCGCCATTGTTTATCAGCAAAAGTTTTTAGATGGAAAACACATCTCCCGAGATCATAACATCCCTGCGAATACGCCCGGTTGAGACGGCAAATATCGCCGACCTCATCCGCATCGCCGACGAGACCAATCTGAGCCATTGGTCCGCTCAGAGTTATCTCGAGGAGATGAAAAACCCGGCCTCGATCATGTTCCGGCTGGTCGATGACGAGAATACGACACACGGATTCGTCGTCGGGCGGCATCGTCCCCGGCGGCTTGATCGAGGCGACCCTCGAAGCCGAAATTTACAACATCGCCGTCACCCTGACCGAACACGGTCGCGGACGCGGCCAGATCCTTTTCGACGCCTTCCGCACCGCCTGCCTCGAGCAAAAAGCAGCGAATATCTGGCTCGAAGTCCGCGAATCGAACGCCAAAGCCATCGCCTTCTACGAACGCAACGGTTTCGAACGCGTCCAAACTCGCAGCCACTTCTACGATAACCCCCGAGAACACGCGATCCTGATGAAGCTCCCACTGTAGATCAAAAAAGGTAAGATGGTGTCCGCTATGGCCATTGTCATGACCACCATGATCCTCAAGCTGTAAACTATAGTTGACAGTCGGCTCAGATCGGAAATTCGCAGCGGTGAGCCTCGAAGACCGGCTTTTTTGTGCTAAAACGACCTTTACCAAAAGCGGGTTTTACCTCGACCAATGAGCGGTATTTTGGTTAGACAATGGCGTTTATGTTTGACCAGTTTTGCCTGAAATTTGGCGAGATCTACGACCTTACCTATCTTCATAACGCCCTGTTTATCGGCCTTCCAGCTATGTGATCTGAAAAAGTGTGGCACGTGCCACACTTTTGACCAGTTTTTTGGAGTCGATCTTGGTAGAAATTCTAAAACACGAAAGTGCGTTTTCTGGGGGAATCTAACTGACGATCGGACGATCGATATCTGACTTTTCAAACAGTTACTCTCGCTCTCGATTTGAAGCTTGATTCTTTCAAAAGATAGGTCTAATATGAAAATTGACCCGGTTACCAAAGTGTTACGTGGGTGACCGGGATCTTGACAAGTGAGGAACAAAAGCCATATGGATATGTCAATCGCAGACCCGGTGCGAGATGAACTAATAAAGAGTAATTCAGCTTTCAGAGATCTTGTTCATCAGCATGAAGATTTCGAAGCCCGGTTAAACGAACTAGCCCATCTTACATACCCAAGCGACGACGAACAGTTGGAGGAGGTCACGCTCAAGAAAAAGAAATTACTGATAAAAGACGAAATTTACTCGATGATGCAGCAGCACACCGTTTCGCATTAGAAATTGGTTTTGGCTGCTGAAATTATTTTAAATAGACGGTCGCGGAAACACTCCGCGGCCGTTTTTTTTATGAAGAAAACGAAAGACCTGTAGGTGCTGGAGCCGTAAATATGCGGTCTATTTTGTGATCTTAGCGCTTTTTCGTGAGCAGGTCCCTTTCGCCACACGTTCCGAGCGAGTAAGAATATACTGCCCGATCCGTATGCATATAGATGGCCGCGTTCGAGACTACGGGTTGAGCCACGAGTTTCTCGCCCTCAGCGAAGACTATCTGTCCCGCGACCTTTCCGGTCACGAGATCGGTAAATATCGCGACATTCTCCTCGAAGCTCATGGTCAGAACGTATTTATCACCGACATTCGCGAGCTGCAAAACACGTCCGCCGAGTCGTTTTTTCCAATCGACATCACCGTTTCGAGCCATCAGCAGATAAATAAAATTGTCGTGCGAGGTCGCCAGGATATTCTCGCCGCTGATAAAAATACGCGAGATCTCACCGCCGCTTTTGAACCGCCAAAGCGGTTTGTCCGTGCCGTTTAGCGTCGAAACGTTACCCCGTTCGTCGCCCGCAACGATCTCGCCTGACGGCAGTTCGCCCAGTGACGTGACGGGGAAAACCGACCTCCGCATCGACTCGATCTCACCCGTCGCAAGCGAGACTGAGAAGATCTGATTCGCCTTTCCTGCAACGATCACTTTCGTCGGTGAAAAGACAGGCTCGGCAACGAAACCTTCGGCGATCTCACGTTTCCACTTAACGCTCCCGTCGGCAGCGTCCATGGCCTGGATCGTGCCGCTCTTCGAGACAACGATAGCCGAGCCACTATATGGCCCCAGAACATAACGTTCTGCTTCGGGTAGCTTAACCGTCCAATTGGTAATGCCGGTTTCCTTGCTCAGACTGCGAAGAACGGAAGCCGCTTTTTCCCCCGTAGCCCGTTCAGTTGATGTTGCAAGAACAAGACCTTTCTCGGTCGGAAATAGATTTGAACTCAGATCGCCGCCAAGCTCGGTGGACCAGATCTTCTTCCCGTCAAGCGAAAGGGATTCAATCTTGGCTCCGTCGCCACCAGTATAAATGCGGGTCCCGTCCGAAGCGATCGCCATTCCCAATTCGATGGTAGGATATGCCCAGCACTTCGTAACCGTGATCTCAGGCGAAACGGGCTTATTTTGCCCGAAAACCGCCAGAGCACTCGTGATAAATATTAGAAATAGAAGAATGTTTGGCAGAAAATAGCGGCGCATCACAAAATCAAAATTCTCTCGGTCTGGGCGAAATTCCGATTTTAGCACACGCCCCTTGTCGTGCTATATTTGATGCTATTCAATAACAAAACGTTAACCAAAAAAGAGGAATTTCTATGTCATTCAACAAAATTATTCTCGTCGGAAATCTTGGAAAAGACCCCGAACTTCGCTACACCCCGCAGGGCCAGGCTGTCTGCAGCTTTTCGATGGCTACGAACGAAAAGCGCCGCGATAAATCGGGCGAAATGCAAAATATCGCGACGTGGTTCAAAGTCACGCTTTGGGGAAATCAGGCCGAGGTTGCCGCGAAATGGTTAACAAAAGGGAGACCTGTTTATATCGAAGGCAGGCTTCGAACTGAGGAATGGACCGATCGAGACGGTAACAATCGCCAATCGCTGGAGGTAAACGCGACCGACATGCAATTTATCGGCTCTGGTGAGCGGGGCGAAGGTGGCGGCGACTACAGCGGCGGCGGTGGACGCGACGATTACGACAACACACACAGCGGCCCGCCGCAATCGAGTTCGTCTGCCGGTGCTTCGTCCAGCGGCGGCTCACGGCCCGCTCCGGTTTCGCCACCTGCTGGTGCCGATGATGACATTCCGTTCTAGATTTCAAACATTGGAACTTCGGAAAAAAGGTGGAGCAGAAGTTGATTCTGCTCCACCTTTTTTAACGATCAGGCACCGGTTACAACCACTCGCCCATCTTCCTAAATTTTTGATAGCGATCATCGAGCAGCTTTTTAGTGTCGAGAGCAGAAAGCGTCTTGATCTCGCGAAGAATGCTAGTCTTCAAAGTCTCACATATCTTGTCGAACGCTTTCTGCCGCGACTTATCTCCTTCGACAGGGATCATCCATGGATCGTCCTCGGGAATGATCTCATCAATGATATCGAATTTTTTTAGATTGGCAGCGGTAAGCTTTAAACCTTCAGCTGCATCGGGGGCACGTTCGGCTGATTTCCATAGGATCGCGGCGCATCCTTCGGGCGTGATCACACTGTAAACTGCGTTTTCCATCATCAATACCTTATCACCGATACCGATCGCTAATGCTCCGCCCGAACCGCCTTCGCCTAGCACGACGACTATGATCGGTACCTTCAAACCTGCCATTTCGCGAAGGTTAAAAGCGATCGCCTCCGCCTGGCCGCGTTCTTCGGCATCGATACCTGGATAAGCTCCGGGTGTGTCGATGATCGTGATCACAGGACGACCGAATTTCTCGGCCATGTACATCATTCGCAAGGCTTTGCGGTAGCCCTCGGGTTTCGACATCGCAAAATTACGATGCCGCCGTTCGTTGATATCACGACCTTTTTGCTGGCCGATCACGCAAACCTCGATCCCATCGAGCCTCGCAAATCCGGTGATCATCGCCGGATCGTCCGAAAAACGCCGATCGCCGTGAACCTCGACAAAATCCGTAAAGATCGTAGTAAACAGGTCCATCGCGTAAGGACGGTCAGGATGCCGTGCCATTTGCACACGTTCAAAAGCGGTTGTGGCCATAAGCTCTATGATACAACAATGCCCGGAATTGTTCAGTTAACCCACTCGACCGAGCAGCCGCGGCCTTCGAGTTCACGCTGTAGTGAACGGCTGCCGGTTACGCTCAGACCAATGGATTCCAGTTTTACGCGAGTATTTCCTGCTTTCAGCGAAAGGATGACTCCGCACCGACCGCGTTCGCGTTCCAGAAGGGAATAGAGTGATTCGAAATACGCCTCGTCCGGCTCAGTAGGAATGGTTATGTCGACCGCCCTTGCCCGCGTGGCAACCGCTTCGTCCAAAGACCGCAATTCATTGATCATCAACGTCGGTTCCTGCCCATCCGGAGCCTCTATCTTGCCGTCGGCGATGAACATCTGATCGTCCGCCAGCAATGGACTTAGCTTATTGAAATTCTCACCGAGCACAACAGCCTTCATACCCGAAGACCGGTCTTCAAACCGGAACATCGCAAAACGATTGCCTTTTTTGCTCGTGCGGATCTGCAAACCGCTGATCATGCCCGCAAGCGTGACGAGATCGCCGGAATTCATTTCACCAATATCAGCAATATTCTTCAGATTTATTCCGTCCAGCAGCTCCGTATAATTGTCGAGCGGATGGGTCGAGAGATAGAATCCGATCGCTGCCTTCTCGCGCGAAGCCTGCTCAGCCTGGCTCCAGGCGATCGCTTCAGGAAGCTCCTGAACCTCTGTCGATGAAGCTTCAACAGTTCCAAATAGCCCGCTCTGGCCGCGAAGACGATCTTCAGCCATTCGCTGACCTTGCTGTAAGGCTGGCTCAATAGCAGCGTTCAGCCGGGCACGCCAGGATCCGATCTCAGTTTCAGGCGGCATCATGGAATCAAACGCTCCTGCAGCGATCAGGCTTTCAAGCCCGCGACGATTGACCGCTCCGGCATTCATTCGCGAGCAGAAATCGAAGATCGACGTGAATCTACCAGTTTTGCGGGCTTCGACAATCGCCGCGACGCTCGATGAACCCATCCCTTTGATGGCGGTCAGTCCATATCGCACCGTGTCCTCGACCGGCGTAAAGCCATCGCCGCTTTCATTTACGTCGGGCGGCAGCAGCGAAAGGCCCATCGACTTTAACTCGGTGGAATATTTATAGACCTTAGCACTGTCTTGGGCTTCGTGAGATAAAACCGAAGCGTAGAAATACGCCGGATAATGGGCTTTCAGGTACGCCGTTTGGAATGCGAGAACCGCGTACGCCATCGAATGGCTGCGGTTAAAACCGTAATCGGCAAACTTCGCCATTAGGTCGAAGATCTCTTTAGCAGTCTTTTTGGGGATCTTGTTAGCAACGGCACCTTCCACAAAAGTCGCTTCATGGACCGCCATTTCCTCGATCTTTTTCTTACCCATCGCCCGACGCATCAGGTCGGCCTGGCCGAGGCTGTAGCCGGCGAGCCGCTGGGCGAGCTGCATGATCTGTTCCTGATAAACGAGAACGCCGAAGGTGTTTCCCAGGATGGCCTCCATCTCCGGTAGCACATACTCTACGGGCTTCAGGCCGCGATGACGGTCGATAAAATCGTCGATCATACCGCCATCAAGCGGTCCCGGACGATACAACGCGTTAAGAGCCGAGAGATCTTCGAGTTCCTTTGGCCTCAGACGGCGGCACATATCAGCCATGCCTGAGGATTCAAACTGGAATATCGCTTCCGTCCGGCCCTCGCCAAAAAGCTCCATCGTCTTTTTGTCGTCGGTTGGGATCTTTGCCCAGTCGATCGTGACGCCAAGCTTCTCCTTCATCGATGCAAGACAATCGGCGATGACTGTGAGCGTCGTGAGTCCCAGAAAGTCCATCTTGAGCATCCCAACTTTCTCTAGATCACCCATCGGATACTGGCTCGTCAGTTCGTCCTTGCCGGACATCGCAACTGGAACGAGTTCGTGTAGAGGTTTTGGGCTGATGACAACGCCGGCGGCGTGAACTGATGTGTGACGCGAGCAACCTTCGAGCCGTAATGCCAGATCTACCAGTTGTTTAACCATCGCATCCTTAGTCGCGGCTTTAAGCTCAGGAACAGTATCGAGAGCCTGGGAAATGCTTACATTTCGGCCGCGGATCGGTGGCGGGATGAGTTTTGCGATCTTTTCGACATCGCCGTACGGCATATTCAAAGCCCGTCCGACGTCTTTGATAGCGGCCCGCGAAGCCATCGTTCCGAAGGTGATGATCTGACAGACAGACTCTTTTCCGTAGAATTCGGTTACGTGACTGATCACGTCACCACGGCCGCGAATACAGAAATCGATGTCGATATCGGGCATCGATATACGTTCAGGGTTCAAAAATCGCTCGAAAAGCAGATCGTACTGGATCGGATCTACGTCGGTGATCTTTAAGCAAAACGCCGCAAGGGAACCGGCGGCCGAACCACGTCCGGGCCCGACAGGAATGCCTTGTTCTTTGGCATATGCAATAAAATCCCACACGATAAGGAAATAGCCGGGAAAGCCCATTCGCTTGATCGTAGCGATCTCGATCCGCAAACGCTCCTCATACTCTTCGAACGTGTGCTTAAGCGTTCCTAGCTCACGCATTGGCTCCCATTCGGTTCTTTTTCGCTCCTCGAAGCCTTCCCACAGGACTTTTTCGAAATAGTCATCGACGCTGATCTCGCCTTCGCTCACCGGGATCGGATAATTCGGAAGCTGTCGAACGTCGTCACCCTGCGGGATCTCCAGATCGCACATTTCAGCGATCTTCATTGTATTGTTCAGCGACTGTGGCAGTTCGGCACCGAAAATGTCCCACATTTCCTCAGCCGAACGCAGATACCGTATCGCCAATTCCTCGCCGCGGCTTTCACCAACTGTTCGTCCTTCGCCTATCGCGATCAGCACTTGCTGGGCACGGGCGTCGTCTTTGTTCATGTAATGAACGTCGTTCGTTGCGACCAGATCGATACTGGTTTGCTTTGAAAGCTCGACGGTATCGGCGATCAGCTTCGGCCCGCGTTCATCAGCTCGGTCCTGTATCTCGAGAAAATAGTTTCCTTTACCGAAAATGTCTTCAAAAAGCTTAGCGTTGGCGAGAGCTTTTTCCTCATTTCCGTTGAGTAAAAAATGCGAAACCGCACCGTCAATACCGGCCGAAAGTCCGATCAATCCATGGCTTCGCTGTGAAAGCAGTTCAATATCGATCCTCGGCTTGTGGTGAAATCCCTCGGTAAATGCTGAAGATGAGAGTTGTACCAAATTCTGATACCCTTCGACGTTGCGGGCGAGCAGAATGATATTGTAATAACCTCGTTCGCCCGCTCCGACCGACGAAGTCCGGTCCAAACGGCTACCGAATGTCAAGTGAGCCTCGATCCCTACGATCGGCTGTATGCCGCTTCCGGACATGACGTTATAGTACGAGACGGCTCCATACATATTGCCGTAATCGGTCATCGCGCAGGCCTTCATATCCAATTCCTTCAGCCTCTTTGCGAGAGGCTTAAGTTGGATTGTGCTTTGCAACAGGCTATAATCGGTATGTAAATGCAGGTGAACGAAGTCCTTCGCCCCAAAAACCGGCCGTTCCACTTTTTGCGCCATATATGAAAAAAGTTTATCTCGAAACTTTCGGGTGTCAAATGAATGTCTCTGATTCAGAGCGCATCTCGACGACGCTTGCTCGCGACGGTTTCGAGATGACTTCCAACGATATGGACGCCGATGTTGTCATCATAAATACGTGCTCGGTACGCGAAAAAGCCGAGCATAAGCTCTATTCACGCATCGGCCGTCTGCGAAAGAAAGCAGCCAAGAAAATGCCGGTCGTCGGCGTGATGGGCTGCGTCGCACAGCTTGAGGGCGAAATGCTCTTCGACAAGATCGAGGGCGTCGATTTCGTCCTCGGAACGCGAGCCGTCGGGCGTGTTTCGGACGCGGTAAATGAAACGATGCGGACCGGCAATCAGGTTCTCGACGTTGGCGAGCGTGAGGACGAATACGACTGGACAGTCGCCGATACACATCGCCATTCGCCGTACGTCGCGTTTTTGCCGATCATCGAGGGCTGTAATAAATTTTGCACCTATTGTATCGTTCCTTTTTGCGCGCGGACGCGAACGCAGTTTTGCTCCACTCGATATTGTTCGGCAGGTTGAGGAATTGAGAGAAAAAGGTGTAAGGGAAGTTCACTTAATTGGCCAAAACGTAAATAGTTACAAGCCGGAAGTTGAAGCAGGACTTGAAGGATTTGCAGGGAAGTCGGCGTTCACAAAATTACTTCGGGCTGTCGCCGCAACGGGTATTGAGCGGGTAAAGTTCACGACCTCATTTCCCCGTGATTTTCGCTCGGACATTGTTGACGCGATCGAGGATCACGAAAATCTCTGCAACTGGGTCCATCTACCGGTCCAGTCAGGCAGTAACCGTGTGCTAAAGATGATGAAACGCGGCCATACGATCGAAAAATACTTCGAAAAGATCGATCGTTTGCGGTCCTCGCACCGTGATATCGCACTCACGACCGATATCATCGTCGGTTTTCCGGGCGAAACGGAGGAAGATTTCCGCGACAGCGTGCGGATGGTAGAATATTGCGGATTCGACATGGCGTACATCTTCAAATACTCACCGCGTCCAGGAACACCAGCATTTGAGCTTGAGGACGACGTTTCAGCCGCTGAGAAGACGGTGCGTTTCATGGAACTGGAACGCGTTCAAAAACGCGTTCAAAACCAGCGGTTGGAGCGATATCTGCGCACCAAACGTAAAGTATTGGTTGAAGGGCTGTCGACCCGAACTGAATCAGGACTGACCGGCCATTCGACGTGTCACAAAGTCGTTAATTTTACTGGTTCGAAGGAACTTTTGGGACAGATAGTCGACGTCGAAATAACGGATATCAAAGCAAATTCGCTGTTTGGAGAGATCCGAGGATAAACATGAGCAACGAACAAAACCTGATCGAAGTAAAGATCGGGGCCCTGATAATGGATCCAAACACGAACACGCCGATCGTCGTGCTTAAGGGCACCGATTCGGAAACCGTCCTGCCGATATGGGTCGGGGCGTTCGAGGCTAACGCCATAGCCCTCGAGATCGAAAAAGTGGTTCCGCAGCGGCCAATGACGCACGATCTGCTTAGAAACGTCATCATTGAATGCGAGTTAGCGGCCGCCAGCGTAGTTATTACAGATCTGCTCGAAAACACATTTTACGCCCGTATCGAATTAAAAGATAAAAACGGCGACCCGGTAATGATCGACGCACGACCGTCAGATGCGATCGCGTTGGCACTGCGGCTCGATTGTCCGATATTCGTCGAGCAAAAGGTAATTGACCTATCCGCGTCGTCGACACCGAGTGATACGTCGCTCGATGATCCGGAAACGCCAACTGATGAGTGGCCCGAACTGATCGGGTAAATCTTACATAATCTCTATTATCAGACGCAAAAGGTATAACGAATTCTCGTAAATCTCTGCGTATAAACACCTTCCCCCAGATCATCCTATGACGAAACCAGCCGGAACTTTCTTTTATGGCTGGATCATAGCCGCCATTTGCTTGCTTGCACTTGTGGTAAGCAACGGTCTTTCAATTGGCGGCATACCTGTATTTTATAAATTCGTCCAGAACGAACTCGTAGCCAATGGATCAGTACCGCAGGATCGGATCCAATCAGTTTACGGCTACGCACCAGCCATTACATTCTTTCTCGCAGGCCTAATTGGACCACTTGCCGGTTATCTGCTGCAACGGCTTTCTGCAAAGGTCATGATGGTCGCGGGTTGCGTCATTCTGGGCAGCGGCGTGATCATTTATTCTCAGGCGAGTTCGGTCGGTATGGTTTATCTGGCCCATGCATTGCTCGGAGCGTCTCTTGCCTTTGTCGGAGTTCTGGTCTGCACGGTCCTTGTATCAAATTGGTTCTCAAAACGGCGCGGAACCGCTCTCGGCCTCGTCCTGACCGGCACGAGCTTTGGCGGCGTCGTGATACCGCAGATAGCGACGCCTCTCATCCAGGCGTACGGTTGGCGAACAGCTATGCTTTCAGTGAGCCTGCTCGTGTGGGTTTTGCTGCTCCCGGCCGTTCTCTTCCTTGTAAAAAATCGTCCGGCGGACGTTGAATCAGTGCCGGACGGAGATGTATCATCAGCCGACGAAATTCCCGCGATCGATGCCCCCTCAACCGGTTTCACGCTTGCGGCTGCGATAAAAACGCCTATCTTCTGGATATTTGGCATAACGGCGGCGTTGATCTTTTACACGATCTTTGTTGTGACCCAGCAGCTCAACCTTTATCTGCAAAGCCCGAAAATCGGATTTACGCCGGCTCAAGCCGCAGGCGTCCAATCGCTGCTGTTCGCACTCAGCGTGATGGGCAAATTTTTATACGGATTCCTGAGCGACCGTTTCCCTATCTCACGAGTAATGCTCGTTTCGGGGGCTCTAATGCTGACCTCGACGCTTACTTTTCTCTACTTCAATAACATTACGATCTACGTATTTGCGGTCATTTTCGGCCTGAATTACGGCGGTATGTTCGTACTGCTTCAACTTATGGTCGCGGAATACTTCGGAGTCAAAGAGTACGGCAAGATCCTCGGAGCCGTTATTTTGATCGAAACGTCCGGAGCTTCGCTCGGCCCGATCATTACCGCAAAGATCGCCGATGCCGACGGCGGCGACTACACACGAGCCTTTTACAGTCTGATCCTGATCACCTTTCTGGCACTCTCAGCAACGCTCGCAATCAACAATTTGTACCGCAGTAAAATGAGACCGAAACTCGATTAAATCCGCTTTATATTGTGGGAAGGCTTTCCCACTGGGAGACTTAATGAGTTTGTCGAGATTCTTTCTTTTTCTGTTCGTAGTCGTTGTCGGCCTCGAGATCGGGGCCGGGCTTTATGAGACTTTGGTCGTGCTGCCGATGTGGGCCTTGAACGCGCCGGATTCGGTGGTGGCGTTTTATCAGCACAATCAGGCGAATCCCGATTTTGCTATCAACGCGGGCGGTCGGTTTTGGATATTCCTGACGCCGCTCGTCGGGCTTGTCGCGATCATCACCCTTTTAACCGGCCTGAAAACTACGGGCAGCCACCGCAAATGGCGAACTGCCGGAACGGTGATCGCCATTGTGGTCGTGACCGTCACTTTCGCGTGGTTTGTGCCGAATCTGCTGCGTCTTTTGTACCACGTTCCCGAGATGACGAGTGCGGATATCGCCACGACCGCGAATCGATGGTACGTCGCGAATTGGGGACGAGTTGTGGTTGGAATGACCGCATGGCTATGCGGGCTGCGGGCGTTGAGTATTTCGGAGAAACCGGCGTTGGATTAATTCCCGCTCTTGATCGTCAACACCTGGATCTCGGGCGGCACCATGAATCTGAGCGGCAAAACGCTCATTCCGACGCCGCTGGTGACAAAGAGGTCAACGTTATTCTCACGAACGTGGCCGTAAGCGTATTTCTGGCCAAAGAATGAAGGCACTATCGGACGTCCGAACACCGGCATCCAAACCTGTCCGCCGTGGGTGTGAGCCGCGAGCATCAGTTTGAGGTCCGGCGAGATCGAAAGGTCGCCCGAGATGATAGGCAGCAGATCGGGGCTGTGCTGCAGGACGATCAGGTCGCCGGTGCCGCTCTTTTCCACGATCGCTTTGGCATCATCCGACGTCTTTTGCCAGGTTTTGTTGAGTTTGAGGTGATCGATCATCCCAAAGATCCGCAGCCGCTGCCCATCCTTCTCGATCGCTGCGACCTCGTGACGCAGGACTTTGTATCCTATTCGGGTAAGTTCGGCGGCGACGAGATCGTCGTTGTACCATCCGTCGTGATTGCCGAGCACGGCGAAGACACCGTACTTCGCTTTCATCCCCGCGAGATTGTTCGCGATCGTCTCGACCGGCATTTTCAGCACGACCGGAAATACCGGCTGATCCTCATGCTCTTCCGACACGAAATCGCCGAGCATCACCACCACGTCGGGCTGCTGCTCATTGACCTTCTGAACCACGAGCCGCAGTTTCTCCTCGGTTACGTAGTTCGAACCGCCGTGAATGTCGCCCAGCATCACGATCTTGAGCCCGTCGAATGTGGGATTCCAGTTTTTGATTGTAATCATCGACTGATTCACGACCAACCGCTGCGGTTCGATGAAGTATGCGTACGCGATGCACGCGCTTGCGATCAACGCTCCGAGAGCGAAGATCAGAAGAATGCGGGTTGGCCAGTTTTTGGGCATTACGGGAGTGGCAGATCTAGAAATACTCGCTCCAACGCGAATCGACGAGCTTAACGATGTCTTCATGAGGCTCGACCTCTTTTGGGTACCACGGTTTCATTCGGGCATCGATGACGATTGGCGAGCCATAGCCGATGTGATTGTTCTGGACGTTGATCTCTTTGGCATGAATATCCAGAGCCGGATCAAATCGCGTCCATGTCGCCCAGAGGAATTTCTCGGTAGACTTCGCAAAATCTGCATCGTCATGGATGACGACAACCTGCCAGTCGTCAAACTTCCCGGCTTTCGCGATACGTTGAGCAAGATCTTTGTCATGCTCGTAACTGTCGCCTTCGACGACAATACAGCCGCCGCAGTAAACCTCGGCTCGCGTGATGCCGGCAGGAATTTCGCCTTTGAATTCGCGTTGGAGTTCCCTTTTCGCTTCGCCAAAACCCATCATGATCGCTTTGCTGCCGTGATTGATCTTGCCGCTCGCGTAGTCGAGCGTGTCGAACGCAGTCTGGCTGAAAATGAACAGATCACGATGCCATTCGGCCCGGGCGAGGATGTGTTCGAAGAGCGATCTGAAGTCACGCAGATCCTGCGGCTGGTCAGTAAGCAAGAGGAATTTGGTCAGCGACAACTGGCCTTCGCCAAGGATCCGGAAACCGGCGGCGAGGCCTTCGCGGGCGTAGCGATCTTTCACAACCGCGGCGGAAAGCGAATGAAAGCCCGTCTCGCCATAGCTCCACAGATCCCGAACTCCTGGCATCACAAGCGGGAAAAGCGGAGACAAAAGTTCTTGCAAGTAATCGCCGATGAAAAAATCTTCCTGCCGCGGCTTCCCCACAACAGTTGCCGGATAGATCGCGTCCTTCCGGTGGAAAACAGCGTCGGCACGGAACACCGGATAGTCGTGGACGAGCGAATAGTAACCGTAATGATCGCCAAACGGCCCTTCGGCACGGCGTTCGTGTGGTGCGACGCTGCCGCAGATGGCGAATTCAGCATCGGCGATCAGGCGGTGACGGTTCTCGCCAAGCGGGTTTTTGGTGGTCGAGATCTTTCCGTCATTGAGGAGCGAGGCGAGCATCAATTCAGGGACATCTTCCGGCAACGGAGCGATCGCAGAAAGGATCATTGCCGGCGGACCGCCGAGAAAGATCGTCACAGGCAGCGGTTTATTCTGCTTTTCCGCTTCGAAATAATGAAAGCCGCCGCCTTTCCCGATCTGCCAGTGGATGCCCGTCGAGGTTTTATCGTACCTCTGAATCCGATACATCCCGAGATTATGCTTTCCGTTCACAAGGCTCTCGGTATAAACCAGCGGCAGCGTCACAAAATGCCCGCCGTCTTCGTGCCAGAGCTGGAGAAGCGGCAGTTTTTCGAGATCGACGGTCGATTGGCGGGTTTCGAGAACGGGAGCTTTGTTTACGCTCTTGGTTCCAAACTTTAGAGCGGAAAAAGCCAGATCGCGATACTCCCAGAGCTTCGCAGGCTTTGGCGGCAACAGGTTTTCGGCGGCGTGGACGGCGCGTTTTACAAAGTCGAGCGGTTTAGAACCAAACGCGAGATCGATCCGTTTCCTTGTACCGAAAAGGTTCGTTACAACAGGAAAGTCCGACCCTTTCACATTGGTGAAAAGCAGAGCCTTTCCTTCGTCCTCGATCACACGGCGGTGTATCTCGGCGATCTCAAGGTATGGATAGACCTCGGCCGAGATTTCGACCAGATCGTTCTCCTTTCGCAGAAGCTCGATGAATGACCGCAGATTCTTATGCATAGAGCCTGTCGATTCCTGACTTACTTTCGGAGATCGCTTTTGCTTAGATCTAGATCGTCAGCCGCGATCACATCCACCTTGACACCCGGAAATCGTTTCGCCAGATCATTCTTAAAAACAGAGTAATCGCCGCAGATGATAATATCGCCACCCGGAAGGTATCGTCCGGCAAATTCCTTGATCTCGGAACTTGTAACACTATTTATGTCGCCCATGTGAGAGTTCAATGCGGATGTCGGTATTCCGAAAGAATACAGGCTCGTTAGTGATGCAGCAAGACCACCGGTCGTCTCCAGGCTTCGTCCGAATGAACCTGTGAGAACCGACTTTCGGGGGACAAGTTCATCTTCAGCCACAGGAACGTCGATCATGCGCTTGAGCTCCGCCAGGATCAATTCCGCGACCTCCGCTGCAGATTCGTTCTTGGTCTGAACGCTGGTGCCAAAATTTGCCGTTGATGAACGCCACACGAAACTACTGCCCGCACCATAGCTTAGTCCACGTTTAATGCGGATCTCGTAATTCAACCGAGACGAATATCCACCGCCTAGTACGGAATTCAAGACCGACGCTCGATAAAACTGAGGATCGAGTCGGCCAACAGATGGGAGCTTGTTCGCGTAAACGACCGATGCCTGGCCTGATTTTGGAAGGTCGATCACTAACATTCGCCGATAAAGCGGGAGATTTTCGGTTGGAACAGAAACGCTCGATCCCTTTTCGGCTCGTACAGTAGGACGCTTCCACAGTCCAAAATAGCGAGTTGCAAGAGAGTTTGCGACCGCACTGTCCGTATCACCGGCGAAGATCAGCACCGCGTCATCAGGATGAAAATTCGCGGCGTAAAAGTCAGAAACATCCTTAAGCGTGATCGATCCAATACTCGCCTTAGTTCCGCCCGCCGGATGTTCACCGTAACTGTATTTGCTGGCTGCGTAATTTGCCAGGAATGAGGGCTGCTTGAGGTTGTATGTTAGTCCGTCCAGAGCTTGCGATTTGTAAAGATCGAGCTCTTCCTGCGAGAACTTGGGATTCAAAACAACATCTGCAAGGATCGCCATCGCTTGCGGAAGCTTATCTGAAGTCACCGTTACCGTTGCGAAGCTATTATTCCAACCAGCTCCACTGCCGATCGATCCGCCGAGAAATTCGATCGCTTCGGCGATCTGTGTCGCGGTGCGGGTCTTTGTTCCCTTTGTCAGCATTGCCGCGGTAATGTCGGCAAGTCCCGCCTTGCTTTCCGACTCCGAGGAAGCTCCTCGCTTAATTACGAGCTGAACCGTAACGATCGGAGAGCCTTTCTTGCTGATCGAACTTACCGTGAGGCCGTTAGGAAGCTTTTTTTCTTTCGACGATGGAATCGTGGCCGTTCTCGGCATACCGGGAGCTGGCGGCTGTTCCTGTGCTGTGATCGCTACATGAAGCAACGTCGGTGTTAGAACTAGAAAGAGGATAGATCTGATCGCTTTCATCATTTTGCACCTCCCTCGTTGGTATAGCAGATCACGACGCGATTTGTGTCGGTGAAGTATTTACGCATTACTCGTGTTATGTCGGCAATAGTTACTGCTTGTAGGTTGGCAACCCATGAATTGACCGCCCGTGGGTTTTGTTCGTAGGCAATTCCATCTTCGATCGCTCCGGCTTTTCCGTCGTTCGTTTCTACATCCCGAATGTTTTCGGAGATCTGCTGATTCTTGGCCTTTGCGAGTTCTTTAGCCGTAACTCCTGTCTTCTGGATGCGTTTTAACTCTGCCAGGAGCGACTTTTCAAGTTCAGCTGTTGTTTTGCCTTCGCTGGCTATCGCTGAAAAGTAAAGAAGTCCGCCGTCAACTTTATCGTCAACGGTGAACGACGCCTCCTGCGCGATCTGCTGTTTGTAAACGAGGCTCTGGTACAATCGCGAACTTTCACCGCCGCTGAGGATCTTTTCAGCCAAAACCAACGCCGCGTTATCGGGATCATTTGAGCGTGGCCCTAAATAAGTGATCGCGACCGCCGGAAACGGAACGTTCGGTGCGCTTTTCGCGTATCGAACCTCTTTTGTACGGACCGGCTCCTTTATCGCAACACGCGGTATTTCGGTTGACGGTTTCGTAACGCTACCGAGATATTTATCCGTCCACACGTCGAATTGCTTTTGATCAAAATCTCCGACGACAATTAGATATGCGTTGTCTGGACGGTAATAGGTTTGATGAAACTTACGGGCATCGGCCGAATTTGCAGCGTTTAGCTGATCGAGATCGCCGATCACACCTCGTTTATATGGATGCGTCGTGTAAGAAAGGCTGTTAATGTACTCGTAAAATTGGCCGTACGGATTAGCGAGAACGCTTTGGCGATATTCCTCCTTCACGACATCACGTTCCGATGCAAAGTTCGCGTCATCGACATTCAAATTCTGCATCCGCTCGGCCTCAGCCCAGAGCAATGTTTCCAGATAGTTTGAAGGAACGACCTCGTAATAGTTCGTGAAGTCATCCCATGTCGAGGCGTTATTGAAACCGCCAACGTCCTCGGTCAAACGATCCATTTTCTCGTTCGGCATGTTCTTCGTCGATTTGAACATCATGTGCTCGAACATATGAGCGAACCCGGATTTGCCTTGCGGATCGTCCTTACCGCCGACGCTGTACCAGACGTGGATAGCGACCGTCGGGCTCGAATTATCCTGGAGCGAGACGACCTTCAGGCCATTTGACAATGTTCGCTCCTTTATATTGAGCGGAGCCATCTTGATCTGCCCTAGACTTGTCATCGCGCCAATCAACAACAGGCTGATCACCGAAAATAATGAGAAAGTTTTCTGCATTTTATTTATTCGATCACTAAAGTGATGGTTTTTACGCAAAATCGCGACAAATTGTTACTGGTAGTCGTAGAATCCCTTGCCACTTTTGCGGCCAAGCCAGCCCGCATCAACGTATTTCTTGAGAAGCGGACATGGGCGATACTTTGGATCGCCGAGGCCCTCGTGCAGCACATTCAGGATAGCAAGACAAACGTCCAGCCCAATAAAATCTGCTAGCGTGAGCGGGCCCATCGGGTGATTCATGCCCAGTTTCATGATCTCGTCGATCGATTCCTTGGTCGCTACGCCTTCGTGTAGGGCGAAAATCGACTCGTTGATCATCGGCATCAGAACGCGGTTAGATACAAAGCCTGGATAGTCGTTACATTCGACCGGCACTTTCCCCAGCCTTTCGGACAGAGTTTTCACGATCGCGTAAGTCTCATCAGATGTTGCAATTCCGCGGATAACCTCAACCAGTTTCATAAGAGGAACAGGGTTGAAAAAATGCATTCCGATCACTCTATCCGGACGTTTGGTCGCGGCGGCGATCTTTGTGATCGATATCGATGAAGTGTTCGATGAAAGAATAGTTTCCGGCGATGTTATGCGGTCGAGATCCTCAAAGATCTTCTTTTTGATGTCAAAATTCTCTGAAGCGGCTTCGACCACAAGCGTGCAGTCTTTCAGATCTTCAAGACTGGTCGTCGTTTTAATTCTTCCGAGAACCTCAGCCTTTTGATCTTCGGTCATCGTTTCCTTTTTGACAAAACGATCGAGGCTTTTGCTGATGTTAGCGACACCGCGTTCGACAAACTCCGTCGAAATGTCGCACATCACAACATTGAAACCCGCTCCCGCTGCCGTTTGGGCGATACCATTGCCCATCGTTCCCGCGCCTATAACGCCTATCAATTCACTCATTTTTACCTTGTTTTTCTCCGTATCTATGGCTTGAAGTAGTAATAAATAGAATAACTAGACAGTGCATACAAAACAAACGAGCGATGGAAATTAGCTTTCCATCGCTCGATTAGATTATGCGTATGACTTACTGCCAGCTATTCGGCTGTGGTGGCTGCGGCGGGTTCTGAAACATCGGACGTGAGCCTCCATTGAGGTAGAAATTCTTACCTTCCTCACCAAATAGGAACCACAGGCCATAAACGCCGACGGCCGTTCCGATCGGGAAAGAAAGGCAGGAAACAATGCTGCCAACAATTCCCCAAGTTCGGGCGTTGGGTTTTTCCTTCCAAAGCTTGTAGCCTCCGACAACCTGAGGAACAATGAACAACAGCGATATAAACGCGATCAATACCGTAACGCCGATAAAGACAGCCCCAACCATCTGCTCTTCACCCTGTCTCGCACCCACTGCCATCGCGGAGCCGATGATCCCGTAGATGATACACATCACGAGCATTATCGCTCCCTGGAAACCACCGTGAGCCATTAAAAAGATGCCAACCAATCTGTTATGTTCTTTTCCTGTCATTTGAGTACCTCAAGTACAATTTCTAACCGTTAATAAAACGAAAGATCAGCGGCACATGTTGCAAGATTCGAACTAGTCTCGTTCGACCGCCAACGCGACTGAATTTCCGCCGCCGAGACAGAGTGCCGCGACACCACGTTTTGCTCCGCGTCGCTTCATCTCGTACAGAAGCGTCGTTAGAACGCGGCCGCCGGAATTGCCGATCGCATGTCCCATAGCCACCGCTCCGCCATTAACATTGACCCGGTCCATTTCAAGACCGAGTTCCTTCATTACGCCGAGAGCCTGAACTGAGAACGCTTCGTTGAGTTCGAATAGGTCAACGTCCTTCATATCCCAACCGGCTTTCGCGAGAACATTCTGTACGCCTTTTACTGGAGCGAGCATGATGTATTTTGGCTCGATACCCGAACTTGCCCACGCAACAACCCGGCCCAAAGGTTCGATCCCGAGGCTTGCCGCATTCTCTGCCGACGTTACTACCAAAGCCGATGCACCGTCATTAACGCCAGGAGCATTTCCCGCGGTAACAGTACCGCCGTCTTTCTTGAATGCCGGACGAAGTTTCGCCAGACTATCAACCGTCGTCTCCGGCCTAACGGGTTCATCGTAATCAAGAACGATCGGGTCTCCCTTCTTTTGCGGAATTTCTACTGGGATCATTTCATCAGCAAAACGACCGGCTGCTTGGGCTTCGGCAGCTTTCCGATGCGAGTTATATGCAAAATCGTCCTGCTCTTCGCGCCTGATCTGATGCTTTTCGGCAACAACCTCACCAGTGTTTCCCATATGCCAGTTTTCAAAGGGACACCAAAGGCCGTCATGGATCATTAGATCGGTTGCTGTTTGATTTCCCATTCGGAAGCCTTCGCGAGCGGTCTGCAATGCATACGGAATGTTAGACATCGATTCCATTCCGCCGGCAACTACATATTCGGCGTCACCAAGTTGAACAGCTTGCGACGCCAACGCGACCGCACGCAGTCCAGAACCGCAAACCATATTGATGGTCAACGCCGAAACTTCGGGCGGCAGGTCAGCCTTCAACGCGGCCTGCCTTGCCGGAGCTTGGCCCTGACCGGCCGCGACGACGCAGCCCATGATAACTTCGTCGATCTTTTCAGGAGCAACGCTAGCTCGCTTTACTGCTTCGCGAATGGCAATAGCACCGAGCTCGGGAGCTGAAAAGCCTTTTAGAGCACCTTGGAATTTACCCGTTGGAGTGCGAGCCGCACTTATGATCACCGCTTGTTTATTTGTTGTCATGATTATCCTTATTAATAGTCAAATTTAATGGAGTAAAGCAAAAGATAATTTTATGCCTAAATAACATAAGGTTCAATTGGCCAGCAGCGTCGGCTCATTTGTGTTCTTCGCCCATATCGTTTAAGTTTTGAGAATCCAGTTCGTAATTCTCTAACAAAAGGCAGGTTAATCCAGTGAGTGCAAAGTCCATTCGTGTGTTGCTCGTGTCGTTGGTCGGCCAACTTCTACTATTATCCATCGTTTCAATTAATGCGTTTGCTCAAAGCTCGGCGTCAGTAAAGCCTGATCCGCTTAAAAATCTTCAATTCAGACTCATCGGTCCATTTCGCGGCGGGCGTGTCGGGGCGGTCGAGGGAGTCGCGAGTCAGCCAAACGTTTACTACTACGGTGCGACTGGCGGCGGCGTGTGGAAATCGACCGATGGCGGCAACAATTGGCTAAACGTTTCCGATGGTTACTTCAAAACCGGCTCGGTCGGAGCGATCGATGTAGCAGATTCCGATCCAAACATAATCTATGTCGGAATGGGCGAAGAGACAGTTCGCGGAAACGTCTCGAGCGGCGATGGGGTCTATAAATCTACAGATGCGGGCAAAACATGGAAACACATCGGACTTGGCGATACTGAACAGATCTCGCGCGTCCGTGTTCATCCGACCGATCCGAATATCGTCTATGTGGCCGCACTCGGCCATCTCTGGGGAAACAACGAACAGCGCGGCATCTTCCGCAGCAAAGATGGTGGTAAAACCTGGACAAAGATCCTTTATCGCAACGCTGAAACTGGAGCGAGCGACCTGGTCATCGATCCGTCGAACCCGAATACACTTTATGCGGGATTTTGGCAAATCAGCCGTAAACCGTGGCGAATGGATAGTGGCGGCGATGGAAGCGGGATGTTCAAGTCGATAGATGGCGGTGACACTTGGACGGAGATTTCGAGGAATCGTGGCCTGCCGTCGGGTGTTTTGGGCAAGATCGGTGTGGCTGTCTCACCGCTCAATTCAAATCGCGTCTGGGCTATGGTCGAGGCGAAAGATGGCGGTTTGTATCGTTCAGATGATTCGGGTGAAGCATGGCAGCGAGTTAATGAGGGAGCTAACATCCGCCAGCGGCCGTGGTATTACACAAGAGTTTACGCGGATACCGGAAACGAGAATACGGTCTATGTGCTCAATGTTGGTTTTCATAAGTCCACCGATGGTGGTCGTACTTTCGGCAATGTTGGAACGCCGCATGGTGACAACCATGATCTTTGGATCCATCCAAAGGATCCGAATAAAATGATCGAGGGCAACGACGGCGGATCGAATGTTACCACCGACGGCGGAGCGACGTGGACGGCACAAGACCAGCCAACTGCTCAATTCTATCGCGTCGCGACGGATAACGATTTTCCGTACAACATCTACGGAGCTCAGCAGGACAACTCGACGGTTCGGATACCGTCGCGATCGGACGGCGGAGCGATCACCGAGCGCGACTTTTTTCCTGTTGGCGGCGGTGAGTCCGGCTGGATCGCCCCACATCCCGAGAATTCGGACATTGTCTTTGCAGGCAGCTACGATGGGCTTTTGACCAAATACAACCACAAGACCGGGCAGGAAAGGAATGTCGATGTTTATCCCGATAATCCAATGGGCTCGGGAGCTGACGGGACGAAATACCGATTCCAATGGAACTTCCCCATCATATTTTCGCCCCATAAAACCGCGGGCAAATATGGGCTTTATACGGCGGCAAATGTTCTGTTCCGATCGTTTGATGAAGGTGTAAGCTGGCAGGCCATCTCCCCTGACCTGACGCGAAATGATAGATCGAAACAGAAGTCGTCGGGCGGCCCGATCTCGCAGGACAATACGAGCATAGAGTATTTCGGCACGATCTTTTCTGTCGACGAATCGCCCGTAAAACAAGGCGTGATCTGGGCAGGAACCGACGACGGCCTTGTTCAGGTAAGTCAGGACGACGGTAAGAACTGGGCAAACGTAACTCCGACCGGTATTCCAGAATGGATCCAGATCAATGAGATAACAGCGTCGCCATTTGATGCCGCGACGGCATACGTGGCCGCGACGAATTACAAGAACGACGACCAGAAACCGTACCTCTATAAGACCAACGACTACGGTAAAACCTGGAAAAAGATCGTTAACGGTATCCCGACCGACCATTTCACTCGAACTGTGATCGAAGATCCGAATAAGCGTGATTTCCTTTACGCTGGCACCGAACGCGGCATATTTTATTCATCGAACGGCGGTGACAGTTGGCAGAGTCTGCAGCTCAATCTCCCGGTTGTTCAGGTTGCAGATCTCACGGTTCAGAAACGTGAGAAAGACCTTGTTGTCGCGACGCATGGACGATCATTCTACGTTCTCGATAACCTGCCTGTACTTTATCAACTTGCGGATGCCGAAAAGGCATCAGCATTCTTATTCAAGCCTGAAGATGTGTATCGCACAGCGGGCGGCGGTGGATTCAACTTGCCGCCAACCGCGACTGTCGGAAAAAACCCACAGAGCGGAGCGGTCGTAAATTACTATCTCAAAGACAAACCTACTAAGGACGTAACGATCGAATTTATCGATGCTCAGAATACCGTTATTCGAAAGTTTACGAGACGGATCGAAGCCGCTGGTGGAAGCGAGGCACCGGCTGGCGGCGGAGGATTCGGTGGTGGCGGCGGAGCTGATCCGCAACCGCCGGCGGAGATCGGTTTCAATACTTTTGCATGGAACTATAGGCTGCCAAATGCAGCGACTATTCCTGGACTTATCATGTGGGGCGGTTCTTTGGCTGGACCGCGGATACCACCGGGAAATTATTCGGTTCGGCTGTCGGTCGACGGAAAAGCCATCGGAACCGAGCCGTTTGCCGTTAAGGCAGATCTGCGGCTTACCACGACTCAGGAAGAATTTGGAAAGCAGTTCGATCTGATGAAAAAGATCAATGCGAAACTCACCGAGACACACACTGCGATCCTCGACCTTCGAGATATCCGGACGCAGCTTGAGACCTTGTCACGCCGTCTAAAGCCTGAGAACAACGATCTGATCGACAAGGCCCGCGATATCAACAAGAAACTCACCGACATCGAGGAAGCCTTGCATCAAACCAAGATACGCAGCGGTCAGGACGCTTTGAACTTCCCGATACGGCTGAATAATAAGCTCGCGGCGTTGAGTTCATTTGTCGACAGCTCCGACGACGGCCCGACGGCATCAGCGTATGTTGTTTTCGCGGACCTGACCGCTCAGATCGATGTCCAACTGGCGAAACTGTCCGCTATCCAAGCGACCGAGGTGCCGGACTTTAACAAGCAGTTTGCTGCCAAAGGATTGCCCGTGATCGCGATCGGAAAATAGACGGCCTCAGTGATGAAATCTTTCGAATGCGGCACGTTCGAGTGCTTCGCGGTGATCGGGATGAGCTATCTGGATCAGTTCGCTTGCTCGTTGGCGAAGGTTCTTTCCGTATAGATTTGCGACGCCGAATTCCGTGGCGATGTAGTGGACGTGGGCACGCGTTGAGACAACGCCTGCCCCTTCTTTTATGAAAGGAACGATCTTCGATTCCCCGCGCTTTGTTGTTGATGGCAGCGCGATTATTGGTTTGCCGCCTTCGGACAAAGAAGCTCCGCGGATGAAATCCATTTGGCCGCCTACACCAGAATATTGATAGATTCCGATAGAATCCGCGCAGACTTGTCCCGTCATATCGACCTCGATCGCACTGTTGACAGCGATCACCTTCGGGTTTCGGCGGATCACCGCTGTGTCGTTCACATACGCAATGTCGAGCATGAGAACTTGCTGATTGTCGTCGATAAAGTCATATACACGCCGCGTTCCCATCACAAAACCGGAGACAATCTTTCCCGGATGCTTAACCTTTTTGCTTCCGTTTACGACTCCGCTCTCAACCAGGTTGATGAGACCGTCTGAGAACATCTCGGTGTGAATTCCAAGATCCTTGTGATTGTTAAGCGAGGCAAGAACCGCGTTTGGTATCGAACCGATCCCCATCTGAAGGGTTGAGCCGTCGTCGATCATTTCCGCGATATGTCGGCCGATCGCCCGGTCAACATCCGTCAGCTCGGGTGGCGGCGCCTCGTGTAACTCCTCAACCACATCAACTATTGCGTCGATCGAATTGAGCGGCAGAAGAGAATCGCCCAACGTACGCGGCATTCGCGGATTTATCTGCGCGATCACATAGTCGGCGCATTCAACCGCAGCTCGGGTGATGTCAACCGAAACGCCGAGCGAGCAAAACCCATGTTTGTCGGGCGGCGAAACGTTGATCAACGCGACATTGATCGGCAAGACGCCCTTACGAAAAAGTGCTGGTATCTCGGAAAGAAATACCGGAATATAGTCCGCTCGTCCGTCACGAAGAGCATTCCGCACATTCGCTCCGACAAAGAACGCATTTACACGAAAACTAGCTGAGCATTCCGGATCCGTGTACGGAGCCTTGCCCTCGGTATGAAGGTGGACTATCTCGACATCACGCAGTTCACTAGCGCGGTCGGTCATCGCCCGAATGAGTTCCTGAGGAGCAGCCGCAACGCCGTGAATAAACACGCGATCCCTTGACTTGATTACTTTTACCGCGTCCGCGGCGCTTAATTTGACAGGCATGATCGTTAAATGAAGTTAACTGGACTGATTCCAGCAAGCTTTTTGTTCGTAAGTTAATTGCAGCTATCAACCGATTTATGGCTGCTAAAGGTTATGGTAATCTCGAAATATGTCGCAGAACTTTCAGCCCGGAGATTTTCTCGTATTCCAGCTCGAAGCAGGATTCGCCTTATTGCGTCTTCTTGAGGTCGAGAGTACAGGTAGCGATGCCGTTTGGCATCTGGCCGCATATCAGGATCTCTTTCTGGATGTCGAATCCGCGGAAAATGCAACGAAAGGAAACGCGTTGACCATAAGCGAACCGCATCTCGCCGTCACCACGCGAGCTTTCGAAAGCACTCAGGTTGCCCGGTTATCGAATCTTCCGCTGACAGAGCCGGAAATTGAACCTCTCCGTCAATGGAAGAACGATCCTACTCGCGAAGTCTCAGATCGATCCGTTCGGTTAATGCTTGGGCTGCGATGATCTCAGAGTTGCATTTTCGAGCTGTCGCGTCGTTCGATCTGTGACGCTTGCTGGAACAAAGTTTTCAAATTCCGCCTGATCCAGAAGATTTTCGGTCGCGGCCGAAAGCGAAAGTGTCTCGACCGAAGTTTCGAGATCTCGTTGCTGCTTGTTAAAGTGCCTTCTCAACAGGATCGACCGCCACAACGTTTGGGTATGCCAACATCCCATCGCGATCAGCAGTCCCGCCGTCAGGTAGATCACCCAGTGCGTATCCGCCCGGAACGCTACCATTGTATATAGCATGGCGGCGAGCACGAAGCATGTGACGACCGTCATAGCGTTCAATATTAAATTCGCTTTTACATGGTCTGCGGGAGTTAGGGATCTCTTGATCGGTTTTGTGAGATCAGGCAGAAAGACGCCGCATTGGCGGCAGAATGTCTCGGGTACCTGCTCAGCTTTTCCGCATTTTGGACAAAACATCTTGGGATGATTAACGTCAGTTGTTGACGAAGGGTTCAGTCTAACTTCCGGCGCTTCATTTCCTTTCCGATCATCTCAAGTTCGCGGCTTACCTGTCCGGCCGCGGATGAGTTCTCCTCCGCCGCGGCGGATCAGATATGGCATCGTGTCAGCGACCGGTCCGTAGGGCAGATATTTCGAAACATTGTAGCCCCTGGAAGAAAGGTTATAAGAGATGTTGTCGCCCATTCCGTACAGTTGAGAAAAGAAGATGTTCGGATGATCCTGCGGAATTCGCATCTCGTTCATCAGTTCAGCCACGAGTTTTGTACTTTCCTCGTTGTGAGTGGCAGCGACGAATGCAACTTCTTCGTAGTGTTTTAGGCAATATTCGATCGCGGCGTTATATGCTGCGTCCGTTTCGACCTTTGTGTCGAAAACCGGCGAAGGATACCCCATTTCCTCAGCACGTTCGCGTTCCTTTTCCATGTATGCTCCGCGAACGAGTTTTACTGCCAGAATATAACCGTCAGCTTTCGCCTGCCTTCGAGCGTCTTTTAGAAATTGAAACCGGTCGGTTCTGTATAACTGCAGTGTGTTGAATACGATAGCCCTTTCGCGGTTGTATTTCTCCATCATATCAGTCGCCAGACGGTCGATAGCGTCCTGTATCCAACTATCTTCGGCATCGATGAAGATTGGCTGCCCTAGCTCATAGGCGTAAGCACATATCTCGGAAACTCGCGTAAAGATCCGCTCGCACTTCGCCTGACTTTTCGCATCGAGCCGCTTTTTAGCCGCTCATTCGCTCCAGAGTTCCGAGCGGAGCGATACCAGTTACCTTAAATACAGCAAACGGAATGTTCGGATCATCCTTCGCCCGTTTGATCGTGCGTAGGATCTCGTCTCTCGTTTTGTCGAAATCCTCTTCGGTCGACTTCCCCTCAATGGAATAGTCGAGGATCGTTCCTATCTTCGAATTTCCCAGAACGTCTACCGTCTTATCGCATTCCTCGATCGTTTCGCCGCCGCAGAATTGCTCGAATATGGTTGATTTGATCAGCCCTTCGACCGGCAGGCCGATGTTGAGGGCGAATTTAGTAAACGCTGTGCCGACTGAATTTAGGAAAGGTGAATTGAGCAGTTTAAAGAGTCTGAATTTCTCTTTGAGCTGAGCGTCCGTTTTATCTGCAAAAGCGGTCGCTGTGTCGTTAAGGTCCAACTGGAAATCGCTCATAAAGAAAAAATGTTACACCCAGTCAATAAAGAGTACAAGCCTATAAGCCGGTCACAAACGAGCCAGTAAATTGTAACTCCGCCTGATTTGTCCTATCATTTTCGTTTAACCTTTGTGCTCATAAGCACTGTGGTGACAACTGTTATGGCAAAAGCACTTCCTAAGAGGTCGGAAAACTATTCCGAATGGTACAACGAGATCGTCAAACGGGCGGATCTGGCTGAGAATTCCGCTGTTCGCGGCTGTATGGTAATAAAACCGTACGGTTTTGCGATCTGGGAGAAAATGCAGCGGGCTTTGGACGATATGTTCAAAGAGACTGGCCACCAGAATGCCTACTTCCCTCTCTTCGTGCCGAAATCCTTTCTCGAAAAAGAAGAGGAACATGCGGAAGGCTTCGCTAAAGAATGTGCGGTCGTTACGCACTATCGCCTGAAAGGCAATCCCGACGGCAAAGGCCTCATCGTTGATCCCGATGCCAAGCTCGAAGAGGAATTGATCGTCCGCCCAACCTCTGAAACCGTCATCTGGAACACCTACAAAGGCTGGATCCAGTCTTGGCGTGATCTGCCGATCCTCGTGAACCAATGGTGCAACGTGGTGCGTTGGGAAATGCGAACCCGCCTTTTCCTCCGCACCGCGGAATTCCTCTGGCAGGAAGGCCACACGGCTAATGCGACGCGCGAGGAAGCGATCGAGGAGACGGAACGAATGCTCGGCGTCTATGCCAAATTCGCGGAGGAATGGATGGCACTTCCAGTCGTTCAGGGCACCAAGACGGCTAACGAACGCTTTGCCGGGGCCGAAGATACGCTTTGTATCGAGGCAATGATGCAGGACGGAAAGGCTCTGCAGTCAGGCACGTCGCATTTTCTTGCTCAAAACTTCGCCCGGTCTTTCGATGTGAAATTCGTTAACAAGGAAAACCAGCTAGAATATGCGTGGGCGACGAGTTGGGGGCTTTCGACGCGAATGATGGGAGCCTTGGTGATGGCTCATTCCGACGACAACGGCCTCGTTCTGCCGCCAAAGCTCGCTCCGATCCAGGTCGTGATCGTGCCGATCTATAAAACCCCTGAGGAACTCGCGGCGATCTCCGAGAAAGTGAACCCGATCTTCGAGAAACTGAAAGCGGCAGGTGTGATCGTCAAATACGACGACGCCGACAATCAGCGCAGCGGCTGGAAGTTCGCCGAATACGAGCTTCGCGGAGTTCCCGTCCGTCTCGGATTGGGTTCGCGTGATCTCGAGAACGGCACGATCGAAGTTGCTCGCCGCGACAACCTGACAAAAGAATCGATCGCCATCGATAACGTCGTCGAACACGTCACCGCTCTGCTCGAAGAGATCCAACGGAACCTTTTCGACCGCGCCCTCAAATTCCGTCAGGACAATACGCATGTCATCGACACCTGGGAAGATTTCAAAACCCAGATCGAGAAAGGCGGATTCATCCTCGCCCATTGGGACGGCACCGGCGAGACCGAGGAGAAGATCAAAGAAGAAACCAAAGCCACGATCCGCTGCATCCCGTTCGACTCGGACAACCAACCCGGCAAATGCATCTACACCGGCAAGGATTCCGTTAAACGCGTAGTCTTCGCCAGAGCGTATTAACCAAAGAAAGAGCAGATACAAAAAAGCACGAAACAGATCACAAATGTTTCGTGCTTTTTCGTTCTATTACGGCTGAACTCCTACGAAGAGAACATCTGCAAGGCCGAGCCGATAAGGAGGCTGACGAGATCGACCTGGTTGTCGTTGTACAGGTCCTGACCGTAGTCACCGTCAAGAGCGTCTTGGAAGCCGAGGCCGTAGCCGTCACTTAAGTAGCGGCGATCCATGCCGAGGCTTGATGAATACGGGTCATAAGTCGTCTGATTGTACACGTACGGGTCGTAGTAATTAACGTCTGTCCGTCTTGCTCTGGCAGCTGCGAGGCCGTCGGCATAACCTTGTTCATAACCGACAGCTACGAGGCGTCCGCAAGTATCACGCAGATAATCATTCCCGGCCGGCAGATCGGCGACGTATGAATATGGCGAATCATACGTACCGTACTGCGGATAATAAGCTGCGTCATAAGGCGAGCCGTAGAACGGATCCACAGCGTAGCTTTGATACGAATAGTAAGTCGGCTGCTGCGGAGCGTAGTACTGTGGCAAATACGAACGTCCTCGGTCGCCACCGTACTGACGCACGTTAACTATAATGTTACGCAAAGCGTATTCGCGCCAGCGATCACGTCGGCTGTCGCCATAATACGGCTGAGTGTAATAGTAATTTGTCGAGATGCGATCCCGGCGAAAACTCCGTTCCTCATTCCTCCACGCTTTTCGTTCAGCATTGCGCTCGTGAACCTGCTGGCTCCGATATTGACCGTAATTCTTATATCCGTAGAAACCGCCGTAAGGATTCTGCTGCGGAAAGACCCGTGCCCGTTGATAACGATCGCGTCGCCCGCTATCGCGTGGTGCCCGGTCGTACGAAAGCTCATGCTGACGCTGCCAATTGCGGCGGTCGGAATCTTCGCGTTGACGCATTATCTGGTATTGCTGCTGGATCTGAATCTCGCGGCGTCCGCGATCTGCGTTCTCATTTCTTTTTTCATTGCCGCGGCCAGGGAAATTCTGTTCGCGGATCGGCGGTCCCATGAAAATCTGCTGCCGAGCCTGCGGCTGCGGACGCTGTCTCTGTTCGAACCGCTGCTGCTGCATCTGCTGACGCTCAAAACGCTGTTCGCCACGCTGACCACGGTCCTGCTGTTGCTGTCCTTGTCCATTACCGCGGCCATTGCCGCCGCCGCGCCCGCCTTTTTCGCCGCCGTGACCACGTCCCTGGGCAAAAGCCGCTCCTGAACCTGCGACCACGATCAACGAAAACGCCGCCGCACTCAATACCTTCCTTCGAAGACCAAATTTCAACATATTTTCCCCCTTAATGATGGCGGAAGAGCCAAGGCCATTCCGCAAATTTGCTCTAAGACGCTAGGATAAGTTGCAACTACCGTTCCTCGCAGCAAAACCTCGTAAACAAACCACGCCCGCGAACCCACAGTGGCCCATATCGTGCAAACATTGACAATATCGTTAGGAAACGCCGCCCCGCCTTGCCCTGTCACACACAAAAAAGCACGAAACAGATCGCTCCGCTTCGTGCCCTTCGCGTTTCTTGACTCCTAATTCTTACCTATTCACTATTCACAATTAACTATTCACTAGCTAAAGGCTTACCGTCACCGGAGCCACCAACGAAGTCTCGCCGTAATCGGAATTATTCCTCCTCAACTGCACGCGGACGTTCCCCAACCGCATCACGTCGCGATGGTTGATCGTAGCCTTGGTGATAACCCACAGTCAGATTTCCGAAATGTTTCGCGTCGCTTCGCGAAGGTTGAATGGTCTCACGCGGCAATTTCATGCGGCCGCTGCCGCGACACCGGGCATTTTGTACTCATCACCGTGGGTTCCGCCCGGGGCTGCTCTCACGGCGTCTCTACACGATGAAGGCACGGCTCGGGTGCACAATTTGGCTTGAGGGTCGATCGTTTAGCGTTTGGACGCGAGAATGTGGAATTTACATCAGTAGCCAGGCTGCCGCTTCGGCGGCATCGGAAAATACCTTCATCTGTGCCCCGCGATTTGAAGTAACGGTTTCGACGAAATCCAGAGGGGCGGCGTAATTAGAGAAAGGATTTACCAACGCGAGCTTTATCGTGCCGACGGTCTTACTAAACTCTATTCCGGCAAAATAGATATCGGTATCAGAAAGCATAGCCGGAATATCGCGAACAAGTAGAATTCGTTCCAAGCCTTGCTCGTTGCAAAATTCTACGGCTTCGGAGAGGAAACTGACGATGATCGCTAATGATATCGACGCAGCCTTTACACACGCGTAAACATACTCCGGCCGTCGTTCGAGGGTGAGTTCATATTCGCGATCTTTGGACATAAGTTCTGCCCCCGCGTTTTCCGCACGTTTAGCTTCGCAATTACTTTACCGCACGCCGTCTATACAATTAAGTGCTGTGGGTCACTTTCGCTTTACAGTTCTGTGTGGAGAAACTATAATTTCCGAAACATAACGGCGGCTTTGAGTAGGACAAACCTCGTTATGCGGCTCGTCATCACCGAGTTACCCCCAAATATAAAAAAAGGAGTTTTATGAGATCGATCTGTCCTGTAATTTTAGGTCGGGCCTTTGCGTCAGTATTCTGCGCTCTGATCCTGACGGTTTGTTCATTTTCCCAGTCTACTGGTAAGCCTTCAATTGCGGTTCTGCCGTTCGCCGAGTCCGGAACTGCTCAATACGGCGGAACTGAGGTGTCGGACATCCTCATAGGCGAACTGTTAAGCAGCGGCAAGTTTGAGGTGGCGGATAAAACAAAGGCTGCAGTCGAGCCGGATGTTCTCGAGACGATCAAAGACACGATAGACGCTCCGACTGCCCTGGAGATCGGCCGCAGATCGGGTGCCCGGTACTTGATAATCGGCAACCTGACCGAGTACGTCGACAAAATGAAGAAATCCGATTTCGGAATGAAAAGCTACGAAAGCTTCCTGAAATACACCCTGAGATTGGTTGATTCGAAAACCGGCGACGTGTTGTTAACTCAGACTTTCAAAAAAAGCGGCGTTAGCGTCCAGGCCGACAAGTCAATGCAGGAAACACTCGTAAAATCCGCCAAAGAGGCAGCAACTGCCCTGATCAAAAAACTGGCTAGCTCCTGAATCTTTGCTCCCAAGGCCATTCTGTTTAGATCTCTTCGGTAACAACATGATATCGCGTTAGAAGTGGCACCGATCAGGTGCCACTTCTATTTATCAGGTAATTCTAGCTAACTTTGACACCTTTCTGGGAAAAGGCTATGATTATGGTTTTGTTATCTATTCGGATTTCAACAAGGACAGCCCTATAAAAGGAGTTACGTAAACAATTGAGTAACGGAAATTATTTATTCACATCGGAGTCGGTCACTGAGGGCCATCCGGATAAGATCGCAGATCATATCTCGGACGCGATCCTCGACGCCATTTTGGAGCAGGACGCGACAGCTCGCGTCGCTTGCGAAACGCTCGTGACCACAGGTTTGGCAGTTGTTGCAGGTGAGATCACCACATCGGCTAAGGTCAATTACAAGCAGATCATTCGTGAAACCATCGAAGAGATCGGCTACAACAACGCTGAATTCGGCTACGATTCGAACACCTGCAGCGTCATCGACGCTATCGGTACGCAGTCGCCTGATATCGCTCAGGGCGTTGACACCGGCGGTGCCGGCGACCAGGGCTTGATGTTCGGATATGCTTGTAACGAAACGCCTGAGCTGATGCCGATGCCTATCCAGTTGGCTCATAACCTGACGCGTCAGCTTTCGAAGGTTCGCCGCGACGGCACAGTTCCCTACCTTCGCCCGGACGGGAAATCGCAGGTTTCGATCGAATACCGCGATGGCAAGCCGTTCCGTGTTGAAGCAGTCGTTATCTCGTCTCAGACCGCTGATCTCGATATCGAAGACATCCGCCGTGACATCCTCGAGCATGTCATTAAGCCGGTGATCCCAGCCGAACTTCTCGACGATCAGACCAAATATCACATCAATCCGACCGGTAAATTCGTCGTTGGCGGTCCTATGGGCGACGCTGGCGTGACCGGACGTAAGATCATCGTTGACACGTACGGCGGTTATGCTCCGCACGGCGGCGGTGCTTTTTCGGGTAAGGATCCGACAAAGGTTGACCGCTCGGCTGCGTACATGGCTCGCTACATTGCGAAGAACGTCGTCGCTGCTGGCCTTGCCGATAAGTGTACTGTTCAGTTAGCTTACGCTATCGGAGTTGCGGAACCGGTTTCAGTTTTGATCGACACGCACGGCACTGGAACGATCGATGACGAGCGTATCTCGGACATCGTTCGCGAGAATTTCACGCTGACGCCGAAAGCGATCATCGAAACTCTCGACCTTCGCCGTCCGATCTACAAAGCGACCGCACGTTACGGTCACTTTGGACGTAAGAACGACGAATTTTCGTGGGAAGTTACAGATAAAGCCGAGGCTCTGAGAACTGCGGCTGAGGAACATAAAGGAGCAGCATCAAATGGCTAACGCAGGAACTTCAATGGAATACGATATCAAGGACATTAACCTTGCACCGCAAGGTAAGCAGCGCATCGAATGGGCAGACCGCGAAATGCCGGTTCTTCGCCTTATTCGTGAGCGTTTTGAGGCTGAAAAGCCTTTGAAAGGCGTCAAGCTTGTCGCTTGTGCACACATCACGACCGAAACGGCTAACCTTGCCCGCACACTGCAGGCCGGTGGAGCAGAATCGCTTTTGATCGCTTCGAATCCACTCTCGACCCAGGACGACGTCGCGGCTTCGCTCGTAGCTGATTGGGGCATTCCCGTGATGGCTCATAAGGGTGAATCTACAGAGACTTACGTCCGCCACGTTAAAGCAGCACTTGATACAAATCCGAACCTTATCATCGACGACGGATCCGACGTTGTCGCGACGATGATCAAGGAAAAGCCTGAGTTGATCAACAATCTCATCGGTACGACCGAAGAGACCACGACCGGTATCGTCCGCCTTAAAGCGATGGTTGGAGCGGGTGTTCTCACCTTCCCTTCGATTGCTGTTAACGATGCTCAGACGAAGCATTTCTTTGACAACCGTTACGGAACGGGCCAGTCGACTCTCGACGGTATCATACGTGCGACCAACATCCTGCTCGCCGGAAAGGTTTTGGTAACAGTCGGTTACGGCTGGTGCGGTAAAGGCGTTGCGATGCGTGCCCGCGGGCTCGGATCGAACGTCGTTGTTTGCGAGATCGATCCGATCAAAGCGATCGAAGCAGTTATGGACGGCTTCCGTGTGCTTCCGATGAAGGAAGCTGCGAAGATCGGCGATTTCTTCGTCACCGTCACCGGTAACCGCCATGTAATTGATAAAGAACACTTTGAGGTGATGAAGGACGGAGCGATCGTCTGCAACAGCGGACACTTCGACCTCGAACTCAACCTCGATGCCCTCCGCGAAATGTCGAGCGAAGTAAACACTCGCCGTCCGTTCGTCGAAGAATATTCGAAGAAAGATGGCAAGAGTGTGATCGTTCTCGGCGAAGGCCGCCTGATCAACCTCGCCGCTGCCGAAGGCCATCCGGCTTCGGTTATGGATATGTCCTTCGCCAACCAGGCACTGTCTGCCGAATATCTGGTCAAAAACCACGGCAAACTCGCCGCCGGCGTACACGTCCTGCCGAAGGAAGTCGACCAGGAGATCGCTTCGCTCAAGCTCCACGCAATGGGCGTCCAGATGGACGTTCTCACGCCGGAGATGCTCGAATACATGACGAGCTGGGAAACAGGAACGTAGTAAAATTCGAAATATCGAATTTAGAATATCGAATGGCTCGGCGGAAACGTCGGGCCTTTTTTCTAGTCTGTGATCGCGTCAATTTCGGCAGATCTTCGATCAACGCCACCTTAATTTTCGTCTAATCATCCAATTTCTGCCTTCAGCGATCTCTACGTGAGTTTCATGCCAAAACAGTTTGACGCGATCGCTGACGATGGGCCGTTTAAGCTCAAACAGTATCTCTAATTCAACATTTCGGAAAAAAATGAGCGACCAAGGCAACTTATTGAAACTTTGTCGCATCCTTGCAACGTATTATCATCCGGAGGAATGTTATGGAATGGACAATTGTGCCCCGCGGCGATGTGGCCGCGCATTGGTCGGGGCTATATGTAACTATGAACAAGATCGGTTCGCTAACCTTGAGTCGCATCACGCACGAACGGCTTGGCTCGCCCGAAGCCGTAACTATCAGGTTCAATCGATTTACCGAACAGTTATCGCTGACAACTGCGAAACTTGACGACGATCACGCGTATCCGCTGAAAAAATACGGCCAGCGAGGTGCGAAGATAGTTCGGGTTTTTCGGCTCGTGTCCCAATTCGGGATAAGGCCGCCTGACACCGATCGAGTTTCAGGAACCGAAGATCGATCTCGAGGGCCGCCTTATATTGAATCTGCGTGCAATTCGGATCTCGCCGAAGGCACACTCTCAATGCCGTAAAAGCCGACGGCAAAATTGATTTGTGGAAACTGCGATGTTACTCTTCTTTCGATTCAAAAGAAAAACTAGAAACACCGTCACTTCTGACCAGATTCGAAATTATGAGGCGCTATTACTCGCTCTTGTCATTGATCTCGCTATTTTTTGCCGCACTTACCGTTAACGGTCAATCAGATAAGCGACCGCTGAAATTGGACGATCTTTTCCGTATCAAAAACGTTGGCGACCCGCAGATCTCGCCGGATGGCCAATGGGTCGCTTATGTCGTTTCTACCGTAGATGTTAAGGCGGATAAGTCCGACACGAACATCTGGATGGTCAGTTTCGACGGCAAGACCGAGAAGCAGATCACGTTCTCGGCGGACAGCGAATCGTCGCCGCGTTGGAGCCCGGACGGCAAATATCTCTCGTTCGTCAGCTCCAGGCCCGGTCCAAACAAAGGCAGCCAGATCTGGGTACTCGATCGCAGTGGCGGCGAAGCGATGCAGTTCACGGATGTAAAAGGCCGGCTGCAGGGTTACGAATGGTCACCCGATTCGAAGCGGATCGCGATGGTCATCGGCGATGCCGATCCGACCGAAACTGCAGCGGGCGCGACCGCTCCGCCGCCGAAACCGATCGTTTTGGACCGCTACAAATTCAAGCAGGACGTCCAGGGCTATTTGAGCGGGACTCGCAAAAGTTATATCTACCTTTACGATATCGCGACTAAAAAGCTCGACAGATTGACGAAGGGGAAAGTCGACGAGGGTTCTCCGGCATGGTCGCCGGATGGCTCGCGCATCGCATTCACCAGCAATAAAAAGGCAGAACCCGATCGTGATCCGAGTTCGCAGATCTATGTTGCCGAGGCGAAAGCCGGGGCGACGGAAAAACAGGTCACGCCTGACACAAGCCGCGGCAGTGGTGCGGAGTGGAGCCCTGACGGCAAAACGCTCGTCTTTCTCGAATCTGACGAACTGAAATACGGCGCATATAACATGACTCACCTGACGACGGTAGCGGCGGACGGCAGTTCGGCTCCGGTTCGGGTCAAGGCAGCGGAAGATCTTGATCGCGGTGTATCGAATGCCGAGTTTTCCATTGACGGCAAATGGCTCTACTTCCTCGTGACCGACGATATGTCGGTTTATCCCGCCAGGATCGGGGTCGCGGATGGCAAATATGAACGGCTATTGCCGTCACCGGTGGTCATTTCGAACGTCAACAGCGTCGGCGGCCGTACCGTCGCACTGTCCGGCGGCGACAGCAAAGCGAACGAGGTCTATGCATTCGACAACGGATCGCTCCGTCAACTCACTCACCAAAACGATCCGCTATTCGCCGAGATCAACTGGCCCGCTACCGAAGAGGTTCGATTTACAAGCCAGGACGGAACACAGGTCAGCGGTTTGCTGACCTATCCAGCTGGATATGTAAAAGGCACCAAAGTTCCCTTTCTGCTTCGCATACATGGCGGGCCGAATGGGCAGGACCAGCATTCGTTTGCCGCCGAGCGACAGTTCTTTGCGGCAAACGGCTACGCAGTGCTGGCCGTTAACTATCGCGGCGGTTCCGGACGCGGGCAGAAATTCTCGCGGGCGATCTTTGCGAATTGGGGTCAATTTGAGGTTCAGGACCTGCACGCGGGTGTCGATCATGTCGTGAAAATGGGCGTTGCTGATCCGGACAAAATGGGAGTCGGCGGTTGGAGCTATGGCGGCATTCTCACCGACTATCTGATCGCGAGCGACAACCGTTTCAAAGCCGCGACGAGCGGAGCAGGTACGGCGTTCACCGTATCGTATTACGGCAGCGACCAATACATAACGCAATATGATTACGAGATCGGGCCGCCGTGGGATCCGAAGGCGTGGGAAACGTATCAGAAGCTTTCCTACCCATTCCTGCACGCTGACCGCATCAAAACGCCGACGCTTTTCCTCGGCGGTGAAAAGGATTTTAACGTGCCGATCTCGGGGAGCGAACAAATGTATCAGGCTCTTCGCAGTCTTGGTATCGATACGCAGCTCATTGTTTACCCGAACGAATTTCACGGCATCTCGCGTCCAAGCTATCAGCGCGACCGTTATGAGCGTTATCTCGCCTGGTATGACAAGTACGTCAAAAAGATCGCCCCGACACCGAGTTCCCCGCTGATCGCATGGGAAGGAAAATGGAACGGCAAGCTGACGAATTTACCAGCTAAACCTGACGCTCCGGCGGTCGAAGTAACTCGCGAGATCGGTCCATTCCCTGCGGCAGATAACACTTGCACAATGTGGAAGACGACTTATTCCGAAGGCGGAGCGGTCAAGCAGGTCAAGGATTACAAACTCTGCCGCGGAACCGGAGCCGCTGATCTGTTCATTGACGAAGGTAACGGTGTAAAACTTCCAGCGAAGCTGCTCGGAGACGCACTTGTTTCGCCCTTCAAATATGACAATACACTGCTTATTTCCACTGTTCGTTTACGAGGAGAAGTGCTTGAGGAAGAGATAGTTACGATGGACGACAAACCTGCAACAACGGGCGTTCAGCCAATGCAGGCAAAGAGCATACAGCGGCTGGAATTTCGGCGTCAGTAGTAGGGATAAAGCTTCAATCCGCGTTGAGCCAGATCTCGGCATCGGCCATGTTGTTGAAGAGCTTATTGTTTCCGCCGCGATTGGCGGCGACGGTCATGGCAAATTGGAGGTTTGATTCGGCTTTTAGGTGCGGGTTGACGAATGCTACTTTGATACCGCGTACCGCTCGCTCAAATTTCTCGACGACGTAGTACATTGATCCGGCATCGATCGCGTTCCCAATGTCCCGATAGATGAGAAGTTTCCTGGCTTCGCTTGAATTTGCACGTTGAGCTACCTCGGTCAGATACGCATCGGTCCCGGCAACATCTATCGAATCTGCTCGGACAGTGGCGAACAGATACTCGGCCCGGTCTTCGAATTCTAGGATATACATGGACATCGCGAACGGCTAAATTTAGCTCGGCCGACGAGATTTTATCGTAGTCGACCCTCAACCTGGCGTGACATTTATCACAATCGTGGGACGCGGAGCCGATTGATTTGCATAGTTCGCAATGTTACTCTTCCTCACAACAGTAGGAGCAAAATAAATGAAACGATACTTTCCTGGCAAGCTATTTCTGTTTGCTGCACTAAGTTTAGGTACGATACCGCAGCTTTTTGCCCAGCAGCCGCAGGCGATGTCAACGCCCGAGATGCGCGACAGGCGAAACAAGATCGAAGATGAGCTGCAGTCGATCGCGGTCGTTGAACGCAAGGTAATGATGCCCATGCGCGACGGCCTGCGGATGCAGGCGGACATATACCGGCCCAAAGATCCGAACAAGAAATATCCGATCATCTTTTCGAGAACGCCGTATAACTTTAACTGGTGGGACGTGCGGCTCGGGGCTCCGCGTGACATGACGACAATACTTGACGCTGTGAAACGCGGCTACGCCTATGTCGTGATGAACGAACGCGGGCATTTCTTTTCCGAAGGCAATTACGACATCCTCGGACCGCCAACGACCGATGGCGAGGATGCGATCAAAGCTCTGACGACCAAACCGTGGGCGAACGGAAAGCTTGGAACGATCGGATGTTCTTCGACCGCGGAATGGCAGATGGCTGTTGCTGCTCGCGACGTTCCAGGATACACGGCGATGATCCCGCAGGGATTTGGTGCTGGTGTCGGACGCGTCGGGCCGTATTATGAGCAAGGCAACTGGTATCGCGGCGGTGCGGTGCAGATGCTGTTCATTGCGTGGCTTTACGGCGAGCAGAATCAGGTTCGCCCGATGCCGCCGGCAAACGCGACGCAGGAAGACCTGATCAGATTTTCCAAATCGTTCGACCTCGCTCAGCAGTCGCCGCAGGTCGATTGGTCAAAGGCTCTCAGGCATTTACCTGAACAGGACATTATGAAAGCGGTTGATGGGCCGCGTGGTATTTTCGCCGACGCGATGCCGAACACCACTGGCGGTGCGATGATCAAACGCACGCCGAACGATCCCGCCTGGTACAAAGGCGGTTTGTTTCATGACAACGCCAAGATCAATATTCCGGGATTTTGGTTCATGTCCTGGTATGACGTCTCGGTCGGGCCAAATCTCGCGACGTACAATCACGTCCGCAAAACCGCCCGTCCTGACATAGCCGATAAGCAGTACGCCGTGATCGCCCCGACGCTGCATTGCAGCTACACGCGTGCGACCGAGAACACCATCGTCGGCCAGCGAAGCATGGGCGACGCACGGCTCGATTACAGCAAGATGACGTACGACTGGTTCGACTATTTTCTCAAAGGCGAACAGAACGACATCCTGAAACGCCCGAAAGTACAGTACTTCACTATGGGCAGCAACAAATGGCAGTCGTCGGAATCCTGGCCGCCCGTCGGTGCGGAGCCGATGAAGTTTTACCTCGCGAGCGGCGGTAAAGCAAACACCGGAGCAGGCGACGGAAAACTTGTCGCTGAACCGCCGGCGACCGATTCGCCTGACACGTTCACGTACGATCCGATGGATCCGGTTCCGTCATTCGGCGGCAACGTCTGCTGCACGGGAAATGCGGTCCAGGGCGGTGCGTGGGACCAGACGAAAATGGAGGAGCGAAACGACATCCTTGTTTATTCGACCGACGTCCTGAAGGAAGGCTTTGAACTCAGTGGGCCGATCGAGGTTTCGTTATTTGTTTCCTCCGATGCGAAAGATACAGATTTTACGGTAAAACTGATCGACGTTGACGAAAACGGCAAAGCGTGGAACCTCGACGAAACCATCCAACGCATGCGCTATCGCGACGGCTACGACAAACCGCTCGTTTGGATGGAAAAGGACAAGGTTTACAAGGTCAAATTCCAGCCGATGACGACCAGCAACTATTTCGCAGCCGGCCATCGCCTGCGGATCGAGATCTCGTCGAGCAACTTCCCGCGATTCGACCGCAATATGAACACCGGCGGCAACAACTACGACGAGGTGAAAGGCGTGGTCGCGAAGAACTCTGTCCATCACTCAAAACAGTATCCGGCTGAGGTTGTGATCTCGGTGGTTAGGAAGAAATAGCAGCTTACAAGCGTCGTAATGATAAAGAGCCAGGCCTTATTGCCTGGCTCTTTTTCGTTTGAGCTAGTGTGTTCCAGCTGACATTAGTTAGGCCCGATATTCGCTAACATCAGATTGAAATTGGTCTTATTGAACCATCATAGGAGATAAACGTTATGACACTGATACTCTGTCCAGAATGCGGCCACGAAGTTTCCACAACCGCTGCTGCTTGTCCAAATTGCGCCCGCCCGCTACATGCACCGCCGGTAGTTGAACGAAAGGTGATCGTCGCTCAACCCGTTGATCCGGAAGGCGGCTTCCCGACGTGGGCGTTGATACCGATCGGACTGCTCGGCGTCGTCCTGATATTCGTTGCGTATATAGCATTCCGCGGCGGCGAGGATACAGCAAACACAAATGTAAACGTGAATATCGCAGGTAAGCGTTCGACCACTGACACGCGTTCGACATCGACGACGACCGTTCCTTCGACAAGCGTTCCGGCGACAGATACGACCGTCTCGCGGCCGCCGACCCAGACGACGACGGTTCCGGGAACTTCAACCGCTCCGCCGGTCGCTCCGGCTCCGGATAAAGGAACGGTGGTGCTTAATGCAAAAGCGACCTCGGCAAGCGGTTCGACTCAGGCGGTCAGAGGCACTAAATTTTACCTTTTGGAAGAAGATGTGGAATCCATACTCCGCGAAGCCCGCGTCGAGCCGATCGAGGGCAATACTTTGGCCGGAAGTTTAGGTCTCGCGGCGGTTTTTCCTGAACGTTACGGAGATTTTCAGCGTGCCGCTATGAGAGCGATCGCCTCAAAGGCTAAATATTCCGGCACGACTGGCGGAACCGGCGGAGCGAGCCTCGCCGGCGTTGAACCGAAAGGATATTACCTCTTTGGTATCGCTAAGATCGGGCGAGGTTTTGCTCTTTGGAATTCGCCGGTCTCTGTAATTGCGGGTGACAATATGCTAAATCTGAGCCCACAGGCTGTGACCGAGATCGAAGATCCAAACGGTTAGGTTTGAGCCATCGATAAAGCGGGTGTCTGCAAAGGCACCCGCTTTTTTGTTCCTTCGGCATCTCATTTACTCGCAGTGTTTTATCGGATGTTGTAAGATGCTTTAAGTTAACTTTTCATATGGCCAGGCCGTTGATCTTATCGCTGGACGGACAAGATTTTCCGGTTACGATCGTCAAGATCGACCGCGAAAAGCTCTACGGGCGCGTCGAGATCGAGGCGTTTGATGAGAAAGGTCTGGAGGCATCGCTTCGAGTTCTAGCGGCGGACGGTAAGACGCTCATCGACAAGGGCGGTACGGCGCTCGCAACTGTCACAGACAAAGGTGATTCCGTCGATCGCAACGAGCTCATTCCGATCACGCCTGACGGGGAGCCGATCGCTCAGGTCCCATCATCATTCGGGCAAAAGAATGTGCTGTCGCCGGCAACGGTGGAAGACTATTTTACCCAGATAGTTAAGAGCGTTTATCTGGTCGGGACGTTCGAAACGAACGACATCTCGGCTCTGCACGACTATTTGTCCGACGGACGAATGTATTGGTTCCCGTTCAGCTGGCGCGGCGGGATCGAATACGATAATGCATATCTGATCGGCACGAGCGGCGACATATTCTTGGTGGTTGGAAAGCAGGCGGATTTTCAGTACATTAAGCTGAATCAAGCCGCAGTTTTAGATTCCGGTGAAGAGGAAGAGATCTCGGCGGATGATCTGGATTTTGATCTGATGTAGGACGGAACGCGGACATCCTTGTCCGCGTGTGTTGGAAAAGCTAGCGGACAAGGACGTCCGCGTTCCGATATGCCAATAAACATTTCAAATTCAAACAATCGTGACGCCGTCGTGGCCGCAGAGGCGTTGAATCCGACCCGTGTGATGCGGTACACGGACAAAAAGGGCCGTCCGATTTCGACGCGGAAGTTGTTGAAGACTGACACGACGCATGATCTGCCCGAGCTTTTGAAGAAGGACAAAAAGCTCGAAAAGGTTTCCGACAGTCTGATCAAGGGCGATCCTGAGATCGATATTGAGCGATTTGGGATGTTTTTGACCGATATGTCGCGGGTCTATGTCACCAAAAAAGGCATAATTCACCTCGTCGAAGAGATCGAGGTCACGTACAACGCCGACGGTACTGAACGAAAACGGCAGCCACGAAAAAAAGAGCTGCAGAACATGAATGGCGAGTTCCCGATGCGTTGGACCGGGAAATTTATTAAGAAGGAAGAGGCCGCACATAAATTCGTCTTTACGAACAAGAAACAGTTGGTTCACATCAACGGCCTGACGTTTGATTTTCTGTTTGAGATGGCGAAAGATCTCGCCGAACGCGATTCGCTGCTGCTCGTCCGCGGTGGCGAAAAAGGCAACGAACCGCTTGTGATGAATCGCGGCGGTAAACCGTACAATGCTTTCCTCGAGGGGCGCGTTAAGGGCGATTCGTACTGTTTGATATTGCATCTCTCGAATATGGAACTTAAGCGGCCAAAGCAGATCGCGACCGCCGAGGAGTCACCAAAGGGAGAACCACCTGCGTAAGTGGGTGGTCGGTGTGCCGTTTTGAATAGAGTTCGAAATATCAACTCATTGACCACCCGCTGACGCAGGTGGTTCTGCCTTATGGATCTTGGATTCGACAAAGCTAAATTCACCTGCAAGTTCGGCTATTGCACGGGCAAGGCTCCTGATCTGTCCGATCCTTCACTGCATGTAAAGCGCAGGATTACAAACGCCGGATCGGTGGCAATATGAAGGCGATCTCGGCTGATGACGCGTTCAAACTGCCGAAAGCGAAGGGCTATTTTGTCAGCCGCAAGTACGACGGCGAGAACGCGATGCTGTTCTTTGACGGCGAGCAGGTGATCTCAGTCAACCCAGGCGGAACGGCAAGGATCGGCCTTCCGGCGTTCGAAGAAGCGGCTGAATTGCTGAAAAAAGCAAAGGTCGGCTCCTGCGTTCTCGAGGCTGAAATATACGTTAAGGAAGACGCAAGCAAAGCTCATCCGGTGCAGCAGGTCGTTCGTATTTTGCGTTCGCCGCCGTCAAAGGAAGACCTTGACCGCTTGGGTATAGCGGTTTTCGACATTGTCGAACTCGAAGAAAAGTCGGTCGACAGTGCGGCGAAGGTCTTCGAAACGCTGAAAAAATGGTTCGAAAAGGGCAAAAAGGTCCACGCCGTCGAGTTTGAGAAAGCTGACAGCATAGACACTATAATGGAGCGTTTCACCGACTGGGTTGTCGGCGAAGGTGCCGAGGGCGTCGTCGTGCGTCACGATCAGGCCGGCTGGTTCAAGATCAAGCTCCGTCACAGCCTCGATGTCGCGGTCATCGGCTACTCGGAGGGCACAGATCATCGCAAAGGAATGCTTCACGATCTGCTGGTCGCTGTGATGCGTTCGGACGGGTCGTTTCACGAATTCACGCGTGTCGGCGGAGGTTTCACCGACGAGGACCGCAAATCTTTCGTTGCGGATCTGAAAAAGAAGATCGTGCCGTCCGATTACGTCGCGGTCAACAACGATTACGTCGCATACGAAATGGTCAAGCCTGGTATGGTGATCGAGATCTCGTGTCTCGACATGATCGCCGAACGTGCCCGCGGCGGCCCGGTGAAGCGAATGGTCCTCGACTGGGATGGGAAAAAGTACTCTGCGACCGTTCGAATGCCGCTCGTGAGCGTCATTTCGCCGCAATTTATCCGAATCCGCGACGATAAAGAGGCGGTCGTCGATGACGTGAGCATTCGGCAAGTAACTGACCTCGCGGCCGTTCCCGAAGCTGAAAAATCCGTCCACGAAGACGACGATCCACCAAGCGAACTGCTCGAACGCCTTGTTTACACCAAGGTGATGAAGGGCAACACGATGGTCCGCAAGCTTTTGCTCTGGAAAACGAATAAGAAAGACCGAAACGATTATCCCGGCTTCGTCGTGTATCTAACCGACTTCTCGCCAAACCGCCAAACGCCGCTCGAGCGTGAGATCAAGATCTCAAACAGCGAGCGGACTGCGAAGCAGATGTTTGATGATTGGGGAAAGAAGATATTTATCACTGGTTGGGAAAAGGCAAGCTGATCTACTTTATTGCATTCCACCGATCAGCTGTGATCTCGCTGCCAAGGATCTCGGCGACCTCGTTCAACATCATCTTCAGTTGCTGAACGGAGTACTCAGAATTTGAAGGTACGGTAAGGCGATGGCCATCAAAAACTAGAAACTGATGTTTCGAGCCGGAGTATGGGCCGTCGAATCCAAGCCGACGCAGTCGTTTGATAAAATCGTTTCGCTTACACGGACTCCACTGACTCATAAGCAGGAATCACATTCAGGTTCATATTTCCCAGACGCGGCAGCTCGTGACCAAGCTTGAGGCCGACAAACACCCAATCCTCGAGTGTAGAGCGCAGTTCCATCTCGCACTCCCGCAACGTGGTTCCAAACGCAATCACGCCTTTACATTCAGATATACGTCCGGAGAAAGACCCGTCATCCAACTTGTCGTACTCGGCTAACTCTAAAGCAGTTTCAAAATAGTCGCTTAAAATATAGGACGCTTCCATACGTGGCATTATAACAGCATTCGAGCGGTTTCAATTACCGTTACGCCGAATTTGAACGATACGATATCATACTCATATATGCCCGCACCATTCTACGAATTTGCCGATAACAAACGCCTGATGTGGATCGCGCAGGAGTGGGTTCGGTATGCCGATGATCTGGCGGAGTGGGCGATGGAGCGGTTGGTGAATCGGCGTGACGTTTGGAGTCAGTACACGCTCAAGGACGGCAAGATCAGTGTCGTCATGCTGCCGGTCGCGGAGCGGCGAAAGCTTGGGACTGACATGGTGACGCTGAACAAGCTGAACCGCCATTTCTCGGGTAAATCTCCGGCTCATCTCATTGGTCTGCATTCGATCAGCGATCATTCCACTTGCAAATGGTTCGCGATCGACGTAGATCTGCACGACCCGAGCATGCCGAATGCGGACGAGGTCGCTGAGGCAAATTTTGAGGCGGCTCTGGAATGGGCCGAGCGTTTGCGTGAGATGGGAATGGACCCGATGCTGTTCGATTCGAACGGGGCGGGCGGTTATCACGTCTGGGTTCTGCTTGATAAGGAATATCCGCTCGCTGATGTTTACGATTTTGCTGACAGCATCCGCTCGGATTGGCAGCAGTTTGGGCTTGAACGAAAGCCAGAGCAGTTCCCGCCAAAGCGCGTCGTCGGCCCCGATGATCTGCCGTACACTTTGCGGACACCGGGCCGTCATCACACGCGACATCATTACACGCGTGTGTATAATTTCGAGGCAATTGCCGGTGAAAACGAATGGCTTGAGGGCGGCGAGGCTATTGAGGTAATACTTTCAACCAAGCCATCTAAATTACCGAAACTAAAGAAGAAACAGACCAAGGACACGCTGATACCGGCACCGCAGCCAAAGGTTGCCGTTAAGAAACAGAAACCGCGGGTCTGCGTCGATCTCGATGGCGTTCTGGCTCAGTATGACAAGTGGAAAGGCGTCGACCACTTTGGTGATCCAGTTCCGGGAGCGTTGGAGTTTGCGAAAAAACTGGCGAAGATCGCGGAGATCACGGTTTTCACTTCCCGCTGTGCTCAGGATGTACTGGAAGGGTCTCGAATAACTCCTGCCCAACTCCGTATCAAGGTGATCGACTGGCTCGAGAAACACGGCTTCCCATACACCGATGTTTACACCGGTCAAGGCAAACCAAGAGCGGCCGCCTTTATCGACGACCGCGCGGTTCACTGCGATCCGCAGAATGATCCCAGTTCATTTGAAAACAGCCTCGCGGCGGTCAAAGGCTTGGTGAAAAAGCCGCACGGTATTCCGAAAACCGTCGGTGGCTACACGGGCAGATACAGCTCGTAAGCTACTCGATCACGCATTTCGAGGCCGCGACATAAACTTTCATGCCGAGGTTCGTGACATAAAAGCAGCCGCCGTTCATTTCTTTAATATATTCACGTTTCGTTTGCGGCGTTGTTTGCAAACGCGTGTCGCTTTCACCCATACCACTGCCGTTCGCATCGCCGGATCCAACCTCCGTAGCCGACCCAACACCGTTACCGGACGCTGTGCCCAAACCGCTACCAAGTTTGACGTCGGTCGCGTTTACGCTAGGGCGTCGATTGCGAAACACTATCGATTCAGAGGGCGAAAGGATGACGATGGACCGCTCGGCTCCCGCGCCTGATCCGTTTGCCGACCCGACTCCAGCTCCGGTCGAGCCACCAAGCCCTGCTCCTGTAGAACGTCCGATCCCGCCGCCCGACGCTCCGCCAATTCCAGAGCCGGTGGAGGTCGGTGGAACCGGCTTAACCACAACGCCCCGGCTCTTTCCGTTCTGTGCGAAAATACCGACGGCAGAGATAAGAACAACCATTCCAATGATCACGACGTTTCCAATTGCTATGCGTTTCATGCCAATTCCTCCTTGTTAACAATAGATCTGACACTAATACTCTACGTTGTGGAGCCGTATTTGTTCTGTATGTGTTCATACAAAACAAACAGTCGGTCAATTCCCGCTCAGGCAATGCGTGAGATCAGTTCCCGGGCTGATAAACACGCTGCGTTTTTCCCTTTAGCTGTGCCGGGTAGAAGTACACTTCACGGAGATTGCCCGTGCTGTAACGCTCGGCCTGGTCGTTGAAATGCTTCGAATTTAGGTCGCCGCTCTCGCCGCCAGCGGTCACCGCTTTTGCCCGCACGGTTTTGCCGAATTCGACGACCGCGACGAAGCTGTTGCCGCTGGTGCCGTACCATTTTTTGGTGCCGCGAGCCGGACGGGCTCCGAATGAAGCGAGCGAACCCCAGTTTCCAGAGGTAAATCCAACCGGAATGCTCGGCTGGGCGTCGTCGAATGGATGAACGATCGCCGGCGAGATCCGCTGGAACCGATTGATCTCGCCCCAAGGCGTTTTCCACGTGCCGAAGTCTTTGGTAAGGCGATCAGAAGCAGCAATGAGCGAATCAACGAGTTCCCCCGCAGTTCCGGTCGCTTTATCTGACGAAACCTCAAGATATTCTTCCATCGGCGTTCCGGCGACGCGGGCCTTCGCTCCGACGCGGCGGATCACGTCCTCGCCCCAAAAAACCGCGAGCGACGTCGGGATCGAGCTGACGGACCATCGCAGGTCCCATTTTTTCAATTCGGCAATCTGATCGGCAGTTTTCGCTTTGCGCGGATCGGTCGCCGGGAGCGATTCCCATGCTTTTATGAGCGCCGGAATGGTCTTCTCAAACCACGGAAGATAGCTGTCGTAGGCCGCTGCGTTAAGACTTTCGAGCGTGAAATCTTTCTTATCTTGCAGAACACGGATCGCATGGCGTCCGCGTGCGGTTTCAACCCCGGAATCGACATATTTGGGAAAGTCAGACTGTTTAAGGCTGCTAGGCCCGGCCGCCGACCACGGCCAGTTGTTGCTGTTATAGACCCAACCACTGGCGGGGTTCTTTATGTTCGGTAATTCGTCGAACGAGAGCAGGCCTTTCCAATCCGAAGTCGGATCACTTCCATCCACGGGCTTTGTCCAATCGAATTTTGGATCGCGGCGTGGAACAAAGTTCGGATGAAAATATGCGTTATTGCCGTCAGCATCTGCATACAACGTGGCATTCGACGAATTTGCCTGCAGTTCCATCACCTTTTTGAACTCTTCGTAGTTCTTTGCCTTGGTTCGGCCGTAGGACTGCATCAGGGCTTTTACGGGTTCGTTCATGAGGCCTACCGAGATCCATTTGTCCCCATCTGACCGAACTACGGGTCCGTGATGCGTATAACGAGCCTGGAAAGTTATTTGCACCATGTCACCCACGTCCGATCTATACTTTATGGTGATCGGCTTATTCCTTACGGGCATCTCCTTACCCGCATTAAGGTACGCGTATTTTCCCCCTTCTTTGAATAGAACCGTCTCACGCCATTCATCGATCGCATCAACCTCGCTCGAAGTGTGCATCCAGCCCAGTCGTTCATTAAAACCCTGATAAATGAAGAATTGCCCCCACGTAGAGGCCCCGTATGCATTCAGACCTTCGTCGCTGGTCATCTGTAATTCAGACCTGAAGAAAAACGATGTGTGCGGGTTTATCAGGAGCAAAGCTTTTTTGTCTCGCGTATTCTTAGGCGATATCGCGATTCCGTTTGAACCAGAAGGTTCACGCAGTAAATCTTCGAGATAGGGGTTTGTTATCGGACTTCGCGTTTCTTGAACATCGACCTTGAGACCTCGCCAGTCGTAAAATCCACGTAATTGGCCTAAATCGACCGACTCGATATCGCCGCCAATACTTCCCTCGCTGAACGTGAGCGGCATCCATGGCTCAAACTTTGTGATGACGCGTGGTTTAACGTTGGGATGTGTCGCAAGATAAAAATTCAGCCCATCGGCCCACGCGTTCATGAGTTTTCGCAGCCAATCGGGGCTTTCCAGATACAGCCGTTTCATTTCCTGATCGTCTATAAACAAGCGCTGGCGTAGATCACTCCATATCGCCTTCTCGCCTTCCGCCTCGGCCAACCGACCGATGGAATTCAGATAATTCGTCTCGATCCGGTTAAAATCGTCCTCAGCTTGCGCATAGATCGCTCCGAATACAGCATCCGCGTCGGTCTTCCCTTTAACATGAGCGATGCCCCAATCGTCACGCGTGATCGTGATATTCTTCGCCTGAGCTTCCCAACGCTGGCGCTCTGTTGGAGCCTGCGCGGCGACGCAAACCGATAAGAAAACAAAGAATCCGAGTATCTGGAAACATTTCTTCATAAATATCTCTACAAAACCTGACTGTTATTTTTCCTGCTATTGTAACCCGAATAGCTCGTTCAAACATCTACGCACGTCCAAGAAGTCCGAGTTATTGAAACTTAATATCCGCCTGAGCGTATTCCTATCTTCAGAACCACCACTGACCAAAAAACGATTCTAGTCAGTCTTAATTTTCTTGTCATGAATCTCAGAGCGGTGGTGTTTCTTTTCCGAGAAACAAATTTCATCCAATTTATGAACGTCGAGCCGTAATCATCCGGAGTACGAAAAACATGAGCAGTAACAAATACCCCTTTATTCGAATTACTTCAGTCGTCGCCATTATTCTCTTCACTTTCAGCACCAACCTTTTTTCACAGACACCGGCTCCATCTACGGTCGCCGAAGATGTGAAGGAGGTGACGCCGATCAAGGATCGTGCGGTAGCCCCGGATTCCCCGCCTTCGCCATATGTGAGAAAGGATGTCCCCGCGCGTATTCCGAAGGTCGAGTCCGCTCCCGTCATCGACGGCGTACTGGACGATGCGATGTGGAAAAATGCGGCGTTGTTTGGCGACTTTGTCCAGACACAGCCGGGTGACAACGTTCCGCCGAAGCACCCTATGGAATACATGATGGCGTACGATGCGAAGAATCTGTACATCGCGTTCAAGGTGAAACAGGACCGAAGCACCGTCAGAGCAACGGTTTCGCGGCGTGACAACATTTTCAACGACGATTATGTGGGCGTTTTCCTAGATACTTTCAATGATCAGCGTCAGGCATACATCTTTTTCTTCAACCCGCTCGGAATGCAGGGTGACGGCACGATGACCGAGGGCCGCGGCGAAGATTACAGCGTTGATCTCGTGTACGAATCAAAAGGCGTGCTCACCGAGGACGGCTTCACTGTCGAAGCCGCGATCCCGTTCAAATCGCTGCGGTACGAAGCAGGCAAAGGCAAAAACTGGGGCATTCACATATTTCGCCGGGTCAAATACAACAACAGCGAACTCGATTCCTGGATGCCGTTCAATCGCAGCGTCAATGGAATGCTCAACCAGACCGGCAAGATAACCGGACTTGAAGACATCTCGACAACCCGCCAACTCGAACTAAACCCTAGTTTTACGGTCAGCGAGACGGGACGACGTTCGCGATATACGTTCAATAATGATCCAGCTGGTCGCTATGTGAACGAAGGAGTGAAAGGCGATTTTGGGATGACCGCGAAATTCAGTCTTACGCCAACGGTTACGCTGGATTTCGCGTATAACCCTGACTTTGCTCAGGTTGAGGCAGATGCTCCGGTAAGTACGGCAAATGTCCGCTTCCCTATTTTCTTTGCTGAAAAAAGACCGTTCTTCCTGGAACGAATCGACATCTTTCAAAGCAGCTTAAATCTCGTAAATACCCGTGCGATCGTCGATCCCGACATCGCTGCGAAATTAACGGGCCGACGCGGGAAGAACACGTTCGGTCTGATGTATGCATCGGACAACGCTCCGGGAAACTACTCGGTCGATGAACGTGAAAGCCTCCTTGGCTGTCAAAATCGCCGTGCCGCAAACCCAACGGCTGGAATAATTTGCAGCACTGAACGCTTCATGGACAAAAATGCGGATATAGGTGTTTTCCGTCTGAAGCGCGACGTCGGCCGTGAGAGCAATATTGGTTTTTTCGGAACTACATACAACTTTATCGAACGTCACAACCACACTGCCGGATTCGACGGTCGATTCAAGCTCGATCAGAAAACGGTCGCGACGTTCCAGGTTGTCGGAACCTACTCAAAACGAAATTTCTACGATCCTGACCTGAATCGGAACCTGTATCGTATTGGTAACGGTTTTGGCTATTTTGGGATGATCGACCGCTCGGGTCGCAATCTGACGATGAATCTGCAGGCCTCAGGTCGAACGTCGGATTATCGTGCGGACGTTGGATTTACGAGCAGAACCGATACTAATTATCTCGGCACACGAGTCCAGTATCAAACCGACCGCGACGCGAAAAAGCAGATAATTTTCAAACGCGTCTTTACGCAAACGAACATCAACTATGATTGGAAAGCACGACTCCAGAATATGCAGTCGAACAACCAGTTCATGGTCGGACTGCAGCGGCAAATATTCATTGGCGGCGGGCTTGAGTTTGGGTATGAACGTGTTTTTGAGCACGAATTTGGAGCAAACCGGACAGCAACGCGGCCCGGTGCATTTTTCGGCCCAAGTTCGGAGCGTTCGGCGAATCGATTTGAGAAGTATGCCTTTATCGAGGCAAATCCGGTCAAACAGCTTTTCGCATCATTCGTCGCCAGCTACAGCGGTGGTAATCTCGACTACGATTTCGGGGCTGGACCGAAATATCCTCGTGTCAGTGCTCCATACGTTGCGTGGTACCAACGCTGCGGCCAGTTCGCCACGTGCACCGAGGCTGAACCGGGTTACGATCCGGGAGCAGGTACGCAACTCTATCTGGAATCCTCGGTAAGGTATCAGCCGACAAGTGCTCTGCAGTTTCAGATCAGTCATACACGCACAAAATTGACGCGTGATGACACCAAGCTAGTCGCGTTCGACGATAATATCTTCAGCCTGCGAACCACATATCAATTCACACGAAATATGTTCGCCCGTACGAGGTTGGACTACTCGAACATTTCGAGCCGAATCAGGCCGCAGGTCGTGGTTGGTTGGACGCCCAGCCCGGGCACCGCGATCTATGCAGGTTATAATGATGACCTGAACTACCGCGGTTACAACCCTTATACAGGTCAACACGAACCTGGATTCAGTGGTAACGGCCGAAGCTTTTTCATCAAGATGTCGTATCTCTTCCGGAAAAGCTTTTAGAAGTGATCCCACATTTGGGGAAACGGCCGTCTAAAATGGACGGCCGTTTTTGTTTCTTTGTAAGCCAGCAATTATGCTCTTAGATATAGACCGGTTATTTTTTGAAGTGAGATAGACGTTAATTATGTTTGTTAAAGCGATCGAGGAAGTTGGGGGTTACACAAAGGCAATACATACGCTGCAGCGGGTGTGGGGAGCAAATAGGATCGTTCCGGGTTCCGCTACATTGTTCTTCGTAAATTCGGACGGCTGGGCTCTGACTTGTGCCCATGTCGCTAAACATTTTATTGACGCAACGCCTATTGCCGAACGTTTTGAAGCTTTTAAAGCCGAGCGAGCCGACATTCCCGCCGATCGAAATCAGAAAAACGCGATCAACCAGCTTGAACGAAAATACGGATACAAGCCGGGCGAGGTGGTCGAACTGCATACACGGCTCATCGACTGTGTTGAGGGGAACCTCAATCTCGATATCAAGATCCACGGCTCACTCGATCTCGCCCTGCTGCATTTTAGGAGTGTCTCAAAGATATTGTGCAATAATTTCCCCGTGTTCGGTAAGGACAGCTCGGATCTCAAACAAGGGATGTCTATCTGCCGGCTCGGCTTTCCCTTTCCCGAGTTTTCCAATTACGGATACAACGCGTTGACCGATTCGGTCGGCTGGAACAATCAGGGGCAGGAATATACCCCGCGATTCCCGATCGACGGGATGATGACGCGGCATGTAGCTGACACCACCGGGAAGATAATCGCCTTCGAGCTAAGTACGCCCGGGATCCGCGGACAAAGTGGCGGCCCAGCTTTCGGCACCGACGGTCGTATCTGGGGAATGCAATCGTTGACACGCCACCTCGACCTGGATTTTGATGTTGATGTCGAACTCCAGCGCGGAACTAAGGTGAAGCGGGTTCAAGATAGCGCGTTCCTACACGTCGGCGGCTGCATCCACCTCGACCCGATCAAGGAGTTTATGAGGGAAAACAACGTAAAGTTCAGCGAGGCTTGAGGTTAGGTCTTTACGCGAGAGAGCAGAAAAACTCCTAGAAATGTGAATATCGCGAGCGGCGACCAAACCGCGAGTTCGGCCGAGAGCATACCGTTCAACCCAAATTGCTCGAAGACGCTGCTGGTTCCGGTGAACAAAAGCCACAGCAGAACAGCAAAACCGACGGTTGCCGCCTTCCCTGTCCGGCTCAAACTCAGAGCGAATGGGGCCGTAAATAATGCCATGATCAGCGGCAGAAAAAATGGTCGCGTATTTTTTCTGTAGTCCGACGCTCAGGTTTCGGCGCTCGACATATGAGTCCGCTGTAGCAAGCTGCCGCATCAGTTCCGGCGTGTTCAGATGGCTCGGTTTCGATCGCAACTCGGTGAACGGATTCTCCTCTTCCTTTATCTCGCCCCCTGAATTTGTTTGTGCGGTGATCTTTCCGTCTTTCAGATCACTCTTCTCGACGTTGCCAAAAATACGCACTCTTCCATTCACCCAATCCGCCCGGCTCGAACGGTACACGGCTTGCAATCTTTCCCCATTATCCGCAAATTCGTAAATAATCACGTTTCGGACACAGCCAACGGAGCAACCATCCGTTTTTTCGTTATCAGACGCAGACCGCTCATCGATCAATGTCAGGATCGCCGGATTGATCAGGGCATATGAGATTCCGGACCGCCAAGCCTTATTTTTGACCGCTCTAGCGATCCTTTCCGACGCTCCCGGGTCCGGATCAGTGGCCGTCGAGCCCTTGATATAAACCGCTCCATCAGCAGCTTTTGCGTTATCAGACGCGATGCCCTGTTCGGTTAGGTTTTGGATAGCTCTTGCACTTTCAGTTTCCCGCCGAGAAGGTCTATCATCGCTCACTACGTTATCAGACGCAGAATAGGATCGATAATCGCGGCCCAATCCATTCTCTTTCATTGATGCGTTTTCGTTATCAGACGCAAGCCCGTTCGAAGCCTTCAAATTGCTTGGTTTTTCGTTATCAGACGCGATCTCGAACGAATATATTCGTTTCTCGCTCGCTACCCAGTGCTTGCCCGAAGTCTGTATTGGCACGCCGCGGTTGCGGATCAGGCTGCGGGTCTCATCCTGCCGGCGGTTCGCAGTTGGAAGAACCTTCTCCTGAACCAACCAGTTCCCTGCCCCAAGCAGGAGAGTAAGAAGGAAGCATGGAACCAATAGTCTGTACACGCTTTGCCCGGCCGAGGTCCAAGTAACGATCTCATTGTTCCTGGACTTGATCACATAGGTAGCCAGCGTTCCGATCATCGCGGCCGAGGGGGCGATCTGCAGATAGACAAATGGCAACAGATAAAGCAGATATTTCCCGAGAAGTTCGATACCGCCGCTGAAAGTTCCTGCAAATCTCCATAACTCGAACGCCGTAAAAATGATGAATATCGCAGTCAGGAACAAAAGCGTAAGACCAAAATTGACGACAAGATTACGGATCAGATCAAAATCTCTTAGCCCCGTAGTGAGGTCCATAAAGAGATTCCTGGTCTGAACACGGTCCGAACGTTTTATAGATCTTGCAAGCGTTCGCGAGATCGAGTCTGCCATATTTCGCAGAATATCGATCCTTCGCGACAGGCTTAGCCACACGATCGCTCCGATGCTTCCTGCGAGCGGGATCAGACTGCTTGCGAGAACACTGATAGCACCGACGCGGGCAAGCTGTTCGCCAAGGAATGTTAGCAGGTAAAATCCAACCAGGACGCCGAGAGCCATCGCGATCCCAAATCCACGACCTCCGCGGTTGAACCTTAGAACGATCACCGTACCGAGCAGGCAGAATACCAATGGTGTGATCGACAGGATGATACGGCGCTGCAATTGGATCTGAGCCTCCGTTCTTTCAGGCCCTGTCTTGGTTTCCGCGTAGTCTGACAATTGCTGCAGCCCCAGTTCCTCAGGCCGCAGTTCGGTTAGTTTTACTTTATCGATCAGTTCGTTCCGTTTCGTTTTGATGGCAAAGCGTAGGTCGCTAATGTTCTCGGAGACATATTTTCCGGCTCCGGGATCGATCGGCAGCGTCGAAACCGTTGCGTTTTCCAGCACGAGCTCCGAATTCTGCCCTGTGGTATCGATGCGGCCGTTCCTTGACGTTATCAGACGCAGACTGTTATTCGGTAGGTCTTCGGAGTATATAAAGATGTTCTTCCATGTCCGTGTTTCAAGGTCACCGCCTTTAACGTAGATGGTGTAGCCATTGACCTCGGTATTGAAAACGCCGGGCTCGATCGGTGACTCCAGCTTCTTTAAAGCGGTTTCCAGTGCGACCTTTTGCATCAGCGATGCCGCCATTGGAACGCCCTTTATGTTAACGAGGAACGCAAAACCCGACATCAGCAGCCCCAATATCATTATCGGCAAGGCGATCTGAAGATTCCCCACACCCGCAGCACGGATCGCGATCAGTTCACTGTCACCCTGCATTTTGGTCAGGCCGATTATCGTTCCGACGAGCATCGCCATCGGACACGTGAATGCGATGACGTTCGGAATAAGAGCGATCGTGAGCTGCCAGATAAGATTTGTCGGAAGATTAACGCTGAAAAGTATGTCCGAATAGCGGCTGGTTTGCTGTACAAATAAGATGACACTGAGAAGAAGCCATGAGAAGGCAAAATATGGAACGACCGCCCCGACGAGATACCTGGAAATTAGCCACCCAACCTGCTTCATGTGCCCCTAAATGCTGATCGCGAGCGAAGTTTCGCCCGTAACTTCCCTACCGGTCGCCTGCGAGATCAATTGCTTCATGAGCGTCGATAAATACCGAAGCGATTCCTGTTTATCCTGCGTTAACGCGGCAAATTCGGCCGGTGACAACCTTCTCGCCGAAATCGCTGCTTCGCGAGCCTCGGCAATCAGGGTTCGGCCCGAATGAGAACGCCGGCAATCGACGCATCTCAGATGCATATCGGTGTGCAGACTAGCGTCTTCACCGTCGGCGAACGGACGACCGCAGTTGTCGCACTTGCTCCAATCCGGGAGAAATCCCGATAGCCGCAAAAGCCACAGTTCAAAGTAAACGCCGATACTCTGAATACTCGCGAGATCGCGGGCAGCAGTCTCAACACACGCTTTTACCATCCGGTACAGCGTCTCATTTGGATCGTGCGGCGGCGAGAAGGTGATCAGGATATCGCCGAGATATGAGAATTTCTGCAAAAACTCGGGATCGCTCGCGGCCGTGAAATTCGATGTGACGATGTCAACCTTCTGCAGATTTACGAGCTCAGTGGTTTCCTTTTCAAAATACTCGACCTTAACGACAGAAAACGGCTCGAGGCCGCTTCCAAATTTGCTTTTTAGCCGTTTTGCTCCCTTCGCGACGCCTCGGATCATGCCGTGTTCACGTGTCAGCAGCACAACTATCCGATCCGCCTCGGCCAGATTGTAGCTCTTAATGACCAAACTCTCGGTCTCGACCAATGGCATGTTTTATCGGCTTACCAGGGAATGAAGTAAAGTACCCACGCCAGAGCAAGGCTCACGAGAACGAACTGAGCGAACGATTTGACGCCGTAAATTATCCGCTCTTTTGACGTACCGTTCGAAAGCGCGGCGAAAACGACCGAGACGAATAGTGAAAATCCGACGAGATATAGGAAATGGATCATTTTTTCCTCCCGACGGCGATGTCGATCGCGTCCATAGCAGCAAGATAATTGAGCAAGCCCGCAACCTCAAGGAAACGGCCGCCGTACTCAAACGTCGCGAGAGCCGCCACCTGCGGCGAAGGCGTTCCCGCCATGATAAAGCTCACCAAAGCTCCGAGCCCGTTGCCCAGACGAGCGAATATATTGAGGAGATACAGCAAGGCTCCGTCCTTGAACTCAAATCCGGGATAATGAGCACCGCCGCTCGCGATCGCGATGCCAAACATTAGCCAAACCACAACGGCGATCAAGGCTCCGCGAATCGGCCGTTTTTGAAGAATATGGCCGACTCCGGGCAAAAACCAGGAGATCAGTCCGACTATTACAGGATTATTCATCTGATCTTGTCTGTGAGTGAATGTCTAAAAAGACAATGTATCACTTTAACATTCACCGCGTAATTCATCCAGATATGGCACTTACACGATACGATAACTCAATGTGCCCTCTAGAACTTGCTGAATAGAGATACGAGCGGAACGTACCATTAGTTTACAACTCTGCCCTCCCTGCATCGGGAAACAAACAGCTCAAATATTTCACGCGAAAGCTGATCATTCCCGAACGTGATCTCCGGATGCCACTGAACGCCTAGGGCGAATCGATCTGACCTAGTATCTTCGATGCATTCGATCACGCCGTCCGACGCCCACGCCGTGGCTCTGAGGTTGGCTCCAACCCGATTCACCGCTTGATGGTGCGAACTGTTCACCCTCACCGCACTATTAGCTGCCTTAACCGATTCGAGGCTCGCAAGAATGCTCGCGTCATCGACCCTCAAACTATGCGACGGACGGTCATATGGCCGTCCCTGATCGTGTCTGATGTTGTCATCCACCTGCGAATCTATATCTTGGATCAAGCTGCCGCCACGCGATACGTTTAGAGCCTGCATTCCAAAACAGATACCGAGCAAAGGCAAGCCAAGACGCTCTGCCTCATCCAAAACGAGTCGATCGGTCTCGTCCTTTTCTGGTATCACTGTCCCCAGCTTTGGATGCGGCTCCTCGCCATAATAGGCAGGATCGGTGTCTGTGTTGCTTCCCGGCAGCAAAATTCCGTCCAGGCCCTCGAGAGCGTCGACAATGTAGTCCGCTTTCGGGATCAGGCTCAAATGCACCGGTACGCCGCCGCAGGCCTCAACTGCCTCGCTGTAATCCCGGCCGAGATAAAAACGACGCGTTTCCATCTCAAGCCGCATCGTAATGCCGATCCTCGGACGATTTCTCATAAAACCCTTTAATGTTCAGATAATTGCACTGCATCTGTCAATCGGGCGAAGAAGTTACAAAGCAGGACCATCGGTCGTTTCGCTTGCCGTCGTTAATCTCATTCGTTGTACGAACTCAACTCAAAAACTTCACAGCTTTCAAACTTGATAACTTCGTAACTCGGCAACTATGATTGATTCCTATGAGCGACAGCTATTTGAGTCAAAGGATCAGGTCGACGACCGTCCTGCTGGTGACGCGAGATGGACAAACCGCGATGGCCGGTGATGGGCAGGTAACGCTTGGCGACACGGTAATAAAGGGCTCCGCACGAAAGGTGCGGCGTATCTCAAACGGCAAGATCCTCGCCGGATTTGCCGGCTCGACAGCTGACGCATTTTCCCTGCTGACCCGTTTCGAGACGAAACTTGAGCAGTTCCAGGGCCAGCTCGAACGTGCCGCCATCGAACTAAGCAAAGACTGGCGGACGGACAAATATCTGAGAAATCTCGAGGCTCTGCTGATCGTTGCCGACAAAACGGACTCATTTTTGATCTCTGGAAAGGGCGATGTCATCTCATCCGACGACGGATTGCTGTCGGTTGGTTCTGGCGGCATGTACGCGATGGCCGCCGCCCGCGCGATGATGAAACACACGCAGCTTTCCGCAAAAGAGATTGCCGAGGAAGCTCTCCGAATCGCGGCTCAGATCTGCATTTATACTAATTCGGACATAATTGTTGAAGAAATATGATAATTCGTGAACTGCGAGGTTAGTTTTTGAATTGTTCGACATGAAGATTTTGTTTTTATTTACCGTTTGGGTTTCCTGCTCATTGAGCGTTGTCGCTCAAGATCAGAAACTGTCCAGACTAACGGGAACTATTTACGACCAAAACGGGGCTGTTATCGTTGGTGCTAAAATAAACGCCAAGGCAGGCCGAACAGTCGTCCACGCAGTTACCGATAATGCTGGCTTCTATATGCTCACATTGCCGTTCAATCATTATCAGCCAAAATCCAAGTCCGCCAGATATGACATCACCGTTGAGAGCCAAGGTTTTCGAAAGTCCTTGACCAAAAATTACGTGTTTATTCCAAGTTACACTGGCAGAATGGTCTTAGATATCGCCATGCAGGTGTTTGTTCCCCGTTCAAAGCGTAAACGTGCGACAGGCTTGATCCTATAGTTAAAAATGCCAATCTATCTAAGCGGTGAAACACCGTTGCCGAAACCAAATCTTGACGACCTCACGCCGCGGCAGATCGTGGCGGAGCTGGACAAATACGTCGTTGGTCAGAATGCTTCCAAAAAAGCAGTTGCGGTCGCTCTTCGCAATCGTATACGCCGTCAAAAGCTGCCCGCTGAGATCGCTGAGGACGTTTTGCCTAAGAATATTCTGATGATCGGATCGACGGGCGTTGGCAAGACCGAGATCGCCCGTCGGCTTGCGAGGCTCGCTAATTCCCCGTTCATCAAGATCGAAGCGTCGAAATTCACTGAAGTCGGTTACGTCGGGCGCGATGTTGAGGAGCATGGTCCGCGAATTGGCCGATGTTGGCGTCGATATGGCGAAGCAGGCTGCGTTTGAGGACGTGTTGCCGCGGGCCGAACAGAACGTCGAGGAGAAATTACTCGATATTTTGTTACCTCCTTCGGATTTTCATTATCAGACGCAGGATGATGACGAACGGGCGGAGGAGATCGAGAACCACGAAAACTCAGCGTCCCGAACCCGCGAGAAGCTTCGCGAGCAGCTTCGTCGCGGGGACCTGGACGAGCGACTCATCGATATCGAAACGACCGACCGCTCGAACGCGACGATCGACTTCATCGGCGGTCAAGGAATGGAGGAAATGGGCGTGAATCTTCGTGACATGATGGGAAATATGTTCCCGTCCAAGACGGTCACGCGGAAGCTCACCATCGCTGAAGCCCGTTCGTACATGGTCCGTGACGAGCAGGAAAGCCTCGTCGACATGGAGCAGATCACGCGAAAGGCCATCGAGCGAACGCAGTCTGCCGGGATCATCTTCCTCGATGAACTCGACAAGGTCGCTGGCCGCGAATCCGGCGGAAACCCCGACGTTTCCCGCGAAGGAGTGCAGCGCGACTTGCTGCCGATAGTTGAGGGAACGAATGTCAACACAAAACACGGCATGATCAGCACCGATCACATCCTCTTCATCGCTGCCGGAGCGTTTCACGTTTCCAAACCGTCTGACCTTATACCTGAACTGCAGGGACGCTTTCCGATCCGTGTGGAACTGGAATCGCTCACGATCGAGGACCTGAAACGCATTCTGGTTCAACCCAAGAATTCGTTGATCAAGCAATATCAGGCCTTGCTTGACACTGAAGGTATCACTTTAACTTTTACTGAAGATGCAATCGATCGCCTTGCGGAGATGACCGAGGAGATCAACAAAACTACTGAGAATATTGGAGCTAGAAGGCTTCACACTCTAGTTGAAAAACTGCTTGAGGAAATCAGTTTCCTCGGCAGCGAACTTGAACTAAAGCATCAGGTTATTGACGCTGAATACGTTGACAGCCGTCTGAACAGCCTGATCGAAGACCGTGATCTGCGACAGTACATACTGTAGTCGCGAGAGCTTTAAACGATGAGTGAACTGAAAGAAATCAGCATTCCGACTCGGATCAGAGACACAGCCGCAGTGTTTTCTGAAATCAGGTTTGCACTGTTGCTTCTTGCTTTTACAATCGTTTTCTCTTCTGCTTGCGGCAAGCGCGGGGCTCCCGTTCCGCCAAAAGAACGCGTGGTCCAGATCGTTGAGGTAGCTGGATACCAACGCGGCAATCAGGTGATACTCTCGTGGCAGATGCCCGCGAGGAATGCTCCAAAGGGCAACACGCAAAACATCAGTCGCGCAGACATCTACAGGCTTGCCGAGCCCGCTAACGCTCCTCTTAAGTTATCAGAAGAGGAATTCGCGAATCGCAGCACGCTGCTCGCAGCCCTCGACATCACGGACGCAGATTTCGCAATGAAAACGATGACGTATCGCGATACGCTGCAGTTCGCCGGCCAGGCGGCCCGCTTGCGGTATGCGATCAGGTTTGTGAATTCATCGGGCCAAAAAGCCGGGTTCTCAAATTCCCTGCTAATCGAGCCAACGTCAAAGGTAGCCTCCGCTCCGACTTCTCTTTCGGCCGAGCCGACGCAGGACGCCATCAAATTGAAATGGCAGGCTCCGACGACAAATGTTGACGGTTCGTCGCCTGTGAGCTTGCTTGGTTATTACGTTTTCCGCTCAAATTCTGAGAAGGAGATGGGAAAACCATTGAACAAAACCCCGATCACCGGCACGTCGTTCAATGATGAGTTTTTTGAGTTCGGCAAGGATTACTACTACTTTGTCAGAGCTGTTTCCGTCGGAACACAGGCTGAGCCGGTCGAGAGCGGCGAGTCGAACGTTCTCAAATTTAAAGCCGTGGACACGTTTGCCCCGACCGCTCCTTCCGCCATCACACTTGCTGCATCGCCGACGACGATCTCCATATTCTTCGCGGTGAACCCTGAGATGGATATTGCTGGCTACAAGATCTACCGTTCGACCGATGCGTCGTTGGATAAGCCAAAATGGCAGCTTATTACGCCTACATTATTGAAAACAAACACTTTTCAGGACACCAAGGTCGAGTCGGGCAAAACCTATTTCTACTATTTGACCGCAACCGATAACGCCGGAAATGTAAGCGAAATATCAGATGTGGTCTCGGAGACAGTTCCGTAATTATGAAAATAGCGATCGAAAAGAATTTTGCTCCGTCAAAGATCGTCTGCGTCGGGCGTAACTACGCCGACCACGCGGCTGAGCTTGGAAACGAGGTGCCAAAAGATCCGATGCTTTTCCTGAAAGCTCCATCTGCGGTTGTATTCGAAGGCGACGCGATCGTCATCCCAAGGCAGTCGGAACAAGTTGAACATGAAGGTGAACTTGCAATCGTTATCTCAAACACATGTAAGGACTTAGCAGATGATGCTAATGTAAAGGATTATGTTTTGGGATATACCTGTTTGAATGACGTGACGGCCCGTGATCTGCAGCGAAAGGATGGTCAGTTTGCACGGGCAAAATCGTTCGACACCTTCTGCCCGATCGGGCCGCATATCGAAACCGAGCTCGACGTCACCGACCTGCGGGTTTCGGTCAAGGTTAACGGTATCTTAAAACAGGACGGCAGGACCTCGCAAATGGTGTTCCCGGTCGATTTTTTGATACGATATATCTCAAACATGATGACGCTCAATCCCGGCGACGTGATCGCAACCGGAACTCCCTCAGGGGTCTCAAAGATGAACCCTGGCGACGTTTGCGAAGTCGAGATCGAAGGCATCGGAGTTCTTACAAACACGGTCAGATAGCCGCTTAAAAACCAATGAAATTCTTTATAGACACTGCAAATTTAGACGAGATCAAAGAGGCGAACGAGCTTGGATTGATCGACGGCGTTACGACGAATCCCAGCCTCGTTGCGAAAGAAGGCGACGTTGATTTCAAAGAGCACATCGCCAAGATCTGCGCTCTTGTGAAAGGGGATGTCTCGGCCGAGGTTACTGCTCTCGACACCGCCGGAATGCTCACTGAGGGCCGCGAACTGGCCAAAATAGCTTCGAACGTGGTGATCAAAGTGCCGCTCACACTCGACGGACTGAAAGCCTGCCGAACGTTTCGAGCTGAAGGCACGAAGGTCAATGTCACGCTCTGCTTCTCAGCCGCGCAGGCGTTACTGGCGGCTAAGGCCGGAGCCTCGTATATCTCGCCGTTCATCGGCCGTCTCGACGACATCGGCCAGAATGGCATGCAGTTGATCGAAGAGATCGTGCAGATCTACGCAAACTATCAGTTCGATACTGAGGTTCTCGCAGCGTCGATCCGCCATCCGATGCATATCGTTGATTGTGCCCTTGCTGGTGCCGATGTCGCGACGATACCGTTTAAGGTCATCACGCAGCTCGTTAAGCACCCCCTGACCGATAAAGGGCTCGAAGGATTTCTGTCTGACTGGAAGAAGAGCGGACGAAGCTAGTACGTACTCAAAACGTTAACTCAAAAAGCCCACCGGACGATTCCTGCGGGCTTTTCTATATAACAAACATTATCGGACGCAGCTACGCATCCATAAGTGTCCTGATCTCAGAATGGAGACTCGCAGATCCTGGATCCCGTTGTATAGCGAGCAGATATTTCGCCCTGAAATACTCATCGTCCTCACGCATCTCGACGAGCTCTAAAACTTTCGCAAGGTTTGCATCGACCATACCGGCTTCGAAGCCGTCTTTTTGAGCAAACATCTCATCGATCTCGACGATCAGCATCGAGAATTTACGCAACCACGAGAAATCCGGATCCTCGAGCAGAACGCTTAAGAACTGTGTCGCGGTAAGCGGCCCGTTAACGCCTTCGTACAATTCCCGCTCGCGATCCATCATTGATTTGTGCAGTTTAAGCAGTAAATTGCGTGCATTTTTTAGCTTTTCTTTGTTTTCCATAAATAATACTTAGCCTGCTTTGATTATATACCATACCGTGCTAACTTTATTCCGTTAGCTTGCTATCTATTTATAATTAGCACGCTAACAATATATAGATAGCAGGCTAACCGTTTTCCGTTAGACGGCTAGCGGCTTTTTATTAGCGAGCTAATTTCCGCTTAAACTGCTGTAAACAGAGGTACTTAAAGATGTCCGAACCGATCATTTTCGAAGAGACTGTCAGTTACCTTTTGGCTAAGGTCGCGACCGCATTTCGCAACAGCATGGAAACTCACATGGCCGAGGTCGACCTGCATAGCGGCCAGGTTTTTGTAATGATCGAATTGTGGCGAAAGGACGGAATGAAGCAGATCGAGCTTGCCGAACTGCTGAACGTAAAAGCCCCGACCGTCAGCAACATGATCCGCGGCCTCGAAAAGATCAACCTTGTCAAAACCAAGAAAGATGCAAAGGACGGCCGCGCGATGACTGTTCACCTGACCGCTCGAGGGAGAACGATGAAAGAGGAAGTCGAGAAACGCTGGATCGACGTCGAGACAGAGTGCGTCGCCGGGCTGTCGGCTAGCGACCGGTTCGTCCTGTTTGAAGTATTAAAGAAGCTTCGCGGAACATATACGGGGCGAAAAGTGGTCGAGGATGAGTAACACGGGTGTAAGATATACCTGATAGTGTCGTTTACGAGCATATTGCTCAGGAGGCATTGTATGAAAGTAATTCTAGCCACAGACGGAACAAAATATGGCGAAGCGGCGGCCGAAATGGTCGCAAAACTAAACCTTGGCGAAGGCGACGCCGTTACAGTCATCAGCGTGGTCGATATGGCAGTACCATTGGTCACTGATTTTTATGGCGGTTATCTACCCGACACCACCGAGCTTGAAAAATATGCGAAGGAAAATGCAGCGAAGGTGGTTGAGTCTGCGAAAACGAGCCTTTCATCCTCGTTCGAAGGCAGGAAAGTTGATATCACCGGCGACATCCAATTTGGATCTCCCGGCAGCCGAATCGTTGAAACGGCCGAGGAGATCGGAGCTGATCTGATCGTCATAGGCTCGCACGGGTACAAACAGTGGGAGCGGATCCTGCTTGGTTCGGTTTCCAGTTCGGTCGTTCATCATGCACCATGTTCGGTGCTGGTAGTCAGGCTTCCAGCGGAATGAGTGTGCAGGTCACGGTCAATTCTCGTAAATACGACGGCTCGATCCGGCGAAGTTGGAAATGCGAACTGATCGAACGCGACAACAATGCTCTCGTCTTTGTCGGCGTTTTTGATCGCAACGTGTCGCATCCCGACCTTGGCGAGATCGCCGCGGGCACGATCTCCTACGAATACTACTGGCTCGACCGCTGGTACAACATCTTCTGCTTTCACGAGCCGGACGGAACCTTTCGAAACTACTACTGCAATATCAACATGCCGCCCACATTTGCCGACGGAGTTCTAGATTATGTCGACCTCGACGTCGATGTCGTCGTCTTGCCCGACGGCAGGTACGAGATACTCGACGAGGACGAATATCTGCAGAACGCTCTGCGATTCGAATATCCCGATAGCGTAAAAACCAATGCAGCTGCGGCTCTTGCCGAGGTACTGGAGCTTATCAAAACAAAAGATCTTCCCGCCCCACGCGAAAAAGTGCAACTAAATCTCTCTTAAGTTGTGTTATCTTCAGTTATCTCAAAAACCCCAACTTCAGGAGAATCTCAATGAGAAAGTCGGCTTTATTCGTTTTTGCTTTCCTGTTTTCGAGTTCCATCATTGTTTCGGCTCAGGGTAACGGCCCGGGTCAGCCCGCTGCTCCGATCGGTGACCCGATGGTCTCGATCGCAACGGACCTACGTAATGTTTCCCGATCACTTACAACGCTGAATGACCGGATGAAAGCCTTTGTCGACAAATTTGACAAGGTCGGCGGCCTAAACTTCACCGAGAAACAGCTCGAAATGGTGCTCGGGATGGAGTTGCTCGTACGAGCTGAACAGTTGATCGCAACCCATCAGAAAACGCAGATCGAATTGACCGAGAAACTGAACGACACACGGGGCAAACTCGCCCAAGTCGATATCGACCTGAGGCCTCGCACGATCGATCGCAGTGTTGCTCTGGTTGGAACTACGGAAACTGAGGAATGGCGTGACAATCGCCGGCAGAAGCTGACCGCTGAGCGGCAAAGTCTCGCACAGCTTATGTCGCAGATACAGGACGGGCTGACGGAAAATAATGAAAAGCTGCGAAATGCCACGATACTCGCAAATAATCTCAGACGGCAATATCTGCCTCTGATCGACCGCGAAATGTTCAGGCAGCAGTAACGGTTAGTGTGGCTGAACACGCAGCATATAGCTGCAGACATTTAACGGGACGCCAACCGTCACGGTGACACGCTGGCCGGCTGGAAGCTCGTAATTATTGATCGCGGCCGGATTCTTCCCTTCGTTAACGGCCCAGAAATTCCCTGCTCCGTCGGTGACGAGCGTCAGATGGCGGCGGCTGATCTCGACGTCGCCGACGAGCGGAATATCGACGGGCTTTGATTTCGAACCGCGTCCGATGGCGATCTCTTTTTGATATATCGGCACTACATTTTGTCTCACGCCTCCGCGCCAGATCTCCAGTTTATAGAGCTCAGCAGAACGCGATTTCACTGCTGTCATATCTTCGGGCTCATCGGTCTGTAGCCGAACTGCCTGCTGGATCGGCGATTGTTGGAAAGTGGCAGGCGGCGGTGGCTGATAGGGCGGCGGCTGAACGCCGGTAGCCTGAGCGAAGTTCGGGACGGTTTTCGAGATCGGAGTTTGCGGCATGTGATCTAACGCCGGAATTCCCTTCGGCCGAACAAGCACACCGGTCTTGTTACCGCTCGAATCTTCCCAGCTATGCTGCACGCGGATCTCGCCTTTTTCGAGCGTTCCGTCGATCCGCAGCTCGATCACGAACGAACGTGTTTCCAGTTTTTTCTTGCCGGCGATCTCTTTCGCCCGCTCGGCGAGGATGTGATAAAGCCCTTGTTCTAAACCTTTGCGTTTGGCTCCCTGCCATTCTTTGTCGTCGTCGCTGCTGAGGAAAATGGCGTACTCGTTCGGGATGATCGTAGTTCCCTGCGGCAGCGGGACCATCTCGTTCTGCATGACAGATTCGACCTCGCGGGCGATCTTGACGATGAACTCCTCAGCCTTCGAACGCGGCTTGATCTGCGCGTCGCGGGCGGCCTGTTCCAAAACAAGCTCCGCCGTCTCACCATCGATCCAACGCCTGACTTTATCTAAAATGCTCATAATTCTTGATGAACGTTGTTCGTTGATCGTGGATCGTTGTTAACAACACGCATCAACCATCAACCATCAACCATCAACCATCAACCATCAACCATCAATCAACATCCACATACTTCCCGTTCAACCAACCGCGTTTGGTGCTTGCTTGGGTGGGCACGTCGCGGCCTTGTTGGACGACATCAACTTGATACCAATTATTCTGCGAATTTACAATCTTGACCTTCGAATTTTTCGTGACGAGTCCTATCGGATCGTTATCAGTATTTGGCGAAGGCCGCAGATAAATATCCGTACTCGCAACGCCCGTTTTTGCATTCAAAGTGACCGCCACGCCGGGAAAGAGATTGCGGCTGCGGATGTAGCTTGCAGTGCCGTACAAAATTCCGGTGAACCCGCCGACGAGCACGAGAAACGCGGTCAGACGCCTTAACGCACGGCGTTTCTTTTTCACCGGCGGCCGGGCCTCGGCGACAGTGACTGGCACTTCCTGTTCGATCGCCATCGTGGCTTTCACGGCTGGCGGCGGATAGGCTTGGCGTGTGTAGATCGGTTCGCGGCTCATCGACGAAGGAATGTCCGCGATCGCCTCAAAGCTCGGGCGTTCCGGAGCGATCGGCGTGTAGCCGCGAAAAACGTGCGGCTGCGGCGTGTCGATCTGCGAACGCATCACAGTACTGTATTCACCGTCCGCCGCGATCTGACGAACGCCCGCGAGATCGATCCAGAGGTCTTCGATCGACTGGTGCCGCTCGCCAGGATCGAACGCCGTTGCGCGTTTCAGAACACGGAGGAGATCATCGGCCCATGCCTCGTTCGCGACCGAAGCCGGGAGCGAATCGATGCTCGCATTTGCAAATGCCCTCGGGGCTTCGCCGGTGAGCATCGTGTACATCGTCTTAGCGAGCGAATAGATATCCGCCGCCGGCGTCAGTTTTGCCTCGAGTCCGCCCGTCTGCCCCGCCATCGCCGGGCTGTGTTCGGGCGGTGCGTAGATATTTGTCCCGACGCGGGTTATCGGGGCATCCGAGAGGTTCACCCGGGCCACGCCAAAATCCGCGATCTTTACCGTCGAAAGATCTTTGGTCAGCAATAAATTCTGCGGTTTGATGTCGCGGTGGATGATCGAATGCCTGTGTGCAAAGCTGAGCCCGGCGGAGACCTGCTCAAAGTACTTCAACGCCCGATCGAGCCCGAGCTTTTGCGAACGCAGCAGCTTTTGCATGTCGCCGCCGGCGAGGTATTCGAGAACGAGATAATGGAAAACGGTTCCACGCAGGTCGCGGGCGGTTCCGTGGCCGATTCGGCTGATGATATTCGGGTGGCGAACGCGGTCGAGGGCTATCGCTTCGTTCTGGAAATTCTCGACCAGCGTGCGTTCCAGATCGGCGTCGAGATCGTCCTGCAAAAAGACATTGAGAGCTTTAATTACGACCGTCGAATGCGGCGACTGCGGCGAAGCCAGCGTGTCCGTCGCCAGAAAGATCTCAGCATAACTCCCACGCCCGAGCTGCTCCCGGACGTCGTACCTCTTATCGAGTCTGCAGCTGTTTAGCGATAGCTCTTTCATCGTAAAAAGGACAAGCCGGGGCAGGGCAGATTTCATCCTTAGACACCAATACGATATCACAAAGACAATGTTCGGTGAACGATCTGCTGAGCTATGGATTTTATAGTTATCGGCGTATTCTTAACCTGAAAAATCTTGCTCCGGAGAAAATACTATGAGAACAATTACTGCGTTTCTATTCGTCGCGTTATTTGCAGCCGGAACTCTTGCATCGGATGCTAAGCCAAAGATCGGTATGAAGAAAGCGACGATGATCGCAACTAAGCGCGTTCACGGCGTCGTTAAAAGCAAGGAGCTTGAGAAAGAGCACGGGCGATGGATCTATTCATTTGATATTCGCACAGGAAAGGGCAAGATCACAGAAGTCGCTGTTGACGCCTACTCCGGCAAGATCATAAGCGTTGAAAAAGAAAGCTCCGCTGACGAAGCCCGTGAAGCAAAAGACGAAAAGAAAGAAAAACACTAGATCTATAGTTTCACCTTTTATGACGGTAATCATCCTCCGAGCTCCTCGAAATTCAGGGATACGATCGTTGTTATTCGTGGCGGTCATTCTGATGAGTCTATCGGTTTGTCAGAACGCCAACGCTCAGGGCGGGCCGCCGATGATAACGGATGATACGGAAACGGTTCCGAAAGGCCATTGGGAGATCAACACCGCCTTTACGGCCGAACGCGGATCTGATGGCCGGTTGTTTGGTTCGCCGCTTCTCGATATTAATTTTGGCCTGAGCGAACACTTGCAGCTCAAGGTCGAGATCCCGTGGCTTATCAGCCGCCCCGACGGCGAGCGAGGACTTTCGGGGCTTGGGAATACAAACGTCGGCGTCCGCTGGCGTTTCCGGGATGAGGACGAAAAGCACCGCGTTGCTCTGTCGATCTATCCGCAGATCGAGTTCAATAATCCAACCTCGTCGCGGCGCCGCGGCCTCGTCGAAAAAGGGCCTGAATTTCTGATGCCGCTGCAGTGGCAGACAACGGTCGGCAAATTCGCCGTCGGCGGCGATGTTGGATACCGATTTAAGCGCGGCCCCGACGAGGTGATGTGCGGATTTATCATCGGCAGGCAGCTAACTAAAGTTGTCGAACTGCTCGGTGAGGTTCACGGAGCCGGGCCGCGAGCATCACTCGGCGATAGTGAAATCGTCTACAATATGGGCTCGCGGATCAAAGTCGTCGACCATTTCACTCTCCTGATGTCCGCCGGAAAAAGTTTCCGGCGGAACTTCGATCCGCGATTTATCGGCTACGGCGGCTTTCGAATAGATTTCTAATTTTTTGCTGACTGTGATCAATAACATGACCGAAGAACAAACTGAAATACTGAGCAAAGTTCCCGAAGTTACCTTCATCTTTTGGATCATCAAGATCCTCGCCACGACGCTCGGCGAAACGGGCGGCGATGCAATGACTATGTCGTTTCTCGGCGAGACGACCGGCGAAGCGACGGGTTACGGTTATCTGATCGGCACCGCGGTCTTTGGAGCCATTTTCCTCGCCGCTGTCGCCGTGCAGATCGGCGTGAAGCGGTTTCACCCGTTTCTATATTGGCTGACGATCATCGCAACGACGACGGTCGGCACAACGCTCGCGGATTACGTCACACGTTCGATCGGTATCGGTTATGCGGGCGGTTCGGCTCTTTTGCTGGTTCTTCTGCTGGCGTCGCTTTCCGTTTGGTATCGCACGCTCGGGTCGGTTTCGGTCAATACGGTGAACGAGCCAAAGGTCGAGATGTTTTACTGGGTGACGATCATGTTCTCGCAGACGTTGGGAACTGCTCTCGGTGATTGGACGGCCGATGATGTCGGGCTCGATCTCGGCTACAGCGGAGCGGCTATCGTTTTCGGATCGATGATCGCGATCATCGCGATCGCGTATTTTTGGAAGAGCATCTCACGGACATTCCTCTTTTGGGCCGCATTCATCATCACCCGCCCGCTCGGAGCCGTCGTCGGAGATTTCCTAGACAAACCAACCGAAAACGGCGGCCTCGAGCTCAGCCGCTACACCGCCTCCGCCGTCCTCCTCGGCCTCATCGTCCTCCTGATCCTCGTCTTCCCCAGCCGCCCGGCGAAGGAAGTTCATTGAGTTGAAGATCCGCATTCCATCGCCTAGCGGTGCCGTGAAGAGCTTTAATGTTGCTGCCTATACGAAATCATCGCTTGCCTTTGCATTTCCTATTATTACGCATTCCTCGCTTAACCTGGTGTCTGGTTGGGTTTCGGGGCGGAGGCTGTGGGACTGCGGGGCCCGCTTAAGCGCGGTGTTGGGAGAAATCGATACTCACCTCAAAGTCTTATACTTTCCCTCAAGATCGTGATCATTTTTCCAGTTTTCAGCACCGCGGGGCTGCGGATCTTCCGGGCGGTCTCTCAAGGCTGTGATCATCGATCCTCAGACATCAAAAAACGCGCGGAGCTCGTTCAATAACTTTAGCTACAGGTGAAGCAACGCGGAACCTGTTTCGTTCCGTGCCATTCCGTGTGCTCTGTGGTGAAAAATTCCGAAAACTCAGAAACGAACCACGGAACGCACTGACTCACACGGAATAGGACATCCAACCGCGTAACGAGCCGGCAGGATGCTGGCTGCTCCAGTCATTTTTTACTTGACATTTTGTTTCATTTGTGCCACACTTGCAACAATATCGCGTACACACGACGAACATAGCGTAGGATGCACGCTCGTTATTTGAAAATCAGGGCCGGAAACCCGCACCGTCTCAAACCGTATTAAGAATTTTTCGAAATGAGACGATCTTTCGCCGTATTTCATTGGCAACACACGATTTAACCCGTCTCAGTTTGCGCATGTAAGTGAGACGATTTGGATCATCCCACTTTGAGTGAAGAAATTCGCGAAATGGGATGAAATATCGGCGTAAGCCAACTAATTACAACAATTAACCCATCCCATTTTGCGCACGAAAGTGGGACGGCGAACCTGTGAAAAAAGGCTCTAGCTGGAGCTTGCGGATCCGGCTAAAGCCTTTGGTTTGGTGAATAACGCGAGTGGTTAGTCGTTCGTTCTCAAGAATCCAGTGGTCTGGACGTATTGGAAGAACGGGGTTCCTGGCGGCAGGCGGGCCGGGTCGAGGAACGTGCTGTCGAACACCCAGTTACGGATCGGCGGGTTGTAAACCTCGTTACAGCATTTGAATGCACCGGCTGCGTTTCGCGAGTTGAACAGGTTGATCAGCGATCCGGCATAGTCGAGCCGCTGGCCTGTCCAGTTCTCAAGGAACCGCTTGAAGTTGTGCACACCGCCATTCAGACGCGGCGAGATGCCGCCCTGGTTCGGAGTTGCCTGCCGGCCCGATATCGTATCGCCCGCGATCATCGCGAATCGGATCGTCGTCGATGTCGCGATACGGTTCGATTGATCATACGGACTGACCGTCGGGCTCATAAAGCTCTGGCCGTCGTTCCAGGCGTTAGACAGAATGGTCACGCCGTCAGCCACGATCGAAGCCGGAATGTGCAGAGCCGTGTCAAACGGGAAGAATTCGTTGTACGGCGTGTTTCCAGCGGTCGGCGGGGCGTTAGCACTCGTCGCGTTGTAGTTGCCGTCGACGTACATGTTGTTCTCGGTCGCCACCGTGAAGCCGCGCGTATTCGCCGGCGTCGCCGAATCATAAATGCCCGGCAGAGTGGTTCCGTTCGTCAACCGAACTCCGCGGCGATAGTATTTGTGATCGACCACCGAAACAAAGTCCGGCGGAGCATCGTGCGAGTAACGAGGAGCTTCGCAATCGGTTCCGGCAGCAGCACAGCCCGTGATATCGGTCCACGGATTCGTACCGCTGTAATCCATGTACTTCGCATCGAGCGTACCGTTACGATTGGCATCCTCGCCGAGCTGCATGGTGCCGTCGTTGCCCGGAGCACCACCGTAGATGTCTTCCATATCGTACTCGCCGTCGAAATCGGCATCGCCGCGGCGATCCGAAACGTAAAGTACGATGCCGTTCTCATTCGGAATATCAGCAGCGACGAGGCCGTTACCGCCTTTCGACACGGCGAACTTCGTGTCGGTCGGGAAAAGGCCGTCAAAGTCGCCACGCATAAAACGTCGAAGGTTCGCCACGTCGATATCGATCATACTCATGACGCCATTCATCGGCAGGCGGTTGAGGTTGGCATAGTATGTCGAACTTCGGTCGTCGTAGTAGTAGCCTTCACGAGCGTCGAACATCTCGATCGGGAAAGGTACGACGGCTGAGTTTGCGGTCGTTACATTCGTTCCGGTCGAGTTTACGATCGCCCACTTCAGGTGTGCGAGGTTTTCGGTATTGGTGGTATCCGCAGTAAGCGGCGATGTCTGGGTGGTTTCCAGTCCCGCGTCTGCGTTCGTCTGGGTTCCGCACGAGGTACAACCGGCATTTACATTTGAAAGGCTCCCCGCACCGTTGTAACGCTGGACCACGTTAAATCCCGGATAGAAGCTGTTCGCAGAATCAGCCACGGCGATCGGCGTTGTATAACGACTCGGCGTCGCTGCCGGCGTCGGGATCGGCTTGCCCGGTATTACGAATCTCTGGAGTTTGATGACCGATCGGCTGTCAGTTCCGTTGGAAGCCGGAACCTGAGCACTCGTCGGAGTAAGGCTGGTCGGAGCAACAGTGCCTGCGAAAAATCGCGGCGTCGCCGGATAGATGTACTTGCTCGAGCTCGAGTACGCGGCATCTTCGTTTATCTTGAACCGATTAATGGTTCCGTCAACGATCGGCACCGCCTGCTCGGTTATGCCCATGCTGAGAAAGTCTTCGGTGATGTCTTTGGTTATGACCGATCCGTCACCCGGATTCGTCGTTACGGTCTCGACCTTGATCCATACCTCACGACAGGCCGCCGTCGGCTGCGAGCAGCCGCCAGTATAAAAGCGTTCTCCGTTGACACGGGTCGCGATGTACGGATTGTCGGTAAAATTCGCATCCGCAGTTAACCTCTTCATCGGCTTGGGCTGATAACCTCTAACTCTTTCCGGGGTCGGTGTAGGTGTAGGTGCAACGGTTGGTATCTCGCCCGGCATTCCGTCGATCTTGCCGTCCAGTCGAACACCGCATTTCGTCGATGTCGTTGTAGAAATAGGGGTAACTCCAGTACCCGATGCGCATCCTGGAAGTTTGGCCTGCGAATCAGCAAGCGTAATGCGAATACCGGTTTTGTTGGTAAATCTTTCGCTGCGAAGAATTCCCGTGTCAGACGACGCGGTAGTAACCGGAGACAGCGTTCCGCCGATACTCGCTAGATCGCCACCCGACGACGAGGCAACTTCCTTCCCGCGACGAAGCATTTCGACGAGATCGGTGTTCGCACCGACGTTCAGCGGAAGCTTCAGAGTCGGGGTGTTTGCCTGCAGGTTTCCGTCGAAAACCGCCGACTGGCTAAGCCAGCTCGAATTCAGCCGGCTGGGCGGAAGGTCGAGGTTCGGCGTCTGTGCCGGAACCGGCACAGATGGCGGATATTGGAAAATATTGTCCGCCGCACCTTCGGTCGTATTCAACACGCTACCCATCGTCGGCTGCAATTGAACGAACGTGCCTGATGCATTTTTGATCCACGTCTGGCTGTTGGCACTATCGGATGTTTCCCAATTTCGCCATGATTGCGTAACAACCTGATCTGCCGCTGTTACACGAGAGTCAAAATAGACACCTTCGGTTCCCGGCGAAATAAAGAAATTTCCGTTCGAATGAACGCGGCCGCCGAAACTGAAACGCGGTGGACGGAAGAGTTCCAGATCGTCGTTATAGAAGATACCGAACTGAAAGATCGGAATTCGGTTGTTAAGAACGTTTCGTGTCAACTGAACTTGTGTTCCGAGAGGGTTTGCAGTGGTGCCATTATCGCTCGTCGCGGTGGTACGGAGTCGCCACGTGTCCTGGATAGCCACCAAACCTGTGTATGGTCCGCCCGTCAGAGTCTTGACGGTACTCGAGTCTATTTGATCCAGTTCCTGCAAAAACGTATAGCCAGTTAATCCCGCGACGGATCCGGTGCGAACGTTGTTCAAGTCCGCCGTCGTAGGATTTAGCTTGACCTCAAAAACCTTGTTGAAGTTGCGGGTCATTGTCTCGAGACTTCCCTGTGCCGCATAGAAAGTCCGCCCCTCGGACGATTCATTTCCTGTTGCCGCTGCTTCAGCGGTAGATCTCGACATTGCCAATGCGACGAAAACACCGATCAAGGCGAGGATAAACAGTGCGATAATGATAGCGGAGCCCTTTTCGCCATTATTTACAGCCTTGTTTTCGTTATTTTTGAGGTTCTCAATATTCGTTCCGTTCATTTCTTTACCCCGTTAAAATCTAGCTTGCTTCGTATCCAAGATTCCGCGTGCTGACAGTAGTTGTCATTGATTCCGTGAATGGTTCGCCCTTTGAATTCTTCTCTGTAGATCTCACATTCACCGTGAACCGTATTTGCCGTACAGCGGCGAGGTTATTTTGTACATCGTCCGCATTTCCGGCGATCGTATCCGGACCCGCGCTGGGATTATCGGATACCGCACCACTGTCCATCACGTATTGGATCTGAAAATTCTCGACATTATAGACAAGTGGTTCATCAACGAACGCAACTGCCGGTGTGACATTAGCGTATTCGCGACGAGTGAGGATACCGTCGGGTGTAACGAAGTAAGTCACCATGCGCACTCGCTGAATGCTGGCCGGAACGGTGATCGAACGCAACGGTCCGGTGGTGCCCGTCTGGTTGAATCCGAGCAGATCCCCGTTTGCAAACTGTATCTTGTTCGTGCCGCTAAGTGCCGTCGATAGTCCCAGGGTCGAGCCGGTATTGCCGATAATGATATAGATGTCATTGACCTGGCAGGAGGCGTTACTGCCGGATATCGGGACTATCTCGTCGATCCCGCCAGTGGTCGTCGTTGCGGCGTTAACATTGAGAGGCTGAGAAACCCCGCTTACGACATTGAACGTGTTGTCTTTGTAGAGAAAGGTGACCTGATCGGTCCGAGTGTTCGCGGTTGTCGCAAAGGTGCTCAATGTTATGTTATTACCCGCGATAACGGGAGGCACGGTGTCTCGCGATGTATCAAAATCGTTCGGAATGCCTAATGCCGCCGAGATGCGGTTGTCTGGAAGGACAACCGTGCTTGCGGCCGGATAACCGAACCCGGCATTAAACGCGTCTCGTGATACCAAATTCAACGCAATTCGAACATTTTTCGCCAGTTGGACTTCTTCGTTCACGGCTGTTCGACTTTGCTGAGCTGTTCGAAGAACGCCCCAAACAGAGGCCGAGACGATGAGGAAGATCACCATCGAAACCAATAATTCAAGCAACGAAAAACCACTCTGAGAGGAGGGCTTTACGTATTTCCGATCTTTTTTTGTAGGTACTCTCATTGCTTCCTCGACCCTAATTTACGACCGCGTAATCTGTGAGAACCGTCTGAACCGATTCCTGCCGCTGCAGCCCGCCAACGTTGTACATAACCGTCACATTGACGCTTCTTATCCTGACTGGGGCAGGTCCGGCCGGGCTACAAATACCCGGAGACGGACGATCCGGGTCACACACATCAGTTATGACGATTCGCCGCTGAACCTGGCTGACCGTCGTTCCGGTATCGTCAGCGGTTCCAATCACCTGATCTGCTCCAGCATCTGTTTTTACTGGCTGAAAACCGATCGGGAATATCCCTTGAGCGACTCCGGATACCGGATCCGGATTGCTCCCGACATTGCCCACGGCCGGCCATCCAAGTCGGGATGGATCGGTCTCTTTTACTGCCATGATCGACTCGATGGTCGATGTCGCGATTTGCTTCGCTAGCAACTGCTGCTCGTGACCGGCAGCCTGTACCATCGACCACGAAATCGCCACGAGCATCGAGAGTATTCCGAACATCAGGATGACAAGTGCGATCATCACGTCGATGTATGAAAATCCATTTTCAGATTTGAGATTCATCCTATTAATCCGCCGTTTTATTGATTAGCAACAAATGTCGTCCCGTTGTGCTTCCAGTACCTTATGGCTCCGCTGCCACCGAAAATAGTTATTGCCCGGACCTCGTATTTATTCTTAGGAGTAGTGCTACCTGGCGTGATTGGTGGCCAAACATAGATGTTCGCATTGATCGGAACGTTAGCGGCCGTTACGACGGAACCGTCACTTCGAAAGCGTGCAGCCCATACGGTGTGTCCATTTATCGTTGTCGCTCCATCCAGGTGACCCAATGCATCGGTTGTCGTCGCCAAGTCGTTATAATTTGGCGGGTTTGGTTTTGAGATGGTTGACGGGATGATGTCCATACGGACGTCCTTCGTGGCTTCGAGAGGGATCTTCTTGATCTTTGCATCTGCTGCCGTGCCGTTTTCGTCGATGATCAGTGCGACATTGTCCGTATAATCGATCTCGAACCGTATTGTCCTGCGGCGATTCATTGCCATCTGGCCGGCCTCGCGCATTAAGTCGATCACTTTTAAGGCCTGATCCTCTGATCGGTAGGCACTCTTAAAATTGACAAGATACGGCAACGAGATCACAGACATCACGCCGATCACCCCGAGAACAACGAGAAGTTCGGTGACCGAGAAGCCATGATCGCTTCGACCCAACCGATGAAGTCGATTTCTCATACGTTTCTGCTTTCGCTTTTTACTATCTGATCTGGCCCGCAAACCGGAAGTCTATGGGCGCTAATAAGGAAAAGATGGAATGCACAACCGTTTCCAAAAATATTTTACATTGTTTAACCTTGGAAAGCAATAGGATTGATTTGCTTTTCTTTCGACTGGAATTCGGTTAGAATTGCGGCAGATTTTTCGATGAAATGGCTGGTCGTTCGTTGCCGCTAAATGACTGACAAAACACCTGTTACCAAGAAAAGTTATTCGGCCGACTGGCTTCTGCAAGGAGCCTTGACGCGGATCGGCGATACGTTGGACAGGTTTACGGGCCGACGCTGGACACCGTCAAGCAGTCTAGCAACCAGCGAACTTGTTGAACGCCTGAAGCGACTTTTGGATTCAGAAGCGAAAGAAATTCCAGGCAAGGGATGGGTCGTTCCGCACAACATCAAGCTCAAGGTTCAGTGGGACAAATTCTCGGCGGACGCGGACGGAGCCCTTGCGAAGCTCGAAGAAGAGTTTCTTACCGCAGCGGCTGACCACATCAACGACAAGCTTTACTACACGCTCGCACCGCTAAATGTCGAGGTAAAACCTGATTACTTCACTGAAGGGGTCAAGCTGTTTGTCAGTTATGACAAATTCGCCGACGAGGACAAGGAAGCTCAGCTAAACGTAACGATCCCGGCGATAAACGTCGCATCGTCGCTACCACCGGCAGCAATTAAGGCCGAGAAGGATGCGACTGAAGAAGTATTCATCGCGCGTTTCGAATTGAACGGCGTTAGGCGAGACCGTCGAATGGTCTTCGCCCCGAATTCTCGAAAATCCATTGGCCGCACAGCTTCAAATGATCTGCCAATCGACGACCCCAGCGTCTCCAAGATCCATGGCTCGCTCGTTATCGACGCGGAGGCGAACCTGTCAGTCGCTGATACTGGCTCAACGAACGGAACTTTCGTAAATGGCGAGCGTATCTCGTACGGTAAAGCACAGCGGTTGAAAGCGGGTGACGTAGTCAAATTCGGTATGGTCGACGTAGTTTTTGAGCATATTCAACCAGCGGTTCCACCGCCCACAGGCGAGCTGCCCAAAAGCCTTTCACAAGAAAACACCATCGAGATCGGCGGTCTTCAATTTACCAGTAAAGTTACATCGGAACCCGCCGCCGTCGCCAAACCCGAGATCCCCGAAAAAACGCTTGAGGTCGACCCGATGAAAACTGTGATCGACCCATCGATGCAGGAGGAAGGCAAATGACGCTTTTCTCATTGCTCCTGATCGACTGGAACCAATGGCGGCCAGAAAACCTCTTCGGCAATCAGGTTCTGGAACGAACTCCCGCCGGTCTTACGATCGTTTATATAATTGCGGTTGGAGTTCTGCTTGGCTTCCTGCTAATCACCTTTTTCGAAAATTTCCGTCGCCACAAACTAGTTTTCGAACGCGAGCTGCCGAAAGAAGTTAAACGGCGGCTGACCCAAACTCTAACCAACCGCAGTTTGAAGATCTGGCAGGTGTTTTTCGTGCTTGTTGCATTCTCGGTCTTTGGATTTCAGGTTTATTGGACGTACTTTGCTGACGAATCGAATGAGCAATTTCAGGCATTGAGCTACAAAGACCTGCGCAACCGCCGCGCAACCGCCGCAAGCCTGCGAGGCTGGATGCTTGATCGAACCGGCAAACTCTCGAGTGCTCTTGCGTATTACAAGCTGGACAAGGACGGCGACATCGTTCGGGGCTTTGCCCTTGAAAAGGAAATGGCCCACATGCTGGGCACCGAACGCGGAACGCCCGGCCTCGAACGAACGCTTTACAAAAAACAAGCCGATCCGATGCCGGAATCCTGGGAAGTCCTGACAAAGATCAAAAAGGCCGAGGAAGAGCAGAAAGATGTAAAGATCACGATCGACCGCGATCTGCAGGCGTACCTCGCTACTCAGCTCGAGGGTAAAAAAGGAGCGATCGTGGTACTTAATCCGCAAAACGGCGATTTACTTGCGATGTTTTCGAATCCTTCCTTCAACCTCGAGGAAGCCCAGACTCTCGAGAACTACCTGAAACTTGAAGGAAACAAACGCGACAAACCGCTGCTAAATAGGGCGACGCGAGAGTTCTACGCTCCGGGCTCGACATTTAAGACATTCACAATGATATCGGCGTTCCGCGGAACAAACAGAACGCGGTATTCCCAAGTTATGCTGACGGCTTTAAACCGTACAAAGGTTCGCGTCCGATCGTGGATGCGACACAGAGCCTGGCTCCCGACGGATCGGTTGGCGGAGCCTGCGATGGCGGATGTCAGGAAAAAGATATTACCTTCGCGTATAAGGTTTCCAGTAACCAGTATTTTGCTCAGCTTGCGATCGAATTGGGACGCGAACGCCTCCGCGAAACCGCATTGCTCGTAGGCATTGCTCCCGTCGACGCTCCAGACGAAGCTCTGCTGCCGCGATTCTTTCCAAATATTTGGAACACCAGCAATCCGAACATCGCCGGTGCTTTGGCTCCGCAGCAGTCGACGATCGTTACCGGCAAAGAGATCTCACTTTACGATCTTGGTATCGAAGGTATGGGACAAGGCTACGCTGGCCAGATGACGCCATTTCAGATGGCGTTGATCGCGTCAATTCCGGGAAATATGGAAGGTAAGCTGATGAAACCGCGAATCGAAGCCGATCAGCCGCCTCAGGCCTTCGGCCAGGTGATCTCGCCGCAGCAGGCAGCGGCGATCCGCGACATCATGTCCACAGTAACCGAAGAGCCAGGCGGAACCGGAACGGTCATCTCTGCCAAGCTCGCCGGTACTGGGATCAGAACGGGCGGAAAAACAGGGACCGCAGAGAAACTCGCACCCGATTACGACGCGTCCGGCAAATTAAAGACGGAGAAGCGTCGACGAAAAAACGCGGCAGGTCAGTGGGAAGACTATTTTGTTCCGCAGATGTACGAGCGAACGGATAGCTGGTTCATCACAGATCGCGCCGCTCGAACGACCCACACTGGCAATCGCGGTTGTCGTTGAAGGTGGTGGATTTGGTGCCAGAACCGCCGCTCCGATAGCGGCCAACGTCATTCTAAAAGCTCGCGAGCTCGGGCTTCTCGGAGATCAATACAAACCAAAGGCTCCGGCCGCTCCACCCGCGAAAAAGAAGAAATAGCCACCCAGTGAAAAATCGAACCTCATCACACTTCTTCATTTTGGCTCTGATCGTACTTGTGACGGCGATCGGGCATTACTCCATATATTATGGGGCGTTGATCCGTGGATATGAGACGTCGACCATTACTGCCGGACGAAACCTGTTACTGCTTTCTTTTCTTGCAGTTCTACCAATCTTCTTAAAGCGTTTTGTGAAGTTTGAGGGCAACTGGACGCTCTACACATCGGCGGTCCTGCTATTTTCAATCGGGTTGACCGTCCAGTATCGGCTTTTCAGCGACCCGGAATACACGTCCAGAAAAGACAAGGCCGAAGCTCGTCAGCAGAAGATCAAGGTTCTCCAGATGCACTACATACAGGAGAACTATTCGGCCGAGAAAAAACAGATCATGGGCCTGCCGCCGAGCCCGCCTTCGCCGGTGGATCTCGATGCAGAGAAACCGACCCCGGCACCGGAAACCTATCCGGGCGTATATCTGTCCGGCAGAACGATCAATCCGATCCTCGGGATACTTGGCCTGATCGCTGCGTTCATACTGCTTCGAGATGATAGGTTTCTTAAACTGTTGCAGGCAAATGGTTTCGCCATCGTCCTCCTCACACTCGGGCCGCTGTTTGCGGCCGCGATCTGGTCGCGAGCTGGTAAATTCGGGGGCAATCTGACGCCGTGGGAACTGGCGAAAATACCGTTCCTAATTGGCTTTGCCGCGATTCTCGCCGTCCTGTACAAAAACCTCGCCCGCACGTATTGGGGAATTCCTCGTGCAAAGGATGCCTTGCCGTTGGTTTTCATGGCGATCCTGCCATTTTTACCGTTCTTCGTACTAAAGGATTTCGGGCAGATGATGGTTTTCAGTGCGGTTTACGCGACTCTGTACCTGATCGCTATCCGCCGTCTGCCGCAACGATTTGTGATGGTCGGAAGCGTTTTGCTCATCGCATCCGTGCTTGTAGTCGGAGCCTTACCTGAGAAAACGCAGGAAAAGATACCTTTGCTGCCGACACTCGCCGCTCCGGTCAAAAAGATTCTTCCAGACCGCATCCAGCAGCGTTTTCATCTATGGCTTGACGGTTTTAATCCGCCGACTCCCGAGACGTCGTGGTGGAAGGAAGACTACGATGACTATTACAAAAAACTCGTCGAAAAAGATCCAAATCTTCCCCAAATGCTTGCGGAAGACCCTGATCTGCAGAAAACGATAAATATCGACGCCTGGTTTGACGTGCTCGCGTTCCAACCCGCGCAGGCAACATTTGGATTGGCTTCGGGCGGCACCACCGGCCGCGGTTTAGGGCTTGGATATCCCGAGCTTATTCCTGTCGCTGACTCCGATTATATCTTTGCGGCTCTAGCAGAAGAACTTGGACTTTTTGGTGGTTTGTTGGTAACCTTTGCCCTAATTGTTTTCGTCAGCGCAGGTGTGCGCACGGCTCGCGACTCCCGCGATATGTTCAGCAAACTTTGCTCGATCGGGCTCGCGGCTTTCATCGGGTTTCAGGCACTTGTGAACATTGGCGGAATCACACGGGCATTGCCGATGACCGGCATAACGCTGCCGTTTGTAAGCCACGGCGGATTTAGTTTGATAACAAGCTTCACAATGCTTGGCATGCTCATGGCGTTCTCACACCGGGCAAGCGTCGACCGGCGGAATGACGACGTTCAAACCGCTCCCGAGCAACTTGTTTGACCTATGGAAACCAACTTCAACATCACATCCGGAGCCATCAGCGATCGCGGTTTGAGCGAAAAAAGGCCGCAGAATGAGGACTCGTTCCTTGAGATGGCACAGTGCGGTATCTATGCTGTTGCGGACGGCGTAGGCGGTGCTCAGGCGGGTGAAGTTGCGTCCCAAATGGCTGTCGAGATCCTCGGCGAGGCATTTACGAACCGCCGCGAGGGCGAAGATGCGGAATCCGTGATGCGTGCGGCGATAACGCAGGCGAATTCGGCGATCAATCAGATGGCTCACGAGCTGCCGCAGCTCTCGAACATGGCGACAACGATCGTCGCACTTCACATTGCCGGCAACATCGCAACGATCGGACATGTCGGTGATTCGAGGCTTTACAGAGTTGATCGCGACGGTAATTTGTTCGCTGAAACGGACGATCACTCAATGGTCGCAGAAGAAGTTCGTGCCGGTCGCATGACGCCCGAACAAGCCGAGAATCATCCTTCCAAAAACATCATCAGCCGTGCTCTCGGTGCTGAATCGTCGGTCGAGATCGATCTCAAAACGATCATGATCGAGCCCGGGACGGCGTTTCTGCTGTGTTCTGACGGCATCACCCGGCACGTAACGGATCAGGAAATAAAAGGTGTCTTGACGTTTGGCGGTGCCCCGAACGAGGTCTGCGAGTATTTGAAAGGCGTTTGCTATGAACGCGGAGCCGAGGACAACCTGACGGCAGTAGTTATCAAGATCGCGACGGCTTTCGCTGGTCAATCTCCAATTCCCGAAACGGCCGCATCCACTGAGGAGCCTTTAGAAAGTGAAGAACCGACCGTCGCGACAGCCAGATACAGCCCTGAGGAATTGATAAGCGAATCCACAAGTGAAGAAGATCTCGAGGACGACGTTCTGGAGCTTGAAACACAGGAACTTGCAATGCCGAACGCTGAGACGCTCGAGTTCCCTGCCGAGCCACGAGACCATCTGCCCGAGCTGAACGATTTGCCCAAGACGGAACCCTCGATCGAAAGCCCGATCGTCGAAACAGCAGGCGAACAGCCCGCAATCGAATCTGTCGAACCGACCGGTGAGGCAAAGGCGGAAAACTTTACAATGTTCGGCGGTGACAGTTCTACGTTGTCAGACGAAACATCGGGCGGATCCGCGGGCAAATCCTTGATCGCCGTCGCTATGCTGATACTGGGAAGCCTGATCGGCCTGGGTGTCTATCATTTCGCACTGGCTCCAAAGGCAGCCGATCCGACGGAGCAAAAGCTCTCGGTGATGAAAACCGACGATATCGCATTCGGAAGCTACGAGAAATTAAGACGTACGGTTGACTCCGACCCGGCGGCGTATGTCAAAGAGATCCCGCCGGCAGATGACGCCGAGGATTATTATCTCATCGGCCGGGCACACATGCTTTTAGGTGATTTTCCAAAAGCACGACAGGCTTTCATCGAGGCTCAAAAACAACTCGGCAAAGCTGAGCCAGCAAATGCACGTGTTCTGAATAGCGATATTGCAGCCGCTCTGGCGATCACAAATGACCCGATCCTTCAGACCAAGTTCAAACAACTGCTCGAAGAGAATATGAAGATCATTTCGGGCGGAACAAGCGTTGGCTCGAATACAAACACGGCTCCGGTTCGCTAACCGTTCTGACGCTTAGCTTCGAAAACCATTATTGCAGTAGCGACGGCCAGATTGAGGCTTTCGACACCGTTTGCCATTGGTATCAGGATCTTTTCCGCTACACTCGCCAATTCACCCGCATCCAGGCCATGAGCTTCGGAGCCGATCACCAGCAGCCGCGGAAATTTCCAGTCGATCTCCGTATAGCTTTTTTCAGCAGAAACGTCGCTCGCCGTTACGATCAGTCCGTTCTGCTCGGCCCAGGCAGTTAGTTCACTAAATTCCGCTCCTTCCCAAACAGGTATTCGAAAAACCGCCCCCATCGAAGCCCTGATAGACTTTGGCGAGAACGCATCCGCGGATCTCGCGGAGATCACGACACCAGCAACGTCTGCAGCCTCAGCAGTTCTCATCACAGCTCCAAGATTTGAAGGATTATTTACCTCTTTTAAATAGAGCACAAGAGGTAATCGACGAGACCTGATTCGCGTCTCGATCCTAACTTTTCCGGCAGACGGACAGGTCGCGGTGACGATGATGCCTTGAGGCGTTTTCGTGTCGCAGATGGAGGAAAAAAGCCGGCTCGCAACCAACGAGACCTCGATGCCGCGTTCAGTGATTTCATCGATGAGATCACTGCCATCAAACTCGTCTGAGACGAAGCACCCGCTTATCGCAAGCTTTGACCGCAAGGCTTCCTCAACGAGTCGCCGGCCCTCGATGAAGATCTCATCCTCGGCCTTGCCGTCACGGATCCTTCGAACATTCGCTAAACGCGTATTTTCCCGACTTGTTATCTTGTCGAAGTGGTTCATCTCGTTCAATTTAATCATTTATCATTCCGTTTTGAAAAGACGGCCAAAATCGCTAAACTTGTGCCATATATGCAGCCCGAATCCAGAATCAAAAGCAAAATTGAACTCCTAAAGGAAATGTCGCAAACCGCCGAAGAAGGTGGCGGCAAGGCCCGGCTCGAAAAACAAAAAGCGGCTGGAAAAATGACGGCCCGCGAGCGGATCGAATTTTTCCTCGACGAAGGCAGCTTTGAGGAATTCGATAAGTTCGTTGTTCACCGCTCGACTGATTTTGGATTGGACGAACAAAAGTTCCCCGGCGACGGCGTTGTAACCGGCCATGGCCTCGTCGACGGACGCGAGGTTTTTGTTTTTGCACAGGATTTCACTGTGTTCGGCGGTTCGCTGTCGGAAACACACGCCCAAAAGATCTGCAAGATCATGGACATGGCGATGAAAACCGGAGCTCCGGTTATCGGCCTGAATGATTCGGGCGGAGCGAGGATCCAGGAAGGCGTTGTATCGCTCGGCGGTTACGCAGATATTTTCCTGCGAAACGTACTCTCGAGCGGCGTAATCCCTCAGATCAGCTGCATTCTCGGGCCATGTGCCGGTGGTGCGGTCTACTCGCCGGCTATCACCGACTTTAACGTCATGGTGAAAGACACGTCATATATGTTCATCACCGGTCCCGATGTGATCAAAACGGTGACGCATGAGGACGTTACCAAAGATGAGCTTGGCGGAGCGATGACGCACAATGCCAAGTCTGGCGTTGCCCACTTTGCTGCCGATTCAGATGAACACGCACTTCGGATCACCCGCGAACTGCTCTCGTTCATGCCGTCAAATAACATGGAAAACCCGCCATTCGTTGGGACCAGCGATCCATCAGACCGAGCGGACGAAAAGCTGAATTCCATGGTTCCAGAAGCAGCGACCCAGCCGTATGATATTCGCGATATCATTCACAACGTCGTCGACGACGAGTATTTTTTTGAAGTTCAGGAATCCTTTGCTCCAAATATCGTGATCGGATTCGCCCGGCTCGGCGGTTATTCGGTCGGTATCGTCGCAAATCAACCTGCATATTTGGCCGGAGTTCTGGATATCGACGCCTCGGTAAAGGCCGCCCGCTTTGTACGGTTCTGTGACTGTTTTAATATTCCGCTCATCACCTTCGAAGACGTCCCCGGATTCCTTCCCGGCGTCAATCAGGAACATCAGGGCATCATCCGCCACGGAGCAAAGCTTCTATATGCGTTTGCCGAGGCGACGGTTCCCAAGATCACGGTCATCACCCGAAAAGCTTACGGCGGAGCGTATTGCGTCATGGCATCAAAGCACATTCGCACCGACATCAATTTTGCGTATCCTACCGCAGAGATCGCTGTAATGGGATCGGAAGGGGCCGTTGGCGTTCTTTTTAAGCGTGAGATCGCGGAGCATGACGATTCATATCGCCAGTCGAAGGTCGCCGAATTTCAGGAGAAATTCGCAAATCCATACGTCGCCGCCGAACGCGGCTATATCGACGAGGTTATCGAACCGAAATTCACGCGTCCAAAGCTGATCCGGGCTCTTTCGCTTCTCCAGAATAAACGCGACAGCAATCCGCCGAAGAAGCACGGCAACATTCCGCTTTGATCCGCGTTCTTCGTTAACGATGGCAAACTCTTTCCCCGAACAAAGATCGTCGGAGGTTTTTCGTCCAACCGTGGCGAATATCGATCTCGATGCTCTCGCGTTCAATTTTCACTCATCAAAGGCGTTTATTGGCCGGGACGTCGAATACATGGCGGTCGTCAAGGCGAATGCATACGGCCACGGTTCAGTCGCGTGTGCCCGAAGGCTCGACGAAGAAGGAGCCGACTGGTTTGCTGTTGCTTCGATCGAGGAAGCGATCGAGCTTCGAATGGCAAACATCCATAAGCCTATCCTGATCTTAGGCGGCGTTTGGGCGGGTCACGATCTGGTTATCGACCATTCGCTCACGCCGGCCGTTTTCACGTGGGAACAAGCTCAGGCACTTGATCGAGCCGCATCTGATCGAAAGGCAAAGCTCGATGTTCACCTTAAATTTGATACCGGAATGGGCCGTGTCGGATTTCGGGTCGACGAGGCTGCGACGATCGCAGCAAAGCTTCAGAGCATAAAAAACCTTAATGTATCGGGCATGATGACCCATTTTGCGGTTGCAGACGACCTTTCCCAAAATGACTTTACGGAGAACCAGATAGCTAGTTTTCGCGCCGTGGTCGAGATATTTCGAGCGACTGGTTTCGATCCCAAATATGTCGATCTCGCCAATTCACCCGGTGCAGTTGCCCATCCGGCATCGCGATCAAACCTTGTACGCCTCGGCGGCATTCTTTACGGACTCGGCGGCGACGTGTTGCCCGCTGGCATTGCGAAACCTGAACTCAAGCCTGTGATGTCGGTTGAAACAAGCGTCATGCAGGTCAAGAAAGTCCCGCGTGGAAAAACGATCGGCTACAGCCGTACATTTACGGCGGAACGTGATTCAGTCATAGCCACAATTTCGATCGGTTACCATGACGGCTTTCGCCGTGGCCTGTCGAACGTTGGACAAGTCATCATCAATGGCCAGATCGCTCCGGTTGTCGGCCGGGTATCTATGGACTGGACGACGATCGACGTTACCGACGTCGGCGAAGTCAGCATCGGTGACCTTGTTACGGTGATCGGCTCGCAGGGTTCAAACGAAATAAAAGCGGAGGAAATTGCCCGAACTTTGAGTACAATATCCTACGAAGTCACATGCGGCATCAGCCAACGCGTACCGAGAATTTACAGGCAGGAAAATCTATGAACTATCCCTTGACCCTTTCGTTCAAACTGCTCGCAATCGCGAGTCAGATCTACGTTCGTGATGCGAACGGCTCGCTCATCGGCTACGTCAAGCAAAAGCTGTTTAAGCTCAAAGAGAATATCGACGTCTTCGCCGACGAGGGCCAGACGCAGTTGCTGTTCAACATCAAGGCCGATCGTATGTTGGACTTCTCCGCGGGGTATAACTTCACAACGGCCAATGGCCAATCGCTCGGCTCGGTCCGCCGTCGTGGAATGCGATCGATCTTTAAGGCGAACTATGAGATATTCGGCCCCGCCGGAAGCCAGGTTATGCAGATCCATGAAGAGAACGGCTGGGTCAAGGTCATGGATTCCCTTCTCGGCGAAGTGCCGATCCTCGGTATGTTCACGGGCTACTTTTTCAATCCTTCCTACATCGTCCAGCGTCTCGACGGCACGCCCGTCGCACGGCTTCATAAACAGCCGGCCTTTTTCGAAGGAGCTTTCGCTCTCGACCAGCTCGCGCAGCTTTCCGGCGATGAAGAAACTGTTGTTCTGCTCAGTGTCTTGACGATGACATTGCTCGAACGAGCCCGCGGCTAAACTCAATCTCATGCGGATCGCGAACATAGCAGAATTCCCGTTCAAAGAATTCGCATGGGCGTTGTATGCCAAGGTCTTTGACAGCGATGTCTTCAGCCGCGCTGCTCAGGTGGCGTTCTATTTCTCGTTTGCTCTCTTTCCGCTGCTGTACTTTCTCGTCAGCCTGTTCGGGATCGTTATCGAATCGTCTGACGGGCTTCGCAACGAGCTTTTTTCCTATTTACGGCAAATAATGCCGCTCGCGGTCTTCGATCTCGTCAAGAGAACCGTCGAGGAGATCGTCGTCAACAGTACCGGCGGCAAAGCGACGTTGGGACTAGCTGTAGCTGTCTGGTCCGCCTCAGCCGGCGTCGACGCTGTTCGCATTGCGTTGAACGACATCTACGGGCTCAGAGACAGCCGTTACTGGTTCAAGACCAAAGCCCAGTCATTGCTTTTGACGCTAGTTGTCTCAGTTCTCACAGCCTTTGTGCTCGCGATAGTATTTTACGGCTGGCAGTTGTTTCAATACTCGCTCGCAAGCATCGGATTGCAGGTAACATCGCCGCTTATCCTCGTGTCCATTCAATGGATATCGATCCTGCTGATCATGCTGTTTGCCTGCGAGATCATCTACAACCTGCTTCCCGATTTTAAGAAGTTCCGCTGGGTCTGGATCACGCCCGGTTCAGTCGTAGCGATCCTTCTATGGATCATCTTGACCACCGGCTTTCGGACCTATCTAGGCTTTTTCAACTCCTACAACAAAGCCTACGGCTCGCTCGGAGCGGTCATTATAATGATGCTCTGGCTCTATCTTACCGCCTCAGCTCTCATGATCGGGGGAGCGATCAACGCGGTGCTACACGACATGCGTGAGAAGGCGGAAAACCTTGAAAGCAAAACTGAGTCTCCATCAACCTAGGTTATCGATTTTCCGCTGACCATTGCCTGATGTTATATTTTAGCTTATGTCGCTAATGCTTCAGGAGATCGCGGAACAGCCTGCCGCTCTCGAACAGACCATGATCGCGGAGCGTGAGAAGTACGCTCATCTCAACACGTTTCTCCGCAACAAGGACATCGATCTCGTCGTGATCGTGGCTCGCGGCAGTTCTGATAACGCCTCGCTTTTCGGACGTTATCTGATCGAGGTGACCGCCGGAATTCCCGTCTCGCTCTCCGCTCCGTCGGTTTACACGCTGTACCACGCCAAGCTAAACCTCAGCCGTGCCCTCGTGATCGGCGTGTCCCAATCCGGCGAAGGCGTCGATATCAATCTAGTCCTCGAAAGTGCCAAGGCCTCAGGTGCCTACACGCTCGGCATCACGAACGAAGCCGATTCGACGATGGCAAAGATCGCGGACGAAACGCTGCTGATCCACGCCGGGCGTGAGCGTTCGGTGGCTGCGACGAAGACCTACACGGGTCAGATGCTGCATTTTTACATGCTCGCGAACGCCCTTGCCGAGAATAAACTCGCGATCGAACGCATTCCCGAATATACTGCCAAGGCCCTTGATCTGCAGCCTCGTATCAAAGATCTGGTCCAACGCTACGTCTTCATGGAAAACTGCGTTGTCGTCGGCCGTGGTATGAACTACGGCAACTCGTACGAGCTTGCTCTAAAACTGATGGAAACGTGCTACGTGGTGGCCGAGCGTTTCTCGTCAGCGGACTTTTTCCACGGCCCGCTCGCGATCGTGGAACGCCGTTTCCCTGTCGTGCTGTTCGGACCGAGCGGCGTGACGCAAAAAAGCAGCGTCGAACTGCTCGACCGGCTTCACGAACTCAACGCCGACTGCCTCTCGATCACCAACGATCCCGAGATCGCCAAGCTCTCGCCGAACAGCCTCGTGCTGCCGTCCGATATCGAGGAGTTTCTGTCGCCGATCCCGTTCATCGTTCCGGCTCAGTTATTTGCGGCTCTTCTCTCCGAAGCCAAAGGGCTGGATCCTGATGCACCGCGTTCGCTGTCGAAAGTTACAAAAACTATCTAACCAGCCGCTGATAACAGAGCCTCACGCATCGCTCCGGCCGTTCGCCAGCGGTTTTCGACTTGCTTGGCGAGAGCCGTTTCAATGACGGACGCGACATGCAGCGGCACATCTGGAACGCGTGATCGAACAGGAATAATCGGCTTTTCAAATATCGCTTTGACGGTCTCGGCAATTCCCGCTTTCGGTCCGATGTCGAGGGCGTGTGCTCCGGTCAGGAGGCTGTACGCGGTCATTCCGACGGCGTAAATATCGGACGGCGGCTTTACGTCTTTGAAATCGCGCACCTGCTCAGGCGGCATGTACGCGATCGTTCCGGCGACATCGCCGACCATTGTGACGCCGCTCATTCCGGTTTGCTTGAAGCTTTTTGACAGGCCGAAATCGGTTAGTTTGGCGACATCGTTTGGGTAATTGCCGCTCACCAGAATGTTCTGCTCCTTGATATCGCGATGAACAAAGCCTTGCGAATGGGCAAAATCGAGTGCGGAGAGCGTCTGAGAAATAACGCTCACCATTTCGCGGTAATCGAGCCGTCCGCCGCGGTTTTTGGCGAGGCGTGCGGCGTCCATTCCGGCGATGAATTCCGTCACCAGATAAACGAGTCCGTTGTGCGTGCCGTGGTCGATGAATCGGACGATATTCGGATGCGTAAGCGACGCGGCTACCTCTATCTCACGCAGGAAACGCTTCAGCGACTGCTCGCTGACGGCAACCTCGGGCAGCAACGTCTTTATCGCGACCGCCTGGCCGTCCGATTCAGCACGTCCGAGCATCACGCTTCCCATTCCGCCCTGGCCGATCACGCGGATCATCTGATAATTAGGGATCGGCTGCGGATTAGCTTTTAGCTTGTCGCGGCAATCGTCGCAGATGAATGAAAGCTTCGCATCCGGATCAGCGGCCTCGATGCTTGCGGGAATACTGCAATTCAGACACGTCACCGTAACCGCGGACGGTTGAGTTGCTCCTGGAATCCTTGCAGTATCGTTGAATTCTTCGAGCCCTGTCGAAACCTCGACCTCAAGTATCGTTTCGCCGCCTTGGATGCGGTCGCCGCTCTTCAAATGGGCGGTGTCGACCCGCATTCCGTTAACGTAAGTGCCATTTGTTGAGCCGAGGTCACGGAGGAATGCCTGTGGCGGAGCGATCTCGAGAATGCAGTGGTGGCGCGAGAAATAGCGGTCCTGCGGCAGGCAGAATTGGGAATCCTCGCTCCGCCCGATCATGAACGTATCGTGCTGGTCAAATGTAAAGTCGCGTCCGGTTTGAGGGCCGGCCACGACGTGAAGAGTTACACGCATTTAGCTCAAAATTAACGGCCAAGGCTGCCGCCGATCGCCGCCAGGCCCCAGATCAGTATCAACAATATGTAGCCGACCAAAAATACACCGCCGGTCGCCATTCCGCCGATCGCGAGGCCTTTGCCGGTGTATTTGCTCGGATCTTTCTTGATCTGCGACATAGCGATAAAACCGGTGATCAGGGCGGCCGGAGCCAGCAATAACCCGAGCGAACAGCACCATCCGATCGTCAGGCTTCCGATCCCGAGCCCGAGCGAAACGATCGCCAGCGTCTGGTTTGGCGACGGAGCGATCCCAAACTGTGCAAACTGAGCCGGTGCTGCCGCCGGCTGCTGCCACTGTGCGGGCGGTGCGGCGGGCGGCGTGTTCGGCCAGTTGGTCGGGTTCGTCCGCCGCGCCTCGTCAAGCATAACGGTCGGCGGCGAGTCGTCAATGTAGCTGCTCGGCTGTTCCTGAATAAAGCTCGACAGCATCTCGCCATCTTCCAGGCAGAAATTGAGCTGGTCGTCGCTATAGGTCTGTTTACACTTCGGGCACTGTTTCATATTTGATCGTTGTTCGTTGATCGCTGATCGTTGTCGGATGGCTTGCTGATCAACCATCTACCATCAGCGATCGATGATCATTTCCTTATTTCCAGGTTCTTAAATGCCACCTTTACACCGTCACCGGCGTACAGCCCCGGAACGCCGCCTGAGTAGCCGTAAACGTTTTTGATCGACGTGACCATGGTTCCGTTGATATAAAGCTCGATCTTGTCGGCGAGGTCGCGGGCTTCGAGCACGTTTTCCTCTTTGCCTTCCTTGATAGCGGGCGAAGACGTCCAGCTAACGACCGTTTTTTCGCTGCTCGGCTCGTGATGAACGACGCGGTATTTCTTTTTCTTAGTATCGATCAGGAACGCATAGCCCTGCTGCAGCGGCGTCGGGTTGCTGTGGAATATCAATCCGTAGCCGAGGCTGCCGGCCGCATCATCGACATTTCTGAGCGTGACGCGAGTGTCGGCATTTTCGGTTTTGTACACCTCGGGAGCAACGAGCACGTAATAAAATCCTTTCTTCTTCGCACTCATCAGGAACTCGCCATTCGTGAATTCCGTGTTACCGTAAGCCGAGAATTCCTTGACCCACGGCTCGAGATCTACTGTGTCGAGATCTTTGCGGCTCGAGGTCGAAGCGGTCGTCGTCGAATTTGAAGTTGTCGAATTTGAGGTTGATGTGTTCGAAGAGAACTTGTTCGACGCAGGAGGCACCGATTTATTAGCCGTGGTCGTGCCCGTATTATTGTTCTCGGCATTCATGCCGATAAAGATCAGCCCCGCGAATCCGCCGCCGCATACCAGCACGACGACGCCGAGGATCAGCAGCACCCAAACCCAGGTTTTCGAGGATTTTGCTGGCGGCTGCATCGAATATTGCTGCGGCGTATTCCAACCGGGCTGCGAACCGACCTGACCCGACATCTGCGGCTGAGCCGTCGGACGCGGTTCGCTCATCATCACCGTTTGCGGCGGCTGTTGGCCCGCCATCTGCGTCAGGACCGAGCCGTCCTCGAGGCAGAAATTCAGGTTGTCATCAACGTAGGTCTTTTGGCAGCGCGGACAGATCTTCATAGTTTTCCCCGAAAATAATTATGTAAGTTTCCCCAAGATCGGTTTATATGGCTGAATATCGCGATTATTATACTTATTTGCGACCACAAACGCGACTTTTTCACCCATACATTTCAGTAATTTACCCTCACAACAACGATAGAACGTCGAGCGGCACAAGTTCGTGCGAGATCTTGTCCAACTTTTTAACATACGCCAGCCGATCAGATTCGGTTCCAACCGAGCACCCGACCGCCATTTTGCGGCGAATTTCGCTCCCGCTGTAACACAATGTATTACAAAATATATACAACGTGTTACAAGAAGTCGCAGCCAAATCCCTGTAAGTATCTGCGTATAAATAAGATAGAGCACGTTAGCTCAAAACTCTTGTCCCATTTCCCACCACCTCGACGCGCGCACTTTCGATCGGCTTTGCGATCCCGATCTTCGATCCGCGCACGTACTTCGCCACCAAAACGCTCGTGTCCCATTTCCCACGCTCTCGACGCGCGCACTTGTGTGATTGATCTGATCTGTCGGCTCATGTGCTTTTTTTTCGATTGCAAGGATAACACGAATTTGCAACGCAGGTGAATAGTATTATTTATGAAACGTTTTTTACAGTTTTTTGTTCCCAAATCGCTCGCAAAACGTTAAACTGCTTTAAATGGAGTTTTTCCATCGCATGGAGTAGTTCTGCGATCTCGCTCCACATCCGGCTATCACAATTCGTTCGTCAACGTTTGTTCCGATCGCATCTCACCTGGGATCTCTCGGAAACAAAACTGGAATTTAGCAATAACTCTCTGATCATTTTCTTGAGGACCTATGAAGCGTCAGATCTTTCTCGCCTTTCTCGTACTCGGTGTATTCGCCGCCAGTGTCATCTTTCTTGAAACATCCAAGGCCCAAAACCGGGCGCGGATAATCTCTACGCCTGACGAAAAGGATCAGGAAATGGCCGAAACGATCAAACGGCTCACGAATCGAAAAACAGATGACTTGGTCCAGAAGAAATACGCTGACGGTACCGTTGAAATGGACCTCGAAGGCCGTTTTCAGAACCTTCCGCTCGCCGTTCTCGATGAGGAAGGCCGAACAGTTATTGGTTGCGCGACAACCATAGATGAAGCCAACGAATTCTTCGGCCGGGATTTAGAAACCGGCCGGTCGCTCGGAGTGAAATATTCGCCGCTTGACGAGATGGAGCGGACAGCGAAAGATATAGGCATGGCGGTTGACGAGTACAAGTTTTACCTTGACCTGATCGAGAAAGCAGAGCAACACCGAATTGAAACACCAAATGCAGCAACGATAACGATAGTCAATAACGATGGAGCGGGCGAAGGTTTCAATGACGCCACCGCAGTTGTTGCGGTCGGCGGCAATAATGGCACCACGCTTGGGCAACAGCGTCTAAACCTGTTTAACTTCGCGGCGGGAATTTGGGGAGCTTATCTTGATTCGACCGTACCTATACAAGTCCGATCACAGTTCGATCCATTGACTTGCACGGCGAACTCAGCGGTTCTGGGATCGGCGGGAACGCTTTCGATATTTCGGGATTTTCCAGGGGCAACGCTATCTGGCACATGGTACCATCACGCACCCGCTAACAAGCAGAACGGATCGGACTTAGGAGCAAATCCAGATATAAACGCTACATTTAACAGCAATCTCAACGGAAACGCGGGTTGCTTAGGCGGACGGACTTTTTACCTCGGATTCGACAACAGCAATCCCGCGGGAACAACCAACCTTCTCGTTGTGCTTCTACATGAAATGGGACATGGTCTCGGATTCTCAAATTTCGTCGATAGTTCAACTGGTCAACTGGCGGGAAATCAAAGTGGTCGCTTTCCCGACATTTATACCAGCTTTATGTACGATCGAACGCTGAATCTCGGTTGGAATGCGATGACAGATGCTCAACGCCTTACTTCCGGCGTAAACAATGGCAATCTTCTCTGGGACGGCCCGAGCGTTAAAATTGCCTCAGGAACTTTAACCGCAGGTCGCGATGCGACAAACGGTCGAGTTCAACTTTACGCCCCGACGACGTTCAGTGCTGGATCATCATGGTCACATTTCGATACAGTATGCTTTCCAAATCTCTTAATGGAGCCAAATATCACGGCTGGTTTACCTTTGACTCTTGATCTTACGCGCCAGCAAATGCGTGACGTCGGCTGGTTTAGAGATTCGAATTCTGATCTTACTCCGGATACTATTTCAAACGTAACTCCCACGGGAAACACAATCTCAGCAGGAAGTACTGTTAATGTCACCTGGACAAACGGTGGCGGGTTTAATCAGCCCGTGGCGATCGATCTGTCGACAGATGGCGGGACGACGTTTCCGACGGTTATTGCGGCTTCGACGGCGAATACAGGAACGTTCAGCTTTACGGTTCCAAATACTCCGACGACGACGGCTCGCGTTCGTGTGAGAGAAGTAGATTACGTCTCACCATCAGGAACGTCTGCCGCAAACTTCACGATCTCAGCCGGAGTCCCGACGCCGACGCCAACGCCAACGCCAACTCCGACGCCAACACCGACGCCGACGCCAACACCGACTCCAACACCAACTCCAACACCGACTCCAACACCGACACCGACGCCAACACCGACGCCGACTCCAACGCCAACGCCGACGCCGACTCCAACTCCGACACCAACGCCGACGCCGACGCCAACGCCGACGCCAACACCGACGCCGACGCCGACGCCGACGCCAACGCCGACGCCAACACCGACGCCAACACCGACGCCAACACCGACGCCAACACCGACGCCGACGCCGACGCCGACGCCGACTCCAACGCCAACTCCAACGCCGACGCCGACGCCGACGCCGACGCCAACGCCGACTCCGACGCCGACGCCAACACCGACGCCAACACCGACTCCGACGCCAACACCGACTCCGACGCCAACGCCAACGCCAGCGCCTGAGATTGATCTCCAGATCGCTCAGTCGGATGCTCCGGATCCGGTAAATGTAGGTCAGTCAGTGACTTATACCATAACGGTTAGTATATTCCCGACAGCTTTGGGTGGCAGTGCGAGCCCGCAGGTGAGGTTCATATTCCCGACCGGCGTACCGAATTCATTTGTCAGTGCGAGCGGAACTAATGGTTTTGTGTCGTCGGTAGATGCCACGGGCGTCACATTCTCGGGCGGATCGATCTCGACCAGCGGCGTGAATCCCGGAACTGCGACGCTCACCGTGGTCGTCACACCGCTTTCAACCGGCACCCTGACGAGTGCGGGCACTAACGTTATAGTCGATCCGAATAATTTGATCCCGGAATCGAACGAAGCGAACAACACCGCGCTGACAGTCACCACTACTGTTAACGCGGTACCGACTCCGACTCCGACGCCGACCCCGACTCCGACGCCGACCCCAACTCCGACGGTCACTCCAACCCCGTCGATCACTCCAACGCCGACTCCAACACCGGCCTTGGTTTCTATTGACGGACGCGTGCTGACGCCGAGCGGGCTTGGCATACGTAACGCAGTTGTTAAGCTGTTGAATTCGAGCAATGTGTTGATCGGCACGTCAACGACGAGTTCGTTTGGTGTGTATTCATTTACTGGATTGCCAGCCAGCCAGACATATACGGTCACAGTTCAGAACAAACGATACCGCTTCTCACCGCTGATCCTGACGCCGACGACGTCTCTCACGAACGTCGATCTGATCGGCCTGGAATAGGACGATACTGAAAACAAAAAAAGGGATGCCGATAAGCCGGCATCCCTTTTTTCTCATTGGCTTCTATCTATTGTAATGTCAACCCGCACTTTCCGCAGAATTTGATGTGCGGCGGATATGCCCCACCGCAGCGACGGCAAAGACGTTCGGCCTGCGGCGGCATGCTTTGGTTCGGCGAGGTGAAATTTGCCGGCTGGCGTGCCGCGTTTTGCTGCGCGGGCGTGATGTTCAGGCCACAGCGGCCGCAGAATCTCGTATTGTTAAAGACAGCCGCCGAACACCGCGGACAAGGGTAGGTCGCTGCCGTCTCCGCCCGCTGAACGAACTGAAAAGAACCGCTGCCGCAGCGCCCGCAAAACCTGACGCCCTCGGCAAATCGCGAACCGCAATTAACACAAGCAACGATGCCCGGCATGACGCTCGACTGAGCCGAACCGTCCGTGCTAACGCCCTGTGACGAAGGCTGGCTGCCGCCGCCATGACGGCTCCGAAGCTGCGCCTGGATGACCTGCTCATTCGCACCTTCGCGGATCTCGATCACGCGTTCGTCATCCTTTTCACCCGCTTTTGAAACCCGCAAAATGTGCTGCCCGGCCGGAATATCGGTCAAAACCACGCGTCCGGAACTGCCGACACTTCCCTTTCGCTCGTCGTCAACGTAAACCTCTGCGTCGATCGGAGCGAGGACGACCAGACGTGATTTCCCAGCTTTCCGTTCGTCAATATCGGCGGCCGCATCCTCGAGCTGACCGATCCAAGCCGCCACAGAATCAGGACGATCGCCCGGAGCCGTCTGCAAAGCACTCATGATCACACGATCTACATCTGCCGGAATATCGGTTCGGATAGAAGAAAGCGGCGGCGGCGTGTGCATCACCTTTTGCATCACGAGCTGCATAAGTTCGCCTGAAAACGGCGTTTTTCCGCCGAGCATTAGATATGCGATCGTTCCCACGCGTAAAGATCGGCCCGTTTATCGACCGCAAGCTCCGGCTGCATCTGCTCGGGCGACATAAATTCCGGTGTCCCGATGATCCCGCGTGACGACGGCGTCGCCTTTGACGAGGCATCGGTCACGGTCTGGTTCATGATCTTTGCGAGGCCAAAATCGCCGACCTTTACAAAACCGTCGCCGCCTTTGCCTTTCTGCATGATGAAGATATTCGCGGGCTTCAGATCGCGGTGCAGAATATCCAGATCATGCGCCGCGTCAACTCCATCCGCAATCTGTCGAAGCAGTCTAACCGCCCTTTTTACGGGCAGCGTTCCCTCACGCCGAAGCAAGCGGTGCAGCGTTTCGCCCTCGACGTATTCCATCACGAGATAAAAAACGCCCTCGGCTGATTCGCCAAAATCTGTCACGCTCACCGTGTTCGGATGCTGTATCGAAGCCGCCGCCTGAGCCTCACGCTCAAAACGCGCGATCGCCTCGCCTTCCTGCAGATCTTCGCTGCTCAGGATGTCCTGACGAACGGTTTTGACAGCCACTTTTCGCGTGTCGAACTTTTTGTCTTTAGCGAGATAGACTTGTCCCATCGCCCCGCGACCCAAACGGCTCTCAAGCAGATATCGCTCCGCCAACAGTTGCGGGCCCGGCATCGCAAACCGCGTCGCTACGGCGTCAGTCGGACATTCTGCGACGTCGTCCGCAAAACAAAGCTCACATTTAGGGCACTCTTTCATTCGTGGTCAGATGTAATAAACAGGGCTTCCGTTGTCGGTCTTACCCGTCGACGGGACATTTCTCGACGTCCAAAACCATATTGTACGACACCGTCCGCTTACCGCCTACCAGCAGACATTTACTAACGGTCGTCCCGCCTTGGCAATCCGATAACTGCTCATGTTATACTCTCTACTGCTTTTATGGGTCGATAGCTCAGTCGGTAGAGCAGCGGACTCTTAATCCGCGGGTCACAGGTTCGATCCCTGTTCGGCCTACCATTGAATGACAACATCCAGGGCCGCCTCTTTGGCGGCCCTGGATGTTTTGTGCGTTATCTGTGCGTCTAGTAAAAAAGGCGAGGTCGAAAGTCCGCCTTTTTGTTAGTCTGCGATCTTGCAATCGTTTTGGTTATTCCAGCCCGACCAGACTCACGTCGCTCATGTTGCCTGTGAGGTTGACGGTCTGGGTTGAGAACCTGAACCGCTTGCTCGTAACGGTGAGCAGATAGTCCCGGCCGAGTTCGAGGCCTTCGAACTGGTAGGCTCCGAACGAACTGGAAACCGTTGTCCGGCGGTTGCCGACGGCGTCGATGATCGTGACGGTCGCGTTTCTCAGGCCCTGACCCGCAGCGGTTGTGACGCGTCCGCTGATGGTTGCACCTTCGAGCAGTGTTCCACCGGTGAACGAAACTAAACCGTCGGTCCAGTAGAGCATCGGAAGCGGGTTGTTCCCGGCATTTCTAACGTCTCTTGCCGTCGGGAAATCGCCGAATTTGATCGCTGCACTCGTCGCACTCGACGAGAACGTCGGGAACGTGACCTTGGCGATCTCGGCCGTTCCGGCGGTAAGGGCTGCCGTCGGTGTGATCGTGATGCCGAGCTTTCCGGCGAGCGAATTGTTGACCGTCAGTGCACATCCGACCGCACCGCTGCCGCACGTCACGGTCGGTACACCGAGTGCTGCCACCGGATATTCGATCGAGAATGCGACCTTTGTCTCGACACCGGTCGTTGCCATCAGAACCGGGATCGTCACAGGCTGGCCCTGCGTCGCGATCTGGCTCGAAATGCGCGCCGTACGCGGAATTGCGTTCGGTCCCGGCGTGTCGTACGCGATGAAATCAGCACCCGTGACGTTTCCGTTTACGTTGTTATAAGTTCGGCTAAGAGCTTCGTAAGTCTTGCCGAGCCCCGACGGAGTCAGAACGTAGCTGCCGCCAGCAGCCGTCAGGCCGAAGCTGTAGTTGCCGTTAGCATCCGTAACGGTCGTACCGTTGATGCTGCCTGACACCGTGATCGTCACGCCCGCGAGGTTCGTATTCGTACCGAACGCCACGAACTGTTTCACATTGCCTGTTATCCCGATCACAACCGTGTGGCCGACCGTCTGCGAAGTGCTGCCGGCGAAATTCGCATCGCCTGCATAACTTGCCGTGATCGTCTTAACACCAAGCGTTGTCGAGGTCAGGCTGCAAGTACCCGCCGCGACCGCCGCCGAACACGTTGCTCCCGTTCCGTCCGAGACAGTGACCGTTCCGGTCGGCGTTCCCGCTCCCGGAGCGTTCGGCGTCACCGTCCAGTTTACGGCGTAACTCTGGCCGACTGCCGTACTCGAACCAAGTGCGGAAGCGTTGGTGACAGTCGTCGTTGTCGTTGCCTGCATCACCGTCAGCGTTCCGTTTACGAAGGCAAACGTGTAGTTTGGTGCTGACAAAGATCCGGCCGCCACCGTGATCGGGTAAGTTCCCGGCGAAGAAGCCGTCGTCGCCGTTGTAGATATCGCCGGAGTTCCGGTCACGCCGCTTGTGGCAAATGTCTCGCCATTCTGGAAATCGGCGATCTGGAATGTGAGTGCCGGGTTTGCGGTTCCGAACACACGCGTCTGGTTATCCGCCGTTACGGTCAACTGTGCTGCGGTGATCGTCAGCGTGCCATTCACAAACGTCGGGAACGAATAGTTTGCCGACTGAAGCGTACCGACACCTGCCGTGATCGCATACGGGCTGCCATTGACCGGGCTTGATGGAACCGCAGTCGTCGTCAGCAGCGGGCTGCCGGTCACGCCGCTTGTGCCCAAATTCTGTCCAAGAACAAAGCCGATGAAAGTCGCCGTCAGTGCCGGATTTGCTGCTCCATACGCCCGCGTCTTGCCGTCCGCGGTCACGGTCAAAGCCTTTTTGTTGACCGTGACCGTGCCGTTTACGTAGTTAAATGAATAGTTCGCAGCGGCTGCTCCGGAACAGCTTGACGAATATTGCGAACCCGCAGCACTCGAGCCTTGCGTGTAAGTCGTCGAACACGCGGGCTGCGTCGAAAGTACCGACGTCGTCTCGCCGAGCACAAATCCGGTTACCGTCGATGTCACAGCCGGGGCCGCGTCACCGTAAGTCACCGTGTGCGACGAAGCCGTCACATTGAGAGCGACCTTGTTGATGGTTAGCGTCGCCGAGCCGTTCGAACCGTTGAAGTTCGCATTACCTGAATAAACAGCCTGGATCACCTTGCCAACGCCCGCCAGAAGAGTGTTCGTCGAGCACGCCGCCGAGCCGACAGCCGAAACCGCCACATTCTGACAACCCGCGATCGCAAATCCGCCGTCCGAGAAATTTACCGTTCCCTGCGGAACGCCGCTTCCAGGAGTTACCGCGGTCAAGCTTGCCGCCAGCGTCGCCGTCTGGCCATAGGTCGGAGCGTTCATCGAAACCTGAACATTCACCGCCGAATCGGCCTTGATCACAGTGTGCGAAGCCGTCGTCGAAACGCTGCCGTTAAAATTGCCGTCTCCCGATAACGTCGCGGTCAGCGTCTTCGCTCCAACAGATGTACTTGGAAGAACACAGCTCGTTGCCGGCAGGATCGCAACGCACGCGTTCGTTCCGTCCGAGACAGTCACATTTCCGGTCGGAGTTCCCGAACCCGGTGCGACGACCGCGACTGCGGTGGTGACCGTGTAGTTCTGTCCAAAAACGGTCGGATCAGGAACATCATTCGAGATCGTCGGCAGCGTGTCGGCTTTGACGACGGTCAAAGTGCCGTCAATGAACGCAAAGGAGTAGTTAGCCGACGCCAGCGTTCCCGCCGTGATCGTGATCGGATAGGGAGCCGCGACCGGGCTCGCGACCGTCGCGGTTGTCGTCAAAACCGGGCTTCCTGTGATGCCGCTCGTTTGTTGGGTCTGGCCTAGAACGAGGTTTTCGAAATGGTACGTCAGCGGCGGATTCGGGGCTCCGTACGGACGTGAAATGTTGTCGGCACGCGCCGTTGCGACCGCTTTATTGACAGTCTGCTGAGCCGAACCAGCACTGTACGCGTAATTCGTGCCGGGCAGGAATGTCGCCGCCACTGTATGAACTCCGGCATTCAAGCTCGCAAATGCACACTGCGCCGAACCCGCATTATTCACCGGAATATTCTGACAAGACGCGATCGCATTGACCCCGTCGTAGAAGCTCATCGCGCCATCCGGCGTTCCGGTTCCCCGAGCGAGAGCCACTGCGGTCGCCGTGAACGTCACCGACTGCCCATAAATTGTCGTCGGCTGTGCCGATACGACGGTTGTCTGCGTCGCGATCCGGTTGACGGTGTGGTCTTCACCATCTGTGCTGCTGAGAAAGTTTGTGTCGCCCGAGTAGCTCGCGGTCAGGTTCTTCTGACCTTCGGCGGTGCTCGGCAGGACGCAGGTCGTTGCTGGCAGCTGAATCTGGCACGAATTGGTGCCGTCACTCACCTGTATCGAGCCTGTCGGCGTTCCGGCACCCGGAGCAGCGACTGCTACACTCACAGCAACCGTATAATTCTGCCCGATCACCGACGGATCAGGAGCGTCGGACGTGATCGTGGTGACCGTGTCAGCCTTTGTCACCAGCTGCTGAACGCTTCCAAAGCTCGAATTCTGACTGCCCGTATAAAACGCCGTGATCGAATGCGAGCCCAACGAAAACGCCGTCGTACACGTCGCCTGTGCCGAACCATTGAGCACAACGCCCTGGCAACCCGCGATCGCATTCACACTGTCGAAGAAATTCACCGTTCCCGAAGGCGTCGAGCCCGAGGCGTTCGCCGTGACCGTGGCTGTCAGTGTGATCGTCTGCCCGACAACCGAAGGATTAGCCGACGAAGCGATCGTCGTTGTTGTCATCGGAGTCTGCAGCTCAAATGCACCGATGTCCGTATTGTCGCCACCCGGAGCAGGTACAGTCGCCGGAATGTCGTAGGTTCTCAAAGCTCCACGCTGATCCGTTGTAAGCGAAAAACTTTTGCCCTTATCCAGCAGCTGACTCGCAAGCAGCGGCTCCTGCGTACGCGTCTGGCCGCCGTTGTAAGCAAGGGCCTGGAGCAGCGGATCTTTTACCGCAGCCCAGGTTCCCACCTGATCCTGAACGCCGAAGCCGGTTGCGGTACCGACGTTGCCGATAAAGTTAAAGCCCTGCGAGCTGAATGCTCCTGCAACATCATTGTCGGTCGCGTTGTTAAAGTTGGCTGCGACCACCGTGTTCGCGATCGAGGCGGACGCTGTATTCTTTACACTCAGTCCCGAGCCGTTCGGCGGATCTGATACGGCGAAATCATAGTGTGTACGGTTATTCGTGATCGTGCAGCCGACAATTGTCGCCGTTGCTGTGTCATGCACACGAACGCCGCCGCCCGTAAAATTCGATTCATTCCCCGTAACCGTCGTGTTGTACATTGCCAATGTCCCGGTATGAAGAACGATGCCGCCGCCGATGCCGCCCGCGAGGTTGTCGGCGATCGTGCTGTTGCGGATCACGAGATTCCCGGTAAAGTGAGATATCGCTCCGCCGCCGTGGTAATTGAGACCCGCTAATTGCCCGGCCTGATTTCCCCGCATCTCGACGCGGTCCAGGGTCAGATTGCCCTCCGAGAAAATTCCCGCACCATTTGCAAATAACTTTCCGCCCGTGATCGTGATACCACTAATCGAGGCGTTGACATTCTGATTGACGTAAAACAAACGCGCATCGTTTGCACTCGAAGCCTTTGTGTTCTGCAGCGTCAAAACGCGTGCTCCCGGCCCGTCGATGAACACATTTTGCGTAAGCACGATCTGCCCGCTCGACGAAAGGATCGGGCTCGCCACGGACCCCGCAAATGTAATATGCGAACCAACACACGCGTCGAGCACCGCCTGCCGCAGAGTTCCCGGCCCGCTGTCGCCGTTATTCGTAACGACCGGATCGGTCACGCACGCAAACGGATTCACGAACGCCGTCGGTTCAAAAATGCCCGCATTCGAAGCCGAAGCCTCGCCTGCAAAACCTAAAAGACCTAATGCCACAAATAGCACGAGAGCAAACCCTCTCGCCGTCATCTCAAAAATATTGCCGTATTTATAAACTGCTGTCGTAACCGCACTTTCCCGCTTTCTCATTTTCTGATCTCCTCAAATCCAACAAAGCTTTTAAAATTCCGATCCCTCACCGCCGCAGCGTTCAGGGCAGTATCAGAATGAACCCAAGCGTTGTAAGAATTCGTCGGAGGCTCGTAAAAGTTCGGTAGAAAAAAGGTAAAAAAAGGTAAAAGTCACAGTAAATCCTGAGATCTAAGCTTATTCGCGGTGAACGAAGACCTCGCTAGCGGTTGTTTCCAACGAAAGTCCGTTAAAGAAAAAACGAATGCCATTCCATTCAGATGGCATTCGTTTTAACTAGGTGCGAGCTTAACGCCGATTTTATTCCTGCCCGACGAAATCGAGGCCGGTCAGGTTGTCGGTAAGGTTGATAACACGTGATCCAAAGCGGTAGCGTTTCGAGCTGACTCCGATCACGTAGCTTTGACCCGCTTCGACGTCGTCGAAGTTGTAGAAGCCGAACGAGCCGGTCGTAACCATTCGCCTGTTTCCAGCCGGATCGGTGATCACTACCGTTGCACCTCGCACTCCTAAACCGCTTGCGGTCGTAACTCGGCCTGAGACCGAGACTCCGGCAGCAGTTGTCGTGATCACAACGTTGCCCGACTCGTAGGTCGTCGCAAGCAGCGTTCCGTTCGCACTCGATACGCTCTGGGCGGTCGGTGTTCCCGAGAAGGTGATCGGGTACGTTCCCGCCGTTGCATTTGCAGCGACCGTGAACGTCACGTTCAGGATCTGACGCGTGCCCGTTGCGTATGTGTTCGTCGAATCAAGCAGAACGCCGAGACGTCCGGCAGCTGTCTGCGTTGTATTAAGGCCGAGGTTCGTGCCCGTCGGAACACCGTTGCCCAAAGCAGCACTCACATAAGTGAGTACTGCTGAGTTCCAGTTGATCGTGAAGCTGGCCGAAGCCTCGTCTCCCTGCGAATCGAGTTGGAATGGGACCGTGATCGTCTGTCCCACTACTCCATTCGTATTCACCGCACGGATGATGCGTCCGACCACGTCAGGCGATTCGGTCTGCGGCGATGTCGTCACAGGAGCCGTCGGACCGCAGACCGGTTTGGTAGCGAGCGGTTGGCCATTGAGCAATCCGAGGTTGTAGCCGCGGATGACCGTTACGTCACCGGCGTCGATCTGGGCGTTACCGCAGGCTCCCGGAGCCTCGAGGTTAACGTCCGCCGCCTGGAACTGCTGTCCCGCCGGAGGCTGTGGAAGCGTTCCGAGCTGCATCTGACGGATAACATTGACGTCATTCGCCAAAACCGCCCCATCACCACTCGCTCCGCCATTTCCATCCACCACATCGCCCTCAAGACGAGCAACTGGTGTTGGCGATGGGCTAGGGCTGGGCGTGGGCGAAGGAGTTGCAACGCCATCGTCATTGATTATCGTGCCGATTCCCGTCGTCCTTCCAAATAGTCCGTAAGTCACCAGCGTCATATTTACCAGAAACGTTTCGTTGGGCTCCTGAATTGCGTCGCCAACTATATTTATTGTCACAGTCTTTGACGTCTCCGATGGAAGGAAAGTGACACTTCCATTTGAAACCGCGAAATAATCTGACGGGGCGGTCGCGGTCTGGTTTGCGGTCGAATACGTTATGGTCGAGCTAAATGAAGTCGGATTTCCGGTTCTCGTAATTGTGAACGTAAAAGGCGTTGTACCCGAACTGCTTTCGATCGCTGATACATCGTTGATCGCAAACGACGGTTCGATATCGTCGTTGTATATCGTTCCGATCGCATCGGTTGTCGGAATTCCCGCTCCCACAGGATTTGTCAGATGAATGAAGAAAACTTCATTCGGCTCAAACTTTATATCTCCGTTTACGGTAACGGCGATGTACTGAAGAGTTGGCGAGTTTGAGTCAAAAACGATCGTCCCTGAACGCGGTACGTAATCATTGTCAGACACGGTCGCGGTTCCGTCGAGTGTCGTGTAATTAACGGTTCTCGCCGGAACACCGACGGGTGGCTTTTGTGAGATCGATACCTCAAAAACGAACGCGGTCGTGCCGGAATCCGTCTCGTTACGCGTGACGTTCGTGACGTCGAACTGCGGCCCAATCGGCGTTGGTGTCGGCGAAGGTGTGGGAGTTGGCGTTGGGGTTGGCGTCGGAGTCGGGGTTGGAGTCGGTGTCGGCGTCGGAGTTGGAGTCGGCGTTGGAGTCGGCGTAGGTGTCGGGGTTGGCGTCGGAGTTGGGGTCGGCGTCGGCGTCGGCGTAGGTGTCGGGGTTGGCGTCGGAGTTGGGGTCGGCGTCGGCGTCGGCGTAGGTGTCGGGGTTGGCGTCGGAGTTGGGGTCGGCGTTGGAGTCGGACTTGGAAGTGGTGGAGCAACCTCGAAACCACTGTATTTGACTACAAAGCCCTCCGCTCCGCCAAAGCCAATCGCTTGAAATGGATTTACGAGAGGAAAATTGGTCGCCGGTGTATAGCCAACCACATAAGCATTGCCATTTATATCTGTTGTGATATCAAAGCCATAATCATGGCCCGACCCACCTGCAAAAGTGGAGAATAGCAGGCCACTTCCCGAATTGTTAAAAACTGCCACGAAAGGCTCTGTTCCGCCGCCCGGGTTTAACTGGGTAGGATTCGCCAACGGGAACGTTCCGCCGTCTGTCGCGCCGGTCACATACACATCCCGCGACGAATCGAGAGCGATGCCCGAGATCTGTTCTTCGAGATTGCCGCCCAGAAAAGTAGAAAAAATTATCGCCGAGCCCGAGGAATTCACTTTCGTGACGAAACAGTCTGTTGTACCTGCAAGGGCGGGCTGATATGCGTTTACAGAGGTTGGGTAGTCAGGCGAGCTCGTCGAACCGACCACATATGCGTTTCCTGAAGGATCAAGAGCGATCTTGCTCGCCTGCTCGGTAAACATTCCGCCTATAAAGGTCGAATAGACGAGAGCCGTGCCGCTGGGGCTTAATTTTGTTAAGGCAACCTCGCGGTCTGTGATCGTAGGATCGAGCGGATTCACGAGCGGGTAATCGGTTGAAAGCGTGCCGCCCACGACATAGGCGCTGCCTGATGGATCCACGGCGATCCCGTTCCCCGTGTCTTCCGCGCTGCCGCCAAGATAGGTCGAATATGCGAATGCCGTTCCGGCAGCGTTGATCTTTGTAACAAAAAAATCACTGTTTCCGCCGGCTGTGTTCTGAAACGCATTAGCTGTCGGGAAGTTTGTGGAAGACGTTCCTCCAACGATGTAGGCGTTTCCAGCACCGTCAACCGCTATGTCGTTGCCGATGTCGAGAGCCGCACCGCCTAGATAGGTCGAGTATTCTATGCTCGATACCCCGTTGCTGAGTTTCATTCCAAACGCGTCGAGCGATCCAGCAAGTGTCGATTGGACTGGCGTCACTAGCGGAAAATCGCTCGAGCCGGTATACCCGGTGAGATAAATATTCGCTGACGAGTCGAGAGCTAGGGCAAACGCCGCGTCGTTGCCAGATCCGCCGACATACGCAGTAGTAACGACCGACGTGCCTGCCTGATTGAGCTTCGTGACGAATATCTCAGTGCCGCCCGGAGTCGAGCCCGCGATCGGCAGCGACGAAGGAAAGTCCATCGAATTTGTTGAGCCGGTAATATAAAGAAATCCTGCACCATCGATGGCGACACCGGTGCAGACATCGGCACCTGTTCCGCCGAGATAGCTGGAATACGCGATAACGGGGTCGATTATAAGCGGCTGCGTGGTGTCGTATTTCTCAACGTCAAAACCCACGCTGCCGTCGGCGAATATCTTGTAGCGTGATGCAAATTCCTGCCGCTCGCCGTTGATGTCCTGATACGCGATTGGACGCTTTTGCCTGAGTTCTTCGCCGTCCTGTAGCTTGAGAACAAGCTCGCCAGTTTCCGGTTCGACGCTGATCTGTTCCGGGCCGGAAAATCTCATCCTGATCTGATCACGATCTGCCCCCGGTGCGACGACGAAATCGTATTCGAGCTGTCTTTGATTTCCGTAGTAGATCTGATCTACGCCCGCGTAAACGTTCTTGTAGCTGACCTTTGAGTACTGTTCCACACCATGCCGCCACTTCGCCGGATCTTTTCCCACGAAATAATTCGAACGTCCGTTCGTCGCATCGAGGCCCGCGATCTCGGGCGAATTGTTCGAGCCTTCGAGCCGCATCCTGATGATTCCCGGCGGGCTATCTTTCGTACTGTCCTTCGGAGCATTCTTTTTGAGCGACAGTACCACTTCGCCCGGTGTCAGGAAGAGCGAATATCCTGGCCCGCGCGACACGAAGCGAACACTCGGGTCGGTCTGGCCTTTATTTTCCTCAAATACGAGAGGCAGTTTTCCAAAGTCCGCTTCGACGCGGGTTCGATCGCCCGTGGGAACTGCCATGGTCGCTGCTTCAGTTTCGACGCGTTCCTTCGGTGAATAAACAAATAAATATCCCGAGGCGCAAATAAACACGCCGATCGCGAGGCAAAGTATCTTTTTCATCTCTTATTGCTCCTATAAATAATGACTATCGCGGAGCTTCGCTTATGCCTCGCGCAGATGTTCAAATAACAGTCGAAATCTGCTAAAATGCGGGCTGCGACAGGCGTCCGTTTTCCATAACCATGGTCAAACGGATCATTGAGGTAAGTCTTAAACGCAGCATTATTTTTTATTAACAGATCCCAAATTTGCACTAAATGGCCGGCAAAAATACCAATAGCAGCTATGAATTCGACGAATTTCAGCTCGACGTAGCTAAGCGTCGATTGCTGCGCGGTGGGGAATTTGTGGCGATCAAACCCAAGGCTTTTGACCTGCTAGCGGTCCTTGTCGAAAATAACGGCAAATTGCTGACAAAGGACGAGCTTTTCCGATTGGTGTGGGGCGACCAGGTCGTGGAGGAAGCGAACTTGACCGTGAGCATTTCGGCGATCAGGCGCGCACTTGGCGAGAAGGCAAAGGAGCCCAGATACATCACGAATGTCTCGGGCCGCGGCTATTATTTCAATGCAGATCTCAAGTCAGGCAATAGAAACGGCCATGTCGAAACGGTTATTTCCAATGGCAACGGTTATCACGTATCAACCGAACCAGATCTGCATTTAAGTTTCGATCGATCAGATAACATCCCGCAGAAAAAAGCAGGCCGTAGAAACCTGTTATTGGCTTTCGCAGCGGTATTGATCGTGGTTCCGCTTGCGGCGTATTTCTTTTTTGGCAGAAAAGGCGAGGTAGCGAATACGGAATTCGGTGCTCTTTCGGTCAAGAAAATAACGACTTCGGGCCGCGTTCCGACGGCGGTGATATCGCCGGATGGAAAGTGGTTTTCGTTCACACAGATGGAACCGGACGGAAAGCAGTCGCTTTGGGTATCGCAAACGGACGGCGGCGGGCAGTTGCAGCTTCGTCCGCCGAGCGATCGAGCGTTGCTTGTAACAGCATTTGCTCCTGACAGCAGCAAGGTATATTACGTTCAATTCGATTCGCATGCCGGTGAGCGGTCTACATTATTCCGGCTTCCGGCTATGGGAGGTGCGCCGGAAAAACTGCTTGAAGATGTATCGAGCCGCCCGGCGTTGGCTCCGGACGGCAAAGAGATCGCCTTTATACGCAGGGATCACGAAAAGAACACTTCATGGCTGATGACGGCGAAGATCGACGGTTCCGGCGAGACTCAACTTGCTGTCGTGACCGGTAATCTGGGCCGTTTTACCGCTGCACCTGCGTGGTCGCCCGATGGCCGCCGCATCGCATACGGAGCGTACATCACGGACAAAGTTCCGGGTCTTATGGGGATCTTTACATGCGATGCAAACGGCGAGCGTAGGGCTCAGGCGACAAAGCAGGAATGGAACGGGATAAATTCGATCGGCATGGACCAAAAATTCTGATTCATTGATCGTGTCTGCTACGCAGAGTGCGACGGAACTGGAAAATCAGATATGGAACGTCGCATTGCCAACCGGCGAAGTCACGCGATTGCTCGCAGATTCAAACTCATATCTCTACATCGATCTGGTCGACGACAATTCCAAGATATTGGCGGTACAGACCCAGGCTCTATCGAATATCTGGATCGCGCCGTCAAACGATCTCGCTGCGGCGAAGCAGATAACGTTCGATATGATGGGCAGGAAGGCGGGCTGGATCGGGCTGGATTGGGCCAACGACGGCAAGCTGATCTACACGGCTAGGCTTGGGAAGAGCGATTCGATCTGGGAAATGGGAGCGGATGGCAGCGGGCAAAACTCTATCTTTCCGGAAAGCGGCGTTAACGATTATCCGAGCTTACCCGATGACGGCAGCTTCATCGTCTTCTGCTCAAATCGTTCCGGTCAGACCGAGATCTGGCGATCGAACCGCGACGGGACCGATCCTGTCCAACTAACACGTGGCGGCGACAATGAAAATCCCCATGTTTCGCCGAACGGCGAATTCATCGTTTACAAATCCGGCCGCAGGAGTGAAGAACGTATTTCGCTTATATCGGCAAAGGGCGGCGATCCTGTGCGACTGACCGAACAGGTATCCGATTTTCCGCGATTTTCGCCTGACGGACGCTTTATTGCGTGCAAATATGACATCGATGGCAAGCCGAAGGTTGCCGTTATCAGTACAAACGGCGGCGAGCCGATCAAGACCTTCGACGTGCCCGACACATCGAATTTTCGCCTGGGCGTCCACTGGACACCAGACGGAAAAGCCATAACGTATCGCGACTGGCAGAACGGCATCTGGAGACAATCGCTCAGCGGCGGTGAACCGCAAAGGCTCGCTGGTTTGCCCGCCGAAAAATTGTTCGCCTATGCCTGGTCACGCGACGGCAGATCCTTCGCGTTTTCGCGTGGCATGTCAGTAACTGATGTCGTTCTTTTGAGCAGCTTGCGGTGATCTGTCGTTCCGGTTTGCCTCTCAGTTCACTAGAAGTCGATGGCGGAGCGAGCAGAAGTCTATCGGGCTGGAAAAAAGCATTTGATCGTACTATGAGTTGGGCTCGTGATTGATCGGTTTCATTGACTTAGATCAGCGAGTAGGGCTGTTGGAATTTGATTCCCCCTGAACTGAAAGATTCTTGTATTTCAGAGAGATATTTTCGGTTTCGATGATCTGCCATTGTCGCAGAACCATTCCCGTTTCGATCGCCCACATCGTTTTTATCCTCCCTGAAAGCGTTCGCTGTTCTTTGGATCGAGGCGACGAGCGTGTCTTGATTTCAAGAATTACTTCCGCGGTTGCTCCCTCAACCTTTTTGTCGACTATTGTCACTTCCTTCGGTTCGCTCTCGAAGAAACGCCAGTTAATTGTCTGGCCCGCTCCCGTTTCTTCAGGTATGTCCCTGACAAATGCTCCATTCAGCCTCTCGCGGATCATTTCGTCAGTCAATTCGAGTTGGTCGGTTCCTTGTTGGACGCTTCGCGGAGGTGCGCAAGATGAAGCTGCAAGCAAAATGAAAAGCGTTGTTAGAAATAGGATGGAATTTCTCGACCTATTCGCCTGCATAACTGATCTCCATTCGACGTATATATAGGCTCGCGAGAAAGATCACGACGCCGGTAAAAAGAACGAGGCTGGGCACCGATATCCACGCAGGCGTAGGTTCGACGAGTACAGCGAATGGGCCTTCCGACATTTTAACGGGCACGAGCGATGTCAGATAATGGATCACGCTGACCTTTTTCAACAGCGGCGGAAGCAGGAAATTGATCCATTCCCAACCGTAGAGAAACAAAGCCGGAATGATCGGATTGCGGAAAAATAGCCCCACGATCAGGAACATCGCTCCATAGCCGATGCACGCTAGAATAGTGACGCCCAGGTAGGTGAGCAAGTGGCCAATTCCCGCTCCGCCGAAGAAAAATGCGGAGGATTCGCTCGGAAACAGCCAGAAATAGAGGATCAGCATCGACCCGACGGTCGTGATGCTGAACAGCGTGATCGTTGCGATCAGGCCCGAGAGGTATTTGCCGACGATCAGGACTTCGCGGCGGACGGGAGCGAGGAAATAATAGTGCAAACTTCGGTCGACGGCCTCGCCACGGAACAGGTTCATAAAAACCCATCCGCAGCCGAAGAAAACGAGCGTTCTAAGGATCAAACCTCCATAAACCGCCGCGTAGACCTGAGCCAATTCGCTAAAATTCTCCATCTCGTCCGTCGGCGGTGGAAAAAGTGCGAGCAGAGAAAGCATTATCAGCGGAAGCACCGCGATCAGATACAAAAGCAAAGCCCGGCGGCCGAGGAAATTCTTACGGATCTCGAGCTGGAGGATCGCGATCGTCTGTCGGATCCACAATTGCCAGGAGGATGCGTTAACGGTCGAACTCATCAGTTTTGCCCTCCTTCGGATGTGATCAGATATTGATAGACGGCGTTCAGGTCGTCATCGACGGGAGCGACTGATTCGACTTCGAGGTTGTTTTCGGCGATCACTTTGTTAAGAAGTAGATAAAAATCATCCGGCCGCCGTGTTTTGACGAAAAGTCCCTTGCGATCGTCGTGAATGCGGGCTTCGACGGTGTGTTCGTGTTCGAAAAGGCGTGCAGCGACGAGTTGCGACCGGTCACAGCGGACGAGGATCTGGATCGGATGGTCATCGATCTCATCGCGAACGCCGTGCACTTCCCCCTCTGCGACGATGTAGCCATTGTGGATCAGCACGACACTGTCGGACATCATATCGACCTCGTGCAGGATATGGCTCGAAATGATCAGGTACATTCCCGCATCCGCGAGCTGGCGAAACAGCCGAATGATCTCAGCCCGAGCCATCGGATCGAGGCCGTTGAGCGGCTCATCAAGAACGAGAACCGACGGGTTGTGAGCGATCGATTGGGCGAGCCGAACCCGCTGCCGCATTCCCTTGCTGAAGGCGGAAACTTTGCGGTCTGCAGCTTCGAGCATGGAAACGCGTTCCAAGGCTCTGTGCGTCAACTCCGCGGTTTCCTGCCGTGTGTAGCCGTGAACGCGCAGGTAAAACTCGATGAACTGCCGTGCCGTCGCACCGCGGGGGAACGAATCGAACTGTGAGCAATAACCGAGCTTTCGAAAGATCGTTTCAGATTCGTCCGGCGAAGTTCCAAGCACGCTGATGCGGCCGCCAGTCGGTTTGAGCAGGCCCGTCATGAGATTCATGAGCGTGGTCTTGCCCGAGCCGTTTGGGCCGACGAGGCTCGTGATCCCCGGAGCGATCTGTAGATCGACGCGGTTAACGCCGAGCACCTCGCCGTAGAATTTCGAAACGTCTTCAAAGACGATCATTGTGTCGTTTTGTGGAGATTGAGATGATCCAGACGTTTGTCGCATATAACTCAGTTCTCAGTTTCCAGTTACGAGTTTTTAGCTATTTCGGAATAACTGAAAACTTATAGCTGTTAACTGCTAATTCATCCGATCACCTCGTAAGCCTTGACCCGACGGGACAAGATCCATATACATAACGCGCAAACCGCAGCAATGACTAGGCACGAAACCCAGAGCGGCGGCTCGATCAGCGCGATGTCGACGTATTGGCCGTCGTAAACGGGATTTCTGATCCGGCCGCGAACCTGTCCCGTCTGCCGCTCAAATATGCCGAAAAGCCCGAGCCAGATGCTATTCATCGTTGACCAAAGGCTGATGAGATGGCCCATTCGCGTGAGAAAGAGTTGGTTGACGATCTCGCCAAAGGCTCCGGGTACGAAGAAAAGGCCCAGTATTGCGCCGCTCGCGACAACCCGCCACTTCAATATCGATGACACGGCGAGGGCGATGAGGGAGAGCAGCGTGATCCACACCACGGAGCCGAAAAATATCGACCATGCCATCCACATATTCGACAGGAACCAATCAAAACCGGCGAGCGACACCTGAAACAAAAAGATCAGCAAACCCGGAACCCACGTGATGAGCGATATAACAGTTGCGATCACCGCCATTTTTCCGAGGATATATTCCAGCCGAGAAAGCGGCCGGCAAAGATAAAGCGGCAGAGCGTTGTTCGAAAGGTCACGCGAGATCAGCGGCGGAGCCACGAGAACTGTCAGGATAAACGCGAACGAGCCTTGAACCTCAAGAAAAGTGCGGAAAAACGTTGCGTCGATCGGGATCAGTTCGCGGACGTTTATTTGCAGCAATGCGAGTGCGTTCGTGTTGTGATGCAGATAGACGAGGATCGCGGCGATCAGCGGATAGATGAATGAGACGAGAAAAAGCGTAATAAACAGCTTCGACTTAAAAACGTCACGCAAGGCATACCGCGGGATGACGAGGAACCGCGAGCCCGCTGATTGAGCTTCGCCCTCGTACGCGCCGTATAAATGCTCGTAAACTGCCATCGTTATCTGCCCTCGTTCGCCGGTGCGGTTTCGCTTTCCATCGCCTTGAGAAAAATGTCTTCGAGTGAATCGCGTTTGAAATTCAGCCGCCTGATCTGCACCGAATTACGAAGTGCGAGCTTGTAGAGGTCGCCGATCTCAACCGTTTCCTGCATTATCACCTTGATCCGACGCTCGCCCGTCAGAGCGTATTCGCAGCCCATCTGGGCGATACCCGCAACAAACGCTTCGCGGTCGCCGCCGCGGGTTTCCATCTCGATAAATTTGCGGTTTGCCTTTCGCTCTTCTTCGAGATTGCAGTTGGCGACGAGATGGCCGTCTTTCAGCACAAGTATCTCGTCGCAGCATTCCTCGACATCGCGAAGCAGGTGCGACGACAGCAAAATTCTCGCCCGCCCGCCGTCGCGGATCTGCCGTATCAGCGATATCATCCGGCTGCGTGTCGGCGGATCGAGGCCGTTGGTCGGCTCGTCAAGAATAATCAGCTTTGGCCCGTGCACGATCGCTTGAGCAAGCTTGGCAAGCTGTTTCATGCCCAACGAATAGCTATCGACGGGCCGATAACGGGCCTCGCCCAAACCGACGTAAAAGAGAGCTTCGTGAGCACGTTCAAGGGCGTGTTTTGCGGGAATTCCGGACAATTCCGCCATAAGCCGGACAAAATGCACGCACGACATCTTCGCGATAAACGAATCGCTCTCCGGCATATAACCGACCGTCGAACGCACACTCTTCGCATCCCGCGAAATGTCCTGCCCAAAGATACGAGCCGTTCCCGAAGTCGGCGGGTGAAACCCAAGCAGCGTATGAATAAGCGTCGTCTTCCCCGCCCCATTCGGCCCCAGCAGCCCAATAGCACGGCCCTTCAACCGCCCGTCGAGCGATCGAAGGATCGGACGCTTGCCGAAGGTTACGCTCAGTTGTTCTAGTTCTATGACGCTTGTCATATTGAATTAATTTATCCAAAAAAGCCGACTGCTAGCCTACAACAGAGGGTCTGCCTTTGCCGCGTCAAAACTATCCTCTTTCACATCAAATGACATCTTAGCTTCGTTTTCCCGAGAATATTCCTTGTCAACAATGAAATGATCGCCGACGAGCGCACCTTTTAGCTTTTCTTGAATTATCTCGGACAGCCTACGAAAATCATCCTGAGTTCCTCGAATATCGCGAGCGGTAATCACTGCCTCATTCCAGGTGACAAGCTTTAGATACCAATACGGCCCGTAATGCTCATGTTCGGAGAGCGGAGTTTTCCGTTCATCTGCCGCGTATTCATTTAAAATGCTACAAAAGTTTAGCAACCCTTGCCGCGAACCAACGAGCCGCCAACAAGCATCGGATTTGTCATAGTCATAAAAGAACCCAAGCTCTCGCCAATCGTCCTTGGTTAGCCCGTCTATGTCTATTGGGGTGAGAGTTTTCCTCATAACCTTTGGAAAAGGAATCCCTACTTCAATTTCGCTAATCCTCTTCGTTCCGTGATATTCCATGTGATCCGTGGTGAAAATCTGAATGGATTTAACCACGGAACGCACAGAACAGCACGGAACAAGATCCGGAAACGTTTGTCATGATGCAAATTATTCTTTTCAAATCATACATCAAAAACCGACGGACGTTTTCAAAACGTCCGTCGGTCATTGTTCAGATTGTGTTCGGTTTATTCACTCTTCTTCTGTACGTCCTTATCGCCCATTGCGTTCATTAAAATGTGCTGCATTTGGAATGAATTTGGCAGGCCGATGAGGCTTGCGGGGCTAAGGCCGAATGCACCGCCCTCGGTGTTAGCCGCGACCGTGATGCGGTCGCCCTGGGCATAGACGTAAGCCAGCGTCGGAGCGGCGCTCGTGTCGATCGACGCGAGGGCTTTGCCTTGCTCGCTGGATCCCCCGGCTGCGTTCTTCATACGTTCGGCAAGCGGGCCGACGAGCCCTGCGAGGTCGTGGTAGAAGACCGCTGAGAAGTTCGCGTTGCCATCCTGCGGCAGCGAAGCGATGAATCGCGACGATCGAACCAGCGTGTTTCCGCTCGCACGGCCGGCCACCGACTGTTCGAGCAATGCACGGCTCGGTGCGGCGACGAGATAGCCATTCGAGTAGGTGTAGTGAACTTCCGGCCCGCCCTTGTCCGAGCTGAGCTTGTAATAGGTCGCTCCACCCGAAGTCGAGCTGACGATGCTCATCCTGCCTTTGCCGTGCAGAGCCGAGAACTGGTTCAGCTTCTCAACCGCACGCTCGAATGTGCTCTGCAGCTTTGCCTGATCATAGACCTCGAGAACCATCTTCCACGAAGGCGTCGGCAGGATCGGGCCGTCGATCGCGAATGCGAATTCCCCACCGAGCGGTGCCGCGAAATCGTTGCGGATATCGAATCCCTGCTGCTCCTGAATATTCTTGAGCTGACGGCTCGCATCCGGATCCGCCGTATCCAAAAATCCGAGCAGATCATCGACCAGCAGAGCTGGTTCTCTCACGACGAATGCGGCAACGACATTCGCATTCGGCGAAATGTAATCGAGTGCGCCCATCGGCCCCGGAGCCGCGAGCCACGAAGCGATGCCGCGTTCGGTCTGATTAAATGTCAATGCAGCCTGACTCAGAGTTTTGCCTTTGACTTCCTTCTGCTCCGCGACAAAGTGACGCAGGCTCATCACGCCAAGCTGTTTGAAAGCAGCCGTGCGGCGTTCGGCTTCTGCCGAAGTGTCTTTCGACGCTGCCTGGGCGACGATCCTTTCCAGATCAGCCGCGACCACGAGGCCCGCGCCGTCGCGATACACGTCGTTGATGCGTTTGTGGAAAGATGAGTTTGCAAAACGGCTTGCATCGGGCGTTTTCATAGCCGTTTCAACGCCGCGAAGGCTTTCGATCTGCGGTGCGGCGGCGAAAATGCCGTTGTTGATCCAGACGTAAAGCTCTTTGCCAGTCGCGGTTTTCGCCGCAGTTGCCGGATCGTCGACGATTCGAATGTTCGCAGAGTTTCCTGCTTCTTTCGAGAGCCGTGCGATATTGGTGTCGAGAAACGTGCGGAAATTGACCGCATCCTTAACTTCGCCGAGCACAAGCACGCCGCTCGGCTCGCCTTTTGCATCCATACTCGCACTTATGACGATCTCGTCACCAAGCTGCGAACCGAATTCGCGAACGAGCGTCATCGTACCTTCGTCGATACCAAAACCACCGTCTTTATTGGTTTTCTTCCATTCTGCCAAAGCCGGATTCTGCTTGATACGTTCCTGCATGATCCGCTGCGATTCGACGAGCGATTCTGCAAGGTTTGGCAGAGCGGCGTAAAACACTGTGTTCTCGGGAACGAGATCGACGAGTTTCGAAGTATATCGAACGCCCGGCCTTGCAACATTTTGATTGACCGCCTGACGCAGTTTTGCGAGTTCCGTTGCGAGATTTGCGTATTTAGCGGCGTTCTTGCTCCACGCAAAGTTCTGCTGAACAGGCGTTTTCGCAAGTGACGAACTGGTCGTCGTCTGATCGCCCGGAAGCAGCGTTTCGTCTTTACCAGCGTGATTGACCTGAACTTCGCCCTCGACAACCGAAACGCGTGAGCCTTTAGTTCCGCTCTCGACTGCGAAGATCGTCCCTTTCACCGAGACCAGCGAATCAGGCGTCTGCACATACAACCGTCCGTTCTTCTGCTTTGCAGCTTCAACGATCACATCGCCGCGATCCAGCTTGATCGTCACACCACGCATGTTTTCGCTGACGGAAAACTCGGAACGCTCGCTCAGTTCAACACTCGAACCATCCGCCAGCCGCAGCATCGCGGTCGAGTCCTTAGCAGTGCGTACATGCTCGCCTTTCCTGATCTCTTCACCCGCAGCCAGCGGCCGCGACTGTTCGTCGGAAACGACATAGAGCGAACCGTTCGTATTCTCAACCGTCGCCGCAAGCGTCCGGCCCGACAGGTCGAGACGTTCATACGCGAACATTCCTGCGATGCCGACACACACGCCAACTGCCGCGGCAGCACTCCAACGAACGACTTTCGCCGTCGTCCAACGCGAATTGGCCGCTTTTTTCTTTGCTGTACGTTCTGCAGCTCGCGGAGCGACGTAAACTGCCTTGCCCGCGTCTGCCATCGCACGCTGCTGTTTCATCTCGCGGCGGCAGGGGACGCACTCGTTCGAATGGTCTTCCAGCAGGAGTTTGCGTCCGGTCGAGAGTTTCCCGTCGAAGTACGCCGGGATGAGCGACTGAAAATCGTCGCATCCGTGAATTTGTTCTGAATTATTGCTCATAGTATTACCTTCCGCTTCTGTATATGAATTTTCCGCGTGATCCATCACACGAGCCCAAACGCGAGCCGCCGAACTCTCGATCGCCGCAGCGTCGATCTCTTCGTCACGAATGCCCGCCGTTGCGGCATCTATCATTGCGTCAAGCTCTTGTTTACTGTGCTTCATGATGTTTCTCCAAATAATTTCCGATCTCTTTCCTCAACCGCGTCCGGGCTCGATGTAAAGTCACTGCAACGACCATTTGCGAAGTTCCTAAAACCTCAGCGATCTGACGATTGTCGTATCCCTCGAAATAACGAAGTGCAAACGCCGCCGCCGAACGGCCCTCAAGCTTAGCGACCGCCTGCCGGATCAGATCGCTCAATTCCGTATCAGCGAGTGCATCTGCCGGGCTTGCGACTGATGAACTCGCGGTGCGGTCAAGATCTACGAGTTCCAACGGCACCGAATTCGCCCGCTTCCGAAGCCGAACGATATCAAGCGAAGCATTGATCGCAGCGCGATACAGGAAAGCCCGCGGATTTGGTGACAGATCGCGTTCGCTCCAGCCGCGTGTCAGGCGAACAAAGATCGTCTGCAGCACATCTTCCGCATCGCCTTGATTTCCGGTGATACGGTAGGCGACGCGAAAGATGCCTTTGTGATGATCCTTAAAAAGATCACCCAGCTCAGGAGCCGTCGCCGTTTTCTCCACAAGCGAAAGCGGCGTCACGCTCTTAGCGGCGATCTGTTCTTCAGCAAATTGCATGTCGGCTGCGAGTCTCACGTTTTTCTCCTTCGGATCGTCTTCCATATACATAAACGTTAGAATCGCCTGATCATTAACACGGATGAGTAGATTTTCTTTTATTTGTGAAAATGCTGTCGAATACGACTTGTGTTCATGAGGCTAAGAATAACCCCAATTGTTCAAATCCTGTGAGGCATACCGCCTCACCTGTGAGGAATATTATCTCGCTGAGAAGAGATCGAATCCGCCTCAATACGTGTTATCGACGCAAGGGACGGTGTACATATCCGATTTTTTTCCAAATCCGGTGGCTACTCCTCAGAACCCGGAGGATCGGTTTAACACTGCAAAAACCTGAGTTAGACACAAACTTCAATTCGGACAGCGCTCTGTAGCCACACCTCTGGCACCATTTTTGTCGGCACGGATCCCGAGGTCGATCCTTGATTGGCATCAAATTCGCCCAACGTTGTATCGGGCAGCTCCACCGACCTAAATACCCACGGAAAGAAAACTAGATGGAAACACACGAAAACGCAGACGGTGTCCCGATGATCCAACTTCGGGCGATGATAGTGGATGATTCTCGCGTGATGCGCGAGCATGGTCACTCAGGCGCTTGAAAAAGCGATGATCGCCGATTTCTCGTTCACCGAGGCCGGAACTGGGTCTGAGGCCCTCGAGAAATTCGACGCTGATAAACTCGACATAATCTTTGTCGATTGGAATATGCCGGTGATGAACGGGATCGAGTTTGCCCGCGAAGTTCGATCGATGCCTTGGGCTAAGCATATCCCGATCGTAATGATCACGAGCGAAACCGGAACGGATAAACAAGAGAACGCATACGAAAAGGCTCGTATCACGTGTTACGTGACCAAGCCATTTACAGTGGAAGACCTCCAGGAAAAGATCGGCCCCGTCGTCGCCGAGATCGAAAAACGACGCGGAAATAAGTCAGCTCCCGCCGCAGCCGCTCCTGCAACTGCTCCGCCGCCGGCCGCAAAGCAGGGCGGATTCTTCTCAAAGCTCCTCAACTAACTTAAACTCTCTCCCGCCACACCTACCAGCATGCATTTACATTCAATGAATCCAATTGGCGAAGGCTCGGTGGAATGTCATATTCCGCAAGTCCTCCTCGACCAGACCGTCATCTCTGTCGTTGACGGCGTGGCAAAGATCTGCGGAACACCCGTCAGCCAGAACGAAACGTACACGGGCTGCAAAGACCGCGAAAAAGTTGTTGGCGTTATCTCATTTGTCGGTGATCTGATGTGGACGATGGCATTGATACTGCCGCACGATTCCGCCGAAGTCATGGCAGCGAAGTTCGCCGGATTTGAGATCCCATTCGAATCGCTTGATATGGGTGACGTTGTTGGAGAACTGATCAATGTTCTCGCCGGCGGCCTGTGCGGCAACCTGAATGAGGTCGGCGTATCGTCACAAATGTCTCTGCCGACCGTCACGCGAGGGAACGCGTTCGAGATCATGCTTCCGGAGAGCCTTGTTTGCAAGCAATTCTTCTTTTCAACCGATCACAGCGATTTTTGCGTCGAGATCACAGCGATGAAAAACTTCCATTAATCCGCCCATATGCCTCAGAATGCCAAAAAAATCACGTCCGCGATCAGCTTGGTCAGACAAAAGCTCGACGTTTTCGTCCTCGGTGATACCGAAGCTTTGATCCAAATCGGTTCGAGCCTTGAGAGCCTGCTCGAAACCGCGGTGGAAAGCCACGAATTTGTCGCCGAGCCTGTAACTCTCGTTCTGACCGGTTTGCAGGCGATCTTTCAGGAACAAGTCGCTGATCCAGCCCGGACGGTACGGATCCTTTCGGAATCGCTGGCGGCGTTGGAAAAGAATGTCAGCTCCCCAACGAATCCCGTGACGACTGAAATACTTAGACACGCGATCGAACACCTCAAAGAGGAACTCGAAGCACCGGCTGAAACGACAGCTCCTGAAGCTTCAACGCCTCCACAGCTCGATACGCTGGACGAGATCGCGGTCCATTTGATACAGCTTCAAGCGGACGATCGCGACGATTTCGGCGCGATCCGCGAAGCACTAAAAAACCTTGCCGAGGCAGAATCTAACTCGCCCGTCCGCAAGATCCTGATAAAAGCGGCTCGCGAAGCCGACCGTGTCGCTACAGGACGTGACAAAGATCCCGATGCGACTATCGCGTCGATCGGAAACCTGATCGATCAGGCTAATTCCCCTGCTTCAGCAACCGGGGAAATTCCTGTCGAAGGATCGACAACTCCCACTGTCGAATCCGCTCCAGAGCCGGCACCGGCTCCGCCACCGCCGCCGGTCGCTGTGGCACCCGATCCGTTTTTATCCGTCAAATACGAGTGCGACGTGCTCGCGGCAGATACTGATGTCGGCCTCGTCGGCGAATTTGTAACCGAGAGCACGGAAATGCTTGAGGCTGCAGAAAGTGCTTTACTCGCCCTTGAGACCGATCTCGAAAATATTGAAAACGTCGATATCGTCTTCCGCGCTTTCCATACGATCAAAGGCACCGCAGCTTATATTGGGCTGGCCCGTGTCGCCGAACTCGCACATCTTGCCGAATCGCTTCTCAGCCGCATGCCGCGACCGTGAGATCCAGTGTTCGGGCGGTTACGCGAATCTTGCCCTGCGATCGCTCGACGCTCTCAAAGAGATGCTCAGTACGATCGACGGATTCCCTATTGGGGCTCCCATCAGTCTGCCTGCTGACTACGGCGAATTGCGTAGAGTGCTCGAAAACCCGGAGGCCAATGGGATCACCGGCCGTTCGGAACTTGCCGCTACGCTCGAAGACGATACGCGGGGAGATTTTGAAGGCCACGCGATCCCTATCGGCGAGATCCTCGCCGATATGGGCAAGATCACGATCGAGCAATTAAAGGCAGTTCTCGACAAAAAAGGAAATCGGCTGACGGGCGAAGTCCTTATTCATGAAGGACTTGTAACACTCGAAGATGTCACAGAAGCTCTCGGCAAGCAGAAAGCGGCCGATATCAAGCGTGCGGCGAGTTCCGAATCGACCGTTCGAGTTCGTACCGAACGCCTCGACCGTCTTATCGACATTGTTGGCGAACTAGTTATCGCTCAATCGATGCTCACCCAGGATTCAACGGTTATGCAGGGTACGCACCACGAGCTGAGCCGCAAGATATCGCATGCCGGAAAGATCGTTCGCGATCTGCAGGACCTCAGTATGGGAATGCGAATGGTTCCGCTTAAGAGTACGTTCCAGAAAATGACGCGGCTCGTCCGCGACGTCGCACAGAAATGCGGCAAGCAGGTCGAGTTCATCACCGTCGGCGAAGACACCGAGATCGACCGCAACATGGTCGATCTGATCAGTGACCCGCTGGTTCATATGGTCCGCAATGCGGCAGATCACGGTATCGAGCTGCCGTCCGTTCGACTTGCCGCCGGAAAACCGTTGGCTGGAAAGATTCGGCTTGCAGCGTATCACTCGGGCGGCGACGTCGTCGTCGAGCTAAAGGATGACGGCAAAGGGATCGATCGTGACGCCGTGGTTGCGAAAGCGATCGCAAATGGCCTGATCGAATCGGAAAAAGGCATGACAGAAGATCAGATCTATAATCTGATCCTCGCTCCCGGATTTTCAACCGCCGCCGAAGTCACTGCCGTTTCCGGACGCGGCGTTGGGATGGACGTCGTGAAACGAAATATCGAAGCGATGCGGGGCCGAATTTCAATTTCATCTGAAAAAGGTGGCGGCACGCTTTTCACGATCCGCCTACCGCTGACGCTTGCGATCACGGACGGTATGTTGATCCGTATCGGTGCGGAGAAGTTTATCATTCCGATCGTCAACATCCAGATCAGCTTCCAGCCGAGCGAATCTATGCTTTCAAGCATCGCCGGGCGAGGAGAGTTGGTCAGCCTACGCGGCGAGTTAATGCCGATATTCAGGCTGCACCGGCTGTTCGATGTGAAGGACGCGATCGAGGATCCGACACAAGGTTTGCTGATGATAGTTGCCGATGGCCGAAAGCGTTGTGCTCTGCTCGTCGACGAACTTCTCGGTCAACAGCAGGTCGTTGCGAAAAACCTCGGCGAAGGCATGGGCAAGATACAAGGAGTTTCCGGAGGAGCGATCCTCGGCGACGGCTGCGTTGGCCTGATCCTCGACACACCGGAATTGGTCGCGATGGCCCGCGAGAACGGTACTCAGAACATTAATAAAGACGATTCGAAGCCGCAAAAGGCGGCGTAAATACGGAGAAAAACGAAAATGACTCAACAGGTAACGGCGACAGCCACTCAAACAGACGTTGAAAAGACTCGCGGCGGCAAGTACTTATCCTTTTTCCTGAAGGACGAGGAATACGGTATCGAGATCCTGAAAGTGCAGGAGATCATCGGTATGCTGCCGATCACACGCGTTCCGCGTACACCCGAATTCGTAAAAGGTGTGATCAATCTGCGAGGCAAGATCATTCCGGTCACGGATCTCAGATCGCGTTTCGGCATGGACGAACGTGAGATCACGGCAGAGACGTGCACGATCGTCGTCCAGACCGTCGGACTCGAGATCGGCGTGATCGTCGACAAAGTCTCGGAGGTGCTCGACATCTCTGATGCCGAGATCGAAGACGTTCCGTCGTTCGGAACCGATGTCAGCACCGATTACCTGCTCGGTATCGGGAACACGAACGATAAAGTTCGACTCCTGCTCGATATCGACCGGATCCTGTCAACCGAGGAAGCAATGGATCTGCAGTCTGCCACGGCAGCCGTTGTATAAAAATCTCCGCAAACACTATTCTCTCCCGCCCGACCCCAAACGTCGCGGCCGCGACACGAAATCAATCAACGAGGACACTATGTCATTCTTAAAGAACCTATCCATCAAACTTAAATTTACACTCCTGATTGCGATCTTCGCCGCCGGGATGATCACCTATGGCGTTTTTTCGTACCAAACACTAAATACATACAAGATCAACAGCGAACTCTATCACCAGATAGAAGGACAAATGGATCTGAATTCTGACCTGGTTCCACCGCGACTTTGGGTTCAAGAGGCCTATTTTCTAACCCTCCGCCTTGAAGTAGAAAAAGACCCGGAGCATATACGGCGCTTGCTTGATGAATTGCAGGGCGTCAGAAAGGACTACAACGAAGCCATTGTCGAATGGAAGAAGAAACTCACCGACGGAGAGATAAGGGACCTTGTCGTAAATAAAGGCGATGCGGCGGCACAAAGTTTCTTTGGGATCCTGGACCGCGACTTCATACCTGCTGTGCAATCCGGAGATAAAAAACGGCTGTCAGAACTCAACGATGTTGGTCTTGAGCAGGCCTATGAAGAACAAACGAAAATAATAAAGATCGTTACAGAAAAGCTTGCCGCTGAAAATAAAGCAGTCGAAGATGGTGCGGCCGACTCGATTTCCTTTCGCACTGAAATGCTAGTCGTCGTTTGTTTGATTATCCTCGCTGTAGTAACGGCACTTTCATTAATGATCGTTCGAATCATCGGACAGCCTCTGGCTCAGGTCGTTGAGAAGCTAAAGCAAATCGCTCTCGGGGACGTCAATCAAAACCTGGATTACACCTCGAAGGATGAGATAGGTGTTCTCGCCGACGCGTTCCGCTCGTTAACCGACTACTTGAAAGAAACCGGTGCGGCGGTCGAAGCTATCGGTAAAGGGGATCTTCAGAGAGAGATCATTTCAAGATCTGAAAAAGATCTGGTTAGTAACAACCTGAAGCTCACCAACAATTCGATCCGAGTTGTCGCTGCAGAAACGGAAACTCTCACCGAGGCAGTAATGCACGGCAACGTGAACGCTCGCATCGACACATCAAAAGTTGACGGTTCCTACCGTGACCTCCTTAAAGGCATTAATGAGTTGCTGGATGCTGTTTCAGCTCGAACTAATCTGGTCGGAGAACGAGTTGAACAATTGCGGGGCCTTTGCATTACCAATCTCGGAAAGGCAGTGGAAGCAATGGCTAGCGGTGATTTTGAGTTTGAGATCAAGATCGGCACACCGTTGCTGAATGATGAATCAGGCGATGATCTCGGCCGTCTTGCTCGAACAGTGGACGGTATCATCAAGCAATCGCAGGCAGCCGTCGCAGCTTTCGAAGCAAGCCGTGCAACGCTGCGCGAACTGATCGCGGCAACACAGGAACTGACTGCCGAAGCGAACAAAGGCAACATCACGTTCCGCGGCGACGCGGCCAAGTACAAAGGTGGATTCCGCGAACTGCTTCAAGGCATGAATGCCACGCTCGAAGCAATGACGTCGCCTATCAACGAAGCGTCGAAGTGTCTCGAACGTGTAGCTCAGCGTGACTTGACCGCCAAGATGACCGGCAATTACAACGGCGATTTTGAAAAGATCAAGACGTCACTTAACACCGCTCTCGATAACCTTGACGAAGGAATGCTTCAGATCACGGTCGGAGCCGAGCAGGTCGCATCGGCTTCCAACGAGATCGCTTCGGGCAGTCAGTCGTTGGCAGAAGGAACAAGCGAACAGGCTTCGACGCTTGAAGAAATTTCGAGCAGCCTGCTTGAGATCTCGTCAATGACGAAGCAAAACACCGAAAACTCGAAAGAAGCACGTTCGCTTTCGAATAATTCGAGAACAACGCTCGATCAGGGCATGAAGAGCATGGGCCAGCTTTCCGCAGCAGTTGAGCGGATCAAGGTCTCGTCCGATTCGACCGCCAAGATCGTCAAAGAGATCGAAGAGATCGCATTCCAGACCAATCTATTGGCCTTGAACGCAGCTGTTGAAGCGGCCAGAGCCGGTAACGCCGGCAAGGGCTTCGCAGTGGTTGCAGAGGAAGTAAGAAACCTCGCGATGCGTTCAGCTGAAGCCGCGAAAACAACTGCCGAACTTATCGAGGAATCTGTCAAAAACACGGAAGAGGGCGTAACCTACAACGCCGAGGTCCAGCAAAACCTCGAAGAGATCAACCGTCAGGTCGAAAAGGTGAACATCGTCGTTACCGAGATCGCCGCCGCCTCGGAACAGCAAAGCCAGGGCATCGAGCAGATCACCGTCGCGGTTGAACAGATGAACGGAGCCACGCAGCAAGCTGCTGCGAATTCCGAAGAATCTGCGAGTGCCGCCGAGGAACTGTCCGGCCAGTCGCAGGAAATGCTGTCGCTGATCGGCGAATTTAACCTCTCGCAGCAGCGTGATAAGGCTAAACGGTCTAGTTCCAGCAGCCGAAAGGCCGCTACTCCACAACTGGCTTTTGCGAACGGAAACGGCAAAGCAACCAAGAGATCGACTACTAACGGTAATTCGAGCTCGAACGGAGCCAAACTGATCCCATTCGACGGGTTTGACGATTCGATACTGAGCGATTTCTAATCGCTCAGACTCTCTCACTAAGAAAAGGAAAAACTGCAATGAACTTCAGTAAATTAACAGTACGCAAAGGGCTCTTCCTTCTATCGGTGACGATCCTCGTACCGGTATTGATCCTGGGCGTTATGTCGTACAGAAGCACGCTTCAACTCAGCGAACGTCTCGACCGTCTTGCGACGGTCGAGATAGTCGCCGCCCGCGAGATGGCGACGGTCGATATGTACCACGACTCACTGAGGGCGGTACTATACCGAGCTATTTTTGCTGCCCAAAGAAAGGATGAAGATGCGAAAGCGGAGATCAATACCGAGCTTTCCGAGTACGTTCAGAACCTGAGAAGCACTTTCGACACTGTCGAGGGCTTGAACCTATCTAGAGCAACGAAAGATGCCATCAAAGCTTCTCGTCCTGATCTTGAAGCATACATAGCCGAAACCGAAAAGCTGACTTCGCTTGCTACAGGCGGAAATCTTGACCAGGCCACCGCCGGAATTCCCAAACATCAAGTGGCTTTTGAGTCGCTCGAGAAAAAGCTTGATTCTCTCAGCGACCTCGTCGAAGCGGAAGGCAAACAGAGTATTGAAACCGGGAATGAGACCGTGTGGTCTGCCAAATTGGTTTTGATCGCAGTCTTACTAATTAATTTGGTGACTCTGTTCCTAGGATTTCATTTCTTCTATCGATCTCTCGGCAATCGAATGCGGACCATTGCCGCCAGAGCTGAGAAACTTCGAAGCCTCTGCATTACGAATTTTCAGCGAGGAATTGAGGCACTCGCGACTGGAGATCTCGATTTCAATATCGTTACCGGAACCGAATTTCTTAAGAGCGATATTCCTGACGATCTTGGCGAGATCTCGCGGAATCTGGATGGCATCATCAAGCAGTCGCAGATCACGATCGCGAGCTTCGAAACGAGCCGTCAGATCCTCCGCGACCTGATCACCGAAGGAAATATGCTCACCGCCGAAGCAAACAAAGGAAATATCGCCGAACGCGGTGATCTTGAAAAGTACAAGGGCGGTTTCCGTGCTCTGCTCAACGGCATGAACGAAACGCTAGACGCGATCGCCGGGCCGCTCAACGAAGCATCGGCTTGTCTGCAGCGAGCCGCTAATCGCGACCTCACCGCAAAGATGGTTGGAGATTATAAGGGCGATTTCGATGTCATCAAGACCTCGCTCAACACCGCTCTAACGAACATCGACGCTGGCCTCCACCAAATTCATTCGGGTGCGGAGCAGGTCGCCTCGGCCTCGGCGGAGATCAGCACAGGCAGCCAGACGTTGGCTCAGGGAACAAGTGAGCAAGCATCGACGCTCGAAGAGATCTCCTCAAGCCTCCTAGAGATCGCTTCGATGACGAAGCAGAACACGGAAAATTCTCGTGAGGCTCGTTCGATGTCTGACAATGCGAAAACGACCACGATCCAAGGCATGAAGAGCATGTCCCAGCTCTCGTCCGCTGTGGATAAGATCAAAGAATCGTCGGATTCGACGGCTAAGATCGTGAAAGAGATCGAAGAGATCGCATTCCAAACCAATCTGCTCGCACTCAACGCCGCCGTCGAGGCCGCTCGTGCCGGGGATGCCGGAAAAGGCTTTGCGGTTGTGGCCGAAGAGGTCAGGAATCTCGCTATGAGATCTGCGGATGCCGCGAAAACAACTGCCCAGCTCATCGATGAATCAGTCAAGAATACCGAGGCCGGTGTAACATTCAACGCCGAAGTTCTCGCAAATCTTGAAGAGATCAATCGCCAGGTTGAAAAGGTCAACATCGTTGTGTCCGAGATCGCTGCTGCGTCTGAACAGCAAAGTCAGGGCGTCGAACAGATCACGGTTGCGATCGAACAGATGAACGGCGCTACCCAGCAGGCCGCCGCCAACTCCGAAGAATCGGCGAGCGCATCCGAAGAACTTTCAGGCCAGTCTCAGGAAATGCTCGCTTTGATCGGCGAATTCAAGCTTTCGGCAAGTGATGTTCAAGTTAAGAGGCCAACTACTACAGTTCGCACGATCACCGCTTCCCGACCGGCGAAGGTTGGAGCCAATGCTCGCAAATTCCAAAGGACTGGCAATGGCAACAGCAACGGCAATGGCAACGGGCATGCGAAGGTGAAACTCTCTCCTAACGACATCATTCCATTTGACGAACTCGACGACACGATCCTCAGTGATTTTTGATCCCTAATTCCCTTCCCTACAAAACTCTTTCCCAGGAGAACCCTACCCCATGAACAAATACCACCGCTCCATCAAAACCCTTCTTCTGATCGCCATTGCGATCTTCCCTCTTGCTTTATTTGGTCAGGAAACGTCCGAAAACGAGAAGCCTCAGGCCGAAAGCAAGGCAAAATCCAAAGCAACCGAAACGAAACAGCCCCGCAAAGAATTTTCTGAGATCATTGCGGACAACTCCTATCTCGTCGAGAACGCGGTGAATATCGCCCCGGGAAATTTGCATACGATCACCGGCTGCACCCAATTTCGCTCGCCTTCGCGCAGTCTGGTCTGCGGAATGACCCAGGAGACGACATTCAGCGGCGGCAAGAATCTTTTCAGCTATTCGCTTCCATACTCTTCGTTCGATTCAGGCTCCGTCCGAGGCGTTGGCGATGTGGCCTTCACCTTTCGCCGTCAACTCACCGGCGATGAGAACTGGGCCGTCGTCTCACCGCGTTTTACGGCTTTCGTGCCAAGCGGAAAACACTCAAAAGGTCTCGGCGTCGCATCGCCCGCATTTCAGTTCGCGGTGCCGGTAACAAAGCGGCTTTCCGATTACTTCCTTGGAAGCTTCAATTCGGGTGTAACCTACGTTCCCCGTGCCCTTGGCGAAGACGAATCGGGCAATTCGGTTCGACGCGGCCTAACGTCGTTCAATCTCGGCGGCAGTTTGGTCTGGCGTGCACATAGGAATTTCAACCCGCTAGTCGAATACGTCGAGAATTTCGGCAACGAGATCGGCGAAGGCGGTCGCACCGTACGATTCAATGAACACATTGTCAGCCCAGGCGTCGGGCTCGCGTGGCATGTCGGTGGTATGCGTGTTTCGCCGGGCTTCGCCGTTCCGGTAAGCTTCCGAGGCGGCGAATATCGTACCGGAATTTTCTTTTACCTCGCATTCGAACACGGCCTGCGCCGTCATAAGCGACCTCGTATCGCTCAGGGCGGAGCTGAGCCGGGCAGATAAATATTCTTTGGTCACCGAGACCCCACAACTAGGAGAAACCATCATGTTCAAATTCCTCAAATCAAATCGAAATTACCAACCGGGCCAGATAACCGTCACTGATCCCCAAGTGCGGGAACGACTGGAATTCCTTCGTGTTACCGAGGAAGATCTTGGGGTGATCAACGGATGGTCAGACGTCTGCAGGGCCTCGTTAGACGGACTCGTCGACAAATTTTACCAGAAGGTTCTGGCGTACGGCGAAACTAAACAGATCCTTCAAAAACACTCATCGATCGAAAGACAGCGTCCGATGCTCACGCGGTATATTCTTACGATGTTTTCAGGACGGATCGATGACGAGTATGTGAACTATCGATATGTCGTCGGCGCAGTCCACGACCGCATCGATCTTAATTCGAATTGGTACATCGCAATGTACGAGGTTATCCGCGAACATCTCGTTGACTGTGTCAACGCTGCAGGAGCATCCGCGAACGATCTGGAGCGATTTCGTGGAGGAATCACGCGTCTGATCCAGGCAGATATCGCATTTGTGCTGACGGCACAGACCGAAGCGTATCGCGAGAAGATCGCTGTAATCACAGGAGAAGCAGAAGAAAAGTATCACGAAGCTAAAAAGTTCCTCGACGAGGAAGCCCGTGTTCTGGAGAAAGTCGCGGCAAGAAACCTTACCGAGCTGATGAGCGGCGCATTCAGCGGCGATTATTCACGAATTGCCGATATGCTGAATGCGACGATCGGCAGCCTTCGTGACACGATCTCCCAGGTCGGCGGCAGTGCCAATCAGATCGCATCGGCCGCAGATGAGATAGCCGCTACAAGCCAATCACTCGCTCAAGGAGCAAGCGAGCAGGCAGCGACACTCGAAGAGGTTTCCGCAAATTTTCATGAAATGGAAGCAATGTCGAAACAGAACTCCGGCAACGCGATCTCAGCACGTTCGCTCGTCGCGACAGCCAGCGAAACCGCCGACCGCGGCGTCGCAAATATGAATTCGCTTACCGATGCTATCGACCGGATCAAGGAGTCATCTGATTCGACGGCTCGCATCGTTAAAACGATCGAAGAGATCGCGTTCCAGACGAACCTTTTGGCTCTCAACGCAGCCGTCGAAGCGGCTCGTGCCGGCGACTCCGGAAAAGGATTCGCCGTCGTCGCCGAGGAAGTGCGTAATCTCGCGATACGCTCTTCTGACGCAGCAAAACAAACGGCTGAGCTTATCGAAGAGGCTGTTCGCAGTGCTGGCAACGGAATCACACACAATCAAGAAGTTCTCAAAAACCTCTCCGAGATCCACGAACAGATCAACAGTGTGAACGTAATGGTCTCGGAAATTGCCGTGTCCAGTGAACAGCAGCAGCAGGCCGTGAGCCAGATCGGAGCCGCCATCGAGCAGATGAATACGGTCACGCAGCAAAACGCCGCCAATTCGGAAGAAACGGCCAGTGCCGCCGAGGAACTTTCAGGACAATCGCTCGAAATGCTCGGATTGGTCGATTCCTTTACGCTTTCGCAGGATCGTCAGCCGCCCCAAGCCGTTGAGTCGGCGAAACGACCAAGAGCGATCAAGCCAGCAACCAATGGTAAACGAGCCTTCACCTACTAAAAATGACCGACGCATCATCAGCACAACTCAGTCAGAAACAGTTTGAGACCATCAAAGAACGCTTATATAGCTTCTGCGGGATCAACCTTAACTTCGACAAGCAGAACCTCGTCAAGGCTCGTCTGACCAAACGGCTTGCCGCCGTCAAGATGACGAACTTCGATCAATATTTATCGTTTGTCGAGAAGGACAGGACCGAATTCTCTCACATGATCGATGCTCTCACGACAAACAAGACAAACTTCTTTCGTGAGCCGCAGCATTTCGATTTTTTGAAGGATCAGATCCTGCCGAAACTTCGTTCAAAGCGGCTACGAATTTGGAGTGCGGCGTGTTCGTCTGGAGAAGAACCCTATACGATCTCGATGCAGCTTCATGACAGCATACCGGATATCGGCAAATGGGACATCAAGATCCTCGCCACCGATATTTCGGGAAAGATCCTCCAAAAAGCCAGCTCCGCGGAGTACGCCGAGGAAGCCCTGACAGGCATCACCGCGGCACAGCGTCAGAAATATCTGTTGCGGACAGGTGATCAACAATACCGCATTCGCGACGAGATCAGACGTCCGATCAAGTTCGCAAGGCTAAACCTTATGGAAAAATGGCCGATGAGAGGACCGTTCGATGTGATCTTTTGCAGGAACGTAATGATCTATTTTGATAAGCCGACCCAAGCCTCTCTCGTGAACCGGTTTTACGACCTTTTGGATACAGGCAACTACCTTTTTGTTGGCCATTCAGAGAGTCTTACAAACGTGGATCATCGGTTCTCCTACATTCAACCGGCAGTATATCTCAAATGAAACACACAATCGGCATCGCAGATATGAAGGTCTCGTCCGCTCCGGGCGATACGCTGATCACCTACGCTCTCGGGAGTTGTCTGGGGATCACCGCATACGACCCGGTCGCAAAGGTCGGCGGTATGATCCACATCATGCTTCCCAACTCCGCTGTCAGTCCCGAGAAAGCGAAGAATAATCCGCTTATGTTCGTCGATACCGGCGTGCCCGAGCTTTTTCGTACTTGTTACAAGGCTGGAGCAAAAAAAGAAAGAATAGTTTTGAAGGTTGCCGGCGGAGCGAGCACTCAGAATAATCCGGACGAGGATCAGTTCCAGATCGGTAAGCGAAATTTCCTGATGCTGCGAAAGCTGCTCTGGAAAAATAACGTCTTGATCAAATCCTGGGACGTTGGCGAAACATACTCACGAACCATGGCACTGGAACTTGAAACGGGACGAGTAACACTGAAGATCAATAATCAGGAGACCGAACTTTAGATAAGAGGAATTAGTGAACGGACCTTTTGACGTTAGCTAAGGGGAAATTATGAATGTTTTGATCGTGGATGACAGCATGGCGATGCGGTCGATCATAAAAAAGACGCTGCACTTAAGCGGGCTTCAGATCGATACGGTCTATCAGGCAAAGCACGGAGAAGAGGCACTATCGGTCCTTGAAGAAAACTGGGTCGATCTCGCTCTAGTAGATATAAATATGCCGGTCATGGACGGCGAGACGCTGATAAACCGTGTTCGCGAAAACCCGGACATCGCGGAACTTCCGATCGTCGTAGTATCGACAGAATCGAGCGAAACCAGGATCGAGCAGCTTCGGGCACTCGATGTTGAGTTCATTCACAAACCGTTCGCGCCGGAGACCTTGCGCGAGACCGTATTTCAGTTAACAGGAGCAGAAAATGGAGCAAGCGATATATCAAGCGGCGACTTTGACTTTTGAGGAACTCGGATTCGTATTTCCGATGGAGGAAGACGACCTTCCTGAGATCGACGCGGCCGCGAGTTCATCCGTCGCGGTCGGATTTCACGGCGAGTTCGACGGCGAATTGATCCTCAGGATCGAGGACAGTGCTCTTTCAGCGATAGCCGAAAATATGCTCGGCGATGACGTCGTCGTCGACGATGACATGGTTCACGATGTACTTGGTGAACTCGCAAACGTGATCTGCGGCAACGTCTTGCCTGCGATCGCGGGAAAGACCCACGTATTCAAATTGAACGCTCCGGCCTATCATTCCGGCGTTGTCGAGGGAAAAGCACCATCGGCGATGGCGAAACTCGGGATGGACGAAGGGCGAGCAGATGTCGCAATATACATAAACTAAAATGATCAAGGTTTTGGTCGTCGACGATTCTGCTGTTGTCCGGCAGGTGATCACCAACGAACTCTCGAAATTCAGCGACATCGAGGTCGTCGGCAGCGCCGTCGATCCATTTGTCGCGCGTGACAAGATCGCCCAGCTTCGACCCGACGTTATAACGCTCGATATCGAGATGCCGCGAATGGATGGACTGTCGTTCCTGTCCAAGTTGATGGCTCACTACCCGATACCTGTCGTCATCGTCAGTTCCCTTGCACCACAGAATAGCGAAAATGCCATTCGGGCTCTTGCACTCGGTGCCGTAGAGATAATAGGAAAGCCAGGATCGCAGTTCTCAGCCCCCGATGTAAGCGGCGCCTTGGTCCGAGCGGTTAGAACAGCATCAACGGCAAGAGTATCCGCTCGCGCCGAAAAACCGAAGAGTTCCACGAGAAATACATCGCGCCCTACTCTCGAAACCACACATAAGGTTATAGCGATCGGAGCCTCGACTGGAGGAACGACCGCATTGCTCGACGTACTTTCTGAATTCCCTCCTAATTCCCCAGGAACCGTTATCGTCCAGCACATGCCAGTCGGATTCACGGCCGCGTTCGCGAAACGCCTTAACCAATCCTGTAATATGGAAGTTCGCGAGGCTAAGAACGGAGATTCGGTCGTTCCGGGAGTCGCGTTGCTTGCCCCCGGAAACAGCCATATGCTTCTCCAACGAAGCGGAGCACGATACTCGGTGGTTGTGAAAGACGGACCGTTCGTGAACTTCCAGAAACCAAGTGTCGACGTTCTATTTCATTCAGTCGCGAAATCCGCGGGCAGCAATGCTCTCGGCGTCATCCTGACCGGAATGGGCAAAGACGGAGCCCGAGGGTTACTGGAAATGCGGAACGCCGGTGCCCGAACGATCGCCCAGGATGAAGCGAGCTGCGTCGTTTTCGGTATGCCCAAAGAAGCCATTAACATGGCGCAGTGCAGGACGTGATCTCACTTCATGACATACCACCCGCTTTGTTCCGATCCGGAAGCTGAACTCGGCAAAATCGCGGCCCCTTCCCGTCTTCGAATGCAATTTAATAGAAATAATCTCGGAAATGTGAGTACGATCATATTTCCCCGAGCTTTTGTCGCCGATACTTGTACTGGAGATCGAAGCATCGGAGGTAAATTTGATGATAAATGTTGAAGGCAGAACGGTTCGCGAGATCGCACTCGCAATGCCGGTAACGACGAGAGTTTTTGAAGAATTCAAGATCGACTACTGCTGTCACGGCAACACGGCGTTCGGTGATGCCTGTGAGAGTGTTGGTGCCGACCCGGAAAAAGTCATTCGCAGAATAGATGACGTACTCAAAACAGCCGACACTGGTGATAGTTCATTCAGCGATGTCGGCCCCAGCGATCTTGTTGATCATATTAATGCCACGCACCACGTCTACACCAAATCGGAAATAAACCAGCTCACGCCGCTGATGGCGAAAGTTGCTAGCCGACACGGCGACCACACGCCGTCCCTTATTGAACTAAAAGCACTATTGCAGTTGCTCTGCGAGGATCTCGGCCCGCACATGACGAAGGAAGAGATGGTCCTTTTCCCGTACGTTCAAAAGCTTGATTACAATCATTCGAATCGAATGAATGCGGCTTATCCGCCATTTGGAACCGTTCAGCATCCGGTAAAAATGATGGAGGTTGAGCACGAAACCCGTTGGTGAATTACTGGCGAAGATGAGAGCGATCACAAATGATTACACTTTGCCGGCCGAGGCATGCCCCAGCTTCACCGCACTATATCATCGGCTCGAAGCTCTCGAACGTGACTTGCACCAGCACATTCACCTGGAGAATAATCTTCTCTTTCCCAAAGCGATCGAAATGGAGCGCGAGCTTTTCGCTAATACCGTTCACTGACAAATGGAATTAGAAGCCAATCTACCCGCAAAATTTCCCAAGATCCGAGCGAAGGCCGTTGCGCTGCCAGTCGAGCATGGCTCTTGGGGCTTTTTGATGGAACCGCTGGTCGCAGGTCTAGCGATCGCACCGTCAGTCGCAGCGATATGGATCACAATAATGGTTGTAGGAGCGTTTCTGCTTCGCCAGCCGCTCAAGGTCATCCTGTCGGGCGGGATAGCGGGACTAAGACTGCCGCAAGCAGCATTAGCACTGAAATTTGCTGCTCTATTCACCGCAATTTTCCTGATTGGTGGACTAGGTGTGTTTTTCTCCGCTCGACCTGAAAGTTTTGGTCCATTTGTGATCGTCCTTCCCTTCGCAGTCTATCAGATCTATTGTGATGCGAAACGGAAGTCGCGTGGATTGCTTGCTGAATTGCTCGGATCCACCGCACTTACGGCGTCTGTAGCAGTCATAACTCTCGCTGCCGGCTGGGATCTGCCCCGATCGTTAGCCCTTTGGGGAATCATGATCGCCAGACTGATACCTTCCATCATTTATGTAAGAAACAGACTGAGGCTGGAAAAAGGCAAACCTTATACCCGCCTGCAACCGTTCGCCGCGCACGTTCTAGCACTGTTTTTCGCCACGGCCCTAGCGGTATTTGGATACACCTCGCATTTGATGATCCCGATGTATGGAATACTTCTCGTCAGGTGTGTGGCTGGACTCTCGAGCTACCGTAAAAAGGTAAAGGCAACAAGGATCGGTGTAGGAGAAGTCATCTACGGAACCTTGACGGTCATATGCTTGATCGTCGGCTGTTACACGGGATTCTAGCCCACAACGGCAGACAGTCCACTAGTTTTTACCTCACACATAACTCGTCCAATTATCTCGTCGCGTTCCATTCCCGAACAGATCAGGTTTAGTGCCGGATACAAATGCTCTCGCTCGCGCTTGTCGTGGTGACTGTTAAGTCGTTTGTAGAACGACTCGCGGTCTAGCAGCAGTAGTAAACCTGCTTCGGGATGCTCTTCACTGGCGAGTTTCGCTGTTTGCTCCTTGAACTGCTCCACGTATGCCCGCATCTTTGTGTGATCATCCCAAAACAGCTGGGCTGTCCCTGCCTTGTCGGGCTTTGCACGCTCACCGTACAAGGGAAGAAGTTCTCTCTCTTCATCCTGCATATGTCGAAGAAGCATAGATTCATATCGTTCCAGATGTTCGAAGGCCGCTCTGAAGTCAAAATGCAGTAACGCACACTGGTGCTCGAAAAAGATCTCGTCGATCTCGTCATGCAGATCTAGTAATCGGTCAAATGTATTCATCATCTCATTTAGCTTAACTGGCGTTTTTAGATATCAGCTTGCATTAGGAAAACTAGACTTGGTCACGCCATCTCAGTACCTCTTCACGGAGGATCGGATTTTGCTGAAAGCTTCCGGTTTGGCCTTGAGCGGCGGTGGCTCTCTGGATGTGCCAGTAGCTGAGGCCTAGTTTCCCTAGAGCACGGACGTAACGGCTGCGGGGTTTGAATTTGCCGTTAAATAAGCCGCCGAGGATCCAGCCAGAGCTTTTGAAGGCAGACGTCGCGGTCTTGGCGTGTTCAGCAGGAATGAGTCCGCGGGCGATGTCGATCGCGAGCATCTCATTAAGGATCTTATTCTGCCGACGCATGATGTAGAGTGAAAACCCAACGAAAATAAGGAAAAACGGGATCTCAAGAACCAGGTAACCGACCACAAATCCCTGCAGACCACCAAGCACCGCCATTCCATTCCAGATAGCATGCAATGTGACAGCCGCGAAGTACCCGACGACGGGAAGCAATATTTTTATCGCCTTGTTATGCGATTCTCGCGAAATTCCGCAACCTATGCCGGTCATGCTGGTAAACGTCACGTGTGCAAAAGGCGACAAAATGCCTCGCATCACGAAGATCACGGCTAAAGCTCCAAAGCCACCACCGCCCAAAGCTCTTCCGTAGTAGAGAACGTTCTCGACCGTCGCGAAGCCGAGAGCAATGACCCCGGCGAACACGATCCCATCAAGAATATCGTCGAAATATCTGCGGAAAAAGATCAGCAGGATCACGAGTCCAAGCCCTTTCGACCCCTCTTCAAAGATCGGCGCTGACATTACCGCTCCAACAGCTTCACCAGCCTCGGGCGAAACCGCGATGCCAACCGCAATACCAAAGAATGTGTTGATAATAAATGAGACAACAACGGCGACCAATGCTCCCCACGCAAACGCGAGTCCAAGAAGCCAGATCGGTTCGGGGTCGTAGCGATCAAGCCAGATCAGCGGAAGCAGATATATAACGGCCGGAACAAACGCAACAACCGCCGCGATGACCGCAGGTACGATCCCAACACTCAAAAACATCAGCGAGGCAACGATCAGGATCAGGAATGCGATCGCGAACAGCGTCACGCCGATCCCGATAAACTTCTTGGTGTTGGTAGGCTCGACCTTTACAACTGCGGCACCACCCAGCGCAAAATTATTCAGCGATGCCTGCATGCTGACCGGCTGCTGGGCAACGTTCTGGTTAAATTGCTGAGCTTCATATTCATGAAAACTCTGCCTCCCGGCAGCGACAGCCTGGGGCATTTCCGAATCTATCCGGATCGATGCGATGACGCCGTTTGCACCAAACTGGACCTGATCACCGGAATTGAGCTTCGCCGTATCGATCTTTTGGCCGTTCAGCAGCGTACCATTGGTACTTTTGTTATCCGATAAATAAAACCCGTCCGAACGTGCCTCGATATATGCATGCTGTTTCGAGGCGATGCGTTCGGTCATCGGATCAAGGCGAACGCTGCACGTATCGCTGCGGCCGATCGTTACAAATCCTGTCTCTAATTCGTAATTCCGGCCCGCGAGCGTGCCGCTGGTGATCGTCAGGGTTAGTTTCATACTGCAATAATAAGAACAAACCGCCCAAAGTCAAGCGTTTCAGCTTTGAACTTGGGCGGTAATGATCGTGCAGCCGACGAACCTACTGTGGATTCACCGATGAAGGCGTTGGCAGATCACCTTGCCTGCCAAAAACACGCTGCGAGTATGGTATCCCTGAACTGTAAAGGATGTACCACTCGTTCGAATTCTGTCGAAAAATTGCAACATCAGATTTTCCGTCACCGTCGTAATCAGCGGGAATCGGCTTATCGGATGCAACACCCCAGACAAACGAGCGGCATGAACGGAACCGCTGCTGGATCCAGCACAAACCAGTTACCTTCCGATGGCCGGTAAACGGCGAAATCGGTGATGCCATTTCCGTCAAAATCTGCGACGACAGGTTTGTCGGAACTTATTCCAAACTGCCAATATAGCGGGATCGATGAGGAACTCTGAAGCACATACCAAACGCCATTGCCCGGACGCCAGATCGCCATGTCCGTCTTACCGTCACCATCGTAATCTCCGGCAACAGGCTTATCGCCGGGCATTCCCCACTGAACACCAATAAAACCAAGCGTACTTCGCAAAACGTACCAGCTTCCATTCGAAGGCCGCCAAACGGCAACGTCGGTTTTTCCGTCCGCGTCATAATCGCCCGGAACGGGGATATCACCTGCAACTCCAAACAACACCGTGACAAATGTAGCGTTTCTACGCAGATACCAAACTCCGTTCGACGGGCGGAACACCGCGATCTCTGTCTTGCCGTCACCGTCATAGTCGCCGGGAACCATGACGTCGCCGGCAACACCGAATTGAGGCGAACTGATTCCGTGATCGGAACTGTTCTCCAACTCCCAATCTCCGGTCGTTGAACGAAAGATCGAAAGGTCCGTTTTCCCGTCTCCGTCAAAATCGGACACACGATTTTTGGGCCGGGCGGCCAATGCCGAGCCATCCAGAATATACAATCCATGATCAAGGTCACCGGCTAAGATCTTGTTCTGGCCGAGGAATGGAAATATCGCCCAGTTCCCCTCGTAGGTATTCGGCAGTGCGTTTTGCCGGTTCGCAGCTCCGCAGACGATATCCCATGGCTCTAGGTCTTCGAGTTTTTTCGATTCTTCTGCCGGTGGAGCGAATGTATCAGGATAAGTGTCGTACTGCGCGACCCGCCTCGGAAACGTCGGATCGGTTAGGTCGAAAACCTGAACACCTGCCTGATACCACGAAACGTAGAGGTAGTTTCCCATCACAACAGGATTGTGCGGGCTTATGGCGTTGATTCCGAGTTCGCTTGTCTTGATCGTTCGAACTAAGGCCGGCTGAGCGGGATTTTGAACATCATAAACGCGAAGATCTCCGTCAGGCACTTCGCGGCACGAATACAGATATTTCCCGTCCTCGCTTGTCCATGAGCTGTGATTATTGTTATTTCCCTGGATCGTCCCGAGCAGGACCGGCGGCTGATTCGCTAGGTCCGCAATGTCGTATATCTCGATCAGCCCGGCCCAGCCGGACATATACATCCTTGTGCCCCGGATGTGTATTGCATGGACCCAAAAAGATTCCTGCGGAGTAAAATCCCATTTCAGCCGGGGATTCTGCGGATCAGATATATCTATTATCTTGATCGTCCGGTTCGAGACGGCGTTGTAATTCTCGATGAGATAGTTACCGTAGACGTTCATCTCGTGGATGCCGTTGAAACCACCACCACGATTTGCGTTGACCTTTCCCACAAGGAAAGGATGATACGGATCAGAAAGGTCAACAATATGAACCCCGTCGCCCGTCTGGGGTGAGCTGTTGGCGAACGGCCCGCCGCTCCCGAAATATCCACGGGTGCCAACTACTATAGCCTCGAGAAATGTTTGTGTGGGCGAAGGATTGTAAACGCTCGCGAGCACCGGAGCATCGGGATTTGAGATATCGTAAATGAAAGCTCCGCGGCAATTGTAACCGCCCTGAACGGCAATGTTCCCATCAGCCCAAATGTCCGAGTATTTGAGAGTCGTCAAACCGCTCGGGACTTCGCAATTGGGATTGATCTGGGAACGAAGGCGGAGCTTTTGTGCAGAAACGCCGACGGAAAGTAAGAGGACGGTCAAGCTCAAGATAGCCACATGAACCGCAAAAGCCCGGCGCTCGAAACGCTTCGTATTTCCGTAGTATTTCACTCTATATCGAGTATATACGGATACGAAGCGTTTTGAAATAGATCTTTTGACGAGCCGGGGCTAAGAAGCCGCCTGATATGCCTCACGGATGACCAGATCGAACGTACCCGGATCTACTTTCCTAAATCTGCTGTTTCGACTCAATGAAACTGCCACTGAGATCGTAGGATTATTACCTTTGAATTTCATCCCGCCCTCGACAAGCAGGTTATAAAGTTCGTTAACATGCAGCGGACGTCCGGCTTCACGAAGAAGCAGCGTGCATGACTGCGTGATGGTTCGGTCGCTGAAGCGATCGCTGCTCGGTTCGAGATCCTGTTGAACCAATTTTGGGCGGTTCTGGTTCAGATATGTCACCGCATTGTCGCGACGAAATTCACGGGTCGACAGTTCCTGAACATTCGAGCGAACCTCGCCGCGTTCTGCTCCGATCGCGGGAGCCTCTTCGATACGGAACGTGTTTCCGAGGTTGCGGCCCGCGTTCATCGAGAGGCGTACTCCATCGATCGCTTTTGCCGTCTGGGCGGCGCTATTTTCGAGTGCCGCTTATCTCGCGCTTAAGCTTATCGACCTCGGCTTCAGCATCCCGGAGTTTTGTCACGGCCTGGCTTAAAGCACCGCGTGTTTTGTCAAGAATTTCTTGCAGAGCATCTACAACGTTTTCGTCTAACATATTGTGTTCGTGTTGCTTACGGCATGATGGAACTCGCCGGTTCAGCTTAAGATTAGCGTTTAATGTTCAACTGTTTCTACCAGTGACGAACGTTAAAACGTCTTCTAAACAAGAACGATACCTTGATTCGGGTAAAACATCAAGACTTTTTCTCGCGCGCTCTACATAATCGTCGGCGCGTTCTTTAATCACTTGAATAACGCCGTTTTCGCGAAGCATCGACTGCAGGTCCTCACGACGGATCGCAGTATATTCACCATCGAACATGATCTTTTCAAGTCTTGGTTGAAGTTCCGGAAGCTTTTCCAGCAAATAGATAAGCGGCAAAGTCAGCTTTCCCTCGAGCAGATCCGAGCCGGCTTCTTTGCCAAGCGTTTCGGTTTCGGACGTCAGATCCAGAACATCATCAGACAACTGGAACGCTACGCCGAGGTGCATACCATAATCGCGTAGCGCGTCCTGCTGCGTCTTCGTTGCCCCGGCAAGGATCGCACCAACTTCGCAGCAAGCGGAAAACAGAAATGCCGTTTTGCGTTCGAGGATATCGAAATATTCCGCTTCCGAAATATCCAGCCGCCCGATCCGCGTCAGCTGTATCAACTCGCCCTCGGTCATCTTTCGCGTCAACCGCGTCAAAATATCGATTATCTCAAGCGAGCGCTCACGAACGGTCGTCTCGAACGCCGACATATACAGCCAGTCGCCCATCAGCACGGCCGTCTGATTCCCAAACCGTGCGTTCACCGACGAACGGTTCCGCCGCAGGTCAGCGTTGTCGATAATATCGTCATGCACCAGCGTCGCCGTATGAAGCATCTCCATGACGGTCGCGAGCCTAATGACATTTTCCTTGGTCGCATCTCCGCCGACGGCGTAATTCGACAGAACCAGCAATGCCGGCCGGACGCGTTTTCCGCCCGATGCACGCAGATATTCGCCCAAGTAATCAATTACCTGAATATTCGAACTCGCCTGCCGCTCATACTCCTCCTCAACCAAAGCCAACTCGGCCTTGATCAGATCAAAGATCCGCTTCGAAGCAAGATGAGCATCCTGAGGCTCACGCATTGGTGCAAATGTCTGCATTTTTCGCGGTTAATTACTCCGATAATTATCAAACGACATATCGATCCCGAAATCGTGGCCTTTGAGCTTCGCCATGACTTCCTGAAGCGTATCGCGATCTTTGCCCGAAACGCGGACGGTTTCGCCCTGGATCGAGGCCTGGACCTTGAATTTTTCGTCCTTAATGAACCGCACGACCTCTTTCGCCTTGTCGGTTGGAATTCCCTGCTGGATCTTGACGAGCTGTCGAAGCGCTCCGCCGGCAGCGGGTTCTGCTTTCTGATAATCAAGAGCCTTGAGCGAAATGCCGCGTTTGTGCAGTTTGCCCTGAAGGATGTCGTTCAGGTTGCGAAGCCGTGTGTCGTCTTCGGCAGTAAGCTGCAAATCTTTGCCGACCAGCACAGCCGCCGCCTTACTGCCCTTGAAATCGAACCGCTGCGAAATCTCTTTTTCCGTCTGGTTAAGAGCGTTGGTCAGCTCGGCGTAGTCCGTCTTTGAAACGATGTCGAATGAATTTTCCTTTGCCATAAGATAGATTTTGCCACGAATAATACGAATAACACGAATTGATATTTGATCGAGGCTATGCTCACTAAGTCGCGGATAGAGCAACTTTAAAGAAATTCAGGAAGTTCCGCGTCGTTTGTTCTGCTACCACCTCGACGTCGACACCATAAAATTGCGACAAAAACGTTGCGGTGTGGATCACAAAACTTGGCTCATTGCGTTTACCTCGAAACGGAACAGGCGTCAGGAAAGGACAATCGGTCTCAATCAAAAGCCGGTCGAGCGGAACAACTCGAGCCGATTCACGCAGGTTCTCGGCTTTTTTGAATGTTACGTTCCCCGCGAACGAGATCATAAACCCGATCGCCATCAAAGCCTCGGCCATCGCCGGCGTACCGCCAAAGCAATGCATTATCCCGCGAAAACCGTCGTACGAGCATTCCTCGATCAGTATCTCAACCGTCTCATCATCCGCATCGCGACTATGGATGATTATCGGCAGGTCAAGCGACCTAGCCGTGCGTATCTGCCGCCGAAAAACATCCCGCTGCACGTCCCGCGGCGAATGATCGTAATAATAATCCAGCCCGATCTCGCCCCAAGCGATCACCTTCTCGCTTTTAGCAAGCTCAATCAAATGCTCCTCAGCCGCATCATCATAAAGCTTCGCATCATGCGGATGAACCCCAACACTAGCGTAGATGTTCGGGTAAGCTTCCGCCACCCCAACCGCCCGCCGAAAATCATCGGTACGTGGATCGCCCGTACCAATATTTAACATCGCGACAACGCCAGCATCCATCGCCCGCTGAACAACTTCGTCGCGGTCATCGTCGAACTGCTCGCCATCTATGTGGCAGTGGGAATCGATGAACATTACTTCAATCTCGCTCCGATCTCAACATCCTCCAAAAACGCCGCCAAAGCTGGTTTCGGACCTGAATTGTCTTCGAGTGAAGCGGCGCAGATCATTCCCTGGGATTCGAGGCCGCACATCATTCGGGGCTTTAGGTTGGCGACGACGACGACTTTGCGGCCTATAAGGGTTTCGGGGTCGTAGTATTCGGCGAGGCCGGCGAGGATCTGACGTGGTTTATCTTCGGCCAGGTCGATCTCAAAACGCAGGAGTTTGTCCGCCTTTGGAATGCGTTCGGCAACCTTGATCTCGCCTACGCGGAGTTCGACTTTCAGAAAGTCATCGATGGTGATGAATTCCTCTTGGTCACCACTATCGGGCGGCGTCAAGGGAGAACCACCTGCGTTAGCGGGTGGTTTGGCGGACGCGGTTGACGTTGAGCCATTTTCACCAATGCCGTCTTGACCACCCGCTGACGCAGGTGGTTCTCCCTTTTCCTCAGATGAGGTTTTCGAAGTTATCTCGTTCATAGTTTTGGTTTTTTCGATCCTTGGAAACACGCCGACGGTTTCGCCGATCTTGGTCCCGGCGGCGAGTTCTCCCCATTCTAGATTTGCCGGATCAAGCGTGGCGATATCTTCGTTGAGGCCGATCTGGCTATAGATATTATTTGAAGCTTCGGGCATCACGGGATAAAGCTGAACGCACAACCAGCGAAGCGTTTCGCAGGCTCGATAGAGCACTGCATTCAGCGTCTCAACTTGTTTATCGTCTTTAATTAGCTCCCATGGCTTCGAGTCGGATATTAACTTATCGACGCGGGCGATCGCCGTCCACGCCGATTCCAACGCGAGGCTGAATTCGAAATTATCGTACCTGCGAATGAATTCGTCGCGTGCATGTTCGACTACGGACGCGGTTTCCTGATCATCCGGGCTGACACCGGCTCGTTTTGCGTTGAGGTAATTTTCTTCAGCGATCTTTCCGCTTGGGATCAGGCCGTCGCGGTACTTCGTGATCATCGAAAATGTGCGGCTCGCAAGATTGCCGAGGCCGCTGGCGAGATCGGCATTTGCACGGTCGATCAGGTTCTCGTAGCCAAACTTTCCATCCTGCCCAAAGACCATATCCCTCAGCACGAAGTAACGTATTGAATCGACCTGAAAATGTTCATGTAAAACATCAACTTCGATCACATTCCCCAAGGTTTTACCCATCTTCCGGCCATCAGCGTCGAGCCACATGCCGTGGGCAAAAACTGTTTTCGGCAGCGGCAATCCCGCCGCATTTAGGAATGAAAACCAGTAAACGGTGTGAAATCGCAAGATGTCTTTCCCAACCAAATGCACGACATTCTGCCAATATTTCTCAAATCCGACGGACGCCTTCTCAGCATTTCCATAACCAATAGCAGTGATGTAATTGGTCAGCGCATCCATCCACACGTACATCACATGATTCTCATCGCCCGGAACCGGAATTCCCCACGAAACCGAAGACTTTTGGCGGCTGATCGACAGATCCTGCAGACCGCCGCGAACGAACGACAAGACCTCATTCTTCCGCGCCTCAGGCCGCACCAGATTCGGCGTGCTTTCGATCAGATCGATCAGGAATTCGTCATAATCCGAGAGCCGAAAGAAGTAGCTTTCCTCGGCAACCTTGTCGAGCGGACGCTCGTGGATCAGGCAGTTCGGGGTGTCCGAGCCTTCAGGCGTGTAAAACTGATCTTCGGTCTTAAATTCAGCACACGGTGCACAGAACCAGCCTTCGTAAAAACCCTTGTAGATCGTATCGTTCCCTTTCGGCGTCTTGTTTTTGGCAATTTCCTGCCACAGATGAGCGACGCCTTCGTAGTGGAACTTCTCGGTCGTCCGCATGAAGATGTCGTAACCGCCATTCTCACCGTCGAGGCGGAAATCGTGAAACATGCGCTTCAACTCGCCAGAGATGTAATCGACCTGTTCCTGATTCGTCCGTCCGTTCTTCTCCGCCGAACGCTGGATATTGATGCCGTGTTCGTCGGTTCCGGTCAGAAAGTAAGTATCAAACCCACGCTGGCGCTTATACCGCCGCACCGCATCCGCCACGATCGTCGTGTACAGATGGCCCAAATGCGGCAAGCTGTTCGCGTAATATATGGGCGTTGTTATGTAAAAAGTATTGCTCATTAAATTATTTGTTAAAACGCTTCTTGTCCGGAGCCGAAAACTCATCCGTTTCCTTAAACCGCGGCATTTCCTTCACATTCGCGAGCTTGATTCCGATCGCGAGAGCGAGTTCGGCTTCCTGGACCATCGCAGATGCGTCCCACCAATCGTGGTATTCGTCCGAGGTTTGGTGATAGTACTTGGCGTTGTAATCCTTAAAAAACGCAGCGGCTTCCTTGCTCAGCGGCGAGATGAATTTGTCGCCGTGCTGAAAATTGACCGACGGCACGCCGACCTTGGCGAACGGAAAATGATCCGAGCGGAAAAAGAAGCCTTGTTCCGGACTGTTATCGCCCGTGATCTCGATCTTCCGCTCACTCGCGGCTTCTTTTATCTGGTCGATGATCGACGAACGGTCGGCACCGAGAGCCTTGAAATCCGAAACTTTGCCGAAGAAGTTAACGCCGTCGATATTCACGTCCGCCGCAGTTTTGTTGAGCGGAACGATCGGATTGTGCGAGTAATATTCGGCACCAAGCAGCCCTTGCTCTTCGGCGGTCGGGAAAAAGAAAAGAATGGATCGTTTCGGGCGGTCAGCCTTTGGCATTTTTGCAAGAACATCCGCAATTCCGAGAATCGTCGCGACACCGGAAGCGTTATCGTAGGCTCCGTTATAGATCTTGTCGCCCTTCGCATCCGGCTCGCCGATTCCGAGATGATCCCAGTGGCCCGAGAATACTACGTATTCATCTTTGAGTTTCGCGTCGCTTCCCTCAAGTTTTCCAACCACGTTTGGCGAATCAAATGTCTTGATTTCGCTTTTCAGATCAAGTTTGACGGTCAATCCAGTCTTGACGGGCTGAAAATCACGGCTTTTAGCCTTTGTCTTAAGTTCTTCGAGATTCAGCCCGGCCTGCTTCATGATTGCGGTCGCGGTCTCGTTGGTCGCCCACGATTTGAACTGGAGAAACGGCACTTTGTCCTTCGAAGTGCGGGCGATCTCGTAGCGCCAGTTGCCGTTCGAAGTGCGAACGACGTTCCAGCCATAGCCCGCCGATTCCGTCGTATGGACAAGGATCACACCGGCTGCACCGCGGCGAGCCGCTTCTTCGTATTTGTAAGTCCAGCGTCCAAAATACGTCAGGGCTTTCCCGCCGAAAAGATCCGCTTCCTGCGAGGTTGCGGGCGGATCGTTGACGAGCATGACCAGAACTTTGCCCTTGTAATCATCGGCCGGGCCTTTGTAATCGTTCCATTTATAAAGCGGGGCTTCGATACCGTATCCGACAAAAACCATCTCAGCGTCGACATTGATCGATGCCTTTTGGGCTCCCGTCGTGGCGACGAATTCGTCAGCAAATTTATAGGTTTTGCCGTTCGAATCGCCCGTTTTTCCGACTCGGAGAGTCGTAATCGGATCAGCTTTGACGCCGACGAGTTTTACGTTTTGAAAATAACTCTTTTTGTTTCCGGGCTGCACACCGCTGGATTTCATTTGGTCGGCGATATATTGAGCTGCCCGCTTTCCACCCTCGGTTCCAGGACCGCGGCCTTCAAAATCGTCGGCTGAGAGCGTTTTTACGCGTTCGCGCATCTTGTTCGCGTCAAAATCGCTGGTGCGATCCTGAGCAAAAACGAACGACGCGACAAACGTATATATTACAAATAAAGCAGTTATTCTCTTCATAAAACTCTTAACCCTTGATCAAAGCCATCGCTTCAGCCCGCGTTCGCGGATCCTTTCTGAAACCGCCGAGAACGGCAGAGGTAATCGTCGACGCACCCGGCTTTTTCACACCGCGGATCGTCATACACGTATGCTCAGCCTCGACGACGACCATGACACCGATCGGATCGAGATTGTCGAATAAGGTTTGTGCGATCTGCTGCGTGAGGCGTTCCTGAAGCTGCAAGCGCTTTGAGAAAACCTCAGCAATGCGTGCCAGTTTCGACAGGCCAAGAATTCTGCCGCCTTTTGGAATATATGCGATATGGCATTTTCCAATAAACGGGGCAAGATGGTGCTCGCACACGGACGAGAAGGAGATGTCCTTAACGATCACCATTTCGTCATGTGAATCACCCGGCAGCGGTTCTATGTGTTCCTTTGCATCGATCCACATCCCTTCGGTCAGCTCCGCATAAAAATCGGCGACGCGATCGGGCGTTTTCTTCAAACCATCGCGGTCCGGATCCTCGCCCATGCCTTCGAGCATCAGCCGAACGCCCTCGGCGATCTTTTTCAGATCGACCCTCTTCTTGATCTTCTTAGCCATAAAAGTTTGATTTTAGCGTTTTTATCGCGAAAGCTAAAGCTAAAGAATCCTTCGAAATAAGTGATAACTGATAAGTGAAAAGTTTTAACTTTTCAGTTTTCACCTATCACTTATTCGGAAAAATGCTGTTTTGCTTGCTTCCCCTGAAAAACCTATAATTACCGTTTATTCCAATCTATCAGAAGACAATCTAATGACCATTACAGAAATTCAAACTGCCCTCCGCGAAGCCGTCCGAACGACCAGCGATCGCTCAGTTCGGCGTCGAACCGGAAACCATCGCTGCGGAAACGCCGCCAAAGACTGAACTCGGCGACTTGGCTTTCCCCGTCGCTTTCGAACTCGCGAAAAAGATCAAACAGGCGACCGGCGAAAAGAGGAATCCGCGTGAGATCGCTGAAACGCTCAAAACTGCCCTGGAATCAATGGATTCCGTTGGCCGGGTTGAGGTTGCAGGTGCGGGTTATTTGAACGTGTTTTTTGATCGAGCGAAGTTTCTGGCGGATAACTCAGCGGCAGAGCCTTTGCCGCATTTGGCAAGTTCTGAGAATGTTGACGCGGTAAAGGTCTGCGTCGAACACACTTCGGTCAATCCCAATAAATCGGCACACATTGGCCACGTGCGAAATTCCGTGCTTGGCGATACGTTTCAACGCATCTTGACCGCGAACGGCAAGCGGGTCGAGGTGCAGAATTATATCGATAATACCGGTGTCCAAGTCGCGGATGTGGTGGTCGGATTTATGTTCACTGAACACATGAATCTGGATGCGATAAAAGAACTGGATAAAGAACTTACTGCATCAGGCAGAACCTTCGATTACTACTGCTGGGACCTTTACACAAAAGTTGGTATCGAGTATCAGAACAATGAAGAACTCAAGGAAAAGCGAGCCGAAATTCTGCATCTGATCGAAGAAGGCGGGAACGACACTGCTGAACTCGCCGATTTCGTTGCGACGCGCAATGTCGAGTGCATCCTCGATACGATGGAACGACTCTCGATCCGCTACGACCTGCTTCCCCGCGAATCCGAGATCCTGCATTTGCATTTCTGGGACAAGGCGTTCGAGCAGATGAAACAGCTCGGCGTGATCCGATACGAAACCGAGGGCAAGCAGGCCGGATGTTGGGTTATGCCGTTCGAAGAACATTCCGGCAATGAGGATAACGAAACCGATAAGATCCTCGTAAGATCAAACGGCACGGTTACTTACACGGGTAAGGACATCGCGTATCAGATGTGGAAGCTTGGGATTCTTGGGCTGGATTTCAATTATAAGCATTTCCATAACTACGTGAATGGAAAGGACGTTTGGATCACGACAGGGCGGAACGCGGACATCCTTGTCCGCGATGGATCGGAACACGCGGACAAGGATGTCCGCGTTCCGCCGTTCGGTGGGGGTGAAACGATCTACAACGTCATCGATTCCAGGCAATCATATCCGCAAGAGATCGTTAAGAAAGGCGTCGCAGCTATCTCGCCCGAACGGGGTGAAAAAGCGAGCATTCATCTTTCATACGAGATGGTCGCTCTGTCTCCTGCTGCCGCTGAGGAATTAGGTTTCGTTTTGTCAGACGAAGACCGCAAGCGTCCGTTCATCGAAATGAGCGGCCGCAAAGGGCTCGGCGTGAAAGCCGACGACTTGATCGACCGCTTGGAAGCGAACGCATTGGCGGAAGTCGAGTCTCGTCATGCCGATGCACCGGCAAGCGAGAAAACCCTTATTGCTCATCAACTTGCAGTCGGTGCCCTAAGGTATTTTCTCCTTAAATTCACTCGAAATACGGTTATCGTTTTCGACTTTAAGGAAGCATTGTCTTTCGAGGGCGAGACGGGCTGTTTTTGTCAGTACTCGGCCGTTCGGGCGAACTCTATATTTAGAAAGCTCGATGAAAAGGATAGCGTCGAATCGTGTCGTTCGCGTATCGCGGACCTTGGCGGAGTCGACACTATTTTGTCCACCGATGCCGGAAACGATATCTGGTCAATGGCTGTCCTCGCATCGCGTCTCGAGGAGACAGTCGACGCTGCCGCCAACTCGAACGAACCTGCAATTCTTGCGAAATATACATTTACGCTCGCCAAGGCGTTCAACTTGTTCTATCACAATCACAAGATCTTGATCGAAGCGGATGACATAAAGCGTGCGGTTTTGATCGTGGTTGCTGACATGGCTCGGCGTGCTATGACGTCGGCTCTTGCAACCTTGGGCATCGAGGTGCCTGAAAAGATGTAGGATTTCCACATACATGTCACGAGAACGGAAAGAAATTCTAAAGGAGCTGATCAATTTTGACCGAAGTATTTCGTCCTTGACCGATGAGCTTTCAGCTTTTCCGTGGGATTGCGAGGATTCTCTCGTGATCGTGGGTTCGGAACACGTCGTTAGAATTCTGGACAGGCTTACTGAAACCGTCATTACTTCAAGGGATGTCGAAAACTGGGCAGATGCGATCGAGTGTAGGGATGGCGTTGATTTTGAGAGCGAATTTGTGAGGTGGATCGTTTTTGAACTCGCGAATCCGCTGATTTCCGATGAACTGACAATTGACAGAGCTCAAAAGCTTCGCGACGAACTATATAGTCGTCGATCACACGTTGAGTAGAGAACCGATTTGACAGCAATCATTCAAGCTGATAAATATCTTGTAGTGAATTCTGTTCAGGCAAAATACTATACGGTGGCCAATTGGCGAGCTGACTTCGGTTGGTGGCGATTGGCGGTGCCCGTTGGGTTTTGATCTTGGACGAGACGATATGATCGTTTAGCTGGATTCGAAAACTTTTACACCAGGCGCCGCTCGAATGAAAAACGAGCGGCGTTTTGTATTTTATGAGCGATCTTTCAACATTTCTCGCGAAGGCAAAGCTGGCAAACGTCGTCCCCGTGGTCGAAACGATGCCCGCCGACCTGCTGACGCCGCTATCGGTATATCTGAAGCTGTCGGCCGCCTCGCAGAATTCGTTCCTGCTCGAATCGGTCGAAGGCGGAAAGACTCTGGCTCGATATTCGTTTATCGGTGCCGATCCTGAGGCCGTCCTGCGTGGAAATGAAAAATCCGCTCACATCACTGCCGCAAATGGCAGCTCATCCACTGAAAATGGTACGATCCCGTTCTTAAAAACTCACTTTTCCGAACGCCACGCCGCCGCCGATCCTGATCTGCCGTCGTTTATTGGCGGTGCGATCGGATTTCTCGGATTTGCTTGTTCGGAATGGTTCGAGCCGTCATTAAATCGCGGCGATACACGCTCTGAAGTTCGAGATGACGCGGCATTCATGTTCTTTCGCTCGATCGTCGCGTTCGATCATGCGAAACAGATTATCAAGATCATTTCGCTCGTCTTTACGGATGAGGCAAACGACGAAGACTCGCTCGAATCGCTCTATGAAACTGCGAGACGCAAGAACGACAAGATCAAATCACAATTAGAACACGGTGAACTCGTGATTCCGCCAAATTCTGACGCATCTTCGAATAGCAGCGTGTCGTCAAACTGGAAACGTGAAGATTTCGAATCCGCCGTCAGCGAGATCAAGGAACTTATCGCCGCTGGTGAATGCTACCAAGTCGTTCTTTCGCAACGCTTTACAAAGCAGACGAATGCATCGCCGGTTGCGATCTATCGGGCAATTCGCTCGTTGAATCCGTCGCCGTACATGTTCCTGTTAAAATTTGAACAGCAGGCGATCGTCGGAGCCTCGCCGGAGATGCTGGTTCGATGCGAGAACGAACGACTCGAATATCGCCCTATCGCCGGAACACGGCATCGCGGCAAAAACGCCGCCGAGGACGAAGCGTTAGCCGAAGAGATGCGTCGCGACAAGAAAGAGGTCGCTGAGCACCTGATGCTCGTCGATCTCGGTCGCAACGACCTGGGCCGCGTCGCGGAATACGGCAGCGTTAAGGTCGATGCATTGATGAATGTTGAGAAATATTCGCACGTTCAGCATCTAGTCAGTTCGCTTTCGGCAAAGCTCAAGAATGGGCTCGATCGTTTCGATGCTCTCGCGGCCTGCTTCCCTGCCGGAACCGTGTCGGGAGCTCCGAAGGTGCGCGCTATCGAGATCATTCGCGATCTTGAGCCAACGGAACGAGGTGTTTATTCGGGAGCGGTAGGCTATTTTGATTATTCTGGAAATATGGACACCTGCATCGCCATCCGGACCTTGGTGCTGGAAAATGGTGTTGCCAAGATCCAAGCCGGAGCCGGTATCGTAGCGGATTCGGTGCCGTCGCTGGAATTTGAAGAGACAGTGAACAAAGCAAAAGTTTTGCTACGGGCGGTAGAGATCGCAGAAAGCGGGACGGTATAGATGAACGACAGAATCTTAGATCATTACCTCGAAGAATTTCAGCTCGGTGCGGACATTCCGTCAGACGAGGCTGAGACGCTTTTTGACGCGTTGATCGGCAGCACGAATCAGCTTTTGATCGCAGAAGTCCTGACCGCGTGGAACGAAAAAGGCGTCTCTGAAGATGAACTTTTTGCTTTCGCGAGCGTGATGCGGCACCGGATGAAGCGGATAACGTCGGTGTACCCCAGGTTTGTCGATACTGTAGGAACTGGAGGCAGCTCATCAAAGACGTTCAATGTATCTACCGCCGCAGCGTTCGTTATCGCTGGTGCAGGGCTGCCGGTCGCAAAGCACGGAAATCGTGCCGCGACGAGCAATTCAGGCAGTGCAAATGTTTTGTCGGATCTCGGCATCGATATTGACGTCGAGCCTGCAGTAGCCGAACACAATCTGAATGAGCACGGCCTGTGTTTTATGTTCGCCCCGCGATTTCATTCTCTTTCGCCGACGCTTGCCGCCGCCAGGCGTTCGATCAGCCGACCGACGATCTTTAACAACCTTGGGCCGCTATGCAATCCGGCTTCGGCTCCGCATCACGTGATCGGCGTTTGGGATAAGCATTTGCTCGAAACGACGGCAAATGTTCTGCTGCGACTCGGTGCGGGCCGTTCTTGGGTGGTTTATGGTGAGAATGGACTGGACGAGATCAGTTTGAGAGGAACGACGCTTGTCGCCGAGGTCGAGGGTGGCGAGGTGGATATTTTTGAGATCAGTGCGGCGGATTTTGATGTTTTTACGCTGGGAAAAGATCTGCCCGAAAAGTGTTCGTCCACGGACAGTGCGAAAATTATCCGGGCCGTTCTGGCGAACGAGATGGCCGATCGCGACGCGGAAAGGCTCGTGCTGATCAATGCCGCCGCAGCGATCTTGGTCGCAGAGCGTGCTGAAACATTGCCCGACGCATACGAAATGGCAAAGGCCAGCATTCGCGACGGTTCAGCGTTGAAAAAATTAGATCTACTTTCAGTAAGTAAGAAATGAGCGAGACATTCTTAGACAAAATAATTGCGAAGACCCGCGAAAAGGTAGCTCGAAACCGCTCGCTCGGCTACGCTGACGCGATCGAGCGGCGGGCGAAAAAGGTTCGCTCCGCAAAGGAGGCAAACCGTTTTCACTCGGCTTTGTCACGCCGTGACCGCACGAACATCATTGCGGAGATCAAACGAGCTTCACCCTCAAAAGGCGTGATCAAGGCCGACATTGACGTTGCAAAAGTCGCTCGCGACTACGCGAACGGCGGTGCGGCAGCTATATCGGTTCTTACAGAGAGCGAGTATTTCTCCGGCGACATGGTCGATCTGGTGGTTGCGGCAAAGACTGTAAACATTCCCGTTTTGCGAAAGGACTTCATGGTCGACAGCTACCAGATCTTCGAAGCCGCGGCGGCCGGAGCCGATGCAATATTGCTGATCGTCGCGGCGTTGAGCGAGGCTGAACTCGCTGAATTTTCGGCAATTGCTGACGGCTTGGGGATGGATTCGCTCGTTGAGGTTCACACTGACGAAGAACTCGAGATTGCCCGTATCAGAGGAGCGAAGATCATCGGCGTGAACAATCGCAACCTACAGACTCTCGAAGTCTCGCTCGATGTTTCCCGCGAGTTGATCGCGAACCGTTCCGAAGGCGTTCTGATGATTGCGGAAAGCGGTTTGTCGTCGAAAAGCGAGATCGAGGAGCTAAAAGCACTAGGATTCGACGGGTTCCTGATAGGCGAGACATTGATGCGAACCGGAAATGCGAGTGAAACCTTGGGAGGTTTGATCTGAACAAACCGCATTTAAGGTATAAAAATCAGACGCCGCGTGAACGCACGTGGACGATCCATTTCATCTCGGTGATGAAATTCGTCAAGGCCGCGATCCTGATCGCGGTCGGGATCAAGCTGCTGTCGCTTTTCGGACGTGATGTCCACGAATGGGCGACCGATTTCATCACTCGGCACGGTATCGACACAGCGAACCGCTTTGTTGAATCGACGCTGGCCAAGCTCGAAGGCGTAGGAAACAAGCAGATCGTCGCCTTCAGCACTGTCGCATTTTGCTATTCCGGCCTACTAATGACCGAAGGCGTAGGCCTCTGGATGCAAAAACGCTGGGCCGAATGGCTAACCGCCATCGCGACCGCTCTGTTCATACCGATCGAGCTGTACGAGTCGTATGAGCGGTTTACTTGGGTACGGATCGGGATTTTGTTGCTGAATATCTTCATAGTTTGGTATTTGATAACGCGACTTCGCGACGAAAAGCGGGAGTTGCCTCATGACTAGGGTTAAGATCTGCGGAATAACCAACATCGAAGACGCTCGCCACGCCTATGAATCTGGAGCTGATGAGTTAGGCTTCAACTTTTACGCAAAAAGCTCGCGTTACTTAAGTTTGGACGTGGCGAGAGAGATAATTAACAGCCTTCCAGCAAAACTTTCTAAGGTGGGCGTTTTTGTAAACATGTCGATAGAGGGCGTTCTTGAGACGGTAAATATGACAGGAATAAACGCAGTTCAGCTACATGGAGACGAAAACGGTGAATACGTTAAAGAACTAAGGCGTCGCTTAGATCTGAAAATAATCCGGGCGTTTCGGATCCGCGAAACAAAAGAAATTGTGTCGTCCGCATTATCAAACCATCCGGTTTTTGGAGCTCATGCGATCCTGTTCGATTCATGGTCCCCGACCGAATTTGGCGGAACAGGTAAAATCTTTGCATGGGATATCGCAAATAAGATGGCGGAGAACTTTCCGATCTTTTATCTTGCTGGTGGCTTGACGCCAGGAAACGTCGCCGAAGCTGTTAGAACAGTCAAACCGTATGCCGTCGATGTCGCCAGCGGTGTTGAATCATCGCCGGGCAAGAAAGATCCGGAAAAGGTTGCGGCATTTATCAAAGCTGCAAAAGAAGCAATATGAATTACGAGCCAGACGAACACGGCTATTGGGGCGAATATGGCGGGCGTTTTGTGCCTGAGACGTTGGTCGCTCCGCTTGATGAGCTGACCGAGGGGTATTTCGCGGTTCGTGATGACGCGGCGTTTCATGCTGAGCTTAACGATCTGCATCAGAATTTTACCGGACGTCCGTCGCCGCTTTATTTTGCAAAGCGTCTGACCGAGACGCTCGGCGGGGCGAAAATATATCTCAAACGCGAAGATCTCAATCACACCGGGGCCCACAAGATCAACAACTGCCTCGGACAGATCCTGCTCGCTCAACGCATGGGCAAACGACGGATAATCGCCGAGACCGGCGCCGGTCAGCACGGCGTTGCTACCGCTACCGTCTGTGCTCTATTCGGCCTCGAATGCGTCGTCTACATGGGCACTGAGGACATGCGGCGGCAGGAACTGAACGTGTTTCGAATGCGTCTGCTCGGAGCCGAGGTTCGAGGCGTCGATTCCGGTTCGTGTACCCTAAAAGATGCGATCAACGAGGCTTTGCGTGATTGGGTGACGAATGTCGATACGACATATTATTTGCTTGGCTCAGCGTTGGGTCCGCATCCGTATCCGCTGATGGTACGTGATTTTCAGAGCATCATTGGTCGCGAGGCTCGCGAGCAGATAATTGGAAAAGAGGGACGCTTGCCGGACGTACTAATCGCCTGCGTCGGCGGCGGTTCCAATGCGATCGGTTTGTTTCATCCGTTTTTAAACGATGACGTCAGAATGATCGGCGTCGAAGCGGGTGGTCGCGGAAACCTCTTGGGTGAGCACGCCGCTAGATTTATGACAGGCGGCGATGTCGGAGTTTTGCAGGGCACAAAAAGCTATTTGCTTCAGGACAAAAACGGGCAGATCGCTCTTACTCATTCAGTTTCCGCAGGTCTCGATTACGCTTCGATCGGACCGGAGCATGCCAATTTACACGATCTAAAAAGGGTCGAATACGTTTCGGCGAATGATTCAGAAGCCCTTGCGGCGTTCAAAACGCTTTCCGAAACCGAAGGCATCATTCCAGCCCTTGAATCGTCGCACGCGATTGCTCACGCGATCAAGATCGCACCCAAAATGAGCCGCGATTCGATAATGATCGGCAACCTGTCTGGCCGTGGGGACAAGGATATAAATACGGTTCGCGAGGAATTGGGAGTTTAGAATGAGCCGGATAAACGCAAAATTCGAGGAATTAAGAAAGGATGGACGAAAAGGCTTTATCCCGTTTGTTACAGCCGGCGATCCTGACCTCACGACTTCCCTGTCGATCGTTCTAAAACTCGCGGAACTCGGCGCCGATATCATCGAGCTCGGCGTTCCCTTCAGCGACCCGATGGCGGACGGGCCGACGATACAACGTTCTTCCGAAAGGGCTCTGGCGGGTGGCGTAACGCTTCTGAAGGTTCTAGAACTTGCAACTGAGATCAGAAGACGCAGCGACGTGCCGCTTGTTCTCTTCAGCTATTTCAATCCGATCCTGCGGTTTGGCTTAGACGAGTTTGAAAACGCCGCTTCCGCAGCCGGCATTGATGGCGTTCTGCTTACAGACGTGATCGAAGGTGAAGCCACCGCGATCTCGAAAAGATTCGCAAGTCATGGCATCGATCTCATCTCGCTCGTCGCTCCGACGACGACTGACGAACGCCTGAAAGTCATTTGCGAAAGCTCTCGCGGTTTTATTTATGCGGTGTCACGTGCCGGAGTTACGGGAGCAAGAGAATCTACAAGCTCATCGGCTGAACTGCTCGTGGATCGAACAAGGCAGTTCGCGGATCTGCCTGTTGCAGTCGGCTTCGGTATTTCGACTGCCGCTCAGGTCTCTGAGGTTTGGCAGTACGCCGATGCTGCGGTGGTTGGTTCAGCGATAGTTTCGGTTATCGAGAAAAGCGGCGTGAATGCCGTTTCGGCGGTTGAGTGTTTTGTGTCGGAACTCGTTCCAGGCTCATATCGGTAGTTTCGGAATAAGTGAAAAGTTATAGGTTTTAAGTTATAACTTATCACTTTGTAGCTATAACTTATTCCGTATCAAATTTATTATTCAGAGTCTTATTAGAGGTTATTTTTATGTTGATCGTGATGAAGCCGACCGCTCAGGCGTCGGATATTGAAAAGGTTCTAGAGGTTATCGACCGTCTGGGTTTTCGCGGGCATACGCTGCCGGGTGAGAATCGCACAGCGATCGGTGTGACTGGCAATCGTGGTTCGATCGATCCTGCACATTTCGAAAATCTGCCCGGCGTTGCTGACGCGATCCGTGTCACGAAGCCCTACAAGCTCATCTCAAAGGATGCCCGACCTGAAAAATCAGTTGTGAAGGTCGGAAATGCGACTATCGGCGGCAAAGAACTTGCAATGATCGCCGGGCCATGTGCGATAGAGTCACGCGAGCAGCTTTTCAAAACCGCTGAAACTATTGCGAAAAGCGGCGCCAGGTTCTTTCGCGGCGGCGCTTATAAACCGCGAACTTCACCTTATGCTTTTCAGGGAATGGGCGAGGACGGAGTTAAGATGCTGGCCGAGGTTCGTGAGCAATTCGACCTCAATATCGTTACCGAGGCAATGGATGAGCGCGGCGTAGATGCTGTCGAAAAATATGGCGACTGCATCCAGATCGGTGCACGCAATATGCAGAACTTTTCACTGCTCAAATACGTCGGCAAAACGAGAAAGCCCGTTCTGTTGAAACGAGGAATGTCCGCCACGCTCGATGAACTCTTGCTCGCTGCGGAATACATCATGGCCGAGGGCAACTATGATGTCATTCTCTGCGAGCGCGGTATTAGGACGTTCGCAAATCACGCTCGAAACACTATCGATCTGTCGATCGTCCCCGCAGTCCATCGCATGACACATCTGCCGGTGATCGTCGATCCGTCTCATGGAACGGGACACAATTACATGGTCACGCCTTTAGCTCGTGCTGGAGTTGCGGTCGGTGCTGATGGATTGATCATTGAAGTTCATCCGTGTCCAGAAGAAGCAATGTGTGATGGGGCTCAAGCTCTTACGCCTGAACAGTATTTGGATCTGATACGGCAAGTTCGTTCAATACACGATGCTATTCACCAGGACTACCAAACTTCGGCTGTAGCGTGATTTTGTATTGAAAAATGTTCCCATTCGTTATAACATTGTTAGTATGAGAAAGAATTTAACCGCCATCGGTAACAGTTTAGGCGTCATCATAGAAAAGCCGATCCTGGATATATTGGGGGTTTCACGAGATACCGAGTTGGAGGTCACGACCGACGGAAAGCGATTGATAATTGAGCCGGTCGCTGAGCCTTCCCGTGAAAGTCGAATTCGGGAGTTAACAAAAGGAATAATTTCGTCCCATGAAAAAACCTTTCGCAAACTCGCCGAATGATAGATGCGAACTTTCTGACAGTCGACGATGTATTGATAATTCATGAAGAACAGCTGCTCGCATTTGGCGGATTAAATGGAATAAGGGATAGATCATTGCTAGAATCTGCAGTGATGACTCCTCAGGCTAGTTTCTTCGGTGAGTATTTGCACGGCTTTCCTTTTGAAATGGCTGCTGCATATGCATTTCACATTGCCGAAAATCAACCGTTTCTAGATGGAAATAAGCGAACTGCCTTGTCCGCCGCGATGGTATTTTTGAAGGATCACGGTTACGATTTTCCCGACGAGGACGATCTTACCTTGTATCGCGCCATGATCTCAATTTCGGAACGAACACTCGATAAAATTGGCTTTGCCGAGCTTCTATCTAAACTCGCGACAAAATAAAAAGATCCGCGTACGCTTCCCGAGACGTACGCGGATCTTTTTATTACTCCAAATGGCGCCCTTTGCCTATTTTGCCAAGCGGAGTTTCATCAGGCTGTAGAACTGTATGTAACAGCTGATCATAGCGGTCAGGACCAGGAATGTAAGAGGCAAATACCGAAGAGATTCAGGCAGTACCACACCGACGCTTTGTCTGAAAACCAAGCCGACGAGCATTCCGAACACGGCGATAGCTCCGCGGCCGGCGAGCCAGTTCATATAGGTTGGTTTTTCATAGGGCGAGGGCAGAAAATACGGCAACGCGAGCACCATCAGCATTGTTATTCCCATCAAAACTGCATCGATCGAGAACATCTGTGTGCTGCGGCCGTATTCGATTGCCAGAAAAAACAGGACGAACGTCGTGTCAAAACTGACTAACCCGCCAAATTCCGCTATCGTGCTTTTGTTCGTTGTGTGATCCATTTTATCTCTCGTGATATTTAAGTCTATTTTGGTCCGTAAAAAATCTACTTATTTCTTTGTACCGCTGAACTGCTGATAAGCCACACGGAAAAGTTCCGACAGAGCGTTTGCGGTTTCCGGCGTAAGATTTTTATCTGCACGCAGGTGAGCTTCGATAATATCGGTCGTCGGTTCGTGTGGATAATAGATGACCGGTTCGATATTGTCGTCGGTGTGTTTCGTCATGAGACGATCGACGGGCATGTCGAGCCACTGAGTCAGACGGGCGATGTTGTCCGCGTCAGGACGGCCCGTTCCGTTCTCGATACGCGACAGCGTCGAAGCCGAAACGTCGGTCACGTCAGCAACGTCACGCAGGCTCAGCTTCAACTCTTCCCGGCGGCGCTTGATAGCTTTGCCGAGTTCAGCGGTGTTGATCAAACTTTCATTCCTATTAAATGCCATATTTTTGTGTTTTATCCTCCATGGTTTGCAAGTGCCATTAATGCTCTTGCTATTGCACGGATAAAACATAACACATCATTTTTTTAAATGCAACACCTCATTTCATGCTTGCAACATTTTTATTTTTCAGATACACTGTTTCACAGATGGAACATGCTTCGTCATGATTACATCATTGATATATATAAACTGAGTAGCATTGGTCTGTAATGCAGCGTACAGAAACTCGCGATCTGGTAAATGACGGTTCGGATGATCAGACGATCCGGCAGCAAAAATGTCGCACCAATATCGGGATTTGAAAACACAACGGAGAAACGAAATGAAACGCAACGCAGCTAACGAAACGAACACGAACGAAACGGCAACCTTATTTGAACTGAATGAAATGGCGAGCAATGTGCTCGATTTCTCGACTACATTAAAGGAACTAAGGAAAACCGTAGATCCGACCTTGGTTCGCCAACGAGCCGGACGCCGCGACCGCAACGGCCAGACTCACATGGTCGAATACGTCGAATGGCAAACGGTCGCTGACATTCTCGACGAACATGCCCCGAATTGGGGGCATTCGATCAAAGATATTCGGCCGATCGGCGACATTATTACCGTCACCGTCGCCATCACGATTGACGGAGTCACCCGCGAAGGCATCGGAACCGGCCGTGTCACGAGTGAAACAGGCATTAAGAAAGCAGAGCATGATGCTCTGAAACGAGCTGCCGTTAAATTCGGTATCGCTCGTGAGCTGTACAAACGCGAATTCGATTCGATCGACGGCGAGGAGCCGATCTCAGCCTCGGTAACGGCAGTTGCCGTTGGACCTGTAGTTTCTGAAACGGAGCCGCGAACCTTCGAAGATTCCGTTGCAAAAACGCTGGGCGATCTGGTCACGCCGAAACAGCTCGGTATGATCCGCTCGCTCGCACGCGAGGGTGACATCGACGCTGCAAAAGAGTGCATGGATATTATGAAATGCAGCGTTGCAGAACTTTCAAAACGGGCGGCTTCTGAACTCATCGATCATTTGCAGAACATGCAGCGAAACGGCGTTCTGCCGATGCGGCTTGCGAGCTAATAGTTTTTGAGCCGCGGCCCATCCATCCAAGCTTTCTCCATGAAGCGCAAATACAATGGGCCGTAGCTCAAAACTCCCACTAATAATTAACAAAGAACTAACTCGCTCCCACTTGCGTAAAACCTAATATTCAAAGCAGAATAGGTTACCTTTCTAAAATCAAACTAAAAGGAGTAAACATATGTCACAAGAAGCAAGTGAAATGGCCGCGTTCGCCGGGCCTGGACACGGCGATTTTTGCTGGACCGAGATCGCGAGTAATGATTCGGCACAAGCCAAGGCGTTCTATACGAACGTTTTCGGATGGACCTTTAAGGATAGCAATGCTACGGATGGTGCGTTTCAGTATCACGAATTTTCGACGGGCGGAAACGAATATCCCGCCGGCGGGCTTTATCAGATAACACCGGAAATGTGCCCGGACGGCGAACCTTTGCCACCGCCGCATTTTATGACCTACGTCGCTGTCGATGATGTCGACGAAAATGCGAAGAAGGCTGTCGAACTTGGCGGAACGATCATTAAAGAGCCGATGGATATTCCAAATACCGGCCGTTTTGCGATCATTGCCGACCCGACTGGTGCAATGTTCTCGATATTTACGATGAAAAGCTAAAAGGAGAAACCATCATGGCAGATTTTAATATACCCGCAGCCGGCGACGTGTGCTGGCGAGAATTACGAACAAAGGATCTGGACGCCGCGACCGAATTTTACGGCCAGCTTTTCGGATGGACGCTTGAGCAGTCAAAAGTTGCCGCTGGAATGCCGTACAAAGAGATCATCCAAAACGGCACAGCGACCGGCGGGATGATGCCGATGGGCGATGACTGGGGCGAGCTTCCTTCGCACTGGGCAAACTACATTGCAGTCGACAGCGCAGACGAAACCGTTGCCAAGATCACCGCAAACGGCGGAGCCATTCATGTTCCGCCATTTGACGCTCCGGGCGTCGGCAGAATGTCGATGGTCGCCGATCCCTCGGGAGCAAGCTTCGCGATAATTCAATTCGAACAGCCGCAGGCATAATATAACTAACCGCAAAAACCGCAAAAGAAGCTAAATAAGAAATTATCTTACTTAGCTTCTTTTGCGGTTTTAGCGGTTGCAAACTATTGCCTGGTACCGGTGAATGACAGCGGATCGGGTACGATCGGAGCCGTCAATGTTCCGCTCATCGAGTCGCCGTCAACCTTACCCGAGATCGTAAATTCGATCGCCTGGCCCTGCATTTCGGCGTTGGCTGTGGCTGCGAATTTGCTGCCAGTGACCTTTCCGTCCGCGATCTTTCCGTTTCCGAGCATTGTTTCGAGAACACCGGTGACGTTCTCGCCGTCCTGTTCCAAAGTTAGCGTGACCGGCAATTGCTGGCCCTGGAAATCAATTATCAGCTTCCACTTCCCGGCCACATTTGCGGTTTCAGAGCTGTCACCGACGACGTATTTCGCTTCGTCCTGCGGAACTCCTTCCGTGTCGAATATTTCGATCGAATCAGCATATTCACGTGCCTGCGGCAGCACTTCTTCGGCATCACCAACGATCACGATCGCCATCTCATCAGGACGGATGTGTTTGACGGCAACGCGTTGAACCTCATCAATTGACACCGCATTAACGTTGTCTCTGTAAGTCTGAAGGTAGTCATCCGGCAGGCCGTATAGCTGCTGGTTTACAATGAGATTGGTCAGGCCTTCCTGCGTTTCCGCACGGATCGGGAAAACGCCGGTCAGAAAGTTTTTTGCATCCTGCAGTTCTTCCTCGCCAACCTTTTCGCTTCGAATGCGGTCAAGTTCGTAGAAAAACTCCTTGAGTGATTCACCGGTCACGGATGACCGAACTTCAGCGGTGGCTTCAAAATCACCAGCAAGCCGCTTCGATTCGAGCCGCGTGTAGGCTCCGTAAGTATAGCCTTTTTCCTCGCGAAGATTCATAAAAACACGCGACGAAGCACCTGCTCCGAGAACCTGATTCATGACAATTAGAGGAAAATAATCGGGATCGACGCGTTTTACGCCGAGATTAGTTATGACGATGTTTGACTGCGCCGAACCCGGACGGTCGACGATCGTTAGAGTTCGCGAATCGCGTTTCGGAGGCTGCGGAAAGCTCGGAGTTTCGACCGTTCCGGGCTGCCAATCGCCGAAAAGTTCGTTGACCTCGGCCAGGAATTCGTCGCGGTTCACATCTCCGACTACCATGAACATGGCTCTGTTCGGCGTGAACGTTGCCGCGTGATACTTAATGAGCGTATCGCGATCTATCTTCTCGACATCCGCAGCAGAGGGCGAAACCGTTGCGTACGGATGCTCGCCGTAGATCTGCCGAGAGGCTTGTTCACCCGCGAGAAATCCTGGCTGTGAACGTTGGAATTTCAAATGTTCAACGGTATTCCTACGATAGAGATCGAGTTCGCTCTCGGGAAAGGTCGGCCGAAGCACAACTTCAGCGAGCAGATGCAGGATCTCAGAGCTATAAAGTGACAACGCTGACGCAGACACGATCGTAAAATCATCCGACGCACTTGCGCCGATGCTCGAACCTAGACGCTCGATCTTTTCTGCCAGTTGTAGGCTCGTGTAATTCTCGGTTCCCTCGGTCAACATCGCGGTCATCGCGGATGTCAGCCCGGTCGATCCAATCGGATCGTTAACATCGCCGCATTCAAATGCAAGCCGATAGCTAACGAGCGGAAGCCGTTCATTCTCAACAATTACAACGCGAAGTCCGTTATCGAGAGTCGTCTCGAAAGGCTTTTGAATATCGAACGAAACCGGAGCCAACGGCGCCGGTGGAGCTTTTCTGAGTTCTGGTGTCATAAAACAATTTAGCCGCAGATTAACGCGGATGACGCAGTTGTAACGAATGACTTGCCGATTTTATATCGGCGTTCATCTGCGTTGATCTGCGGCGAAATTTCCTAACCCTTTCCCGCTGGAACAACATCGAGTAGCGCCCGATTGTCCGTGTTCAAAAAATTTCCGACCGCGTTGCGGATCTGATCCGCAGTTACCGACAAAAGTGCATCAAGCTCACTGTTTATAAGCGTCGGATCGCCGTCGTAAAGAGCGAATTCCGCGATCTGCTGAGCCCTGGACATAGACGATTGACGCATGCGGACGGAATCGTTGATGAGCTGATTTTCCATCTTTTCCATCTCTTCCGTAGTCGGGCCATGAGCGGCGAGATCGTGGATCTCTTTCATGATCGTTTCACGGATCTGGCTCAGGTCTTTCTCCGGTTTGGGGATCGCACCGATAAAAATGCTCGATGGTCCGCGGCGTTCGTCGGTGAAACCGAAAAGCTGAATGACCGACTCCTCACCCTTCACAAGCTTTTGATAAAGCCGCGAGCTATCGCCGTCGTATAGAACCTTTCCAGCAAGATACAGAGCGTAAAATTCCGGCGAGCGACGCGGCGGTATCTTCCAACCGATAAGAAACGCCGGGAACGGAGCCAGTTTGTCTTCCCACTCCTTATAATTCGCAGCGACCTCAACAGGTTCGCTCACATCGAGATCCGGCGGCAGCGGCTGTGACGAAATATCGCCGAAATATGTTTCGATCAGCTCTTTCGCAGTAGCCGTTTCAAACGCTCCCGATAGAACCAAAACTGCGTTATTCGGAGCGTAGTAAATTCTGAAGAATTCCTGCACGTCCTCAACCGTCGCGGCATCAAGATGATCCATCGATCCGATCGTCGAATGCGAATTGGCGAAATTCTTGTAGATCATCTCGTTGATCAGATCAAATATCTGACCGTACGGCTGATTGTCGTATCGCAACCGCTTCTCTTCCTTAACGGCTTCTCGCTGATTGTCGAGATTCTCCTGCGTGACCGCGAGTGAACGCATGCGATCAGATTCGAGCCATAACCCGAGCGGCAGTTGATTAGCCGGAAGTGTTTCGTAATAGTTGGTCCGCTCGCTCGATGTCGTGCCGTTCATCGTCCCGCCGGCTTTCATGATGTGTTGAAAATGCCCGGCCTTCGGTACATTTTCCGAGCCCTGGAACATCATGTGTTCGAAGAGGTGAGCGAAACCGGTGCGGTCGTCTCGTTCGTTTCGTGAACCGACATTGTAATAGACGGCGATCGAGACGACCGGGATCGAACTATCGGGGTTTAGGACGACACGCAAACCGTTTTCGAGGCTGTATTCTTCGATTTCGAGGGGCGGCAGTTTGAAAGTTTCAGACATAAATATCGCTTTTCGAGACACTTCAATCAGAACATTTTGACCGCGAAAATGCAAAAACATCAGCGAGGTGAAATTCTGTCAAATTAATTGGAAAGATATCGCTTTTAGGTATATAAATAAGGCATTCAACATTGTGATCGGTGGCCCTGAGGGTGCCGCCTCGGGCTGCCGATCGATATTGCGAGGTGAACTCTGCTCAGCGCTCGAGCCGCGTTCCCTGTCGATACCGTTTTGTCTTATCACTATGAGCCTTATTCGCCGAATCGCGTGTTTTTCCATCCTTGTTTCGATCTCGGCCGGTTCATTAACGGCTCAAACACAAAAAGCTCCGCTAAATCAGGCTGATCCGTTCACGCTTCGAAATGGCAGTTCGTTTTCGGCATCAGGCGGTGCGGGCGAACAGCGAACTCACACCGATCCGGCGGAATTTAGCGAAAAAGCCTCAAAACTCGCAGCTGATATCCGCGAAGCCGAGGCTCTGATCGCCGGGAACTACATCGACCGCCCACTCACGTCGCCGAACGATCTGACCAAACGTTCGCTTGACGGAATGCTCCGCTCGCTCGATCCGCATTCGAATTACTACGATCCCGCGGAATGGAAAGACCTGCTCGACGAGCAGCGAAGCGGCTACACGGGCATCGGGGCGACGATCGCTAATTACACCTGGAAAGGCGTGGCTGATACATATGTGATCTCAACGTTCCCGGGCTCGTCTGCCGCAAAGGCACAGTTGAGATTCGGCGATAAGATCGTTGCCATAAACGGCGAAAAGATGGCCGATAAGGATTCCGACACAGTCAGAGACAAGATCCGCGGTGCTAACGGAACAACCTTTCGCTTGACGATCCAGCGGGCGTCTACCAATAAGACCGAAACGATCGAGATCCGCCGAAACCGAGTTCCGCAGCCCTCGATCCCAGATGCCTACATGCTGCGTCCGGGCATCGGATACATAGAGCTTTCCGAAGGATTCAATTACACCACATCCGATGAATTCGACGCCGCAATGACCGAGCTGAAACGCGGCGGGATGAAATCGTTGATCCTCGATATTCGCGGGAACGGCGGCGGCATCGTCGATCAGGCGGTGAAGGTCGCGGAAAAATTCCTTCCGGCGGGCACATTGATCCTGACGCAACGCGGCCGTTCGCGTATCGACAATCGGGTATGGCGTTCAATGAACAATAATCCCGAACAGATCCCTCTAGTCGTTCTGGTCGATGAAGACACGGCCTCAGCCTCAGAGATCGTCGCAGGAGCGTTTCAAGATGATGACCGGGCGATGATCGTCGGCGAAAGGACGTTCGGCAAGGGTTTGGTCCAGAGCGTGATCGATCTTCCAGGCAAAACCGGCCTCACGCTGACAACGGCGCGATACCTTACGCCGTCAGGTCGGTCGATACAAAGAGATTATTCGAAGCTCGCTCTTTACGACTACTACAGCCACAAAACGGTTGCCGACATCGACAAACCATTCTTTGAGGCTCGCACGATCACCGACCGGAAAGTTTTCGGGGGCGATGGTATCCAGCCGGACGAGATCGTAAAAGTTGACGACATTTCCGCGACCGAACTTGCCCTACTCGACCCGATCTTCATTTTTGCGAGAGATGTTGTGAATGGGCGTGTCGCCGGGCTGGATGGCTACCGTTCGCTTCCGCTGACGTTCGGGAAGAGAGTTTCCCCGGGTGACTTTCCGGTCTCAGATCAACTCTTGTCTGAATTTTATACGTGGGCTTCGCGTCCCGAGCACGGAGCACACACCGAAGCCGCGTTGAAACGTGCTTCATCGTTCATCAAGCTTCGGCTTCGATACAACATCGTGATGGCGTCGTTCGGAGCGATCTCAGCCCAACAAATTCTCATCGAAGACGACCCGCAGGTCGCAAAAGCCGTCGAAACGCTGCCTAGTGCTGCCCAGCTCGCGTCGCTTGCTGCAAAGATGCGACGACAACCAGGCAAATAAAAAAGCCCGCCGGATCGCTCAGGCGGGCTTTTTGATAAATGCTCCACATTTAGAACATAAACCGCATACCAAATCGAACCGCACGCGGTGCCTGATACGTCTGCGGCATCTTGTAACGGATGTCGCTTCTATCAGCCTGCGAAGCGATACGGGCGAGGATCGCTGATTTCAGCGCCCCGCTCGTGTAGCCGTTCGCGTACTGGACCTGCGCAGTGGTACCGGTCAGCCCAAGAGCGGCCGCGTCAACACGAGCTGTACTCGGGTTCAACGTCGGGTAGATCGCCGTGAGCGTTGCCTGATCGAATAAGTTGAGGAAATTCACATCCCAGGCTGCTGAGAAACGATTGTCACGACCGAAGCGGTAGCGATGCGTCACGTTGAAGTCCGTCTGCGAATATACCGGACTGCGTCCCAGATCGCCGCGGCTGTTGAATATCTGCGGCGTCGTTCCCGAAGCACCGTAGATCGACGTTGTCATAGGCGTTCCCGAGGTCAAGGTCTGGAATACCGAGAGTTCGGTCGAGTTCGTCTTGCTGCCGCCCCAATCGAGGATGTATGCACCATAAACGTTGAACACATGCGGGCGATCTGTTGGAAGCCGTCCGTTGTCCGGATTGCCATCTGCCGTAAAGCCGATGAACGGCAGGTCAAATGCACGTGAAACGCCTGGTGAGGTGCGGCCGCCGAGCAGATGTGCTTCATCCGAACTTGCGAGACCTGTATAGTTTCCGTAAAGGCGGCTATACGTATAGTTTGCATTGAAGTACCAGTTGTTGGACAAGCGTCTATCAAGCACGATCTCCATAGCATCATAGCGACGCTGCGGACGTGTGCTCTTGAGATAGCCGAGGGCCGTCAGACGTTCTTTGTGAAGTCCGGATCCCGGATTTCCAATAATATACTCCTCGCTTCCCGACGCATTGACGACGCCAGCGTCTTCAACGGCTTCGTCAACGTTTTTGTAGGTATAGCGTCCGCGAAGAACATAGAGTCTGCCCATCTGCCGTTCAAATCCGACCGTAAACTCCGTTTGCTGGAACGGCTTCAGATTAGGATCGACTGCACCTGCTCCATTGGTAGCGGTCGCGTCTGGGCTATTTGCGTTGACACGTTCGTTACGCTGGCAGCGGCTAAGTGCATTTGCGGCAATGAACCCGGTCGACGGGCAAACACTTGTCCCTGTAAATCCACCAAGTACGGTATTAATGTTGAACGATGCCGCCGTTTGATTCGGCATGATCTCGAAATAATCGGCAAGCTGGATATCACCGCCGAACAATCCTCGGGGAAGAGCGAATTTTACGCGATCGAAGAATCGACCATAGCTGGCAAAGATCTTCGTCGTTCCTTTGCCGTTAAGGTCGTACGCAAATCCAAGTCTTGGTGCGATCTTGTCACCCCAGCCAAAATTGATGTTGCTCGGGTATTGATTGAAGGTCGGAAGGTTTTCCTGTTCAAATCTGACACCGAGATTGAGAGTTAAGCGGCTGAATGGCTGCCATTTATCCTGCACGTACACGCTCTGGCTTAAGTTTTCGCCTGTTCCAAACGTTCCGGTACGGCGAAAGACACCCGAGCCAACAGCTCCGGGAGTAGGCGTTAATCCGATGAGCGTCTGGATCGAAGTTCCATAGCTGAACGTGAGGGCACCGATAGTAGTGTTTCCAAGCGCGACATCATTAAAGATCTTGAAGCGTTGATAACCGCCCTTCAGTTCATGGCGGCCGCCGCCGTTAAATGTGTATGCGGCCGATGCATCATAGGTCTGCCGCAGCGAAACATCCTTGCGAGTAACTGAACTCGAAGCGGTGACAGTACAGTTAAATGAGGCTGGTGCATTTGCACAAGTCGTGATCGCGATCGCCTCGGGTACGAAGTAGTTTCCAAGTTTTTCGTTCAGAAAACCACGGGTGTATCGTGCGTTGAGCACCAGGTTACTCGTTGGTGTATACACACCGTCAACGGTGAATAGAGCTGAACTCTGTCGTCCGCCTTGCTTCGAGGTGAATTGATTTCCCGTCAGAGTGCCGATCGTGCCGCCGTAGTTTGCCGTGGGAACATTACCGAACCCAAGAGCCGACGACGATACATTCGAGAAGGACTGCGACGGTACGCTTCCCTGATCAATAATTGGATTCCAGAGGAACGTGCTGCTGACTCGAAGCGTATTGAACGGGTTGGCATCAAGTCGACCAAACGCATATTCGTATCGGCGATTTCGGGTGTATTTTTCGTTGGCAATGAAAGTCCGTGTCGCTGCCGGTACGTTCGTGTAGTACGGGATCGTGACATCGGTATTGAACATCTGCGGCGAATAGCTCGCGTAGTACCAAAGCTTATCCTTGATGATCCTTCCGCCGAGATTTGAGGTCGGGAAGAAATTTACCCCGCCGATCTTCTGCGGGTTGAAAACTTCGGCAGTTTGGACAAAGGTGCTTGGAACGGCTGTTGCCGAACCCGACGTAAATCTCTGAAGCAGCGGACGCGGCGTTCCGGCAAATTTCGGCGTTTCGAACTGTACTCCGAACTCGCCGTGAGTATCGTTATTTCCGCCTTTTGTCACGACGCTGACCACGCCGCCGGTCGCACCACCAAATTCGGCATCGAAACCGCTCGATTTGACCTGAACCTCGCGAACCAATTGCGTCGGTATGCTGTAACTGTCATTCAGTGTTCCGGTACGATAATTCGTCACTTCCTGGCCGTCGATCACGAAAACATTCTCAGCGCCTGAGGCTCCATCGACCGAGAAACCAGCGGTCCTGCTCTCAGGACGTGTTCCCGGAACGGATTTTAGAATGCTTGTGAAACCGGTACCCTTCGGAAGCAATTCGATCTTAGCTGCGCTGATGGCCGTCTGGATCGCATTATTTCCGGTGTCAACCGGAGGCAGATCGGACGACGAAACGTCGACGGTGTTGACGCTGCCGCCCGGGTTGACGGTGATCGAAACCTGAGTATTCTTGCCGATGGCAACCACGATATTTTCGTACCTGGCTTCGCCAAAACCACCGGCTGCAGTGGTTACGATATTGTATGTCCCCGGTGGAACCTGAAGTGCACGGAAAAACCCTTCTCCGTTCGCAGTAATAGTGCGCTTAAACCCGGCTCCCGAACCGGTCGTTGTCGTGCCGGCGGCCGCACCGCGAGCATTTGTTATCGTTAGGGAAACGTTTGGCACGACGGCGCCTGCCGCGTCCTGAACGGTGCCTTCGATACCGCCGGTCGTTTCCTGAGCAAAGGTATTTGCCGCCATCGAGAACAGGATCGCAAGCAAAACCAGAAAGAGTGGTCTTCGACTCATATTCTACCTCCAAATTTTTAAATCATTAAGAAATCTGATGCTTTCACGAAAAACCTTCGGAAAATGTTATGTAACATAACACAAGTATTACCAAAAAGTTAAATTCCGTATGGTCATTTGTTGCCGAAAAATGACTATTCGTTGTTTCCGGTCATCAATTTATCGAAAAAAATAGCCTCGACTTATTAAGACGAGGCTATCGATTTCCCGGTTACAGCCGGAAGCTGTCAAGTATTGTTAGAACGATATCTTGCCCGACAACTGAACACGACGCGCCGCGTTTGCAACGCCATCGAGAACACGTCCGAACGCTGTGTTGTTGAACGTCAGGTTACTGTTCGACGCCGAGATGTCAAAGTTTGGCGTGTTCGTCAGGTTTCTGATATCGACGCGGAAGTCGAACGCCCAACGCTCGTTGAACTTGAACTTCCTGAGTACCGAAAGATCGGTCTGGAAATAGCCCGCATTCCGGAAGAAATTGCGGCCGGTGTTTCCAAGAGTTCCCGGATCAGGCGAGGTAAATAGTGCTCTCTGAGCAGCCGTGAAATAATAATTGACACCATTTTCTACCACGATCTTGCCCATGTTCGGCGTGCATCCGCTGCAGTTAGCCGGCGACTGAATGACACTGCTGACGGTGTTAGCTCCCGAATAGACGGTGAACGGACGACCGGTCTGCCACAGCGTGGTTCCCGAAAGCTGCCATCCGCCGATCACGTAATCGACCACACGATTATTCGAATGGAAGAACTTGTCCTTACCGAACGGAAGTTCGTAAACATACGTCGCCTGGAAAACGTGCGTACGGTCGAAATCTGACAGTGCGTAGTTCAGCGAGCGATCTCGAAGGTCGAACGGCGTTGCCGATCCTGCCTGCGAGTTAGCGGTGTTGATCGTGCTGAGCGACGGATCCCACGAACGATTGTCTTTCGATTTGGACAACGTGTACGCCAACTGGAAGCTAAGTCCAGCCGTCATACGGCGTTTGAACAGCAGTTCGAACGCGTTGTAGTCTGAGTAGTCGTTGCTGTCGAAAACGTTCAGGCCGCCCGTGAACTGCGGAAACGGCTGAATCAGGAACGGAAATCCGTTGATATCCAGCAGCCGCTGATTGAGCTGAGCGTTCGTGCAGATAGTCGCTGTTACGTCGGCTGCCTGGCACGTTCTTTGCGAGAGGGTGATCGCCGCCGAGCCCACACCGCCGGAGCCAGCTCCGGTTGCCGCCAAAGCGGTTGTGTTCAAAGCACGGAAACGTGCGGTACCGTTGTTATTCGCCGCATTGCCCGACATCAGCAGGTTGATCAGCTGCGAGTTTGCCGCGGTGTTATTGCGAAGCAGGTTGAATGCGGAAAGGAACGTGTTTGCTCCGTCCGTGATGCCCGGATTGGTTACCGACGCAAAAATATTCGCCTGGTTTACGTTATATCCGCCGAGCAAATGGACCGCGTGTTTGCGAATATAGGTAGCCTCGATCACGTTCCCGCTGCCGATCTCACGCTGGAAGCTGAGCGAGAACGAATGGATCTGCGGATACTGCAGGTCCGGATCGATCACACCGATCGAACCCGTTCCGAACGAAGCCGGCGATCTGGCCTGGTCGGGAGTCAAGGTCGGCTGAAGAGCCGTGATGACCGAGCTGATATTCCGATAAAGTCCGCCGCCCGCACCGAAGTTTGAGTTGGTCGCACCCAGCGTATTGCCCGGCGTGCTCTGGAAAATGCTCGAACCAAACAGGAACGTCGCGAAACGATCCGACGCGAGACGGTAGTTACCTCTGATCGAGGTCTTGCCGCTCTTGAACGGATCCCAAGCAAAACCGATCGACGGCTGGATGTTATTGTAGGCCGTGTCAAAGAGTTTGCCCTCGACCCATTTAATGGAATTCGACGGAGCAGCTCCGAGCTTAACCGCCTGATTAGGAACGAGCAGTGGACGGCCAACTTCCTCAGGTGTCGCACGCACTTCCCACCTTAGCCCGATATCGAAAACAAGATTTGATCTCACACGCCAGTTATCCTGGCCGTAAAAATCGTACTCCTTATAGTTCGCCTTGTTTATCCATCGGGATCCACGCTGCAAGAATCCGCTGCCGTTGCTGGGATCTGCGACAAAAGCCTGCGATACAGAACCAATGCGTCCCAGAAGATCGGCCACCGTATTTCGAAGACGCGTAAGGTCCGCGGTCTGAATGAATGCTGACGTCGGGTAATTGAACCCAGTGTCGCCGCCTGCGGTTCCGCTCAGCGTAACTGCGGGCTCGATCGATGTGCCAGCCACGCTCGATCGATCGTCTTTATGCTGGTTGAATCGGAAATTGATACCAGCTTTGAACGTATGCGATCCCGTGACGTAGGTCAGGTTATCCACGAACTGATGCGTCCGCACACCGCGTGCATTGTAGCTGAAGTTCGTGTTCGGGGTTGACGCATTGATAAAGGCAAACGGCAAATTCGCATCAGGCGTCGGCGTGGCAAATGAGAAGAAGTATTTGCTCATGCCGTATATGAACTCGTTTGCGATCGTTGCCGTCGGCGAATAACGCCAGTTGACCGCGAGGTTTTTCGGAAGGCGGCTCGTGTCGACGAAGTTCGGCGAATCCGGAAAGATCGGACGACCGCCATTTGCCGAATCGCCAAGACTCGTCTGGCTTCCCTGTGCGTATCGCACATAAGCCGAGTTCTTCGAGTTAAATTTGAAGTCGAATTTGCTCGAAAAATCATACTGCTTTTCGTGCTGAGGCGACGCGAAGTTGAAGCCCGCCGTGTTAAGGCCATCGCCAGCCGTGAAGTTATTTGCCGCCGGCATTGCATTCAAGTAAGCCTGCAAGGTCGGATCGATCGTCGCAACTGACTGAGCGGTCGCGATGTTATATGTCGCGATACAAAGCGTCGTGACGGTCGCCGAGCACGCCGGAAGCGTCGGTGCACCGGTCGCATCGACAGATGCAGTCGAACTGCCGAATGGAGCATTGGCTCGGCCTACCACATAGCGATAAAGGCCCGTTCTGGCCGCCGATGTGTACACCGTCCTCGTGACAAGTGCCGTGTCGTACGCTCTCAAAAGCTGCAGGTTAACAAAGAAGAACGCCTTATCGCGCAGCAGTCTCGAAAAACCACCCTCGCCAATGCCGAGGCTCGGGATCGGACCGCCAAAGCTTCCGCCATAGATGTGCTGTACGAACTGATCTTTCGGCAGTTTTGCGATCGTGATCGGATAGCTTTTCGCGTTGAAACGCGGCGTCTGGTAGTACTCGAACAAGTTTCCGTGGAAATCATTCGTACCGGAACGCGTAACAAATGTTACCGACGCACCGCTGCTGCGTCCGAGTTCTGCCGTGAAATTGGAGGTGACGATCTGAAATTCCTGGATCGAATCCGGATTCGGGCGAAGCGGCGTGAAGTTCGAACCGCCGGCCGTTGATTCGTTGATATCGATGCCGTCTAGCGTGAAGTTGAACGAGCGGTCACGTGAACCATGAACGCTGACGCCGCCGCCGGTGTTCGAACCAACGACAACGCCAGGCTGGAAGTTGAGCAGATCGAGCGGGTTGCGTCCACGCAAGCCGACGATCGGCAGGCTCTCGAGCGTTTTCTGGTCGATCGTATTGCCGATGTTGCCTGACGAACTGGTTTGCACCTGTTCCGCCGTTCCGGTGACGCTGACGGTCGCCGAGACGTCGCCGACCTGCAGAGCAACGTTGACTGTTGACGGCTGGTTGACGAGGGCGGTGTTGCCCGTCGAGACGAATCTCTTGAAACCCGCTTTCTCGACGGAAACCTCATATGTTCCGGCCTGGATCAGGTCGAAAACATAATTGCCGCTGTCGCTCGTCTGGGTCTTTAGCACCGAACCCGTTGACTCCTGCTTTAGCGAAACGGTCGCTCCGGCGACCGGAGCTCCGGCTGCGTCGGTAACTATACCGGTAATACGTGATGTGGTTCCCTGTGCGAATGCCGCAACAGAAAACATGAAAATAAACGCGAAAAGGGCAAACGCGTTTGTAACTCGCTCTCTCATGATCCTCTACCTCCAAAAGATTGCTGCCAATCAAAAAGTGTGATGAATTTACTAAAAACTGTCGGAAATTGTTATGCAATATAGCACAGTTTTACAAAGGTGTTAACTAAAACACCGATTCGCGACACTTTTGTAGCAATTTTATTTTTTGAAGCGAAGAATAAGGCCCTTTTCGCCAACCGCCCAGCCGAACTTTTTGTCCATATACAGGCCATAAAGACGGCTGCGGGTGCTGCTTTCCTGGCGTGTCCAGGTTTTGCCTTTGTTGTCGGAGCGGAGAATGTTGCCGCCGTAACCCACGACCCAGCCGTTCTTGTCGTCAGCAAAATCGACACGCATGAACGTGTCTTTGAAACTGGTGGTGACAGGCTGCCAGGTCGAGCCGCCGTTCTCGGTTCTGAGGATCGTGCCCGATTTGCCAACGATGTAGCCCTCATCATCGTCGCGAAAATCGACGTGATAGAGCGGAAGCGTCGTCTGAGCGTCCTGCTTTACCCAGGTCAGGCCTTCGTCGGTCGTGTGAAGAACGACGCCGCCGTCGCCGACGATCCAACCGTGCGAATTACCGCTGAAATCGAGGTGAAAAAGCTCGGTCTTGGTCGGAACCGTGATCCGCCGCCACGACTCGCCGCCGTCCTCGGTGCGCATCAAAAGCGAATCGACCACGACCTCGTCGCCCGCGCTCTTTCTCAATACCGAACCGATCACATAGCCCTTTTTCTTGTCAGAGAAACGAATGCTCAGAAATTCCGGCCTTCCGGCACCGAACTCGCCGGTGCGGAAGATCTGAGTTTCCTTCCACGTTTTTCCGGCGTCCTTTGTGATGAACATCTTTCGCCCTGCGACAAGATAACCGTTGTCATCGTTGCGAAAGTAGATCTCATTGATACTCTCGTCTGTATTTAGCGGATATTTCGTCCAGGTCTTGCCGCCGTCGGTCGTTGAGGAAAGAAAGCCGTCATCGCCCGCGATCCAGCCGCGGTCCGACGATGTGAAGAAAACGGCGACCAGATCGCCTGTCGTGTTCGACGGCTGAACGGTCCAACCCGTCTGTGCGAAAACGCCGATCCCGAGCATCAGAACAAGAGCAAATGAGTGCAGATAATTCTTCAATTTATTCCTCCGCGTTGGTAAAACTGCCGCCAATAAAAAGGTGATCTTTAGCCACTAGAATAATAGTTCGCTGGCTAAAAATCACCTTATCCGATGTTATTTTCGATGATCGGGTTTACCTGATATTACTTCGTGATCCGGTAAACCTTTCCTTTCCAAACGATCACGACCTGTTCGCCGAGCGATAGATACTGGCCGATCTCTTTCTCTTTAGCAGCAAGATCAAAATAAGCGTCGCTCGCGAATGCAATACGCGTTTCCGTGATCTTAGCCTCTTCCTTGAACTCGGAATCGATCCACACACCGTTCTCCATATAGAAGGTCTTGACGTTTATCTTCCTCAGGGACTGATCCTCTTTTGCCTTTCTCCGGGCAAAACTTCCATCCTTGTCATCGACGCCGACGCCGTCAAGCGTAATCTGTTCCTGCTGCGTTCGAGCCATCTTGCTTGCCGATATCGCCCGCTCTCCGCTCGCTGAGTCAGCAGCGATCGATTTTGGAGCCGGAGCGTTTCGCATGAGATTGCCCGCCATTCCGCCGCGGAATTCCCGTTCGCTGCCGTCGGTCGCAAGATATGACGTGTACGGTGTCACGATGCCGTATTTTGTTCCGAGTTCGACGACCTCGTCACGCAGCTCCTTGTTCTCGCCGTTGGTCCTGATCTGCTCCACCAGCCAGCCGACGCGGCGTGTCGCCCACAGCCGCGGAAGGAAATCGTTCCCTTCGCTGCGTTTCGGGAAATCAAGGTTCGGGTAATTGAATGTCCGCGATTCCGTTCCATTCTTACCACGAAGCCTCAACGTGATGTCCTTCAGATCGTTATCGTTCTTGTATCGGCCGATGATCGTGACCTGCGTGCCGCGGAAAATGTCCTTGAGCTTTCGCGGATACATCAGATCGGTTTGAACACCGGCAAAATCGAATTCGAGATCGGTCAGCACGGGCGAATTCACCTTTGAGAAAAAGTTCGAAACCTTGATCTCGAGGTCTTCCTTCGGCTCGATGTAATCGGCATCGCCCGAATTTTCGGCAGCGATCTTGTCAAGAAGGCGAGTATTGACGTCGTAACCGACGCCGAAGGTGAACAGCCGCAATCCATCAACCTTCACGGCCTGAGCGTTCTTAATAATGCGGTCGACGTTCGTCTCGCCAACGGTCGGAAGCCCGTCCGTCATAAAGACCATCATCTTCGGACGGTCGTTCTTGTCGAACTGCTTGAGCGATGCGACGAGCGAATCGTTGATGTTCGTGCCGCCGGTCGGCTGCAATTTGCTCACAAACTCCTCGCCACGCTTCTTCCCGGCCGCATTCGCGGCGATCAGACCGCTCTCCATCAAATGTTCCTCGCCCGCGAAGTTGATCACATTAAAGCGGTCGCCATCACGCAGCGTCCTGATCCCGAACAGCAATGCCTTTCGTGCCTTTTCCATCTTGCCCTCGTCGGCCATCGAACCCGATGTGTCGAGCACGAAAACGATGTCCTTATTGACGAGTTCCCTGTCCGCCAGATCGTCCTTCGGCGATAGCATCAGCAGGAAATAGCCGTCCTTTCCGGGTTCGCGGTAAGTGACAAGCGACATCCCAAAATCGCCGTTGGACAGTCCGTAAAATAGCTGGAAGTCGGTGTCGTTGCCCTTCGTCTCGAATGAAACATTCGCTCCGGTCTCGCCTTTGCGTTTCACATCGATCGTATGCGACGGCGAATAGATATTTCTGAGAGCCTCTTTGCCTATGATCTCGATCGATCCCGAGACCGAGCCGAATTGCTGCGCAGCCTTTGGCCCTTGGCGATTGTAAACGACATCTTCCATCGGCAGCGGCTGGCGGTTCCAGACGTTGCGGCCGGTTCCGAGCGGATAGCGGTACGCGACAGTTCCTGATTCGGCCTTCAGGATCTCGGTGTAGGTCAGCTCAAGTTTCTTGTCGGAATTTGGCGGGATCGGAAAGATCGATGCCTGAAACAGGTTTTTGCCCGCGTACTCGAGCAATCCCGGATCGCGTTGGCGACGAACGATCTCGTCATAAATGCGCCGAGCTTCCTCACGCGAGCGAACCTCGCCGACCAGCTTTTTGCCGTTCTCCCAGATCGCAAATTCGGTTATCGACGCGTTTTCCGGAATCGGAAAGAAATACGTGCCTTCGAGCGTGTACTGCGTATCGTTTCGAAAGATCTGCTCGACATGCGTCGTCGCTACCTGGCCGTTTATCTTCGTATCGAGCTGGATCGATTTCACCGGCAACGCATTCGGCAGCGGCTGCGGCAAAGGCCTCGGCAGCGGACGGCACGGCCGCAGATCACAAACGATCGGCACAATAACGCCCTGAGCGTTCACAGCGTTTGATAACACAAAACTCGCAACAACAGCACAGAAAACAACGGCAAAATATCTCAACATAACGGCAAAATCTCCGGATCTTTTTTTGAGCGCGAAAAAGAGTGCGCTTTGTTTGACGTTTAAAGGAACGCAGACAGTTGCTCGTTCTTGCAGCTTCCGGAACAAAACTATTCCCAACGCGTTAGAACCTCTGATACAATTCGAAAAATTCCTGTTCCTAAATAAAAACGATGAAAATACGCTTTACCCACGCCGCAGCTCTATTCGCCGTTAGCTCAGTCACTGCCCTCGGCCAGGTTTCGAGCTCCATTACTCCCGTCTGCAACGCTGAATTTGCCCAGCAGCTGGTTCAGCAGCAGGTCATCGAAGGAAAGTCGGTCACCGAACCCGTAAAACGCATCAAGATCCTGCTCCGCTCAGCCGATTTCCTCTGGAAATTCGACGAGCCGACTGCGCGTTCCTATTTCTCTGAGGCGTGGAAGATGGCGGACGACCGCTTTAAGGAGGTCGGGTTCGAATCCAAGTCGTTCTCATCGAACGACGGAAAATCAACCGTCAAGGAGATCCTGCCAGACCAACGCATGGAAGTGGTTCGTGGCATCATGAAGCGTGATAAAGAATGGGCGAAAAAGCTGGCCGATCAGATGCTTGCCGATCTGGATAAGACGATGAAGGATCGAAAGGACGGCTACGATAAAGATCGCGAGGTCGGCGATCTGATGCGGCTCGCCATCGAAAATGCCCAGACAAATCCTGACCTTGCTCAGGCCTTGCTGCGAAAGGTGATGAGATATCCTCTCCAATCCATGTGGTTCACCGCGTTTCAGGGACTCGCAAAGAATAAGGCGTTCGCAGATTCGATCTATTTGGAAGCTCTAAATGCTTTTCGCAACGAATCGCCGCGACGTCTGCTGTATCTCGGTCCATATCCGTTTGCAAAAGATCGAATGTTCGGCATCGATCGCAACAGCATCATAAATTCGCCGCAAGATATTCAGTTTAACGAGGCACTGAGCCGACGCTTTCTCGAAGTATTTTTCGCCCGAATAGCCGCCTTTGCGGCGAGCGAGGAAGAAATCAACGGGCCTGCGGAACAATACTACCTTTCTGAACCCGTTTACATGGTCTCGGCGTTGAATGACATCGAGCCGTATATTATCGAACGATTTCCCGATCTTCTCGGCCCTTTTGGCGTAGCCCGGTCACAAGCTGTTTCGCTTCTAAATGAAGAATCGCGGAAAAAGATGGAGGATCGGGAGAAACAGCCTAGTGCTTTCGCCGGAACTTTTGAAGATCGAATAAAACTAGTCGAAGAAGCTTCGGGCACTGGCAAGTTGACCGACACGATGATAATAAACCTAGTTTTTCGCGAACCGACCGAAGATGAGCAGTTCGATAAGATCAGGCCCTGGCTCGATAAAATAAAAGAAGAGAAACCTCGAGCGGAGACGATCAATTATTTCTGGTATAAGCGAGCCGAACTTGCCGTGAAACAAAAGCGGTTCGACGACGCCGAGAAACACGCTCTTAAAGTTCCCGAGCTTGAATTTCGCGCGATACTTTTCTTTGAAATGGCGAAGATCCAGGAAAAAAATGTGAACGATGCCGCCGCTCTCTTCGAAACTTTGAATCGCGTGTCAAAAATGGCCAGAAGCGTTGACGGCTCAGTTTCAAAGGCACAGGTCCTGCTCGGTCTTGCAACGCTCTACGAGAAAACAAACCACTCGACCGCGATGGATGAACTGACCGAAGCGATCCGTGTGACAAATACGCTAAAGGATCCCGACCTTTTCAAAACCTATATCTCTCGGCAGATCATGGGCAAGGATTACGGCTACTACGCCTCGTTCTCGGCTCCGGGCTTTGATCTCGAAAAAACATTCGAGGAACTCAGCAAAAAAGATTTCGAAATTTCCCTTGGCCAGGCAAAATCGCTCGATGACCGATATTTCCGTACACTCGCCGTGATCGCGGTCGCGACTAACTGTGCGAAAAACGCAAAGCCGGATCCAAAAGCAAAACCTAAGTCCACCCCGCCTCCAAAATAGAAAACCGTTGAAAATGTCCGGTTTTCTTGTGATCTTTCGCAATTCAGTTCAAGGACGGTAAATTATGAAGATCAGAGTTTCGAGACTATATCCATTTCTGTTTTTGTTTTCCATCGCGATTGCGACCGCACTTTTGAACAGTTCCCAGGTCAAGGCACAAGTTGTGATCGAACACGGTGAGCTCACTCCTGCGGGCGGCGGAAGATTTGAGTCTGTTCCGACGGATCAGATAACTGATGAGCAACGGCTGGAGATCCAGATGAACATTCGACGAAACATCGAGAACCTGGAACGCGAAGGACGGTTGGAGCCTGCACGACCGGAGGCCGTTCCGCTCGCATGGCCGTTGGCAAAGGCAAGTGGTGTAACAGATTTCTTTGTTGAAGGCATCTCGAACTACGTCGATCAGAATCTGCTTTTCCCAAATCAGCTCCGCGATTGGAACTGCGGTTCGCGAACCTACGACCAAGCCAATGGATACAATCACGCCGGCATCGATATCTTCACTTGGCCTTTCTCGTGGAAAAAGGTGGATGACAACTCGGTCGAGATACGGGCTGCGGCTCCCGGCACCATCATTTTCAAAAGCGATGGCAATTTTGACCGTAATTGTGCATTCGGAAATGGCGATTGGAACGCAGTCTACGTCCGCCACGGCGACAATTCCGTCGCGTGGTATGGCCACATGAAAAACGGCTCCTTAACCTCAAAGATCGTGGGCGACACGGTGGTTGCGGGCGAAAAGCTCGGCATTGTGGGAAGTTCCGGAAACTCGACAGGGCCGCATCTTCATTTCGAGCTGTACAATGCGAACAATCAGCTCCAGGATCCGTTTCAGGGAACCTGCAACACGATGAACGCCACGTCGTGGTGGATCGCACAGGAACCATATCGCAATTCGAGACTGAACGCTTTGAAAACCCAGTCGGGGCCGCCTGTTTTCCCGACTTGTCCGGCGACAGAGACCACGAACGAAAAGACCGTCTTTCAACGAGGCGAGACGATCTACACTGCTGCGTACTATCGTGACCAGTTGACCGGACAGCAGACACTGTATTCTCTGATCGATCCTAATGGAACCACGGTACAGAGTTGGAGCGGAACGAGTGCGCAGATCTATGACGCGTCATACTGGTGGTGGTCGTGGCCGATAGCCGCGAATGCGGTTCAGGGCAATTGGAAGTTCCGGGCGGTATACAATTCGGTTACGTACGAAACTCCGTTTGTTGTCGGACAGGCGTCTGCAACCATTTCGGGCAAGGTTACGACGCCGAGCGGAGGTGCTCTCCGGAACGTAGTCGTCTCGCTGATCGATTCGGCAAATGTCCGCAGAACCGCAACGACAAGCTCATTTGGCCTTTTTTCGTTTGAAAATGTCGCGACCGGCGCCTCCTACACAATGGCGGTCGCCTCAAAACGCTACCGGTTTTCGCCGCAAGTTCTGCAGGTCAACGGAAACTTGACTGGCGTTGATTTTGTCGGGTTGGAATAGACCTGACTACTCTTCTGTATCAACCAGGTCGTACGGTATGCGCTGACTAAGAATTCTTGTGCTAACTCCAAGCCCGATCCATATAAGGATCGCAACGGTGGAAACCGCCCAGCCGATGTTGGCAACGAGTACGTCGTCGAAGATAGCTCCCGCGACGATCACCGGAAATGCGAACAGCACTATCCGAAGAGCGGTTTTCTTTGCCCCCTCGACGGTTTCCAGCATATTGACCCGACTGACTTCGAGATCCATGTACTCGTCGTCAGCATTCAGGTTGGAAAAATAATCAGCCTCGTTCCGCGACCAACGTCGCAAGCTCGGCGTTTCCGCTAGCCTCGTGGCGGTCGAAAAATGATGGATAACGTGGGCGATCTTTCCCTCGCGAAGAGCGATCTCCGCCAGGCCGCGAGCCGATCGAAAGTTCTCGCCGACACGCTCGAGAGCATTGTTGAACAGGTTTCCCGCTCTCCGCCATTCGCCGATCTGGAAATACCATTCGCCGAGCCGCACAAGCAGTTCCGGATCTTCGGCCGCCCGCCGTTCTGATAAACGAAGAGCAGCGAGAGCCCTACGCTCCAACTCCTTGCTCCGCTCGACACCCGCGAAAGAATGCAGGCACCGCGCAAAATCGAACAACAATTTCGCATCAAACGGCCGCAGTATCAACGCCCGCCGAAACGCCTCAAGCGCCTGAACAAGATAGCCCGACAGGCGAAGTTCATTGGCCAAACTGCGCAGTTCATCAACCTCGTCCTCAGAGTATTCCGTGGCCTTCTGTGAAACGGCCCGATGCCCCTTGAAACCGGATGTCCGAAGTGATGTTTGCAGAAACTCAGCCGAAGGAATTCGCGAAAACTCAGCCCGCATCAGAGATTCCTTTGGATCTGCAAGGTGGTCCCGCAATTCGATCGAGCGGTTATCAAGAACGTATTCCGAGAGCCTCGGCAAGATCGCCTTGATCATCCGGCGATAGTCGTCACCGCCCGAAGCGATCGTGACGCTCAGTCCCTTTCCCCGAAGTACCGTCCGATATCGATAAAAGATATTGCCGCCGCGTTTCAATGCCCGGATCGCTTCGGTCTCTACTTGCTCGATATCGGTCAGTTTCAATCGCCGGCGAGAGCCGTTGAACCACGCCCACGCCCGCGGAATTAGGCCCGTGCGCGACAGTCGCTTGCCGTCGAATGATATGCGGTCATTCAACGCAAAGAATGGGATCAGGATCCACGACACGCAAAAAAGCACGAGTGCCGCGGCATCCAGTTGAATGTAAAAAAGAAAGGCTGAGAAAAACGAGCCCAGGAAAAGGCCAGCGAGATAGCCGTGGGGCGAAACGCGGATCGAAAGCGTTTCTTCGTGAGGAAGCGAGGCGTCGCTCTCGGACTCGATCGCCTCGAAAATTTCAGACTGACGCAGGTCGTTCAAATGCTAAATACCGTTCCTATAGAATACCGAGAGAAAGAACGATTCGACCGGTGTTCCCAAAAACTTAGCTACCGAATGGCGATTCAGGCGTCGGCTCAGGGATCTGCTTCGCACGCTCAGCATCGAGTTCTTTCAGCTTGTCCTTGGCATCGGCGGCGGTCTGCGACGGCGTGATAGACTTGCCGTCCATGTCCTTAGCCTCGGCGGCCGCCTTAGCTATGTTGAAATAAATGTCGACGGCCTCCGTCTTCTTGCCCTGCTTTTCATAGATCTTGGCGATCTCAAAGTTGATCGTATCCTTGGCAACGATCGGGTCATCCATTTTCGCGAGTTCCTGGAAAATGGTCAGAGCTTCGTCAAGTTTGTTGTCTGCAACACGGGTCTGAGCCAAAGCGAACTTTGCCATCTTACCAACATCGCCGCCTTTTCCAGCGATCGCTTCGATCTCCTGGATGGCAGCCGGACGATCTACGTCGAGCTTATTGACCGCAATGAAATACTTAGCTTTTTCAGCGATATCGCCACCAAACTTATCTGCGACCGACTGAAACTCAGCGATGGCAGCTTCGGCACGTTCTTTCTCGGTCTTGTAGGTTTTCTGGGTCGAACCAGCCGGCGTTCCCGTATCCGAAATACGGGCCTGCGATATCTCGATGGCCTTGCCAAGCGCCGTCTGCCCCGCACCGCTCGATTTGCGGCTCCAGTTCATGAACAGCATCACCAGGATGATCAGGACAACGAGCGCCGCAATTCCATAAAGGATCGTTCGGCCTTTGCCCTCAAAACTCTTTCCAACCTCGTCCAGCCTCTCGCTTACCTGCCTCTGTACAGGGTTTGTGTAGATGCGGTTATCCTGCGGTGTCGCAGCTGCCGCCTGAAGTTGTTCAAAACGTCTCTTTTTTCGTGCCATTGTTAAAAAAACTGCAAAATCTCGCGGTTTGCTCGTTATATAATTGCCGTGAACGGACTTTTTCCAAAAGAGTTAATTTAGCGTAAATTCGCGGCAAGAGCAAATAACTAAAGGAAAGATGATAAGTTCGGCGTATTTTGACATCAAATATTTTTAGAAACACCGGGAACAAAGTTCCGTTCGTGGTGTCTAAGTTAACAGTCCGCAAGAAACGGACGGGGCAATTTGAGTGCTTCTCGGGAACTTGAGAATGCGAAAGGGCAGGCGATGATCTTCAGTAAGTCAATCACATTTGACGGCGAAGAAATTGGAAAGGCCGTAGTGTCGCCTCAGCCGCTCAACGTCCGGCATTCGGACGAGCCCGTATTCATTGACAAATTAAAGTCCGGAGACGCCGCCGCTTTTGACACGCTGATCGAGAAATACTCGGGCGATATCTACGCCCTTCTCTATCGGATCACCGAAAACGCGGAAGAAGCGAGCGATCTGACACAGGATACGTTCATGCGCGCTTTGCGATCGATCGGGAGCTTTCGCGGAGAGTCAGAGCTAAAAACCTGGCTAACGCGAATCGCGATAAACGAATCGCGAAATCGCTTTCGCTGGTGGAAACGGCGGCGGCGCGACGTAACGATCTCGCTCGATGCAACGATCGGCGATTCAGAGACCACGGTCTCAGACACGATCGCCGATCGATCCGTCAGCCCGGAAGACGCTGCTCTGACGCGGGAACGCGAATACGCGATCAAGTCGGCCCTGATGGACATTCCTGAGATATTTCGCGAGGCTGTAGTGCTTTGCGATATCGAGGGACTCAGTTACGAGGAAACCGCGACCGCTTTGGGTGTCGGTTTGGGAACAGTGAAATCCCGGATTTCACGCGGCCGTGAGGAATTGCGGCGAAGACTGAAAGATTTTTGAAAACTGAATGAATGGCTGACTCGCCCCGGTCTCAACTTTTTTGAAGACTAAATAAAATCGGTGCCAAACGATAGGTCAGAGAGCGGAAATTGGGGAAAAGGCCAGTGCGATGTATGAGAACGGCGGTTATTTGAATCGACCAGCAACACTCGAAACAAGTTTTGCCGCAAACACACAAAACACGAAGCCTGTTCGCCAGCTGAAGCGTTGTTATTCCAAGCGGAGTAACAGCCGGGGTCAGTGAGCCATTCATCCAGCTAAAGTCGGAGCAAAAGCAGCAATGAAATGCTCAGATATACAACCTAATTTACCGCTTTACGCGGACGGTTCTCTTACCGAGATCGATTCGGCGTCGGTCAGGATGCACCTCGAGATCTGCCCGCTTTGCCGTCTGAAAAATTCTGAGTATCACGAGATCCGCTCAGACCTCTCCAGAATTCGCCGGCCTGAGATCTCCGCCGCTCTAAAAACGAACCTGCAAATGGCCGTAAGGTCGCAATTGAGCAATTCGCGACGCTCGAGTACATCCCGCTCTTCCGGATTTAGTGAGTGGCTTCAGATGCGTGTAATGCCGTATGGCGTTGGCGTTCTTGCTTCTTTATTGATCGGCGTCACTTTCCTGACAATGATGTTCTCCGGTATGCTCCAGCCCAAACCTATTCAGGTTGGAAGTGTTGATCGAGATGGCTCTGTGCTGCTTGCCAGTAACTCGGATCCTTTTCGTGGAGACTCAGCCTCATTCATTTCCCCCACCGCTTTCGCTCACTCGCGAATGGAATTCGCAAGCGAATCGCCAAGCATCAATCCTCAGGGCGGGCTCGTCGCCATGACTGAATCGCTCATGCGTGAAGGGATAAAAGATGATGAGGTTGTGGTCGTCGCAGATGTATTCAGCAACGGTTTAGCGAAGATCAGCGAGGTAGTTGAGTCACCGAGAGATACACGCTCACTTAACGAACTTGAAAGGGCTTTAGAATCGAATAAAACGCCTTTCGTTCCTGCTGTAATGGAAAACCGGCCTGAAAACATGCGCATTGTACTTAAATTCCAAAGCGTCGATGTCAGCACCGGTTCAAAACCTTTAAGACGAAGATCGTAGCTACATCTTATCGATCTCGGCTTTAACCCTGGCTGCGAGGCTCGCGTCTATGGGTGCAAGGATATTGTATTGCTCAGTAGCAGCCGTCTTGTTCTTGTTACGGGCGTATGCGACTCCGAGATTCGCTCTAGCCCTGATGTATTTCGGACTGATCTCCAAGCATTTCAAATAAGCAGCGATCGCCTTATCAAGCTGTTTGTCCTGAAACAAAGAATTGCCAAGCAAATACCAGTTATCCGACTGTTCCGGTGACTTTTTTACGAGCTCTGTCAAACCGCGGACCGCCGCTGAGTACGCGCGGGCAGCGTCTGCCGGCTTATCGGAGCCGAGCAACGCATTCCCTAAATAAAAACTGGTCTCACCGTCATCTGCCCGGATCCTGAGTGAACTATTGCATGCGATAACCGCTTGAGCATACTCCTTGGTTTCATTGAGAGCCCGACAAAGGTTCGTGTACCCATTTGCCTGATTAGGTAGTACCTGAACGCCCGACCGTGCCGCCTGGACAGCTTCGGCGGGTCGGCCTGCGAGACTATAAACAAGTCCGAGTTCGGTATAAAAGTTACCATCAACCGGAAACGCTGTAAGGCCTTTCTTGAGGATTTCAATTGAATCATTGAACCGACTCTCGGCTTTGAAAATCTCCGAAAGGTTTTGGTAGACGATATACATATTTGGCTTCAAAGCCAATACTCGCTGGTACGCGTCGATCGCCTTGTCAGCGTTCTTCAGCTTTTGATGAGCGTCACCAAGCAGGTAGAATGTTTCCGCCGGAAAGCGAGTGCCCTTGGTCAACGCCGTTTCTGCTGCATCTGCCTGAGCCGTCGCATCGTTCATAGCGAGGCTAACGCGTGCAATGTTGTAGTAAGCGTCGCCTCCAGCGTTTGGGTTGGCCTTCGCAACTTTCTGGAACGCCTCCAGTGCCTGCGGATACGATTTCCGAGCATAATTTATCTCACCGACAGCACTGAGAAAGCTCGTGTCGTTGGGAGCAAGCTGCAACCCCTTTTCGGCATCCCCTAAAGCCGCATCGTAATTATTCTGCTCAAAATAGATGTAGTACCGGATCCGATATATATCCAGCGGAGTGTATCCCTTGCTTAAGGCAAGTGAAAGTTCATTGACCGCGAGGTCGTTTTCCTTAAGGCTAAAGTGAGCAAATCCCTTCCTATAGTGAGCTCGGCTATTGTTTGGATCGAGGGCGAGCGATTTCCCATAAAGGTCAGTTGCTTCTTTATAGTTCTTCGCCGCAGTTGCTTTGTCGGCGGCCTCGCTAAGTTTCTTGGCTTGATCCTTGTCCTTTTTTGACTGTGCCGAGAACGGGATCGCCAAAATTAGCAGCAGGACAAAGCTGTGAAGTATCGTATCGAAGTAGTTCACCCTAATCATAATTTCACACCAAATTATTGCAGGATCGCCGGTTCTTTCGGCTTTGTCTTAGGCTCAGCTTTGTTTGTCGGGGCCTGAGCGGTTTTTGCCGGCGTTTCTTTTGTCGAAGCTGGCGGCGTTGTCTTAGTAGTCGTCGGTGTCGTCGTAGTGGAAATCGTCGGCTGCGTATTCGTCGGCTGCGTATTCGACGGGTTTTCCGCGACGGTAGGCACTTCTGTGTTGGTCGGCGTGTTGCTATTAGCTTGAACCGGCGTGGACATCGGCGTTACTGCAGGCGTAGGCGTTGGAGTCGCAGTTCCGCCAGCATTGGAACGTTTCAACAGAAACCAGGCGGCACCGCCACCAGCACCACCTAGTAACAGCAACGCAACCAGCAGCCCAACAATAATCCCAGCCTTCGATTTCTTTGCTTCGGGTGTTGGTATGGGCTTCGCGGGTGACGATAACCTAACTTCCTGACGCGAAACGTGGCCCGCTCCGGCTGCGACAGCGGAAACGACGGGCGTCGGTTCAGGCGATTCGACAACCGGTTGGGTGTTGGTCCGTGTTGCAGTTTCCTCAACCGGAGGTTTGGTCGATCCATCCACTTCGTCCGCTGAAAACACCGCCGTTTTGAGCTCCGATTGTTTTAGCTCGGAAACGTCCGGCTTGACATCAAGCTGCATCGTTTCATCGAGCGGGGTTGGAGCCTCGAGCCTGATCTGAGTCTCTAACTCAGGCGAATCACCGATAGTTGTCCCGTGCTCAGGTTCTGGTTTCGCAGCGGCTTTTTCTGAAGCTGGCGGCGCGGCTCCCGATACTACCATCACGGGCTTCGCATCAACGTCGGTTTTATCTTTATTGAATGCCCTTCTGAGAGCTTTCTGCATTTCAACCGCCGTATCGAAACGCTCATCCTGCCTGATCGCAACAGCCTTGAGAATAACGTCAGATATCGCTGACGTGATCTCAGGATTGAGTTCATTCAACGGCTTGATCGGATCGCCTTTACCGCCCAGCATCGAATCCGCTCGAGTCAGGGCATCTGGCGGGATAACATTCGTCAGCATCTGATACAACGTCGCTGACAAAGAGTAAAGATCGCTCCGAGCGTCGGTTCCCGTTCCGCGGATCTGCTCCATCGAAGCAAAATGCGGCGAATAGCCAGCAACGCTTGCCGAATTAAGTCCGCTCGATTTGCTGTCAAAGTCCTTAGACAGGCCGAAATCGAGCAGAACTATATGATTGTCGTCCGTCAACTTAAGATTCTGCGGCTTGATATCGCGATGAACGATCGGAGGTTCGTGCGAGTGCAAATACGCGAGCGCGTCAAGCATCTGATCAGCCCAGAACATAACCCAACTCAGCGGAAACGGCTTATTGCCCGCTTCCATGCGCTTCGCAATGTCATCACCTGAGATGTGCTCCATCACGAGAAACTGATCACCATTTTCCGCGAAATGATCAATAACCTTTGGCAGGACCGGATGGCGTAGGCGGGCAAGTATCCTCGCTTCCCGCTCAAAAGCAGTTCCGAGAGTGCTGTCTTCGCTAAAGAAGGTCCTCTTAAGTGCAACCGCACTTCCGAGACGCTGATCGACCGCAAGATAGACTTCGCCCATTCCGCCTTTCCCGATCGGCTGCACGATCAGATAACGGCCCTGGATCATTGAATTCGGATTAAGTGGTTTCATGAATATTCGGTGGCTAAACGTCTATTTCTGCGATCTAATGTCCGGCTTTTGCGCAGCTATCATTGACGGCATACCGATATGCTGGAAACATCGCGTACTACCTTTTACGCGTCGGGAACATGGTGTACCCTTTTTGGTTTCCGCTCCGCAATAGTTTACAGGCTCATCAATTTCGATCTTCGGTCTAGATTGCTGCAACAATGGCCGCGTTCCAATTGTAGATGAATTCGGTCCATGTTCCGGTTGTACACTAACCGGTGCTACTGGCTGCGGGACGTTCGCCGCAATGCTCGAAACAGGCGGCTTTCCTAAGGGAGCAGTCTGCTCTACCAGCTTCTTCGGTTGACGCAATGCCTGGAGTTCCGAATCAGGTGTACCGCTCTTAAGATATGCACCAATTCCAAACGTTCCGATGAGAAGGCTTCCGATGATCACAATCTTCGGGATCAATTCGTAACCTTTGTACTCGATCTCGCAAACAGTACAAAAGCGGCGGCTCGTCCATGGAAACCATTCGGGCCGCTCGACCTTCTCACCACAATTCGCACAAAAGCTCGGCCGAAACAACATCAGTTTCACCTACCAGTACGCTTGCCTGGAGAATTGGCAACCGTACATCTTCGCACACCGTTAGGTTAACCGACATTATAAACCATAAATGCAAAACTGTTAAGAGCTAACTTCAGAGCCGAATGCAACCGGGCTTCGACAATAAGCGTCAAATTGCTAACATTTGCATATGGATTTTCGAAGAATGCTCGTAATTTTTGCTTTGATCCTCAGCGGCGTCACAATTGCGGCTTCGCAGGACGATGATCCGATACGGGTTGATTCGTCACTTGTCCGCTTAAACGTAGGTGTTGTCGACGTAAAAGGACGCCCGATAACCAATCTCAATAAAGCAAATTTTGAAGTATTCGAAGACGGTGTAAAACAAGACATTGCGAGGCTGGAACCGAGCACCGCTCCTTTCAGCGTAGTGATCATTCTCGATATGAGTGGCTCCACCCTAGGGTTTAGGCAGGTGATCAAACAGTCGGCATTTCGATTCGTGGACGCCCTGTCGCCCGAAGATCGGGTCGCCGTCATAGAGTTTTACGACAAGGTTAATGTCCGCAATGACTTCACTACAGACCGGCGAACGATTGCAAACTCGATCGACGTTGCTAATGGTCGCGGAAAAACTCAGCTTTATAAAGCCCTTGATCTGGCTTTGGACAAGCTCTCAAATGAGAAGAGTCGCCGAAAGGCGATAATTGTTTTGACCGATGGTATCGACACCGCAGTTCGAGATCAGGACCGCACCGCCCTCGAATCACTGACCGACTCCCAAATTCCCACCGCACTAAAACCAGAGACTAACGATGTTCTTAAACGGGTTCTAAATCGTTCGGATGCCCAAGGTGTAACCATTTATCCGCTTGCGCTGCCGACAGGCGATCCTGGAAAGCTGGCGGATCCAACGCCTCGACAGGTTGCGATGTTCAAGGCCGCGAGAGCCCGGTTGCAGATCGTTGCAGACCGCACCGGCGGAACACTCAATACGATCAACCGACTCGAAGAAATGGGCCGTCTTTATGCCCAGGTCGCTGCCCGACCTGCGCACGCTATACACGATCGAATACCAATCAACAAACGACAAACGCGATGGAAAGTGGCGCGCGATACGCATAGATGTCAAAGACCCCGAACTTATCTCGAGGACCCGCCAAGGATATTTTGCCCGGTAATAACGATCACTTAAACTTCACGCTTGACACTCTGCCCAATGCTTTGTAGTCTACTTATTCGCCTTTTGTGCACCCGTAGCTCAGCTGGATAGAGTACTTGACTACGAATCAAGGGGTCGCATGTTCGAATCATGCCGGGTGTACCATTTAGAATCAATAAGTTACGGTCATTTTCAATCAAGGGGAACGCAAAGCGTTGCCCCTTTTTTTGCCCCTAAAATATCTTAATACGACTCCTGCGATGATGACCCCTCTAGAGAGATCCGATCCATTCTATAGCCCGAAGTCTTTACTTATAGATGTTGAAGCAGAGCGTCTTAGGCTCGATGAGACTATCGGAGCCTTTCTCGACCAGAAACCGTTTGGAACAAAAATAGAGTTGAGCCCTGATGGAAAATGGTTGGAGCAAAAAATTTTTACAACGGTTGAGATTCCAAGAGATATAGAGACGGCGGCCCGCCGGATGGTTCAAGATTCTAGGCATGCTCTGGATCAAGCAATAAGCACAGTCTGCTCCAGTGGTAAGCCATATTTCCCAGTCGGAACATCGAGAGATGACTTTGAGAATAAATGTCAAAAGTTAGTTGAAAAAAATTCATGCCCGGCAGCGGTTGTCGATGCCATTCGTGAGTTTGAGCCTTTTTTTGATCTATCTACTAAAGAAGGCAGTTATCCGATCTGGGCGATGCACGAAGTCTGTAATGACACGAAGCATAATCTAATTATGCCTGTGCCGGTGAGCGTTGGTCGAACAGTTTGGGATTTTGTTACAGTTGTTGGGCCGACCGGCCCCGCTCAACTTGGAGTGCATGAGCCCTGGAATTGGGAGCGAAATGAGACTGTCGTTAATCGTTTTCAGCCCACGGCCAGAGTGAGTTACAAGGCTCAGATGGAACTTAAGTTTAAAGCCGTCTCGGAGCGGGCACATATGGATCACGACGTAATTATCCTGTCGAGTATGTACTGGATCGCATGCGGAATCGTGAAAGAGATTAAAAACGCGTTCTTAGCACGACCTAAATTTACCGCTTTGTAGAGACTGTACCTATCATATTTCGCCAAAATCAGTTGGACAGTTGGACATTATTGTTTAACGTTAATGTTTTCAGGTAATTACAGTGTCCAACTTGGCTAAAAACGAGTTGGACACTACTTGGACAGTTGGACAATTAGGGCTAAAATGTCCAAGTGTCCAACTTGGGTTTTTAGCGAATTCTCAAGTTGGACACTTTTTTCGCCTTCGCACACCGATAAACACTGACTTTCATTTTAAAATGTCCAAGTGTCCAAGTGTCCAACTTCATTTTATGATCCCCCTGAAAAACTAGAATTTGTTTAACACGCCAATCGTGTCATTTTCCTCGGCTTCTTCGAGCGATATGACGTAAACCCGCTGCCGACCAAGTCCGTCAGGTAAAACCAGCCTTTGGAGCAATGAGCGAGATTCCCTTCCTTTTTTCAAAAGTCCGCGTCGTTCCAGTTCGCGGGCGACCGATAGCGGCTGGTTCCCTTTACAAATCACGTCGCTAAAAACCTCTGAAAATATCAGAAATTCGTTGCTTCCATCATCAGCTACGCGGTAGAAGCCCGCACGATCTCTAACCGACTTTTCCTCAATTGGTTCCCCAGTGCGAGGATGCAATACCGGCACCATTGACTGAAACCGACTACCGTTTTGTCTGATGAACGATTGCACCTCGCGCACTCCGTGGGCGACGTCGTAAGCACCTGACGTGCCACGATCTGCGATCCACTCACGGAAAATTCGAATGCAGCATTCACGGATCTCTTTCGCGGTCCAATCCAAAACCCCAAATTCAGCAGCAAGACAGCCAGCTGCGAGAGCTAGAGCGAATCGATTACCGACGCGAAAAACCTCCCCTCCCGCTGATTCCATTTCCGGCAACGAATTAAATACCTCTTTTGCTTGCTCTAAACGTTGCTTCACTAAAGCCCGATTGTCGCAAACCGACTGTATAAAGGCTCTAATCGGCGTCCCGAAGGTTTTCTTGCTCTGATTGGAGAGATGCTGTGCGAGTTGGCCTGGCGTGGTATACCCGTGAAGATCCTCAAATATTCCGAGATCGGCACCGGCGTCTACCGGAATATTTACGAAACGCGTGTCCTGACCACCAACAATATGGCCGCCAACACTCGACACCATTTGACTTAGGGTTTTCTCGCCTGATGACAACATCAAAAGATTCCATTCGACACGTTTTCGAACCGATATCGTTCTACTCATTCGAACCTTGCCGAAGCCGTTAGCAAGGTTGTAAACGATGGTTCCCACCTCATGTGGACTAACCTGTGAGATCTCATCCAACAGTAATATCGAGTGATTATGCGATTCGGCCACTGCCTCAAGGCCGTTCGCAGTTCCCCGCCAGGTCTCTAAGAATCCTTTTCGATTATCACCGCCCCAAACACTGCCAGCCACGAAAAGCGTTGTAGTCTTCCCCGTTGAAGATCCGCCGTGAAAATGAAAACCGCCGCTAGTCTCTTCAGCGATCGGCAGCAGCGAGGCCGCGAACGATGCTGACAGAGCGAACATCAACCGCGAATTCCCCCGACAGTTCGCCGCGATCTCTTTTTGCCACTGTTCAAGAGTTCCGGCCGTTCGGAATTTGTTAACCGATCGATCCGTGTTTTGAATTAAGATCTCGATATCGCGGCCCTTTTCACTGACGGTGCTATCCGGGAAAACAAACGCCTCGTCATCGTGCCATCCTAGACGTGTCACACATTTTATGTGCCGTTGGGGTTTGAATGATAAAAGCAGCTCGAGAACCTTTTGACGTGCCGGGCCATTCGGCGAAATATACATCCCTTCATTCATTAACTGCCCGCGAAGCTCACCGCCGTCGCCGCTCATTAAACTATTAGGAATCACCAGATCATGCTCATGTTTTTGACCGTCAGTGAAGCGAAGCAATAGACCCCAGTTTTGATGATCGGCGTCGCATGTTGTTGCGATCACGCGGATATCCGAACAAACCTTAAAAGGGTTTTTCTCTTCGTCCTTTGGGTGAAAATAAATATACCCGTCGCTATGCCGTTGAAATGATTTCGGCAATTCGTAAACTTCGCTTTTTTCGTCCGAGACGGCCCGCAATTCGTCAAGTATTGGGTCGTTTGGTGACTCGTGTGATTGTCCGTTAGTGAGTTCCATATAGTAAGTATTTAGTAGTACGGGCAAGTGCTTAGAAACCGCTCCCAGGCTTTAATTTGAAGGTGAATTGGTAAGTCGGCATGGAGTTTTTCGAATTCCTGTCGACGGATATAGGGCCTTCGTTCAGGCTGCGAAGCTCGCCAAGCGGACTCCCATTCACGATCTCTTTTTACGGCGTCGGGTATGCTAAATTGACAAACTTCGAGTAGGTACATCGAACCGGGTGACCTCGGCATTGGGGGTTCTCGGATGCATTCAAAACAATAACCACTTCTACGAGCTTTGTGATATCCCTTCCAGTATTCTTGCTGCTGCTTTGGGAACCATTTAATTTCCCGCATCGTCGGCGGTTTTGGATCTGACACGCCTACCGGCGATTTCAGGCCCTTTGTTCGACAAGTCTCACACACTGGAACCATTTGCAGTCCGTGATAAAAACCGCTCCAGTAAGATCGCTCAATGCCGAAACACATTTTTTTTAGTTCGGTTGCGGTCGGAATTTTCGTCCGGGTAATAGTTGGCATAATGCTAAAACCTCTCCTTTCCGGGGCTCCAACGCGAAATAAAAAAACGCGTCGCCCAGTTTGTAATAGACGACGCGCCACGTTTTGTGTGTTAGTATCTGTTTAGCGACGTGGCGACGTCGTAATTCTTAAGAGTCTTGTTCCGTGCGAAGGTTCAAGGCTCTTTTTCTTTTTCAAATGGCTCACAGATCCGCCGCCGGTGTAGTTCGCGGCGTTATAGCCTGGGGCCGGTTCGATGTGATAATGCAGGCCGCTCCCGGCGTTGTGCTTGATCGATCATTTTGGAGCTTTCCGAACCACTACCGGATTCCTGGTCGCTGTCATCACTCACCCCGCCGTCGCTTTGAACGTCGGTCGAAGATGATCCAACGTTTCGCATGATCGTTGCGACGTAGTTTTCCGTTTCTGAATAAGGCGGAATCCCGCCGTAACGCTGCACGGCCCCTTCACCTGCGTTGTAACCGGCCAAAGCCAGCCGAATATCGCCGTTAATGAACGAACGATCCAACAGCCACCGCATATACCGGCCCCAGCCATTCAGCGAGCTATCTATATCGTCGCGATCGACGCCGAACCTATCCGCAGTCGCTGGAATGAATTGAGCAATACCGCAGGCCCCTCGACCGGAACACACCCGCGGATTAAAACGGCTTTCCTGCCAGATCTGCCAAATACCGACGTTACGATCGATGCCGTAAAGATCGGCATAGTGATAGATCTTCGACCGGATATTTGCGTATTGGTTATCAAACGGTGAGGCCATTTTTCTCCTGAAATCTACGCTTCGCCTTTTTCCGCCACTTCGGAAAGATGAGATTTGACCGACGATTTTAGTTCGTCAATAAAGGCCACGCCCCGCCCATCGATCGCGTTCAAAGCTTCCTGATGTACCTGCAAAGCGATCGTCTTTAGTAGTGGGGCCAAGGTTGCCGAGTCCATTTCGAGCATGGCTAATATCTGCGGGGTTTCCTCCCGCTCGGCTAGAATAAAATCATCGATGATGTGCCAGGCGACGTCGTCAGCAGGTCGGCCCGCTATCAAGTCTTCGAGCAAATAAGCTAAAAGCTCATTTGGTGTCAGCAGCGATTCTTCTATGACTTCGGCGTTTAGTATCTCGTCACCCATGCGTTCGGGGTCTTGCGTTTCGTCGCTCATGCGTTTTGCTCCTTTTCCGCTGCTGGCGGCTTACCATTGCCATTTCTCGCTGCCTTGGCCCGAGCTGCAATATCTGAAATATCTGAAATCGGTGCGGTCACAGGCGACGGCTGCGGCTGATACTGCTGTGGCTGGTACGGTTGCGGCGTTGGCTGGACCGCTGGCTGAGCCAGCATCGAGACGATAGCCGGTATTGCAGGGCCTACGGTTTTGCCGAGAGAATCAACAAGTTTGGCTCCATCAGCGAGCCAAGAACTTTCACCGGAGCTTTCAGACGGTGTTACAGATTCCGTAAAGTCACGGGCCTTGGAAACCATGTTAAAAGCTCGCTCCATCATCGCCATTGGATCTTCTCTCGGCTGACTGCTTGCACTACGCAACATCTCGATCTGCTGAGCCATAAATTGCCGCTGCTGCTCCCAACTATTTTGGAGCATCGTTAACATGAATTGATCATTCGCCGCCCCTGCTTGCCGCTGCTGCTCTGAATTTTGCAGTTGTGCTTTTAGCATCATGTTTTCATACTCAAGTGGTGAAAAGCCGCTAACTGGCGGCTGCTGGTGCTGAAAACCTGTCGGATGATCGGCTTCTAAATCCTGCTCTACATCGTTGTAGTCCACATCGATAATATTCTCGTCCTGCTGGTCGGCGATCGTGATAGGAAAGGTTTTTTCGAGAGCCCCTTTAGGCGTTCGTATATCAACCTTATACTCACCCGGGCCGTACATTTCTTGAACGAATGCGGGTAAGCGACGCTCTACATGGTGCCCCACTGTTGCCTCTGGGAAGCTTCCACATTCAACATTTTTACCGCCAACAACCTCATAAACCCAGATTCTGCGATCCGTCTTCGGTTGCCGTTTGCTGTTTCGCTGCTTGGCGGGCGATTCCGTTTGTTCAATTTCCGGTGTTTCTATGTCCATAGCGTGTATAAATTGCGTATCAAGTGCGTTGCGGCAGAAGCAAAACGTAGTTGAACCCTTGTAAATGACAAGGATTTCGCAGTTAGCGGGTTATTTACGTCCGGACTGCCACCGCCGAAGGGTTTATGAAAATCTCCAACGAAGCAAAGCGAGGCGGTTGTCCAGTAACTTTAATCCTTAAACCGCCTCTCAAATCCGCGTCGGAACATCAGTTGAATTGTCCTGTGTGGTTCCAATCGACCTTCACGGTTCCACTGGGGCGAACCATGACTTCGACCGGCGTTGGAACGCCGTTCACGTACTGCGTCCAGACTTGAATGTCGCACAATTCGCGAGGTTCACCGATGCGGCCCATCGTGTTGGCACCGGATAGTCTCGCGGCCCGGCCCATGGTTTGGGCTGGTTGAGTGACACCGGGGCCGACAAGTTTAGCGGCTGTTAAGGGATCGGTCGGTGGATTTATGAATTGCGGTACTTGACCGGTTTTCGGTCCGCATCCGCAGCCCCCTTTGTCGCCGCCGAAAACGGACGCGAGAAGCAGGCCGGAAACAAATCCGACGCCTCCAATTAAGAGATCGAGTTCAGATAGTTTTTCCATAGTACCCTCCTAGGCGTCGAGATCGTCCTCATCAGAAGTAGCGTCTTCGTCCGTTTCGTCAGATGTCTCGAACTCGTAGTCTTCAAGATCATCCTCAAAATCCGGGCCGTATGCTTCGCTAAGTATGTCGCGGACCGCATCCACGGTTTCCGTTAGAGCCGACCGCGATCCATCACAGTCATCCAAGACAGTCACGGCCTCAAGTACCGCTTCTTTAAGATTTTTCAGTGTTGCCATTTTGTGTGTTTACCTTCCTTAAAATTTCTAAAGTTTCAAATTCCGGGACACTGCCCGGTTAAGGCAACAGTCACACATTAGCAGAATGGGTGTCTACTTTTTTGGCGTTTTAAGGGGGGTACGTTTTGCAGGTTTCGTACCTTTCCGAACGTCTTTACTGTCTTTTTTATAGCGGGTGTAACTTGCTCGAAGCCGCATTTTTATTCGCTCTTTCTCGTCTTTGCTAGCATTCTCCGGAATGAAATAACTTGCAGCTTCCGCAGCACTTAGTTTGAACGTGTCTCGGAGCCGACGATACACCGCACTCTGCGATTTTCTTGCCTCTTTTGTGTCAAGGAGTCGTTCGCCTTTGGCGATGATATTTCGTGAAACTTCCGATGCTGAACCAAAAACGCTATACCCAAACTCACCTAGAGGCATGTAGGTATTCATATCCATAAAAAAGACGTGTACCGGTGTAATCTCAATTTTTTTTGGATCTGCCGGAGCCGGTGGATCAAAGTATGATGCGACGATAGTTTTAATAGCGTCCTCTTTTCCCGCTTCGAGCATTCGAATTAAGTCGTCAAGTCTTTCCCTCGCTTGCAATTCGAATTGTCGCCGCAGTTTTTCTTTTTCTTCGGGAGATAGGCGTTGAAGGTTATCAGGTATTTGTTGGTAAATATTATCCATACGATGAATTTAGGCCGTTGGAACCGCGGCCCTGGGGCTATTAAAAAACCCTCGATTGTCCCAGGGCTTTCGGTTTTTGTGTTTTACGCGGCTGCCGCAAAATTTGGACGCTCTTGCCGAACGCGTTCAAGAAAGTATTCCTGAGAGCCGTCTAGGTGAAAATTGTTCCGGTCAAGCCATCGCTGAAAATCGCCCACTCTTCTCTCCGGCATTATTCGATTGTAGATGCGTATCATTATCGTGTAGTAGCTTTGGAAATAACCTTCTCGCCCCATAACCGACGCGAGGCGGGCCGGTTGATAGCCATAGGCACCAAAAACCAATGCAGCAAGCTCCTCATTGGTATATCCTTCTCCGATCTCGTTCAGAAACCCATCAACGTTCGTATGCTGATTTTCACTCGACGCCGGATTATTATTTCCACGAATGAGGTTGAGATACGGCGTCGGTGTGGTGTCGGTTTGTTTATTCATTTTTACTTATTCTCCTTTGTATTTTGTTGTGATGTTGCCGAGACCGGCAGAATTGATCTTCCCTGCTTGCCGACTTTCTTTATCAGATCTCTTACAGCATCTCGGGTGAATTTCGATGCCGAGGTATCGTTCGCCCTGGCTGCGGCGAAAAGAGCGGAATGAAGGTTATCGTCAATTTTAACTGTTAATAGTTTCATATCGTTTTACCTGACGAAAAAAGTATGTACTATGTCTAGACGTTCTGTCAACTAGACAAAGTACATACCTTTTTTGGAAATCAAGTTGTATCTTCTCTTTTTTATAGTTAACAATGTCTATACCAATGAAAAAGACTCGACTACTGACGGTGAAGTTTGAATCGCAAACCGTTGATGATTTTGCGACTGTCGCCCGACTAAAAAAAACGACAATGTCTGCACTCGTTTATCAGTTTGTGCTACAGGCAATTCGGGAGCAGAAAGATGCAACCCCCGAAGCATTCTCAGATTACGTGCAGCCATTTGCCGATAATTGGATGGTCGATAGTCCAGAAGAAGTCGTCAAGGCCATTTACGAGCGCTACGAGAAGGGCGATGTGCCCGAAGCTGACATGGAAAAATTCGTAGCTTTTATAACACGATTGGGCGGCGAAATTAAATCAATGCTAGCAAAAGCAGCGGCAGAGAAGGTTAATATAAGACTTAAACCCTGATGGCCTACAAAATCCGTGGCGAAATCCTAAAAGACAGCTCCCAGAAATCAACGTGGTATGCTCGCGTTCGATATCGCGACGACGCCGGAAAAGTCCGCGAAAAGAAACGCACCTGCCGCACTCGTGAATCAGCAAAAATAGAACTCCCTAAACTGACGGCAATAGTCGAAAGTGAATTACGGCCACAAAAAACATACGCTGACCTCGACGCGTTTTTCCGCCGCGAATATTTAACCGCCGCTCGCTTCACTGACGGTAAGAAAGTAGCCGGATATAAACAAAATCACGGATCTATCATTCCTTTACTCGATACAGCTTTAGACTACTTCGGCCCTTCCCCGCTGCCGTCGATCACCTACGAGCAAGTTAGGCAGTACAAAGCCGAAGTCGAAGCAACGCCCGCGATCGTCTACGATGATGTGAAACGTCCGCCAAAGATGCGAACCGTTGCGACGATAAATCACTATCTGAAATGGCTAAGACGGCTTTTCAATATTGCGATCGAGCAGGGTTGGTTAGATGTTAGCCCGTTCAAACGCGGTCGGCCTTTGATCGTCGCGGCCCTGGAAGTTGAGCGAACCCGAATATTAACGCCCGCCGAAGAAACCGCCCTTTTAAGTTGGTGTGTCGGACGGCGGGAGCATCTCGCGTCAATTATTGTTTTCGGGATTGAAACCGGCTGCCGAAAAGGTGAGATCATGTCTCTAACCTGGAAACAGGTAGATCTTGAAAATAGCTGCATCACTATCAACGCGACGAACACAAAAACGGAAAAGCCAAGAATGGTGCCGGTAACCGATCGGCTAAAAGCAGTTCTAGAATCTCTTCAAAAGAAACGTTCGACCGGCAAGGTTTTCACGACCGGCGAATTCCAGGACTCTTTCCGCCGGGCCTGCGAAAAAGCCAAGCTCCCGGATGTGCATTTTCACGATCTCCGACACACAGCGATCACGCGAATGCTCGAAAAGGGAGTCCCGCAGCCGCTGGTTATGAAAATCTCAGGACACACGAACATCAAAACGTTCCTGCGATACGTTAACCCGACACCTGCGTCGATCGCGGCGATCGCTCAACAATTGAGCCGCTAAACGCTTGCCCCTATTTTTGCCCCTTTTGATTCGACAAATCAGTCAAAAACCGCCAAAAGGCCACCAACTGTTTTGCCTTCGTGCATTAAAAATGCCAGTATTTATCAACGCTGGACCAAATTTCAGACCAATACACCAAAGCTGCTTAGCGACTACGAATCAAGGGGTCGCATGTTCGAATCATGCCGGGTGTACCATTCATATCCACTTAACAAATCATTATTCTCATGTTGCTGTTTGATAATAACCTCAAACCGCGGCCTATCTGATAATTCAGGACAGATACAGAAACAGAAAAGGCGGGCCTTGTGAGCCCGCCTTTTTGTTTGGTTTAGCGATCTTGCGATCGTTTCAGGTTACTCCAGTCCGACGAGATTCACTTCGCTTAGGTTACCGCTTAGGTTGACCGTTTGCGTTGCGAATCTGAAGCGTTTGCTGGTTACCACGAGCATGTAGTCTCTTCCGAGTTCGAGGTTTTCGAACTGGTAGTTGCCGAAGCTGCTCGTGATCGTCGTTCGTCTTCCGCCAGCCGTGTCGATCAGCGTGACCGTGGCGTTTCTGAGGCCCTGGCCGGCTGCGGTGGTCACTCGGCCCGAGATCGTGGCTCCGTCAAGCAGCGTTCCGCCGGTGAAGGATACCAGGCCGTCGGTCCAGTAGAGCATTGGGAGCGGGTTGTTCTCGGCGTTCCTGACGTCTTTCGTTGTTGGGAAGTCGCCGAACTTGATCGCTGCACTCGTCGCCGGGTTGGCCTGCGTCGGGAAGGTGATCTTCACAAGCTCTCTCGTTCCCGCTGTCAGCGGGTTCGAGTTGAACGGTGTCACGGTGATGCCGACCTTACCTGACAGCGAGTTGTTGACCGTGAGCGTGCAGTTAACTGCTCCCGTGCCGCACGTGACCGTCGGGACTCCGAGCGGGCCTGTCGGGTATTCGACCGAGAATGAGACCTTCGTCTCAACTCCGGTCGTCGTGATCAGCACCGGAACGGTCACAGGTTGTCCCTGTGTCGCGATCTGGCTCGAAACACGTGCACTTCTTGGGATGGCATTCGGGCCAGGAACATCATATGCAATGAAGTCAGCACCCGAGATGTTTCCGGCGACGTTCGTGTAGGTTCGGCTCGTCGCTTCGAAGGCCTTGCCCAGTCCGCTCGGAGTGATCGTGTAGCTCTGTCCGAGTGCGGTCGAGAACGAGTAGTTGCCGTTCGCATCCGTCGTTGTGGTCACTGCCTGCTGAGTTCCCGTGTTGAGCAGTGTCATCGTAACGCCTGCGAGGTTCGTGTTCGTTCCGAAGGCGATGAACTGCTTGACGTTACCGGTCAGGCCGTTGACGACATTGTGCTGGACGCTTTGCGACGTGCTGCCCGTGAAGTTCGCATCGCCGGCGTATGTTGCCGTGATGGTCTTCGTGCCCGATGTCGCCGAGGTGATGCTGCACGTTCCGGCTGCTACTGCTGCCGTACACGTTGCTCCTGCTCCGTCACTTACCGTCACGTTTCCGGTCGGTGTTCCGGTTGCCGGGGCGACCGGAGTGGTCGACCAGTTGACGGCATAGCTCTGTCCGGCCGAGGTCGGATTGCCGAGGGCTGCCGCATTCGTGATCGTTGTGGTAGTTGCGGCCTGTGTGACCGTCAGGGTTCCGTTGGCTGTCGTGAACGTGTAGTTCGGAGCTGCCAGCGTGCCTTGGGCTGTAGTGATCGGGTATGTTCCCGGTGCACTCGTCGCGTTGGCGGTCGTTGTGATGCTCGGTGTTCCGGTCACCACTCCTACTCCTTCACCGTTGACAAAGCCCGTGATCGAGTACGTCAACGTCGGGTTCGGTGCTCCGTACACTCTCGTCTGGTTGTTAGCCGTCACTGTGAGTTGGACAGCCGTTATGCTCAGCGTTCCGGCGTTGAACGTCGTGAACGTGTAGTTCGAAGACGCCAATGTTCCGAGTGTCGCCGTGATCGGGTAGTTCCCGACCGGGCTCGTCGCCGTCGCTGTCGTCGAGAGTCCGGCCGTTCCCGTTGTGCTGTTTCCGGCATTGTCCGCTCCGATAAAGCCGGTGATCGTCGCCGTCAATGCCGGATTCGCCGCTCCGTAGCCACGGCTCTTATTGTCAGCCGTCACCGTCAGGCCTTTCTTGGCGACGTTGATCGAACCGTTTATGTAGTTGAACGCATAGTTCGCCGATACTGCTCCAGTACAGCTTGTCGGGTACGGCGAGCCTGCCGCTCCCGCTCCCTGTGTGTACGTTGTCGAGCAGTTTGGCTGCGTCGTAAGGTTAGCCGAGCTTTCTCCGAGCACGAAGCCCGAGAATGTCGGTGTGATCGTCGGTACCGCATCGCCGTACGTCACATTATGGCTCGATGCCGTGATGTTCAGTGCGGCTTTGAGCACCGTCTGTTGTGCGGAACCCGAGCTGGCGAGATAGTTCGTGTTGCCCGAGTAGTTGACGGTGATCGTATGCGTTCCCGCTCCAAGGTTATTCAGTGAGCACGACGCCGCACCAAGGCCGTTGAGAGCCACATTCTGACAGCCCGCGATCGGTGATGCACCATCCAGGAAATTCACATTCCCCTGCGGCGTTCCCGATCCCGGAGCATTCGCCACCAACGAAGCCGTGATCGTCGTCGACTGCCCATAAACCGGAGCATTCTGCGCGGTTTGAACGATCGTCGTCGTTGCCGCCGGGTTGACCGTATGCGGCACGGTCGCCGAAACGCTGCCGTTGAAATTGCTATTGCCTGAGTACGTCGCCGTCAGCGTCTTGGCTCCGGCCGAAGTACTCGCGAGCTGGCAGTTTGTGGCTGGCAGAATGATCACGCAGGTGTTCGAGCCGTCCGAGACGGTGACGTTGCCCGTTGGAGTGCCGCCGCCTGGAGCGACAGGAGCGACCGTGACCGTTACAGTATAGTTCTGTCCCACCACGCTCGGATCAGGCGTGTCGGCCGTGATGGTTGTCGTGGTGCTCGCTTTGTTTACCCGCTGAGGATTTCCGGAGAGCGTGCCACTGCTGTTTAGGAACACTGCCGAATCGCTTACGTAGTTCGCCGTGATCGGATGATCGGCGACCGCCAAAGTCGACGTCGTAAACGTCGCCGTTCCAGCCGCAAGTGCGACCGGCGGCCCGAGAGCGACGGCATTGTCAAAGAACTGCACCGTTCCTGTCGGAGTTCCGCCGGCAGGTACAGTTGCAACCGTTGCTGTGAACGTGACCGACTGGCCGAAGAGGCTTGGGTTCGCTGACGACGTTAGCGTCAGCGCCGTAGTTGCTACAGGCGGAGTCTCGATGCTTGCGTAAATTACGGAAGCCCGATTAGTGAATGACACTACTCCATCACCAGGTGCTCCCGGAGTCAGTGCGAACCCCGTCGTACCGGCAAGATTCAAGCTCAACGCATCGCCCGGAAGGGTCGGCAGCACAGGAACCCCGCCGCTTACCCTAATTGCCGTTGCCGTCGCCGGAGTAACCGCGAACGTATCATCGCCCGCAAACCCGTAAAGGCCAACCGCCGTCAGGTCTGCGACGCCCGCGAGACTATTTACGGTCATCGCATCGCTGCCGCCAACTCCAGCAACGACGAGTGTTTCGGCCGTACCGATGTCGAGAGTGAACGGGCCAGCGCTCGTCCTTGCAAATGCGACGCGTCCCCCGACACCGGCTCCTGTCGTGAAGACGTCGCCAGCCGACACCGATCCGTTGACCCTGACCGTGTCAGCATCGGCGTTGCCGTCTATAATGTCGGAGCCGTCGCCATTGCTCCAAATGATCGAGTCGTTGTTGGCACCGCCATTCATCGTATCGGCCGCCGGGCCGCCGAGGATCGTATCATTTCCCGCGTTGCCGTTGATCGTGTTTGACGAGAAATTTCCTACCAGGCTGTCTGCCCCTGAACCACCGTTAATGTTTTCGAGGTTTGAGACGCCGCCTGTTCCGGTCGACGTTCCCGAAGCAAGGTTGACGTTTCCGGCCGAGAAGATCTGACCCCGGATCAATCCGCCGGGAGCCGCTGCCGTGTGGAAATTAAGATAGGTTACGCCGCCGAGAAATGCCGCCTCGTGCTGCGGTGGTAGAGCAACGCCGCTCGCTGTAAACGTAAATCCGCTTCCGGACGGAACCAAAGCTCCCAAGCCGAATATCGCGGCGAGATCAACAATGATCGGCCCGTTCGCTCCCGGATGCTCACGATGGATGTGGTAACCGGTGACCGACGCCGGCGAGAGATTCGATACGGTAACGTTAATGTCGAAGGTCTTGCTGGCGGCATTATAAGTATAGGTCGCGGTTCCCGTTGCCGTGGTCGATTGCGACGGATTTTCCTGCAATCCATCAATATCACCCGCGAGACCGGTCGTTCCGAGTCCGAGATTCGCCGCAACACCTGTCGTGTAGGCGCTGTAGTCGATCGTATCGGTATTGGCTCCGCCATTGACAGTTCCTCCATTGAGGGAAACGCCATTTCCGAGACTTACCAGATCGTCGCCGTCGCCGCCGTTCAGGTTGACCGGGATAGCCGCCGCCGTGCCTGTGACGTTGATCGTATCGCCGCCCTCGTCAGCATTGACGGTAACGGCGGCTAGAGCCGTCGGGACATTCGAATAACTCACCGTTACGGAATCACCCGCATCGCCGCCCGCGACACCGTCTCCGGCATTGATGATCAGCGTTCCCTTGTTATCGAATTCTATGGGTTCAAATGCATCCACAGAAACCTGCAGACGCGGTGCCGTTGCTCCGTTTGTCAATCCGATGGTGTTTGCCGCATCTGTTGCGGTGACAGTCAAGCTGGCCACGGCGACAGTGTCGATTATCGGGGCAAGTCCGGTAAACCTAATATCCACAGGAGTTCCGCCCGTAAATCTCACCAGTCCATCACCGTTATTTCCCGGTCCGGGACCGATTGGCGGTGCGGTCGTCCCGACAAAATACGTTTCATCAAAGCCTGGACCACCGCCGCCCAGCAATTCTAATTTATCGCCCGGCTGACCGCCTCCGTTGAAATCAATCCCGCCTGTCGGGGCAAATAGCCCATTCGGCGGATTGTTGATGCGCAGCGTATCGTTTCCGCCCAGGCCGTTGAATGTGAATGTGACGGTGCCGTTCAAGGTGACAGGTGGACCGCCGTTAAGCGAATACGTTCCGGCATTTGGTCCCGCCGCGTTTATCACCAGCAGATCATCACCGTTCGTTCCCGTTTCAGCCGGATTTAGGATCACACAAACTGCCGGACCGAACAATGTGTAGGTCGGCGGATTTGCTATGTTCTGCTTTGTATAAAACTGCAGATCCGGATAACCATACTGATAATTCGAAAGCGTACTGGTTGGGAAGGTATTCTGCGTACACGAATTGCAATATCGCATATCGTAGTACGTCAAATGTGAATTAATTTGGGTCGACTGACCAAAGTAGTATCCATCCGCAGCCGCCTGGAAAACCTCAAGTAAGTACTGAGTTCCCTGCGTAAGCCATCGAGGATTCGGCAACGGGGCGTAGGAATACTGTGCTGCCGGACCGCTAACCTGAGTCTGATCGATGATCGCCTGAGTGGCGAAGTTGAACAGCGTCACATAGCGGGTCGTGCCCGTAGGTTCGAGTTTGCCGAAACTTGTCACCAAAATGTCTTCGTTCGGCGAGAACCTGAAGCCACGCTGCGAATTGCCAACGCCGCCAGGACTGCCCGAAGAAACCTGATCCGTCGAAGAATTAGGACCATTAAACGTGCCCGAAACAGCGGACGCCGCGGATGCGGACGGATTGCCGTAATACATCTCGATCGTTGTATTAGCTGACGCTGGCAACGAATCGAGCTTGACCCAAACAACGGTAGTTGCGGTATTGATACCGCTCTCGATCCAGTAGTTGAGAAGCGTCGCACCGCCGTTGTACCCAAATCTGAGGTCCGCACCGTTCGGCAACAGTTTTCCAGCAGCGATCAGCGACTGAGTGTCGATCTGGAGCCTAACCTGATAATCGGTCAGAGTCGATCCAGAATTTTCCGTAATAACTATGCGATCGGTGTAAGACCAGCCAGCCGGAGCGTCGCATCCGCCCGGTCCAGGTGTCGGGGTCGGTGTGGGGCTTGCACCGGGCGTTGGCGTCGGCGTCGGCGTTGGAGTCGGGGTAGGACTCGGAGCGACAACACCTGATCCCAACTGCACGTTCCACGTATCCGCAACCTCAGTCGCGGAAAGAGCACGGTTATAGAGACGGAATTCATCCATTACTGCTCCGTTAGGCGAGCCAACATTCGTACCATAACCCATGACCTTGAAAGGCCCAGCTCCGGTGAGGTTGACCGCCCCCTGAGCGACGGTCGTAACCAAGACGCCGTCGAGATAACCGCGAACCTCGTGAGCTACCGAATCATAGACAAAATGAACGGTTGACGGGACATTAGCGCGAGCCGCGTTAGCAATGGTGACATCGGTTAAACCGGCACCACGGAGGATCAGATTGTTGTTGCCGGCAACACCGTTAGTGAAACATCTGAACTGACCCGAATTGACGTCGCCAAAGACGTAATAAAGTATGGCGGACGACGGATAATTTCCGTTCAGATACAACGAGATCGTCCAACTGCCCGCACCCAGATTCGGAGCCCATCCCGTATCGAGGAAATCCGTAGAGGATGCTGCTCCCGTACCGATCAGCCCGCCGCCGAACTCGCCCGTTCCGCCCTGCGTCAGTCCGCCCATGATGTTCGCGGGCAAAGTACCGACCGGCGAAGAGGCGAAGTTCGAAACCAGCGTTCCCGAGTCATCGAATTTGTAATACATCAATTCCGGAACCGGGAACGGTGCCGGGGTGACCGTTGGAGACGGTGTCGGAGTTGGCGTAGGTGTTGGAGTCGGGATTGGAATTACTACAGTTCCCCCGAGATCGATGTTCCAGGTATCGGCGATCTCGGCCGCCGGAACTGCTCTGCCATACAGACGGAATTCGTCCATTACGGCTCCGTTTGGAGATCCGACATCTGACTGATAGCCCATTACTTTGAGCGGACCGGTCCCAGTCAAAGAAACGGCGCCCTGAGGCACCGTCGTTACCAGAACTCCGTTTACGTAACCGCGCACTTCGGCAAGCGTTGAGTCGTATACGAAATGAACTACCGTGGGAGTGTTGGTCAGTGCCGCATTCGGGACGAGCACGTCGGTCAAACCGCCACCGCGCAGAATGAGATTGCCTGGGCCCGCGACGCCATTTGTGAAACAACGGAATGAGTTCGTGCCAACATCGCCAAAGAAATAGAAAAGCGTCGCTGAATTGTAATCGCCATTCAAATACATGGAGATTGTCCAGCTTCCGCCACCAAGATTCGGAGCCCATCCGGTATTAAGAAAGTCCGTCGACGACGCAACTCCGCTTCCTATCAAACCGCCGCCAAACTGCCCCGTGCCGCCCTGAGTCACACTGCCCTGAATGATCGCAGGCTGCGTCCCAACCGGAGAAGAAGCGTAGTTCGGAACCGAAGTGCCCGAATCATTGAACTTGTAATACATCAATTCCGGAACCGGATAGACGGGAGTCGGAGTCGGTGTTGGCGTCGGCGTCGGCGTCGGCGTCGGCGTTGGCGTCGGTGTTGGCGTCGGTGTTGGCGTCGGCGTTGGCGTCGGTGTTGGAGTCGGTGTTGGTGTCGGTGTCGGTGTCGGTGTTGGCGTTGGCGTCGGTGTTGACGTCGGCGTCGGCGTTGGTGTCGGTGTCGGCGTTGCTGCTATGTTAGTGGCAGTGACGTTGATGTTGTCTATTGCAAGTTTGTCACGATTTCCAGAACCTGTAACCGTTCCGGCATGCTGATAGAATCTAATTCGTGCAGTCGAGGAGTTATTAAAAGCAGCCGGCAGGGAAACATTGGTAATAGAACCCGTTGCCGGACTCACTTGATCGGTGACTGCTGCGGCAGCTAGTTCAGTAAAGGTAGTACCGTTCGTAGATGTGAAAACTTTTAGCGATGAGGGGCGTGTGCCGCTGGAGTTATCGATAACACTCCAATCAAACGACAGATTTCCCGCATTAACACCCGTAAAGTCAAAGAGAATATCAACCGCAACTGCTTCTGACGGCGAACCGGACCCGGTCGATAAGAATACAAGATTGCCCGTTCCTTTTTGAATTCCGCCAGACGTACCTGTAACAAATGTCGCCGAGGATTTCGTTGTACGAACGCCATCATTCGCCGTCCCACCCGTCGTAATCGGATATGAGCGAAAAGGTCCTGTTCCGGTTCCACTGACGAAATCATTTGTCCAGTTCGCTATGTCCGCAAAATCCTCTGTGTAAGAAAGAGTGGACATGTTAACCGTCGTCGTACCAAAAACAACCGGCTCGGCGGTTGATTCCGTACGGCTAGCTGTATCGATGGAGCTAATCCCCAAGAACGCTCGTACTGAGTCGAACGCAGCGGTCGTTCCACCCGCGGCGCTGACGCCTGCGACGGTGAAGGCGGTGCCGGCGAGGGCGAAGATGGACAGAGCGATAATTACAAACGTTGAGCGGACGAAACGCGGCATTTTGGACATAACGGGGCAACTCCTGCTTTGGAACCGAGAACATCGGGCGTGGCTGCTGATTGCAGGAAAGGCTGGACAGGCACTCGAACGGTTATTTTTTCCTAACTATAATGATTACGCGTAATTATATGTATATAACCCGCGATGTCAAGGTAATTTCAGTTCCCTTAACATACAATTAATGCCCGCCGAAATCCACAGGATCCGGAGATGCTAAAGAGATAAAGAAACCGCGTGCATGACGAAAATGCCAACCGACCGTGTTCGGCCCAATTGCATTTCTTTTCGGACAACTTTGCCTCGGTAGCCGATCCGGATCTTTCCGGCTAATAAGCTCTCGCCCTTCATTGTCTTCGGCGATCACGTTCCCTTCATTATCGTCGTTGTCGGCCGCCGTATCGTGCCTATTATGGCGTCGATCACGGACAATGGCCGAAGACGCGGGCGACAGGCGAAATGGACTCGGAAACGGGGCGTTTTGGGGGCGTTTTGACCTTTGACCAAAGGCGGGTTTTGCCTTTACCAATTCGGGGTATTTTGGTTAGACGTTGGGCGTTTTAGTTAGACGGTTTGCCGGTTTTTTTGAGCGCGGATGGAGACGGTGCGGTGTGCTGAGGGCGAATGTTTATGGTGGTTGCGGCCTGCAAAGAGAAAAGTGTGAGTCGATTCGCACTTCTTTCGTCTAGATTTGGTCAATATCAGAGAAAAGCAGAAAAACACGAAATGACAGTCCGATGAGACGCGATCGGCGTTGGCTGGAGAGCGATAATAATTGCCGCGTATTTTGAATTTATGCCAAGGTCGACTGCCCGAAAGTAGCCGAGCTAAGTCCGAATATGATCAATTATTAAGCCGGGCAGCTTCGTACAACCGCCTTCACATTAATAAGTTCGACGAGGATCATGCAGCTTCTTCAGCTCTGGAAACCACCTCAAACACCGGAACCTTCTTCTCAATCATCTCTTTCGTGATTATGATCTCGTTAACTGATTTTGTGGTTGGCAGGTGGTACATGGATTCGAGGAGGATCTCTTCGAGGATCATCATGAGGCCGCGGGCTCCAACTTTACGCTTGTGAGCTTCACGGGCGACGGCGGTGAGGGCACTGTCGGTGAATTTGAGGGCAATATTGTCGAATTCAAATTTTCGCTGATACTGCTTTACAAGCGCGTTCTTCGGTTCCGTTAGGATCGAAACAAGTGCTGCTTCATCGAGTTCGGAAAGCGTTGCGATCACAGGCAAACGACCAACGAATTCAGGGATCAGACCGTAGTGGATCAGATCTTCGGGTTCGAGTTTGTTTATTGATTCGTTGTGACGCTGTTTGTTAGTTTTAACGTCGGCCTGGAACCCAAGCGACTTGTTGCGAAAGCGCTTTTCAACAACCTTTTCAAGCCCGATGAAGGCTCCGCCGCAGATGAATAGGATGTTGGTGGTGTCGAGTTGCTGGAAATCCTGCTGGGGATGCTTCCTTCCGCCGCCAGCGGTTGGAATATTGGCGATCGTTCCTTCAAGTATCTTTAGCAGAGCCTGCTGAACTCCCTCACCAGAAACGTCACGAGTGATCGATGGGTTGTCGTCCTTGCGGCAGATCTTGTCGATCTCGTCGATATAAATGATGCCAGTTTGGGCTTTCTCAATATCGCCGCCCGCCGATTGGAGCAGCCGATTTAGGATATTCTCGACGTCTTCCCCGACATAGCCCGCTTCGGTCAAACTGGTCGCATCGACGATGCAAAACGGAACTGAAAGGACGCGTGCCAGCGTCTGAGCCAGCAGCGTTTTGCCAGTTCCAGTTGGCCCAATTAGAAGAATATTTGATTTCTGAAGTTCGACGTCACTGCGGCGTTTGGCCAGTTCGAGCCGTTTGTAATGCTGATAAACAGCAACCGCGAGACGTTTTTTTGGCTCGTCCTGCCCGATGACAAAATCATCCAGGAAGCCTTTGATCTCTTGCGGTTTGGGGAGGTTTGTTCTAACAGACGTCGAAGCCTGTTGCTCATCATCGTTGATGATCTCGTTGCAGATGTCGATGCACTCGTTGCAGACGTAAACGCCCGGGCCGGCGATCAGTTTGCGAACGTCATTCTGCGATTTGCCGCAGAATGAGCAGGAAAGTATCTCGTCTTGACGATGATATTGGGGCATATTGTGTTAGTTGGTTGTTCGTCGACCGTCGATGGTTGCAAAAAGATCTGCTACCATCGACGATCAACCATCAATCATCTATTTTTCACGATGTTCGATCACTTCATCGATCAAACCATATTCTTTTGCCTGCTGCGGAGTCAGGATGCGGTCGCGTTCGACGTCTTTTTCGACTTGCTCAAATGACTGGCCGCTATGTTTCGATATGATCGACGACGTTAGCGTGCGCATTCTTATGATCTCTTCCGCCATCAAACGAACGTCCGTTGCCTGTCCCGACGCACCGCCTGACGGCTGATGGATCAGAACGCGTGCATTCGGTAGCGAAAAACGCTTGCCCGCAGCTCCGGCACAGAGCAGCAAGGCTCCCATCGAAGCGCACTGGCCGACGCAGATCGTCGTTACATCGTTCTTGATGAACTGCATCGTGTCATAGATCGCCATTCCAGCGGTGATCGAACCACCCGGGCTGTTGATATAGAGGTTGATATCGCGCTCCGGGTCTTCGGCTTCGAGGAAAAGGAGCTGAGCGACGATGAGATTCGCGATCTGGTCGTCGATAGGCGTTCCGATGAAAATGATGCTGTCTTTGAGAAGGCGTGAGTAGATGTCGAAGGCACGTTCGCCTCTCGAAGTCTGCTCAACGACCATTGGTACTAATGCCATATTCTTACTCTACTAACGAAATTACCAAATGCCTGAGATTGTACTTGAATAAAACTACGATAAGTTGTTGAAAATACGACGATTGCCAGTATCGGAAACCGATTTTACAACTTTTCGCTAAAATTGCAAGCGAAACTAAGCTACTCCTTTGCCGCTTTTTTCTTCGCCGGAGCCTTCTTTTTGACTTCCTTTTTCGGCTCTGCCTCGGCATCAGCAGCGACTTCAGCCGGAGCAAGCGATTCATCTACCCACTCGCCTTCGGTGACCTTCGCCTTAGCGATCACGGCTTCGATCGACTTTCTGGTCTTGAGGTTATTGCTGATATTCTCGATCCCACCGCCCTGCTTTTCTAGCGACGCCCGAATTTCTTCATTCGTCGTGCGGTAATACTCGGACATCTTCGTGAGCTCTTCCTCGATCTCCGATTCGGCAACCTCGACCTTTTCGAGATCAGCAACCTTGTCGAGCAGCATCGCACCGCGAACGTCACGTTCTGCCTGCTGCCGCATGTTGCCGTACGCCATCTCGATGAACTGCGGATCGACCGCATTCAGATCGACTCCACGCTGCTGCATGTCCTGAGCAAAATTGTTCAGCAGATTTCTCGCCTGATTCTCGATCAAAACGTTCGGGACTTCGAATGTGTTGTTCTCGATCAATTTGGCGATCGCGTTATTTCTCAGACGGGCGTCCGCATCGGCTTCTGCATATTTTACTAGGTCGGCTTTCAGCCGAGTACGCAGGTCTTTTAGTGAATCGTAGCCTTCATCAAGGCTCTTCGCCCAATCGTCGTTGAGTTCCGGAACTTCCGATTTCCCAACGGATTTGATCTTCGCTTTATAGTGAACTGTCTTGCCCGCAAGAGCTTCCGAGGAGAATTCTGCCGGATAAGCGACTGTAAACGCCTTCTCTTCGTCCTGCTCGACACCAACGAGATTTTCCGTGAAAGACTTCTCTATATGCTCGCCGCCAAGTTCAACCTCGAGATCTTCAGCCTTTATCGGTTCCGCATTCGGAGCGTCGTCAAATGTGCCTTCGAGGTCGGCAATTACCGTGTCACCGAGTTCGGACTTGCGGCCCTCGACCGGGATCAGCGACGCTTCTTTCTGCAGGCGTTCGGCGATCAGATCTTCGACCTCGCCATCTAGAACCGGCTTTACGCGACGCGTAACCTCGATATTGTCGTACTTCGGCGTCGGGATCTCGGGCATCACTTCGACGTGAACGTGCAGCGAGATCGGCACAGAGCCGTTCACCTTCACATTCTCGTGATCTTCCAGATGAAGCTGCGGCTCCGCCAGCGGATGCACATCATGCTCCTGTATCGCCGCCGTAACCGCATCAGGAACCACGATCTGCAGAACTTCGCTCTTGATCTCTTCCTTATACCGCATGCGAACGACATCGAGCGGTGCATAGCCTTTTCTGAAGCCCGGAATGTTCGCATTCTTTGCGTACTTCTGGCTTGCCTTTCCGTATGCCGCTTTGACTACGTCGGCGTCGATCTGTAAATGTATCTCTTTTTGGGTAGGTGAAATTTCCTTTATTTCGCTTTTCATTATCTCTTGTCTGCAGCCACTCTCGCGTGGTCGGCACGAATGTAGAATTATAAAACCCCACAGCCATCAAAAGCTAATGGCCGGAAGCGATGTCACGAACGGACAATAGCAAACCGACCAATGATCGCTTAATTAAATTTTGGTGCCGAGGGCGAGACTCGAACTCGCATGACTTTCGTCGCTAGTTCCTAAGACTAGTGCGTATACCATTTCGCCACCTCGGCACGAGGCAAACTAAGAATCTAGCGAATCTCGCGAAATTTGTCTAGCTGACTATTTATGAAGATACTTTTTGTCGTACTCATCCCACGACATATTGATATCCATATTCGAGCCAAGGCCCTGATGCGGATCGGCTCCGAGGGCTTTTTTCTCGACAGCCACGAACAGCCGATAGCCGCCGTAGCCGATCAAACCGATCAGCCCGAGCCAGAACACCCACGAAAGAAGAGTTCCCATCCAGCCGAGAACCCACAAAAGCAGCATTCCGACAAAAACAAGGCCGATCGCACCGAGGATCAATTTAATGATATTCATATCCGAAAACCTCCGATTCTGAGACTTAATACGAAAACGCGGGAACGATGTTCGTGGAAAATATATCCGTGTCGTATAATTCCCCTTCGGACGGTAATACAAAGCTTTGAGTTCACAGAATATCACAACGCAAACTCTTGCCGAGCAGCTAAATGCTCAGCTTTTTGGCGATGGAACCGCAGTCGCAACCGACGTAACGCACGATTCGCGGCAGGCTGGCGAAGGCACGATCTTTGTCGCGATCAAAGGTGCGACGATGGATGGCCATAGGTTTGTCGATGACGTCATGCGTCGAGGAGCCGCAGGCATCATTTCTGAATTCGACCCGCCCGAGGATTTTGCCGGAGCCTGGTTAAAAGTAGCCAATGCACGCGGAGCCCTTGCCAAAGCGGCCGCCGTTATCAACGGCAACCCGTCGCACGAACTCGACCTCGTCGGGATCACCGGCACAAACGGAAAAACGACAACAACATATCTCTGCTTTGCCCTCGCCGAAGCCGCGAAACAAAGGGTCGCGATGCTCACGACCGTTGAATACCGCATCGGCGAGAAGAGCGAAGAAGCCGTGCGAACCACGCCTGAGGCCTCGGACACAAACCGCTTCCTCCGCGAAGCCGTCGATGCTGGGTGCACCGTTGCGGTGATGGAAACTTCTTCACAAGCGATCGACTTGCACCGCTGCGACTGGCTGCGGTTCAAGGTTGCTGTCTTTACAAACCTGACACGCGATCATCTCGATTATCACGAGACCATGGAGAACTATTTCGCCGCCAAGAAAAAGCTCTTCGACGGCGGTTTGGGCGAAAAACCGGGCTCGTGCGTGGTAAATATCGATGACGAATGGGGAGCGAAGCTCGCTGATGAACTGCGGGCGGACGGGCAACGGGTCGTGACGTGTTCGCAAATAGGCGATGCAGATCTTGCGGCTTCGAACATCGAAGTCTCGCTGATCCGCGGCACTTCGTTCGATCTGAAAACTCCGGCGGGCAATATTCATGTGACTTCCCCGCTTGTCGGCCGTCCGCATGTTTACAATATGCTGTCAGCGACAGCAACAGCGTTGGAACTCGGGTTTGATCTGGGCTCGATCCAGAAAGGCCTTTCGACCTGCGTCGGAGCTCCCGGCAGATTTGAACGTGTGCCGCACGATGGAGATTTTGCGGTCGTTGTTGATTATGCTCATACCGACGACGCATTGCTGAATACCCTTAAGACCGCGAAAGATCTGACGGACGGCAAAATAATCACCGTCTTCGGCTGCGGCGGCGATCGCGATCGCACCAAACGCAAACCGATGGGCGAGATCGCAGGCGAATACAGCGATCTGGTGATCATCACTTCGGACAATCCGCGTAACGAAGATCCGCTGAAAATTATTGAGGAAATTGAACTCGGTGTGAAGGAACAAGGCGTGGAATATTATGCGATCTCAGACCGTCGCGAGGCGATCTACAAAGCTGTCTCGGCAGCAACGACAAATGATGTCGTAATAATCGCAGGAAAAGGCCACGAAAACTATCAGCTTGTGAATGGCAACAAGTTCCACTTCGACGACCGCGAGGTTGCTCTCGAAGCTTTGACGCGTCGCAGTGAAGAGGCTTAACCGTTCGCTTCCCTGACCAATCGGCTCAGCACGTCTCGCTGCGCGGCCGAAAGTTGGTCAAATTTAAGTCCGAAACCGATCTCCAGCACGTGGTTAGCAACGCGTCCGCTGAACTCGACCTTCATTCCATCTGCGAGCGGAACGAACAGCTTGACCGTCTCGCCATCCGAAACGTCGCCCGAACTCAGTACAAAACATCCGTCCAAGCTAACATCACTGATCGATCCGGGCAGGCGTTCGCCCGAGCCCTGCCATTGGACATCGACCTCGATCTGAAATCTGTTTGACGCTCGGCGTTCGGTGCCGCTTCGTCGATCTTGCGTGGACATATTGCTAAACCTCTTCGTCCGGCGAAGATTTATCCCCTTTAAAGTTAAGTAATAATAGACCGGCAATCCCAGAAGAATCAGCCCGATACCGATAAACGACTGCGTCGGGGCCGTCCACATCGTATTGATCAACAGCCAGCCCGCGACGAACAAAAATACTACCGGAACGACCGGATATCCCCACGCCTTGTATGGCCGGGCGAGTTCAGGATATTTTCGTCGATAAATAAAGATCGACGAAGTGACCAGCGCGTAAAAGATCCACGAGCCGAACACCACATAATCCGTCAGCGTATCGAACGAACCGCTCAATGCGAGGACCGTCGAAAGCACGCCCATGAGGATCACCGAGCTTACCGGAACAGAATTGATCGACAGCTTACCAAAGGTCTTGAACATCGTCCCGTCCTTCGCCATCGCGTACGGCACGCGTGCTCCTGCCATCAGCGAAGTATGCAATGTTCCCAGCGACGAAAGCATCAATCCAACCGTAAAGAACGCCACTCCAACACCGGTCGCGAGTGTTGTAATATCGCCGCCGAAGAACATACTAACGACCGTCTTTGCCACCGAAGAACTCTTCGAAACCGAAGCGATTGCCGTCGGATCAAGCACGTAAAAATATCCGACGTGAACAAAAACGTACAGGAATATGATCAGGATCGTGCTGCCGATGATCGCGAGCGGAATGTTGCGATTCGGGTCTTTGACTTCGCCAGCGACGAACGTTAGGTTATTCCATCCGTCATATCCCCACAAAGCCCCAAGCATCGCGGCCCCGAAGCCGCCTAGGAATGTGTAGCTCGACGAACCGACTTTCACTGCATCTGCCACGCCCTCGCACGTACCGCCGACATTTGCCATCGAAAAATGCGAAGCGTTCCCTGTCACCCAAACAAACGCTCCAAAACCAACGAACACGATCAAAATGACCTTAACGCCGGTTAAAACCGTCGCGATCTGGCCGCCAAGCGAAACTGAAGCACAATTTAGTGTCGTAAAAATGATGATCACCATCACCGCGACAAGCTGCAGCGTAGTTATCTCGACTGGCGAATGAATGATCGATTGCTCGAGTTTCTTGTCCAGAAAATCATTCAAACCGATCGCAAACGCCATTCCCGCCGCAGCCTGCGAACCGGCCCGGGCAATAAAGATCTGCATCCAGCCATAAAGAAAACTCGACAGACGCCCATACGTGTCTCGCAAAAACACATATTCGCCGCCAGCCTGAGGCTTCATCGCGGTCAACTCAGCGTAGGTCAAAGCACCAGCGAGCGAAAGCACGCCAGCCGCGATCCATGCGGCGATCACCCAGAATGGAGTGCCGACATTACAAGTCATCACGCGGGCTTTTAGAAACACGCCCGTGCCGATGACGTTGCCGATGATGACTGAGATCGACGCTATCAGGCCAAGCCCGCGGATCAGCGTTTGGCGTTCGCTCAAGTTTTCGTTCATAGCTTTTTACAAGTTTTTGACTGGCATCATCTTACGCGAAAATGGCGTTCAAGTGAAATTTTGTTCCGTGATAAAATCGCACCAATGCAAGACTTATCGATGACCGCCGACGAACTCGTCTCCGCCCTGCTGACGCTGTCCGTCACCGAACAAGTCTGCATCCTCGACAGCTGCGGAGTCGGCCATCTCGGCTCACATCTGCTGATTGCCGGGATCGATCCGGTTGAGTCGATAGAAATTACGAATCCAAATGCCGGATCAACGCTCGCGATTCTCGACGAGAAACTGAGCGGCAACCTCGCTTCTATTTTCACGCTCTCATACGATCTCGGGCCCAAGATTCTTGTGATTCCTACAAGTTATTCAACTTCAAACGACGCAACGCAGACCAATTCGTCATCGACCCTAATTGGAGAACCTGACCTTTTCCTGACTCAGTTCGACGTTCTGATCGTTCACGACTACGATGCCGCTAAAACATTTCTTGTTGGCAACAAGCACGAATTCCCATCGATCGAACAAAAACTTCGATCAAATATCTCAGATCTCAAATTTGAAATTTCAAATAATTCCCCCAATCTTGCGTCGAATTTCACAAAGGCTGAATATATCGCCGCCGTCGAGCAGATCAAGGAACGCATCCGATGCGGCGATACATATCAGACAAATTTAACTCAGCAACTAACTGTCGATCTACCGTCTGACCGAACGCCCGCATCGATCTTCACAAGGCTGCGGCGCGATCATCCAGCACCGTTTGCGGCGTTTCTAACCCGAGAAAACTCGACCGTGATCTCAGCCTCACCCGAACGCTTCTTCAAGTGCACATGCCCGCGTGTAAGCAAGGGCGATTCGCGAACGTTATCATTTGAACGCATCACAACCTCGCCGATCAAAGGCACGCGCAAACGCGGAACGACCGCCGTCGAGGACGAAGCCCTAAAACACGAGCTTTTATCCAGTGAAAAGGACCGAGCAGAGAACACAATGATCGTAGACCTTCTCCGCAACGATCTCGGCCGCGTTTGCGAATACTGGAGCGTTGAGGTTGAGAAACTTTGCGTTATCGAAGAGCATCCGTCGCTGTTTCATCTGGTTTCGACCGTCGGTGGCGATCTTCGCGAAGGGACAAGATTTTCAGACATTCTAAAAGCACTTTTCCCATGCGGTTCGATCACAGGTGCTCCGAAAATTAGCACGATGAAGATCATCGACGAACTCGAACCTTCAAAACGCGGGCTTTCAATGGGAGCGATCGGGTACTGCATTCCGGACGGCTTCGAGTTCGAACCAACTCTTGACCTCAGCGTCGCGATCAGGACGATGGTCATCCGTGACCAAACTGCCACCTTCAACGTCGGCGGCGGCATCGTCATCGACAGCGATCCGGAAAGCGAATATGAAGAAACACTTACAAAAGCCAAAGCGTTACTCGCGGCGATAGGAATTCAGCAACCTCTCTGATTTTCGGCTCCTTCCATTCTGTTCCGTATGTTCCGTGTGTTCCGTGGTTAACTCTTCTTTTTCACCACGGAGCACACGGAACGGCACGGAACAAGAAAACGTCCAGGAACAAAACATTTCGCTCGGTGTCTAAATCTCCAGAATCCACAAAAAAGGAGACCGCATCGAGCGAACGGTGTTCGTTAAGGCTCCAAAATCGCTCGATTACGGCAGCGTCGCTCGCGTCGTGGATGCTGTGAAACTCGCAGGTGCATATCCTATCAGCCTGCAAATTGACAGCCTCGATTGATGTCGTAGAGCCGCTAAATCGATTTATGATATTATTTGGTTTGCCCGGTTACGGGTCGTGATCGGCTCCGACGCTAGAGACTCTCCAAATTTTGCATCGCTGTTGATGGTGAACTATTACGACATTCTAAAAGTGTCGCCCAAAGCCACGGGCACCGAGATCAAATCGGCGTACCGTCGGCTCGCCCGAAAGCTGCATCCGGACAAAAACCAAGGTTCTGAAGAAACAGCTCTGAAATTTGCCGAGATCGCTGAAGCTTACGAGATACTCGGCAATCCGAAGGAGCGTGTAAAATACGACCGTCGAATGGTCGATTCCCAGTTCACGACAAGCGGCCAATTCAATACCAACGGCAATGGTTTCAACGATTCGTTCATCTCCTCAGCCAATCCGCACGCAAGACGCTGGCGGCAGATGGTTTACGAGAAACGCTACAACGACATTATCGACCGCATGATCGCCGAGGAACGCAATGAGGCGATGGCGTTTCAAAAGGTCATTTACCCAACGGTCGCCCTGCTCGTTTCCTGCATTCTCGCTCCCGCTCTGCGGCCAAGCATTTTTGGCGATTCTTACATTATCGGAAAGATCATCGTAGTTTCCCTTTTCATCGTCGGCGTGATCCGCATCGTCGGCCGCGTTCGCGACGGATTCGACCGCTTTACGCAGCCCGAGGACGACATTCACGAATCGATCCTCGACGACGGCGAACGCAAACGAAAACCATATTCCCGCCTCGCCTCCGCCGGGATCCTCATCGCCGCCGTCCTCGTCTGCACCGGCATCGGGCTGGTAATCGGTTTTAATTCGAACATCGGCACGATCGTCTTAAAAGACATGAGCTACCCGGCGTTCACGCTCGGAGCGATCGAATTTGTATTCTATCCGCCGATCGTTACGTTTTTTGTGGACGGGATACATACGATCGCGTCGAAATTTGAGAGATAGCTTCATGCACAAGCGCGCGTAAGCAAGGGCGAAACATTCAACTTGAAGGCATCGCCCTTGCTTACGCGCGGGCTTGTGCATGAGACTCTCCGATCTTGCCGCGTGCATTTGACATCCCCGCGACTTATCTATATTATTTGGAGTTTGTCTTAACAGACTTGATAAAACGATGGCTAATCATAAATCAGCAGAGAAACGCGTTCGTCAGACCGCAAAGCGTAACGAGATCAACCGTGCAAACCGCAGCAAACTGCGTACGTCGATCAAGAAATTGAGAACGGCAGTTGCCGGCCACGATAAAACGGCCAGCACCGAGCTGCTTTTCCCGACTGTTTCGCTTATCGACAAGGCGGTCAACAAGGGCATTATTCACAAAAACACTGCGGCTCGCTACAAGTCGCGTTTGACCAAGCACGTCAACAAGTTGGCGTCTGCATAAACTCTCCTCAAAATTTTCGCATTTAGGTTTGAAAGCAGTCCGTTGTATCGGGTCTGCTTTCTTTTTTTGTTACAATTCCTTTCTGAATATCAAAAGCTAGATGTCTGAGGTTCGCCAATACAAGTATTTTGACCTGATAATGGCCGCATTTGTGGCTGTTTTGCTATGTTCGAATCTGATCGGCGTCCCAAAGGCGACGTATATCGATCTGCCGTTTTACGGGAAATTCACATTCGGTACCGGCGTTCTGTTCTTTCCGATCAGTTATCTGTTCGGCGATATCCTCACTGAGGTTTACGGCTACAAACGCTCACGCCGTGTCATCTGGGCGGGATTTGGGGCTCTGGCGTTTGCATCGTTCATGGCGTTCGTCGTCACGAGCCTGCCGCCGTCCGACAAAATGTCGCCGGGAATGAATGACGCCATCACGTCACTTTTCGGTCAAACCTGGCGCATCGTCCTCGCGTCGCTGACGGCGTTTTGGGTCGGTGAATTTGTAAACTCATTCGTCCTCGCAAAGCTAAAGCTCGCAACCGAAGGCAAATATCTCTGGCTAAGAACCATCGGCTCGACCTTCGCCGGCGAAGCTGTGGACAGCCTGATCTTTTATCCGATCGCGTTCCTAGGAACCTGGCCGACCGAACAGGTTGTCAGCGTCATGATCGGCAATTATTTGCTGAAAGTCCTATGGGAAGTGCTCGCGACCCCGCTCACATATAAGATCGTTGCGTTCCTCAAGAAAGCGGAGCACGAAGATTATTTCGACCGCGACACAAATTTCAACCCGTTCACGCTCGAGACCAAATAGCACGCGGCAATGGAGCGAAACAAAACCGGACAGCTCAACATCGCCCGCGACCTCATTAGCCAGATCGCCAAGAATCTGCTCATGGGCTCAGCCGCGTTACGGAATTGGCGGCTTAAGCGTCCACGAACCGCCGTCGAAACCGAGAACGTTGATCAATTCTTAAAGGCCAACGCGTTCGCAAGCCTCGATCTGCTTTTGCAACACGCAGGTGACCTGACTGGCCGCTCGGTCTGCGAGATCGGGGCCGGAGATTATTTGACTTCGGGCCTGAGCATTCTGGGGGCGGGAGCTAGTAGATATGGCGTTATCGATCGCTTCCCCGGCGACTATTTCGGCGAGACGGCGAAATTCTGGTACAGCGAGATCGAGAAGAATTGGGGCCGTTTTTATCCTGGATTTCCGTGGACTCTCGATGCTGCAGGCTTTCCCGAAAACGCCACGTCGAATCTCGAGCTCATCGGCGAACCGCTCGAAACCGCGCAGACCAGGCAACAATACGACATCGTCTGCTCGTTCCAGGTCGGCGAACACATTTCCGACATCGACGCCTTCGCCGAGATCCACAATCGCGTACTCACCGAAAACGGCATCGGCCTCCACCGCGTCGATTTCGGCCCGCACGACGTCTGGTTCTGGTACCGCGACCCGGGCACGTTTCTGCGATTTTCGGATAAAATATGGAACATGACCGGCTCAAACCGCGGCGTCCCTAACAGAAAGCGACATCATGAATTTATGGCAGCGTTCGAGCGGGCGAATCTGGATGTCGAGGTTTTATATACAGATAATTTTGACCGCTCGGCGATGGACTTGGGTAAATTGAATGTGAAATTCCGCGAGATGCCGCTGGAATCCGTTCTGACAGGAACCGCAATTTACCGGCTCACTAGGAGCACAAATAGCTAGCAAATGACGCACGACCTCATCCCAATTTCAGCCTGCATAGTCGAAATTCCCGATCGCCTGATCGGCAAGACCTCGGCTGCCCTGCGTCGCAAACTCGCAATCGCACTCGCCGGTTCGGCGAATAAAACAAACCCCGATCAAGTAACCGTCGAAGACCTTCTGCTATACTTCCCTGCCCGTTATGAAGATCGTTCGAACATGCTTTCGATCGACCTGATCGAAGATGGAATGGAAGCGGCGGTCGAGATCGTCGTGAAAGTATCAGGCGGCTACCGCGTTGGCAAAAACCGCAATCCGCGACAACCGCCGCTGTTCTTGTTCGAGATCAGCGGCTCCGACGTCGCACGAAAACATCGCCCGATCGTCGTCAAATGGTTCATCTCCGGCAAAGCCGCTGAACGCGTCGTCGGCTATTATCAGGACCGTTTTGCCCAAGGCACCCGCTTCGTCGCCTACGGCAAATGGGAACGCGACGAACGGCGGAATACGTTTGCTTTGATGGTGAACAAGCCGGAGGAACTCGAAATATTACCTGATGTTGGGCTCGATTTCCGTTCGAGCGATACTCCTCCGCCAGTGATCACTCGTGGCATCGATCCCGATGATTTGGAAGAAGACCGCGACCGTCCCGAATTCGCCACCGTCCACAGCGGTCGCCGCGTGCCGATCTATCGTAAGCTCGGCCCTTTCCAGACCAAACGCCTTCGCGAGATCATGCACAGCGTGCTTGAGAATCTGGATCGTGATTCCGTTGTCGAGAACATGCCGTCTGAGATGATCGCCCGGCAAAACCTGCTCACACGTGCTCAGGCTCTGAAAGAGATCCACTTCCCGCCCGAAACCGCGTCGATCGCTCAATACGAAATGTTTCGCAGCGACGCACAAAAACGTCTGATCTTCGACGAATTCTTCTGGCTTTCGTTCCAGATGCAGTTGCTTCGGGGGGAACGGCAAAAAGAGCCGAAAGGCACGGTCATCGAGATCACCGAACCGACAAAGGGGCGTCTGAAAAAGCTGCTGCCGTTCACGCTGACGAATGCTCAGAAAAAAGTGATCGGTGAGATTTTTACCGACCTAAAATCCGATGCTCCGATGAACCGCCTCATCCAGGGCGACGTCGGCAGCGGCAAAACGATCGTCGCATTCCTCGCCGCGTTTGCGGCAATGGAAAACGGCTATCAGGCCGCTCTGATGGCTCCGACCGAGATACTTGCCGAGCAGCACATCCGCAACGCTCGCAAAATATTTGCTGACACCGGCTATCGCGTCGAACTCCTCATGGGCAGCACAAAAGCCGCCGAAAAACGCAAAATTTACGCGGCCCTCAAAAGCGGCGAGATCGATCTGATCATAGGAACGCACGCGATCATTCAGGAAGCGGTGAAATTCTCGAAACTCGGCCTCGCGATCATTGACGAGCAGCACCGCTTCGGCGTGATGCAGCGTGCGCAGCTCAAGGCGAGCGGGCATAATCCTGACATTCTCGTCATGACAGCAACGCCGATCCCGCGAAGCCTGGCGATGACGGTTTACGGAGATCTCGACGTTTCGATCATAGACGAACTGCCGCCCGGCCGCACGCCGATCAAAACTGTGGTCGTCGGCGAAGACAAACGCCACGGCGTTTACGCCGGCATCGACCGCGAGGTTAAACTTGGCCGCCAGGTCTACATCGTTTATCCGCTGATAGATGAGTCCGAAAAGATGGACCTCAAAGCCGCGTCGAAAATGTACGACGACCTCAGAACCCGCGTCTTCCCCCAATACACGGTAGGCCTGCTGCACGGACGGATGAAGCCCGCCGAAAAGGACGAGATCATGCAGGATTTCGTCGCCGGGAAGCTCGACATTCTCGTCTCCACGACCGTCATCGAGGTCGGCGTTGATGTGCCGAATGCATCCCTGATGATCATCGAGCATGCTGAACGGTTTGGATTGTCGCAGCTTCACCAACTTCGCGGCAGAGTCGGGCGTGGTGCTGAGCAGAGTTTTTGCGTTCTGCTCGCCGATTTCAAACGAACGGCGGTTGCGAAAGAACGGCTCGGTATTATGGAATCATCATCAGATGGTTTCAAGATCGCCGAAAAAGACCTTGAGATACGTGGCCAGGGCGAAATTCTCGGTACACGTCAATCCGGCATCCAGAATTTCAAACTCGGCAACATCGCCCGCGACCTCGACATCCTCATCGCCGCCCGCAAAGAGGCCGAGGACTATCTCACAAACCGCCGCCTTTCCCCCGAAACCTCCGCCATGGTCAAGATCGCCCGCTCCGACAAAAATGTAAAGCTGGGCAACATCGGCTAACGAAATTAACGGGGAAATTGCCCGCCAGCACTTGATTCTCTAAACTAAAAAGGCGAAAGACGATTTTTTTAACAGGGATTAAGGTGATGAAAGGGATACGGATTAGTTAGATATTTCTTATCCTCTTCATCTCCTTTATCCCTGTAAATTAATACTCGCAAGACGGATATGCGCGTTATCTCCGGACAATACGGCGGTCGAGTGCTTAAGAGCCCGCCCGACAACAAGACGCGACCGACTAGTGATCGGCTGCGCGAGACGTTGTTCAATGTCCTGGCTCCGCGGATCGATGAGGAAACGCGTTTTCTCGATCTTTGTGCGGGAACGGGTGCGGTCGGGATCGAGGCTTTGTCGCGAGGAGCGGCGTTTGTGACCTTTGTCGATAGATCAAAAAAGTCGTGTGCCCTGATCGAGCAAAATCTCGACAGCCTCGCGATCCCCGAAGAAGCAACGAATATCCTAGGGCTCGACGCCGAAAACTTCACCGGCCGCGAACACACAACCGGCTGGGACATCGCATTTTTTGATCCGCCGTACGAATCCGATTACGCTCTAGTGCTGCACGAATTCGGCTTTAATAAAACGCTTTTGAACGAGGACGGTTTGCTTGTCGTTGAGCATCACACAAAAAAACAAATGCCGGACGAGGTCGGACATTTGCGTCGCTGGCGTGTGCTGAAACAGGGCGAGACGACGCTTAGTTTTTACGAAAATAATTGATGAAGACCGTACTCATTTGGCTCCTGCTCTGCCTGATCTGGGGAACGACGTGGATCTTCATCAAGATCGGCCTCCAGGACCTACCGCCGATGGCGTTCGCGGCGTCGCGGTTCATTCTCGCGGTCGTCATTCTTTATGCGGTGCTGCGAATTCAGAAAGTTCCGCTGCCAAAAACATCGAAGGAATGGAAACTCATCGCCCTCACCGGCGTTCTCCAATTCTCAATAAACTACAGCCTCGTCTTCTGGAGCGAGGTCTATATCACGTCCGGTCTCGCGGCGGTTTTGCAGGCGATGATCACGGTTTTCGGGCTGATCCTGGCGTGGATTTTCCTGCCGAATGAGCGGATCACCAAACGAAAGATCGTCGCTGTCGCTATCGGAATTCTTGGCGTCGCCGTAATTTTTATCGATCAACTAAAGGTTCAAAGCTTGATGGCGTTCCTCGGAAGTGTCGGTATCGTTATCGGAGCATACGCCGCATCGCAGGCATCGATCCTCGTGAAAGCAAAAGGCGGAGCGTTTCATCCCGCTGCTCTCGTCTTCGGCCAAATGATCTGCGGCCTACCGCTCATTATTATTTACAGCCTCGCCGTCGAAGGCAATCCGCTGAACTATCACTGGACCTGGCGAGCCGTTGGTTGCATCTTGTATCTCACGATCGCCGGCACGATAGCCGCCTTCTGGCTCTATTACTGGCTCCTCGGCAAGGTCGAATCGACCAAAGCAATGATGATCTCACTCGTAACCCCGCTCATCGCCGTCCTGATCGGCTGGCTCGTCATGGGCGAAACCCTTCCGCCCCAAACCGGCATCGGCGGCCTACTGATCATCGCAAGCATCGGGCTGATCGTTTTCCGCCGAAGGTCGGTACCAGTTGCAGTAGCAGGTGGAGATTTGGCGACTCAAGAAAATGAACCACAGATGGACACGGATAAACACCGATAAGAAAGCTTCTTTTACGTTCTTTCTTATCCGTGTTCATCTGTGTCAATCTGTGGTTAATTCTTCTTTCTTTCCTCGCTTCTCTGCGTCTCCGCGTCTCTGCGGTAAAATAAAAATATGCATTTCAAATTCAACACCTCAGGCGAGTCTCACGGTAAAGCTCTGGTCGCCATTGTCGAAGGCGTTCCGGCGGGCCTGCCGATCGATACTGCCGCTATCAACCACGAACTCTGGCGTCGTCAGCAAGGCTACGGCCGCGGCGGGCGGATGAAGATCGAGACGGACACGGTCGAGATCCTGTCCGGCGTGCGTCACGGCAAAGCTCTCGGTTCGCCGATCTGTTTGATGATAAAAAACGACGACTTTGTCCACTGGACTGACATCATGTCGTCCGAACCGATCGATGTTCAGCCAAAGAATCCACGCATCGTCACACGCCCGCGTCCGGGCCACGCCGATCTACCCGGCGGGCAAAAATATCAAACGCGTGATCTGCGGGATATTCTCGAACGTGCCTCGGCAAGAGAAACGGCCGCCCGGGTCGCCTGCGGAGCAGTCGCCAAACAGCTCCTCGCGGCGTTCGGCATCGACGTTCGCAGTCACGTCGTTAAACTCGGCAGCGTCCCCGCCGAGCCGCTCGAACGCACCTGGGAAGAGATCGCCGCGATCCCGACCGATTCCCCGCTCGCCTGTGCCGACGAAGTCACCCAAACCGAGATGATCGCTCTCATCGACCATGCAAAAAACGACGGCGACACGCTCGGCGGCGTGTTCGAGGTCGTCGCCAAAGGCCTGCCCGTCGGCCTCGGTTCGCACACGAGTTGGGAAGACAAACTAGACGGCCGCCTCGCCCGTGCCATCATGTCCATCCACGCCGTCAAAGCCGTCGAGATCGGCGAAGGTGTTGCGAATGCCGGACGACCTGGCTCGCAGGTGCATGATGAGATCTTCTTCAAGGGAGAACCACCTGCGTCAGCGGGTGGTTTAGACGGCGAGCATGACTACGCGGATACTACGACGTCCGCATCCGGACCACCCGCTAACGCAGGTGGTTCTGCCTTCCACCGCCCGACCAACCGTGCCGGCGGCCTCGAGGGCGGCATCACAAACGGCGAAGAGCTTCGCATCCGCGGCTACAAAAAACCGATCGCCACACTCAAAAAGCCGCTCCACTCGGTCGATATCAACACCAAACAAGAAGACCTCGCCGCCTTTGAGCGCTCAGACGTCACCGCCGTCCCAGCCGCCGGCGTCATCGGCGAAGCCATGATCGCGATCACGCTCGCCAACGCTATGCGGGAGAAATTTGGCGGTGACTCAATTGAGGAGATGAGGAGAAATTTCGAAACTTATCAGCAAAGCGTTCGTGATTTCTAGAGTCTATTTGTTGGTTTCGGCGGAACCTTTCGCCATTTTCGGCATCTAATAACTAAAGGCTATACCTAATAACAATTGCGAGGAACTATGAAAAAAGCTCTCTACTTAGTAGTTATCGTTCTGTCATTTACCGTAACTGCTTTCACTCAGAAACTCGGAAAACCTACTCAGACTTCTGTACCGGCTACTGCGGCTCAACAGAAGATAATCGATGAGGCGATTGCTCTCCACGACGCAAAGAAGTACGACGAGGCTATTGCAAAATACCGCTCGATACTCACCGAAAGCCCGGATTGTACTATGGCTCTTTACGAGCTTTCTTTATCGCTGCAGGGAAAGGGCGCAAAACTTGAAGCCGTAGAAACGGCTTATCGCGGGGCGAAATACATTTCCAATGAGCTTCCTCTTTTTTATGTTTTGATCGCGAATAATCTCGACGACTACGGTAAACCCGACGAGGCCGTACATATTTATCTGGACGGGTTAAAGGCCTTGGACGGCGATAGTCGCTTTAACGGATATCGCAGCAGTCTTTATTACAACCTTGCCATCACTTACTACAAACAAAAAAAGATCAACGATGCTCGCACAGCCCTTAAGTCGGCTGTGGAGGGTGATTTTGGTTATGCTAGTCCCCATTATCTTTTATCAGTCGTGTACAACGGCAGCAGATACAATATCCCCGCCGTTCTCGCCGCGGCCCGCCTAGTCGCACTCGAATACAACACTGCGCGAACCAAGAACTCAGTTGATCTTATTTTTGCCGCCATCGAGCCGACCAGAAATGAAAAAACTGGAAACATTACCATCAACCTCGATTTCAATGCGCCAAAAGACGAAGGCGACTTTACGATGGCCGATATTATTCTCCCTACTTTGACGACCATCGATGAAAAGAAAGACGGGAAGAAGTCAACGAACGAAAAATTTATCGGTGCGATCGATTCGATCATCTCGATGCTCGATGAAGATAAAAAGCTCAAGTCCTCTTTTGTTGGTAAAACATATATTCCGTACCTGGCGGATCTAAAAAAAGCAGGCCATGTCGAAGCTTTCGCCAACATGCTTCTTTACATAAGAAATAACCAAAATGCCGATGCCGCCAAATGGGTGGGAGACAATGGACCAAAGCTTCAGCAATTTCTTAGCTGGGCAAAAGGTTACAGGCTTAATGCTAAGTAAGTAATGAAACGGTTGTTTTTCATCGTTCTCACCGGTCTGTTTGCTCTAGCCTGTTCGCCTTCTGAGGATCGGCCAGCCTCCAACATGGCCGCTGCTCGCGAGGCGAAGAAAGAGCGGGCCGAGCTGCGGGCTAATATTAAGAAGATCGAGCCGTTCTTCAAGCCGATGGGCAAGCCGCTGAGCAATGATTGGCTGGAGACGCACAATGAGCCGGGACAGACGTTTGAGGAATATCTCGACGCAGATCCTGTGAAGCCAACAAAAGAGCGGCAGAAGATCTACGTGTTGCCGCTTGGGACCTTTACGGCTCAACAGAAGAGGATCGTCGATATAACGGCTGATTATTTGGCAGTGTTCTACGATCTGCCGGTTGAGAGGATGACTGAGCGGCCTTTGATCACGTCGGTTCCGAACATTCGCCAAAATAAGCTAACGAAGACGCGTCAGATCAAAACGTCTTACATTCTCGATGACGTACTAAAACCGATATTACCGGGTGACGCGGCTGCATTGATCGCTTTTACGGTCGATGATCTTTACCCGGGCGAGACGATGAACTACGTCTTCGGCCAAGCTAGTCTCGAAAATCGAGTCGGTGTCTGGTCGCTTGCCCGGATGGACGACAATACGGATGAACGCAATTTCCTGATCCGCACGTTGAAGATCGCGGCTCATGAGACCGGACATATGTTCTCGATGCGTCACTGCAAAAAATACGAATGCCTGATGAGCGGCACCAATCATCTCGGCGAAACTGACCGACGCCCGATCGATGCTTGTCCGGAATGCACGGCGAAGATCTGCTGGCTCTCGGATGTCGATCAGGCGGAACGCTACCAGAAGCTGGCGGATTTCTGCCGAAAGAACGGGCTTCAGAAGGAGGCGGATGAGTTTGTGAAAAAATCGGCTGCTGTGCGTTAACAGGTGAGGGCATTTTCGCGTCTCTTATCAGAAGCAAAGTTGTTATCCTTCGCGTGGAATTGTATATTGATGAAAACTTTTAAGGAGATTTACTAAATGAAAAAGTTACTGTTAGTTTTTGCCGCAATCATGATCTCGTCGTTTGCCATTACAACCGTCTCGGCCCAGGCTGGTGACGCTGCGAAGCCGAAGGCTGATGATAAAAAGCCTGAAAGTGCTGTCGTTGGTGTGAAATGGGATGTCGTTATCTCGGCTCCGGGCCAGGATTACGCTGGTGTTCTGAAGATCGAGAAAGACGGTGCAGGCTATAAAGGCTCGGTCACGACCGAACTCGGCGAAGCTCCTCTCACTGGCATCAAGATCGACGGCGATTCGTTCACATCGGCTATCTCGGTTAACGCAATGGGCCAGACGATCGAAGGCACGATGTCCGGCAAAGCCAAAGACGGTAAGATCAGCGGCGAAATGGTCCTAAACGGCCTCGGCAACATCCCGTACACCGGAAAGAAGCCGTAAGTATTGCAATAGTTTAGGTTACGCTGCGAATGCACGAATATTTCCTTTGAATCTTATTCGTGCATTCGTATTTTTTTTCATTTTTTTTCGATTTTCATCATTTTCTACTTGATTTTTTGTTTTATTTATGCAACATTTGTTCTACCTCGCAACGTGTTAAGAAGTATTGAGGGTTAGTGGCAAGGCAATGACGGTTTTCCAGACATCTCCATTCTCACTTTTCGATCGCAAGAGGCTCGGCGTGAAATCTCCTTTTTTGGCGGGAAGGCATTTTACACAGAGACCTCGACGGATCATAGATGGATCGAGGTAACGGAATTATAACTAGAAATTGATCTTTGAAAACTTAGTTAATAGAAGAGAGCGAATTGATGTCGAACACAATTTATTTTCAGGGACACATAGGTCGAAGGCAGGCGATCTGGTGTATCTGGGCAGAATTGGGAGGACGCGAAAATTTTGACTTCGGCTTGTTTTCATCTTTCGGTCTCGTTCCGTGCTGTTCCTCTTGTTCCGTGGTAAAAATCCTGAGGTGAACCACGGAACAAGAGGAGCGGCACGGAACAAGAAAGGAAGCGGGCTTAGGGACACATCATTTGCCGATGTCGCGGCGGTACTGCATTCCGGGAAATGAGATCTCAGCGACGCCTTTGTAGGCGGTTTCGAGAGCGGAGTTGAGATCGTCGCCGGTTGCGGTAACACCAAGAACGCGGCCGCCCGCGGTGACGATCACAGGCTCAGCTGGTTCCGGTTTTGAAGTTCCGGCATGGAATATTTCGACCCCAGGGACGCAAGTCGCATTTTCGATACCCTGGATCGCGTCACCAGTTTTTGGTTTGCCGGGATAGTTTTCGGCGGCAAGCACAACACAGGCAGAGCTTCCGGGCTTCCATTTTATCTCGCGAAAGGCTAGGGACACATCATCTCCGCCGGCGAGCATCGCGTCGCAGATGTCGATGAGATCGCTTTCGAGCCGCACGAGGATCGCTTGCGTCTCTGGGTCACCGAAGCGAACGTTGTATTCGAGCAGCCGCGGGCCGGTCGCGGTCATCATCAGGCCGAGGAACAGAATGCCGCGGAATCGAAATCCTTCGCGAACGCAGCCGTGAAGCGTGGGACGTATGATCGTATCGATCACAGTTTGCAGGTCTTCGGCAGAAAGAAGCGACGCGCCGGTAATGGTTCCCATGCCGCCGGTGTTCGGGCCGGTGTCGCCTTCGCCGATACGCTTGTGGTCGCGCGTCGCAGGCATTAGAGCGAAATTCTCGCCGTCGACGAACATCAGTAGCGAGACTTCCCTGCCGAACATGCATTCCTCGAGCACGATCTTCTCAGCCGCCGCGTCACCAACGAGTGCAGCCATCTCGTTTATCGCGGCAACAGCCTGAGCCCGATTCGCCGCGACGACGACGCCTTTTCCGGCAGCGAGCCCATCAGCCTTGACCACGACCGGAGCATTCGCGTCACCAAAATCTCCGCTCTCGAGTTCGAGGATCGCAAAACCCGGCGAGTGAGCGGTAACGAACTTCGCGGTCGGCACACCGTGGCGGGCCATAAAATCTTTGGCGAAAGATTTGCTCGCTTCGAGCTGCGAAGCGTCGCGATTCGGGCCGATGATGCGAAGTCCGTGGGCTTCGAATTCGTCAACGATCCCGAGAGCCAGCGACGTCTCGCCGCCGACGAATGTCAGGTCGATATTGTTCGCTTTGGCAAACGCTAGGAGGCCCGGAATATCGTCGGGCTTTATTGGGACGCATTCGGCGACGTTAGCAATCCCTGCATTGCCGTTGGCACAAAAAAGGCGGCTGAGACGCGGACTTTTTGAGAAACTGCGGCAGATCGCATGCTCACGCCCGCCCGAACCTATTACGAGAACGTTCATATACTCTAATGGTAAAACCATTTCGGCTTGACACAAAAATGCGATAGTTGTAATGTCAGGACATTCGGGAATTTTTGACTCGAACTTTGTTACGGTCAGCTTATCCGACAGAACCTGATCATAAGTTTTCGGCATGCCGCTATCAGCACCATTTCAATCGGAGCGTTTGGTTATGACAACAAGCAGTTTTGAGGACTCTGTTGAGAATACCACTACATCATCGGGATCGGCCTCCGAACCAACGGATACGAACATCCTCTGTATAGATTGTGCTCAGGAATTCATATGGACCGCCGGCGAACAGCAGTTCTTTCGCGACAAACAGCTCCAAAACCCACCCAAACGCTGCAAGGAATGCAAAAAGGCCAAGAATCGCCGTCTCGAGGCGATCGAACTCGCTAAAACCACCGGCAAACGCCAACGCATTGAAGTTCGAGCCGAGTGTGCGAACTGTTCAGTTGTAACCACCGTCCCGTTCTACCCGTGTCAAGGACGCCCTGTTTATTGCCGTGACTGCTTCGCGGAAATGAGCCGCGATGCCGCCAGCACCGCAAACGGATAAACCCAGTTCAACTTGATATTCGATCGCCCGGACAACGTTCAGATCTCGGAACGTGGGTGCTACGTGTTTAAAATAATAATGGGACGACGTCTCCCACACCGTCGTCCCGGGGTCACCTGAGTGACCGGATGTTCACCGGGAGGTGAACATACATAATTATCCATAGCTTTTTGAAAAACGCAACATTAAAATGCGAATTTTACAAAAAACTTTTTCGGGCTAAATAATTCTGTCTATTGGATGTTAAGGGCTCCGATGAGCGAATGCATCGCTCCATCCTCGCCGGTCGCGAAAACGCTGTATGAACCGGCCGGAGTGCCTTCATGAATACTGACAATAAAGCTGACCACCGAGATCCCATCGCCGAAATCCTGCGGCTTGATCGAATTCGGAACCAGCGTTATGTATGGTGAATTGAATTCGATCGCAAGCTTTTGGCCATCAACATTTTTGCCGCCAAGCAGCACGGTAAACTCGCGTCCGGCAGCAAGAGAAACCGATGTGTCCGATAGCTGGCCGTTGATACCAACGTAATCGATGGAAATACTCGAACGGCCGATCGTTATTTTTTCACTGATCAGACGGGTTTCGTCTTTGGCAAGCTTGTAAGTCCCGATCGAACCAAGCGGTGAGCCGAGCTCGTCACGCTTTTGCCAGAATACTGTATAGGAACCTTCTGGTAGGCCGCCTAATCTGAAGGCTCCATCAGGCGAAACCTCGCTCATGCCCACGACTTTACCGGTCGTGCTGTCCTCTGCCCAAACTGATGTTCCCCTCAGCGATCGCGAAGGGCCGGCGTTTAATTTCCCGACGATCGCCGAGCAACAGTCCTGGTTGGCGGTCTCGACGCCGTAAAGTTCACGAATGGCTGCAATGTCAGATTCGCTCAGAGTTCGAGCCGTTAGATCCGCAATGCCGAACGTGCCGTTTTTCGGCAGCGAGCCCGACATGGTCGATCCGAGAACGCCCGAGTGGCGAAGGCCGAGAAGGTGGCCGATCTCGTGAGTCAGCGTAGACTCTAGATCGAAGGTTCCAAATGTGCCGTCCGTCGAGAACTGCTGAAATGGATTGAGTACAATATCGGCCTCGGTGATGAAATTCTTCCGGTTGTAAAAAACCCTTGTTTTAGCCGATTCGGCTAATGGGTCTTTGGCAAAAAGGGCGACATTTTCCGGGCTTTCCGCGATGGTGATCAAACTCACTCCATCGCCGCTGATTCCTGATGGGCTTACGTTAGACCGATCGGTAAGTTCAAGTTCGATCTTTACACCTGCGACCTTTTCCCAGGCTGAGATGCTTGAACGTATTGCTCCTAAAACATCGCTGTCCGCTTTAATATTGCTGTTCTGGTCGATCACCGATCTGGAAACAGCTATCCTTACGACGCGATCCTTCCACCGCAAGCCCTGCGGCTCAGCTTTGCCCGGCACCGCGGGCATAAAACTGGCAAACGCAGTCGATGCCGCCGAAGCGGCAAGGAGCGAGGCCATAGCAATGGAACGGAAACGTTTCATGAAACTAACTTTAGGCACCCAAGCTTGCGTTGTCATCGCCGTCGACTCCAACCTTTTCAAGGTCAGCGAACCCAACGATGAGAAGCAACGCAACGATCGAAAGCGTCGCGAGCACATACAAGATAGGGATCTGCTCATATGCGATCAAAACAGCGATCAAGATCCCTACACCCAACAAATACAATATCGCCGTTGTACGGCGGCCTAACATACTATTTTTAGCCATCTATCACTCTCTATAACGCTTTTTGCAGCTGTGCGGTTACGAAAATATTAATCTACCACCCGTAACGGCAATTCTTGCTTTATTCGGTCGTTTGTCTGCTCAGAAGCGACCATTGGCGGGTATTTTCTCTTACTTCCGCCTTTAGACGCAACCTCTATTATATCAAAAGGCCGAAGAATTTCATCATCGGAATTACCGTTCTTTATTTTCATCAGATCGGCTTCTATCGTCTTGACCTCGATACCATCGCGACGAAAAATGAAAACCTTGCTGCCATCTCCATCTTTGGCGAGGCCACCGGCAGTGGCGATCAGCCTGGAAAGCGTCATCTTATCCCGCGAATACACGGGTCGCGGCGTTACGACTGCCCCGATCACGTAGATCGGTAACGCCCGATTTATGGTAACGATGTCGCCGCTCAATATCTGCGGATCAGCACCTGATTTTCCATTAATAAGATCTGAGATTTTGATGGTGGTTATCGGGGATGCGTTGTCTGCTGGAACCGACGAATCGGTGGCAGCATTCGCCGCGGGCAAAACAGAGGGGCGACAGCTCAGGTTCTTCGGCCGAAAGACACTGATCTCGCCTGAAGCTCCATCGATCAGTCCACCGGCCATTACGATCAATTCGCGCAAGCTGGCGTATCGCTTGATCTGGAACCGCGTCGGAGTGCGAACAGCACCATCCAGCCTGACGATCGCCCGGTTTGAGCGATCGAGTATCCGCACGACCACCTTGGGATCTCGAAGCGTTCGGGCCAAAATCTTGGTAACGTCTTGCGAAATGTCGTTCGCAGATCTACACAAGCCGTAAATCGGCTCTCCGTAACCATCGGCTCCTTCGATAAAGCCTTCGGGCGTCAACGTACCGCGCCAGTCATAATCAAATCCGCCGAGAACGTCGATGTCGATCAGATCACCAAAATGGATCAATTCATCATCAGCCTGAAGCGCCTGAGGAACTGATGCAACGATATTGTTTTGTCCAAAGACCGACTGAAAACACATCAGATGGAGCAACAGGAAACTCAGAATGATCGGGTAATGCTTCACTGGTTTGTTGTCACTCTTTAGGTAAAGTTTCTCACTTGAGGCGGATCATTTGGCGGATTCTTGAGGTCGCTTCTTCTTGCGGTTTGGTTTTGTATCTACGGTTCCTGGCACCGCAAAGCCCTTAAATTCCCAATTGCATCCGTCGCACAGAAGATTGTAACGAAAGAATATCTTTGAAAATATCGAGGTCGGCCGGTAACCGCGCCGAATGCGACTGCTATTGCATTTTGGGCATCGCTGGGAAATCATTATCTAATAATCGTACCAAGCGACGGTTTATTTGCTCAAATCCTGTTTCTTGTTTTCACGGGCATTCAGGTTTTCGATCTCGCGGTCGATCCGGATCGCGGCCTCCTCACGCCACGCATTTTCGATATTGTCGCGGCCGAGATAGAACAATGCATCGCGATACAGGCTTTTTGCAGTCGCATTGTCGCCCTCGAAGGCCGCCCGTTCAGCCCTCTCGATCCAGTCCGAAACCTTGATAGACACGATCATCTCCTGCAGGACGATCCGCGATTCCAGAAGACTTTTTTCTTGAGGATAATACCCAAGCGAGGTTTCGATGACACTGAGAGCTTTCTGCGCTGCCTCAACACGGGCATCCGCGTCGGGGCGGTTCTGGGCGTCGGCTGACAGCGACTTCGTCTCGATCTCGGCCCACTTCAACAGGTGAAAGCGATGATAGTCAGCCGCGACCGAACGCCCCTTTAAAAGCGGCGCGAGCCTAGGCGAATTCGCATTGATTGTCTTCAACTCGTTCTCAGTCAGGGCAATGTATTCTCCGCATAATTCGAAGACGTCCCGATGGCTCGCAGCGAACCTGCCGAGTAGTCTGGCGGCTTCGGCTTTTTGTTCGATCTCCTTGATAAGGATCGCATTTTGTTCCACCGTAAGTTTGCTTGATTGGCTCGGCGAATTGATCTGCGACCGTAAGTGAGCCGACCTGACACGATTTTCCATCATCCGCTGCTGACGCAGAAACCGATTTCGCGCACGACGCAGGATTACTTCCCGAAGTATCACGGCAACACAAAGAAGCAGGCTCGCGCTAATACCAGCCGTAACCCAAGGCGTTTCTTCGCCACTGTCGTGAAGAATTCCCCAAACAAGAAAGAAGAAAGCGGTCGAGACAGCAACTGAAAGTACGTAGTAATTTGATGCCGGCAACCAAAACGGCCTGCGCTTGCTTTCCATCGGTAGAAATGATCAACCTAAATACTGTGACCTTTGCGAGATAATGTCAATGGATTTGTCGGGCGAACTGGTTGTATAATGAGCCGTGAGCGAAAAGAAAAAGGTTAAGCAGCAGGAAAGGCCGGTTTATGATTCGATCAGAAAACCTGTTGCTCCGCCAAGCCATAAGATAGGTGCCGATGTGCCCGAAGAGAAGGCTCACCCTTCGCTTCGGAAGGTAAAACACAAGAAACCGCCGGAGATCGACGATTAGGATATGCAAACTTACGTCTGGGCACGCCCTCAAATGCTGGTCACCTTTCGAGCTGAGATCATGAACAGCGTTACTCGCGAGGAACGTACTTTTCGTATCAAAACAGTACTTCCCAACGGACGCGTTGAGCTTTATGACATTGATGGTGAGTTTCGCGAAACTGCCTTCGAAGCGATCAATTTTCTGAGGGAAAAAGGAAAAAAGGGTTAGAATTCGTAGATCTTTCCGACACTCATCGTTTCGACCTTCTCAAGATCCAAAGCCGCGATCTGTTCGATCACCTTCTCGCGGTACATCGGCTTCATATTTATAACAAAGATCGGATAATCACGGTTTTTTAACTTGCTTATTTCGCTAGCTAATCGACCCGGCGTGAGGTGTTCGGAAACCTTGGCAAGAGAGACTAGTTCATCCGGAAAGGCGCATTCAACAAATATCGCTTTTAGACTGGGCGTTTCATTGCAGACATCCCAAAACTCATCGGTCTCAGCAGTGTCGCCGGTAATAGCTATCGAACCCGTACCATCCGAGATCACGTATCCATTTGCCGAGACCGGGTGGTTAACACCAACGCTGCGAATGGTAAGATGTCGAGCTTCTATCGTCGCCCCTCGCTCGAACTCACAATACTCAACAACCGCTCCGTGATCGTTCGTCAGCTCGGAAAACCGCGGATAGATCGACCAGTTAAAAATGTCCCGTTCGAGTATCTCGATCATTTCCGAACTTGCGTGGATCCGGATCGGTTCCGTTAGGCTCGCGAATAGATCATCAATGAACATCGGCAATCCGGCGATGTGATCGAGGTGTGTGTGCGTGAGAATGACGTCACGGACGTTCTCACGCTGCTTCTGCGAACACGACATCGCCAGGCATCCCGCATCGATTGCGATGCAGTCATCCACAACGAGCGTCAGCAGATGCTGACGGACCGAGGCCTGGCCATTCTCGTCGATCGAACTTGGAAGCATCTGGATCTTCATTCGTATTCGATGCCAAACCTAAACATTATCTAGCACAAGTCTGCGCTCGCCCGCCGTCGATCTCATAGGTCGCACCGGTGATCCAGCCAGCCTTATCCGAAGCGAGATAATGGATCAACTCAGCAACCTCCTGCGGCGTACCTGCACGACCGATCGGATGCGTTTCTTTCGACCGTTCAAGAAAAGCCTGATAATCCTTATCAGCCATTCCACCTCGTTTGTGCAGGTTTGTCACTACCACGCCAGGATTCACCGCATTTACGCGGACACCTTTTGCTGCGAGGTCAAGGGCACAACATCTCGTAAACTGATCGACAGCCGCCTTCGAAACGCCGTACGCGAGGATGTTCGGAAACGACCGCGAACCGGCTACGCTCGATACATTAACGATATTCCCGTTCGTTTCGATCAGATGCGGCACACACTTCTGCGTTAATACAAATACCGACCGCAGATTGATGTGAAACATCTTATCCCAGTTATCAAGCGTCGTGTTTTCGATCGTTCCGTTCGCAATAATGCCGGCTGAATTTACCAGAACGTCGATCTGGCCGTGATTGTGTATCGTTTCCGACGAGATGCGTTCGAGCTGAGACATTTGCGTCAGATCGGCAAGGTGCGGTTTGATCGAACCGACCTTTGATTTCACCGATCGCCCGAGCGAAGTCAGTTCCTTTTCGTTTCTTCCGACGGCAACGACAGTTGCTCCCTTATTAGCAAACAGTATCGCTGCGGCACGGCCGATACCGCTGCTCGCCCCAGTGACTATAACCACTTTACCTTGCATAAATGTTAACGACTGATTTTGACGTTAAGGATAGCAGTCAAACTTGAAATCTGGCAACCCCACCGACCCTGAATGCGGACGCAAAAATGCGGCTGTTTTTAGCAGCCGCTGTTTAGGAATATATTGGTTATGAATTACAAATATCTGCAGTTTCGTATCCCGTCTTAACCTTCGCTCGGTCTCTGATTTGCGGCGAACAGCATATCAAAGGCGGCTTTGGTCTCGAGCGTCTTTCGCTGTTTGAGGTCCGAAACCCAACCGGTTACGTTTGATACGATCTCACGTGCGGCGGCTCTCGAGCTAACAACAGCTTTCCTTTTCTTTGACCTCGGCGGTACAGCGTCAGTCTTCTTCACTATCTTGATCTTCGATCTGTCTATCATACTGACCCTCCTTGTGGGCCGAAACCTACAGTTCCGGCTATATTAATTTGCATTTTGCAAAGATTCGAACATTAATTTGCGATTTGCAAACAGTAAGATTACGTCAAAGTGTTTCGGGTTGTTCCCAATATTTTTATTTAACGTAAATTTTACATAGACTTGCGGACCAACATTCGAATGATGTGTGTTCATCGAAAAACTGGCACGTGTCTTGCCACTCTAACGGCGAATGAACTTTATCGACCTCATAATTATTTATCTCGCATGCGGCTCTCCCTTTGCTGTATTCCAGGCTACAAATCGCCAAAAAGGCCGTGCTGGGGTCAATTGGCCGCGAGTTGCCGCATCGTTTTTCCTTTGGCCGGCCTTTGCCGCGATACTGCTTGCGAGCAAGTTATTTCCTAATGAAGCGAGCAAAAAAGCTGAATTTCAGAGTCGCATTGAGGACATTCGTCTTGATCTAGAACAGGCAGCGTTTGCCGAAGCGTCGATCTCGTCCCTCTTCGACTTTCGCGAGACGTTTTATCGCTTCGCGGGCCTTTCCGAAGCAGCCGATGAGGTCCAACCCAGCAGATCGACCGCCGAAATATTTGATGTAACCGGTCATAACAACAAAGCCCTCGCAACCCGATGCCTGGGCCGCAAGAACGCTCGAAAACTTGCCTTTCACCGCACCGCTGCCCGTGAGGAATTTGTTGGGCTAATTTCGCAGCTAACCCTAAGTAGCTCTGACAGCATCGAAATAACGAACGTGGCATCGGAACTTGCCGATCATCTTAACGACAAGATCGCCGCCGATGCTTTTCGATCGATGAACTCCGCCGCCGCGATATTGCCGGACGGACACAGCACCAGTGGTTTGGAGAAAGAAGTATGGAGATCCACGACCCATTCAACATCTACGATCAACTAGACGGCAACAACACCGACCAAGCCGTTGCTCACAACCTGAACGTTCTCTACGCAGCTAACGCGAAGATCGCTCAGAAGAAGGCGTTCTATCCAACCAGCGAACACGAACTGTTTGCATCCTCTCTCTCGCTCAAACTCAATTTCAAGAAAACCTACGCCTTTCTCGGAGCGATGCTCGGCATCTTTCCCCCCGCATCTTTGTTCGCTCTTTTTATTGCCGAATCGCGTGCTCCAAGCGAGATCTGGCTGGTAGCCTTGCTAATGGGCGTAAACACGGTGACCGCTTTTGTCGGCTATTTCTTCGGCAAAGTCGTCGGCAGTCTGCTGCATGACAGGGACGACCGTTCGATTTCCTTTTACATATTCTTCCTCCCGTTCCTTGGCTTCCTGTGGGGAGCGATCGCCGGTGGCGTCGGCGGTGTATTCCTTTTCATTGTCGGAGCGTTTTTCGGTGCCGTGATAGGCGGAACAGTTGGCATGATCGCCCTTCCCGCTTTCTACCTGATGCATCGTCTGCTCAAACACGGCGAATACCTCGAACTCAAATACTTCCTTCCGGTTGCGACCGGCATCGTTTATTCGATCAGTGCGGTTATACTGAGCTTCATCGGTCGCGTCTAATTTTGTTCTCACGCCTGTAAACCGTAAGATTTAGGCAATGCTGGTAGTTCTCCATCTATTTGCACTGTTCCTGCTCGTCGGGCTCGGTTTTTACGTGTTCGTAGCCGACCCGCGAAAGCGTGCGAACCAGACATTTGCGGCGTTCATTGCCTTCCTCGCGATCTGGACCACCAAAGACCTCATCTTCTGGAACTTTTACCCGCGAAACACGACTGCCGGATGGTGGGCTTCGGCAAGTTTTATAACTGCCCTGTTGATGCAATATGCAATGGTTGTGTTCGCGTGGGTCTTCCCGGAAAATGCCCGTACGCCGCGCCGACGAGCCGCCATTCTTTTCGCTCCGGGCCTTGTTCTCATTCCTGCTGCACTTTTCGGACTGCTTTGGGATAAAGTCGGATTTGAAGAAGGCCGTTTTGTCATAGATCTGTCGCCGCTTGCGTATGCGTTTGTCGCCTACGTGTATTTCGTCTTCGTATTCGGTGCGGTCGTGCTTTTCCGAAAATACCGCAGATATCAGGGCACGCAGCAGGGCCAGCAAGTCGGTGCGATCATCTGGGGACTTGCTATCACTGGCATTCTCAAGACGCTCGCCAACCTCGCTCTCCCCTTTTTTGGAAACTACGATCTGTTGCCGCTCAGTGCGATCTTCGTGCTGCCCGGTGTGCTGATCTACGCATACGCGATCCTGAATTTCCGGCTATTCTCGCTCCAGACTGCTCTAAATCAGTTCCGGCTATTCCCAATTACCTATAAGGTCGCGCTTACCATCGCCACGGTTGCGATCGTCAGCTTTACCATTTTCCAAGTGCCGATCGCATGGTGGGCGTTCCGCAACGGCATGGATTACGAAGCGTGGCGGCGATTTCTCGTCTTCAGCGTTATCTCTGCACTTGTGCCAAATCTGCTGCTCCTTCTACTCGTCCTGCGAACCGTTTCCCGCCCGCTCCAACGCATAACGCTTGCGGCGGTCGAGGTTACCAAAGGTGCATACGGAACCGAAGTCGACCTTCGCCAGAGCAATGATGAGATCGGCCTGCTCGCGGATTCGTTCAACGAAATGAGCCGCAAAATGGCTTCAGACATTACCGAACTCCAACGTCTCAACGACCAGCTCATCCACGCCGAAAAGCTCGCCGCGATGGGCACGCTCGCCGCCGGAGTCGCTCACGAGGTCAACAACCCGCTTGCCTCGATCTCGTCGCTGGTGCAGATGATGCGTTCCCAGGAAGGCCACACGCCTGAAACCCGAGAAAAGCTTGCGATGATCTCAGAACAGATCCAGCGGATCACTCAAGTCACCAAAGACATGACCAACTTCGCCAGATCACGCCCTGCGGCGAAGACTGATGTTGATATCAACACCGTCGTCCAAACCGCCCTGCGGCTCGCAAACTTCGACAAAGCCTTCCAGGAACTAGACATCACAACCGACCTCGCCGAAGATCTGCCCCCCGTATTCGCCGACCAAGATCAGCTCCAACAGGTCTTTTTGAACCTGTTGCTCAACGCAAAAGATGCATTGACTCTGTCGGCATCTCACAATGTCGTCGGAAATTCAACTACATCAGCAAAAAATCCGCAATCCGCAATCCGCGATCCGCGATCCGACATCGCCATCCGAACTCATCAGACCAACACCGACCTGTTCATTGAAATATCCGATACCGGCTGCGGGATCGACACAGCGTTCGTAGGCCAGATCTTCGACCCGTTCTACACCACCAAACCAGCCGGACGCGGCACCGGTCTCGGGCTCGCTGTCTGCTATGGCATTGTTACTGCCCATGGTGGCAGGATCGAGGTTTCGGAAAACCTTCCACAAGGCACAACATTCAACGTAATACTTCCCTTTTCGAGCTAGAAAAGCTTGTCCCATGTCCCGCTACCTCGACGCGCGCACGGGGGCAGATTTTGACTTACGCGTCATATTTCTCCTTACATAATAGGCATATGTATGCACCACCTCTCGACTAGAACGACCGTAACTGCAACAATATCAGAGCGTTACCGCCCCCACTGATCTTGTCCCATGTCCCACTACGTCGACGCGCGCACCATTAACAGTTGGTTCGAGCAGATCGCGGCGTACGAAATAAGTCTTATCTGCACTGCAGCGTATGTCTGGGGCCAATGTCGCTCGGAATGGATTCCAAGTTTTCAAATATCAAGATATTGAGGATTTGACGCTTATCCACGCAACATTGTTGCATATATATGACACGATGGCCAATCAATTTTCTCGTTCGAATTGACACCGCTCAAATAACATTGCAATTTATCTTTATCAGTTCTAAATAAAAAACTTCAGCGAGGTTAGCTATATGAAGAGACTATTTTTGTCGCTTTTTGCGGCACTGGTCGTGGTGACGGCGGCGTATTCGCAGGCGAAACCGACGGCCTTTATCAACGCCCGGATCATTCCGATCGTCGGGCAGCCGATCGAGCAAGGCATTCTGCTCGTGCAGAACGGCAAGATCACGGCAGTCGGCGATGCACGTACTGTGCGGCTCTCGTCGGACGTTACGATCGTGGATATGGCTGGCAAGACGATAATGCCCGGCATTATTGACACGCACAGCCACATCGGCGGGCCGGCGGGAGCCGATTCGACTTCGCCGATACAGCCGGACGTCCGGATACTAGACAGCGTGAATGTGCAGGCGGCGAGTATCCAACGGGCACAGGCAGGCGGCGTAACCGTCGCGAACATCATGCCCGGCTCGGGCCATCTCGACAGCGGACAAACGCTTTATCTGAAGCTGCGTGACGATGCTGTGAAGATCGACGACCTGCTGATCTACGACAAAGCTGGCAAATACATGGGCGGCATCAAGTTTGCGAACGGCACGAACCCGATCCGTGCGGGCGGCGGTTCATTTCCGGGAACACGCGCAAAATCGGCGGCTCTGGTTCGCGAGGTCTTCATAAAAGCTCAGGAATACAAAGAAAAGGTAGCGAAAGCCGCCGGCGACAAGACCAAACTTCCGCCTCGCGATCTAGCGATGGAAGCACTCGTCGAAGTTCTCGACCAGAAACGCACGGTCCATTTTCACACGCACCGCCACGACGACATCATGACGGCGTTGCGTTTGCAGAAAGAATTCGGTTTCAAGCTCGTCCTGCAGCACGTCAGTGAGGCTTGGAAGGTCGCGGATGAGATCGCTAAATCAAAAGTTCCGGCCTCGATCATCATGATCGACGCTCCGGGCGGCAAGCTTGAGACGATGGATGTGGATTATAAAAACGGCGTGGCACTCGAAAAGGCCGGAGCCTTGGTCGGGTTTCACACCGACGATGGAATCACAGATTCACGTTGGTTCCTGCGTTCGGCAGGAGTCGCCGTTAGAGCCGGAATGAGCCGTGATAAAGCACTCTACGGAATGACCATGGCCGGAGCGATAATGCTCGAAATGCAGGACCGCATCGGCTCGCTCGAATCGGGCAAAGATGCCGATTTCGTAATACTTTCGGGCGACCCGCTCAGTATTTACACTCACGTCGAACAAACCTGGGTAGATGGCAAAAAGGTCTTTGACCGCTCGCGGGCCGAGGACCACATCTTCGCCACCGGCGGCAAAGGAGCCAGCGACGAAGGCGATGCGATGGCACACGATGATGGCGAAGAAGACGGAGGCAACGACTAATGATGAATTTAGAATATAAAATGTTGAATTTGATCCGAAACTCCGCCTTCATTTTGCTGGCCGCTATCTGCCTACTGCCAACCGCCTACGGCCAACTGGCTATCAAGGGCGAAACTGTCTACACAATGACCGGCGAGCCGATCGCTAATGGCGTCGTGCTCATCAACGACGGCAAAATCACAGCTGTCGGCACCGCAGCTTCGGTTTCGATCCCCGCGAACTATCGAGTTTTCAACGCCAAAGTCGTCACTCCAGGTCTGATCGATGCTCACACGGTGATCGGACTGAACGGCTATCTCAATCAACCGCACGATCAGATGGCTCTCGATGGTAGTGCATCGTTTCAGCCCGAATTGCGGGCGACCGACGCGTATAATGCACAGGAAAAGCTGATCGAAACCGTCCGCCAATACGGCGTTACGACGATCCATACCGGACATCAACCAGGAGCGTTGGCTTCGGGCCAGACTATGATCGCGAAAACCATCGGCAACACGGTTGACGAAGCGACTATAGTTCAAACCGCCATGATCGCGGTCACGCTCGGGCCGGGTGCAAATGCTTCGGGCCGTTCACCGGGAACGCGTTCTAAACAGGCTGCGATGCTGCGGGCGGAACTTATAAAAGCTCAGGAAAACGAGGCAAAAACCGACAAAGCAAAAGACCTGAAATCGCTCATCATGGCCCGTGTCATCAAACGCGAGATCCCGCTGCTCGTCACCGCCGAAGCCGCTCAGGACATCATGACCGCTCTTCGAATCGCCAAGGAGTTCAATATTAAACTCGTCCTCGACGGCGTATCCGACGCTCCGATCGTGATGAACGAGATCAAAGCGTCCGGCTTCCCCGTTATCGTTCATCCAACGATGGCAAGACCGGGCGGCGACCGGGCGAATATTTCGCTGGAGACCGCTTCGAAACTGAAAGCCGCTGGAGTTCCGTTCGCCCTGCAAAGCGGATTCGAAGGCTACGTGCCAAAAACGCGCATCGTCCTATTCGAAGCCGGAATGGCAGCCGCGAACGGCCTCGGGCTTCGCAATGCTCTCGCCTCTATCACTATCGACGCCGCGAAAATTCTTGGCATCGACAACCGCGTCGGATCACTCGCTGTCGGCAAAGACGCCGACATCGCGATGTATGACGGCGATCCATTCGAATGGGTCACGCATTGCACTGGAGTGATTATTAATGGGAAGGTTGTGAGCGAGGTAGTGAAGTAGTTTGACTGGACCGCAAGCGTCTCGCTTGCACGAGGAAAGCCTTAGGCAGTCGTGCACGCGGGACGCTTGCGGTCCAGTCCAGATCTACATCCGCTTGCCTTCCGACTTAACTTGTACCAGTTTCGCCGGGAATGTCGCGTAGTCTTCTACCTCGACATTATAAACGCCGCTATCCTTACTTTTTTTCATTCGAACTTTGGCAGCCGCGAAATATTTGCCTTCGCCGTTTCCCGTGCGCGGATCGATGGTAAGTTCGACGTATCCAAATGGATAGTCGAGCGATCGGTAACCGCCGCGAAGCTCAGCGAACTCGGTCCACCGCTCAAACAATACGTAGATCTTTCGCTTTCCATCGATGTTTCGTTCGCGAACGACGTTCAGCGTCCGCCCGAGCTGCCCGCCGACCTGTAGCGTTCCGAGATCTTCGTTCTTGATACCTTCGAGTAATGCACTCTGACCGTTCGTTTGCAGCGTTGTCAGGTATCGCTGAGCGTCGTCGGTGGAAGTTTGGCCTTTCAACGTAAGCGTAAAATTAGCTGTCCGTGTTCCCACGTTTCGTCCGCTCCCGGTGGCTATGATAGTTCCTGTAAATGTTTCGCCCTGAGCCTTTGCCGCAATAGCGAACGCCGCGAGATATAGCAACGCCCAGACAATAAACACACCCTTTTTCATATGACCTGCCCTCAAAATAAAAATAAATGTAACTGTCTTTAAAGAAAGAGGGCCGTCTTCCCGAACGGCCCTCTTCCCTTCTGTTTACGGATCAGTTTCCAACATTTACCTACTTAACATACCCCTTGATCGCTAGAAGCCGATCCGATCTATGTTATTGACGTTTTTGCCTTCTCCGTCGCGGCCGGTTTGGTCTGGCGGATCATTTTCTGTATTCGTCATGCTTATCAAACCTCCTGTTATTCAATCTCTGACTTCTTTCTTTCGTCATCTGTCGTGTGACCGTCCTTCGATCACAACTTTATTAAAGCAATTGCGAGAGATCCCTACTGTCCGATTGCATACAATGCCGCAGATCGAAAAAAATATGCTACATTTGGCGTGATCAGCCTATCGTGCATCTAATCCCAAATATGAGGCTTTTCCGACTCCTCAGCATTGCCATTGTCCCAACCTTTTTGGCCCTCTCGATCAGCGTCCGAGCGGCGGATACGAGTGGCTGGATACAGGTGCGGTCAAAAAATTTCTACCTCATCGGCAACGCTCCGGAAAAAGAGATCCGCAAGGTCGGCACAAAGCTCGAGCAGTTTCGCGAATCGTTCCGGCTGCTGTTCGCCTCGGCAAATCTTGATTCACAAGTGCCTACGAACGTCGTAGTGTTCAAAAACAACGCGTCCTATTCGCCGTTCAAACCTAGAAGGTCTGACGGCAGGATCGACGATGAGATCGCCGGCTATTTTCAGTCGGGCGAGGATGTGAATTACATCACATTTGCGGTCGGCGGGAATGAGAAGGATACGTACGGAACGATCTTTCACGAATACGTCCATTTCATTATCAATGCGAATTTCAAGCCCGAGATCCCACAATGGTTCAACGAAGGGATCGCGGAATATTACCAAACCTACGAGATCACGGGCGACGTCAAAATAAAGCTCGGACAGCCGCAGGAAGGCCACGTCGCTTTGCTGCAAAAAGGCGGGATGATGACGCTCGAGCAGCTTTTGAACCTGACAAATTACCAGCTCGGCCAACTTAGCGGACGTACGCGTGAGATGTTTTACGCCCAATCTTGGGCTCTCGTCCATTACCTGACCCAAACGGGGCGTTCAGCGGCTCTCGATAAGTTTTTGAAGGATGTAACAAGCGGCGTTGCGGCAAAAACAGCTTTCCAAGGTGCTTTTCAATCGAGCTACGAGCAGATGGAGGGCCAGCTTCGCGATTACATCATCCGCAATTCCTACAATTTTCAGGAGATCACGCTTAAGAAAAAGCTGATCTTCGACGCCGACATGCAGTCGTCGCCGCTCGATGAGGCCTCGGCAAACGCTCACCTCGGCGAGCTTTTGTATCAATCGCAGCGTGCCGACGAAGCCGAGCCGTATCTGCTCGCGGCTCTGAAACTAAAGCCGGAGCTCCCGATCGCGAATTCCGCGATGGGAAAACTCAAGCTTTCGCAGCGGAAATTTGACGAGGCTCGCGGCTTTCTCGAAAAAGCGATCGCCGGCGATCCTAAAGATCATCTCGCATATTATCGCTACGCTAACCTGCTCGGACGCGAGAATCGCGACGAATATGGCTTTGTGAGCCGAATCAAGCCGGAAACCGCCGAGAAAATGCGCTCGGCTCTGCGGAAGGCGATAGCTATCGCACCGACGTTTGCCGACAGTTACGAACTTCTGGCATTTGTCTCTTTTGTCAACAACGAGAACCTCGACGAAGCGATCACGCTGCTGCAAACCGCGTTGAAGTATCAGCCGAACAATCTGCGGTATTCGCTCAGGGTCGCAGAAATTCTGACGCGGCAAAATAAATTCGACGACGCCGCACAGCTCGCTCAAAAGGTCGCCGCCGCAGCCACCGAACCCGACATCAAAAGCCGTGCAAATAGTCTGGTCACGCAGATCGCGGATCTGAAAGCGTTCGCGGTGCGGCAGGAAGCGGAAAAAAAGGCATTCGAAGATCGCATCGCCGCTTCGGGCGAAACGCCTGTCACAGTAAAACGGATCGAATCTCCGCGACCGCCGACCGAAGAGGAACTTGCAAAACAAAACGATCACATCCGCATTCGAGCTATCAATGAAGCTCTGCGAAAAACAAAGGACGGCGAGCAGCGTGTGCGCGGCAACGTCACGCGTATCGATTGCCGAAAACGCCCGCTTGCATACACGGTCAAAACACCGACCGAGACCTTCACCGTCACAAGCAAGGATTTCAACGACCTCTACCTGCGTGCGCACGACCCGCCCGCGATGCGGAAACAGATCGGATGCGAGGCCGACGTCAGTGCGTTTTCGGCTCTCGTAACTTATCGCGGCGTTGCAGGGTCAAAGGCTGCGATTCGCGGCGAATTGGTCGCTATCGAATTCATCCCGGCGGATTTTCGTTTCATGACCGACGAAGAAATGCGGACCGCGACGCTGATCATTTACGAGCAGGAACCAAAGGTTGAAAAAGCCCCCGACGTGATCACTTTCAGCCCTTTGACCACCGCGATCGAAGCGAACCGCAGCGTTATCGCCACTCGCGAGATAAACAACGCTCTAATGAAGCCCTCCGAGGGCCAAAGGCGCGAGATGGGTTTTTTGGATAAAATAGAATGCACCGATCGCGGCAGCGTTTATCACCTCCGCGTCGGAACCGAGACGCGAAAACTGATCAGCTATTCGCCCCGAGCCCTGCGGCTCTACGTCTTCACACCCGACCTCGGCGACACCCAACTAGTCTGCGGCATCAAACCGATCGAGTTCCCTGCTGTTTTCGTCTACAAACCGAACGCTGACGGTAAGACCGGTGAACTTGTTTCGGTGGAATTTGTGCCGAAGTCATTTGTTTTGGAAGATCGATGATCGTGCGAAAGAGATCAAGTCGCAGTCGTGAAAATTCGGTCCGCGGCAAGATTTTTTATCCCCGCATACCAAAATGTGATAAGTTCTCATTAGAAACCAAAAGCTGCATCCGACACCCATATGAAGCTGAATAGATCTCTCGCTTACGCACTCCTTATCTTTGTTTTTGTCCTGTCATTAAGTTCATGGACGCGCTCTCAGGATAAATGGACTCAGGTTCGCTCAAAGAACTTCTACCTTATCGGTAACGCCTCTGAAAAAGACATCAGAAAGGTTGGAACCAAGCTTGAGCAATTTCGTGAGTCGTTCCGACTGCTGTTCTCGTCGGCGAACCTTAACGCATCGATCCCGACCAACGTAGTGGTCTTCAAAAGCGATTCTGCCTACAAGCCCTTTAAGCCGAAGCGTGATGACGGTAAGTCGGACAATTGGATCGCCGGATATTTTCAGCCGGGCGACGATGTTAATTACATTACGCTTTCCACCGCGGGCGAGGATGCGGAGACGTTCGGCACGATCTTTCACGAATACGTCCATTTCATTATCAACACAAATTTTGGCCGTTCCGATGTGCCTCAGTGGTTCAACGAAGGCCTCGCTGAATATTATCAAACGTTTGAGATAGCGGACGGTATCAAACTCAAACTTGGCCTTCCTCAGAGCGGACATCTTGCTCTGCTTCAGCAAAGTCAGTTGATGCCGCTTGAGCAGCTCTTTAAGATCACGAACTATCAGCTTCATCAGACTGGTGGACATTCGCGAAGCATTTTCTACGCGCAATCCTGGGCGTTGGTCCATTACCTGACTCAGGGCGGCAAGTCCGCAGCTCTCGGAGCGTATCTAACGGCCGTTACAAGAGGAACGGACCATAAAACCGCGTTTGAGACCGCTTTTCAGACCACTCACGCAAAGATGGAGAAGGAATTGCGTGATTATGTGTACAAACGATCGTTCAATTACAACGAGGCCACGTTAAAGAAAAAACTGGATTTTGATTCCTTGATGGAGGCATCGCCATTATCTGAGGCGGATGCCAATGCCTACCTCGGCGACCTGCTTTACCACACGAATCGCCCGGACGATGCGGAACCGTATCTGCTAAAGGCTCTTGCGGCCCAGCCGGATTCCAGTATGGCAAACACGTCGCTGGGGATGGTCAGGATCAAGCAACGCAAATTTGACGAGGCCCGGAATTATCTGGAGAAGGCGATCGCGGGCGATCCGAAAAATCATGTCGCGTATTACCAGTACGCCGTTCTGCTTAGTCGCGAAGGGCGTGACGAATTTGGGTTTGTGAAACAATTCGAACCAGCAACGGCAACGAAGATGCGCGACTCGCTCAAGAAGGCGATCGCATTGAATCCCACTTTCACCGAAAGCTATGAGATGCTCGCATTTGTATCTCTCGTGAATAACGATCAGTTGGACGAGGCTGCAGCTAACATCTCCACGGCTCTCAAATACAATCCTGGAAGCCAGAGATACCTGATCCGCTTGGCCGAATTGTATTCCCGGCAGAAAAAGTTTGATGCGGCGAAGCAGATCGCAGAAAAGCTGGTGGAAAATGCCGACGACGATTCGATGCGGAGCCGTGCGTCGGGTGTTTTGGGCGAGATCCGTCAGTATCAGGATTTCGAGCGGCAGCGCGAAGCAGAGCAAAAACGTTACGCGGCAGCCACATCTGCGGCCGGCGACGGTAAGCCTCGCCTGATGAAACGAAATGATACCATCGCTCCGCCATCCGAGGAGCAGATGGCCCGCATGCAAAAAGAAGCGAGGATGCGCGGACTCAACGAAGCTGTACGTGTTCCTGCTCCTGAAGAGACAAGAGTGATCGGCCGCATCGAGAAGATAGACTGCAAAAAACGTCCTATCACCTATAGCGTCAAGGCGGGAGCTGAGACGTTCATTTTGACCAGCCACGATTTCAGCGGCTTGTACCTGAGTTCGCTGGATGAGGCATCGGCCAACGCAACTGTCGGTTGCGATGCGAATATCGCCGCATTCAACGCCTTGGTCACATTCAAACCCACGCCGAAAGGTCCGGGCAAAGGCGAAGCTATCGCGGTGGAATTTGTGCCCGCCGACTTTCGCATCATGACCGAAGAGGAGATGCGTGCCGCCGAAACGATGGTTGTTTACGACGTTCCTAATCAGCCCAAAGCCCAAAACACAGAAGCTCCTCCGCCGCTGCCAACGTCGGCACCGAATCAACAGGACATGGAAGCACGACGCCGGGAAATGATGCTGCAGGCAATGCGCGATAATCTGCGAAAGCCCGGGGCAGAAGAAAAACGCGAGTTTGGCTTTCTCGATAAGGTGGAGTGTACGGACAAGGCCCAGTACTTCTATTTTCGTACCGCCACCCAAACCATCAAGCTTCTGAGTTCACCTACGCAGCAGCCCAACATTATGGTTTACACACCCGATCTCAGCGGCGTCCGATTCGGCTGCGGCCTGAAAGCGATAGAGTTCCCCGCCGTCTTCATCTACGGCGGTAAGCCCGACAAAAAAGCTAAGACCGACGGCAACATCGTGTCCATCGAATTCATGCCAAAATCGTTTGTGTTGGAGCAACAGTAAATATTTATGCGTACAGCACACAATATAATCTTCTTGCTACTCATCTTGCTTTTTCTCAGCGCCACGACGACGTTCGGCTGTAGTTGCGGACAGGGCTCCGATAGTCGAAGTGCTCGGGATATTTGGATAGGTTCGATAAATGGCTCTGCGGCAGTGTTTTCTGGAAAAGTTGTCGGGTTTGAATTCAGAAAAGGCATCACGGTCGACTATGCCGAAGAGCAGAAGCAAAAGCACCCAAAATTGACCTATGAGACCAAGGTCATTAAATTCCAGGTTGACCGTTGGTGGAAAGCTGGTTTATCGCCGACTGTAGAAATACTTACGAACGAAACCAAAGGTTCGGACGGATTCGGTACGAGTAGCGGTTGTGATTATAACTTCACCAAGGGAGAAACATATATTGTGTTTGCAAGTGGCAGTAGTTCGGCACTAAGAACAAGCTCGTGCTCTCGAACGACTTCAACAAAAGTTGCTTGGTATAGTGAAATTTTGGATCTCATCGGTCCGGGAACGGCTCCAGATAGTCCAGAAAAATAACCTCACCTCATTCGTACGCACGTTTCTGCATTCCGTTCCATTCTGCGATAATTTCAAAAATCAATTTAAGGAGTTCTAATAAATGACCGCACCTAATGCTGCTTCGGCAGGACAGCAGATGCCGCCTGAGGCGATGTTGATGCAGATAACGATGGGCGTATTTGTTACGCAGGCTAATTTTGTCGCGACGAAGCTCGGGATCGCCGACCTGCTTGCGGACGGGCCGCAGAGCGTCGAATTTTTGGCGGAGCGATCCGGGACGCATGCTCCGTCGCTGTATCGTGTTTTGCGGACGCTGGCGAGCGTCGGGGTTTATTCGGAGACCGAGAACAAGCATTTTGTTAATACGCCGATCTCTGAGCTGACACGTTCTGACATTCCGACCAGCATGCGCGATCTCATCCTCTGGATGGGTGAAGAAGAGCATTGGAAGGTGTACGCCAAGATGATCGACAGCGTAAAAACCGGCGAGACGGCGTGGGAAACTATCCACGGTGAGCCGGTTTTTCCGTATCTATTCAACACAAATACGGAACTGGGCGACACGTTCAACCGGGCGATGACGGGTTTTTCGCACGTAACGATACCGGCGGTTTTGGGTGCGTATGATTTCTCGGGCGCGGGAACTGTCGCCGACATCGCGGGCGGCTACGGGCATCTGCTGGCTGCCGTGGTTGAGGCAAATCCCGGGATGAACGGCATCTTGTTTGAATTACCGCACGTATTGGAAGGTGCTCCGGCAATGATGACGTCGCACTGCGTGAGTGATCGCGTTTCGCTGGTCGCGGGCGACTTCCGTTCCGAGATTCCCGTCGTCGCAGACATTTACATGCTCAAGCACATCATCCACGACTGGTACGACGACACCAATCAAACCATCCTCGCCAACATCAGAGCGTCGATGCCCGACAATGCGAAGGTCCTTATCATCGACGCCGTCGTCCCTGAGGGCAACGTGCCGCATCCGTCGAAGTTCCTCGACCTCGAAATGCTCATCTCACCCGGCGGAATTGAGCGAACGGCTGGAGAATTCGAAACGCTGCTCACAAATTCCGGCTTCAAGCTGACGAATATCATCCCGACGCCTTCGCCGGTGAGTATTGTTGAAGCAGTAAAAGTATAGCTGCAAAAGCCCGCGCGTGAGCAATGGCGATTCATTCAACGTCGAGAGAATCGCCCTTGCTTACGCGCGGGCTTTTGCATTTTTCCTAATCCACGATCGCCTGATACAACAACGCCCGCAGCTTAGCGTGATCGTCGATCCCGGGGGCAGGAATTAGCTGGGTGAAATAGACAACAACCATTTTTTCCTTCGGATCGACCCAGTAGTTCGAGTGATACGCTCCGCCCCAGCCGAATTCGCCTTCGGAAGAAGGCTGCCCGTAGGCTCCAAGGTCCTTAACGATCGAAAACCCAAGCCCGAAGCCCTGTCCGGGGTTGTACGGGATGCCGCGGAGGTGATCGACGGTCATCAAGTCGACCGATTTGCGGCTAAGGATGCGTTTGCCGTCGAGCGTGCCGCCGTTGGCGAGCATTTGCAGGAAGCGGGCGTAATCGTTCGCCGTCGAAAGTAGACCCGCACCGCCTGAAAAGCTCTTTCGCGGCCCGTTCAGATAAGCTCCCTGGCCAATGTCGCGACCCGGATCAGCCGCACGTTCGAGCGTGCCGTTCTTTGGCGAATAAACTACCGCGAGTCGATCGGCCTTTGCCGGCGGCAGGTAGAATGCCGTGTCCTTCATATTGAGCGGATCGATGATGCGGCTCTTCAGGAACTGATCGAGCGGCTGGCCGCTGACCTTTTCGATCAAGGCTCCGAGAATGTCGGTCGAATAGCCGTAAACAAACTTCTCGCCCGGCTGCGCGTCCATCGGCAGGGCCGCCATTCGCGAAACCGTCGCTCCCACCGGCTCGTCGCGGTCGGCGAAATACCAACCCTGGATCTTCGCGGCTTCCCACTTGTCCTTCGCCGGCCCACCGCCGTAGCTCACACCCGAAGTATGCGTCAGCAGATCGCGGATCGTGATCGCCCGTTTCGCTTTGACGATGTCATAACCGCCTTCTTTGGGCACGGCGACGGTCGTGTTCGCAAATTCCGGCATGTATTTGCCGAGGTTATCGTTGATCAGCAGCTTCCCTTCTTCCTGCAGGATCATGATACCGACGCTCGTCAGGGCCTTGCTCTGCGACGCGATGCGAAAGATCGTGTCCTCCTTCATCGGAGCCTTCGCCTCGCGGTCGCGTTGGCCGAATGTATGAACATACGCGACCTTCCCACGCCGCAAAACCATCGCCACACCGCCCGCCAGCCGCTCGTCCTTCACGTATTGATCCAAAGTCTGCGTCAGCCGCCCGAGCCGTTCCGAAGACATACCGACATCCTCCGGCTTTGCCCGCGGCAATTCCTGAGCAACCAGCGAAAACGCAAAACTAAGCAGCAAAAGAGCCGCGAACGAGGTCTTTTTTATCACGTGTGATCTCATAAATATTAGTGTTTATCGGAAACCAAATGATAATGCTCGATAGCTCTTGAAGCAAGATACGAGAGCGTTTGCGGAAAAATTAACCGCAGATGGACGCGGATGGACACAGATAGGTGAATCGAAGAATGGGATGTCTTCTATCCGTGTTTATCCGCGTCCATCTGCGGTTAATATCATTTTATTAGTTCGCAACCTGAACGCCGTTGGGTAGTAATTCCATCTTTGTGTTACGCTTTTCTCGCAATTCCAATTTTTCAAGACAATTCTGATCAAACACTATGAAAGCATCACTACTTTTGTGTCTGTTTCTCGTCTCCTCTAGCCTGATTCTGGCTCAGAATCCCAATCGTCCCGGCGGCGGTGGCGGCGGGAATCCGCAAACGCAGGCACCGACCACCTCAACCGCTCAAACTCAGGCAACGCCTGCTCCAATGCGTGAAGAAGCTCCGATCGTCACTAAGCATTCCATCACGGTCGGTGCGAAAAAGCTTGATTACACGGTCACTACCGGCTATATGCCGCTCAAAAATGCGGCAGACCGCAGAGATCGAGGCTCGCATATTTTATATGGCGTACACGCTCGACAACGCTCCCGCAGGTCGGCCGCTGATGTTCTCATTCAACGGTGGTCCGGGATCGGCGTCGGTTTGGCTTCACTTGGGAGCACTCGGCCCGCGTCGAATAAAAATGATGGACGACGGCATGCTGCCACCCGCTCCTTACGAACTGGAAGACAACCAGCAAACGTGGCTCACGGAAACCGACCTGGTTTTCATCGATCCAGTAGGAACGGGTTATTCGCGTGCGGCTCGGCCTGATCTCGCGGCCAAATACTTTGGCGTCAACGGCGATATTGAGTCAGTCGGTGAATTTATCAGGATGTATCTGGGCCGCAACGAACGCTGGATGTCTCCGCTCTACACGGTTGGCGAGAGCTACGGCACGACCAGAGCCGCCGGGCTTTCCAACTGGCTGTTCGAACACGGAATTGCACTCAACGGCGTGGCCCTGATCTCGACCGTACTCAATTTTCAGACGATCCGGTTCGCCAACAACAACGATCTGCCGCTCGTTCTGATCCTGCCGAGCTACGCAACGACGGCGTGGTATCACAAGAAACTGCCTTCATCGATGCAGAGTAAATCGGTCGAGCAGGTTGCACAGGAAGCTCGAAACTTTGCGGCGAATGAATTCATGCCTGCGATGCTGCGGATCGATTCGCTGACGGATAAGGAACGCGATGCTCTCGCAACGAAATTCAGTTCGCTCACCGGGCTTAACAAAGACTATATCGTGCAGAACAATTTCCGCATCGAGCTGGATAAATTTAACAAGGAGCTGCTTCGCAGTGAACGCCGAACAACGGGCCGCCTCGACAGCCGCTTCAAAGGCATCGACCGCGACGCCGGCGGCGAAGGCCCGGATTCCGATCCGAGCATGAACGCCATTCGTCCGCCGTACACGGCCGCATTTAATCAGTACGTTCGCAGCGAACTCGGCTACAAAACCGACACGGAATACTACATCCTCGGCGGCGGCATTTCGGCTCCGTGGAATTACAACGTCACCAATCAGTATGCCGACACCAGCATCCCAATGAAGGACGCCATGGCGAAAAACCCGTATATGAAGATCTTTGTCGGTGCAGGCTATTACGACATGGCAACGCCGTTTTACGCCGCGGAATACACGATCTCAGCCCTTAATCTCGACCCTTCGCTCAAGAAGAACATCTCGTGGAGCTACTACGAAGCGGGCCACATGATGTATATCGAGAAGAAATCTCTCAAGAAATTGCACGACGACGCAGCGGCGTTCATTGTGAATTCGACTAAGAAGTGATCGATCTTGTCACGCAAAAATGCGTTGGACCTCGGCTGAGATCCAACGCATTTTTTTATGGTCACGCACTTACTTTTCGCTCTGCATCTGCTTCGCTACTTTCTGGACCTGATCGAGCACACGAAGCAGGTTGCCGCTCCACATCATCTCGATCTGCTTCTTGGTGTAGCCGCGGCGAACGAGTTCGAGCGTTACGTTGAATGTCTCTGCAGCATTGTCCCAGCCTTCGACACCGCCGCCGCCGTCAAAATCGGATGAGATCCCGACGTGATCAACACCGATCTTTTTGACGAGATAATCTATGTGATTGACGAAATCCTTAACATTGACATCCGGAGCGACGTCTTTGAGACGCTCTTTGATGATCGGGTTCACCTTGGCTCGAAAGGCCTGGGCTTTCTGTTGATATGCTGAGCGTTCTTCGGGCGAGAGCTTTTGGACTTCGGCTCTGTCGAGCGTTTTGAAGCCTTCCTTTTCACCAAGCTCCTTCATTATCTCGGTAGTTTTCGCGGCTCGCAGTTCGCTTTTTTCTTTGCTGACATAGCTGCGGAAAGCAACTGCCTGCACGACGCCACCATTCTTCTTGATCGCAGCAAGCTGCTCGTCATCGAGATTGCGGCTGTGATCGCAAAGCGCTCTCGCTCCTGAGTGCGAAGCGATAACCGGAGCCCTGGACAGTGCGATCGCCTGGAGATTCGACTGTTTCGACGGATGAGAAACGTCAACCATTATGCCCCACTTATTCATCTCAACGATAGCCTTTTTGCCCAGATCGCTCAGTCCATTGTTGAGCCATTTACCATCGGCTTCGCCCGTATTCGAATCGGCAAGCTGACTATGGCCGTTGTGCGCGAGCGACATATAGCGAGCACCGCGCGCGGCAAAATCCTTGATCCTCGAGATGTCGGTGCCGACAGGATACGCATTTTCAACGCCGATCATCGCGACCTTTTTGCCGGATTTGATGATGCGTCGAACGTCTTTCGAGGTGAGAGCAAGTTCGATCTCGTTCGGAGCGATCTTTTCGGTCAGGCGATGGATCGCTTCAAATTTGTCGATGGCATTGGCGTAGGCGTTCTTATAGCCTTCTTCGGTCAATGCTCCTTGGCCCGTGTAAACGATCATCCACGAAACATCCAGGCCGCCCTGCTTCATTTTCGGCAGATTGACCTGCGTTGGCAGATCCTGCGTGTAATTGACCTTGTCGGTAAAATTGCTCGTGTTGATGTCGTTGTGCGTATCGAGCGTGATCGCGTCGGCGTGGATCTTTTTCGCTTTCGCGATCAAAGCAGCCTCGTCAGGGACCTTTTGAGCACTGATCGAAACGCCTGATGAAACAAGTAGCACAGCAGCCGCTGCAAAAGCGGCAATAGATCGATTCATAATTTCTCCAAAGTTATTAAATAATTACGGTTTTTTCTTCGCAGGCGGCTCTTGATCGTGGATCTCGGTACACTCCTCATCGTCATAGCTGCCGTCGCCATCTTCGTCGTCCTTAGCACAGATGTCGCCCTTGCCGTCCCATGCCCCAAAGTTCAGAACATAGCTATTGTCCTTGCCGATGTCCATATCGAATTCCTCGAAAACATCAACTTTTCCATTCGGATTAGTTCGTGAGATCGTTACGTCGTATTTATCCGGATCGCCGTCGTCGTCCTTAAAGTAAATGAGTCCTTTGTCAGGATCGAGCTTCATCGAAACGGTTTTGCCAGACCCAAGCGTGATCCCGCCAATCTCGAATTCATAGCTGGGCTTGTCGTCGCCACTGTCTGTCGCAATATAAAGCGACGGCGTCTCGCCGTCAGCACTCGAGGTAAACGAAAGCTCACGCCCGTCCGGACTGACTGTCATATTCAGGCTCTCGCCTTTGTCGACGGAAATATCCTCAAACCCGACAACGAAACCCGGCCCGTAGACCTGCAGGTCGGACATATATTCGGAATCGGTTCCGCCGATGTTTATTTTGTATGGTTTTTTATTTGCGGGATTGATCGGGATCAAATATTCGGGTGCGTTATCGATCTCACCGTCCCCGGCGATCAGGTTTTCGGTCGCTCCTGCGATCTCATTGACCGTTGCCTTTTTCACGCCGTCATAACCAATTCGCTTGCCGCTTCCGTCTGCGATCAAAAGATTTACGTCGCCTGAGCTTGAGATATTCAGCGACTCGGGCTGAGCTTGCTTTTTGAGCGACTCGGGAACGTACGAAGCGTTCATAAAGGTCGGCAAACTGCCTCCGTTGTACATTGCTTCGCCATCCGTATCTCCTTCGTCTTCATCGCAGAAAGGACATTCGTAGCGAGCCTTGGCTCGATCCGATAGACGTTTCAGAGCGAGTGTGTTCGATGTGGCATTACCGACGTAATCGCGAGCCGTTTCGGCCGGATTGTTGGCTGTATGATATCGCCAGGTTTCTGTCTTGGTGTTGATCGTTACGTACTTGGTCTCGCCCGGATAATTGTTGTCGTAAACGTGGATCCGATAGATGTCTTCCTGATCAGTCTCTTCAATGGCGATCGGAAGGATCGAGTGGCCACGCGTATATTTCCCGGCTTCCTTCATCCAGACCTCAAGCGTGTAAAGCTCCTTCTTCGACTCCATCGAATCCTCGATCATCTGCATGATCTCGGACGGCTTTTTCTTGAAGGTCGGTGTTCTCCACAGATACGTTTCTTTAAGAAAGGTCAGTGTTTGATAGAACGAGACGTAATTGCTTGTAACCTGATCTTTTTTGAGGTCGAACAGGTTTACAGCACCACGCTGAAAATCCGCAGGCTTTTTCCTTCCCTTAAACGGGCGTCCGACGAACATCCGAAGGCTCGAGACAGAAAATCCGTCACAGTGGCCACCATTCATCTTCTCTACCGTTTCCTCTATCCAGCGTTCCGCCGTTTCATAGAGGACGCAGTCATTCGCGGTCGTGCCCTCGATACAGACATTCTCAGCTCCGAAAATCCGGATCAGGTCGTCTGCAGTGAGATCTTCGTCTTCAAAATCCGGATTCTTGCCAAAGTTTCTAAATCCGAAACCATTGACCTTCGGGTTGAACCCGATCGAAGCGATGATCTCACCTTCTCTCGATGACGATGGAGCATCAGCAATGCCGAGCCCTGGCAGCAAAAGGAGAATTGCGATCGTGAAGGGACTGAGCCTTAAAAGATTCATAGTGATGGGCCTCTCGATGTCGACTTTTAATCAGGTGTTGCGGGAATTATAGCAATTGTTTTGATTACATCTAAAGCTAAAAATACAGATCCTTTACCGGTACCTGCATTTTTACCAAACTGGTTTATAATCTATTCGTTCCAACTGAAAATTTAGGATATGCCGAGCGTTTTTGCGGCAAACGCGTCGCCCGAATACTTATGCAAAAGCAGATACTATTACTACTACTCGTCGTTGCAGGCTTTTTCGGTGCAAATGCTCAAACTTCGACGAATGCCGACGATTACAACGGTATTTTCAAGCCTGTAAAGTGGCGATCGATCGGGCCGTTTCGCGGTGGGCGTTCCAACTGCGGCACCGGTGTTGTCGGCGACCCCAAAACCTACTACATGGGCACCACGGGCGGCGGGCTTTGGAAAACAGAGGACATGGGCATCAGTTGGCGCAATATTTCCGATGGCTTTTTCAAGACCGGAACCGTTGGAGCCATCGCGGTTGCGGAGAGTGATCCGAATGTAATTTATGTCGGTATGGGCGAACACGCAGTTCGTGGCGTGATGACGCACAGCGGCGACGGCGTTTATCGATCGACCGACGCCGGCAAAACCTGGAAGAAGATCGGCCTCGATCTGACACAGCATATTTCTCGCATCATTATCCACCCGAAAAACCCAGACATAGTTTACGTCGCAGCTCAAGGAGCTCTTTATAGCCAGTCGGCGGACCGCGGGGTTTTCAAATCGAGCGACGGCGGAGCAACCTGGAAGAAAACGCTCTTCGTAGACAATAAAACCGGAGCGTCGGAGCTTTCGATGGATGCGAACAATTCTCGCATCATGTATGCAGCAATGTGGGAACACGGCAGACTGCCATGGAAGGTCATCAGCGGCGGGCCTGGAAGCGGTTTGTACAAATCGACCGACAGCGGCGAAACGTGGGAGCGAATGAAAGAAGGATTGCCCGAGGAAATGGGTAAGATGTCGATTGCAGTCGCCCGTTCGAATTCGGAAAAAGTCTACGCCCTGATCGAAAGCGACTCTAACAAGGACGGCCGTGGACTATACGTTTCAAACAACGCCGGAAAATCATGGAGCCAGGTTACGAACGAACCACGCCTCGTCCAGCGTGCATGGTATTACATCGAGCTTTTCATTGACCCCAAAAATGAGAACACGATCTACGTCCTCAGTGCCCCCGCTTTGCGATCTAATGACGGCGGTCGAACATGGGAAAACCTCGGCGGTACGCACGGCGATTATCATGATCTGTGGATCAATCCGGATAACCCAAATAATTACATCATTTCAAACGACGGCGGCTCGGCCGTGACCTTTAATAAAGGTCGCAGCTACAGCACGCAAGCCAACATGCCGACGGGACAGTTTTATCGTATAAACGTCGATAATCAGTTTCCATACCGTATTTACGGAGGCCAGCAGGACAGCACTTCAGTGTCGATCGCGAGCCGCGAGCTTGGCGGCGGCGGGATATCTCCGGCGAGTTGGACCTCGTCGGCGGGGGGCGAAAGTGCTTTTCTAGCGTTCGATCCGGACAAACCAGACTTCGTTCTGGGCGGAAGTTATCAGGGCACGATCGAGGTCGTCGACAACAAGGCAAGTGCCGCTACAAATATTATGGCGGCTCCCATCCAGTATCTCGGCATGGACGCAAAGGACATGAAGTACCGCTATAACTGGAATGCTCCGATCGTTTGGGATAAACACGATAATTCGTTCTACCACGGATCTCAATACGTCCTGAAGAGCAGCGATATGGGCAAGACCTGGAAAGAGATCTCGCCGGATCTGACGCGAAACGAAAAGGAAAAACAGGGCAAAGGCGGAGGACCGTTCACAAACGAAGCTGTCGGGGCTGAAAACTACGGAACCCTTGCTTACATAACGGTTTCGCCGCACGAAAAGGGCGTGATATGGACTGGAAGCGACGATGGATACGTTCACGTTACCCGCGACGGCGGTGCGACCTGGAAGAATGTTACGCCGCCGGCACTTGCCGAGTGCTTGGTGAACTCGATCGAGGTTTCCCCGCACGACAAAGCTACTGCGTACATCGCTACAACTCGCTATAAGTTCAACGATCACGCACCCGGTCTGTACAAAACGACCGATTATGGTGCGACGTGGACGAAAATCGACAATGGAATTCCAGGAAACGCATTTACCAGGGTCGTACGCGAGGATGACGTCCGCCGCGATCTTCTTTTCGCCGGGACAGAGCTTGGATTGTTCATTTCGTGGAACGGCGGTCAGAACTGGTTACCTTTCCAACTGAATCTGCCGGTTACGCCGATCACCGATCTGCGTGTCCACAAGGGCAACCTCATTGCCGCGACTTCCGGAAGAGCCTTTTGGATCCTTGATGACCTTTCGCTCGTTCGTCAGTACAAAAAGGACGCTCCCGCGTTCTCACTGTACAAACCGTCGGATGCGTATCTTGCAAACGGCGGCAGCGAATTGAACGATTCCGATGACGACTTCAAAGGCAACAGTACGTTTCGAGGCGTAAACCCCGCGAACGGCGTGGTTCTCTATTACAACCTCCCTGAATTAAAGAAAGACGATGTGATCACGCTCGATGTGACCGACGCGGAAGGTAAGGTCGTAAATTCTTATTCTTCGAAACCCGACCCCAAATATAAGCGATGGGCCGGCGGGCCCGATTCTGACCCGACGTTGTCGAAAAACAAAGGCCTGAACCGTTTCGTTTGGAACATGCGATATCCGACTATGCCTGGTGTGCCCGGCGTCTATATCGAAAGCAGCTACAGCGGCCATAAGGCCTCGCCGGGAAAATACACCTTCACGCTTCGGTCGGGTTCACAGACCGTTAAGACTGATGCCGAAATACTAGCGAATCCCCTTTATCCGACGACCGCCGCGACATATAAAGAGTATCACCTCGCCATGTCGGCGATGGAGGCTGAAGTTACGTCCATGCATCGCACTGTGAACAGCCTGTTCGAAAAGCAGAAGCAGCTGGAAGGCGTTCTCGCTTCACTGCCGACCGGTGACAAATACGCTGCCGTCAAGCGCGATGGTGAGGCTCTGCTCAAAAAGATGAAGGCATGGGACGAGGATATGGTTCAGAGGAAATCGAAGGCTTACGATGACGTCGAGAACTTTCCTAACAAGTTCACCGCAAACTATCTATTCTTACTGAACCAAACAGAGAGCGATATTCCTCGTGTGAACCAACCGAATATCGATCTCGCGAAAAAACTGAACGCCGAGTGGGCATCGCTCAAAGCGAGATCCGATGAAATGCTTAAAAAGGACATTCCTGCCCTGAACAAGCAGCTCTGGGATGCGGGTTACGGGGCGATCTGGAAGGATCAATGAGTATGAACGAGGCGAGCCCAACAGCTCGCCTTTTCTAATCGAAAACAAGATGCATTCCATGGTTCTCTATCGGAACCAGGATGGGCTCGACCCCGAATACCTTCTTGATCAACTCGCCGGTCAGAACGCTTTCGGGATCGCCGCCGGCCACAATGCGGCCCTCGTCGAGCAGCAATATCTTGTCAGCAAACCGGGCCGCGAGGTTCAGGTCATGGACCACGCCGACGGTGACCACATTTTCGCCTTTCGTAAAATCTCGGATCTTTTTCATGAAGGCGATCTGGTGATTTATATCCAGAAACGTCAGCGGTTCGTCGAGAAACAGATAGCGGCAGCGTTCATCGTCGGGCCGCCAGAGCTGGCCGAGAACGCGGGCGAAATTGACGCGCTGCCGTTCGCCGCCGCTCAGGGTTTGATAGTTTCGCGAGGAAAATTCGGTTATCTCGAAGAATTCGGAGATCTCGTCAACGATCTCTTCATCTACGCGACGCGGCCGTCCGCCGAAATGCGGATAGCGTCCCATCATCACGATCTCGCGAACCGTTAACGGAAACGCGACCTCGATCGCTTGCGAAAGCACCGCTCGGATCTTCGCGAGATCGCCATCGCTTGTTCGACTAACGTCTTTGCCCTCGTACTCAACAATGCCGCTTTTTGGCCGAATCGATCTAGCCAGGAGCTTTATCAGCGTCGATTTCCCTGCTCCGTTCGGGCCAATGATGAGATGCAGTTTTCCGGGCTCGAAGGCAGCCGAAACTGACGAGACAAGCTCTCGTGACCCGACCGAGAATGTAAGATCCTTTGCTTCGAGCATTTTTAGAACATGTATTCGCGACGCAGCAGCAGGTACAAAAAGATCGGCACACCGACTGCGGAAGTCACGATCCCGATCGGCAACTCTGCGGGCCGAAGCGATATCCGTGCTATCAGGTCTGCCAGGCTCAGCAACGTCGCACCGAGTAGAGCACTGCCGACGATGAGATATCGATTGTCCGCCCCACGCATCATCCGCAGAATGTGCGGCACGATAAGTCCGACGAAACTGATAACACCGGTAAATGCGGTCGCCACCGCGACGATCATCACATTGATCGACAGAACGATCCATTTCAGCCGGTTTACGTTGACACCAAGATACGTCGCCTCATCCTCACCGATCATCAGAGCATTGAGCTGCTTTGCGTAATACAAGGCAGCGAGCGTACCGCCTATAGTTGTGAGGCCGACGATCTTTACCGCGGCCCAGCTCGCTCCTGAAAGTGTTCCCAGGCTCCAAAATGTAATAGAACGAGCCTGCGGATCGCGGGCGATGTAGGAAAGAAATCCGATAGCGCTCATAAATAGAGCGTTTACCGCGAGTCCGGTGAGCAGCATCATCACTATGGATGCTCGACCGTCCTGCTTTGATTTCGCGAGAAGAAAAACGAGATAAGTGGCGATCACGCCACCAACGCAAGCCGCGATCGGAAGGCTCCAAAGGCTCGAACCGATATTAAGAGCGCCGCCAACCACGAAAAACATCGCAGAGCCGAATGCGGCTCCGCTTGACGTTCCGACGAGTCCGGGTTCGACGATCGGATTGCGAAACAATGCCTGCATCAGCGTTCCGCCGACGCCTAGGCTGGCTCCAACGAGAATGCAGAGGAATGTTCGCGGTAATCGGAGTTCGAGGAAGATACGCTGATCGAGACTCGGGTCAGCGTGGCCCGGAAGCAGTGAGGAAAAAGCGCCGATAATATCCGTCACCGAAAAATCGATCGCCCCAAAACGTATTGACGCCGCTAAAACAACAAGCATCGCTATCGTCAGCGAAGCGAGCAGAATTAGCGGCGATCTGTTTTTTCTATTCACTTCTGGTGAATTATAGCTGCGACCTTTTCTATATTTTCACCGGTTCTGGGCCCGAAATACATCAGCTGATTTTCTTCGACGCGGTAGATCTTGTTATTTTTGGCTGCATTCGAAGTCGCTACGCCAGGCAATGCCTTGATCTCATCAACGGAACCGCCCGTTCGGTCAAATCCATAATCGGTAACGAGAATGATATCAGGATTTGCCTGAGCGATGATCTCGGGCGAGGCCATTCGCTGCATTTTTTCCGAATCGACCGCCATCGATCCGCCTGCCCATTCGATCATTTTGCCAGTTCCGCCGCCTTCGCCACCGCTCTTGCCGACGACCATGTAAACGTTCGACGCCCGTCCAAAATGGATCACGGCGATTCTCGGCTTATCTGTGTACTGCTTAACTTTCTCCATCGCCGCGGCGACTTGCGAATCAAGCGTTTTGCAGAGTTCCTCAGCCTTGGCTTCCTTATGGAAAAGGACCGCGATCTCGCGGATCAACGCCTTTGTACCATCGAGCGAATCGTTCTTCGCAGTGAAAGACTTGATCGGAATGTTGAGCTGCTTTATCTGCTCGACCACCTGCGGCGGGCCGATATTGTCGTCCGTGGTCAGGATCTGGCTCGGATGCAGCGATAGTATTCCCTCCGCACTCAAAGCACGATGATAGCCGACCGTCTGAACATTCTTGACCTCCGCCGGATAAGTGCTCGAAAGGTCAACGCCGACAACCTTGTCCTGTGCTCCGAGAGCCCAGATTATCTCGTTGTAGATGGGTGAAATAACTACGTACCGCTCCTCGCCGGCAACTGTTGCCGGATTTGAGAAGCGGCCGCAGCTTGCCGTTAGGATCAGCGCAAGTGGGAGTATTGCGACAAGTGTTCTTAGCTTCATTTTAGAAAATAAATCGTGCCTGCAACTGGAACATACGCGGCGGATCGATATTCGCGAATGCGGGATTCGCTACCGTTGCCGTTCCTAAACCGCCGACGAACTGGCCAAAATCAGTATTTGGCGTAGTTCCATTTCCGTAAACCGTCACGCCGCGTCCCAGGAAGTTGCCATGATTGAAAATGTTGAATCCTTCGAGACGGAGCAGAAGAGCCGCGTGTTCATTCAGCGTTATCTTGTCCTGAACAAATATTGCGACATCCTGCGTTCCGGTTCCGCGGAAAGCAGATTTGCTGATCACCTTGCCGTCTACGAACGGACGGTCATTTGTCGCACCGTCGCCGTTGTTGTCCACACCGGTCGTCGCGTTGAAAGGACGAGCAGTTGCGAACTGGCTCACCGTTCCCGCCGAAAATCCATACGGGAAATGATAGATGAACGTGAAAACCGCACGGTGACGCTGGTCAACAACGCTCGGCCCACGTTCGACCTCACCGAGACGTGAGAGAACGTTTTCATTAGGTCCGATGCCGTTGCCGTCCGGTTCGCTGGTGTTCGTCGCTTTTGAAAGCGTGTAGCTGAGCGATGTGAAGATGCGTCGATTGCCGCGATAGCTGATCAGCGTCTGAAGGCCGTCGTAATCTGCAACACCAAGATTGGTGATGACGTTCACGTTTCGAACGCCGCCGTTAACGGGCAAGATCGGACGCGTCGCATTCGCGACAGCAACTGTTCTCGTCTGGCCCGCGGCCGTGCGATCAAATGCCGACGGGGCATTGAGATCGACCGTGCGGTCCATTCCGGTGAGATGCTGGTGAACGTAGTCACCGCCCGCAAACAAACCTTTGACGATCTCGCGTTCCGCACCGATCGAGAAGACCTGACTGCGAGGGTTCACAAGCTGGTCAGGATAGTTCGGAAGCAGATCGAAATTTAATCCGTAGCGTGAAAACTGAGCCTTATAGAAATCACGAAGTCCCGCTCTGATGGTGATATCGCGTGCCGGCAATTGGCTTGCAGGGATCGTCGCAGGATTAACGTTCACCGGCAGGCAGGCTCCGGTCAGGCAGGTCGGAAATCCGGTCTGTCCGGGAGTCGCCGTGTAGGTGGTCAACCCGTCAAGCCCGTTCACGAGATATCCGGCAACTGCATTCGTTCGGATCTGCGTGTAATACATTCCATAACCACCGCGGATCGACGTGCGGGCATCGCCGCCCGGATGCCAGCCGAAACCGAGACGCGGCGCGAAGTTCTTCTTCGCGTCGGTCAATGTCTGGCGGTCATAACGCAAGCCCATATCGATCGTCAGGTCCTTCGAAACGCGGAAATTATCCTGAACGAAGCCAGTGATCAGCCACTGCGAAATGTCGTAGCGATCGATACCAAAATTGATGGGCTGCTGATAGTTCTGCACATCGGCGAGCGTCAACTGGTCGAATGGCAGCGTGTTGCGGGCGGCATTCGTTGTCAGAAACGTGAATGTTCCGAGGATCGCTGTTCCAGGCTCGCTACCGGTTCCGCCTGATTCATGATGAATAATGCTTCCGCCAAATCTGAGATAGTGTTTACCGGCGGTCCACGAAAGCGTATCCGAAACCTGCCACTGCTTGCCCCAGAGATCTGACGCTCGCGATTGGCCAATAGTAAACGGCACAGCGTTGTTGCCGGCTCCGCGGGTGTATGCGGTTGACAAAGTCTGAGCTTCCCAGCGTGTAACCGGATTACCGTTCAGATATGAAAAGCGAGCCTCGTTCACCAGATCGGGCGTTAACACCCAAGTGTGATTTGCCTGAGCCGTCCACGAGCGACGCGTGTACCGACGAGCGACACTCGGAGCATTTGTTCCGCCAACCGCATCCTGTGGATTGTCGTCGAACATGCGGTCGAGATTCATTCTGAACATCAGGTTCTGATGAGAATTGAGGCGATGATCCAGACGTCCGTCAAAAAGCGTCTGGCGATAGTGGCCTTCGTATGCGAGGTTGCCTCCGGCCGGCAACAAGAACGACGGAAGCGAGCTGGACAGGAACGCCGTTCGATCCTGACGCGTGTGGTCCGCACTGAGGAAGAAAAACGTACGATCGCTTACGATCGGGCCGCCGACCGAACCTGAGAACTGATTCAAGGCGTCCGGAATATCTACCGGATTGATAGCCTGCAGCGTCGAAGGCGTCGCGCATGTTGACGCAACTGACTTAGGGCAGAAACCTTTGGTCGAGAAGGTCTTAGCCTGCCAACCGCCGGGCCGCGCCGTATAAACTGCTTCGCCGTGGAAATCGTTCGTACCGGATTTGGTAACGATATTGAGAGCCGGACCCGAGGTCCATCCATATTCTGACGAAAACGCGTTAGAGAGCACTGTTATCTCTTGTACCGCTCCAACGGGAATGGTCGCGATCGCCGTCTGCCGGCCCCAACCTTCGTCGTTGTTCGCACCGTCAAGAACAAATGTCGTCGCCCGGCGAGAACCAACTCCCGTAATAAAATACGTCTGGTTCACGAACAGATCGCCCGTTCCCTTACCCTGCCGAAATGCCGAGTTAAGAAGCGGTACCGACGATACCTTGCGGCCGAGGATCGGCGTTGAATCGATCTGCTGGCTGTCGAACCGCCGCCCGATCTGAGCATCCGCTCTAACGCCCTCATTTGTACCGAAGACGACAACTTCGTTCTTGCCACCGCTCACCGTCAGTTTCACTTTCACGGTTGCCGTCTCGCCCGATCGCAGTGAAAGGCCGCCTACATCATCCGAATTGAAACCTTGTTTGTTGACACTGACCTTGTATTGGCCGTTAAGCGGCAACGCGGCAAAGACGGCAGTGCCGTCACCACCCGAGACAGAGTCTCGAGTTGCACCAGTTGCTGAATTTACGACCGATATCGTCGCACCCGGCACAACCGCGTCATTCTGGTCCACGACCGTGACGACCATTGAAGCTGTATTCGGCGACTGCGACATTGCGGCAAACGCTACCAATAAAACGACGAAAACGACGGACTGCACACGTCGAATGCCATGCATAAACATATTGCTCATAGTTCTCCAAATTGACTACAGGATGGATCGTCTCTGACGATAATCGTTACGCGATAGTACTACCAGTTGCCGTAATTCAAAATGTCGCGATTATAAGAAAATAGTTCGATCCAGCGAGAACGCGGCGTTTATTGGGAGCACTTCCGTCGTTCGTTTACAATATGTCGTCGTCTAGCAGTATCAAAGATTTCTCTTGAACTTGTATCTCGCGATGCCGTAATCTCGATGTATGGCACATTTTGAGTGCAATACAGGGTTGGGGCCGCCGTTTCCTTTTAAGTTTCCGGACGAAGGGTTTCCGGTGGTGTACCAGGGCAAGTATTTTGCAGCAGGCAGCGTTTCGGACGAAGGCGTTTTTTCGTGCGAGATCGAGGACCCTGAGATACTGCGGCTCTTCGACGAAGGCAAGGCCGAATGGTACTTTGACAGCATCGACGGGCATTTGTCGGCTCAGATATTGGTGTCGTGACTGGCCGTAAAGGCTGCTTTTAGGACTTCATCTTCGCGAGTAGTTAATGTGTCAGGGTGTGTCATCTGTATCAATTGGTTCGGCAAGATTACTGACACAGTCTCGATCATTCTTCTTCTAAAGATAGATATATAGATTGATATCTATTGATATTGATAAGAGAGAACGAAATATCTATTCGCGTAGTTAATAACCGGCTGTGTCAGTCACGGAACGGCTCCACTTGACACAACTGACACAGGCTTGGTTTTTAGGCATTCGTAGCAGTCGAATGCGAGATTCCTAGTTTTTCGGCAACCTCGGGACTAGAGCTCTCAGCACTTAATCTCAGCGACTAGACGATCTGTTTCAGCCTGTATCATCTGTATCAACTGGCTCAGCAGGTTTCGTGATAAGACAGTTCTATCTCTCTCTTATCAATTACTTAATAGATAGTAATAGAGAAGAGGAATATATCTATTCGCGATAGCAACATTGTGTCTGTATCACGCAGGGTATTGAACCAGGTGATACAGCTGATACAGTTTCAGTTCTCAGACACCGAGAGACCGTTGAAGGAGAAATGCCGACTTCATCCGCGATCTCCCGAGTAAACATCCAATACATTCCTCATTGACGTAGCGGTCGGTTGACTATCGTCACGTTGACATCGGTCACAGATTCGACTATTTACTTAGTAGCAAACCGCTACGTGGAAAAAGATTACACGATCGCATACATCGGGCTCGGCTCAAATCTGGGTGACCGTGCCGGAAACCTTCTGATGGCCGTGAGAGGCCTGATGGAGGCGAGTTTCGTCGTGCACAAGCTTTCGGGGATCTACGAAACTGAGCCGGTCGGCATCGACACGGACAAGAAGTTCCTGAACATGGTCGCCGAGATACACGTGACCAACGTCACTCCAAGCCAGATGATGGCTCGCCTGCTCCGCATCGAATACCTGCTCGGCCGCACCGACAAATCCCTAAAAAAGCCCCGAACCATCGACCTCGACATTCTATTGTTTGGCAATGTGATCGTAAACACGGAGTTCCTGACGCTGCCGCACCCGCGAATGCACGAACGCAGATTTGTCCTCAAACCACTCGCAAAACTAGCCCCGAACTTCGTCCATCCGCTCCTCAATCAGGAGATCGAAGACATCCTCCAAAACCTAACCGACCCAAGCGAAGTAAAACGCTGGCAGCCAAATGTAAGAAGTGAGCAGTCGGCAGTGAGCGGTTAGTAGTGAACAGTGAACAGGTAACAGTGAACAGTGAGCAGTCCCACTCAGCTGCCGTGTGTCCTATCCTTTTATCTGTTCACGGTTCACTGTTCACTGTTCACTCCCCACTAATTCCCCTAGACTTAAACCTCACAAACCGCTAGACTTTAGGCAATTTATGGCATATTTACAGCCTGATAAAGAGGGCAAGGTCTATCTTCCGGCGATTCGTGCCGCCAAGGAACGCGGCGAAAAGCTCGTCTGCCTGACGGCGTACGATTATCCGACCGCCCGAATAGTCGACGAAGCCGGTGTCGATATCATCCTCGTCGGCGACAGCATCGGGAACGTGATCCACGGTTACGGCAACACGATCCCAGTCTCGATAGACGAGATATCTTCGGCCTGTATAGCCGTCAAACGCGGTACGGAACGTGCGATGGTCGTCTGCGACATGCCCTTTGGAACGTACCACATCAGCGAGAACGAAAGCGTCAAAAACGCTCTCCGCCTAATGAAATACGGCGGTGCCGAAGCCGTCAAACTAGAAGGCGGCCGCAACCGTGCCGACCTCGTAAAAAGGCTCGTAGATGAGGAGATTCCAGTCGTTGCCCACATCGGCCTTACTCCGCAATCTGTTTATAAAATGGGCGGTTACCGCGTTCAGGGCAGAACGGCGGAACAAGCTAAACGACTGCTCGAAGATGCCAAGTTATTAGAAGAAGCCGGAGCTTTCGCCATCGTCCTGGAACTCGTTCCACGCGAACTCGCTGCCATGATCAGCGAAGAACTCACGATATCAACCATCGGCATCGGAGCCGGCCAGCACTGCGACATTCAAGTGCTCGTTCTGCACGATCTGCTGGGAATGACCTTCGGTCGGCAGCCGCGTTTCGTCCGCCAATACGCCAACCTACGCGAAGTAATGACCGGAGCCATCCACGCCTGGACCGCCGACGTCAAACGCGGTGCGTACCCCAACGACGAAGAATCATACGGCCTGACGGAAGAGACGAAACGGGAGATGGCAGCCTCGTAAATGGAGATCATTAACCGCCGCCAACGAATGTTCTCGATCTCACGCAAGTTGCGGCGTGAGTCGAAGACGGTCGGCTTCGTTCCGACAATGGGAGCCCTGCACGAAGGCCATCTGACGCTTGTCAGAGAAGCCCGGCAGATGTGCGATGTGGTGATCGTCTCTATATTTGTTAATCCTACGCAGTTCAACAACAGCATCGATCTCGAAAAATACCCACGCGATCTGACGGGCGATGTCGCTTTGCTCGCCGAATACGAGGTCGATTATGTCTTCGCACCCGAGGAAGGTGAGATCTATCCGGATGGCTTCTCGACGTACGTAAACGTTCAAAACGTTACAGATACGCTCGAAGGCGAATCCAGGCCCGGGCATTTCCGAGGCGTTGCAACCGTCGTCACAATTCTCTTCAACACAATACGCCCTGACTCAGCATTCTTCGGCCAAAAAGATGCCCAGCAGGTCGCTGTGATCAAGCGTTTGACCACCGATCTGGGGTTTGAAACCGAGATCGTCGTCGTTCCAACGATACGCGAAGAATCCGGCCTCGCAATGTCGTCAAGGAACGAACGTCTTTCCGCTGAAGAGCGTGAAAAAGCGGTCGTGATCATAAATGCCCTGCGTGAAGCCAAGATTGCCTTCAAAAAAGGTGAACGAAATGCTTCGGAGCTTACGCAAATCGTCAAAAAACACATTGCCACGGAACCTCTGGCAAAGCTCGATTATGTAGAGATAGTTGACCGTGATTCCATGCAAAGGCTTGAAAAGGTTGGAGATAGCGAGGCCTTGATCGTCATCGCAGCCTATTTCGGAGACGTTCGGCTGATCGACAACGTGATTCTGAATCGCAAGCAGTAGTTTGGTCTGAAACTTGCATCAAATAGCTATGAAACGGCCAGTGTGGCGTTTCATAAATATATGAAAACACTTAAAAGTGTCATCGTTAGCCTAAGTTTGGTATTAGCCATCGCTTTCAGCGTTTCGGCCCAGACGAGCCTGACATCGCTCGACGGTTCCAGAGTGAACGTCGAAGCCCAGAGCGGCAAGGTCGTTGTTCTGGCGATCGGAGCAAGCTGGCTACCTCTTTCGGGCAAGCAGGCCGAGTTTACCAATGCGTTGGCAAAGAAGTACGCGGGCAAGAACGTCGTGTTCTACTTTGTGGCAACCGACTCGTCGAACGCCAAGTCAAAGAACTTCGCGACCAATGACGCTGTGCAGAAATTTGCGACCGACAACAAACTGAGCGTGACCATTCTGCGTGATTCGGACGGTGCGGCGACTCTGAAAAAGTTCAACGTTGAACAGGTCCCGTCGTTCGTGATCCTGGACAAATCGGGCAATCAGGTCGGCGATCCATTCGGCGGAATCGACCCGAAATACGACATCACCATCCCGATCTCAAAAGCGATCGACAAACTGCTGTAACTCTGTTTCAGTCTGTTTCATCTGTTTCAAGGTGTAACGCTTTTTGTGGTGTTACACCTTTTTCATTAGCGAATAGACCAGGCTGATCGGCAATCCCACCACGTTCCAGTAATCGCCCTCAATTCCCTCAATAAACAACGCAGCCTGAGCCTGAACCGCATAAGCTCCAGCCTTATCGAGCGGATCACCATTCTCAGCGAGAAAAGTTATCTCGGCATCGGACATAGGTGCGAACTTTACTCGGGTACTTTGAATTCCCGATCGAGTCTCTCCGGCTTCAACTACCGCAACGCCTGTCAGAACTTCGTGCCAGTGACCGGAAAGCATTGTGAGCATTCGCTTTGCATCGTCGAGATCGAGTGGTTTGCCGATGATCTGATTATTGATAACGACGGTGGTGTCAGCACCGAGAACGATGTCATCTGGGTAATTCACGGCAACAGCCTCGGCCTTTTCTCTAGCAAGACGGACTACATAATCCGCCGGCAGTTCGCCTTCTAACTCAGTTTCATCAATGTCCGCGACATGTTTGGTGAATTCCCATCCGACCGACGAAAGTATCTCAGAACGTCTCGGGCTTCCTGAGGCGAGGATCAATTTTGGCAGTCTTATCATCTGGTTTAGGACGTTTAGCTTTTCGAAGTGTTCTCGACTAAAATGATAGTTGATTGGCGGTAAATGACAAATGGAACAGCTTTTTGGTGCAATTCCAACAGTCGTGCAAGGTTTGGAACAGCACGAAAAGCTCGACGAAGCGGTCGTTTTTGCTGCATGGTCGCGTTCCGTAGGCGAGATGCTTAACGAGCGAACCGTTCCGGTCGAATTTGCTGGGAAACGGCTCGTAATTGCCGTTACAGACAAAACATGGCAGCGGCATCTTGAGGAGCTCAGCCCGCAGATGATCGTTAAGATGAATTCGTCGCTCGGGCAAGGGACTGTCCGGTACATAGAGTTTCAGATAGACGAAAAAACTGTGCGTAAATCACGCACAAAAAATGTGTCAGAAAGACACGACGCCTCAAAAATTCTTACGCCTGGACTAAAAAGAGCCGCGTTAGCGATCGCTGATGAAGCGTTGAGAGAAACTTTTTTAGATGCTGCGGGAAATTATTTAGCCCGTCAAAAAGATTTCGAATTTGAGATCTGAAATTTGAGATATGGACGTTAGAAAAGTAGCAAAACTCGCACACCTTGAGATCTCGGACGCCGAGGTCGAGCTTTACACGCCGCAGATGGCAAATATCGTTAAATACGTCGAGCAGCTCAATGCCCTCGACATCGATGACATCGAACCAATGCTCGGCGGCCTGACCGACGAGGGAGAAGCGACGTTTACCTTGCGTGATGATGTTCCGGGTGGTTCGCTTGGTCAAACAGCTGGATTGTCCCAAGCTCCTTCAAGCGTTGCAGGGCATTTTCAGGTTCCGAAGGTTCTTTAATGCGAAAGGCAAGACGTAAAAGACAAAAATGGGGCATTCTTTTTTGCGTTTTGCCCTTATGTTTTTGCCTTTCGGCGTGTACCGTTCCCAATCTTGAAAAACCAGAATGCACTGCCGGGCGTGATGTTGTGAAACGGTTCTACTCATTCCATTTCGGCAATGATATGACCCCTTCGCCTGAGAGTTTGAAGGCCCGGGAGAAGTTTCTGACGAGCGAGCTAGTCAAGACATTGTCAGCTTCGACCGAGCAGAAAAGGGATTATTTCACCGCAACCGATGATTATCCAAAAGCCTTTCGCGTCGGTGAATGCACAGCGGAGTCTTCTGACAAAGTTACGCTCCAGGTAGTGCTTCTCTGGCGAAACGAGGCTCGCAGCGAGCAGAAAGAGGTGAAAGCCGAGGCTATTAAAGCCGCTGATAACTGGCTGATAAATAAAGTATTTAATTAAGAGATGTCGATCCGTACAAACATTGAAACAGTTCTCGACAATGCCGAGAAGCTAAATCCGCAGTTGAATTCGTTCCTCTCGATCGAGCGTGAACACGCTTTGGCTCGTGCCGATTATTTAGAATCGTCTACCGATACAAAGCTCAACGGCCTCGCCGTTGCGGTCAAGGACAACATCTGCACCAAAGGCTTTCGAACCTCGTGCGGTTCCCGCATCCTTGGCAACTACAAAGCTCAGTACGATGCGACAGCGATCAAGCGTCTGAACGATGCCGGAGCGATCATCGTCGGTAAAACGAACATGGATGAATTCGCCATGGGTTCGTCAAACGAGTCTTCGGCCTTCGGTTCGGCGATGAATCCGTGGGATGTTACGCGTGTTCCGGGCGGCAGTTCGGGCGGTTCGGCTGTGGCGGTTGCTTCGGGCGTTGTTCGAGCGGCTTTGGGTAGCGAAACTGGCGGCTCGGTACGTCAACCAGCTTCGCTTTGCGGCATTGTCGGGTTCAAGCCGACCTACGGCCGTATCTCGCGTTACGGACTTGTTGCATTTGCCTCGTCGCTCGATAACATCGGCATTTTCGGTCAAACATCGCGTGATGTTGCGGACGTTCTTGGCGTGATCGCGGGACGTGATGAGAAAGATTCGACCTCAGCCGAAGTACCGGTTCCGGATTACTCCGCGACTATCGATGATGATATTGCGGGTAAGACGATCGGAATTCCGCACGCGTTGTTTGGCGACGGACTGGACGACGAAGTTCGCGAGAAAACAATTGCTGCGATCGCTAATTTCGAGGCTCTTGGAGCAAAGACGGTCGACATCGAGCTTCCCTACGCAAACTACGGCATTGCCGTTTACTACATCATCGCAACAGCCGAAGCATCGTCAAACCTTGCCCGGTTCGACGGTGTCCGGTACGGATTCCGTGCCGAAGATGCTCACGAGCTTCGCAAGATGTACTTCAAAACCCGGGAAGAAGGCTTCGGAGCAGAGGTCAAACGTCGCATTATGCTTGGAACCTACGTTTTGTCGAGCGGCTATTACGACGCTTATTACGCAAAAGCCCAAAAGGTTCGTGCCCTGGTAAAGCAAGACTACGTAAATGCGTTTACCAAATGCGATGCGATCCTGACGCCGACTTCCCCGTCCGTAGCTTTCAAGATCGGAGAAAAAAGTGACGACCCGATCGCGATGTATTTGAGCGATATTTACACGGTCTCAGCAAATCTCGCGGGGGTTCCTGGGATCAGCGTTCCCTGCGGCCTCTCTTCCGAAGGCTTGCCGATCGGGCTGCAGCTCGTAGGAAATTTCTGGTCTGAAGGAACACTTCTAAATCTCGCCAACACGTTCGAAAACGCTCATCCACTCGATGCAAAACCATCGGTTTTTGCGAGCTAGATCATTGTTATTCTCGAATTGAAAGAGGCCGCGGATCCTATCACGCGGCCTCTTTTACTATCTTGGGGTGGATCTTCTACTGTGCGAGTCTTAGATGCGAGATGTCAGGACGCTGCGGAATAACCGGCATTCCCGTGTTCGGTAGGATGTTCTGCCAGCGGTTGTTGTCGGCCAGCAGGCGTTCGATATCAGCGACTGGAAGCGGTTTTGAGAACAGATAACCCTGGCCGTATTCACAACCGAGGATACGTAGCTGATGGAACTGATGGATACTCTCGATACCTTCAGCAACCACTTTTAGATTCAACGCTTTAGCGAGAGCAATAACCGTGCGGACGATCTCGCCGTTTTCAGTGTTCTCTTCCATCGCACTGACAAACGATCGGTCAACCTTCAGCAGATCGATTGGGAAGCGGTGCAGATAGCTGAGGCTCGAATACCCAGTTCCGAAGTCGTCGATACTTACACGCACTCCAGTTTCCTTGATCTGTTTGAGCATCAGGATCGCAGTCTCGGCGTTGTCCATGACGGCACTTTCAGTCAATTCGAGTTTGAGACTTGCCGGGTTGATACCGGTTTCGGAGAGCACCGTTTTGATCTGCTCAACCAATGCCGGGTGTCCGAAATGCTTACCTGAAAGATTTACCGCGATGCTTAGCGGCTCCGCCATCTGAGAACGCTGCTGCCATTTGACGACCTGTGAACACGCCGAATGCAGGATCTGAACTGTCATCGGGATGATGAGTCCAGTGCTTTCGCTGATCGGAATGAATTCGTTCGGCGGGACCAGGCCGCGTTGCGGATGGTTCCATCTGACGAGGGCTTCAAAACCGCTTAGCGATGCAGTGTCGAGACTGATGATCGGTTGGTAGTACAGCTCGAATTCGTTTCTTTCGATCGCGAAACGCAAGTCGGTCTCAAGCTGCAGGCGCGTTACCGCACGGATGTGCATTTTCTGGTCAAAGATAACGTAATTTTCTTCGTTATCCTTGGCGTAATACATCGCGATGTCGGCGTCGCGGAGAATATCTTCAGCCTCGGGATACTTCGAATTACCGTAAGCGATCCCGATCTTTGCACTCGTAAAGACCTGACGTCCGTCGAGCGTGTACGGTTCTGCAAGGCGTTTTGCCAGGCGATCGGCGAACGCCGTCGCTTCTTCGCGACTGAGAAGGTCAGTGAGAATGATCCCGAACTTGTCGCCGCTGAATCGTGCGGTCATATCGTCTTCGCGAACAAGAGCAGCGAGACGCTTCGCAACATTCTTGATCAGACGATCGCCCATCGAATGGCCGAGACTGTCATTGATCGTTTTGAAACTTTTAAGGTCTAGGAAGAGCACAGCGAAATTCACCTCGGAATTTTCGCGGCTCTGCTGGAGCAGCCCTTTTAGGGTGTCCATAAAGAAGTTTCGGTTCGGGAGACCGGTTAACGCATCGTGATAGGCAGCGTGGCGAAAGTTCTCATGGCTCTCCTGGAGTGCTTCGCCGCTTCGTTCGAGCTCGGCGACGTAATGCTGCAGTTCACCGACGTGTTTCTCCGCCTGTTCGGCACGTTCACGCTCTGCCTGCTTCGCTTTCTCGACCGTCTTTTTGACGTCGTCGACAAATTTATGAAACGTTAAATACACGATGCCGAAAAACCCGACCACGACTGCCACAACTGTGATATTCACGTGTTCGATCGTTAGGGCTTTATCGATGGTGCCTGCGACTATCGCTCCGGTCAGGTAGATCACTACGGCGCTGAAACAGTTTTCGGTCCACACCTTCCAGAAGGATCGTTCTTTCTTAAGCGATGAGAAAAGTGCGACAAAGATCGAGTTCACGAGGAACATCGACAGTGCCATTACCCCTACCAACCAGATCATCGCGGTCGGTTCGTTGCGCTGTCGGATGACTTCGATCGGCGCGAACATAAATCCAACAGCTTTTGCCGCAACGAAGACCGCTATCGCCGCGAAATAGGAATTCAGTACGATCGTTTTCGGCTTGATCGAAACGCCCTGGCGAAGTATGTTGAGCGATGCGAGCGTCGTCTCGATAACCGCGATCAGCAACGCTATCTCACCGCCGTACAGCAGCATCGACAGAATGATCAATCCGTCTGAGATCGTCACGTGGATGTTGACTCTTGGCAGCTGTATTCGTAGATAGCAGCTGCAAAATACCGTCAACGCAGCGACCGTGATCACGCCGCTATCGATCTGGTCGGCAGATATTCCCCTTAGCGCCCAAACGACCGCCGCAATCGCGATCGGTGTAAGGATAGCTATGAAGATATTTATGGCTCTTTCCTTAGAAAGCATTCTTAAAAAGAAACGGTCTGAGAAATTTTATGGTGGGGATCTGCGGTGGCAAGGACGTTCCTCTGTTGGTGGAGAAACTTCCGGTAAAACCCGGACAAAAACTATTATTCCTTAAACTTTGATAATAATCAACAAAATTCTTTTAACAATCGTTTTTTCTTGCATAACGAGGTTCCCGCTATTCCGAACGATGCGCATGCTCCTAATAGAAACATGCGCATCGATCACGGCACTTTTGTAATTGACAAGTCTCCAACTAGTGCATACATGCCGTGTTATCACCATTTACCATGGTTCGCATGCTGAGAGTGGCCGCACCGTCGCTGACGAGGATGCCATCGCTGACGAGAATTCCGTCGCTGACGAGAATACCGTCGGCAATCGGTCCGTAGTTGACCATTGAGCTGCTATTTCCGTAAAGCATGCTCGAAGGCCCGATCGAACTTCCGCGGGCGATCGTCTGATAGCCATTTGGCGAGGCTCCGTTCGAGAGCAGCACACCATCGCTGACCAGAATGCCGTCGCTGACCAAAATACCGTCGGAAACCAGGATGCCATCGCTAACGAGGATACCGTCGCTGACAAGGATGCCGTCACTCACGAGAATTCCTGTGTTGTAGATCCGTTGATACTCCATGATCAGATCGGTTCCGGTCATCGTTCCATACCCGGCGACCATACCGCCTGCCCATTGGAAACGCGTTCCAGCGATCGTCGTGAAATGATCAGGAACGGTGTTCGTTGTGAGCATGCGAGTTCCGACCGGCGTCGAGTTCGACAAGTCCTGACGGATCTGCTTCGCCACCCGAACAGCACCCTCGATATTCAATTCACCAGCTCCCTGTTCGAGCATGTTGAACCCGGCAAGAGGTTGAGCTGTGTACTCAAGCAGCATCTTCACCATGTTCGGCGTCAGCTTCGGATTTGCCTGAAGTAAAAGAGCCGCAGTTCCCGAAACTATCGGAGCCGCCATCGATGTGCCTGAGAGGTACATCATTGTCAGCTCGTCGCTATTGGAGCTTGTCGGGCTTACCTTCAACTGTGGATTGGCCGCGAGGATCGCACTATCTTTTCCAATAGCCGAAATAACTTTGTTGCCCGGAGCGACGAGATCGGGTTTGATCAGGTGATCGTAAACCTTCTGTCCGCTGGCATTCGTGTAGAACGAACGTGTCGGCCCACGCGAACTGAACGTTGTAACACCATCATCGTCGCGAGCGTCGGTGCCGAACGTATTCGCGGCTCCAACAGTGATAACCGAAGGATCATTACCAGGCGAATGGATAGCTCCGTACATTTTCTGGCCGGCGGCATTCTTGCCGTTGTTTCCGGCAGCAGCAACTACGACGATGCCGGCATCTACCAGCCGACGTGCGGCACGGCAGAGCGGATCGTTACGCCACGAATCGATCGCCGGCGTGCCGAGGCTCAGATTAACAACTTTTATGTTGTACTGCTGGCGATTCGCAAGGATCCAGTCAAGGCCCTGGATCAGCGATGCCGAGGTTCCTGTTCCATTGTTGCCGAGAACGCGGACATTGATGATGTTGGCATTTGGGGCAATACCGCGATATTCGAGCAGTTCTGTGCTGGTTCCTTTGCTGCCGGCGATCAGACCAGCAACGTGTGAACCATGTCCGTATGGATCCTTTACCGTATTATTGCTTCCACCGTTGTTCGTGAACTCGACGCTTTTAACAATGCGATCACCGCCGAGCAGGCTGACCGAGTCGCGGAACGAGCGGTGATCTTCAAAAACGCCTGAATCAACCACGGCTACCCCAATACCCGAACCGTCGAGCTGACTTGTAACCGTATTCACCAAGCCGCCAACTGCGATAGTGTTGGTCATTGTGCGAACCTGCGAAACGCCGGTCGTTGTCTCGATGTGGCCGAGGAATTCGACCTCGCGGTCGAGCGAAAGATGTTTGGCACTCTGCAAGGCGGCGATCTGTTCGGCAGCACGGACCGGCATGTCGACGAACATCATATCCATCGAAGCGGCACGGTCACCGATCACAACACCCTGCTGCTTGAGAACGCTTAATAACTGTGGATTGTCTATATCATCCGACTGAAGAATAACCTTAACGGTCCTATTCTGGTCGGCACCAGCTACTAACTCTCTCAGGTCTGGCGACATTTTATCGCCGACAAATGAATCTTCGCCGCTGTCCTCGGAAAAGTCGACTCGTTCGAACTTAGACCGGAGCTTTGTGTCGCCTGCGATCTGACGTTCAAAACTTGCGGCGTCGGCGGCACTCATGATCTGCATTTTGCCGGCCGAAAGCGAATTGTAGAGATCGGACGCAACCTTTGCACCGAGCACCGGCGTTTCCGACGAAAAGCTTGCTATATCGTCTAAATATATAACCGAACGACCCTTGGAAGCTTCGACCGTGGAGATGATACCTTTTAAGGTACGGTCAAATGTTTCCTGGTCCTTGGATCCGGTGAATAAAGCATTCCAGTTGATCCGGAAGAGCTTTTTCGCGTTGCCCGCAGCGAGCCGTGCTGCCACATCCTGAAGAACCGTCTCGCGGCTGTATCCATATTGATCGATCAAAACCGCATTCTTAGCGGAATTGGCCGACAGGATCTTGGCGAGTGACTTTGCTTCTTTGCTGTAGCTCTGACTTGCTTCGGTCGTTCCCGACACTTCCATCAAATACGCGGCAAAGTCCGGAGCTGCGATCTGGGCTGGTGTCGCCTTCGCCTGTTCCGTCTTACCCGCGTTCTGTCCGAAAGCTATTGTCGAGAACAGCAACGTAAATATCAGAAGATATGCGGTTGCCATTGGACGTGCTTGTTTATTCATAAAATGCCTTGTTACCGGATAAGGTTCAATTTTCAGGGAGCCTCATCCGCGGCTCTTATTGGCAACGTCCGTGCCAAACATCCAGGTGCCTGCGAACCCTCGATGTTTACTAGCTTTCACGCTATCTTTTGGAAAAACGGTTAACTGAGTCATCACCTGCAATCGGTCAAATTGACTGACCGATTTGATTCAACCTGAACGAAAAAAGCGATGCCATACAAAGATGACATCGCTTTAATTCTTGCATTTAGAATGCTTTATTTAATTATCCCGACCTGCGTCAAGGCGTACGCGTAATCGAACGCGACTTCCTTCAACCGGTCATATCTTCCCGAGGAACCGCCATGTCCGGCTCCCATATTTGTCTTGAGCAGGACTACATTCTTGTCGGTTTTCATTTCGCGAAGTTTCGCCGCCCATTTCGCCCCTTCCCAATACGGAACCTGGCTGTCGTTAAGCGAAACCTCGATCAGCATGTTCGGGTAATTCTGTTTTTTGACGTTGTCGTATGGCGAATACTGCACCATATAATCCCAGGCTTTCTTCTCATTGGGATTTCCCCATTCGATCCATTCCTCGGTCGTGAGCGGCAGCGTGTCGTCGAGCATTGTGTTCATTACGTCGACGAACGGTACCTGTGCGATCGAGGCTTTATAAAGCTCTGGAGCCTGATTGACAACACCGCCCATCAAAAGCCCGCCGGCTGATCCGCCCTGAATAACGAGCCGATCATTCGAAGTATATTTGTTAGAAATAAGCCATTTGGAGCAATCTACGAAGTCATTGAACGTGTTCAGCTTCGTGTACATACGCCCGGCCTGACGCCATTTTTCGCCGAGTTCGCCGCCGCCGCGGATCAAGGCAATGGCGTAGATCATCCCGCGATCGACTAGGCTGAGTCGAGCGGTCGAGAAGTTCGGTGTCATCGAAACACCGTACGAACCGTACGCATACAGCAGCATCGGCGACTTGCCGTCGAGCTTGGTTCCCTTTTTCATCATCACAAGGATCGGAACCTTTACACCATCACGGGCAGTTGCCCACACGCGGCTCGTTTCATACTGTGATTTGTCGTAACCGGACGGAATTTCCTGCTGCTTGAGCAAAACGCTCTTGCGGGTCGCAAGATCGTATTCGAAGGTCGATTGCGGCGTGATCATTGACGAATATCCATACCGGATCGATGCCGTATCGTACTCTGGATTGCTGCTCAAGCCCATCGTGTAGACGGATTCCGGAGTCGCAATGCGTTCGCTTGCGCGACGCGTTTTGCGGTCCATCACCTTCAAATATTCAATGCCGTTCTCAACCTCGCTGACGATCGCACTGTTCTTAAAAAAGCTGATGCCCTCGATCTTGATCTCGGGATTGTAAGGAATGAATTCCTGCCAGGCTTTTTCCGAAGGATCTGCCGCCGGAGCTTTCACAACTTTGAAGTTCTCGGCATCTTTGTTCGTACGAATATAAAACTCGCCCATGTCGAAGTCCGCGTCGTATTCATGGCCTTCGCGTCGCGGCGAGATCACTTTCCATTCGCCATTTGGGTTGTCCGAAGCGAGATATCTGAACTCACTCGATGTTTTCGCACCAGATCCGATGAATAGCATCTTTCCGTCACGAGAACGTGAAACTCCGGTATTGAATAGAACGTCCTTCTCGTTAAAAACCTGAACCGGAGCCGAACCGGAACCCAAAACGTGCCTGAAAACCAGGTCCGAGCGTTTTGAAACGTCGTCTTCGGTTCCGAAGAACACTGTTTTGTTATCCGGCGTCCAGACAAAACTCGTCACTCGATCGGCTTTGTCAGGCAATATCTGGCCGGTCCTGAGATCTTTGAACTGAAGCGTGTATTGGCGATAGCCCGTCGTATCAGTCGAAAATGCAAGGATATTTCCGTCGTCGCTCACATCGAATTCCGCTATGGCAAAGTATTTCAGCCCCTTTGCCATTTCGTTCTGATCGAGCAAAACGACCGCATCGCTGCCGTCCTTGGCTTTTCCGCGAAGGTACGTCGGATACTGTTTGCCTTCTTCCGTCTTCGTGAAATACCAGTAATCACCCTTCTTATATGGCACGCTCGTATCGGTCTGCTTAATGCGGCCGAGCATTTCTTTGTAGAGCGAATCGACGAACGGCTGATGCTGGCCCATGAACGATTCGGTGTATTTGTTCTCGGCTGTCAGATAATCGATCACCGCCGGATCTTTTTCCTTATTTCGGTCACGCAGCCATGCGTAGTTGTCGGTTATCTCATAACCGTGGATCTTCAGAACCTTGGGAACTTTTTTAGCAACTGGTGGTTTCATATCTGTTTGGGCAACGATCACGACCTTGCCGATGACGATAACGATGAACAAGAAGGCGATTGAGAACAACGTTCTTTTCATACTGTCGGAACTCCTTTTTTTCGAGAAGATTTATGTCATTTGTACGTTAAATACTACCCGCTTGTTTCATCCGCAAAAAGCCGCTCAGATCGAAAAGATCCGAGCGGCTCATAGTTTTAGTTATGACCACCGATCAATGATCGTGATCGGCGTCGTAAAGGTCGTCTTCGCCTCCCGGACGCGGGCCTGCCGGTGCGGTGCGGCCGACGCCGAGGTTGTCGTAGTTCAGGATCGCGTTAAAGAGCAGCGAGAAGCTGCCGTGCGTTTGGTGACGCCACATTGGATTGTTGGCAAACATCACGACGTGGCCCTTTCCGACCGGAACATCAACGACAGCCGCTTTTCCGGCAAGTTCGGAACCACCGGCAAGCATTCCGCTAACAAGCAGATCTCGCTCAGCCGCAGCGAATCGCAGAACGACACGCGGCTGCGACGAAGCCGGAGGATTCTGTCCCTGGCCGCCGCCGAAATTGCCTCCAGGTCCACCGCCTCCGCCCGGCGTTGCAGGAGCCTCAGGTTTCCGGCCCTGAACAACATCCGGATCCGAAAGCGTTCCACGGCCAGTCGGACGACCACCGCCACCGCCTGGGCCTTGACCGCCGCCTCCACCGCCGCCAAATCCGCCGCCGCCGACCTGGAGCAGCGGTGACTGGTTAAAGTAGACGGCGAGCCCTTCGTCATAACCGTACGCGATCGGGCTGCGGCGATCGGCAAATGTCGCATTGATGATCGAACCGCGAGCCTGTAGATTGGTCGAGTTCTGAACCGAAACGCCTGAAGTAATGCCGAAATCGATCGGTATTTCAGCATTTCCGCCGACGGTAACGAACAGGCCGCCGCCCTCGATGAATTTGTTAAGATTCGCGATTCCCTGAACGCCCATTCCGCCGCGAATGTCGTCGGTTTGATCGGGCGAAAGTCCCATATTCGGCGTCAGATCGCTTTTCTTCCAAGGGATCGGAGCTTCGGAATCGCTGAACTTCGGAGTTCCGCGAACGATCGACTGAGCGTTACCGCCGACCGGACCGAAGATGATGACATCCCATTTGTCCCGAAGGTTTGGCGTGTTGCCGAGCACCTGATCCGATATGTAATCGTACGGAATGCCAAGACGGTCGAGTTCGATACGGTACCAGCCTTCGTTCTGAGTGTTGATCCACGTATGAACGAGAGCGATTCGAGGCGTCGAAACGGCATGATTCGCAACCTCGGGAATCTTGTCCACCGCCGTTGCTGTGAGGCCTAAAGCGATCGCTTCTTTGCCGAGTCTTGCCGCAGTATCAGCCGGATTTCCTTCCGCTTTGATGATGTACGAACCGGCATTGAAATTCTTGTCGCCAACCTTGAATGCCGCTTCAGCCGTAGAGAATTTGATGTCTTTCAGACGATATCTGAGCTGTGCGGTGGCACTTTCGGCATTGTGATTTACAAGCCATCCAGCCGAACCCGCGCCATCGACTTTACCCGTAACTTTGGCAGGGCCATTTGTCAGGGTCATAGCCGAATCGAGGATCTTCTCGTCTTTCACGCGAACTGTTTTTACATTACGCAGAGGGCCAAGCGTCCAGCCCGTGTCGTCGTAAGGAGCCGGGTCGTTCACATTGTAATACTGAGTGTCGAGCAGCATATCGGCCATTCGCGAATATGGCTGATCCATACGTACGACGTAGCTTCCGGCACCGAATTTGCCCTCTTTCGTCTCGACCTCGCCGTTCAGTTTCTGCACTTCGATCCCCTGCATTTTCAACAGATTCACGAGATCTGCAGCTTCATTCGGACGCGTGTCGCTGGCGGGTAGAACGTAGGCTGCCGGGCCTTCTGTGCGGGCTTTCGCGACGCTGCGTTTGCTCTTGAGGTAAAAGTTATTGAGGAATTTCTCTTTATTCTGCGACGCGTAATTCATCGCGAGCAGGATCGCACTCTGCTGCATATTGATGTTGTTTCGGATCGACCAATTCACGCGCGTGAGCGGCGGATTTGGACGGTACCATTGACGCGTGGACTGCCCGCCCGTGGTGATCTCGCGCGTATCGGCACCGCCAATTCCCTGCGTCTCGTAGAAACGCCCGATCGAGTTGTGGCCGTTGGCGACGTAGAACATGTAGTTGGGTGCCCATCCGTCATAAAAACCGTGCGTCCAGACACCGGGAACACCGCGTTTCGTCATTTCCTCGATCTCGTGATAAGCCAGATCTTGCCATTCGCTGACAACGATCGGATCGAGCCATGCATTGTATGGCCCCGTTCCAGTCGAAGTGTAAAGGAATGATTGTGATTCGTGCAGATCGTGAAGGATCGTCGGATGATATTCGAGGAACGTCGACATCTGATTTCGCGTAAGAGCGAGTCCCATTCCCAGGGCGTCACGGTTATTGTCGTGAGCGACGTATTTGCCCCAATAGATCAGGCCCGGAACGCGTTTGCCTTCATTCGCCTTGCGATAGTTGTAAAGATCGACCATCGTATCGCGGCCATCGACCTCGAGCGTCGGCGTGATCATGACGATCACATTCTTGCGGATCTGCTGGATGAACGGGGTTTCCTCAACGGCGAGTCGATACGCCATTTCCATCAGCATTTCCGGCGATCCGGTTTCGGTCGAATGGATCGAGCCCGAGGCCCAATAAATAACAACGCCCTCGGCGATCAAAGCCTTGGCAGTCTCGTCATTTATCGCACGCGGGTCGGAAAGCTTCGCCGTTATCTCTTTATATCGTGCCAGTTTAGCGATATTCGCCTCGTCGCCGACAACAACCAGCAATTGCTCACGGCCCTGCTCGCTTTTTTCGGGAGCGACAAACGTTTTGACACGCGGCGTTGCCTTTTCGAGCTCGCGGTAATAGCGAAACTGGTCCTTTGTATAAGTGAGCTTATTCGGCGTCCCGATCGGATATCCCAACACCTTGGCGGGTGATGGAACGGTAGCCGAAGCCGGCAAATGATCGACAAACTCGGTCAGGAAAAACTTCTCGGTCGTGTTTTTCAGGATCGAGTCAGTATATTCCTTATCAACAGCCTGCGGCCCTGGGGCGGGCGCAGCAGGTTTCCCCTTAGAAGTTTGCGCGGCCATAGACCCGCACAAAACGAACAGCATTAAAGCCGAAACGATACGCTTCATTGAATATCCTCCGTCGTTGAATGACGATAAATTTAATTAGAATTTCAGTAGAAAATTGATACGCCGAAATTGTATCAGAGAATTCGTCAACAACATATTTGTTATAAAAATATTTTCGCGAGAAACTAGGAAAACGTTTGACAGGAGGTATAGATCGATGGCGGAAAACAAGATCGATCCCGAGCAAGCATACCGAACACTGCTCATCATTTGGGCAGCCCTGGTGGTATCTCAGTTCTTCTTTATAGTGATCCTTTTTGTGCTCAGACCGGCGCTCTTCAAATTCGAGTTTACCCAGCCGTTGATCGGTTCAAATCCCGTGATCATACTCATCGGCGGCGCGATCGCGGTTTCTAATCTATTTTTATCATTCATTTTCAAGAAGCGATTTCTTGATCAGTCGGTAAACGAGCAGAATGTCGGTCTCGTTCAAACTGCGATGATCGCTGCCTGTGCTCTATGCGAATCGATATCGATGATCGGACTTGTAGCCGCATTCATTGCGAATTACCAGTACTTCTTTATCTTTTTTGCGTTGGGGATACTCGGAATGCTATTTCATATGCCCAAACGGAATGACATTCACGCCGCGACGTTCAAGAAATAAAAACGCCGCCAATTGCAGGCGGCGTTTCTGCTTTTCAATATCCAGATCAGCATACCTGATAATCCGAAGCGATCATCGTAACTTTGCCGTTTTTGAAGACTATGCGGGTTGAGCCGGGGCCGTCTTTGTCGTTCATGGCGTAGAGCCAGATAGTTTCGCCGGTTGCGGGGTCTTTGTCGGTGGAGTATTTGCGGCCCCAGAGTTTTTTTACTTTGGCTTGTGCGTCGCCGATCTGGATGCCGGAGACGATGTAGCCAGGAGCCGTGAGCTCGAAGGATTTGACCTCAAAGGTCTTGCCGCCCTTACTATCGCCATCCATCATGTAGAAGGAAATACCTGCGGAATACTTGATCGATTTTTCATGCCCGCCGATACATTCTTCCTTTTTTGCAGCATCCTCGGTATCGGGCTTGCCCAGCACCTTGACGACCTGCGCATAGGTCGAGTCAAGACCGATGCCTTTGAATTTGACCTTGGCAGGGTTGACCGTTTGTGCGGATACAGAACCAGCAGCCAATGATACGATGATGATCGACAGGAAAGCAGAGATTCTCATATTTTGAGAATAAAATACCACAAAAGCGTGAGCATCTGCATTGTTTTCCGTTTTCCGTGCTATTCCGTGGCAGATCACTTAGGAATTGACAACGGAACACACGGAACAGCACGGAAAAAATAAGAGGCTGCCTTTTCAGACAGCCTCTTATTTTTTATTCGAGAATCGAACAAGATATCGCTATTCGGCCTATCTGTCGCCGATCGCGACGTATTTTTGATCTCTCGCACCGATGTATTCGGCACGAGGGCGGATCAGTTTGTTGTTGTTGTACTGCTCGAGGATGTGGCCGGTCCAGCCGGAGATGCGTGAGACGGCGAAGATCGGGGTGTACATGTCGAGGGCGATGCCCATCAGGTAGTAGGTCGATGCTGAGTAGAAATCGACGTTCGGGTGCATTCCCTTTTTCTCGAGCATGAGCTGCTCAATACGCTGCGACATCTCGTACCATTTGGTGACGCCGGTTTTGTCGGCCATGGTTTTGGAGAATTTGCGGAGCCAGGTCGCACGCGGATCTTCGGTTTTGTAAACCGCGTGGCCGATGCCCATGATCTTTTTCTTGGTGGCGAGAGCGTCATCGACCCATGCGTCGATCTTTGCAGGATCGTCGATCTCGATGAGCATTTTCATCACGTTGGTGTTCGCACCGCCGTGAAGCGGGCCAGCCAACGCAGCGATTCCGGCCGTCACAGCACCGTACATGCCTGCCAGAGTTCCAGCGACAACTCGAGTCGTGAAGGTCGATGCGTTCAACTCGTGATCGGCGTGCAGGATCAGAGCGATGTCGAACATGCGCGCTTCGTCAGCATCGGGCTTTTCACCGCGAAGCATATACAGGAAATTTTCGGCGATCGAGAGGCTCGTATCCGGTGCGACCGGATCTTTGCCGTTGCGAATGCGGTCCCACGCAGCGGCGATCGTTCCGATCTGACCGGTGATGTTGACCGCCGAACGCATCGCTGATTCGCGATCAGTGCCGTGCGACTCATCGTCATAAAAATCGAGCGAAGAAACCGCGGTACGAAGAACATCCATCGGATCGGCGTCCTTAGGAAAATGCCGCATCATCTCAAGAACCTCGGCTGGCGCACCGTAATTGGCACGCAGATCCGCGGTCAATGCCGCTAGTTCATCCGATTTCGGCAAACGGCCGTTCCAAAGCAAAAAAACGACTTCTTCAAAGGTCGAATTCTCGGCAAGATCGTGAATATCGTAACCCTGATAAATAAGAATTCCCTGCTCGCCGTTGACGTCACCGATCGCACTCTGCGCCGCGACAACGCCCCGAAGCCCTGCTGCACCTGCCGTAGTTTCTGTTGCTGTACTCATTTTGTTATCTCGTTGTGTTATCTATCTATAAGTAAATGGATTTACCAATCTATTATCTTAATCCAATGCGGTTTTGTTAGACAAGCCTAGCCGATGATAACAATCGGTTAATTTGCACGCAGTACTGCTTTTACAAAAAAAGGCCCGAGACGGGTGTCTCGAGCCTAATGTATTCAGTTGCAACGGCTTTCGGCCGAAGAACTTTGCCTCAGCCGCTGTAATGCTATCGGATCTGCGTTTGATACGCGGTTTTGATCCTTAGCTGCTGGTTGCGGGTGAGTTTGATGTGTTTGCCGCGTTCGATCACAACGGCTCCAACTCCGAATGCGGCTCCGACGCCTGCTCCGACGGCAACACCGACGGGCCCGCCGACAACGCCGCCAATTAGTGCTCCGGCTCCGGTTGCTCCGCCGACTTTGATAGCGTCCTGTTTGAGCGAGCTCTGGCCGAGTGCCGTGCCTTCGAGATCTACCTTTTTGACGTTATCGCCTTTCACAGCAAGCACTTCGGTCAATGTTGCTCCAAAATTGCTCCAGCGGTTGTCGTCGAGAATGATGCGGTCAAAAGTGAGCGAAAGCTCGCTGCGGCGTTTGATGCGGCCTGGTTTGAGGACCTTGGAAACGCGGCCTTCGACGGTTGCTCCGGCGATCTCTGATGGCGAGACGATGCGGGCGGTGAATTTTTCGCCTTCGCGGCTCTGCTCGGTGCTGATGTCGTCTGACAGCTCTAGAATCAGCTCGGTATCACGGGGAATTATGATGATCGGCGTGCTGTTGAGCTGGTAATTTGTCGCGACCTGTTCGACCTTCGCGGGCTGCTGGTACGTCGGCTGCGGCTGGGTGTTGTCGCTGTATCCGGTGTTCGTCGTTTGAACCGGAGCTTTTGTGTTCGAGATCGTCGTTACGTTGGTCTGCGGAGGATCATTCTGGGCGAGCTGAGAATTGTTTATATACAGAGTTCCGCGTTTTTTCAGGCTCGATGGCAGGCTTGATTCAAACCCGCGGCGTTCGTAACCGGTGTCGTATCCCGACTCGAATCCCTGCTGATAGCCGTCGCGGTAATCCTCGATGGTTCCGTAATCTTTGCTGTATGCACGGTCGGCTTTTGTGTAATCGTTGTGACGGCCGAAATTTTTGGTCGCGTTATCGATCGTGTCACGATAGCCCGACATGTAGCCGTCAGAATAACCGGTGCGATATCCACGCTGAAGTGCAACGCCTTCCTGGGTCTGGGTCTGAGCAGCGACGGGCGTTGCGAAAACGCTCGGCAAAGCCATGCTGGTTAAAATAGTGCATAACGCGGTGACGCGCAGATTTCTACGGAACTTCATCGTGTGTCTCTCCTGTAACTTTGAGGCCGAATGGCAAGAAATGTAATACCCGCTTAAAGTTATACACTAATGCCTCACGCGATACAAGAACTTTTTGCATAAGAATGCTTAACCGCACCGCTTAAAAACAAAAAAAGACGGCGGATCCGGCAAGATCCACCGTCGGAGTATCATGAGGAGGGGACTCGTTTAGAAGCTCTTGCGGAACAAATATGACATTCGGATAAAGAATGTACGTCCATTTCGCGTAAAGCCCGGCTCATATTGGCCGTTGAAAGGATTAAAACTGTTGCGGTTCAGATTGTCGTTGTAGCCGGCGTAGAGAGCGGTTCCGGGACTTGGAGTCCATCCGAAAAGAGCCTGGCCTGCATAGTTTTTCTCGGTACCGTCGTAATCCAGACGAAAACGCGTGAATAAGAACCGCGTGAAATAGTATGTCGAGCGAACACTGACGATATCCGAATCGAACGAGCGAACCCGATTATCATTACGCGTTAGGCGACTCTTGTTGTAGCTCACCGAAACACTGAACGGATCGATCGGCGTCACGCGAATAAAAACCTCCGCATCACGCTGCATACCCGGGCCGGGATTCTGCAGCCCGGTCGCCGGATCAAAGAAAAAGTAGTCCAGCGAATTCCTGATCATGCCGAGGAAGAAACCGTAGCTCAGCCGCTTGTTCGGGGTCTGTTCAAAGTTTACCGACCCAAACTGGTTCCACGTCGAGCGCGTCGGGTCACCGAGAAATGTTCCTAACGGACGTGTCGGCGAACGCTTCAAGCCAAATTCTTCTTCAAAGATCTTCTGAAACTGCGTTCCGAAAGCACCGTTAATAAAGGTATTTTTCGCGAGGCTGATATTGCCGTTGGTCTCGGCGTTGAACGATGTCAGATTGCCGTTCCAGTTGTAATCGGCTCCCGCCATCTGATTCCACTGGGCTCGAATGATCTTCTTTTTAGCGTCTGATTTTGTCGAGAGACGGTTAAAGAAGAAGAGGAAATTGGTGTTCGTCTGACGCGTGAAGCCGGAATCTGCACGGTAGAACTTGCTTCGACCGCCGGCTTCGAAAAACCAGCCGCGTGTTTCGGCAGAATAGTCGAGATTGACGTAGTAGCCGAGGCCGTTTCCGGTCTTGTACTGATTATATTTGCTGCCTAAAACAGTGACGCCGCCAAAGGTTCCGCCGCCGCAGATCGACTGATTCAATGCCGACTGTGTGGGGTTCAGTGTCGGTTCGAACTCCGGATCAAAAAAGCAGCGACGCGATGTCGTTCCAACAACTTGAAATGTTCCGACGAGCTTCGGGTTGAATTTGATACGGCCATCGACGCCGCTGAGCAGGTTCTTCTGCTCTGGAAAATCCCGATAAGTGCCGAAAAATCCGATGTTGTTCTCGGCCCCAAAGTCGCGCTTCAGGCGGACGACAGCGAAGAGCGAGTTCTTATCCAGGAACTCATCGATCTTAGGCCGCACATTCGGGTCGTTGCGTTCGTTCTCGCTGTAATTTCCCGGAGCGTTGTCAGAAGCCGCAAGAATTCCGAGTGACGTTTTGCCTATCTTCCCTGTCAGTTTCAGGGCGACATCGGGGTCGACGATATTTCTCGAATAAAAGACCTGCAAAGGCGAGTTAAAAATATCTGCACCTTCGAGAAAGAACGGGCGTTTCTCCTGGAAGAATATCGGAAATCGCTGATTCGCAGTTACCACGGGAGCGTCGGCTTCGATCTCGGCAAAATCGGGATTTACGGCAACGTCGAGTGTGAGGCTCGGGTTGATCGTGTATTTCAGATTAACGCCTATCTGTTTTTTGAGGGGTTCGTTCACGAAACGGCCGGCCGGAACTTCGTTAGCCTGAACGCGGTTGCCAGATTCGCTGAGCGTTACGCTCGGCACGATCTCGAGCGTTCGCTCATATTTGATATCGTCGAGCCCGCTGATCTTGCCGTGCTGCGGCAGAAAGCCTGAATTATTGCGATCCTCGGGCAGCCATTGATCGAATTCGTCATTGAACCGATCGATATTGCGGGCCACGTTGAAGCCCCACAGCGTTCCCTTCCCGGTTTTGTATCTTAGCGATTTGAATGGGATCTTTGCCTCGACCGACCAGCCCCAATCTTCGATAACGCCCTTTGATTCCATGACGATATCGACCGAAAAATCGGCTCCGCGGCCTTCGGTAAAGATACCGTCCGCCTGGATCCCGAGCGGATTAAAGCCGATAACGTATGCACGACGCCGGTCATCGAAGGTGTCGAGCCACATGCGGACGTTGTCTTCGCTGAAGACGTTGTCGCGTTTGGCAACGGTCGCTCGGATCTTGTCTTTGTCGTCCCAGCATTTCCATGCGACATACAGATTCTTTTCGTCGTACATCATCATGAACTCAGTCGGCTTTGATGCCGGCGTGTTATTTCCCGGATATGTCTGATAGAAATCCTTGAAAACGGCTGCCTGCTTCCAAGCTTCCTCATCGGGACGGCCATCAATGACCATCGGAGTCGTGAGCTTTGGAATATGCATCGGCCGGGCTTTTTCGGCTGGTACTACGACGCCGTTGACCTTTGGCGGATCTTCCGCCTTAACACCGTCAGTGAAGGAGTTGCCCTTGCTTACTGCTTCTTGGCCGGCGATAGAAATTATGGATAAAAAAACAATAAGAATGATGGAGCGAATACCGCGAACGGACTTCATATAACACCTATTAAAGTAAGCGGAATAAAAAAAGGGGACTTTTTTACTGCGTAGAAATTAGAACCAATGACTAAAACGCACAACCAGTCAAAAAGTTTCAATAAGATCGGCGGCACAAATGATTTTTTGTGCCGCCGGTCTGGTTACTGATTATCGGCTAACAAAGATTTCCGGTTCTGAACAACGAGGGTTCCGTCGTCAGACATAAAGCGATATTTGCGTGATCCGTTGCCGAATTTCCAATTGTTATCGGTGACGCGTTTACCATTGTCGAGCTCCTGGAACTCAACCGCAAAATCCTCGCCGGTGCCCGAAATATCAGCGTCGATATCCGACGGGATCGTTAAGAGAAACGTTCCGTCGCTGGCACGGCCGACGATCGACGTAAAATCGCCGTCCATTCGGACGGTTCCGTCGACGGTCTTTGCTATCAGTTCGCCTTTGAATCCGATGATACGTACCTGACCGTCATTGTTAGCGACGTCGAGTTTGCCGTCAGAATCGCGGATATCGATACTCTGATCGTCACCGATCACCTGCAAGTCACCGGAAACGCCTTCGAGCCTGATCGTTCCGCTGGCGTCGATCTTTAGGTTGGCCTTGCGCGGCACAAAAACCTCGATCCTGACGGGACGCGAATCATCATTATTATCTGCTGGATTGGTAACCGTAATCGTAACGTCCGAATCGCCATGCGTTTCTTTTGCAATAATGGGCTGGCGATTTCTGACGTCGGTGAACTGCGTGACCGTGTACTGAACTTCCTGACGGTCCCAACCGCGAACCGTAACTGAGCAGCCGCGTCCGTTGACCGTGACTTTAGGAGTGCCTTTAACCGGAATCGAATCACTTTTGCGTTCGACACGCGGAATGCTCGGAAAGAAGGTCGCATCGGCGATGCGGGCCGCGTCACGCTCAAAACGGTCGAGTTCACGCTGTTTGTTACGTTCCGCGCGATCTAGTTCACGCTGCTTGTCCCGCTCCAGGCGGTCTTCTTCACGCTGTTTGTCTTTGAGAGCCTCGAGCTTGATCAATTCAGCGGAATTAGCGATGGCATCTGCTGCCATCTGAACGGACTGAGCGGTTACACGAGCGATTTCGGGCTGGATACTGTTGATCTGAGCTTGAACGTTAGCTGAAGCTGCTGCTGCCGAAGCAATGTCGGACGAAACCTTAGCGGTTGTCGCTGCACTTACCTTTGCCGCGTTCTTAGTTGCTTTTTCAATATCCTTGTTGGCTTTGCCAATGTTTACGTTGAGGTTGTCGAGTTTAACCGTGTTTGAGAAATCCCAGTTCCAGTCATCGTCTTCATTTCCTTTCTGCGGCAACAGATCTAACGCCGGGCTCAGGCTTTTGCCGTCGTTCTTACGTCCGATCGCGAGAGTTCCGTTAACGCTCGACATACGGATCTGAACCTCGCCATTGCCGAGTTTGCCATAAAGGTCGCGTCCGACGTATTTGCCTTTTCGAACGGGAAGATTCCAATCGTTCGTGATATTTCCGTTAAGCGAATCGACCTTCACAGTCGCATTCGCATCGGACGGAATCGTGAGATTTACCTTTCCATTGACGGTTTCACACGAGATCTTGCTGCCGGTTTCCAGACGGTCAAAGTCTGCCTTCACCTCGCCGTTCACGGTCGAAAGCTTTGCCGTACCACGAATGTTTGTCGCGTTGACCGAACCGTTTACAGCAGAGACGCGTGTGACGTTGTTAAAATTTGATACCGTAGCCGAACCGTTCACGGTCTCGATCTCGTTAAGCACCGCACCGCGAGGAACCATCAGACGAAACTCGACAACCAGCTTGCCGCCGTTTTTCCAGCGATCGCCGTTGTTTTTACTGTTCCAGTTGTCGTAGTCGGTCTCGGCACTGAAGTACTCCGATTTCGATTCGATCCTGACTGTCACGTCAGCCAGACGCTCCTTTGTGTCGGCGATCTTGGTGTATTCGAGCTTGACCTCGTTGCGGTCCCAGGCTTCGACGACGATCGAACCGTTGACGTTCGAGATATTTACGCGTCCATTCGCATTCAGCGGATACGTTTGCTGAAATTTTTCCGTTTCGTCCTGTGCAAGCGTTTCAACCGCTGCGACCGGAATTTCCTGCACGGCAGGATTTACCGCCTCGGGCGAACTTCCCTGCGACGAAAACACCAAACCTGCGAAAACTACTGTATATAACCAACTCATATAAATGCGTCTCCTGACAATTCTGCTCGGGGTGAGAATGAATAATTTCCCGTATCTGTAAGCAAAACACCGTTCGCGGGCGGTTTATGACAAATTTATTTGAAAATATTCACATTTTTAGGTAGTGGGTTATGAATGCCTTGGTGGTGATCTGGGCTCCGTAACCTCTGCGTACCACTCGGCGTTCTCTGCGAGGAGCAGACGCACAACGTATTTCAAGTAAATCCTCGCAGAGTTCGCCGAGAGAAGACGCGGAGTTCAGCGAGGCCAGATGTACGCTTTTTTCAAATTGAACCACGACCATTTTTATTATTTGACGTTTTGCCCCAAGTGAATGTGATAAAATTTCGCGTTGAGCGCCTCTCTCAGCTCGTTCGGCATTTGTGAACGAGCGTTTTTATGTCCTGTATGTTAGCATTTACGTTTTCGTTTTCCTCGGAAAACGCGAAGGTATCGATGCGCCGCTGAAAGTGAACAGGAATTTCTTTTATTAGATGCCTTACGACAGGACAAACGAAACCGCCGATAAGATGGATAGTGAGACCTTACATCATCAAATGGTCATTTCCGACGAAATACATCACTCGATCGCCGATGCTGACGACATCGAAGAGGTTTGGGATGACAGTATTGCGGTCGGTGATGTACTAAAGAATCTCACACAACATCCCGGCCAGATCATCACGCGTTGGAACTGGAAAGCAGCTCTGATGGGAGCCGTCCTGCGAGCCTCATTCTATTTCACTGTTTATCAGGCAAGCCGCCAAAGCTGGCTCGTGACGCTTACTGCGGTTCTCGTCGAACTTTTTTTCCGCTTCATCACGACCGGTATGTCCGGTGCGGTCGTCCAGTCCTTCCGTAAGGCAAAACCATTTTGGCTCGCAAATGTCATTGTTTCGATCATGCTGCCGGCGTTTAGCCACGCGGTCGAATTTGCGACGCACTACGCTCAGGAACGATATTTCTTCGACGTTTTCGCGACGACGGATAACAGCGTTGCTCGTCAAAGAGCTTTTGCGATCTCGGTTCTTTTCTCAGTTCTTTCCGCTCTCTTTAATCTTTTCGCAATGAAGCACGGCGTTCTGCTCGTCGGTGCCGGCGAAGAGACCAGAACATTAAAAGACGACATCAAAATGCTGCCGCGAATGGTCGGTGAATTCACCGCATATCTGCCGGTGCAGATCGCCAAGTTTCTGGAAGAAGGCTTGTTGTTCAAGGCTTTAGTTCCTTTTCTCGGCTTTGGTTTTGCGGTCGGAACGATCCTCGGCACTGTCCGCTGGAAATGGCAGTGGGCGTGGACGACGACGCTCGGTTCGTGGGCGATCCTCGCTTTTGCCGTTATCATCACTCTCGTCGCCCGATACATTCTTAAACGAAAGGGCACGATGTACCGCAAACGCTATTAATTCCCTTCGCTTTTCATGCTCGAACTAGTTTTCGCCAATCTCAGAGTCCGTCCGTTTCGCACGATAATAAGTGTGATCGGCGTCGCTCTCGGCGTGGTGCTGGTCGTGATGTTCACGGGCCTCGCTCGCGGAATGACGCAGGATCTGGCGAAGCGTTCGGCGAACTGGAAAGCTGAGATAATATTCACGCGTCCCGGCGGAATGGACACCATGAGTTCGAACGCATCGGTCGACATGGGCTACGTTCCCAAACTGCTTGAGATCGAAGGCGTCGCCGCTACGGTCCCGATGTACCGCTATGTGTCGTCGGATTCGAAAGGGACGTGGGGATTCAGACAAGATCGATGGCGTCGAGTGGGAACCGTTCTCGCAAATGAACGACATCCAGGCTGTTGAGGGCCGCGGCCCTGTCGCCAACGACGAACTCATCATCGATCAGCGCCAGCTAACGGACGAAAAGCTGAAGCTCGGCGATCCTTATCCGCTGTTCGGCAAAACGTATAAGATCGTCGGCGTTTTCTCGCCGCCGTCAGGTGCCCGCATCAAAATGTCGCTCAAGGCGATGCAGGAAGCTCTGCAAAGCGACAAATGCACGTATATTCTCGTCAAAGTTAAAAACGGAACCGACCCCGCTACGGTCGCAGCAAAGATCAATGAGGCCCTGCCCGGCAACAAGGTCAGCCTGACAAGTGATATCATCACGGACGCTCAGGACCGCATCCCAAACCTGAACACCTTTCTAAAAGTCCTCGTCGGCCTCGGAGCTTTGGTCAGCACGATCTTCGTCCTACTCTCGATGTACACCACCATCACCGAACGCCGCAAAGAGATCGGCATCCTCAAATCGCTCGGTGCTTCTAAGGGCTTCATCATCCAAACCATCGAGGGCGAAGCCTTCATCATCGGCATTCTGGGCGTCGTTTTCGGATTCGCATCTGCATTTCTTGCTTCCTATATCGTCGGCTCACAATTCAACCTCACGTTCGAATTCACCCGCGGCTGGATCCTCACGGCCATCGCCATCGCCATCGGCGGCAGTCTCTTCGGAGCCCTGTACCCAGCCTGGCGTGCGGCCGGGATCGACCCGGTTGAGGTTATGGTGAACGAGTAGACTGGACCGCAAGCGTCCCGCTTGCACGTAAACTTCTCATTTCTTACTGGATTTAGTTCTTGCATAACACTCGCAAGCGAGACGCTTGCGGTCCAGTCATTTTGCGTCTTGCCTTTTCCATTTACCTGCATTATTCTATCTCTATCGTTTCACACATGAAACATTTTTTAACACACAATGTCACACCTCGCCCTAGTCAAAACCCTTTCGCATTTACAGGAAGAGCGAAAGCATATCGAGCAGATCGAGGTCGAGGGGTTTGGGTTGTCGGTGGTTCGCGGGGCGGTGACTGAAATCTCGGGCGGGCCGAGCTGCGGAAAAACGAGCTTTGCCCTTTCCCTGCTCGCCAAACTCACTGCCGAAGGCGAGATCTGTGCAGCGGTCGATGCGGCCGGCGGTTTTGACCCATGTACAGCGACACAGGCTGGCGTGAAACTGGAAAATCTGCTCTGGATCAAATGCGGCGGCGACATCGAAAAAGCCTTTATGTCCGCCGACTATCTGGTGCAGGCAAAGGGCTTCGGGGCGATCTGGTTAGATCTGTCAAATCTGCCCAAAGAAAAGCTCCGCATGGTGCCAAAAACCTACTGGTTCCGCTTTCGCACACGAATAAAAGAAACCCCGACGATCATGCTCGCCACTGCCCCGGAACACGTAACCGGCTCGGCATCGCAGGGCACATTCGTCTTCGAACGGGAAAAAACCGAATGGTCGGGCAGCGGCAAATTCCGGCTGCTAAGAGAATTCCGCCTGAGAATGCACGAGGGCAAGCAATTATTCGGCAAAGAATTGCGATCGCGGATCGAAATGGATTATTCGGAGATCTAATGCCAAAACTCTACGCCTGCATCATTTCGCCTGATATAAAACGCGACCGGAATTCTCTGGTCGGCGTGGCGGATGCTTTTGCGAGTTCGATCGAGGTGATCGAGGACGGTGTTTTGTTCGATGTGAGCGGGCTGGAAAGATTGGTCGGAAAGCCGGACCGTATCTCGAACAAGATTGCAGGCGAATTAAAACGCCGGAACGTCGAAGGCAAAGTTGCGGTTGCCGATACGGTCGATACAGCAAAACTGCTCGCGCGCAATGCCGTTTGCACAACCCCGACCGTAAGGGAGGGCGAAAACGCGGCGATGAATGATTCGCCCTTGCTTACGCGCGGGGTTGCGCAAAAAGCCGTGCAACCGGATATTTTCCAGGACCTGCCGCTCAGCGGGCTGAACATTGAGCGTGACACGCTTAACGTGTTCAGCGAACTGGGTTTACGCACGGTCAAAGATCTCAACGCTATTCCCCATGACGACCTTGTCGGGCGTTATGGACAGCGATTCACCCGCGTGATCGACGTTATCGAACAACGCGGCCGGTCGCTGATCACGCCGAATATAAAGGAAAACAAGGTCTCGTGGAGCTATGAACTGAACAACCCGGTCGAGGATTTCGAGCAGCTCATATTTTTGCTCAATCACGGCCTCGACATTGTTTTCGAAGAGGTCAAATATGCCGGATTTCGCACAGAACACATCGATCTGGAGTTCAAACTCAGGAACAAAACCAAGAGATCGTATGAGATAAAAACCTCGTTCCCGACGCTCGATCGAGCCTTCTGGCTCAAGCTGATCAATCTCAGAGTCTCGCTCGATCCGCCTGAGGAATTGATAATCGCCGTCGACGCCGTCGCCTATTTCACCAAACCACGCACCGACCAACGCGGCCTCTACGCGGTCTCACGCCCCGAGCCCGAAAGCCTTTTGTTGACCGTAAATAAACTAAAAAAGCTCGTTGGACAAGAAAACGTCGGCATTCCGAAACTACAAAACGACCGCCTAGCCGAACCTTTCACACTCGATCCTGAGGCGATGCCCGCAGGCAAAGAATACACAAGCCCGAGCGTAGGCAAGGGCGAATCACTCAAGTCAAATATTGTCGAGATCACAGGCTGGAACTCTGAAATTAGCACGTTGGACGAATCGCCCTTGCTCACTCGCGGGCCTTTGCATGCTCGGCCGAATATCGGATTCACATACTTTCGCCCGGCTATCCAAGTCGAAGTATTGGTTCGCGAAGACCGTCTCGTTTACATCCGCTCACGCTTTTTTGCAGGCCACGTGACAAATTTTAGCGGTGTCTGGAAAGGAAATTCGCACTGGTGGGACAAAACCTGGCGAACCCACGAATGGGACATCGAAGTAGAAAACCACGGCGTCTATCGCCTGTGCAAGGTCGATAAGGAATGGTTCTTATCAGGAGAATACGATTAATCGCCGGAACGCAGGCTGCCAGCCTGCATTTCAAATACACGCAGGCTGGCAGCCTGCGTTCCGACTATGTTCTGCGAACTTCACACACGCTCCGCGTTCAGCTTTCTTTCCTCCGGCTCGCAGCCGCAGAGGCTGGCGCAGCGTGCGGCGGAACTTGGAATGAGAGCAATAGCGTTGATCGACCGTGACACGGTTGCGGGTGCGGTGCGGTTTCATTTCGAGGCAAAAGAATACGGCGTAAAACCGATCATCGGCAGCGAGATCACGATGGACGACGGCAGTTTGCTGCCGCTTGTCCCGATAACATTGAAAGGCTATCAAAACCTATCCAAACTCATCACAACCATCAAGCTCCGCAACAAAAAAGGTGAGCATTTTGCTACGCGCGAAGACATCGAACAGCATTCTGAAGACCTGCTCTGCTTCACAGGCGGCTCTGATGGATTCCTTCATAACAGCATCAAAAACGGCAGCGGCCTGGCCGATATTGCGTGGCTCAATTACGTATTCCCGCAGCGGCTCTACGTCGAATTGCAGCGTCATCATCTTCGACACGAAGAACACATCAATCAAGTCCTGCTCGGCTACGCTCACAAGCTCCAGCTTCCCTATTTTGCGAGCAACGGCGTTTATTTTGCCGACGAACACGACCGCGAGCTTTTCGACGTTTTCACCTGCATAAAAAATCACACGACGATATACGAAGCCGGTAAATTGTTGAGCGAAAACAGCGAGCGGTATCTGAAAAATGGCAAGCAAATGCTCGGTCTTTTCGAGGACCTGCCGGAAGCGGTCTATATCACAGCAGAGATCGCAGATCGCGTACAGTTCTCGATGGACGAGCTGTCATACAGATTTCCAGACTATGCGGTGTCGCCCGGCGAAACGGTGAATTCCATGCTGCGTGCCAAGGCGATCGAACGTTCGCACGAACGCTATCGGCACAGTTCCTGGCAGATCAGGGCTCAGGTGCTGCAGCGGCTCGAAAAGGAATTTCGCGTTATCGAAATGAAAAAGCTCGCCGGATATTTCCTGCTGGTGAGCGACATATCGGATTTTTGCAAAACCAGCAATATTCTGTCGCAAGGCCGCGGCTCGGCGGCGAATTCGGTCGTTTGTTACACGCTTGGCATTACAGCGGTCGATCCGATCCAGCACCGGCTGTTGTTCGAGCGGTTTTTGTCGGAAAAATACGAGCAATATCCCGACATCGATATCGATCTGCCGTCAGGTGAAGACCGCGAAGCTGTGATACAGCACGTCTATAAAACCTGGGGCCGACGCGGTGCCGGAATGACGGCAAACGTCATCAGCTATCGCGGTAAATCTGCCGTACGCGAGGTCGGAAAAACGTTCGGCTTTGGCACCGACGTGCTGCAAAAGCTGTCAAAGCTTAATTCGCACTACGAAACCTTCAAGGGCGAAGAACTCGACCGTCGTCTGAAAGAAGAAGGATTTGATCCATCGACCGATCGTTCGCTGCGAAAGTTCGCCGATCTTTACCAGCGTATTCTCGATTTCCCACGTCATCTCGGTCAGCACTCGGGCGGCATGGTCGTTTCGATGGGCCAGCTCGACGGTATTACGCCGCTGGAACCGGCATCCATGCCCGACCGTACGATAATCCAGTGGGACAAGGACGATTGCGAAGCCTTAAAAATAGTAAAGATCGATCTTTTGGGACTCGGAATGATGGCCGTTCTTCGCGACACGATCACGCTGATCCGCGAACATCACGGCATAGAAATGGATCTGTACCGCATCCCGCACGACGACGAAAAGGTTTACGAAGCACTGCAAAAAGGCGACACCGTCGGAATGTTTCAGGTCGAAAGCCGTGCCCAGATCGCATTCCTGCCAAAATCAAAACCGGCCAATTTCTACGATATTGTTGTCCAGGTCGCGATCATTCGTCCCGGCCCGATCGTCGGTAACATGCTCCACGCATACATAAAACGCCGTCAGGGAATAGAGCCGGTCACGTATCCGCATGAGTCGCTCGAACCGATCCTGAAACGCACAATGGGCGTGCCGCTGTTTCAGGAACAGCTCTTGAAAATGGCAATGGACATCGCGGGATTTTCCGGCAGCGAAGCCGAAGAACTTCGGCGAGCGATGGGCTTCAAACGACCGGATCGCAAGATGGAAAGGATCGGCCGGAATCTTCGGGAAGGAATGACCCGAAACGGAATCCCCGAAGATGTTCAGGAACAGATCGTCACCTACACAAAAGCCTTTGCCAATTACGGCTTTCCCGAATCGCACGCATTCAGCTTTGCCCTGCTCGCATACGCTTCAGCGTATTTCATTGTGCATTACCGGGCGGAATTCATGACGGCTATGTTCAATAACTATCCGCTGGGATTCTACTCAGCTGCTACGCTAGTAAAAGACGCCCAACGTCATGGTTTGCATTTCCGGGCGATGGATATAAATAAGTCGCAGTATGAATTCACGGTTGAGGAAGGTGAAGTCCGTGTCGGACTGAAATACGTGCGTGGATTGAGGGCAGAAGTTGGAAAACAGATTGTTGCCGCACGTGATCATGGACCGTCTATTTCCAGATCTGATATTAATTTCAAATCTCAAATTTCAAATCTCAAATATACAAGCATCGCAGATCTGATCGACAGAGTCCCCGAAATCGGAAAGCGTGAAATACGAGCGTTAAGCCTGGCTGGTGCTTTGAATTTTGAAAATACGATCCATCGTCGTCAAGCATTGTGGGAATCGGAATTTGCGATCCAACCAAAGGGCGATCTGTTTGATCAATTCCCAAGTGTCAGTAGCCCGCACGTAAGTAAGGGCAACGTGGGCAACCAAACCATTCCAAATAACGGAGACTCGAAACTAAGCGAAGAGGCCCTTACTCACGTGCGGGCTACTGACACGTCATTTCTCCAGCGCCTCGAAGGCCTCGAACTCGTTGATGCCGACCTGCGAAAGACCGGCATCTCGATCGGAAAACACCCGATGGCGTTTTTCCGCGAAGATCTCAACCGTCGGGGCATACTCTCAGCCCGCGAAACGCTGAACCTAAAAAAAGGCCAGGTCGTGTCATCAGCCGGAGCCGTTATCATCCGCCAACGCCCGATGACGGCGAATAATGTTGTATTTATAACCCTCGAAGACGAAACCGGCTTTTCAAATTTTGTCGTGATGCCCGACAAATTTGAGGAATATCGAGCCGTGATCAATCAAAGCAATTTCCTCATCATCCGGGGCATTTTTGAAGAGCGTGGAATGCTGAAAGCCATCCATTTCTGGCCCCTGACCGAGGCGAAGACGGAAGTGGTCTCGCACAATTTTAGATAAACCGTGAAAGACGACTCACACGCCATCGCGATCGTTGATTGCAACAACTTCTACGCTTCATGCGAGCGGGTGGTCAATCCTGAGTTGCTCACGCGGCCGGTTGTGGTTTTGTCGCATAATGACGGGATCATTATTTCGCGGAGTAATGAGGTAAAGGCTTTGGGAGTGCCGATGGTGGCTCCGTTGTTTCAGTATCGTGATCTGCTGGAGCGGAATAATGCCGCAATAATCTCAGCCAATCACGCACTTTATTACGAATTCTCACACCGTGTGATGAACGTCCTGACCGAAGACTGCGGGGCGGAAAAACTTGAGCTTTATTCGATCGACGAAGCGTTCATCGACGTCGGCGTACCCGACAAATTGTCGTATCTCGGGCGACACATCAAGGACAAGGTGTTCGAGACGACGAAGATCCCGGTTTCCGTTGGCGTTGCCCGGACAAAGACCTTGGCAAAACTCGCAAATAACATCGCCAAAAAATCGAAGAAAGCCGACGGCGTACTCGATCTTTACGATTCGCCATTTATCGATCTGGCGCTGAAAAAGACGGCGGTTGGCAGCATTTGGGGCATCGGGCCGCGCTCGGCCGCACGGCTCGAAGGCCACGGGATCAAAACCGCCTTTCAGCTTAAAAACTCCGATCCGGAAACGATCCGCGGTTATCTGAATCAATTTGGAGCTCGGACCGTGATCGAGCTGAACGGCACGAAATGCCTCTCGATGGAGGTGAGCGAGCGGACGAACAAATCGATCGCCCACACACGCACTTTCGGCAAAGCGGTTTCGGACGTGACAGAATTGCGGAACGCGATCATGTATTTCACGACGCGGGCTCTCGAGAAAATGCGTTGGAACGGGCTTTCGACGCGAACGGTCGCGGTGTTTGCTCATACCGACCGTTTCCGGCCGGTTCCGTATGCGTACGCGAAAACGCACGTTTACAAATCGGTCTATTATTCCGACGTGACGAGCGAGATCTACGAATGGGTCACGACTTGCCTTGAGAATGTGATCCGTCAGGGCATACATTTCCGCAAAGCCGGCGTGATCCTGAGCGATCTGAAACCCGCGAGATCGGTCTCAAGCCGGCTGTTCGAACGCCGCGGCTACGAACGGCGGCATCATCTGGCAAAGATCATCGACGAAGTGAACTACCGCTACGGCCGCGACGTCCTGCGCTTCGCCTCGCTCGAAGAACGCGAAGGCTGGAAAGGCAAAAGCGAACACCGCGGCAACGACACCTACCACCACATTGGCCGCGACGAGCTAGGTCTGGGGAAAACTATGAGCAGATCGATGAGGTTTTTGTGACTGGAGGAAGAAGATCAGTTGCCGTCGAACTTAATAATGATCTCGTGTCCCGAAAGGATATCTCTGTATGAAAGTCCATTTTCGAAGAATCGAAGTTCGGTCTCTCGATCGATCTTAGCGGTAGCTGTCATTGAAACTCCGCCCGGAGAAAGATCACGAGAAAACACCAAACCAAATCCTTCCCAAAAAGCAGAGCCATTGGGAACCGAAGCTCTTTTGTTTTCCCAGTCGACTAAAACAGTAACTTCGCCCGGAACCGAAACTTTTATCAGTTGGTTCGGGCATCGATTTACAGTCGCCACGGTTTGTACGCCGTTCACAGAAATTACCACGTCAGTAATTGATGGGCAATAACGATCCCATGCAAAACCCAACCCAGCAGCAATCGGAACCATTAAAAGGAGGCATGAGATTGTAATAATGATCGACTTCATTGATCGACTTCATTTTCCAGAGTCGTTCACGCTATTTAGGAAGGATTAGTTCAACTATTTCTTCCCAAATATCGTCATTCCAATACCCAAAATGATCATGACACCGGCTGCGAGCAATCGCATCGAGAATGTTTCTGCCAAAAACACGATCCCGCCGACGGCGGCGATGACTGGGACGGATAGTTGGAGGACGGCGGCGCGGGTGGCGGTGTGGAATTTTAGGGCGGTGTACCAGATCGTGTAGCCTACGCCCGAGGCGACGGCTCCGGAGAGGATGGCGAGGACGATCCCGCGGTTGGAAAGATGGATCTGGGGATAAAAAACGGCCGCGACGACGGCGATCATTGGCACAGAGCGGACGAAATTGCCCATCGTGTCTGCCAAAGGGTCTTTGCTGCCTCTGCCGCGAAGCGAATATGCTCCCCACGCCATCCCGGCAGTCGCCATCAAAGCTGAACTGACCAAAGGCGGCGATGTCAGGCCCGGAAACACCAAATAAACAAGCCCGCCGACCGCGATGACCAGCCCGAACCACTCCAAAACCTTCGGCCGCTCGCCCCTTACCAACGAAACCGCGATCATCGTCATCTGCACCGACCCAAACAAGATCAACGCACCCGTTCCCGTTGTCAAACCAAGATACGCAAACGAAAAACAAACCGCGTATGCAAACAAAAAGAACGCGGAAGGCCAATTTCCCGACGTTCGCACGTTCCGCGACTTGCTAAACAGAGCCGCCAAAACCAAAAGCACGACCGCACCCGACAAAAGCCGGATCGAAGTAAAACTCGCCGCATCGATCTCATCCTTCCCCAAAGCCATTCGGCACAAAATGGAGTTAAAAGCGAACGAAACTAAGGCAAATAATGTCAGCAGGAAACTTTTCATCAGAGTGAGAAACAGAATAGCAAATGCGTACGCGGACCGATGGGTTTTGGCGAAAACCCCGAGGGTTTAGTGCTCAACTCGCAGGGTTTCGGTGAAAACCCGGGGGTTTTGGGCTCAACCCACAGGGTTTTGGTGAAAACCCCGGGGGTTTTGGGCTCCACCCGCAGGGCTTTGGTAAAAACCCCGAGGGTTTTCCGCTCCACCCGCAGGGTTTTGGTGAAAACCCCGAGGGTTTTCCGCTCCACCCGCAGGGTTTTGGTAAAAACCCCGAGGGTTTTCCGCTCCACCCGCAGGGTTTTGGTGAAAACCTCGAGGGTTTTCCGCTCAACCCGCTAGCTGGACCTCTCAGGTCGAGGGTCTGAGGCCTTGGGTCGATGAATTGCCTCCAGCTTTAGCTGGAGGTTGAGATAAAAATGAAAAGGCTTTAGCCGAAACAATGGATTCGGCTAAAGCCTGATCTAGAGAAACCAGAGACCTCCAGCTAAAGCTGGAGGCAATTCATAAAACACCTAACCATCTAGCTCTCTTCATCCCCTTCGCTCCCTTTCTCCTCCACTCTCTTCTCCGGCCTCATATGCGGGAACAGAATCACATCTCGGATCGAGTGTTTGTTGGTGAGGAGCATGACGAGGCGGTCGATGCCGATGCCGATGCCGGCGGCGGGCGGCATTCCGTAGCTCAGGGCACGGATGTAGTCTTCGTCGAGAACCATCGCTTCCTCGTCACCGGCTTCGCGTTCGGACATTTGGTCGATGAAACGCTCGTATTGTTCCTTTGGATCGTTGAGTTCAGAGAAACCGTTGGCGACTTCCATTCCGTTTATGAACAGTTCGAAACGCTCAGCCGTCGAAGGATCGTCCGGCGACGCCTTGGATAAAGGCGAAATGGATTTCGGATAGTCAATTATGAACGTCGGCTGAATCAATTTTGCCTCAACGTGCTCGTCGAACGCCGCAATTATATTCCGATCATCGACCAGAATTCCAGGAGCGTACTTTTCGATAGCCGCTTTCATCGAGATCCGCTCGAATTTGCCGAAATCTATCTCATTCTCACCATATTTCACGACCAAACTGCCTTCGTTCGCCTTGGCGACGGCGTCTTTGATCATGGTTTCGGCGAGATCCATCATGCCGTTCACATCCATGTAGGCGACGTAGAATTCGAGCATGGTGAATTCCGGGTTATGACGCTGCGAAAGGCCTTCGTTGCGGAAGTTTCGGTTCAGTTCGTAGACCTTTTCGAACCCGCCGACGACCAGACGCTTCAGATAAAGCTCCGGAGCGATCCTCGCGTAAAGCGGAATGTCCAAAGCGTTGTGATGCGTCTCAAATGGCTTCGCCGCGGCTCCCGTAGCTTTTGGCGTGAGCATCGGAGTTTCGACCTCGATAAACCCGGCGTCGTCGAGAAAGCGGCGGAGGCCGGAAACCAGCTTTGCACGCCGTTCAAAAACCTCGCGGGTCGTCAAGGGAGAACCACCTGCGTGAGCGGGTGGTAGGGACGTCGGATCCTGACCACCCGCTAACGCAGGTGGTTCTCCCTTTACTTGCAGACTCGATGCGATCAGATCCGCATAACGAAACCGCCGCTGCAATTCCGGATCGGCAATGCCGTGCATTTTGTCGGGCATCGGCAGCATCGCTTTGGCGAGGAACTGTAGCTTTTCGACATGGACGCTGACCTCGCCGGTATTTGTGATAAACAAATAGCCTTCAACGCCGGTCAGATCGCCGTGGTCGAGCAATTGCCACAAAGCCCAGCCGTTCTCCGCATCAAGCGTGTCGCCGCCATCGTTTTTTATTAGAGCCAACGGGCCTTTCTTATTGCAATAAACCTGCAGCTTCGACTTTCCGTCAGTCAGATGGACGAAGTTACCACGCGTCGGCGTCGTCAACCGCCCCGCGATGCGGACAGTTCCAAGAGCTTTCAACTCCTCATTCAAAGCATCTTTCTTTTCCGCCGGCGGACGCTCGCCTTCGGCCAGGCTGGCCTTGATCTCAGCCATTCGAGCCTCAACATCCGCGACCTTTTCAACCGCCTTCAGCTCAGTGATCGTGTCCTCGCCGCCGCTAACCGAGCTGCGAACGAATTTGTTCGGATAAACGTTACCGACCAACGCCGCGATCGCCTCAAGCGAACTCTTCCGAGCCTCCGTCTGATCGTTCGGCTCAATGATGTCTTCAAATGATGGAATGCTCATAAATCTCTGTGATCGTGTCAGTTCCCCCAACGTAAGTAAGGGCCCGCTGGCAAAGATTCAATTATAGTGACGAGTCGCAACATCGGCAATGAGCCGGTGCGGGACCAGGTGACACGCAAGTAGCATAATATCCAGCGTGGCCCTTACTTACGTGCGGGCTACTGACACGGGCGGGCTGCTGTGGCAAAATGAATGTACCGCAGGAGAACGTGTGCGAAGGGCGACAATGCCCCCGCGATATGTTTTCTGCGGCTAGGTGTGTTTATGGCGGATGATTTCGAGAGATTACTGGCGGAAATAAAACGCGGAACCAGAACGGTGAGCCTGAGCGGAATGACCTCGATCGCGTCGAAGGCATTTGTGCTCGCGAAGCTGCGGGCGGAAACCGGAAAGACCTTTGCGGTTGTTACCGAATCGAATACTTCGCTCGACGAATGGAACTCAGATCTCGAATTCTTTTCATCCGAAATTTCAGATCTGAGATCTCAGATAATCGTCCTACCGTCATTCGAAGCCGACCCGTACTCGGGAGTCTCACCTCACGCCGAAACGCAGGAACGCCGTGCTCTTGGGCTGTGGAAATTAAAAAACGGTAATAGCGATTTTGTCGTTCTCTCCGCCAGATCGATGATCCAGCGAACCGTTTCGCCAAACGAGGTCGCTGACTTAGGCTGCGTTCTGATACGCGACGAAGATTTCGCTCCTGAACTCTTGGTCGAGCGTATGTTTGCCGGCGGTTATGTTCGCGAGGAACCAATATTCGGGCCGGGACAGCTTTCGGTTCGTGGCGGAATTGTTGACGTGTGGTCGCCAGATGCGGACTCGCCCGTACGTGTCGAGTTTTTTGGCGACACGGTCGAATCGATCCGTTCGTTCGATCCCGACACGCAGCTTTCGACCGGGCAATTAAAAGAGATCGCCATCGCACCGATGCGAGAGTTTGCCGCTTCTGCTCAGGATTTTAAGGATTGGTCGTTTTTTGCCCGCGAGCGATTCGATGACAGCAAGTTTGCACGGGCTTTGAAAGATCGCACTGATTTTACCGATGCGGGCGAAACGTTTTCGGGTTGGGAATTCCTTATTCCGGTCTCAAAACCGCTGACGGCAACGATCTTCGACCACCTGCCCGATTGCATTTTCGTCATCGACGAACCGACTGCGATCGAACACAGCCTGACCGGGCTTTACGAACAGTTGGACAGCAAGCATCGCTCAACTATCGATTCCGGCGAGATTGGCCTCGCTTCGGATGAGTTGTTCTTAGCTCCAGATCAGGTCAGGAGCAAACTGGAAAATAATAGAAAGCTCGAAATGCGTGCTCTCGGTCGAACCGCTGCTGCAACCGATGAGCAATTCCAACTCGGGTCAGAACCGGGAGCGATAGCGACTGGGTCGCGAGGCGGGAATTCAAGCAAACCGATCTTCTTATTCTCGTCGGCAGGCAAAGCGACCGAGATCGAACTTCGCTCGCGTTCCACGCAGAAATTTCACGGCAATATTCAGCAGTTTGTCATCGAGCTCGGCACTGCCGCGAAATTTAAGAGCGAGAAAGGCCGCACCGAGATCGTCATGCAAACGCCGGGAATGGCTGAGCGTTTGGAAGAGATCCTTCGCGAATACGACGCGACTCTCGCGGGCGATTCGATCCGGATCGGAAACCTCTCGAGCGGTTTCGAGCTTCCCTCGTTCGATCTCACGGTTTATACCGAAAGCGATATTTTCGGCGAGACCACGCAGGGCGAATTTCGTCCGGCGAAGGAACCGGCAAAACGCTCGAAGAGCAAACTCGGTGCGTTCATCTCAGATTTTCGTGACCTCAAGATCGGCGACCTGGTCGTTCACGTGGACCACGGGATCGGGCGTTTCGATGGACTTCAATCTATAGGTGCCGCTGGCTCCGAGCGTGAATTCATGCTGCTCATCTACGCGGACAATGCGAAATTGTTCGTTCCCGTTGAGCGTATGGACCTTGTTTCGCGATATTCCTCGGGCGAGACGACAACGGCATCTCTCGACCGTCTCGGCGGCCTCGGCTGGCAAAAAACAAAAGCCAAAGCTAAACGCGCGATGCGTGACATGGCCGACGAACTGCTCAAGCTATACGCCGAACGCAAACTCGTCACCGGCCACGCCTTCCCGCCTGATGCACCGTGGCAGCACGAGTTCGAGGATGCGTTTCCATGGGATCTGACCGTCGACCAGGCCTCCGCGATCGAAGATGTCAAAGGCGATATGGAAGCGGCGACACCTATGGATCGCCTTATCATCGGCGATGTCGGCTATGGCAAAACCGAGGTCGCGATGCGAGCCGCATTCAAAGCAGTTATGGACGGCAAACAGGCCGCGATATTAACGCCGACGACGGTGCTTGCATATCAGCACTTTGAAAGCTTTAAGAAAAGGTTTGCTGCGTTCCCGGTTAAGATCGATCTGCTCTCGCGTTTTCGCTCCTCAAAAGAACAGAAAGCGGTTTCGGATGCGGCAAGCAAGGGCGAGGTTGACGTGCTGGTTGGCACGCATCGAATCCTTTCTACTGACGTGAAGCTGCCAAAACTTGGCCTAGTCGTCATCGACGAAGAGCAGCGTTTCGGCGTCGGTCACAAAGAGAAGCTCAAGCAGCTCAAGAAAAAGGTCGATGTTCTTACGCTTTCAGCGACGCCGATTCCTAGAACACTGAATATGTCTCTGCTCGGCATGCGCGATATGTCGGTCATCGAAACACCGCCGCGAGATCGCCTGGCGATCAATACGCAGGTCGTTCAATTCTCAGAGAACGTCATCCGTTCAGCGATCGAGCTCGAACTTGCCCGCAATGGCCAGGTGTTTTTCATCCATAACCGAGTCGAATCTATCGAAGCCATCGCCGCCCTCATCAAAAAGATCGTTCCCGCCGCCCGCGTCGCCATCGGCCACGGACAGATGAACGAGAAGGAGATGGAAGAGGTAATGCTCGACTTTGTCGACTTCAAATACGATATCCTCGTCGCGACAACGATCATCGAGAACGGCATCGACATTGCTCGAGCGAACACGATCATCATCAATCGTGCCGATAATTACGGCCTTTCCCAGCTATACCAGCTTCGCGGCCGCGTCGGCAGGTCGAATCGCAGGGCGTACGCCTACTTGCTTATCCCAAGCGAGATCGAGCTCACGCCTATCGCGAGACGACGTTTAAGTGCTATTCGTGAATTCTCTGATCTCGGTGCCGGATTTCGCCTTGCGGCCCTCGATCTTGAATTGCGCGGAGCGGGAAACATTCTCGGCGGACAGCAATCCGGCCATCTCGACGCTCTTGGATTCGATCTCTACACCAAAATGCTCGAACGTACGATCGGCGAGATACGCGGCGACGAGATATCGGACGAAACGAGCGTTTCGATCAATCTGGGCATCGATGTCGCTATTCCGAAGGATTATATTTCGGACACGAGCCAGCGGCTGCGGACCTACAAACGGATCTCGTCTGCCGAGACCGAAGAGGAACTCACGGCGATCCACGCCGAGATCGAGGATCGCTATGGGCGAATTCCTCGGTCGGTCGACAATTTGTTTGAATACGGGCGTTTAAGAAAGCTGGCAGAGCGAATGTCGATAGTCTCGATCGATCGCGTTGCGGAGGGCGTAGCGATCAAGCTCGGCGAATCGGCACGTGTATCGCCGGAGAAGCTGATGCAGTTCCTGGCGGATGTTGAGGGAACGAGCTTCTCGCCAAACGGCATTTTAAGAATACCGGTAAAGACTGCCGACCCGATCAAATCGGCTTCCGAATGCCTGTTAGCTATCCGCAGTTAGCTATTCAGTACAATCGTTAAAGTCTGACCCTTCACAGATGAATAGCGATGGTGCGTATTCGCGCGTCTGGCGGCGAACGTTTTGCCAGACGGGCGAATGTGCATACTTGTCCCTTGTCCAACCTAGTTTCGCCCGGTTCTTCCAGACGAATTCATACGCGTCTTTTTCGTCCTTCCCCTGCAAATGTCTGGCTTCGTGGAGAAGTATAGCCGCACGCTCGGTGTCGTCAGCCGGATATGCAAAGAAGTCGGCGTAAACCGTCATTATCTCAAAAGGAAAGTTTGTCGCTGCGAACGCATTCTCCTTCGGGATCATCGAATTGAACCAACTATCGCTCGCTCGGTATACAGCAAAGCTCTCGAGCATCGTTGCTTCGGTCTCAAATCCTCTGGTTCTGACCAGCTCGGTCGCGGCATGGATCGTGGCCTTTTGTTCCGCCGTTAGCGACTTAGACGAACCGATCAACGACAGATAGAACCCTATCAGTAACACCAGACACACGCCAATGCAGACGACTACTCTGATAATTATTGGACGCTTTCGCCCAGCAGTTCCAGACACTGTCGTCGCATTGCCAGCGAAATACGCTTCGCATCGAACGCATTTTTCGGCGTCCGCATAGTTAACGAGGCGGCAATTGATGCATTTCTTGTTCATCGGGATCTGTGGGAAGAAGCAGGATCCTGCTTTAATTTAAAAAGTGCCAATAAGCACTCATTCCTTTTTATTGTGTCATTTATTGGATCAGATAAACGTGAACCTACGTTTTTGCATCAAATCTACGTTTGCGAAAAAAGAGTTTGGGTAATATTATTTCCCCTTACGCCCAAATAGGAGTTTTATTTGATGAGATATTTTAAACGGGTCATTTTCTTATCGCTTGCGGCTCTCTTGTTCAGCATTCCGGCTTTTTCGCAGGAAACGCAGACGCGGGTTATCGACGAGGTCGTCGCTCAGGTCAATGACGGTGTCATTACGTTGTCTCGCGTAAAACGCGAAGCTAAGAATGCGGTTGCCGGACTGATCCAGGACGGTAAGAATGCAGACGAAGCTCAGAAGATCGTCGATGAAAAACAGGGCGAACTGATCGCTGGACTTATCAACGACGAATTGCTCGTCCAAAAGGCCAAAGAATCCGGCATCGATGTCGAGGCAAGCCTGAACATGCGATTCCGCGACATCATGAAACAGTACGATCTGAAAACCGTGGAAGAACTCTACGCACAGATGGAAAAGAGCGGTGTCGATCCGAAACAGCTTCGTGAGGACTGGAGAAAGCAGGCGACGCGCGATCGTGTGATCGAGAAGGAAGTGCAGATGAAGGTTTATTGGGAACCGAATGGCAAGGCTCTCAAGGATTACTACGAAAAGAACAAGGCTAAATTCACGACGCCGGAAACCGTGTCGTTCAGCGAGATCTTTTTAGGTTTTGCGGGCCGTGACGAGAAATCCGTGAGGGACAAGGCAAAGCAGGTCTACGACGAGCTGAAGGCTGGTGGAAATTGGGAAAAGATCGCCAAAGAAAACTCGGATCAGGGTGTTATCACAAATGGCGCCGGAAAAGCAGAAAAGCTTCGTGTCAAGGAGATCGTTGACGTTATCGGAAAGCCGCTTGCCGGGCTGAAAGCCGGTGAATATACTGCGCCATTTGACGTTGAACAGCTCGGCATTGCGATCCTGCGAGTCGATGACCGTCAGCAGGCCAGTTCAGAATCAGTCTTTGATGAGAACGCAGTAAGAATGTCTATCATGAACGAAAAGCTGCCCGATGAGCAGAAAAAATTCATGGCTAAGCTGAGAGAGAATTCATACATCAAGATATCTGACACCTATCGCCCGCTGGTCGCCCCGATCCTTTTTGCCGACGAACGCAAAGATAAACCAGCGAAATAAGTTGAAGTAACCATCGAATGTAAAAGAGGCTGCCAATGACGGCAGCCTCTTTTAGTTGAAAAGCAGTTTCTCTACTTTGCGTCGAATGTGAAGAAATCAGCTGCCAGCGGTTGATTCAAACGGTACTCAGCAACTTTTACACCCCAGATGTTCTTGTACATTCCGCTTGTACCATTGTTTGAGAGTTCGGCCCGCATTGTGTGCGGCAGAGTTATCCCCTCGACCGTTTTGAAATCAGAAAAGGTTTCAGCGAGTATCGCAACTCCACTGGCTCGTCGATTTTGCTGTCCAAATGTAGCATCGGTCGGCTGGACCTCGTAACGATACTCTGTGCGGATATGATTGAAAGTCTCGGCGTCAAAATAGAGCTTGATCGTAAATTCCGGTGAGCCGCCGCCCGACGGATTGTAATCGATCACGTAGGCTTTGCGGTCGTCGACCTTCTTCGTACCGCCGCCGCCCAGCTTTGGCTTCGATCTTGAAATATCCCACAGCGGCCACCGCATGGACATAACACCTGTAAATAATCCCTCGCTCAGGATCAACTGTTGATTGGAGAGAAAAGAGCCAAGCAGCGACCGAGCTCCCGCCGTCGAGAAAGGCAAACTGGTCTTGCCGTCAAAATAGCCGATCTTCTCAAACGGGTATTCTTTTGAATTAAGGCTGATGATAAAAAAGAGATTTGCGGGATTCGAAACGACTACCGCTTTACCGCCGCCTTTTACCACCGGAACGTTCGATTCAAACTCGCTGGCACCAAGAGCCATAATGCTCTTCAGCGCATCCCGGTCACCCTTAGCTCCAACAGCGTTAAGGTGCTTTGCGACGATCTCCTCAGGCTTCATGCTCTGTGCCATCAGGCTGAGCGAGGCAAGCGTGAATATGAGTAAGAATAAGGGAAGCTTCTGTAGGTTTCTCATGTTGAAATAATTACGATCTCCTTTCAAAATTAGCCCCCTTGAATTGACCCGCTAGTTTGCCGTGGTGGAAACGCCCACTTCAGGCGGAACGTGATAGGGATTCGAATTCCCTGCATCGCAAGAATCCATGACCAGATCGAGGTCGGCGTCAGCCTCGACATTGCCGTCACCGAACGTTTGCCGACGTTCGAGCGTTTCAAAGTATGTCGTTATGTTATCAAGTATCTCATCCGCTGAATGCGAGTGATACAGCGTTTGGCGAAATTGTGCTCCGCCAACAAGGCCTTTCGTAAATTGCCCGGCAAGCTGCTTCATCTTGCCGAGACTGACGATCTCAGGCATTTCCTCACGGCACATTGAGAAGAATTCGAGCAGAACATGTTTCTTTTCGTTGAGGTCAGGCTGATATGGTTCGCGGCCTTCGAGAACGTCCTGAAACTGGCGAAATATCCATGGATTCTGCATCGCACCGCGGCCGATCAAAATACCGTCAGTTCCGGTTTCACGCCACTTTTTCATCCCGTACTCGATCGTCGTGATGTCACCGTTTCCAGATACCGGAATGCTTACAGCTTCTTTAACCTCACGGATACGATCCCAATTCGCCAGTCCTTTGTAGCCCTGTTCACGCGTGCGGCCATGCACCTGGATATGCTCAACACCGCACTGCTCCGCCATCTTCGCAATGTCAACCACATTGATCGAAGCTTCAGAATAACCTGTTCGCACCTTAAGAGTCAGCGGAATTGTGATCGTCTTTTTGATCTCTTTCAAGATCGATTCGAGCAGCTTCGGATCACGAAGCAAACCGGAACCGCCGCCGTTCTTGACCACCTTTGGAGCCGGACAGCCGCAATTTACATCGAGAATATCGGCCCCGACTTCCTGGGCCATCTCAGCCCCCATCGCCATTCGATCAGGCTTGCCGCCAAAGATTCTGAACCGCGTACGGACGCTCTTCCTCGTCAAAACGCATTTGCCGTTTTGATTTAGGATTGCCGCGAGTGAGTCCCTCGACCGAGATGAATTCAGACACGACCAAACCTACGCCGCCTCGCCGCTTTATTAAACGGCGAAAGGTATAGTCGGTCACGCCTGCCATCGGTGAAAGGATAAGCGGCGGGTTGATCTCAATGTCTCTGATCTTAAATGGCTTCATTGTCAACGACAGTTACGCGGCAATTTTCTCCATGGAGCTTCGATGCAGAACGATAAACTGTTTTGGACGCAACGGCAGAAGGCCGTAGGTTTGTCCTTGCGTATCTACAAATTCAACCTCATAGGCATCACCATCGTTGTATATCTCGACTATCGCCCCCATGTTGCCCCGCACGAGACCGGCTTCCGGAACATCCTCGATCAAAGCGATCGAATCATACATTTCAGGTTTTTTCATGCCTTTCTCCAAATCAGCCAATGACGTAACAAGTAATCAAACGTGGTTCTTTGACTTCGTGACCAATCATCCAAATGCTCCTGACCCTAGCCGTCTTGTTATCATGAATTAGGTCAAAGTCAACAACATATCTGTCACCAAATTCATCTGAAACACCCGCCACCGCTCCATTTTCCTTTACAGCCGTTAACAGAGCAGATCGCAACACACCATAATTGATCTGCGTTATACCAAGAGCCGAAGCGAAAACGATGGCCTTGTGTTGTCCGACCTCGTTTGTGCGGTCAAGGCAATAATTGACCAGTTTTTCAACGGCGACTATCGCTTTTTCCGCATCCGGAATTCGCACGATTAGTTCCCTGCTCTTTTCAACTCGATCCCCGTCGCCTCGAACGAAACCTCGCTGACTGAACCATCGGCATTACGGCTCGGGAATTTCGCACCGTCGTCCTTGATCATGTGATCGACCTCTTCTTTCGATAGAGTTTTAACAGTAAAGACGCCCTCAGCACGTGCCATCGAACCTGCAGCATCTAACGGGATAAAAAAAGCGTGATCTTTCATCTTTACACGCACTGTCTTGCCCGTCTTGCTTGGAGCAAGCTCTGCCCAGCAACCTTCGGCCTTGCATGATCGGACAATGACGCCCTCTACACGGACAGTTTTGCCTGAAAACTTCGCGGGATCGGCAAGAACCTTGGCGAGTGAAACTTTTTGCGATGCACCAAGGGCAGCTCCGCGTTTCATGTAGCTCGACGTCGGGATTGATTCAGTTTTGTCTTTGTCCGTCGGCTTCGCCTTTTCCATTTTCTCCTGAGCAAGGGCTCCGAGCGATAAAGTTAAGATCAGGCTGGCTAAAATTACAATTTTCTTCATAAGTTGATTCCTCTTCGAATTAGAAATAAGTAAAAAGTATATCAGTTTTCGCAGCCGTGTTGGCCATTTGCGTAACAATTTGCGTCGTAAACAACCTTGCCGTTAACTACCGTCCAAAGCACTCTGGTGTTCCTTATTTCATTTTTCGGTATCGAGAAAATGTCGTCCGACAAAACGACAAGATCGGCAAGCTTACCTACCGAAAGTGTGCCTTTTTCGTTCTCCTGAAACTCAGCGTACGCCGATCCAAACGTATAGGCAGAAACCGCAGTTTCAACGGAGATAGATCCCGAGCGAGAGTTAACCGCGGCGTGAATTCCTGCGAGCGGATCGATATCGATCATCGAAGCATCGGAACCGAACGCGACTTTCGCTCCTGATCGCAATATAAACGGATAATCGTCTCCTGCATCACCGTCACGATAGAATAGAGCGGGCTGCATGGATGCTATTATCGACGACCGAGATAAACGAGCGATGTCGGTTGTCGAAATGCTCCTGCCATGTTCGACACGAAACCGCCGGTCTCGCTTGCCATTCCTTGAGCCTGCAAATTTGAATGCGTCAATCGTGTTCCTGTTTGCCCGAGTTCCGATAGCGTGTACCATTACCTGCAAGCCCACCTTGTCGGCTGCGGCGATCCGTGGCCCAAGTTCCGAACGCTCCTCAACACTTCCGTCTGAAAACCACTTAACACATCCGCCGCGAACCATCGCATCGCCTGTCGCAGCTTTTAGACCAATTGAGTGATCCTTTTCCCAATCTCCAAGCCCGACACATTCATATATTCGGGTTTTCAGTTTGCCCGCAACCGCCATTGATCGATATGTCGCGAGCAAGTTGTCTGAGTGCATATCCTGAATGCTCGTAACGCCCAGCGAAGCCGCATAGTTGCTCGCCGCTTCGGCGATCTCGGCCCAATTTGTCGCATTATTTTTGGGGATCGAATTGCGGATCGCCTGCAAGGTCGAACCTGAAACGATCAGGGATCGTGTATCGCGCGCCGAAAGATTTACTAACCGCATCGCTGCGGAATTGACCAATGCGAACGACGGATCTGCAAGGTAGATCAGGACAGGATTCTGCGAGCTAACGGCATCGAGTTCCAAGCGCGACGGCTTTACTTCCGCTGACAGTTTCGCACCGAGGATCCAGCGGCCTTTTGGTAAAAACCGCGAAAAGTGAGCGACGCGGTCCAGCAATTCTTTTGAATTGCGTAGGTTACTCGCGTCGAGATGCGAAAACCAGTTTCCTACACCTGTGAAATGAACGTGGGCGTCGTTGAATCCCGGAATGATCAGTTTCCCATTGGCGTCAATAACTTTGGTACTCGGCCCTATATAGGACCGAATTTCGTTGGTCGAGCCTGCGGCAATGATCCTTGTTTTGAATACCGCGATCGCCGACGCAAGAGGCCTCTTTGAGTCCATTGTGCGAATGTTCGCGTTGGTAATTACCAATTCTGCGTGAGACTGTCCGGCAACATTTATCGTACATAAAAGTAAGATCAGTTGGCTAAATCGGTAACGCATCGTGAACCGCAGGGTACTAAATTGTTTAATGATCAATAAATAGAAAAACTGTACTCGACTTCGCGAACGATATCGACGGCTTTTCCGTCGATCTCCGCCGGAATGAACCTTATCTTTCTCGCCGCCTCGATTGCAACATCATGAAGCAGATGTGGGCCTGAGACCACCCAGACAGTTCCAATATCGCCAGTGCTCTTGAACTGAACCTGTAAGACGACGACCCCCTGCACATTTTCCATTCTTCCGCGATCATCGTACCGGGGACGTGGTTTATTAAGTATCAAAAGTTGTTCAGAATAAAAAATGTCCTGATCGATCGTCTGTTTCCCATTCACGACTCGAACCGAATTTGACTGTTTTTGGGACTGGATGTCTTTGATCTTTTGGCTTGTTTGAAGGTCCTCGACCGAGGTTCTCGACATGGGCGTAGGCTGAGTTCCCTTATTTTCGGCGATCCGGGTCATGTTCACCATGATCGAGCCCAGAAATTCAGCAAGGTGTTTGTCACTCTCATCCTTTGCCAGGACGTCAATCGAATAAAATCCCGCCTTCGTTCTGAAATATAGGGATATGCGATAGATCTTCTTTTTTGCTACGTAGATACCCGTTTCGAATCCGGGGCCCGACCGCTGTGAACCGACAAACCCTTCCTTTTCTTTGACCTTTTTAAAGTAGTTCAACTGTGCCGTTCCGGATGTGGACCGATTGAACATTACTCGGAAGGACACTCCTGGAACGGTTGCCGAGAGATTCACGAGGTCTAGAGCTTTATCGTTATGAATGACGATCTCGCCGGGCAGCATGAGCGAAAAATCGTTGTCTTTACTAACAATCGTCCTCCATGTCGTTTCATTCGCAGTCTGTGCGACCGATGTGAGAACGCCAAGAAAAAGAAGTGGAAGGATAAATATTCTCATTTCGTTTCAAAAACAACCTTGCCATCAACAATTGTCACAACAGCCGTGACTTCGGCGATCTTTGTCGGATCAATAGTGAAAATATCCTGTGACAAAATGACCATATCACCCAGCTTGCCGAGTTCTAGGGTTCCCTTCCAACCGTCCTGAAACTCAGCGTACGCCGAGCCCCATGTGAACGACCGCACGGCTTCGTCGACCGATATCTTTTGCTCAGGTATCCAGCCGCCAGGATTCTTGCCATCGGTGGTTTGTCTCGTCACGGCAGCATAAAGACTATACATCGGGTTTAACGACGCAACTGGCGAATCAGAACCAAATGCAAGTACCGCTCCGGAATCGAGCAGCGAGCGGAACGCGTATGTTCCTTTCAGTCGATCTGCACCCAAACGCTTTCCAGCCCAACGGCCATCGTCGCTAAGGTGAACGGGCTGCATCGATGCCACGACCTTCAGCTTTCCGAATCGCGGTATATCTTGCTGCCGCAGATGCTGCGAATGCTCGATGCGAAAACGCCGGTCGCGAGAACCGTTCGCCTGGATGACCTTTTCGAAAATATCGAGAACCGTCGCATTTGCCTTGTCGCCGATAGCGTGAACGTTGATCTGCAGGCCTGCTTTGTCCGCTCCGGTTGCCTCTTCGAGCATTTTAGGGATCTCTTCCCCCTCAAGGCCTTTGCTGTTCGGTGCGTCGTTGTATGCGTCGAACAGCCACGCCGTAGTCGAGCCGAGACTGCCGTCGGCATAGCCTTTCAAACAGCCGACGCGAACCATCGGATTGCCAAATGCGTAACGCAATCCGGTTCGCTCCCAACGTTTGTAATCGGCCAGTGGCGAGCAACCATAGATACGAGTTTTCAGTTTTCCCTGCCGCTGGAGTTCCTGATAAACACCGACATCCGTTCCCGCGGACATATCCTGAACACTCGTAACACCGAGCGTTGTTGCGTAATTTGTCGCCGCGATCGCCGCTTCCATTCTTTCATCCCACGACGGTTCTGGAATGACTTTGCCGATGTACGACATGGCCGCATCTTTGAAAACGCCGGTAGGATTGCCTGAGCCGTCGCGGACGATCATTCCGCCGTCAACGTCTTTTGTGTCTTTATTTACCGAAGCGAGCCGCATCGCGAGGCTGTTTGCCAGAGCCATGTGACCATCTAAACGGTCGATGAAAACCGGGTTGTCAGGCGTTGCGGCATCGATCATCGCGGCGGTCGGCAGGTTGTTTGGCTTCCAGTTCTCGTGGTCCCATTTTCCGCCGAGGATCCAACGGCCTTTCGGCAGTTTCACGGCAAATGCCCTGATGCGAGCCACGAATTCCTCAGGCGTCTGTGCAGAGCGCAGATCGACCGACGAAAGCTGCTGTCCGGTCTCCATAAAATGCACGTGAGCATCGTTGAATCCCGGCACGATCGTCTTGCCGCCGGCATCGATGACGCGTGTATTTGCTCCAACCAGCGGTTTCGTGTCGGCATCTGAACCGATGGCAATGATCTTGCCGTTCAGGGTCGCGATAGACTTCGCAATCGTTCGCTTTGCATCCATCGTGCGAATCTTGGCATTTATAATGACGAGATCGGCGTGGCTGGTTTGGGCGTGAATGTTGATGCTCGCACACAATGACAAGGCTAATAGGACCGAGAGGACGGTAAACTTTTTCATATTATTACGCGGCGTAGAAAGTGTATCCTTGGATTGAGCCGATTATACCAATGAAGCAAAAGTATATCCACATTTCGAGCATCTTACTCACGCTCGCCGGCTTTGTTTTCATCAGCTTTCTCTACATTTCAGAACCGCGTACGATCGCCGAGGTCACGACCAAAGGCCAGGTCGCGATCGGCATTTACGAGATAAATAAAGATGAATTTGGTCGTGGTATGAACGCGTTCAGATCAGATGATTTCGGCGGGGCTCGTCTCGCGTTCGACCGAGCAGATCCGGAAAAGCGGGACGCTGCTACGCAATTCCTGATCGCATACAGCTTTTATCGTCAAGGCTGGGGACGGTTGTCGAACGACGACGCTCTGTTTACCGAGGGCCTGAAAGCGACCGACCGTGTTATAGCTATCGATCCGAACTACAGGACAGCCGATCAAACGCTTGGGATCAAAACAGCGACCGAATTGAAAACCGAGTTCGAAGACGGCCTGAAAATAACGCCATCGGACTTTAACCCAATGAAGCTGACGCGGGAACGCAAATAGACATGCAGGAAACCGAAACAGAGATCGAGATCCTTGAAAACTACGATGGAGCGGTCGACGTGGTCGAGGAACGCACGATCGTGCATTTTCCAGACCGCCGACCGGCTGTTGTTTCGCAGCCTTCGTACTTAATTTACCTAGTTTTACCGACGATCTTCCTGATCGTCACTCTACTCGGCGGTCTGCGTCTGGGAGCCGCGGACAACGCCTTTGTCTTTCTAAAACCGGCTCTCGTTTGCCTGGTTTTCGCGGCGTTAACTGTCGTACTCTATGTCCGTTCCGGAATGATCTCTGTCGAAGGCTGGATCGCCGAAGACAAGCCCGTCCTCGAAAACGGAGCGAACATCGCTGTTCTGTTTTCGCTATTCACAGCAACCGTACAGCTCTTTAGTTCATTGCTGCCGGAGCAAGGGCTGACGTTTTGGGTGGTGGGATTTTGTTTCTTTTGGACGATCTGGAACAACCTGTTTGCGGAGTTCGATGCAAAACGCCTGTTGCGGAGCATGTTCGCTCTGTTTGGACTCGCATTCGTGGTCAAATATCTTGTCTTCGCGAACATAACCGCCGCCCCAACTGGTAGCTGGTGGCAGCGGCTATTTGAAAATCCCGGCAAAGAAGCCTTCACCTGGCTGCTCGAACTGCCGAAATACTCGGCCGGAACGGGCTATATTCAGTTTTTTACTCTCGCGTTATATCTGATCGGGCTTTTCCTGCTCCCGCGGCGGGCGAAGCCCTGACTGGAGCGGCGAGCATCCTTACTTGCCACACCGAGGCTTCCTCGGTGTACATCGCTCTCGCTTATTATCTAAACCTCGCAGTGATCGTCTTCCCATCACGTCGAACCACAACCGTTCCGGTCTGAACATTTACCGACTCGATAACATCGCCGACCTGAATTCCGGCACTCGCAGCGGAACCGCCAACCGATTGAATTCTGCCGCCGCTCCCCGAGGAACTTGCCGAGATACCGACCGACGAAAGAAATTGGGTTGCTGAAACGAGGATCTTTCTGGGCGGAGCTGGAGCAGTATCGTTATCGTCTATTGTATTTTGACCAAAGACCTTGGCCGAGCTGCCACCGATCTCATAAGAACCGCCCGGCTTTTCATTCTTCACATCCGGATTAACCGGAGTTTTCTGAACCGTCTTCGTTACCTTGTTTGCCTGATCAGGCGTTTTGACACCGGCAATCGTCTGTTCCGACGGAGTTTCCGGAACGATCTCTGCACGCGGAGTCACAGGATCGACGACAGGAGCAACGGGCTGTGAAGCTGGTGACGACTGTGCAGGGATTACCGCGACATCCAACTCACTCGTCGAATACATCGTCTTAAAGCCGAAATATCCACCAACCGCAAGCAGCAAAACAAGCGGCATCGCATATCGAACCGATGCAGGCATCCAAGTTGCACGTCTCTCTACCGGACGGCCTTTAGCGATACGTGCCTTCACGCGGAAATCAAAATCTTTCGGAGCCTGAACGCGATTTAGCGTGCCGATGAGACGGGCAACATCTAAATGTTCCGGTTCCTGTATGTTTTTATCTTCGTTAACCATTATAAATAATTCTGTAACTTCTCTTTCAATAACGCCCGGCCGCGGCTGATGCGTGATTTTGTTGTGCCAAGGCCGAGTTCCATGATCTCGGCGACCTCGTCGTAAGATCTCCCTTCGACATCACGGAGAATGACCGGAACACGGTATTTCTCTGGCAATGCGGCGATGGCTTTTGCGATCGTTCGGCTTCGCTCGTCCTCGACCATTTCGTCATCCGCGAGAATTTTGCCGTCGGTCGGCTGAAACTCTACCTCGACGTCATCCTCGCTCTGAAAAAGCCCGGTAAGACTAAGCAGCTTCCGCCGCTTCCTTCGCCGTATCTCACTGATGGCGAGGTTTGTCGCGATACGGTAGATGTAGGTCGAGAATGCGTACTCCGTGTGATACCTGTCGAGAGCAAAATACACCCTGACAAATGTCTCCTGAGCGAGATCGACCGCCTCTTCGTAATCATTCAAAAATCTATAGAGATAGTTCGTTAACGGATTTCGGTAACGAGACATTATCTCGGCAAAGGCGGATTCGTCACCATTGCGAGTGGCGTCGACGAGTTCGTGGTCGGAGAGTTTTCCTTCAGCCATACGTCTACGCTGAACCCCCACGCCAAATGTTCCTGTGCTGTCGAAAGCCATACATTCATACTATTAAAAACGGAATTTCGCAGAATGCAAAATGCCACCTCTGTTTAGATCACGCACGGCCGCCGAATTTGTTGCGAAATCTCGGCGGCCCGCGTAACCGCTGCTATCTATCGAGCGTCTTTACCGTGACAACCAGAAAGATCATCTCGTTTCCGTTCGGCAGATCGAGCGTTCCGACTAGTGTGGGAGAATTTTCGGGCAAGCCCAGTTTTCCAAGCGACAGTCCGATCCGTTCGTAATTTACGCTCGGTTGATCCTTGCCCGAATCGTCGCGTCTGTATCCGACAACAACGGGGACATTCGCTCCAAATCGCAACGCGTCCAGATCAACCCCGCTCGAGGCTTTGTCAGAAATGTTGTTCTTCAGATTCACCAGATTTACTTCCAGAAAGGTTCGGAATTTCGGATCTTGGCCAAACATATCCGAGTAGCTTTTGTACTCGAAACTGCCCTTTACAGCCATACGGCCAATGATCGTGCCGGCGAGCCGGAAGTTGGAATATCCAACCTTCGACCGAAGCTGCTGCGAGACTGCAGACAGATTTCCCGGGAGTGAACCCTTAGCCGAACCATCATTCGAACCCATTAAAACCTGCAACGTAACCTCATAATTCGAGTCGGCGGCAGCCTGTCCAACACCCAAAACCGGCAATAAAAACAGCACGCCGGACACACTTATACTTGCAATCAATAATTTGATCGTATTCATTAATAGTCTCCTAATATCGTTATTGGGGAGTAGCAATTGCTTAAACAAGAAAGTCGTTGGAAAGTTGCAAAAAAAATCTTCTGGCGGGATCTTCCAATGTCATTTTTGCCCGTCGAGCGGTGTTTCTAAGGTGGAAAAACAATATTCACACAGGAGATCATATGATTCAGATCCGATCGTTAAACATCGCTTCAATTACTGTTTTTGCTTTCGCGGCGGCGTTTGCATTTATCCTCGGCCCGTTGGTAAAACCGGGCTTCGCTGCTGAGATCGAAGGCACTTGGACGGCCCAACGGCACACAAAAGACAACAGCCGCATCTCTTTCAGCTTCAGCCGTGATACGGCCCGCTACGGCTTCAATATGTCGGGCGAAAGCTACACGCTCGCGGAGATAAAAGGGATTTCAGCCGGTCAGATCGATTCTGCATCGCGTGCGGAAGTTAGCTTCTCGATCGTAAGCGATGCCGGATCGATCGTCTGCGATGGTATGTTTCAGAACGGACGCGGGACCGGTTTTTGGAAATTCTCGCCTAGCGAATCGTTTCGCTCCGATATGAAAGCCCGCGGTTACGGGCCGCTTCTGGACGAAGAGCTTTTCCGGGCTGCCCTCAACAAACTGACGCGAAGCTACATCGACGAATTGAAAGCTGTCGGTTTTGAAAACGTGGAATACAAAGAATTGCTGCGTGCCGCCGGTGATGGTGTGACGATCGCGTACATCCGCGAGATGAAGGAAGCGGGTTATCCGTCAGCAACGCTGAAACAATTCTCACGGGCTGCGGATAACGGCGTCACGGCGGCGTTTGTCCGCGAGGTACGCTCGGCCGGATTCACTGATGTCACCCTCGAACAACTTTCCCGGGCTGCCGACGCGAAGGTCACGGGTACCTATATCAATGAAGTGAAAGCTCTCGGATTTACCGGGCTTACGTTCGACCAGATAGCTCGTGCCGCCGATGAAAATATCACCACGGCGTATATGCGTGACATCAAAAAGGTTGGATTTCAGGACCTCACTCTTCCAAACGTGATCCGGCTAGAAGACGAAGGTGTAACCGCGGCTTTTGTCGAAGGAATTCGTGCCGAAGGTTTCCCCGATATCACCGCCTCGATGGCTATCCGGCTCAAGGACGAAGACGTCGACCGCGATTTTATTCGCCGGGCAAAAGCTCAGGGTTACAATGTCTCGCTCGGCGAAATGATCAAATTGAAGGACCGAGGAACAGTGAAATAGTTCGATCCAGTACCAAAAACAAAATGCACACGCGATCATCGCGTGTGCATTTTTCTATAACAGATCTACGTCTTCAATTAACCGACCTTAAACATTTCCTCATCCACCTTCTGGCCAAAGGTTACCGTTCCGATCTCGGTTTCTTCGACAATCTTATCGTCGGCCCACAGCACAGTACGGAACGGTACGAGCGTTCCCTGGGCGTAATTGTAATCGTAGAATTTACGGCGATATTTAACGCCGGCTTCCTCGTACGTGAGCATCATCACACGCCATGATTTTGCGCTAACGTAGAAGCGTGTTTTACGCTGCTGTTTGTCGGTAACGTCGATCATGTCGTAATCGACGCCCATCAGTTTTTCGCGGGCTCCCATCTCGACCGTCGAGCCGTTCTCCTTATATCTGAGTAAAGCCTCCAGGCCGCGAACTATCTGATTCTCAAACCCTTTAGCCGCGTCTTCACGGGGTGTGAAAACCGTATTATTGAACACGCCGACGATCTTGTCATCATTGAACAACAGCGAGTAGCGGGCGTTAGGAAATTCCTGGTCGAGACGTATCTTTTCTTTACCGATCGATTCGCCGCGAATGACGAATTTCTGGTAGGTTGCCTCTTCCTTCTTACCATCGGGCATCGTGTAGGTTGCCTTGCCGCGTTCCGAGGTTGTTTTGCGGATCTGGTTCAGCAGCGGCCGTCCGGCTCCATAACCGTAGGCGAGTACGAGCGACGTCTCGATCACCTGATCTGCGGTTATCTTAGTAAGGTCGAACTTTGCGGCTGCAGGCGTACCCGACGGCTTCGCACTAACGGCCGCAGGTGAAGGCGAGGGCGACGGCGTCGGCGTCGCTTCGGTCGTCTGTCCGAGGACCACGGAACCCGAAACAAGCGCAAAAATAGCAACAATTAAGAATGATCTGAAACGCAAAACCACTAAAATTCTCCTCGAAACTTCGGATTGTAACACAAACCGCTCTGCCAAACACCAATTTGCAAGCGCAAACCGTATGTGATTGATGTTTCGCGAGCGGGAAAAGATGCCAACGAGCCCGTTTGGAACCTTGAAGTTCGAGCCTTAAACTATGATCATAAAATGCATATTGCCCTCTACGAACCTGAGATCCCGCCAAATACCGGCAACATCGCGCGGCTGTGCGCTGCAACGTTCACGAGTTTGCATATCGTCGGTGTAACGGGGTTTAGAATGGACGACCGGACGCTGAAACGTTCAGGGCTTGACTATTGGGATGAGGTGGATCTGCACCGGCATATCGATATGAGCGAGCTCTATTCGAGCTTGCCGGATTCTCGGTTTTTATATCTGACCACTAAAACTGACCGCCTTTATACGTCATTTGAGTTCGAACAGAACGACTGTCTCGTTTTCGGCCCCGAAACTCGCGGGCTTCCGGAGCATATTCTGACCGAGAACGCCGATCGTTGTCTGACCATCCCGATGCCGAACCCAAATGTTCGCAGTCTCAATCTGGCAAACAGCGTCGCGATCGTCCTTTACGAAGCCCTACGCCAAACACGCTAGGGACGCACAGGGACGTTAGTATTCAAAATATAGCCATTTTTCGTCAAAATATCGTTCCACTTGTTGTTCCTTTTTTGGCATCAAGTGGAACAGCTTATCTATCTTATTCACAACATTTAACCGTCCCATTTACTGTTCCATTTTTTATCGTTACAAAAATACAAAAATGGAACAGCTAAATGCTGCATCCGTTGGATTTAGCGTGCAGAAAGTGGAACAGATGCGGTCGCGGCAACAAATCGACGATCGATAGCATTTCTTTGCACAGAATTACACTTTTCGGGCACCTTCTGCGAAGCATTTTGCGTCCAACTGTTGTCATTAATTGTGACGGATCTCTTTCAGGAGGGAGATTTTAGTTATGAAAAGCATTAAGAAATATTTCGCACTTTCATTCGCAATCATTGCGCTTTCATTGGTTGGTTTCAGCTCAGAGAGCTTTGCTGCAAAGCCAGCAAAATCGGTCGAACAGCAGATCTTTTCGAAGCTCAAAGGACTGCCGCGATATGGTGTTTTTGACAACATCACCTATCAGGTCAACGGCGACACGGTCGTGTTAAGCGGCAAGGTCATCACGCTCGGAACAAAACGTGACGCCGCGGCAGCGGTCAAGGACGTTCCGGGGATCAAGAACGTTGTAAATAACATTCAGGAACTGCCCGCCGGTTCATTCGACAACCGTATCCGGCAGGCAGCTTTCCAAACGTTCACCAATCGCGGGCCCGGCCAGTATTTCTCGACGATCAATCCGGATGTCAGGATCATCGTCGAAAACGGCCGCATCACGCTCGAAGGCTTTGTCTCAAACCAAAGTGATTCGAACACGCTCAACATCCTCGCCAACGGCATCAGCGGCGTCTTCGAGGTAACAAATAACCTCGTCGTAGGCCGCGATTCGCGAAGGTCTTAAATAGCAATAACCACACAACTGGAAAAAGCCGGACAGAAATGCCCGGCTTTTTTTGCACAAGCCCGCGCGTCAGCAAGGGCGGAACTAGATGCACTGGGGCAGCAAAGTTTGATCTATTTACCTAATCGACGAGCGACTGCCGATAAGATGGATCCAACCAAGTAAAGTATTGCGAGGTTCAGCACAATGTGAAGGAAAATATTACCGAATATCAGGGTGTCGCCGCCTGGAAGAATATTTAACAAAAATATCCAAACCCCAAAATTCAGAAAATGTCCCTCCAGTAACAACGTCGGAATACTCAAAAAATTAATTGCAAGATACCAATAGGGGTTGCTAAGAAGGCCTAAGACAATCAATATCGCACATAACGCTAAGTAGATCGAGCACAATACCAAACCAAATCGATTCACTTGCCAGCGTATTTTCATAGTGTGGGGTCGCCTCCTCTAGCGTCTTTCGGATTCGCCCTTGCTTACGCGCGGGCTTGTGCATTCGCGGTCAATCAGTCATTATACTCGTTTGCCTTCGGGCGGGGATTTATGACTATGATCGCTTCAGACAAGATACGTAATATCGCAATCATCGCTCACGTTGACCACGGGAAAACCACGTTGGTTGATGCGATGCTTGCTCAATCGGGCACTTATCGTGAAAACGAAGAGGTTGTCGACCGTGTGATGGATTCCATGGATCTTGAACGCGAACGCGGTATCACGATCATGGCAAAAAACACTTCGGTACGCTATGGCGACTACAAAATTAACATTTTGGACACACCTGGCCACGCCGATTTCGGCGGTGAGGTCGAGCGTGTTCTGAAGATGGTTGACGGTATCGTGCTCCTTGTTGACGCTGCTGAAGGCTGTTTGCCGCAGACTCGATTCGTACTGCGAAAGGCCCTCGAACTCAAACTTCCCTGCATCGCCTGCGTAAACAAGATCGACCGTCAGGATTCGCGTCCTGAGGAAGTTCTGGATGAGATCTACGACCTTTTCATCGACCTCGGTGCGAATGACACGCAGATCGAATTCCCCGTTCTTTATTCGATCTCGCGTGACGGAATCGCGAAAAAGAACCTCGCGGATGAGAGCAAGAGTCTCACGCCGCTGTTCGATCAGATCATCGAAACGATCCCTGCTCCGCACGCTCTGCGTGACGATTCGCTGCAGTTGCTCGTTGCTAATATCGACTACAACCCCTTTGTCGGCCGCCTCGCGATCGGAAGAATTTTCTCCGGCGAGATCGCGAAAAATCAGGAGGTCGTCGTCGCCAGGCGCGACGGTTCGACACAGAAGACCCGCGTCAAAGAGCTTTTCGTTTTCGAAGGCCTAGACCGCACAACCGTTGCCGAAGCCGGAACTGGCGAGATCGTCGCACTCGCCGGATTTGACGACATCGAGATCGGCGAAACTATCACTTCGGCCGAGAACCCGAAACCGCTGCCCGTCATCAACGTCGACGAACCAACGATCGCTGATGATCTTCGGCGTAAACACGTCGCCGTTCTCGGGCATCGACGGGAAATTCGTCACTTCGCGACAGATCAAGGACCGTCTGGATAAGGAATTGCTCGGAAACGTGGCACTTCGCGTGGAACAGACGGCGGCGGCTGAGCAGTTCAAGGTCTCAGGCCGCGGCGAACTTCAACTTGCGATCCTGATCGAAATGATGCGTCGTGAGGGGTATGAGCTTCAGGTCTCAAAACCGGAGGTCATCACCAAAAAAGACGAAACGACCGGCGAAACGATGGAACCCATCGAACTCGTTGTCATCGACGTTCCGGACGAATTCATCGGCGTCGTCACCGAAGCCATGGGCCGCCGCAAGGGCCAGATGACCAAGATGATCAACAACGGTTCGGGCCGTGTCAGGCTCGAATTCGAAGTTCCCTCACGCGGACTGATCGGTTTCCGCGGCGAATTTCTCACGGAAACCAAGGGCACCGGGTTGCTCAATACGCTCTTCCTGCGTTTCGACAGCTGGCAAGGCGATATGAAATCGCGTCAGACCGGTTCGCTCGTCGCCGACCGTATGGGCGAGACAAATACATATGCTCTCTATAACTTGCAAGAACGCGGTGTGCTTTTCGTAAAACCGCAGATCAAAGTTTACGAAGGCATGATCATCGGCGAAAACGCCCGTGCGGTCGACCTCGACGTCAACGCGATCAAGGAAAAGAAACTCTCGAACATGCGTACGACCTCAGCCGACGAAGCCATGCGGCTCGTTCCCGTTCGCGAAATGTCGCTCGAACGAGCCCTCGAATTCATCGCCGACGACGAACTGATCGAGGTCACCCCAAAAGCGATCCGCCTGAGAAAACGCGTGCTGAAATCGAACGAACGTCCAAAAAAATAGACACTTTTTCATCGTAAAAAAGCGGCCGCGAGTGATCGCGGCCGCTTTTTTATTTTAAATCGCAAAACCACTTGACGTAACTTTTTAGTTACGTTACTATTCATTTACACAAAGGAGGAAGTGTAATTATGAATGTAGAAGATCTGACACTCGACGTCGATCAGCAAATTGAGGTACAAGGTGCGATCGATGATGTTTTTCGGAGCGTTTTGAATCGATTTGGGAAAGGATTGACGAAACCCGACGGAGAACTGCTCAATATGAATATTGAGGAATTCGCCGGCGGCAGATGGTATCGCGACCTGTCCGATGGCACGCAGTACTTGTGGGGCCACGTTCAAGTGATCAAGGCTCCAACGCTGCTGGAGCTGAGCGGGCCGATGTTCATGTCGTACCCCGCGATCGACCATGTCGAAGTAAAACTCGAGGAAGTGGGCGACGGAACCAAGGTATCGCTTCGTCATCGGGCGATCGGCATGATCGATCCGGCTCATCGCGAAGGCATTACAACCGGATGGATATCGATACTCGGAGCTGTAGAGAGCGATTTTAACAAGGCCGCGGGAACGCCCGCCTGATAAATGACTGAAGATCTCGATCCAATTTGGAAGGCATTGTCCGACCCGACCCGCCGCACGATACTCGATCTCCTGCGGCGCGGCCCTAAAACGACGACCGAGATCGTCGACGAGTTCCCGGACATGACACGCCACGCCGTGATGAAGCACATCGATGTGCTTCGCGACGTCAGCCTTGTTATCACCCGTGAGGACGGACGGCGGCGAATAAACTCGCTCAACGTTGTACCGATCCGCCAGATCTACGAACGCTGGGTCGGGCCTTTCGCGGAGTTATGGTCGAGTACCCTGCTCCGAATAAAAGATGACGTGGAAAACCAATGATTTAGAAAGCAAATAAGGAGTAAAAAAATGCAAGCAGAAGCAAAACAAACTAGATTGACAGACCCGATCCTCGCCGAACTCGAACAGGAAGCGGTCATTACGAATCGCCTTCTGGACGTTATACCCGAAGACAAATTGAGCTTTCGTCCGCACCCAAAAGCCAAATCGCTGGGTGAGCTGGCGATGCATCTCGCCATGACTCAAGGCCAGGTCGCGGAACTTGGGCAGTGCGGTGAAAAAGAAGCAGGCAATTTCCCGCCGGAAATCGAGGCTACGAGCCGGGCTCAGATCGTTGAAGCGTTTGCCGAGAGCATGAAAAAGGCAAAGGAGATCGTGGGAGCGACGTCCGACGCCGACGCTGTATCAGAATGGAAGCTGACCAAGAATGGAAGCACGATAATGTCGATCCCGCGAATGGCACTGTGGCGTTCGATCATGTTGAATCACGCTTACCACCATCGCGGCCAGCTGTCGGCGTACCTCCGCGAACTCGACGTCGCGCTGCCGTCGATATACGGCCCGAGCGCGGACACAGATCCTTTCGCGTAATTCCGTATCGATCGCATACTTTTCCGGGCCAAGGCGTGCACATCATGCCTGGCCCGATTTTCATTTTCGCCGAAAGATTGGACTTGTGGTGCGGATTTGGTAATACTGTCCTCTAAAAACAGCATAGATCGGAAAGATATGAAAAAGAGCTTGTATTGGGTTTTAGCCATTTGCTTATTTCTGACGCCCGCTGGGATTGCAGCTCAAGTTAAAAAGACCGTCTCGATCCACGGAACAGTCAAGAACTTCAGCAGCCAGGTCATGGTCGAGGATCTATCGGACATGCAGTATCTGCTGCCGCCGAATCCGGAGCGAACCTTTATCGCGGCCGCTGATGGCAGTTTTCGTATTACGTTCAAGGTCGCGAGCCCAAACTATTTCCGCCTCGGTCGAAACATTTTGTATCTCACTCCGGGCGACGATCTGACCGTTGTGATCGACAACAACGCTCCAACAAAGGCTGAATTTAGCGGCAAAGGCAGCGAAGCGAATCTATTCTTGCGAGACACGCCGTTTCCCAAAGCTGGCTCATATATGGAAGCCGGGAAGAATGCGAAACCAACCGCGAGAGAAACTGTCGAGTTCCTGATCGCCAAAGGTGTTTCGCGGCAAAAAGAACTCGATGCAGTTAAAGGCGTTTCCGCCGAATTTAAGCGGCTCGAAACGGCCCGCATCAAAGCCGATACGATCAACAGCCTAAACAGCGGCAAGATCTCGTTCTATCGGCCCAAATTAACGCCTGGCGAGCTAACAGTCTACGACGCCGAATACAAAACGCTCTCGGAAGCCGCCAAAAACGACCGTAACAAGAATTTCGTTGATTTCTCGCTGATGAAACTCGTGGTCTACCGCGACATCGCGGACGAATTGCCCGCAAGTCCGGCTCAGCAGACCGATGCCGTGAAGATCAAGGAATGGTACAGTTCAAGCTCGCTCGTAAATAAGATGAGCGGGATCTCGAACAAATCTGAGCTGAAAAAACTCGATCCCGAGATAGCAGCTATCAAGTTGGTTCAGTACAAAGCAGCGTTGAAACAGCGCCTCGAAAGCCTCTTGAAATTTGGCAAGGGCGATCCGGCACTGAATTTTGTCGCCGTCGACCTCGACGGAAAGCCAGTCGGTTTGGAGTCGCTGAAAGGCAAGGTGATCTATCTCGACCTGTGGGCGACGTGGTGCGGGCCGTGTGCTCAGGAAATGCCGCTGTATGAAAGGCTTCGGACGAAATATAAGGACAGGAATGTTGCTTTCGTTTCGCTCTCGATCGACGACAACACCGCTCTCTGGAAAAAGAACGTCGGCGACCGCAAAGCCGACGGAAATCAATGGCTCATCAGCCGCAACAAACTGCTCGATTACAACGTCGTAAACATTCCGAGAACGATCGTCATCGACCGCGATTTCAAGGTAGTGAACCTAAACGCTCCGCTGCCATCATCTAAGGAAACCGAGAAGATGCTCGATGAATTATTGAAATAGCTCGTTCTATTTGTCTTCGCTCTCCTCGTCATCATCGTTCTCCGGATCGTAGACCTGATAACCGTGTGAATCGTCGTAATAGTAGTCGCGGGTTTTCTGATCCTCGGCCCACGAATCGGTTTTATCTACGACGTTTATTCGTTTTTCGGTGGTGGGTTTCTCCTTCGGTATTTCGGGCATAAATCATTTATAATCAATTCAAATTTCAACGCAAAGTGGTTTTTATGAGATCGAAGAAATTCCTGCTTAGTTTTGCACTGGCTCTCGTCACTTTTTCGGCCGCAACCGCTCAGCAGCCAACGCCTGCACCGGCAGCAACGGCAGACCTGCAATATCAAGTCGGGGCGACGCTTTACATGCAGAAAGCGGCGGAATATCGTGCCCTCGCGTATCAGGCTTTCAACCTCGCCCGGTGGCAATTGGATGCAGATCTCGACAAAAAGAACGTCAAGAAACTGCCGAAAGACCAGCAAAAGCGGGCTCGTGCGATAGTTGTCGATATTGACGAAACGGTTCTCGACAACTCGCCATCGCAGGCTCTTTCGATAAAGAACAAAACGCCGTTCAATCTCAACGAATGGTACGCCTGGGGCGAGATGCGAAAGGCAAAAGCAATTCCCGGTGCGGTCGATTTTCTTAATTACGCAGTCTCAAAAGGCGTGAAGATCTTTTTCGTCTCGAACCGTGACGAAGTCCAGAAGCAGGCGACGATGGATAATCTGAAGAACGCGGGTTTCACCGATGTTTCGGCAGAAAACGTAGTTCTACGCACAACCGAATCGACCAAAGAGCCTCGCCGCCTCGCCATTTCGCAAAAATATCGCATCGTTCTGCTCATGGGCGATAACCTTGACGACCTTTCCAACGTATTTGAACGCAAAAGCGTAACCGATCGCTTCGCTGAGGTCGATAAAGTCAAAAACGATTGGGGCAAACACTGGATCGTCCTCCCAAACGCCATGTACGGCACCTGGGAAAACGCGATCTACGAATACGGCCGCCTGACCGACGCCCAGAAAACAGAAAAACGTGCGGCGGCGTTGGAATTGCCTTAAAATAGAGCTATGAAGAGGACACCGGAAGAAAAGCTTTTGAACCCACGTCCCGGAAGCAAGATCGCGGCCGCGCGAGATTTTGGCATCGATCTGACACTGCTCGTCGAAAACCTTCGCCTAACGCCAGCCGAACGGATTAGGAAAAATGACGCGCTGGCAAACGACTTTATTAAATTCGAAAGTGCTGTGAGGAAAGCGAAACAAGGCTCTAAAGCAAAACTTTGATGATAAGTCTCTTTCAGGCAGCAAAATTGCTCGCGGAAGCGAACGTTGAATTCGTAGTAATTGGCGGAGTCGCTTTGCGAACACATGGATCGGCCTACGTTACGCAAGATCTTGATATTTGTTATAGACGAGACCGGCCAAACCTGGAAAAGATCGCGGAGGCTCTTCGGCCGATCAAGCCCCGCCCGCGAGGCTTTCCTGATGATCTGCCGTTCGTATGGGATTGGTCTACACTGCAAAACGGTACAAACTTCACATTCAAAACTTCCCTTTGCGATATCGATCTTCTCGGCGAAGTCCCGGGAATTGGTGTTTATCAGGACGCTTTGGATCAGTCGATCATCATTGACCTGGATGGGACATCGATGCGAGTTCTTTCGATCAATGGATTGATCACGGCGAAGGAAACGGCCGGACGGCCTAAGGATCAAGCGGGGCTTGAGGAACTTTATGCTCTTCGGGACGCCCTGACGGATGAGAGCGAATAGTGTGAGCGGGGGCTCGTTGACTGATCTCGAACGTGCGCGATACTCTAGTTGATTACCAAGTCTACAAATAAAATCTAAGAAGGAAACCAAATGAAATCGATCCTATCGTTCATTTTTATAGTCGCTTTTTGTCTCAACCCGCTTGCCGCTTCGGCCCAAACAGCGGCTCCGGCTAAGAAGTTCGATCTGACGATCGACAACATCATGCGCGGGCCTGATCTCGTCGGCTACGAGCCAACAGCAGTGCGTTGGTCGCCGGATAGTTCGAAGATCTATTTCTCGTGGAAAAAAGCCGGTGAACCGCGAAATGGCGACATGTCTACCTACGTTGTGAATGCCGATGGCAGCGGGCTTCGCAGGCTATCGGAGGACGAGGTTAAAAACCTGCCGCCAAACGGGGATCTGTCGGATGACAAAAAGACGATCGTCTACGCCGACTCTGGCGACATCTTTTTGTATAACGTACAAACAGGCACTCGCAAGCAGATCACGAAAACTGCTGATGCCGAGGCAAATCCGAGGTTTATAGGCGATCAGCGACACATTTCGTTCGTTCGCTCGAACAATTTGTACACGCTTTCGCTCGATGAGAGTTTGATCGAACAGCTGACCGATATTCGTGCTGCCGGTGCAGGCGCGGCTCCTGCTGCGGGACCTCCTGCCGGTGGCGGTTTTGGTGGCGGTGGTGGAGCAAATCGCGGCGGACAGACCGGCACAACCGCTCAGAAAGGCACAGACAGTCAGGAAGCCCTCAAAAAAGACCAGATCGAGCTTCTCGATGTGATCCGTGAACGCTCGGAAAAACGCGAAGCCGACGAGAAAAAGCGTAAGGAACGCGAGGCCGCAGCGGAAAAACGCAAACCATTCCAGCTCACTACCGGCCAGAACGCCGGACAAATGTCGCTTTCGCCGGATGGAAAATCTGTGATCGTGATGGTGAACGAAGCCGGAACTGGAGCTAAAAATACGATCGTTCCCAACTACGTCACGGAATCGGGCTATACCGAAGACATTCCGGGCCGCTCAAAGGTCGGCGATGTCCAAGGCAAAAGCAGAATGGCGATCCTTAACGTCGAAACCGGCGAATCGAAATGGGTCGACCACGGCCAACGTCTGCCCGCGGCCGCACCGACGCCACGAGCCGAAGGCACGACAGAAACTCCGACAGAACGGCCAGTAGGCGGCGGACGAGGACAAGGCGGACCGCCGCAGCCCCGTGAACGCGAGGTTCAGATGTCTGCTCCGCAATGGTCGGAGGATGGTAAGAACGCGGTGCTTTCCGCACGTTCTGCCGACAACAAAGACCGTTGGATCATGCAGCTGGACATGGGGACGGGCAAGACCAAGATCCTCGCGTCAACCCATGACGACGCGTGGGTCGGCGGGCCGGGCGGATTTTCGCTTGGGTGGCTGCCGGATAATAAACGCGTCTATTTCCAGTCTGAACGCGACGGATTTTCGCATCTTTACACCGTCTCGATCGATGGAGGACAGCCAGTTCAACTGACGTCCGGGAATTTTGAGGTGACTGACGTTCGGTTGTCAGAAGACAAGACCAAATTCTATCTGACGACCAGCGAAGGCAGTTTCTTCGAGCGGAATCTTTATTCGATGTCGTTCGACGGCGGTCCGCGAACCAAGTTGACCTCGATGCAAGGGAACAACGCGGCGACCGTTTCGCCGGATCAAACCAAGCTCGCGATCCTGCGTTCATACGCCAACAAACCAACCGAGCTTTACATTGCCCCGAACAAAGCCGGAGCGACCGAAGCTGAGATCAAACAGATCACCGATTCGCCGACTGCAGAATGGAAGTCCTATAACTGGATCGCACCACCGATCGTTTCGATCAAGGCTCGCGATGGTGCGACCGTTTATGGACGTCTTTATAAACCGGCTGGCGTCAAAAAAGGCGGTCCGGCTGTGATCTTTGTACACGGTGCGGGCTATTTGCAAAACGTCCACAACTGGTGGAGCAGCTATTATCGCGAATACATGTTCCATCACCTGCTGATGGAAAAAGGCTATACGGTTCTCGACATCGACTATCGCGGTTCTGCGGGTTACGGACGCGATTGGCGAACCGGAATTTACCGCTTCATGGGCGGCAAAGATCTGACGGATCACGTCGACGCGGTCGATTATCTCGTCAAGGAGCACGGCATCGACCCGAAACGTGTCGGCCTTTACGGCGGCTCATACGGTGGATTTATTACGCTGATGGCGATGTTTACGACGCCCGACGTATTTGCCGCTGGTGCCGCTCTGCGTCCGGTAACTGATTGGGCACACTACAACAACGGCTACACCGCAAACATCCTCAACCTACCGCAAAGCGACCAGGAAGCTTACCGCAAAAGCTCGCCGATCTTTCACGCCGCCGGGCTGAAAGGTGCGTTGCTTATCTGTCACGGAATGATCGACACCAACGTCAATTACCAGGACAGCGTTCGCCTCGCACAAAAACTGATCGAGCTGCGAAAAGAAAACTGGGAACTCGCCGGATATCCGGTCGAGGATCACGGATTCGAGCAGCCGACGAGCTGGGCAGACGAATACAAGCGTATCTTCAAGCTCTTCGAAACGAACCTGAAAGCTCCGGCAGCGGCGGTTCCTGCGAGTACGAAGAAGAAGTAGCGGGCATGTTTACATTGTAAACGCGTTACGGATGGCGAGATCTCACGACGAGTCTCGCCATTTCTAATGGTCACTAAGCGACAAATATGGCAAAATAGCGGTTTATGCGAATACTCGTGACCGGCGGAGCCGGGTTTATCGGTTCACACCTTTGTGAACGCCTTTTGAACGAGGGCAACGAGGTCATCTGCCTGGACAATTTCTTCACGGGCCGAAAGGTGAACATCGCCCATCTGCGTGACAATCCCGATTTCGAGGTCGTCCGCCATGACGTGACCGAACCGATCTTTCTCGAGGTCGATCAGGTTTACAATTTCGCGTGTCCTGCTTCGCCGGTTCATTACCAGTACAATCCCGTCAAAACCGTCAAGACCAACGTGATGGGAATGGTGAACATGCTCGGTCTTGCAAAACGCGTGAAAGCGAGGATCTTGCAGGCATCGACGAGCGAAGTTTACGGTGACCCGATCGAGCATCCGCAGACTGAGAGCTATTGGGGCAACGTCAATCCGATCGGCCTCAGAAGCTGTTACGACGAAGGCAAACGCGTTGCGGAAACGCTCATGATGGACTATCACCGTCAGAGCAACGTCGACACGCGTATCGTACGTATTTTCAACACTTACGGGACGCGGATGCTCGAAAACGACGGCCGCGTTGTCTCAAATTTTATTGTCCAGGCACTTCGCGGTGAAGAGCTGACGATCTATGGCGATGGCTCGCAGACACGTTCGTTTTGCTACGTCAGCGACCTCGTAGACGGCATCATCAAACTAATGAACGCAGAGGGCGACGACGTTCATATGCCAGTCAACCTCGGCAATCCCGGCGAGTTCACGATGAAGGAACTCGCAGACGAAGTTGGCATTGCCACCGGCAAAGATATTCGCATCAAATACTTACCGCTGCCACAGGATGATCCAAAGCAGCGAAAGCCGAATATCGAGCGGGCGACTTCCCTGCTGAACTGGCAGCCGACGGTTCCGCTGGCTGAAGGGCTGAAGAAAACGGCCGAATATTTCTCCGGAGTTATCAATAGGTAATTCCGATACCACTTAGATAAACTGAGTGGCAATTGATATGAAAATTCTCATCACAGGCGGAGCCGGATTTATCGGCAGCCACCTTTCAGACAAACTCATCGCCGAAGGGCATCAGATCACGGTCATCGACGACCTTTCGACCGGACGCTATTCGAACATCGCTCACCTCGAGGAAAAGCCGAATTTCCGCCTGATCATCGACACGGTGCTCAACGCTTCGCTCATGGAGGAGCTGATCCGCGAGACCGATCGTGTCTATCACCTCGCAAGTGCGGTCGGCGTTCGGCTGATCATGGAACAGCCCGTGAAGACAATCGAAACTATCTTTCACGGCACCGACACCGTCCTGAAATTTTGCTCGCGTTACCGCAAACGCGTCCTTATACCGAGCACTTCTGAGGTTTACGGCAAGGGCATCTCTGTTCCCTTTAACGAGGACGACGACCTGCTCACCGGTGCGACCGACAAGCACCGCTGGGCATACGCATGTGCCAAAACGCTCGACGAGTTCCTCGCCCTTGCTCATTGGAAAGAGACTCAGCTTCCCGTCGTCGTCTGCCGCCTTTTCAACACCGTCGGGCCGCGTCAAACGGGCCAGTATGGAATGGTCGTTCCCCGCTTTGTACAGGCGGCTTTGAAAAACGAAACGATCGAGGTTCATGGAGATGGAACGCAGTCACGTTGCTTTGGCCACGTTTCGGATGTGGTCGAGGGATTGACGCGTTTGATCGAGACTCCGGCGTGTTTCGGAACCGTTGTTAATCTCGGAAACAGCGAAGAAGTTACCATCAACGATCTTGCAAAACGTGCCGTAGCACTGACAGGAAGTTCAAGCCAGATCAAGTACCTCACCTACGACGAAGTCTACGGCGACGGCTTCGAAGACATGCAGCGTCGCGTCCCAAACCTCGAAAAAGCCAAGCGTCTGATCGGTTACCAGCCAACCCGTTCGCTGGATGACATCATCAATGATGTAGCCGAAGAAATGCGTGGCGGAAAAAGACTAGAAGCCGGAAGTTAGAAACTAGAAGCCAGAAGTAGTATCAGAATGAGAAATTTGTATCGTTCAATGTTTGAGGCGAAAGGTTGGATGGGAGTTAAAACTCCGAATTCAAGGCCGTTTTCCTCATTTGCGGTTTCTTGCTGTCTGCTACTGGCTACTGGCTTCTTACTTCTTACTTCCGTTTCCGCCCAAAATACCGGCGGTGCAAAAGGAAAGGTTCGCAATCTCAAAGACGAAGGCATCCCAAACGCTACCATTTCCGCCAGGCAGAAAGGTGTGGACCTGAAATCGGTAAAAACCGATGCCAAAGGCGATTTCGTGCTCGACGGCCTCGAACCGGGAACCTACAACCTAGCGTTTGAAGCCCGGGGCTATGCGGCGGCGGTGCAATACAATGTTGAGATCAAAAAGGGTAAGATCCGCGATCTCGGCGATCGTCTCATCCTGATGGTAGATCGCGGTTCACGCGTTATCGTAAAAGGCAGCGTCTTCTTCAAAGACGGCTTTATCGCCGCCGGTGCGAAGGTCGTCGTCGAACGATTAAATGGTGACGGTTCAGTAAGAAAGCTCGGCGAGGTCGCATCAAATTATGAAGGCGAGTTTACGTTCTCCCAACCCGAAGGCACCGCCAAACTCCGCCTGACAGCCATCCTGAAAGACGGCAAAGCGGTAAAAGACATCGAAGTCGATTCCGCAATGGTTTACCGAACTGCCTTGAATCTCAATATCGATCGACCAAAGCCAGAGTAACCACGAAACTACGTGAAAAAGCACGAAATGAAGGAACTGAATTCATTTCGTGCTTTTTGCGTTTTTAGCGGTTCCAAACTCCTAATTGATCGTCTCAGTGATCTCTTCAGGTGGACGCATGGCTTCCATGTTGGATTGGTCGGCGACGATGAGCGGGCATTCGTCTAGGACAACGGTGTTGGCGATGGTTTGGATCCAGTAGGTTCCGGCGTTTGGGAAAACAACGTTAACAAAAAAACTGACGTTATCGGTAAAGCCGCCTTCGGCAAGCTCGATCTTGGTCGGCTGCGAAGTGACGATTAGATTGGTCTTGTCTGGCGAGAGAATGCGGACCTCGGTCTCGTGGCCGCCTTGGCCTTGCCAGTGGTTGATGACGGCGAATTTGATGAGTGAAACAGGCAGTTTTTCGACCATGATGTTCTGAAAAATGCCCATCAGCGAGATCTTGTTGCCCATCTCTATGCGAACGTCGTCGCATAACAGCGTGTACATCAACTTAAGTGTTTTCGATTCCATTTGTTGCATTAAATACCTATTTGACCGCGATCTTCAGATCATCTGCGTGTTACAGAAACAATGGCGTAGCTTAAATTTTACTTCACCTTTACCGCAGGTCAAGGTTATAATCCAGATAAAGCTAATTTGCACGTGAGAACCTAAGCTCTATGCTCATGTATTTTCTGATCGGACTCTCTCTGGTCCTCGTTGGCATCGTCGGACTCCAGTTCACGTATATGTTCTGGGTCGAAAGGATGTACAAGGAACGCCGGAGCTATCTGCGAGAGCTCGAAAGAAAACACGCCCGCCAATCCGCTCGTCTGGCCGAGGCCGAACGCCGCATCGCCGAACAAGATGAATTGCTCGAAAGTATCTACCCGGAAAGAAACGAAGAAGTGTGGGCTGATGTGATCGAAGAACGCTAAACGTCAAGCTGCACTATCGTTGCTCCCCAACTGCCCGAAAATTCCGGTGCGTTCTTAAAAGACTTTACAAAATCAGTCTCTGACAACACCTTTCTGACGATCTCGCGTTGGACACCGACGCCTTTGCCGTGGATTATTCGTACCACCGCAAAGCCCTTTTTGTGGGCTTCGGGCAGATAAGCTTCGACCACGGCCCGGATGTCTTTGGGGCTAAACGAATGAAGGTCTATCGAATCGGTGATCTCTATCTCGACCGGTTCGGGAAATGGATCATTTACGTCGTCGGTCACGGTTTTACCTTGGTTTCGTATTGGGCGATGTCCTCAGGCGGTGTGACACGCAGGCGGTTCTTGTCTTTGAAGACGATAAATCGCTTCTCGTCCATCTGCCCTGACGAATTGCGAAGGCTTACAGAAAAAGTCTTATTATCGCCTTTACCATCGACCTTCAGCGGCAGACGGCCCCACACCTCTGTGTTCGGCGTGCTTCTCCAGACCGTGTAATAGCTCTGATCGTATTTGTCGAAAGCCATCACCAGGATGCTGTCAAAATCGGGCTCAACGCCGTCTATCGGCTTGGAGAAGCTGTTGCGAGCGAGGATCACCCAGTTGCCGGGAGCCAGCGTTTTGTCGCCTGAGCCGACCTTGTTTGCTGAATCGGCATCGAGTCGCTGCCAGGTGACGAACTTACGATTGTTTTGCTGGAAAAAGACTATGTCCGTCGGCACCTGAAGCTCGACCTGACGGCCGAACAGCCAGCCTGCTGGAGCGGGCGAGACTGAAGGATCGAGCCTGACTTGATACCAGATATCGTATTTGTCTTCGAGTTTATCGGGTTCACCTTCTTCCTTGGCGGCTTCGATGTCAGCGTTTTTCGAGCGTTTGCCTTGTTTCTGCTGGCCTTTCGGGGCGTCATCGACGTCGGGCACTTCAGTTTTCGGCACGAATTTCCACGCCATGATCTCGAACGTCGAGCCGTTGGCAAGCTTGAATAGCACGTTCTCAGGGTTCATATCAGCTGCTGCTCGAAGATTTGAGGCTGAACGAATGACGCCGGCTGCCTGCGGCGATTGGTCCTTGAATTCCTCGGCGAGGGCTTTGGACTTGGCTAACGTGCCGCTTGTAATGACGTTCTGAGCCTCGATCCAGCCTTCGGTCGCGGCCTCGTCACGGGCTCGAACTCGGTACCAAAGCACCTTTTCGAATTCGAAATCATCGATGACATCCAGCGTTTCACCGCGTTTGACCTCAAGCAGATCGGCCGCCACGACAGCGTACGAAGTGCGTATCTGTGCTGTTTTAGCGATGACCGTTGCCGTATCGCCCTGCCCAAATACCCCCGCAGACGTACCACCGCACCCAAGCTGAAACAGCCCGATAAGCACCAACCCAACCAATAAAATAGCGTGAATCTTCATCTAAAAACAATCCGCCTAACGTTCGCCAAGTATTATAACCGAAGGGCGAAAATATGTCCTTTCACAAACTCCGTTTCACTATTTCTTCCAATTATCGATACCGAGCTTCTCAAGGAGTTTCTTTTGCTTTCCCGAAGGTTTGCTAACAACCGACAATTTAGGTACGCCCGGCGACCGGTCGATCACGAGTCCGGCTGATGCGAGCGATGGTTCGATCGCAAGCGGTTCGCTTCCCGACACATATCGTTCGACCATAGGAGAAAGCTCCGGATGTGACCTGAAAATAGCGGTGATCGCTGTGTTTCCGTCGGTTCTTGGCTTGCTGAGGCTGTGTTTGATGATGACTTCTTTAATAAGGTCAGTGACCGAAAGTTTGCCGCCTGAGGCTTCGAGCATGGCGATGTCACAGAAGAAGCCGAGCAGCATTCCGCGCGCGTAAACCGCCGTGTTCGAGCCCCTCCAGCGATTTGCCGAGGCGTCGATGAGCGATGTTCGCCTTGTCTGAGCCGCATCAATGGCATATGCCCGCGAGAGCGTATCGAGAAAGTCCTCGAACCGCAGACGGTTCACGCCGACACCTACCTTCAGCGACTGATACAACGCGAATCCCTCGTAAAACCAGTCGTAATTACCGGTCAGGTTCACGCCATTCGGTATCCACAGGTGAAACAGCTCATGCCGCAGCTGCTCGTGCAAACGCTGCTGCGACTGGTTCTTGAACGGCATATCCGAGGACACAACGGTCACCGTCGAACCGCGTGTATCGCCTTCCCAGTTGCCCATCCCGACCGCGTCCGGGAATTTGAGGAGCCTAACAGTGAACGGTGTGACCGGGAGCTTTCCAAACGTTTTTTCGTACTCTTTCGTTATAGACGTCGACATATCAGCCGCCTCAGCGTCGGTGAAATGCCATTCGCCTGAGACCGCGAGCTTCAAGGGGCCGTTCGTGGTCTCACGAATCTTCGCACCCACATGGAAAACAGCTTTCTCAATATCCGAAACAGCTACGGGTTGAGCCGGAAGACCCGCGATCTTCCAGCCAACAGGTAGTTCAACGTTAACTTTCGCCGTTTTCCCGATCGACTGAGGCAAAAGATCGTCCAGAAACAGAATTCCCTCATCGCCTTTTGCCCACGAAGTGTGAGCAGCAGAAAAACTTCCTGGTCGAGGCGTGAGATCGACGGTGTAGGCTAGTTTGCTTAGATTCTTGATACTGACGATCTCGTTTGGGATCAAGCGTTTACGAGCGATCAGATAGCCAGGTTTGTCGTAGAAATAGATGTGTGAAAACCGCTCCGTCAGTAGCCCAGAGACGTCGCCGTACTGGTCCATGAACCACAGGTTTTCAGCCTTGTTTGCAGCATTGATCGAGACCGTTACATCCGCTGCTACAGTCTTTTCCGCCCTGATCTTGATCAGAACATCGACATCCTGAGCCTCTGCAAATGTAAAGAATTGTAAAATCAGCACGAACGCGGCTAAAACAGTGGGAATCGGTGCTAAAATTTTTGACATCGCTATTTGGGCGGGAATAGAATTACGCTTCACGCATTGGCTCTGCCCACAGAATAGAGGATTTATGAGTGTAATCAAAATCATTATTTTCGCGATGATATTCGTTCTGGGCCTGCTTTTCCTCGGACGATTCTTCTTCTAAACGCCTACTGTTTTCTCAAGAGCGTCTTTGTAGGTAGGTTCGGAATACAATATATTAGTGTTTGATGAAGCGGCATGTGAGCCGCTTTTTCTTTTTTTCAACACTATGAGCGAACTCAGAAAGATCAAACGTGCCCTCATCAGCGTCTCGGACAAAGCCGGCCTTGCGGATTTCGCAGCCGCTCTCGCCAAACACGGCGTCGAGATAATCTCAACCGGCGGAACGGCGAAAAGCCTTCGCGAAACCGTTTCAAATGTTACAGATGTCTCTGCTGTTACAGGCTTTCCCGAGATGATGGATGGCCGCGTTAAGACGCTGCACCCAAAGATGCACGGAGCCTTTCTCGCTTTGCGTGACAATCCTGAGCATGTAGCTTCGATGCACGAACACGGCATTGAGGCTATTGATCTGGTCGTCGTAAACCTTTACCCGTTCGAAGAAACCATCGCCAAAGACGGCGTCAGCCTCGAGGAAGCAGTCGAAAACATCGACATCGGCGGCCCCGCAATGATCCGCTCCGCCTCAAAGAACTGGCGTGATGTGGCGGTTGTTACGGATTTGCGTCTATACGATGAGGTCATCGAAGAAATGGACGCGAACGACGGTTCCCTCTCCCTCGAAACCCGCCAACGCCTCGCCACGCTCGCTTATACACGCACCGCCAGCTACGATCTCGCGATATCGTCGTATCTCGCAAAACAGCTATCTAACGAAGACCTGGAAAGACTGGAGCCACTAAATCCACTCGGCCATCTGGCGTTTATTGAAATGGATGAGGACGACGACGAGTCAGTACCACCTGCGGTAGCGGGTGGGGACTTGTCAGAACCGGGAGCCGTAGCGACCGGGTCAACTCCCGACACGACGACTCTGCCCGAATACCGCTCCATCGACCTGACCAAAGTCACCGACCTCCGCTACGGCGAAAACCCGCACCAGCGTGCCGCGATCTACACCACCGAAGACGGTCCGGAAGGCATCGCCTCGGCTGAGCAGCTTCACGGCAAAGAGATGTCGTTCAACAACTACGTCGACGCCGAAGCCGCGTGGAATCTCGTCCAGGATTTCGATGATCTGGCGGTAACCATCATCAAACACACCAACCCATCCGGCGTAGGCACCGGCCTAAACAACCTCGAAGCCTACAAACGTGCTCTCGCTACTGACCCGGTCTCCGCATTCGGCGGAATCGTGGCGTTTAATCAAAAGGTAAACGCCGAAACAGCGAAAGCCGTGATCGAGGTATTCTCCGAGGTGATCGTCGCTCCTGAATACGATGAAAAAGCCCTCGAAATATTCCGTTCGAAAAAGAACCTGCGTGTTTTGAAGGTAGCGGCGAATCCGAAGGCATCTGAAATTTCAAATCTCAGATCTCAGATCGAATACAAACAAATTTCAGGCGGTTTCCTCGTCCAGGACCAAGACACCCACGTCCTAAGCCCGTCCGACCTCAACATCGTCACCAACCGCCAACCAACGACAGCCGAACTTAACGCCATGCAGCTTGCCTGGACGGTCTGCAAGCACGTCAAATCGAACGCCATCGTCTTTGCCAACGAAAACCAAACCCTCGGCGTTGGTGCCGGGCAGATGAATCGCGTGGATTCGGTACGAATTGCAGCTATGCGTGCCGAGCGTTTCGAGCTGTCGCTCAAAGGCTCAGTCGTCGCTTCTGACGCGTTCTTCCCGTTCCGCGACAACGTCGACGAAGCCGCCAAATTCGGCGTCTCGGCCATCATCCAACCCGGCGGCTCCATCAAAGACGACGAGTCCATCGCCGCCGCCAACGAACACGGCATAGCAATGGCATTCACCGGGATTCGGCATTTCAAGCACTAATTGCCGGTGTTGGTTGTCAACGCCAACGCCAACTGCCGGGGGAATCATGTTCCTAAAAACAGGCGACCCAAAACTCGACGAGATACCGACCCACGTCATCTGGAGTCTTGTCGCACTTCTGTTTTGCTGCTTTCCGGGAGCAATTGCGGTGTATTATTCGATGCGGGCGATCGATGACAAAAAGAAGGGCGACGCATTCAACGCGCGCGAACACGCCCGCAGTGCCAAAATCTTCGTCGTCATCTCCTATGCCCTAGCCGTTATCGTCATGATCTTCCAGTTACTGGGTCGTTACCTGTGAACCTCTGATCGGGAGGCTACGCATCCTCTAAAACCGATAAAAAGTTCCCCGACGGGTCTTTGAACCAGGCGATGCCTTTGGGTCCGCCGTTGGTGCTGCGGAAAATGCCTTTGTCGTCCGTCTGTATTTCGCCGGTGTAATGTTTGAACTCGATCCCTTTGCCGATAAGTTCGTCGATTGCCGAATCGATGTCGTCAACCAGGAAGTTGAGTACGGTAAAGGTGGCTGGCGTGTGATTCGTTTTCGGGTAAATGAAAACGTTCGCTCCCGATAACTTCAGATTCAACCCTTCCGCTGTGCTCTCGACCTCGACGCCGAGCGTCTCACCGTAAAATTTCTTCGCTTCGTTGAGGTCTTTCACCGAAAAACTCGAAAACGCCTCGCAGCTTTTGAACATATCTTAATGCCCTCCTACTATCGATCAGCCATCCAAAGGTACACCGAGTCATGATAGTCAATCGGTACGCTGGAATACTTGAGAAGTCATATCTGCAACAAGTTTCGAAAAAGCTCACTAAAGTGATGATCCTTTTTGAGAGCGATATCCGCTTTATCTCGTGGGTCTTTGGTTAGACCTAATTTTTATTCGGGAGAGATCATTATGCTTCGAGATTACGTTTTAGCTTTTTTTATTGTTGTCCTAGGGGTCGTTGCGGCGTATTCACAGGACAGTTTCAGGAATTCGGACCTTGCCGGCATCTGGCGGACTGGCGGAATGTCGACCATCGGGGAACGCAATACGGTGACCGGTTCGACTACGCCGAGCAACGGAAACACCCAGAAATACGAGTTTTCGTCGAACGGAACGTTTACATTCGTTGGGTATTTGCAATCGACGATGTACGGCTGCACGACCGCTCTTTTCAACGACAAACGCGGCAAATACGCGATCAACGGCGACCAGTTGACGCTGATCCCGAGCAAGAACTTCTGGCGAAACACGAACAGCTGCAGCCCGAGTTCGACTAAAGAACGCGACTACACGCTGGACCGCGAAACTTATACTGTTCGAACAAAGACCGATGAATACGACAAGCTTTTCATATGTCTGGCCAATGCCAAGGGTGAATCGTGCTATCGGCGGGAAAAAGAATAAGATTTTTTTTCATCGAAGTGATACTTTTTTCGAAAAATATCCGCATTATTAGACAAGAGCGGTTATTTGACGTTCTCGATCTTTACAGACGGCGAAGTTATCTTTTCATCAGCCTTACATTCTTTCTTCAGAAACGACCTACATTTACCATTCATAAACCACAAAAAATAACTTCGCCGCCTGATACTTCTCGGGCGGCGTTTTCGCTTTTCTTTGCGGAGGACGTTGTTCTTATGTACCGCAATTATATTCGCGAGTTCGCAGTTACACTGCTGTTTTCTACTTTTCTGCTCACCGCAATTCCGATCGACGCTCAAAAAGCGAAACCTGCCTCAAACAAAGGAAGCTCGGGAAATTGGGCCCCGCCAAAATCGCAAGGCTGTCAGGGTGGTTGGCGAGGTGTCGTGCGGATCAGAAAAACACTGAACGATTCTCTATCGTCGGACGAACCCGGAATCCGCAAGGACATCGACCGGATCAAACACATAACTTCGCGAAGATATAGCTACACCGGAACTGCAATAGTCGACGGTGCGGATCCGAAAAATACGACTGTCAGAGCAAAAGTTGCGTTCACGGACGTCGACAAAAATTGGGGCGAGGAGCGAGTTTTCGACACCTGCAATTCCCGCGAGAACGGCCATTGGTTCGTGATCGAAGGAACCAACGACCGCGTGACCGAGGCAAATGCCGAAGGGCCCGCATCGTCGTTCAACCTTTCGGTTGACGAGCTAAGCGGAAATTACAGCTTCAACGTCAAGCTTCCGACCGCAACTGGCACGTTCAAACGTGAGGAACACGTCAAAAAAACCGGCCATTGTCAGGCAAAAAATAACGAACCGTTCGACAGATCGACCAACGACCCGTTTAAGATCGAAGGCGAAAGCGTTTCCATATACGACAAACTCGATCCCAAAAATCCGGATCAGATCGAAGGCTCAAAGTCCTGGGGCGACGACGGGAAGGGCGAGATTCGCGGATTTGTATATACCGCAACGTGGCGGTTTACGCGTTGTCCGGAACAGCTGCTCGTGACCGACGTTCGTTTTGAGCATATGAAGTTCCCGACCTGGAACAACTACGTCGATATCACGGATGAGAACGGAACGATCGACGGTAATCTAGTAAAGGTCAAAGCGAACATCGTAAACCTTTCCAGCGAATCGAAATTTGTCGAGGTGACGTTCAAGCAAACTTACAAAGGGGACAAATGGGACGGTGCCAAACCCGACTATCCGCTGCACGAACCAGTCACGATCAAACTCGACGCCGGAGAAGAACGCGAGGTTGAAGTTCTTTGGAATACTCAAGGGTTTGCCTGGTTCGACGACGGACGCCCGCGATATTTACAGCGTGTAAAGGTCGAGGCGTGGGAAGAGTTCAAGAAAAAAGACGAGATGACAAAGAATCTCAAGATCAGTCCGAAACCGTTAGTTATCGTCGGCGGCATCTGGACCGACCCGAAAATAGTCGAGCTTTATCAAAACCTACTCACTGTTTCTCACAGCTACGGTTGGAGAGCAAACCGAGTGGTCGACGTTTCGAGCAAAGGCAAAATAACGACCGAGGGCTCGCCCGCACCAGTTCGTAAGACCAAGTCGGTATTCGACAACGCAGATAATCTGGGCAAATATGTGCAGAAGATCCAGACAGATAACAACGCGTGGCACGTCGACATGGTCGGACATTCGACCGGTGGTTTGGTAGCACGGCTCTTTGTCCATCGGCAGGAAGTGTGGCCCGATGGATTTCCGGTCGTAAAACACCTTATGCTGCTGGGAACGCCTAATCTTGGAGTTCCATCCGCCGATTCGCTAAATTTCAACGACGCATTCGACCGTTACTCAATGACCGCGAAGGAACTGATGCCGGATGAAATGGCTCGGTTCAATCAATACGTAACGCAGCGAAAAGGCACTAAATTCTCAGCTCTCGTCGGCGATTCGATCCCGCTGCTATGCGCGACGCCGACATGGAATGATGGATTTGTTTCTGTGGAGTCAGCGAAATTCGGCATCGAGGATTTCGCAATAACAAAAGATTCGCATCCGAATCTCCTCGAACCGATCCATTTCGGCGAATTCATCAAACCGCACATCGTAACGGGGCCGCGTGGAACTTACCCACTTCCCATCGTCTCTGCCGAGGGCGGTCGTGATGGTAGAACTGGCGGGAATTAAGATGGAAAGCCGATGCGTTTGATCAGGTCTTCGAAACGTGGGTCGCTATGCAGATTTTTCATACGGCGGCCCACTTTTAAGAGCGTGAGCCAGTTCGAACGTTCCTGATAGGCACGCTCGAGCCAATAAAAGGCTTTGTCTTTCTCGTTGAGGCCGGCGTAGACGACGGCGGGCAGAAATGCTGAGACTTCCTTCTTCAGGACTTTTGCTTCGAGTTCGGCAGCGATCTTGCGAGCTTCAGTACTTCGCCCGGAAACTCCATAAACGTGTCCGAGGGCCATGTCAGTGAGCGTGTCGCCCGCTAGCTGTTTCGAATTCAGGAATTCCGAGATCGCCTGATCATACTTTCCGCGTTCCAAATATATCTCGCCAAGCGAAAGGTGAGCCCGGGCGTAGTTCGGATCGCGGTTCAAAACCTCGCGGATCTGGGCTTCGGCTTCGTCGAGACGGCCTGCAATATAGAGCGCCCAGCCCGTGTTCGAGGCGATCGTTAAAGATAACGGATCGAGCTGCTGCGCCGTCCTTAGTTCGTTGATCGATTCGTCCGCACGCCCGAGTGCTGCCAATGCGTTGCCATAGCTGTAATGTGCCTCGGCATTATTCGGTGCGAGACGTATCGCTTCCTTATATTCGATCTCGGCACCGGCAAAATCCCAGTCCCACACAAATTTTATCGAAGCCAGAGGCACATGAGCCGAACCAAGGGAAGGATCGATGGAAAGCGCCTTCATCGCCGCAGCCTTTGCAAGCGGATAAACTTCCTGCGGCGAATGTGTGCCGAATGCCGGAGCCATGCGGTACGCGAGTGCTAAGCCCTGATAAGCTAACGCGTAGTTCGGGTCGATCTCGATCGCTTGTTTGTAATAGTCGATGCTCTCTTTCGTACCCAGCGGCGTTGCCTTTTGACGGCTGTATTCGCCCTTCAGATATAGTGAAAATGCCTCGTTATTGGCGGTGTAGTTTTTGGGCGTTTCGGATCGTACCGGATCGGAACCTAACTGTAGCTTTTCGATTGCGAGTTTTGTCATTTCGCCTTGCAGTGAAAGCATCTTGTCGGGCGTTTCAATGAAGAACATCGAGAAAATGACCTTGCCGTCAGCCACGTTTATCTGCTGCAGATTCAGAGAAAAACCGCCGTCACGTCGCGTGAGTTTGCCGGTCAAGACGCTTTCGGCCGCAAGTTCCCGACCGATCGCCTGAACGTCCAAATTGCGTTTCTTGAGCGGCGCCGCAGACGCTCTTGAGACAGGCCGCATCTCTGGATACGACGACAACTGCATCGTCAATGCATCGCTGAGGCCGTCGGAAATGTAATTATTCGCCTCATCGCCGGTGTCATTATCAAAAGGCAGCATCACAATAGAGCGCGGTGCTCCTGACATCGGACGCAGGGTTACTGGCGGCGTCCGCTGGAAAGATACGCTGAGTGTTCCGGTTAGGTAACCGATCGCGACGAGCAACGTGAGCACGCCAGCGATCGAGAATCCAATACGGTGCCGCCGAAGAAAACCAGGACCAAACTCTGTAGTAGTGCTGCGTTCGAGCGGTTCCGTGACTGCCTCTGAGATGTGCAGCGAAGTTTCGAACGGAGTATTCGTGCTTACCGCCCTAACTCTACCGTCGTAGATCTCACGATGGGTGGCCGCAACGATCCGTTTGTACCTCTCGTCATTGTGGACGCTCCGAAGATTGGGTTCCGTCCCGATCCACACAAGCCACGCGTCACGTTCCTCGAGGGCGATCTCCAGCAGATGAAAAGCTCTGTCTATACGGCCCGCGGCGATATTTGCGACTGCCATGAAATATGGTTTAACGAATTCATCCTTCGCCCGGGCTTCCATTTTATCGGTCACTTCACAGGCTTTCTTGATCTGCCCCGCCCGCGCGTAAACGAACGAGAATGCATATTCGACAAGGGCGGACGACGGCATCATTTCGTTGGCCTTTGAAAGCTCTTCGAGAGCTTCATCATGACGCCCGAGAAAGCTGAGCACATTTCCCCGCTGCAAGTGTCCTTGCGGGTAGTTCGGGTCGATGGCTATAACCTCCTCGGCCTTAACAAGTGCTTCCTCAAACCGTTCGGTTTGGAAGTAGTACCATACGACGAGGATCTTCGTTCTTAAGGACATCGGATCAAGCTTTTCTGAAAGCCTCATCTGCTCGATGCCTTCGTCAAACCGGCCGTTTCCTATCAGAAGAGCCCCGTACCATTCGCGAACAAGCGCATATTGCGGGTTCAAATTGATCGCCCGCTGAAAACTCATTTCGGCCGGGCCGTAGCGGAATTCGTTGTTCAGCAGCAAACCATTCGCGGCGTGAGCCTCTGCAAGATCGGGATCGAGAGCGAGTGCGGAATGAACGTAATCCCAGGCATTGCGATACGCCTCGACCGTTGGGATCAAGCCATAAATGCCGGCCCAGATGTAAAATTCCGCAATCGCGCTATGCGCCTGAGCATAGTTCGGATCGATCTCCACCGCGATCTTGTAAGCTTCAAGAGCCTTCGGCAGCGACTGCGACGTGAATTGGTTCCAGTAAAACCGTCCGCGAAGATAAGCCTCGTGAGCCGCCGGGTCGTTTGTGCTGCGCTTCGAGAGCCTCGCCTGTTCTTTGCCTGTCAGATGAGGAATGAGAGCGTCAGCAACTTGCCGTGAGATCGCATCTTCGAGTTCCAGAACGTCGGTCAGATGCTCGTCGAAATGGCCTGCCCAGATCGCCGCACCGTGCTTAACGTCTAGCAATTGCAGCGATATTCGCAGCCTTTCACCAAACCGGCGAATACGCCCGTCGAGGACGAAATCAACTCCAAGCTCCAATCCCGCCCGAAAAGGATTGATCTGATGTTCGTTATATCGCGTGATCGAACTCGTCGGGCGAACAGTCAATCTCCGCACGCTGGTCAGACGAGAAATGATCGCGTCGGCGAGCCCAACCATGAGGTACGATTCGTCGGTCGTCTCTGAACCGGTCGGACCAAGCAAACTCAATGGCAATACAGCAACCGTCGTATTTTTCTCACCACTTGGCGAGACGGTAACCTTGGTACTCGAAGTGTAGAATGACGGAATTTCAACGCTTTCGCCCTTTAGATGGCGTTCAATATCCTCGCGAAATTCGGCGACGGTCGAATAACGTTCGCCGGCGTCCTTTCTCAAGGCTTTCGTGATGATGCTGTCAATATTTCCGCGAAGCTGATCGGCAAGCTGGGCCGACGATTCCGCCGCTTCCTCGGGAAATGCGGTGAGTGTCGGTGCAGCCGGATTAACTTTTACGACCGGCATTTCAGGATCGGTGCTTCCGGCCGCGACGCTGGCGAGATAAGGCTCTTCGTCACAGATCGCCCGCGCGATGTCGTGCGGTGTGCGGCTTTTTATTTTGTAGGGTCGATGAGCGGTGAGCAATTCGAACAGGATTACGCCAAGACTGTAGATATCGGTCGCGATAGTAACCTTTTCGCCACGAACCTGTTCCGGGCTCGCGTAATCGACGGTCATCATCCGCAACGCGGTCGCTGTCGGCTGGAGCGTGTCCGAAGCCATATCCGGGTCCAGCAGTTTCGCGATGCCAAAGTCCAGAAGCCGCGGACTGCCATCGTGTGTGATGAAGATGTTCGAAGGCTTTAGATCGCGATGGATGATCAGCTTCTGATGTGCGTATTCGACCGCTTCGGTAACGCGGCAAAATAGCCGCAAACGTTCGTTCACCGTCAGCCGATTCTTGTCACAGTAACGATAAAGCGGCAGGCCGTCGATGAACTCCATCACGAAATACGGCCGCCCGTCATCGGTCGTTCCGCCGTCGATCAGACGTGTGATGAATGGGTGATCGAGAGCCGCAAGGATCTGCCGCTCGTTGCGAAAGCGTTTGAGGACGAAATCCGTATCGATGCCGCGTTTGACGACTTTGAGTGCAACACGCAAGCGAAACTCGCCGTCAGCACGATACGCTTCGTAGACAGCTCCCATGCCGCCGCGGCCGATCTCGCGTTCGATGCGGTAGTTGCCGAGCAGCTTGCCGACCATCGGGTCTTCGTCGCTGTCATCCAGCAAGGCCTGAAGAACGCCGCTTTTCGCACTGTCGTAGAGCGGCTGCTCGATAAAACTGCTTGCGTCATCGAACTGAGCAAGCAATTTTTCGACCTCATCGCGAAGCTCCCGATCGCCGTTCGCCGACTCATTGAGAAGATCAATGCGCGCAGCGGTATCCAGCTCCAGTGCCTCGTGAAAGATCTCTTCGATTTGCCGCCAACGTTCAGGAGTCATCTGCTGTCGATCGATCTGCTTTGCCTTTTACAAGCATTCTATAACATCTTTCGTTACCACTAAAATACACGAAAAAACACTAAGAAGAGTTTCCTCTTTCTAGTGTTTCTTCTCGTTAATTTGTAGCTATGATCTCCTAAGGTTTCTTGCCTTCGACCCACGCAGGAACGAAATTCGAATTGATCAGCCACTGGATCGGTTTGACCATCGAATTGATCGAACGCGTCATGTGGACGAAATCGATGGTTTTCACTTCATCGCTTGCCTGATGATAATCCTTGTGCAGCCCAAAGCTCGATACCGTATGAGCAATGATCCCCTGCCGCGCGAGCTGAATGTTGTCCGAACGCTGGAAGAAATTTTGCTCCGGATGCGGATCCTGAACAAGCTTTGCACCACGCTTTGCCAGCTCCGGCCCGAGGTTCGAACGCTCATAGCCCGTCAGCCACAGCTCTTCCGGCTTGACCTTTTCGTCCGGGCGTCCGATCATCTCGAACTCCAGATTTGCGACAAGCTTGTCCTTAGCAACTGGCAGGTTATTGACGAACCAACCCGCACCATATCCGCCTGCTTCTTCGCTGCCGAAGCACACGAAATATACAGTTCGTTTCGGCTTTTTACCCGCACCGAGCACGCGTGCCATTTCGAGTACCGCGACCGATCCGGAAGCGTCATCGTCCGCCCCGTTGAAGATCTTGTCGGTACCTGGAGCATTCTCGCGAACGCCGAGATGGTCAAGGTGCGAGGTCAAAAGGATAACTTCTGAAGCAAGCTTCGGGTCAGATCCGGTGATCTTTCCCATCGCATTCCAGGTGTTGAGCTGGGTCGAGGTCGCCTTGCCGCCGAACTCGATATTTGTGCCGTCGGGCATTGCCGAGATCGCCGACGCGACGTCTTTGCTGACGACAATGATGGCTGACGGCTTTGCCGCCGAGGTGAACGATATCCGTCGCCCTGCCATGTTTGCCCAATTTGCGCGGTACTGAGCAGTTTCCTCAACCAAAACGATCGAAGCACCGGCTGTCGCCATTCCCATCAGGCCTTGCATGGGATTCGCTGGTGCGTCGGCCGGAAGCCGAATGAACACAGCCGAGCCTGCCGCTGGCTTATCATTCATTCCGATCTTTTGCAGAGTGCCGCTCACCGAGGTACCGGTCGCCCGCAAAACGAGCATTTCCTTTCCATGCTCCGCCGTTGACGAACCGTATTTAAGTGTCGGATTGCCATCAAAGCTGCTCCGCGTATTGGTAACCGTCCGAACGAATGTCGGCTTCCCATCCCAGCCGTCTTCACCCGCCGGTTCGAGCCCGAACTGCATAAACTGCGACCCAATATACTCCGCCGCGATCCGCTCGAACGCCGTGCCGCTGCCACGTCCCTGCATGGCGTCGCCTGCGAGGAATTGCATTTGTGCCCGTACGTTCTTTTCGTCAACAGATGATTTCCCCTGGCCGAACGCGTTTAGTGAAAAGGCGATCAGCAAGAGAACAACGATTTTTAGATTGATTCGATTAATATTTTGTTTAGACATTTTTCCAAGTCACCAATACGACAAATAGGCTGGGAAAGGTTTCATGCTATCCTGCCTTTTCAGCCATATATCAGGTGAATCTTTCTCACGATCGGCTTCCCGCGTCGATAGGCAAACCAAACCCGTTTCAGGAACAAGTGGTTGTGCCGCATGTTTCCCGTTTCTATCGTACAGTTTGTTGCGGTGCAATTTTTGACATTCCCCGCTACGCGAAACGGCGTGTTATCTTCCTTTCGCGTATTTTTCCGAAGCCAATTCTCAAACGCGGTGAAGGATCCAAACCGGCGGGATTCATATTCCTTTTGATCAATGTCGGTGATCCAATACTGATAAAGAACCGAAAATCCGCCGTGCTGCAAGCCTTTCCGATCCAAGGGACGGAGATCTGCGGCAAATCCGTCCCCGACCGCATTAGCGACACGACGCCGTTCGGCGTTCTGTCCGTAAGCTGCAGCTGTTAATATTCCCAACGAAATAACGATGATCGATACTAGCTTTTTCATATCGCGAAGAACGTTGAGCAAATTCCAGCCTTGCGACTTATTTTGAAAGTCCCGGATAGTAACGCCAGCTCGTCTTAAAATCCTTTGTCATTTTCTGATTCGTCAGGATCGCTCTGACCATTTCGATCGGTATCGCACCTTCTTTCAGGATCGAGTCGTGATACTGTTTGTCGGTCATTTTTTTGGAATCGACCAGGTCATGATGCAAATTGTAGATCTGCAAGCCTCCCATCATGTAAGCCATTTGATACAGCGGGCCGTAATCGCCGTTGAACGAGCGGCGAACCTCGGCGAGGGCGTTGTCGCGTTCATGCCCGACCTTGTTCACAAGGAGGTCGACGCATTGTTCAGGTGTCCAGTTTCCAAGGTGGAAATTGAGTGAAAAGATGATACGGGCAGCTCGGTGCGAACGCCAGAACAACGCGCCGATCTTATCCTCAGGAGTTTTGTTGAAGCCCTTGTCCCACAGCAGAAATTCCCAATACAAAGCCCAGCCTTCGCCCCAGAATGGCGTGCGGAATATTTCTCGATACGGACGGTATCGCCGTGTCATATAACCCTGCAAATGATGGCCCGGAATGAGTTCGTGGTGAACGGTCGCGTGCGAAAAATACGGGTTATTACCACGCATCGACATCAGTTTCTGCTCATGCGTCATTCCGTCCGTCGGATACGAGACGAGAATCGTTTCGCCGCCAAGGAAAAACGGCGCAACGAGCTGCCGTTCGGGTGTCATCATCTCCATTCGCCAACCGTCACGAGCGACTTTCGGCACCGTAACCAGATCGTTCTTTTCAACGTAATCGATGGCTTCCCAGGCGAGTTTCTTGATGAGCTCGGGCTGCTTGCCCGGCTCAACATATTTCTGCTTAACGGCTTCGATCGCTTTCATGTAATCGTCGCCGTAACCCATTTCACGCGAAGCTTTTTTGAATTCCGCGATGCACCAATCGAATTCCTTATTTGCGATCTCGACCAGTTCCTCGGGCGTGTACGGGATCATTTCGTACTGCAGTTCCTGGATCAAAGCTTCTCGCCCGATCGGATCGCCGATGATCGTCGTGCGGTCGTCAGCTCGAATACCAACAAGCTTTTCCGTGATGAACGTTGAGTATTTCCCGAGAGCTTCGTCCGTCGACTTATACGGAGCTTCGCACCACCACGTAAAAGTCGGATCATACGCGTTGTAGAACGTGTACCAGGCACGAAGCGTGCGGCGAAGCGAATCGACAGTTCGTACGGCTCGGTTGGCTACGGTTCGCTTTGGCTTTGCAGCATTAGCTCCCTCGAATGACCGCTGCGTCGCCGAGATCTGCTTGGCCAAGTCATTCAAAAGGGCGGCCGTTTTTGCGGGATCCGCAAAGTCGAGCTTACGGCGCGTGTCTTCCAGATCGTTGATCGTCTTTGCGAAAGGCATCAGCGAAGCCATCTCAGCAAACTGCGCGTCATTGCGATCCTGCTCTTTTATCTCGTGCTCAAGGTGATTTTTGAACAGCACGTAATCTATTTGTTCGTCATGGTTTAGCTTGTCAAAGTTAAAGCTGGACAGCAGCTGCAGTTGCTCGTTATATAAGCTCTTGAATCGTGCTGATCTGTTACTCGAAGTCTGTGCAGTGTAGAACCGATTGAGAATACCGAGATCCTCAGTGAATTTCTCGATAACGCCCTGCATACGACTCGGCGGGTCGCTGTACGCATTGATCGGATCAGGTGTCTGCGAACTAACGAATCCAGGGAAAACGAGTGAGACGAGCAAAAACGCAACGAGCAACGCACTTCTATTCATAAAGAGTCATCTATCCTCAACGAATTTATTCAGGTGTAAGCGACGTGGAAATTGCTTTCCAAGGTCACCGTCAATGGTTTTTTTGAAATTGTTAGCGAGAATGATACACAATTTCCCGATTTACAGGTAGTCCTGCATCGAGAAAAGGATAAGCCTCGTCTCAACCGCGCGATCAATCGTTTTGCAGAACCAAAATCTCTTTAAGAAATCACTTTATGTAGACACCAGTAAGCGTTGATAAGGAACGTGTTACGACGCTCGCTCAGCTTTTCGCTTTCGCTTATCAATATACATCTCAGCGTCAGCTCGTCTCACGAGATCCGGTATCGACGAGTCTTCATCGAACGGGACCTTCACTAACCCCAAGCTCATTCCAAGCTCATAGGGCTTGCCGCTTTCGCCGTTATATTGTTGAAGGTTGATCGTCAGCCGCTCGGGAACGAGTCGAGCAACATCGTCAAATGTGTTGAGGATTAAGGCAGTAAATTCATCGCCGCCGGGCCTGGCGAGAATATCCGCATCACGAAAAGTGTGCATAAGTATCTCAGCCATTTTCTTGATCGCAGCCGACCCTTCGGGGTGGCCGTATGTATCATTGATATGCTTCAGCCCGTCCATGTCACCGACCATCAGCCACAGGCTGCGTTCAGATCGGCGTGAACGATAAAGCTTTAACTGCTGCTCAGCGTGAAGAAAGAACCCGCGGCGGTTATAAAGCCCGGTCAGTTCGTCCATCAGCGACAAATTTTTGAGCTCGTCGTTGGCTTTCTGCAGCAGTTCCGTCGTCCGGCGAAGTTCTAACCGAAGACTCAACTGTCGTCCCAAAGCTTCTAGGGCGGCGAGTTGAGCATCGTTCAGTTCGCGAGGTTGGCGGTCGATCACGCAGAGCGTACCGAGGGCAAGATTGTCCTTCGTCAGCAGCGGAGTTCCGGCGTAAAAACGGATATTTGGGTCGCCAGTGACCAAAGGATTATTGGCAAAACGTTCATCCGCAGTCGCATCCGCGATGACCGTCGTCCTGCTCGGTGTCAGGATCGCGTGAGCGCAAAACGCCTGATCGCGCGGCGTCTCCGTCGCATCGATCCCGACCTTTGCCTTGAACCACTGTCGCGATTCGTCGATCAGCGATATCGTCGCGATCGGCGTTCCGCAGATCTGTGAGGCGAGCAACGTCACGTCGTCGAACTCCCGCTCGGGCTCAGTATCCAGCAATCTCGCCTGGTACAACGCCGCGAGCCTGTCATTTTCATTTATCGGTAAAGGAGCAGCCATATCAGATCTCGCCCAAAAAGCTCACGCCATCGTCGATCTTCAGGTTAAAATTCTCTGCGATCGTCTGTCCAATATCCGACAGCGATTGCCGCGTCCCGAGGTTAACGCCAGCTTTCGCATTCTTTCCATAAACGAGCAGCGGAACGTATTCGCGGGTGTGATCGGAGCCCGGCATCGAAGGGTCGTTTCCGTGGTCGGCGGTCATCACGAGGAGATCGTCCTCGTTGAGAGCGTCTATTATTTCAGGCAGGCGAGAATCGAAATGTTCGAGGGCCTTGGCGTAGCCTTCCGTATCGCGTCGGTGGCCGTAGAGCATGTCAAAATCAACGAGATTGCTGAATATCAGACCGCGTGAATCAGCGTTGAGAGCATTGATCGTCTGATCGATCGTCTGTTCGTTATTTTTGGCCGAGAGATCCTCGGTCACACCCATCGAATCATAGATCGACGCGATCTTACCGATACAAACGACATCGAGTCCCGCATCTCTCAAAAGCGGCAGCAGATTTCCGTCCGGCGGCAGAACTGCATAATCATGACGATTCTCCGTTCGCTTGAAAGTCTCGGCGGTCGATCCGAGAAACGGCCGTGCGATCACGCGTGCGACCTCGTCGTCGCCGCGTAGAATGCCGCGTGCAATCTCGCATATCTCGTAAAGTCGCTCGATCGGAACGATCTCTTCATGAGCCGCGATCTGAAATACCGAATCAGCCGATGTGTAAACGATCGGCTTCCCTGTTCTAACGTGTTCCTCACCAAGCTGCTTGATGATCTCAGTACCGCTCGCCGGAATATTGCCGAGCACGCCGGGCACGCCTGCCTTTGCGACGAACTCGTCAATTATCCGCGGCGGAAACCCGTCGGGAAACTTTGGAAAACCTTGTTTCAAAATGATGCCAGCCATTTCCCAATGCCCGGTCGTCGTGTCTTTGCCGTCGGATTTGAGCGTGCATTTGCCGAACGATCCGTTTGGAGCGGCGACAGCCGCCAGGCCTTTAAGAGGCGTGATGTTTCCGAGTCCCATTGCCTGCAGATTTGGCAGATCGACCTTTCGCGATTCCAGAATGTGCCCGAGCGTATCAGCTCCGGCGTCGCCCCAATCCGCCGCATCGGGCATCTCGCCGATCCCGGCGGAGTCTAGAACCATCAGGCAAATGCGATTAAATTTTGAAACCATATAAGAAACGTTTAATTCCCAGGAGCAGTATAACTTTCCCTCGCTCGCACCACGGTCCCAGCCGGAAGCCCTTTGACCTCAACCGTTATCTTCCTCAGCGTGCCGTCTTTTTTCTCGTTGGTCGGATAGTACCCGAGTGTGTATTTGGTGCCGATCTCGTCGGCTACATTTTTGAAGGCATTTCGGGCCTCGCCCAGATCGCCAACCTGAAAGACCTTTCCGCCTGAGTTTTTGGCGAGGTCGTTCATCTCTTCGTCGGCTATCTCGTACAGGCGTTTGCTGATCGCGAGCCGTTCGAAATCGCCGAGCTGGCAAAAATTCACAGCCTTTTCCATCCTTTTCCCTTTCGAAGCGATCGTCTTGTAATAACGCCTGATCTGAGCTGCCGAAAACCTGATCGCACTCTGACAATCGCCGAGCAGAGCGTCCTCAAAGTATTCCTGCGTATCGACCTGAATAAAGAACGAGATCACGCCAACCTGGCCGAGCTCTTCCTTGACGATGCTGAAATCGGCAGCGCTGCTCGAGTCGACGCCGTCGGTGAGTGCTACCAAGGCACGCCGGCCGCGAAATTCGTCCGCCGGACGCTGGCTGAAGATCTTTTCGGCGACCTGCAGCAGCGAATCGTAATAGGGTGTTCCGTTGCTGGTTTTAACGTTGTCGATCGCCGCTTTCAGCTTCACGCGGTCGTCGGTCAGCGGCGTCAAAACCTCGCTCACGGCAAAGGCCTGGTTCTCTTTGCGATCTGTGCGAAATCCGATCACCGCGACGCGGTCGCCGGGCCGCAAGCTCGCGATAAAATCCCTTGCCGCACGCTGGATCAGCAGCAGATCGTTGCGGGCCGATCCTGAGGTGTCGAGCACCAGAGCGACCTCAAACGGGGCGGTCGTCGCGGCAAAATCAGAGATGTCCTGCTTCTTGCCGTCCTCGTAAACCACAAAGTTTGAGGCCTTTAGCCCTTTCAACGGCAGGCCCGCGGACGACGTGACCGCGAGCGGAACGTCGACGAGCTGGGTGTCGACCTTAATGACCTCGTCCTTGTCATCCGGCTTCTTATCCTGGGCCGACGCCGAAAACGTCAAACCGAAGCTAAACAGCAGCAGCAGTATAAAAAACCTCTCCAAACGCATTAACGGCGACCTCACTATTATTTTGATGATTGTAGCAAAAATTTAATGTTTCGATGCGTTAAATGCTGTTTTTGCTGTCGCATTTTTGCGGTTTTGTGCTATCCTTTTGCAAAGTTATCTTTTGTAAAAAGCTAGCCAGGCGTGGAGCATTTGAATTTTTGGTCACTGATTGTGCGAAATTTGCACGCCATACCTTGAAAAATACCTAACCGTTGAGGGGATTGATCTAATGAAGAGAAATATTATTTTAGGCGTTTCGTGTTTAGTCATGGTCGTCGTTGGTGCAGCGTTCCTGTCCACGACCGGAAGCTCGCAGGGGAGAGGCCTTGATGTGAACGCACCTGCTGCATCCACGACCTTGGTCATCAGTCAGGCAAACGGCGGCGGCGGCGGTTCGACTGGAACCTATATCGCCGATTACGTCGAGATCAAAAACATCTCAAACACGACCCAATCCCTGAACGGGTTGTCACTCATGTATGGTTCCGCAACAGGGCAGTTTGCGAGTACTGCAACGAATGCTTTCGCGCTTCCTGATGTGACCGTCGCACCTGGAAAATACTTCCTTGTGCAGCTAGGAGCCTTGGGTACTGCTGGTGCCCCGATTCCCTCACCGGATGCAACCACGACAAATCTGAGTATGTCGGGAGCGAGCGGCAAGGTAGCCCTCGTTACTGCCGCTTTTGCACAAAACACCTGCGGCGGCACCGCGACTCCCTGCACATTGCCTAACTCTGCTATCGTTGACCTTGTTTCTTATGGTGCCGCGAACAATCCTGAAGGCAGTGGTCCAACAAATGCTGGAGCCGCATTGACGTCGACGCAAGGCAATGTCCGTAAAGGCGAAGGATGTACCGATACCGATAACAATGCGAGTGATTTTGATGTCGTAACGGCTCCAACACCAAAGAATTCTTCCAGTGCAGCCATTGCTTGTGCCGCTGGTGGTGCCACTCCAACGCCTACACCGACCCCAACGCCAACTCCGACGCCAACCCCAACGCCTACACCGGCAGGATCACCGACTCCGACGCCGACACCTGCGGCATCGCCTCGCTTCCTGTTCACGGTCCGCATGACCGGTGCTAACGAAGTCCCGGCAAATGCGTCGACGGCGAAAGGTTTTGGACGCGTGGTGCTCAACGCTGCGGAAACGCAGATCACGGCTTCGTTCTATTTTGAAGGACTCACAACCGGTTCGACTGGTGGACACATCCACACTGGTGCCGCGAATGCGACGGGCCCGATCACGTTTGATATGGCACCGACCACCGGTGTTACGTCCGGTTCGGTCGTTGACAAGGTTTTCTCGATCACACCGGCTCAGGTCGCCACGCTCCGTGCGGGCGGCATGTACTTCAACGTCCACTCAACCACATTCACCGGCGGCGAGATCCGCGGCCAGTTGGTTGGCATGGCATCAGATGCTCCTCTTGATTTCAACGGAGACGGCAAGACAGACTTCGGCGTTGTTCGTCAGGCAGCTGGTGCAGGCGGTACGCAGACGCGTTGGTACAACCTGACAAACGCAACACCGGCGGTTGAAACCCAGACCGATTTTGGCGTCGTCACGGACTACATCACGCCGGGCGATTTTGATGGCGACGGCAAGGACGACATTGCTATTTGGCGTCCGCAGACCGACAATTCTTTCTTCTACATTCTGCAGAGCACCACGAATACGCTTCGCACGGTCCGCTTCGGTATGCCCAACGACGATCCGTTCATGATCGCTGACTATGACGGCGACGGCGTGGACGATCCGGCGATCTTTAGAAAGGGCGGAACGGATACGTCGCAGAGCTTCTTCTGGTGGTACGGCAGTTTTGGAACGACAAAGAATGTCCAGGTAGTAGTGCCTTGGGGAGTCGGCGTTGACGTTGCCGCACCTGGTGACTATAACGGCGACGGTAAAGCAGATTTCTGTGTTTACCGTAATATTGCGAACCGCGGCTTATTCTTCGTCCACTACGGAACCGGCCTGTTCGATGCAGCAAGTGCGAATGATACCGCAACCAGATTTGGTCTTGCGGCTTCTGACGCGATTGTCCCAGGTGATTATGACGGGGACGGAAAGACCGACTTCGCTCTGACTCGTGTAGAGGGAGCCGCTCTCGCCTGGTATTATTTACCGAGCTCGGGTGGAACGGTTACCCCAAGGATCGGTTGGGGACGTGCCGCGACGGACATCGAGGTCCAGGGCGATTACGACGGAGACGGCAAGACCGACGTAGCGATCTGGCGTAGTGCGACCGGAACGCCGAGTGTCTACTACATACTCCGGTCAAGCGATGGAAACGTGCAGTACCAGTTCTGGGGCCTCTTCGGTGATCAACCGGCAGCTCAGGATTCGCACTTCTAAAGTCTAGCGGATATAACACTACGGAAAAGGCTGTCCGAGCGATCGGGCAGCTTTTTTCAATTCGCATATTAACGAGATAGGCGAACCTGAAGATTCGCACTTATAAAATAAAAAGAGCCGCCCTAGAGGACAGCCCTTTCATGATCGCTACTTCTCTCGCAGCCTAGACGTACTTATCGATCACGCGCGTGATCGCTTCCCGCGTGACCGCACCAACGATCCGTTCCTGCTCCTGGCCGCCCTTAAAAAGGATCAGCGTTGGGATACCGCGAATGCCGTACTGCTGCGGAACGTTCATATTCTCGTCCACATTCATCTTATAGACGCCAGCCTTGCCCTGATAAGCCTCAGCGACCGCCTCGACCGTCGGAGCGATCATGCGGCAAGGTCCGCACCATTCCGCCCAAAAATCCACCAGCACCGGCTTGTCCGAGCCGAGTACATCACTCTCAAAATTAGAATCTGTTATCGCATTTGCAAAATGTGCCATCTGTTATCTCCTGATAAATAAAACTCTCAAATTATAGCCTAGCGAAACCTGCAATCCAAGTTCCTGTTCCGTGTCTTGTCAGTGCGTTCCGTGGTTGATCATTCATGCAAGAGCGATCGACCACGGAGCCCACAGACAAGACACGGAACAAGAGTGTCTAGACCAATTTCGCATGCAGCGTTATCTTTGTAGCCGCTAGTGCCTTACTGATCGGGCAAGCCTGGCTGACCGTCTCGGCGGTCGTCTGAAACGCCGCATCATCAAGCGCCGGAACCGAAGCCTCGACGCTCAGGTCGATGCCTTTGATCACGAAGCCCGAATCGTCTTTTCCCAGATGCACGACCGCTTCGGACTTCACGCTCGACGCCGGAGTTCCGCCTTTTTCGAGCGTTGCATTTAGTGCCATCGTGTAGCATGCCGCAAGCGATGCCCCAAGCAATTCCTCGGGATTAGTTCCCGGCTCTTCACCAAAGCGAGTACCGAAAGAGAACGCCCCTTCAAACAACCCGCTGCCAAGTGCGACAGCGCCTTTACCTTCCATCAGCGAACCGTTCCAGCTCGCATTTGCCTTTCTATCTGCCATATTTTCTCCTGTACCCTAAGTTTAGCCGATAGCCGCGGTTGACGACAGTTCGGCGCCATCGGCCCTGATGATTTCCGCCACGATCTCGTACGAACGAACCCTCGCAGCGTGGTCAAACGTCATCGCGTTCACGATCACTTCGTCAGCCTGAGTCTCCGCAATGAGCTTTTCCAGACCAAGTTTCACGGTCGCAGGCCCGCCAATTATCGAACCGCCAAGTCTCGCCTGAACCATCGCTTTTTCCGCCGGCGACCAGATCGCCTCCATCTCATCGACCGGCGGCTGGATCTTGCCCGGCGTGCCGCGGATCAGATTAAGGAACGACTGATGCTGCGAAGTCGCGAGTTTTTCGGCCTCGCGGTCGGTATCAGCCGCAAAAATATTGACCGCAACCATCGCAAGCGGCTCGGAAAGAATTTCGGAAGGCCGAAAATTCCGCCGATATATTTCCAACGCCGGCAGCGTGTTGTCCGGCGAAAAGTGGGCCGCAAAGCTGAACGGCAACCCCAATTGTCCGGCCAAACGAGCATTAAAATCGCTAGAACCAAGCAGCCATATCTGAACGTCCGCGCCGCCGCCCGGCACAGCCCGAACCTTTTGCCCCGCGACTGGCGTTTTCAAGAAGTACTGCAATTCCTGAAGTTGCTCAGGAAACTCATCGCCCGCATCGAGCCTTCGCCGAAGTGCCCGCATCGTCAAACCATCGGAACCCGGAGCACGGCCGAGCCCAAGATCGATACGTCCCGGAAACAAAGCCTCGAGCGTTCCAAACTGCTCCGCGATCACGATCGGAGCATGATTCGATAGCATTATCCCGCCCGAACCAATTCGGATGGACTTCGTTCCCGACCCGACATGCCCGATCACAACCGACGTCGCCGCACTCGCAATTCCCGGCATCGAATGATGCTCAGCCACCCAAAAACGCTTGTACCCAAGCCGTTCAGCATGCCGCGCTAGATCCAGAGAATTCCGCAATGCATCGGCAACCGTCGAACCTTCCGCCACTGGCGAAAGGTCTAAAACTGAAAATGGTATGTCTGACAATCTGCTCATAAACTACCTCAGATCGATCGCACGGCTATATTGTTTCGGCACATCGACGGTTACGCCAAGCTCCTTAGCAAAGCGAAACGCCAAATATGGCTCACGCAAAAACTGCCGCGCGACCATGACCGCATCTGCCTGCCCCGCCTTAAGGATCGCCTCGGCCTGCTGCGATTCCGTGATCAGGCCGACCGCCGCCGTTGCAATTCCCACCTCGCTTCGGATCGCTTCCGCAAATGGAACCTGATAGTTGGGCTCGACTGGAATCTGGGCGTAAGGAACCAAGGCACCGCTCGAGCAATCGATCAGATCAATGCCTATTCCCTTCAGCTTTTCCGCGAATTCGATCGACTGCTCCAAATCCCAACCGCCATCGGCCCAATCCGTCGCGGAAATACGTGTAAAGACAGGAATATGCTCCGGAACCGCATTGCGAACTGCTTCCGCGATCTCAACCGGCAGTTTCATCCGCCCAGCCAGATCGCCGCCGTAGTCGTCGGTACGCTTGTTCGAAAGCGGCGACAGGAATTCGTGGAGCAGATAGCCGTGAGCCGCGTGAAGTTCGATCACCTCAAACCCCGCATTCACTGACCTTATCGCTGCCGAAACGAAATCGTTTCGCACCTTCTCGATATCGTTCGCGTCCATCTCGCGCGGCATTGGATAGTCGTCGTCAAATGCGATCGCACTCGGTGCAACTACTTCCCAACCGCCATCTTCTATCTCAACCTTCTTCCCGCCATTCCACGGAGCGGCAGTCGAAGCCTTGCGGCCCGCGTGGGCTATCTGGATGCCGGGAACGCTTCCCTGATCCTTGATAAACCGCGTGATCCGCAGAAACTCTTCGGCATGAACGTCGCTCCAGATACCCGAATCGCTTGGCGATATTCGCCCTTCAGGTGAGACTGCCGTTGCCTCAACAATTACCGCTCCGGCTCCGCCAGCGGCACGGCTGCCGAGATGGACCAGATGCCAGTCCGTCGGCAACCCGTCGTCGCTCGAATACTGACACATCGGCGACACCCAAAGGCGGTTTCGAAAGGTCGTGTCACGGATCTTTAATTCGCTAAAAAGCTTGCTCATATTACTTTGCGATCTCAGCTTTTAGAGCCGAAACTACTCGCTCATCTTCCGCAGTTACATCCGGTGCGATACGAGCCGCAATGCTGCCGTCTTTGGCGATCAGGAACTTTTCAAAATTCCAAAGGATATCGCTCGATTCCGAACGCGGCTGGCCGATGCTAGCAAGCCTTTCTTCGAATGCCGAACCATTGGCAATATCGGCCTCGCCTTTTTCGGCAGTCAGGAAGCTGTAAAGCGGATGCTGATCTTCGCCCTTGACCGAGATCTTTTGGAAGAGCGGAAAAGTGACATCGTAATTCGTCTTGCAAAAGTCCTGGATTTCCTCGCTCGTTCCGGGCTCCTGAGCCAGGAAGTTGTTCGCCGGAAATCCAAGCACCTCAAATCCCTGATCTTTAAATTCCTTATATAAGGTTTCAATTCCCGCATACTGCGGCGTCAAGCCGCATTTCGACGCAACATTTACAAGCAACAACGCCTTGCCCTCAAATTCTCCGAGCGTCGTCTCGGTGCCATCGATCTTGTTTACCGGAATTTCGTAAAGTTTGTTTGCCATTGTCATTGATCTCCTATTTTTATTACGATCTTTCCAAAATGCGACCCGCTTTCCATATATCTCAAAGCCTCGCGAGCCTCCGTGAATTTAAAACACGGTCGATCATGGGCCTCATTTTCGATTCCGCGATCATAGCGTTCAGTCCTTCGAACATTTCCCGCGAACCGACAAAGATTCCCTGCATTCTGATGCCTTTCATGAATACCGGAACGGGATTAAACTCGCCAGCCATATCAAGAGCCCCGATCAGAGCGATATGCCCACCAACGCGGACAGCTTTAACCGACTTCGTCAGCGTTCCCGTTCCCCCGACCTCGATCACGTGATCGACGCCGCGGCCGTCGGTTAGCTCCAGCACTGCCTTGTCCCAATCTTCGCGGGTTCGGTAATTTATCGTTTCATCCGCCCCCAATTCCCTCACCTTTGCAAGCTTTTGATCGCTGCTAGACGTGGCGATAACTCGTGCTCCAAAATATCTAGCGATCTGAACCGCAAATATCGAAACGCCGCCGGTGCCGAGCGTAAGCACGGTTTCACCAGCCTTGATCTTTCCCGAAACGACAAGAGCATTCCAAGCTGTTATCGGTGCACAAGGCAATGTCGCGGCTTCTTCAAAGGTCAAGTGGTCGGGAACACGGACGATCGAATTCTCACTGAAAACCGCGTATTCACGCAAAACACCGTCGGCCGCTCCCGCTCCGATCGCAGTCTTTGACTTCTCGGCCGTCGGTCCGCCATCATGCCAGCCTGCGATCACCATCGAACAAACCGGGTCGCCAACAGACCATTTCGTCACGCCTTCACCGATCTCGACGACTTCGCCCGATCCGTCAGAGAACGGAATTGCGGGCAGCTTCATTCGCGGGTTATAGGTCCCGCTTGCGACCATTACGTCGCGATAATTTAGCGACGCCGCACGCAGCCGAACCAGGACCTCATTCGGCCCTGGTTTCGGTATGTCGCGCTCTGTCAGAGCCAGCTTGTCGATGCCGAACTCTTGTATTTCGTAAGTTCTCATTTCTTCTTCGACGCTTTCAGATCGAGCCGCAGAACAACGTCGTCGCGGATCAGATCATCAGCCTTTCCGGCATAAACAATACCGAAATCCTTGCGGTTGATCGAGAATTCAGCTTTTACGCTCGCACCATCAGGCTTGACCTCGATCGTGGCCGGGAACGTGACGGATTTTTTAACTCCGCGCATCTCGAGATCGCCGGTGACCGTGAAATTGTTAGCTCCCTTTGTCGTATCCGGAACGATCTTACCCGAAATGAATGACGATTTGGGAAACTTCTCCACCTCAAAAAAATCGCCGGTTTGAAGATGCTTCGTTAACCCATCCGAATCCGTAAATACCGAAGCCATATCGATCTCGAACAGCACACGGCTGGTCTCAGCTTTATCGCCAACAAGGTCGATAATGCCTTTGAAATTCTTAAATCCGCCATCGTGCTTTCCGGTGACTTTCGATCCGGTAAATTCCACCTTAGAGGTTTCCGTGTCTATTGCTAACTCGGTTCCCGTCGCCTTAAATCCGTCAAATACATTCGAGCTCGACGCTGTGATCACATCGGTCTTAGCCGCTGCTGTAGCCGCATTTGACGGTGCACTCGTCGTAGCTTTCGGCTTATTCGCCGCCGGGTCGGCGCACGCCGACATGAATAGTGCAGTTCCCAGAACCGCTAAGTATATTGTTTTCATAATTTCGTCTCCTCAAAAAGTAACAGTATTTGTTTATTCTATCGTCTTACGCCGTATTTTTCCCATACGGCAAACTCACATTTCAGACGCCCATAAATCGCAGAACGAGCTTTAACAGATCGATCGCTCTCGGCGTCCAGTTTATGAAAAGTGTCGTCATCGTTCCCCCGTGAAACATATTTGTAACCATTTTTGATACAGATATAAGTAAAATTTTTTAAGCCTTTGCCGTGCAGACCTTATCGATAAAACAAGCGAGCGTGTATTCGCCCAGCTTACCACCAACCGCCTGGTCGATCTCTTTCTGCAGGTTGCACAAGGCAGCCTCGATATTCGCACCGATCGGGCAATCCTGGTTTGGAGCCTTAGAATGCAGAGCGAACACCTCACCGCACGATACCGCTTTATAAATCTCGCAAAGCGTGATCTCGCTCGGCTGTTTTGCGAGCCGCGTCCCGCCGAATGCTCCAGTTTGCGACGAAACAATTCCCGCCTGGCCAAGTTGGCCGAGGACGCGGCGGATCACAACGGGATTCGTGTTTACGCTTCCCGCTATGTAATCCGATTTCATATTCTCGTCGCCGCCCTTAGCCAGCATCGTAAGAATGTGAACCGCCATTGAAAATTGACTATTAGCCGCCATATCTGTAACTAGTATAGTTACAATTGAACGTTGTGTCAAGTGTATTTCTAATTAGAGCTGCAAGAAAGGCCGGACAATCAATCCGGCCTTTCAGCTAAAATGTGATCCAACCGTTATTTAGACGGTATCTTGATCTCGCGTCCGGCTCCGAGAACGGAGTTCGGGAGCAGGCCGTTAAACTTCGCAACCTCAGTCGGATTTGCGTTGTTACGTTCGGCGATCTTCTGCACGGTATCACCGGCTTTCGCCTTTACGACGGTAACGCCTTTGGCCGGGACTGTGGCCCCCGTGTTGCTCGGTCTCGAATAGCTGGTGTTAGCAACATTATTACCCGCAACCGGAACAAAGACCTTTCCACGCGGTTGAGCCATTCCGGGATTCGCCGCCATCAGATCCGTGACGCTCACGCCCGTGCGGTTCGAGATATTCTGCCACGTCTCGCCCGACGAAGAGTTTGCGAGGTTCGTATTATTGACCTGCGTAGCCGGAATTCGGCGGAATACCGCAACGACCTCGTTCGCCTTGTTCGCCGGCACATTTATAATGTACGGCGTCGGCGGGGTTGAGTTGGTGCGAAGGTGTGGGTTCAAATAACGAAGATACTGAACCGTCGTATCCGCAGCCTGGGCAACCAATGCGAGATTGGTAGAAGCAGGGACGCGAACGCGATCGTAGGTCAGCGGAGCTGCCGGACGAATGTGGCCGAAGCCATACTGTCCGGGATTGTTGGCGATAAGGATCGTCGCAAGAATGTTCGGAACGTAATTTCGCGTTTCCTGCGGCAGATATGGATACGCGAGCCAGAAGTTTGAAACGCCTGCTCGACGGATCGCACGGTCGACGTTGCCTTCGCCGCAGTTATAAGCAGCGATACCAAGTTCCCAGTTGCCGTAGCGGTTGTAGAGGAACTTCAGGTAACGGGCCGAGGCACGTGTGGCTTCTTCAAAGCTGTTCCGTTCGTCCACGTACGCTGTGCGCTGCAAGCCGAAACGTGAACCCGTTCCGGGAATGAACTGCCAAAGCCCCGAAGCTGCCGCCCACGAAAGGGCCGCGGGTTTCCAGGCACTCTCAACCTGTCCGAGCCACGCAACGTTCTCAGGCACACCTTCTTCCTTGAAGATACGGCGGGCCATTCGCATGAACATTCCGGAGCGGTACAGTCCCACTTCCATCGTCTGCCGGCCGCGGCCGCGATAGTAGTTGATGTACTGCTGGATCATCGGATGAACCTGGAATGAAAATCCGAGCGATTTGTTGGCGACTGCGTACTGGATGTACTGATACTGGGCCTGAGCGACAGGATTGTCTTCGACCTGCTGCTCTTCCGCCGTAAGTTCGAGCTTCGAGAGCTCATCCAGTGGCGACGGTTCAAATTCCTGCGAGTTAAATCCAACTTGACTCTGGCTCGGAAGAACCGGGCCGTTGACACCGGCAGCGGTACTCGTTGACGGCTGTGCAAGAGGCTTCGTCAGCGAGTTTTTCGCAATGGTCGTTATCTTGTCAGCCAGCGTTGGATCGATGTTCGTCCAACCACATGTCAGCGACAAGTTGCGAACCTGCGGAAGCTGGCTGTCGGTCGGAAATTCAATGCGGTAAACAGTTTCGATAAGTTGGTTGTAGCAGTTCTGAAGCCGCGCTTCGCGTTGGATATTCAGCGTGGAATATAGAAAAACCTCCACCGACTTATTGAATCTCTCAGCCGCTACAGGCAGTTTCTTGTCTTCGTAAGCCAGCAAGCCTTCCTTAAAAGAAGTCCCCGCCTTCTCCAAAACGTCATTCACCGCACGCTGCGCAGCGATGACCTCCGGAGTCTGAGCTTTTACTACAGAACCAAATGCTAAAAATATAAATGCTGTAAAACTTAGGGCTTTGAAAATACTTTTTTTCATTAATTCTCGTACCGATCTCGCCGTTTCCGGCAGGTCAAACGCGGATAAATCGTCTGACCACAAATATTTCTAACGCTATCAATAAATAAAAGTTCCACTTACGCCGCCCGCAAAAACACGTTCGGCATATTATGGCTATACATTATCATTTCAAAGTTAACCGCGCAACCCTCGATAAAATAAGGACATCCGGCGTTTTTCGCCATCAAGCGTTAACCCTTTGAAGCCTTAGCTTTAGCCTTTTCGGCTGGCATCTTGGTTTCGCGAAGAGCGACGTCGAAAACCTGACGTACATTCTCCACAAATATAAACTTCAAATCATCGCGAACTTCCTGAGGAAGATCCTCGAGATCGCGCTCGTTCGGGGCAGGCAGGATCACGGTTTTGATCTTCGCACGACGCGCCGCGAGCAGTTTTTCTTTGACGCCGCCGACCGGCAGCACGTTGCCGCGCAAAGTGATCTCACCCGTCATCGCCACGTCTTTCCGAACCGGCCGTTGCGAAAGCACCGAAACAAGAGCTGTCGCCATTGTAATTCCGGCACTCGGACCATCCTTCGGGATCGCTCCCTCCGGAAGGTGAATATGAATGTCGAAATTATCGAGAACGGTCTCGTCGATTCCGAGATCGGCCGATCGAGCTTTCGCGTACGAAAACGCCGCCTGTGCCGATTCCTGCATCACATCGCCGAGTTGGCCCGTGAGCATCAGCTTACCTTTGCCCTTGGTTTTGATGGCCTCGATAAATAGAATATCGCCGCCAACCGCGGTCCACGCCAGGCCTGTCACCGTTCCGATCTCGTCCTTTTTAAGAGCACCTTCGTTAAAGATCTTCGAGACCCGAAGGAAATCCTTAACATTCTCAGCAGTGATCTTCATGGGCTTGAACTTGGCGTCAAGTTCAGCCTTGTTTCGTGCAACCTTGCGGCAAACCTTTCCGATCTCACGCTCGAGCTGTCGGAGCCCTGCTTCTTGAGTGTATTCCGAGATGATCTTGGTCAACGCCTTGCGGTCAAATTTGATGTCGTCGCTGTCGAGCCCGTTCTCTTCGACCTGTTTGGGCACGAGGTGGCGCTTGGCGATCTCGAGCTTTTCTTCTTCCGTGTAACCGGAAAGCGAAATGATCTCCATTCGGTCGCGAAGCGCCGGCTGGACAGTATCGAGCACATTCGCGGTCGTCATGAACAGCACGTTCGATAGATCGAACGTGATTCCAAGGTAATTATCACGAAACGTTGCGTTCTGTTCAGGATCCAACACCTCAAGCAGTGCCGAACTCGGGTCGCCTCGGAAATCGGCTCCGACCTTGTCGATCTCGTCGAGCATTATCAGCGGGTTGTTTGTCTCAGCCTGCTGAATTCCCTGAATTATTCTTCCGGGCATCGCCCCGACGTACGTACGGCGATGCCCGCGGATTTCCGCTTCATCGTGCAAACCACCAAGCGAAAGGCGAATGAATTTGCGATTTAATGCTCTGGCAACAGAACGCCCGACCGACGTTTTACCAACTCCCGGAGGGCCGACAAGACATAGGATCGAGCCCTTTGGCTTTTCACGAAGTTTTCGAACCGCAAGAGCTTCGATGATGCGTTCTTTAACACGTTCGAGACCGTAGTGGTCTTCATTCAGGATCTTCTCAGCCTTCTTTAGATTGAGGTTGTCCTTCGAAGCCTTTGCCCACGGCAGATCGGTCATTATGTCCAGCCAATTCCGTAGCGTCGCCGTTTCAGCGGTATCAGGATGCATCCGCTCAAGTTTCTTCAGCTGACGCAGAGCTTCTTCCTCAGCATTTTCGGGCATCTTTGCTTTTAAGATTTTGTCGCGATACTGCTCGATCTCCTCAAAAAGCTCATTTCCCTCGCCTAGTTCCGATTGAATGGCTTTGAGCTGCTGGCGGAGGAAATATTCACGCTGCGACCGATCTATATCGGCTCGTGCCTGAGTATTGATCTCCTGCTGAACGGTTAGAACATCGATCTCTTTGCTCAAAAGATCGTTTACGCGCCGAAGCCTTGGAGTCGGATCTTCGACATCGAGGACACTTTGGCCGTCTTCGACACGAAGTTCAAGATTTGAAGCAGCAAGATCGGCAAGACGCCCGGCATCATCGAGGTTTGCGATGATAGCGAGAACCTCAGGCGAGATATTTTTCCCAAGCGACGCGGCGCGATCCATAGAACCACGAACATTACGTACCAACGCCTCAACCTCAAGCGAATTTTCCGGAGCCAACGGCTCAACGATCGGCGTCACGCTCGCCTTGACGTATTCACCTTTGCCTGTTACCGAATCGACTCGGCAACGCGAAAGTCCCTGGATCAGGATCCGAATGCGGCCATCCGGCAGCTTGAGCATTCGCATGATGATAGCAACGGTTCCTACCGTGTAGAGGTCCTCCTGTTCGGGGTCTTCTTTATTTACATCTTTTTGCGAAACCAACAGGATCATCCGGTCCTGACTAAGAGCCTGTTCGACAGCTCGGATCGACCGGTCACGCGAAACAAACAGCGGAACGATCATGAACGGATAAATGACAATGTCGCGTAAGGGGAGCACCGGAAGTTCCGCCGGGATCTGCATCATCGGCTCGATAGCGTCCGATTCAGAAAGGGCGACCGGGAATTCGTCGAGATCTACCATAACCCTATATTTTAGGGAAATTAAACCGAAAGCACAATTATGCAAAAAAGCCGCGAAGACCAGCTTCGCGGCTTTTATACATTGCATTCGCTTGATATTACTGACCCAGCACCCTGAACTGATAAAAGAATGCCGCAGTCGTAAATGGCCCCGACATTCCTGCTCTTATTCCAAATCTGAGTTTCAAATCCTTCTTATAGATACTATCTATGACGTTTTCCGGCAAGCCTAAAGCTCGGAAATAGCTTCGAGAGAAACCTCGACCGTTAACGGACCCGTAACTTCTTACTTCTTGGAAAAGCTGATTCGCAACAACGGTCTTAGCGTCGATAAATGCTCCGGGGAGCGATGTTGCGAAAACTCCGTTCATAGGCAAGCCCGTATTCGGATTGATCGCAGCCGGATCAAGTAGCGCGTCACTTCGTAGCTCTACGACCGGGCTGTAGCTGAGGAGTCCTGATCCACCTATCAGCCCGCCATTTGGATCGCCATTGTCGAATTGAACTGTATTGTTGATCAATAGATAGATCACATTCTTCGCCGATTTACCTGGTATTGTAAGCTCCCATGCCGGGTCGTAAAGATTTTGTACCGGGAATGAAGATCCGCCGACCAGCTTTGCAATACATTTGTCATCGGGAGCGAGCGGAAAAGGGAAATCGGACGCCGCACATCCTGGTTGTATATAGACGGTTCCGGCGTATAAACTGCCCAAGAAATTCACTCCTTTGCCAAATGAGTCGGTATCGTTGAAATCGGAGGGAGCTGCAAGTGCAGCTTCCTGTCTTTGTGATTGCTTTGCTTCCCTGATCTCATCATTTCCAGCTTTTCGAACATCGTCAAGCATTCGCTTGTTTTCAGCTTTGCTCTGAGCGAGCACGGAACCGAAACCTAGAAACAATAATCCGACAATTCCTAAAACCTTTTTCATTCCTATCCTCCTTGTTCTACTGCCAAAAAAACGCGCCGAAACGGCGCGCAACCAAGCCGCCAATTTCACGATGAAATCAACAATGTTTAAAGCCTAGCAAATAGACGGAAAAAAGAGCAATGAAAATTTTCGTGAGCTATTTCTTCTTCTTTTTCTTAGCGGCAGGAGTGGACGTGCGGGTGCCAACGAGAACCTTCAGCTCGTCCATGAACTCGGAGACGTCAGCAAATTCGAGATAAACTGAAGCGAAGCGGACATAGGCGACCTTGTCGAGTACCTTCAATCGACGCATTATGATCTTGCCGACCTCGCTTGTTGCGAGTTCACGGTCGAGGGAATCCTGAACATTTTTTTCGACCTCATCGACGATCTCTTCGAGTTGTCCAGTGGAAATCGGACGTTTTTCGCTCGCCCGGAAAAGGCCGGAGAGAACTTTATTGCGATCCCAGCTTTCGCGCTTACCGTCCTTTTTGACGACCATATACGGTATCTCGTCAATGCGTTCATAGGAAGTAAAACGACGGCCACATTCCAGGCATTCTCGGCGACGGCGGATCGAATCGCCGTCCTTCGATTCACGCGAATCGACTACCTTATCCTCAATATGTGAACAAAATGGACAACGCATAGCAACGAAAACCTGCTAAAGCAGGGACTCAAAACTCATTCAAAATCCGGAGAATCTGATTTGATCTCCTTCTCAGCATTTTCGCTGGACAGCAGGCTGCGAAAACGTTCGATACTTATATCACCATGGAAAAGATAATATAGCCCAAAAAATACTGCGGGCACAAAATAAAGCAGGTGCATTATGATCGAAACGGCTGCTGAGGTTTCGCGGTCGATCGACAACAGGATCAGACTTCCCATCGTCGCCGCGTGAAACGGCCCCGCCGCACCGCCCGGTGTCGGGACGAGTGAACCGAGCGAAGCGACGCCCATCACAAAGATCGAATCTATAAAATCGAGTTTAAGATCAAACGCCAGCAAAACTAACCAGGTCGGTATCGCGATCGAGAACCACAAGGCCACCGTCCAAAAGCTTGCCCAAAAGATCTCCTTCGGACTGCGAAGTATATTCAATGACGTCGCCAATTGACGCATCAGGCTGAGAATGATCTCCTTTATCCTCGCCGGAACCAATCGAAAATTCGTAAGCGAATCTGCCCAACCAATGAACTTATCGGAAAACCAATGGTAAATAACCAGCGAAACCGATCCCGCGACAACGGCAGCGGCCATTAGATTGCCCGCAACCTTGATCGAATTGAACTCGTTTTCGTGGCCAGCGGGTGTTTTGAACCAGATCAGGCTGATCGAAAAGAAACAGATCAGCGAAGCGAGATCAAAGACGCGTTCGACAAAAATGGTGACCAGAGCGGCGCTCGGGCGAACACGTTTATCACGCATCGGCAGCCACATTGGCCTGACGATCTCACCTGCACGCCCAACAATGAACATTGCCGTGTAACCGACCGTCGTCGTCGCGAACAGTTCACGTAAGCTCGAAGGAGTTATAGGGGCAAGCAAAACCTTCCATCTGACAGCTCGCAAGAAATATCCCATGCAAATGATGAGAAATGCGACGACAAGGTAGAGCTTATTAGCTTTTCTAAGGCTGTTAGAGACCTCGTTCCAATCCAAACTCCGGCCGATGAACCAGAAGATGAACAGCGAGACGAGGATCAGGATTATGAATTTGAGATATTTTCGCAAAACCGCTCGATCCCGATCAAACCGACCGGTTCCCCTTTTAGAAACTCAAAAGATACTTTATTTGAACGTAAAACGAAAAAGCGGCCCGGCGTTTTGAAAAGATCTCCAATGCCGAGCCGCCTCTAGAAACTATGCCGAAGCAGATGCTGCATATGGCGGCAATATGACGCGTGCAGCTTTCTCTTTCTTCAAGCCAAGAGCCCAGTCAGCCTGCATCAGGGTGTGAATATCACGCGTTCCTTCGTAAATGACCGCAGCCTTACAGTTTCTTAGGTAACGCTCGACCGGATAGTCGTTGGTATAACCGTTCGCTCCATGAACCTCGATCGCCATCGATGCTGCAGTTTCCGAACGTGTCGTCGCCTGCCATTTCGCCATACTTGCCGCTTTGGCTGACGGCAAGCCATTGTTCTTGAGATATCCGCATTTCAGCCAGAGTAGATGCGACATTTCGTAATCGGCTTCCATATTTGCGATCTTCTGCTTTACGAGCTGGAAATTAGCGATCGTTTGGCCCTGAACCTCACGAGTGTTTGCATAAGCCACCGACGCGTCACGCGAAGCACGAATAACTCCAGTAGCTCCCGAAGCGACAGTGTAGCGGCCATTCTCAAGCGAGAACATCGCGATCTTAAACCCTTCGCCCTCAGCACCGAGCATATTCGCGGCCGGAACGCGAACATCCTGGAGCGAGAAGTAACCTGTATTTCCCGCACGAATTCCAAGCTTGCCGTGCAGCGTACCGCTCGAGAATCCCGGCATCGTCCGCTCTACGATAAAGCACGAAATACCGCTGTGATCTCGGTTCTTTTGCTTTTCAGGATCGGTCCAGCAGAAAAACAGGAAGTTATCCGCCACGTCACCAAGCGAGATCCACATCTTCTCGCCGTTCAGGATCCAGTCGTCGCCGTCGCGTTTGGCGTACGATTTCATTCCGACGACATCCGAACCGGCGTTGGGTTCGGTCAGGCCGAATGTTGCGAGTTTTTCGCCTTTTGCCTGCGGAACGAGGTATTTCTGCTTCTGCTCCTCAGTTCCCCAGGAATAGACGCTCAGGCTGTTAAGCCCGACATGGACTGACATCGCGACACGCAGGAACGTATCGCACGCCTCGAGTTCCTCGCAAACCAGGCCGAGCGAGATGTAATCGAAGCCGGCACCTCCGTATTCCTCCGGAATACAGACACCGAGCAGCCCGAGGTCTGCCATTTTTTCGAAAACACTTTTGTCAAAATGAGCCTTTTCATCCCACTCCTTGATATACGGGGCAACTTCGCCAGCGACAAACTCGCGGACGGTATTCTGCAGGGCTCTGTGTTCTTCTGTAAGTTCTAGTTCGATCACGGTTTGAGATACCTCACTAAATTTTGGTTATGTTAAAATTCGGACTTAAATCTTACGAGAATTTTACCATTTTGCATTCACATTCGCGAAAACCGCCGCAGTCAATGATCGAGATCAAAAAAGCACTTAAAATTATCGACGCTGAGATAGGTCCGCTCGGCGTCGAAAAGATCGACCTTTCGCAGTCCGTCGGCAGAACCCTAGCCGAGAACGTCATCGCCGACACCGATCTGCCGCCGTTTGATCGCTCGCAAATGGATGGCTACGCAATCGTCGCCGCAGATACTAAAAACGTGCCCGTGACGCTAAAGATAGTCGGTGAATCTGCCGCCGGCCGCGGTTGGCACAAGGAAATGAAACGTGGCGAGGCCGTGCGAATAATGACCGGTGCTCCTGTGCCAAATGGTGCTGATTCCGTACAAAAGGTCGAGTTGACGAATGAGACTTCCGACAGCGTAGAGATCTTTGAGCCGACCGAAAAGAATCGCTTCATTATTCGTCAGGGCAGCGAGATCAAGAAAGGAAAGACGATACTCAAAGCCGGCACGCGGATCACCGAAAACATGATCGCCACGCTAGCGGCGTTTGGCTACGCGAAAGCTAAACTAACAAAAAGCCCACGCATCTCGATCATCGGAACCGGCAGCGAGATCGTCGAGATCAACAAGAAGCCGGGACGCGATCAGATCCGGAATTCGAATTCAGTAATGCTCGACGTGCTCTGCCGAAAATTCGCAGCGACGCCGTCAATATTGTCGAACGTAAAAGACGAAATTTCAGATCTCAAATCTCAGATCTCAAATGCAGCGAAAACCTCCGAGATCGTCATCCTGACCGGCGGAGTTTCGGTTGGAAAGTACGATCACACCAAAACCGCTCTTTCTGAACTCGGGGCGACGATCTTTTTTGAAAAAATCAGGCTGAAACCGGGAAAGCCCGCAGTGTTTGCAAAGCTCGGAAAAACTTTCGTTTTCGGACTTCCGGGCAATCCGGTTTCGGCGGCGGTGACGTTTCATTTGTTTGTACGCAAGGCAATATTGCTGATGCAGAATGCGAGCGATTCGGACATGAAAAAAGGATTCGCGATCCTCGCCGCCGATGCGAAAGCTGCTCGTGAACGCGATGTTTACGTTCCTTCGAGGCTTGAAACGAACAATTTGGGCCAATCGGTCGCTCATCCGCTAAAATGGTCGGGGTCGTCGGATTTTATTGGATTTGCTCAGGCAGATTCGCTGATCATCATCCCTCGAGACAAAAGCATCGCAAAAGGCGAGGTCGCTGAGACCGTTTATTTATGAACAAACTGTCACATTTCGACGAAAGCGGAAAGATAAGCATGGTCGATGTTTCGGGCAAAGAAACGACGAACCGACGCGCAGTTGCGTCGGGTAAAGTACTGCTTTCGCCGGAGACTCTGAACATCCTGCAAACGCAGCCAAACAAGAAGGGCGATCCGCTCGAAATATCCCGGATAGCCGGAATAATGGCGGCAAAAAAGACCTCGGAACTCATCCCGCTCTGCCATCAGATCAATCTTTCAAAGGTCAACGTCACCGCCGAATTTCGCGATTTCGGCATCTACCTCGAAGCCGAAGCCATCACCACCGCCCAAACCGGCATCGAAATGGAAGCCCTGACCGCCGTCTCAGTCGCGGCTTTGACGGTCTACGATATGTGTAAAGCGGTGCAAAAAGACATTGTGATCTCGGAAATAAGACTGATGTCCAAAACGGGCGGCAAGTCAGATCTTGTCGCGAGCTGACAGTTTTTAGCTATCGGCTATCAGCTATCATCGGGTGGATCTTTCTATCGAACTTTACGCTACAATAAACGTATTTGAATGTAGCCATATCAAGGAGTTTTTATGCCGATAAATTACAAACTCGCCGAAGACGCCAAGCCTCAGATCACTTTGCTTTTGACCGCTACCGCCATCAGTGTCGGGTTGTGGATCGTTGGTTGGTACTTGCCGGTCGTCGGTTATGTGGTTTATCCGATCCAGCTTTTTGCGACGTTCGTGCATGAAAGCTCACATGCCCTCGCGGCTCTGATCACCGGAAATTCGGTCATGAGCCTCACCGTTTCGCCTGACACGAGCGGAATGGTCTGGTCGCAATCATCGGGCTTTTCGTCGCTGTTCATATCGAGTGCGGGCTACGTTGGCACAACGCTTTTCGGCACGCTTTTGCTTGTTTGGATGCGTTTCGGGCTCAAGTCGCGACTCGCTCTGTATCTTTGTTCGGGCTTGATAGCAGTGATGACGGTCGTTTTCGGATTTTTCGCTCCTTTCTGGAATTTCCTCGCAAACGTAACTTTCGGAAGCGTAGTCTTTACTGTCTTTTCAGGATCGATCCTGACCGCCGGACTCTTTGCGATCGCCAAATTCGCGACCGACAAATGGGGCAATTTCTCGCTTGCGTTCCTCGCGGTTCAGTGTCTGCTCAACGCATTCTTCAGCCTCAAAACCCTGTTCGTCATCTCAGCCACCTCCGACGCCTCGTCCGATGCCGCCAACATGGCCGCCGCGACCGGCATTCCGGCACTCGCGTGGGTGATCTTGTGGATAGCGATCTCACTCGTGATGATGGCGATCGGGATCCGGCTTTACGCCAGCCGAGGCTCGAAAGCTTCTGCTGACTCCCTTTTTGTGGATTAGGTCAACCTCCAAAGATTTAGAGGATGAACGCTAAGATCTTCCTTTCGTCTTTTAGCTCTTTCCTTAGCCTTTTAACTTTTGCCTTTTAACTTTTGCCTTTCCCGCGCTACCATCGTTTCGTGGACGCAAACCTACTTCACACTCTCGACAAACTCGTCGTCGGATCACGCCTCATCGTGCGTTCCCGCACCGACTGGCGCTTCGCCGCTGTTTCCCGCATTTCCGACGAACGCGTCACCCTAACCGTCTGCTCACCCTCAGGCCGCACCTATCGCCTCTGGCGTGCCCACAACGTCGAACTCCAACTTGAAGGCTCGATCCCCGTCCTCCCTTACGAAACCGAAGACACCTGGCGAGAAAACTTCTGCGGCTATGACTCGCGTTGGTAATCAAATATCTAGATAAAGAAAACTTTTATGCGTCGAGGCATCAAATAGCTGTAGAACTTCAGTGTTATTTGCTATTTATAAAGGTACATAAAAATATCTTTAGGCCGCCGCCAGTTTTTTTGGCGATGCTTCTGCATTTGAGGTAATTGCAATTATGAAAAAGTTTCCCGCTTTCCTTACTCTGGCTGTCCTTGCGGCGGTCGGAATGTTTTTTATTTCCGGACGCACCGCTCAAATGCAAACTGCCACCAGCGTCGTCGACAATTCCCGTCCGGACGCTAATTGGACGTTGACCGGCAATCTCGGCACCGGCCGCAGCGGTCATACGGCAACGCTCCTGCCGAATGGCAAGGTTCTTGTCGCGGGCGGCTTTCTCAACAACACAGTTCTAAATACTGCCGAGCTCTACGATCCGGCAACGGGACTGTGGACGCCAACGGGAAATCTCGATGGCGGACGAACCTATCACACGGCGACGCTTTTGACAGACGGAAAGGTACTCATCGTCGGCGGCGAAACAAGTCTCGGTGGTCCTGGCATCAATTGGACCGAACTTTACAACCCTGCCACCGGACAGTTCAGTTCGACGAACAACCGACTTACGACCGGACGTTATCTGCACTCGGCTACTCTGCTCTCAAACGGAAAAGTCTTGATCGCGGGCGGTTCTGGCTCCAACAGTTATCTCAAAAGTTCGGAGATCTACGACCCCGCCACGTTCCTCTGGACTCCGGCAAATGACATGCTGACAGCTCGCGGCTTGCACACTGCGACCTTGCTCGCAAATGGAAAAGTCCTCGCTGCAGGCGGGTTCAATGCGGGAGTTCTTGGGAGTTCGGAACTGTATGATCCGACTTCCGGAAACTGGACGATGACGCGGAGCTTTTTGCCAGCTCGCGTCGGTCATACAGCGACTTTACTACCAACCGGAAAAGTCCTTCTCGTCGGCGGCGGCGACAACACCAATCTGGCCAGCTCAGTTCTTTACGATCCCGTTAGCGGCTTATGGACTGGTACGAATAATCTATTTACCGCTCGAAGCCAACACACAGCGACACTACTCCAAAATGGCAAGCTGCTCATCACGGGCGGAAGCGGAGGAGCAAACAACTTGAATTCGTCTGAGCTTTACAATGCCGCATCCGGAACGTGGGAAACAACCGCGAATCTGATGCAGGCTCGTCGCGGACACGCCGCTGCTATTCTCACAAACGGAAAGGTCATCGTAGTCGGAGGCGACGGCGGGCAAACTAGTTCTGAAATATACGACCCTACTACAGTGATTTCCGATACCTACGAAGGCGATGTCGTGGACGCATCAGGCAGTCCGAATGGCGATGGTCAGATCCTTTCGAATGACGTAAGCACGATCCGTCAGTTTGCTCTTGGACTTGCGACGCCGGTCACGTCGACGAATCAGTTTCAGCGGGCAGATATTAATGGCGTCTGCGGCGATGGGGCTATCAATTCGGCTGACGTAACTGTTGTGCGTCTGATACTGCTCGGCTCGATCCTCCCGACTATCGCCTGCGGGCCAACTGCGCCCTAGATAAATGCTGTCTCGAAATCGAAAAGCCTTCCAAACCCTGAAGATGGTTTGGAAGGCTTTTTGCCATTCGTCAATGCTAGGCTCGTTCTGCAACTTTTGAATACGCATCGACGTTTCATGTATAATACATTTGGAGGAGTATGTCTTATTATGAATTTCGCCAACTATCATGCTTTCGAATTCAGTGGGATGTGCGCGCGTCGAGGGTGCGGGACATGGGACAAGATCTTTTGGGAATATTTCCGTAAGTTATTGCTGTGCAGACGCTTACAGAGATTATTGAGCAGAATCGTGTAACAATGTGTACACACTTTGTAATACATATGACTACACTGCGGCGTTTTCGTTCGGATTCGGCGTTGGTTGAGTGGTAAAATTGAGGTTTGCGAAATAGGTCAGGATCACGTCTATGCAGGGTGCTAAACAGAAGGAAGAAGAACAGATCGTTGTTCGCGGGGCTCGCGTTCATAACCTAAAAAACATCAACGTATCGCTGCCGCTCAATAAGTTGACTGTCGTGACCGGCGTTTCAGGTTCAGGCAAATCGTCGTTTGCGTTCGACACGCTTTATGCCGAGGGGCAACGCCGTTATGTCGAGTCGCTATCGGCGTACGCACGGCAGTTTCTCGAACGGATGGACAAGCCCGATGTTGACGAGATCACCGGTATTGCTCCGGCGATCGCCATCAGGCAGAAAAACACAACCAAAAATCCACGCTCGACCGTCGCGACGCAGACCGAAATATACGATTACCTGCGGCTCCTCTTCGCCCGTGCCGGAACGACGATCTGTCACAAATGCGGCCGTGAGGTGAAAAAGGATTCGCCGGAATCGGCAGCCGACGAGATACTGAGCGAATTGGCCGAGGGAACGCGTTTTTACGTGCTCTTCCCGATCCAGGACGAGCTTTCACGCGAAACGGTCCGGGCCGCACGCAAACCGAAGGCGAAACCGACCGGAAAGGCGCTGAGCACCTCGGCAATGGTCATAGCTCTGATGCAGCAGGGTATCACACGCCTGTTCCGAAATGGCGAGATCATTGAGCTGCAGAAGCCCGAAGATTACGCGTTTGACGATTTCGAGAACACGTTCGCCCTCGTTGACCGGCTCGCGGCGTCTACAGACATACGTCAGCGGCTGGTCGATTCGCTGGAGATCTGCTTCCGTGAAGGGCACGCCGCGGTAATCGAGACTGTCGGCGAAAAACCTCAAACGCTCAAGTTCTCGGACAACTTCGTCTGCAAATACGACGGTACACGCTACGAAGAGCCCGAGCCGCATCTCTTCAGCTTCAATTCCCCGTTCGGCGCTTGTCCGACCTGTCAGGGCTTCGGAAACACGATCGGCATCGATTATGGACTAGTGATCCCGAACCCGCTTCTGTCTCTAAAACAAGGGGCGATCGAGCCGTTCACGCGGCCGACGCATTCGTGGGCACAGAAGGAACTAGTCAGATACGCGGCTCACGCCGGGATCGACATGACCACGCCGTATGCCGATCTGCCTGAATATCAGCAGCAGAACATCATCTATGGCGACGATGGCTGGCGTGGTTTGAAGGGCTTTTTCGAGTTCCTGGAAACAAAGAAATACAAGCTCCACGTCCGCGTTTTTCTCGCCAAATTCCGCGGCTACACCAAATGTCCAAGCTGCGGCGGCCAGCGGTTGCGGCAGGAAGCCCGCGACGTAAAGATCGGTATGCACTCGCTGCCCGAGATCATCGAAATGCCGATCAGCGATGCTTTTACGTTTTTTGAGAAGCTTGAATTAACGCCCGAACGAGCCGCGATTGCTGACAAACTGCTGCTCGAGATCCGACGCCGCCTTAAATTCCTGGTCGAGGTCGGCCTCGATTATCTGACGCTCGGCCGTCTTGCTGCCACGCTTTCCGGCGGCGAAGCTCAACGAATCCAACTAGCGACGAATCTCGGTTCTCTGCTCGTCGGCACACTATACGTCCTCGACGAACCGAGCATCGGCCTTCATCCACGCGACAACACGCGGCTCATCAAGATACTCGAAAACCTCCGCGACATCGGCAACACTCTGATCGTTATCGAACACGACGAGGAAACGATGCGTGCAGCCGATCACATCGTCGATATCGGCCCGATGGCGGGCGAATACGGAGGTGAGATCGTTTTTGAGGGTGATTTCAAAGCCCTGATGAAGAGCAAAACGTCGCTCACGGCGAAATATCTTCGAGGCGATTCCGAGATCAAGGTTCCGCTAAAACGCCGCACGGCCACAAAAAGAAAGATCGAGATCATAGGAGCTCGCGAGCATAATTTGAAGGACGTTTCGGTCGAAATACCGCTCGATATGCTCGTCTGCATAACGGGCGTTTCGGGTTCGGGCAAATCAACCCTGGTTCACGACGTTCTGTATGCTGGACTCAAGAAAAAACGAGGCGAATGGAACGCTCCTGTCGGCTTTTGCAAAGAGATACGCGGAGCTGACAATGTCGACGACATCGTTCTCGTAGATCAATCACCGATCGGCCGTACGCCTCGTTCAAATCCGGTGACATACATCAAGGCTTACGACAATATCCGCGAGGTTTTCGCCGGAACGAACGGAGCGAAGACCAAGGGTTTTAACGCGTCACACTTCTCCTTCAACGTCCCAGGCGGACGCTGCGAGATCTGTCAGGGCTCGGGAACTGTGACGATCGAGATGCAGTTCCTCGCCGACGTGGAATTGACCTGCGAAGATTGCCGGGGAATGAGGTTCAAACAGGAGATCCTCGACGTCAAATACAAGGGCAAGAACATCCACGAAGCCCTTCAGCTCACTATTCGCGAGGCGATCGTATTCTTCAAGGACGTGCCGAAATTGACATCAAAACTAAAAGTTTTGGATTCGGTAGGGCTTGGGTACCTACGGCTCGGCCAGTCGGCGACAACGCTCTCAGGCGGTGAGGCTCAGCGCGTAAAGCTCGCTTCGCATCTGGCTCAAAAAACAACCTCGGAAACGCTGTTCATATTTGACGAACCGACGACCGGACTGCATTTTGAGGACATCAACAAGCTCCTTTCGGCCTTCCGCGCCCTGATCGACAACGGCGGCAGCATACTCGTAATCGAACACAACATGGACGTCATCAAAACCGCCGACCACATAATCGACCTCGGCCCCGAAGGCGGCTTCGGCGGCGGCCGCATTCTCGCCAGCGGAACACCGGAAGAGGTCGCAAAGGCCGATGACTCCTTTACGGGTAGATATTTGAAAACTTATTTGAAGTAGGTCGAACTATTTGAAGTTGCTCTTTGCACAGTGTTTCCCGTACGGACACTCCCCGACTTGAACCCATTCGTAGAAGTCGTTGGTGCTGCCTTCGACGGCGTAGTAAACCTTCTTGATCGTTGGGAACTGTGTCAGGGTCTTCTCGACCATCGGGAAAAAGCCGCCGCCACAGCTCGTTGTGGCATTGCCGAGAGTTTCGAAGGCTCGCTTGGTAAAGTTGAGGTACGCGGCCTTGTTTTTGACGGTTAGGCTTTTGACGATGCCAGTGGTCGATTCGCGGTCGAAGGACCAGAATCCTTTGGCCTTTTCTTCTTCAGTCACGCCTTTGAACAGCTCGTCGAGAGCGGCCCGTGCCGGAGCGGTCGTTTTGGGGATCGTGCGTGTCGTTGGAAATGCTTTGGTGCAGTCCATCATTTCAGGGTTTAGTTTCTCGCTGTGAAAGTAGACCTTGATCGTCATGGTCGAGGCCTTCTGACCGAACGAGATAGTTGAAAAGGCGATGAGGGTGAACAAAAGTGTGATGATCTTCATATTCGTGGTTAGTCGTCTCCAAATTTGGCTCGCCAGATCGGAGCGATCTCGGCCAGGACCTTGCAGTCGCAATAGCCGCCGTTATCGTTTAGCCATGATGTGATCTTGCCGAAATCGAGCCGGTTTTCCATCATGTACCGCATCGAATATTGCAGGCTGTGATTGCATTCGATCTCGTAAAGCTCGTCTTCGACAAAATCGAGCAGTTCGCTGATAGTATGCTGTGCGGCTGGGAGTGAATCGAGAAAAGCCTCAAGTTCTTCGCCGCTGAGTTGTTCGAGATTTTCGATCTCGCGTTTTCGTAGGATTGCCATAAATTAGAATTCTGCTTCGGCGATACGCGACATTTCGGCCCGCTCGGCTTCCTCGAGTTCACGCTGCTTAATGCCTTCGCGGCCGTCGTACGAGGCGAATTTTGGCAGAAAAAGGGCCGAGCCCGCAACTGCAACAATGCAAAGAACGCCTCCGCTGACGATCGCGGATTTGACGCCGAACTTCTCAGCCACGAGACCCATTTTAGCACTGCCGAGCATCGGGCCGGTCAGGTAGCTCATCATTTCGATGCTCGCAAGACGGCCGCGGAGGAAATTTGGGATGGTCTGATTCCAGATCGCACCGCGAAAAATGCCCGAGATCATATCGAAGAATCCGGCGGCCGCGAGCATCAATAACGCAGGAATAAGGCTGTTTACAAGCCCGAAGAAGAAGATCGCAACGCCCCACAGAACGGCGGCTCCGATCACCATCACGCCGTGGCGATGAATATTCTTGGTCCAGCCCGACGTCGCACTTGCGGTCAAGGCTCCAACGGCGATCGCTGCGGGAAAGAAGCCGACGTATTTATCGCCGTAAACCGCTGCAAGTGCTGGATAAAGGGCTTGAGGGAATGCGAAGAACATCGCTGCAATGTCGATGAAATAAGTGCCGACCAGTTCCTGACGACTGAAGGCGTATTTCCAGGCCTTCTTGATCGCCGCAAAGCTCGGTTTCTCGGCATTCTCAGGTGGCGGAACGAATCGCAGCATGAAAACGGCGGTAAGTGAAGCGATGAATGTAACAAGATCGATCGAATACGCGATCGACGGGCTTAACTGAGTTGCGATCACACCGGCGACCGCCGGCCCGACGATCATTCCTATCGAGAAACGGATCGAGTTCAAAGCCATTACCGCCGACATCATTTCTGGCGGGATGACCTTCTGAATGAACGACTCGAACGCAGGCCGTTGAATAGCCGCTAGTCCTGCGTGCAGTGCGACCGCAAGGAACAAAACCCAGATCTGCGGCTGGGGCAGGAGCGAGTTGCCGAGCAAGATCGCGGTTACGCATGTTTGCCCGATCTCGGTAAACCGAAGCATTCTCCGCTTGTCGAGAAAATCCGCCATCGCTCCGCCAACGAAGGCAAGAATGACCATCGGGATAAACTCGGCAAGGTAGATGTAACCAACCATCGCCGACGACTGCGTGATCTGATACATCTGCCACGGCACGACGATAAACGTCATCATCGAGCCGAAAAATGATACGAGCTGGCCCGTAAATAAGAGCCGATAATCGCGTGAGGCCTTCAGTGGAGAAAGGTCGAGGAGCATATTCAAAAACGAATATTTAGGTTAGCATATGCCGCGAATGAAAGCCGTTACGTTATTTTGAACGTTTCAAAACCGCCAAAATTTGGTATCTTTGTTCAAGCAAACTTAGTCGCTGCAACTTTTACACTTGCCCGAACTCGAACACCGGGCTTGATTTACGTCTATGCTGGCAATTGTTTACCTGATCCTCGTTTTGCTCCTCGGAGACTCGATCTGCAAGAGGTTTTTCCCATACGTTTCCACCGCTCACAGGATCGCGACCGGTTTTTTGGCGGGTCTTTTGCTCAGCACGTGGTTGACGTACATTGCGGCCGCAATGTTCGGCGGGACTGCATCGCCGATGCTCGCCGGCAACCTGATATTCGCGGCGATCGCCATTGCGGGCATCTACTTCCTTAATAAATTCCCGTCAAAAAAGAAGCCTGAAACCAGCATCGATTCTGAATCTACGCAATTCAAACAAGCTGACTGGATCACGACCGGCATTTTCATGCTCGTCGCGATCATTATGATGTACGGCACCTTCACGATGAAGGACGGCAACATCGAGATCGCGAATCATCAATCAAGCGATTTCGGCTCGACTGCGTCGATCATGCAGTCATTCGCGATCGGCCACAATTTCCCGACCGAGTATCCGCATTTTACCGGCGAGCGAATTCGCTACCACTTTCTGTTCTATTTTCAGGCAGGAAACCTGGAATACCTCGGCCTCAGCCCGGCGTCGGCGAACAATTTCCTTGCGATCCTGAGCCTTGTATCGATGCTCGTCCTCGTCATGACGCTGGGTGCCGTGCTATTCAGATCGAGGCTCGTCGGTCGTATCGGGGCGATACTCTTCTTTTTCCACGGATCACTGGCATTTATCCCGTTCTATTTGGCCAACGGATCGGTCTCTGCTATGTGGGAAAAGATGGGAACAATGCGGGATTTCCTTTCTTCTGGCCTGCCATACCGCGGTGAAGACTGGGGCGTTTGGTCGCAGGTCGTTTATCTCAATCAACGACATCTCGCCAGTTCGATCGGTATCTTTTTGATCGTTGTAGTATTTCTGGCGATCCGTCAACGCGAACGGGCTGAACGCCTCGAAGCCGAAGCAGCGGCACTTCCGGCATCAAAAGCTGAAGCCGAGGTAGAAGCCCCTGAATCTGAGACGGAAACCAGTGCAGAAACGGTCGAGGAAACAGTTGAATCAGAGGCGAATGATCAGGCTGACACGGCGGCAGAATTGACGCGGGCCGATGACATTGCCGGGCTTGGAACTACCGGTGACGAACAACACGTTGCCTCCGACGATATCGATTCCGAGGCTCCTGTTCTTGATGAAGAGGTTGCGACGGATGAATCACAGGAAGGTGAACTTGCTGAGGAGGCTGAGGAACTCGTTTCAATCGATAGCGAGGCTGGGGACGATCAGCCGGCTGTGCTCCCCGAGACAGAAAAAACGCCGATCAATTGGGTCGAGCGACTCGCACCTTTCGTTTTTGCGGGCGTGCTTCTCGGACTGATGCCGCTCTGGAACGGTGCGGTGTTTGCTGGAGCCGCTGGCGTACTCGCGGTGATGTTCGTGCTGTTGCCATATCGCCGTGAAATGATCGCCGTCGCGGTAGCCAGCGGTATCGTCGCCCTGCCACAGGTGATCTTTCTTAAAACTGGCCTCAGCCAGCCTGCCGGTTATTCGCTCTGGTATTTCGGCTACACGATCAGCGACCCCACGATCGGTAAGATGCTGTATTATCTGGCATTTACTTTTGGATTTAAATGGATCCTCATCGGCATAGCTCTTGTATTCGGAACACGCTTACAGCGGCTGATGATGGTTTCGTTTACCGCACTTGTAATAACAGCAACCTGTTTTCAGTTCAGCGAAGAGGTACTTGCCAACCACAAGTTCTTCAACGTCTGGCTCGTCCTGATGAACGTACCGGTAGCATTTGGTCTAGTGAAACTCTGGAATCTGATCCCAGGATCTGGCGTCATCGCGACTCGTGCACTCGCGATCGTGTTGACCTTTCTGATCGTGATCGGTGGCGTGATCGACATCTTTCCAGTCAAAAACAGCTTCTGGGTCGAATATAAATTCCAGGGCGATCCACTCGTCGAGTGGGTTAGGAAAAACACCGACCCGCGATCGGTATTCTTGTCGTATCGTTACGTCAATCACGGAATTCTCGTGGCAGGGCGACGGCTTTTCTACGGACATCCTTACTACGCTTGGGGAGCGGGTTACAATACCGGCGAACGCGATGCTGTTTACCGCAAAATGCTCGAGTCGAAGGACATAAACGAAGTTTTCAAGTTGCTAAAGGACAATAACGTCAGCTACGTTGCGATCGATAATCAGGTCAGGAACGGTGATTTCATCAAGAGCAACAACGAAAAGCTTTTCAAGGCTTACTTCCCTGTCGTTTTTGACGACACCGAAAACAAGTACGATGCGTTAAAGATCTACTCGGTTCCCGCGTCGCTCGGTGCACCTGATCCGTCGTTCCAAATGGATCCGACACCGACACCTTCGCCAGTCGATGCGTCAAGTGCGTTCACCGGCGGCGAGGGTAGTGGAAACGGGCAGTTTTCGAGGCCGAGAGGAATTGCGGTCGACTCGAAAGGCAACATATATGTAGCCGACACCGGAAACTCGCGTGTCCAGAAATTCGACTCCGACGGAAAGTTTGTTGTCGCCCTGGGCAAGCCGGGAACGGCGGAAGGTGAAATAAAGGAACCAAACGGAATAGCCGTAGATGACGCGGGCAATATTTATCTAACCGACGCGGCAAATCACAAACTTATCAAGCTCGATCCGAGGGGACAGCCATTGAAGGAATGGAAAGGCCCTGATCCGGGTTTCTACGGTCCGCGAGACATTGCGTTCGGACCGGATAAGAAGCTGTATATTGTCGATCAGGGACGGACACGTATCGTTAAATTCGATCCCGCCAACGAAGCCTTTACGACTTGGGGTACTTCCGGCGAGGGAGAAGGTCAGTTCCACGAGTCTACCGGTATCGCAATCGGCGACGGACATGTATTTGTCGCGGATCTACAAAACAACCGGATTGAGGTCTTCGATCTTGAAGGTAAGTTTATACGAATGTGGGAAGTGCAGCCGTGGGAGCGATATGTGTGGCACTATCCGGATATTGTATACGACGATAAGGCAAAACGCCTGCTGGTAAGTAACGGTTGGAAGAACGAGATCCTCGCTTATGATGGGAACGGCGCTCCGCTGGACGGAACGATCAAGCCGACCGGCGACCAGCAGTTCAACAACGCTTCAGCGATGTGCATACTCGAAACCGGCAAGCGGCGGCGTCTGCTGGTCGTCAACACAGGCGGGGCAAAGATCTCAGCGATCGAACTTGAGGCGAAACCGTAGGAAATCGGAACTCTATGAACGATTCGCACCACAATTCATCCGAGACCGCACTGCGAAAGATATGTAGGGAGAATCCTGAGATACGGGAACGGCTCGACGATCTTATCTTGGAAATCGCTGGTGCCTTGGCTGGGGATAAGAATTTCAAACCGCAGGTGTTCGAACAGGTAGAATTGTCACTTGTCTTCCCGATCTTCAACGAAGAGGAGAATATTCCTGAACTTTATCGACGAGTTAGCGAGATACTTGCCGACCTGAAGGTTGAAAGTTCTGAGATCCTTTTTGTAAATGACGGTAGTTCGGACCGTTCGGAACAACTGATACGCGAGCTCAAGCAAAACGATACGCGGATAAAGTTGATCAACTTCTCGCGAAACTTTGGACACCAGGCTGCGATCACGGCTGGCATCGATCTTAGCCGTGGAAATGCAACGATCCTAATGGATGCCGATCTTCAGGACCCGCCGCACGTTATTGGCGAGATGCTAAAAAAATGGCGTGAGGGAGCTGAGATCGTCTATGCAGTTAGAAAGAAGCGTGATGACGACACGCTTTCAAAACGATTTTTCGCAAAAAGCTTCTATCGTGTATTGCAGTACGTTTCGAACATTGACATCCCCTTGGACACCGGCGACTTTTGTCTGCTCGACAAGGTTGTGGTCAAACAACTCAGGGCTTTGCCGGAGAAGAACCGATTTTTGCGAGGATTGCGAAGTTGGCTGGGTTTCCGCCATGAAGCGGTAACTTTTGAAAGGCCCGCACGATTTGCCGGAGAGCCAAAGTATACGTTTCGCCAATCCTTCCGACTTGCTGTGAACGGGATCGTTGGATTTTCGAGCTTTCCCCTTCGAATCGCTGTTTACGCCGGGTTTTTCGCATTTTTTGCGGCAGTTGTGCTAACGATCGTCGCATTCACCGCCTATTTTCTAGACGTGCATATCGAACGTGGCTGGACGTCCATAGTCGTGATCGTTCTTTTTATTGGCGGCACGCAGCTTATACTGCTCGGCTCGATCGGCGAGTATATCGGTCGCATCTATGACGAAGCAAAACAGCGGCCGAACTATATCATTCGTGAGTTCCTCGATTAAGGCCTTTTTCTATGACGGTTCCCTCAAATACTTGGAACACCCTCAGTAAACACAAGCATCTCTTGATCTTCCTGATCGGGGCGGTTGCCCTTTACGCGTTCTACATCTCCGGCCTGTCGCACAATCCGCCCGGCTCGTATCTCGATGAATCTGGTGGTGCGTACAATGCATATTTGATAGCAACGACAGGTAAGAGTGAATTCGGTATTCGATTCCCGCTTTATTTTCAGTTTTACACCGAGAACGCGATCGAGTATTCCAATTCACCGCACATCTACCTGATGTCGCTGATGTACCTGTTCGTTCCGCCAAGCATTTTCGCCGCAAGGGTGATGGCGGGAACGATGGTGTTTCTCGCGACGATGATGTTGGGTTTATTGGCAGCTCGTATTTCGGGTCGAAAGTCGGTCGGCGTCATCTTGGCCATAATTGCCGTTGCAACACCATGGCTTTTCGAAGCAAGCCGACTGATCCTCGAAGTTTTCATTTACCCAATATCGCTCGTACTCTTTCTCTACTTTTTATATCGTGCACAAGTGAAAGAAAAGTGGACGATCGTTGATAACGCCTCGATCGGTGCTGCTCTTGGTTTACTCACATACTCATATACGATCGGCAGACTCCTTGCCCCGATGCTCGCTCTCGGATTGATCCTGTTTGGCTTGAATCGACGAGCTTTCCTTAACATCCTGAAAACATGGGTGGCTTACGGGATCTCGCTTTTGCCGTTAGTGATCTTCTACCTCAGCAATCCGGATGCGATCAGCAAGCGTTTTAAGTCAATAACGTACATTTCGGCTGAGAAACCCCTTACGCAGAATATTTGGGAATTCCTGCAGAGCTATTTCGCAGACATTAGCCCGGACTTTCTACTCTACAGCGGAGATCCACTCCTTCGGCATCACGTTCCGGGCATGGGCGGATTACTCGCGGCAACCTTCGTGCTTGCAATTGTTGGACTGATCGTCATTCTAATCAAACATCGGACCGACCATTGGTGGCAGTTTGTAATCTACGGACTGCTTGTTTCAGTGATTCCGGGAGCCTTGACGATGCAGCGGTATCATTCGCTTCGGCTGATCGGCTTCCCGATCTTTCTCCTGCTGATCACTGTCCCCGCGATCGTTTGGCTCATCGGCGAACGCAGATCGACATCGCCGGCTATCAACGTGGATGCCCATCAGCCATTTGCAGCCTCCGCCAGGGTCCTCGGTATCGGGCTGCTCGGCATTGTAATGGTCTTGACGGTTTTTCAGTCGTTTGTTTTCCACAGCCGCTTTGCAGAAGCAGGGGAGAGTCGAAGCTACGTGTTCGACGGTGCATATCCCAAGGTTCTCAATGAAGCACTCTCTCGAAGCGATCGCCCGATCTATCTTGAGGATGGCTTCTGGGGGCCCGCGTATATTCACGCGTACTGGTATGGAACGATTTGGGGCGTTCCTCCGTCAAACTTCATCCATCTCGCCGAAAGGCAGCTTCCTGCTATCGATTCGGTAGTGATAACTTCGAACACGACCTGCAACAGTTGCGAGATCCTCTTTCGGTCAGGCAACTACCTGCTTTACCGATACACGGGCCGTGAAGGCACCGTTGAACCCTCGACCCGGACGGAGCAACCGGTCGCAGAAGCCAGGCCGTCAGTGGTTCCGAGTAGGGTGATCGAATCTCAGCACATCTCTCTGGATGCACGGACGCCACGCGGCATCGCGGTTGGCAAAGATGGCGAAATTTATGTCGCTGATTCTGGAAACGGTAAAATCCAAAAGCTGTCCTCCACCGGCCAACTTCTTACAATGATCGGATCTCAAGGTTCTGGCGACGGTGAACTGGGCGAGCCGACCGGCGTAGCCATTGATCCGTACGGAAGTCTTTATGTAACAGATGGTCAGAAAAAGCGGATAGTAAAATTTGCCGCTTCTGGAACGTTCGAAGAGTATCTGCAGGGCCCTATTGAGGGATTCAGCTACCCGACGGACATCTCTTTCGGACCCGATAAGCAGCTTTACATATCGGATCGAGCAAATTCACAGATAATCCGGATCGAACCTAAAACCGGAGCATCCTCAAAATGGGGATCGAGCGGAAATGGCGACGGTCAATTTGGTTCAATTTTTGGGATCGAGAGTGCGGGGGACAATATTTTCGTAGCAGACACCCAAAACGATCGTATCCAGCTCTTTGGCAGCGATGGGAAGTTTGTTAGTCAGTGGCCAGTCCAACAGTGGGCAAAATACATCTGGCACCGTCCGGATATTGCCGTGGATTTCCAATCAAAACGAGCGTACGTCACGAGCGGCTGGTCGCAGGAGGTTCTCGTATTCGATCTTGAGGGAAACCTATTAGAATCGCTGAAACCCGTTCCGCCCACGAGTTTCAACAATCCCTCATCGATCGCCCTATATGTGACCTCAAGTGGAGGCAGGCGTTTATACGTTCTAAACACCGGAAGCGACGTTGTTGCTACGGGCCCGCCAAGTATTCTTGTGTTCAATTTGCCGGAATCCAAAGGACCGAAAGACAAATAGCTGCCGAGATTGCCAAAACTCCAGTAGCTTAGACACACGCTATGGCAACCCCCACATCCTCTGTAAAGACTCTTCTAAAAAAGCTCGCCTCGAGCAAGAAGAAAGGGTGTTTTCTGGTGGTTTTTGCGGTCGCTGTCGTCGCTTTGATCCCAGTGTATGGCGTCCTTTATCCGCCGCTTTCAGATCTGGTTCAGCACGTACTTGTAAACAAACTCCTCTGGGAAAAAATCGCCGGCGTTTCGAATCTTGATCTGGAAGTTTCGGGATATCTCGGATACCGCTTGTTGTCCGTTCTGATCGTCGTACTTATAAGTGCATGCAAGTTGTTCGGGATACCGCTAGTCTCACGCTATTTCTTTCTAGCGGTAAGCAAGATAGAGGAACCAGCAATCTTTTGAGACGGTAAGAAAAATTCAACCCGCATCATCTTAAGAAACGCGGCATTGACGGCGTTGCCCGGAGGCGAAAAACCACGGCGATAGACTTCCTCATCAGAGGTGTTATTCGAGAAATATCGGAGCCAGAATCTCCGCACGAGCAACAGAGGTAAGTTAAGCCAGCCCCAATACCTTATGTCAAGAATATCGACGAGAGAATCAGCAAACTCAGCCGCAAGTGTATCGATCTTATAACGCCGGTAATGCCCCTGAACTTCGTCATAGCGGCTATAGAGGACCGGCAACGCCGGTACGTTGATAAACAAATAACCGCCAGCTTTTATGTGAAAGAGGATAGCGTCGATAAACTCGGCGGTGGATTCTATATGTTCGAGTACGTCGAACAAAATGATCGCATCGTATTTGGCTTCCCACTCAGGCTTTCTTTCAAGAATGTCGTAATAGTAGGTTGTGCCGCGTCCAGCCGCCGATGATCGAAGAGCTTCGAGATGAAGGTCGGTTATATCGACATTCCACTTGGTTGCCGTTTCAACCTGAGTGCGGACGACTCCGCTTCCGGCTCCGACGTCCAGCACTTTGAGCGGTTGATCGATAGGTATCTTCAAGCTTTTTACCATTTGAAGGAACGCTTCGAAACGCCACTTGAACCAAAAATGTGATTCTGACGCTAGTTCGAAGCAGGTTTCGATGAATTCGTGTTCCTGTTTAGGGCTGACAATTTCGACTTCTTGAGGCATTACGGATTAGCGTGTTTTCGGTAAAGTTAAGCTTCAAGGCTATCATACAAATTGGGAAAACAACGTAGGCGTTGTATCACTTGCGGTGAAATGCGGTTCGCGAAGCCGTCGTTCTTTCGATTATTTGCTATATTCATTGCAGATTCCTTCAGACGATCATCAATTATGGAACTAGCTCAGTCCTCTACCGGGTATGAAACGGAAACAGGAATCCTCTCCGTGGTTATGCCCGCTTACAATGAGGCACATACATTGGAGCGGATCGTTCAGAAGGTTGTAAAGATCCCGAACTTTCTCGAACTCATCATCGTCGACGATTGCTCAACCGATGGAACGGCCGAGACCGCAAAGCTCCTTGCCGACAAAGACTCAAGAATCAAATACGTTCGACAATCTAAGAATGCCGGAAAGACCGAGGCCTTAAAAACCGGCTTCAAGTTAACTAAAGGCGAAATCGTGATCGTTCAGGACGCGGATCTGGAATATGACCCTATCGACATACCAGACGTTATCGAACCCATAATCGCTGGACATGCTGATGTCTGCTTTGGATCAAGGTTCATGGTGAAGCGTGCGACCCGAGTGTTGTACTTCTATCATTATGTTGCGAATAAAGCACTTACTTTCCTCTCTAACTGCCTCACGAACATCAACTTGACCGATGTGGAGACATGTTATAAGGCTTTTCGGGGGGATATCATTCGGCGGATGAACATCACTTCATCGGGCTTCGGATTTGAGATCGAGGTTACTGCAAAGGTCGCAAAACTTGGCTGTGCGATCTACGAGGTTCCGATCAGCTATTTCGGCCGCACCTACGAGGATGGCAAAAAGATAGGTTTCACTGATGGCGTTGCTGCTCTCTGGTATATCGTAAAGTTCAACCTCTTCGTCGGTCTAAAAAGTTCTTATTCCACCGTTCCCCAGTTTGGCGAACGGATACAACCGCCGTCGCTCTCCGAATCGAACGCAGAATAGTCATGGCAGAGGTTGTTTACCCTGGAAAAGACCTTGAGGCGATGTCTTTCGCCGTTAATTATCACAAGTGGATCCTGGATGAATTCCGCCCGTATATCGGCCGAAAAGTGATCGAGGTCGGTGCCGGAACAGGCGATTTCTCGACGCTGCTGCTCAATGAAAAGATCGACGAGCTATCTCTGGTCGAACCGTCTGAGATGTTTGAACAGCTCTCGACAAATATTGCCTCCGAGTCAATTTCCGTCGGCTTTTTCCATAATATTTTTGCGGATTTGGCTGGGCAGTTCGTTGGGACAAAAGCTCCCGATACGATCATCTACATCAACGTTTTGGAACATATCGAGGATGACGCTCACGAACTTCGCCTGATGTATGACTGTCTCGTTCCCGGAGGCCATGCACTGATCTTCGTGCCTGCACTGCCGAGCCTATACGGCGAATTCGACCGGCAGATCGGGCATTTCAGGCGGTATGTGAAAAAGGGACTGAACGATCTTGCGACCGATGCTGGATTTAAGGTGGTCAAAGCTAAGTACTTTGATTTTGTAGGAATTTTCCCGTGGTTTGTAAAGTACAAGATTCTCGGTTCCGCTTCGCTCGAAAGCGGTCTGATCAAGCTGTACGACACGGTCGCAGTTCCGGTGAACAAGGTCGCCGAGTCCATCGTAACGCCGCCGATCGGCAAGAATCTGCTCTTTGTGCTTGAAAAACCGGCAGACTAAGTCAACTCGCCAACGTCGCTCTCGATCTTGTCGGCTATCAGGTATCTCGGACGACCCTTGACCTCATCGTAGATCCTTGCGAGATATTCGCCGATGATGCCAAGGCTGATCATCAGAAAGCTGCCGATAATTAGCAAGAGCAGGATTACCGTAGCAAAACCCGTAACCGCGTGGCCGATCATGTATACGTACAGAGTCTGACCAGCAAACAGTATTGCAAAGAGCAGAAAAACCACGCCTGCAAAGGAGACTATCTGCAACGGAACGGCCGAAAATCCGCTCAAGGCAGTCAATGCGAGCCTAAAAAGTCGTATCGGCGACCACGAAGATTGTCCGCCAGCCCTAGCTGGAACCTCAAAAGGCACCTGAGCCCTGGAAAATCCGATCCACGCGGTCATTCCACGAAAGAACACGTTACGCTCGTCCATCTGCAGATATGCGTTGACGGCCTTGCGGCTCAGGAGCTTGTAGTCGGACGCTCCACGCATTTCAAAGCCCGAAAGCTTGTTCCAAAGGAAATAGAACAGCCCTGCACCTGTTTTGCTGAGGAATGATTCCTTCCCGCGATCGCTTTTGGCGGCTTCTACGATATCAACTCCGGTTTCACGCCATTTCTCGATGATCGTCGGCAGCAAAGCCGGCGGATGCTGTCCGTCGGCGTCCATGACGATGACTGCCTCGCCTCTTGCCATTTCGAGTCCGGCACAAAGAGCGAGTTCCTTCCCAAAATTCCTGCTCAGCCTCGCCGCCCGCATCATCGGAAAATCCTTCGCCGCCTCATTCAAAGCCGCCCAAGTGTTGTCCGGCGAACCGTCATCGATCAGCACCAGCTCAAAATCAACGCCAGCCTTCTCAAGTGCCGTCCGTATCTCACCCAAAACCACACCAATATGCTCCGCCTCGCGGTAGCAAGGCATGACGATTGAGAGGAATTCTTTGTGTTTAGTTGGCATCGCCATCTTTTCCCTTCGTGGATCCGCGTTTACGCTCGTCGACCATTTCCTGATAACTGTAAACGTCCGTGACCACAACCGCAGGTTTCCCGTTGACCGTTAGGACTATTGGTTCGCCAGTTTTTCTGAACCTGCTTAATGCACTTCGAAGCGTTCTTCTTGAATTCGCTCAACGTAATGATGTCACGAAGAATGTTCATACCCGAAATGGTACCATAAAAGGCTCTGCATTCGGTGCTTTCTGAAGCTCAATAGATCTCTTCAGGCCTCTTGCAGAGCGAGGCTATTAAAACTTTCCTTCTCTGAGGCCTTCGGTCTAGTGCTGTGCGGAAAGGCTTTGCCTTACCGAGAGATTCCCTTACCTCTTCGCGGCTATGCCGCTGGTCTTCGAAGATTGGCGGCATAGCCGCACATCAAGGGGACGAATACCGGAAAGGCAGAGCCTTTCCGCACAGCACTGCGGCGAAGCCGCTAAGAAAAACATTGCACTTCAAGAACCTGCAACACCTGGTACATTGGAACACCTTGGTACATTGGTACACTTGGAACACCTGGAACAGCTGGAACAGGCTCACTCAACTCAAGCCGCATAGATCTTCAACTTGAACTCATCATTAGCGATATAGATCTCCGGCTTTCGGCCGGCGAAGAGATTCGATTGCCTGAGGATCATCGGCAGGCCGCCGTGCGGGACGTTGATGCCGTATTCGCGTCGGGTGAAGATGGCTGAAATTTGCGGGTTTAGACGCTGCGTGATGCCGTAGCGTATTGCTCTGGACGCTGGTGGCGAGAAGCCGTTGGTTCGTCTGGGGTTGATGAATTCTATCGCGTTGTCGTAGATGTTTATACGCGTTCTGATGTCTCGCAGGGCGAGATCGCGGTGCATCAGGAGGTTGATGATGGCTTCGGCGACGGAGTAATAATGATAATGCCCGCGTGCCTGGACAACCGGGTCGGTGACGAGCGAGAGCTTGCGTTTTGGGCGTTCCTTGCCGAGGTCGGTGTAGCGTTTGATGAATTCCTGTATCGTCTCAAACTGCGTTAGCAAGTTCCCTTTAACCTCAACCGCTTCAATGAGTTGAGCCGTGCCATTATCTCCCGAAAACCGTGCAACCGTAACGTTCGACCTCGGCAGAAGCTCTGCCACACGATCGTTCTTCCCAAACAAAAGCAAAGCGGCCACGGTCGGGAAGAACTCGTCCGTCTGCCCGACTGCGAGCAAAAGGTCTTTCCTTAAGAAATCGCTCGTGTTATAAAGCCCTCGATTCGGAGCGTTGTCGTCAAAACCGCCTGCGAACGACCACAGCAGAGCGTCGTCGATGTCTTCCTCAGCCACGCCTTGCAGCGGGATATTCTCAAAACCCAGCGGCCGCAGTTCGTCGAGCCATTGTGAAAGCTCGCCGCGTGAGACTTCCCGCTTTTCGGCACCGATCCGCAGATAAAAACGCCCGTCACGCGTTCGGTAAGGCCGTTTTCTGCCGTCGATGTCGAGTGCGACGATGCGTTTGCCACTGTCGAAGGCTATCGTGTCGATCATCGGAATGATCGGTGGCACGATGTCCTCACGGCAGATGCGTGCGATCTCTGACTGCACCCATTCCGGGTTCGAAACGCCCTCGATCCGCAGTTGGTCGTTCACGCCGAAGATGATCGTCCCGCCGTCCGTATTTGCCAACGCGACAATACCCTGAGCGATGCGTTCCGAGTTGGAAAGCTTCACCTTCAACTCAAGATACGTGTCCTCGCCGCCGCGAATGAGCCGCAAAAGCTCGGTTCGCGTGGTCGCCGGTGCATCGCTGTTTACGAGATATTCCTGAAAGGATTGTTCGCCGGATGAGTCAAAACGCTGTGTGTGACGAAATTTTCTTCGCGGCATCAGTGTTCGGCGAGAGTTTTATGTAAAAAAGACGACCCCGCTCGCCGCCCGAATGCCATGTGTTAGGAGACACGCATTACTGGATTAGATTTCAACTTTATTATTGAAACACCCAACACCGTAAATGTAAATCTGTAAGATACATAACAGTGAGGTGCTATTGTGACACTTCAGGGTACTCCATTGATTCGCCCTCTCCAAGCACATCGGGCTGATTAGCTAATTCCCTGCGGTTCCATCCCGTGAATGCAAAAGGGCGTCTGAACTAGACGCCCCAACGTTAAATGAGTGGTGATCCGAGCAGGACTCGAACCTGCGACCCAGTGGTTAAAAGCCACTTGCTCTACCGACTGAGCTATCGGACCACAAACGGTAATATTACAATGCAGTTTGATTTTTGCAAAATACAAAATGCAGATTTTCGAGATTAGATGCTAGATCGCCCTTTCCATTCTGATATCCGCTCGTGCGTATTCGGAATTCGGGTCCGATGGGACCTCGACAAAGCCGAACTTGCGATACAGTGCCAGTGCGGGCTGCAGAGATCGATGGGATTCGAGAAAAACCGACGTCGCACCGCTTTTTGCCGCGTAGTCCAAGGAGCTTTCCATCAAGTGATTAGCGATGCCCATCCCCTGAAACTCAGGTGACACGGCCATCTTGGTCAGCTCAAGGACGCCTTCGCCTGCGGGGATCAACGCGACAGTACCGGCCGCTAATCCGGAAACAACCGCCATGAATATCTGGCCGCCCGGCTCGATGACGGAGCTTCGTGGATCGTCGAGGATCTCGCGATCATGTTTTTCCACAGAAAAGAACTTCTCGATCCACTCGTAATTCAGCGAAGCAAAATCTTCCGCCCATTCGTCGCTGAATTCAACGATCACGACAGTCGAAGATCTCATAAATCACGACCTCGCGCTGAACCAGCCTTCCATCACCGATTCCTTCAAGATGATCGTCTGATCACGCTCGGGCCCGGTCGATATCAAGCCGATCTCGACGCCGATCTGGTCGGACAGGAATCGGACATACGCCTGGGCTTTCTCAGGCAGGTCGCTGAATTCGGTCGTCCCAACTGTGTCCGTCATCCACCCAGGCAACGTCTCGTAAACCGGTTTGATCTCTCGAAGCTCTGTCGCGACCGCCGGAAACGTATCGATCCGACGACCGTCTATCTCATAGCCGACGCAGACCTTTATCTCTTCCAACGCGTCCAGAACATCAAGTTTGGTAAGAGCGACGGAGTCGAATCCATTTAGTTCCGCCGCATAACGCGTTGCCACCGCGTCGAACCAACCGCACCGACGCGGGCGTTTCGTAACCGAGCCATATTCGCGGCCGCGTTCACGTATGAGGTTTGCCATATCCTCTTCCGTTTCGACCATCTCTGTCGGGAACGGACCTTCACCGACTCGTGTCGCGTATGTTCTGACAATACCGAGAACGCCGGTTATGTGATGAGGCGGGATGCCGGCGCCAACCGAAGCTCCACCAGCAGTGGGATTCGATGATGTCACGTACGGATAGGTGCCGTGATCTACGTCAAGCAGGGTTGCCTGTGCTCCTTCGAGAAGGATCTTCTTGTTCGATTTGCGGGCTTCAGCAAGAAAATGTGAGGTCTCGCAAACAAATGGACGTAGTCGCTCAACAAGCGGCGAGATCTCAGCAAGTATCTCGTCAGCTCGCAGCGGCTGTTGCCCAAACAGCGCGATGATACGGTTTGCTTCCTCGAGATTTCGTTCGATACGCAGCTTCAATAGATCGGGGGACATCGCGTCGGCAACACGAATTCCGCGACGGCCCGCCTTGTCCTCGTATGCAGGCCCAATGCCGCGGAGGGTCGTTCCGATCTTCTCGTTCCCTAACCGCTCCTCAGATGTGTGATCGAGAGCACGATGATAAGGCATTATGAGGTGGGCACGGCTCGAAACTTTTAGACGCTCGGGCGTGACCGAGATGCCTTTTTCTGCTATCTGATCGACCTCTTCGAAAAAGGCTTTCGGGTCGATGACCATCCCGTTTCCGAGCACGCAGGTTTTGTCTTCGTGAATAATGCCCGAAGGTAAGAGCCTGAGAACGAACGCTTTATCGCCGACATACACGCTGTGACCGGCGTTGTGACCGCCTTGATAACGTGAAACGATATCGAATCGATCCGCAAGCAGGTCGACGACCTTTCCCTTTCCTTCATCGCCCCATTGGGCTCCGATAATAACGATGATCATAAATTACAACCTTTAGATTCCCATTCGGAACGCAGCAGTCCGAATATCAGGAAGTCATGCAGACGTCCCTGACGCAATTCTTGCTGCCGCAGATGGGCTTCCTTCTTAAATCCAAAACGCTTTGGTATCGCGGCACTGCGCATATTCTCGGCTGAGCATCGGATCTCGATCCTATTCATGCCGAGATCGTTGAACGCATAGTCGATCAGCCGCTCACACGCTCTCGAGATGACTCCCGTGCCCTCAAATGCTGCGTCGATCCAATAGCCGATCTCGGTGCGCCGTGCGGCCATTTCAAAATGTACGAATCCGATCGATCCGATAAACGCGTCGTCTGCAAAAATTCCAAGTGACAGGCTTTCGCCCTTCTCAGCATTATTTTTGGACCGCTCCAGAAACTCGAACGCGTCGTTCAGCGAATAGTCCGGCTTGATCCAATGCATAAAATGCAGATGATCGATGTTTCGATGAACCGTGGCAAAAATGTCCTCAGCGTCTGAATCCTTGAAATTCCGAACGACCACACGATTGCCGAGATCAAGTTCAACTGCGGTCAGATCCGGAAGCGTCAGGTCTAATTGCTCAGTGTCCATTGATACAACTCAACGTAGTTCCGTGCGGCGTTTTGCCACGAATTATCGACCGCCATGCCGTTCATCTGGATCTTTGCCCACGATTCCTTGTCTTCGTAGGCGAAACGGGCTTCGTATATCTTTTCGAGCAGTTTGTCGGCCTGATAAGGGCCAAACTTAAATCCGTTTCCTCGGCCGGAAACCGCATCCCAATTCTCTACCGTATCATCTAATCCGCCCGTGGTACGAACGATCGGAACAGTCCCGTAACGCAATGAATACATTTGGTTTAGCCCGCACGGTTCAAATTTCGAAGGCATTAGGAACATATCCGCTCCTGCCTCTATAAGATGTGCCAGACTTTCATTATAGCCGATGTAAACCCCAACCCGCGAAGGTGCATAATCGCGGAGTGTTTGCAGGAATTTCTCAGAGTCTTTCTCACCCGATCCGAGCGCGATGAAGAATCCACCGGCTGCCAAAATGTCGCCGGCTCCCTGTCGAATGAGTTCCACGCCTTTTTGCGAGGTCAACCTTGTCACCGATGCAAAGATCGGCCGGTCGAGCTCGATCGGCAGATGGAAACGGTCGAGCAATGCCTTTTTGCATTCGGCTTTACCGGAAAGATCATCAATAGAAAAGTGAGCAGGCAATTCGCGATCCGTGTTTGGATCCCATTCTTCATAATCGACGCCGTTAGTGATGCCGATCAGGCGATTTGCCCGTTTTCGAGTCAGCCAATCGAGGCCTTCGCCAAATTCCGGGGTTTGAATCTCATATCCATAGCGTTTCGAGACCGTTGAGAGCGTGTCCGAGGTTTCGAGCCCCGCTTTCATTGCCGAGGCATAGCCGTTGAGCGTAAAGCTATCTCGCGCAAATCCGCTCGAAAATCCAAGTGCCGGCAATTCGCCCAGCCCGAATCCGCCCTGGTAGGCCATGTTGTGAATCGAGAAAACGGTGCGAGTGTTGCGAAAATACGTATCGTATCGCCGTCGGGCCGCAACCTCAACTGCAGCGAAGCCGCAGTGCCAATCGTTCAGGTGGATTATTTCAGGGGCACGGCCGATCCGTTTCAGAAGTTCGAGAGCCGCGTGATTGAAAAAAGCAAACCGCTCGTAGTCTTCGGTGTAGCCGTAGATAGAATCGCGATGAAACAACGGTGGATAGTCGATAAGAAAGGTAGAAGAACCGTTTGCCTCGCTGTAGAAAGCTTTCGCCTGGACCGCGCGGTCGCGCCAGTTGATCCAAAGATTCTCGATAGCTGTATGCCAAAGATATTCACCTTTTGTCTGCCAATAGCACGGAGTGATCAGCAGCGAATCGATCCCGATCTGCTTCAGAGCCTTAGGCAACGCCCCCGCAACGTCACCGAGCCCGCCGGTTTTCGAATACGGAACTGCTTCTGATGAAATTACTGCTACGCGCATACAAACAAGGAATATCTTAGAGTGAAAAACTCAAACTAAAAAACGGGAAAATGAACATTTCAATTCCCCGTTTTTTGCTTTTAGTATCTCGATCTCCCTAACTAAGTTTGCATCGACGCCAAGAATTCCGCATTGGTCTTTGTTTTCGAAAGCCTTTCGAGAACAACTTCCATCTGCTCAACCGGCGAAAGCGGATTGAGTACGCGGCGCATGACCCAGATGCGATTGAGATCTTCCTTGCCGATAAGCAGTTCTTCCTTTCGTGTTCCCGACCGTTGAAGGTCGATCGCCGGGAAGAGACGTTTGTCGGAGAGCTTGCGGTCGAGGTGAATTTCCGAGTTACCTGTTCCCTTGAACTCTTCGAAAATAACGTCGTCCATTCGCGAACCGGTGTCGATGAGGGCCGTGGCAATGATCGTCAACGAGCCGCCCTCTTCAATATTACGTGCCGCTCCGAAAAAACGCTTTGGACGCTGCAACGCATTCGAATCGATACCACCCGAAAGGATCTTGCCCGACGGCGGAACGACGGCGTTATGAGCACGAGCGAGACGCGTGATCGAATCGAGCAGAATAACGACGTCGCGTTTGTGTTCGACCAGGCGTTTTGCTTTCTCGATGACCATATCGGCGACCTGTACGTGGCGTGTCGGCGGTTCGTCGAAAGTTGACGAAATAACTTCGCCTTTGACGCTACGCTGCATGTCCGTAACTTCTTCCGGTCGTTCGTCGATGAGCAGAACGATCAGAGCGACTTCCGGATGATTCTGCGTGATCGAATTCGCGATCGTCTGCAGCAGCATCGTTTTACCGGTACGCGGCGGAGCGACGATCAAAGCACGCTGGCCTTTACCGATCGGCGTGACGAGGTCCATTACACGAGCCGCGATGCGCTCGGGATCGCCCTCGATCTCCATATTGAGCTGCTCATCAGGATAGAGCGGCGTTAAGTTGTCAAAGAAGACTTTCTCTCGTGACTGTTCCGGCGATTCGAAGTTGATGGCTTCGACCTTAATAAGAGCAAAATAACGCTCGCCTTCCTTAGGCGGACGGATCTGTCCGGAAACGGTGTCGCCGGTTCGCAGATCAAATTTGCGGATCTGCGATGGGCTGACATAAATGTCATCCGGGCCCGGCAGGTAGTTGTACTCAGGGGCACGCAAAAACCCAAAGCCGTCAGGCAACGTCTCCAAAACGCCCTGCGAAAAGATCAGTCCGCTTTTCTCGGTCTGTGCCGCGAGGACCTTAAAGATAAGTTCCTGCTTGCGCAGCCCGGTCGCACCTTCGATGCCCATTTCTTTTGCGATATGCGTCAGTTCGCTGATCGACATATCCTTAAGATCGGCAATGTTCAGGGATGCATCTGCGGAGGCCCCGTTGCTGTCGGCTCCCTTTTTCTTCTTGTCAGTCGTCTCGACGCTCTCGGTTTCGACATCATCGATCGGAAGGGCGTCGGTCTCTGCCGCTGCTGCGGCTTTCGCGACTTTAGGCTTGCGGGTTGGTGTGGTTTTTGTGGCCATTTTGTAGTTCAGTTGAAATCAGACATCGCGACGTTCGGCGACGTTATTCTGCGGTTTTAACAATTTTCTCGCGCGTTAACGCGTCAGGACTAAAAAGAAGATAAAGCGGAGAAAATCGTACGGATTGTATGTAGTAATGCCAGTGAAATAGCTATAAAAAGCTTTCGAAAGAACCCAACAGTATCCGGGAATCTTAATTATTACAGCATAAGATGATAAAAATCAACCCGTGGTTTGATAATTATTGATAGCGGCATTAATTTCCGCCCAAACTTGGTCTCGTCCTCTGCCGGTTTGAGCGGAATAGCTAAGGATCTTAGCTCCTGGCAATACCTTAGCCGCTTCTGTCAGCGATCTGCTCAACTCGTTCCCTGAGATCTTATCCGATTTCGTAGCGACGATCAGATGCGGTTTGTTGTTGAACTCCAGCCATTCGTTGAGCTGGATATCGAGTGCCGAGGGCTTATGCCGCGAATCAACTAATTGAATGCAAAGAGCCAACTCTTCCCGTTCACCTAGGTATTCCTCCGCCATCTTGCCCCAATCGTTACGCATAGATTTCGACACTTTCGCGTAACCGTAGCCCGGCAGATCAGTAAAGTAGAAACTCTCGTTTATCAAAAAGAAATTGATGCTCTGCGTCCGCCCCGGCGTATTCGATGTGCGGGCCAGGCCCTTCCGCAAAAGCAAAGAATTTATCAACGAAGACTTCCCGACGTTCGATCGCCCGAGAAAAGCTATCTCCCGCCTGCCGTCAACCGTCCAATGCCTTTTCTCAAAAGCACTTTTTATGAATTCGGCGGATGTGATCTTCATCAGGTTTTCGAGAAACGTTTACTCAACGTTCGCCGAGATCTCCGTCGCTGCCGAATCCGAACTCCACAAAACCGGCGTTTCCAGCTTGATCTCAGGAACGCTATCCGTAAGCGCCAGCTCCAGCACCTCGTCAATGTATTCGACCGCGTGTATCGTCAGATCATCGCGGACCTCGTCCGGAATATCGACCAGATCCTTCTCGTTATCCTTCGAGAGAATAATAGTTCTCAATCCAAAACGATGCGCCGCGAGCAGTTTTTCTTTGACGCCGCCGATCGGAAGAACTTTTCCTCTGAGCGTGATCTCCCCGGTCATCGCGACGTCGTGTCTTGCCGGCTTTCCGGTCATGACAGAGACCATTGCTGTTGCGATGGTAATGCCCGCGCTCGGGCCGTCCTTAGGAATAGCTCCCTCAGGAACGTGAATGTGAAGATCTTTTTCGCGGAATATCGCAGAATCAATTCCGAGTTCATCGGCACGCGTTCTAATGCACGTCAGAGCCGCTTTGGCCGATTCCTGCATCACCTCGCCAAGTTTTCCGGTCAACGTTACGTCGCCTTTTCCCTTGACCAAGGTCGCTTCGATCTGCAAAACATCTCCGCCAACCTCGGTCCACGCCAAACCATTTACCAAACCGATCTCGCTCTTTCGGGCAATATCCTGTTTTCGATAGCGAATGACGCCGAGCAACTCCTGAACCATTTCAGCGTTGATAACAACACGGAAATTCTCCTTATCTTCAGCAGTGACAAATTTCCTCGCGATCTTCCTTAAGCAAGAACCGATCTCTCGTTCGAGATTTCGAACACCGGCCTCGCGTGTGTAATGTCTTATGGTTTCAATGATCCCATCATCCGTAAATACAACTCGATCCGGGTCAATCCCGCTGTTTTCGCACTGCTTTACGATCAGATGCTGCTTAGCTATCTCCAGTTTCTCACGCTCGGTGTAGCCGGAAAGATTCAAAATCTCAAGCCTGTCCTGCAAAGCAGGTGGGATCGTGTGCAAAACATTGGCCGTCGCAATAAAGAAGACGTGCGAGAGATCATAATCCACATCGAGATAATGATCGCGGAACGTACTATTTTGCTCTGGATCGAGAACCTCGAGTAGCGCCGCACTTGGGTCGCCGCGATAATCACGTCCGAGCTTATCTACCTCATCAAGCAGGATCACCGGATTCGTCGTTCCCGCCCGTTTCATAAGCTGAACGATCTGGCCCGGCATCGAACCGATGTAGGTTCGGCGATGACCGCGAATTTCGGCTTCGTCATGGACGCCGCCAAGTGCCAACCGCACAAATTTACGGCCGGTTGCATTCGCGATCGATTTTCCGAGTGATGTTTTACCAACGCCCGGAGGTCCAACGAAGCACAGGATCGTGCCCTTCGGATTTTTTACAAGCTGACGAACTGCGAGGAATTCAAGGATACGTTCCTTGATCTTTTCAAGTCCGTAATGATCCTCGTTAAGAGTTTTCTCTGCCTCGCTGAGTTCCTCGATCTCTTCCGACCGCTGCTGCCATGGCACGTTAATGAGCCAATCGAGATAAGTTCGTGCGACGGTTCCCTCGGCAGACATTGGCGGCATCGATTCGAGGCGGCCAAATTCCTGCATCGCCTTCTCCGTTGCCTCTTCCGTCATACCGGCTTCGACGATCTTCTTCTTCAACTCTTCCAGCTCGGCTTTATCGTCCTTGCGGCCAAGTTCTTTGTGGATCGCCTTGATCTGTTCGTTAAGGTAGTACTCCCGCTGATGCTTGTCCATCTGCTTTTTGGTGCGGGAATGGATGTTGCGGTCGAGCTGGCGTTTTTCGATCTCGGCCTCGAGTACTTCAACAAGTTTCTGCAGGCGCTCGGCAACGGAAACGGTCTCCAGCAATTCCTGTTTTTCATTGACACCGATACGCAAATGCGACGACATCGAATCAGCGATCTGTGCGGCTGAAACCCCACGCAAACTGGCATGCAGAGCGTCCGTGTATGCATCCGGTGAAACCCTTAGAAACTGCTCCACCAGCGAGTGGATTTTCTGCAATAAGCCATCAGTTCGATAACCCGACTCATCGGTCGCTCCGATGCGTCGGACGTGGGCGTAGAACATGCCGTCCGATCCCTGCTCGACTCGCACCGAACGCCCTCTTTCACGGCCTTCTACGACAACCTTGATCTGACCATTGTCCTGACGCTGTGCCTGTAGAATCCGCCCCAACGTTCCAACCTGATAGATCTGATCGGCCGCCGGTTCGTCGACTGTGGCGTCGTGCTGGGTGGCCAGAAATATCTGCCGTTCGCCCGTCATTGCCTGCTCTAACGCCATTACAGACGAAGGCCGGCCGATCTTGAACGCGACTTTTGTGTACGGAAAAATGACTACATCACGAATGGGAACCATCGGAAAACGCTCAATATCCGAAGGCATCTGGTCTGTAAATTCTTGCATACTTAAGGGGAAAATCTCTCGTGGAAACCTGACCTAATTTTTCGATTTATTGGATTAACTATATTTACGCAAAACAAAGCGGCAAAAGCAATAGCCAACCAATCCGTTGGGAAATATTTTTTACTGTCAATTTATGATTTGAATAAAGAGCGATTGCGTGCCAGTTTTTACAAATATCGGAATATTTCTCAAACACTTATCGACAATCGAGTGCTGTGTACATTCTGGTGTGAACGTGCGGGCCGTGGGCGGGCAAATGCTCCTTCATCTGAGGAACTCCAATGCTTCTTCTTCCGAAGATGTGACCAATAACATCGCACCTCGATTTACGGCGGCGAGTTCGCCAAGTTTGGTAACCTGACCGGTCGGCATCAGTAGAGCCACCCGTATCTCGGGACCGAACAATTCAGCGATTTGTTTTCCCCCCGCAAAGCGTTCAGCCTCCGTCATTTCGATTGCGAGCATGCTACAGTCGATCAGCAGTTTATACTTACTATATTCGGCGGTGATTTCTCGTACTCGTGAGATAAAAACGGGAAGATCCGCGAACGCATATTCGCCCGTAGCGATAACGCGAACCAAGTCATCATCCACGCTTGTTTCGATCTGGTAACTCATTTTTGCTGCTTACGAAACTCGATAAAAATAACGTAAATATGTAAGTGAAGCGTGCCCGTTCCACGCGATGGAAACGGGCACGCTTTATCACTGATCAGAGATGCTCTACGGACGCGGCGTTGCCGCAGGCGTAGGTGTTGGTGCTGGAGTTGGCGGTGCAGGCATGTCGGCAGCCGAGAAACGCGGCAGCAATTGATCGCGCATCGCCAGCGTGTAGACGCCAGCCGCGAAGATGATCGCTGAGGCTTTTACGTCGCCTTCGATAATGCGTTCGTAGGTGTCGATGTTTGTGTGCCAGGTTCCGGCGAAGTACTCGATCGGATCCTGCTGAGCACCGATACCCGGAAGCCCTCCGAAATTGAACGATGTGCTGTCAGTTCCGCCAGTTGCACGGCTGCGGGTCGAGCTAACGCCAGCAAATCCGAGATCTGAGAACGGAGCAAGGGCTTCGCGAAGAACGGTCGCTGTCTCCGCCGGGCCAAAAACGCTGAGTGCACGAGCCTTTCCGGTACCGCTATCGATGTTGAAGTATCCGCCGAATTTCGAGTATTCCGCAGTTGGATTCTCGAATGTACCGAAGTGCTTTGCAACATAAGCAGCCGAGCCGAGCAAGCCCTGCTCTTCGCCACCCCAGCATGCAACGCGGATCGTGCGTCGTGGTTTGACGCCGATAGCTTTCAGGATGCGTGCGGCTTCCATCATCGTCGCGCAGCCAATCGCGTTGTCAGTCGCACCGGTTGCCGAATGCCACGAATCGAGATGGCCACCGAGCATGATGACTTCGTCCTTTTTATCCGAACCCCAGATCTCGCCGACGACGTTGTAGCTCGTTTTGCCCTCGGGAACGAGGTGGCTCTTGAGATTGAACTCGACGGTCACAGGCGTTCCGTGCTTCAGCAGACGATAGATGCGGCCGAAATCTTCGGTACGCATGACGACCGTCGGGACGTTTTTCGTAATATCGAACGTGCGGTTGTTGAACGCACGTACCAAACCCCGATCGAGCTGCGATTCATTGATGCGAACCTTCACACCGTTATCGATCAGGTATTTGTCGAACTGCTCATTTACCTGAGCCGCGGTCAGAGCATTGGGACGCGGAGTGATCTGTCCACCGGCTCCCGGACCGCCAGGTCCGCCACCGCGCGGGCCGTTCCCGCCAGGTCCGCCGCCGAGGGCAGCACAGTCAGCCGGAGTTTTCGTCGGATCCATACGGCATTTGAGCTGGGCTTCGTCAACACGTTTTGGAGCCTGCGCGGTCGACTGATCGATAAATGCGGGCGTTCCCACGAGGACGATCTTATCCTTGATCTGTGCCTGCATCGAGTTGAAATACGCGGTCAGCTCTTCCTGTGTCGGCTGCTGCATGACTCGCGGATTTTCCTTCGATGGAAAAGTCGGCAGGACCATGTTCACAACGTTTGCCGTAACCGCTCCCTTGGTCGACGGCGTCCAGGCGAGAACCTCATAGGTCAGAGTGTCCGCAACAGGCGTTAGCATCACGCCGGTGTTGTAATCGTTTACCCAACCCGGATTCTTGAAATCCCACGGTTCGAGTTCGGTCTTGTCAAACCCCCACGATTTCATCTCGTTCGCCGCCCATTTCGCTGCATTCACGTGATTTGGTGAGCCGGTCAGTCTAGGGCCGTAGAGATCCGTAAAATAATGCATCGTGTTCATTATCTTCGAGTTGTCCATGCCCTCTTTTCGGATCGCGGCGTAAACCGAATCGCGGTTAGCGTCCTGCGCCAGCGTTGCCGCCGGCATTACGAATGACTGCAGCAATACACCGACCGCCGCGATCTTAAACCATCTTTTGTTCTTCATATTTATACAACCCGACTTAAAAAGGCCTTCGGCTCTCCCGTCAGTTCCCTCACGTTTCTCCTGATAAATTTTTTCGGCTTTTCACGGCCGAAAATGAAAGTGTGAATGATTAATACATTAACACCGACCAAAAAGTTTCGCTAAATCCTACGAGCGGGTTTAAATTCGAGAACGAAAAGGCGTTATGCTAGGTCAAACGATTCTATGCCACCGAAATTCTTCTCAGATCAGTCTAAATTCCGCGAATGGCTCACAACTCATCACGCTTCAGAGACCGAGCTTCTAGTTGGCTTTCACAAGGTCGGCAGCGGCAAACGGAGCATGACCTGGCCGGAATCGGTCGATCAGGCTTTGTGCTTCGGCTGGATCGACGGCGTGCGAAAGCGGATAGATGATGAAAGCTACTCGATCAGATTTACGCCGCGAAAGGCCGGAAGCATTTGGAGTGCGGTGAATATCAAGAAGGTTGAGGAATTGACGAAAAGCGGTTTAATGCAGCCGGCCGGAATTGCAGCATTCGAAAAACGTACCGAAGCCAAATCGAAGATCTACTCCTACGAAAAAGAAGCGAGCGAATTATCTCCCGAATTTGAAAAGCAGTTCCGCAAAAACAAAAAGGCGTGGGAATTTTTCTCGACCCAGGCGCCGTCATATCGGAAAGTGATGATCCATCATATAATGGACGCTAAACAGGAAAAGACGCGTGTTTCCCGCCTTACCGCGACGATCGAGGCGAGTGAGAAGCATCAACGGCTCAGATAGCTACCAATGAATTCCCTACTCTCGACAATTTCCGCCGAACTCTCGCAGATCCTGCATAAATGCGGGAAAGTAAAGACTTTTCGCGAAGATCAGGAAATTTTCGCGGGCGGCGATGCGGCGGATTTTCTGCCGGTTGTTTTGTCGGGCCGTGTGAAGATGATCCACTTTCTCGAACCTGGAAAAGAGGTGATAATCGGGATCTTTGAGGAAGGCGAGATGTTCGCCGTGCCGCCGGTTTTTGACGGCGGGAAATATCCGGCGGCCGCAATCGCGATGGAAGAATCCCGTCTGCTGCTGATCGCACGACGTGATTTCCTTGATGTTCTGCGGTCGTCGAGCGAATTCTCCTTCGCGGTTATTCAGTGGATGTGCGGGATGCTTCGGGAAAAAACGGCGACAATCCAGAATCTCGCAACCGCATCACCCGAGCATCGTGTGGCAAACATTTTGTTAAAGCTCGCTCTGAAAGGTTCATCTGAAACTCCTGTCAGGATCACTCATCGCCGTCAGGACATCGCCCGCATGGCGGGACTAACGACCGAAACCGCGATACGCTCGATCAGGAAACTTGCCGACAGACGGCTCGTAACGATCTCGCACGGCAAGGTCATTGTCGAATCGCCTCAGCCGCTTCGTGACTATTTGGAAGGATGATCGCGGTGCGATTCAGTTCGCCTACATAGCTCAGCATTCGATCTGCGATCGCTCGTGCTCTGGCCTTGATAAAGTCGGCCCTCGCACCACAAAAGGCATTGTCGACCGTCTCGACAAAGATAATCAGCCAACGTTCGAAATGTTCCGGCAAGAGCTGTGTTTTTTCGTTCAACTCACCATGAACGGCCATCGGATTTCTTCCGTGTGCCTGATATTTCCCGGTTTGGAATAGCACCGATTCCCAAAAATCTCCGATGATCGGCAAGTGGTATTCAAGATCGAGTCTGGCGACGTCGGTGAAGATGTAGCCGATGACATCGTCCGTTATCGCACGCGAATAGAACTCGATCATCAGACGGTCAATATCTTCGCGATCCTGAATATCTTTTTTCATGACGTTCCCTTTTTCATTCTAAGAGTGCGGCCCGTTTGACGACGGGCCGCACCGAAGGTCGCGTTGAGCATGGTAATTACGGAAGGTTCGTTCGTTCCCCCTTCGTAAGCATCAGTTTTAATGCGAACCAAACAAACGCGACCGCTCCGATGGCGAATACCGTGTCGCCGAACAGCCGCATCCATCGCAGCGTCTGCATCAATCCAGTCTGCATGAATTCCGGGCTGCGAGCGGACCAATAGCCGACCGAAACCGACTGATAGGTTTGCAGCAGACCGATCGGCAGCAGACTGAACAGGATCTCCATCAGCATACCGATATTGATCGCCCAGAATGCGAAACCGAGCAGCTTGTTGTTCCATTTGCGTTCCGGATCGATCGCCCGCATGCAGAATAGCAGAAGTGCAAGGCCGAGCGTTCCGTAAACACCGTAAAGTGCTCCGTGAGCGTGAGTTGCGGTCGTGTTCAAGCCCTGCATGTAATAGAGAGCGATCGGTGGATTGATCATGAATCCGAAAATTCCCGCTCCCACCAGATTCCAGAACGCAACCGCGACAAAGAAGTAGACGACCCATTTATATTGAGCTAGCCACGGTTTCTTTTGCGAGTGACGGATGTTTTCGAAGGCCTCGTAACCGACAAATACGAGCGGAACGATCTCAAGAGCACTGAATACCGATCCGAAAGCTAGAGCGATCGTCGGAGTACCGGCGAAATACAGGTGATGCATCGTTCCGATAATGCCGCCGCTCAGGTAAATTGCTCCTGAAAGAAGCGAAGCCTGAGCTGCGTGTTCGGCATTGATTACCTTTAGACGCGCGAACAAGAAAGCGATGACAACCGTTGCGAAAACCTCGAAAAAGCCTTCGACCCAGAGGTGAACGACCCACCAACGCCAGTATTCGACGACCGTGATGTGAGAACGCATTCCCCAAAACAGGCCGGGAGCGTAAAACAGCGCGATACCGGCCGTCGTCCCAAGATAAAGTAAAACCAGCGAGCGATTGTTTCCCGGTTTGCCGAGTGCCGCAACGGCGGATCTGCCAACGAGAAATAACCACAGCAGCAATCCGATGAAAAGAGCGGCCTGCCACACCCGGCCGAGATCGACGTATTCATAGCCTTGATGTCCGAACCAGAACCACAGATCGCCGTTGCCGAGCTTGTGCATCACGCTCATCCACTGCCCGCCCATAGAACCGAGCACTACGATCAGCAATGCTCCAAAAAGAAGGTCGACGCCGAGCTTTTGTTTTTTCGGCTCATAGCCGCAAATGTATGGTGCGATAAAAAGTCCGGCGGCTAGCCACGCGGTTGCGATCCAGAAAATACCGAGCTGCGTGTGCCACGTTCTCGTCACGACATACGGAAGGTAATCCTGCAGCGGAATGCCGTAAAATCCGCCGCCCTCGACACCGTAATGTGCCGTGATAATTCCCATCACGATCTGCAGAAGGAAAAGCAGCGAGACGACGAAGAAGTATTTGACCGTTGCCTTTTGCGATGGTGTCAGAGTTTCGCCGATCAATGGATCCGAATCTGGCGGTGTGTCTTCGGCGTGTTCCTTTCGCCAACCTGCGTAGAACCAGACCATCGCTCCGATGCCGGCGATCAACATGATCACGCTGACGCCGGTCCAGACGATCGTCGAACTTGTGGGAACGTTTCCCACAAGCGGTTCTGACGGGAAATTGCTGGTGTATGAGATCGTGTTGCCCGGGCGGTTAGCCGTGGAAGCCCAGGCGGTCCAGAAAAAGAACGAAGTTAGGTCGCGCAGCCTTGCCGGGTCCGACTGCGCATTTCGCTGGATCGCGTAATCCTTGTTTCCGTTCGCAAAAACATCGGTATAGTGCTTGAGATTATCCTCAAATGCCTTTGCACGGAGCGGATCGACTGTGATGCGGCCGGTCGCTTCGTCGTATGTATTCTTCCGAAGCAGGTCCTGCAGACGCTGCCGCAACGCTGCCTGCCGTTCGCTTGCTATCGAGTCATAGTTGCCGCCGAATTCTGCATTGGCCCACGTATTCAGGATAAACAGCGATTCGCGATGTAGATAATCCGCAGTCCAATCCGGAGCAACGTACGAACCGTGCCCCCAGATCGAACCGACCTGCATTCCGCCCATCGCCTGCCAGACATTTTGGCCGTTCGAAACCTGCTCAGGTACGATAACTTGCGTACCGTCGGTCGTGACGACCTCTTTCGGTATCGGCGGAGCCTGCCGAAAGATCTCGGTGCCAATAAAGCCCAAAACTCCAAAAGAAATTAGAAAAACCGCTCCAAGTATCAACCACAGCCTTTTCATATCGATCACTCCTCGCGACGTCTCGTCGCTCGTTATTCGTATCCAGTTTTTCCGGTTCAGGCACCTTTGAATTTGCTCACGATCAGACGAAGCTCGCTTTCGGCCCGGACCTCATGTTCGATTCCCGCTTCAAGCGTGATGAGCGTTCCGGCCCTCAAATTCTGCGTTTCTTCAAGTTCGGAACCTGCCAAAAAAGCCCCGGTTCCCGTCACACAGAAAACAGTGATCGGCTCCGCCGCATGATGCCTTGACAGAACTGCTCCGTCCGCAAGCCGAACCTCGACGATCCGTCTGAAAGGTCCGTTGTACAGCTCCGTGAGCTGCCTTTCCCCCTTGAGATCATCCCCTCGCTGGAACTCTTTGATAAGTTGTATTTTTTTCATACCGTACTCCTTTCCTGTGGATAAATCTAGCAACGGTACTGGGGTGAAAAAATGATTTTGATCATATTGATAAAAAAAGGCGCAAAAAAACCGCGGACCGAACTGATTCGATCCGCGGTTATTGGTGTTTAGTCTGACTGGGTTTTATCCCTTGGCCTTCTTGATCTCCTCGATCATCACCGGAACAGCGTCGAAGAGATCCCCGACGATTCCGAAATCGGCGATGTCGAAGATCGGAGCTTCAGCATCTTTGTTGACGGCGACGATCGTTCCGGCGTTCTTCATACCGACAATATGCTGGATGGCTCCGGAGATGCCGAGAGCGATGTAAACCTTCGGTGCGACGGTCTGTCCCGACGAACCGATCTGCCGGTCGATCGGCAGCCAGTCGCTATCGCAGATCGGACGCGAAGCGGCAAGGTCGGCACCGAGAACGTCCGCCAATTGCTGGGCAAGGGCGATGTTCTCCTGTGATTTGATTCCTCGCCCGACAGCCACGATGATCTCAGATTTGCTGAGATCGACGGTCGCTTTGGCTTCCTGGAACGGAGCCTCCGGCGTCATGCGAATATCGCCGACACTCACATCCATCGTCTCAACAGCCGAACTTCCCTTTTCGGCGTTGTCGCCACGGAAAGCTCCTGATTGGAACGTCACAAAATAAGGAGCGTCGCCTCCGATCGTGACATCAGCGTCGAGCTTCCCGAGGAAAATGCGGCGTGTGAGCGTCAACTTGCCGCCTTCGGCTTTGTAGCGGATGCAGTCACCAACTACCTCGCGGCCAAGACGCGCCGCAACCTTTGGAGCGAAATCACGCACCTGATATGTGTGCGACATCACGACGTACTGCGGATTCGTCGCTTTGATGACCTGTTCCCACGCGTCGGCGTAACCATCAGGCGTGTAGGTTCCAAGCTTTTCGTTTTTGGCAACGATCACCTTTTCGACGTTGTAACCGGCGATCTCCTGAGCGAGCGAGCAATCCTTGTCGCACGGCAAAACTGCCGCGACTTTCAGCCCGAGATCTTTGCCGATCGATTGAGCGGCGGTGATGGCTTCGAGTGAGGTTTTGTTGAGGACGCAATCCTTGTGTTCTATAAATACTAAGATCATATAACGCGAACCTCCGTTTTGAGCTTTTCAACCAACGCGACCGCACCAGCTTTAGCATCGCCATTGCCAAGCATCTGGGTTTGTTTGGATTTTAGAGGCAAGTAAACTTTTTCGATCTTTGACGCCGAAGCAAAGGCTTCGATCGTTGGCGTGACATCGCGGATCTCTTTTTTCTTAGCCGCCATGATGCCTTTAAGCGAAGCATAACGGATCTGCGAGATTCCCGATTGGATCGTCATCAGCGAAGGCAGCTTGTAAGTGAACCACTGATACCAACCGCTCTCAAGCTCGCGTTTAACCCGAAGCGTATCGCCAAGGCTCGCACGGTCGACCTCGATAACGATCGTTGCGTGTGGAATGCCAAGCAATTCGGCGAGAATCACGCCCGTTTGCCCGTGGCTCGCGTCGTCAGACTGCAGCCCGGTGAAAACGAGAGCGGCGTTCTCGTCGCGGATCGCATCAGCGATCGCCTTCGCTATCTGATAAGGCGAAAGGCTCTTGCTGTCATCTACCACAACGTGGATCGCGCGATCGGCTCCGCGCGCCAGAGCGTCCTTGATAACGGTCTTCGCAGTCTGCGGCCCGAGCGTGCAGACCACAACCTCGCCTTCGCCCTTGGCCTCGACAGTTCGCAAGGCTTCTTCCAAAGCGTATCCGTCAGACTCGTTGGTCTGCTGCGAAATATCAGCCTCATTTATCCATTTCTCGTCGCCCGCGATGCGTAAGACCGCATCCTTATTGGCGACCTGTTTCATTAGTACGATTATCTTCATATTAAAAATGAATGGTCATTCATTTGTAGGATATAAGAAAAGCGTCGGTGCTCAAAACGAACAAGGACGCTTTCTGCTAAACCTATTCACTGTAACGCTTAAAGATCAAACAAGCGTTCGTTCCGCCAAATCCGAAATTGTTCGAAAGAACATAATCGACTTCTGCTTCGCGGGCCTGATTTGGGATGTAATCGAGATCGCAATCCGGATCAGGGAATTCGTAATTGATCGTCGGCGGCAGCTTTTTCTCGACGATAGATTTCACGGCGAATACTGCTTCAAGCCCGCCGGCCGCACCGAGAGCGTGGCCGGTCATGGATTTGGTCGAGCTGACAGGAATATTATATGCGTGATCGCCGAAGACCTTTTTGATCGCCAGCGTTTCAAACTTGTCGTTGTAAGGCGTCGAAGTTCCGTGAGCGTTAATGTAGCCGATCGCTGTCGGATCGATGCCAGCATCCTTCAATGCACGCTGCATTACGCGGATGGCTCCCGAACCGGTTTCGTCCGGCATCGTTACGTGGAACGCATCACCGCTCATTCCGTAGCCGACGATCTCCGCGAGAATATTGGCTCCGCGAGCCTTTGCGAATTCAAGTTCTTCGAGAATAAGAATGCCTGCCCCTTCGCCGATAACAAAGCCATCTCTTTCGAGATCGAACGGACGGGAAGCGTGTTTGGGGTCGTCATTTCGAGTGGAAAGAGCCCGCATTGACGCGAATCCGGCAACGGACATTGGAGTGATAGCACTTTCCGCTCCTCCGCAGATCATCGCGTCAGCATCGCCACGTTCGATCAAACGGAAGCTGTCGCCGATGGCATGTGCTCCAGCGGAACAGGCAGTCGCGGTAGCCGAATTAGGGCCTTTCGCTCCATGCCGGATAGAAACGTTTCCAGCCGCGAGATTTACGATCGCCGAAACGATAAAGAACGGCGAAACCCGGTCAGGCCCCTGATTCAGAAGTTTTTCGTGCTCACGCTCGATCGCCCAAAAATCACCGATGCCGGAGCTGATGTACGTTCCGACCATCTCGTCATTCGAGCTGTCGATTACGAGGCCGCTGTTCGCAACAGCTTCATCAGCCGCCGCCAAAGCGAAATGAGTAAAGGCTCCCATTCGCCTCGCTTCCTTTTTATCAAGGAAACTCAGCGGATCGAAACCTTTGACCTCGCACGCAAATTTGACCGAAAACCTCTCGGTGTCGAACCTGGAAATATAATCAGCCCCGTTCTCGCCTCTCATCAACGCACCCCAAGTCGTGGGCACGTCGTTCCCGCAAGCCGTAACCGAACCGAGTCCTGTAACAACTACTCGACGTTTCATATAAATAGTTAGTTGATCGTGATTCGTTGATGGTTGGAAAAAACCAGCCAACGAATCACGATCAACGGTCAACCATCAACGATCAAAACTAAGCAGCCTTATGCTGTTCTACGTAAGCGTATGCATCACGAACGCCCTGGATCTTCTCGGCGTCTTCGTCAGGAATTTCGATGTCGAATTCCTCTTCGAAACGCATCACGAGTTCGACGAGATCGAGCGAATCGGCACCGAGATCTTCGATGAACCGGGCATTTTCTGTAACTTCTGCTTCGTCGACTCCGAGTTCGTCAACGATGATCTGTTTGATCTTATCCTGTACTTCTGACATAAAAATAATCTCCTGTTTTATAGCGTTTCTAAAGTATTTCTCAAACTGTCCGTATTTTCAATGTTGGTGTAGGCAGCTTCCTTATCGATCTGCCTCACCAACCCTGTCAAAACCTTACCGGGGGCGATCTCGATGAACTTCTCGACACCGCTTGCCCGCATATTCTCCATCGTCTGCAGCCATCGCACCGGCGACGAAACCTGTTGCGTCAATTTTGCCGCGACGAGCGACGAATCGCTGTTAGATGCCGCATCTACGTTGTGGAATATGGGAAACTCAAAAGCTGCCGTATTCCAGTTTCGCCAGATCGGCCGCGAGCCGTTCCTGAGCGGACATCATCAATGCACAATGAAAAGGAGCCGAGACGTTCAGCTTGATCGCCCGTTTTGCTCCTTTTTCTTTCAATATCTCACACGCACGGTCGATAGCTTCCGCATTCCCGGCAATTACGACCTGCGACGGCGAATTGATATTCGCCGGGCTGCAAACCTGCGCCTGAGCAGCTTCCACACATCCGGCTTCGATCGTAGCGACATCTAGCCCAAGAATGGCTGCCATCGCTCCAACGCCGACCGGAACAGCCTCCTGCATGTACGTTCCGCGTTTGCGGACGGTCTGCACGGCCTCAGCAAAATCCAGAACGCCAGCGGCGACCAAAGCCGAATATTCGCCCAAGCTATGCCCGGCAACGAAATCTGGAACCGGCATTCCCTCCGCCATCGCCGCATGAAACGCTGCCACCGAAACTGTCAAGATAGCGGGCTGCGTATTCGCGGTGAGTTGCAGGTCAGCTTCGTCGCCGTCAAAGCACATCTCCGACAGCGAAAACTCGAGAGCATCGTCAGCCGCCTCAAAAACTTCACGGGCCGCAGTGAAATTATCAAATAGATCCTTACCCATTCCGACAGCCTGGCTGCCTTGTCCGGGAAAAATATAGGCGATCTTCGACATAAACGTTTCTTGTACCGCCTTCAGCCGGCTTTTTTTGACGAAAAGCCTGCTAAAGCAGGAACTCAGAATTAAAACCGGATAACCGTCCCACCCCAAGTCACGCCGCCGCCGAATGCGGTTAAAAGAACCAGGCTTCCTTCTTTGATCCGTCCAGAATGGATGCACTCATCCATCGCGATCGGGATCGAGGCGGACGAAGTGTTACCCATCTCCGCGATGTTCGAATAAACCTTTTCTTCGGGAACTCCCAATCTCGAAGCGACGGCATCTGTAATGCGTTGATTTGCCTGATGGGGAATGACGATATCAACGTCTTCAACCCCGTAGCCTGCTTTTTCAAGCATTTCTGCCGAAATATCAGCCATCGAGCGCACGGCAACTTTGAAAAGCTCATTGCCTTTCATCTTGAAAAAATGCTCGCGGTTGTCGATGGTTTCGTGGGTTGTGCCGAGTTTCGTGCCGCCGCCGGGAGCGTAAAGCTGCTCTTCGTAACGGCCGTCCGACTTGATCTTTGTAGCCAGAATACCTTTGCCCTCGGGAACTGGACCAAGCACTGCTGCTCCTGCTCCGTCGCCGAATATGACACAGGTGCCCCGGTCGGTGTAATCAACGTACTTGGTCAGAACTTCTGCCCCGATCACCAACGCATATTTGATCTGGCCGGTGCGGATCATGGATTCGACCATCGTGATGCCATAAATAAAGCCGGAACACGCGGCAAACACGTCCATTCCGGCGGCATTTACAGCCCCGATCTGAGCCTGTATCAAAGCTCCGGTCGATGGCATGATCTGATCTGGGGTCGTGGTGGCACAGACAATGATGTCTATGTCCTCGGGCTTTAGACCCGCACGTTCGATCGCCTGCAGCGCGGCCTTGGAGCCGAATTGCGAAGTGTATTCGTTCGCCTCAGCTTTATGACGCTGCTTGATCCCGGTGCGCGTGGTTATCCATTCATCGTTGGTGTCGACAAGCTTTTCAAGGTCCGCATTCGTTAGAATGCCCGACGGATAAGCATGTCCCATCCCGATAATTCCCGCGTTAAGCATAAGTAATGGTTTTCGAGTGTAACGAGTTTATCCGGGAGGTTCAACCGCTCGGATGTCTATTCAGCTCGATCGAACTACTATTCAGCTTCTTTGACGTCGATTATTTTGCGGCCCTTAAAAGTCCCGGTCTTCGCGTCAATGCGGTGCGGAACCTTCGCTTCGCCAGTATCTTTATCAAGATAGAACTGCGGAGTGCTCAAAGCATCATGCGCACGGCGAGTGCGTGTACGTGAATGTGAATGTCTACGTTTTGGATTTGGCATTGTTAATTACCTCAATATCAGGGCCGCGGATATCGAATTTCGCGGCTATTTCAAACTCTTCAGTGCGGCCCAGCGAGGATCAACCTCTTCTTCGTCACACTTACAATCTATCAAATTTAGATTCCCACCGCATTTCGGGCAAAGCCCGCGGCAGTCTTCCCTGCAAAATATCTGTTCCGGCAGCCAGAGCAAAAGCTGCTCTCGAACCATCTCAGCCACGTCTATTTGGCCGTTCTCAACTTGCGACTCATCCAGAGCCTCGTCCGCGAGTTCCGTCTCGTCATCCGTAGTTTCCGCATTCGCGTCGACAAAGATGTCGCGAAATGTGAACTCAACGTCACGTTCGATCGGTTCGAGGCACCGCGTGCAGCCGAGCAAGAGGCTCGCCTTGATTGTCCCACGCAGATGGGCTTTGTTTTCGATCAGCTCGATCTCGCCCCCCAAGTGCGTCTTTCCGCCTACATGTACAAACTCGCCTTCGAGATCGATATCAGCAGGATCGAATTCAACGTCGATCTGTTTCGCTTTCGTCCCGAGGCTGGCAAGTTCGATTATCATTGTCAACATCGCCTAAGTGTCGTCCCCGACCGAAGACAAAACCTTAATTATAGTCACTATGCCGATTGTGTCAAATAAAAGCCTGCTTCGTGATCACAATTCGAACCCCGAACCAATAGCATCATCAAGCGAGGAAAAGCCTCGCTCTTTCAATATCTTCGCAAGGCCAACACTGAGATCACGAGCGAAATATGGCCCGCCGTACACGAAACCAGTGTACGCCTGGGTCAACGACGCTCCGGCAGCGATCTTGTCGAAAGCATCATTAGCGTCAAAGATCCCGCCGACACCAACTATCGAGATCGCACCTTTTGAATACTTGTATATTGTCGAAACAACCTCAGTCGATCTTTTTGTAAGCGGGCGCCCGCTCACACCGCCTGCGCCGATGCGTTCGACATCCGTCGTTTTTAAACCATCGCGAGACACCGTCGTATTGGTTGCGATTATCCCAGCCAGTTCGTATCGACGGGCAATGTCAACGATCGCTTCGATCTCGCCTTCGGTCAGATCGGGAGCGATCTTTACGAGGAGTGGCTTCTTCTGAGCATTCCCGCTCAATTCGATATTCCGTTTCTGCAATGCACCTAATAGTTCGTCGAGGCTGTCAGCCTTCTGCAATTCGCGTAGATTCGGCGTGTTTGGCGAGGAAATATTTACGGCTACATAATCAGCATATTCGTGGATCAGATCAAAGCTGTTTAGATAATTCTCAGTTGCTTCCTCGTTTGGCACATCCTTGTTCTTTCCGATATTTACGCCAACGATACATTTTCTTTTCAACTCTTTGAGCCGTTCTGCAACTCTCACCGCACCGTCGTTATTGAATCCAAGCCGATTAATCAACGCCTCGTCTTTCGGCAAGCGAAACATTCGCGGCTTTGGATTTCCCGGCTGCGGCTCGAACGTTACGGTGCCAACCTCGACAAATCCGAAGCCCAGCCCTTCTAGTTGATTTACTGCAACCGCATTCTTATCGAATCCGGCCGCGATACCGAGCGGATTCGAGAATTTGAGGCCGAATCGCTCAACTGGTCCAAGTCCGAAGTTCGGCGCAGATGTTCCGGGAAATATTCCGAGCTTCAGGGCTTTCATCCCTAGTTCGTGGGCTCGTTCAGCATCGAATCCGAACATCATCGGTCGAAGTAGTTTTTGCCACAATTTTGTTGCCATCGTTAATAAGATTTTAGTTCAAGACAAGTTGTATCTAAACCTTGGGCTCATACTTTGCTCTTTCAATCGCTCTTTGCTACGATTTTGCATCAATGGCTGACGAAGTAAATTTGGTAGAAAAGTCGCGGATAATGGATTCGGCGGCGATGAAACGTGCCCTCAGGCGGCTCGCGACCGAGGTCGTTGAGTCGAATCACGGCCCGAAAGACCTTTATATCGTCGGCATCCGCCGCCGGGGCGTGCCGCTGGCCGAGCGTATCGTTGACAAGATCGAAGCGATCGAAGGCGAACGTCCTTTGTATGGAATTTTGGACATCACGCTCTATCGGGACGATCTGTCGACCGTTGGCGCGAATCCGATCGTCAATCGCACTGAACTTGAACACGATATCGACGGCAAGATCGTTGTTTTGGTCGATGATGTTCTCTATACGGGCCGAACGATCCGTGCCGCGATGGATCAACTGATGGATTTTGGACGCCCGCGTAAAGTTCAGCTCGCCGTCCTCATCGACCGCGGCACTGAGCACCGCGAATTGCCGATCCAGGCAGATTTCGTCGGCAAAAAGGTCCCGACGAAGCAAACCGAGATCATCAAGGTGATGCTCAAAGAATTTGACGACGTAGAGGCCGTGGGCATTTTTGAACGCCCGAGTGAATAGTTTTGGAAGCAAGGTTAACGCCTTGCTTTTTTTACGACTGGACCGCAAGCGTCTCGCTTGCCCGCGTTTAGATGGAAAAACCATTCAAAAGAAGAGATCTGCTGGGAATTCGCGATCTGACGGCCGCGGAGATCGTCGGCATTCTCGACACTGCCGAGAATTTCAGTGAGATCTCGAACCGCGAGGTGAAGAAGGTTCCGGCTCTTCGCGGCAAAACCGTTATTAATCTGTTTTTTGAGAATTCAACGCGCACGCGGACGTCTTTTGAACTCGCAGCCAAACGTCTTTCCGCCGACGCCGTAAATATCAGCGTTGCCACTTCAAGCGTCACAAAAGGCGAGACGCTCCTCGATACAGCGTTGAATCTCGACGCGATGGCTCCGGATTGTATCGTGGTTCGGCATTCGAGCGCGGGAGTTCCGCACCAGCTCGCAAAGGTCAGTCGAGCCGCTATCGTCAACGCTGGTGACGGTGCAAACGAGCATCCGACTCAGGCGCTGCTTGACGCAATGACGATCCGCGAGCGAAAACAGAGCTTTGAGGGCCTCGAGGTTGCGATCGTCGGAGACATATTGCACAGCCGCGTTGCCCGTTCAAACATTCACCTGCTCACAAAATTAGGAGCTAAGGTTCGCGTTGCCGGCCCGGGCACGTTGGTACCGAGAGATTTTGAATACCTGATCGGTGCCGACGGTTCTTCGAATGCCCTTGTAGTTCACGATCATGTCGAAGATGCGATCCGAGATGCCGATGTCGTTATGATCCTGCGTATCCAGACCGAACGAATGAACGCAGCCTATTTCCCAACCCTTCGCGAATACTCGATCCACTACGGCCTCACAAACGAACGGCTGGACCTGGCAAAAAAAGACGCGATCGTCCTCCATCCCGGACCAATGAACCGGGGCATCGAGATTGCCTCTGAGGTTGCAGACAGCTCGCGTTCGCTTATTTTGGATCAGGTGAAATACGGCGTCGCGGTAAGAATGGCTGTGCTTTATTTGGCCACTGGAGGAAGTCCGACCAATGGATAAACCGCCGTCTCTACATTCGAGGACATCCGGCTTTGCGATCTTTGAGAATATTTTTGATGAGAGCGAATGCGATATCCTCATCTCACACTTAGATAACCGAGCAAAACGAGCTGGAGTCAGACATCTTTTTGGTGATCAGCGTGTCCAAGCGGTTGCAACGGATAGAAGACTTATTTCAATCGCCAGAGATTTTCTGGATGCGGAGCCCGTGCCGTTCAAGGCGACGCTGTTCGACAAATCTGAAAGCTCAAACTGGCTTGTCGTTTGGCATCAGGACAAAGTACTTCCGATCAGATCACGGACTTCGGAAACAGGTTGGGGGCCTTGGACGGTCAAGGAAGGAGTTCAGTTCGCCCAAGCTCCGTCATGGGCGATGGATGAAGTTATCGCATTGCGTTTGCACCTTGACGCTTCAACTGAAGTGAACGGTCCGCTGAAGGTTATTCCCGGAAGCCATTCGCTTGGGTTAATCGACCAAAATGAAGTCGTTCGATATGCGAACGATTCTAGTCATGTAACTTGTATGGTTAGCAAAGGCGGTGTCATCGCGATGAAACCCCTTTTGATCCATTCTTCATCTAAATCAACATCACCGGAACCGCGTCGTGTGCTTCACATTGAGTATGCAACACGGCTGCGGCTCACTGAAACAATTGACTCGCATTGAGCTAATGAAACTTCTGATCGCAAACGGCCATCTTATCGATCCGGCCGCTCAAGAAAATACTGGAATGTCGGTCCTCATTGAGGACGGCAAAGTTACTGCTTGGATCAAGCCCGGCGAGAGCGTGCCTGAGGGTTGTGAGGTTTTTGACGCGAGTGGGATGCTCGTGGCTCCGGGGTTTATCGATATGCATGTGCATCTTCGTGAGCCGGGGCAGGAGCATAAAGAGACCATCGCGAGCGGCTGTGCGGCGGCGGTTGCGGGTGGTTGGACGAGCGTTTGCCCGATGCCGAATACGAACCCTGTTAACGATAATGCCGCGATCACTCGATACATGATCGAGCAGGCGGAACGAGCGGGTTTGGCTAATGTTTTCCCGATCGGCGCGATCACAAAATCCTCCGACGGTTCCGAACTTGCCGAAATGGGTGAGATGAAGGCCGCCGGCGCAGTTGCGGTCTCAGACGACGGTCGGCCGGTTCCGAATGCGGGAATAATGCGGCGGGCGATGCAGTATGCTAAGGACTTTGACCTGCCCGTTATCGATCATTGCGAAGACAAATCGCTCTCGTCCGGCGGCGTGATGCACGAAGGCCGTGTTTCCCTATTGCTCGGTCTAAAAGGAATGCCAGCGCTTGCTGAGGACATCGACGCGGTGCGTGATGTGATCTTGGCTGAAGCGACCGGAGCACATGTTCATATTGCTAATGTTTCGACAAAAGGTGCGGTCGAGGCGGTTCGGCGTGCGAAAAATGACGGTTTGAACGTAACTTGTGAGGTCACGCCGCATCATTTCACTCTGACCGACCGTGCGGTCGAGGGCTACGACACAAACACCAAAATGGCCCCGCCGCTCCGCAGCGAAGAGCACCTCGCCGCCATTATCGAAGGCCTCCGCGACGGAACCATCGACGCGATCGCGACCGACCACGCACCGCACCACGCGGACGAAAAAGCTCTCGAATACGACCGTGCCCCGATGGGAATCACCGGCCTCGAAACAGCGATCGGCCTCGCGTTTAACGAACTCGTCCACAAAGGCGTGATCGGTCTCGCACGGCTTGTCGAGTTGTGTTCGACAAATCCGGCAAAAATATTCAAACTCGCGGGTCGCGGCACTTTGGCTCCGGGCTCGATCGCGGATTTGACCATCATCGATCCCGACTTGCGGTGGACATATAAGACTTCAGAATCGCGTTCGAAATCACGGAATTCACCATTCAACGGCTGGGAATTCCTCGGGGCTCCGGTCGTTACTATCGTTGGCGGGCGGATCGTTTATACTCGGTAGATCAGGACATTTATGAGATCAATATTTTTCGTATTTTCGGCACTTTTGTTGTTTGTGGCGCCGGGTTTCGCACAAAACACAAGCGTTTACACGCCGACGTCTGACAAGATCTGCAAAGCACAAAAGATACCGGAAGCAGGTGATTACGTCGGCATTTGCCCTGGAACAGCTGGTTACAAGATCGAGTTGATCGAAGGCGACCTTCGTCAAACGCTCAACATCATACCGCCGAACAAGAAGAAGCACGAACTCAACCTGACGAGCTTTTACTCGGCCTTTTCAGCGGTTGGCGAAAAGCTGGAATGGCGGCTGAAAAAGGGCGTTCCGGTTGCTCTGATCGCCCGCTACAACGTTGCCGATCCTGAGGGAGTCGGAAAGGGCACTTCGTATCTGATGGTCGCAAAGATCAGCAAGACCGGATCATGCGTGACCGATGTCGTTCCGCCCGGAGCGAAGCAAAATGAGGAGGCTCGAACGCTTGCCGACGCCGCGATCTCTAAGCCGTGCAAATCTAAGGAATAACCGCTAAGATACCTAAATGGAATGGCTCTCTGATCCGCAGATCTGGATCGCTTTTGCGACACTTACAGTTTTAGAACTCGTCCTCGGGATCGATAATGTTATTTTCATTTCGATCCTGTCGGGCAAACTTCCACCTGAACAACGGGCGAAGGCTCGGTATGTCGGGCTCGCTTTGGCGCTAGGCATTCGGATTTTGCTGCTGATGTCGCTGTCGTGGGTGATCGGCCTGACCGAGCCGCTCTTTCACGTTTGGGGTTGGGGTTTTGCCGGCAAAGACCTCGTTCTGCTCATTGGCGGCCTTTTCCTGATCGGCAAAAGTACGCATGAAATTCACAGCAGCCTTGAGGGCGAAGAGGGCGAAGGCTCAAAGAAAACCTACGCCGGATTTGTCAGCGTGATCATCCAGATCGTGCTGCTCGACATAGTATTTTCGCTGGATTCGGTTATCACTGCCGTCGGCATGATCAGCACGACTTATGGGCCGCGTGGCATATATATCATGATCTCGGCGGTCGTTATTTCGATCATCGCCATGATGCTGTTTGCAGGCCAGATCGGGGCATTTGTTCAGCGGCACCCGACGATCAAAATGCTGGCTCTTTCATTCCTGCTGCTTATCGGCGTGATGCTCGTGGCAGAAGGTTTCCATCAGACGATTCCGAAAGGCTACATCTATTTCGCGATGGCTTTTTCGGTCATCGTCGAACTGCTGAACATTCGTCTGCGTAAGAAAACGGCTCCGGTACATCTGCACAATCGCTTTTCCGACGAGGACGAAGCCAAAGCCTGCGAACCGGAACCTGAGCCCGAGGAAAAATAGGATGTCCAAACTCTCGATACTACTGATCTTCTGCATTTTGTTTTCGTCTGTCGGCGGTGCAATCGGTCAGAGTACCGAAAGATTCGATCTCGTAATTACCAACGCCCGAATCATCGACGGAGCCGGAAACCCTTGGTTTCGTGGCTCCATCGCTATTAAGGACGGCAAGATCGCGAAAGTCGGCCGTTTTGAAGTTCCCGCAGGAACAAACACACTCGATGCCAAGAATCAGATCGTCGCCCCGGGATTCATTGACGTTCACGCTCATACCGAAGACATTTATTCGAATCCGAAAGCCGAGAATTTTATCAGAATGGGCGTTACTTCGCTGGTAACGGGAAACTGCGGCGGTTCCGATCTCGATATCGGAGCCTTCCTCGGGAAGATCAAGACCACACCGCTTGCGGTCAATATCGCAAGCCTGATCGGCCATAACACGGTGCGTTCAAAGGTCGTCGGCCTCGATAATCGTGCTCCGACGCCTGAAGAACAGGTTCGGATGGATCAGTATATTGAGAAGGCAATGCAGGATGGTGCCGTGGGCTTCTCGACGGGGCTGATCTATCTGCCGGGCACCTACGCCAAGACTGACGAGGTCGTTTCGATGGCCAAAGCGGCAGCAAAGTACGGCGGAATCTACACCAGCCACATCCGCGACGAAGGAACCGAGGTCGTCAAGGCCGTCGAGGAGGCGATAAACATTGGCGAGCAGGCGAATATGCCCGTCGAGATCTCTCATTTCAAGATCCAGGTTCCGGCTTTGTGGGGCAAAACGCCGACGACGATCGGCCTCGTCGAATCGGCCCGAAAACGCGGGCTTTCGGTTACGGTAGATCAGTATGCATATACGGCTTCGTCAACAAATCTGGACTCGCGGCTTCCAACGTGGGTCAATGCCGGCGGGCGTGCCGAGGGGAAAAAGCGGCTGGCTGATCCGGCGGTTCGGAAGCAGGTTGCTGAGGAAATTAAGAAGGACCTGAAGAAAAAGAAGTTCAAGGATCTTAGCTACGCATTTGTGTCCAGCTATCGAACCAAGCCCGAATATAACGGTAAGAATATCAAGGAGATAGCCAAGATCGAACGCGGTAAGGACAACCTCGACGCCCAGATCGAGCAGTTTCTGCAGATGTATGAGAATGGCGGTTCGGGGATGGTTTATCATGGGATGCAGGAGCCGGATGTGCAGAATATAATGCGGCAGCCGTTCACTATGATCGCGGCCGATGCGGGTGTTCAGCGGCTCGGCCAGGGAATGCCGCATCCGCGTGGTTACGGCAACAACGCCCGCGTTCTGGGCCGTTATGTCCGCGAGCTCAAGATCATCACGCTCGAAGACGCCATCCGCAAAATGACCTCGCTTCCCGCCCAAACCTTCGGCCTGACCAACCGCGGCCTCATCCGCGAAGGCTTCGCCGCCGACCTCGTCATCTTCGACGAAAACACCGTCGGCGACCCGGCGACCTACGAAGATCCGCACCACTTCGCCGTCGGATTCTCGACCGTCATCGTCAACGGCGAGGTCGTCTTCGACGGCGCCCAAATGACCACAAAAATGCCCGGCCGCGCACTCTACGGACCGGGAAAGCTAGACTGATCTTCTATTTTTCGGGGTGAAGTTTTTGTGTTTTTCAATTTTTTCAAGAATTGTGCCCAAACTTAGACTAAAAAAGTGTGGCACGTGCCACATTTTTTGTGAATCACACGCTAAAAGGCCCATCAATAGGGCGTTTCAGCGGATCGTACGAATGCCTTGGACGTGATCTTGTACACGGAATTGGTCAAACCTAAATGCCCTTGGTCTAACCAAAAACGCCCTGATAGGTAGAGTAAAATGCCCGTTTGGTCAAAGGTCGCCGCGGGTCTCAAGATCGCCAGAGTCTAACCCAAAAAGCCGCAGTTTTCACCTTCCGCCGAGCTCAGTTTCTCTGTCAGTGGATCTAGTGAAAGGAGAGCGTCAGATCGCGCATTTTCGAAAACCGGATGTCGAGTTTGGTGGTTTGTCTCATTCCAGTCATGACGTTTCGTAGGTTCGAGTCCTTTTTTCTGACCTTTAAAATGAGCCGAAGGTCGCCACGCGGCGACCTTCGGTTTCATCCCATAAGAAAATTCCAAGCTGACGGAATCTAATAGCACCCTGCCCAACTGCTTCCGACATAAACCCAAGTAAAACCGCCGTCCCAAGAGATGTATTGAACATACCAATAATTACTGCAGGGGTCGAAACCGCACAGACCAGGGTTGGTCGAGCAAAACTGCCCCGGGTCTTCGCCACCGCCGCCCCCCCCACTACCCCCGGCCGTATAGGTAACGTTAACGGTGCCCTCTACGGTACCCGGATCACCTTGGTCTCCGCCACCCAGACTTCCGGTATAATTGCCATTTTGACCTGCTAAAGCACTTGCACCATAAGTTCCGTAGTTTCCTCCCCATGTGATTCCCGGTTTGCCGGGAGCCCCAGCAGGCTTCCCATCACCCGGAATACCTTGCGTTCCGGCCAACCCGCCTTGACCACCTTCTCCATGACCCGCAATGGCAGTTACGGTGGTTCCTTGTCCAAAAGTAGCGGTAATATTTCCACCATCACCGCCTTTCCCCCCTTTACCGCCCTTACCGCCCTTACCGCCATCACCGCCGCGGCCACCGGCTCCTGCGTCGCCGCCATTTCCTACAGTAGCTCCACATGTGACACCGTCGCCACCTCTTCTCCCAACGCCTCCGTCACCACCTCGCTGTCCTGTGCCGCCAGGGCCACCAGTACCTCCAAGCCCCCCAGTAGATATCAGTTGAATGTTTCCATTCCCTGAGCCAAGATCTCCGGCAAAGATATGCTGGGCGTTCCCGCCCTTGCACGGGCCTCCAGCCTGTCCGTAATTAGGAGCGTCGCCGCCTGCGGTACCAGAGGTAGCAGCAGTTGCCGCTGCCGTGGGTGAGCCATGTGGGCTTCCTGCATTGATACAAGTTCCGTCAACAGGATCTGGCGAATCCACGCCGTTTGGAGCAGCAGTAGTTAGCGTTACGCCCGGATTTCCCTCGCACACAGGACCTGGCGTTGTGATGATGTCATCGGGACGCGTAAAGCCGAGTCGTTGTTTTTTGTCTTTCTCTTCCTGAATCGGACCGACACCGCTTGCATCGACGATAAGGGTACCAGTTTTGATAGCACGGTTATTCCTGAAAAATTCCTCTGCGAAAGCTGCGCTGTTTTCTTCCGGAGTTATACGAATTTGTTTTCGAGAGGTGCTTTCCGTGATTAGCAGAGAATTAATTGGCATTAAACAAATATCACCATAACTTCGGATGACAGAATTTTTCCCCTCGAATATTACCCGATTTGCAACAATGACCGTGTCTTTCGTGACAATGGTTTTCTCGGACAAATAAAGATCATCTGCGAGCACCACACCCTCGAGTCTACCGCTAGTAACGCGACGCGAACCGAAAGAACTCATAAACTCCGGAAACTGATTTTTTAGCTTCCTTGCTTTCGCAGGTTCAAGCAGAATGTTAGGCTCAAAGGGAATACCTTGGTCCAATAGCATCCGTCGGTATTTACTGAACTCCAAGATCCGAGTCGCAAGCTTGTCCTTTCCGCTTTGAAAGAACTTAACTTCCTCCGCTGTGGGTGCGGTCCAATTAGAGTTGTTTGAAAAGTTCGGTTGTCCAGGCCTCTCAGGAGGTCCCCCTAGTCGCGGCACCACAACGGTGATAGCAGAAGGCGGAGCTAAAGAGCGAGCCGAAACGATTTTAGCGTCAGAGGGACCGATTACTGGAAGTCCAAAAAATAACGCAAAAACAATTAAGCAGACAGAGGCAAAGGCGAAAACTTTATACATGGGCATCTCCTTGGGTGTGTGGATTCCAAATGCCGCCAAGTACTCGTCGATGTGATGAAGTGCTGGGAGCTTCCAAGAAATAGCATGCCTAATGATTGGTGTCAACAGTAAAATACACTATATCTAGTGTAGTTGGGGGGGGAAGGCGACGCCCAAGGTTATCGTTTAATATTTCGGCGGACAGAATTCTCGAACAGAGCCGTTATTATCCGCTATGGCAACTCAACCCAAAATCGGGGTCAGACCCAAGATCGGGGTCCAAAATCGGAGTCGGGGCTTAGGCAAGTAAATATCGACGGGATCGTAGCCTCGACTGTAATGCCTTCATTGTTGGCTGGATGCGGGAAGCTGAGGCGGTGGGCGTGGAGGCAGAGGCGTTCGAATTCCCTGCCGCCGCGTTGGGTGTCGCCGACGATGGGGTGGCCGAGGACTTGGCAGTGGATGCGGAGTTGGTTGGTGCGGCCGGTCACGGGTTCGAGTTCGAGAAGAGTTGTGTCCGCATAGCGTTCGCGGACCCGGTAGCGGGATTCGGCGTGTTTGCCGTCGGGTTTTACCATCCAGAGTTTTAGGTCGGCGTCGCGGCCGATCGGGGCGACGATGGTGCCTTCGTCTTGTTCGACGATGCCGTCGACGAGGGCGAGATAGCGTTTTTCGACGCGTTTTTTCATGAAGCTATTGCAGAGCTTTGTGTGGGCCTTGGGATTTTTCGCAGCGATGATCAGGCCGGAGGTTTGTTTGTCGAGACGGTGGATCAACCCGGGACGGATCACCGACGGGACCGCAAGCGTCTCGCTTGCGCGTGCAACAGTGCTGTCACTTCCGGTTTGTTGGGTAATGCCATTTACTCGCAAGCGGGACGCTTGCGGTCCAGTCGTGTCGCCGGCATTTAGATAAAATGCCAACGCGTTCAGCAGCGTTCCGCTGTTTTCGCGGTGGGATGGATGCACGAGCATTCCGGCGGGTTTGTTGACGATGATGAGGTCGTCGTCTTCGAAGACGATGTCGAGATCGATCTTTTCGGCCCGCATCGCTGTTCCACGCGAGCGGTCAACCGTTATCTCGATGAAATCCTGCGGCTTTAGCTTGTAACCGATATTCTCGTGACGGCCGTTCACCTCGCATTCGCCCGTTTTTACGAGGTCGCGCAGGTACATTTTGCTCAGGCTGTCAAAATACCCGAGCAAAAAATCTTCGAGCCGCATTCTGAAATGCGGCTCGGCGGCAATGATCTCGACACGTTCGATCACACCTAAATTGTAGCGTAAAAATAGGGAAGACGATGACTCGCCTTCCCTCTATTAAGGAGTTTCCCGATAAGAGCCGATCTTAGCCGGGCGTTGCAACCATTGTCTTCTCAATGGAGACCTCTTCAGTTTCGAAAGTGGCGATAAGGTTTGGCGGATACGAATCCGGCTCGTACGCGTAGGCCGTTTCACCGTGCTGCGAGGCGTCGAGGCCGCTGATCTCGTCGTGTTCGTTGACACGAAGCCCGATGGCGAAATCGACTATCTTTAATACGATCAATGTGCCTACGAGAGCGAGAACAATAGCGATGCCGATGCCCGCGAGTTGATTTACGACCTGCATCCAGTTGCCGTCCACGCCGCCGACCGGCAGCGGATTACCGGCAGCGTCCTTGAATATCGGGTTTATCACGCCCGTCGCGAGAACGCCGGTGAGCAATGCTCCGACCGTTCCGCCGACGCCGTGAATGCCGAATGCGTCGAGCGTGTCGTCGTAACCGAAGATATGCTTGACCTTTGCCGCCATGAAATAGCAGATCGCTCCCGATGCGAGGCCGATGAGCAGGGCTGACATCGGCGTGACAAATCCGGCTGCGGGCGTGATGCCGACCAGTCCAGCAACGGCACCGGAGATCGCCCCTATCGCCGTTGGTTTACCGCTCTTGAACCAGTCGATCACCGTCCACGCCAGCATCGCAGTTGCCGCTGCGAAATGTGTTGTCACGAAAGCACTCGTCGCGAGTGAGCTTGCCGAAAGTGCACTTCCGGCATTAAAACCAAACCAACCGAACCAAAGCAATCCCGCTCCGATCAGGCTCAGCACGGAATTGTGCGGCGTTGTCGGCTCGTTCTTATAATCGAGCCGTTTGCCCAGATATAGAGCACAGACAAGTGCCGAAACGCCCGACGAAATATGCACGACGGTGCCGCCCGCAAAATCGAGTGCAGGAATACTGCCGCCAAGCACCGCATTCAAAAATCCGCCCTTGCCCCACACCATGTGCGCGAGCGGAAGATATACGACGATCGTCCAGAGCGACGTAAATGCGATCTTGGCCGGAAAACGGATACGCTCGGCGAATGCTCCGGTGATCAAGGCGGGCGTAATGATCGCAAACATCAACTGAAATATCATGAACGTCTGCTGCGGTATGGTCGCAGCATAATCGGCGTTCGGTTCAGCCCCGACACCGCGAAGGAAAGCGAAATCGAGCCCGCCGATGAACGCATTCCCCTCCGAAAAGACCAAACTGTAGCCAAAAAACGCCCAGATAACCGTCACGATGCCGACCGAGATCAGGCTTTTGAGCATTGTCGAAAGCACATTCTTCTGACGAACCAAGCCACCATAGAACAGAGCCAGACCCGGGATCGTCATCAGCAACACCAGAGCACTGCACATCAGAACCCAAGCATTGTCGGCGGTTCCCTGCGCCGTGGTTGCCGCAGCTTCGAGTTTCGCTATCCGATCGGCAACCTCGTCCGCCGACGCGGTCTGCGAAAAAAGTAGCAGCGATGCCAACGCCGCCAAAAGGAATTTGGGCGAGTTACGATATAAATTGCTAAGGATGTTCATATATGAATTTTGCCCTTTTGTGGCAAAACCTATGCCATCGGCCCAGCAAGTGCCGTAAACGCTGTGTTTATTGGGCGTACGGCGTCCTTTGCCAATCTATCGGCATTTTTAGGGACGTTTTTTACGACATATTTGTACGATTTATGCGGTTAACTTACGTTTTTGTCATAGAACGAACGAGCAAGTCTTGGTTCTGGAGCAGTTCTGCACCTATAATCAACGCGTCGAAAGCAACTGGCAGGATTTTTCTTACATTTTTGTAACAATGAGAGTTGATCAGCTTGATTTCATTTCAAAAGCAGCCTCAACACTGGCCGAATCCGAGGGATTTCGCGGCGGTTCCGGGGTCGTACTTGCTCACGTCGTCCGGGCTCTGAAGGCGCAAACCGGCTTCGTCGCTCTGCGGCGGCGCGACGGAGATCTGCCTGATATCGTTTCGTCGAACGGGTTTGGTGCCGCTGATTTCCGAAGGCTTGAGGAACGCATAATCAAAAGCAGTTTATGGCGAATTCTCGAGATGTCGTCGCCTTTCGTGATCGATGACCTCAGCGCAGACCCGGTGCTTAGCTTTCTGGCATTTGGTTCGGGAACACGTTTGCTGGCGGCAGTTCCGATAGTTCTGAAAGGAGCGACGGTCGGCTTCATCGCGATCGGCTTCCCTCCCGGAGCGAATGTGGCTGAAGATTCCGTGATCAAGCTTTTGAAAGCCATCGCTGCCCTGTTCGCCCAATCGATCCGCGTGGAACGCGTCGTCAGCGAAGAAGGCCGGAAACTGCTCGAGGAAAACTCGCACCTCAAACAGGAGCTGCGCGAAAAGTACGATTTCAGCCATCTGATCGGCAATTCCGGCCCGATGCGGCAGGTTTACGATCAGGTCGCACAGGTCGCACGTTCGAATGCCACGGTCCTGCTTCGCGGCGAAAGCGGAACGGGCAAAGAGTTGATCGCCCACGCCATTCATTACAACAGCCTTCGGTCAAAACGGCCTTTTATAAAGGTCAACTGCGCCGCTTTGCCAGAAACGCTGATCGAGAGCGAGCTTTTCGGTTACGAGCAAGGTGCATTCACCGGAGCTTCGAAACAAAAAAAAGGACGTTTTGAACTGGCTGAGGGCGGGACACTTTTCCTCGACGAGATCGGCGATCTGCCGATCCAAACACAGGTAAAGCTGCTGCGTGTCATTCAGGAACGCGAATTCGAACGCCTCGGCGGAACCGAAACGATCAAGATCAACGTCCGCCTCATCACCGCGACGAACAAGAATCTCGAAGAAGAGATCGCCGCCGGTAACTTTCGCGAGGATCTGTTCTATCGGCTGAACGTATTCATGATATTCCTGCCGCCGCTGCGTGAGAGGAAATCGGACATTCTGCTGCTCGCCGAGCATTTTCTCGAAAAATACGAACGCGAACATAAAAAAGCGGTTCGCCGCATTTCAACGCCGGCGATCGATATGCTGACGGCGTATCATTTCCCGGGAAACGTTCGCGAACTCGAGAATGTGATCGAACGCGCCGTGATCGTATGCGATTCAAACGTGATCCACGGCCATCACCTGCCGCCGACCCTGCAGACGGCGGAGATCAGCGGAACTGAGACGCGAATGACGCTTGCTTCGGCGGTCGAGGCGTTCGAACGCGACCTGATCCAGGACACTTTGAAATCGACGCGCGGCAATATTGCGAAGGCGGCAACGATGCTCGATTCGACCGAACGCATTTTGGGCTATAAAATAAGAAAGTACACGATCGATCCAAAACGGTTTAAGCGTTGATGCCTGAGGGCATAACGACAGCAAACGTTTCTATGCCCAGAACCGAACAACTGATCCGCGACCTGCCCGATCCCGAAGCGGCCCGCCGCTTCCTGGGCCAACTGGCTGAGGCAAACCCGGCGGCCGCGACAAAACTGAACAAGAGCGAAGGCCTGCTGTCAGACATTCTCACGCTCGTTTCGTTCAGTCCGCTGCTCGCAACGACGCTTCTGCAAAATCCTGACTATTTCTGGTGGTTGAACAGAAAACGTGCGGAATCTCGTGTTCGGGAAAAGGATGAGCTGCTCGAATCGCTCGCCCGCTTTGCTCTGACAAATTCGCAGTTCGATCCGCAGGTTCTGTATGCGCGTTTTCGCCGGCGCGAGTTGCTGCGCATATATTTACGCGACATTCGCGGTCTAGCGACGATCGCCGAGATCACCGAAGAGATTTCAAATCTCGCCGACGCGATTCTCGAAGCCGCGCTGAAAGAGGCTCGACGCGAGATGGACAACCGTTTCGGAATGCCGCAGGAACTCGATGACAAAGGGCGTTCGGTACCGGCGCGATTCTGCATCGCCGCGCTCGGTAAGTTGGGGTCGAAAGAACTTAACTATTCGTCTGACATCGATCTGCTGTTTCTATATTCGGGCGAAGGAAAGACCTCGGGCAGTGGTTCGCGCGGCGAGGTCACAAATCGCGAGTATTACGTAAAACTTTCCGAATACATCGTAAAACTCGTCGGCCAGCAAACCGGCGAGGGTGCCGCTTACCGCGTCGATCTTCGCCTGCGGCCGCACGGTACGATGGGGTCGCTCGCCCTTTCGATCGGCGACACGGTGAAATATTGCCGCACCGAAGCGAGAGCCTGGGAACGCCAGGTGCTGATCCGTTCGCGCGGATGTGCCGGCGATGTTGAGATCTTCAAACAGTTTTACGGCGAGGTCGAGGATATGGTCTTTTCGCGAAGCGAAACCGTTTCAACGGCTCTCGCCAACGTGCGGCGTTCCAAAGAACGGATCGATCTCGAGAACCTCAACAAACGCGGTTTTGACGTAAAGCTCGGCCGCGGCGGCATTCGAGAGATCGAGTTTCTCGCCCAGGCCTTGCAGCTCGCCTACGGCGGCCGCGATATCTGGCTTCGAAGCCCGCATACATTGATCAGTCTCTCCCGGCTGGCGGACAGAAAACATATAAGCGATACAGAGCTGACGGAACTCTCGGCCGCATACGAATTCCTGCGTCGCACTGAACACGTTCTGCAAATGAAGAACGGGAACCAGACCCACACCGTTCCCGACGATCCGGAAAAGCGTGCGGTCCTCGCCCGACGGGTGATGTTTACGAACGGCGGGGATTTTGAGGAGAATCTGCAGAAAAACACGGCAAATGTGAGCCGCGTTTTTGGCCGCGTGTTCGGTGAGATCGACGATTCGACCTCGAATGAGATCGAAATGACCGAAGTTCCTGACGTCCAGGAACGGACGCTGTCGCATGTCATGGCGTCGATCGAGAAGTCGGATGTTGAGTTCGAAACGAGCGATCACAACACGACGGTGCTCGACCGTCTGACCGCGATCTCACCGCATTTCTCTGCGATGCTCGCAGCAAATCCCGACCTCGCGACCGAATTTCCGGATCCCGAATCTGAATTCTACGAGACCGACTATGCGACCGAAATGATGGACGCCGTCGAATCGGAACGCGAACTCGGCGGTCGGCTTTCGGCGATGCGGCGCACGTGGTCACGGTGCCTTTTGGAGATCGTTGTTCGTGATATTTTCGAGAAAATAACGATCCGCGAAGCAAAGCGAATGCAAACCGCTCTGGCCGAAGCCAGCATTGCAGCGGCGCTCCGCGTGGTTCGTGATGAAATGGCGAACCGCTACCGCACGCCCGATCTTCATCTCGACCTCGCGATCCTGGCTCTCGGCAAACTCGGCGGCCGCGGGCTCGACTACGATTCGGATCTCGATATTGTCATCGTCTATTTTGATCCGCAGGTGGAGCGAGCTTCGCGCGAATCGTCGCGGCTTTTGCCCGGAGACGTCACGGCTGCGGAATTTTATAGCCGCGCGGTCGAGCTGTTCTCGACGACCCTTTCGTCAATGACCCGCGAAGGCAATCTCTACCGCGTAGATCTGCGGCTGCGGCCATTCGGTTCGAAAGGAATGAGTGCGATGTCGATCGATGCATTTCTCGGGTACATGGCTGAGACCGCAGCGATCTGGGAGATGCTCGCTTTCGTAAAGCTGCGAGCGGTCGGCGGCGATACGAGCATCGGATTCACTGTCGAAAATGAGACCCGCCGCATCATTCACGAGCGTGCCGCAAAGCTCGACCATCACGAGCTAGCGAACGAAACCCGACGCGTCCGGCTCGCTCTGCAGAACGAGCGTTCGCAGCTGCGTCGCGGCTCCGAAATAGACATCAAATACGGCGCGGGCGGGATGCTCGACGTTTACTTTGCGATGCGATATCTGCAGCTTCGCGACAATATCCCCGACGAAGCCGGCGACCGCTCAACCTCGCACATGCTGGAACGGCTGAAAGCTAACGGATCGCTCGACGCGGAAACGCACAGCGAGCTTCTCGCCGGGTATAAATTCCTCTCAGCCCTCGATCACGATCTGCGGCTGACCGTCGGTCGAACGACCCGAGTTCCGCTCGCAAACCACACGGCTCTCGCCAACATAGCTCAACGAATGAAGCTCGCCTCTGCGGACGAGCTTCTGGAACAGCTTACGGTTCACCGTCTGACGATCCGCGAGATCTTCGATCGGATCACCGGGCAGCCAGATAAGACGTAGGGTCCTGACGCAAGGACGCTTTATCTTGAATTTGCCGAGCTTTTTCTATTTTTCGATTGTCGCCTAGATTCTATGGTCTTACAATTTGCCCGCCGATCATCGTAAACGCGATCTTGCCGTCATCGTCGAGGGCTACCAGATCAGCTCGCTTGCCGAGATCCAATGAACCGCGTTCGGCGTCAAGGCCCAGCAGCCTTGCCGGATTTGTCGAAGCCATCTTCGCGATATCATCGGTCGAGAATCCAATAGAAAGCATTGTTCTGACAGCATCGTCCATCGCGATGACCGAACCGGCGATGCTGCCGCGTTCGTTGCGTGTGCGGCCGTTTTCGACGGTTATAGTTTCGCCCCAGAGTTGAAATTCGCCATCGCCGAGCCCAGTCGGAGCAACGGAATCACTGATCAGCGAGACTTTTTCCGGGGATTTCGAACGACAAGCAACACCGAGCATTTCGGGGTGAACGTGAATGCCGTCTGCGATGATGTCGAACGTTACACCGTCGTTCGCGAGCCCCCAGCCCGCAACGCCGACTTCTCTGTGATGCACGCCCGTCATAGCGTTAAAAAAATGCGTCATGTGCCGGGCTCCGGCCGCGTACGCTCGGTCCAAAGTCTCAATATCAGCCCGAGTATGCCCGATCGAAACAACCCAGCCATCGGCAACCAAGGCCTCGATCAACTCGATCCCGCCCTCGATCTCAGGAGCCAAAGTGGTCATGTGAAAGCCGCGTTTCAACCGCGGCAGTCCCGCAACTCCCATCCTTACGGAGGAGGGGTGGCCGCCGCTTTGGGCGGACGGGGTGGTTCTCTTCGCCTTCTCAGCTTCTGCGACCAACCGCCCACTCTTAAAAAATTCCGGCCGCAAAGCCCCGCACATCTTCTCGTTCGCAAAAACGCCTTCGTAATGCACACCGACCGCCTGTGCAACCGGCTTCCCTTCCTGCACGACCATCAACTCATCGATCGCCGCGATCACACCCTCGTAATTCTCATCCGAATCCGGCACCAAAGTCGGCATCCACGCCGTGACCCCACGCACAGCCAAAAACCCCGCGATCTTCATGAGCCCCGCAACATCCGCCTCATTAACATCAATCCCAACCGCCCCGTGATTGTGTACGTCGATGAAGCCGGGCAAGAACCTGAGTCCTGCCGCTTCGCCGACCTCATCCGCAGACTCGCTGTTGAAATCGACGAAAATGCCACCCGCAACCGCAAGATTCAATTCCTTAGAACGCCGTGAACTCATATTCCCAATCTAACAAAGAAAAATGGCCCGCGTCGAATTTCGCGACGCGGGCCATAGTCAAAGTGCAGGCTCAATTTAGAAGTAAGCCTTAATGCCGAACTGCATGCTCCGCGAATCTCGTACGGTCGAAACCGTGCCGAAGCTTGCGAGCGAAACATTCGTATTCAACGCACGGAAGTTAACATTGTTGAAGATGTTAAACCCTTCAGCTCTCAACTGGAGGCGGAAGTTCTCTCCAAAACGAAGATTCTTAACTGCCGTCAGGTCAAATCTGTAGGTCGGAGGTCCCGTGACGTTGCCTCTTGCAGTGTTACCGACCGTGTTCGGAACGGGAGTGAACACACCCGCTACAAGCACCGGATTCGGCGTGAAACATGCAGTATTAAAATACTGCTGAAGCGTATGTGCACCGCCCTGATTCGGGTCACAAGTCACGTTCGGACGTCCTGCCGGATTGACATTCAAGATGCCAAGTCCTGCCGGATCGTACGAGGATGTCGTTACTGTGAACGGCAATCCGCTGTTGTAGGTGGCAATACCATTGAACTGCCATCCACCAAGGACCTTACCAGTCCAGCCTTCCTGCTTCTGGAAGAACGGTAATTCATAAACATAGTTTACCGAAAGGATATGGCGGCGATCGAAAGCAGCCAATTGATATTCGCTGCGAATATCATAGGCGTTCTGAGGCGACGTTGTACGATCGTTCGGACTCGTCGTCAGGTTTTTCGACCACGTGTAGTTCACTTGAACCTGACCGCTGGTCAGGAACCTGTGGGTCGCCGACATCTGGAGGCTGTGATAGTTCGAATCATACCGTGGCTGAACCATTGCGATACCGCGATAGCCACGGTATGGACGAATTTGATCCAGGATCAGAACATCGGTGAATGCCGTTGTGCCGACCACGTTGGTATTTCCTTGAGACGCCGTTGTAGCAGCGTTACGAAATGCGTAGCCTGCCTGCTGACAGGCCACGGTCGTCACGCCACCAGCCTGGCCGATGTAGTTATTTCCAGGAGCACACTGTGATGCTAAAGCCTTGCCCGCCGGAAGACTGTTTAGTTCGGTTAGGCCCTGCAGATGCGTTCCCTTCGAACCAGCGTAACCGATCGTCAGAACTGTGCTGCCGGTAAGCTGCTGCTGGATGTCCAGCGTCCAGTGCTGCATATAAGGAGTATGCCAGTCGGTCTGAACGGCACGCAGACTTGCACCAGGCGAACCGGTGCTGCCACCCGGGTTATTCAAGCTGGTATTTGTAGCAGTTGCAGTGATCTGATACGGGGCATTAGTTCCAATGTTCTGAAGGAAGGTTCCGTTTAGAACTTGCTCATGATACATGCCATATCCCATTCGTACAGATGTTTTGCCCTTTTTGAATGGATCCCACGCAATACCGATACGCGGAGCGAAGTCAGTTTTCGATACATCGATCACATACTTACCGTAAGGCGAAACTGCCGGCGTACACGGAGTAAAGGCTCCCGTCGCGGACACCTGATTCTGAACGTTCTGAGAATTTACGATCATGCCGGTACACGAGTTTCTCGTGAGATCGGTAACGCGGTTTCCTGCACCCGTCATCAAGGGAGCTGCTGCTGCATTGTAGAGAGCCGGATCAAAATTTGACAGACGGCCATTTTTGTCCCACGGGGCTCCAAAATACGAATACCGTAGACCAGCCGATACCGTCAGATTTTCCTTAGCTTTCCAATCGTCCTGAACAAAGGCCTCGATCGTGTTTTGCCGAAGATCGGCGGTGTAATCAAAGCTTGCCTGAGTAAACGTAGAAACGTTTCCAACGAGGAAGCTGGCCCATCGCTGAAGATTGTCTGCTACCGTCGTCGTGATCGCGTTTGCAAGGACTACGCCGCCCGGAGTCGTGTAGTTGATCGGAAGCGTCGTTCCTGTCGGCCGGGTTGCCGGAAAAGCTGAGAAACTACCTTCGTTTACACCAGCAAGGGCGTTTTCATTCTTACGATAGATCGAGTAAACACCGCCAAACTTGATCGCGTGGTTTCCATTGAGCCAGGTCGTGGTTCCAGTGAAGTTATGCTTGTACGAAAAGTTATCGTAAGGCCCGAAGCTGGCAAGACTGGTAAAACCATTTCCTGCGATCGATGGGATCCTGTCACGCTGGTTAACGAATGGCAAGGTTATGGGAACCTGCGTGTTTGCAAGAGCCAACAACCCTGTGTTCGAACTAAGAATCGCACCGTATCCGTAATTGTAGCGTCCTTCAAATACCAGTTTCGGACTCCGAGCGTACGTCGTTTGGAACGTGTGCGTTTTGCCGGGTGACTCCGTGTTTGTCGTCGCAACTCCATTTAAGCCGGTACCGCTCGAGAATAGTGAGTTTCCGTCGAGAGTTGGGATCTTATCCTGCTGATAGCGATAGTACATGGAGACCTGATCGTTAAAGCTATGATCGATCTTGATCAATTCCTGACGGAAATCGGCCTCATTCGGGATCTGGTCGACGAGAGCGAAAGGATTAGCTACTGTCGGATTATTTGGATCCGCGATCTTGCGGTAAACGCCATTTAAGTACGCGAGTGCCGCAGGATTAATAAAATTGGCTGGGATCGGCGTACCCGCTGCCAAGATATTTGTGCCTGTACAGGTTTCTCCAAGGTAAACCCTATTGATACAAACCGGAACAGGGAAAACTCCGTTTTTCAGGAAAGCATCCGGTACCGTCGTAGTGATCGGTGACGTGAATCTACGATCACGTCGACGCTCGGTCGAGAAGAAGAAGAAGGTACGATCGTATTTTCTGAAATACGGTTCGCCTGGTCCGCGTTCACCAAAATCGAGGAAGTAGATCGGCCCACCGACGGTTCCGCCGTAATTGTAGTATGAGAAAGGCGTTCTTCTTGCCTGGCACTGCGGATCCGAGTTAGGAAGTCCGGAGGACGCAGGACAATTTCTGCCGAATGCCGGGGTTCCGGTCGTCGCATTAACCAAATAGTTGTTGGCGTTGTAGTTCTCATTCCGCCAAAAATTGAACATGCTGCCGCGGAACTTGCTGCCGCCTGAACGTGTTACAACGTTTATCTGACCGCCGCCGCTTCGTCCTGATTCGGCCGGGAAGAGTGAGCGGAGAACCTTAAATTCGCTGATCGAATCGAGACTCGGATATGCCTGGATCGTAATATTCGAACCACGATCAGTCACGTCCGCACCATCGACGGTGAACGTATTCTGCGAACTGCGGGCACCGTTAACAGCGATATTGATCGTGTTTGCCTGTCCGTCAGGGTTCGTCGTTCCAACATAAACCTGATCGGCGAGATCGTTGGAAACACCAGGAGCAAGAGTAATCAGCTGAACCCAGTTGCGGTTATTGACCGGGATCTCACGAGCCTGAGTGCCCGTGATCGTTGTACCGCCTGTTGCCGACGTTGAATCGATCGTGACGCGATCAGCTTCGATGGTTACGGTCTCAGCGACGTTTCCCGCTTGAAGATCGAAATCGACCGTGCGTCGCTGACCAACGTCAACCTTGACACCCGTCTGAACGGATTTCTTGAAATTTGACGCCTCAACGGTCACCGAGTATTCGCTAGGCGACAAGTTTGGAACCGAAAAATCACCTTCTGAGTTTGTGATAACGGTTCTAACAACTACTTTCTTAGCCGTATCTGTAACCGTAACACTGGCTCCGGCTAGTACAGCACCATTCGCATCTTTGACAGTTCCGACGATTGTTCCGGTGACTTCCTGAGCGATCATCGCCGTACTGAGGCATGCGATGAAGGCGAGGGTCAACAAACCGGAGATCATGGCTCTAATACGCATATTCTCTTTTCCTCTCTGAGTTTTCCTTGAAATAAGATCAGTGCAATCCATAAAAATAATTTACGTTAATGGACGTTTATTCAAATTTTCGTTATCGAACGAGATTCACGGAAGCCACGATATCTTGCGAAACCGTTGATACTAAACAGGTTGTTACGAAAATCTGAATTTGTGAGCCATCTAAGGCTCTAAACTATTCATTTATAAGGCAAATATGATGCCCAACGGTTCTGCTCGAACGTTTATTTTGGGTTAACCGCTTTTTCGCTACGCGACCTCTATTTGTAGAGCAAAAATGGCGTGCGGCGGCCCTTGAATTCGTCGCGTTTTACGTTCGCGGCCTTTTCTATATTCTCGGGCGTTTCGCCGCGTTTTACCATTTCCAGTATTTCGTTGTTGACGAGCAGGCGGGCATACTTATCGACCTGCCAGTCGTTTGGGTACAGCTTTCGCAGAGCCGCGGCGAACTCGATGCCCATGTGGAACGTGTCGAGGGCGTTGCGGTCGGTGATGAGGATATTTACGCCGCCGAGCTGTTCGTCTTTGAAGACCGATGCGTTCGGTTTAAAGCGGATCGGAATAAAGCGGACGCCTTTGATGTTACGAGCGTTGAGGTACTGCGCCAGCTTTTGGCCGTCGATGTACGGAGCTCCGACGACTTCGAACGGCGTGTCCGTGCCGCGACCCACGCTGACGTTTGTGGTCTCGAGCAGGCCGATTCCCGGATAGAGCGTGGCCTCGGTCAGCGAACGCATGTTTGGCGACGGATTTACCCACGTCTGGCCAGTTTCGTCAAACCAGGTCGAACGCGTCCAGCCTTCCATTTTGATGACGCGGAGGTCGGCCCCGATCTTTCGCTCGGCATTCATCAACTGCGCATACTCGCCGATCGTCATCCCATAACGCACCGGAACCGTGTGAGGCGCGATGAAATTGAGTTTGTCTTCTTCGGCGAGCGATCCTTCGACGGCGTTGCCGTTGATCGGGTTTGGACGGTCGAGGACAAAGACCGGCTTCCCTGCCTTCGCGGCCTCTTCCATCACGTTCTTGAGCGTTGCTGTGTAGGTGTAAAATCTGGCTCCGATGTCCTGAATGTCATAGACAAACGCATCGATCGTCGCGGTCTGCTCCGGCTTTGGCCGACGCATTCCGTCTTTGTAAAGCGAGTAGATCGGCAGGCCGGTCTTCTCGTCCTTGCTGTCGTCGATCTTCTCAGTATCAAGCTCGCCGCGAATGCCGTGCTCAGGTGCAAAGAGCGAAACAAGCTGCACATTCGAAGCTTCTTTCAGAATGTCGATCGTCTGCTTCCCAGCGAGGTTGCGGCCTGTATGGTTTGTGACGAGGCCGAGTTTAAGACCCGCAAGCTGTTTGAATTTGTCGCGCTCGAGAACGTCGATGCCGTTTAGAACCGACTGGACCGCAAGCGGCCCGCTTGCCACCGGCGAGGCCCCCGATGCCGGTGCCGTTGGACGCGTCAAAGAGGCGGTGGAAGCAAATTCCTTGAACTTCGGTGTCTGCGAGGCGATCGCCGAATTATAAGTACTCTCAGCCAGTCGATAAACCTCGATCGGCGTATCTTCGACCGCAGAGGCAACAACCGTCGCGACCTTAGACCGAAGCGGCCCGACGTCGCCTTTGCCGTCGGGGTGGACGCGGTTCGAGAGGAATACGACAAACGTCTGCGAAACCCGGTCGATCCAAACGCTCGTCCCCGTAAACCCCGTATGCCCAAACGACCCAAGCGGAAACAGATCGCCGCGATTCGACGAGAATGAAGTATTAATGTCCCAGCCGAGTCCGCGAGCATCGCCCGATTCGGAAACAACGATCGGCGATGTCATCTTAGAGATCGTCTGAGCCGACATCACGCGTTTTCCATCCAACATCCCGCCATTCAGAAGCATTTGGCAATAGCGGGCGAGATCGTCAGCGGTTGAAAAAAGTCCTGCGTGACCTGCAACTCCACCCATTCTGAAGGAGGTTGGATCGTGTACTTGCCCGTGAAGAAACAAATCACCTTTTTTAGGATCGCCATCATACGTTGCTCCCAAATAGCTATTTTGACCTTTAATATTCTCCGTCGGCGCGACACGTTCTTCGATAAGGTCAGCTCGAGCAGTCATGGTTCGGATCGTTCCATCCTCTCGAAAAAATCGGGAGTCATTCATCACTATTCGTTGGAAGATATTTAGCCGAGCGTTTTGCTCGTAGCATTCAAGAGGTGAACAATCTGTAATCGCCGCAACCCTACCCGCAATCTCACCAAGCACGATGAACCCTATATCCGAATAAACAAATTTCGTTCCCGGCGGCGTTCGGAGCTTTTCTTTTTTGAGGGCGGCGAGCATGCCTTCGCGGCCGGTCCATTTTTCTTTGAGGTCAAAATCAGGAGCGTAGCCTGATGTGTGTGTCAGGAGTTGTTGGATCGTGATGCGTTTGGCGTTAGCGTCGTCGATGTCGGGGATGTACATCCCGACCGTGTCGCTGAGCCGCAGTTTGCCCTGCTCGACGAGGATCATTATCGAAGTCGCGGTTGCTATCGGTTTGGTGAGCGAGGCGAGGTCAAAGATCGTATCGACCGTCATCTTCTCAACCGTCGGCACGAGCGAACGATTGCCATACGCTTTGCGAAAAACGATCTTGCCTTTGTGCCCGACGAGCACGACTGCACCGGGAAGCTTCTTGGCCGCGATATCAGCCTCAACGATCGCGTCGATCTGATTCAACTTCGCCGCATTCATCCCGACCGTCTGCGGCGGGACGACGGGCAAACCTTGGGCAGAAGAATTGACCACAGATGAACACAGATAGACACAGATAAGAATGGCGTTCGTAATAAACGCGAGTCTTATCGGGCTGAAACGGTTGCGGAGGTACTGCGGCATTAACAAATTCTTATCCGTGTCCATCTGTGTTTATCTGTGGTTGATTTATTTTCCTACTTTCAAGCGCTTTTCCCGTTCGACAAAGCTTTCCTTACAAAGCCTCACAAACTCTTTAGCGATCGGTGAGAAATATCCTCCTCGCAGACGTGCGAGGCCGAGTTCCCAGTTGATCTCGGCGCCCTCGATCATCCAGGAAACGAGACGGCCTTCGCGGATCTCGTCGGCGATGGTTTTGGCTCCGGCGGTGCCGACGCCGAGGTTGTTTTCGACCATTTGATTGATCGCTTCCTGCCGCGAAAGCTCCATCACGACATGCGGACGAACGTTTGCGGCGTTAAAGAAATCATCGATCATCCGTCGCGTGTTACCGCCGCGTTCGCCGAGAATGAGGCGTTCGCCAGCGAGAGCTGCCGCACTAATATATTTGTCATTTGCTCGGGCATGCGTAGGGTGTGCGATCGCTACGATCTCGTCGCTGAATAGCAGATCAGTCGTGATCGAGGAATTCTCGACCGGCAGCGAAACGAACGCAATATCGATCTCGCCGTGCATGATCTTGTCAACGAGCGTTGTGCTCGTTCCTGCGCTTACATTGAGTTCAGAGTTCGGAAATTTCTCTCGAAGCCCCTGCAAAATATGCGGGAGCTGCTGCGTTGCAAATTCCGCCGAAGCAGAACCGATGCGCAGACGACCATGTTCGACGCCACCTAGTTCGGCGATCTCGGCGAGGGCCGTGTCGTGTTCGCGCAGGATCTTTCTGGCCCGGTCGAGCAGGTATTCGCCTGCTTCGGTCAGGATCACGCGCCGTGGTGTGCGGGTAAATAGCTGCAGGCCGACCTCGTCTTCGAGCTGCCGGATCTGCATCGAAATAGCCGCTTGCGTGACGTTTACACGCCGTGCACCTGCTGTAAAAGTTTTAGCTTCGGCGATAGCCAGAAAAGCTTTGAGCTGTCGTATCTCCATAGATCAAACCAACCTGGGGATGTGCGATTAGATTATCTTATTGACTACATAAAATCCACTAACTTTGATTATAAGTCAAGTATGCGCGAACAATGTATAAGGATTTTTTTGTCGCAGAACCATCAGTAATGCCGCAAACCGACACACAACGAGGACGCAAAGGCCAACTATACCAGCTATTTCTGGGCGTGGACGGCGGCGGAACCAAAACAAATGTCGCTCTCATGAACGAGGCGAAAGAGATCGTTGCCGAAGGCTCAGGCGGCCCTTCGAATCCCCTTCGCGTCGGTGTCGAAACCTCCGTTGCCAACATCGCCAAAGCCATCGACGCAGCCTGCGACAGCGGCGGCGTGTCACGCGGCGATATCGTTGCCGCAACGCTTGGCCTCGCCGGCGTCAGACGAGCCGACATGCGTGAACGCGTTCGTGAGAGCTTTGTGACACGGCTGCGTGTCAGAAAAACTCTCGTCACGACCGATGCCGATATCGCACTCTACGGCACAACGTTAGGCAAAGCCGGATTGGTCGTGATCGCCGGCACAGGCTCGATCTGCATCGGTGTCAATGACGAGGGCGAGCAGTTCATTGCTGGCGGTTGGGGTCCGGTGGCGGGTGACGAAGGCGGTGGCCGCGGCATTGCTGGCGAGGCTCTTCATGCGGTGGCAAAAGCCTCGGACGGACGCGGTGAATTAACAAAACTTAGCGAGCGAGCCGCTGAGTACTTTCGTGCATCAAACGTTGAGAACCTGATCAGCGCGATCTACGCACCGCAGATGGACAACAGCCGCATAGCCGGTTTTGCACGACTTGTTGTCGATACCGCCAAAGAGGGTGATACGGTCGCGGTCGGTATCTTAAGAGATGCCGGACACGAACTCGGCACCGCCGCAGTTGCCGTGATACAAAAACTCGGCCTCGCAAAAAAGAAGGTTCCGATCGGCTGCGTTGGTAGTATATTCAACGCAGGCCAGCTTTTAACCGGCCCCATGACGGAAATAATAGGCAAAGTCGCTCCCAAAGCGTACCTCATAGAACCGCTGATGCTCCCGTCGCACGCAGCAGCTTTGATGGCGATGAAAAACGGAAATAACGGAGGAAAATGATGCGTTACTTACTCTCTACTTGTGCCCTGTTTCTTCTCACCGCGACATTTATCGCTCAGACACCTAAGAAGGTTGAAAATTGGCAAGAATTCTCACCGCTTTCGGACGAGTTCACAATCGAAACCCCGCTGACGTTGGACCAGCGAGGCGATAACCAGCATAAGACACTGCGAAGATTCTCAGGGTCGATGAATGGCGTTTTCCTCTACGTATTTTCTGAACCGTCAAAAAAGCCAAATAAATCGGCTCAAGGTTACCTTGACATGGTTCGAGACGTTCTACCGCAGATCGGGCAGTCTGCAGAAATCATTCCGTTTAACAGCTCGGGCTCCGGTGCGGTTGCCTTCAAGGACAAGTTTGGATACTGGCATCACTTGGCAACGCTCCGAACCGAAACGAGGAACTACATCGTTCAGACTATCTCGCTTGATGAAAATGATGGAGTGGCGACACGCTTTGTTCGATCATTCGGCGTTAGTCAAAGACCGACATTCACAGAGGCCGACCTTGCAGGCGAGACTGTTAGCGATGAGGTCCGAACAGTTCCGGTTCGGGCGGCCGGCGGCGGCCAAGGCGGCGGTATCGGGGCTGGCTCGGGATCGGGAATTAGCGGAACTGTACCAGTGCCCGCAGCCCTTGCACCACCAGCGGGCACAACTTCCGGTCTAAAGGTCCTAAGCAAACCGCGTCCAGGCTATACGGATCTCGCAAGGATGTATAACATTCAGGGCTCGGTCCTATTAGAGGTCGAGTTCCTCGCGACAGGCGAGATCGGGAATGTAAAAGCTCTAACGCAGCTTCCGCTTGGTCTTACTCAGACCGCGATAGCAGCGGGAAAGACTATCTCATTCCAACCGGCATATGAAAATGGCGTAGCGGTCAGCGTTACGAAAAAACTGGAGTATTCATACGCGATCTATTAGTGGACGGATGCGGAAAATCATACTAATAGTAGTTTTCCTTGCTTTGGTTCCCGCTTCGATGCATGGCCAAACCAACTCGTCGGTCGATCGTCCAATATGTCGGGAACATGACCGGGGACCAAAGATAACTTACAAGCCTAAACCGGCATGGCCCGAAAACGCTGGTAATTTCCAGGGTACCGTAATCCTTAGAATGGAATTTCTCTCGAGTGGAAAAATAGGAACTGTTCATGTCGTTAAGAGTTTGCCGTTAGGAGCCACCGAAAACGCAATTCAGGCCGCAATGAAAATCAAGTTCAAACCTGCGGTCAAAAAATGTGAACCAATTACAATTTTCAAGCAAGTAGAATTTCTATTTTTTATTCACTGATGCTGCCAGTAACCGAACAGGAAAACCCCAAGACCGCCGCGATCGACCAGGCTTCGACGCTGGATGCTTGTCGTTTGATCAATGACGAGGACAAGACGGTGGCTCTAGCGATCGAGAAGGTCTTGCCTGAAATTGCAGCCGTTATCGACAAGGTCGTCGAGCGGCTGCAAAACGGCGGGCGGCTTTTTTATGTGGGGACGGGGACGAGCGGACGGCTCGGCGTGCTTGACGCTTCGGAGATACCACCGACGTTTGGGGTTTCCTATGAACTGGTTCAGGGCATCATCGCCGGCGGCTACGACGCCCTTTACAAGGCAACCGAATCGAGCGAAGACAACCGCGAAGCCGGTTCGGAAGACCTCAAAAAACGAGGCGTTACCGCAAATGACGTTGTCATCGGCATCGCCGCCTCAGGCCGCACACCGTACACGATCGGAGCCGTCGAATTCGCACGATCTCTCGGATGTTTTACCGCATGTATCGCCTGCGTTCCCGATTCCGCGATCACGCACGCGGTCGATATCGCTATAGTTCCAAACGTCGGACCGGAAGCTCTTACGGGCTCGACCCGAATGAAAGCTGGAACCGCTCAGAAACTCGTATTAAACACGATCTCAACGGTAACGATGATCAAGCTCGGTAATGTCAGAGGGAACCGAATGGTTAGTGTTAAAGCGTCGAACGAAAAACTGAGAGATCGAGCCGTGCGAATCCTAATGGCCGAGACAAATATTGATCGATTCGAGGCTGAGGAGCTTCTCGAGAAGGCAAATTGGAATCTGCCATCCGCCCTCAAATTTGTGGCTTAAGTTATTATCCTGGTCAATGTCCAAGATCCAAAAATTTTTAATGGCTTCAATGCATTCTTTATTCTTGGTGTCAGTGGTCGCGTTGTTAGCGTCAATCCCAGCTAACGGTTGTACGGTAGAAATCGAGTCGCTCCGAAAACAATTTCGACGTGCCAATGCAGTCTTCATGGGAAAGATAATTGAGTTAGACAATGGTGCTTTAACTTCGAAAGAACTAACTCGGATACCTGATGATTGGCGAGACACACCACAGCTGATATCTAAGGTATCGTTTTCGATTGAGAAAACGTGGAAAGGATCCAGCAGAAAACAAGCCGAATATGTAGGGGTTCCGGTTTTCGATTGTGGATGTCCAGGCGGTAAGATTGACGAATTGGTTGATGGCAAGGAATACCTGATTTTCGCAAACGAAAAGAACTTTATTACTGTCTGTGAATCGGCACCGGCCGATCGCGAACACACGCGAAGTCAGGTAAAACAATTAAACAGCTTTTGGTTTAGGTTTTTTGCCAGAATTGTTCCGCTTTAGATAAATGCAAACACTCGATCTAATTATCATATTCGGCTATCTGATCGGTATCACGGTCTTTGGCATTCTCTTTTCGGGTAAGCAGGAGACGACGGCGGATTATTTTGTCGGCGGGCGGAATGTGCCTTGGTGGGCGATCGCGATGTCGATCGTGGCGACGGAAACGAGTACGATCACGTTTGTCTCGGTGCCGGGAATTGCGTTTGCGAAGGGCGGAAATTTTCAGTTTTTGCAGCTGGTTTTCGGCTACATGCTCGGCCGCATTGTGATATCGCTGATCTTTATCCCGATGTATTTCAAGGGCGAGCTGCAGACGGTTTATCAGCTATTGGGCGACAGGTTTGGCAACCGCGTGAAGATGCTCGCATCGGCACTGTTTGTGGTGATGCGGAATGTGGCTGACGGAGTTCGACTGCTGCTTACCGCGATCGTTTTGGCGGCGGTTTATACCTCGTTCAATCCCAGTGCAGATCCGACGACGATCATTATCGCTTCGATCGTTCTGCTCGGCGTGGTGATGATCGTATTCACGTTCTATGGCGGCATGGAAGCGGTCATTTGGGTCGAGGTTGTGCAGCTTGTGATCTACATCGGCGGAGCGATCGCCGCGGCGGTCGTGCTGATCCAGAATATCGACGGCGGCCTGTCGCAGGCGGTCACGCTCGGCGAGCAGTTCAACAAATTCAGCCTGTTTGATTTCGGCTGGGACATGACGAAAACGTACACATTCTGGGCCGGACTATTTGGCGGATGTTTCCTGACGATGTCCACGCACGGCACCGATCAATACCTCGTTCAGCGATATCTTTGTACGAACAAACCGTCGTCAGCATCGCTTGCGTTGCTGTCTTCGGGAGCCGTTGTGCTTGGGCAATTCATTGGATTTCTCTTTATCGGTGTGCTGCTTTTCGCCTTCTACGCACCGTTCAATTCTGCCGATTACGCGCAGGCCGGAGTCGTTGGCTCTGGCATTTCGGCAAACTTCCCTTTCTTCAAAGGCGATCAGGTTTTCCCCGATTTTATCACAAAACACATGCCCGCCGGGCTTTCAGGTTTGGTCGTTGCGGCGATCTTTGCCGCGGCTCTTTCGTCATCGCTCAATTCGATAGCTGCAACCGCGATCAATGACCTTTATAAACCATTCAAAAAGAACATAACTGACAAGCAGCTCGTTCGATACGCAGGGATCTTGACCGTGATCGTGGGCATCGTTCAAATCGTCGTCGCCATCGCATTCATGAAAAGCGGCGAATCGGCCCTTGGCCTTGCACTATCGGTCGCATCCTTGATAAATGGGCCTGTTTTGGGTGTTTTCCTGGTTGGATCGTTCCTTAAAAAAGCCCGCGAGGCGCATGCTTTGACCGGAATGCTCGTTAGTATTTCCGTCATGCTTTACATCCTGCTCGCAACCAAGATCGCATGGACGTGGTACGCCCTGATCGGCAGCATTTTGACATTTACCGTGGCGTTTATCGCGAGCATTATTATTCCGACAAAAAATGATGAAGTTTCTGTTTAGCTCTCTACTTATTTTTTCGCTATCTAATAGCTTCTCCGGCGTGATCTGTCGGTAGGAGTGCGGACACTCTTGTCCGCGACGCCGGTTCCTCCGGCGTTAAGTATTCACGTTCGACAGACATTTCTAGCGGTTCGGGATTGTCAGGCCGCCGAAACGGCGACCTTGCGGACAATAGTGTCCGCACTCCGCTTTGGCCTTCGAAAAAATCCGAAGAATTCGCCGCCAAATACGTGAGCAAGATGTCGGTGGAGGAAAAGGTCGGCCAGCTTGTTCACGTCGGCATCAACGCCAAATTCGCGAATCAGGACAGTGCGTTTTTCAAGGACATCCAGCGTCACGTTGTCGAAAACAAGGTCGGCGGTATCATCTATTTTGGTGCCCCGATCTACGAAACGACGATCCTCGCCAACCGCATGCAGCAGAATGCAAAAACGCCGCTCCTGATGTCGCTCGATGCCGAAACGGGTATCGGAATGCGGTTCGAAGACGCGACCAATTTCCCCTGGGCAATGGCAGTGACGGCAACGGGCGATCCGGATTTTGCCCGCCGAATGGGTGTCATTACTGGCCGCGAAGCGAAAGCGATCGGCATTCGTCACGTTTACGCACCGGTTCTCGACGTGAACAACAATGCCGGAAATCCGGTGATCAACGTCCGTAGCTTCGGCGAGAATCCTGAGGATGTCGGGACGTATGGCACGGCGTTCGCGCAAGGCATTCAGAGCCAACAGGTCATCGCTACGGCTAAGCATTTCCCTGGCCACGGCGATACAAATATCGATTCGCATCGCGGCTTGCCGATCATTGAGTTGCCAAAATCGCGGCTCGATTCGCTCGAGTTGCTGCCGTTCAAAAAAGCTGTCCAGGGCGGTATCGGTTCGGTTATGATCGCTCACATCGCTCTGCCGCAGATCGATGATGAAGAGATCAAACCGCTCAAGAATTTCGTCGTTACCGAGGCAGAAGCCGGTGCAGAATTGGTCAATCAAAAAGCCACAATTCCCGCAACGCTCTCGGCGAAGGTTCAGACCGGCATTCTTCGTAACGAGCTCGGATTCAAAGGCCTGATCGTCTCGGATGCAATGGGAATGAGCGGCCTGACGATCTACTTCAATCAGGAAGAAGCAGGCGTTCGGGCGTTTCTCGCCGGAACCGACATTCTCGAAAAACCTGCCGATGCCGATGCGATGATCCGCGGGCTTGTCGCTGCTGTAAAAAGCGGCCGCATCCCGATGGAACGCCTCGATGATTCAGTCCGCCGCCAGATCGCCTGGAAGCATGAACTCGGCCTTTTCAAAGACAAACTCACGCCGATCGACAAGATCGATACGCTGGTTTCGAGCAAAGACACCATGGCTTTGACGGACGAGATCGCCGTCAAAGCGATAACCCTCGTGAGAAACGATGGCGGCGTTATTCCCTTGAACAGCAACCAAAAGATCGCAGTTTTCGGCATCTCGAACGGCCTCGACGGCCCGGCAACAATGGGAAGCCTCGTTGGAACTCTGCGTTCGAGCGGCTTGAGATTCACGTCGGTTTACCTGCAGGAAAACTCAACCGCCGAACAAGTCGCGGCAGCTCAGAAAGCTGTGAACGAGGCGAATACCGTCGTCGTCGGCCTTTTCGGCCGCGTGCGTTCCGGTGCAAAAAACAGTGTCGGAATTCCGGATAATGGGGCTAAGATCCTGAATGACCTGCTCGCCGCAAACAAGAACGTGATCGGCGTTAGCTTTGGCAATCCGTACATTCTCGGCAGTTTTCCGACAATGAAAACCTACATCGTCGCGTATGGTGATATGGCCAGTTTGCAGCGTGCAACCGCAAACGCCTTGCTCGGAAAGCAGAAGATCACTGGCAAGCTTCCGATCTCGCTTCCTAATCTCTATCCGAGAGGCACAGGCATCCAGTTTTCTCCATTCCCCGACGTTCGCCCGGTTTCCGGCGACTGATCTTTGTAACAACCTGACCACTTTATGGCTTCCTGGGAAATTCCAGACTTTTTAGAAATTCGAAATGGTTCGCTGCATATCGACGGTGTAAACGCCGTCGATCTCACACGCGAACACGGTACGCCGCTGTTTGTTTTCAGCGAGAAAAGGATCAGGCACAACATCGATCGATTGAAACGAGTTCAGGCGTCAATTCCCTGCCGTTTAAAGGTTTGCTATGCCGCGAAAGCGATGTCCACGATGGGCATTTTGAAAGCGGTCAAGGATGCCGATTGCGATATCGAAGTGAACTCCGGCGGCGAGCTTTGGAAAGCTCTTGAGGCCGGATTTACGGGCGATCAGAGCATCTTTAACGGCACAAGCAAAGAGGTTTGGGAACTCGAAAATGCAATAAATGCTGAGATCTATGCGATCCAGGTCGATTCACTTTACGAACTTTCCTTGATAGAAGAAACGGCAAAACGCCTCGGCAAGACAGCAAACGTAAGCCTCCGTTTGGTTCCGGAAATCGAATCCGACACGCATTCGGGCCTGCAAACTGCGCTCGTGACCTCAAAATTTGGCATGATGCCCGACGAGGCGTTTTCGGCGTTTCGCGAACACAAAGACTCAAAACATCTCAACCTTTGCGGTATCCATCTCCACGTCGGCTCGCAAAATCCGGATCCGATCGTTTACACACAGGCGTTAGAACTTCTGTTTGCGGCTATCAAACGCATCTACACAGAAACTGGCAAACCATTGGAGCACATCAATATCGGCGGTGGCTTTCCGGTCAATTACTTATCGAACGAGGGCTCATCTGCCGCGTTTCCATCAGAGCAACGCCAAATGTTTTCGGCGGATTTTGAACCGACGGATGCCATTCACGCAGCATGGCAGGCGATCCGCGAGGACGCCGCAAGCGATGGTTCAATTGAAATTTTCAAAGATCTAACGCTGCTGCTCGAACCCGGTCGAAGCATAATTGCCAACACAGGGATATGTCTCACGACCGTCCGAAACGCGAAACAGCGGCCAACTGACCAACAACCACCGGTCACCGATCACTGGCTCTTGACCGACGCCGGTTTCAACATCCTGCTCTCGATGGAAACCTACAAATGGTACTACCATCTGATCTCGGCCGACCGAGCTGCGGAACCGCACGATTTCCCTTACAAACTCGCGGGCCCGCTGTGCGATGGCGGCGATGTTTACTTTGACCACGAAGGTCAGGATCGATTGCCCGAGCACCGCTTACTGCCGCGTGATACTAAGCCAGGCGACCTTCTCGCGATGTTGAACTGCGGAGCATATTCTCTGGCTCAGGCATCGCAGTACAACGGCCGTTTTCTTCCGCCCGTCGTGCTGATCGAGACTCACGGAAACGCAAAACTGATCCGAAAACGTGATGAGTTCCGCGACCTGATCAACAACGACATTTTTTAGAGGATCGCCATAAATTATCAAGGAGTAACCGTATGATCATCGAATTTGATGCCGAAGGAGTCGAAGTTATCTTATCCTCGTGGGGGATCATCACGATCAGTTTTTACGCCGAGGAAAACTACCTCACCATCCAGCAACCGGTCGATAAAACCGAGGGAATGAACGTGCCGCCGGCTCCAAATTCGTACCATATCGAACGCGACGACCAATCGTACGGCGAATATGGCGGTGTCGAGAGCGTCACTCTTTCAAGGGATTCGATAGCGGTTGTACTTGACTCGATCGGTCAGGAACACCTTCAGTGCGAATCGGTGATCGCTCGGTTTGAAACTGACGATGAAACGTATCGATCCTTGACGGAAAAACTCGAATACATCTTCGGCGATAGCTTTACAGTTACCGGCTGATCGATCGAAACTGTTACCACTCTTTCGCTCGGGCGAATTTCGCGATAAATTCCTGTTCGTCGCCCTGCGGCTCGATGGCGGCGGCGGCGTAAACTGCCGCAAGGTTTGCGAGAGCGACAGCCTGACTGCTTTCGTCCCGGATCTGCGAAATGATCGACAGGTTTTCGATCGAGGTCGAACGTGCCTTTTCGGGTTCCGACAGGCTCGCGTAGCGGTCGGCGATCTCGTTTAGAACTTCAGACCGTGCCGAGAGTTGGTGAACGGTTTCCGAAAGCGTCGCTGCTTCATCGAGAACAGCGACCGCTCCGGCATCATCCTCAGCTTTCCGTTTGCCGTCAGCCATCGAAACCAGAGCAAACATCCGATTCGCATCTTCCTCGATCAGATTCACGGTCTCGCGGGCAAGTGCGTCTTCTTTTTGGACCGTCAGGATCTGAGATATCTGCGCGAGAGCGCTCATTTGCTGTTCGATATCCGTATTTTCGAGAGCGATCTCGACGCCGCGTTCGGACTTGCCAAAACCGGCGAATTGGGCAGCGATAGTAGTTATCAGAGCATTCCGCGAACGGCTGTCACGGGTCTCGATCTCGCGTTGCGATTTGACGATCGCGTACGCTTCCTCAAGTGCGTCGATCGCCTCTTCCTTTTCCTCTTTGGCCCAATGATCGCGGGCAAAACCGAGAACCGCCGAAGCCATCTGGGTTTTGTCGTGAACGAGGTCGAGCGTGCGGTCGGCGAGTTCCGTACTTCCGGCGTGGAGGAAACCGATCGTGCAATTTACGAGGAAAGTTTCGCGGTGCGTGTTTTCGAGTAGTTCGGCGAGCGACTTGGCTCGGTCGAATGTTTCGATAGCTTTGTCGAACGCCTTCGCGTCGAGAAACACATTCCCGATGTCGCACAAAACTCTGATCTTTTCCTCGTCGTGTTCGATCTCCTCAGCAGTTTCAACGGCCTCGATGAGATACGCGACGCCTTTATCGGTCTTGCCCGCATCGATGTGAGCCGAACCGATCTGCTGCAATGCAGCGACGCGGGCGGATGGAAATTCGATATCTTCGACAATTTCCTCGGCACCGGCATCATTTCCCAGTGACGCTTTATTCACGGCGATGCCGGCATAGACAAAATCCGCATGGCCCATCAGATCGGCAACCTCGCCTGCTTTTTCCGCCTTGCCTTTGCCGGCCAATACGAGCCCGATTCGTTCGAAAGCTTGCGACTGTAAGCCGTGATCTTCGATCGCATCCGCGAGCTGCAGCCCGTATTCTTCGTCATCGATCTCGGCACATTTAACGGCGACCTTGATCAGCAGTTTGTCCCGGGAAAACGGATCGTCGACCGCATTTGCGAGTTCCGCCGCCAGATCGACGTCGCCCTTTGCGAGATACATCGGCACGATCGTATTCATCGCCTCGGCGTGACCGTCGCTGCTTTTGATACGTTCGGCCAGAAATGCGGCACAGTCGAGAAGGTCGTTTTCGGCCCGGTCTAGTGAAATGAAATGGTCTGACATAAATGATGACCGCAGTGACGCGGAGACGCTGAGAAGAAAATCAGGAAAATACTCTTCGGATCGATTCCGGCATCCAGTCCCTGAGATCTTTTGCGATCGCTCCGGCTCCGGCTTCGCGGAGGCGTTCGGCTGAAACGGTGTTAGTGACGCCGAGTGCGGGAAGGTCTGCACTTCTCGCTCCCATAACTCCCGGAGGCGAATCTTCGATCACCAGGCATTCCGAATGGGTCATCGGCAGATGGCCGTTCGCAGTGCGAACTGCGTCGAGCTGGCGAAAACCGGTGCGAAAACATTCGGGATCGGGTTTACATTTCGAGGTATTCTCGGCACTGACGATCGTCGAGAAAAACTTTGCAAGGCCGCTGGCTTCCAGTACGTGATCGATCTCACGGCGACGCGCCATGCTGACGATCCCGAGCGTGAATTCGCGAGACATCTTTTCAACGAAGTTCTCGATGCCCTCGAAAAGCGGCAGCTCTTTAGCGACGCTTTCTTTCCACCTCTCGCTCTTGGCTGCGATCAGTTCTTCGATCTTTGCCGCGTCGACTTTCTTGCCGGCACGGGAATACGCGTTCGCGACAAATGTTTTGTCGTCCATCCCCAGTGACGCGAAATAATCGTCCTCGGTTATCTCGATGCCCTCGTCTTTCAGGACGTCCTGATACGCCCGCATCTGGATCGGCTCGTCATTGATAATGACGCCATTGAAATCCATTAAAATCGCTTTTACAACCATATATTTAATAAATGCCGTTGTTCGCTTAAGTTAGTCAATACGCTTCTTACTATCTCGGGACGTGGAAATGGGAGCAAACTCATCACGAATATCCTTCAACTTAGGCGAATACCTAACTTCGTAAGACTGAATCAGCGACTTTGCGGGAAGGCAGTTATCTCCCCCATAGCCACATGGTTCATGATACTTACCGCCAAACAATACAAAATCGCTCACCATGCCAGTCCTAGAGTTAACTACAAGAAATTCCGTATTCTTTATGGTCAAGAACCCTGGAGCTGAAATTTCAAGCGAGTAGATACCCGGAACCAGTTTGATTTCAAATCGGCCTTCACTATTCGATGCACCCGTGACAACACTTCCTTTCTCGTCAACGGCTTTGATCTGACCATTCGTTACAAGAGCGCCCGAAGGATCGAAAATCGTTCCCGCAAGCGTGACGCTCTGACCAAACGACGAAAATGAAGCGAATAGTATAAATAACAGTGAAATAACGTACTTCATTTATTTCTCCAAAATTTCCAGCTCCCCACGCTTTAGTCATAGATAACTCTCGTCAAAAATATTGCCGCGTCCAAGGATACCTTTCGGATCGAAGGCTTTTTTCACGTCGGCCATTTCGTTCAGAAACCTTTCGCCCATCATTGCGTGCAGGTATTTTCGCTTTAGCTTGCCGATGCCGTGTTCGGCAGAAACTGTGCCGCCCAGCATTATCGCCTGAGCGACGCAGCGGCCGTAAATGTGGCGAGCCTTTTCTGCTTCAGCGTCGTCTTTCGGCAGCATGTTGGCGTGCAGGTGGCAATCGCCGATGTGGCCGAAGATGACATAATCGAGTCCACTGGCATCGAGCGTTTCTTTGTAATATCGCAGGAACGACGCGAAATTCTCGTCCGGCACTGCCATGTCCGTCCCGATCTTTCGCTGCTTGTTTTTAACGACGCGCTCGTTCACCGATACCGGCAACGCATGGCGAAACGCCCTCATCTTTTCCCGGTCCTGCTCGTTCGTCGTAAACCATGAACGGTCGAGATCGGCATTATGCGTCCCTAGCAGATCATTCCACTTTTCGAGAAGCTCATCCTCATTTTCAGCCGTCGTTTCCTGCTCGAAAAAGATCGCTCCCGATGCGTCCCCGGGCGTTTCCGGAAATTTTTCGGAGATGAATTTGAGCGCGTTGGCGTCGAAGTATTCGATCAGCGACGCGGCAAAATTATCTGATATTTGAGATTTGAAATTTGAAATTGAAAGGGTCTTCGCATCATCAACAAATCGCATCAGATCCGATGCGTCCCTGAAGAATACGATGCCGCTAAAGAAGCCTTCCGGCTTTGGCAGCAGATCGAGTTCCACCTCGGTGATGACGCCGAGCGTGCCTTCGCTGCCGATGAAGAGATCGATCGGGTCGAGCGGAGCGTCGTTGAAATAGCCGCTGACATTTTTGCGAACGTCGGGGCGTTCGTACGTCAAATCCGGGATCGGATGCGAAAGCCCGCGCGTAAGCGAGGGCGATTCACCAAAGGTGCTCATTTCGCCCTTGCTTACGCGCGGGCCTCCGCAACTGCGTTCGATCTCGACGATCTCGCCATCCGCCAAAGCTACCTGCAGCCGCCTGACGTAGCGACGCGTTGCTCCGTATTTGAAACTTCTCGCGCCCGAGGCATTTGTCGCAACGGTTCCGCCGATCTGGCAGCTCCACTCGGTCGGGTCCGGCGGATAAAAAAGTCCCTCGGCATCAACTGCTTTTTGCAGATCAGCGAGGATCACGCCCGCTCCGACCGTCGCTGTTCGGTTCTCGCGGTCGATCAAAATCGACGTGAATTTTTCCAGGGACACAACCGAGCCACCAAATGGAACCGCTCCGCCGACCGTTCCAGTTCTGGCCCCAGAAACCGTGACAGGAGTTCCGGCTTCATTCGCGTCCCTAAGAATATGCGAAACTTCTTCGGCATTCTCCGGCACGAAAACGCTCGCCGCATGCCCGCCCAGCATGTTGCTCGCGTCCATCAAATAACCGATCAAACTCTCGCTATCCGTTTTTACCTGCATTACTTTAAACTTATCACGCCCTGTATCTTCCGGCCAAAACATCTCTCGATCCAGCTCACGACACAAGGATCTCTATCCCAGCACCGAAAATGCTACGTGAAAACTGGTAAAAAGAAAATACCGTTTTGCTGAGATCGACAGCGTTTGCGTGAAATTACGTGTTTTGCTCAAAACGACATGTTTTGCTGGTTTTGCCGGTCTCCCGAAATGTGAAAGCCTGATAATGCCCTTTTTACCTGTATTCCAGATCGCGTTCTTTCAAATACTTCAACCGATCGCGGATCTCTGCTGCCTGTTCGAATTTCATTTCCTTGGCGGCGTTTCGCATATCGGCTTCGAGTTGGTGGATCGTTTCTTTTAGTTGTTTTGGCGAATAGGCTTCGATCGAATCGAGTTCGAGCGGCACCTTGAAGTAATCCGCTTCGTAGGCTGTCACGAGCGTCGCATCGATCGCTTTTATGATCGTGGTCGGCGTGATGCCGTGTTCGGTGTTGTAGGCTTCCTGGATCTCACGGCGGCGAAGCGTTTCGCTGATCGCGTAATCCATTGATTTGGTTATCTTGTCGGCGTAGAGAATCGTTTTCCCATCGGCGTTTCGCGCCGCGCGGCCCATCGTCTGAATGAGCGAGCTTTGCGAACGCAAAAAGCCCTCTTTGTCTGCATCCAGGATCGCGACCAGCGAAACTTCCGGCAGATCGAGGCCTTCTCTGAGCAGATTAATGCCGACCAAAACGTCAAATTCGCCGCGACGCAGGTCGCGCAGTATCTTGATGCGTTCGAGCGTATGAATATCGCTGTGCAGGTACGCAACCTTTACGCCGACCTCAGAGAAATACTCGCTCAGGTTTTCGGCCATTCGCTTGGTGAGCGTTGTGACAAGAACCCGTTCGTTACGTTCGGCTCTGACGCGGCATTCCTCCAGCAGATCGTCGATCTGGCCTTTTACTGGTCGAACTTCAACGTTCGGATCGAGCAATCCCGTTGGCCGAATGATCTGCTCGATCACTTCGCCTTCGGTTCTAGTCAGTTCGTAAGGTCCCGGCGTCGCCGAAACGTATATCGTCTGGCCGACGCGTTCTTCGAATTCCTGAAAATTGAGCGGTCGGTTATCCTTTGCACTCGGCAGACGAAATCCGTATTCGACGAGCGTTCCCTTTCGCGATTGGTCGCCCTTGTACATCGCACCGAGCTGCGGGATCGTTTGGTGCGATTCGTCGATGACCATCAGGGCGTTTGACGGCAGATAATCGAGCAGCGTCGGCGGCGGTTCGCCGGGAGCTTTGCCGGTCAGGTGACGCGAGTAATTCTCGATTCCGCGACAGAAACCCATTTCCTTGATCATCTCAAGGTCATACATCGTCCGTTGATGCAAACGTTGGGCTTCAACGATCTTGCCTTCTTTTACTAGGAATTCCTCATGCGTTTCGAGTTCAGATTTGATGGTTTGGACGGCACTTTTGATCGTCGATTTCGACATCACGTAGTGAGTCTTCGGATAGATAGGAATTCGGGTCTCGTGCTTCGCAATGACCTCACCGAGAAGCGGATCGATCGTGTATATAGCATCGATCTCGTCGCCCCAAAACTCAATACGGTAAGCCTGATCCTGATAGCTCGGATATAGCTCGACCACATCGCCGCGGACCCGAAAGCTACCACGATCAAAATCAATATTTACTCGCTCATATTGCAGTTCGACCAGCTTTTGCAGAAGCTCTTCCCGCTTGATCTTCATGCCCGGCTCGATAAAGATGAGCATTCCGAAATAAGCATCCGGATCGCCAAGACCGTAGATACATGATACTGACGCAACAACAATAACGTCCGGCCGTTCAAAAAGAGCTCGCGTCGCAGAAAGCCTCAAACGGTCGATCTCTTCGTTGATCGTCGCTTCTTTTTCAATGTAGAGATCTGCGGCAGGAACGTACGCCTCTGGTTGGTAGTAATCGTAATACGATACGAAATACTCGACCGAATTCTCAGGGAAAAACGTCTTAAACTCCTGATAGAGCTGGGCCGCGAGAGTTTTGTTATGGGCAAGAACGAGCGTTGGCCGTTGCGTTTTTTCGATCACATTCGCGATCGTAAACGTTTTGCCGCTGCCTGTGATACCAAGCAGAACCTGATCTTTGACTCCATCGCCCAGCCCTTCGACGATCTGCCGGATCGCCTCGGGCTGGTCGCCCTTGGGCGTATTATCACTTATGAGACGAAATTGCACACTTCGATCATACCGCATTCCGCTCGGAGTGAAAAGCAGTGGGCCAATATTTCTAGGTTGGTCAACTAGAATTTTGCCGAAAACGAATTCTGAACCGCTCGTTCTTTCAATCGTTCGTACTGTTCGTTCAGTGCGTCGCCGCGAGCTGCGTAGATATCCGTGATTATCTGTTCGTCCGACGGACGAAAGACCCGCAGCATCACGTCCGCATTCCGGACAATGCCGTTCGCATCAATGACAATTACAGCTCTGGTCAGGCTTATGGGAAAAACCGGATGCTTTCCGAATGTACGAGTAACCTTGCGTTCCGGATCCGCCAGAAGTTGGAGCGGTAGCTGACGCCGCTGAGCGAACTGCATTTGTTCCTCAGGATTTGACGGCGAGATGCCGACTATGACGGCTTTAGTCTCGAGATAAGCTTCCCAGTTGTCGCGAACAGAGCACAGTTGTTTGTTGCAGACCAACGTCTCGTTCTGCGGATAAAATAAAAGGACGGTCACCCGACCAACGTGGTCGGCTAACCGCCATTCTTTATCTGCTGCATTTCGGAGAGCAAAATCCGGAGCTTTTTCGCCGATCTTGATCATAAAACAGATTGCATCGGTGACCTGATAAGCTATTGAGCTATTAAGCTAGTACTTTCTCAAAACTGCTGATCGCATCCTTTACCCTATCTTGAACATCGGATGAAAGATTACCGGTCAGCAACTGTTCGAGCCCCTCAGCGGTTCGCGGATCCTGACGCACTTTCAGGACATGCAAGAGAGCGAACTTCACACGTTCGTCGCGGTGACTCCGTATTGCCTTGAATATCTCTTCATTTTCGCCGGATGCGATAAGGAATGCGACAAGGGAAAATGCTTCGTACGCGACTTTCAGATCTTCGTGTACGAGCCGTTCGAAGGATTTGACGGCGATACCGGATTCGATCGCTGCGCGGGCGGCATGGCTAATGCGAAACTCGTCATTCGTTTCCATGATCCGCTTCCAGGCATCGGCTCGGTCAAAACTCAATCTGAAAAGTCCGCGTGCCGCTGCTGCCCTGACTTCTCGGGTCGGATCGGCACATGCGAGCAGGATCGATTCGAAAACTGATGGATGATCGAAATCGGTCAACGTTGAAACCGCTTTCGACCGCAGATTTGACGAAAGGTCGTATAAAGCTATCTGCGACAGGGCGTCGACGGCATTTCTTGTACGGAACGCGGTAAGTATCTTCAGAGCAAGTTCTCGTACCGCCTCGTCTTCTTCGTACTCCTCATCGGCCTGCTCGATCGCGTTGAGCAACGAAGGATCATCTGATTCCGGCAGCGGTTCGTAAAGTTTCGCCGCCGTCAGGTTCATAAAAGAATTGATCGGAAGCTCCGCGTACTGAAGCTTTCGCATCTTTTCCTGAAATGCTTTTGTGTCGAGGTCTATATTTCCAGACGGACGCGGCGGTGCAGGAACCACGACGCGCTCCGCTTTCGCCTGAGCCGCTTTTGCGGCCTGCGCGGATTTCGCCGACGGCTTTTTGGTCTTTCTTAACCACTCGAGTTCCTTATCGACGTCCAGACCGTCCATGTCGTAACTTTCGTGGCTGTTATAGTAGGTCGTGACTCGGTCTGCAGAACTAGCCGGTTTGGATTGAGAGCTTTGAAATTTTCGCCATGCAAGAAAAACGCCCACGGCCAATAGGCCGACGATGACGAATATCCAGAACCATCCTCCGCCGCTGGATTGCTCAATCAATTTCTGTTCAGCCGCGGATTGTGAGAACGCGAACGTCGACATCGACGCAACGACGGCTGCGGCAATAATATTGCGAGTTAACATTGGGAAAAGACGCTTCATGATAGTGGTGCGAACACCGGGTCTTGTGATGGACTCAAGATGAGCGTAGATCCGGAAGGCAAAGGAGTGTGCCGCGATCTATGTCGGGGCACTCTCTATTATGCACGTTTCGTTGACGGTTGTCATTAAATATTTCAACATTGTTGCTATAAGTTTAACGTTCAGCCATTTCCAGGAATTTATGAGAAATACTTACGCTTTGCCAGAACGGCGACTCCGTAATAAAGTTTAATCATGAACGCTGCAACCGAAGTCTCAAGATCTGATATTCCCGAGTTGAAATTGCTCCATCGCGGTAAAGTTCGCGATGTGTACGAAGTCGATGACAAGAGGCTGCTCCTCGTCGCAACTGACCGAATATCGGCCTTCGATTGTGTTCTGCCGACGCTCATCTCACGAAAAGGCGAGGTCCTCACTCAGATATCTTTGTTTTGGTTCGATCATTTGAAAAAGATCACGCCGAACCACATCATTTCGGCGAACATCGAAGAAATGCCGGGAACGATCGCTTCGCACGAAGAACTTCGCGGCCGGGCGACGCTCGTCAAACGAACGGAGGTATTTCCTGTCGAATGTGTTGTGCGTGGTTATCTCGAAGGTTCCGGTTGGAAAGAATATCTCGCGACCGGCGAGGTTTGCGGCCACAAGCTTCCTGCGGGGATGAAACAATGTGACAAACTACCCGAACCGCTGTTCACACCGGCGACAAAAGCCGCGACCGGCCATGATGAAAACATCGATTTCGAGACTTTTTGTTCAATTGTGGGTGAGAAAACCGGAAAACACTTGCGTGATCTATCTCTTCAGATCTACAAGGAAGCCTCTACATACGCCGCAACACGCGGAATAATCATTGCCGATACCAAGTTTGAATTTGGTACTGACACGGACGGTAACATCCTGTTGATCGACGAAGTACTCACGCCTGATTCCTCGCGATTTTGGGAAGCTGACAAGTACGCTCCGGGCAAAGCACAGGCGTCTTTCGACAAGCAGTTCGTTCGCGAGTACCTCGAAACGCTCGATTGGGATAAAACTCCGCCCGCTCCGCCGCTGCCTGATCAGGTTAGTGCAGCGACAACCGCGAGGTATATCCAGGCCTTTGAACTCCTCACCGGGAACAAATTGTGATATAAAAGCGTGTTATAATCCGACAACTTATTCATAACGGAGGTCTCGAATTATGAAAAAACTGTGGAACGTCGCCGTCCCCGCGATCGTTTGTATCTGCGGCTCGATTGCGACGGCTCAGGCTCAGCCCGGAAAACCGCCTCAGCCGCCCCCGAATCAGCCGGTTGTCGTTCAGCTGCCTGTGGCTGCGTCAATTCCCTGTCCGCAGATCCAGATCCAGGGTCCGAACCGCACATTGAAAGACGGTGAACCGCTGACGTTCGCCGCAAATATCGGTGGCGGCGATCCGAATGTGCAGCCAATGTTGAGTTGGTCAGTTTCTTCAGGAGCGATAACCTCGGGACAGGGATCGCGGAACATAACTGTAGACTCGACCGGTGCGGGCAACGACCGGCAGATAGTCGCTGACCTTTTGGTCGGCGGTTACAGTTACGAGTGTAACTCACGAGCGACGGTTACGGTTCCTATCGCGGCACCTGCGAAAAAGGTCGACGAGTTTGGCGACCTGCCTGAAAAAGACGAAGCCGGAAAGCTCGACAGCATCGTCAACTATCTCGGACAGGCTCCGGATCGTGTGTATATAATCGGCTATGCCGGGCGTAATAACGTTCGCGGTTACGCGGCTGACGTTCTTAAGAGAATGAAAGCGTATATTGCTAAAGCCGGAACTGGCGTGGAACGCGTTGGGGCGATCGATGGTGGATTTAGAGAACAACCGGGATATGAGATCTGGGTGGTTCCGATCGGTGCCGACTCGCCGCGTCCGACACCGACCGTTGACAGGAAAGACATTGTCTATCCGAAACCTCCGCCGCCGGTCAAGAAACCCGCGACAAAACCTTAATTAAGCTGCCGCACTGGCGGCAACATCAGGAAAACCAAGTTCGGCCTTCACGTCCGCTTCGATGCGTTCGAGAAGGTCGATATTTGTTTTCAGCATATTCTTGACATTATCGCGTCCCTGGCCGAGACGTTCGCCTTTGTACGAGAACCATGCTCCCGATTTGTCGACAATATTGTTATTTACCGCCAGATCTAGCAGATCGCCTTCACGCGAGATGCCTTCGCCGTACATAATGTCGAACTCCGACTCGCGGAACGGCGGTGCGCATTTGTTCTTAACGACCTTAACACGAGTGCGGTTGCCGACGACCTTGTCGCCTTCTTTGATGCCGCCGATACGACGAATATCGAGACGAAGGCTCGAGTAGAATTTCAATGCCTTTCCGCCCGTCGTGGTTTCCGGTGAGCCGAAGAAAACGCCGATCTTTTCGCGAAGCTGGTTGATAAAGATAAAGCAGGTGTTCGAACTCGCCACGATAGCCGTGATCTTTCTCAACGCCTGCGACATCAATCTCGCTTGCAGGCCAGGCAGCGAATCGCCCATTTCGCCGTCGAGTTCCGCACGCGGGACAAGTGCCGCGACCGAATCGACCACGATCACATCCACACTGTTCGAACGGACCAATGTTTCTGCGATCTCGAGAGCCTGCTCGCCAGAATCAGGCTGTGAGATCAGCATATCGTCAATGTTGACGCCGATCTTTTGAGCATATTCCGGATCCATCGCGTGTTCGGCATCGATGTACGCGCAAACGCCGCCCATCTTTTGAGCCGAAGCAACGACGGTCAACGCCAAGGTCGTCTTACCCGAACTCTCCGGTCCATAAACCTCGACAATTCGCCCGCGCGGAAAGCCGCCAACGCCGATCGCAGCGTCGAGACTCAGGCACGTGGTCGAGATCGCTCCCATATCCTGATGCGGCCGCTCACCGAGCCGCATGATCGACCCTTTGCCAAACTTCTTTTCGATCTGCATCAGGGCAGATTCAATAGCTTTACCTTTATCCACGCTCATTATTTTTTAGTTCTCCCATCCAATATTCTGCTATTCCATGAAACCGAATCAATTCGATAGAACTAATCTAACACAAATGCGAATGCGTTTCACACATAAAACACACAAATCCTCGAAAAATGTGAGAAATTTTACGAAAAATATCTAATTCGCTGATTTTTATCGAAATGTTAGCCGAAAAACAGGCAAATATCAATCACTTAGTTTGCAGGTGGCTAAAACCAGAACGAACTCGAAAAACTCATTCGCCGAGGCGATTGGGCTGTGTAGAAATCGCCGTCGAAGCTCGATCCTGGTACTGACTTTAGAAAATTCGGAGACGACATATTCCCTATTGGATTGCGACGGTTGTTGATATTGAAGACATTCGAGATCCACACCGAGACTCGAAGGCCTTGGCGAGGTTCGTTTTTGTTTGCTTTGTCCCGGTTAAATCCAAATGTTTTGCTGATCCAGGTGTTCACCATTCGATATCCGGGGCCGCGGGCGAGATTTCGAGGGATCAAACGATCGGACGACGTTGGATTTGGGTCGAGTAACCCAAAAGGAGTTTCGACAACGCCCGGTTTGTTGCGGTCCGTCGCAAACGCCGGACGCTCGGCATAAATGCCGTCGCGGTTAGTGTCACGGCCCGTAATGATATTGAAACGCGAACCGGTGCGGAAACTCAGATCGCCGCTCAGCGTTATCGATCCGGGCAACGGCATATTGAAATAGCTGTTGAACGAATGAACGCCGTCGCTCGTTGCCGGAGCCCATTCGCGGCTCATATCGTAGGGGTCGAACGGCGAACCGCTTCCCGCAACGCTGTCGTTATTGATCTTTGAATATCCGTAACGAAGACTCGAATACATCTGTCTGCCAAAAAGCTTCCACATCGGGAGATTTCCGGAGAGATAGATGCGGTCCGAACGCCCGCGCCCCTCGGATCTGGTCTCGTAAGTGTTTCTTGAGTTTCCCAGTGGATAAACCGGCGGAGCAGTTGAACCGGCGGCCGCAGCGAATGGAGCGTTGATGTTTCGGGTTATCGCGGTGCGCGAATTCGCAGTTCGCGAGTAACTGAGATTCAAATTGACTCCCGCCCAGAGGGCTTTTCCGACGTTGAAGCTCACGATGTGCTGGAGTGGCGTTTGCAGCTTGTCATCGATTAGTCTGAGGCTGCGGAGAGTTGCGGATTGCTGCAGTTCAGCGACAGACGGTACGGCCGGAAAACGATCGAGGATCGCAGGATCAGTTATGAAATAGAACGAGCGATCATCAGCATTCGCCTGCCGTTCGCTCATTATGCTCGCTATGTCAAAGCGGCGGTAAAAGATACCGTATCCGATCGAAAGCCGGGGCAGAGTCGTTATGGGCTTTTGTTTTTCCTTCGGTTTCGGCGACCAGGTGAAGCCAAGCCTTGGCGCGAGGTTGCTTCGATCACGGATATTGCTTTGATTTTCGTATCTCAATCCGAAGCTGATGCCGGTCGTCGCACTGATCCCGAAACTATTCTGCTGATAGAACGAATAATCGTATTGATTTACGCCGATCTCCGGATTCCCGCCTGAGATAGTGAATTGATCAGCACCGCCGCCGAGCGTTCTGATCTGTGCGGCAGAGAATCCAAAGCTTCTAAGTAGTACGGTTCGGCGGTAAGTTTCGAGACTCGTGACCTGCGATGTAACAATGTTCCCCGCTCCGTCGCGGACAGGTTGATAGTTAGCATCGAGTACAGGAGCGATGCGTCCGCTGAAGGTGTAGGATCCGCCGAAATTTGACCGCGACACTTCTTTATTTCTATACGCCCGGAGCATCCCGCCGAAACCGATGTTAAATCTACCGAGCTTCCGAGTTGTGTCGTTGAATATTTCGAATCGTGAATTCGTGTATTCGCGATCTTCCTGAGAACCGCCGCCGAGAAACGCCTCATTCACAGATATCGATGCCGCAGCGTTGAGGGCCTTTGTACTACTTGAATTGACGCTTCCACGCAGCCGGGTCGAGTTTACAGTATCGGGACTGATGATATAGGTTTCGGTCATCGCAAACGACGCATCGCTGCTGCTGGTTTTATTAGCACGGCTTTCAAGCGAAAGGCCTTCGACACCGGAGCTGTCGGCCTTGTTGATCGAAAAATCCAACATCGCCACAACCTTATGCTTCTTGTTTGGGTCCCAGTTAAAGAATGCGTAGTTCCATGTATTAAATGAAGGAACCTCGAACGAACGCCGCACCTCTATCGGAGCAAAATTCTGATCGAGCGTCGTCGCCGTTATCGCGGCGCTCGAATTCGACCAGTCGTAATCGGAGTTCCACGAAAACGACGCTTTTTTACCGAGCGGGGCCGAAATGCTGTAATCAAAGCCTTTATTCTGATACGGAACGCGTCGTCCTATATATGGATTGATCGCGTTCAACCGGGCGTCCCCAAAACTCGCACCGATACTGCCGCTGATCTTCTTGATATCGTCGTCGGTAAAGATCTCGATGCCTCCGCCATTTGTGTATTCGTACTGCGCCGAGAAGACGTTGCGGTTTATACGAATCAGCTTGATGTTCTCTTTATTAGGCAGCTTCGCTCCCGGAATTCCATTGACGCTGATCTCCATTTCATCGCCAGTCACGGTCGGTCCGGCGATCGATTGCAGCACTTGTTTCAACTGTTCCGGATCGTCGGGCAGATCTTTTATCTCTTGCTTTTTGAGATTCTGAGTGTTCGACGAATTTGTAGGATCGACCGCATCCTCGTCGGTTATCTGAACAGTATCGACCATAACCGCGACTTCGAGCTGAACATCGAGACGCTTCGTTTCGCCCGGCTTAATAGTGATCGCGGGGCTGACGTATTCCTTGAAGCCGGGAACAATGATCGAGATCTTGTAGTCTCCCGCTGCGATCCCGCGAAACGATGTGACGCCGAGGTCGCTCGATACAGCATTCTGCTTTATCCCGTTTTCGGTCGTTATCACGGTTGCCGCACCGACAATAATGCCGCCGTTCGGGTCGCTGATACTGATCACGAGCGAAGAGTTCCTCTGAGCATACAGCGTTGAAGTAAAGAGAAATAAGCTGAGAACTACGATGCGGTAGAGAGCGTTCATAGTGGGATAGTAATAGATCAAGCGGTTCTGCCGATCTGGCTCGAAGTACGCGTTCTGCTTCTGGCAAAGGCCGTTTGCGGAACTATGGTTTTTTCGCACGATGCTCGCTCAGATGAATGCCTGGAATTGAGCGGCTTTTGTTTAGTTTCTAGATGCCCGATGTGCTGATTGCGATGCCTGAGCACTTGGTTTATATAGGCTAGCACACGCCGTATCTTGGGTTTTGTTCCGAAGAATTTAAAGTGTGTCGGTCGGCAGTTCAAACTCTTAACAATTCTTTACGATAAAGCAAAAACTTATCAGCACGGCCGGTCGTAACTACTTGCATATTGGACGAGAAAACCGTTAGAGTTTGCACTATCACACGTATGGAAGTTCTCGATTTCGCAGGCCAGACATTGGACGGGAAATATCATATCGAACGCGAGCTTGGCCGCGGCGGAATGGGAACGGTCTATCTCGCAAACCACCTCGGCACCGAACGTCCCGTCGCAGTCAAGATCATCTCGCCGCAGTTCATGCAGCGGACGGAATTTATCGAGCGTTTCCGCCGCGAAGCCCGCGCGGCTGGTCGGCTGCGGCATCCGAACGTCGTTAACGTCACCGATTTTGGCTTTTCCGACACAAAACATGGCCAGGTAGCCTATCTCGTGATGGAATATCTCGACGGCTGCACGCTCGGCGAGATACTCGACGAAGAGAAAAATCTGCCGGTCGCGTGGACGCTGGATATTCTCGAACAGGTCTGTTCCGCAGTTCAGGAAGCTCATCATCAGGGCATCATTCACCGCGATCTAAAACCCGACAATATCTGGCTCGAACCCAACCAACGCGGCGGATATACGGTGAAGGTACTCGATTTTGGTATCGCGAAGCTCGAGGAACACGTCGACGTTCCGACAAACGGCGAGGTTCCGCAGGAATACCGACGCTCGACACATACGATGATCGCGGGAGCGAACACAACATTTGGCGGGCTCGACGCCGAAGGCACGAAAGCCGGTATTGGCGGAACGCAGGCAGCTGCGGGACAAACATTTGCGAGCGCGGCTACTGAGAACAAGACCCTGGTTGCAGAGGGTTCAACGCTCCACCTTGAGCCGATAAATACGGAAGGTAAAACCGCAGTTTTCGTAGACGGCGACATTTCCGGGGAGTTTCAGGATGCTGTAGGCACGAGGCTCATTGATGATAAGGCTCCAACTGAAGTTTCGGGCTCTAACCTTCATACGACGTCGCGCTCGCTCTACGAATCGAACAATTCCGCCGAACTTACCCGTGTTGGGGCCGTTCTCGGAACGCCGCTCTACATGTCGCCCGAGCAATGCCGCGGCGAACATCTCGACCCGCGGTCGGATATCTACAGCATGGGCGTGATCGCGTATCAAATGCTCTCGGGTTCAGTTCCCTTCGAAGGCGATTTCAAGGACGTCATGGAATCGCACAAGAACGTCACGCCCAAGCCGCTCGAAGCCAAGAAAGTTCGCCGCAAAATGAAAAAGGCGATCCACTCGGCCCTCGAAAAAGATCCCGAACTTCGGCCGCAAAGTGCTGAGGCGTTTGCGAGTGAATTGCGTTCGCGTTCAGAAGGCATTTTGGGGCTGCTACGCCGTTCGCTCGTGATCTACAGCGAGCATTTGCCGAAATTCCTGCTTCTGACTGCCGCATTTGAATTGCCCGTAATATTCCTGACCGGACTACAAATATTGGTGTCGTTTTTAAGAGTTGGAGAAGCTGTGTCCGAAACTACTGGAAAGGTCATGGTCGGAGCAGTCGTCTTGCTTTTAACACTCGTCAGCGCTTTCTGTGCGACCTTGATCATAGGTTCGATCGTTTGGATGGTCGCTCAGTACCTCTCAGTTCCGCTCAGGCCAATACGTTTGCGCCCCGCATTGGTGGAAGCAAAGCAGAAATGGAAGAAGATCTTTTTGAGCGGCGCAACGGCGGCGTTTACTCCGTTCGTCTTCGCGATCGCGGCATGCATCGTGGCCTTCATCGCCGTTGGAGGTCTAACTAAGCTGATCTCACTGGGAATAGGTGTCGATCTGGCCGCACCGGTCGTAGGCGGGATTGCTGCAGTCCTCGCCGGAGCAGTTGCGTTTTTTGTTTCATATGTCTGGTGCATGCTGATGACGCCGGTCGCAATGATGGAAAATCTGGGTATCCGCGCCGGATTCAAGCGGTCGCGGTCACTGACAAAACGCGCTTTTGCGACTTCAGTTGGTGCATCGCTCTTCATGTTCCTTGTTCCCATGATACTCGCGGGCACGGTCTCATTCTTTGTAAACGTCACAGCAAAAGCTTTTGATCCGGACCCCAAGAAAGAACTTGCAAAGATCGAAAGGGTGAGCGGTGAGGCTAACGCCGCGGCCGAATTAGTTCCGGAGACAACCTCGTCGAGCCAGACTGTTGAAACTCAGGACAATAATATCGAGATCAATCTCGGAGGTCCGCCTAGGGTTGACCGTCGCGGCCCGATGGACATGAGAACGCGGATCAAACTGACGCTTACGGAATCACTGATCCAGATCATCTGGCTGCCGATCCAGATCATCATGCTCTCGTTTTCTGCTATCATTGTAGCGTTGCTTTATGTGAAAACCCGCCTCGCGGGCGGTGAATCGATGAACGATCTCATCGAACGTTTTGAGGACGACGGGCGTCCAAAGAAAAAGTGGCAGGAACGCGTCAGGGCTCGCCTGATACAATCCGGCCGGATCTCAAGCAACCCGAGCAGATGACCTTTTCGGCCAAAAAGTTCTTTTTCACATGCAGTTTTGTTCTAGCGATGTCATGTCTGGCATATTCGCAGGACTTTCGGCGCACATTGAACTTTTCCGAAGGCTCAACGGTCCAGATCACTAATAAAAATGGACGCGTCACCGTGAAAACTGCCACATCCGGCTTCGGACTGATCGCTTCGTCCAATAAAGGCGTTAGCGAAGCTGAACTGAAGATCAACGGTTCAGTCATCGGCGTTTCTGCCGACCGGCTTAAACGCATAGACCTCACTTTTACCGTTCCGGAACGAACCAATCTCAAGGTCGAGACGCTGAGCGGAGCGATCGAGGTCAGCGGCAATTTTGCTTCGATCGAAGCCAAAAGCGATACCGGAACCCTCGCTATGGACGTTCCGGCCGACGACGTTCGATATCAGTTTCAATGGACTGAGTCACGCCCGCGATACCTCGCCGATTTCGAGATCGCCGCTGTTAAAGAAAGATCCGCAGGACGCTTCGAAATAAAGGGCACATATCTAAAGCCAAAGGTTGAGGGCACCGGGAAAGGCAAGGACGAGATCGATCCGGCGACCGGAAAAACAAAGGCCGAAGACCAAAAACCCAAAACCGTTTCTCTGGATCTGACCACTGCACGAGGAATAATCCTTCTAAATGTTCCGCCGGGCGAGGTTCTCAGCGACCTTCGCGAACGCCCACTGACGAATGCCGCGAAATCGATAATCCGCAGCGGCGATTCCCTGCTGATGGAGGCGATCCGACGTGCCTCACCAAAATACTTCGGCGATTACGCCAAAACGCTGCCGCCGCTTCGCCTTGAGCCGAGTTTCGCTCCGAAGTCGGATCGAGCAGCCGGAGTAAATGCCGATCTTAAAACCGCTCTGGTCCGCGTCACCGACCTCAAAAACCGTGCGATCGCCGGAATGACCGCCAAAGATTTTGAAGTTCTCGAGAACGGAACTCCACGCGAGATCGTTTCAGTCGAGCGTTCAGAGGCACCGTTCAATCTTGTGCTCCTGCTGGACGTTTCAGGCAGTGTTGAGAACTACGTTAACTTCATCCGAAAGGCGGCAAGGAACTTTGTCGATACCGTCGGACCACAGGACCGCGTCGCGATCGTTATTTTCAATGAAGATGTAAAACAACTCTCGACGTTTACGACGGACAAGGGGAAACTTTCTGCTAGTCTTGATTCTTTCGACGCAGGCGGCGGCACGGCGTATTACGACGCCCTCGCCTACACGATCGCGGACACGCTTCGCCCGTTGAAAGGCGAACGAACTGCGATCGTTGTCCTGACGGACGGAGATGACAATCGTTCGTTCCTCGCGTTCGATTCGCTGACCGGTTCGATCCAGGAAAGCGGCGCGTTGATCTATCCTCTCTACGTGCCGTCGGGATTGATCGCCCTCGCGGCCCAGAATATGAACGCCGACATCGATCCGCTTCGAAAAAAATATATGTCTCTGACCGCCAAAAGCGAAGGCGAAGGCGAGAAACTCGCTCAACTCTCAGGCGGCGTCTACTATCCGATCGGACAGATCGGCCAGATCCAAAAGGCATACGAGGATATCGTCCTCCAGATGCGTTCGGCGTACAACATAACATTCCGCTCAGCGATCGATCCGTCGACGACAGGCGGCTCGCCGAAGCTGAAGATCAAAACGAAAAGGGACAATGTGTTTACAACCATCTCAGCTGTCACAGCGGCGCAGTAATTCAGTTCGATGCACCCGGATCTAACGCCTTTTGGCCGCCTGCCGAAACCCATCGGCGAATCTTCCTGATTTGACATCCCGATACCGCTTCTTTACACTTACAAATTCGCGTTCTGTTACATATTCGCAACAGGATACGGCCAGATAGCTCAGTTGGTAGAGCAGCGGACTGAAAATCCGCGTGTCGGCGGTTCGACCCCGTCTCTGGCCACCAGTAAATAAAGGACTTACGATGTTTGTCGTAAGTCCTTTTTCGTTACGTGTGCACTTTTGTGGAATTTGCTACTCGTGCAAAAACATCCTTTCAAGCTCATCTGTCGCGTCGTTCTGCCGAACTCTTCCGGCATTTATCTATGGACCTGAAAGCTCGACAAATGCGACGGATAGTGGCAATAGCCGTAACCGTCACCTATATGTCACCAGCGCCGAAATAGGTTAAACCCAATTATCAGATGACGCGGGGACAGCACCCTGTTGCTGGAATTGTACTTGCTTGTTGTCGTCGTTTGTGTGTTCGACAGCGTTAGGGTGAACGAGTGTTTGCCGATCGAGTACTGCACGCCGACTCCCATCTCGGGTTCTGAAATATTCTTAAATCCCACCACGTTAAAGTTTGGATCAAATATCGGATCGACCTTGCCGAGTTTAAAGCCGGTTCGGGGTGTGAACTCAAATATCCCCATTACGCTCGGTGTTATGCGGACCGTTGCTCCCATTCCGAAAGAAGCACCGTGTGTCGGCAGCTTGAAGGTATTTGCGACGGTCGCGGCCGGAAAATAATCGTCCGGCCGCGGATTGAAGCGGCGCTGGCCATTGGAATTCAGGTGCAGTGCCGGTGAAAAGAACGCGAATACCCTCTTACCAAACTGCCTGGACAGCATTAGCTGCAGGTTATACGTATATTCCTCGGTGAAGTTGTCATTGCCTTCAACGCTCGCGAAGGTCGAAAGAGCAACGGGTGAATGCTTGTTCTGATCCGTTATATGGTATCCGACGCCTAGCTCGATCGTGCGACAAAGCCCTTTTTGACAGAGCGGGGAGCGGCTCGCCTGGACGTAGAATTTGTCGGTTATTCCGTAGCTGATCCCGAACGACGAAACCGACATGCTGTCGAGCCCGAGGAGTCCTGGACCGCTCTCGCGAAACGGCTGCAAAGGCTGCGAAAAACGGTGGCTGAAGGTCATGTTCCACGTGCCTTTTGGTACTTTTTTCGGTGTCGGGACGTTAACCAGGCGGTAATCAAAAGGTTCGTCACCCGGTTCGTACGCGTAGAAATCTTCCTTCGGTTCATCCTGCTGCACCGCAGCGACAGGTGAAGCAGACTGCGTCGGACTCGCCGATGCTGCGACACGTTCGATCTGCTTTGTCACTGAGTTCACACGGAATTTCTCACCGTTTGATTCGACGATCATGATAGCCGGGTCCTTTTCGTCAAATGTGATCTTCACGGTTTCCGGCGCCTTGTTTGACAAGATCACTTCGTTCACTGCTGTCGAAGTCGACGGGCCTTTGCCTGCGACCTGACAGTCAACATTGTGGACGAGTATCGGAATGGTAATGATTGCTATTGATCTAGCAAGTTTTTTTAGAAGTTGGTTCATATTTATATCTCCAGATATCGTTGATCGAGGCTACTGCATTCCCCAGAACTCAATGTTCGTCATACTTGCTGTCACCACCATACTTTTCGCTGCAAAGCGGTATCGCTTCGAGATTGCACTCAGTACGTATGCTTGAGCGGGAGCGACGTTCTCAAAAGTGAAAACTCCAAACGACGAAGTCGTTGCAAGGCGGCGATTTCCGTTTTGATCGGTCAGCACGACCGCGACGTTCTGCATTCCAAGGCCGCCTGCTGTAAGAACACGGCCGGAGATGCTTGCCATGGTAGAGCCACAGTTTATTCCGACCGCCGCATCGTCGATCATGAACGCGTCGCTTCCGTCAACGCCGCCGGGACGGCTGTAGTTAAAGCTGAGCGTACGCGGTATTCCGTCAGCAAAAGCCGATAGATCTATCATTTTCAAGGTGTAGTCCGGATCATTTACGGCGGGCTCATAGAGCGTCTGAACAGTCGATCCTCCAAGAGAAACCGTCAAGACTGAATTCGCAGGAGCCGAGACGTTGGCAGCTTTTACAAAGTAGCTGAGCGTAGCAATACTTCCGGCGGGTATTGTTATTGTTTGCTGAACAGACCCTGTGTATGCCGACGTGCCGTCGCCGGTACCGTCAAATCTTATCCAACCACTGCCACCATGCGGTGCGGCTCCGATCGTGCAGTTCGGGCCGGGACAAAGCGGCGATCCGTTTGTCGAAGCGGCGATCCAATTCGAATTAGAGCCTGCATTCGTGCTTTCAAATCCTCCGTCTTGCAGGATATTCGCACTCGGTGAACAAACGGGTGTCGGTGTCGGCGAACCGGACGGTGTTGGCGTCGGTGTAGGTGTCACGACTGGAGTCGGTGTCGGCGACGCGACCGGCGTTGGCGTCGGTGTTGGCGATACAACGGGCGTCGGAGTTGGTGTTGGTGTCACGACCGGTGTCGGTGTCGGTGTCGGCGTCGGGGTTGGTGTAACAACCGGAGTTGGCGTTGGTGTCGGTGTTGGCGATACGACGGGCGTCGGAGTTGGTGTTGGTGTCGGTGTTGGCGTCGGCGTCGGCGTTGGCGTTGGCGTTGGCGTCGGTGTCGGTGTCGGTGTCGGTGTCGGAGTTGGCTCCGGCGTCGGTGTTGGCGTCGGTGTTGGCGTCGGCGTCGGTGTTGGCGTCGGTGTCGGCGTTGGCGTCGGCGTTGGCGTTGGTGTCGGCGTTGGTGTCGGCGTTGGTGTCGGCGTTGGTGTCGGCGTTGGTGTCGGCGTTGGCGTCGGCGTTGGCGTCGGCGTCGGTGTTGGTATTGGCGTCGGCGTCGGCGTTGGCGTCGGCGTCGGCGTCGGTGTAGCGGCTGGAGTTCCAGCTGTCAATGTTGCGGTCGTGACGTAGGTCTGGTCGCCGCTTTCGCTTCCGTTATTGTTTGCCTGGATCCCTGCAGCGTAGAACGTCACAGCACCGACATCCGTTGCCGGAGCGGTCCAGTTGAACGTCCAGGTTGCCCCCAAAGTTTGATTCTGAAAGGTGCCGGCTGAGGTGTGGCCGATGTAATTGCGGCCGCTTCCGGTGATCAAACGGGTATTAGCGTTTGCTACAACAAAGGTGCCGGCATTTGTTCCATTTGCCAATGAGGTCATCTCAAATCCCCACCGGCGTCGGGTTGTATCCGTGGTTACGTGTCGAACCTGCACCTGATAGGTCTGTCCGGGCGTGTAATTGGTTGGGGCGACGATCTGAAATTGTCCGGTAAGGGCAGAGGAGTTATGACACGACGTACAGGTTTGTTCACCCGGAGCTCCGGTTCGGGACGCCGGCGGTGCCGCGATCTCGGCCTTCGCGGTACCGATCATTTCCGGCCCGCCAATGAATGCGAAGGCGGCCGCTCCCGTAAATACGACGATGAATGCGATCTTGATCCGTAATACATTTCGTTTCATAGCTCTTTCCCCCTGTTAATTTGTATATCGCGTCAGTGTCGGAAGCCTTTGACGTAATTCATCACGCCCCTGATCTGTTCGGCACTCAAACTGTTTTTGAACGCAGGCATTTCGCCGCTTCCGTTTGTGATCATGCGAATGCCCTTCGCGTCGCTGACCGAGCTTTTCGTTAGGTCGCCGGCATGCGTCTGTCGTCCTTTTGCGGTCTGTCCGCGGCCGTCACCGCCATGGCAGCGAGTACATTGAGCAACGTAATCCGCGCCGCTATCGAAAAAAGGAGCAGCTTCCGGGCTGGCATTGGCCATGCTGGATCTCGGCGTATAGCCGAATGCGACCGCGAGCATAAAGATGATCGGTGTAGATGCGATAGCAAGTTTTAAGCGTGTCATTTTGATACTTGTCATGATTTAATTCTCCTTTTTTGTGGTTTCTTCTACCCTCGCGGTCGTTACAGGATCAGAACCGCTTCCGGCATTTGTCGGTTTCAGCGATCGGATCCAGGAAACGATCTCCGCCTTCTCGTTGTCGCTGAGTTTGTTTTTGTAGGCGGGCATTTTTGAGCTGTAGCCCACAGATTTGGGATCGTTGATGATTGCCAGGACCATTTCAGGAGTCAGCGGGTCTTCGTCGCGATCTGTAATTCCTGTCAATTCGGGGAACTTAGCCGTGCCCTCGCCGGCCGCACCGTGACACTTCGCACAATTTACCGAATAGATATGCGGGACCGGAGGCGGCGATGCGGCCGAAGGATCAGAATTGGCAGCTCGGTTTGGTTCGACTTCGCCAACATGGCGATCTGGTTGAAGCAATTTCGGTTCGAATAATGTCTTTCGGAATTCCGCTTCGTCGTTGGCTTGCTTTGCTAGTTGGGCCGCGATGCGGCTGTCACTTGAATCCTGATAGATAGCTACCGACGTCAATGCAGCGACTGCTCCAAATCCAAAGACGAACATGCACGCCGCCACTGCCTTCGCAACACGTGGCTGTTTCGAAATGACGAGCGGAATGATCGTCAGACCACCAAGCACTAGGCCTGGGAAACCGAGTGCAAGCATTGCCGCCAGAGCACCATCGGTGTATTTCTGCATCTCGAAAAGCCATAAAAATTGGGGCCCCGGACGTGGAAGATAAGTTGCGGAGTCGGCCGTTTGCGGCCCAAGTGGTGCTGGGAAGACCGTCGCAAAGTACGCGAGAGCTGCAAAAGCAATTCCGATCACAACCGCATTTCTTGCCAGTTGTTCAGTCCTCCACTCAGCCGATGGCTCACGATCCGTATTTTCTTCGCCCCGACCGAATATGAAAAACCGGCCGACGATGACCGTTGATATGAGCATCGGCAGGATAAATACGTGCAATCCGTAGAATCGTGAGAGTGTCAGGGTTGAGATCTTCGTTCCATTGATCAGCCAGGCCCCTGCAGCCGGACCGATCAATGGAACGTTCGCTGCCAGACTGGCCGCGATATTTACGCCGTTCAGCGAACGGGCGTCCCAAGGCAATGCATATCCCGTCGCTCCGGCAGCGAGGCAGAGCCCGAGGAGCGCGATAGCGAAAACCCAGGCTGCCCTATGTCTGCGAAACGATCCACGCAGGATCATTTGGGCCAGGTGTAAACTGAGAACGATCGGCAGAAGGATCGAAGAATGATAGTGCAGCGACCGCAGCCACGACCCCGAACTCACAGCCAACTCAATGTACGTTACAGTCGTGTAAGCCGTATTTGTCGATGGCACGTAGTGGAACGCCATCAGAATGCCTGTAAGTATCTGCAAGAAAAGCAACAGGGTGATCAATCCGCTTGTTGTCCGAGCCCAGGCTTCGATCCCTGTCGCAGGCTCGCCGGTCAGCCGCTGAAGGATCGTGTCCATCTCCGTTTCACGCGACAGCCAACTTTTAAAGGTTCCGTATTTTGCGACTTGTCTAAGCTCCATTGATCTTCCACCTATACTTTTATCTGAAGAACGCCTTTATCAATGCGGGTTTCGTAAACCGCAAGATTCTTTGTCGCCGGTCCTGTGAGCCGCTCGCCGGTGTCGCTGAAATAGCTGTCGTGGCAGGGACACAGGAACTTTGTGTTCGTGTCGTCCCAGACGATCGGGCAGCCTTCATGTGGGCATACCGACGAGAGGACCTTATTGTCGTGTTTTGGCAGGACGTAAACCGAAACGTCCTCGACCGTCTTACTCCAGCCGGAGCGGCAGGTGATGGAGAACGTTTTTTCGACTGGCGTGTCGCCCGTGATCTCGGCGACCTCACCCAGTGATCGCCAGCTTTCACTCTCGGCGGCCGCGATCTCCGGATCCAGTGATCGTTCGGCGGCGATCGCCATCGTTGCGCCTACCGCTCCCAGAATGCCGAGTGGCAGGATCGATAAAAAGGTCCGGCGATCGCCGGTAGTGATCTCATTGGATTCGTCTTTCATAGTCTTTCTTTAGCGTGTCGTGTAGGAACGCTTACAAGTTAAGTCCCTTGATTGCCTAAAAAAATACAACAAAGACAAATCATTTTGTGCACACATGAAAAAACCGCTCCACGGTGTGGTCCGTTGGAACGGTCGCTTCGGATCGGCGGGTTATTAGCGGATCGGTCTCAGCGGGGAACGCGTCAGCGTTTTAGCGGAACTTTAGGAATAGAAAGCCTTTCCTGGCCTATCGAAAGAGTGATGTCATAAGACGCTTGAGGCAGCGGGCTAAGCGAAAATTCGCCGAGGTCACTGAGAACCGTACTGATCGAACTCTCGTCTGATGAAAACGAGATCGCCGCTTCTGCACATTCGGGGAAAAGCTGGCCCGATACACGGCAATTGTCACCCTGCAATTCGAGCCGCAGATCGAGCGTGAAATCATCGATCTCAAACAGCAACTGACGGGTATCGATACCTGAAAACCGCTCATTTACGGCCATCGACCAGTCATCAAAGACAAGAAATGCCTTGCCCGGAACCCGCGTATTTTCCAGCTCTTGAACGGCGGGACGACGTTGATAAATATTTAGAATGTGAGCAGTAGCCGCCTGCGGCACGGGATCCGATCCTGGATCATCCATGTAGGCAAAAAACGCCTTGACCTTTTCAAGAGCTTCGCCGCAAGCGGGGCAACCCTCGAGATGGTGGTCTATCTCCGCACTCTGTTCAAGACTCATCGGTCGGTTCTCGAGCTTATCTATTAGTTGTGAATACTCAATATGTTCCATACATTTGCGGAACGCTCATTCCGCTCCCAATAGTTAAGTCAAAATGACCGACCTAAAAATACATCCCTCACGAATTAAATGTGTTTCAGCAGCTTTTCCAAACATCTGGCCCGCGTCGGTCCAATGCTTCCAAGCGGGATCCCAAGCGTTTCCGCGACCTCCGAATACGGAGTTTTATCACTTTCCATATAAAGCATGACCAACAAACGACGGCACCGCTCGTCGATGCAATTGAAGGCATTCTCGATCTGAACCTGGCGCTCCAGCGCTATCATGATCTCATCGACCATCGGAGCTTTGTCGGCGATCTCGAAAACGGGATCAAATTCATCGTCATCGATCGAACGCGGGCGGCCCCGCGTCTCTTTCGAGATGAGGTGGATCGTTTTATGCTTGGTTGTCGTAATTAGCCAGGCGCGAAGAAACTCAGGTTTCTCTAAACTGTCGAGCTTAAGGTAGAGCGTGGTGAAGACGTCCTGCAGCACGTCCGAGGCGAGATCTTTCCCCAAGCCCGCGCGTTTGGGGATCGAGTACAAAAGATTTTGATACTTATAAACTATAACTTCCCACGCCGTCTCGTCACCGTTACGACACGCTCGTACAAGTTCCTCGTCAGTCCGATTCATTAATATTATGGGGCTATCGTTACTGATCGTTTAGCGTCGACCCGACGAGATATGGCTCCGTTGCAAGAAACAGAACTTCGGCGGATCTGCTCAAACACGGCATTTGGCTTCAATCCCGGATATCGGCTTCTGACCAATGCGGCTATCCCCGAAACTATCGGGGCCGCCATCGAAGTTCCACGCCAAATGCCGTAACGTCCACCCGGGACTGCACTCACGATGCGATCGCCAGGTGCCATCAGTTCGACCCATTCACCTCTCGTAGAAAAGTCACTGATCGTATCATTGACACCGCTTGCTCCGACCGCTATCAGGCCGGGAACGTCGTGTTCTGCCGCAGGATATATTTTCGTACTGTTGCCGGTGTTGCCTGCTGCGACGACAACCACGATCCCAGGATGTCCCAATTGCGGAAGTCCCGGATCTTCTTCGCCCGTTCCGTCATCCGTTTCCGCGGCGATGAGCCTCTTGACCAGATCTGTTTTGCCGGTCGTCCCCAAACTCAGATTGATAATATCCGCACCGTCGTCAGTGTTAGGGTTACCGTCAGGGTCCGCAGCATAGACCAAAGCCCTGGCAAGACGCCAAACGTTACCTTCGCCATTCTGATCGAGTACGCGGATCGGCATTATCTTAGCTTCAGGTGCGACGGTTGCAACGATCCCGGCGACGTGCGTACCGTGCCCGAAAGCAGGATTGCTCGCTGTCCCCACTTCAGAAGGGTCGTTGTCATTGTCCACAAAATCGTAACCGGGCATTAGTTTGCCGGTAAAAAGCGGATGATCGACGTCGATCCCGGTGTCAAGAACGGCCACAGTTATGCCGATACCGCGCGTGACCGAATGTGCTGCGGCAAGATCCAGCCGTTGCCTCATCCATTGGGTTCCGTATGCCCGGGCACCGAGCAGTGAATTCCAAAATGGCCACCCGATACTCCACGATCCGCCTAAACTCCATGGCGTACCGCCGGCAACCGGTGTTGATATTATGTAATTCGGCTCCGCAACCGATACCCGGCTTAACGGATCGGCTTGTAGCAGCGAGACTACCTGTTCGACCGGAATATTACTGGTGACCCGCAGACGAAATACGGGCCGGTCGCCCATCTGAGCTATCGGCGTGGGGTGGAGCCCGTATTGACTTGCGATCGCGGCAAGGTCGCTCGCTCTATTAAGCTTGACGACGACCTCATGCTGGACGAAGGGAAGGCCGTTTCCCTGGGCAAAAACTTGCCCGTACTGGAACAATAACAGCACCGTGATTCCCCATATCAGTGAACGCATTGTATTTGTTTTCATTCCGATCGCCCGCCTTAAAATAGTATCAATATTAGGCACGAAAACTCGCGCATATACGTAAGTCCCGCAAGTCGCCAAAAAAATACAAGTAAGGAGAAATTTTTTTACGGGCGTCCCGATACGATGAAAGGAGCCCAAAAATACGGATGGTCACGTCTCTTGATAAGATGGATCTGTGCCTTTTGAAGGGCCGCCGCCGCATCCAGTCCGTTGGTGAATCCCGAATAGAATTCCGCCATCAGTTCGAGAGCTGTCTCGTCGTTTACACGCCAGAGACTGTGGATAAGGGTTGCGGCACCAGCTGCAAAGAACGCACCAGTGAAGCCGACCAACTCCTCGCCGCGAACGACTTCATTCAAAGCTCCTTCGCAGCTGCTAAGTACTACTATACACCGTTCAAGCGGGAAATCATGTATTTGGTTTGCTGTGATCTTTTCGGCAAAAAGCTCGAGTGCCGAAAACGAGGGGTTATCGGGTCTGAAACTACCATGACAGGCGAGATGAAGTATCCCTTTTCCGGCAACGCTTTTACGGAGATTTTCGTAGGTTAGCTTTTCGCCCTTTAAAACAACTGGATCGTCGAAAAATCCGGCGATATTGTCCGCTTCGATCTCCGCATTGGGCATTGATCTATCAGCCAGACCCGCGATGAGAGCGGCTCGATTATCACCCTGAGCCTTTGCAAGCAGGCCGTCCAAAATCGTCAGACTCGGAGCAAACGAGATCCTGGATCTTTCGCATACGAATGTGTCACCGTCCATCAGAGCCTGAAACGGCAGTTCGTGCAGGCGGCCTGAAGGCAGTATCACCAAATGATCCGTTTTCAGCAAAGATTCGAGCGGAAGGAAAACAAGGTCGTAAAGAGAGCGGCTCCGAATTTTAAGCCGCTCAAAAGCCGCTGTCCTTTTCTCTTCGGAAAGTCGGCCTATGAATCGGCCGGTCTTCAGTTGGAAGAGATATTGAGTGATCTCCTCGGCGATCTCGGCTTCGTCCAGATAATCTGTGACGGCGTCAAGATCCGATCCCGAGATCACGAAGGCTGAGATCTTTCCGTTTATGGAGATAAACTCGATCACAGTTGCATCGTCGAGCTTATCTTGTAGAGATCTAAGGTCAAATTGAAATTCTTGTGAATGCGGTTGCCCATCCGCGAAATTCCCCCTCCGCAGTAACTCCGCATATTGCCTTTCCAGAGACTCAGTCGCCGCCCGTAATTCAACTGCTGTTTGTCTGTCGCTCTCGGTCGCCAGATCCAGCGAGGTCAGGCGACGATGGAACCAATTGATATCGTCGCGAATGGATCGAAGCTTACTGTCATCATCGAACCCTCTTTGTGAAGATGCGATCTGATCGGCCATTGAGCGAGCCCGTGAACGCTCGTGCCACTGGAGAGCTTCGACGTACTTCTTGTCATCGATCGACATTGCGATCAGTTCGTTGTACGGTGTCAGTTTTTCGGCGAAAAACGATGTTCGCAGATCTGAGGAGGTGAGCCGCGAACGCGATCGTTCGGCTAACTCGATCGCATCGACAAAACGTCCTCTATCGCCCGTGATCCGGCCAAGCAGGACACTGCAGAGGTATTGGATCTCGTGAGAAATATCACACGAGCGATTGAGGACATCCGTGAGTTCGGCCAACGCGGCCTCGCCTCGGCCATCCGCAAAAAGGATCTCGCAATTGATCCATCTTGCGACGAGTTCTAGCCGCTGGTTCGAGGATTCCTTGAACGCGGCCAACGCACTCGTGGCCTCATTCTCTGCCCGATCGAGATCACCAATCTCCAATAAGCTCCGAGCTCGGGCCAACCGAACCGTTGCCGCTGCAACTGCATTTCCTTCTTTCTCAAACAACTCACCGGCGAGGTCGAGTTTGGCATTCGAATCGGCGGCTCGACCTTGTCTCTGCAATATCCTCGCCTCGCCCAGAAGCGAGCGAGCCAGTTCTGCCTGACCGCCAAGGTTGGTAAACGCACTGCCAGCCGAATCATAGTAGGCGAGTGCCTCGGGCAACAGACTGAGTTCGGAGTATATTTCGGCTATCTCGAGCTCGCAATTTGCCGACTGGGCAGGCATGCCAAGCGAATCATATTTTTTCCGCGATCCTTCAAGGAACTTGAGGGCAAGATCGTACTCGCCCTTGAATAGGTATAGGTTACTCAGGCCGATCTCGATCTCGGCCGCCGTTACCGTCAGGCCGTTCTCAATAGCACGATCAAGCGATCGGTTATAGATCGGTTCAGCCGATCGAAAGTCATTCTGTAGCGTTTTAACGAAGGCCTGACAGTTTTCGACCATAGCAAGCTGGCGTTGGTCGTCGATCAACGTAAACCGCTCGTGAGCGGATGCGAGATACGGCTCAGATTCCCGATACATATCGCGCCGCCAGAATAGATTACCGATGTTGTGTTCGATCTTTCCCGCAGAATACAGATCGTGGTTAGCTACGAATACTTCAAGAGCCTTTTTGCCACATTCGACGGCTTCATCATACCGTCCGAGTAGAGCCAAAGCGTAAAGCTTGCTAGTTTGGGTTTTAGCAGCAAGAAGAGTCTCGCCCTCACCAAGAAACGTCGCCTCGGACTGGTTGATCGATGCAAGGCAGTTCTGGAGATCTCCATCTACGAGAGCTTCTATCGCATCCGTCCACTGGTAGTAGCCTCTTACAATTGCGTTCTTTGATATCTTGCTCAGCAGCCTGGTTGTAAGAGCGATCTCAGCTATTCTTGATGGATCATGCGTCCAGACCTCATAGCAAATCGCCTGTAGAGCTTCGGCGATTGGGATAAACATGCAGGGTTCAAGGGTCTCGATGAACACCGTCCGCTCATGAGCGGACTTTTCTAATATATTTTGAGCGATCTGATGTGGATCCATGAGTAGTGGACTGTTGCCATTCTAACGTTGAGCCAGCACAAAAATAAGCCTCGAAGGAAGAGTTTTATCTCGAATGAACGGCACTTCCTGGATACAATTTTCGCCAAGCGAACGCTCGAAGTGCAACTTCGGTGTAATAAATCATCGAAACCACTAAGAACTAATCCGAACTTCTCGAATATTGTTTCATTTGAAAAGCTACGTTTGCTTACTCAACCAAGGCCCTTTCTTGCCTGCGGATTTTTGGAAGTGAGCTGCTATTGCTTGTTTGTTGCAGACAATCAACAAGCGAAAGCCGGGCTTTACTGGTAAGAGAGTTCACTCGGTGGGGCCTTGTTGATAATAGGCGGTGTCGGCATTTATTGCCCGGCCCGCCTATTTTATTTGGCGCGTATTTTCTCGCAACAGCCTCAAAAAATACTCGTTATTCTCAGGCATAGAGTCTAATTTCGGTAGTTTTTCGCCATACATCTTCCACCTTTTCGTCGGTACGGCAATTGCCTAGCGCATTAGTATGGATATCCAATATTCTTCTGCGAATGGAGCCGCACGAGAAACCCGGCGTTCTTTCGTCGCCGAAACCCGGAGGGATGAATACCAGATCGCGGCCGGTAAACATATGATCGGGGCTTTCGCCGGCAAAACGAGCGGCCCGACGCTGATCGTAGTCGGTGGATTGCATGGAAACGAATACGCCGGAGCCGCGGCACTGCTCGAACTTGTCGAAGAGGTTGCTGCCCTCGAATCCTTGCTGGAAGGACGCGTCTATTTTCTTGCCGGAAATACCCGAGCTCTGGAAAAACGCGTTCGATTCATCGATGCCGACCTCAACCGCCACTGGACGCCGCACAACATGTCTGAAGTTGGAACGCCGGCCAGTTTCGAAACCTCAGAGGGTGTCGAGCTAACGGAACTTGACCAGGAACTCGACAGCATTCTGATCACCGCGATGGATGAGGTTTTCGTACTCGATCTGCATTCGACCTCGGCCGATGGCGTGCCGTTCGCGACGGTCGGTGACACACTGCGAAATCGTGAGTTCGCACAGAAATTCCCCGTAACAATTCTCCTCGGCATCGAAGAGCAGCTCGACGGCACGATGCTCGAATACCTCAACAATGCCGGAGCCGTCACTATTGGCTTCGAGGGTGGACAGCATGACTCGGTCAAAACTATCGAAACTCACAAAGCCATGGTTCGGCTAGCAATGGTCAATTCCGGCGTTCTAAAAGAAGACAAGGTACGCGATCTAGGTATGCACCGTGCTTTGATCGCTGCCGGCAAATATGACGGGCGTATCCTCGAGGTCAGGCATCGCCACGCTATAGTGCCGGACAACCAATTTAAGATGCGGCCGGGATTTAATAACTTCGATCCCGTTAGAAAAGGCGATCTGCTTGGCAACGACCGCTTCGGGCCTGTCACGGCTCCGGAAACAGGGCTGATTCTGATGCCGCTGTATCAGAAACTCGGCGAAGACGGCTTTTTTCTCGGCCGTGAGATATCGCCGTTCTGGCTTGCCCTCTCGGCAGTTCTGCGAAGGCTCGGTATCCAGAAGTTCATGCATTTTCTTCCTGGCGTCACGCGATCGCCCGGCGACAGATCGACATTGCTTGTGAATACTCGCATCGCACGATTCCTGCCGCTCCAGATCTTTCACTTGCTGGGATTTCGCCGCCGACGATGGAAGGACAATCACCTCGTTGTCAGCCGGCGAAAACACGATACACGCGGCCCGTTCAAATGGAAAGGCGAGAGAAATGGGAGATAAAAAGGTAACTAGCGAATACGACGATGCTCAAATGCGGGCCTTTACGCTTGCCGTGCTCAATGACCTGCAGGCGTTCGAGCGTATGCTCGACGGCGGAATGTTTGAGGAAGACGCCCTGCGGATCGGTGCCGAGCAGGAGATGTTTCTCGTCGACTCCGCAATGCGGCCGGCTCCGATCGTCACCGAGCTGATAAAGGAGGCTCGTGATGGCCGTCTTACCACCGAGATCGGTAAATTCAATCTGGAAGCAAATCTTACGCCGCTCGAATTTAACGGAGATTGTCTGCGTCTTATGGAGGATGAGTTGAACGAAGTTCTCGGAGTCGTGCGAAAAGCCGCCGCCAAGTTCAACGCAAGCCCGGTGCTAGTTGGCATTCTCCCGACGATCCAGCTTTCGGATCTGACGACCGAAAACCTAACGCCCAATCCACGCTACCACGAGATCGATCGTGTCGTAACAAAGCTGCACGGTGAAAACCGGATCATACAGATCAAAGGTTTGGACGAACTCCAGCTCACGTTACAGGACACGTTTACCGAATTCTGCAACACCAGTTTTCAGGTGCATCTGCAGACGGGAGCGAAGGATTTCGTACGTTACTACAATTGGGCCCAGGCGATCGCCGCTCCTGTGTTGGCATCGGCGGTCAATTCGCCGATCCTGCTAAACCATCGACTGTGGCACGAAACGCGGCTTGCATTGTTCCAGCACGCGATCGACACGCGGTCGTTGGTACACAAGGAACGGAATCAAACGCCCCGCGTGAATTTCGGCGACCGATGGGTCGATGATTCGATAATCGAGGTGTTGCGAGAAGATGCGGTTCGTTTCCGCATCCTGCTCACGCAGGCGGTCGAAGAAGATTCTCTGAAGATCCTTGCGGCGGGCGGCATTCCGAAACTCGCCGCATGGCGTCTGCACAATGGCACGATCTGGCGTTGGAATCGTCCGTGCTACGGAATTGTCGATGGAAAGCCGGGAATCCGGATCGAGGCGAGATATCTTCCCGCTGGGCCGTCAGTTGTTGACGAAATGGCGAACACCGCGTTTTTCCTGGGCTTGATGATGGAAATGCCGGAGGAGTTTGGCGACGTAACCAAGCGGATGTCGTTCGATGACGCAAAAAACAACTTCTTCAACGCGGCCCGCAATGGGTTGAACGGCCAAATGCGCGGCATTGATGGCAAGAGCCGCCGCGTCGGACGTTTGATCATCGAAGAGTTTCTTCCGCGCGCCCGTCGCGGTCTCGTCAGGGCGAAGGTCAATGACGACGATGCCGATCGTTTGCTCAACGTGATCGAGGAGCGTGTCGAAGCCGAGATCACTGGTGCCAAATGGATGATCGATTCCCTTGCAGCCATGGACAGGCGGGCAAAGCCGAATGTCCGAATGCGCACTTTAACTGAGGCGATCAGATCTAATCAGCAAACCGGCGATCCGCTTCACAAATGGCTGTTGGCGAAAATACCGCCGGGCTCGGATTGGATCGACAATTACAAAACCGTTGAGCAGTTCATGGCGGTCGACCTGTTCACCGTTCGTCCGCAGGACATTCTCGATCTTGCGGCCAGCCTGATGCATTGGCGGCATGTGCGGCACGTTCCGGTCGAGGATGACGGCGGGCATTTGATCGGTATCGTTTCACATCGCGACCTCATCGAACTGATGGCGACCGGAAAGCTCGCGTCCGGCGAACCTATCGTCGTCCGCGACATTATGAAAACGGACCTCGTGACCGTCACTCCCGACACGCCCACCTTGCAAGCCCTGGATCTTATGCGTGAGCGAAATATCGGCTGCCTGCCGGTAATTAAAGACGAACGCCTGGTCGGGCTCGTTACCGCCTACGATTTCCTGACCGTTTCCGCAAAACTTTTTGAAGAAAAATTATCATCTGTGATCAGATCAGATGTGAGGTGCGACAATGACGAAGATTGAAGATATCCAACAGTGGGATGCATTTCTTAAGTTTTTTACTGAGCAGAATTTTGATCGTCCAACGCGGCTTGCTGTCTTCGAGCGGCACGGCGAAAACGTAATGGATTACTGGCTCGAAAGCGGTTTGCCGTTCATCAGCGCGGCTATTGACTCGCATAAGGATCGTGCTAACATACAGATCTCACTAGGGGGTTTTAGCCACGAGATCGTCGATGCGGCGGAGCTGAAATTCATCTTCAGCCGTGCTGGAGACGAAGACGGCCTTGACGTCACCGACACACAGGGGCGAACGACGATTCTCCGCTTCCAAAACGACCCAACGATCAAGTGATCGCTCTATGCGAATTTATTCGCGGCGCTGATCAAAAAAGCCCACGATAACCGTCATCGAGCGTCCCACTGACAAACGCTAAACCATCTATATGCAACAGTTAATGTAAGTAGACGTGAGGAATGTCAATTGCTCTATTGCTAGTGGAAGCTGTTTTTACACTGCCCATGCAGCGTGCCTTAGGAATATGAAAACATCGAACGATCTGCGTATTCAACATCAATGCGAAAATTGCGGGTTGCAGCCAACGAACTCGTTCTGCCAACTCCCCACTCCTGAACTAAAAAGCTTTGAATCCATCAAGGTGACGAAAGCCTATCCAAAGGGGGCAAATCTCTTTATCGAAGGCCAACCGACCCACGGTGTGTATATTCTTTGCCAGGGACGCGTCAAGCTTTCTACCTGTTCACGCGGCGGCAAGATCATGATCCTCGGAATTGCGGAACCTGGAGATGTTTTGGGATTAAGTTCGGCACTTACGGGCATGGATTACGAAACGACCGCCGAGGTCTTGGAACTCTGTCAGGTCAACTTCGTTTCTACGCCCGACCTACTCAAATTCCTTAAGAACAACCCGCAGGCGTGCCTGAACGCCGCAAAACAGCTGGGCCGTAACTACCACACAGCCTATCAACAGATCTGCTCGCTGGGCTTGTCCGATTCCGCAGCCGATAAGCTCGGAAAACTATTCCTGAACTGGACAGGTAACGGAACCGGCGGTGACGGCAGAGTGCGAATAAAGAATTACTTCACCCACGAAGAGATCGCCGAGATGATCGGAGCTTCGCGTGAGACCGTTACCCGGGCACTCAAGCATTTCCGCGAATGTGACCTTGTGACCCTCAAGGGTTCGGATCTCGTCATCCACGACCGCCGCCGGCTTCGAGCCGCGATCGGCAATTCGTAGCCGCGACCCCAAAATGTGACACGCGTCACCCACGCGTGTGACATGTCGCCCTTTGGCCCTATCTATCCCTAATAAAGAATACGAACTCATCCGGAGGAATGTGTATGCAATTCCAGGAGGAAGGTTCCAGTTCTATTTCGATCGATGGCTTGGTAACGGTTGACCAGTTGCTGGGCAATATTTCCGCTTCAACGCAGGCCGCGTTTGCAAAGATCCGCGGAATCAGGCTTTTTCGTGCCGGCGAAACCATTTTCAATATTGGCGAACCTGCGAACAAGATCTACGTGCATCTGGCCGGCCATATCGACCACACATCAGCACGCATGCCAATCATTCTGGATCAGGCCGCACTTTCGGGCGAGCAGAAGATATTCGGACTTATTGAAACACTTGCCGGCCAGCCTTACAGTTACGACCTCAAAGCTGTGACCGAGTGCACTCTCGGAGTGATCGACCATACCGATCTGTCGGCCTTTCTCTTATCGAATCCTGCCGTTTCATATCACCTGGCTGAGCACCTCAGCCGATGTTATCGAGAAGTGATCCAAAGACTCGAAAATTTCTGCACTTAACCCCGTTTTTTCTAAACATTTTTTCGTTTATTTCCGAATTGTGACAACGCTCACATATAGGTTGTGCCTTATTCGATAACCTGATGTCGCGAATAGTTCTCTATTCGAACTAATACGGAGGCAAGATCATGGCTTCAAATAAATTTTTTAAGGTGGCGATGCTCACTACGTTCAGCGTACTCGTGTTTGCGTGGGTAATTTCGTCAACATTCTCAACGGCTCTGGGGGTTGCGGCGGAAGATGAAGCCGCACCGGTGCCCGAGCTTATCGCAAACGCGAGTCCCGATGATTACGTTGGCAGCGATACCTGTGCTGCCTGCCACGAAGATCAATTCAAAAAATTCAAAAGCACAAAACACGCAAAGCTAAAGGACGTAGCGAGCTGGAAAGATAAAGCTCAGGGCTGTGAATCGTGTCACGGGCCCGGCAAGGCCCACGTCGAAGGTGCGGGCGATAAGACCAAGATCATTTCCTTCGTCGGCAAATCCTCGAAGCAAACATCAGAAACCTGCCTTACGTGCCACTCGGGCAAAGAAACGCACAACAACTTCCGCCGCGGCGAACATTTTCGCAACGATGTCGGTTGTACCGATTGCCATAGCGCTCACGGTTCACCTCTCGGAGATTCAAAGCCCAGCTCAGCAAGCTTCGTGGGAGCGACCACGAACCAGAATGCCGGCGTTGCCCACGTAGCAATGCTGAAACAGAGCGAGCCGCAGCTCTGCATGAGCTGCCACGTCGAGACGAAATCGCAATTCAGCAAACCTTTCCATCATAAAGTTCTGGAAGGTGCTATGAAATGCAGCGATTGTCATAACGCTCACGGCGGATTTGAGTCGAAACAGACCAAACTCTCGATCGGAGCTGACTCTGCGTGCATCAAGTGCCATGGCGATAAACAGGGTCCGTTTGCATTCGAGCACGCTCCGCTCAAGACCGAGGGTTGTGCTTCGTGCCACGCTCCTCATGGTTCGAGCAATCCCAAGATGTTGAATCGTAGCTCCGTCAGACAGCTCTGCATGGAATGCCACACGCAGATCAGCGAGACTGAAGCACCGACGACGCCGAGCCTGCACAATCAGGCAAACGTCCGCTACCAGAATTGCACGATCTGCCACACGGCAATTCATGGATCCAATTCAAGTAACCGGCTCTTCAGATAGTGAATAAGGAGGACAAAATGTTACATAAGATCAACAAAAATATGGTGATGCTGAGATCCTTATTCATTCTCGTTGCGTTCATTATTTCGGCTGGAGCAACGATCGTAAGATCTCAGGCCCCGACCTCTACGCCCAAGGCTGACGAGGAAACATATAACGGCTACAGAGTTGCCGGAACTGCGGAATTCGGCTGGCGTTGGCGTTCGCTTGATGGCAACGAAAACAAATACCGCAGCGACCTGAATTATAAGCAAGGTTTCAGAACATTTGACTCAAACCTTTTCATGGAAACTGACAAGGGCCAGGGAAAATGGTTTGATTCGCTTCTCGTATCCAATTCCGGATGGGGCTCGGATCCCAGCGGCTACACCCGGGTAAACATTGAGCGAACCGGCTTCTACAAGTTCAGATCGTCGGTTCGGAAAGTAAGTTACTTCAATAATCTATCTACGTTCACGGCGGTGGCGGATCCTAATCAACACACTCAAAACACTAAAAACACAATCAGCGATTTTGATCTCACGGTGCTTCCGCAAAATGAACTGATCCGCATTAATTTCGGTGTATCTCTAGGAAACTACACCGGACCGGGCACGTGGAATATGCGCTGGAATAGTGACGAATTCAAGCTCGATGCGGATACGGATCAACGCACTACCGATACGAGAGTTGGAGCCGAAGGTAAGCTTGCAGGCTTTAACTGGGGTATTACCCAAGGATTCCGACAGTATAAGGACCGCTCGGAATTTCTCAGCAATTCGCTGAATCAGGGACATAATGCAACGAATACGACGGCCGTCAGCAGCTTCTCGAGACGCTTTCCAACCGACGGCCACGGTTACTACACTCAGGCGAATATCAACCGAACGTTCGCGAAAAAGCTTGACTTCACGGGTCGAGCCCTCTATTCAAGCACGAATTCTGCAACCGACCTTATCGAAACTGTGGTCGGACGTGACGCCTCTAATAACTTCATCGACCAGGACCTTTACACCGCCAAAAGTCGATCGAAGCGTCCGCAAACGCGTGCTGATCTCGGTTTGACGTACAATGCAACGGACTCCTTGCGGATATCGAACACCTTTACGCTGGATCAATTCACCGTAAACGGCGGTGAGGCATTCACGCAGGACGTAATCAGCCGTACGGCTGCTGGCGTTGTTCGTGTTGTGAATCCGGTCAGATCTTGGGGATATCGCGTGGAATCGTACAGACGCATGACGAATACTCTGGAAGGTGACTATCAACTCAACAAGTATCTCACCATGCATATCGGCTGGCGAACAACGAAACGCAAAGTCGACTCATTTGGCTATGACGCAAGCCTTAGCGCGACGACCGGGATCACGACAGTGACTCAAGTCGCTCCCGAAACGGCGGAAAATACGACCAATACACTGATAGGCGGCATGAAGATAAAGCCTATCAAGCACTGGACGATATTTTGGGATGTCGAAAAAGGCTCAGCCGATAACGTCTTCGGCCGCCTCGAAAACTACGACTTCACCAACTTCCGAGTGAGATCAAAGTATGTGGTCAATAAATTCTCGTTCGATGTCGCGTTGATCTCAAAGGATAATACCAATCCGCAGTTCGCTTACCCCGCCGGAACGACGGTCATACCTAGTTTCGGTTTCGCACCGGTCACTGATATTAAAAGCCGTTTCTACTCGGCCAATATGAGTTGGGATCCGGTTGAAAGGCTGAATATTTCCGGTGGATATACTTACAGGAACCAGGATACGGTAACACCTGTGATCTTTCCTTATCAAACCTGCACAACGGTCGCCTGTACAGCAGGAACATCGGTTTGGAACACGGGTTCAAGCGAATTCTACATGCGTGACCACTACGGATACATTGAGGTCGCGGCGAAACCGGCGGATCGAGTTTCCCTGTTCGCCACCTATCGTTTGGACAAAGATACGGGCCAGGGTGACTTGGTTTCACCTATCCTTGCCAATACTTTTCCCCCGCAAGCCACCGGAGTTCTGGTCTATAAGAACATCATCGGCGGATATCCGATGTCATTTGCGACACCGGAATTCCGCGTTGCATTCCGTCTCTCAAGGAATGTCGATTGGAATGTCGGATACCAGTACTTCAAGTATGACGACGTGAAGACGCCGTCGCAGAATTACAAAGCTCACCTGCCGTTCACTTCCCTCCGTATTTACTTTGGAGGCAGGGCCGCGGACCGCTAAGGGAAAAGCGATCCCATTCAGAGAAAGGACGCCGACGCATCTCGTCGGCGTCCTTTTTTCGCTTTGACGCGGCTTATAAGTCGAGGTTCGGCAGCGATGGTGACCACTATCACAGCTTATTGCGATGCTCTTGGATATAAGTTAATTGAGGCAAAAGGTCTCAGTGAGGACTACGATGAGGCAATACATTAAAATATCGATATTCGGTGTCGCTATGATGATCTTGGCGACTGCCACCATTTATCGGTCGCTCGACGTGCATGCTCAAAGCCAGCCGCAGCGGCCGCCCGGTTCTGGAAATCTGCAGCAGCAGCAATTTCCGACAAACGTAAACCTTGATTGCGCGGGATGTCACGGCCCTGGCAAAACACTTCCCTTTCTGGCTGGTGAGCTGTTTCACAAAGACACGCATTCAGCCCTCGACACGAGCATTCACTCAAAGCTCGGCCCTAACGGAAAAACACGTGCCAGCTGCAAAGACTGTCACACCGTCGGCGGCGACATGTCGACCATCCTTCCCAGTAACAACCCCAGATCTACAATATTTCGTTCGACGATCGCCGAAACCTGCGGCAAGTGCCACGGCGACAAGTCTGTAATGCAAGGAAGCGGAATCACCGATCGGCCGATCCTTGCCTACCGCGAAAGCGCTCATGCCAAGGCGCTGAGCCGCGGCAATCCGAATGCGGCCGTTTGCACCGATTGCCACACCAGCCACAACGTCCAGCCAGCGTCGAATCCGGATTCCTCGATCGCAAAAATAAACATCGCCACGACGTGCGGAAAATGCCATGCCGACGAAGCGACGCAGTTCGCTTCGAGCGTCCACGGGCTCGCCGTTTCGCGCGGCGTTTCGCGTTCACCGACCTGCACGGATTGCCACGGGATCCACGACATACAGGATCCGATCGACGCGAACACGGACCGGGCCACGACAGCCGTCGCAACCGACAGCTGCGCCAAATGTCACGAAGGCGTCACTCTCACGTCCGAGTATGGCGTGGCGAGCGGCAGAGTCGCCAGCTACAAAGACAGCTATCACGGGATGGCTTCGAAATTGGGCTCCAAAGTGGTCGCGAACTGTTCCAGCTGCCACGGCGTTCACAATATCCTGCCTTCATCGGATCCCAAGTCGATGATCAACTCCCAGAATCTAACGCAGACCTGCGGACAGTGCCACATCGGTGCCGGCACAAACTTTACCGCTGGCAAGATGCACCTCACATCGACGCTTGCTTCGGAAACTCCGGCATCGGATTCCGGATTTGTCGGAACTCAATGGGTTCGTTGGATCTATGTTCCTTTGATCTTTTTAGTGATCGGCGGAATGATCGTTCACAACGCTTTGGTTTGGCGTAAGAAAGTATCTGCCAAACGAAAACTGACCCGGACGATCGTTCGGCTAAGCGTGAATCAGCGAGCACAGCATTGGCTGCTGCTTACAAGCTTCATAGTTCTGGTATTCAGCGGCTTTGCCCTGCAGTATCCCGAATCGTGGCTTGGCTGGCTAACCGGAAGCAGCGAATGGCTGCGACGCATCGTTCACCGCGTCGCCGCCGTAGTGATGCTGCTGATGGGCAGCTATCATTTGTTTTATTTGGCTCTCACCAAAGAAGGACGCTCCTGGTTCATGGACATGCTGCCAAGGCCCAAGGATGTCACGGACGTTTTAGGTAACCTCGCTTACTACGCCGGTATTCGCAGGGGAAAACCTAAGATCGCACGATTTGGCTATGCCGAAAAAGCCGAATACTGGGCCGTAGTCTGGGGCACGCTCATCATGGGCCTGACTGGCTTGATGTTGTGGTTCAAGATCGATGTTTTTGGCTTCGTTCCGCGATGGTGGATCGATATCGCTCTAGCGATCCATTTTTATGAGGCCATACTCGCAACCCTCGCGATCATCGTCTGGCATTTCTACCAGGTGATCTTCGATCCGGACGTTTATCCGATCAACTTCGCCTTCATCGATGGCCGCATTTCCGAAGAAGCGTTCAAGGAAGAACATGAGTTGGCCTTCGAAGAAATGATGGAGCCAGCATCGTCCGATGAGAAAACCGAACCGGACGAGTAATGTCAGACCGATCATCAAGTAAAAAGCCCGGGACGCGACATCCCGGGCTTTTTACTGCTAACTTCTCTCCTATTACTTAGGCCGTTTATGACAAGCGGCACATTGGAACATCGATATGTCGCCAAGCTTGATCGGATGTTGGAACGGCTGATCAGGTTTATGACAAGACGTACATTGGCGATCCGACAGCGAACCAAGATCGACCGGATGCTTGAACGGCCCGGTCTTCGTGTTCTGCTCGGGCGGCACCAACGAATCGTAGAGTACTGTGTGGCAAACGTTGCAGTCATTGGTGATGACCTTGCCTTCTTTGCTGACGTGGTTGCCATCGTGGCAGCGGAAACAGCCCTGCGAGATCATGTGGCCCGCGTTGTTGGGATGCGTCTTCCAGTCAACACGCATTTCCGGGAACACGTAGTTCTGGAATATCCGCTGCAGTTCCGCAACCGCCTTTTTAATGTCGCCTTCTCTCTGAGCGTGGAGATCTTTGTAGTTTCCACGATAAAAATCTGATATCGAGCTATCGATCGCCGTCAAAGCCTCAGGCGTCGTCTCATACTTTCCGGTCAAAGCAGCAACGGCCTGGCGTTTGATGAAAGGAAGCGTGGGATCGAGAGCTCCCGCCGCAAGGGCGTTGTCGACTGCCATGTCCGGCGGCACGTAATTGTGTGCGGGACGGTTGTGGCAATCGATGCAGTCCATCTTACGCTTCGCCGAGCTTTCGACCTTGTCCGGAGCGATCGGATTGTTGCGGTCGAAGTATTCCGTGACCTTTCCGTCCTTATCTTTAATGCTGACCCACGGTATCACCTGACGCTGATCGTCGGTGTTGATGTAGTCGACCTCATTCTTGACGTTCACGTGCCAGTGAATGCCGGTCACCTGACCTGTCGTCGGACTGTTGCCGCCCACATTCAGCAGCATTTTGGTTTGATGAAGAGTATTCTGCTCGTCGTTTCCATAACGATTGAACACCTTCATCTGGCCGCCGAAGAATTTTTCAGGCCAGTGGCACTGTTCGCACGTTCCGGATGCCGGACGCAGATTGTGGACCGGCGAATTGATCGGCCTTGAGTATTTATTGAACGTCACCGAATAAAGCTGATAAGCTCCCGAGAGTTTAGATTTGACGTACCAGTCCGCACCGCCACCCACATGACACTCCACGCACCGAACTCGTGAATGGGCGCCTGCTTTGTAGGCGAGATATTCGGGTTTCATTACGGAATGACAAGTTTCGCCGCAAAAAACGGTCGATTCGGAATACTCAAAAGCTTTATAGCTTCCGAACGCGCTGACCGAGATAAAGACGAGCGTTCCGACCATAAAGATCATGAACGTCCGCCGCGTGTGCGGATTGTTCAGATCGAGCATCGGGTAGGCGAGTACGTCTTCGGGCTTGCTTTTGCGGCGACGTCTTCGCTCAAAGATCATGCCCACAACCGCGACCGCCATGCCGAACATCATCACCGAAGGCATCAGAATATACGTAAGAATGCCGATGTAAGCATTCTCAGCCGATGCGGTGATCTCGATGAAGAACAGCAGCAGGTCGCTCGTTACGGCCGCCAGAATGATCGCTATGCCGACGAAGCTCACATAGTTTCGCAGCAGGCTCGGCGGCCGCGTTTGGGGAGTTACTTCGTTTGGAAATTCGTCCTTGTTGTGGGCTTGGTCGCTCATATTTGTGTTCTCCGCGTTGCGTCACGCGGGACGGAAAAACAAACCTCGGGCCGCTCGATCAAGAATTCGCTTGCACTTTGTAACCCTGCGAATTGTTGGTCGGGCGGCCCGGGCTCAAGAGGCAAATTTTAGAAGATCAGTTCGTTTCGTTCCTTAAGGCGTCTTTAAGCCTTTCATGTAGGCATTCAATGCCTTTGCTTGATCTTCCGTCATGCCTTTTGCTTCGAATCCCGGCATATAGGGCGGTTTCTCGCCTTTTTTGCCTTTCAAAATGGTTGTTACCTGATCGGCTTCAGGCTTAGCGGCGTCGTAGAACTTGCCTGCATTTGCCGTGTGGCACATCAGGCAGCTTTTCTTGTAAGTATCCGCGGCGTCATCGCGAGTACTGGCGGCCACCATCGTCGGTGTGGCCTTAAAGATCACAAGTAAAAGAAGTGGTGCTGCGAAAAAGATAATGGCTGTAAGTTTGGTTTTCATTTTTAACTCCTGGCGAAAATTTCGAGCATTTCCAGACTCTCGGCCTTCGAGCTCTTGCCAAACGTTATGGCAACCGCTGTGCCAACCGACAGATCGCGTAAAACCACCGTATTTACTGGACTTGCTGACGTTCGATCGGCCTTCACTTGCGAATTGAACGTCATTCCCCGCGACCGCTGCGAAATTTTACGCGGCCTCGTTTTTAGAATTTGAAGTTCTTGCCCTCGTGGCAGCGTTTACAATCCGCAAAATCGGGCGGGCCGAACGCTCGTTTGTTGTTATGGCAAGCTCCGCAGCTCAGGCCGCGAGCCGGCGGAAAATGCATCGACGGAGCCGGTGCGGTCACCTGTTTGCCGCGTGCGGTTCCGGCGAGTACCGAATGACAGGTGGCACAATTCATGTTGCCTTTGCGGACATGCTCCTGATGATTGAAATTTATGCTGTACGCTTTTGCCCATTCCGACCCGCGAACCGGACGTCCGGGCGAATGGCAAGTGTCGCACGACCCGATCGGAGTTCGGTTCGTGTGACACTGGAAACACGTCGTATGTGCCGTCGGGCCTTTAGGGACCGAGAACGCCGCTCCCGCTCGTCCGTTCGTCTTGTGGCATGTCGCGCAGTTGGCCTGGTTCGTGTGACTGCTGTGATTGAACTTGATATTAAAGCTTCGGATCGTCGGAAATCCCTTCATCGCACCGGATTGTGCATTTGTATGACAGATCGAACAGATCTTGCTGTTCTGATCGGCAAATTGTGCCTGATGACATCCGGCACACGGCAAATGGTCAGCCTTTCCCGGGAGTTTGAGACGAGGCGAATTGTCATCGCGTCTGTGGCAAAGCAGACACGGCAACTGCGTATGAGCATTATTCGAATGCGTGAATCGCGAAAAATCGCCCTGCACCGGTTCTTCCGGTACGTTTTCGACGGTATCGTTCTCGGCAACCGGTTCTGCACCGACCGCGTGGTCAGGCAGCATCGTGAACGCGTAACCAAAAGCCGTGCAGCTCAGCAGCAGAATGACGATCTGCAGCCGCCTGGTCACGGAGAGAGCTTTTCTTTTGTTATGGTCTCGTACCATTATTATTTACCTGCGGCCGCCGCGATCGCCTTGGTGTGCGAATCGGGTATCGGCAATTTCCCAAACGTGACGTGGCATTTCACACACTCGAATGTCGGCGTCTTCTTTCGCATATCTACTTCGTAATTGATCGCACCGCCGTCGTCCGATGTCGCTGTCGCGTGACATGTCGCACACGACGAGAACTCGACCTTCTTGGTCTTCGGATCGGCGGTGTTCATCTTCGTGACGTTGTGACACGTCGAACAGCTCAGGTCGGCGTGAGCAAAGAACTCATGCCCGAATTTCCCTGCCGAATCACGCCGTCGCCACGCATCCATCATCACCTTGCTCTCGATCTTCATCGGAGCCGCGAGCTTCGCGTCGAAATCGAAAGCCGGCATCTGCGGCTTCAACTGGTGGCACGCCGCACAGTTGTTCGGAGCCGGCAGCACGCCGGTGTCCGTCGAGTGACATGTAAAGCACGTCGTGTGCCCGACCGGTGCCGATTTGAAAGTTCCTTTCTTCAGCCAAAAAGCATCGCCTAATTTTGCGGGCGGCGGCGTCACAAATTCTTCGTCAGATTTGCCCTGCGGCATCTGAGTCTGATGGCAAACCGAACAGCTTTCCTCGCCCGCCCGGCGGCGATCGCCGGTGGCAAACGATGCGTTTACGAACGACGCGTTACCGCCGCCATTCTGCGAAACGATCTCGATATGTTTGTCGTGCGGAAATCCGACGACAAAGTCTGACTCCGCCGTCTTCCCTTTCGGCGATTGATCGAAGATCTCACGCGGATTCGGAAACGGATGCCGTGACGAGTCGCGAGGCGATGGATTTGTATGACAGATCGAGCAAACGACCGGCGGATTTCCCTTAAAGAACTGCTGCGTATGGCATTTCAGGCAGGAGTCGTGCTTCGGATAATCCGTGATATCTGCGAACGCCGCGTCGCCTGTCCGCACCTTGTTCCAGTTTGCTGACGGGAATTTGTGACAGCTATTGCATTCGATCTTGTGGGCTTTGGTGTTGTGAGGAAACTCGGAGTATTTTGCCTTCCGCGGAGCTGCGGCTTTCTTCGGTGTCGGTGCCGGTTCAGCTCCGCTCGTGGCGGTCACCGGCGAGGATGAGCGATAGAGCCAGCCGAAAATGAACAGGCTCGCGAAGATCAGTGTGATCAGGATCCGGGTTATGTTTTTAATATTGTTTGAAGCCATTGCTCACAGACTCTCACGAAGATGGTATCGGACATTTGCGGCTATCGCTGTGACTGATGTCACACAGGTTTGCGAAATAATACACGGCAAATCGGGAATTTATTCACGGCTTTTAGCCAGAAAACTCCTGTCGGGATCTGCCCCGGCCGCAGCGATATAACCTAATAATCGACATACTACTCCAATTTCCGCTCTTTAACGCAGACGGCATAGCAGTTGCCCAAGCTTCCATTGAGTTTTGTGAATTATGTCTACACTACAACAGACCGTAACCAAAAATGCTGCTGCCGCCGAACCAAGGACCGGATCGGGCGAATCGTTCTTTTCGCGGTTCCTCAGACTGCTCTGTTCGGTTCGATTTGGCGTGACCTTATTAGTATTGCTCGGGCTCGCGTGCTTTCTCGGAATGATCATAATGCAGCAGAGCGTCGATGGCTTCGCCAGATATCTCGAGGAACTGACACCAGCCCAACGGCTCGTGTACGGCAATCTCGGGCTGTTTAATATCTACCATTCGTGGTATTTCAACGCGTTGCTGTTCCTCGTCTCGATGAACATCATCCTTTCCTCGATCGACCGCTTCCCCAAAACCTGGCTGTTCGCCTCGAAGCCGAACGTGACCGTTCCAATCAGATGGCTCCGCGACCAGAAACAAACAGCTGAAGCCGAGATCGAGGGCGAAGCAGCCGCGATCGCTGAAAAAGCGGCCGCGACGATGAAAAAGATCGGCTGGAAAAATGCCGCGATCACTGAGAAAGGCGGCAAAACGTACGTCTTTGCGCAATCCGGCTTGTGGAATCGATTTGGAGCCTACGCCGTTCACGTTGGCCTTCTGACCATCTTTCTAGGCGGATTTCTCACATCGCAGCTCGGATCGACCGGCAATTTGCCGCTCACGCCGGGCCAGGCGACGAACACGATGTTCGGCACGCAGGTGCAGCTCGACAAGGCCGTCGAGATCACGCAGCGTCTGCCATTCACGGTCAAATGCGAAGACATCCAGCAGCGTCTGATCAAGAAAGACGAGTCGATCAACGCCATGAATACGATCGACTGGATGACCAAATTCACGATCACGGACGAAGACGGCCCGCACGAGGCGTTCGTGCAGATGAACAAACCGTTCGATTTTCGTGGATACAGATTCTTTCAGGCGAGCTTCACGCCCATCGGCCGGGCTCGCAACATAACGGTCAATGCCAAGCCCGCCAATGGCGGCGAGGTCCAGACCCTGAACATCCCGCGTGACGGTTCGACCGTTCTCGCGGACGGCACAAAGATCAAATTTAGTGAATTTCGCGGAAATTTCAGGATCGGTGAAGAAGATCCGAATGAAGACACATCCGCGTATCCAAATCCGGCGGCAGTGCTGCAAATAGAGCAGCCTGGAACCCCTCCTCAGACGGCTTACGCATTTGGCCCGCAAATGGCGAACATTCCTGTCGCGGGCAAGCCTGTCGCCGGCTACACATTTCAATTAAAAGACTTCGAAAAGGTCGGTGATCAGCACATCCTCTCGGTCCAGCGCGATCCGGGTGCGACCGTCGTTTATGTAGGTTTTGTCATCCTGTTCATCACGCTTGTCACGGTCTTTTTCTTTTCACACCAGCGCGTCTGGGCGGCGATCGAAACTGCCGCTGACGGCACGTGCAATGTCATCTTTGGCGGGAACGCCAATCGAAGCCTCGGTGCTTTTGATGAAAAATTCAAACGTCTTGTAAGTGAGTTGGAGACAAAAACAATATGAGCCAGGAAGTATTAAAAAATCCCATAATGGTCTCGCGCGGAACGACCAGTATCTCGGCCGAAGGTTTGGCCACATACGTTCCCGCCGCGATCGCTCTCTTAGGGTCAGCCGCGTTGGTGCTGCTCCGCATCAACGTCGGCGGCGAACGCTTCATCTCGGATGGAGCCCTGATGATGCTCGCTCTCGCGTCGTATCTGATCGCCGCCGTATTTCATCTGACAAATATGTACGCGCCGTTCCGCTTTGCCGAAAAGCTCGGCATGTGGGCCGCGACGCTCGGAGTTCTCTTTAATCTCTCAAGCTGGCTCGTCCGCTGGGTCACCGCCTACGACCGCGAACTCGCGATCTTTAACAGTCAGGGAGCGAATCCGGCTGATATGCCGTGGGTTTTCCGCTACGTTCCCTTTGCGAATCTCTATGACCTGAGCCTCGCATTTGCGTTCGGAGCCGGAATTACCACGCTGCTCGTGATCCGCAGGAATGATTTCCGCATCGTCGCAGCCCTCTCGCTGCCGCTCGCCGCGATCATTCTGGTACTCGCACGCTTCATCGGCAGCGAACTCGTCGATCTACCGCCCGTGCTCGATTCGTACTGGCGTCCGATCCACGTCGGTATCGCTTCGCTGAGCTACGGAATTGCTCTGGTATGTTTCGCAGTCGCGGTTCTATATTTGCTAAAGGACGGGCTGAAAGTAGAAAAAATGGCCTTCTGGACAAGCGGTTTTGCGATCGCTGTGTTCGCAACCATCGGAAAATTCAGCGTATTCTCGCCCGCAAGCTTCGGAACCTACACCGCATCGACGTTTGTCGGTACCTCGAAAATGGCGCTCGGACTGCGTGCAGATATTCCTTACGTCGGCTGGATGATCGTCGCCGCGGCCGTACTTCTGGTCGCTGCCGCTGCCGGCCATGCTGCTTATTTTAGTAAAGGCGATGAAATTGCCCGCAAATGGGGCAATCGATTCCTCTACGCCGCCCTGCTGGTTCAGGGGGCAGGCATCTCAATGCTCGTTTACCAGCTCAAGTCGCTGCAGAACGTCGCGGCCTACATCAGCACGTCGCAATACGCTAAATTCGCGACCTGGATGATGCAGCAGCAGGACATGCCGCAGGCCCAGATCAACGCGTTGAGCCAGCAGCAGCTCCTCGATATCGGCAGCAAATGGGTCATGGAAAACGGCTCGCAGCTCCACCTCAGCCTTAACGCTAACCCGGTTGAGCTTGCAGCCTTAATTACTGCATTTACAGGCACTTTCTTCGTCGTCCTGTTTGGCATCAAGACCGAAAAGATCCGCGAAATGCTGCCCTCCGCCGACACACTCGACGGCCTGATGTACAAGCTCGCGGGCGTCACTTTCGCCGGCCTCGCTCTGCTTCTGATGACCGGTGCCGTCTGGGCAAACGAATCGTGGGGACGTTACTGGGGCTGGGACGCAAAAGAGGTCGGAGCACTGGTCGCATGGCTCACGTATGCCGGATTCCTGCACTCAAGGATCGCCTACGGCTGGCGCGGACGCAGCTCGGCTTATTTCGCCGTTATCGCATTTCTATTTGTGATCTTTACATACCTCGGAGTCAGCTATTTGCTGCCGGGATTACACTCTTACGCATAAATCTATATGAATAAACAAAGCACCATATTTGGCGTCGCCGGCCTGTTGGCAGGCTTGTTGATCGGCTTTATGTTCGCCAACTCGATCAACCAGAAGGGAGCAACGCCGGTCTCGGCCGAGGCAAGATCGAATTCCAACATGCCGCCGGGCCATCCCGACATTAGCGGCAGCGGCAGTGCTCCCGGATCGACCGGAGCAATGCCCGCTCAAACGCAAGCCGTGATCGACAAGGCCAAGCAGTCGCCAACCGATTTCGACGCCCAGATCGCCGCTGCGGACCTTTATTATCAGATCGAGCGATACCCCGAAGCGATCTCGTTCCTCCAGGCCGCCAACAAGCTCAAACCTGAGGACCGCGAAGTGATCGTTCACCTCGGAAATGCCAATTTCGACGCAGGAAACTACGAAGAAGCCGAGAAATGGTACGGCACGGCTCTGGCGAAGAAGGACGACGTTAACGTTCGCACCGACCTCGGCCTGACGTTCGTATTCCGCGACAAGCCCGATTATGACAAAGCGATCACCGAGTTCAACAAAAGCCTCGCGATCGACCCGAATCACATCCAGGCACTGCAGAACCTGACCGTCGCCTACACAAAGAAAGGCGACGCCGCAAAAGCGGGTTCGACCCTAAGCAAACTCGAAAGCGTCGATCCAAAGAATGCGGCGATCTCGAAGCTGAAGGAAGATATCCAAAAGATGACAAAATAGCCGCGCGATCAGCAGAATACATAAATCCTTGGGGCCGTCTGAAAAAAGTGATTCAGACGGCCTCTTCTCTTGCAGTGTGTTCGTTACTGATATGCTCGACGGCCGTCCCTAGCGGATCACCCGTAAGATGAGTTTTTACAAACAGTTAGGGGCAACGGGGCGTTCCATTTCGCACATCAGTTTTTGGAACGCAAAAAGGAACGGTTAATTGTTGTAAATAAGGATGATAAGCCGTTCCACTCTCGGGGAAAAATGAAAAGATTGCGCGGGCGGGACACTTGCTTGGTGGATCGCTATTTTTTACGCCTTACTACTTCCACCGAACAACCAGCACGTCCCGCAACCGCAGAAGACGTGCTGCCAAGAAGAAATCGTTGGAGTTTTGTGCCCCCCGCATTTGCGCCTAAGAAAATACTATCAGCGTGCCAGTTTTCAGCCTCGCGTATGAGAACTTCGTTAGGATTACCCTGAAGGATATGGTAACTGGCACTCAATCCATTCTCTTGAAGTTCCTGAGCTGCCTTTTTGAGAGTCTGCTCGATCCATCGATGCTCCGAGCTTCGCTCATCAGTCGCAAATGAACCTGAAGGTATGAAACGTTCGATGGCAGTAGGCATGATAGAATCGGTAGCCGTGATCAGTTTCACCTCAGTATCTTCCGGCCAATTTCGCGCCGCTACAGCTGCAACCGCGGCCCTGGAACCAGAAGATCCATCAAATCCAATGATGATCCTGCACGGAGCAGGATCCACCTCAACCTTGCCGCGGGCGATGCGTACAGAACCTGACGCCTCAGCAAGTACCTTGAGCGAAATACTGCCGAGGATGAGTCGGCTGAACGCAGAGTGTCCTTGAGCCCCCGTGATTATCAAGTCAGGCTGATTATTTTCCGCAACTTTGAGAATCTCCCATCCTGCTGATCCGTAAGTCGTGATATTGTTCACACTCCAACCTGGCAATATTCGGCGGACACGTGCGACAGCGTGTTTTGCCATGATCTCCGCATGATTGAGAAGCATGCGTCCCTTCTCTATGTATTTTTCTACGAGTTCTTCAAGAATCGGATCGTTCTCTCCGGTTGAATCCGGAGGTGGCAACCAAAGTTCTGCAACCGACACTACCAGGGCGTTGCCATAGGATGGCAAGCCTGTGCGGCTTAAGTCGTCTAACGCTGCTTCAGCGCTGTGCGAACCGTCGTATGCGATAAGTAGATTCATAGATGGGCTCAACGTGTAGCCCGGTTCATGCTATCTTGGGCAACGAACGTGCCAATCAAAAAAAGTACGGAAACACTACCAAAATTCGGTAAATCAATGTTTTCCGTCTGCCGAAGATGCGGATTTTTTCGCACTCGCTTTACAAACTTTTCGCAACTGTAGGTATAATTGAGTCACCTTGTTTCCTTCCTAAAATTTACTTATGGGCAGCTCAGTTGGAAAAGTTCTGATCGTTGACGATGACCGCTTTGTTAGGATGGCTCTAAGCGAGGCGCTGAAAAGCTGGCAATATGAGGTCGTCGAAGCGGAGAGCGTCGTTTCGGCGAAAAGGATGTTCGATGAAGAGGAACCGGCTATCGCATTGTTGGATATTGATCTGCCCGACGGCTCCGGTCTCGACATTCTCAAATATATCAAGGAGAAAAGTCCCGAAACGATCGCCGTAATGATAACTGGCAACATCGATATCGGAAATTCGGTTGCTGCTCTTCGCGGCGGCGCTCACGATTTTATTGGAAAACCCGTCCGCATTGAGGAGCTAAGAGTAACGCTCCGCAACGCTGTTGAAACGCGAATATTGCGTCGTGAGGTCACTCAGGCTCGCACCGCAAATAAACGCGGCTTTACTTTCGACGAGATAATCGGCGAATCGGATCCGATGACGAAGGCAAAGGATCTCGCCCGGCGTGTCGCTGTATCAGATGTCGGCTCGATCCTTTTAAATGGCGAGACTGGTACGGGTAAGGATCTTTTCGCAAGAGCGATCCATTTTGCATCGGAACGAGCTGACTCACCATATCTCGCTATCAATTGTGCAGCTTTGCCGGCAAATCTCATTGAGTCCGAACTTTTCGGATATGAAAAGGGAGCGTTTACCGACGCAAAATCCAAGAAGGAGGGACTCTTCGAGCAGGCACATGGCGGCACGATCTTCCTAGATGAGATCGGAGAGATGGAGCTTGCACTGCAAGCTAAGCTTTTACGGGTGCTGGAGGAGGGTTCATTTCGACGTGTTGGTGGCCTGAAAGATATTAGTTTGAATGCGAGGATAATCGCTGCTTCAAACCGTAACCTAAAACAAGAAAGTGAAAACGGTAGTTTCAGACTCGACCTTTACTTTCGGTTGTCGGTTATTCAGGTCGATATTCCGCCACTTCGCGATCGCGGTAGGGATGTAATTCTGCTCGCCAAATATTACATCGAGAAAGCAAATTTAAAACGCCGCGACAAATCGCTCATGGGCCTTTCGCCTGAAGTTGAACGGATATTTGTTAATTATCGCTGGAGTGGGAACGTCCGCGAACTACGGAATGTCATCGAACGAGCCTCGATACTTGAGGATGGCGACACCGTTACGTCGACCCATCTTCCTGCAGATATGCTCGGAACATCTAGTGAACATAGTCCGGACGGAGGAGCGTTGTTCACACTTCCTGCCGATGGCATTCCTCTAGAAACTGTCGAGTTTGAACTCGTTAAACAGGCATTTGAACGAACGGGCGGCAACCTCACTCGAGCGGCCAAGCTACTCGACATTTCTCGAGATCAGCTTCGCTATAAGCTTCGAAAAGCCGGCTACGACATGGAGAACCAACAAAACGATCTGTGACCGAAAATCTCGAAAATCAAACTGAGAGCAAAGTTGCCACTGATCTGCTAAAGGAGCTTGAGGACCTAAAACGAGCTCTCGACGAAGCGGCGATCGTCGCGATGACCGATCAGCGCGGCCGGATAACTTACATTAACGATAAATTTTGCGAGATTTCAAAATACTCACGCGAGGATCTACTCGGACAGGACCACCGCATAATCAACTCAACCTATCACTCCAAAGAGTTTATTCGCGAACTTTGGACAACCATCGCGAACGGCAAGGTTTGGCGTGGAGAGATAAGGAATCGAGCTAAAGACGGATCGCTGTATTGGGTCGATACGACGATCATTCCTTTCCTCGATGAAGATCGAAAACCGTTTCAGTACGTCGCGATCCGCTATGAAATAACTGAGCGGCAAACTAGGCGAAGACCGCATTCGCCAACAAGCATCCCTTCTAGACAAGGCCCAGGATGCGATCATGGTTCGTGATCTGAACTATAAGATACTTTACTGGAATAAGGGGGCCGAGCGGATCTACGGATGGACGGCTGAGGCTGCCGCTGGCCGAAGTATCGCAGAACTCATCGGAGCCGATGATGATGGCGATCTTTCAAAAGCCCGGGTCGCGCTGGAAACATCGGACGAATGGAAGTCGGAAACCTCACACACGACGTATGCTGGTGAAAAGATAACGATTGAGAGCCGCTGGACCCTGGTTCGTAACGAGAAAGGAGTTCCCGATTACTTCCTTATCATCAATACAGACATAACGGAGCAAAAACATACTCAGGAGCATCTGTTCCGTGCTCAGCGAATGGAATCGATCGGCACTCTGGCGGGCGGAATAGCTCACGACCTGAACAACATCCTATCGCCCATCATGATGTCGGTCGACATGCTGCAACTCAATCAGAATGATGCCGAGACTACGCGTTGGCTGGCGATGATAAAAGAGAATGCGGAGCGCGGAACGGAGCTTGTGAAACAGGTTCTAACTTTCGCCCGAGGCCTGGCTGGCGAACGGGTCCGCGTACAACTGAAACACATTATCAAGGAGCTAGTCGCGGTACTCAGCGAAACGCTCCCAAAATCGATCATTTTGCGGTTTGACGTGAGTACCGACCTCTGGACGATATCCGCTGATCCAACGCAGGTTCATCAGGTTTTGATGAATATCTGTATTAACGCCCGCGACGCCATGCCGATGGGCGGAACCTTAAAGATCTCCGCCGCAAATATCTCGATCGACGATAATTATGCAAGGATGAACATTGACGCGGAACCGGGCGATTTCGTGGTCGTTACGATATCTGATACCGGAACCGGCATGTCGGCCGAGGTTCTGAAGCGTATTTTCGATCCGTTTTTCACTACTAAGGAAGTAGGCAAAGGCACGGGGCTCGGGCTTTCGACGACGATGACGATCGTCAAAAGCCATGGCGGCTTTGTAAATGTATACAGCGATGTGGGCAAAGGAGCAAGATTCTCTATATATTTCCCAGCAGTTCACACTGATAAACCTGCGGCATCGGTGGAACTGGTTAATATGCTTCCCCGGGGAACGGAGAACTGATACTCATCGTTGACGATGAGACAAATATCCGTGAGGTGACGATCGCAAACGCTCGAGCGGTTTGGATATCGAACGGTTTCTGCCTTGGACGGTACAGATGCTCTCGCTGTATATTCACAAAATAATCGGGCCATCACAGCTGTATTAACCGACATGGCGATGCCCTATATGGATGGTGCCGCTCTGATCCGAGCTCTCAGGAAGATCAGCCCGCAAATTCCGATAGTCGCAATGAGCGGTCTTCTGAACGATGCTCAACTAGCGGAACTTGCGGAACTTAACGTTAGAGAGGTCATAAGCAAGCCATTCACAGCCGAAAAACTGTTAGCTACTATGCATCGCGCTCTTAGTGCTGAGATGCCCTCCGTCTAGCTCAGGCCGCGAATATTTCTGTAGCCGCGCGAGATTTCCCTCGCATCTCGTATCGTATTTCTGCAAAAAACCCCAGTTAAAGCTGTTCTCGAGCATAAATCCAAAAGGAACATTTTTTGCACTCTTAGTTTGTGGTCCGTTGGATCAGATGGAGGTGTGAACAAAATGCGAGTACTTTTAGCGATCGACGATTCTGAGTTCAGCAACGAAGCGATACGCTGCTGCGGAGATTTGATAGGCAACGGCGCGGACAATGAAGTCCTTATAGTCTCGTCAATGGAGCGGATGTTCATGCCAACGGAACCTTTCGCGGTCTCAGCCGAATATGTTGAGAAGATCGACAATGCTACTGAGGCAACGACTCAGGCTGTAATAAATCGGGCGGCAACCAGGCTAAGTCTTATGTACCCTGAACTCGCTCCGTTCGTCTCAACGTCGTTGATCGTTGGTGCTCCAGAAAAGGCGATCGTTGAGGAAGCCGCGAATTGGAACGCCGACCTGATCATAATGGGTTCGCACGGCTACGGATTCTGGCAACGTGCGGTTCTCGGATCGGTCTCAGACGCGGTGATCCATCATTCACCGTGCTCGGTAATGGTCGTGAGGCCAGCAGCTCGCAAACGGATCGGAGGTTACTAATGGCAAACATTTTGATACTTGGTGGTGGCTTTGGCGGCTTGATCGTTGCTGAACGATTGGCAGCCTCGATAGGTGAATCGAATCAAATAACGCTGGTAGCACCTGCACGCAAATTCACTTTCTACCCGGCTTTGGTGCATCTTGCGTTCAGCGAATGTGAGCCTGATGATATAACTTTCGACCTTGCCATCAAGCTTCAGAAGATTGGCGTTAGATATGTGCAGGGGGAAGTGGTCGATCTCGACACTTCGGCCAGAACGGTTAAGGTGACGGGCGACGATATTAGCGGCAACCTAGTATACGACTATCTGGTCATCGCCGTAGGTCGGCGTTTAGCAACAGAACAAGTACCGGGATTTTTTGAATATTCAAATCATCTACTTGGTACAAATGCCGCACTGAGATTTGGTGGAGCCATAAAGCGATTCAAGACAGGCCGCATCATCGTCGGCCTGTGTCCCGATTCCCGGCTCCCTGTTCCGGCATGTGAAACGGCATTCGCACTCGCTAAGCGGTTTCGATCGGAATTGACTGAAGGTTCAGTTCATATATCGCTCATCTTTCCTGAATCGCTTGAAGCCGCTTTCGGCGGGGCTTCACTGCATAACGAGCTCGAAAATGCCCTTAGACGTAATAAGATTCAGGTGCATTACAACATTCCGATTCGCGAGATAACCGACCGCTCGATACTGTCCAGCGAAAAGCATCAAATCGACTATGACCTGCTGATGATGATCCCACCGTTCCGTGGCAACTCTGCCTTGAGCAAATCTGGAATCACCGACACATCCGATTTTGTAAAGGTAAATGACCTGATGAAGGTAAGTGGGTTGGACGGAGCCTATGCGGTGGGCGATATCGTCGCTTTCTCAGGACCGAAATTCGCCCACATGGCGGTTCGTCAGGCCGAGGTCGCTGCGGCGAATATCATATCGGAGATCAATGGGATTGAGCCAACGACCGCTTACTACCACGAGATCGCAACGATCATCGACGCCGGCGGTTCGGATTCGATCTACCTTCATTACGGAATATGGGACGATTCGACGTACCGCCTTAAAAAAGGAAGGCTGTGGGGATGGGCAAAAGAAGCTCACGACGCCTGGTGGCAAGCCCGCAACCGTAAATAATGTAGGAGGAAATATGAACTACGAAATTGAACGCGAAGATTGGAAACTATTTTTTGACACACTCAGCAAGAGAAGACACGAGTGGAAAACCGAGATCGAAATTCTCAGCCCGACTATGGGAGATCAGACCCTTAATTCGGCCCTGCCATTCAACGGCATCACGCTCGAACGCGATGGCTCAAAGCTAACGCTCGATGTTTTGGTCGGTGAAAATACTGCTAACCATCAAACACATGTGATCGTTGAACCGAACCGCGTCGCATTTCTCGCTTCGGATGGAAATCATGGTGATGTGATCGACATCGAGGAAGCGGACGGCACGAAAACACTCATACGTTTTGTTGAGCCGATGGATTTGCTCGTTGGATTTACGGAGGTCGAAGTATCCTCCGCAAACATGTAACTCAAGTGGAAGGTTCCGGCGGAATCCGCCGGAACCTTCCTACCGTTGCAATTCTTAGCACTAGCTGCCTAGGTTCACCTTATTTACCAACAGGCTTTCTCACCACCAATACTGTGCATGGAGCGTGGTGAACAACTCCGTTCGATACAGAGCCGAGTAGCCGGCCCCAAAAGCCTCTACCGTGTGATCCAACCACAATAAGATCTGCTCCCCATTCTTCCGCACGTTCGACAATTCGCTGCTCCGGCGAACCTCGGAGCACCTCGGTCGAGATCGACGGGCTTTGGGTGACGAACTTCTCCTCGATCGACGCCTTCGCGTCCTCGGTGAATCCCATGGATAGTTCGCTCATAGCATCTTCCATTTTCTGATAATAATCCGCCGAAAGAGCGAACGGCTCCGCCGATATCGGATATGCATCTTCGTAACATGAAGCTATGAGGATCTCGTCGTTCGAATCGATCACCATCTGACAACTCTGTAATACGGCTTCTCTACTGAAATCCGAACCGTCTGTTGCTATTAGTATTTTCATTAAAGCCTCCTAAATACGCGGATACCTAAAAGCTACTCACTCGTCCCCATTTCCCGTTCGATGCGATGAGGTTCAATAAATGTAATGAGGGTTGTCGTACCACCTGCATCCTCAATATCCAGCGTCCCCGCCGGACCACGTCCACGTTCCGCAAACGCGACCCTCGTTGGCCAAAAAATATTGTGCATTTGAGTATCATCTGAGAGCTGACCGACGGAAAGTCCGATCAGTTCGTTGCCGCCGACATTTTCTAGCGTCAGGCCGTGGAAAGGCATTCTCTCGGCGAGCAGCGTGACACCTCGATTCTCTTCCAATACATGAATGTTAGTGTCCCAGTTTTCAAGTGCACGACTTAGTCCGTCAAAAAATGGCTTCCACTGCGATCGTTCTAGTTCGAGGGTCATAAGAGCTCTCCGTGTTCAACCAACCGATGCGACTCTCCTCCAGATATTCAAATTGCAAGGAACGTTCCAGGAAATACTGGGCGGGGAACCTATATAAACAAATGATTTACGAGCATTGACCGTTTTCGGCAGATGCAGAAGCGCTCGATTGCATACCAGCGAGCGTGGATTTTTTCGCAGTAGTTGCCGAAAGTTTTATGCCACTTTTGTAAGTAACGTTACATACCCCGAATAATTTGCCGACTATCGTTGGATCATGGTCAGACTACGTGAGTTTTGAGGGTCGGAAGTTTCATCCGCTTCAACGTGCCGGAGATCAAGGTAACTAATTTTGAGACTTAAAGGAGGCGAATTATATGCTTTGGACAATTATCCTCGTTCTTTTAATATTGTGGGCACTTGGCTTTAGTCTTGCGGGAATAGGACCGCTTATACACCTTCTCCTTGTTGTTGCGTTGGTGGTGTTATTGGTTCAGTTAATAACTGGGCGAAGGCCGGTCGTTTGACCTCAACGAACAGGTTTACGGGCGTTCGACCCTAGTCGCACGCCCTTTTCTTGCGCAGGGCACAGCAAAATGTTAAATTTTGTTTAGCCCCCTATGCACGAACATACTGACATTAGATGCAGTTGGAGCAAGTGTGACCTTCCCGCTACTAGGCATGTGCGCTTTGGTAATCGTACCTTCGGAGTTCAGGACATCATGCCATCAACGGATCAGAATTATACGGTTCTTCACCGCAACCTCTGCGAAAAACATCTCATAGATATTCGCGGTCAGTACATGGATGTCCGCGACTTTGAGATCGGCGGTTGCCCAAGCTGTCGTCGATAGAAATTGTGATTGTTTCGGTCGATCGAGTTTCTCAAGGTTTAAGTAATCCAGTATACAAACCTTTTTCTCCGCAGCTTGTAATCTTATCTCGACTCATAGTTTCCTTTTCATACTGGCACAGTGGTGCATTCGGAGGTGTTCTTCAGCCAGAAGGACACCTTTTTTTAAGCTTCGTGGCTATCAGAGCACTGCGAATATCTCGAAATAAACTTTATTAATATTGTTCCAAGATATAGACTTTTCGATACTAAAGAGCTAACGATGCGAGGCAGCGAGAACCCCAAAAGTGGAGCGTCGGAATCGCAGGTCGCAGCCGTCAAAAGCGATCCAGCTGACGGCATGGCAGCGCTGTACGAAAAAGTGCTATCGGCTACTCCCGACCTGATCTACGTTTTTGATCTCAACCACCGATTCTTGTTCGCGAATAGCGCTCTTCTCCACATGTGGGGCAAGACTTGGGAGGAAGCAAAAGGAAAAAACTGTCTTGAACTCGGTTATGAGCAATGGCATGCGGAAATGCATGACCGCGAGATCGAGACCGTCATCTCGACAAAGAGACCTATACGCGGCGAGGTTCCATTCACCGGAACCGATGGAAGAAGGGATTACGATTATATTTTCGTTCCGATACTTGATAGCGATGGTGAAGTGACGGCCGTCGCCGGTACAACGCGCGATATTTCTGAACGAAAAAAGGTGGAAGCTCAACTGCAAGGCGCGGTCGAGTTTGATGAGGCGATCATGATGAACATGAACGAAGGCCTCTACACCGTCGATCCGAAAGGTTCGATTGTCACGATGAATTCTGCAGCCGAAAGGCTATTCGGCATCAAACTCGACGACGTTAAGGGCCAGAATTTCCACGACGTCGTTCACTATTTAAAACCCGACGGATCCCCGTTTCCTGCGGCGGATTGTGAAACGCTGAACGCTCTCTCAAGCGGTGAATCGATCACTAACAGACCCGAGGTCTTTGTTCGCGGTGATGGAGAACTGTTTGACGCTATCTATAGCGCGTCACCGATCACCGTTGATGGTGTTCTTACTGCAACGGTTGTTGTCTTTCGTGACGTAACAGAAGAGAAACGAATAGAGGATGAGCTGCGCTCGTCCGAAGCTCGCATCCGTATCGCCGTCGAAGCAGCCCAACAGGTTACCTGGGAATGGGATCTTGTAAACGACCTCATTTTCTGGAACGACCCTCATGACTCCGTCTTCGGCAAAACTCGTTTGAACAACCCAGCGACGGTTGCAGAATTCTTTAATGTTCTGCATACGGGAGACGTTGCTCCCGTTCGCCTTTCGCTCGAAGCCGCGATCGCTCACAAGTCGATCATTGATCTTGATTTCCGAAGTCAGCGTATTGATGGCACATATCGGTGGATAAGTGTTTATGGTCAGGTCACTCAATTTGCTGGAGAAAAACCCGTAAGGTTGAGCGGCGTCGCGTCCGACGTAACGCAAAAGAAGAACGCTGAGGATGCTCTTCGCTCTTCCGAACTTAAATTGCGCGAAACCGTCGTTGCTCTACAGCAAAAGGTGGCCCTTATCGAACTCTCGAACGATCCTATATTCGCCTGGGATCCAAACGACGGAATTGTCGACTGGAACCAAGGGGCCGCACATTTGTATGGATTTTCGCGCGAGGAGGCAATAGGAAAGCTCACTCACCACCTTCTCCAAACCGTACATGGATGCGGGATCGAAGAATTCGAGACTGAGCTTTTCCGTCGCGGGGCATGGACGGGAGAAATAACGCATACTGCGAAAGATGGCCGCCGAATAATCGTAGAAAGCCGACAGCAGGTGATCGAATCCGACGGGAAAAAGTTGGTTCTCGAAAGTAACCGAGATGTTACCGAGCGTAGAAGAACCGAGGCTTTGCTTGAGCGATACCGCCTCCTTTCTGAAGGCTCTCGCGACGCAATATGGTTCCTTACACCCGATTCCAGATTTGCTGAGGTTAACCAAGCGGCGATCGATCTCTACGGCTACACTCGCGAAGAGTTTCTGCAAATGGAACTTCGCCAGATCCGCGAGGCCTCCACGCTCACAGAGCTAGATGAACAGTTCAAACGAGCGGACGATCGGGGTGTTCACTTCGAAACGCTTCACGTAAAAAAGGACGGCACGGTTTTTCCCGTAGATGTAACTGCGAACGGTGCCGACTTCGACGGCGAGCGGCTTGTGCTCGCGATCGTGCGCGATATCAGTGACCGCAAAAAGAGCGAGAACGATCTTCGAGCCTCTGAAGAGCGTCGAAAACTCGCGCAGGAAGCCGGGCGCGTGGGTATATGGGATTGGGATGCCGTCACCAACCGGACATATTGGTCTGAGACAATGTGGTCGTTCTACGACGAAAAGCCAGCTGATATTAATCCTGATGACGCCTATTGGAGTGCCCACCTACATCCCAGTGATCGCGAACGCGTTAAGATCCACATGGCTCACGCGTTTGAGTCCGAAGAAATGAGGTTTCACGACGAGTTCCGGATCGTTAGAAAAAACGGCGAAGTAAGGTGGTTAGAGACTAGCGCAAACATCGATCGAGACGGTGATGGCAAGGTAATAAGGATGTATGGCGTCAACCTTGACATCACCGATAGAAAAGACACAGAAGAACGGATTCGCTTAAGTGAAAATCAGCTTCGACTCGTCACCAATGCGGTTCCCGCGTTGATCTCGTATGTCGACAGCAATGAGCGATATCGTTTCGTGAATCACCAGTTCAACGATTGGTTCGGCATTCCGGCGGATGAGATCGTCGGGCAGAAAGTACGCGATATTTTTGGGATTCACGCCTATCGTGTTGTAAAACCGAAGATCGACGAGGCTCTTACTGGAAAGCAAGTTTCATTTGAAACAGCGTTGACATACAAAGCCGCAGGCACGCGATATGTCCACATTTCTTACATGCCGGATATTGGTATGGACGGCACGGTTTACGGTTATTACGGGCTTACTAACGACCTCACGGATCTCAAACGTTCACAGGATCTCCTTCGATCAACTGAAGAGCGAATGGCTCTGATGGTCGAAAATGTTTCGGATTACGCGATCTTTTCCATGGATACGGATGGACGCATCGACACCTGGAATACGGGCGCCGAGATCATCTATGGATACCAGCCATCCGAGATAATTGGACGAACATGTGACATATTATTTCCACCCGAAGACATCTCGCGCGGCGTATTTATCCGGGAGATGCGAACGGCCAGGCAGAAAGGCAAAGCATCCGACGACCGTTGGCACGTCAGAAAGGATGGCACACGTTTCTTCTCCAGCGGCGTCATGATGCCGCTTCGCGTGGGGGAGAATCTCTCGGGCTTCGCAAAAATAACTACCGATCTCACTGAAAAACAGCGCCGGTCCGAAGAACTTCAAAAAGCACATGATGAGCTTGAGCTTAGAGTAAAAGAGCGCACGCTGCGAACTTGCCGAATCGAATCTGGCACTTGTTCAAGAAATGGAGGTTCGCGAAGCGGCCGAACGCCAACGTATCGATCTGCTCGGACGGCTCGTCACAGGACAGGAAGTCGAGCGTCGCCGGATCGCGCGCGACCTTCACGACCAACTCGGACAACGTCTGACGGCATTGCGACTAAAGATCGCTTCGTTGAAGGAAATGTCTGCCAACAGCAAGGAGATCAGTTCGCGCGTCGAACGCTTGCAGGAGATCGGTGAGCGGCTTGATGCCGAAGTAAGTTTTCTTGCCTGGGAACTGCGGCCGACTGCCCTTGATGACCTGGGACTTGTTGATGCGGTCGGAGCGTTTGTTAACGAGTGGTCACGGCATTACGAAATTCCGGCGGAATTTCATTCCACCGGCTTATCGAAAGCCCGTCTGAATCACGACACTGAGACCCATCTGTATCGAATTACGCAGGAATCTCTAAATAATATCCTGAAACATGCACAAGCGAATCTTGTCACCGTTCTGCTAGAGAAGCGTGACGAGCACGTGATCCTCATCATTGAGGATGATGGTCGTGGATTTGAAAATAACACTTCGCGCAACTCGAAAGACTCTGACATGGGACTCGGCCTAATTGGAATGCGAGAACGAGCAATACTTGTTGGCGGCGAGCTAGAAGTTGAATCATCTCCGGGAAAAGGAACAACGATATTTGTGCGTGTTCCTACGGGAGCTTAGGAAAATACATATGGCTGAGAAACTAAGAGTACTGATTGCCGAAGATCATCAAACAGTCCGCGAGGGCGTGAAACTGCTGGTCAATTCGCAGCCCGATATGGAGGTCGTCGGTGAAGCTGGAGACGGAGATATTGCCGTAAAAGAAGCAGTCCGGCTCGGGCCCGACCTTTTACTGATGGATATTTCGATGCCAACACTCAATGGCTTGAAGGCGACAAAAAGACTTCGATCCGTGATTCCGAATATCAAGATCCTTATACTCACGCGCCATACGGACGATGGCTATTTGCAGCAATTGATCGGCGCGGGTGCAAACGGCTACGTCCTGAAGCAGAGTGCCCCGACCGAACTCGTTAATGCTATCCGAACGATCGCGGCCGGCAACGCGTACCTCGATCCGGCTCTAACTCGTAAAGTTATGGGTGGATACGTTAACCGCTCGACATCACTTCGCGGTGAAACCAAGGGCGAGCTTTCTGATCGCGAAGCAGAGGTATTGCGTCTGATAGCATTCGGCTACAGCAACAAGGAGATCGGAGCCAAGCTCGACCTCAGTGTCAAAACCATAGAAGCCCACAAATCAAATGCAATGCGGAAACTCGGGATCTCTAGCCGGATCGATATTGTTAAATACGCCATTTTACAAAACTGGCTTCAGGATAATTAGGAATTCTGCCCTCATCGATTAGGGGTTTTCCCTAATAAAGTTTCCAGCCTTCCCTATTTTTCCCACTCCCTCAACTTGGCATAATCATTACATCGGACGGGCTAAGTAGTCGCAAGTGATGGAGCGGCAACGAAAAGGGGTCGCCCGTCCGATAAAGATCAAGGGGTTAATATCAAGGGGTACGGCAAGGGACATGCACAGTCCCTTGCCAGCAACTTTCGGGTCGACTTAATCATTATATTCTTGACTCGGATGCGGCATTTTTAAGAGACTGAACGGTGCCAAGTCGTTCATCCAATTATTAAAAGGGGGACAAATCAAAATGGATTTCAGAGATTCTGGAGCTCAGTATTTTGGCAGCGATGACGTGTATAGCGGCTCGAAGGTCGCTATCCCTAGTGCACGAAAGACATCGGATATCGAGACTGTTCCGACAAACTCGATCCTTCAGGCCCTCCCGGCCGATATGAGCAAATTACTTGCTCCTTCTCTCAAGCCCGTAGTACTGCGAAAAGAGGAGTTTATCTATCAGGAAGACGATCGGCTCGACTTTATATATTTTCCAGTAACCGCTGTGGTTTCCGAGTTCAAGATGCTTGAGGATGGACGTATGGTCGAGATCGCTGTTACCGGAAATGAAGGTGCGATCGGCCTGTCGTCGATGTTCTCGAGCTCGCACACAGCTCAAAACTACACGCAGGTATCGCAAGCGGGAACGGCTAAAAGATTGGACGCGGTCACGTTTGAGAAGCTTTTACGTACTAATGAGACGCTTAGAAACGGTCTAAATAGGTTTGTGGATCTATACATTCGACAGATATCGCAGAAAGCGATCTGCAATATGTATCATTCAGTCAAAGAACGCCTTTGCACGTGGCTCCTTATGGTACAGGACCGGTGCGGACGTAGCACGCTGAACCTTACACACGAGCAGATCGCTCGCACACTTGGCGTTTATCGCCCAAGCATCACTTGCATTGCCCAGGAATTGCGTGAGTTGAAGCTTATCAATTATTCGCGAGGCGGTATATCGATCTGCAGCCGCGAGCGTGTCAAGAAATCGGCGTGTACATGTGACATGGAACTCAATCACGCGTAGTATTTTCAACATTTTGTAGGCTGTCGTACCGATCGACAGTTTAAGGGCAAGTTAGGATAGACTTGACCCGATGGCGGGGAAGCCGTTTCACACCTTGAACATCCACACCAAAATGTTCGCACGGTGTTCCCCGCCTCACTTTTTTTGAGGAGGCAATTATGGCAAAAGATGTGATTCACTTGCACGGCCAGGATCTTGTTGTTCGCGAAGACACTGCCAAAGCCTTTCGCGGTGTTCATTGGGCATTGTGGTCCATAGCGGCGTTTGTACTCATTTCCGGGGTTCTTTTCGCGATCTTTTTCATGGGGGCGGCATCGGACGGTAAGATCGAGTCTCCATCGCAGATCGAGAGTAAAAGAGCTAACTAAACCGAGGCGATATTGCGCCGGACACATCAGAAGGTTGCCATACAATGGCAGCCTTCTTTTTTGGCGCCCGAACCTAGACTCGCCTATCGCCAAGCAAATTGGTCAGACCAATCACAACTCTTTGAGTCATCCAAACGGTCGGATCTCTTTCTAACACATCGCTCCACGATTTTTCTCTCGACGAGCGGGGAAAGCGGTTAACCCTTCTACTTTAGGCGACACCCAATAAACACTGAGGTTTTCTGAATATTTTTTTTTGATTTTTTGAGCTTTTCCGCTTGACGGAAATCCAATTGGGTGTAATATGTCAAATGTTCTAACAAATTCTGAAAGACTATACGCAAATATTTCGGTCGTCCGTGATTTTCTCTTATTTTGGTGCATCGCCACCTTAATATTCTGACGCCGTTCAGACGTTTTTAGGATTTTTGTTAAGGATTTTAACAATATGAGAAAGATAAATCCCCGCGACTTTAAACTGGCGACAAGAGGAACCTCGCGAGGGATCAACAAGCAGATAGCTCTTACGCTGATCAGAACGCATCAACCCGTCTCTCGGGCGGATCTTGCCAGGCTGATGGACACCAACCGAGCAAACGTGACGTTTCTGGTAAACGAACTGCTCGAGGAAGATCTTGTCCGCGAAGGTGCCCAGAGTGAAGAAAAAGTTCGAGGCCGGAAACCTACATTTCTTTATCTTAATTCGCAAAACACGTGTGCTGTTGCCGTTGACGTTCGGGTGTCACGAACGTACATGATGATCACAGATTCGATCGGCCGACAGCTGGGAGATATCGTGAGTTTTTCGACCGCTCTTGAGCCGGATAAGTTCATCGAGTCACTCGGCCTCGAGGTTCGCAAAGCCTTGAAGAAAGTTGCAGCCGATGCTACCTGTAGCGGGATCGGCCTCGTGATCCCTGGTGTACTGGATCGTACCTACGGCGTAGTTCTCAACGCTCCAACTCTCCGCTGGCGCAATGTAAATCTGCTACAGCCGCTGCAAAGAGAATTTGATGGGATCGAAGTTCACCTCGAGAACTCTGGAAAAGCATGCGCTCTCTCTCAGGTGTGGACGCCAAGTTCCGACGGCCCGGCACACAATGATCTTGTGTTCGTAAGCGTATCTGACGGCGTCGGCGTAGGTGTAGTGTTCAATGGCGAGGTTATCCGCGGCAAACACAACACCGCAGGTGAATTTGGACACGTGCCTCTGAGTATCGATGGCCCAAAGTGCTCCTGCGGCGCAAACGGTTGCTGGGAAGCCTATATCTCAAATCCTGCAACGCTTTCGAGATATTTTGGCCGGAATATTACGACCCGCGGGCCGCTCGATCTAGGTGTCGCAGATTTCACGATCGAGGATCTGATAATCAGAGCTCGCGGGAACGATGCCAAGGCTCTCACCGCTCTCAATTCGACCGCCCGATATCTCGGGCTGGGGATAGCGTCGATCATCAACGCGATCGACCCATCGCGAGTTTACATCGGCGGTGAGATCACAGAAGCGTGGGACATCATTGAGACACAGGTTCGCGACGCGATCAAAGAGAGAACCTTAACCGCTGATCTCGGACGTATTTCGATCGCGGTAGTGCCAGCGAGCGAACACCCGAGACTTCGCGGTGCAGCAGCGTTGGTCACCGCTCCTGCGTTTGCCGCACCAAAGGTCGCATGAACATTCTACCGGCGTCTTTCGCTTGAAACATTAGGTAAAAAAAGTAGCCGTTACATCCGGCAACAGATAATTGGAGGATCCTGAAATGAAAATGGGAAACAGAATAAACGTCGGAATGCCATTACGAGTCGGAGCGTTTTTGCTCGCAATCGCTTGTTTTTCGACAGTTTGGGGCCAGACAAGCTTTGGCCGAATATCGGGCACTATAACTGACAGCAATGGAGCCGTCGTGCCGAATGCGAATGTAACCGTCACAAATCCCGCCACGAATCTTTCGCGAACAGCGACAACGAACGAAGAAGGATTTTATACGATAACAAACCTTCCAGTTGGCTCTTACAACGTCGTGGTAGAAGCTCCGAATTTCAAAAAATCGATGAGTGTCGGAAACGCTCTTAGCGCCGACTCGCGTCTGACCGTGGATCTGGCGATCGAAACCGGCCAGATATCGGAAACTGTCGAAGTTACGCCGACTAGCGGTGAAACCGTTAACACCACATCCGGTGAGGTCGGCAAGGTCATCGACAACCAGCAGATCGGCAACCTCGCTCTTAACGGCAGAAACTACTACCAACTTCTCTCGATCATTCCAGGAGCTGTAGTAACAGCTGATGATGCACTGGATACGAATCTCGCGACCAACACGATCAACATCAACGGCAACCGAGGTGTTTCGAACAATTTGACCGTTGACGGGGGCACGAACAATAACGCTGGCAGCAACGCGAGTCAGATCAACAACGTCGGCGTGGATTTCATCCAGGAAGTGAAGCTCCAGACATCAAATTTTTCAGCCGAATACGGCCGCAACTCCGGAGCTCAGATCAACGTCGTCACAAAACGCGGCGGAAATAAGTTCCATGGTTCCCTCTTCGAATTTGCTAGAAACGACGAATTCGACGCCCGCTCGGCATTCGATGCCGCACAACCAAAACTTCGCTACAACAATTACGGTTTCAGTTTCGGCGGACCGGTTCCCTACTTCAATTTGAACGACGACGGCAAACCGAATTTTAAGACTGCTAAAAACAAATTTTTCTTTTTCGGCGGCATGGAATGGAAAAAGATCCGTCGCTCAGGTGCTTCGAACCTACAGACCTTGCCAACCACCGCCGAGTTGAACGGAGATTTCTCGTTCAGGCTTCGCGGTACCGACGGCATCGTCGGAACGGCTGATGACGGCTTCATCCGCGATCCTCTCGTCGCCGGAACTTGTTCGGCCACGGTTAGAACCGCCTGCTTTGGCGGTGACAACGTTGCGCTTCGCAACCGAATTCCTACCGCCCGCATAACTCCAGATGGCCTCGCGATCGCCAATGTCTACCGCGCAATGATCGGCCTTTCGTCGCGATATGTCGATACTCCGACCGGGCAGAATGCAACATTTCAGGTTCCACTTGCAAGCGATTTCCGTCAGGAATTCATTCGCCTCGATTACACGTTCAACACCGGACACAGCGTCTTTGGCAGGTATCTTCACGATACCAACGGCGTGATCGATCCGTACGGCACGTTCATCAATTCGGCACTTCCGACCGCGACGCATCTCCGCAATCGTCCGGGCAACGGATTGCAGGTCGGCTATCTGTGGAACATCAAGCCGACGCTAATCAACGAGTTGAAATTCAACTCGTCGTGGAGCGATCAGGTCGTGAGCCCAAGCACCCCGTATTCGTTCCGTGAGACGTACGGATACACCTTCCCACAACTCTTTCCAAACGGAGGACAGTACGAGAATTCGATCCCGAATACAAGCTTTGCTGGATCGGGGACGTTCGCTGGATTCTCGGGCGTATCTGCTACCCTCACTGCGCTAACTCGTGACTACGCGCTTTCGGACACGCTAACGTGGGTCAGCGGTAACCACACGTTCAAATTCGGCGGGCTCTATAACTTCAACCAGACCTATCAAAACGGTCGGTCGATCTATGCTGGATCCGTGACGTACAACGGCAGCACGCTTGCCACCTCGACGGGCCAGGCATTTGCGGACGCACTTTTGGGGAACTTCCGTACCTACACAGAAGCGTCCTATGACCCGTTCTCGCGTTTCCGTTTTGCTCAGCGTGAAGCTTTCGTCAATGACAGTTGGAGAGTAAGCAAAAAGCTGAGTCTTGAACTAGGCGTTCGGTATCAGTTCGGCACACCTTTTTACACCGCTGAAAACAGCGTCTCAAACTTTGATCCTCGCTACTACGATCCGACCAAAGCGGTCACGCTTAACCAAGCGGGAACGATCGTAACGATTCCGTCTGGGGCCAACCGATACAATGGCCTCGTTCGAGCGGGTGATGGCGTTCCGGTGAATTATCAGAGCGACGTACCGAGTTTCAATAGCGCCGCGGTGCTTGCTACCCCAACAGGTGCACCCCGTGGTTTTTATAACGGGAAGCATTACTTTATGCCACGCTTCGGATTCGCGTACTCTCCATTCGACGATGGTAAAACGTCCATCCGTGGTGGGTTCGGAATGTACTATGACCGTATCGAAGGGAATATTATCTTCCCTCTTGAGAACAATCCGCCGTTCGTTGATTCGGGCAGCTATGAAAACGGTAACTTGCAAAACATTCGCGGCGGAGCTGCTTCCGCACTGGCTCCGTTCGCGGTGCTCACCACGATCGATCCTGACATGGAAGCTTCAAGCACGATGAATTTCAGCCTTGGCGTTCAGCGAGAATTGCCTTGGGGTATCTTTGTCGAAGCGACCGGAGTCGGGAATCTCGGCCGAAACCTGACGCGGCAGCGTGATATCAACGCCGTGCCGTTCGCAACGATCCGGGCAAATTCGCTGCTTCCGACCGCTCAGCAGCTTGGAACGAATTCGATGCGTCCTTACAAAGGATTTACAAATATTAACCAACGCACGAGCGATGCGACGTCGCACTATTACGCATTGCAGCTCTATGGAGCCAAACGTAAAGGCGATCTGCTCGCGACGGTGAATTATACATGGTCCAAGGTGCTTACGGATGCAAACGTCCTAACCGAAGCAGCGGAAGAAGGTGCATTCAATCGTCACTACAATTACGGTCTTGCAAGCTTTGATCGCCGACACATCTTCGTTGCAACCTATACATACGCGATGCCTTTCTTTAAGGGTTCGAGCGGATTTGTAAAAGCTCTACTGTACGGATATGAGATCAGCGGCATTACGCGTCTCCAAGCTGGTAAACCCTACAACATCACATCATCGGCACCGATCGGAACTGCAGGTGCGACGCGTAGATCAGACATTGTTTCTGGTGTTCCGCTCTACCTTTCAAACCCGGATGACAGTCGCGTTTGGCTGAATCCGGCCGCATTTGCCCCGGCGCCGTCAGATCGTTTGGGAACGAGTCCGGTCTCCGTTGTAACTGGGCCGATCCTTGCGGTGAACGATTTCTCTATACGGAAGCGTTTTCGCTTTGGCGAAGCTAAGGATCTGCGTATCCAGGGCGATATCTTTAACGCGTTCAATCGCAACAATTTCAGCTCGATACAAACCGTTACGACGAACGCTGGTTTTGGTCGGCTGACAGCCGCTGGACCGGGACGCAGTATTCAACTCGGTATTAAGATCGGTTTCTAGTTACGTCGCTCGAAGGACGGAGATCGGATGAATTAATTTGAACTCCGTCCTTCTTTTTTGCCAAGATCAAGGTTAGGTTTATGTTTTTTAGAAATTCCGCTTCATTCGTTCGATCAGGTCTTTGCATCGTCATTTTAGGCATATCCGCATTCCACTCAAATGCCCAAACAGTAATTACCGCCGAAATAAAGGCTGAGGGGCGAGAGTTCTTTGCCCGTGAGATCGCCGCCCATTTTGCGGATATTAAATCATTACAAACGCCGCCCGACCGTGTGTTCAACGCATTGACAGTCGGTGATTTTTCGTGGGGAAGCTTCGCCCGGGCTCTCGCAGCTCAGGCTGATGTCGGCGGCAGTCGCATTATCGCCGGAAAGGACACAGCACGAGCCATTGCCGATATCGGATTGATCGAATCACGAAAAGGCAGCAAATCGTTCTCCCAGTTGTATTCGACGCTCGCGTTACGACATTACGGCACAGATCTATCAAAGAATGCGGTCTGGCAAAGCATGTCAGAAAGCGAACGCAAGGAATGGAATTCTCTTCTCGATCCGACTCGATTTTATGATCCGAAAACGCGGACCGTAATTAACCTTCCCGAGAATTACCTCGGCGTAGCTGCCCGAGTAGCAGCTATGAGCTATCAGATGGGAGTCTTGAAAGACCGTTCCTTTCTTGATTCCGTAGTTGAAAGTGCCGCAAAGCAATTCACGGACGGAGCGATGTATGCCGACGATGATACGCCGAACGGAAGATACGATCGCTATTCCAATGAATACGCTCGTTTCTGCTGGGACGCGGCAGAGATCGCCGGCCGCAAAGACATAACGGCAAAGCTCAACAATACACTCAAGACCCAGATGAAACTCTGGTGGGACCTTGTCTCACCTGCCGGATACGGCTATAACTGGGGCCGCAGCCAAGGCCTCGTAAGTTATCTTGACACAATGGAGATCGTTGCTTTTCTCGGTAAACATCCCGAGTTTCGTCCGGCTCCGATCACCGAACTCGCCGCACTATACAATCAGGCTTGGCGATGGATACGTGCCGATTACAACGATACGACGCATATGTTTCGCGTCTTCGATTATGGCCGCGGCAACTACGCCTACATCAACCCTAGCCGCGAGTGGCAGCAGACCGGAACCGGTCTCGGCAAGGTCCTTATGGCCCATGCCGAATTCATGCCGATCCTCGAGAAGGAAGGAATTTCGAGTTTTCCGGCTAAGCCGACGCTTGCGAATGTGGCACGATTTGAGTTCTTTGCCAATGGCGAAAAGCAGGAAGGCGTATGGCTTTTCCGCGAGGGCAAACTTAGATTTGCGCTGCCGATCACTGTTGGAACCAAGCCCGCGATCGCGGATTACCTTGCAGCACCGTTTGGAATCTCAGGATTTTCGGCTCCGGTGGAAGAAGTATATCCATCGTTTGTTCCATTCCTGACATTGGGTGATGGTAAAACCTACGCGGCCGCGGATGGGGCCGATTCGATTGCGCCGGGAGCGGATGGCCGTTCGCTGAAAATTTCGAACGCAAAGTGGGCTCAAATCGGAAGCAAATCGGGAGAGCGATTCGAAACCGGATTAAGGAGCGAGGTCGAATTCAGCGTTAATAACGGCGTACTAACCCGCCGCGAAACCTTAACGGCTATTCGGGCTGTAGAGATCAAAGAATGGAAATTCGTATTCCCCTCGACCGCGACTTCAGCAAAGGAGACCGCCGAGAATGGCACGCGAACATTTGACCTCGACGGACGCGAGGGGCACACAACCGTAACGTTCAAACTAAATGACGGACAGGATGTTCGCATTTTTGCCGCTGGTGACGGTAAACTCAGCAAGGGCGTGCTTGGAGCAATTCCGCTTCATCTCGTTGCCGAAAAGAGCAATATCAAACTCGTCGCGGGCCAGAGACTTAGCTGGGAAATTAGCGTCGAGCCTAAATAACCAAAGGGGTTTCACCTAAATTTATGATCGCAAACGAAGCAAAACTATCAGCCCTGGTTACCGATTGGAGCAAAGTGCCGGTAACCGAACCGGCTCCTGGGATCAAACGCCAAATGGTTGTTGGCCAAAATGTCATGATGTGCCGCTTTACGTTCGAGCCATTTCTTGTAACTGCCGAACACACGCATCCTCATGAGCAAATGACTCTGGTGGTAAAAGGTAAGGTTCGTTTTTTTATCGACGGAGTGGAAAACATCGTTGCCGCCGGCGATGTCCTTCACTTCCCGCCAAACAATTTGCATGGTGCAACGATGATGGATGAAGAGGTCGTCCTGATCGATATATTTTCGCCGATCCGGGAAGATTTTTTGGGCTAATTTTTATGTACACAAAGACCTATTACGCTACAGATCCGCAGTCCCTGACAGGGGCATCGAACGAGGATCTGCGAACTAAATATCTGATCAGCGACCTGTTCGTGGAAGGAGAAGTGAGACTCAACTACCTCCACTACGAGAGGTTTGTGATCGGCGGAGCTTCACCTGTCGATTCACCGATTTCTCTGCCGCTGCAGGCAGAACCGGCGTCTGCAAAAGATCATCCATATCTCGAACGTCGGGAAATGGGAGCAGTGAACGTTGGCTCGTCAAGCGGAGTTATTACTGTTGACGGTAATCGATACGAACTTGCTCCTAAGGATGGCTTGTATATTCCAATGGGGACGATCAACGTGACGTTCGAATCGTCCGATCCATCGAATCCGACAAGGTTTTACCTCGCGTCAACACCTGCTCACGCTCGGTTTGAAGTGAAACATATCTCAATTGGTCAGGCAGTTCCGCTTGAGCTTGGCTCTACCGAAACAGCAAACGAGCGCACGGTCTATCAGTACGTCGTTCCGGCGGTTTGCCCTTCGTCGCAACTCTTGCTTGGCCTGACCGTGCTGAAACACGGCAGCGTTTGGAACACTTGCCCACCGCATCTCCACGACCGTCGTTCGGAGGTTTATTTCTATTTTGACCTAAAGGAAAAACAGCGGATCATGCACTTCATGGGCGAGCCGGAAAGTATGCGACACATTGTGATGGACGGCAACCAATCTGTCGTTTCCCCGCCATGGTCCATCCACATGGGCGTCGGCACGGCAAATTATGCGTTCATCTGGGCGATGGGCGGTGAGAATCTCGATTATACGGACATGAACGTCCTCGATATCTGTCAGCTAAGGTAAATTAATGAAATTAATAGCGTTCTTGCTCTCGCTTGTCGTGTTTCTTCAAGCGGTTTCGCCCGCTCTTGCACAAAATACGGACCTCTTGGACAGTTCCGTGTTTCATGCAACCGCATCGAGGCGTCCGGTTCGACCGGACAATTCGTCGAAGATCGAAAGCCTGATAAAGCAGATGACCGTGGAGGAAAAGGTCGGGCAGATGACCCAGCTGACCATTGACATGGTCACGAAGGGTAAAGATCAAAAGGTCGAGATCGACCAGGAAAAACTAGACAAAGCGATCGCAAAATACGGCGTCGGCTCGATCCTTAACGTTACAAATCAGGCTCTAACTCTCGATCACTGGGCTAAGATCATAGGTCCGATACAAGCTGCAGCCGCAAAAACGAGACTCAAGATTCCTGTGATATACGGCGTAGACTCGATCCACGGCGCCAACTACGTCCTGGGCTCGACGCTGTTCCCACAAGAACTTGGAATGGCCGCGACCTGGAACCCGGCGTTGATGCAGCATGGAGCTGAGATCACGGCGATGGAGACGCGAGCAGCCGGAATTCCGTGGAGTTTTTCACCAGTTCTGGATGTCGGACGAAACGCGATGTGGCCGCGTTTGTGGGAAACGTTTGGCGAGGATCCATATCTTGCTACCGTGATGGGAACCGCGTTCGTTCGCGGGCTCGAGGGCCAGGATGTAAGGAGCGGAAAACATGTCGCCGCGAGCCTGAAACATTATGTCGGATACAGCTTTCCGCTCACGGGACGCGATCGCACTCCGGCTTACATTCCAGAATATGCTCTTCGCGAAAACTTTTTACCGCCGTTCGCCGCAGCGGTAAAAGCCGGGGCACGCACGGTCATGGTCAATTCGGCCGAGATCAACGGCGTCCCCGGCCATATTAATAGGCACCTTCTCACCGACGTTCTGAAAGGCGAGCTGGGCTTCGACGGGTTCGTCGTCACGGACTGGGAAGACATCAAAAAACTCGTCACGCAATGGAAGGTCGCGGCAGACGAAAAAGAAGCAACGCGTCTGGCCGTGCTCGCGGGAAATGACATGAGCATGGTCCCGCTCAGCTACAGTTTCAGCGACAATCTCATCGAACTCGTTAAGGAGAACAAAGTCCCTATATCACGGATCGATGACGCAGTTCGCCGAATTCTTCGTGTGAAATTTGAACTCGGATTGTTTGAAAATTCAATGCCCGACAACGCATTGCGTACAAATTTCGGCCAGCCGGAATATCCGCAAGTCGCTTTGCAGGCCGCTCACGAATCGATCACGCTTTTGCAAAACAAAAACAACATTCTGCCGCTCGCCAAAGACAGAAAGATCCTGGTCGCCGGGCCGACCGCCGATTCGCTGATATCGCTGAACAACGGCTGGACCTACGTATGGCAAGGCTCCGAGCCGTCGCTTTATCCGAAAGACAAGCCAACGATCCAGGCTGCCGTCGCGGAAAAGCTTGGCGGTGGGAAGTTTACGTTTGTGCCGGGCACGAAGATAGTGCGAAAACCTAACTCAACATCGAATAACAACCCGACGAACATTGATCAAGAGGTCGATATTCCTGCTGCCGTTGCGGCAGCGAAGTCGGCCGACACCGTTGTTCTCTGTCTTGGCGAAGGTTCGTACACCGAGCATCCGGGAAATATCGAGGATCTGACTTTGCCCGAAGTTCAGCTAAAACTAGCCGAGGCGATCATCGCAACCGGAACACCCGTCGTTCTCGTCCTCGCTGAGGGCCGACCGCGCGTGATCAGCCGCATCGCCGATAAAGTTGACGGAATCCTGATGGCATACAATCCCGGCAACGAAGGCGGACGGGCCATCGCGGATGTCATCTTCGGCGACTACAATCCTGACGGAAAGCTGCCAATCACGTATCCGCGTTCGCCGGGATATTTTCCGACATACGACGTGCAGCCTTTCGGAACGTTCGCTCCCGGTGCAGCTTTTTCGCCGCAGTTCGAGTTTGCAACGGGATTGAGCTACACAACCTTTGCGTATAGCGATCTGAAATTATCCTCGAAGTCGATCGGAATGTCGGATAACCTAATCGTCTCGGTCCGTATTTCAAACACCGGAAAACGAGCGGGTAAGGAAACGGCGATCCTCTATCTTCGCGACGAGGTAGCCTCGATGACACCGGCGGCAAAACGTGTGAAACGTTTCGCTAAGATATCGCTCGCTCCAAACGAGAGCAAAACGCTAACGTTCACGCTCAGCCGAGAGGATCTTCAATTTATCAATTCGGACAACAAACCAACTGTGGAACCTGGCGATTTCACGGTTATGGTTGGCGGTCTATCGGGAACATTTACGCTAAAATAACGGAATATGAAAATCAGATCTTTGTGCCTTTTGATCGCTCTTCTTTCATTCGCTGTAAATACCTTCGGTCAGAATTCCGATATTTTTAAGCGTCAAACCATCGAGTCTAAGATGATGTCCGTCACACGTTGGCAGCTCGCCAATCCGAAGCACGAACTGTACGACTGGACAAATGGAGCTTTCTACGCGGGTGTTTTTGCCGCATACGAAACGACGAAATCGCCTGAGGATCATGACCGCTCTGATTGCGATGGGCGAAAAAAATGGCTGGAAACCTGGTCCGCGTTTCGACCATGCCGACGATATCGTTATCAATCAGACGTATCTCGATTTGTATAGACTGAAAAAGGATAAAAAGATGGTCCAGCCAACAATCGACGTGGCCGAGCGTCTGAAGAAAGAGACCGGAAACGAGGTCAAGAAAAACGGAATAACCTGGTGGTGGTGCGACGCCCTGTTCATGGCTCCGCCGACGCTCGCTAAGCTTGCGAAGATCACCGGCGACAAGTCCTATCTCGACCTTAATGATCGCCTTTTCCAGGAAACGTACGACCGCCTTTATAACAAGGAAGAAGACCTCTACGCGCGCGACGCTTCATACCTGATCGCGGCTGACGGAACTGGAAAGCGAGAGGCAAACGGTAAAAAAATATTCTGGAGCCGCGGGAATGGCTGGGTTCTCGGCGGGCTTGTTCGCCTGTTGCAAGAGCTGCCTAAGAAACACGCCAAACGTGAGTTCTATCTCACGCAGTACAAAGAGATGGCTGCAAAAGTTTTGACGCTTCAGCAAGCTGATGGGCTATGGCGTTCGAGCCTGCTCGATCCGGATTCGTTCCCTGGCGGTGAGGCGAGCGGGTCCGGTTTTCATACCTACGCAATGGCGTGGGGTATAAACAACAAGATCCTCGACAAGAACAAATATCTCCCGGCGGTCAAAAAGGCGTGGGCGGGACTGAACACGCTGGTTCACGCAGACGGAAAGGTTGGTTGGACGCAGCCGATCGGTGCCGACCCGCGACGAAACTTTACCGCTGAAAGTTGGGAAGTTTATGGTGCCGGAGCATACCTGCTTGCTGGTTCGGAAGTTGTAAAACTCAAGCTATAGGTCAAAAACCATGGAAATGCCTCGCTTCACCGTCACGATCATATTTGTCGTCGGCCTATTTGCGGTATCCGTTTTCTCACAAACCTCGGCAAAAAGAATCGGCGGTGAACGAATTGTTCGTTCGTTGAATGCGGGATGGAAATTTTCGGCTGACGACAAACCTGGCTTCGAGGGAGCCGATGTTCTGGATGATAGCTGGCAAAAGATCAACCTGCCGCACACATGGAACGACAAAGACACTTTCGATGACGAACCGGGATATCGACGCGGAGCGAGCTGGTATCGCCGTGAACTTCCGCTCGGAGTTGCCCTGACTGGCAAGCGTTTGTACCTTTATTTCGAAGGTGCAAATCAAGTCGCAGACGTCTACGTGAATACCAACCATGTCGGAAAACACATCGGCGGGTACACGGCGTTTGCATATGACATCACCGACGAGATCACACTTACAAAGTCCAATTTTATTGCCGTTCGCGTCGATAACAGCTTTAACGCCGACATCGCTCCGCTGTCCGGCGATTTCAACATGTACGGCGGGATCTACCGCGATGTCTGGCTGATTGCGGCAGATGATGTTCATTTCAAGATCGACGATATGGCTTCGTCGGGATTGCAGATCTCGACTCCTGACCTGGACGATAAAGCCGGAAAAGTACGCGTCCGCGGAACGGTTTCAAATACGGGCAGAAAGGCAGTCTATATTGAAGTCGCGAGCCGCATTCTCGATGCAAAAGGACGAGAGGTCATTTCGAGCATTTCCAAACTAACGGTCGATTCCAAGAGCGAAAAGGCATTCGATCACACGACAAACTCGATCCCGAATCCGCATCTCTGGTCACCGGACGATCCGTATCTTTACAGCATTCAAAACATAATTCGCCAAAACGGGAAAATCGTCGATCTCAAGACCGAACCGCTTGGTTTTCGGTGGTTCCGATTCGATGCAAATAACGGCTTTTTCCTCAACGGCAAGCACCTAAAGCTGCAAGGCACAAACCGCCATCAGGACTATCAAGGCCTCGGTAACGCCGTTCCGGACAGGCTCCATATTCGCGATATGGAGTTAATGAAAGACGCCGGATATAACTTCGTTCGCCTCGCTCACTATCCACAGGATCCATCGGTTTTGCAGGCGGCAGATCGTCTGGGTTTGATGCTTTGGGAGGAAATTCCGCTAGTGAATTACATCACGGAATCGAAGGCATTCACAGACAACGCCGCTTCGATGCTTCGAGAAATGATCTGCCAGCACCGCAATCATCCTTCCATGATCTTGTGGGGCTACATGAACGAGATATTTCTGCATCCGCCGAACGTTCCGAAATCCGTCTTTGCGGCTACGGTCGAGCTTGCCCGCGAACTCGACGCCATCGCAAGAGCCGAAGACCCAACCCGGCTCACTACCATCGCTTTTCACGGGAATGAGGTCTATAACACTTACGGAATGGGCGAGATCCCACAAGTCGTTGGATGGAATCTTTATAAAGGCTGGTACGGCGGAAATATCGAGGAATTTGGCACCTTCATGGATGAACAGCACAAGAAATTCCCAAATCGCGTCCATTTCATCAGCGAATATGGAGCGAATGGCGATCAGCGGTTGCACTCGGCCAGCCCGCGAAGGTTTGATTCAACAACCGAATATCAGCGGCAATTTCACGAATCCTATCTAAAACAGATCAACGACCGATCCTACATTGCGGGCAGCACGATCTGGAACCAATTCGATTTCGGAGCCGAACAACGCGGCGAAACCATTCCGCACCTCAACCAGAAAGGAATGTACACCTACGACCGTGTACCAAAAGACATTCACTTTTTCTATAAGTCTAATTTCTCGAAAGATGCGGTTTTGCACATTGCAGCGAACGACCGAAAGTACTTTTCCGGCGTACCGAATACCGAGCAAACGATCGATGTCTACCTGAACCTGCCTGAAGCCGAACTTTTCCTCAACGGTGTACCTCTCGGAAAGAAAACAAATACGGGAAATAACCGTGTGAGTTGGACACTCAAACTTCGTGATGGCCTGAACAAACTCGTCGCAACCGGAAGGCGGAATGGCAGGGTTGTGACAGATTCGGCGACGGTCAAGTTTACGTCGATTACTGTGAATTCGAAGGACATTGCGATCAACGTCGGCTCAAATGCGGATTTTACCGATCAGAATAACTTAATCTGGCTCGCCGATAAACCGTACAGTCCAGGATCATGGGGATTTGTCGGTCCAAAGTCGAAATTCATTTTCTCTCAATCGCCGGACAAAAATATCCTTGGAACGCCGAACGACCCGCTGTTTCAGACAATGCAGGAAGGGCTGACCGGATATCGGTTTGACGTGCCTAACGGCACCTATGAAGTTTCGCTTCTTTTTGCCGAAACAAAATTCGACGAGGCCGGGAAACGGATCTTCGATATATCGGTTAACGGAAAAGTGCTTGCTGAAAGACTCGATATTGCCGCAAAAGTAGGACGCAATCGGGCATTTGCGATCCGCGAAGAGGTGATCGCTTCTAACGGCTTAAATTTCCAGCTCATCTCAAAAATCGGTGATCCGGTGCTGTCAGGGATCCGAATAAAGCGGTTAACTAAATAAAATCAGTATTTTATCGGCTTTCGCCGCCAAAATCACTTGCGTATGGTTATGGTGTGTGATATTAAGTTAACGTTAACTTATCAAAGATATAACGTTTTAATACAAAGCATGCTGAAGAAAAAGCAGGTAACACTCAGCGATATCGCTGCACGCAGCGGTGTCGCCGCCATGACCGTTTCGCGTGTCGTAAACGGCAACGGCTACGTCAGTGAAGAGACGCGGAAGCGGGTTCAGGAAGCTGTCGCCGAGATGAACTATCGGCGCAATGGCCTTGCTCGAAATCTTAAACGTCAGCGAACGGAAACTGTCGGTTTAGTGTTGGGTGACCTTTCAAATCCGTATTCGACGGAACTTGCAAATGCAGTACGTGAGAGCCTTTCTTTCCGAGGCTACAATCTGTTTATCTGTATCAGCGAGCACAGTGCGAAGGAAGATATTGCCGCGTTCGAAGCACTAGTTGACCACAACGTCGACGGGATAATCGTCGCGACGCGCTCGAAATCATGAGGGCGACACGAGGCTTGAGAGCATTGCAAACAGCAACCTGCCGATTGTCGTTGTAGGGCGTGATTTCCAGCACGATTCGGTCGATCACGTGTCGGCCGACAACTTCACCGGCGGCTTCGAAGCGACGCAGCACCTGATCGACTTAGGACACAGGCGAATAGCATTTATTGGAGCCGGATTTGAAAATCGCGGCAGTCTGAAACGTCTGCAGGGGTACTTAAAAGCTCTGGATACGCACGGAATTGCCGTTGACGAACGCTTAATCACTGGCCGCAAAGGATCGCCGTCAAACGTGCCGGGTTACTCGACCGAGAAAATCGGTTACGAGGGAATGAAGCGGCTTCTTTCCCTGCCAAATCCACCAACAGCGGTTTTCGCCCGAAACGATTTTACCGCTGTCGGAGCAATGTCAGCGATCAAGGAAGCGGGACTTTCGATCCCCAAAGACATCGCGATCGTAGGATTTGACGACACGCCGCTAGCGGTTCACACCATGCCTTCACTGACGACTGTTCGTCAGCCGATGAAACTGCAAGGGCAACTAGCGGCAGAAATGCTTCTCAAGAGGATTTCGAATGAATCGGTCATCGACCGCGAGGAAAGGATACTGGATTGCGAACTTATCGTTCGTGAATCGACTGTGGCCTAGTTCGGTTTTGTTGCAAAGATAGCCGTCGTCGGCTAGCCGATAATTCGGCGTTTCTGATAACGATAACAGACTAATGCAACAGTTCTTTTAGCGAGAAAAAGTCGTAAATTGGTCTGACCAATATAAGACTGTTTGGCTTCGACAATATAGACTATCTATGGAGAACGTTTCGGAAAAAACTGAACTTCAGCCTGAAGGCTTCAAAGTTCCCGGTCTACGATGGCTGATCATTGGGCTCGTTTTTCTGGCAACGCTGATCAATTACATTGACCGGCTAACAGTCTCTGTTTTGGCTCCACTAATCACGAAGGACCTGAACCTAACCAACACCGAATTTGGCGGTATTGCAACGTGGTTTCTCTTCGCTTATACGATCAGCCAGAGCCTTTCCGGAAAGCTATATGACCGGGTCGCGATCAAGAAGGGATTTACGGTTTCGATCATTGTCTGGTCCGTTGCTGCGATGTCACATGCGTTTGCCACTGGACTTCGGAGTTTGAGCATCTTCCGATTCCTCCTTGGACTGGGTGAAGCCGGCAATTGGCCGGGGGCGGCCAAGACGGTTGCTGTCTGGTTCCCTGCCCGTCAGAGAGCCTTGGGAATGGCGATCTTCAACAGCGGGGCCGCGATCGGATCGATCGTTGCCCCGCCGATCATCGTCGGACTCACCGCATATTTCGGGCACTGGCAGCAGACATTCGTCGTCACAGGATTGCTCGGATTTCTCTGGCTCATCCTTTGGTGGCTGATCTATGACACGCCCGAAAACCATAAGTGGCTCACGGCCGCTGAATACAAGATTATTACCGAGGACGAGGCCGAAACCGCGAGCCGTCGGCAGTCGGATAATGTTGACTCCGATTCATCGGTCGAATCGTCAAGCATTCCTGTCGCAGAACCTACGCAAGCCCTCGGATGGTACGAGCTACTTCGCTATCGACAGACCTGGGCCATCGTTATCTCGCGATTTCTGGTCGATCCTGTTTGGTGGCTGTACATCACGTGGCTGCCACTGTACTTAAGTCAGGTTCACGGTTTCGATCTTAAGCAGATCGGCTTATTCGCGTGGGTTCCCTACGTTGCAGCCGATGCAGGCAGCTTGTTCGGTGGATGGCTTTCGGGATTTCTGATCGGCCGCGGGTGGTCGGTGAATAAGGCTCGAAAGGCAGTGATCATCTTCGCAGCGGCATTAATGCCTGCTGGTATCTTCGCAGCGTTTACCCCGGACCCTATGATGGCTCTTGGGCTGATCGGCGTGGTTCTGTTCGGCTTTCAGGTCTGGATCAATAACGTCCAAACACTCCCGAGCGATTTCTTCCCTTCGAATGCTGTCGGTTCGGTCGCCGGTTTGGGCGGGACCGGGGCCGGAATTGGCTCGATGATATTTATTTTCACGACCGGCTGGGTGGTCGATCATTTTTCTTATACGCCGATCCTCGTGACGGCAGGCATATTAGCTCCCGTCGGCACGCTTGTACTCTGTGTGCTCGCCGGCCGCATTGAAAAGATAAGACTTCAACAGATTTAGGAGACCACTGATCAATTATGGACAATTTCTTTGATTTTAATGGCAAAGTCGTACTCGTCACGGGTGCGTCAAGCGGCATCGGCCGCGCCACTGCCGAGCTTTTCGGCCGATGCGGTGCATCGGTCGCACTCACCTACCACAAAAACGGAGCCGGAGCTGAGGAAGCGGTCAACGCGATCTCAACCTACAGCAATACAAGCACGGGCTCGGGTTCAGGAACGGCCGTTGGAACAGCGACCGCCCGTGCAATGGCGATCCAGGTCGATGTGACCAAAGACGGCGAGATCGCCCGAATGATTCGCGAGGTTGAAGAAGGCCTCGGCCCGATCGACATCCTCGTCAATAACGCTGGTTCGCTGGTTGAGCGACTTAGGACCCTGGAACTTACTGAAGCCCGCTGGGACGAGGTCATGAATCTCAATTCCACGAGTGCATTCTTTGCTGCCAAAGCGGTCATTCCAAAGATGCTCGAAAAAGGCGGCGGAGCGATCATCAACGTCACATCGATCGCGGGCCGCAACGGCGGCGCACCGGGATCTATCCACTATTCTTCGGCAAAGGCAGCTTTGCTGACAATGACCAAGGGGCTTGCAAAGGAATTTGCAAAAGACGGGATCCGCGTCAACGCCGTTTCGCCCGGCGTTATCGATACCCCGTATCACGAAACGTTTACAACCGCAGAGGTCATGCAAAACCTACGGAATACCATCCCGATGGGCCGCGAAGGCCGTCCGTCGGAAGTTGCCAGCGTGATCGCATTTCTGGCGTCAGATGCCGCGAGCTATCTCTGCGGCGAGACGATCGAGATCAACGGCGGTCTCTTAATGGACTAATTATTTAAGGAGAACTAAAGACATGAAACAGTTAAGCCGAGTTTTGACTTCGACTAAAAAGACCATTGGTCTCATGCGGCAACTCGCTATCCTTGCGTTCATTGCAGCTGCGTTTGCTATTCCGGCAGCTGCTCAGAGCACGACCGCGACCATTGTCGGAACCATCACCGATCCCGGCGGAGCCCAGGTGCCGAACGCCAGTGTGACGGCCCGCAATACTGACACGGGCCTGAAACGAACGGTCGTTTCGGGTGAAGATGGCGGTTACCGTATCGAATTTCTGCCCGTTGGAAAATACGTGGTGGAAGTTACCGCGACCGCTGGATTCAAAAAAGCGTTACGTGAAGGTGTGGTGCTTCAGGTCAATGATACGGGCCGCGTCGATTTTGCTCTTGAGGTCGGATCCGTTACCGAATCGGTCACGATCACGGGCGGCGCGGCAGAGGTAAACACCAGTAACGCCGAACTTGGCCGCACTATCCAGACGAAGGAGATCGAGAATCTCCCGCTGGTTGAGCGCAACGTCTATGCATTGCTTGACCTCACGCCTGGCGTTCAATCAAATAACAGCGGCGTCGCTACCGCCTCGGCTGCAACCAGCAACCTCAGCCTCGGTTTTCCCGAACAGCGAACGCTGATCAATGGCGGAACCGATGGCGGAACGGGCTCGGTCAACTACTTCCTCGATGGCGGAACGAACATGACCAACCTTCGCAACACCGGAAACTCAACCCCGAGTCCCGACGCGATCCAGGAATTCCGCGTACAGACAAATAGCTACAACGCCGAATACGGGCGCTTCGCAAGCGGCATCATCAACGTGCTGACCAAATCCGGGACAAATCAGTTTCATGGTTCTCTGTACGAATTCACCCGTAACGAGAGGTTCAACGCGAATGAATGGGGTTCGCTCGTAGCAAGGCCGCCCTACAAGCGAAATCAATTCGGCGGCACTATCGGCGGCCCGATCAAAAAGGACAAGAGCTTCTTCTTCTTTTCGTACTCCGGACTCCGGCAGCTCACTAACACATTTCTGGCTGGTGGGGTTATTCCGACTGCATTAGAGCGGGCAGGTAACTTCACTGCTTCTGCAACAAAGCCGAAAGATCCGGCAACCGGGCTCGATTTCGTCTGCAATGGCGTAACTCACGTGATCTGTGCCAACAGGATCGATCCTGTGGCCAAGAAGATAATCGACACGTACATTCCCAACTCGAACATTACCAACGCAAACGGCTCGCCTGGCTATCAGGGCAATGTACCAAATCCGTACGATACCAATGAATATCTGGCGAAGATCGACCATCAGCTCAATGAGCCGCACCGACTGTCGTTATCGTATTTCACGACGGCGGGTATCACTACGGTTTTCCCGGGCAGCGGAAATTTGCCTTGGGCGACGCAAAACTTCAAATGGCGGCAGCACAATTTCAACGCAAGCGATACATGGATCCTCGGGCCCGATAAGATCAATCAGCTCTGGATAACATACGGACGCAATTTCGGAGGACGTATCAATAATCCTGCGACTTCGCTTCGCGACCTTGGTTCGTCGTTCTTTCCGCAAGGAACGCCCTCCCTTCCTCAGATTACCGTAACAGGATATTTCACGCTTACGAACGCGATCGGCGGTCCGCGAGCGGGTACAAACCTTTATTCGGCTCGTGACATCTTTAGCTGGAACACCGGTCGTCATTCGCTAAAGCTTGGCGGCGAACTTACGCTCAATAAAGATGTGCAGGAAACGCTGCTCAATAACTACGGCGTTTTCACCTTTAACGCAAGCACCACCTTCAACAATACGAATCTCGCGACCAACGCTTTCGGTAACTTCCTGCTGGGTATACCGAGTGCGATAACTCAGGACGCTCCCGTCACCGCATATACAGATACCTGGTACGGTGCCCTGTTTGTCCAGGACGATTTCCGCGTACATCCGCGACTGACTCTCAACCTTGGCCTTCGATGGGACGTTCAGACACCTCCAACCGACCCTGAAAATCGGGTAGCCAATTATGTCCCCGGCAAGAAATCGGTCGTAAATCCGGCTGCCCCGATCGGTCTGCTCTTCTACGGTGACGAAGGCGTGGAGCGCGGCGGCATTCCCACCAACTGGACACACTTCTCGCCAAGATTCGGTATCGCATGGGATCCAAAAGGTGATGGCAAGACGTCGATCCGTGCCGCCGTCGGTGGATTTTACGGCAGTATTTCGGGAAATGAATGGAACACGCAAACAAACACGCAGCCATTCTCGACCCGTCTATCATTTACCAACATCAATGCTCGAACAAACGCAGCCGGCGTGCCGCTAGGAGCATCGCTTAGTAATCCGTACAACGCATATGTCGGCGGAGCCCCTTTCCCGTACACCGGGGCTTTCGTGAACGGCGGCGGCGCCTTTGCTGTAGCTCAGAACTTTGGCTGGCCGCACACTCTCCAAATGAATGTCTCGATCCAGCGTCAGCTAACTGACGATCTGACCGTAGGTGCAGCCTATGTCGGAACGCTTAGTGGTGGACTTCCATTTGGACGCGACATCAACTATCCAATAGTCAATGCAACGGCGACTTCTGCCGGTGCGAACATCCTGTCTCGCCGGCCTAATCCGCTCTTCGGCGCGGTAACGCTTTTGCAGTCCGACCAGCACGCTAGCTATCACGCTGGCCAATTCACAGCCGCGTATCGATTGGCAAAATATGTCTCGATCAATGCTTACTATACATTGAGTCATACACTTAGCAGCGTTCAACTGCATAACAACACGACACAAGGACTCGCCCAGAACTACACCCGCCTCGATCTCGAAAAAGGACGTGCGGATACAGATCAGCGTCATGTTTTCAGCATGAGCATGAACTTTCAGCCGGACTTTTACCACGGTTCGAATAAGGTAGTGGATGCGATCGTCAATGGCTGGAGCATTTCGCCGATCTTCAAGAAACGCAGCGGCCGCCCGTTCACGGTGACGAACGCCAACGTCGATGCCAACCTGGACGGCGTAACAAACGATCGTGCGCAGCTCATCGGTGATCCAAACATCGATAATCCGACGGCGGCCAGATGGTTCAACACCGCAGCCTTTGCCCGTAATCTCGTCGTAACGGGTGTCGCGACAGACGGTAATTCACCGCGAAATCTGCTTACTGGGCCAGGTTATCAGGCGATGGACCTCGGCCTTTCACGTGATTTCCGCTTTGGCGAGCGATTCAAACTGCGTGTCCGTGCCGAGGGTACGAACATCTTTAATAATGTCAATCTGGATCAGCCAAACGCATCAGTCCCGGCTGCTGGAACTACGTCGACGACATTCGGCGTGATTTCGAGTGCGGGGCCGATGCGCAAATTGCAGTTCGGTGCTCGTTTGACGTTCTAACCATTAACCTTTGCCGACAAAGGCCGTCCAGCGGTGGCCTTTGTCGCATACTTTTTATTTGAATGCTTAACAGAAAGATCGCACTTTTACTTTCGATATTTCTTCTCGGGTTTTCGGCGGCTCAGGCTCAGGAGAGCCTTGGAACCTATCAGGTTCGCGTGTCTCTCGATAAGGAAAACTGGATATACGAGCTGAACCAAACCCCGAAATTCACATTCGCGGTCACGCTCAATAATTCACAGATCGCTGGCCTGCCGCTCAAATATTCCTGCGGTCCCGAGGCGATGCCTCCAACGCTCGAAAAGACCGTCACCACAAGCTCGACGCCGCTCGTCTTAGATGGTGGAACGATGAAGGAACCGGGATTCTACCGCTGCATCGCGACCGTAGAAAAGGATGGGAAAACCTATCGCGGATTGGCAACCGCAGGCTTTCGGCCCGATCAGATCAAACCGGTGATGACCGACCCGGCGGATTTCGACCGGTTCTGGAAACAAGGGCTAGATCAGCTCGCTAAGATTCCGCTCGAGCCCAAACTCGAACTGATGCCGTCGCTCTCGACTTCGAAAGCTGACGTTTATCACGTGAGCTTCCAAAATGTCGGGACTGGGATCAGCCGTGTGAGCCGTATCTACGGCATTTTGGCGGTTCCAAGATCGACCGATCCAAATCAGAAATTCCCTGCCCTGCTTCGTGTTCCCGGTGCCGGAGTTCGTCCGTACACGGGTCAAGTCGCTCTTGCCGAACGCGGTATCTTAACGCTTGAGATCGGCATTCATGGGATGCCTGTGAATCTGCCGATGTCGGTCTACGACGACCTGCGGGCGGGCTCGCTCAACCGGTACATGTTCTACAACATGGACGATCGCGAAACGTATTACTACCGCCGCGTCTATCTCGGCTGCGTCCGCGCGAACGATTTCCTGACCAGTCTTCCGCAATATAACGGCAAAGATCTCGCCGTCATGGGCGGCAGTCAGGGCGGCGGTTTGTCGATCGTCACAGCAGCGCTCGATCCGCGCGTTAGAGCCATGCAAGTTTCCTATCCTGCCATTTCGGACACGACAGGATACCTCGCAAATCGTGCAGGCGGCTGGCCGCATGCTTTCAAAGATCCTAAAAACCGGACAAAGGAAAAGCTCGAAACCGCTTCTTACTACGACGCGGTCAATTTTGCCCGCAGGGTAAAGGTTCCGGGTATTTACTCGTGGGGATTTAACGATGAGACCGTTCCGCCAACGTCTTCGTTCGCGGCATATAACATCATCACTGCCCCGAAAACATTACTACTCGGACTCGAAATGGGTCACGCGAATTCTCCGGAACAAACCGACAAACTCACTGACTGGATAGAAAACTTTCTAAAGACCGGGAAAACTCAGTAATCTTCGAATCAAAAATAACGAAATACATGCAATTCTTACTTCGAAAAACGATTCCGACCATCGCCCTCGCTCTCGCTCTGATCGCAAACTTGGCAGCCCAAGACGCCCAGGAGCTTAAAGCCGAACGCGAGGCAAGTGCCAAGCTGAAAGGCGAGCATCCGCTGATCAATGTGATGAAGACTAAACCTTCTTCGCTCAAAAAAGAGCTGGAAGGAGTTCATCCGCGGGTCTTTGTAACCCAGGCTGAGATCGATGCGCTCAAGGACAAAGCCAAAACCCAAAAAGATCTGTGGCAGACCGCCTTGAATAGCGTTCGGGCCCTAACGGTCGAGGCTCCACCGCCGCCAGCGGAAACGCGGCGTGCCCAGAACGAGGTCGGTATAGGCATTGCCGAGGCCGCTTTCGTTTACAAAATGACCGGCGACAAGAAATATCTCGACGCAGCCAAAAAGTACATGGACGCAGCGGTTTCCTATAACGTCTGGGGGTACTCTTATAATAAGCCAAACGTCGATCTCGCCGCGGGGCATCTGCTCTACGGAATGGGCTGGGCCTACGACCTTCTCTACAACGACCTCACGCCCGCGGAACGTGATAAATATCGTGGAAAGCTTGTAAAGCAGGCACATTTGCTTTACGAATTCTTCAAACCGAAATCAGGTAAGAGCTACGCCTACAGCCAGAATCACACGTTCATCCCGATCTCCGGTCTTGCGATCACTGCCTACGCTTTGATGGGCGAGGTTCCCGAAGCGAAAGAGTGGGCGGCGACTTCGCGGGCGATTTTCGACCGCGTGCTGGCAACGTATTCCGAGGACGGCTATTACTACGAGGGCATGGAGTACTGGATATTCTCGACGCCGTGGATCGCCCATTATATGGACGCTCATCTGCATTCGACGGGCGAAGACCTTTATAACACGACTCCTGGATTGAAGAACGCCCATAAATACGTCGCGCATTCGACGCTGCCGGGCGGTGAATTCAACTTCGATTTTGGCGACATCTACGCTGGCCCGATCACGCGTTCACGCAAAGGCGACGACTATGAACGAGAGCGGATAAACGGCAAATTCCGCACAAACTACAACATCCTCTACAACCTCGCGACCCGATATGGTGACGGCGAGATCCAGGGCGTTGCCGACTGGCTGAAATCGAAAGGCCAGGTCAATGCTGAGGAATTTTGGAGCTTCATTTGGTACAACCCTTCGATCAAATCCGTGCCGATCGAAAGCCAGGAAAAATGGCATTATTTCGCGGATCACGACGTCGCATACTGGCGTTCGAGTTGGAATGACGATGCGACCGCATTTGCCTTCAAAGCCGGTCCGCCCGAGGGTCATGGAGCGACGGAAAAGGTCAATCTTTTCCCCGAATGGCGGCTCTCCAGCGGCCACGCACATCCTGATTCCGGGAGCTTTATTATCTGGGCGAATGGCAAGTATTTGACTGGTGATTCTGGTTACGCGGGCGTGCCGATGACCGAACATCACAACGCGGTTGTATTCGACGGTAAGGGCCAGCATAAAGAAGGCAGCGGACACGATGTTTTCGTCGGCGTTCCATACGAACGGATGAACAAGATCCGCCTGGTCAGCGTCAAAATGGACGCCAAGTCAGCCAATATCGTCGCCGATCTTGCACCAGCTTATGAACCGGAATTGGGAGTAAAAAAATTCACTCGAAACTTCGTCTTCGCAGCTCCCGGCAGCTTTACCGTGACCGATTCCATCGAGACGGACAAGCCCCAGACGATCACATCGTATCTGCATTCGGACCGGAAGATCGACAAAGCACCAAACGGCAGTTTCATCTTCGAACCCGGCGGCACACACCTAAAAGTCGACGTGGTAAACCCGACGGACTTCGACACGAAGGCCGAGATCAACGTCCTCACTGCCCCGGGCAAACCGGGCTCGGTCGACAAAGGCGAACGCGAAGAACGAGGCGTTCGGCTTGCGGTCTCGACCAAACAAAAAGTCAACAAACTCGATCTCGTAATAAAGATGACGGTTGAAAAGCCGAAATGAACTGAGTTGCCTCTCAGTCGCCTACGGCCGTCCGCGAGGGCGGCCTTTTTTGACTGGACGCCGAACATCATGCTCGACGTACGACCTCACCAAATCTACCGCTATATGTTAGATTTGAGGGAAAGCAAAATATGGAACCGCTCGCTAATCAGATCAGGCCGCTTAGCCTCGACGAATATGTCGGCCAGACGCATCTCGTCGGTCCGGGAAAACCGTTGCGGCTGGCGATCGAGCAAGGGCATATTTTCTCGTTCGTACTTTGGGGAACACCCGGAACCGGCAAAACAACACTCGCCCGCATCTATGCGAATGCTATAAACGCTGAATTTCACGAGCTTTCAGCGGTTTCCGCGGGCAAAGAAGACATCAGGAAGATCGTCTCCGGCCGGACCCCGGGCGGCCCGCCCGTACTGCCGCTCGATAAAGACCCACATGCCGACAGCCCGAGTTCCAGCGACCGGCCACGCGTTCTCTTTCTCGACGAGATCCACCGCTTTAACAAAGCCCAGCAGGATTTCCTGCTTCCGTTTGTCGAAAATGGTCAGTTGGTTTTGATCGGAGCGACGACCGAGAATCCCAGTTTCGAGGTCATTCCAGCGTTGCTGTCGAGGCTGCGGGTGTTTGTTCTGAACGAGTTTACAGAAGCCGATATGGCCGCGATCATTGACCGTGCAGGCTTCGAATTAGCTGCGGACGCCAAGCAATGGCTCATCGAAATGGCGAATGGCGATGCTCGTCAGGCGATCACGATGATCGAGAATACCTCGCGGCTCTACGACTCGATCACGCTTGAAACGCTCAAGGAAACGCTTCAATCAAAGTTCCTTCGCTACGACAAAAAAGGCGAGGAGCATTACAACGTTATCTCGGCGTTCATCAAATCGATGCGGGCAAGCAGACCCGACGCGGCGATCTACTATCTCGCCCGCATGCTCGAATCAGGCGAAGACCCGAAATTCATCGCCCGCCGCATGGTCATCTTCGCGTCCGAAGACATCGGCCTAGCCCAGCCGACCGCTCTCGTCGTCGCAAATGCTGTGTTCCAAGCAGTTACGACGATCGGAATGCCCGAATGTGCATTGAATCTCGCCCACGGCGTCGCCTATCTCGCCAACGCTGCAAAGGATCGCTCGTCGACGAACGCCATCGGAGAAGCAATGGAAGATGCCAAAAAACACGGCAACTTGCCCGTGCCCATGAAGATTCGAAACGCCCCCACCAAACTCATGAAGAATCTCGGCTACGGCAAAGACGAAGGCAATGACCCGGAGGGCGATCTGATGCCGGAGAGACTCAGAGGCCGTAAGTACTTTCAATGAATAATAATGAGCGATCTCGAAAAAAACAAACAAACCGTTATGTCGTTTTACGACCTAATGTTCAACCAATGCCGTCCCGACGAAGCAGTAGAAAAGTACGTTGGCGATTCATACACGCAACATAATCCGGCGGTAGCTGACGGCAAGGAAGCTTTTATTTCGTATTTCGAGCGGATGGCCGAGGAATATCCCGGAAAGAGTGTTGAATTTCAGCGGGTCATTGCTGAAAGCGATCTTGTCGTACTTCACTGCTATCAGAAATGGCCTGGCGACAGTGATTGGGCTGGTATCGATATTTTCAGGCTCGATGAGAACGGAAAAATAATAGAACATTGGGATGTCCTGCAGGTCATCCCGGATATCTCAGCAAACAATAACACGATGTTCTGATCGGACATCGACCACGAAAAAAATATGAAACGTCTTATAGTCACCGCTCTCTTCGCTCTAGTGTCTGCGACCTATTTGTCGGCTCAGGATTCTGTACCAACTCGTGAGATGGAACGGATCAATTGGATGGATTTCAAAGCGGCGGTACCGTCCAAAGTCACCACAGTTCTGTTACCAACCGGCACGCTCGAGCCGCATGGTGTGATAAATAATGGTGCCGACAATACGGCTCCGTTTGCGATGGCGAAGACTATTGCCCAGCGGACGAATGCCATGATCGCACCGACGCTGCCGTACGGCATTACAGGCTCGATGGAGGCGTATCCGGGAGCGTTTCAGATCTCTGAGGCGGCGTATCGGCCGTTCGTCAAGCAGATCCTGGAGGGCCTCGCGAAGAACGGTTTTCGTAACATTATCATCCTCAACGGCCACGGCGGCGGGCAGACGGCGGTTCTGAATGCTGTAGCGGCAGAGGTTGCTAGCGAGAAAAAGGTCCGCACGCTCGTGATCAACTGGTGGACGTTCGCTTCGGACGAGACCAAAGAGGTCTTTGGCGAAGACGGCGGCCACGCCGGGCTCAATGAGACCGCGTTCATCCAGGCCATTGACAGGACGCTCGTTCACCCCGAAAAGTACACCGGCCCCGAAATGACAACGGCATATCCAGCCGCCGGAACGTACTCGGCCGTTCCCTTCCCTTCGTCCATTGGCCTGTACCAGAAAAACCAGGGCTACCCGAAATTCGACCAGGCAAAAGCCGATCTCTACTACAAAAAAGTCACGGATAAGGTCGCGAATTTGATCTTGGAAACCGTCAAAAAGTGGGATCTTGCAGGGCTTTGATGTCAGACCTTGTTCCGTGCTGTTTCGTTCTGTTCTGTGGTTAAAAATGCCTTAAGAAGGCTAACCACGGAACACACGGAACAGCACTCCTTTTCACGGAGTCACTCTAGCTTTACATCTTCTTTCGCAGTTCCTATGATGACTATTAGTGAAAAACGGTCAGCGACTACTAATGAAAGATACAGATCAACCAAAAACGACACGCGACGCGATACTCGATGCTACTGATCTGCTGCTGGAGCGGTCGGGCTATAAAAAGATGACGATCGACGATCTCGCACGTGAGGTTGGTATTGGAAAAGGCAGCGTTTATCTGCATTTCCCGAGCAAGGAAGAGATCGCCCTGTCGCACATCGACCGCATCATCGACCGGCTCAAGGACAAGCTTCACAAGGTCGGCGGTGAATCTTTGGCTCCGCCGGAAAAGCTCGCCAAGATGCTGACGACCCGCGTTTTGTTCAGGTTTGACAGCATCCAGCACTATTCGCAGAGCCTCAACGAACTGCTCGGCTACCTACGGCCTCAGCTCCTCGATCGGCGGCGGAAGTATTTCGAAGAAGAAGCAAAGATCCTCGCGAGAGTTATCGCCGACGGCCAGACCGCACACGTTTTTGTTGATGGCGATCCGCTGGATATTGCCCGCACGTTCATCACCGCAACCAATTCCCTGCTGCCGTACAGCTTGAGCGCATTCGAACTCGGAGACAGAAAGGTCCTGCAAAAAACGACCAAAAAGCTGGCCGATATTTTGATCCGCGGGTTAAGGGCTTAACCTAATTATCGCTTCCAGTAGTTTTTGATCTTTAGATCGAGATAAGGAAAGGCGCAGTATTCGACGTTACGGCCGGAATCTCTTAGTTTTGTTACCATTTTGACCGCAGCATCAGAGTTTCGTGTGTGGACGATGATCGTCGCGGCACGCTGCAATTCCGGGTGATCGTGCAGGTATTCTGCTATCGCATAGCCGGTCGAGTGGAAGTCGTCATGGTCGTTCGACTCGTAATGATGCGGCAAAAGGTCGTGATCGAGAAATATCGCGTCGTAACTTGCATCTTCGAGCAGTTCCTTCGCTTCGTCGACCGTAGCCGCAATAAAAAGATCGTCGCCCTCGAAACGTTTTTTAAACCAGCGATGCCGGCGTTCGTCATCGTCGAGCAGCATCACGCTGATCGGCGTCCGATCTGCACTCAGATCGGCCAGCCCAAACTTGATCATCAAACTGCGGATCATTCCCATATCGCGAAGTCGTTCAAACAGACAATATAGCACACAAGCACAGGCGAAACACGGATAGGTGACCCGGATTGAAATAACATCTAGAGCTAAGCTCACGACCTCTGCGTCCTCCTCGGCGTTCTCTGCGAGGAATCGGGGTTTACGGTAGACGCTGAGCCCGCCGAGGTCCATACGCTACTTCTGCTCAGTTCACGAAGGCGAGTTGAGTTACCAGATCAGAGTGCTATAATCCATTGCACACGTTGATCCGATGCCTCACGCAAAAGCCAAAGAAACAGTCCTGAAAGCCGTACCGAGACTGGTCGAACCAGAGATCGACGAGTGCCAGATCTGCTTTGGGTCCGGAATGGAGGTTGTGAAGGGAAAAGGTGCGAGACCGTGTGTTTGCCGGAAGATAAAGGCACAGAAAGGTTCATTCGATTCCGTCAGATTGCCGCGCAGGTACGACGGATTTCATTTTCATAACTACAAACCCCAAAGCGTTTCTCAAGAAACGGCGTTCAAACTCGCGACTTCGCTCACGATGGAGTTTCCGGCGGTCGACCGCGGCTTGCTGATGATGGGCAGTGTCGGAGTTGGTAAGACGCATCTTGCGGTTTCGATCCTGAAAGGCCTGACAGAACGCGGTTTTAACTGCCTGTTTTACGAATTTCACTCGCTGCTCAAAGAGATCCAGGATTCCTACAATCCGAATACGCAGACGTCTGAGCTAAGTGTGCTTTCGCCCGTATTGCGATCCGATGTGCTCGTCCTCGACGAACTCGGCGGCTCCAAACCGACAGACTGGGTACGCGACACGATGGCCCACATCATCAACAGCCGCTATAACGACAAAAAGCTCACTATATTCACCACAAATTACCTCGACGACCGAAGAAATGACCGCGAAGAGGTTCTCGAAGACCGCATCGGAACGCGGCTCCGTTCCCGGTTGTTTGAGATGTGCAAAACCGTCGTTATAACCGGCCCCGATTACCGGAAGTCGTTCAATCGTTAGGAGTTCCCAGAAGTCGTCTTTCCTAGCCCCGTATTATTATCGCGTCTAAAGTCTAAGAATTTATTTTAGCCGTAGCTTGTCCAACGGATCTAATTACGGATATTATTGAAGTTAAACACTATTTAACTAGCTTGTTTAACGTTTATTGCATCTGCTATAATCAAGGTACTCCGGAACCGTCCGGATCCCAAAAAGCGATGCTTTCCTCAAAAACCCTGCTAAAAGACGGCCGTTACAGGCTCGATCATCTGATCTCGGCTGGCCCCAAAGCCCACCTCCATAAAGCATTCGACAACCTCGCCAAACAGCCGATCGTGATCTTAAAGAATGAGATCGACGTTCTATCGCCGGTCGATCTCAGTATCGATGGCTCGTCTCTCGTTCATCTACATCACGATGGCTTGGTTCGGATAACCGATCATTTTCAGGAAGGCGGATCGTCTTACACCGCGACAGAACCCTTGGCCGGTAATGCAAGCCCAAATCCACGTGCTGCGGACAAACTTTTCCAACGCCTCGGTGTCATCTTGCGTGCGATCGGCACGCTGAGGTCGGAGTTCCCGTCAATCACCGGGATAGAACTATCGCCGCACACACTCTTCGCGACGGCAGACAATAAACTAAAATTGCTTTCGACCTATCCGGCAGAGGTTGTCAGGCCAGCTGATCCCCTCAATTCGCCATATCTTCCTCTTGAGAAAATATGGGATGAGCTCGACCATATAAATCAGAAAGCGATCTACCGAACGTACGATGAGAGTGCTCTTGCCGTACTCGAATCACCCGCCGATGCCCGATCAGATCTTTACTCACTCGGAGCGGTATTTTATAGACTGCTGACCGGCGTCGAGCCGCTGTCGGCCTTTGAAAGGTCGATCGATATGCTCGATACGCGGATCGACCCCCTTGTTCCGCCACGGAAATTGAATCCGGAGATCTCGGATGAGAACTCGGCTTTCATCGTTCGATTATTAGAGCTTCGCCGCGAACGTCGCTTCGGGTCGATTGAGGACGCTATCACTGGCCTGCCATCGCCGCGGGAACAAGTTCAGGTTGCTAGCAAACCGATCATTGATGACATCGATCTTTTGGAGATACCCGCTCTGCTTAAAAAGCCGGCCGCAGCACGGATCGAAGCTCCGACCACAACTCCGGTCGCCGCTCCGATTGCAACACCGGCTGCGGAACCGATCGTGGTCGCCGAACCGATCGTCGAAAATATCGCGGTCGAGATCCCAGCCGCTAAAAAGCCGCTCTTTATCGAAATGGTCGCAGAACCATCATCGGACATTTCACCAGAGGCTGCGATCACTCAGACTGCTCTGTTGATCACACCCGACCCAATACCATCGAGCCCGGATATTTTCTCGGCGGAAGCTTTCAAAGCGATCGATTACGAAGCGACCGGCGAGCCGAAAAAGAAAACTTTCAAAGTCGCTGCGATGGCAGCCGCTGCCGCGATCCTGCTCGCCGGTGGTGGATGGGGAATATTTACATTCAACAGTTCCAAAACGTCTGCGATCGAGCCTCCCGCAGCCGTTCTGGTTGAATCGCCAAAAGCAGTTGAGATCCCGGCTCAGGCCGCGTCGGATCCAGCCCCGCAGCCGGTGCCCGTCTCAAATACTGAAGCGGTGTCAACAGTCGACCCGCCAATGAGATCCCAGGAATCCGGTCCTTCGCAATCGAAACCGCGTCCGCAGATCGCAGAAACAAAACCGGTGAAACCCGTGGAAAAGAAAGCGAACGAGGAAAAGCCGAAAAAGAAGCTGACGGTCGATGACCTCATTAACGATAACTAATTTGAGATGGAGATATTTATGAAGAGGATATTCATACATCGGATCGCCGTTCGAGCATCCGCACTCATTTTGACGGCGTTTATCGTAGCCATTTCGGGTGTCTCATATCAAGCCTTAGCCCAGGCCCGGGCACTTAGCCTCGCGGATATCCTGATCGCTCTTCGTTCCAAAAAAGCTGTTCCTGAGGAAAAGAACAAGATCCTTGCGGACGCTGTCAAAGAGCGCGGCATTACGTTTTCGCTCACGTCGGAGATCGAAAAAGAGCTCGACAATACCGGAGCCCAGCAAGCTCTGATCGCTGCGATCCGTGAGAAAAATGCACCAGCTAAGTCGACTTTGGCCGCCGCCCAACCAGAGGTAAAAGTGCCGGATCCGGTAGCAAAACCAGCTCCGCCTCCGCCCGATTTTGCTTTTTACCGAACGAAAGCGACCGAAGCTTTGAAGGCAAATGACTTCGATGCCGCAATGTTGAATCTAAATAAAGCTGCCGAATTAAAACCTGCCTCAGCGTCCATCTACGCCGATCGCGGCCTGATCCACATGCGAAAGGAAGAGTTTGAAGCCGCGATCGGACAGTACAACAAAGCCGTCGAGCTGGATCCGAATGATTCTTCAAGCTATTTTAACCTCGGGACGATCAAAGAATGGCTGGGACGTACGGATGAGGCGATCGATGCTTTTGACAGGGCCGCTGCGATCAATTCGAACGACGACCTGGCAAAAAATGCGGCAGCAAGATTGAGAAAGGTTCGGTCTGACGCTGCCGCGGCGTTGGCGGCGGCAGCAAAGCCCGCCCCGATAGAAACGAAACCAATCGTCGAGCCGGTCAAAACGCCGAGTTTTATAACCGTCGGCCCGCTGAATAACTATGCTACGCGCCTCGTTAAACCGGCATATCCTTCGTTCGAAAAAAGGTTCGGCGGCGATATTACAGTGGTAGCTCAGGTTTCCCTCGACATTGAGGGTAAGGTAACGAGCATCAAGCAGATCGAGGGGCCAAAATCCATCTGGAATGCTATCGAGTACGCGATAAAAACCTCAGCATTTAAGCCCGTCATGCTTGAAAATGGCAAACCAACCGCCGCGTCGGGAACCCTTACTTACCGATTCAAAGGGCAGTAGTTTTTTTCTGAAGATCAATAACTGGCAGTGCTCTGATCGGTCTTGATCCCGCTTGCTTCCTGCGCGATCTTGACACCGACCGAGGCTCCGATGCGGGTTGCTCCGGCCTCGAACATCGCTCTCGCGTCATCGATCCCTTTCACGCCGCCAGAAGCCTTCACACCAAGTTCGCTGCCGACCGTCTTTCGCATGAGTGCGACATCGTTCGCGGTCGCTCCGCCTTTGGCAAAGCCGGTGGAGGTCTTGACGAAATCTGCTCCCGCGTTCTTGGCGGCAAGGCAGGCGCGAACCTTTTCATCGTCGGTCAGCAAGGCCGTTTCGATGATCACTTTGCATAGGATATTGTTTTCGTGAGCCGCCTCGGTTACCGCACGGATGTCGTCTTCGACAAGGCAATCGTCGCCCGATTTGAGTGCTCCGATATTGATCACCATATCGACCTCGCGGGCTCCGTTAAAGATCGCCCGACGGGCCTCATAAGCCTTTACATCAGGCAGCGTAGCTCCGAGCGGAAAACCGATAACGGTACAAACCGGAACGCCGCTTCCCTTTAGAAACTCGGCGGCTTTTTTGACCCAACCAGGATTTACGCAAACCGAGGCGAAGCCAAACGTCGCCGCTTCCTCGCACAGTTTCTTGATATCAGATTCCGCCGCTTCGGGCTTGAGCAACGTGTGATCGATCAGGCTCGCCCAGTCGTGAGCGGTCGCCGTTTCGCCGAGGACAATTCCAATACGTTCCGCACCTGCATCAACGATCCTCTGCACATCAGCATGGCAAAAAGTAGAGCAGTCGTCGCCACCTAGTTTTGCCAGGACCAGATCGGTGATCTGGTCGATCAGTTTTTCGTAATTCCCGTTCTGCATTTTCTTCTAGCTCCGATAGCTGCGGTCAATGGAATCGATCTTTCCGACACGTTTTTTGTGGCGTTCCTCGGAAATGTCGGTCGAGATGAACGCCACAACGATCTGTTTCAATTCCTCGAACGAATTTTGTCCGGCTCCGAGCGTCAGTACGTTCGCACCGTTGTGTTCACGCGAATTTTTCGCGAGAGCGGTCGAATAGCAAGCCGCAGCCCGTACATTCGGAACCTTATTCGCGGCCATCGCACTGCCGATACCCGCTCCGTCGATGATAATGCCGATATCGACCTGTTTTCCGCTCACCGATCTTGCGACGGCGTGGGCGAGATCCGGATAATCGACAGCGTCCTCGCTATCAGTTCCAAAATCGCGTACGTTGAGCCCGATATCGCCAAGGAACGCCTTCAATTGTTCCTTCATCTTAAATCCGCCATGATCGGCACCGATCGCGACCGAGCGGACCCTGGTCGTATTCTGGCGTGACTCTTTGCGGACGAGTTCGATGTTCCTTTCGTTTATGATGTCCTGGGCGAGCGAAGTAAATTTAACATTTGCGGCTACCCGCAGCTTTGATCCGGGCTCAAGTCCGCGTAGATCATCCTCAGTTATCAGCGATCTCGAAGATTCATCACGATCGAACGCTTTCCCGACCTTGTCTCGCAGCGAATTCACAACAACATGTTCAACCGCGGCCGCCGACGCAGATTGAACTGGTTCGCCTTCCGTCGGAACGGTAGCGAGAACCTGTCGAACCAAAGCCCGAACACGGTCGCGTGTCTGTTGTTTTTCATCACTCATAAATGCACGGAGGTGCGAATTCAACTACTCTGCCTTGAATCTAAACCCACGTTTGAATAGTATTTCTAAATACAAATTCTTTCAAACCAGCGAGGAAAATATGGCCGCAGAATCGACCCAAATGGCTGAAACTGAATTCACTAATTCAAATCTCGAAGTGATGTATGACGCGGCTGACATTCAGGCCCGCATTGCTGAGCTCGGAGCTCAGATCACCAAAGACTACGCCGGCAAAGACCTCGTTCTGGTCGGTATCCTGAAAGGCTCGTGCATTTTTCTCGCCGATCTGATGCGGGTCGTCGATCTGAAGCTAAAGATCGATTTCATGGCGGTCTCGAGCTACAAGGACGAAACGGTTTCCTCTGGTGACGTCGAAATTCTCAAGGATCTGACAAATCCGATCCGCGACAAGCACGTCCTGATCGTCGAAGACATCGTCGACACGGGCCTGACGCTGACGCGTCTCGTCGAGATCCTCGGCTCACGCGGTGCGGCATCGATCAAGATCGCGAGTTTCCTTGACAAGCCGGAGCCGCGTATCAAAAAAGAACTCGTCGTTGATTACAAAGGCTTTGTCATCCCAAACAAATTCGTCGTCGGCTACGGCCTCGACGCGGCGGGAAGATATCGCAATCTGCCGTTTATTGGTGTGGTGAAGGATCCGACCGTAGCCTAATGCACGAAGCCGATGATGTTGGGTTCGGGTTGCTCGCGTTCTTCGTTCTTCTCTTCATTGGGCCGACGATTTTCGTGCAGGTTCTGACGGTGGTAGTCGTCGGGCGTTTTCGTTTGACCGGTGGACTACTTCTAATCCTTACTAGCCTATTGGCGAACCTCGTACTCTATACGCTAATGTACTTTGCTTTACCTACAGCTGAAGGCGGAGCTTGGGTTCTCGTGTTGATTTGGGTAGTAAGCATCTGTATTCCATGGTTCGTGCTTCCTTTGGATCGACTTCGAAACTCAGGTTGACTCCACGCCAACCTTTCCGTATAATCGATATTTTTCGATTAGAGGTGTTGAACCAGCTATATCGAGGAGTCAAATAAGAAATGAGTTACGCAATTATCAAAACAGGTGGAAAGCAGTTTGCGGTCGAGAGCGGCATGACGCTTCGCGTTCCGACGATCAACGCTGAGGCTGGGAAAAAGGTCGATATCGACACGCTTCTCGCGGGCGGTGCAGTTGGTGCTGGCACGGTCAAGGCAACTGTTGTAAAGCACGGCAAGGGCGACAAGATCATCGTCTTCAAAAAGAAACGCCGCAAACAGTACAAACGCAAACAGGGCCACAGACAAGGTTTCACGGAAATTACAATTGATTAAGACGGACTTCGGTCTTAGGACTTCGGCTTTCGAAGACCAAAGACCAAAGCCCAAGACCAAATAATATGGCACATAAGAAAGGTGTAGGTTCATCCAGAAACGGCCGCGATTCAAATGCACAGCGGCTCGGTCTCAAGAAATTCGGCGGCGAGCACGTTCTCGGCGGCAATATCATCGCACGTCAGCGCGGCACCAAATGGAAGCCGGGCAACAACGTCGGCAAGGGCAAAGACGACACGCTCTTCTCGCTGATCGAAGGTTTTGTTAAATTCGAGAACAAAGGCCAGAAAGGCAAATTCATCAGCGTCTACGCCGAAGGTGCCCCTGAATTGGCTCCTGCTTCGTAAGTATTATTGTTTTTTTATTAAAAGCACACGCTGTTTGGCGTGTGCTTTTTCGTATTTTAGAGAGCGATCTACCTTTTCGGTTTCGCCGGTCGCGAATTTCGTCTAACCATCCGGTTCGAATTCTTGTCCCACACCCAGCTGATCGGATCAAAATTCAACGGCTTCTTTGGCTTGATCCGCGCAGCGTTCGTCACCGTGCCGCGGTTGCGTGTTCGGACCCGTCTGATCCTATCGATACCTACTTCTTTCGGGTTGTATTGTGCGGAAACTCCGCTGTTTTGCGTTCGCACTACTCTGGGTTTCCTCTCGTGCGTAGCAGTGTCACCGATCTGCGGTTCCGCAAAAACGGAACCGGACAGGATCAACACTCCGGCTAAAATAATTAGGATATTTGTATGCATTAATTAATTCCTCCTCAAACTCAGCTTTTGACGCACAGGTTACTCTATTTTTCACATTATTTGCGATTTTTTTTGAAGCGTAGTCGTACTCCCATTTTTTTTCTTCGTTTGCGAGCCGTATTTTCCACAGGCGATCGACTTACGACATTTTTTTCGCGAAACCGCTAAATTGTCTGGAAAAAAGTGTTCGGTTCGTTTTCCACAATATTTTCCACAAATCGTTCTTCGCGTTTTCCACAGGAGACGCTCTGCCCGCATTATATTTCAGTCCAAAACCTAAAGTATTTTCTACTTGACTCTCAAAATAACCGGTGTAATATCGCTAAACAGTCGAGATTGCTTACGGGTAACTTGACCGGTACCGAGAGGTGGAGCGGACGCGGTGACGCGACCGTTTGAGGGTGGAAGGAGCGGAAAGCCGCTGCCTGGTACGCTCGGAGCCGAAGCCGAAAGGCTTGTGCGTGAGGCCGCTGAAAAGCAGCCGGGTCCGCGGGATAAAAACCACGGACACCTGACGGGAAATGATCAACCCGACGAGGTGCACAAAAGTCGCTCGCGAAACTCAGTCTTCGGAATGAACGCACGCGAGCCTCGTTGCCGGGGACGTAACCGGCGGTGGAGGAAAAGCCACCACAACAAAAACCTAACGGCATCACGGCGTTGAGACCGCCACTGAATGTGCAAACAGGATGGATGCTGACCGGAGCGAAGTTCCCCGCAGAACGGCTTCGGAATACAAAAAAACGGCGGCTTGACGCGTGTACATGCGACAGTTGCCACCCCTTGGAAGGAAATGCTTCGGCGTTACCGGAAAAGAAAATTAGAAGCGTCGACAGCTAGAAATGGATGTCGACGCTTTTGATCTTTTTGGGGCACAACTATTTCGGTTTTGCCTTGCTGCGATTGTTTTGTTCCATGTACGGCAAGATACCTTTCGGCTTCGGCTTGATACGCGAATTGGTACGTTTGGCCTTAGTCGTCCTTGAACGTGTTGTACTACGATTCCTGATACCGTTCGGATGATCGTCATAACACGGATCACAGCATCCCGTACAAATGCCCGCTGGATTCCGAACGATCTTCCGCGGACTCGGCGTAGGAACTGGTTCGGCACTAGAGGTATTTGTGTTAGCCTCGCTCGATCTCGCGGCGATTGCGACCACAAGCGCGAAACCAAGGATCGCTATCAAACTCAAAATTATCTTTTTCATAGATCACGCCTCCGAATTCCTTTAGTCAACCATTGCCCCTTCAGCAGAATTCGACTCAACAGCATCGTTTTCATCGCATTCCTTGTGTTCGCTATCGGTACCCGTTTTATCGTTAGAATCCTGAACGTCGTCACTATTGTGTATGTATCCCATCGAATTCTTTATTATTTTTGCTGATTTGACGCGATCGGAAATGGATTTCCTTTTCTAGGTACGCGTGCCGCCATTTCTTTCCCGTCCGTCGTCGCCCATGGCTGTCCATAGAAAAAGGAATTTGACGGCCCCGCCAGCCTTCCATCCAAAATGCTGCCGCCCGCCGGGATCTCCATATCTACCAAAAATGTGTTGTATCCAAGGTTAACGTTCCCGCGTTGTTCCGGATGCTTTTCGGGTATACCATTGGCACCGACGCGAAATCGTATAGTTCGCCATACAACACCGGCGGTCGAAATCTTACATTCCCAGTTCCCTTTATAAGTCTCGATGCCAGGACGATTTTCGCGAGTCTTTCGCCAAGTGATCGGCAGGCTGGTTTTTACCATCTGGAAGCTGATCTCTTCCTCGTATGGCAATCCCGCTTTGTATTTTGGAGTGAGCCGATCCTGATGTATCTCGCGATAGCGTCGCTCGTATTTTGAAACTGCCTGCGTCGCATACGGCAGCGGTCCGGGCATCGGAACCGCCTGACCGTTCGCCGTACACGAAACCTCTCCATGCGGAGGTACAACGCCCTGTTCGCTCGGCGAAAGGCTGTAGTACAGCTCGATCAGGTTCTCGCCGCTGCGATCCGGGCGATCAGCTACATCGAAGTACGGAATGTAACCAGTCGGCCGCAGGAAAATGAACGCGACGGGAGCTTCGTTGTGGCGATTGATGATGTATCGCGGCGGCTCAGTGCCCGGCTGCTGTCCACCCGGCACGCGCATTATCGGCCGAACGTCGATCTTGTACGCTCTAACGAGCTTTTCAGTCTTCGTGTCGCCATTGACCGCGAAAACCTGAACGTCAAACTCTCCCGTGTCCTTAGTCACAGACTTTCCATTCCAGCATTCGGCGGTCCGCATAAAACTTTCATCGACATCGTTTCCGCTGCGTCGATAGACGAACGTTTGACACCGCGTCGAAAAAACCTGCTTTCCGCCCTTCGAAACGACAAAGTTCAGCCCGCTGCCGTTCGGATAGTTACCGATCACCCGAACCCAATATTTCAAAGTCCACCCCATCGCTACGGGAGCCTGATTGAAACCGATATTCTCGCTCACGGCAAACGACTCGAACCAAGTAAATCCATCGTCAACCACATCCTGACGCTCCTGAGAAAAAACGAAGGCCGATGAAAGTAGGAGCATGGTTATCGATAAAACATATGTAGTTTTTGTCATAGATTGGTATGTTTACTCCGCGTAATATGCCGGAAATTAGTTTTTCAAGGGTTTGTGACGATCTGTACTCAAAATTCTGATCGTCACTTCCCCCAATTGACCTTCGCCTCCTAAACGTTAGCGAGACGGCTACCTGATTCCGTAAAGCGTCACCGATGATCTGACGCCGCGACGGACGGTTTGGGATTCGTACCAGACGTCGACTTTATCAATGCGACGGTCGGTGCCGTTGAGATTGATCACCCGTGATTCGCCGCCCGCGGGGATAAGGTTTCGAAGTTCAACTTCCTGCGTCTGACCATTTTCAAACTTTACAAGCAGCCGATAAAACCTGACGGCCTTTTGATTGACCTTGATCTTGATCGATCGAAACGAGCCATTTCCCTCACCGACGTGCCACGTGTCCTGCTCTGCACGATCTTTTACTTCTTTTGTACCGAGATCGACCCATGACTGCGCCGAAGCGACCGACGCTCCGATCGTGAACACAAACAAAAACGCTGAAATAACACAGATTTTTTTAAACATAATGATTTTTCTCCTGTAAATTGATCTACTACCCCTTCCCGAAAGAAAGTTCGTCTATATTGCAGACGCCCACCTTGCATTTGTGCTCCCCGTACCGCGGTTGCTCGGCCACGACGATAAAAGCGAGCAAAATATCGATCACCGGCCAGCAACGGATCCGCTTTCGCGACTTCTTCGGCAATAAGCCCCAGGTCGTGCTCGTCGCAGTCTTTCCAATCAAAGGTTACCGGCCGCAGTTTCCTGACAAGGTTAAGGCTGGCCCCGAGCGGCTCGATATTTTTCTTGTAGCGACCGCTGGATGTGCAGGCAGCAAGAACATTGTTATTGCTAATACAGGGGTTTGTCGCAACAGCATTTCCAAGATTGCCGATCCGCACGGTATCGAGCGTATCTCTACCGATCTGGACCCGATTGCTTGCCCCGACCACTGCCTCAGAGCCGATCGCCGTCGCGAAAGTCAGATTGGCCGAACCTACATCGGCCCCGCGTCCGACCCCCGAGTTGTTCGCTCCTGTCGAAACTCCGGTTCCACCGTTAGCGACGGGAATTATGCCCGTGAGCGAGATGTTAGGCGTTGTTCCTCCACTGCTCGCCAGGGGCCGCTTGCGGTTACGCTTGTAACGCCGCCCCCACCGCCAGCCGTTGTCTGAATTGAACCGTCGGGAAATTTGACGCCGCCGGTCGTTGATTCGATTCGTCCGGCAACAGTAAGTTTTGAGGAAGGCGTTGAGATTCCGATTCCGCCGCCGCTTGTCCGAACGCGGATCTCGAGAAATCGCGATGCACCGGGAAACTGATTTCCAAAATCAAGCTTTGCCGAGAAAATGCCATTCGTCACAGCTATGCCCGTCAACGCGATCGTCGAACCGACCTGTGTTCCGCCCGAGAGAGCGTCGAATAGCGCAAATTCGAAGTCGTGATTACCGTTCGCCGGCGATCCGCTGGTCGTTATCTGGCCCTGATACGTAATTTCCGTCGACTGAGCCGCCGTGCTTAGACAAAACCCGGCGATGATGAACACTACGATAAACAAATTTGCTCTATTCATACTCTCCTCCTTTATTTACATAATTTAGCGACGCGGCAGCGAACCGAGCCATTTGTTCATTTCGTCATTCGGACCTTTTGAGACTGTGTTTGATGTCTGCGAAATGCTGGCTTGATCGTTCAGTTTGCTGTCGAATCTTTTGGTGAAATAAACGGCCCCGGCCTGGTGATCGATGAGCGAGATATCGCAGTCGATCGCGATCGCGGGTACCTCACGCGGCGGATTTTCCTGGGTTCTGTAAACGCCTTTCTGCGTGGATTTGCATTCTTCCAGCACGACGGTTCCAAGTTCCTCGGGCGAATTGGCTTCGAGCGATCTGAACTCCATCGGCGGATACGGAGCGTAAACCGGTTCCGATCCGTCGGTCGTCGTTAAAACGACAACCGTTCCCTTGATATGCGGTTCCTGAACGAGCGCTGTCTTTGCAGGTTTCTTCGCGAGTTCGAGCCTCGCTTTGTAGAATTTTGGTCCGCGTTCTGCCTTTAACGCGTCCGCTTTTTTCTCCTCTTCGCTCTTGCCGCATCCGAGCACGGCAAGCATGATTGCGGCGGCGGCTAAAATTGTATTTAAATTGCGTTTCATTAAGTGTATCCCCTTTATCTTTTCGTATTGTTAGCGTTATTTGCCACCCGACGGCTTGTTCGCGTTTGACCGCTCACGCCAAGTGACACGGCTTTGCGAATCGTGTGTCGCGGCGTTGTTTGCGGTTGTTTTCGTTTCGGCGGCAACCGACGTCGTTGCCGGTTCATTCCGCCGCGTCTCACTCGCCGGAGAGTTTCCACTTTGACAACCAGGAGTAAAAGCCGCCGCCATGACAACCACCGCCACGATTGATTTGCATCTTTTATCTCTGATCATCACGCCCGATCTCGCCTGCGCCCGAAACCATTTTTGATGTAGAATCGAACCTATTACTCCTTTGTTTTGTTCGGCATACGCGAGACTAAACTGGACGACCCAAAAAGTCTTCAAGTTTTTCTCAAAGAGTTCTCAAAGTTGGAAATGAATGAGGCTTTGAACAATTTTTTCGCCTTTGGGACTTTCAGGTTTTACCCGCGGTCGAAGACTCTCTGGAATGGCGACACGCTGGTCGCCCTTTCCCCGAAAGCCACAAGTCTGCTCGAACTGCTGCTTGAGCGAAACGGCGAGGTCGTTTCGAAACAAGATATTTTCGATCACGTCTGGCCCGGAACGTTTGTCGAGGATGGTGTACTAACGCAGAATATTTATACTCTCCGTCAAGCCGTCGGAATGGACGAGAATGGAAAGCACCTGATCGAGAATATCGCCCGCCGAGGCTACCGAATAGCTATTCCCGTGACAATTTTGAGCGCGATGGAGCCTCAGCCAGTCAAGCCGCCGCATGTAGATGATGCTTGGGACAGGAACCCAACAAATATCAAAACCGTAAAGCGTTTCCTGATCGCCGCCGCTGCGATCCTGATACTTGCTGCGATCGGTATCGTGGGATATCAATTTCGCGGTGCCAGTTCGGCCCCTGAGCCTGCGTTGCGAACAGGAGATCTTCAGTTCAAACAGCTCACCGACACCGGCGATGCCAGTTATCTGACCATCTCTGAGGATGGAAAACTCGTGGCGCACAATCGCGGCAATCGACTGTTTCTCCGCGACCTGACAACAAATGTCGAGAAGGAAATTCCGTTCGAAAACACGCTGAGCCTCGGCTGTCTGCAGTTTTCGCAGGACAATTCGCATATCTATTTCGGGAATCTGACCCAGCGGGATGAAAAAGGTGTTATCTCACGTATCCCGACAGCGGGCGGTACGGTTGAAAAGGTTGTTGAGAATGTCTGGAGCGGCTTCTCGTTCTCGCCCGATGGGAAAGAAATGGCTTTCGTCCGCAAGCTCCCGACCGAGAACAAACAAGCTCTAGTGATCAGAAATGTCGCCTCAAACGACGAACGAACCATGGCGACAATTGAGCTTCCGGAGGATTTCTACTGGAACAACTATCCTGCCTGGTCGCAGGATGGCAAGACGCTTGCAATGGTGGTCGTAAACCAAACCGAACACCTGACGCGAATGCTTCTGATCGACATCGCGGGCGGGCAAAAGGAAATGAAACTGCCGTTCCGCAATATGGAGCAGGTAGTCTACACACGCGACAATCAGTCGCTGATCGCGGTCGCAAATGACGGCACCAACTTCCAGCTCTGGCGGATCTCGCTCAACGACGGCAGCCGGAAAAAGATAACTAACGACCTCAGTTCATACCTCGGCATCGCGGTTTCGCGTGACGGTTCAAAAATGGTTGCGCGTCAACGTATCTACTACTCAAATCTGTGGCTGAGCAGCAAAGATTCGCTCGCCGACCTCAAGCAGATAACGACCGGTACCTCGCGAAACGACGGGCTCAGCGGTCTCGCGTGGATCGACGACGACCGGATTGTTTACGCGACAAATGACGAAAAGATACGCGATTGGAATATTAGCGTTCTGAATACCAAGGACAATTCTCGCATTCGCCTGACAAACGATACCGAGACTCAGAACGATTCGCCAACCGTCTCGCCGGACCGCGAATGGGTGTATTTCTCGTCCGATCGCAACAAACAAAGTCGAATATGGCGTGTTCGGGTTGACGGAAGCGAGCTAAAACAAGTCACTTACGGCGAGGACGAAACGCATCATTATCCACAGCTTTCGCCCGAAGGGCATTGGCTTTATTTCGTTATCAAAAGTGGCAGAACCTCGACGATCGGCCGCCGTTCCCTGCTCGACAATTCGACGCAGGAGCTGTCGGGCAAAACCAATTACATCCCCGGCAATTTCCTCTCGCTCACCCGCGACGGTAAAACACTGGCGTTCCAAAATCTTGCCTTCGAGGGTCACAACGCCGCTGGAACGCCGAAGATACAGATCGGTTTTCTCTCGACCGACGATCCGGACAAGATATCATTTACCGAAATCGAATCGTGGCGAAAGATGATCCAGTGGACCGACGACAGCACTTCGTTCGCGTTTGTCGCGGGCGACATCAAGAATTCTTCGATAGTTGAACGCTCCGTTGCGAGCGAAACGCCAGCGACGCCGCTTATTCCTCAAAATGCGAGTACGATCTTCAATTTCGCATGGTCGCCGAACCGCGAAAATTTCGCTGCATCCCGCGGCCAGCTCTCGCGTGACGTTGTTTTGTTGACCGGTTTTCAGTAGTTTCTGATCGAATTTCTCTCTCTTTTCCGCTTCGAACACATTTTTTTTCGAATGTAAAAAAATATTTCAACGCGATCTTTTTTGCCCCAAAATTTGTATCGCTTTCGGTCAAAAAACTTAAATAATGCACCACTTGCGGTTACCGGATTTTGCACATTTTTGTCCACAGAGCTTCCACAAGGTTTTCCACAGGATATACACAGAATGCCCATGTTTATTGGACAATAGTTAAAGTATTTTCTACTTGACTCTAAAAATAATGGGTGTAGGATAGCTAAACAGTCGAGGTTGCTTACGGGCACTTTGACCGGCACCGAGAGGTGGAGCGGACGTGGTGACGCGATCGCTTGCGGGCAGAAGGAGCGGAAAGCCGCTGCTTGGTACGCTCGGAGCCGAAGCCGAAAGGCTTGCTAGGGAGGACAGCAATGTCAGCCTGAGTTGCTCGGATAAAAACGAGGAACACTCATTGGAAATGATCAGCCAACGAGAGCCACGCCGCCTAGCGAAAACTTGTTCTTCGGAACAAACGTACGCCAGGCCTCGTTGCCGGGAACGTAACCGGCGGTGGAGGAAAAGCCACCAAAACAAAAACCTAATGGCACCAGACGCGAGAGCGTCACGATGAGTGAAAACGATTTGGGTGCTGACCGGAAGATGCTCCCCGCAGAGCATTGTCGGGATACAAAATACGGCAGTTCGAACGTGTACATGCGAGAACTGCCAACCTTTTAGAACACTTCGGTGAGCTAAAGAGGAATAACAAATGCGTTGTTTTGAGCGATCAAAGCAACGCATTTGTTTTTGTACGCGAACTCCCGCCTGGTTGCTATCGGTTTGTTAGCGACCTACAATCAAGAGTTATGTTTCTGGACCGAGTCAAGATCAAGGTAAAAGCCGGCAATGGCGGCGACGGCGTGACGGCATTCCGCCGCGAAAAATTCGTACCGCGCGGCGGCCCGTCGGGCGGCGATGGCGGTGTCGGCGGTAGCGTTTGGATCGAATCGACCGAAGGGCTGAACACACTGCTCCACCTTCGCTACAATCCCGAGCACAAAGCCGAACGAGGCCGTCATGGCGAAGGCTCGAACCGTTCGGGCAAAGATGGTGAAGACGCGGTTGTAAAAGTTCCTGTCGGCACACAGGTTTTTGATCCTGAGTCGAACGAACTGCTATTCGATTTCACGGAATCGGGCCAGCGTTATCGTGCGGCGAAAGGCGGCAAAGGCGGCTGGGGAAACGCTCATTTTGCAACACCGACCCAGCGTGCACCGAAATACCATTACAACGGCCGCCCGGGCTACGAATGCGAGCTGCAGCTGGAGCTAAAGCTGATCGCCGATGTCGGCCTCGTCGGCTTCCCTAACGCCGGGAAATCGACGCTCATCAGCGTTATCTCAGCCGCAAAGCCCAAAATCGCCGATTACCCGTTCACCACGCTCGAACCAAACCTCGGCGTCGTCGATATGGGCGATTTCAGAACGTTCGTCGTCGCGGACATCCCTGGTTTGATCGAAGGTGCGGCTGACGGAGCAGGCCTTGGCCACCGCTTTTTACGCCATGTCGAGCGAACCAAGTTGATCCTGCATCTCGTCGATGTCTCGTCCCTGTCGGGCCGCGACCCGATCTCGGATTACGAGATCATCAATCGGGAGCTGACCAAATACGACGCAAATCTCGGAGCCAGACCGCAGATCGTCGTCGCAACCAAGATCGATTCGCTCGACGAGCCGGCAAGACTCGAAGTACTCAAGAAGAGAGCTAAAAAGGACAAAAAGCCATTCTTCGCGATCTCAGCCGTGACGAATGTTGGAGTAAAAGAACTTGTGAATCACCTATCTGCTGCCATAAATGCGGAAACCGAGGCGGAAGCGGAAAGAGCGGCCGCAGCGACTCGCGACAGCAACGGTGCTTCGTATGTTAGTCCGTAGCGTTCCTTCTTCGCCTCCGTGGTTAACTTTCTTTTTTCACCATGGAATAAGAGGAACAAGAAGAACAAGAAGAACAAGAAGAACAAGAATAAAGTTACGGATATAGAGTTGATTTGAGAAAGGTTGGCATTTGATCAAATTAGGTAAAAACCCATCGCGGCGAGTTGCAGTTTACGGCGGGAGTTTCGATCCGCCGCATAATGGGCACCTGGCGATCGCGAAGGCGTTGGTCGCGCAGTTTGAGCTCGATGAGTTCGTCTTCATCCCGGCCTTTCACGCCCCGCACAAGGTCCGGCTTAAACCGACCTCGGCATATGACAGATATGCGATGCTTTGTTTGATAACTGAGAATTTGCCGAACATTTCGGTCTCAAAAATGGAGATCGAAATGCCCGAGCGGCCATACTCGGTCGAAACGCTTGGCAGATTGAACGCCAAACGGCCGAACGACGCGATATTCTTCGTCATGGGAGCCGATTCGTGGATGGACATTAAGACGTGGCGCGAATGGGAAAAGGTTCTCACGATGTCGAACCACATCGTTGTAAATCGTCCGGGATATGACATCTTGTTCGATCACGTGACTGATGAGGTCCGCGAACGTATCGTGGACCTCCGGCAAAAAGCGGAGATGAACGTCGGCGGAAAGGAGAATCCGAGATCGATCTTTATAACCGATGCAGTCGAGATGAATATTTCTGCGACTGAGATACGTAAAAAGATAAGAAACGACGACTCGACATGGCGGCACGATGTGCCGCCGGAGGTTACGGGCTATATATATAAATATCAAATCTATACGGAGCTTTGAATATACGTCGGGATCTTTCCGGAATAAGTGATAACTGAGAACTTATAAGTTATAACTTTTCAGTTATAACTTATTTCGGATATTCTACCGATCAGGTTTAACGAGACAGGAAATAATGGAAGAAACACAAGAACGATCGCTTCAGCGTGAAGCGGTCAAGATCGAAATTGCAGCCCAGCCCACACCGTTCGCCGAACTCGACCCCGACGTCCAACTTGCCATTCGATGTGCGGCCGACAAAAAGGCCTTTGACCTCATCGCTCTCGACCTGCGCGACATCGCGAGTTTTACCGAGTTCTTCATAATCGCGAGCGGCTCGAACCAGCGTCAGGTCCAGGCGATCGCCGACGATATTAATGAAAAGCTAAAGGCTGAACTTGGGTCGCGTCCGGTCCGTATTGAAGGCTATAACTCGGCGGAATGGGTCCTGCTCGACTACGGCGATTTTGTCGTCCACCTGTTCAACGGCGACTCGCGCGAATTCTACGACCTCGCACGGCTATGGCGCGATGCCCGGAAGGTGGAAATACCAGAAGGCATTTAGGAACGTGGCTGTCGCCTATGAGATTTCGCTTCGTTTGGATCGGCAAAACAAAGGACAAGAATTACCGGGCTCTACAGGACGGGTACCTGAACCGACTTTCTCACTTTGTAAAATGCGAGATCGTCGAGATCCGTGATTCGGCTCCGCACGAGGGTAAGGAAATTGAGGGCAAACGAATCCTTGAGAAACTGAATCCAAGCTCCTTTGTCTGTCTGCTCGACCTCGCCGGCCGCAAGATCTCGTCGCACGAACTGGCAAAGGAAGTTGAAAAATGGCAGAACGCTGGAACGAAGGAGATCTCGTTCGTCATCGGCGGTGCCAACGGCATATCGCACGAGGTTGCGGCACGTGCCGACAACGTGCTATCGTTATCGTTTCTCACTTTTACGCACGATATGGCTCGTGTGATAGTGATGGAGCAATTATATAGAGCTTACACAATAATTAAGGGATTTCCGTACCAGAAATGAGTAATTTGAATTTAGAAGAGATCAAGGAAAAACTGATCGCCGAACGCGCTCTTTTGATAGAAAAACTGAAAGGCAACGACCTCTCCGTCGACGACTCGGAAACGCCTGATCCCGTTGATCTCGCTGTCAGAAACTATTCGAAAAACGTAATGCTTGCCGTTTCCGAAAACGAAAGCAAGCAGGTGATCCTGATCGACGAAGCCCTTCAGCGTATCGAAGATGAAGAATACGGCCTGTGCCAGAATTGTGAAAAAGAGATCAATCCAAAGCGTCTCGCCGCTCTTCCATCGGCTCGCTACTGCCTCGATTGTCAGGAACTTCAGGAAAAAGGACTGCTGGACGAAGAGTAATCGCTGAACGATGCTGAGAGCCGTTCAAAACTCCCTCGCATCGCTGATCTACCCACAGGAATGCCGCGTTTGTTTTGACACCGTTGATGATGTGGCCGACGGAGTCGCTTGCGGCGATTGCTGGGACAAGACCCGCATTTTCACCGGCACCGAAATGCTTTGCGAGAAATGCGGTGCTCTGCTCGGTGAAAAAGCCGCTGTCGTTCCCGTTCGATGCCACAAATGCGACGACTATCATTTCGATAAAGCTGCTGCCGTCGGCGTGTATGAAAAGGCGCTAGCTGCCGCGATCATCCAACTCAAAAACTCAGCTCATATTCGTTCGCGACTTCGATCCTTGATAGTTCGTACCGCTGAGAACCGCCCGGAGTTTTTCGACGTAGACCTCATTCTCCCGGTTCCACTATCAAAACAGCGAGCCATTGAACGCGGCTACAACCAAGCCGACCTTATTGCAAAAGAGGTTGGCAAAGCGATCAGAAAACCTATCGATACCGCTAGCCTCGTTCGGCAAGTAAACACGCGCATCCACCGAGTTGGAATGGATCAGAAAGCTCGAGAGTTGACGGTGAAAAACGCCTTTGAGGTTTTGCGACCAAAGCTGATCGCCGGCAAACGGATTCTTCTCGTAGACGATGTGCTAACGTCGGGAGCAACTACTTCGTCGTGTGCGAAAACACTTAATAAGAATGGTGCTTTGGGCGTTAAAGTATTTACGCTGGCTCGAGCAGTAATGAGGTGAGCGATCGACCTTAGAGCCTATATTTGATCTTACCGCGTTTTTGAATGTCCGCCTCGTTGTCCAGATTCTGAAGCCGCATCGATACGTCCGCCGTCATTCGCATGTCTGACGTGGCACCGCGTTCGAGATAAAATGCTCCGGCTGCCGCTATCATCGCCGCATTGTCCGTAGAGAGGTATTTTGAAGGAAGGTAAACTGGCAGGCCTAATCTGCTTCCCGCCTCATCTGCAGCTTGTTTAAGGGCCATATTACATGCAACACCCCCCGCAACGATCAGAGTTTTTGGCTGGCTTTTGCGAGCAAGCTTTTCCATCGTTCCAACCAGTGCCTTGATAACCGCAGCTTGAAAACCGGCAGCGAGATCCTTGATCGCTTGCGTGGGCTCCTCCCCCGGCTCTAAAGGCTTTATCCCGTTTTCCCTGACATATCGGGCCACGGCAGTCTTAAGCCCGGAAAAACTGAGGTCGGGCCGCCCGTCCGAGATCTTGGCCTGCGGAAACTTGACCTTGCGGGCATCGCCATCGCGAGCGAGACGTTCAATGATCGGCCCGCCGGGATAGCCAAGACCGAGCATCTTAGAGACTTTATCGAAGGCCTCACCAGCCGCATCGTCGCGTGTTCGCGAAACAACACGATACGATCCTTCTTCCGGGATCTCGAAGATGTTCGTATGACCGCCCGAGACAATGAGAGCAAGTGCGGGATATTCGACAGATGGATTCTCAAAAGCGACCGAATAAACGTGGCCTTCGATGTGGTTAACGCCGACGAACGGAATATCGAGAGCGTAGGCGAGTGATTTCGCATAGCAAACACCCACCAGAAGCGAACCGATCAAGCCCGGACCTTGAGTAACGGCGATCGCATCGATATTCGAAAATTGAATTTCAGCCTGCTCTACAGCCTCAGCGACGATCTGTTCGATCTTTTCAAGATGTTCGCGTGAAGCTAACTCGGGCACCACGCCGCCCCAAGGGCGGTGCATGTCGATCTGTGAGGCGATGATCGAGGAAACGATCTCACGCCCATCACGGACAACAGCCGCAGCCGTCTCATCGCATGAGCTCTCAATACCTAAAACCAGCATTCTAATAGCTTATCAAATGCCCGTGAAGAGCGTCGTTTCGTCAACAAAGCAAAGGCCGTTTCCAAACGGGTCGCGGGCGTAGAATGAACGCTCGCCCCATGGCCGAACCTGTATCTCATCAGACGGCGAGCCGTGAACATCGGAGCGTTCGAGGCAATCGAGTTCTTTTGCTCGTTCAAAAAATACTTCTAGATCCGCGACCGAAAAGTAGATATGATCGCCGATCGGCGTACCGCTGTTTGCTATCACAGCGAATATTACCGGTCCGCAGTCAAAGTATTGCCGTCCGCGATGTATTATTCTGCCCTCATCGTCAAAGAGTTTCTGATAGAACTCAACCGCCTGATCGAAATCAGTGACCGGGATAAAGATCCTGAAAACCGAAGCCGTGTTTGCCATCTGTTGCCTCCAAATGATTTATTTCCAGCGTAAGCGTAAAATAGCATTATAGGTTCAAAGATGAAAGATCGCCTGAATAAAACCGACTTCCTCCGATTTTTGGCTTGTCCGAACGAATTTTGGCTGAAGCTGAGAATGCCGCTGCTGTTTCCGGCTCCAACTTCGCTGGAGTATCAGCACCTGCGTGAACAGGGATATGCGGTCGAACGTTACGTAAAAAAGCTTGAGCGATTCCAACCGGCGGCCGGCCGTGTGGTGGAGTTTCAGAGGGTTTTCCAGACAAACGACCTTTATGCGAAAAGCGATATCGTGGTCACGGACACTTCGACCGGGCTTCTCGATATCTTCGAGGTGAAAAGCTCGGGCTCAGTCAAGCCTGAACATCTCGACGATGTTGCTTTTCAACGGGTCGTTGCGGAGAAAAGCGGATTCACCGTCGGGCGTTGCTACATTGTGACAATGAATACTGAGTACGTCCGCATCGGCGAGATCGATCCCGAACAGTTGTTCAAGATCGAAGATGTTACTGAAAGGATCGCCCTGCTTCCAACTGTCGATCGGATCGCTGCCGCGGTAAAATATGCAGATTCCGAACCGTATCCCTCGCTGCTCGATTACTGTGCGGAGAATAAACTGAGCTGTGCTTACATAAAACTGCATTTCCCTAACTTGCCGGAATACACGATCTTCGACATAGCATTCCTAAAGAATGAAAAGCGACGCGATCTGCTTACGCAGGGAGTTGTTTCGATCACGGAGGTCCCGGATGATTTCCCGCTTTCCGACAAGCAGCGAAAGCAGGTGAACGCGGCAAAATCAGGCGCGATCGAGATTAATCACGACGAGATCGGAAACCGCATCGACGCGTGGGAATATCCGCTGCACTTTCTCGATTACGAGACTTTCCAGTACGCCGTACCGCAATTCGAAGGGGTAAGGCCGTTTCAACAGATGTGCTTCCAGTACTCGCTGCACACGATCGATCGTCCCGGAGCGGCTCCGCGTCACTCATACTATCTTTCACGAGGGGGCGAAAATCCGGCGAGGGAGATGGCAGAGCATCTGCGTGACGCAATGGCGGGCGGCATAGGAACGGTTCTTGTGTGGTATGAGCCATTCGAAAAAACGCGAAACGATGAGATGGCTCAAATGTTTCCGGATCTAGCAGAGTTTTTTAATGAAGTGAATGCAAAGACATACGACCTGATGAAGATCTTTGCGGACAAACTCTACATCCACCCTGATTTCAAAGGCAGAAGCTCGATCAAAAAAGTGTTGCCCGTGCTTGTGCCCGAGCTCCGATACACCGACCTGGGCATTGGTGATGGCCTTACCGCTACCATTAGCTGGTATCGAGCCGTGAAATGGGAACACATGGATCCTGCGGAACGGAAAAAGATCTTCGATGATCTCGAAAAATACTGTGAGCTCGATACGATCGCGATGGTTCGGATCTATGAGGAACTTCTCGCTGCGATCGGTTCCGGAGCCGTTATCTAAAGCGAAAAGGCCGCGAATCGAAAGATCCGCGGCCTTTTGAATTAGCGAACCAAAGATCATTTGGCAAAATAATAGGTGAGGACGCCGGTGACTCTGACAGCTTTACCGTCCAACAGGGTTGGAGCGAACTTCGCAGATCGAGCCGCGGTCTCCGAAGCTGAGCGTAAAAGAGGATGACCGGAAACGGCTGACGCTGAGATCACGGAGCCTTCTTCATCGATGACGACCTGGATATTTACGGCACCTTCAGCACCGACGGCTCGAGCGGCAGCCGGATATTCCGGCTTAGGAAGCGTCACCGCTTTGCCATTGAGGATCCCCACGCTTACCGAGCTGTTCTCGCTGATCTTCTGAGCCGCCGAGGTAAAGTTATAGACGATCTTGCCCTTCACTTGAACAGCCGTTCCCGACAGTATCGTCGGCGCGAATTTGGCTCCAAGCGCCGCATTTTCGGCCGCTAATCGAAGTTGAGCGTCAAGTACTGCCGGTTCTAGAACTGTACCATCCTCAGCTTTTCTTGTTCTTTGGTCGAGCAGTTCGGCTTGAGCCAAGATAACATTTCCGGCTTCGTCAATGACGATGTTAACTGCAGCCATCCCTTCGATGCCCGCGTCGCGAAGTGCCGTCGGATATTCAGGTTTGGGCAGGTTTATCGCTTTGCCGTTTACTACGCCGACGTTCAACGATCTCGGAGCGGCCTGGGCCGAACTACTATCGACCGAAATGCCCATTAACAAAAGCAATCCGAGTAGAGTCGAAAAAAAGGTCTTCATATCAAAATCCCTCCAGTTATTTTTTGAATTTTAGCACCTTGTAAAATATGTTAGACGCCAATTAATAAGAAAAGTTCCCGCCACCGCTAGAATTCTTTTCCCTATCTACCAATAAAAAAAGCCCCGATCAAATCTGATCGGGGCACGTTTCAGATGAATGCGATACTTAGTAACGTCCGCCGCCACCATAACCACCGCCGCCATAGCCACGATCACGGCCACCGCCTCCTCGATTACCGCCGCCAAAACCGCCGCGTTTTTCCTGCGGTTTAGCTTCGTTCACTTTGAGCTGGCGGCCGTCGACCTCTTTGCCATCGAGCTGAGCGATAGCCGCTTCGCCATCAGCCTGCGAAGCCATTTCGACGAAGCCGAAACCGCGTGAGCGGCCGGTTTCGCGGTCTTCGATGATGTTGGTTGATTCGACGGTTCCGATGGCACCAAAAAGATCGTTCAGGTCCTGATTGGTTGTTCCGAAGGAAAGATTTCCTACGTATAGTTTCATTGACATTATATTATTTACCTTTTCCCTTTTCGGGAATTCTAAAGAAGCGTCGAATCGAGTGGTCTTGTGCTAGAGGGGATCTAAAACGAGAGAACCTGGTTCGGATACTCAAAAAACTGGAGCAAACTTCTAGTTATCTAACCGGCCTGCTCTCAAACTTATCCAAAAACCGTTAAAGACGAAGCGCGAAACCCATTTTGGGCCGCGAGAGAAGGATTAACAGGATTTATGATGCACTTTATCCACAGCAGTAGCAAATTGTTTTTCCCGCAAGTATCAGGCTAGAATGATTCAGAACCCATGAGCACCCAAGGCGTTACCAATCTTTTGATCGAACTCTCTAACGGCAAACGTGATGTTGTCGACGAATTGCTGCCGATCATTTACGACGAATTGAAACGTATTGCAGCCAGCTATCTACGTCGTGAACGAAGCGATCACACGCTGCAGCCAACGGCTCTCGTTAACGAGGCGTACATGAAAATGATCGATATCACGCAGGTGTCGTGGCAGAATAAGGCTCATTTTGTGGGTGTTGCGGCCAATCAGATGCGGCGAATACTGGTCGATCACGCCCGCCATCACAATGCACAAAAGCGTGGTGGTGAATTCCACATCATGACCCTTAACGAAGAGATCGACCACGCCGATGAGCAAAGCGCGGACCTCATCGCCCTCGACGACGCCCTGACCGAACTCGCCAAAATGGACCCCGTAAAAGCCCAGATCGTCGAGCTGCGATATTTCGGCGGCCTTACCACCGACGAAACTGCCGAAGTTCTCGGTGTTTCATCGATAACTATCAAACGCCACTGGAAGATGACAAAAGCCTGGCTTTACGGTCAATTGACGAAATCATAAGACGACACTGATACCAAAATCAAAGCACTTTCGCCTTAACAAATGACGGACGGTAATCGTTCGAATTTCATACTTAGGAGATACTGCAATGATCAATCATGTTTCTATCGGAGTTAATAACCCTGAACACGTCGCTAATGTTATCGCTGAGCTTTGGGGCGGTTATGCTATGCCTTTTCCGCCGAGTCCGGGTGGATTTGTTGTTTTTGAGGACGATGGCCGCGGGACGATGATCGAGATCGTACCATCCGACGTTCATCTCGTACCCGGACTCGGATATCCCGACGAGGCGAACTTTTCGAAGGATACGCCGACCGAAGATTTTGAGGGAACATTTGTCGCGGGCAACGAACGTTCACTGTTCGGTTCGGTTCACGTGAACATCAATTCCCCGCTCGATGAGGCGACGATCAAATCGATCGCCAAACGCGAAGGCTGGCGTTGTTTCACCGCAAATCGCGGTGGAGGTATTTTTCAGCTTATCGAATTCTGGATCGAAGACCGCTTCATGCTCGAGGTCAATACACCGGCAATGACCGAGGTTTACCAGCAGATCGCAACCCCGGAAAACTGGGCCGCGTTCCTCGAAGCCCCGCTGCCGCCGAAGTACGCGTCGAACTATGCCGGGTTGGTTGCATAGGGCAGAGAAGGAACTTAACCGCAGATTAACGCAGATAGACGCCGATTAGAAATGATCTTATCGGCGTCGATCTGCGTTCATCTGCGTTAATCTGCGGTTAATTTGAACTAAACAACTGCTGATTCAAGGAAAGTAAGGCTCGCGTTATCGACGTCGAGTTCTGCTTCAATACCATATGGAAGCGTGATATTGTCGCGGATGTGACCAAAAGACAGACCATAAACGAGCGGCTTGCCGAGGTCTCCGAGACGATCTTTTATTACATCGAGAACCGGTTGAGCGGTCTTCCCTGCGGATGCGCTCGTGTCCTCAAATACGCCGAGGGCGATCCCTGCAACTGACCGCAGGTCAGCACTTTGGCGGAGCTGCGTGAGCATTCTATCGATGCGGTATGGCGGTTCGTTTACTTCTTCGATGAACAGGATCTTGCCTTTTAGATCGCCAAGTGCGTATTTGGTTCCGGCGAGGGCTGAGAGCAGCGAGAGATTTCCGCCGATCAGCCGTCCGCGAGCCTTTCCTTTGTTGATCGGCTCAGTCTTGTAATACGGCGACTCTTTGGCCAGATTGAACTCAGAAACGCCTATTTTATAGGGTGAAACCGGCTTGCTGATCACGTTCAGCAGGTTCCCTTTTGTATAATCGGGATATTGCGAAGAGGCGACCGGTCCGTGAAATGTGACGAGCCCACATATCTGATGGATCGCCAAATGAAGGGCCGTAATATCCGAAAACCCGATGAGTATCTTTGGATTTTTTCTGATCAGCGAATAATCGATATCACCCAGCAATCGCGGGGCTCCGCCGCCTCCACGAACGCACCAGACAGCTTTGATCTGCGGGTCGCTGAATGCCCAATGCAGGTCGCTGAGGCGTTCCTTATCGGTTCCCGACAGGAATCCATTAGATCCGCGCGCAAATTTTCCTGCGACCGGCTTAAAACCGAGGTCCTCGATATTTTTCATCGCCCGGTCAAACGTCTCGGCTGAAACTGCACTCGCGGGTGCGATGATCCCGACGGCGTCGCCGGGCGATAACCGCTTTGGTTTAATAAGTTTCGGCCTTTCACCACTTTTAGCAACCATCGTTTGCCCGAGCAGCGGAAGTGCTGCCGCACCTTTCAACAGATCTCTTCGGTTCATAATTCTTAGATAAATATATACGGTCTCACGCCGGTTGTATAACGGACGATATTTTTTAGGAAACCACAGCAAATTACGCCTTTTCTCGTAGCATAACAAATGGTTTTCTTGTAACCTTGAACGCAAAGAACATTGCTTTCTCAGCGTTCATTTTCGGGGTCGATGTGTGTAAAACACAGGCTTCGTTGAAACTATGATCGTCGTCGAATACTACATCAAAGGTGAATCTGAAAAGCACGCGAGATATTTCTCGACGCATCTCGCCGCGCGAAACTTTTGCCTCCTCCTCAAGAATGACCCGACCTGCGCCGGGATACGAGTTCTTGCTTGATCGACCGTCAATTCCCGTGTCAAACTGATACACTCTACGGCTTATAAACTACGGCCGCTTCGGTCGCGCCTAATTTCGCCACTTCCGTTTCTTCCCACCTCGCCGCCCCCATCGCCGCAACCGCGACGTCGCCTCCGCTACTCTGCCACACCAACAAATATTTTACTGATACTTTTTCCGCCATCTTCCCGCCTTAACGATCGACGGCGAAATTCGCTGTGTAGATTTCATACTTTTGGGGAGAGCTATCATGCAAAAATTATTTATATTCGCAGCTACCGTGATCCTGAGCCTCTCGGCAACAGCGTTTGCCGATGTAAAGATCAAGACGAAACAGACGATGTCGGGTCAGACGTCGGAGAATACTACTTTTATCAAAGGCAAGCGGACGCGGACCGAGATGATGGGCGGTGTGATGGTTACGATCACGCAATGCGATATCGGCCGTGACCTGCAGCTGAATCCGGCGATGAAAACGTATCTCGTCAATACTTACGAAGACGGCACGCCGGTCAAACAGGCAGAACCGACAACCACGAAGTCAACCGAGGTAACGAAAGGCGGCACGATGTTCGTCACGACGACGATCAAGGACACCGGCGAGCGAAAGCAGATGTTCGGCTTCACCGCACGCCATATCGTTCAAACGATCGAGACGGAAACGTCGCCGGACGCCTGCAATCCGTCCAAATCGAAGATGGAAATGGACATGTGGGTGATCGATTCCGAATTCGCATCCGGCTGTTCCACGACCAACCAGTATCGCCAGTACAAGAACACGAAATCGGGCGGCTGCCAGGACAAAGTCGTGCCTAAAACGATCGGCTCGGCAAAATCGGGCTATCCGCTGTACACAAAAATGACGTCGTTCGACGCAAACGGAAAAGAATCGTTCTCAACAGTTTCAGAGGTCGTCGAACTCTCAAAGGCGACGCTCGACCAGGCTCTATTCGAAGCTCCGAGCGACTATCGCGAGGTCAGCGACACAGCGGCGATGTATTCGACCGCGAGTTCAAGCAGCAGTTCAACGAGCGGAATATCGTACGGCGGCGATCCGTATGGAGCGTCCAAACCGACGAGTGCACCTTCGTCGGGAATGACATCGAGCATCAGAAATGCAAATTCTAATCCTGTTTCGGCTCCGCAGGCGGACGCGCCGGCGGCAGTTAGCGCGAAAAAGCTGGGAACGATCCGTGTTGGCGTCTCTGTCAAAACAACCGCGGTTGGCGAGGGCATCACAGCCAACGACCTAAGTGCAGCGATCCAGAATACGCTCGGAACATATCTGAAAGGCACAAAGATCGAGGTCGTTCCGCTCGAAGCGAAGCTTGCCGCGGCATTGACCGGCGAAGCTAAGGAAAAGGAATGCGATTTCGTGCTGTACGCGACCGCAGCCCACAAGAAAGGCGGCGGAGGCGGTTTTGGATTCGGCAAAATGCTGGCTCGGACCGTCGCCCAAACCGGCATCGGCCACACGGGCAGCGTCGCCGGAAATATCGCCGGACAGGTCGCAACAACAGCGATCGTCAGTGCCGGAAATATGTCTGCAAACGTAAAATCGAAGGACGAACTGACGCTTGATCTGAAAGTTCAGTCGCCCGTCGACAACAGCTCGCCGCTCGCGAAACAGTTCAAGGCAAAAGCCAAATCGGACGGCGACGACATCATCTCAGCCGTCGTCGAACAAGCCGCCCAGGCGATCCTGGACACGATCGGCAAATAAGTCAGAACCGCCTGCGTAAGCGGGCGGTGAATTCCTCAACCTGAATAAAATACGAGTGCAGAACCGCCGCCTCATGCTGGCGGTTCTGCCCTGTAAGAACCCGATCGGTGACCGCTATGAGATTTCTTCAATTGATTGAAACCGTCTTTTTCATTGCAATTCTCAGCTTGATCGCGAACGCACAAACCGGCGGCCAGCCGATCAAAACACAGACGTTCAGCGTTGGAGCGGAAACCGATCACGTCAACGTAATGGGCGATGCGATGCCGACGATGCCGGCATTTCCAGCGATCGCTAAAAAAGCTGGATATGTACGCGGATACGTTAAGGACTCGCTCGGACAGCCGATAGCGGGAGCAAAACTCGGGCTGAAATCCGCACGGTTTTACGATTCGTACCTCGCGGCGACGACGGAAAGCGACGCGTCGGGGTATTACGAGATCAAAATTCCGACTGGCGGTGCCAGGTTTGATTTTGCGGGATTCACAATCAAATACGGCCGAGGAATGGCGGCTCTTGGGCTGCATCCGGCCGACGGAGATCTGAATGAGAGTTACCCCGCGGCGTCGGGTGCGGTCGAGAATTTCGTGATGCTGCCGTACGGTATCGGCGATGTCGAAGGAGCGAGCAAAAGCCCGCGATATCGCGGCAATTACTACGGCGGAACGATGCTTATCAGATATTTTATCGCTCCGCCGGGACAAGACGTAGCAGATTTTGCTGGAATGCTTTCGCCAGGCTCCGAGGTCGCGATCGAACTCAATCCGGTTGGCGTTCTGGCCGACCGCGGCACTTTTGCTCGCGGATTTCAGATCAGAAAACGGGTTGAGAACAGTTCGCTCGGCGAGTTTTACATCTGCAACGTGCCCGTTGGCCGTTACGACATCGTCGTACGACAAGCGAACGGTAAACCGCTGCGAATGAGGCAGAAAAACCCAACGGGCTCGGTTTACGGCATACAGCCCGCAGAAACGTCGGGAGTTGCCTCGTTGATATTCAATCCGCTTTCCCCGGATGCTAAAACAGCCACTGCCTCGCGCGGTAATTGGACGGACCTCGAGATCATCGTCGAACGTCCGTGATCTCCAGCTCCACTATTTTGCGGGAACAGCCGCCATTTTTAACCCGACCTTGTCGATATTGAAGTAGATCTTGACGGCCTCGTTAGTCGCTTTGTCGCTTGCGGCCTGAAGGTGGTACGTGTGGCCATCGACCGATTCGACGGTCTGCGTTCCATGCTTTAGTTCGAGGGCGTTAAGGAGCGGAAATTCCTCGGCGATCGAGATCACCTGGTACGCGGTTTTCGGCGTGTTGCCGTCGCCGTCCTTAAGGATCGAATTGACGAGGCCGAGATAGACCGCCTCGTGGTATTTGGCTTTTTTCGGGTCCTGCAATCCCTGATACGCCATCGAGGCCATGATGTGCGAATTCATATCGACAAACGTCGTTTTATGAATGCCCTCAGCGATCTTTATTACATCCTTGAACTTTTTCTCGTTTAAAAGCTGAAGCATCTGAGCCTGCAGCTTTGGATCAGCGGCGCGAGCTTCGCTCGGAGTCTTATCCGCGAAAGCAAAGCGAAGGGCCTTGAAATCCACGGTCATGTCACCGCCCTTGACCTTGTTGGCCAGGGCATCATAGTCCGCCGCCTGAGCGAGCACATTTACCGAAAAGAGTGCGGCGAACAGGAACAAAAAGAATTGTCTTTTCATATTTTCAATAAGAATATATACGCGATGCACCCGACGCGGAAGGTTTCGAGCGGTATTGTATTCCAAAGCACACTTTCTCGTGGTGACAGCTGTTTTAATCTTCGCAGGAGGATATTTTTCTAGCTATGTCAGAAGAAAGCAGCACCGGCAGCAATGCCGTCTGGGCCATCGCCCTCGTCATCATTGTCGCGATCGTCGCGGGACTCGTCTATTACAGCGGTATCTTAAAAGGCGGAGTGCAAAAGAAGGAAGTCGACATTAACGTCACGGTTCCAACGAGATAAAAAGGAGGTTTTATGGCTAACGAAAAGTGTAAACACGAAATTTGTGATTGCCCGGCGGCCGTGGACAGCGAATATTGCAGCGATCATTGCCGCGAGGCGGTCGCTCAGGACATCGTCGAGCTGAATTGCGATTGCGGACATCCAAGCTGCGGTTAGTCAATTCGCGAAAATTACCAGCAACAGAAAAGAGCCTTCGCCGAACATGGCGAGGGCTTTTTTTGGCAACTTTCCTGTATCTCAGGCGTGATGCAAAGCGGATATTCTTTTTGTGAGAAAAACTATGAGAAAGCCCCTTTTTATCCTTACGCTCGTGCTCGCATCCGTTTCATTTTTGTATTCGCAGGAGACATTTCGTCCACAGGTCATGACTTCTGCTACAAGCGCGGTTCGACATGAAGTGATCCAGGCTTCAGGCAGCGGCGTTGCAAATGTAACGCTCAGACTCGATAAATTCACGGGCCGTGTCTTTTGGCTTTCGAACTGTCCGCAGCGCATCATTATCGGCCTAGTTCCTTGCTGGAAGGAAACGACGGTGCTCGAATTGCCGAAACCGTCGAACGACAGTACCGCCAAATTCCAGATATTCGTCCAGGCCGGCGAAAACGGAATTTCGCGCAGCATTCTGATGATGAACAATGTTTCGGGCCAAACGTGGCAGTTCGGAATTGAGGACGGAATCTATAAATGGACGCCGTTCACCGACACGATAACGTTGCCGCAGAGCTACGAGATCGTAAGGTAAGGCTAGCCGAGCAGAAGCGATCCGTGCGTTTGAAGATAACCGCAAAGATCGCGAACACCTACGTTGCCGCCGCAGAATATCAGTACGATCTTGCTTTCGGGTGTGAAATTGTCCGAGAGTTTTTCGAGTGCGGCGAGCGTGCACGCGGCTGCGGGCTCGGTCAGGACCTTTAACCTCTCGGCAATGAAAACCATCGCCTCGACCGCCTCATCATCGGTCACGAGCGTCACGCTTTCCAAATTTTGTCTCGTGAGGGCAAGCGTCGTTTCGGAGACGTAGGGAGCTCCCAGCGTTTTTGCAATCGACGTGATCGCGGGCAGATCGACGGGCTTTCCGGCCGCCAACGCCTGCGACATTGCATCCGCCCCGACCGTTTCGACGCCCCAGAGCCTGACGTTGGGTTTCAAGGCCTTGATTGCCGTAGAAACGCCGCCAGCCAAACCGCCTCCGCCGATGCTGAGAACGATATCGGTCACATCCGGCTTATCTTCGAGTATCTCGAGCCCAACGGTTCCCGCTCCGGCCATTATTTCCGCATCATCGAACGGATGGATAAATACGCGGCCTTCCGCTTCGTAGTCCTTCACACGGCGGAACGCGTCAGCGATCGACGGCAGCAATTCGACTGTCGCACCATAACCTCGAGTCGCCTCGACATACGTTCGCGGCGTATTTTCGGCCATGAGGATCACGGCATTCACGCCAAGATGGGTCGATGCGTAAGCGACAGCCTGCGCGTGATTCCCGCCGCTCACAGCGACAACGCCATTGGCTCGTTCTGCCGCCGACATACTTAGCATTTTGTTGAATGCCCCGCGAGCCTTGAACGAGCCTGTCTTTTGGAAAAGCTCGTATTTTACCGAAATGTTTAGTCCTGTTCGACGGCTAAGTGATTCCGAGTATTCAAGTGGCGTTCGTTTTACGTGCTTAGCGATCAAGTCCCGTGCTTCGTTTATCGCAGATATGTTCATCGGAAATAGCATAGCATCGCGACTCGCATCGAAATAGCCGCGATCTTTAAACCTCACAAATGTGTTGGGATTTTCTCATCGCAACACGCTAAAATGTAGGAAATGGAAGAAAGAGAATTGATGACCGAGGGCGATATTCACGCTTTTGGGGTCGAAATAGTGTTTAAGCAGCTCGAGGAAGCAGGATGGACGCTCGAATCCGCCGACGTTTTCGCCGATCGCGAGACTCATCCGCAGATCGTCGGTAACAAAGATGGCGAAACCGGTTTTTTCGTAGTTCGCACCGATCTATACCCCAAACGCGGGCGTATCGAGGGCGAAGAGGTCTTTCAGACGCTGGTAAAACATGCTACTGCACATGGTGCTTCGTGCTATTTTGCAAGCGTAAGCATCGCTAATTCCGAAGGCACGACCGAAGAAGAAATGGCCGTTCCGGTGAAGGGCGTTGCGTATCACGTCGCTTTTGACGGGCTCGTGCAGATGGCGTTGCCCGAATAGATCCTTATGAATAAAACACGCCTCGAAGCCTTCTCCGACGCCGTCATCGCCATTCTGATGACGATAATGGTGCTTGAATTAAAGGTGCCGCACAGCGTCAAATACGAGGATCTGATGGAGCTCTGGCCGATCTTCTCTGCGTACGTTCTCAGCTTCATTTACCTCGGCATTTACTGGAACAACCATCACCACATGCTCCAGGCGACGCGTAAGGTCAACGGCAAGATCCTGTGGGCGAACATGCATCTGCTGTTCTGGCTGTCGCTCGTGCCGTTTGCGACCGGATGGATGGGCGAGAATCATTATGCGGCATTGCCGACGGCGTTGTACGGCGTCATTCTTCTTCTCTGCGCGATATCGTACACGATCCTGCAAACGATGATCGTTCGGCACGACGGAGGCGAGAACGAACTGCTGGCTGCGGCTGTGGGGAATGACCTAAAGGGCAAGATCTCGATGGCGTGTTACGTACTTGCGATACCGCTGGCGTACGTTTATCAAGCGATCGCCGGGGCGTTGTATGTTTTGGTCGCGGCGATCTGGTTCATCCCGGACCGCCGCATAGAGAAGAAGATAAAGTAACAACCGACCGCCGTGGGACAGGCGGCATTTTCACGACTGAAAGGAGTAATTAAAAGAACATTCGATACAAAACCAGCAGAGCCATCGCTCCGAGGATCGACAAGATCCAGCCGGCTTTGTATTTATCGTCTCTCCAGATCGCGCGGCCAATGACCGTTCCGAGAAGCGATCCGCCCATTCCGATGAATGCAGTTATCAGCCAGCCGAAAACCCCGCTAGCGATCGCTTCCTTGCCGGGCAGTAGAAACCGAGCCAAAACACCGATTATCAGTCCAATGAAAAGCTGCCAGATGATAGACATATCTTTGCTCCTTGATCGAAATTAGAATTGCTGCATCAAAAGACTATACGTTTTACGCTCGCCAAAGTTCGCTTTATCCAGCCGGCTTCGTATGCGGTGTCAGCCGGATGTATGCGAACTCAGCCGTGATCTCGCGGGCGGTGTTGCACGCAATGAGCCCGGCGAGAACCGTGTCGGGAAAATCGCCCTCATATTGCCCGACCTCACGCCAGGACGCTTCCTCGTCCTCACGCCAGTAGGCGGAAAAGAGCTTTCCGGCTCGAACTATCTTCAGATCAACCTCATCGAGCTCGGTCTGAATGTCGTCAGGCGTAACAAGCGGGCGATAGTCGCTGCGGTCTTTTACATCAAGCCGCAAACCTTCACCGCCGCCTTTTACGCCGCCGTATGAACGTTCAAACCGAATGTACCTGCCGTCGTCGGAATAGATCAGCAGCCCGGCACCCTGATAATTCTCTTTCGGCATGAATTTGACGCGGGTTTCGATCTGAAAATCGCCCGAGATCGGCTTTACGTATCGCGGGGCCGTCAGATTTTCGCCGTACATGTCCTTACCGTTCGGAATGCGGACACGCAGAACGCCTTTTTTTACATCTTTTGGTGTTGGTTTATCTTTTTCGTCTGGATCGATCCATTGCCAGCCGACCGGCCAATCTGTCGAGTAGGTCGAGAAACTTACGTTGACCGGCTTTTCGATCTTCTCAGCCGGCGGAGGCAGCGGATCTGGTTTTACAACAGCGACCTTTTTAGGCTGTTCAGCAGAACCGCACGCGGCCGCGAACACGCCGACGATGATCAGCGTGAAGATCGTAAGTCTGTGCGTGAGCTCGATCATGCCTGTCTTATCCATTTCCAAACTTCAGGTATCGTCGCACGTTTTCCATACATTAGCATACCGACGCGATAAACCCGGCCCGCGAGCCACACGAGCGCGGCGATCGTCAGGCAGTTTACGAGCAGCGAAAGCCCGATCTGCCAGAGCGGCGGCGTTTCGGCGAGGATCCTGATCGGCATGGTCAATGGTGCGAAGAACGGTGATATCGAAACCCAGAACGACAGGCTCGAGTTCGGGTCGCGAATGACGGCGAAGCCGAAATAAAACCCGACGAGCATCACCATGATCGGCGGAAACGCGAATTGCCCGCCTTCCTGTACCGTCGTCACCATCGAACCGATCAGCGCGAAGATCGCTGCGTAAGTAAAATATCCGACGATAAAATACGCGAAGAAATATACGACCATCACCGGCGTAATGCTCGGTACCGAAGCAAGGATCGGACTCATGTCAGCTTGCGTGGCAAGAAAAATGCCGATCGCGACAAGCGAACCGACCCAAATGCCAAGCTGCGTCAAACCCGCGAGCCCCACGCCAACGAGTTTCCCGAACATCAGTTCGAACGGCCTTGCGGATGAGAACAGGATCTCGGCGATCCGCGTTTCCTTCTCTTCCACAACCGCTCCCATGATCACCTGGCCATAGATCGTGAGGCTGATGTAGATCATCATTCCGATCACTATCGAAGCGATAAATAGGGCATCACCGTCCTTTTCCTCGCCCTTTTCATTTATTGATTTGGATTCGAAATCGACATTTGCGCTTAGCGATCTCAGTGTTGATTCGTTGATATTCGCCGCTGCCAGACGCTGTGAACGCACGGCTTCGTTGAGGGCGTCTTTGAGCGTGTCGTTCGCAACAAAATCGCCGGCTTTGCGTGAGCGAAATTCATATCGCGCGTCCATGCTCTCGATATTTGCAGGGATCAGCAAATAGGCATCGATCTCATCCGCGGCGGCCTTCGCATTCAGTTCCTGGCGAACAACAGCGTCCGTTTTCCCGGCCGCATCGTAATCAACGAAAACAAAGCCTGAAGCGAGCTGACTCGCTCCGCTTTTCATCTTTTCTTCCTGCGTCGCGTTCAGGTTAGCGTATTGCTCGGCCGCTGCCTTCTTTGCTTTTTCGGCGATCTTGTCCGCGGAGAGATTGTCTTTCAGCCGCGGAGCGACCTTTTGCGAAGCATCGACGATAACGATGCGTGTCGGCTCGCCTTTGATCGAGAAGATGATCGCTGGGACCACCGCAAAACCTGCCCCGATAATTGGAAACAGCAGCGTGCCGAGCAGGAAGGTCCATTTGAGGACGATCTTGCGGTATTCGTGTTTTACAACCGCGAGGAATTTTCGCATATCTTACGAGTGTGCCTCCGCCACGTGTTTTCCGCCGATCTGGTCGATAAAGATGTCGTTCAGGCTGGGTTCGATCCGCTCGAATTTTGTGATCGAAGCTCCCGAATCCACCAGCTTTTTCAATAGATCCTGAGCATTTGCGCCAGACGCAAGCTCGATCTCGACCTCGTCGGAATGCGAAACTGCGGTACCAACCAGGCTGCGGTCAGCAAGAACCGTTTCGGCTCCCGTCGCACGCAGGGCGATCAGATCTTTTCCGTAACTCTCTTTGACCTCACGCAGGCTGCCGCCGACGACCTTGCGTGATTTGTTGATGAGGATGATGTCATGACAAAGCCTTTCCGCAGTTTCCATCAGGTGCGTCGAAAAGATGATCGTCTTTTGTTTCTGCCTAAATTCAGCGAGGACCTCGATCATAAATTCGACATTGACCGGATCGAGCCCCGAGAACGGCTCGTCGAGGATAAGCAGATCAGGGTCGTGCAAAACGGTCGAGATGAACTGTATCTTCTGCTGCATTCCCTTCGACAGATCGGTCGTTTTCTTGTTCTTCCACTCGCTCAGGCCCATTCGTTCGAGCCATTGATCGATACGTTTGTCGGCAACTGAGGCCGGTACGTCTTTCAACGCCGCGAAGTAGCGAAGCTGATCGACGATCTTCATCTTTTTGTACAGTCCACGCTCTTCCGGAAGGTAACCGATGCGGTCCTGCAATTTTGCGGACATATGCTCGCCAAAAAGCTCGATCTTCCCTTCGTCGGGAGCAGTGATGCCGACGATCATGCGGATCGTCGTTGTTTTCCCGGCACCATTCGGCCCCAGGAATCCAAATACACGCCCAGCACGGATGTCGAAACTCAGATCCTGGACCGCTGTATAATCGCCAAAGCGTTTTGTAACGTTATCGACTCGAAGAGTTACCGTTTCGTCACTCATATTTGAGACAAGATTATCACGGCGTCGATCAACGAAAAAAGGGATGGACGCTTTAAGGCGGCGTCCATCCCGGTTTCGGGCGATTCGAATCCCGATTACCTTCATCGTCGGTGTACCGAAAGCAGTAGCAATGCCTGCGGAACCTTATAGATCAAGGCTTACTCTAAGGATAACCGAAATCGGCGAAAAATGTTTGTAACCCAGCACACAAAAGTTACTCGGATGTAAGCTCGAGTTGTTAGTTGCTAGTACTAGTGGCAAAATGTTCTAGTTTCAAAGCAGCGAAGATGGAAATATTTCTCTATAGAAAGGACGGCGATAGGGTGGAAGAAGGCTTCACCCGTGATGAACTTCCCGCTCTCCTTGCGGATCCGACGAACGTCGTCTGGGTCGATCTGCAGGGCGAAAGCGAAGAGCATCTCGCCGAAGCCAAAGACGTTCTACTCAACGTTTTTAAGTTTCACTATCTGACGGTTGAGGATTGCATCGAGACCCGCAATCAGCCGAAGATCGAGTCGTTTGAAGATTACATTTATTTCATCGTTCACGGCATCAAGCCAAATGAGACAAATCCGTCGAACTTTGTGACCAAAGAGCTTGACGGTTATCTCGGCTCAAATTTTGTCGTCACATTTCACGTCCTTCGCTTCCGTAGCATCAAGGCAGTGAAGCAAAAGATCCGCAGCAGCACGTTTGTATGTAAACGCGGTGCGGCGTATCTGCTTCATCATATTCTCGATGAACTCGTCGACCTTTATATGCCGATCGTCGACGAATTTGACGAGGCGATCAACGACCTGGAAGACCGCGTTCTCGACATGCGAAAGAACAACAATGCGATCCTGGGCGACGTAATGGACATTCGCCGAAGCGTCGCCCGGCTGCGCCGCATCTCGTCGCGTCAACTGGAAGTGCTTTACAGGATGTCGCACGGCGAGTTTCCGGTGATTCCGACCAATGTTCTGCCGTTCTTTCGCGATGTACACGATCATTTGCTGCGAATATCGGATCTTTCAGAGGGGTATCGTGATCTGGTTTCGGGATTATTCGATATCCACTTTGCGGTCGTAGGAAACAGGACGAACGAGGTGATGAAAACTCTCGCCGTGCTGTCAGCGATCATTCTGCCGCTGAGTCTGATCGCGGGTATTTACGGGATGAACTTCGAAAATATGCCCGAGTTAAAGACAAGCAGTGGCTATTTTCTCACCCTCGGCACGATGGCAATAATAACCGTGGTTTTGTTGATCTATTTTTGGCGAAGGGGCTGGATATTTCAGAAGGATCCGGAAGTTATCGTAAACCCGCGTGAAAATAAGGATTACGAACACGGCGAATAGCTATTCGCTCCGCTCAAGCAGCCGCTGAACCTGCAGATCACCGAAGCCATAAACGCCCGCACGCTTCGAGAATTCGGGAAAAATGTGCTCGAAATCTTTTATTCCTTCCGATCTGATCTCAGACAGGATCTCAAGCGGTTTTGATTCGATCTCAGCCGCAGCCTGTGCGACTTCGGCAAGATATGGAAATCTGGGTGATTCGTTTGTGATGAGCTCAGGGATGCTCTTGAAATCTCGTCGGCTAAATGCGTTCCACAGATCGTTCCCGAGTTTGATATCGCTGGCCGCAAACAGTTGCCTGGTGTCGAAGCACCGCTGCAGTTCCCCCGCTTCCATCTTTCCGAAGCCCAGCCAACGATCGCCTTCGCTCAGCGTCGCGGGTTCGACGCGGTAGATGTTCGCTCCGGAATCTGCCAGTTTGGCGAGGCAGAACCACATATTCACACCGCAGAATAGTTCGTATTCGAACCAAAGGTTTACTTCGTCATCAGCGGTGACGTCAGCCAGCTTCTCGATCTCGTCAGCGACGCGTTCGTGGAAAACGATCTCGTCCTCGGCGTATTCCGACAAGATGAACTGCGCCCGTTGATCCCAAAATTCATCCGGCGTCGCACCATCAAGCGGCCCGACAACCAAAGCCTCGCGAAATACAATGACTTCGCCCGCGATCCCGGTCTTCTTAAATTCCTCAGCCAGCGAATCGCCGGGTAAAACGTGATAGATCATAAGTTCCTCCGGACCGCAGGCTGCCAGCCTGCGAGAATCCTAAATGACGTTGAATACAGCGTAAGCCACTGCCAAACAAATTCCCGCATAAACACCCGCGACCAGATCATCTGCACATATCCCAAGCCCGCCCGGCAAAACCTCAAGATCACGAACCGGATAAGGTTTCCAAATATCGAAAGCTCGGAAAAGGAGAAACCCGAGCAGAACGAACGGCCAACTGATGCCGAACGGAACAAAACAGAATGTGACGAGCTGGCCCATCACTTCGTCAACTACAGCTTCGGACGGATCTTCGTTGCCAAGCAGAGGGATCGAGCGGCCCGCGGCCCATATACCGATCAGGCAGAACGCGGGAAGCAGTACGGCATTAAGGACGAAATGGGATGAGTTCGCAAAATAGTACAAGAGGGCTAAGATAGAGCCCAATCCAGCCCCGCTCCCTGCTTCGGGTGCTCCTGTCTCAAACCATCTAAATACTAAGTAGATCCCAACGCCCACAGCCGAACCCCAAGTTCCCGGTGCGATGGGTCCGTAACCGACAGCGAAAGTCGTCAGAGCAAGCGCAACGTAATCGACTATGCCGGAGGGTTTTCGCTTTTCGACGGGTGTTTTCATCGGTATTGAATTGCCTCCGGCTTTAGCCGGAGGTCACGATATATCAGAATTTTTAGGCTTTAGCCGAATTTTGGCTAAAGCCGAAGATCGTTTTTTTAGCTCACTTGACCACGCTCTAAAGAGCGTGGCAATTGATAAAGCTCTAAGCGATCAAAACTCGATTCCCTGTTGGGCAAATATTCCGGCATGAAACGGGTGCTTGATCTCTTTCATTTCGGTGACGAGATCTGCCGCTTCGATGACCTTTTCGAGAGCGTTATCGACGTTTCTGCCGGTCAGAATGATGTGAAGATGAGGTTTTTCGGCTCGGACGGCGGCGATCTCTTCGAGGACTGCATCGACGCTCAAAAAACCGTAGCTGAGAACGTAAAGCAGTTCATCGAAAACCAGCAGATCGTAATCGCCTTCACGCATTTTTTCGACGCATAGAGCCCAGGTTTCTTGCGATGTTTTGATGTCTTGTGACTTATCGTTCGTGTCCCACGTGAAGCCGTCGCCCATCGTGTGGACCTCGATGCCGAGCTTTTCGAAGGATTCGTGTTCGCCGTAGCGATCGGTTCGCGACTTCATGAACTGGATCATGCAGCAGTTCAGTTCCCGTCCGGCGGCTCGAACCATGACGCCGATAGCGGCCGTGGTCTTGCCCTTGCCGTCGCCGGTATTGAGCATCAACAGGCCTTTCGTGTTTTCCCGATAATCGTCACGCCGCCATTTATAGCGCTTTTCGGACATATTTTATTGTGCAGCAGCGCGGTCTACGGCTTTCGATAAAGCGGCGACTATCTCGGCTTCTTTTTCGTCCCAATCGCCTTCGATGCTCAGCCCGGAAGCGTTTTTGTGGCCACCGCCGCCAAACATCTCGGCAACACGTGCAACGTTGATATCGCCTTTGGAACGCAGGCTCGCACGGAACTTGTTCGGCCCGACCTCACGCATATAAACTGCCGCCAAAACTTCGCGCAGCCAGCGGAATATTCACAAACCCGTTGTTATCGCCATCGATAGCTTCGGACGATTCCTGCATCTCGATGGTTTGCCGCAGCGATGCGATCCTGCCGGTTTCGTCACGTTTGACCGTAGAGAGGACCTGTCTCATGAGTTCGATCCGCGACCATGGGTAATTGTTGTAGACAGCCTCGCTGATCTTTTCTGGTTTGGCACCGGCTTTGATCAGTTCGGAGGCTACTTTGAGGGTTCTATCGGAAGTATTTGGAAAATGGAATGAACCGGTGTCGGTCACGAGCGCCATGTAAACGCATTCGGCGATCTCTTTGGTGATGCGGCCGCCGATGGCTTTGCAGAGATTGTAGATCATCTCACCAACCGCCGAGGCGGTCGAGTCGATCCAGTTGATCGTACCGAAATGCTCGCTGGTCGCGTGGTGATCGATGTTTACGGTGAACTGATTCTCGAGCCCGTCAATTCCGGGACGCGTCAGATCGCTGCACTCAATGATGAAAACAGCATCGTATTTGCCGTTAACGTACGTTACGTCAAGAATCTCGTCAGCTCCCGGCAGACTGCGATACGCCGGCGGGACCTCGCCGTGAACAATGACCTCAGCCTCTTTGCCGAGCGATCTCAACAGCCAGCAAAGCCCGAGAGACGAACCCACGCCATCGCCATCGGGTTTGATATGCGTCGTGATCCCAAAAACGTTCTTATTTTCAATTAACTCAACAACTTGACTTAGCACTTCGTTAGAAGTGAAAAGTTAAGAGCTAACAGCTAAAATTAACTCTCACTTTCACTCTCATCCTTCTTTAATTCACCTTTTTTCGTAAGATCATCGAGGATCTCACTGACTCTCGAGGCATTTTCCTCCGCCGTGTCACGGACAAAATGAACGTGCGGGGCATGTCTCAGGTCGAGGTTCATCGCAACTTGCTGACGAACAAAGGTTGCTGCATTTCGCAGCGATTTCAAAGCTTTTTCGATCTCTTCCTCGCTTCCGCGGATCAGAGCATAAACCTTAGCGTCGCGGAGATCCGCCGATACTTCGACGTCAGTTACCGTGACAGTTTCGAGCCGCGGGTCGTTGAGTTCGAACCCAACGACCTCCGCGATCTCAATTTTCAGCGCCTCGCCGAGGCGTTCTGGCCGACGCATATCTACTTACAACTCCGTCGCCGCGATCTTCTCGATCACAAATGCCTCGATCTCGTCATCGATCTTGATATCGTTGTAGTTGACGAGACTGATACCGCATTCGAAGCCCTGTTTGACCTCGTTCGTGTCATCCTTGAAGCGTTTGAGGGCAGCAATATCGCCGTTCCACATGACAACGCCGTCGCGAATGAGGCGGGCTTTTGCCTGACGGCGAATGAGGCCCTCTGTAACACGGCAACCCGCGATCGTTCCGATCTTGGAAACCTTGAACGTTTCGAGAACAAGAGCCTTGCCGAGGACCGTTTCTTTCTCGATCGCATCGAGCATGCCGATCATCGCCGCCTTGATCTCTTCTTCGACCTTGTAAATGATCGAGTGGAGACGAATATCGACGTCTTCCTTCTTGGCGATGTCAGCAACGCGGGCCTCGGGGCGAACGTTAAATCCGACGATGATAACAGCCGTTGACGCGTCATCGACCTGCGTCGCTGATGCCAGCAACACATCCGATTCCGCGATGGCTCCCACACCGGCACGAATAACACGAACCTTGACCTTTTCGGTCGAAAGTTTTTCGAGCGTATTCTTGAGCACCTCGACCGAACCCTGGACGTCTGCCTTGAGAATGACAAGCAGTTCCTTGATCTCGGCCATACCGAGCGATTCGATACCGCGTTTCGTGGTCTTGAGCATTGCTGCCTGACGAGCGTGCATTTGACGCTGCTGCGCGATCTCTTGTGCCCGTTCCACGTCTGCCACGACCTGGAATGTATCGCCGGCCTGCGGAACTCCCTGCAAACCAAGTATCTCTACCGGTGTTGACGGCTCAGCCTCGTTCACCGAAGCACCGCGGTCTGAGAACATCGCACGGATCTTGCCAGAGACTTGGCCGACGATGAATGGATCGCCAACACGCAGAGTTCCCTGCTGGACGAGCGCCGTAGCCACAGCACCGCGTCCTTTATCGAGCTTGGCTTCGAGAACAACACCTGAAGCACGACGCGTCGGGCTCGCTTTCAAGTCGAGAATGTCTGCCTGAAGGAGAACGGTTTCGAGAAGCGTATCAAGATTCTTCCGCTGTTTGGCAGAGACCTCAACCATTTCGGTCTCGCCGCCCCAATCCGTCGGCTGCAGGCCGAGACCAGCCAAACCGTTCTTGACGTTATCGACATTCGCACCCGGTTTGTCGATCTTGTTGATCGCAACAATGATCGGCACGCCGGCAGCTTTCGAGTGCTCGACGGCTTCTATCGTTTGCGGCATAACGCCGTCGTCGGCTGCGACAACGAGAATTACGATGTCGGTCGCCTTGGCTCCGCGAGCACGCATCATGGCGAACGCTTCGTGGCCCGGCGTATCGAGGAAGACAACGCGACGCGGTTCGTTCGGATTGTCAGCGTTCGGAACCATCACGCTGTACGCCCCAATGTGCTGCGTGATGCCGCCGGCTTCGCCTTCTGCGACATTTTCCGAACGGATCGCGTCGAGAAGCGAGGTTTTGCCGTGATCGACGTGGCCCATGACCGTGATCACCGGTGCACGCGTGAATTCCGTATCGTCGGCATCGGCAGCGATCAGCTCCTCAAACTCCTGCTCGATGACCATTTCCTCGAACGGAACGAAGCTGACCTCGTATCCGAATCCGAGAGCCATTTCCTTGGCCATCTTCTCGCCGATCGGCTGGTTGAGCGTCGCGAAAACGCCCTTCTTGATCAAAAGCTGTACGATGTCACGCGGCGTGATGCCGAGAGCTTCAGCATATTCGCGGATCGTCGCACCTTCGGTCAAACGAACCGAACGTAGGGTTCCGTCCGCGGATGCACCGACCTGGTCCATGACGCGGCTCTTCGATCGAACGCTTCTGAGGTGCGTCGCTTTCGCGTTCGGCGAAGCGGCCCGTTTTATCGTTTTTGCGGCCTCCGCCACGACCGGGACGGCGTCGATTGTCCGCCGGCGGCGTGTAGGTCATCTGCGGCGCTGCATTTTCACCCGGAGTTCCGCGGAACTGGCCTGGTGTTCGAGCCGGCGTGACAAGGCTGCCGGTTTTGGTCGGAGCATTGCTGACAAGACGATCACCGGCTTTGATCCCCTTCTTCAGGGCGTCCGCGCTTAGCGTGAGCCGTTTCACAGTCGTTCCGCCCGGACCTACGACAGGTTCCGGAGCCGCTTCGACTGGTGCAGGCGTCTCGTCCTGTTCCGTTGCGGTCGAAACCGCTTCCGGTTGTGATTCGGTTAATTCAGGTTCGGCGGCCGCGTCGACCTTGGGCTTGAGGACCTTGCGAACAACGGTGGTCGGCTGAGCAGGCGCTTCGTCGACGGGCGCAGGCGATTCAACCTCTGGCTCGGGCTCCGGCTCGGCGACGACTTTTTTCGAGAGTTTTTTGACCGACGGCGTGACAGCCGGTGTCGTTTCCGGCTCGGTGGGTGTCGTCCGGACCACTGGGGCCTCGGTCGGCGTCTCGACGGGCGTCGCGGATGTCTCTTCGTGTGCCTCGGCAGCTTCTACCGGAGCCTCAACAGGTTTGGCTGCGGCTTTGATGACCTTGATCGCACGTTTGGGCGCGGCTTCGGTCTTCGGGAAATACTTGCTCCGGACCTTTTCGGCGATCTCGAACGGAACGGAATTCGACGCCACACTGACGTCCGCTCCTTCGCGTCGCAGATCTTCCATGACGCCGCTTGGTGTCCTGTTTCACCTCGCGTGCAAGATCGTAGATTCTAATGCTCTTTCCAATCGCCATATATAATTATCTCAACGTTCTTGACGCGTTTTGTTGTGTTTGGTTCTTAATTCATAAATTTAAGTATTTACCATCCACACGCGTCCACATAACTATTTCCCGGTTTCAGCATCTACATCGTTCGAGCTATCGTCCGAACTATCGCCATCAGCTTCAACTTCAGCTTCCGGTGCTTCAACAGCCTCTTCTGCTGCCGTTTCTTCAGCCTCTGCTTCTTCGTCGCCACCGATCTCTGCATTCTTGGCGCTTACGATCGAATTGGCCGATGCCTTGATCGCCTCGGCAGCGTCGAGACTGATATCGAGGAAATCGACAAGGTCGTCAACCGAAGCCGCCGCGAGCGATTCGACATCCGAGATACCTTTCGATGACAAAGTCTCGGCCTGAGATGTCGTAACTCCTTCGAGAGCCGAGATCGGCACCGCCTGGCCCGAAGCCATCATCTTGCCCATCTTCTGAGCAATTTCCTTCTTGAGCAGCTCTTCGCTGACTATCTTGATCTCCCAACCAACAAGACGAGTAGCAAGGCGGACGTTCTGTCCTTTTTTACCGATCGCCAGGCTGAGCTGATCTTCGCCGACGATAACTTCCATCAAGCGGCTCTCAATATTGGTAATGCGAACCTGCGAAACTTTTGCCGGCGACAAAGCATTTGCCGCGAATACCGACGGCTCGTCCGACCACTCGATAATATCGATCTTTTCTCCGCGAAGTTCCTTGATGATCGCCTGCACACGCGAACCCTTCATACCAACGCAGGCCCCGACCGGATCGACGTCCTTTTCGTTCGAAGTTACAGCGATCTTTGCACGATCGCCGGGTTCGCGGACGGCCGATTTGATCACGACCGTTTCGTCGTAGATCTCCGGCACTTCCATTTCGAACAAACGCTTGAGCAATTCCGACGAAGCACGCGAGCAGATGATCTGCTGACCTTTCTGCTCCTTTGAAACGTCAACGATCACAACACGGATGCGTTCGCCCTGATTCCACATCTCGCCGCGTGACTGTTCACGTCGTGGAACGATCGCTTCAAGGTTGTTGCCAAGGTCAACGATCATATCGCCGCGTTCAAAACGCTTGACCGAGCCGTTGATCAGCTCGCCTTTACGGTCGATATATTCGTCATAGACCTTTTCGCGAAGCGCTTCACGGACCTTCTGTACAAGGATCTGCTTCGCGGTCTGAGCAGCGATGCGGCCCATTTCTTCACGCTGCAACGGGATCAGCAATGCGTCGCCGATCTCGATCTCGTCACCTGCCAGATCGACCGCTTCCTCGAGCGAGAGTTCGCTGAGCGGGTCTTCGACGGTTTCGACGACCGTTTTCTGAACCGAAACTTCGACATCGCCTTCCTCGGCATTCCACTCTACCTGGACGGTATCGCCGGCTTTGAACTGCTTTCTCGCCGCGGCTCTGACAGCGTCCTTGAGGGCCTCGATGACCAATTCGCGGTCAAGTCCCATTTCGCTGCACAACGCATCTATGCTCTGTCCGATCTGTGATGTCATAACTTACTCACGCTAAACATTAAATTGTAGTAACCGCCACATTACTTATGGCCAAATTCTTTCGAAAGGTCGATCTTCAAATTCGCTTTAGCGACCTCTGAATATTCAAAGCTCACGGTCCCCTTCGTTCGGTCATCGACCGTGACCGTTTCGCCGTCAACGCCTGTTATGACGCCGACGAAATTCTTTTGCCCGTCGATCTCGTTCTTCAGCTTAATCTTGGCAAGCTGTCCCGTGAACTTTACAAAATCGGCAAGCGAATAAAGTTCCCGCTCGATCCCCGGGGACGAAACTTCGAGCACATATCGCGTCGGAATAACGTCTTCCCCATCGAGCACTTCCTCGACCCCGCGCGAGACCAGCGTGCAATCTTCCAACGTCACGCCGCCTTCTTTATCAATGAAGATCCGCACGACGAGATCTTTCTTAGTACCTGCTGTCTCAACATTTACGAGCTCAACGCCCTTTGCCCCGGCAACCTTTTCGGCAACGCCTCTAACGTATTCAGTGATCGAAACCTTATCCATCGTTACCAGAGCAAAATAAAAAGTGGGTCGCGAAACCCACTCGACACGTAAATCCGCGCTTCGTAGCAAACGAAAAGTTTATATGATGTTCGATAAAATAGCAAGGACGATGCAGAGACCTCTTTAGCCGGTGATGAAATTGATGAATGTTGTCGCATTTCCTAGCGAATGCGACACCCACACAAAAGGCAGAAAATCATTGACAGTCCGCGTTCCAAAACGGTACGCTATCCATGGTTAGTCATTTTTTGACTGCGTTTAACATCCTGTTCCACCTCCCGGAACTGCGACACTTTCAAAACAGCCTTCCAAAAGAGGATCGGAGAATCATGAGAAATCCAGTTGTATCGTATTTCGCGTCGAGCAGCCGCTCGATGGTGGCAGTCGCCGTGATCGTCGCGCTGTGGACCGCCGGATTTGGGACGTTTGCCGTTCAGGCCCAAGGCGGCCGCGTCGTTCGCGTTACGGATGCGTCAGCGCAACAAGGTCAACAGGTGACCGTCGATGTGCAAATGGATGCACAGGGCAATGAATCGTCGATCAGCTATTCACTGAACTTCGACCCTGCAAAGCTCTCAAGCCCGGTCATAACCGTAGGCACCGGTGTTCCCGGTGGAACAGCTCTGGGCCAGAACCAAAATCAGGTCGCCTCAGGGCGTATCGGGATGCTCCTCGATTCGACTAACAGTTATGCCCCGGGAACGCGGCAACTAGTGCGAATACAGTTCAATATACTGGCGGGCGCGGCTTCCGGGCCCACAAGTATTAGTTTTGGAAATATCCCGACGACTCAAAGCATCTCTAGCTCACAGGGTGTCCTACTATCCGCAACTTTCCAAAGCGGTACGATCACGATCGGTTCGGGCGGCCCAACGCCGACGCCGACGCCGACCCCAACGCCGGCCGTAACTCCTACCCCAACTCCGACACCGGTCGCGACGCCAACGCCTAGTCCGACGCCGACCCCGGTGATAACTCCAACGCCGACGCCTGCTGTTACACCAACACCGACCCCAACTCCGGTTTCTACGCCCACACCGACGCCGACGCCGGTCGCAACACCGACTCCAACGCCGACTCCAACTCCAGTCGCTACGCCGACTCCAACCCCGGTTGCTACGCCAACACCAACGCCAACGCCCACACCGACGCCGACGCCGACGCCGAGTCCTACGCCTAACACCCCAGTTGGCTCGAACGTCTTCATTCAGCCGCCGAACGGGGCTGTGAACGCCACCTTTGGGACTGTTTTTCAGGCCGGCAATACAACATTTGCTCAGATCGCCGGTGCCTCAGGCGGTTTTCCTCCGAGCGGCTACACGATGTTGAACGATGGAGTTCATTACAATGTGACAACCTCCGCCGTCTTCGCAGCACCGGTCACTGTTTGCATCGTTGCTTTTGGAGTCGACGATCCTGAGGATTTTGCCCGGCTCCGAATCCTGCACAAAGAGGGCAACCAACTTGTCGACCGTACCGTTCTAGCTCCGGCAACTCCGGCTCCGTCTTTTGTTGTCCGTCAGGTTTGTGCCCGTGCGGATGATCCGGGAAATTTCTATCTCACATACGGCCCGAGTTTTACCGTTACCGGAAGGGTCCTAACGCCCAACGGCCAGGGACTGAGAAATGCGATCGTTTCGATCACGGACTCCCGTGGTGTAAAACAAACTACAACCAGCAGTTCGTTCGGAGCCTATGTATTCGCAAATGTTCGTGGAGGTGAGACCTTCACGATCAGCGTGTCATCTAAACGTTACCGCTTCTCACCGCGAATCGTACTCGTCCCATCAAATCTGAACGATATTGATCTGGTCGGATTGGAATGACCTCGTGAAATGTAACGAAATAAGAAAGGGATCCGAGGAAAACTCAGGTCCCTTTCTTTGCGTGTAAAGATCGCTATTCAAGCCCAACGAAATCTACGTTTGAAAGATTGCCGTTGACCTGAATCACTTGCGGCGCAAAGCGATACCGCTTGTTCGAGATAGACACCGAATGCGTCTGCCCGACATTTACGGCGGAAAATGAATAAATGCCGAACGAACTTGTCGTAGCCGTCCGGCGAATTCCCTGTGGATCCGTTATCACGACCTGAGCATTTCTCAGCGGCAGTCCCGTCGGAGTCGTCACACGGCCCGAAACGGTTGCCGCCGAATTAAGATTGACGGCGAAATAGTTACGAAACGTATTCGCGGTACCGTAACCAGCGGCAATATGAGCTGCCATGTTCCAACGATATTGGGCATCTGCGACAAGTATGCCCGCGGGCAAAGTAAAACTCGTGCCTGTTATCGGCTGCGGCAACGCAGTTTCCGAGTTGTAAACGAGATCATACGTCGATCCGTTGAATTTGCTCACGTACAAAGCGTAACCGTCCGCTCCGGACATCGACTCCCATTGGAAAGTCGGCGTCAGCGTCGAAACAACCGTTCCCGGCGCGGTTTGATTGCCAGGTTCAGTCAGATTCGGAGGCGGAGGGATCGTGTCCGGGCTCATCTGAAAAATGCCGTTTCTCAAACCGCTCGGATTACCGTTGCCGTTGTAATAATGTTCGACGATCCACACAAAATCCTTGCCCTGATTGATAGACCAACGCTGCGAACCCCATTGACACATTCCGCGGCCGTGACCGTTGAAGGTTTGCCCAGCGTCGACCGTGTCGGTCAAGCAGGGCCAGGTTCCGTTGTTTCCAGTGAAGCCATCTGGACAGCCGCCGAGATTGTTCTCAGCGGAGTATTCCGCGAACAAGATATCGGTCGACGTCGAGTTTACGACCACAGATCCGGAGGTTTGATTCGTCGCATTATTAGTGCTTGTGGCCGAATCGCTCGGGTCGCAAACCTGGCACGATGTCGTGTTGCAAATGTCATAGTTTGCGGCGCTTATCGGATGATTGACGTGATAGGCTCCGTAGCTGCGAAACGCCACCGCTCCGGCCTTCAGCGAGTTCGCATTCCAGGACGCGATCCATTCGTCATCCAGGCCGAATCGCACGTACGCATCGAGTGTGTAAACGGTAAATACTGTGCATGATGTCCGGCCGCTCGGGCAGGTCGAACCAACGCGAATGCTGGCCGGGACTGCGACCAAAGTCGGCTGATCCGGAGCCGTTACCTCATCAAACGTCGGCGGCTCGTAATTTTGAGCGTTTTTTAATTCCTCTGCGGGCAATCGCAGCTTGTGAGTACCGTCGACATCCGTTTCGCCGTCCTTAACGTCGATGATCAGGTGAACATCGCCTTCCGGGATCATGGTATTCGACCGACGATAGATCACCTTGCCTTGCTTTTGCACGATCAGCTCAGCGGAATCCGGCAGATCGCCGACAGGATCGACCGGCGGCGTTTCAACCAGAAGCCGGAAGTGGCCGTCAGAATCGGTTCTCGCAGACGCATCAGACCCGACAAATGATACCAACGCGTCAGCTATCGCAGCCCCATTCGCATCGAAAATGTTTCCATGGATGAGAGTCTTCCCCTTCGGAGTTGCGGCCGCGATCACGTCGCTCCGCATCGCGTTCGGGATCTCGATCGGATCCAGATAAACCGTTACGTCCAGGCTGTTTCCATCTACGCCGAAGTAGCTTTTGATTGGAAAATACCCCGCCGCTGAAACCTCGATATCGGTTCGGCCCCGCGCCGCGACAGTTCCTTTTCCACTGGCGTCTCCAACTGCTCGAGATACGGTTCCGTCACTTGCCACAGAACGTAATTCGCCAGCAACGCGCTTACCGGTTACGCTGTCGCGAACCGTAATGTTTATCGAGCCCGCTCGCGCTTCGAGCATCTGAAAAACCGGAGCTAGTTCAAACGCAAAAGGCGTTGCTGCCGCCGTATCAGGCAGCAAAACGAGGCCCGCAGCGAGAAGACCTAGCAATCCTGCGGCTCCAAAATTGAATTTTCTTGTAAGTTTCACTATAGCCCTCCTTGATACTGCGAGTTGAAGTTTTGGGTAACATCATACCGCAAAAGCAAAATATCGTCATTAGAAATGACGATATCAATCGCAGAAAAGCATCAAAAATAATTATCGCTTAGTCTTGCAGTGCGAGGAATGCGGAACGTGCTGTGCCGAGGAGCCCCGCGTTGTCGCCCAGGCTGCCTTTGACGAGCGTCGCTCGCGCAGCGGCGGCCGGATAGGCTCGAAGCTTTATCTCTGACGCAACATGCGGTGCAAAAGCGTCCCAGCCCTGAGTGACGCCGCCGCAGATCACAAACATTTCCGGATTCAGAGTGTTGGCAAGGCCCGCGAGCGTGATCCCAAGGTGACGGCCCATCCCACGAAAAACAGCATCGGCCATGCCGTTTCCCGCGACGAAGGCGTCATACACGTCTTTGGCCGTGGCGACATCCATTCCGCGTTCACGAGCGACGCGTACGATCGCCGTGGCCGAAGCGTATTGCTCGATGCAGCCATGACTGCCGCAGCCGCACGGATGCCCATCCGGTTCGACACAAACATGCCCTATCTCACCACCGATGCCGTCCTTTCCGCGTATGGCTTCGCCACTGATGATTATGCCGCCGCCGATCCCGGTTCCGAGCGTCACACAGACGACATTATCGAGCCCTTGCGAAGCACCGATCCAGTGCTCGCCGATACCTGCCGCGGTCGCGTCATTCTCGACTGTAACGGGAATGCCGAAGAGATCCTGAAGCTCCGTTTTCAGATTCATTCCTACCAGGCTCGGCAGATTCGGAAGTTTTGTCAGAACGCCGTCAAAATCCTTTGCAACCGGAGCCGGAGCGGTAAATGCTATCGCAGAATAATCTCGCTTTTGGTCCTCTGTCGTTGACGGAACGCAGCATTCATCGGCCATCTCGCGTATCTGTTCGATGAGAGCGGAAGGAGCAACGTTATGCGGAACTGGACGCTTCACAAGATGAAGGATCGCCCCGTCGCTGTCGACGGCGGCGATCCTAAGGTTTGTACCGCCGAGATCGGCAGCGAGAACGACTTTTTTCATTGAATGAAGTTAATTGCCGCCAGCTTTTTTCGGACGATCGGCCTCGGGAACGTTCTTGAAGATGTCTTCGTATTTCGCCCAACCGTCTTTAACGACGGTGTCCATCAGATTTGCTTTATCGACGGTAGTAACCTCGAGCAGGATCGCCGGAACTTCTTTTTTCAGAGCGTCGTTCATGAAAGGTTTCGTGTCCAGTTTTTCCTTTTTGGCAAGCTTTATCGCCGCATCAACAGCCGCATTCGCCAGCGGAGCGATGGGTTTGTAAACGGTCATCGACTGCTTGCCCTCCGCGATTCGCTGCAATGCATCAACCTGAGCATCCTGTCCCGTGACGAGAACTTTACCTGCAAGTCCTTTCTTTTCAAGAGCCGAAACGACACCACCGGCCATTCCATCATTTGAGACCACGAACGCCTGTATGTCGTCGTTGTTCTGCGTCAATGCGTTCTCAGCCATTTTCAGGGCTTCGTCGGGACGCCAGTCGGTCATGAAGTTGTCTGCCTTGATAACGATGTCTTTCTTGTCGATAGCAGCCTGCAGAACGGCGAGTTGCTCTTTCTTCATAATGACAGCATTGTTATCAGCAGATGAGCCGTAAACCATTACGTAGTTACCTTTAGGAACTTTCTGCAATGCGTATTCGGCGATCTTGCGGCCGATCACAGGAACCTGGTGCGAGATATATGCATCGATCTTGTCCGAATTGATCAGTCGGTCGTAACTAATGACCGGAACGCCCTGCGTTTTCGCTTTATCGACCATCGATGCCGCCTGAACCGCATCATGAGGAGCGATCACAAGCACATCGACCTTTTGCGTGAGTAGATTGTCAACGTCGTTCGCCTGCTTGTCAGCCTTGTTGTCAGCAACGGTCACAACGCAATCGACGTTCATTTCCTTGCAGCGAGCCTCAAATGAATCTTTATCACGCTGCCAACGCTCTTCTTTCAGCGTATCCATGGCAAAACCGATCTTCAAACGTTTTTCCTTCGGCGCTCCGCCACCGGAACAGGCACTGATAAGTGCGAGCGAAAACAAAACGAACAATAACTTGAACTTCATCGAAAATAACTCCTGTTAGATCTTTATTAACTGAGCAAATTAAATCAAAAAATCAGACTTTCGGCAAAGGTCGATCAATTCGATCCGCTTAGATCCTGGCTTTGAGCCGAACGCTAAATGCAGAATGGGAAAACAATTCCCGATTTTAGACTTATTTAACCTTCAGCTATTTGAATTTGCTGAAAAACATGGTATAAACATAAGATAATTTTCAGCTTAAAGGTTGGACTTGGCTCCTGATTAACTAATTTGTTGAGATCCCCGACTTTAACGGCATTTTATTGACATAAAGTCGTTTTCGTGTAAAACTTTGACTGGTTCCGTTTCTGGAACCATTGAACTGGAGCAGTAGATGATGAAATCCTTAAATATCAAGCGGTTAGCGTTTAAGGCCGCCACTTTTGGCGTACTTTTTGCTTTTATTGTGTCTGGTTCGCTCGTGACCCTGGCTGCTTCTACTAAGCCGGTCGGAGAAATTTTGATCACGGGTGCTAAGTCGGGCGGAGCATCGGTTACTGTTAATGGTGAGCCTGCTGACAGCGGCCGCACTATTTTTTCGTCGAGCACGATCTCGACGCCTGAAGGAGCAAGTGCCGTGATCAATCTCGGAAAAGCTGGAAAGCTTCAGCTTGCTCCGGGTTCAACTTTTGTCCTGGATGTTGACGGAAATGCGGTTACGGGCGACCTGACCGCCGGAAGTTTGACAGTTCTTAGTTCGACAAACGCTGTGGGCGTTAAAACGCTGACTGGCGATGTCGTGACGCTCGCTTCGGGCGAGACCGCTTCGGCTGCTTCGGGTTCATCCTCGAAGAAAGCAAAGCAGGGTCCGGGCGGCTTGGATTGGTGGGTTTGGGCCGCCATCATCGGCGGAGCTGCTGCCGCTGTGATCATTATTGCGACCCGCGACAACAATAACACGACCAGTCCTACAAGATAGGTTTGTTTTTCTGTTACCTTATAGGGTATTATTATTTAGATTTGAGAGAATTGATTCCTGGAGGAGATTAACTAAATGCTCGGCAAAAATATTTTACGTAAAACTGTAACATCAGCTACCCTCGTAGCCTTCTGGTGTGTTTCTTCAATGGTTGCTTTCGCGATGCCGAAAGATTTTGCGGGTGAGATCAAAGTCACAGGCCAGGTCATGGTTAACGGATCGGCTGCTGTATCGAACTCGACTGTTATGTCAGGTGCCGTGATCACGACCGGTGATAATTCGACCGCTGAGGTTAGCCTCGGCAAAACCGGCCGCGTTGAGATCCTTGCAAATTCAAACGTAACCCTTCAGTTCAGCGAAACGAGCATCGTAGCCATCCTCACGGACGGTAAAGCACGTGTAGCCAATGCTGCTGGCGTTGCAGCAACCGTAACCACGAAGAATGGCACGTTCGTTGCTGACGCTGGACAAGCTGACAATTTCACCGTTGAGGCTGAATGTTCGCACTCGCACGTTGATACCGCAGCCGGTATTGTAACGATGCGTGAAGGTTCGAACAACAAGCAAGTTGTTGCAGGAACCACGGCAACCGCCGGTAACCTCGTACAGACAGGCTGCAAACCATGCCTCCGCCCTGATTCGGCTCCTGGCCCATCAGTTGGCAACTGGCCATGGCTGCTTCTCCTGGCTGCAGGTGCTGCTGGTGCAGGAATCTACTTCGGTACGAAGAGCGATGACTCAAACTTTGGCGGCGGTGGTATCGTCGTCAGCCCGGTTCGTTAATCTTAAACCTCTAGTTTATAAATGTGCGGGTCATGTAATACTTACGTGACCCGCATACTTTTGTCTTGATTTAGATCATATTGAGTATTTATTGATCTTTGTTTTCATAGTTCTTTATTATGCATATAGCAGTTATCGGCACCGGCTACGTTGGATTGGTTTCCGGAGCCTGTTTCGCGGAATTTGGTATTGACGTCACTTGCGTCGATGTGGACACGGTCAAAGTTGAAAACCTGAATAACGGGATCATCCCGATCTACGAGCCGGGCCTCGACAAGATCGTTGAGAAGAATGTTGCTGCTGGACGTCTTCATTTTACGACCGATATTAAAGCTGCCGTCGAGCAGGCTCTCGTAGTGTTTCTCGCTGTCGGGACGCCGCCGCAGGCTGACGGTTCGCCTGACATGAGCTACTACCGACAGGCTGCGAAGGATATTGCGGAGGCGATCAACGGTTACAAAGTTCTGGTCACCAAATCGACCGTTCCGGTTGGAACCGGCGAGTGGTTGAGAAACTTTGTAAAAGAAAATCTGACGATCGAAACGGACTTTGGCGTCGCGTCAAACCCCGAATTCCTTCGCGAAGGCGCCGCTATCGAAGATTTCATGCGTCCGGACCGCGTCGTCGTCGGCAGCAACGAGGAACGAGCGATCGATGTTATGAAAGAGCTTTACCGGCCGCTCTACTTGATCGAAACGCCGGTGGTCATCACTTCCCTCGAGGCAGCAGAGTTGATCAAATACGCCGCGAATGCTTTTCTCGCGACCAAGATCACATTCATCAACGAGATCGCCAACCTATGCGACGCCATTGGATGCGACGTCCATGATGTGGCGAAAGGCATGGGAATGGACAACCGCATCGGCCGCAAATTCCTGCATCCCGGCCCGGGTTACGGCGGTTCGTGCTTCCCTAAAGATACTCGGGCCCTTACCACCGTCGCCGATAAATTCGGTGTCGAAACCCGTATCGTCGATGCAGTGGTTGAAGCGAACGAGCGTCAACGCGATGCCATGATCCCGAAGATCGAAAAGCTCGTCGGCGATCTCAATGGCAAGAAGATCGGCGTGCTCGGCCTTTCTTTCAAACCGGAGACCGACGACATGCGCGAATCGCCGGCGACAGATATCATCAAATCCATGATAGCTCGCGGTGCCGCGGTCAGGGCATTCGATCCCGTCGCGATGACCGAGGCGAAGCATTACCTGCCGGAGATCGAGTATGCTGTCGACGAATACGACGCGATCAAGGAAGCAGATGCTCTGATCATCGTCACGGAATGGAACCAGTTTCGTGCTCTCGATATGGAAAAGGTTAAGTCGCTCCTAACGTCACCCAAGGTCGCTGATCTTCGCAATATCTATGAACCGAAGGACATGCGGGACATGGGATTTGAATACGTAGGAGTCGGACGGTAGATCGGATAAAAGAGACGAAAATGAGCGAATGGGAAAGTGAGTTGCTCTAAACCCACTTTCCCACGACCTCACGTTCAAAGGTACATATGGCCATCACAACAAAAGTGCTTGTTACAGGCGGAGCAGGTTTTATTGGCTCTAATCTTGCCGATGAATTGATCCGACAGGGAGCGAAGGTCAACATCATCGACGATTTCACGACCGGTTTCCAGGAGAATCTGGACGAGATCACCGGCGATTTTAATTTCATCGAAGGCGATATAAACGACGATGCCGCGGTCTCAAAGGCGATCGAAGGCGTCGAGATCGTATTCCACCAGGCGGCTCTGCCGAGTGTTCCCCGCTCGGTCGAAGATCCCGCGGAAACCCATCGTGTTTGCGTCAACGGCACGGTCAACATGCTCATCAAATCGCGCGATGCAGGCGTGAAAAGATTCGTCTACGCCGCTTCTAGTTCTGCCTATGGTGATCAGCCCGTGTTGCCCAAGGTTGAAACGATGAAACCCGATCCGCTGTCGCCATACGCAGCAGCCAAGCTGGCGGGTGAGCTTTATTGCCGTGCTTTTAACAACGTCTACGGCCTCGAGACCGTCGCGTTGCGGTACTTTAACGTCTTCGGCCCGCGTCAGAATCCTGCTTCGATGTACTCGGGCGTGATCTCGCGATTCATTGACGCCTTAATGAGCGGGCAAACACCGGTGATATTCGGTGACGGCGAGCAGTCTCGCGATTTTACCTACATCGCAAACGTCGTGAACGCCAACATCAAAGCCGCCCAAACGACCAAGGGCCTCGGCGAAACCATGAACGCCGCCAACGGCGACCGCATAACACTCAACGAATTGCTCGAGGTCCTAAAAAAGATCACCGGCAAAAACGACGCCGTTCCCGAGTTCCGCGAACCCAGAAACGGCGACGTCAAAGACTCCCAAGCCGACAACCGCCGCGCCATCGAGTGCATTCAATACGAACAACTTGTCGGCCTCGAAGAAGGCCTCAGAAACACCATCGACTGGTGGAAGAACAGCCGATTTGCGAAGTAACTCTCCTTAGTGCAAGGTTTGCAGAGTATCAACTACTCCACTACTTACCTATCGCAAACGCACTGTCTTCGATAGTTGAGTTGATGGTTACCGTTTTGGCATTAAAATTTGCATACGCCGTGATCGGGCCAAGGTCGAAGCGTTGAGCGTATTTTTTTGGTACAACGATCCCGTCCACAGTTTGGAATTCGTCGATCTCCACCGAGGTTGTAATGGCTCGATTCTGCTCATCCATCCATTTCGACTCGTAACTTTTGAGCTGGCCGGTCTTTTCATTGACAAAAAAATCTGTATAAAATCCCTCCGGAGTCGTAATACGAAAGCCCTTCTTTTTCTTCGCTGCATCTGGCAACGCGGTGACCACATACCCTTTATCACCGACCTTTCGGAGGAGCGGAAAGCCGAGGCTTGTTACAGGCGGAAGTGAAAAACCCGGAAGGGACGACGAGGTTTGAACACCGTCATAGGACTGCTTCAATGATTGGATAGCCGTCGTGATCTCAAAGTAATACTTCTCACCGCTTATCGCAGTTGAGAATGCTCCGGGAACAGCCTGGCCATTAAATGTAAGGTCAGCAGCCCCCTTAAGCAAAAGTGTGTTCATCTTTTTCAACTTATCGCCCCCGTGAACTGCGAGCGTTGTTTTCGCAATGTCCGCGGGATCGGTCGAGGCCGTTGTTTTATCCGGAACAGTCTGTTTAACCGTGGTTCCCGCCTGAGCGTGTGCACCGACGGCGAGCGAAGCAATAAGAAGCGTAGATCCAAAGAAGATTTTCATATTTAGAAGATACAGAATAATTCGATTTAAAACCAAAAGAGAGACAGGAACTTATACGTTCGAGTCTCTCTTTTGTTTGATTAAAATCAACCGGATTTGGTTTACCAGCTGAATCTCATACTGAGGCTGATCTTTCGGTTCGGGCCGCTGCCACCACCGCCCCCAAATCCGCCACCGCCACCGAAACCACCAAATCCGCCGCCGCTTCGAATCGCAGTCGACTGACCGAAACGGTTATTGGTAAGCGTTCCAGAAGGGTTTGCAAGGTTTACGATATTGAAAATATTCTGAAAATCAATGCTGACATTCAGGTTGTAAGGCTTGCGGCCTTCACCGCCGAATCCGCCGAAGCCGCCACCGCCCATACGAGGACCGCCGCCACCACCGCCCATCATTCCGGGCATTCCGCCGCCGCCCATTGCCGGACCGCCGCCACCGCCATTTCCCGCAGCTCTTGCCGCGGCCGATTTGCCGAAGCCGAAGTTCTTACCGACACGAAGATTGACGTTGAAGAGCGATGGACCTTCAGCAAAATTTCGCGGAAGGATAGCATTTGGATCAAATCCGCTTACGTTACAGTATGAAGCATCCAAGTTCAACTCGGTGCAGCGTGCGGCAAGCTGTGCGAATGTTGGTCGCTCAGAAAAGCTGCCGTCACCATTCAGATCCTGACCGCTTGTGATATTGAACGGAGTGCCTGTGCTGAAGTTAACGTTCGGATTGAGAGAAACGCCCCAGGGAATGTTCACAGAACCGCCAAACATAAAAGTGTGTCGGGAATCCTGACCCGAACGTCCGTATTCGTCCGAAAGATCATACGCGTACGCTGGTGTTCCACCAACGTCGGTCTTGGAAAACCCGAGACGGTATCCCATAAAGCCATTGAATCTCTGGCTGAAATTCGCCCGCAGGTTTACGCCCCAGCCCACGTAGTTACTTCTTCCGCCAGCTTCGATCTGGTTTATGTTACCCACACCAGGCAGCGGTCTTGCAGCACCGGCACAATTGATCTGTAATGGACAAACTGGTGCATTAATATTTCGCGTACGAAGCTGGTGCAGCGACCGGGAAAGCGTCAGGTTCGAGTTGATATTCAATTTTGGAGTAAGTGCTCTCTCAACCGAAAATACAGCCTGCATTGTGTAAGGAGCACTTAGGATAGGCGAAATTGCAGAGATAGAGCTGGCAGTCTGCGGCAAAGCAGCCTGGATCTGTGCAACAGTTGGCAAATTCGTGACTCCGGCCGATGTGAATACGGCCTGAGCTAGCAACGCTCGAGCTGCTGCTCGACGAACAGGATCGGTGTCATTACCATTGACGAAAAGGCTGAGCTGATTCACGCCGTTATTTCGTTGTGCATTCAACGTCTGGCTTTCACCAAATCGATTGTAAAAAATGCCGCCGCCGCCACGGAACACGAACTTCGGTTGCTTAGCTCCGCCGGCTCCCGGCGACCATGCAATACCAATTCTGGGGGCGAAGTTGTAGTTGCTACTGATATTCGACTGATTCTCGTAACGGACGCCGAAACTGATCATCAGGTCAGGACGCATTTTCCAGTCGTCCGATACGAATAGAGCACCATCGATCTGAGAAATACTGAGTTCCGGATTGCCGGTGTTGATACTGTACTGAGTTGGATTGTACGAAAAAAGCGGGTTCGCTGAGACTGTGCCGTTCAATTTGCATCGATACTGCTCGATCGACGAAACAAAAGCGTCACTATTGATATCGCAAACGTCAGTTCCGCCATTGAGCGAAAAGCCCTGGAATGAGATCGTACCCGCGTAGTTGTTTTCCGCACGGTCAGTGATCTTTACACCTCTCAACCTGCCGCCCACTTTGAATGAGTGCTGCATGTTCTTTCCGAACGATGTGCTCGTAAAGTTGTTGAGCTCCCATGTTCTGTTCTTGGTGAAGCTCTGTCCGACCGACGCTCCGCCGCTCGAAAATGCATTCGAGACGCTGATCGTTGGGATCGAGTTATCACCAGTACGCTTATTGTCGTTGTCCGAGAACTCAAAACGCGTTTCATTTACCGTTTTGGCGTTGATGATCATCGTTTCAGTCGCACGAAGTTCATGTTCCTGCCCTGACGATTCGGATGCACGTGAAAGCAAAGTGGTTTCGTTAAGGCTCTGATTTTTGCCAGAACTCTTACGAAAACCATATCGAACAACGGCAGTATTCTTGCTGTTAATAGCAAAATCGAACCGCGGGTTAAAATTAAAGTTTCGCGATGGCACAGTAACGTCACGACGGAAACTTACGATGTTGAACGTCGGATCAAGTATCTGAGCGTTAATGATAACGTTGCCATCGTTGTCGCGGTTGTTAACGTCCAAGCTAAACGACGATTTCCCCTTTTGGATCGGCCCGGACAAGCTGCCGCCAAAGTTGCGCTGCTGCGTTGGAGCCCTGTTCAGAGCGAACGGGTTTCGCGAGTTGAGGCTTTCATCATTGAAATTAGCATTTAGCGAACCGCGCCATTTGTCAGATCCAGGACGGGTCAGGATCTCGATACGTCCCGAACCAGGGCTGTCATATTCTGCCGAGAAAGGATTGCTGTTGATACGGATCTCGCGGATCTGATCTTTTGACGGCATCTGACCGCCCGTAAAGCCATCGATGTAGATCTGGCCACCGTTTGGACCTGCTGCGGCTCCAACAAGCGATTGCAAATAAGCCTGCATCTCGTCCGGATCGTCCGGCAACGCTTCGATCTCACTCTTGCTCAGGACCTGAGCATCTCCGTTGTTAGCAGGATCGGTCGAAACGGCGGCGTTCTGCGAAACGTCCACATTCTCAACGATACCGCCAACGGCTAACAAAATGATCAATTCCGTCTTACCACCGGCTGTGACCGAGACATCCATGTCGTCATAGAGATCAAAGCCATTTGCGATCGCTTTTACGTTATATTTTCCCGGAGCAAGGCCTGGGATCGAATATTCACCTTTTGCGTTCGCGACCGACTGTTTTAGTCGCTGCCCGGTCGTTGAAAAGACCGACACCGTCGCGCCGACGACAACGGCACCGTTAAGGTCTGTGACCGTCCCGGCGATGCTGCCGACCGCCTGGGCAAAGATCGAATTTGCCGCCACGAGCGATACTAGGCTGATAAATATAAGGGGTCTAATAAATTTCATGATGATAATAGAGAGCAAATAGAAAAAATAGGGCGGGTCCCAATAATAATCACCGCCCGGGAAATCATTTTAGGGGAAACCGATGCCATCGAGTCCAGGAATACTGAACCCTGCCTCGACTCCACCCTGGCCACGTCCGCCTCTTCCGCCCGTCGCTTGTGCGGCACGCAGGAATGGCTCTACGCCGGCAAAAAGTTTGATCGCTTTGATTCGAGCCATGTCAGGGGTCTTGGTGCTCGAGAGTGCGATCGTGTCTCCGACTTTGAGGTCGGAGGCTGAGATATTGGGGGAGCGTTCGAGCATGTCTTCGACACCGCCGGCTCCTCGTCCGCCGCCCATCCCAGGGCGTCCTTGTCCGCCTCCCGGTGCTCCACCCGGACTACCGCCCTGATTTCCTGCTGGCGGCTGTCCGCCACGCTCGCCTTGTCCGCCACCTTGTCCGCCTTGTCCGCCGCCTTGTCCGCCTGGAGTGCCCATTGGCCTCGCTCCGCCGCCGGCACCCATCATTTGAAAACGGGCAAGCATTTCGGCCTGTTCAGCCGGGAAACGCTTCAATACCGACGTGTCGCTGATGACTACGGTCACATCCTTGTTGGTTTGGAGATTTTTAATAACTACTTCGTTCTTTGCGGTATCGATCGATTTTACGGTTCCGGCGACGGTCTGAAACGCACCGGCAACAACCTGCTCGGCGGCAAAACTCAAGCCATCCGAACTCTTATCGCCCAAAGCACGAACCATATCGCCGACCTTTGTATCGCCGATGGTGCTGGGCTGAGCTTCATCAAAGCGGATCGAATCAGGAGCGTAACGCAGGAACTTCGCTCCGTCCTTTGGCGTAACGACGACGTGGCTCGAACCAGTCAATGTACGCGTTTCGAGCGTCATCTGATTGGTTGCGGCGTTAACTGCCGTCACCTTTCCAGTGACGCCGCGTCGCTGCCATTCAGCGCTTTCCTTCGCGTTCTTGGCGGTGATATCAGCCTTGGTTATGAAATAAACAGTACGCGCGGGCTGCATTTTGCCATCGGGATCAACTATGACGCTGACCGTTAGCTTGTCGCCGACGCTGATGTTAACAAACTCTCCTGCGGTAGCCTGAGCAAGATTTGGGTTCTCAGCCGACACCTTTTTGAAGGCTGTCTTTTCGTTTGTTGAAACTTCAACCGGCCCAGTTTTTGCGGCTAGAACAAAATTCTTATCAGCGATGGACGTCACATCACCAACAATTACCGTCGGCTTGACGCCCTGCGCCATAACAAGTGCGAGGGTTCCGGAGAGCAGAATGGTACTGATTGTAAGAAAGGCCTTAAACATATTTTCGTTATTTATCCTCGAATCTATACGCGTCCGAAACGCGCAAAGTTGCGTCTCTCAAGGACTATGACGTTAATAGTAACAGTAAGGTTCGAGGCGATTTGTAAAGAAATGTAAAAATCTGCAAGTATTACCTTACGGATTCTGCCATTTTGGAGAGGTTTTTCCGGTTAGAACGAGGCCGACACCAGCGGCGAATATCACGAACAAGGCGATCAGCCAGACGTACGGAAGCGAGAGTAGAAGCGTCCAGGTAAGAACGCCGATGAGCAGAGCAAGAGTTTCTGAGCGGTTGTTACCGGCGAGGAAATGTTTCTGGATCAATTTACCCGCGCTGACCTGCAGAACGACGCGGCCGAAAACAAAACCCAGCAAGACCACTATCGCTCCTAAAAACGCGACGCCCGCTCCCAAATAATTCGGCAGCGTGATACTGCCGCCAACGATAATCGTCGCGATCGCAAGAAAAGAAATAGCTCCGATAGCGAATACTTTCAGCGTAGAAATTTGCACTCTAGCAACAGCCCGGCTGACGGCTCCCGGAGCGAGCGTCGTGAAAACGAGCGAGATAACGAACCAAACCAATGCTATAAACAGCCGCTGAGCGAGAAACCCGATCGAAAAACTCGGTGCAAAAACACTCGTCGGGTTTTGGCCGAAATTTCGCAGTTCCTCCTCAAAAACGCCCAGAACGACCGTCTGCTTATTCGCTTCACGCCGCGGCGTCGCACTTTCGGGCTTGTACGAACCGCCGATCGCGATCACTTCGCCGCCGATGTACCCGCCTTCTTTTTGAATGACATTTCCACCGATCGTCGCAACATCGCCCTCGACGCGGCCTTCGACAGTGATGTCGCCGCCCACGGCGAGAACGCCTTTGGCTCGCTTGATCACGATCACGGATTTTCCAAAGCTTATGATGTCCTGCTCGGGAGCGTCGTTAACGATGACGGTGGTTTGATCTTCGGAAGTAGTGATCTCAGGATGAGCGAAAACGGTCAGACACAGGGTCGGGATGAATAAAGCGAAAAGAAAAAAGGTTCTGAGTGCAGCGATCGCACGGTCATCGACCGAACCCGCGCATACTCCAAACCTTGTCACCAAAAAATTATTCACCTTAAAGTGGAATGCCTCACGCCCGACGCATACTTAAAACCTTTCGCGAGACCAACATCAGTGCTGCGGCGAAAAACCCCGCAACTGCCATTACCACAACCACATCAAGGCGGAACTGGCTGGCAAAGGAACGCACAACGATCACCACGCCGACAAACAACGAATACACAAGATGGCCAAAAAATCCGAGGACAGCGGCACTCTGTCCGAGAAAGCCGTATGCACTCTGAAACATCTTGTCCGCTTCGGCTCCCATCGCGAACAAGACGAACAGAAACAGAGCCGCACAGATGAACATCGCGTTATAGCGTTCACGCGAACCGCGCAGCCCGCTGACGTTGCTTTCGGCATTTGCGACGATGTGCTTGGTAAAATCCTTAGGCAGTTCGATCTCGCGTTCCTGTTTTAGGCTTGAGTTCAGGCTGCACAAAAACTGCTTCTGCTGATTCAATTCTTCAGAACAAAGCTCGCACGAAGCAAAATGCGATTCGAGCTCCAACTCACGCACGAGATCAAGCTCGCCGTCGATATACGCCGAAATCTCATGTGTTGGGCACTGAACTGCCATTTGTCGCATTTCGTCGAGCATCATTTCAGAAACTTGATCGTCAGCGGATATTCCCATAGCTCACCGTTGTTTGCTTTAACGGCACCAATGATCGGGAATATTAGCCCCATCACACCTACCGCGATCAAGGTCAAAAGGCCTACAAAAAATAATAGGATCAGTGGAATGCTTACGATCGCGTAAATGGTCGAAGATATCATCCAATTCGCCACCATTTTTCCGTGAGCATCAAGGGCCGGCATCTTCTCCTTCTGGGTCTGCCATAGGACAATAGGAACGATGATCCCAACTGGAAACAAAAAGACATTTACAAGCTGCGCCAAATGCAGAAACATTCCCATCTGTTTCTCATCAGCGGTCTGCAAAGAAACAGGCCCCATTGGCTGCATTTGATAGCTCATTGGCTTAAACTCCCGTAAATCCTCGTTCGATAAACATCTCGCGCATCATTTCGCGTGCACGGAACAGGCGATTCTTGACCGTTCCGAGCGGCAATCCGGTGATCTCTGCTATTTCGTCGTAACTCAGGTCTCGCGAGTGACGCAAGACGATCAGGTCGCGATATGCGGGCGGCAAGCATTTGATAACAGAATCGATCTCGGTTCGCCATTCGCTGCGTTCGCGGTCCTGTTCGGGCGACGAGCCGCGGCTTTCGAGCTGGATCTGATACGAACCGTCGGCGTTTTCCGTTTCGAGACTTTGCGGCGTCACTGAGTTGCGACGCATATGATCGACAGCGGCGTTGTGGGCGATGCGATAGAGCCAGGTCGAGAATTTATATTCGGGGCTGTATTTAGTGAGGGAGTTGTAAACCTTGATGAAGACTTCCTGCGTGACGTCGAGCGACAGGTCGTAATCGCCGAGCATCCTGAAAACATAGCTCGTGATCGGCCTTTGATAACGCCTGACGAGTTCCTCAAACCCGTCCGTACGGCCATTGACGGCATTTACGATCAATTCGCCGTCCGTCAGGCTCCGTATCCCTTCAATTGGCAATGCTCGTGCAGTCATCGTATCGCTCGGTATTACGGTAGTTTCATCCAAATTGTTTCAGAGAGCAAGGCGATGTGGAACATTTTTTTAGCCACGAATTATACTAATAAGCACGAACAGAAAATTAGCTCTTATATTCGTGCTTATTCGTGTAAGTCGTGGCTATCTTCCTAAGCCCCCAAAGCCGCAAGTCCAGCAGGTGCGGCGAGATCATCGAAACTGAGACTGCCGACCGGCAAACTCAGCCCGACCTCATCGCTCGTTAATACCTGAAGATTGCGTCCCAAAGCCTCCGATGCGATCGTTCGAACTTTCGATCCGACCAGCGTTCTGCCAACGACCAGAAGCCTTTCGAGCAGAGCGTTCCCATCGTTCGATCCGAATCGATCGTTATAGAACATAACCAGGCGATAGATCTCGTCGTCAACTTCGGATTGCTGACATGTGACCGAGCGGACAACCGTCGGTTCAGATCCACGGAGAAGCAAAGCCGTAAATCCATCAGTGTTCCCGCTAATAAGCAGCGAATCCGATTTGTCTTTGCGATCCATCAGCCAGTTTGCTTCGCCGACAGCACGCGGCAATATTAGACCAGCTTTCCAGCCAAGCGATTCGAAGTGCGATTCGTATTCATCGATCACCGCAAGCCTGACCGCGGTCGCGAAATAACGCGAACGGCCCTCGCGATCGGGCGATATCTTTTGACGGGCGATCCGAAGCTCGGCCGCCGGAGCACCGAAATTCTGCTCGGCTTTCCAGTCGATCACTTCCTCGGCCTCTTTGGCATTTGCGGGTTCGCTGTCGAGAGTCAGGATCGCAGTACGAGCAGTGCTGCTCGGCAGAGCGATCGACCAGCGTTTTTGCTTTAGAAGCCCCGCGCTCTCGGCGACTTCGCGAAGGCACGCGGAAAACTCAAGATGATCGGTGATATTGATATCGAGAAAGCTCGGCGTGACGAGACCTGCGGGCAATTCAATAACGCCCGCCTGTTTTACAGAATATCCGCGACGTCCGCCGGAAAGGGCGACTGCGGAAAGAAAATTGCTCTCAATTCCCAATGCCGCATTCGGGTAGTTGGGCTGAGTGATCGAAGAAAACATAAATTTTTATCGGGATCAATAGTCGCTGTAAGGTTTGCCGTTGACGTCTTCGCCGGTCGCGAGCGTCTTTACGTTAACTAAGCCCTGCTCGCCCTCAGAAGAATTCGGATCCTCGCCCTGGATCTCGTCCCATTCCTGCTTTTCCGAGATCGGGTCGTACGGCTTTTCTCGCAGGTATTTCGACTCGACGAGATCATCGACCGACCCCGGAAGTTTACCTTTATCTGCGGTAAACTGATCTATCGCCCGCCGCATTTGAAAAAGATTTTCCTGCAAAACGATCTCACGAGCATTACGAACGCTCCGCTCATAGGTCGGCACCGCGATCGAAAGCAAAATGATCATGATAAACATCGCGATCATCAACTCGAGCAAGGAAAAACCTTTTTGATTTTGGATTTTAGATTTTGGATCTTGGATTACAAGAGATCGAGCGGATTCTTCTCGCTTCGCAACGCGAAGCGAATCCAAAATCCAAGATCGAAAGCCCAAAATCGTCTTACCACTCACTATACTTCTCTCCATTCAGCGCTTCTTCGTCCGAACTCGAACGCACGTCAAAAACATTTATCTCGTCCCAGTTTTCAGAATCAACATCCTGATACGACGAACGCAGCTTCCATTCTTTTTCTCCGGTCATAGGGTCGACCGGCAACTCGCGAAGATATACCTTGATTATCTCTTTCTCTTCGTTGATCTCGGTCGCCTGTAGCGAACCGTCGCGGATACCGCTTCCCGATGTCAGATTGGGCATTCGGGATTTTACCTTCACGCCGTCAACGAGCATTTCCAGCGATGGCGGATAGCGGTCGAGATTGTCGGTTTCAAATATCTTGCAATCGTCAATAACGACGCGGCTCCGCGGATCGGTCGGAATAACGCCGCCGCCGATCGGATTGACGGAGTTAACGGCTCCCTGCGGACACGCTCCGTAGGTATCGCGTTTGAACTCGTCTATCGCCCGTCGCATCTGAGCAAGCGCATCACGAAGGCGCTGCTCTTTCTGACGTTTCAGAGCGTTCTGGGCCATCGGGATCGTTCCCATGACCAGAACCGCGAGGACGCCAAGCGTCGCTACTAGTTCGAGCATACTGTAGCCCGACTGGCTTTTAAGTTTTCGAACAAATTTGCTCATTTATTCCTGAAACTTCAGCTTCAAAACGCCGCCCTGTGCGGTCTGGAAATTGAACATATCGCGGTCAAACTCGATCTGCGGCTTGCCAGCGACCAAAGCCTCGATCTCAAGGAACGCAAGCGTTCCGGCCGGGATCTGGCCTTTCTCTTCCGGCGAAATAAAGCTCACATAAAGCTTTCCTTTATCGTTAAGGAACGGCGTCGCGACCGAATTTGCCATCGAGCCAAACACATCACCGTAGCTGACCGCACGGATCGCGACCTTCGACGGATCGTATTTCAATCCCATCGTAGCAGTGCGAAACGTCCCATTTCCCTGCATCACGACCGGAACTTTGACCTTGTCACCCGCTTTCATCTCAGCCAGTTCGGTTCCGAGTCGAAGTTCGACAGCCGGAGAAGCCTCAGCGACCGCCGCCGGTTTCGACTCAGCCGGGACTGCCGGCTTGGTGTCGTCCACTTCTTCCTTGATCTCAAGCGTCTTCTGCGGAGCCGGAGCCATCGTGTTCACGATCTCAGGAACGGTCGGATTGACGATGTTCGATGTTTTGTTGAGCTGAACATCTTTCACGCTCGCATCGATCGGCTTCATTCCCGGGATCGCGGCGGCCAACGCTTCGGGCGTGGTCATGTCTGCTTCGGTGATCTTTGTTTTGCTCACATCGACAGCGGCGACATCACCTCTCACGTACTCAACCGGCTGGTCAGGAAGTTGGACTTCCGAGGCGGTCGGGATTCGGCGAGCGGCTGCGAGCAGTTCGTCACGCTCTTCCTGAACGATCATTTCCTGCAGCGTTCCCGTCGTCGGAACGCCCTGGCTTCCCGTTTCACGCTCGATCTCGTCCTCAGGCAAAATGGCCGGAGCACGGATCACACGCGGCGTGACCGCGATAACGATATCGACCTGACGATTGTCACGCGTCGGAGCGGTAAAGAGGCGGCCAATGACCGGGATCAGGCCCAGGATCGGCAATCCCTGTTTGCCCTTTGTTTCGACGCCCTGATTAACGCTGGCGAGGAGCAATGTTTTGTTGTTCTGGATACGAGCAGTTCCCTTGATCGTACGTTCGGTAAACACTGGATTTGCCGTGCTGCCACCAGCTACGTCCTTCGATTCGATCTCCATCGCGACCTGAACGTCCTGATTCGGAAATACCAGCGGTTTGAATTTCAGCGTCAGACCAACCTGTTCGTAATTGATAACGTTGGCTGTCTGGCCGAAACCGTTATTACCGTTATTAACGCCACCGACGCCGAGATACTGAGCACTCTGTACCGGAACTCGCTGACCGATACGGGCCGAAGAATCTTCGTTGTTAAATGCATGGATCTGCGAAAACGCGAGCAGTTTCGTATCGTTTTTGCTCTGAAATGCTGAAAGGGTCGCGGTTGGAAGAAGAATTCCAGTTGCGATCGCCGTCGCGATCGGAGCAACGGTCGTTGCCGTTCCACTTACAATGGACTGGGTCAACGGCGTATTTCCCAGCAAAACCTGTCCAGCCCCAGTTCCGCCCAGATTCTGAAGCTGCGTCTGCGAACCGACCTGATTACCAAACTGCAGCAGATCAGCCTTATTCACCTCATAGATCGCAACGTCCATCACGACCTCGGCACGGTCTTTGTCCAGCGATTTGATCAACTGGCCGATCAGGCGAATATTTTCAGACGTATCGCGGATCGTGACGCTGTTTGTCGCCTCGTCCTGCAGAACGATCGTCTGCGAACGTCCCGGCTGAGCCGGGATCGCGGTCTGAACGACTTTCACGATATCTTTCGGCGCGGCGTTTGCCAGATAGAACGTTCTGAGCACCATCTGCTGAAATTTCTGTCGCTGCTGCTGCTGTGCGACGATAATGGTTCGAGGGCCGACCTTCTGAAAGAAATACCCTTCCTGCATGAAGATGTAATCTAACGCCCGCGCCGACGACACATTCTTTAGATCGATCGAAACCTTCGTAGGCATCCTGAACGATTCCTTGTCGAATAGGACGTTGAGATCGAGATCTTTGGCAAGCTCTTTAATAATGAACTGCGTATCGATGCCCGAAGGAAACGGAAGGTCGCGTAACTTCTCCATCTTCTGCGGTACCTGCGACGCTGCCGCAACCGGCGACGAAGGCGAACCGCTCGTCATCACCATTTTGACTTTTCCGCCGTTATCTTCTTTCTTGGGGTTTTTGGGATCTGAACCTTCGTTAATATCTTGCTGCAGACGGACCATCCGGTCCATCTCAGACTTAGCCAATTCGTTCGTCGGATCAAAAGCGTACGCTTTACGAAACGCAAGATAAGCAGCCTCAAAATCCTTCTCCTTCGCCGCCGAATTTCCTTTTTTCATGTACTGCTGCGACGCATTAAAAAGCGCACGAGTCAGGTGCAGACGATACTCAGGATTTTTTGGCATATCAGCCACGGCCAGAGCAAACTGCTCAACCGCTTTGTCCCATTCCTCAGCACTTTCGTGCTTCAGTCCCTGAGCAAAGTATTTTTTCCCGCCATCGCCCATCGCAAGCGCCGAGATCGGCGAGAGCAGCGACATAAGGATAAAAAGACTAAGGAAAAAACGAACGTGGATTGATCTTTTCATAACGAGTTAAATCTGATTTCGATGTTCGGACGGACAAATTTCTTGTATCCAACCCATATACACGCGTGGCTAACGGCAAAGTTTCAAAAGGTTTGATGCGGTTTTCAGCAAAAATAACCCTTTAATTTTCAGATTATTCGCCTAAAAAAGCAAGATTAAGATCTGTTGGGCAGTGGATCATTTTAAAATTGAACAGGATGGGCTTTTACGAACTCTGCGTCTTTCCTCTGCTAACTCTGCGAGGAATCATTTGAGATACCCTGGACTCCGGTTTCTCGCAGAGAACGCCGAGTGGGTCGCAGAGGTCGCGGAGATCAGCTATGTCTTAATATTATTCAAACTCGCCTACTACCACGTCCTGGCGATCTAACTCAATTGCCGCCGCAAATAATCGAGCGCCGCCTGACTCGAACGCCACCTTATTAAATAACGATCTCCGGGCAGTACAAATTTGACCGACTTCACACCATCCGGCCCGGCGTAGGCAATAAAAACAGTACCAACCGGCTTTTCTTCACTGCCGCCATCGGGACCCGCAATGCCCGTGACCGAAATTGCGTGATCCGTCGATGCGTATTCGCGTATTCCGGCGGCCATCGCTTCGGCACATTCGGCACTGACGGCTCCGTGCGTATCAAGAATATCGGCCGGAACGCCGAGCGTCCTCATCTTCGCCGCATTGGAATAGGTGATCGCACCCTCCATAAAGTACGCGGACGAGCCCGGAACTTCCGTAAATCGCTCGCCTATCAACCCGCCGGTGCAGCTTTCGGCAACCGCAACTGTCTCGCGGCGTTCGAGCAGCAGTTTGCCCACGACCTCTTCCATCGATTCGCCGTGCGTTGAAAATACGGCCTTGCCGAGAGCATCAGCGAGTTTCCCAGCGACCTCATCAGCGATCGCCTGAGCAGCCGACGCGTCACCAGCCTTTGCCGCAAGATGTATCTCGACCTCGCTTTTGTTAAAAAGGATCGAGGTCTGAACGTCGGGATACGCCGTGTAAATGGGAGCCGCGATCTCATCGACCGCCGATTCGCCTTTGCCGGAAACCTTTAATAAACGCCGTCTGACAAACACTTCACCCGCTCGCGCCTTGAGCTTTGGCAGGACGTGCTCGAGGAACATCGGCTGATTCTCACGCGGCGGCCCCGGCAGAACAGCGAGCAGCTTTCCGTCAGATTCGTAAAGCATCCCGACAGCAGAGCCGTTCGGATTCGGCAATATCTCAGAGCCGTCGATCACATACGCCTGGCGTATATTTATCCCAGGCATCTCACGTCCCCACGCCTTGAAACGCTCACGTAGGTGTGTCTCTAAATGTTCGTAATAAACGAGTTCACGCCCAACCGCATTTGCGGTGAATTGCCGCGTGATATCATCCTCGGTTGGTCCCAAACCGCCCGTCGTGATCACAATATCCGACCGCCGGAGCGCATCGCCCACCGATTCCTGAAGCCGCGCTCCGCTGTCACCGACGATCGTTTTCAGCATTACATCGATGCCGATCTCATTCAGCTTCCCCGTCAGCCAGAGGCTGTTTGTGTCGGTCTTCTCCGGCGTCAAAAGCTCGGAACCGATAGCAATAATTTCTGCGGATAACATAAAGTCGGAACCACCTGCGGTAGCGGGTGGTTGTTCTCTTCGATTTTGAACTAGCGATCGATCTGCGCTCTTTAACCACCCGCTACCGCAGGTGGTTCTGACCGCGACACTAATATATCTCTACAACTGCCTTCCCATTCACATCGATATACGCCCGGTACATACCTTCTGAATTGAACGATATCCCCATATTCCCGTATCGATCCATCGCGATCACGCCGCCGTCACCGCCGAGAGTTTGCAGCTTTTTCTTGATCACAGTGTCGGCCGCATTCTGGATCGGCATCTGGCGATATTCCACCAGCGAACAAATATCCCGAGCCACACCAAGCCGAATAAAAAACTCGCCCCAACCCGTCGCCGAGACCGCACACGAATTGTTATTCGCGTACGTTCCCGCCCCGATTATAGGAGCATCACCGACGCGCCCGTACTTCTTATTCGTCATGCCGCCAGTCGAGGTTCCGGCCGCAAGATCGCCATTCTTATCCAATGCAACCGCACCAACAGTCCCAAATCGATTGATATCGAGCTTAGACGCAGGAACGCGAGAAACGCCAGGCTTCTTCTCACCTTCCCCTTTTCTCACTTTCTCATTTTCCTCTTTAAGAACCTGCTGCAAAGCGTCCCACCGATGCTGCGTCCAGAAATATTTCTCGTCAACGATCTCGATATTCTGCTCTTTGGCAAATTTTTCGGCACCGTCGCCGATCATCATCACGTGTTCCGAATTCTCCATCACCGCGCGAGCAAGCGTGATCGGATTCTTGATATGCCGCAACCCAGCGACCGCTCCGGCAGCCTGCGTTTTGCCGAACATTATCGACGCATCCAGCTCATTCTTACCGTCATGAGTAAAAACCGCGCCTTTCCCGGCATTGAACAGCGGCGAATCCTCAAGTATCTTTATCGCCGTCACGACCGCGTCAACGCTCGTCTTCCCTTCCTGCAAAACCTTATAGCCCACCAAAACCGCCCGTTCCAGATCCGCTCGAAAAGCCTTCTCTTTCTCCGGCGTCATCGCCGACTTCGCCAAAACGCCAGCACCGCCGTGGATCATGAACCCAAGCCGCGGATTCTGCGGCCCTTGGAGCTGTTTTAGCTCGGTATATGTAGGCTTTTGAGTTTGGGAAAAAGTTCCAAACGGTAATAAAACCAAGATCAGCAGATATGAAAAAACTCTCATAAGACTGGAGGGCGAGCATCCGGCTCGCCCGTATTTTCGCAATAAATAAATAGTGTTAACTAAACTAGAACGGGCGAGAAGGATGCTCACCCTCCAGTCGCTAAATAGCTCTTGACCAACTTCATATCTTCCCAAACCTCTCGCTTCTTATGCGGATCGCGAAGCAAGTAAGCCGGATGAAAGGTCGGCATCACTTTTGTTCCCAAATAATCATGAAATTGCCCACGCAGCTTCGATATCGGAACCTTCGTTTCAAGCAGATTCTGTGCCGCCGTTGCACCCAAAACTACAATGACCTTTGGCCGAACCACAGCTATCTCACGTTGCAGAAATGGCTTGCAAACGACGGATTCGTCCGGCTCCGGAGCCCGATTCCCCGGCGGGCGGCAACGGTTGATGTTGCCGATAAAAACATCCTTACGAGGCATCTGCAAGCCTTTTTCAATAATATCGGTCAACAATTGCCCAGCCTTCCCCACAAATGGCTCGCCCTGAGCATCCTCATCCGCCCCCGGAGCTTCGCCCACGAACATCAGATCTGCATCAAAATTCCCTACGCTATTAACAACCTTCGTCCGCCCAAGCTCACACAGCTTGCACCGCCGACAATCCTTCCCGATCTCCGCCCGTATCTGCTCGATCGTCTCTGAAGGCTCAGGCAAATTGGGCAACGCCTCAAATGCCGGAACGCTCGCCTGCTGGTCCTTGCTCGCGTCTCCCGTCTCTCGTCTCTCGTCAGGGTTGTATTTATCAAAAAATGGCACAGTTTTTTTCCTTTCAGAAAGTGTGGGCAATGACGAAAGCCGCGACCCGCCCGCGGGACGCTCTGATGGTTGTGTTTTGTTCTCCAACCGCGAAAACGTCGGTATCTCTCGCGGTATCGTCGCATAACCTCTCGGATCAGAAATCTCAGATCTCAAATTTGAAATTCCAGATGCCGGAGCATTTCTATTTTCAGATCTCAAATTTGAGATCTCAGATCGATTTCCCGCAAAACCCGCCAACCGCTCCGACAAACTACCATCAAAAGCCTCAACGCCAAGCTCCTGCAAATACAGCACTTGCTCTCGTACGTCAGCAATTATCTCTTTTAGTCCCTGATTCATTTTTCAGCGATTTCCGGCGAAGGTCACCGACGTTTTTTGTGCGAAAGCCCGCGCGTTCCTTCAATATAATGTGCACATTTCCGTCGCGTATTTTATTTGGTTCGCAATCGGTGTTTCGCCCTTGCTCACGCGCGGGCTTTTGCACTTTCACGCATACGCAAAACCTCGTCCAATATCCGATCCGCCATTTCCCTTTTGGACATCAATGGCAGTTCAATTTCACCGCCCGAACGCGTCAGGATCGTCGCGATATTTGTGTCGGAGTTAAAGCCGGCACCTGCTTTTGTAATATCGTTCGCGACAACCAGATCAAGGCCCTTTTTTTCCATTTTCGAACGAGCATAGCCGACAACGTCATTAGTCTCCGCAGCAAATCCGACAACGAGCATTCCTTCATGGCGGTTTCGCGAAACCTCGGCGAGAATATCCGGCGTTTTCTTCAGCTCGAGCGTCATCGTGTCGTTCGCATCTTTCTTGATCTTCGTCGCCGCCGCATTTGCTGGAGCGTAATCCGCGACGGCCGCGGCTCCGACGAAAACTGTCGAATTCGCGATCTCCTTCACCACCTCTGCATGCATTTCGCTCGCGGAAACCGCTCTGATCACCTGAACGCCCGCCGGAGGCTCGACTGTCGTCACACCCGCAACAACCGTAACACTCGCCCCACGAGCCGCCGCAGCCTCAGCCACCGCAAAACCCATTTTCCCGGACGAATGATTAGAAATAAACCGAACCGGATCTATGGCTTCCCGCGTTCCGCCCACCGTTATCAAAAAACGTTCGCCGACCAAGGGAGAACCACCTGCGTAAGCGGGTGGTTCAGCTTCGAGGGTCGACTCAATGGGCTCCGTCACAGCCACCTTACCACCCGCTAACGCAGGTGGTTCTCCCTTCAGCAACCCCATCGCCTGAGCGACAATATTCTCCACATCCTCAAGCTTCCCCGTCCCGACCGTCTTGCACGCGAGTTCGCCCGCAACCGGCTCGACAAAATGCACACCATCAGCACGAAGCTGCTCGACATTCCGCTGCGTCGCGGGCTGTTCCCACATCGAAGTGTTCATCGCCGGAGCGATCATCACCGGTGCAGTTGTCGCTAAATATGTCGAAGAAAGGAAATCATCAGCTACGCCGTTAGCGAATTTAGCGATAATATTCGCCGTCGCGGGAACTATCAGCAGCAGGTCGATATTCTGCGAAAAATTGATATGCGCGATCGGGTCAGGATTCGCAGGATCATAGTCGTCAACAATGACATGCCGCTCCGTCAAAGCCCGAAACGTCAACGGCTGCACAAACTCCGTCGCATGCCGTGTCATCGCCACCGAAACATCGCACCCAGCCTTCTGCAGCAGCCGCAAAACCTCCACCGCCTTATAAGCCGCAATACCGCCCGAAACGCCCAATCCTATGCGAAATTTCGTCATGATCTGCTTCTGAATAGGTTAGCGACCAACAGGTTGTAATTTACGACGAGCGAGCTTCTCTTTAATGTAAGCCTTCAATTGCTCGGCATTCATGTTCTTGGTCTCGGAACTTATCAAATCTCTCGCATCGCGCATCATCTTGACCGCATCGAAAGCCTTTTCCTTTTTAATTTTATTCGTTTCCATAATCTATTAGGTCTTGCGGGCTTCTGATCTCAAGAACCTGATAGCCCAATTTTAGATTGACCGAGTTATACCCTCTGATCCTTCGCAAGTTAACTATGTGCTTGAAATTCCAGCTGGCTAACACATCTACACGGTTTATGGTTGCTAGTGCAATGTGGCGACAATCCTCCAGGCTCGTTTGCCCGACCACAGACTCGGCGATATACCGATCCGCAAGCTCGAGAGCTTCGTCCGTTAGTTCCACCCGTTCAAATTTGTCGGCAGAAAATTGATGAAGCAACTCACGAACATGATCCGGAGCATTTACTAATTCAAGGTCGAGAAGATCAGAAATGACAAAGATCACATCACCCATTACGAGGCGTTCAAAAAGCTCAGCCGTAGCCTCGCGAAACTCTTCGTCAAAGTATCCGCCGACTATCGATGTATCAATGTAAATCCTTTGTTTCATCTGCTAGCTTATGGGAAATTTCATCATCTTTACTGCAACATTTTACACCACTTCGCGTGTATCGCTATGTTAGACTCAAAAACAATATGAAACGCTGGATTTTAGGCTTTCTTGTTTTCCCCGTGGCTTTTTGGCTCGGCACGGCGATTGTCTCTTTCTACCACGTTCGCGACGCAAAGGTAGACTACTGCCCCGTTACCGAAAAGGCCGCAAATCCGATCACCGAACTTGCGCCGGAGATTGATTTGAACGTAGTTGAGTTCCGCGATCTGCCCAACTACGACGAAATCGACTATCCCGTGTTCAATGAGAAACTCCTCGATATTTCAAACGGTGGCGATATCTTTTCTACGCCGGAAGACCTTCCAACTAAATCCGGTGATGAATGGCTGACGCTAACTCAAGTTCGCCAAGGAACGCTTACGCTTAAGACATCTGAGATCAGAATTCGGAAATTCTCCAGCAAAGAGATGGGCGATGGACAGTTAAGAGTAAGTTTCCGTAATGCCACAAATCCGATTCTGGCGTTACGAAACCTTAAATCGGTTCGCCCGGGAAACATCCAAACGCTTCATTTCGACCCATCAGAAGAAAACGAAACTGATGAAACTGAATTGATGGAAGACGGCTTCCATCGGCAGTTCGACTTGGCGGGCACGACCTACGTGATTCGCGTTTCCCGCGGCGTGACAAAAGCCAGAGAAAACGTGGCGGTACTGGTAATATCCGACGGAAAAGTCGAGCAGGTGATCGACTACTCACCCATTTGGCCAGGCTCAAAGCCAAATCTTGGTCATTTAATTTGGGCAGGCGACCTAGATCTGGATGGAAAACTAGATCTTTATGTAGATCGAAGTCTGGGTGAAGAAAAATCGGGAACTGGACTTTTCTTATCTTCCCACGCAAAATCGGGAACATTGATAAAGTTGGCCGCTCTCTTTGGTCATACTGGATGCTGATCATGGGTCTGATTCGTTCTTAACTCGGTGAATTTTGCATCGGCAGCAAGTAACTCAACCTCTTCCCTAGCCCAAGGCGAATAGCCAGTTGCCTGATCTGCAACCTCGACAACGAACCGTTCCCAATCAACCCATTTCACATCATTGACCTCGTCCGGATTTGACTTAGGCAAAGCAGACGTAAATCCGACAAACACCGGACAGATCTCATTCTCGACAACGCCGTCTTTTGCAGCGCGATAGCGGAAATCGGGGAGGATGAGGTGGAGTTTGTCGACTTGCATCCCGAGTTCGTATTTGAGGCGGCGGCGGGCGGCGGATTCGGTGGATTCGTGGAGCATGACGTGGCCGCAGCAAGAGTTTGACCAAACGCCGGGCCAGGTTTTTTTGGTGAGGGCACGCTGCTGGAGCAGCAACTCGCCCTTCTGGTTAAATAAGAAAACCGAGAAAGCAAGATGGCGTTTTGTGTCGGCGTTGTGAGCAGGCAGTTTTCGCTCCGTGCCGATCGGAGTGCCGGATTCGTCGCAATAGACGATCATATCGTCGAACGCGTAGTGAAATTTGGCGTAAAATGCTGCGAGCAAGCCAACAACACAAAGCCCGATCGCAAGCGGCCAATACATCCCCGAAAAGAACGCTATGAACGTCCAAAACGCGACGATAAAAAACGCACTCGATATCATCTGAGCCGGAGCAGGAAGCAGCTGCTTTTTGAATGCAAAGAATATCTCAAGCGTTAAGCCCGCGATCGCCCCGGAAAACAGCCAGCCGACAAAATTGGAGAAGGGTACGCCGTAAAAATAGCCACCGCCTTCATAACGCCAAAATCCGATCTTTACCGCTCCGGAATCGAGGACGAGATCAAAAATGACAAGCAAGACCGCTACCAACACGATCCGGCCAACCCACAGCCAACCGGCGACCGCCAATCTAGCCGCGATCGCATACGCCGCCAAAACCAATGGCGTCCACGCCAGAAAAACCGTCCAAGGCGTGTACCCAAGCAATCGATATCCCAACAGATCCGAATACCCAAAATGTCCGTACGGAAAGCCCGTGATGATCGCGCTCGTCTCAATGACCAAAGCCAAAACGCCCAACACGACGAATAACAAAACGGCATCACGAACTCCGAGCCACATCTTCGCTGCCCAAAATGCAGGAGCGGCGAACAAAATAACATTTATCCCCGAAACAAACGCCGCCTCAGACGGGATCACGACGTTCGCCATGAAAAACGCGCTCGTCGCGAGAATGGCAAGTATTGCCAAGATGATAATTAGTTTTGTTCTATCGATCGGCAGCATTTAACTCATTGGAACAGCGGGGCAAGCCCGCCTTCCTGACTGTCAATTCCCAAGGGTCTCTCTGATCAGTCTTGAGCATCCCTCAACATTGTTTCCCCAACCAACTAAAACATTTGCAGTCCGGAAGGCGGGCTTGCCCCCGCTCTTTTAGGCTACAATTACCTCAATGCCCGATCTCCGTTTCCTACTAAAAGTCAGCCGCCCGCGATTTTGGTTCTACATTTTCGGGCCGTATATCGTCGGGCTCGTGGCGGCTATTTCGGAACGCAGCGAACTGCTCAACTGGCGACCGGCGATCTTTGCCCTGTATTTCCTGTTCCCCGCAAATCTCCTGATCTACGGCATCAACGACATCTTCGATTATGAGACCGACCGGCTGAATGAGAAAAAGAACGAATACGAAACCCTCGTCGCTCCCGATCGGCGAAAGGCTCTGACGATCGCGATACTTGCAACAAATCTCCCGTTCCTCATCGCCGCGATCATCTTCGCTCCGGTCGCGTTGCCTTCGCTCGCGGGCTTTCTGTTCTTTTCAATTTTCTACTCCGCACCTCCGATCAGGGCTAAGGCGAAGCCGTTTCTCGATTCGGCGTTCAATATCCTGTACGTCTTTCCGGGAGCTTTCGCCTATCAAATGCTCTCCGGCTCGTTCCCGCCGATAACCCTAATGATCGGCGCCGGATGCTGGACCGCCGCGATGCATGCATATTCTGCGATTCCCGATATCGAAGCCGACAAAGAAGCGAATCTAAAAACCATCGCCACCGTCTGCGGCCCATACCTGACGCTAGCGATCTGTGCGGCATTGTATCTCGCTGCAGCATTAATATCGTTCGAATACCTCGGCCTGGTCAGCGTTTCGCTTGGATTCGCTTACGTGTTTTTAATGCTTGCCTCAGTTCGATCTTATCGATCGGGTCGACTTTTCAAGCTGTACAAGGCGTTTCCTCTGATCAACGTTCTCGCGGGATTTCTCCTGTTCTGGGAGATCGCCCTTTCAAAGCTTTTTAACCACATAGGAACATAGCTCACATAGATTTCCTATGGATCAATGTTCCTATGTGGTTAAAATTCACAATGCTTCGAGAGGCTCGGCCGACGTTATCCCATGAACCCGCTTATAAGCCAGTTCCGCCGAGATCAAACATATCTGCGTCCCGATGCCCGGATTCGTTCCCGCTCCGACATAAAACAAATTCTCGATCTTCTTAGACTTATTCTTCGGCCGAAAGATCGCCGTCTGCCGCAGCGTGTGAGCTAAACCAAGGGCCGAGCCTTTGAACGCGTTGTAATCAACCCCAAAATCCGCGACAGTGTAAATTCTCTTATATTCGATCTTTTCGCGAAGTCCGGGCAGATCCATCTCCGTTTCCATCAAAGCCAAAACGCGATCAGCATACTTCTCTTTTTCCGCCTCCGAGATCTCCAAACCCGAAGCGATCGGCACCAGCACGAACAAGTTCTCCTTCCCTTCCGGTGCAACCGACGAATCAGTTACGCTCGGAGCACACACATACAGCGAAGGCTCGTCCGGCAGCCGCGGGTCTTTATATATATCATCAAAATTCTTTCGCCAGTCTTCGCTAAACAGCAGATTGTGATGAATGAGCGAAGGCAGTTTTTCACTCACGCCGAGATACATGATGAAAGCCGACGGTGCCATTGTGCGTTTTTGCCAGTACTTTTCATTGTGGGTCTGCTGCGGAATATCGAGCAGCTTGGTCTCAGTGAACCACATATCCGCGTTCGAAATAACGAGGTCGGCGTCGATCTGTTCTCCGCCTTCCAAACGAACGCCAGCAGCCTTTCCGTCACGAACGATAATCTTCTCCACCGGCGAATTCGTCCGCAGAACCGCACCGTTCTTCTCCGCAATGTTCGCCAATGCCCTGATCAGTTCGTAAAACCCGCCCTGCGGATAAAACACGCCCTGGTTAAAATCCATGTGCGACATCAGGTTGTACAGGGCCGGGGCTTCGTAGGGCGAGGTGCCGAGGAAGACCATCGTGTATTCCATCACCTGCTGCAGCTTTTTTGACGTGAAGAATTTCGACACGAACTTATGCATCGTCGAGAAAACCGAAAGCTTTTGCCCCTCGGTCATCACGCGTTTGTTAAAAAAATCCCAGATGCGGTCGTAATTCTTGAACATGAAGTGCTGCGTCGCGACCTCATATTGATATTCGGACTGTTTGAGATAAGCCCGCAGCTTTTCGCCCGCTCCGGGCTCGATCGCGTCGAATGTCGCGGTGTCGATATCGATATTCGAATTGATATCCAGCGGCTCGCCGTTGTTTCGAAAGAAAATGCGGTACGACGGGCCGAGTTTGACGAGATCAAGATGATCCTCAACCTTTTCCCCGACGAGGTTAAAATAATGCTCGAATATATCCGGAGCCAGATACCACGACGGCCCCATATCGAATTTAAAGCCTTGCTCCGAGAAAATATTCGCCCGCCCGCCCAAATTCGCGTTCTTCTCGACCACCGTCACATCGTAACCCTTACGCGCAAACAGCCCCGCCGCCCCAAGTCCGCCGATCCCGGCACCGATGATCACCAATTTTTTCATAGACTGGACCGCAAGCGTCTCGCTTGCGACTGGAGCGGCAAGCATCCCTGCTTGCCAGCGTCCTTCTTAGGACGCTTATGAACTTCACAATCATTCAACTTGAAAATACCCGATCAACATCACGCCGGAGGAACCGGCGTCGCAAGCAAGGATGCTCGCGGCTCCAGTCATTCATAAACCCCGACCAAAGCCTTCGCTGACAGCCATAGCTTTTGGCCGAAGTTCGTCCGCACGCGTCCTTTATATATATTGTATTCCGCCCGCTCGACCTGGGTGAGGATCGCTTTGTACAGAACGTACGAGATCTTCACCGCCAAACGCCCGCGCCAGGCGAGCATTTTGATCCCGGGAAAGGCCTCGCGGTAGACCTCGCGATTACGCTCGATCTGAAACTTCATAAACGCGACGAACCGCTCGTCGTACGCCTGTTTCGAAATGTCCCGGTTACTCAATCCAAACCGCCGCAGTTCGTCCTGGGGCATATAAACGCGGCCGAGTTCCTCGTAGTCTTCGCGAATATCCCGCAAGAAATTCGTAAGCTGAAACGCGTACCCAAGCTTCAACGCATGCCCGAACGCCTTATCGGTCGAATAACCGACGATCTTCGTCACCATCAGCCCGATCACACCGGCTGAGCCGTACATGTATTCCTCGAGTTCGGCGTAATTAGCGTACGTCTCGCGTTCCTCGTCCATGAACATCGACCGCAAAAACGCCTCGCCGTATTCTTCGGGAATGTCGAATTTCCTGAAATAGTGGACGATCGCGTTCATCAAGCTGTCATCGCTGCCGCCCGCCTGCATCGCGGCACGCCAGCGGTCACGCCAATCGTTGAGCTGAGCGATCGTCTCAGCCTTGCCAACCTTCGCCTTGCCGTCAACTATTTCGTCCGGAATGCGCGCAAACGCATACGTCGCATAGATCCCCTCGCGAACCTCGCGTGGAAAAAACTGCGTCGCAAAATAATAGCTCGTGCCGTACTTCTTAGTGATCGCCTGACACTCAGCCAGCCCTTTTTTTAAGAATTCTGCCCCCTCCAACCCTTATTTCCCTCGCGTCTTTGCGTCCTCATTTCGCGGCTTTGCGGTAAACTCTTCCCGCGAATGTCTCAAATAATACTGTTTCGCAAAAATACCCAGAGTAGATTCAGATCTGCAAACTTTTTCCGAATCCAAATCCCGATCTTCGGCGAATCGAAACTCTAATGACGGTCAAATTTACGACAAAAGTAAACGAACTCTGGCAATATTCGGCGGCGAGCCGTCCGCAGATCGAGCGGGCGATCGAGGAAAACCTGCCGTTCGCTCCATCAACTGTCGAGACGCAGTTCAACGAAGCCGTTCGCTACGCCGTCTTCCCGGGCGGCAAACGCCTGCGTCCTGTGCTAACGATGTTGGGTGCAGAGCTGTTTGGCGGAAATGCGGAAGACGTCCTGAACGCCGCCGCAGCGGTCGAGTTTATCCACACGAGTTCGCTGATCTTCGATGACCTGCCCTGCATGGACGATTCGCCGCATCGCCGTGGGAAGCTGGCTTTGCATGAGAAATTTGGCGAGGGGCTGGCAAATCTCGTGGCGATCGGCTTCCTCAACCAGTCGTACCAGATGGTCACGCTCGACGGCCGCGGCAGCCCCGAACGCACCGTTGCCGCGATCCTCGAGATCGTCCAATGCGTCGGGCCCGGCGGAATGGTTGGCGGCCAATCGGTCGACCTGATGATCGCAACGGCCAGCGAATGCCGCATCTGCTCCCGCTCAAAATACGGCGGCGTGCTGAATCTGAAAACCTCCGCGCTCATCCGTCTCGCCCTGCGACTCGGAGCGATCCTTTCCGGCGGCAGCGGCGAACAGCTCGACGTTCTCACGGATTTTGCCGAGGAACTCGGCCACGCCTATCAGATAAGCGATGACATCATCGACATGCGCCAGGACGCCGCCGTCATGGGCAACACCAACGAAACCGACACCACCCGAGCCGCCGAAACCCTCGCCAAAAAAGTCGCCGCCGCCAAACGCATCCTCACCGACAACTTCCCGCCATCTGCGGCCCGAACGCGTCTCACCCAACTCGTCGATTACGTCGCAGAACGAAAGCAATAATTGGACAGTACGGTTCTTCCTTTGTTCCATGCTTTTCGTTCTGTTCGGTGGTTAAAATTCCTATATTGTTCCGTGCTATTCCGTGCGTTCCGTGGTTAAAATTCTTAAAGAACCTAACCACGGAACGCACGGATCGCCACGGAATAGGAATCGAAAAAGAATCAATGAGTTGCGACAGCTCTTCCTGTTTCGTGCTATTCCGTCCGTTTCGTGGTTAAAATTCTTAAAGGATCCGACCACGGAAAACGCGGATCAGCACGGAACAAGAAAACAGGAACGCGGTAAATCTGATATGTCTAATTCAAAAACAAAAACCCTCGCCTCCGAGATCGTTTACCGCGGGCGCGTTTTCGACATCCGCAAAGACCGCATCGCCGAATCCACGCCCGAAGGCACCGCCGAATACGACCGCGAGGTCATCACCCACAACGGCTCCGCCGTCATCGTCCCGCTCTTCGCCGACGGCACCATCGCCCTCGTCAAACAATACCGCCACGCCGCCGGAAAGTATCTCCTCGAACTGCCCGCCGGTTCCCTCGACACACCCGACGAAGCCCCCGAACACGGCGCCATGCGCGAACTCGAAGAAGAAATAGGCGTCCGAGCCGGCCAAATGCAGCTCCTGGCCGAATTCTACGTCTCACCCGGCTTCCTCTCCGAAAAAATGTACGTCTACCTAGCCACCGACTTGAGCCCTACCCAACAAAACCTCGACGAAGACGAACACGTAGAAATCGTAAGACTGCCCCTAACCGAAGCCCTAAGAATGACCCAAACCGGCCAGATCGAAGACGCCAAAACGATCATCGGGATCACGAAAGCAAGTCAGAACCATTAACATTGACTGGAGCGGCGAGCATCCCTGCTTGCCACACCGGTTGCTTCCCCGGTGTTATCAACTCGGTTATTAAGCAAGTGATCACGCGCCAGCACATAAGCGGTTTTCAACCGCTGGCAAGCAGGGATGCTTACCGCTCCAGTCTCGCTTCGCTCTTTTTTCAGTTCGCGCCGCTCCAGTTACGCGGATGTTGGGTGGCGGCAGACAGGCCTGGCGTGGATGACGTGGTCTACCTGTTTGAAATCAACGGATTATCTTGAGGTTGTCGTTACATTGGGAGCGGTGGTTGCAGTAGCCGTGGTGGGCGGTTGGCGTGGCTGTGGCAGTTCGTAAATGCTGCAGCGAATGTCATACGTTGGCTCATTTTTGTAGAATTTGGGATCTTGACGCCGACACTGGCGAGAACGAGATTGACGATAACGGTCAGCCAGTGGATCATACTTTACCTATTAGCGTTTTACCTTTACCGATCGCCCGGTTATAGGCTAGACGATACCCGACGAGGTTTGACCAATTCGGCGATCAGTCTAAGTTTGTTCGCGCCAGCTTGACGTATAGTCAGGGTTTTAGATATTCTAGTCGTTCGCATTTTTGCGGATAAGGTTAGTAGTGTGTGATTATGAGTACTTATTTTCCAAGCGGAAAGGGTTTGGCGGAGAATCGTAAGTGGTTGGTCGTTGATGCCAAGGGCAAAACGGTCGGCCGTCTCGCCACCGAGGTAGCAAGAATTTTGTCGGGCAAAAACAACCCGGCGTGGACGCCTTTTATGGACATGGGCGACCACTGTGTCGTCATAAATGCCCGCCACGCAGTATTTACGGGTGCCAAGGACGACCAGAAAGTGTATTACCGCCACACGCTTTATCCGGGCGGTCTGAGAGAAACGACCGTCAAAGAGATGTTCGAAAAGAAACCTGAAAAGGTCATCGAACTCGCGGTCAAAGGCATGCTGCCGAAAACGAAACTCGGCAAAGCAATGGCAAAGAAATTGAAAGTTTACGCCGACGCCGAGCACAGACACACCGCTCAGCAGCCGGAAGCAAGGGAAATCTAGTGAATAGTTAACAGTGAATAGTTAACAGTTTATTCTAACTCTATTCACTATTCACTGTTCGCTTATCACTAACAAAGATATGGCAGACATCCAGTATTACGGCACAGGCCGCAGAAAAACTTCGACAGCACGTGTTTACCTTCGTCCGGGCACCGGCACGATCACGGTCAACAAGCGTGAATTCGAATCGTACTTCCCGAACGAAGCGTTGCGCATGATCATTCGCCAACCGCTGAATTTGACGGAATCGGTCGAAAAATTTGACATCCTCGTCACCGTCGACGGCGGCGGAACTGCCGGCCAGGCCGGTGCAGTTCGCCACGGCATCACGCGTGCGTTGATGGAATTCAACAGCGATCTGCGTCCGACGCTCAAGAAAGCAGGCCTCGTAACCCGCGATCCGCGTCAGAAAGAACGCAAGAAATACGGGCAGAAAGGTGCCCGTGCGAGATTCCAGTTCTCGAAACGTTAATTTTTATCGGCTTTTGGTTTTGGGCTTTTAGCTTTTGCTAAAACCCAAGACCGAAAACCCAAAAACCATCGGCGCGGCATTTTGGTTCATAGCCGCCTCGCCGAGTACATAAACCAGGAGAATAAAGCTTTGGCTACAGTTACGATGAAAGAGCTCCTCGAAGCAGGAGTTCATTTTGGTCACCAGGTCCGCCGTTGGAATCCGAAGATGAAAGAATACATCTTTGGCGAGCGCAACGGCATTTACATCATTGATCTGCAAAAAACGCAGAAACTCTTCCGCGACGCCCTAAATTACGTCACAGAATCGCTCACCGAGCGTCCAAACCAGAAGGTCCTCTTCGTCGGCACCAAGCGTCAAGCTCAGGATGCTATCAAAGAAGAAGCGGAACGCTGCGGGCAGTTCTACATCAACAATCGCTGGCTCGGCGGCCTCCTCACGAACTACGAAACCGTCAAAAAATCGATCAACAAACTGAAAGAGATCGAAAACATGCGTGAAGACGGTCGTTTTGAGATGCTCACCAAGAAGGAGCGCCTTCAGCTTGATCGTGAACACGAAAAGCTCATGAAGAACCTCGCGGGCATCAAAGATATGAACGGCATGCCTGACATGATGTTCGTAATTGATGTGCGTAAAGAAGATATCGCGATCAAAGAAGCGAATCGTCTCGACATCCCGATTGTCGCAGTAGTTGACACGAACTGCTCACCAGAGGGTATTGACCATGTAATTCCGGGCAATGACGATGCTCTTCGTGCTATCCGGTTATTTGCTTCGCGTATCGCGGATGCGATCATCGAAGGCAAACAGGTCGGAACCGAAGGCCGTACGGCTGACGTCGAGGTTGAGGATAGCGGTGAAGAAGGTGCTAATGCCCCTATCGTCGAGTCGCGCATCTCGATCCCGAAAGAATTTCTAACCGCCGATGACGTCGCCGAGATCGAGTCCGCCGACGTTCCGGACGAAGTCATTGAGGACGACGACGTCGTCGCCGAGGCTCCGACGGAAGAGCCGGCTGCCGAGACAACAGAAGAAAGCAGCGAAGCGAAAGCGAGCTAGTTCAAACAATTCTATTTTTGAAAGCGTAGCTCTTTCCGTTTCTCGGTTACGGGCTACGCTTTTTTACAAATTAATACGCGTTAGCGTGAAGTTAATATCGAGAGTTCAAGCTGTTGCTTGACTCTAAACGGAGCAATATTATGGCAGAAATTACAGCAGCAGGTGTTAAGGCACTTCGTGAAAAATCGGGTGCGGGAATGGTCGATTGCAAAAACGCCCTCGTCGAGGCAAACGGTGATGAGAATGCGGCAATGGACATTCTTCGTAAGAAAGGAATGGCTCAGGCGGGCAAGAAAGCTGGTCGCGTAACCGCGGAAGGTGCGGTTGGTTCGTACATCCACATGGGCGGAAAAGTAGGCGTCCTGGTCGAGATCAATTGCGAGAGCGATTTCGTTTCGCGTGGAGAAGAGTTTCAGCAGCTCGTCAAAGATGTTGCGATGCACATTGCAGCGGCCGACCCTCGCTACACAAATCGCGATGAAGTTCCGGCCAGCGACCTTGATAAAGAGAGAACTATCTTGCTTGAACAGCTTAAGAACGATCCGAAGAACGCGAGCAAGCCTGATGACGTTCTCAACAAGATCATCGAAGGCCGCTTGAACAAGTACTACGAAGATAATGTGCTCGTGGACCAGCCATTCGTCAAGGACCCTGCTAAAACGGTAGGTGAACTCGTCTCAGAGAAGATCGCTTCGATCAAAGAAAACATCACGATCCGCCGTTTCTCGCGTTTCAAGATGGGCGAAGGCATCGAGAAAAAAGCTGACGATTTCGCCGCTGAAGTCGCATCGATGGTTGGTTAGTTTTTGAGGCAGTTGGGAGTTCTGATAGGCTGCATCAGCGGTCGATGCCAGCTCTCAACTGCCGTTCTTTTATGGATAAACCAGCGTTCAAACGAATCTTGCTAAAACTCTCCGGCGAGGCCCTGATGGGCGGTCAGAGCTACGGCATTGATACGAAAATGGCGGATTCGGTCGCTGCAGAGCTGAAGACCGTTTACGATCTTGGGATCGAAATAGCAATAGTCGTTGGCGGTGGAAATATTTTCCGCGGAGTGTCTGAGTCTGCCGGCAACATGGATCGCGCCGCGGCTGATTACATTGGTATGCTTGCGACGGTAATGAACGCCGTCGTTCTGCAGGACGCTCTTGAACGCCTGGAGGTTCATACCCGAGTCATGTCAGCGATCGACATTCCCCAGCTCGCTGAACCCTTTATTCGCCGCCGGGCTGTTCGCCATCTTGAGAAAAAAAGGGTCGTAATCTTTGCCGCTGGAACCGGAAACCCCTATTTTACAACGGATTCTGCCGCTTCACTTCGTGCCCTTGAGATCGAGGCTGAAGTCATCCTAAAAGGTACGAAGGTTGATGGAATTTATTCGGCCGACCCGATGAAAGATCCGACTGCAACAAAATTTGATAAAATATCGTTCCAGGAAGTTCTTGAAAAACAGTTAAAGGTCATGGACGCGTCGGCGATCTCGCTTTGCATGGATAACGATCTGCCGATCATGGTCTTTGACATGAAAAAATCTGAAAATATAATCAAAGCAGTGTGCGGCGACCTGTCGATCGGCACGCTTGTCACCAACTAGATATGAGCGTACAGGACGTAGTAAAAGAAACTGGCCCGAAGATGGCCGCCGTTGTTGAAGATTTTCAGCGAAAGCTTGCCAACATCCGCACCGGACGTGCGACGATCGGCATGCTCGATGTTGTGAGCGTCGATTACTACGGCACGCCCACGCCGCTTAGCCAGATGGCGTCCGTTTCGGTGCCTGAACCGCAGATGATCACCGTGCAACCGTGGGATCAGACGCAGTTGAACGCAATCGAGAAAGCGATCATGGCTGCGAATTTGGGCCTGACGCCTTCAAACGACGGAAAGCTCATCAGGCTCTCAGTTCCCGCTCTCAACGAAGAGCGACGCCGGCAATTTGCCAAGCAGGCTCACGAGATCGCCGAGGAGCATCGCATCGCGATCCGCAATGTTCGGCATCACTCGAACGATCTGCTCAAGAAAATGCTCAAGGATAAGGAGATCTCTGAGGACGATGAACGCGGCGGACTGGAAGACGTTCAAAAGGCTACAAATACCTATATTGCAAAGGTAGATGAACTCGCGAAAAACAAAGAACACGAAATAATGAGCGTGTAGTATTGCTTTAATATACGCACCTTAAAAATGGCGCTGAACCTCCTTGGTTCGGCGTTATTTTTTTGCATAAATTCTTCTTTCTATCGTTCAACGTTTGGAGTATATTTGACGAAGTTTTTTGGTCCATCGAAATGAAGAATCTGATTCCTCGCCTTCTTGTCTCGCTAGTTCTTATCACAGCATTTCTTTCGAGTGCTATGCCGTGCGGCCCGGGCTATATATCGCCAGTTTTCGACACGACTTCGGCACCTGAAGTTCCCTATTCGGATTATGCAGCGGGGCGCCTTGGCATCGTCAAATCCAGCTTTCATCGGTCGGTACTTATCGCTGCTTATCGACACATCGCAGGAAATGGACTTAGTACCGCAGAACAGGAGGCTTTGATCGAGGTCTGGAAGGCTGAGATCGACAACAAGGATTTTCGGGACGACTCGGTCGACGAAGCTGTAAAAACGTGGGTCGCAAAACGCAAGGATGCGGTCGGAAAGGAAGAGAAGATGCCGGAGATCTATGCCGAAAGATCGTGGGGCGGCTATGATTTCTTTCCAAACTGTACGAAAAATGCCTTTGAAACTGCCGCTCAAACCCTCGCTGACCGTGTTTCAAGCTATGGGGCAACAGATCCGAATGTTCTAAACTGGATCGCCGGCCAGGATCAGGTATTCGAGAATTGCTCGAGCGGCAAGCGTTCCCCGGATCCTGTTCCGCCGGGAGCTCCTGAGTGGCTGACGAAGGATCGCGATTATCAGATCGCCGCAGCTTCATTTTATTCGCTCGATTATAAGGATGCCAAAAAGCGATTTGTGGAGATCGCTCAAGATACGGAATCGCCGTGGAAAGAAACAGCAGACTACCTCGTTGCCAGAACTTTGATACGCCAGGCTAGCCTGTCGAAAAATTCTGCTGCCGCCGCCGCCGCTTTACGAAGAAGCCGAATCGCACTTAAGTCGTTTCGTGTCGGGCAGCGGAAAATTTTCAGAGTCGGCGGAGCGGCTGACGGGATTGATCAAATACCGTCTCAGGCCGCAAGAGCGAACCTCAGAACTCGCGAAGAATATCACCGTCTATTTTAGCGGGAACTTCCGCCAGGACGTGATCGATTACACCTGGCTGCTCGACAAATTCGAGAACGACGTACTAACGGCTGAAGAAAAACGCAAAGAAGCCGAGAAGCCCAAGGATGCCAACGTCGCAACACCGGACGCGACGATCGCAAACACGACGACATCCAATATAAACGCAACCAGCGTCAAAAAGAACGAAGACGACCTCGAGGTCTACGTTTATTCCGTAAAGACATCGAAAAGTTATCAGATCTTCGTCCGCCCTGACGCTACGGATCAGGAGGCTCTTGCCGAGGCTGACAAAGTTATCGATGAACCGATGACGCCTGAAATGAAAACTCAGGTAACTGAAGGACGGCAGCGGGCGTATTCAGCTCGATTTTCGGACACCACGAAGTCGAATTACGAGGGAGGCTATTGGGGAGAAGAGATAATGAGGCCGTCGCTCGTGCCAGCGTTTCTTCGCCAGGATGAGATAACCGACTGGCTGTATTCGTATCAGATGAAAGGGGCGGAAGCTTATCTTTACTCTTTAAAACGATACAACGAACGAAAGTCCGACCTGTGGCTGATGACAGCCCTATCACAGGCCGACAAAAGCTCGACCGAACTTCCCCGCCTGCTCGAGGCGGCCGATCGAGTAAGCCGCTTGTCGCCTGCTTATCCGACGATCGCGTATCACACCGCCCGCATCCTGATAGCTCAAAATAAGCAGGCTGAAGCGAGAAAACTGATCGACGAAATGCTCGCCCTTGGCGACAATTTGCCGGTTTCCGCTCATAATTCGTTCATGGGCTTGCGATTGAGACTCGCTGAGACGCTCGAAGATTTCCTGAAATACTCGCTCAAAAAGCCATACGCTTTTGATTTCGATGGGGACGTTGGAACCATCGAAGCGATCATTGCCGAGCAAAAAACCTATTTCGATCCCGAGTACAACAAAGAAGGTCGCGAGGCCTATGAGGCTCAGATCGAGGACAATTACAAGGAAGAAAAGCTTTGGCAAAGCCGTGCAATGTTCGATTCGGATCTCATCGAGGTGTTGAATCAGCATTTCTCGACCGCTTCGCTTATCGAAGTTTTCAAATCGCCGGCCCTGCCGGAGTACATGCGTCCACGTATCGCACTAGCTATCTGGACCCGAGCGTATCTGCTGAATGACACCGCGACGATGGACAAGTTTTTGCCGGATCTTGGCACGTATAACCCGGATTTCCAGCCGTATCTCGATAAGATCGTGGCTGCCAAAACACCTGCAGCTCATGAGAATGCTCTACTTTATTTCGTCCTAAAAAACCCTATTTTAAGCCCGTACATTGAGGACGGAATGGGTAAAACGGATAACACGACCGAGGAATGGGATTCCGACGATTGGTGGTGCGAGCCGTACGATTCCGAATACAGTGATGAAGCTGGTGCGGAAGTTCCGAAAAAACTGCCGCCGCGTCCGGCTTTTCTGACGGCGGCTCAAAGCCAGACCGCACAGAACGAGCGTAAAAAGCTGAGAGCGATCGGTGATTCACCTAAATATCTGGCTGCAAAGGTTTTAGCATGGGCAAAACGAGCTCCGGCAGACAAACGCGTTCCCGAGGCGATCTACATCATGATCGTCGCGAACGGGTGGAACAAATACGGCTGCGGAAATAACGAAGAGCTCCGCGATGAACTCGCGAAGCTCCTGAAAACCCGGTATCCGGGTAGCGAATGGATCCAAAAACTGGCCCAGGATGAGGGTGAGCGATAGTTATTTCTTCGCCGCCTTTTTATCCTCTTCGGTCTTGTATTTTTCGAACTCAACCTTGGCTTCCTTACAGGTCTTTGCCATCTCGGCTTTGTCTGTTTTGTTGTCTTCGACCGCTGTTTTGATCGATTCTTTGATCTTGTTTACGACGATCGCTTTCCCCGCCTTTACGACAAAACCGTCGTCAGGGTTGTTCGCGTACGCCGTTAGCATGTCGATCACCTCGTCACACTCGGGAACACCAATTTTCTTTTCGCCAACTGCCGTGTCGACGGCTTTGTCGGTCAGCGATTTGTTCGATGCGGGCTGATTGCCAGCCGGCTTTTTGTCAGCTAGCGGATTGATCGAGCTGCAGCCAAGAACCGCGGCCATTAAGATCAACAGTACTGAAAACAAGGCGAATTTGTTCTTCATATTTTTCCTCGTCAGTCGATTTACGCTAAAACAAATTGCCGCGTTCAATCTTTTTGCAGGTTCGCGAATTTTTCGATCAGTTTCTTCTGTCCAAATCCCGCGAAACTCACTGTCAATTTCACATTATCGCCGGAACCTTCGCGGCGAAGCACGAGTCCCCGGCCATATTTTTCGTGACGAACGTGCGAACCGGCAACGAGCATATTCGGATCCGACCGCTGTGATGCCGGAGTTCCCGCTGCTTTTAGCTTTTCGTAACCAGACACCGGTTTTTCCGGCTGCCGATCGTTCGGGCGGCTTGTGATGTCGATATTCTTCTTCTTGAAGAACTCAGCAACCGCGTCGCTACTGTTGTACGTTTTGCCCGCGTAGAGATTTTTCGGTTTCGGCGGCGGAGGCGCGTTTTCGCCGCGCAGTGCACTAATTGTCGCCTTTGCACTCATCGAAGTCGTGCTGCGGGCGTACGATAGCCAGGAAGCTCCATGCGAAAGATCGTCGATCAGCTCGAGCGGCATCTCGTTCAGGAACTGCGACGGTTCGGCCGCTATCTCTTCGCCATAAACTCGCCGACGCATAGAGTGCGTCACATATAGCATCTTCTCCGCACGAGTGATCGCGACGTAAGCGAGCCGCCGTTCTTCCTCCAGTTCTTTAGGATCGTTGAGCGACCGGGAATGCGGGAATATGCCGTCTTCGAGCCCGACCAAAAAGACAATAGGAAACTCCAATCCCTTCGCCATGTGAACCGTCATGAGCGTGACCGGAGCGGTTCCGTCGTATTTGTCCGTGTCCGAAGTCAGGGCCGAATGATCGATGAAATCCCGCAGGCCGTTCTCTTCCTGTTTGTCGTAATCGACTGCGGCGTTGACGAGTTCTTCAAGATTCTCTAACCGCACGGCTGATTCGTCGGTATTTTCGGCTCTCAGCGAGTTTGCGTAGCCGGTATCTTCGATCGCTCCGATCACAACTTCGGAAACCGCTCTGCCGGACTCGGAATATTCTGAGATCTTTGAATTCAGGTTCTCGATGACCTTTTTGAAGGCTCGCAAAGCTTCCTTTGCTCGCGGCGTCAAGCCTGATTCCTGAGCGAATATCTCATCCGTGACCGACCCGATCGTTGTCCATAGAGCTGCACCGTTGGATTTTGCGATACGCTGGACCTCATCGAGGCTCGTTTTCCCGAGGCCGCGCGTTGGCGTGTTAATGACGCGCATCAGCGCGATGTCGTCGAAGGGGTTCATCGCGAGTTTTAGATAGGCGATAACGTCCTTGACTTCGGCGGCGTTCGTAGAATGAGAAGCCGCCGACGATGTTGTACTCGATTCGCATTCGCCTGAGAGCCTCCTCAAAAAGACGCGATTGCGAGTTAGTACGATAGAGTATCGCGATGCGGTCGCTCAGACTGCGACGCTGATGTTCTTCGATCTTCGCGGCCACGAACCGCGCTTCGCCATCCGCATCGTAGGCCTGATAGTAAAAGATCCGTTCGCCGCCGGGATTCGATGTCCAAAGCTTCTTTTTCTTCTGGTTCTGATTGTTCTCAATGATCGCGTGTGCGACGTCGAGGATCGTTTGCGTCGAGCGGTAATTTTGCTCGAGCAGGATGACCCTTGCATTCGGAAAATGGTTCTCAAATCCCAAAATATTGCGAATATCAGCCTGTCGAAACCCGTAAATGCTCTGGGCATCGTCGCCGACCACGCATATGTTTTGCTGCTTCTCGGTCAGGAAGCTGATCAAAGCAAACTGTAGAGCATTCGTATCCTGATACTCGTCAACCAAAATGTATTTGTAGCGGTCGTTATATTTGTCTCGCGTTTCCTGCGATTTTCTGAGAAGTTTGACCGTTTTTATCAGCAGATCGTCAAAATCCAGGGCGTTCGCGGTCCGCAGACGGTCTTCGTACATCCTGAAAACCTTTGCCGTCGCCGCTTTTTTCTCATCGCCGTATTCGATCTTCGACGCGAACATCTCGTGATCCTCGCCGCGATTTTTAGCAGAGCTGATGGCATTGCGAACCATTCGCGGAGCCATCTGCTTTTCGTCGAATCCGAGGTCTTTTATGCAGGATTTGACGACTTTCGTCGTGTCGTCCGTGTCGTAGATCGTGAACGATTTCTGATAACCTTCTTCGAGTTTGTCGATGTCCTGACGCAGAATTCGAACGCAAAGGCTGTGAAATGTCGCGATCAGCGGAGCAGACTGCAAACGCTCGCCTTTCAGCAATTCCTGCACACGCGAGCGCATCTCGCCCGCGGCTTTGTTCGTAAACGTAACAGCAAGAATATTTCGCGGCTCGACTTGCTTTTCCGAGATCAGATAAGCCATTCGAACGGTGATAACACGTGTCTTGCCCGATCCCGCACCGGCGAGGATCAGCAATGGCCCTTCGGTCGTTTTAACGGCCTCGACCTGTTGGGGATTAAGGGAAGAAAGTAATTCCATTTTGTTTTTTGCCGTACATCTATGCGGTCATTTTCACTTTATCAACGCCTGGATCTCTTTGAATTTATCATGCTTCGCGTCACGCATGAGTTCAAACAGGGCCATCTCGGTCGAGCATTCGATCACTCCGCTACGGCTCATTTTCGCGAGGCCCGCCGCACGGTTATGGTCGGATCTGGAAGCAACGCAGTCAGTCAAAATATGTACCTGAAATCCGCCTTCGAGCAGATCGTGAGCGGTTTGATTTACACAGATGTGTGTTTCGAGACCGCACAAAACCACCTGTGAGACCTGCATTTCCTTTAATTTTTCGATAACTGGAGCGGCTCCGCTGAAGGTTGTTTTTTCTATCGGGGAGTTTTGGTTGATCAGTACACGCTGAATCTCCTCAACCGTATTCCCCAGCCCTTTTGGATACTGTTCCGTGACGATGACCGGAACGCCCAGTATCTGAAATCCCTGAACGGCCGTCACTATCCGCGACACCATCAACGCTAGATCCGGGATCACATCGCGAAAGGCCTGCTGAACGTCGACGACGACAAGCGCCGTTTGGCCAATGAGCAACTGATTCTTGTGAGCCACTATTTCGATTCCCCTTCAGCAACCTCTGCTTTGGCTTTGGCCCTTTCAGCTCGCATGGCTTCTCGTTCGCGCATCTCTTTCTTATATGTTTTTACAAAGAAATAAACGGCAACGATCGAGACAATGAGGATCAAGATCATCATTGCGGCAATGAAGTAAATTTCCGATCTTTCGGCTCCGGGCATTCTTCTAGTTTAAAGTCGAACATCGAATGTCCAAAATCGCCGGAGAAAGTTTATTTTTGGTCGATAGAAACGATGCTAGCTTGGTGCTTGATCGGTTGGAAAAGCAATGCTGTCCTCGTGATCTAGTAGTAGGTTGCGATAAAGTGCGGGGAGGCTTCTGACCTTTTTATCCTTATCCGTGACCACGTGCAGAGTCTCGCCCTCGGCGATAAGCATATCGTCAGACGCCCGATGGATCTCGTAAAAGAATCGCAAGCTTCTGCTGCGAACCTCAATTACCTTGGTCCTGATCGTGAGAACGTCTTCGTAATAGGCAGGTGATTTGTACCGGCAGTAGGATTCGGCTACGACCATCAGAGCTCCGTCTTGCTCTTCCATTTCCTTATAGGAAAACCCGCGGGAGCGGCAGAGTTCGCTGCGACCAGTCTCGAACCAAACCAGGAAATTCGCGTGGTGAACGATCCCCATCTGGTCCGTCTCGGCGTACCGAACTCGAATTTCAGTGTCGTGCCAGCCGTCCATAATTATTTCCCTCTCAGTCGAGAATGGGCAGTCGCAGGAGATTCTGCAAACTGCCCACGTACAAGAGCGAACTCAAAATGTTGGCTGGGAGACAGGGATTCGAACCCCGATAGGCAGATCCAGAGACTGCAGTCCTACCATTAGACGATCTCCCAACGCAATCTATTAATTTACGGATACACGCGACGTATGTCAAACGTGCCGAAGGGGCGTTTGTGAGTTCCGGGGTGGCAAAAAGGATCACAAAGCTGGAAACGCAAGATCGTTTTGTTGCATCAATAATATTGATTGTCATTATTGCAATTACATACTACCCTTGCTAAATGAAATGCTTATCATCCTATGACAGATCGGAGGCCGGAAAAGCGAGAATAAACTATCTCAAATTCCAAAAAGTGCGCGCTGCGATTTTCGTGGGACATGGGACAAACGCCCATAACCCTACTATTTACTTAATTTGCCTTGTCCCATCTTGTACCAGGCGTGGGACAAGCAAAAAGGAGGCTTAAATACAATTATATCAAGGGTTACGGGAAATTTAGCGGTATTACAGGCACCGAATTTTGAGCCAAATTAGCATGGTTGAGAAATGGCATTGTAAGCTTCAGATCGTGGTTCAAAACCCTTCTGTAAGTCCGGGCAGTAATGTGGCAAGATAATAGTTTATGGCCGCGGACAAGGAAATTATCAATAATCGCCAGGCGTACCATGAGTACATCATCCTTGAAAAATTTGAGGCTGGTGCTGCGCTGCTTGGCACCGAGGTCAAGAGCATAATGCTCGGCCGCATCCAGCTCAAAGAATCATACGTTTCGATCATCGAAGGCGAGGTTTGGCTACTCGGCGCTCATATTTCCCATTATTCGCACGGCAACATCAACAACCACGATGTCCTGCGAAATCGCAAGCTTCTGCTGCATCGAAAGGAGATCGCAAAACTCGAGAAAGAGACGACTCAGAAAGGCATGACGCTCGTAGTCACGGCTATCTATTGGAAGAACGGCCGGATCAAATTTGAGGTCGGCGTGGCTAAAGGTAAGAAACTCTACGACAAACGCGAAACCGAGATGAAGAAAACCATCGAAAAAGAAACGCGGCAAGAGTTGAAACGAGCCCTGAGATAAGTTATAGATATAACAACATTTTTTCATCCCAAACAAAGATTTTTCGAGGTATAAATGAAATTTACGGGAATAACCGGAAACTTTTCTGAAGCAAATGCCGAGGCACTGGCCGTGGCGGTTTTCAAGGGCGAAAAAGGCACGACCGATGTACTCAAGGAACTCGACAAGGTAACTGGCGGCCTAGTTGCTGCTCTTATCAAAGCTGAGGAATTCAAAGGCGATTCGGGCGAGACAGCCTTGGTTCGTTTCGTCGCGAAAGGTGCTGTAAAAGCCAGCCGTTTGCTTCTCGTTGGGGCCGGAAACAAAGCTGATTACAATGCTCCGGGCGTTTGTGCGTTGGCAGGCACGGCCACTAGATTTCTCCGGAAACGAAATATCACGAGCTTCGCTCTGCTTCCGCGTAGCGAAGACTCATCCGAAGCTGCCTCGCAATCAGTCGTTGGATTCATCACGAGCCAGTTTGAGCTCGATAAATACAAGACCAAGGACAAACAGGACAAGGTTGTTTCGAACCTGATCATTTGCGTTGACGGGGCGAAACCCGCCGAGCTAAAAGCGGGAATTGCCCGTGGCCAGGCGATCGGCGAATCCATCAATTTCACCCGTGACCTCGCTAACGAGCCGCCAAATATCCTCACTCCGACCGAGATGGCGAAGCGTGCTCAGGCTATGGCAAAAGAGGTTGGCCTGAAGTGCGAGGTTCTGGACGAAGCCCGCATGACCAAGATGGGAATGGGTTCGTTGATGAGCGTTTCGCATGGCTCTTCGCAGCCGGCAAAACTCATTGTCCTGAAATACACTCCGGTGAAATCGACCGCGAAAAAAGGCGAGTTGATCGGGTTGGTGGGAAAAGGAATTACCTTCGACACGGGCGGAATTTCGATCAAACCCGCCGAGGGTATGGACGCGATGAAATACGACATGTCGGGCGGCGGCACGGTGCTCGGAACAATGCGTGCGATCGCATTGTTAAAACCTAGCGTTCCGGTGATCGGGGTCGTCGCGGCGGTCGAAAATATGCCTGACGGCAACGCTTCGCGTCCGAGCGATGTTGTGACCGCGATGAACGGAAAAACGATCGAGATCCTAAATACCGATGCCGAAGGCCGTCTAATTCTTGCAGACGCCGTTGCATACGCGGAAAAGCAAGGTGCGACGAAGATCGTTGACATGGCAACACTTACGGGTGCGGTGATAGTTGCTTTGGGTTCGCATAATACTGGAATTATGGGCAACGACCAGGCCTTTGTTGACGAGATCGTCGCATGCGGCAAAGAGGTCGGGGAAGGCTATTGGCAACTGCCACTCGGTGCCGATTACAGCAAGGACATTCGATCGGACATCGCAGATATCAAGAATATCGGCCCGCGCGGTAAAGCCGGTACGATCATGGGTGCGGTATTCATTCAGGAATTCGTCGATAAGGCCAAATGGGCTCACCTCGACATTGCGGGCACCGCTTGGCTTGATTCGCCCAAATCACACATCTCGAAAGGCCCGTCGGGCGTTGCTATACGGACGCTGCTGAACCTGGTCGAGAAGTCGCAATAATAACCGAAGTTCCAGCTTTATCGGACTTTTATCAGGCATCTATAGAAGCGGAGGAAGATCATGAAAAAGCTTGTAAGCAGGTTACTTTTTGGCAAGGATGCAAAGCTCAGCGGCCTGATCGCCATGGCGGTGGTCGGAACGTTTGTTCTAGGCTGTAACTGTAATAAAGACTTCAACTTCAACTCCTCCAGCGAAAGCAATTCGACGACCGTTTCGAACACGAAGAGCGATAGCTCAGACGACTCTATCCCATCGAAAGACGTCGTCGAGGGCCTCGTAAAAGAGACCATCAACAAATTCGCCGACGCGATCGAATCCGGCAATTTTTCGGACCTTCACGAATACGCTTCGACCGATTTTCAATCAAGCTACACGGTCGATGAAATGAAGACCGCGTTCAAATCGTACACGGACAAGAAATCGATGGTCGTGCCGCTACTGAACAAGGTAGACGGCATGTCCGCCGACTTCTCGGTTCCGCCGGGCATCCGAACCGAAAAAGGCCTGAAGATCTTGATGGCAAAGGGTGAATTTAAGACAAAGCCTTACAAGACCCGATACGATTTCGAATACGTCATGCGTGGCGGCAGTTGGAAACTGCTCAAGCTCGTCATCAACATCCCGTAACCTGTAACAACAGAGGAGAAACGACCATCATGAGTCAACGATCGACCTTTTCAAAGAATAAATTCAATCTTGCGATCGCGGCGGTCTTCGTCCTGATCGTTGGCCTCGCTTGCGGCAAAAGCACGCCGCCGCCGGCTCAGTATGTTGGCGTTTGGAAATCTGCTGACGGTACGCTGATCACGATCCGTTCGGACGGCGGTGCAGATTATAAATCAGGTAATTCCTCGGTCAGCGGCGGAAGCGCGGTGATCGACGAAGCCGCCAAAACGCTCAAGATCTCGCTCGCCAGCCTCGGCCCGACATTCAAGATCGACAAAGCCCCGAACGGCAGCGAAATGACGCTCGACGGTATCGTTTTCAAGAAAGATGGTGGTTCCACCAGCTCCACGAGTTCTGACACAAAGCCATCGGATTCAAAGGCTGAAATTCCCAGTAATGACAAGCTCCAGACGCTCGTAAAGACGACGTTTCTAGACTTCAGCGATGCTGTTCAGAGCGGCGATTTTACTGACTTTCATAAGAAGGCAGCTAAGGTCTGGCGTGACGATGCTACTCCCGACGAACTTGCCGAAGCCTTCAAGCCCTTTGTCGACGATAAGGAAAATTACAATTTCAAAAAGGCAGTTTCGCCGATGGATGCAACGTTTGAGCCTGCTCCAGCGATCGAAAAGGTCGCCGGGCTCGACGCTCTCATCGTAAAAGGCTACTATCCGACCAGGCCCGCCCGAGCCAACTTCGAACTCAAATACACCATGGACGACGGTACATGGAAACTTATCGGGATCAACGTCAAAACGACGAAGCAATAGATGCGAATTCGGAAGTCCGAACGGAAGGCCGGCATACGTCGGCCTTTTGATTTTTGCGTGTCCTAAAGCTAAACTCTTACTTTAATTTCAATTCGAAAACCCTATGAAGATCCACGAATATCAAGGCAAGGCCATTCTCAAAGAATACGGCGTTCCTGTTCCGCGCGGCATCGTTGCCCGTACTCCTGAAGAGGCCGAGGCAGCGGCTATCGAACTCGGCACGGATGTGTGCGTTGTAAAGGCTCAGATCCACGCCGGAGGCCGCGGTAAAGGCGGCGGCGTAAAGCTCGCCAAATCACCGGCTGAGGCAAAACAGCTCGCGTCCGAGATCCTTGGGATGCAGTTAGTTACGCATCAAACCGGTCCCGAAGGCCAGAAGGTTCAAACCCTTTTGATCGAGGAAGGTTTGCCGATCGACAAAGAGTTTTACCTCGGCATCACCCTCGACCGCGTGACAGGCCGAAACGTCTTCATGGCGTCGTCCGCGGGCGGTATGGATATCGAAAAAGTAGCTGAGGAAACGCCGGAATTGATCCTGAAAGAGGTGATCGATCCGTCGGTCGGGCTTCGCGGATTTCAGGCTCGCAAGCTCGCTTTCGGCCTTGGAATTCCCGCTGAATTGATCGGCCAGGCATCGAAATTCATGCTCTCGCTCTATGATGCGTACGAGAAGATCGACGCTTCGCTGGTCGAGATCAACCCGTTCCTGCTGACCAAGGATAATCGCCTAATTGCTCTGGATGCAAAGGTTACTTTCGACGACAACGCGATGTTCCGGCACAAGGATTTCCTCGAACTCCGCGACCTCGCCGAAGAAGAACCGCTTGAGATCGAGGCTTCGAAGTACGACCTTAACTACATCAAGCTCGACGGCAACATCGGCTGTATGGTCAACGGAGCCGGACTAGCGATGGCGACGATGGATATCATCAAACTGGCGGGCGGCGAACCTGCCAACTTCCTCGACGTCGGCGGCGGTGCTTCGCAGGAACGTGTCGAACAAGCATTCAAGATCCTGCTCGCCGATCCTAACGTTAAAGCCGTTCTCATCAATATTTTCGGCGGAATTGTCCGCTGCGACATGGTCGCAAACGGCGTGGTCGCGGCCGCAAAAAACCTTGGCGTCTCGATCCCGATCGTTGCCCGCCTCGAGGGGACCAACGTCGAAGAAGGCCGACGAGTTTTGGCAGAGTCGAATATCGGCATCATCACAGCTCAAGGTATGAATGACGCCGCTCAAAAAGTGGTTGCCGCAGCCGCTTAATAGGTTGATCATTAGTGCAATGAAGGGACGGATCAGTGAAACTGTCACTGTTTCGTGTCTTTTTTGCCGTTAGTGTCCCTATCCCTGACCCACGCGACGCGTCGCCTGACCTGCAACGTAGTAATACAGACCCGAAACACGTGAAAACAGACCGCTTCCCTGACCGCACCATCACTATTTCTATCCGGCTCCACTGGAGCTACGCTTGCAACATTCCGATCTTTCTACAGTCACTATTTCCCATCCCGCAGTCACGAACGGCTCCACGCTGGCGAAGCTTGTTATTCATTTTTCCAGTTCATGAGTTTCGGAGTTCGCTTGGTTTGTTGGCCGCGATCGCCCTCCTTTCCCAAGCTATTTCCTCGGCGAGAAAAATCCCAAACTGCGGCGTCATTAACCGGTCGTGGTTCAATTTGAAAAAAGCGTACATCCGGCCTCGCTGAACGCCGCGTCTTCTCTCGGCGAACTCTGCGAGGATTTACTTGAAATACGTTGTGCGTCTGCTCCTCGCAGAGAACGCCGAGTGGAACGCAGAGGTTAGGGATCCGAGATCACTGCCAAGGCATTCCAAACTACCCCACTACCCATTAATCATTTCGCTTGACTTTTATGATATTTTGTGCTATCTATGATACACACTTTTATTTACGGGAGAGAATATAACTATGCCACTCGACAGACAATGGGAAAAATTTCGCGGCGGGCCGACTCCGAAGTCGGCTGTGCGACTTCGGGTTACGATCAATCGTGAGGGACTGATCTACATGAACGCCAGGGCCTACGAGGCATTTAACCGGCCGCAAAACGTTGAGCTTTACTACAATCGGGATCGGGATTCGATAGCTCTCGTACCGGACGATTCACGTTCCGATGACAAGTTTCCCGTCATCGAACGTGGCGGCGGCTTTATCATCTACGCTTCGCCATTCATCGTTCATCATCGGATCAAGATCAACTATACAGAGAGATTTTCCCGTCCGGAGGTCACAACTGATGGACATTTGATACTTGACCTTCGTGACATGGTCTCGGTCGCCCGGCTCGAACGCACGCCGTGGAAATCCGATGCAGAACGAAAGAAAGCTGATCAATGAGCGGTTGGGAGATAGCACAGGCACGGCCGTTGCCGCGCGGCAAACCGGTGCGGCTTTATGTTTCACTCAATCGCCGCGGTGAATTTGTGATCAATCCGGCGGCGTGGCTTGGAATGGGCGATCCGGCGAATGTCACACTGCTCTATTACGAAGAGCAGGCTTTGATCGGTATCAAATACCCGGTTCCGCTCGACCGAAATTTCTTCCGGGTTCGTCGATACGGCCGCGGCAAACGCCAGCGTATCGTTCGAGCACAACGAATGATGACCCAATTCGGCATCTCAGTAAACCGGACCATCGTTTTTACGAATATCAAGAAGGTGACCTATAACGAAGAGCCGATGCTGCTGTTAGACCTGAAAACGGTACGAAAGATCGACAAAAGGCAATCGAACGATCGGTTCAGGCTGACCGCTGACGAACGATGACAAAAGTTTACCGATGAATGACAAAACGGACGAGCTTTCTGACCTAAGCTTCCTTTTACGGGGTGCCCCGAAAATTCAAAACACAAAAGGAAGCGGATCATATGAAGAATATCGTTCTCTCTTTACTCATTGCGTCATTTTTCTTTACGGCTAACGGCCAAACGACGCCGCGGCGTGCGGTTGCTGCCCCGGCGGCACAAAAACCAAATGCTGCGGCTTCCCTGCCGATCCGCCGGGTCGTGCTTTATTCGAATGGCGTGGCATACATCGAACGCCGCGGAATGGTCGACGGAAATGCGGAAATTGAGCTGCCTTTCAAACAGTCGCAGGTCGATGATGTGCTGAAATCGATGGTTGTACTCGACCTGGGCCAGGGAAAGATCGGCGCGGTCAGCTACAATTCGTCGGCACCGACGTCATCTACGATGGCTGAAATACCGTTTTCGGTCACTCCGGTTTCTGACGACGGCAGCGGAATTTCGTCCGTCCTGTCGCAGCTGCAAGGTGCGAGCGTCATGGTCACATCGACAAAAGGTACAGCAACCGGATCGATCCTGACGGTGGAACGAAAACAGATCACGAGCGAGAAGGAAACGAGATCCACGAGCGTCCTCGTCATTGCGTCGGAAAGCGGTGAGATATCGAGCTATGACCTGAACGACGTGAAAAGTGTAAAACTTCTAGATAACGGAACGAGAAAGGATATAACCGACTTTGCGACTGCTACCGCATCGGCTCGACGGCTCGATGCTAAAACGATCACCGTGACTTCGCAAGGCGTTGGCCGGCGTGAGATGGTCGTCAGCTACACGATCGCCGCGCCAATATGGAAAACGACGTATCGTGTGGTCATGGACGACGAAGGCAAACCATTTTTCCAAGGCTGGGCGATCGTCGATAACGTGAGCGACGAAGACTGGCTCGATGTGCAGATGTCGCTGGTTTCAGGTTCACCGATCTCGTTCATACAGAATCTGCAAAAGCCTTTCTATCGATATCGCCCGGTCGTTCCAACACCGGCAGATCTTCAACTCCGGCCGCAGGTCTATGAACCGCAGAGCGGTATATCGCCCGTAAATGGTCGGAATTCCGGACAAAACATGTCAGTCGATTTAGATTCGAACAAAGACCGAACAGTGTTGAGCAGTCGCGATTTCGAGGCATTACCGAGCGATCCTGACGAAATGCAGCGGAAGCTAAACGCACTCGTTTCGGCCTCAGCCGGCCCAAACGGCGCACAGATATACATAGATGGTTTTACAGGCGCGCAATTGCCAGTTGCTCAAGCTCTGGCGAGCGGACGTTCCGGTATCTCGACAGCCGCAAAAGGAGCGGATATCGGCGATCTTTTCGAATATCGCATCGAACAGCCGACCACGGTCGAACGCAACCGCTCGGCGTTGATCCCGATCGTCCAGGCCAAAATGGATGGCGAGCGAGTGGCGGTTTATAACGAGTCCGTCAGGGCCGACCGCCCGTTGAGCGGCGTGTATCTTAAGAATACGACGGACCTAACGTTCGAAAACGGAAGCCTGACCGTGCTCGACGGTAACGCGTATGCGGGCGAGGCTTTGATGGAGCGGCTGAAACCAAAAGAGGAACGCCTGATTTCCTTCGCCCTCGACCTCGGTACGCGAATTACGGTTCGCAACGGAGCTTCGCGCGAGCCGTCAAAAGTGATCAAGGCCGTCGATGGCGTTTTACAGTTCCAGTCGTCGCGTGCGGAAACCAAAACATACGAGATCGCGAATCAAAGCGACCGGCCCAAAGTTCTATATATCGAATTCCCTATTCGAAAGGGCTGGGAGCCGTCCGCCGATTCGCCAAAGCCGGATAGCGTCACTCAGAATTTTTACCGCTATCGCGTACCGCTCGCGAAATTTGAGGAAAAGAAATTTGCGCTGTCGTTCGAGCAGCCGCTGCTTGAAAGTTTTCGGCTGGAAACCATTTCGCGCGACCAGATCGACCTTTTTATAAGAAACCAGTCAATCGATGCCGCAACAAAAGCCAAACTTGAAGCCTTGATCGATATCCGAATGAAGATCGCCGAACTGGACACAAAGGTGAACGCCCTATCGTCGGAATCCGCGCAGATAGCCAACGACCAGGCACGTTTACGCGAAAATATCGAGTCACTGGCAAAGACACCCGAAGCCAAAACCCTGATCGCCCGCTACATCGCCAAAGCCAACGATCAGGAAACACGCATCGAGACAATCGATAAGGAGAAAAAGGCTCTAATGGAACAAAAGGAACAACTTCGCCGCGACCTCGCGGGCGCGATCAAGGGGTTTTAGTTGGATCCATCGGTGCTAGTAAGCCAGCTTTCTCCCAAGCAGGCTGACCGGTACGTAGAGCCCGATCGTCGCGACCATCAGCCACGCTGGTTGGCCGGGGAAAAGGACGAAAAAGTTGATCATCGCTCCGAGAATGAGGAACGCTGCGACCGCGAGCGGCATGATCATGCCGGGGCGTTCGCGGCGGCTCATGTTCGAGGCAATGTAGCTGCCGAAGAATCCGCCCAGGACCGAACCGATCAGCAGCGTCAGGTAAAACGGCAGAGGCTGCGAGCTGAAATACGCGACCATCTCGCTCTGCGTCATATATCTGACCGCACCGCCAGTCGGCCAGCCGCCGATGGCGATCAGTTTGTCGATCGCAATTATTCCCCACGCCGTCACCAAACCCGACGCCAACGCCAATATCATCCGCTTCATATGTAGCCTCCTTTAGAAAAATATTTTTTGCTTTCAAGCTCAGGTTTACGCCTGAATAGATGGAAAGTCAAGGAATTTTCGACGAGCGCAGCGTGACTGGAGCGGCGAGCATCCCTGCTTGCCAGCGGTTGAAAACCGCTTTGGCGGCCACGTTTCTCTCAAGCTCGATCTACGTGGAGAACTTAACACCGAGGAAGCCTCGGTGTGGCAAGCAGGGATGCTCGCCGCTCCAGTAGCGCTTCGCTCCCGTTTGGTGCAAAAAGCAACCAATCCGCGCGTTCAGTACATCTGTAAGGTTAAGTTTTACCCAAATTCTCCGAAAAAAGGACTTAAGAAAATGAAGAAAATTGCTGTTCTCCTGTTGGTATTGGTGTGTCCGCTGAGCGGATTTATGCAAGTTGCTCGAAGCAAACGAGTTACGACGATTCGCGAGACAAAAACTCCGGCCGAAACCGTGAATCCGCTGCCGATACGGCGTGTCATCTTATATTCTAACGGCGTCGCATACATCGAGCGTCGCGGATTTGTTTCGGGAAACGCCGAGGTCAACCTGTCATTCAAACAATCGCAAGTTGACGACGTTCTAAAATCAATGGTCGTTCTCGACCTCGGGCAAGGCAAGATTGGAGCGGTGAGTTATAACTCTTCGGCTCCTATCTCGTCGCGGATGGCTGAGATTCCGTTTTCCGTGAGTCCAGTTTCCGGCGACGGCGGTGGAATTTCTTCGGTGTTATCGCAACTGCAAGGTGCGAAGGTTTTTGTCGCCTCAACCAAAGGATCCGCGACCGGATCGATCCTGACGATAGAACGCAAGACGGTCAAAACGGAAAAGGAGACTCAGAATACGAGTGTACTGGTCATCGCCTCGGAAACGGGTGAGCTTTTCACGTTCGACCTCGCCGATGTAAAAAGCGTGAAGCTGATCGAGGACGGAACGCGGCGGGACATTAACGAATTTGCCAACGCCACCGCTTCGGCACGTCGGCTCGATGCAAAAACTATCACGGTTACTTCGCAGGGCACAGGACAGCGCGAAATGGTGGTCAGCTACACGATCGCCGCTCCGATCTGGAAAACTACTTACCGCGTCGTCTTAGATTCTGAAGGCAAACCTTTCTTTCAAGGCTGGGCCATAGTCGACAACGTAAGCGAAGAAAATTGGGAAGGCGTACAAATGTCGCTCGTCTCGGGCTCGCCGATATCTTTTATCCAGAATCTGCAGAAGCCTTTTTATCGATATCGTCCGGTTATTCCAACACCGCAGGATCTTCAGCTACAGCCGCAAATATACGAGCCGCAAAGCGGAATGGGCAGCGGCAGCGGAAACGGCAGAGGATCGGCGAATACGGCCGACGCGAGTCTAGGCAACAACCTCACGGCCCGGCAGATCCAGCAACTGCCGATAAATGGTCGAAATGTTCAAAGTTTACTGTCGATGACGCCCGGCAACCGCAGCAATTTTTCTGTTGATGGAGCTAGTGGCACAGAAAACACAGCAGTTATTGACGGTACCGAGTCCACTAATTTTCGGGCTAACACGATGATACTTAGTAATACGACGGTCAGCGAGGCCCTGACGAGTTCGAATTCGGGCGTCACGGCTGCGGCTTCAGGAGAGGAGATCGGTGACCTTTTCGAATACCGCATCGAACAGCCCGTCACTGTTGAGCGAAACCGCTCCGCGTTGATACCGATCGTTCAGACGAAGATGGATGGTGAGCGAGTTGCGGTCTATAACGAATCAGTGCGGACCGATCGGCCTTTCAGCGGCGTATTGCTGAAGAACACAACGAATCTAACGCTTGAGAGCGGAAGTTTGACTGTATTAGATGGTAACGCTTACGCAGGCGAGGCTTTGATGGAACGATTGAAGCCGAAAGAACAGCGGCTCGTTTCGTTTGCTCTTGATCTCGGAACGAGTGTTGTCGTCAGAAACGAAGGCAATCGCGAACCCGCGAAACTGATCAAGGCGGTCAACGGCGTGCTGCAGGTTCACTATTTCCAGGGCGAGCAGAAAACCTACGAGATCACGAATCAAACCGACCGCAAAAAGACCGTTTATATCGAATACCCGATCCGCTACGGATGGGAATTGTCAGAGGATTCGCCAAAGCCGGATTACACGACGCAGCGATATTACCGGTTCCGCATCGAGCTTGGGGCGTTTGAGGAGAAAAAGCTGAAGATCGGCGTTCGACAGCCGTTGATGGACACATATCAACTGACCAATCTGCAAAAAACCGATCTCATGCCGTTCGTCAACCGAAAATACATTGACGAAGCGACCAGAGCCCGGCTCGAAAAGATCATCGATATCCGCTCGCAGATCGCCGAACTAGACCGCAAGCTCGAAACATTTGACGACGAAGTCGAAAAGATCGAAGCCGACCAAAAACGGCTCCGCGAAAACATCGAGGCCCTCGCCAAAACGCCCGAAGCCAAAACCCTCATCGCCCGCTACATCGCAAAGGCCGGCGAACAGGAAACGCGGCTTGAGGAAATGGAGAAGGAACGAAAATCACTTGCGGCTCAGAAGGACCAGCTCGCTGCTCAACAGGCAGCGGAGATCAGGAACTTCGAGATCAAATAAAGTTCAGAGTGCACGCTTTAGCGTGTACAACGTTCAGAGTGCACGCTTCAGCGTGTACGCGGCCACGGCGATAATCAATAAACATCCCACTTATCGCCGTAGTCCGAAACTGGAAATTCACGCCAGATACGCAGCGTCTCTTCGTGTCCATGGGCTTCCAGAAATCTCTGAGCGCTGGAAAATGGCCAGTCTTGCCATTTTTCGGCATAGCCATGCCGAACCGCATTATTATGTACGTAATTTATCGTTGCCCAGTAGTGACGATCGGATCTCATATCACGATCGAAATAATTGTGCCAGACCTTTCTCCCAAGGGCGTTGTCTTCACGATTCCATCGGTACGCGGTTCGACCATGAACCTTGCCGATATTGCTGCGAAGGTCACCTAAATTCGCAGTTCTTGTGACTAAGTGATAATGATTTGGAAGAATGCACCATGCATAATTGTGGCTCCCGGCTTTTGCGCAGGCTTCTAAAATAGTCGCTTCAAATTCGGCCATTCTCTGAGAGGTTTTACCGAGGATATGTTTATGCTCATAACAGGCTGCGGTAAGTAGAAAAGTTACTTCTCCCTCGAAATCGAAATGCGGCGGTCGGTGCCAGGGAAGACAGCGGGACTTTCGATATTCGAGAACTTGCTCGCGTTGACTCGGGGTAAGTTTTCTCCAGAGGTACATAGTGATGTGTGATTGCACACGCTGAAGCGTGCACTCTGAACGCTAAACCCTTACGAAGATCTTCTTCCGATATAGCAGCCACATCAGGAACAGCCACAGCAGAATGAAGCTGATCGCGAAGGCGAGCGAGGCGTCGATGGGGTTGAAGATGGGATTATAGATGTGGATCATTACCCACCGCTGGACCGAGATGAGCGTGCCTTCGGGGCCAGTGACGCGGTAGGCGGCGTGCATGCGGGCCCAGAAGCCGGAGAAGACGAACAGCGGCATGGCGTTCACCCCAAACACCACAAACGGCCACGCCCAGCGTTTGTAGCCTTTGATATCGATGAGCCAGTAGCAACAGGCGAGGATCAGCAACGCCAACCCCGTCGTCGCGAGCACGTACGAACTTGTCCACAGAGCCTTGTTCATCGGGAAATAGCTGTTCCAGATCAGGCCAAGAGCGAGTAGAACGGTGCCGAAGAAAAACATGGGAACGCAGGCTGCCAGCCTGCGTGTCTCATCATTTTCCACACGCAGGCTGGCAGCCTGCGTTCCCATTAGCCACGTTCCCGTCAGCACTCCCGAAATCGTCGTAACGAGCGCCGGAATCGTCGAAAGGATGCCTTCGGGATCGTAAACTTTGCCGCCGCGCCAGATGTGGTTTTCAGTGAGTATCGTGCGGTCGAGCCAGGCGGCGAGGTTGCAGGCTTTGTCGGCGAGGCTGGTGACCTCGCAGCCCGGAACCGGGATCGTGGTCATGATCAGCCAATAGAACAGCAGCAAAACCGCCGAGATCGCGACCTGCTGTTTCCAGTTCGTGTAGAGGAAAATGATCGCCGTGATCAGGTAGCAAACCGATATCCGCTGAAGCACGCCGAAGATGCGGAGCGTGCCGTAATTGTACGGAACGACGTTAAAGCCCGCGAGATTCATGCCCGCGATACCGAGTAAACCAACGACGAACAAAGCCCCCGCGACCTTGAAATTCCTGAGCAGAAGAAAGAATAGCGACGCGACAAAAGAAAGCCAGACCAGCAATTTTATCGGATCAGGAGCGTCGGTCGCCTGGAATTGGAAGAACGGGATTATCGAGAGTGCCGCTCCAAGTAGATATATCGAAGCCGCTCGCGTGAAGATCTTTCGCAACGTTCCTTTCGGAGCGACCAGATCGTCGCTCTCGCTCGCTGCTCTGACCTTGCCCAAACTGATCGCGATCGAAACTCCGACGATGAACAAAAAGAACGGAAATATCCAATCCGTAGGCGTCAACCCGTGCCATTCCGCATGGTCCAGCGGCCAATAGACCGGCGAGCCGCCCGGATTATTAACCAAAACCATCCCCGCGATGGTCATACCGCGGAATACGTCGAGGGAGACGAGACGGTTTTGGCTTGATTCAGACATATTTTTTACAGGGATGAAGGTGATACAGGGGATATTCAAGAAAGGTTATATCTCATTCCGGCTTATCACCTTCATCTCCTTCATCCCTGTTGATAGAAGTCTACCAGTCTTCGCGTTCGCGAAGACGAGTGATATGCGCCGTGTGGTGCCGCGAATGCCAGTCGTACAGAGCAAGCGCGCCTTCGAGTGGCCATTCTCCGGTTTCGGGGTGGATGAAGGTTTTTTTGAAATCTTCGTCCGACATCGATTCGAGCAGGGCGGCCCAGCGTTCGTGGATGGCGTCTATCATCTTTAGCGACGCATCGATCGGCAGTTTGCTGTCGCCTAGTTCTGCCCAGCGGTCTTCGTAGTACGGCTTGATCGTCGGCGGCTCGTCTTCGGTCAGGGCGAGTTTGAAGCGGATCAGCGAATTCGCATGGCTATCGGCGATGTGATGTACGGTCTGCCTTACCGTCCAACCGTCCGGGCGATATGGCGTGTCGAGCTGTTCGTCGTTGAGTCCGGCGACGGCTGCTTTTACCGCTGCCGGCAGATCTTTGATCGTTTGAAGCCGCTGTTTGCGGGCTTCCGGTGTGGTCGCGTAGTTTGGGTCGAATTTGCCGATGGGGAAACTTAGGTTAGTACTCATAGAATTCTCCTGTCAGAACCGGGAGCGGTAACAACTGGGTTCCTGGACGCTCACATTGAGCGATCCTCAGCGACAAAGAACCCAGTCGCTATCGCTCCCGGTTCTGACCCAAGTCTGCTGATTACCCTCCGAAATAATTCTCAAATCTCGTAAATTCCTTCAAAAACGCCATTTTTACCGTGCCCGTCGGGCCGTTACGTTGTTTGGCGATGATGAGTTCGGCGAGGCCTTTGTTTTCTTCAGTTTCTTTGTAATAGTCCTCGCGATAGATAAACCCGACGACGTCGGCGTCCTGCTCGATGCTTCCCGATTCGCGAAGGTCGGACATTAACGGGATCGGCGGATTTCTCGATTCTGCCGCACGCGAGAGCTGTGACAAAGCCACAACCGGAACATCGAGTTCTTTCGCTAAACCTTTCAATTCACGCGAGATCTGCGAAACTTCCTGCTGTCTATTCTCGCTCCGCTTACCGGAACCGCCGCCCATGAGCTGAAGATAGTCGATCACGATCAGGTCGAGCTGTTTTTGTTCGGCCGCTAGACGGCGGCATTTTGCCCGAACCTCGAGCGAAGAAATGCCCGGCGTATCGTCAATAAAGATTCTCGCATCCGACAATGTACCGATCGCATTCGCGAGGCGTTCCCATTCGTTCGACATCAGATGCCCGGTTCGAAAGCGATGAGCGTTTATGTGAGCTTCCGACGAAAGCATACGCGTGACGAGTTGCTCCTTCGACATTTCGAGCGAGAATACGGCGACGACCGCCCGCGAATATAAAGCTGCGTTCTGAGCCAGCGTCAGACAGAAAGCCGTCTTTCCCATCGACGGACGTGCCGCGATGATGACAAGATCGGTTCGCTGCAATCCGGAAGTCATCTCATCGAGTTCGCGAAAGCCTGTCGAAAGTCCGGTGATCCCGGTTCCCTCGCCTTTTGCATATTCGCGAACCCTCGCGAGAACACGATCGGCAACCGGAGCGATCCGCGAAAAACTCTGATTCGTACGCGCCTCAGCCAATGCAAAGATCGCCTGTTCCGCACGATCGAGAATGATCTCGGCATCTTCTTCTTCCGCGAGAGCTTCGCTGGTGATAGAGTTACAGGTTCGGATGAGCGTGCGGACGACAGATTTGTCGTGAACGACCTTGATATATTCAGCAAGATCGGAGAAATGCGGCAAGCCGAAGGTCAGATTTGTAATGACCGTGATGCCGCCGATCGAATCGAGCGAGCCTTCTTTTTTTAGCTCTTCACCGATGAGGATCGGATCGATCTGCTTTTGCTTTTCAAACAAAGCGATCATCGCCGCAAACACGCGTCGGTTCAGCGGAGAGTAAAAATCTTCGGACTTTAGTTGTTCGACGGCTTGTGATATCAACGAATTGTCGAGCAGGATCGCCCCGAGAATAACGCGCTCGCTCTCGTCACTGCTCGGCAGCGGTTTCTCAAGGTACTGCTCTCGTCGGTTGTCAGGAAAAACGCTCGCCATCGGTCAAAAATGCTCCGGAAATTACGAAAATGCCGGAACATCGACACCTGTCGTATCCGGAAAATGAGGCCGCAAAAATGCTCTTGCAGACTCTAATAATATATTCCACCAGAAGTTCAGACAAAGGCTCGACAGTAGAAAATCAGGCCTTTCGAAAAAACGACTTCACGACCAGCTAAATACTGGTTTCTTATGAGTTACAGCACAATCTCGCAGGAATAGATTGATCAGGTTCTGGTATGGTATTCCGGATTCGGCCGCCAGACTCTTGAAGTATTCTATAGTGTCTTCCTCGATCCGGATCGTGATCTGTTTCTTCAGCATCTTTGCGTATGGATTTTTTCTAGATCTTGAAAAGTCGTACTCTTTTCTCATAATATTTCTCCATAATATTCCCGTTCCCCGATAGTCGCCCGGCGGGCCGAAATAATTCGGATCACGGCATCGTCGGATCGGTAGCAGTGGCAAACCGTCAGAAGCCGCAATTTGAAACTCCAGCCGAGCAAGATAAACCGCTCTTCGTCACCGTCCGAATGGTCGGGATCGTCCATAAGTCTTGCGTTCTCATCATAAAATGCAGTCTTCGCCTCTTCGAAAGAGATTCCGTGCTTCTTCTCATTAGCCTTTGATTTCTGAGGATCCCACGAAAACTCTAGCTTCATAATTATATTATAATTATCAAAACATCTCGGTCAACATCACGCATCCGTCATATCAAAATCCATCGCATCCATATCATCGTCAAAAGCCTCAGGCTTCCCGAAGAGTTTCAGGTAGATAAACCCGATCGTTCCAGCTGTCATTGAAGCCAATAAGATCGCCATTTTTGAGCCGTTTATCTCGGCGGGATTCGCAGCAAAAGCAAGGTTCGTGATGAATATCGACATCGTAAAACCGATGCCGCCGAGAAGGCCGGCTCCGAAGATGTGTTTCCAGTTCAGGTCGAGTGGCAAGCGGCAGAGGCCAAGCGAGACGACCGCGAAACACGCGAGTGTGATCCCGATCGGTTTGCCGATGACCAGGCCAGCCATGATGCCGACTTCATTGTGATTGGCGAGTGTTCGAAGCGAATCTGAGCCGAGTACCAGACCTGTGTTTGCGAGTGCGAATATCGGAAGTATCAGGAAAGCAACGGGCTTGTGCAGAAAACTTTCGAGCCGGTGCGAGGGCGATGTCTCGTCGTCTTCCTTCATCGAAAACGGGATAGCAAATCCGAGCAGCACTCCGGCGATCGTGAGCATGCACGCCGGACTTGAGCATGAAAAACCACATCAAAACTCCGCCGATCAGGTACGGGACAAGCGAGATGACTCGCAAATATCGATTTAAAACAACTAGAAACGCCCATACGAGCAGCGAGCATGCCAGATATATCGCGGAGAGCTTTGCCGTGTAGAACAGGGCGATGACAATGATCGCTCCGAGGTCGTCCATCACGGCCAGAGCGGTCAAAAAGACCTTTAGTGATGCGGGAACCCGGTTGCCGAGCAAGGCTAAAACGCCAAGGGCGAAGGCGATATCGGTGGCCATAGGAATTCCCATCCCAGCCTGCGCGTCGGTGCCGCGATTGAGCGAGAAATGGATCAGCGACGGAACAACGATACCGCCGGCCGCGGCGAATATGGGAAGCAGTGCATTTCTAATATCGGATAGTTCACCGCTATAGAATTCACGCTGCAATTCGAGCCCGATCAGCAGAAAAAAGATCGCCATCAGTGCATCGTTGACCCAAAGCTCGACGGTTAAGCCCGCAATATTCGCATGCCACAACGCCAGATACGATGGCCCGATCATTGAATTTGCGAGGATCAGCGACACGACAGTGCATAGGATCAAAATGATCCCGCCAGCCTTTTCCGAAGCAAAAAAGGCTTGGAATGAACGTGACAATTTTCGCTGGACTGTCGGCATTGAATAGGTCGCGAAATGTGGCCCGGGTCGAACTGCTTATAAATTTATTAAATCACGAACGCATCGTAAGCGCAGAAATGCCTGGAACGGAATTTTCCATTCCAGGCAATTCTAAATTAGTGACGAACTATGCTGCCGCTTCTTCTTCAGTTGCAGCCGGTGCTTCAGCAGCCACCGGAGCTTCCGCCTTCGGTGCTTCTTCACCGCCTTCACCGGTCACGGTTACAGGAACCGAGAGAGTAACTTCACGGTGAAGCTTGACGTTGACGGTGTAATCGCCGGTGTCTTTGATCGCGTCTTTAAGAACGATCTTGCGGCGGTCGATCTCGTAGCCTTTGGCTTTGAGTGCTTCCGCGATGTCCATCGAGGTAACCGAACCAAATAGGTGACCGTGCTCGCCGACCTTGCGTTCGAAGGTAAGTTTGATGGTTTCCATCTGCTCCTTCTGAGCCTCGGCGGTCGCTTTTTCGATAGCGGCTTTCTTCAGCAGAGCGGCACGTTCCTGTTCGATCTGTTTGATATTGCCTTTGGTCGCAAGCGTTCCAAATCCCTGCGGCAGCAGGTAGTTGCGGGCGTAACCGGCCTTGACCTTAACGATCTCGCCGCGTCCGCCGACATGCTCGATGTCCTCGCGTAAAAGTATTGTTGTGTTTGCCATTATAATCTCCTAAAACGGTTTTGGGCTTTTGGTTTTTGGGCTTAGCAAAAACCGACACGCATAAACCAATTCACTATCGATGGTGATTGGCATTTGAATCTACAAAAACCAAAAACCAAAGACCAAAAACCTAGTCTGCAACGAACGGCAAAATAGCCATCGAGCGTGCGCGTTTGATCGCTTTGGCGATGCGGCGCTGATCTTTTGCCGAAATTCCCGAGATGCGTCTCGGCATGATCTTGCCGCGTTCCGGCACGAACTGCCTGAGCAGATCTACATCCTTCCAGTCGAGATAATCGGGCACGACCTGGCGCGGCCGGCGGCGCTGATAGCGACGCGGGCGATCGCCAATGACGTCTTCGCCGACGCCGAGGTCATTTCTGTCGTTCATCAAATCCAAATCATTGTCTGCCATAAATACTCCCTGTCAATCCTTGTTGACTATTCAGCCGATGCCTCCGCTGCTTCGTTTGCCGACGCACGGAATGATGCACGCTTTGCCGAACGGGCTTCGCGTTTCGCACGGATCTTGTCAGCTTTCTTGCGATCTTCGTCAACGCGGACGGTGATGAATCGCATGATCATATCGTTAACGCGCATACGGCGTTCGAGTTCCAGGATCTCCTGGCCAGTGCCGTCGATCTCGAAAAGGACGTAGTGTCCCTGATTCTTTTTCTGGATCGGGTAAGCAAGATTGCGAATGCCGATATCGTCCATACGAACGACGGTGCCGCCTTCCTTCTCGATCAATTTGCCGACAGCTTCATTCAGCTTGCCGATCTTTTCGACATCCGTTTCCGGATTGACGATATACATTACTTCGTACGTTCTAAGTGCCATTTATTTACTATCTCCTTTCGGTTAGCCAACCTCATCGTCTGGCGATGAAGTAAGGAACTTTTCTCAATTAAATCTCGCCATCGCCGCGTCAACCCCTTCTTTTACGATGGTTTGGACCGCGTCAGCTGATTCGTCCAATATCTTTTCAAGCTCTGAGGCCTCACTCTTCGTGAAGTTCTCGAGCACAAATTTCGCCGCATCCCTGATCGGGTGCTCTGGCTGAATGCCGATACGCAGCCGGATGAAATCCTGTGTTTTCAAACAGTCGATGATCGATCTCAAACCGTTCTGCCCGCCGTGACTTCCCTTCGAACGAATTCGCATGGTTCCGTACGGAATTGCGAGGTCGTCTGAGATCACGATCAGGCGTTCGACCGAACGGTCGCCTTTAGCGATCAGGCCGCTCACCGCCTCGCCGCTGAGATTCATGTACGTCTGCGGTTTGACGAGTTCGACTATTCGATTGTCAATTTCGGCCCTTCCGACCAGTGCTCTGCATTCGTCGCGTTTGACCTGCGTCTGCAGCCGCGACGCGAGCAGATCGATGAGCATGAACCCAAGATTATGCCGCGTCTTAGCGTATTCCGGGCCCGGATTCCCAAGCCCGACTATCAGCCAATTACTCACCTTCAGCAGGAGCCTCACCGGCAACTTCCGGTTCCGGGCCAGCTTCGAGCTGCGGTTCGAGGTCGCTCTCGCTGATCGTGACGATCGATGCGACAACAGCTTCCGGATCCTCGTGGATCTCAACGCCCTTTCCAACCTTCAGGTCAGAAACATGCAGCGAGTGTCCCGCATCGAGATCGGTAACATCGACTTCGATCGCTTCCGGAGCGTTCGCCGGCTCGCATAGGACCTTTACTTCGCGGATCGCCTGCGAAAGAACGGCTCCGTCCTCGTCGAGGCCTTTTGCGTGGCCTGTGAGGTGAACCGGAACGGTCATCTCGATCTTTTCGCCCTTAGCAAAACGGCGGAGATCGGCGTGGATCATACGGCCGTTGACCGGATGAATCTGACGATCCTGGAAAATAACATCGTTTGCACCAACACCATCAACATCCAATGAAAAAACCGTGTTGACGCCGGTGTCCGTACGGATGACCGCTGCGAGATCAGCCAAAGCCGCTGTTGCCGCGAAGCTTTCCGTACCGCCGCCGTAGACAACGACCGGGATCTTGCCCTCAACACGCAGGCGACGGTTCTCGTTCTTGCCGCGGGTATCACGCTTTTCTGCTTTTACTACAATTTTATCAGCCATAATTCCTCTAAATGAACAATGACGAAACACTCGTCTCGTCGTGTATCGACCTGATCGCCGAACCCAAAAGCTCGGCAACGCTTAAAACTTCAAGCTGGCCCGATTCGACCAGTTTTTGAGCACTTTCGCTCGTCGGGATCGTGTTTGTAACGATCACTTTTTTCAAATGCGAGTTCGAGATATTCTCTACCGCGTTTCCGCTCAAAACTCCGTGCGTGAAACAAGCCGAAATCTCATTCGCTCCGGCTTTGTGCAACGCCTCGGCGACCTTACAGATGGTGCCACCCGTATCGCACATGTCGTCGATTATCAAACAATTCTTACCGCGAACATCGCCAACGATGTTCATGACGTCCGCCACATTCGCACGCTCACGGCGTTTGTCGCAAAGTGCGAGCCCGGCATCTAGACGCTTAGCATAAGCTCTTGCACGTTCTGCTCCACCAGTGTCCGGCGCGACCACGATCAGATTTTCGATCGGGTTGCGGTTGAAATAATCGACCACAACCGGAGCGGCGTAAAGGTGATCGACCGGAATGTCGAAAAACCCCTGGATCTGCGAAGCGTGCAGGTCAATTGTCAAAACTCGCTGAGCGCCGGCTTTCGTGATGATGTTCGAAACCATCTTCGCCGAGATCGGAACACGTGGGCGGTCTTTTTTGTCCGACCTTGCGTAACCAAAATACGGGATCACCGCCGTAACTCTTTCTGCCGAAGCCCTGACAAATGCATCGAGCATTATCAGCAGCTCCATCAAATGCTTGTCGCTCGGCGGGCAGGTCGGCTGAACGATGAAGACGTCATGCCCGCGAACGTTCTCGCCGATCTGGAAATTGAATTCCCCATCCGAGAACGTATTTGCAACGGCCTTGCCAAGCTCGATGCCAAGATGCCCGCAAACTTCCTTGGCAAGCTCCGGATGAGCATTGCCCGAAAATACCTTGATCTTACCGTTGACGCTCATTTTAATTAGGACTTTGGTTTTCGGACTTAGGGCTTCGGCTTTTCAAAGACCGAAAACCTAAAACCAAAGACCGCGAACATAAAAAACGGACTACCTCAAAAAAGAGACAGTCCGTTCACTAAAATCGAAATTGGCTGGGGCGGGAGGACTCGAACCTACGAATGCCGGATCCAAAGACCGGTGCCTTACCACTTGGCTACGCCCCAATGCGAATTTTCTTTGTTAGACGCGGAAGCAACCTAAATTCTTTACTGAAAAAGAGCCTCGCGATATTCATCACGCGATACGGTCGCTACAGCAAACTTTCGCCAGGTCGACTGTTGGTCGAGGGCTTTCATAGCAGTTTGCCGTGTCTCTATATTGTCAAAAATTGCGAAGACCGAAGCTCCGCTGCCGCTCATTGCGGCATTTACTGCACCGAGTTCGAGTAAAGCCGTCTTGGCCCACGCGATCTCAGGATGGGCTGAAAACACCATCCCTTCGAAATCATTTATCAAAGCCGTCCGTCGCGGATCGAGCGTCAGTGCTTCGGATCGGCAAACAGGAAGAATACGATTGCGCTCCTCAATTGTCAAGGCTGGAGCGTTAAGACCGTAGAAAGCCTCAGCCGTAGAAACAGCGATCGGCGGCGTAACGATCACCATATTCTCGGCCGAAATATCCTCGATCGGCTCGATCAGTTCACCGCGACCAGTTCCCATAGCCGTCCCACCATAAAGGAAAAATGGAACATCAGAACCGATCTCTTCGGCGATCGAGTGCAGTTCATATAGCGGCAGATCCAAATCCCACAGCCGGTTTAGCCCGATCAGTGCAACCGCCGCATTAGACGAGCCGCCACCCAAGCCGCCCGGCGATGGAATTCTCTTCTCCAAATGGATCGCCGCACCTTTCTCTACCGCGAATTTATCACGCATCGCATGCGCCGTACGAAGAATAAGGTTTCTCTCGTCGGTCGGAATACTAGGATCGTCGCAAGTCAATTCTAGATATCCCGCCTCAGCAAAGCTCAAAGTATCCGACAGCGAGACGGTCTGAAACAGCGTAAAGAGCTCATGAAACCCGTCGCCTCGCTTCCCCAAAACGCGAAGCGTCCAGTTGATCTTGGCAAATGATGGCAGTGAAAATGACATCGCTATTTGAACTTATCACGGGATGAAGAAACGAACCACGAATAACACGAAAAGACACGAAAGATCTAAATGCTTTTCGTGCCTTTTAGTGCAATTTCGTTGTTACTATTCCTACTTCCTGACCAAAAAAACTTGCGTAAAATAGATGGTGCCGTCCTCCGCTTTTGCGACGCCGACAGCGGATTCCTTCCAGTTCGGGTCGAGCATGTTGCGGCGGTGGGTTGGGGAATCAAGCCAAAGTTCAACCGCCTTGGCGACCGGATCCTGAAAACCGCGATTAAATGCGATATTCTCGCCGATCGAACGCCATTTGCCGACCTTTAGCTGGTCGGCGCGGTCGCTGACGAGTTTGTTGTCGAGTCCGCGGTGCGAGAAGAATTTGAATTCCGCCATGTTCTGCGAATGCAGACGGGCGACCGCTGCGAGATCGTTACTCCAGACGAGCGGTTCAAAGCCCAATTCAACCCGTTTCTGATTGATCAGGCCGAATGCAGCCTGCTCGGCGGCGGCCATATTGACAATGACCGAAGCCTTAACACCAGCGGCTTTCTTTTTATCGTCGTCATTTTCATCATCGCTCTCAAGCAAGCCCAACGGGTCAGCCATGTCGCTGCCGGTGGTCAATTTGATCGCGGTCTGGGCCTGAAAATTATTTGTCTGACCGAGGGAAAAACTCGCCGTCGCGGCGAACAGGCCCAAAAATAGGAACAGTTTCTTATACATTAGATCCTCACTTCGGCAGCCGGACAACGCTGTGTTTATTGGCGTTCCAGGCTTTGCGTATGCCATCTTGGGCACTTGCCTTTTCGGTTAAGGTGACAAAACAAGAAAGTTTTGTCTGGTTAAACAAATTTTCAATCCAACACGGATTCCTGAAATTTTTATCGAGAGCGTAAAATATTTATTGAAGATGATCCTAACCGCCTCAAAACTTGCAAAATTTGCAGATCTGCCGCTGTTCACCGTGCGTTACTACACCCGCATCGGGCTGCTGAAACCTTTGCGAGACCTGCGAAATGGCTACAAGATCTATAAAACTTCGGACATCGAGCGGCTCAAATTTATAACTTCGGCGAAAGGGCTTGGTTTTACGCTAACTGAGATCGAAGAAATACTTGATCACGCCGCTCATGGCGATTCGCCGTGTCCGATGGTTCGCGATGTGGTGGAAAAGCGGATCCAGGAGAATCAGGAAAAGATCCGTGAACTGACCCGCCTACAAGATCGACTGGAATCAGCCGCAAAGTCCTGGCGATCGATGGAAAATTCCGAACCGGATGGCCACTCGGTTTGCCGTTTGATCGAATCTTTTGCCGAAGCCAAAGAAAACGCTTGACCTGACACTTACTCACAGGTTGTAAGATCGATTCCGGAGGTGGAATCACATGAAAAACACTCACATTGACCCGATCTGCGGCATGACAGTCGATCCAAATTCGGCCGCCGGAGAATTTGATCGCGACGGGCAAACGTACTATTTCTGCAGCGACGGCTGTCTTTCAAAGTTTAAGGCTCAGGTTTCGGCACCGACTGTCGCAGTTTCCGGAATGGTCCAACTCGGCCGCCGAAAACCAGTAGAACCCGAGATCCACACGGACCCGGTCTGCAAGATGTTCGTCACGCCGGAAACGGCTGCGGGAAAGTATGAATACGAGGGCAAAACTTATTATTTTTGTGCCATCGGCTGCCGTGAGAAATTTTCCGCAAACCCGGAGAGGTACCTATCAGAACCGCCTACGGTAGCGGGTGGTTTTACCGACGAACGAGGTGAAACAAATATTTCGGGAGCTCACAGTCAACCACCCGCTACCGCAGGTGGTTCTGACGTAGAATACACCTGCCCGATGCACCCTGAGATAATTCAGATCGGTCCGGGATCATGTCCAAAATGCGGCATGGCTCTCGAACCAATGGTCATCAGCCTCGATGACACGCCCGATCCTGAGTTTGTTGACATGAAGCGGCGGTTCTGGATCTGTTTGGCCCTGACGCTGCCAGTTTTCTTTCTTGCGATGGGTGAAATGTTTCCGGCGTTTCATTCAGTGATATCGCCGCGAATTTCGATCTGGATACAGTTCATTCTAGCGACGCCGGTCGTTTTGTGGGGCGGATTTCCGTTTTTCGAACGCGGCGTCCAGTCGATCAAGAATCTCAGCCCAAATATGTTCACGCTCATCGGTATCGGTACTGGAGCCGCATATCTGCTGAGTTTGGCGGCTCTATTTATACCTGATCTGTTCCCTGTTGCGATGCGTGACGGCCATACGGGAATCGTTCCCGGATATTTCGAGTCCGCAGCGGTGATCACAACCTTGGTTTTGCTCGGACAAGTGCTGGAACTGCGAGCGAGATCACAAACCTCATCCGCGATCAAGGAATTACTACGACTCGCGCCGGAAACCGCAACCGTCGTTCGCCACGACGGGAGTGAGGAGACCATTGATCTGAAACACGTACATCCGGGACACACACTACGCGTCAAAGCGAATGAAAAAGTCCCGACTGACGGCGAGATAACCGATGGCGAAACCGCGATCGACGAATCGATGGTCACCGGCGAATCGATGCCGGTCGAAAAGGCGGTAGGCGCAAAGGTCATCGGCGGAACGATCAACGGCAGCCGCACGTTTCTGATGCGTGCCGAAAAAGTCGGCGGCGACACTCTGCTCGCCCAGATCGTTCGCATGGTCGGCGAAGCCCAACGAAGCCGGGCTCCGATCCAGCGACTGGCTGATGTCGTCGCGGCCTATTTCGTTCCGGCTGTCGTAATCTCGGCGATCATCGCATTTGGTGTCTGGCTCGCGCTCGGCAGCCTGGCATACGCGATAGTCGCGGCGGTTTCGGTGCTTATCATAGCGTGCCCTTGTGCCCTGGGCCTTGCCACACCGATGTCGGTGATGGTTGGAACCGGGCACGGTGCTCGCAACGGCGTTCTTGTAAAGAAAGCTGAGGCTCTCGAAACGCTCGGTAAAATCGATACTTTGGTTATAGACAAAACTGGGACGCTGACCGAGGGTAAACCAGTTGTAACCGATATTGTCATCACCGGAAAGATCGCCCGCGGTGCCCGGCAGAATGATATCTCTAAAGACGACGCCCTAAGACTTGCGGCGTCGGTCGAACGATACAGCGAACATCCGCTGGCGGCGGCGATCGTAAAGGAAGCTGAAAAACGTGGACTCGAGCTGTCCGAAGCCGCAGATTTTCTTTCCGAAACCGGCAAAGGCGTCTCCGGCACCATCGAAGGCCACAAGATCTTCGTCGGCCGGGCGTCGATAGCGAGCGACGCCTTGCTGCCGGCGGGCCGCTCAAATCTCGAACTGTGGATCGATGGTTATCCTGTCGCTGTCTTCAAGGTCGCAGATGCGATCAAACCAAACGCACGAGCCGCGATCGAAGAGCTAAAACGTAACAAAATAGAAGTGATCATGATGACCGGCGACGATCGCCGCACTGCCGAGGCCGTCGCCCGCGATCTCGGGATCTTCACGCTTTTCGCCGAGGTTCTACCGGAAGATAAGGCTAAAAAGGTCGCGGACCTTCAGGCCGAAGGCAAACGCGTCGCGATGGCTGGCGATGGAGTGAACGACGCTCCGGCTTTGGCGCAGGCCGATGTCGGGATAGCTTTCGCCAGCGGCACTGACGTCGCGATCGAGTCGGCTGACATTACACTTCTGCGGCCCGACCTCGACGGAATTTTGAAAGCCAGAAACCTCAGCCGTGCGACGATGAAGAACATTCGTCAGAACCTGTTCTTCGCGTTTGCATACAACGTCATCGGAGTTCCAGTCGCTGCCGGTGTGCTGTTTCCGGTGTTCGGAATTCTTCTTTCGCCGATGATCGCGAGCCTGGCAATGACGTTCAGTTCGGTGTCGGTGATAACGAATGCGCTCCGCTTGCGAAAGGCGAAGATTTGATTCACCACAGAGAACACAGAGCTCACGGGGCGTCATGAAAATGCATTTTATCTCGGTGCTCTCTGTGTTCTCTGTGGTAAATTTTTTTCTATGGCAAAGTTAGCACTCGCAATTCACGGCGGAGCCGGAACGATCCTGAGATCGCAAATGACTCCGGCACTCGAGGCTGAATATCGACAAGGGCTCGAAACTGCTTTGAAAGCCGGTTGGTCGATCCTCGAATCTGGCGGCAGTTCGCTCGATGCCGTCGAAGCGGCGGTCGTTTCGCTCGAAGACTTCCCGCTTTTCAATGCCGGCCGCGGCTCGGTCTTTACACACGAAGGCGAGCAGGAAATGGACGCGTCGATAATGGACGGCAAGTCGTTGAAGGCGGGATGCGTGGCGTTCGTCAAGAATATTAAAAATCCCGTTCGTCTCGCCCGGCTCGTAATGGAGCGAACCGAACACGTTCTGCTCGCTGGCGAAGGTGCAAATCAATTCGCGGAACAGCTCGGAGTCGAAACCGCTCCCGACGAATACTTTTTCACCGAACACCGCTGGCTCCAGCTTCAAGAAGCGATCGCTGAGGGCCGCGTTCAACTCGACCACGCAGTAGCTAAGCCGATCGGCACGGTCGGAGGCGTCGCGTGTGACAAAAACGGTAACCTCGCCGCCGCCACTTCGACCGGTGGCATTACCAACAAAAAATTCGGCCGCGTCGGCGATACAGCGATAATCGGAGCCGGAAATTATGCAGACGAAACCGTTGCCGTCTCATGCACCGGCCACGGCGAATATTTCATGCTCGGCGTCACGGCTTTCGACGTGGCCGCAAGAATGAAATACAAGGGATTGAACTTAGAAGACGCCGCTCGCGAGACGATCGTACACCTAACTGCGATCAACGGTGAAGGCGGCCTGATTGCAGTCGATCGCTCTGGCAATGTGACGTTGCCGTTTAATTCGGATGGTATGTATCGAGGTTTTGTTACTACGGATTCGCCGATTTCGTCAGAAATATACGGAACATCCGATTCGAGATCCTGATTCTAAAACTCCGCAAGTCGGTCCGTAAGCTGGAATCAAAATCGCACAACTCTATTGCTAAATAGCCGATCAGCGAAAATAAGAACAGGTCAAAGAGCATTGCAGCCAAAAACGCCAAAGGCGAGATATCGATCTCACCAAATTGGTTAGGCTGTGAAAGACCTGTAACGTTAAGAATTAACGAAAACGCCAGCACGGGCCACCCCAACATGACGAGAACATAAGCGATCAACTCGGGCCACAATCCAGTTACGAAGAATAGCATTCCCCATCCCAGCATGAGACCGATCACAAGGACCCCGATTGAAAACGATTTCAAGACTCTCATCCCAGCTATTTCTGAATCATGTCGCGATATTCCTGAACGAATTTGATATCGTCCGGAACCCGATCAGCGAGCGTCACAACGAGTTCGCCTTTGCGTCCATATTTGATCGCGTGGTGGATCGCAGTACGGCCATCGGGGATGATGCGAACGGCGGGCTGATTTGAGCTTTGAGCAATGCCTTCCTGCAATAATGCGTGAAGTTCGTCTGGTGTACGGCCGCGTAGGTAGTTTCCGGTGCGGATGACTACGCGGTCGAAATTATCTGCCGCGATCTTGCCGAATTCACGAATATCATCATCGCGACGATCGCCGGTACCGTTCAAAACGACGGTGCGATATTTATTAGGTAGTTTCGAGATAAAGTTCGTTAAACCTATGAGACCAGCAGGGTTATGGGCATAGTCCATCAGGACGGTAACATCGCCAACCTCGACGAAGTTCAGTCGCCCAGGCGTCTGAGCAGTACCTGCGTTGAATGTCGTGAGTCCGGTTCTGAGATCTTCCAAAGATACGCCGTGCACGAAGCACGCCAGCGTCGCGGCCAGCACGTTCTGGATCATGAATTCGGCTCGACCGCCGTACGTGATCGGTATGTTGATGACCCGCTCGATGCGAACCTTCCACTTCCCTTTGAGGATAGTGACATAACCGTTTTCATAGACGCACGAAACGCGTCCGCGCTCCGCTCTGCGTTTGATGACTGGATCGTTCTCATCCATCGAGAAGCAGACGACCTTGCCATCAACGAGTTCCTTCATCTTGTAAACAAGCGGATCCTGAGCGTTCAGAACGGCGTAACCTTTCTTCGAAACCGAGCGTGGAACGACCGATTTAACACGTGCAAGATCTTCAAGCGTGTTTACATCCTTGAGGCCAAGGTGATCGGCCGCAACGTTCATAACGACACCGATATCGCAGTAATCGAAGCCCAGGCCCGAACGAATAATACCGCCGCGAGCTGTTTCAAGCACAGCGACGTCAACCGTCGGATCCTTCAGCACAAGCTGAGCCGAAACCGGGCCCGTGTTGTCGCCAGCGACGATCTGCTGATTACCGATGTAGGTTCCGTCAGTTGTCGTAAAGCCAACCGTGCGGCCAGCGTTCTTTAGAATGTGTGCGATCAGACGAGTGGTCGTCGTCTTGCCGTTCGTTCCGGTAATAGAAAAGATCGGAATACGTGTTGGAGTTCCTGGCGGAAACAGCATGTCGATAACGTGTTCCGCGACGTTTCGGCCGATGCCTTCGCTCGGGGCGAGATGCATACGGAATCCGGGAGCAGCGTTGACCTCGATAATTCCGCCGCCGTTCTCACGTAGTGGCTCGCTAACGTTCGGGGCGATAACATCAACACCTGCAACATCTAGACCTATTATCTTAGCGATTCGCTCGAACAAAAATACGTTCTCCGGATGAACCTCGTCGGTCCGATCGATCGCTGTGCCGCCAGTCGAAATATTGGCGGTGGTTTTGAGATGGAGTTTTTCACCTTTTGCTAAAACACTTTCGAGTTCGTAGCCTGCTTTCTTAATACATCGCAGGGTCTGGTTATCGATATCGATCTGTGTCAAAACATTCTCATGACCGTAACCGCGACGCGGATCTTCGTTGGTTTTGTCGATGAGCTTTTGGATCGAGCTTTTCCCGTCACCAACGACGTGCGCCGGAACGCGTTCTGCCACGGCGATCAAACGGTTGTTGACGACCAGTGCACGGAAATCCTCGCCGATCAACTGTTTTTCGACGATGACGTAACGTGAATATTCCTTAGCTTTTTCGAATGCGATCTTTGCATCATCCAGCGATTTGATCCCAACGGTCGCTCCTTTTCCGTGATTTCCGTCGAGAGGCTTGATCACGATCGGATATCCGACCTCGTCGATCGTTTCTTCCAGATCATCAATGCTGCGGATACGATAGCCTTTCGGCACGGGAACGCCCATGTCGCCAAGCAGCTTCTTGGTCGCGTGTTTATTCCCTGCGATATCGACGGAGATCATGTTCGTATTGACCGTCGTCGTCGCCTGAATACGCTTTTGATTGACACCGTAGCCAAGCTGAACGAGCGACTGGTCATTCAAGCGAATGAACGGAATGTCACGATGCTCGGCTTCCTCAACCAGCGATCCCGTCGAAGGCCCAAAACGCACGTCTTCGCGGATCTCTCGCATCTGCTGGATATCTTTTGCTAGGCCAGCTTTTATCTCGGCGATGTCCTTTCCTTCCGCAAGATCGAGCCACAAACGAACTGCAGAACGGCCAGCAAACCGTCCGACTTCCTCTTCGAGATAACTGTAAACGACGTTATAAACGCCGTGAACTCCAGTCTCGCGCGTTCGGCCATAGCCCGTGTCCATCCCGGCAAGTGTCTGCAATTCAAGCGCGAAATGCTCGATAGCGTGGCCGGCCCAAGTGCCCTCTTCAACGCGCTTCAGAAATCCGCCTTCTTCACCATAACTGCAGCCATGCGACAGAAGCGACGGCATAACTTCCGTCATCCGCCCGTAAAAACCGTCGATCTTGTTCGTCGGTTTTTCTTCATATTCGCCGATATCGAGGCGGCATGATGATGAGTTTTTTCCAGTATCCGCTCCAGTAATTGGGGCCGCGAAGTGTACGAATTTCGAGTATTTCCATAGAGTTATTGACCACCGAAAGCGAAACGGGTAGAACTTTACGTCCAAAACGAAGGTGTTTCCTCTCGAAGTGCCGACCGCAATCGATCTGATCATCTAAACTGACGAAGCTGTAACTCTTTTATAGCAGATTGTTACGATCTTTGGCTATCGGAATTTGCCAACTTAAGCTCGGACATTGCGACGTGACGATTTTGTCGGCAAAATGTCTATTCCGTTGCCAACGCTCGATATTTCTCCGCCGAGGTGAGGGACGAAGATGAAGCCATTTCGCCATATCCTCGTATATCTGATTCTCTTCCTATTCGCTACCGTTATAGCGTCGGGACAGTACCGCTTTGATTCCTGGACCACGGACAACGGGCTTCCGCAAAACAGCGTTCGCGGGATCGCTCGGACGCCGGATGGTTACATGTGGTTCACCACGCTAGACGGGCTGGTCAGGTTCGACGGGCTGAAATTCACCGTTTTCAACAAAAATAATTCAAAAGGCTTGGAAACGAACCGCCTTTTTAACCTGCGTGCCGCAACCGACGGTTCGCTTTGGATCTCGACGGAAAAGAATGAGCTAGTGATCTTGCGAGACGGCCTGTTCACAACGTATTCGTCAAAAATACCCGGCGGGGACATTCTGGGCTTCGTTCAGGCAGAGGATGGAGAAATTAGGGTCGAAGGGCAGAAGGGCGAATACTCGTTCCACGACAATCAATTCAATCTGGTTCTCGAAAACGAAAATGACGGGTCGCAGAAAGAGGTGCGGTTCGGCGGTTCGGGCACAAAATGGACTGTCCGTCCGACCGAGACAACAGAGGAACGCGACGGGGTTATACGAACCTATCAAATTGAGAACAAGACAGTTAGCTATTATAACGGCAGCACTTTTGAAGATAGCCAGGGTGCACTTTGGATCGGCGACATGGGCCGGTTGTGGCGTCTCAAGGATGGCCGCGCGACGCCGTACGTCGACACGACCGTCCTACCGTCCGACACACGTCCACATCGCCTGTGGGAAGAGAGTGACGGCAGCATCTGGTTCGCGACCGGAGGTTTTAATCGAAATGGCGTCGGCCTTGTGCGGCTAAAGAACGGAAAATCCACGCGGTTTGGAACTGAGAACGGACTGACGAACGACCGAATACTCGCCCTGTTCCGCGATCGAGAAGGCTCGATCTGGTTGGCCACCGAAAAAGGCATTAACCGTTTGCGGCCGAGTCTGATCACTTCCCTCTCCGTTCGCGACGGATTGCCGAACAATGACGTTTATCCCATTTTGAAGACCCGCGACGGCTCGATCCTCATCGGCGTGAACGGTGGACTGAGCCGATACCGGGACGGAAAGATCGAGAATTCGACGGTCAAATTCGCAAAAGACCCAACAAATAATGTAGCCATTCAATCACTCGCCGAAGACCAGTCCGGACGCATCTGGATCGGAGCCGTTGGTGGACTTTTTGTCATGGACGGGGAGAGAATTCGCGACGTTACGGGAATTATTGGTTCCAATCCAACAATCTGGACTATAAATGCTGAGCCTGATGGAACCATTTGGCTTGGCACGGAACGAGACGGAATAATAAAGATCAAAGGCGAGCAGGTGGTCGAACGGCTGACAACCGACAACGGATTAGCTGGCAACGATGTTAAGTTCATCCAACGAACTTCGAACGGCGAATATTGGATCGCGACGTATGGCGGACTTTCGCACCTCGTTAACGGACAGTTTCAGAACTTTACAGTGAAAGACGGCCTGCCTACTGATTCAATAAGGACACTGAAATTCGACGACGATGGAACGATATGGGTCGGGACCTACGACGGTGGCCTTTCAAGGTTCCGAAACGGCAAATTCTTCAACTTCAATACGGGAAACGGCCTTTTCAGTGATGGAGCGTTCTCGATAGTTGAGGACAAGACCGGGAAATTCTGGATCAGCAGTAATCAGGGCATTTACAGCGTGTCCAGATCGGAGTTAAATGAGGTCGCCGACGGGGCGAAAAAAAGCATCACTTCATTCGGTTACGGCAAGCAGGACGGTATGCTGAATGTCGAATGCAATGGCGGCCGTCAACCATCCTCGATGACCGATGAAGACGGACGTATTTGGTTTCCAACAGCCGAAGGAATAGCAATAGTTGATCCGGCCTCGCTGAAACCGAACGTCATGCCGCCGCCAGTCGCGATCGAATCGATCGAGATCGATCGTAAAGCAGTTTCCGCGGCTGAGATTGTGAGGCTCGAAGCATCGCAAACGCAGCTTGATATCGCGTTTACCGGGCTAAGTTTCATTAAACCAGAACAGATCCGATTCAAATACAAGCTCGATGGGCTCGATGAAGACTGGATCGACTCCGGAACGCGTCGCAATGTGAGCTATACCCGGCTCCCGCCCGGCGACTACACATTCACCGTGATCGCAGCAAACAGCGATGGCGTTTGGAACGATATCGGGCGTTCGGTGAAAATTTCAGTTGCAGCTCCGTTTTATCGTACGATTTGGTTCCGCAGCTTGATCGCTTTGCTGGCTGTCGGTATCGGATTTGCCGTCTATGCATATCGGGTCAACGCTCTGAAACGGCGTAATGTCTCGCAAGAAGCGTTCTCACGGCAGTTGATCGAATCGCAGGAAGCCGAGCGAAAACGCATTGCTCAAGAGATCCACGACGGCCTCGGACAAAGCCTGCTGGTTATCAAAAACCGGGCTGCTCTTGGTTTGGCAGCTGCTGAAAAAATGAAAGCGGACGAGCAGTTCGACGAAATACGGGAGTCGGTGACGGACGCATTGAGTGAGGTTCGGGCGATCTCGCAAAATCTCCGTCCGCTTCATCTGGAACGGCTCGGTTTGACGTCAACGCTCGAGGAAATGATCGAACAGCTTGATGCAGCCTCAGCAATCGAAATAAACTACGATATCGAACAGATCGACGGAAAACTGACGCCGGAAAATGAGATCAATCTATATCGGATCGTCCAGGAGAGCCTTAACAACGTGATAAAGCATTCCGATGCAACCAAGGCGAGTGTCAGCGTATTTATTGAAAGTGAACGGCTAGTTTTAACTATCCGCGACAATGGAAAAGGTTTTGATCGCGACCGAGTTGCGGGCCGCAGCGGTCTAGGGCTCAATGGTATCGCCGAGCGAGCAAGGATCCTGGGCGGAACGCTGTCGATCGAATCGGAACCCGGAAAAGGAACGACCGTTTTGGTCAACTTATCGGTTTAATGACCTCAGAGATAACAGTTTTGATCGCGGATGACCATCCTGTATTTCAGCGTGGTTTGCGCGAGATCATCGAATCCGACGCGAGCCTTCGAGTCGTTGCAGCGGTCGGTGATGGCGAAACCGCGATCGTCGAACTGCGTCGTCTCAGGCCGAAAGTCGCAGTTCTGGATGTTGACATGCCAAAACGCGACGGATTGGAAGTGGTCGCGGCGATTAAGCACGAAAACCTCGGCTGTAGCGTTGTTTTGCTCACGATGTATAAAGAAGAGCGTTTTCTGAACGCCGCTCTCGACGCCGGAGTTAGCGGCTATGTAGTGAAAGATTCGGCTATTGACGAGATCGCGAAGGCGATCCATGCGGCAGCAGACGGCCATAATTTTGTGAGTCCGACGCTCTCAAATCTCCTCTTCAGAAGACTCCAGAAGCCAACTGAGGCAGCTCCGCTCGATTCCCTTACAACTTCAGAACGCCGAGTTTTAAGACTGGTCGCTGAATCAAAGTCGAGCAAGCAGATCGCTGACGAGCTTTTTATCAGTGTTCGGACCGTCGAAAATCACCGCGCAAACATCTGCGCTAAACTCGGCCTCGAAGGCAAGAACGCCTTGCTAAGCTACGCTCTCACCAATCGGACGACTCTCTAAATTTTCCACAAAAATAGGTAGTACTACCTATGAGATTTGAGTAGTACCTACGATGTTTCCGATCCTGCATTACCGCAGAATACTCGACAGAGTTGGTTGGGATATCGCTTTAAGCTCGAACCGTTTTGTCTATTCGACTGAACTTTCCCCGAGTCCAATATCAATTCTCAAACTGACAAATACTTGGAGAAAATTATGAGAAACATTTTGATCAAAAGCTTTGCAGCCTCGTTGATCGTCGTCGCCTTCGCTATCGCCGTTTCGGCACAGAGCAATAGCAAGATCGTTCCGCTCGTTTCGGGCAAGGCGGTCGTCGAAAAATTCACTCTCGCGGCTGAGGACGGTATTGCTTACATGCTGAAGGTCAAGAACGGCAATATCGTGAAATACACCGTTACCGGTTCATACACCAATGGCGGCGACGCTCAGGGCCTCTCAGTCGCCCTGACCAAACTGGGCAGTGACAAGGTACTCGAAGAGGCTCAGCCCGGCGAAGAGAAGATGTATCAGTTCCAGTCGAGCGGCGATTTTGAGATCACCGTAATGAACCCCGGAAACCGCAAGGCTAACATCAAACTGAATGTCGAGCTGAACCCCGCGACGACTGGTGAAGAAGAAAATTGTGCAGGCTGTGAAAACTCGCCGAACTACGTCAAGCCCGAACGGATCAAGCTCGCAAAGGGCGAAAGCGATGTCGATCTCGACATCAATCTCGATGCTCGAGAGACCAAAACCTACGTTGCGTATGTCGGAAAAGGCAAGATGACATGCATTCTTCCGAACACAAATCTCGGAACTAAAGTTACGATCAAGATCAACGGCAAAGTCCTGAATCCGAATGTCTCGACCTGTTCAGCTCATTCCGCAAAGGCTGAAGACCAGGTGATCGAATTCATCAATAACGGCAATAAAGAGATCCCGTTTATGGCGACCGTCGGATTTCACGAGCATTGATCTGACTGATTTATGGGGGAAACTTTTCGTGTTCAATTACTGGTCACGAAAATTCCCCCTCAAAAAAACGATCTGGCCTGATTTTTCGAAAATGTGGCACGTGCCACACATCTTGTTCTACGTTAAGTATGGACATCTATCTCGTTGTATATATTTATCTTAGAGCGAACGCCTAGCACTAAGACGACGTGATCGATAGGTCGAGCTAAACTACCATCCGTCTAAGTAAAACCGGGCCGATAGGTAGAGTTAATTGGCGGATTGGTCAAACATTCCACGGCGTTTTTAGACGGTTTTTGACGTGGAGCCGCGAGACTCATAGGCTCTGAGCGTCAAATTTTTCTGAGTGTCAACTATAGTTTACAAATCGATGAGAAAGAATCTGTTTTTTATCATTTTTGCGGCCGCGATCGGTGCGTCCGGCTGCAGCTTTAATATCGGAACGGGAGCAAATGTTGCGAATGCTCCCGCCGCTGCCCACTCTCCGGCAGCGGCCGCCCCGGCGAATTCCGCCTCTGCCGCAACCAATGCGGCCAATGCCGCGAAATCGCCCGAGCCCGCCAAGCCTGCCGCCAGCGGTGCTGACGACCCGAAGTCGGAAAACGAGCAGATACAGTTCGCCAAGGGTACAACGGAAACGACGCTTGACCGAACCATCGCTCCGGGCGTGAACAAGATGTATACGTTCAATGCCAAGAAAGGCCAGCGCATTTACATCGAGGCAACTGAGGAAACCGGCCAGCTTGAGGTCGATTTCAACAAGCAGCCGATAGAGCTCGGCGACAATTTCCAATATCAGCTGAACGCGTCGGGCGACTGGGCGATCTACGTCAACAATCCGGGCAGCAAAACGCTGAAATACAAGCTTTTCGTCGGTATCGACTAGGCGGCTCTCAGATACCAGATCAAGGGGTGTGAATGATGCTCGAGAACCTGCTCATAGTAGAGGACAACGCGTCGATGCGGCGGTTGATCAAGAGCGTCGTATCGGACCTCGCGGCAAATATCCACGAGTGCGAAGACGGTTCGCAGGCCCTCGCCGCATACGAAGAGCATCATCCAGAGTGGGTTGTAATGGATGTCGAAATGAAAGAAAAAGACGGCATCACGGCCACGAAGGAGATCATCGGATCACATCCGGAAGCCAATATCCTCATCCTCACCCAAGATGGCTCGGACCGCCTGCGAGAGCAAGCAAAACAAGCCGGAGCTGCCAAGTTTGTATTGAAGGAAGATCTACTATCTATTCGCCAGATCCATAATTGCGTGAGATAAGACAGCGAATTTAACCACAGATAAGATCGGATGAACACAGATAATTTATTTCTGTGATCTGTGTTCATCCGATCTTATCTGTGGTTAAACTCTCTTCAAGTTCTACCCAAGATCGGGCAGCAGGAATTCGTTCGGCGGCTGGATCGGGTGGCGATCGAGATAATTGTAGATCAGGCCTTCACGCATTACGTGAAACTGCACGCCGCAGACGCTAAACGATTCATTATCACCAACTTCCGCGATCTCGTTGAAGGTAATTTGTGAGCCATCAACGATCGTCGTCGAGCCCGCTCCGTACACTTCAAGTATTCCCTTACCGTCGAGAATTATCGCGGTGTTTTCGTCTATTCCGATGCCAAGATTGTAGGGATTGAACGACACAGCCGTGATCAGACGGCTGATGCGGCCGCGTTCGCTGAAATGCTGGTCGATGATTATGTTTTTCAGAAATCCCAGCCCGGGCGAGAGACGGACGGCGTTCTTGTGAGGATGCGAACTCGGTTCCCCGCGGACGATCATCGACGTACTCATCGCTGCCGCTCCTGCACTCGTTCCGGCGAGAACGACCTCGGTCTCACGAACCATCTTGCGGATCTTCTCAGCCAGCTTTGTGCCGCCAAGCAGCGACACCAGCCGCATCTGGTCGCCGCCGGTCATGATGATGCCGGTGACGCCGTCGAGCAGCTTTTCGTGATCGGCATTGACCACGTCCTGCCTCGATGTCGCCCGTAATACGCGCGGGTTCGCGACGCCCAGATTCCGAAACGCCTGCGTGTAAACATCCGCGGCAAATTCCGGATAATCTGAAGCCACCGGAACGATCAAAACCTCGGCATCCTTGCCGCCCGCAAGCTCCAGAAACTTCTTCAGGATCCGCCGCTCGTTATATTTATCTTCTGCCCCGCCAATAACGAGCAGATGCCCGCCAATGATCTCGCGGTCATGCGATTCACTCATTTGTTGTTATCGAACTGTTAAATTTTCAGAAAACTTTCTTCTAAGTTAGATGAATGGAAAAGGTTGGTCAAGATTGTGGTATCTTTCACGCAAGACCGGATCTGAATCTTTAATAAGGATCAAAGCCGAAATATGAAACTTCTGTTCGTCCTCATTCCATTGGCAAGTTGCATTGTTTTCTCGTCACCGAACATTCTTGGCCAGGAAAGATCTCTTCTAGCTCGCTCGGCTGAATATGCGAACGCGTTAAGGCAGTTTCAAGCGAAAGGAAACAGAAGGTCGGTTGAAGGCCTCATCAAGAAGGGAAAGTATGTCAGTGCGAAAATTGGAGAAATAGAATCTCTGAGCGAAACAGATTATTCACTTCTAAAGCGAAGAATGAAAGGTTTTCACGTCAATCGCGAAGAGATCCTTTTCATCGAGCCCGAGCTAAAGTATTTCCTAGAGCTGTCCCGCAAAACTGGGACGGCCGCCGACATCGCGTATTTCACCTTAATGCGAAAGGTCAAACCGGACGATATATGGACGGCCTACATTCAACAGCAAACCGACTATTCCGGCTGCACAGTGTATGGAAACGGAATGCTTACGAAGCTGTATGGAGAGATCCTTAAATTCAGGCGAAGTTACCCGAATTCATACGCAGATAACATCGATGAGGCAAAAGATGAGATCCTTGAAAAATTCTCCGAAAACGGGTGCTCATGCGGTGATGCAAACGGGGTGATGAGGGAATTTCGCCTCTTTGTTAGGACCTATCCTAAGGACAAAAATATACCCAGGATAAGGACTAATTTGAATCAACTTAAGAAGCCAGGATCCTTCCGCTTTAATTGCCACTCGGGCTAAACCTGAAAACTATTAAACTCGTCCAGCTTGAGCTACTGAGTGTATCTCCTGCAAGCTCCTGACGGTAACACCTTCTTGAGCCTGTTTCGTCGCAATCGCCTCGACAAGTGCTTCGGCTCCGGTGATGGTGGTTACGCAGGGCGTGTTGAATTGCAATGCGGCCTTGCGGATGGCTTGTTCGTCGTAGAATGACGTTTTGCCGAGCGGGGTGTTGATGATGAGAGCGATCTCGCCTTGTTTGATGAGATCGGCGATATTCGGGCGGCCTTCGTTGACCTTGAATACGGTTTCGCACTCGAGGCCGACTTCGTGCAGCCGTTTTGCGGTGCCGTACGTCGCGACGAGCGAGAAGCCGAGATTGTTGAGACGGCGGGCAAGGATGACCGCCTGGCCTTTGTCGCTGTTGTTGACCGAGATGAACGCTTTACCTTTGAGCGGAAGCGTCAATCCCGCACCTTCCATCGCTTTGCCGTACGCCTCGCCAAAGGTCTCGCCAACGCCCATGACCTCGCCGGTCGAGTGCATTTCTGGACCAAGAACAGGGTCAACACCTGCGAATTTTTTGAACGGAAAAACCGGCGATTTTACAAAGATCTTTGGAACCGGAAGTTTCGAGGGCAGGTTGAAATCGGCGAGCTTTTCGTCGCCGGCCATCACGAGCGAGGCGATCTTTGCGATCGGAACGCCGGTCGCTTTTGCTACAAACGGCACGGTTCGCGACGCACGCGGATTGACCTCGATCACGTAAACGCGGTCATCCTGAATGGCGAACTGGATGTTCATGAGCCCTTTGACCTTGAGGCCGCGGGCCAATAGGTGTGTGTAATGCTCGATCGTTTCGAGATGTTCGGGAGCGATCTTTTGTGCCGGCAGAACGCTGGACGAATCGCCGGAGTGGATTCCCGCTTCCTCGATATGGCCCTGAATACCGGCGATCACAACCGTGTCTTCGTCAGCCAAAGCATCGACGTCGATCTCGGAGGCTCGTTCTAAAAACTTGTCGATCAGGATCGGTTTCTCGGGCGATGCATCGACCGCTGAACGCATATATTCGTCGAGCGACTGTTCGTCATAAACGATCGCCATCGCACGTCCGCCAAGCACGAAACTCGGCCGGACAACGATCGGGTAACCTATTTTATTTGCAACGACTTTAGCCTCATCCGCTGAAGTAACGCTGGAGTTCTCAGGACACGGAATTTTAAGGTCTTCGAGCAACGCTCCGAAGCGCTTTCTATCCTCCGCGAGGTCGATCGAATCTGGCGACGTGCCGATGATCGGAACGCCAGCTTCGTGCAGACGCCCGGCAAGATTGAGCGGTGTCTGGCCTCCGAACTGGACGATAACACCTTCCGGTTTTTCGACCTCGACGATGTTCATCACGTCTTCGAAGGTAAGCGGTTCGAAGTACAAACGGTCCGACGTGTCATAATCCGTCGAAACGGTTTCCGGATTGCAGTTGACCATGATGGTCTCAAAATCAGCATCGCGAAGAGCGAACGAGGCATGACAGCAGCAATAGTCAAACTCGATGCCCTGCCCGATACGATTCGGCCCCGAGCCGAGGATCATGATCTTTCGGCGGTCCGTCGGTTCAGCCTCGCATTCCTGCTCGTAGGTCGAATACATATACGGCGTGAACGACTCGAACTCCGCTCCGCACGTATCGACGCGTTTATAAACAGGCGTGATGCCGGCGTTCTTGCGATGCTCTCTGACAGCCGTCTCATCCGAGCCGGTCATGAAGAACAGCCGTCGGTCGGACAAGCCGAATTCCTTTGCTGTTCTCAGCGTTTCGTTGGGAATCTCATCCAATGAAGCTGAACCTATCGAGGCCTGGAGCTCCATCACCTGAGACAGCTGATCTAGGAACCACGGATCGATCTTGGTGAGGCGATGGATCTCTTCGAGCGAATATCCGTTTTGGAGCGCGTGCGTCAGATACGAGAAACGCTGCGAGTTCGGCCGGGCCAGCTTACGCTGCAGTTCAGAATCCGGAACATCTACTAAACGCAACGGTTTAACCGCTTCGAGTGAACGTAAACCCTTAAACAGCGATTCCTTAAAAGTACGCCCGATCGCCATCACCTCGCCGACGGATTTCATCTGCGTTCCGAGCACATCTTCGGCTCCGGGGAACTTTTCGAAAGCCCATTTCGGGATCTTCGTTACGACGTAATCGATGGTCGGCTCGAACGACGCCGGCGTCTTTTTCGTGATGTCGTTCGGGATCTCATCAAGTGTGTAGCCGACGGCGAGTTTCGCAGCGATCTTGGCGATCGGAAACCCCGTCGCTTTCGATGCGAGTGCAGAGGAACGCGAAACACGCGGGTTCATCTCAATGATTCGAACATCGCCGTTTGCCGGATTTATCGCGAACTGAATATTCGATCCGCCCGTCTCGACACCAACCTTGCGGATACATGCTTTCGACATGTCGCGAAGGTTTTGATATTCGACATCCGTCAAAGTTTGCGCGGGAGCGACCGTGATCGAGTCGCCGGTGTGAACGCCCATCGGGTCGAAGTTTTCGATCGAGCAGATGATGACGACGTTGTCGTTGAGGTCTCGCATGACCTCGAGTTCGTATTCCTTCCAGCCAAGGATCGATTCCTCGATCAGGATCTGGGAGTTGGGCGAAGCGGCGAGGCCGCCCTTGGCTATAGCTTCGAATTCGTCAGGATGATACGCCGTTCCGCCGCCGGTTCCGCCGAGTGTGAACGACGGGCGGATGATCGCGGGATATCCGATCTCTTCGATGATCTGCTTCGCTTCTTCCCATGTGTGGGCAAAACCGCCCTTCGCACTCTGAATGCCGATCTCGTCCATCGCGGCTTTGAAAAGCTCGCGATCTTCGCCGACCTTGATGGCGTTGATATTGGCACCGATCAGTTTGACGCCGTATTTGTCGAGAATTCCCTGTTCGAAAAGATCAACGGAAAGGTTGAGGCCCGTTTGGCCGCCGACTGTCGGCAAAAGAGCGTCGGGACGTTCTTTTTCGATGATCGCGGTCACGCTCTCGACCGTCAGGGGTTCCACATAAGTGCGGTCGGCGATCTCGGGATCGGTCATTATCGTCGCCGGGTTTGAATTCACGAGGACGACCTCGAAGCCTTCCTGCATGAGAGCACGGCAGGCTTGTGTGCCGGAATAGTCAAATTCGCAGGCCTGGCCGATAACGATCGGGCCGGAGCCAATGATCAGGATCTTGTGTATATCGTCGCGTCTGGGCATCTTTTTAAACTTTTGATTATACAAAAAAAGTGCGGCTCTTTCGAACCGCACTTTCAATGACTATCGCATTCAGACTAAAACGGGAATTTCGGTATCTTGATCGGGATCTTATTCTCGATCTTTTGCTTTGTCGCATCGATCACTGCTTTGCCTGAAAGCACGTTGTCGAGCTTGGCCGCGGCCGAAGGATTGATCTTGCGAAGCTGATCATTGATCTTCTTCGCTTCCTTAGCGTTACCGCTCGCGTTGTATGCCTCGCCGAGATTAAATAGGCCAACGACGCTGTTCTTGTCGAGATCTACGATACGTTTGAACGTCGCAACCGCATTTTTCAGATCGCCGAGCCCGCGATAGCCCATTCCGAGTTGATTCGCAGCGATCGCCCAATCTTTGCGAATGCCGAGGACGTTTTTAAGCACGTTCACGGCAAGCTGAAATTCGCCAAGGCCGTTATGCGTCGAGCCTAAGTTCGAGCATGGCAGCGTCGAGCCTTGGGTCGAGCTGGACGGCGGTTTCGAGAGCAACCTTGGCGGCTGTGTAGCTCGCTTTCGCCTTTTCAGGATCTTTTGCTGCTGTCTGAGCCTGTCCGGCGTTGTAATATGCCCAGCCGACATTCGAATTGTCGATCGCCGTCGGGCTCATTTCGCGAGCGGTCTGCAAGCGTGCTTCCGCTTTTTCCCACTCGTTCACCTTGCCGAGGCAGTAGCCCCATTCGCTGTAGAGATCAGCGGTTTTGATCCCGGTAGATGCAAGAGCGTACTCGGTATTTGCATCTGCGAAGCGTTCGAGTTGACGATATGCACTGGCGAGGTTTGCGTGAGCCTGATAATTATCTTTGTCCGTTTTCACGACCTGCTCATATGCAGCAGCCGCACCGGCGTAGTCGCCCATGTTGTACGATGCGACACCGATCTCAAACTGTGCGGGCGTGAAGGCAGGTTCCCACTCGAGCGTCTTTTTGTAAGAAGCAAGCGCCTCAGCCGATTTGCCGCTGCGGTCGAGGATCTGGCCGCGATAGTACTGAGCCTCGACGAATCGACCGTCAAGCTCGAGAGCTTTGTTGAGAGCGGTCAGAGCTTCGGGATCTTTGTTCTGTTTGAAAAGCACGACGCCACGCAGATAGCGCGAATCGACGGAATCCACCGCGGCGGCATCCGACTTTTGAAGATAAGATTCGGCCTTTGCGATATCGCCCGCATCCACATACGCGACGCCGATAGGTGCAAAAAGCGTTGAGTATTCGGGGTTTATCGCGAGTGCCTTTTCGTAATTCGCGAGAGCCTTATCTTTGCGTCCATAGTTGTCGTGGATGGCTCCGATCTTAGCGAATGCCACGTCGTTCTGCTTGTCGAGCTTGACCGCTTCGTCAAAATAAACGAGAGCCGCCTCGTTATTTGCATCGCCGGCGACCTCAATCCCTTTCGCCGTCAGGGCGTTGCTCAGTCCATCGGTGGCACGCGTATTTTTCGGATTCTGAACCAGCGCATCGCGGAAATTCTTGATCGCAAGGTCGGTCTGGTCACCATCGAGGAAGCCTTCAGCTTTTGTCGTGAGCGTATTTGAAAGGGCGAGCTTTTTATTGGCCTCAACCTTCGCGGCCTGCTTGCGTGCGGCAACTGCTGCTGCTCGACGCTTTTTAGCGGCGTTAGCGATCTGTGCCGAGGTTTGCGCGGCGCTCTTTGGCTTACGCACTTGTCCGCCGGCAGCGAGACTCACACGGCCGCCGCCAGCACGTGACTGCGGTTTTTTGCGCGAATCGCGGAAGACAAAAACGCTCGCGCCGCCAGCCAGCTCTTCGGTCGGAACCAGATCTTGTGCTTTCGCGGCTTGAGGAAGCGGCAAGATCGACGCGAATACGGCAAATATCAGGAAAACTCTCAGTTCTTTGTTAAAAATACGCATAGCTTCGGCTTAGCCCTTGGCATTATACAACAATGCGCAACACACTTTCGAGATAAATATTCCAATCAAAAGCCAACAAATATCGGCTCGGGATGCAGTTCGATATCAAATTTAGCAGCGACCGCACGCTGGATCCGCTCCTTTAGAACGATAACATCGGCCGCAGTTGCATCTCCGCGATTGATCAGGGCGAGGGAATGGTTCGATGAGATCCCGACTTCGCCCAAAGCAAAGCCTTTTGAGAATCCGGAATTTTCGATGAGCCACGCGGCAGGGATCTTGACCATATCACCGTATTTAAAAGACGGAATACGGTCAAATACGGTTCTAAGTTCCTCAAGCTTTTCGTTGGATACGACGGGATTTTTGAAGAATGAGCCTGCACTTCTTGAATTTGGATCGGCAGCGTCGATGACCATTGATTTCGATCGGCGGATCTCAAGCACTTGCTCTCGTACGTCCGCAAGCGTTGGGAGCTTTCCCGAAAATCGATCGACAAGTTCATTATACTCAAGCTTCGGAGCCCCGTTTCGAACTAATCCAAACATCACGCTCATGACGATGAAGCGGTCACGCTGAGCGGAATTGAAAATGCTGGTTCTGTACGAAAATCCGCAGTCGGAGTTAGTAAGTTCAACGACCTCGGTGGATCGACGGTCGAGGCATCGAACCTTTACGATCGTCTCAGAAACTTCCTGACCGTAGGCTCCAACGTTCTGGACCGGCGTTCCGCCGACAGATCCGGGGATGCCGCTCAAACATTCGACGCCCGCAAGTTCGTGATCGACGCAAAAGGCCACGAACCGATCCCAGTCTTCTCCCGCCGCCGACCCGGACGAGCACGGAATCCGATTGGGACTCTCTCTCGGGCAAGTCTACGCCCGTGACCGCTATCTGGAGGACAACCCCATCAAAGCCCGAATCGGAGACGAGAATATTGCTGCCGCCGCCAAGAATGAATAGGTCGAGATCATTCTCATTAGCAAACTTAACGGTTCCGTGCACCTGATCCTCAGTTTCTGCACGAACAAAATACCGCGCGGCTCCGCCAATACCAAGTGTGGTGAGCGGAGCCAGAGGAACATTTTCTTTGATATCTATCGATGAATTCAAAGCGAGAGGTACCGACCAGGATCAACTACATCCTGAATGCAATTCGTTTCTTGTCGAGTTCGTCAGCGGCACCGGCATCGATCGGTTTGAGGCGATCGATCAGGGCCTTTAACCCTTTTCCGTCTTTCCGGCTAATTAGAGCATTTCCGAGTGCCATGTAATAGACAACATTTTTTGGGTCTTTCTCGATCGCCGCACGAAACCATTTTTCGGCGTTGGCAAAATCGTTACTCTTAAAGTACGCGACACCAAGAGCATACCTTGCAAAATCGAGATCGGGCTGTTTTTGGATCAGCTTATTAAGTGTCTCTATTGCCATTTTATTGTCGCCAAGATCTATATAGACCGAAGCAAGGTTCTGTAAAGCAAAATTCTCGGCCGGTGGCCCTGCGGCTACCGCCTTTTGCAAAGCATCCCGCGCATTTTCAAGGAACGGGCGAGCGATCTCGAGATTCTTGTTCTCGGCGTCACGATGTCCGGCCCGGAAGTAGGCCCAGCCCAGGTTTACGTAATCGATCGGATCCTGAGAGTCATCGACCGCTTTCTGCAATGCTTTGATCGCCGGAGTCCAATTGCAACCGATATTTTTTTGGAGATTGATATCACACTGCTGTCCGATCATAAGGCCGATCTTACTGCTGAATTCAGCTGTTTTCTTTTTGTCGTAACCGGGCTTCTGGCTCAGGAACAAACCTGCCAGTCGATAATTGCCTTCTGCTTTTTCAAACTCATTTGTCAGACGAAGGCTTTCGGCAAGACCCGAGAAAACTTCCCAATCGTTGTTCTTGAGCTTTGAAGCCGTTTGATAAGCCACGACCGCTTTCGGATAGTCGCCAAGTGCGAAATAGACCTCGCCAAGTCCGAACCAGGCGTCGAAATATGAAGGTTTGAGCTGCGTGGCCTTTTCATAATCCGGAATAGAAGCCTCTAAACGCTTGAGCCTCACCAGCGTTTCGGCAGAGTTAAAGAAAGCGTCGGCGTTCGTCGGATCGAGCGTCTTGGCCTTTGTAAAAGCCGCAAGAGCCTCTTCATCTCGCATTTGAACAGCCCGAACCAGTCCGAGGAAGAAGTAAGCCTCAGACGAATTCGGAGACTTTGCGACAGCCTTGGTCAAAAGATCGTCAGCTTTAGCGATCTCATTGGTTTGATAATAGAGGATGCCAAGCGGGATGTAGATCTCGGTCAGATCCTTGTCGTTCTCGATCGCTTTTTCGTAATTAGCGATGGCCTGAGCGGTCTCATTCAGTTCTGTGTACGATTCGGCAAGTCCGAAGTACGCGGCAGAATTCTTAGGATTAAATTTCAGCGATTCAAGAAACACGGATTTCGCTGCGTTCGCCTGGTCTTTTACAAGAAGGTCATTTCCCTGAGTCGCAAGAGCTTCGCTGTAGCCTGCACGGGCGGCGACGTTGTTCTCATCCAACTCGAGAGCATCTCGAAAGGCCGCGAGGGCAAGTTCGATATCGCCTTTATCAAGATAAAACTCACCCACGCCGGCAAAACGCATTGCTCCTTGGGCCGGAGGGAGCGATTTCGAGACCGGATTTCTTACGGGATCGACTGACGGAGCTTTAACTCGTCTCGGAGCAACTTTTGCGAGGGTCTCGTATTGCTTCTTGATCTTTACTATCGATTCGAGCCGCTGGGTTTTCGGCCGCTGAGGTTTGGCGGGAACGATGGTTCGCTTGATCGCCCGGGCAGTATTTCTAAATACAAAAACACTCGAGCCGCCCGTAATGCTGCTGATCGGAACGAGGTCCTGTGCCGTCGAGGCTATCGGCAATAAAAAAGTAACGGCAAGAAGCGACGCGGAAAGGCCGGTTCTCAGAGCATTCTTATTAGCGAACATTATCTTTCCTCACAACGAAAAATGTCTTTGTTTTACCAGATCCGTGCCTTTTGATGCATGTTGCATCACCAGAAGTTGACCGCTCGATCGCAACCAGAACCAGTGACGCGATAGTTTGAATTTTACAATACTATCATCATCTTGCCCTTTTACTTATAGTGGTATAAATTCAAATATTACCAACAACTTAAAAAGTTTCGGGTTAAATGTTCCAGTTCCACGTTGGCGACGAGAATAACCCGAGACTTGGAACTCGGGACTCGAAAACTTGAAAAGAAGGAGAGATTGCCGAACATGAAAGCATTCGCAACTGAGAATATCAGGAATCTGGCTGTCATTGGACACGGCGACGCAGGTAAAACCCAGCTCGTCAGCTCAATGCTCTATGCGGCCGGTTCTTCACCTCGATGGGGAAAGGTCGACGAAGGCAGTACGATAACCGACTACGAAGAAGATTCCATCGAACGTAAAGTATCCCTCAACAACAACTTCGCCCACCTCGAATACAAAGACACCAAAATAAATCTGATCGACACGCCAGGCTACGCAGCCTTTGTTTCACATGCACGCCCCGCTCTCCGCGTTGCAGACTGCGCTCTGGTGATAGTTGATGGTGTTCACGGCATCGAGGTGCAGACGGAGAAAACGTGGCAGTACGCAAACGAATTTATGCTGCCGCGGTTCATGGTCATTAATAAAATAGATAAGGAGCACGCCGATTTCGGTCACGCGCTTGAAACCGCAACATCGAGTTTCGCCCGTTCGATCGTGCCTTTTACGCTGCCGATCGGCGCGGAAGGTGATTTTAAGGGCGTCGTTGACGTCGTCCACCAGAAAGCATATTCGTTTGATGCTGCCGGCAAAGCGACCGAGATCCCATTGCCCGAAACAGGCCGCGACATCTTTGAAAGGACGCGCGAACGCCTCATCGAGATCGTTGCGGAATCTGATGACGCCCTGATGGAAGAGTACTTTGAAAACGGCACGCTTCCTGAAGATAAAATTTATCCGAATCTTGCCAAAGCGATCGCGAGCAGCAAATTGTGCCCGGTGTATGCCGTTTCGGCGACGACGCTGGTCGGAGTTTCTATCTTGCTCGATCACCTTGTTGAATTTGCTCCAAATCCGGCAACGCATGAATCGGAAGTCGGATTTAAAGATAATGAGATGTCGGGCGACCGAATTCATCGCAAATATTCGAACGACGAGCCGTTCTCAGCCTACGTTTTCCGCACGATCGCCGATCCATTCGCAGGACGCATCAACGTGATGAAAGTCGTAAGCGGCAAGATCGCACACGACGCCACAGTCCAGAATACGACCCGCGATACGGCCGAACGCCTCGGTGCCCTGCACGTTATTTCCGGCAAAACGCTGGACAAAGTAGATTCGGCAGCGACGGGCGACATCATCGCCGTCGTCAAACTTAAAGACACACAGACCGGCGACACGCTATCGGACAAAGCGAACCCGATCGTCTATCCGCCAGTCGAATATCCGGAAGCCGCGATCGCTTTTGCGATCGAGCCAAAATCGCGAGCGGACGAGGACAAGATCTCTACCGCCTTGCACAAGATATTGGAAGAAGATCCATCGCTGCATTTTGACCGCGATCCGCAGACCAAAGAGTTTATTCTCTCAGGCTCGGGCCAGCTTCACATCGAAACCGTGGTCAAAAAGCTGGAACATCGCTATCACGTCGAAGTCGCGCTGCATCCACCGAAGGTTCCATATAAAGAAACGATCACACAGCAGGTCGAGGTTCAGGGCCGGCATAAGAAACAGTCAGGTGGCCGCGGACAGTTTGGCGATTGCAAATGCATATTTGAACCGCTCGAACGCGGCGGCGGTTTCGAATGGGTCGACAAGATCTTCGGCGGCTCGGTACCGCAGAATTTCCGGCCCGCAATCGAAAAAGGCATTATCGAGGCGGCGGCGAATGGAGCTGTCGCCGGTTATCCGCTCGTTGATTTCAAGGTTACCTTGATCGACGGCAGTTATCACGCGGTGGATTCAGACGAGCATTCGTTCCGTGCGGCGGGAAGAAAAGCGTTTCGTGCGGCGATAGAGAAGGCACGCCCAACGTTGCTCGAACCGATAATGGATGTTGAGGTTTTCACACCGCAGGAAGTTTCCGGCGACATAATGGGCGACCTCAATTCCCGCCGCGGTCGCGTCGGCGGCATGGAAATGCGTGGAAAGCAACAGGTGATCAAAGCCAAGGTCCCGCTTTCGGAAATGCTCGATTATCAATCGAAACTGAATTCCGTCACGCAGGCGCGAGGTAGCTATCACATGCAGTTCTCACATTACGACCCGTTGCCCGGCAATCTTTCGCAAAAAGTGATCGACGAAGCCGTTGCGGCAGGCCGTGTCAGGGCTAATGAGGATGATGAGTAACGTTCATTTAACGCTAGCCACCTTTTGATTCTCAAACAGTTGACGATATTATCATCGAATAACGTCAACTGTTTGAGACCTGGATTACTAAGGAGTTTTAACTATGAAGCGAGTTCTTTTTCCATATCTTTCTCTTCTCACACTGGTTAGCTTGTCCGGTGTGATCGCATCCGCACAGGTTCGTCCGCCGGTTCCGCGTCCGAGCCAGAAGGCGAGTGTGATGCAGACGATCGGTACGACCGACATCTCGATCGTCTACAGCCGTCCGGCCGTCAAAGGCCGCCTGGTTTATGGCGACTGGCCGAGTGCTGTTGCCGGTGAAGCAACATTGGACAACCAAAATCAGCGTCCCGCCGGAGCACCTCTCGTTCCCTGGGGACATGTTTGGAGAGCCGGAGCGAATGAGGCTACAGAGATCTCTTTTGCTGACGCAGTGTCGATAAATGGACAGCCACTAGCCGCTGGAAAATATAGCTTCCATGCAATCCCAGCCAAAGACGGGGAATGGACGATCATTTTCAACAAAGATCTCGACTGGGGCAGTTTCACGTATAAAGCCGCGAACGACGCTCTGAGGGTCAAGACCAAGGCTGAAGCGACTGCAGATAGCCAGGAGCTGCTTTCCTACTCGATCGATCCTGTAACCGACTCATCAGCGAAGGTTGTTCTTCGTTGGGAAAAACTCCGTGTTCCGTTTACGGTTGAGGTCAAAGATGTTGTTGGATCGACCATGAAGCGGCTTGAAGGATATGTTGCCGGAGCGAAAGCCGACGATCCCGCTCCCGCGCTGAACGCGGCTAATTATGCAAAAGCAAACAAACAGCCAGAGGCCGCTGCCAAGTGGTACGACGCCGCTTTGAAGGCGTCGGACGAGCAGATCAAGGCTAAATCGAACTTCGCCAATCTGGGTCGTCGAGCCAATATCCTGGTTGCGGCCGGACGGATGCAGGAAGCTCTGGCTGCCGCCGAAAAAGCAGTTGAAGTCGGTAAGGCGGAGAAGGCTGATACGTCGGCACTCGAGAAACGAATTGCTGATATCAAGGCCGGAAAGAACTAGTTCCGGTCACAGCACCAAATCGAAAGAGCTGTCCGCGAGGACAGCTCTTTTTCTTTTAGCTACAAAACCGGTGATTTGTGGTTTCACGGGCGACAACTTTTCAGCCGCGCGGCTGAAGCGTTTTCAGGAACGATCACAAATACTCCTATCGCCTCGCGAAACCACAAATTCTTATTTTCCTGTCATATATTTATATGCCATCGAAGCGATGTCGTCCATTGCACTGCCGTCGTGGTCGCTGTCGAGCATGTTCGACGCCATATCGATCATTGCGTTGCCCGATGAACGCTGCGGAGCCGCCTGCTGACCTCCAAGCAATCCGCCCAACAATCCGCCGAGACCGTCGGCCCCGACGCCTTGCTCTTGTTTCTGCTTACCAAGATAGCTCATCACGATCGGTGCCAGGAACATCAGGATCTGCGCGACCTGCCCCATATTGAGGCCCGATTTCTGGCTGACATCCTGAGCAACTTGTCCCTGACTGCCACCCAAAATGTGGCCTAGAATGCCACCCGCATCTGCCTGACGCGGCGGCGGAGCGGCTTCCTGCTGTCCGCCGAATATCATCCCGGCGAGGCCGCCGAGATTATCAAGCACGCCGCCGCCGCTGTGATCTTCCTCAAGAGCGGTGTTAAGGCTCTCGGCACCTTCCTGCGTCGAAGCGTTGTTGGCGAGCCCGTTGATAAGTGCCGGCAAAGCCATCTGGATCGCCGAATTCACCATCGAATTATCCGCTCCGACGGTCTGGCTGATCTGATCGACCGCCTGATTTCCCTGGTCCTGACCAAGCAGATCTTGTAACGAAAACATAATGTTATCTCCTGAGTTCCTAAATAAAAGCTGTGTCGATATAGTAGCAGAGGCGTATTTTTTTTACCATAAAATACTTCGCACGATTTCCAACACACACGCCCGTTTCCGGCGGGCTTTTAACAGATCTATGGCGCCTTTTCGGGCTAGACGTAAACTAACGGTCAAAAATTCGATCTTCGCCGCTATTCTCGGCCTATTGCTGCTCGGGTCCCTCGCCGCGATCTTTTGGTTTGTACTGCCCCGAAGCGGTTCTAGCGAACAGCCGCTGCAATATGTTTCCACGATAGCCGGGCTGAAAGGCGAGATCGGTGAGCCGTTCGGCATCGCAGTCAAAGGGTCGACGGTCTATGTTTCGGATGGACAAAACGGTAAGATCTGGGCGATCAAAGACGGTACGTTGACCGTTTTTGCTTCGGGTCTCGACACACCATCGGGCATCGCTTTCGACAAAGCAGGAAATCTGCTCGTCGCTGACAGCGGTTCCCATACGATAAAGTCGATCGATGAGAAGGGTAACGTAACGACCATCGCTGGAATCGAAAATCGTGCAGGATTTCAGGACGGCTCTGCATCAACAGCCTTATTTCATGCCCCGATAGGTGTCGCCGCCAGTACTGACGGAAAGGTTTATGTAGCCGACACGTATAACGACCGGATTCGCGTCATCGAAAATGGAAACGTGCGAACTCTCGCCGGCCGCGATAAAGGATTTGCGGATGGAGTTTCCGAAACTGCGAAATTTGATACGCCGTCAGGCATTACAGTTTGGCAGGACAAACTCGTTGTCGCCGACACAGGAAATGCGAGGATCCGCGTAGTTGAGCCGGATGGCCGTGTCTGGACACTTGCCGGGAGCGGAAGCAATGGCGATCTGGTTGACGGCTCGCTTTTATCCGCGGTTTTCTACCAGCCAACAGGCGTTACGGTAGACAAGTTCGGAACGATCTATATTACCGACGGTAATTCGGTCAGACGTATCGGCGGCGGGGCGTTCGCACTTGTTAGCACAGTATCGAGTGATCAGCGTGGCCTCAAAGACGGGATCAAATCTAAGTCACGATTTAACCGCCCGTCCGGTTTGGCTATTGATAGCGATGGCAGTTTGATCGTTGCTGACAGCGAAAATCGTCTGGTTCGGAAGATATCAGCTACGTCGAAGGCTCACGAGATCACTGCGGAAGAGATCAACGTACTTCGCGACAAGCCCGAAGAATTTCGCACCGCCGCTCCTGCTCGATGGCCATACGATCCGCCCACTGCAAAACGCGATATTGCGGGAACTCTCGCCGAGATCCGCGGCGAGATCAGTGCGGCGAACGAACCGGTTTGGTTCCACAACGGGCTCGACATCGCCGGAAGTTACGGCGAAACGGCCAGATTCGTCCGCGACGAAAAAGTTCTGCGGGCGATCGCGGCTGAGAATTTTGCGACGCTTCGCGAACTGATCCGCATGCCGACCATGGGCTACATTCACATTCGTCTCGGCCGTAATGACAGCTCGGTTCCTTTCGGCGATGATCGCTTTATTTTTGAGAAAGATAACTCGGGAAAGCTCTCGGGCGTTCGAGTTCCGCGTGGTGCGAAATTTAAGGCTGGCGAGCCGATCGGCACGCTTAACTCCATGAATCACGTTCATTTGATCGCCGGCCGCAGCGGCTCTGAGATGAACGCACTCGATGCTCTCACCTTGCCCGGAGTGGCGGATTCACGGGCTCCGGTAATAGAAAAAGTTTCGATTTATGACCAGAATTGGAATCTGGTCGAAACCTTGGGGCCGAATTCACGTATTAAACTCACAGGAAACACAAGGATCGTCGTCAAAGCATACGATCAGGTTGACGGAAATTCCGACCGGAGACGCCTCGGCGTTTATAAGCTCGGCTATCAACTGCTGGACGCGGCGAAAAACCCTGTCGGCGAGCCGAAATGGACGATTAAGTTTGATCGAATGCCGCCAAATGCGGCCGTCAAATTCGTCTATGCCGACAAGAGCCATTCGGGAGCGACCGGCGAGACGATCTTTAATTACATCGTCACGAATAATGTCGAGGGCGATGAGTTTCGTGAGGCTTTCCTTGACGTTTCGACCCTATCTAACGGAAATCACACTGTCCGCGTTTTTGCGGCAGACTATTTTGGCAATGTTGCGTCAAAAGACATTGAAATTGAGGTACAAAAATGAGAATTGTCACATCGCTCTTTCTTCTTCTAACGATCGCGGTTCCGGCTCTGCCGATATCGGCAATGGCGGGCCCGACGTCGATCATCGTCACGCCGAAGGCTCCTCAGTTTAGCGATAACGAGCGAATTGCGGAACTCGCTCGTCGACGCGCTGCCGTTGTGGCAAAGATGGCGGACAAGAGCATGATGATCTTGTTCAGTGCTGAGCCGCGGCTTTACACGAATGACGTCGATTACGTTTTCCGTCAGGAGAATAACCTGTTTTACCTCACAGGTTTAAAGCAGAAGGACGCAACACTCGTCATCACAAAAGATGGCGGCAAATGTGACCGAAACGCTGTTCATCCCGAAACGTGTGGCCGCTCAGGAGACGTGGACGGGAAAAATGTATTCGTGCGAACAGGTAAGCGGGATTTCGGGGCTGAAAACGATTGTTGATGCTTCAGAATTGACGCCATTCTTAGAAGCGGTGAAGGCTAGGGGCTCGTTCGCATCGAAAGACGGAAAGGTTTCGATCTCGGGTGCTCAAGACTCGATCTACATGTTGCTACCGGACGGCGAGCGTGATGAAGCGGGTCAGCGGGAGTTCGCTCAGGAAAGCCAGTTCGCTAAATCAGCCTCAGGGCTCAAGGTGATAAACGCACAGCCGATGTTCGCTGAGCTGCGGCTTATCAAATCGCCATACGAACTCAAAATGCTCCAGCACGCGGTCGATATCTCGACCGAAGCTCACATGCGTGCGATGGCGGTTGTCGGACGTGCGGATTGGGAATATCAGGTCCACGCCGAGATCGAATACACATATCGCCGCCGCAACGCGGATAATTGGGGCTACCCGTCGATTGTCGGCTGCGGTCCAAATGCGACGACGCTTCACTACGAGGAATCACAGGGCCCGGTCAAAAAAGGCGATGTTATGCTGATCGATGCCGCTGCCGAATACGAACACTACACCGCCGACATTACGCGAACGTTCCCCGTGAACGGCAAATTCTCGAAGGAACAGGCTGAGATCTATCAGATCGTATTCGATGCTCAGGAAGCGGTCGCGAAAGCTACCAAAGCGGGTGCGACATTTGCCCAACTGAGTGCGATCGCCCGCAGCACGGTGAATGAAGGCCTCTTCAAACTTGGCCTGGTCACCGATCTCAAATCGGGCCAGTCGGGAATCTGGTTCATGCACGGCCTCGGCCATTGGATCGGTATGAACGTACATGACGTCGGCAGTTACAGCGGCCCGCTCAAAGCCGGGATGGTTTTCACCAACGAGCCCGGCATCTACATCCGCGAGGACGCACTCGACAATCTGAAAGATACGCCTGAAAACAAAGCGTTCATCGCAAAGGTCCGCCCGGCTTTTGAAAAATATAAGAACATCGGCGTCCGCATCGAGGACGACATGCTCGTGACCGAAACCGGTGTCGAATGGATGTCAGGCAAACTTCCCCGTTCGATGGCAGACATCGAGGCTTTCATGGCGACGGCTCCGAAGCAGGTTACGTTGAGCACACGGGTAAAGCCGAGCATCTTTCTCGACCAAGCGACGGCGATGGTCGGTCGCGGTCATTAAGCGACAAGACAAAAACTAACTCACACTGTAAGCTAGAGTTCGGAGCCCGATCGCTCCGAACTCTTTACTATTTTGGCAAGATCCGCTGATAAAACTTCATCACCTGATTCAACGCTGCCGCTGATAATCGTGAACCCGAAATCGGCCTCCGGGGCGACGCGTGAGAAATGGTCACTTACCGCAAGCGAACTGCGGGCCCATTTCGGTCCATTTTCGGTGGCGTTTACCAAATCTCAGGGTGACGGAGCGACTATCGCGGAACGCTCGGCGAAGGATGGCCGTAAATTTATCATCGCCTGCGGCGGCGACGGGACGATCAACGAGGTCGCAAACGGCATCATTCGGTCTGGAAAAGATGTCGAGCTCGGCGTGCTGCCGTCGGGAACCGGCGGTGACTTTCGCCGAACGCTCGGCCTGCCGCTAAGCAATCGTGAAGCTGCGGTCGCTCTTCGCAACGGCGAAACGAAGCTGATGGATGCCGGACGCGTGACTTTTCAGGATCACGAAGGCCAAACGGTTAGCCGGTATTTCCTAAATATCTCGTCGGTCGGACTTGCCGCGTCGGTCATCAGCCGCGTTAAAGGCTCGAAAATATTTGACTGGATACCGCTCGACGGCGTTCGCGGGAAAGCCAATTTCGCGATGTCCGCTCTCCAGGAAGTGATCGGTCCGGAAGCCGCGACTGTCCGCATCCGCATCGACGGCGGCGAGGAAAAAACTATTCAGACGCTCTGCCTCTGCATTGCAAACTCCCGCTTTTTCGGCGGTGGGATGATGATCGCGCCTGATGCCAAAATAAACGACGGGCTGCTCGATATCATAAATGTCGGTGATATGAGCACGCTCAAAATACTCGCCAACGCTTATTCGCTCTACAAGGGAACTCATCTAAGCATTGAAGAAGTAAAAAGTACCCTAGCCAAAAAGATCGTGGTCACAGCGCTCGATCCTTCTCACCGTATCCCGCTCGAAACCGACGGAGAAATGCCCGGCAAACTTCCCGCAACCTTTGAGGTAGTGCCGGACGCGATCCACATTCGTGTTCCCCGATAAATAAGCCAACTCCATCGATTGGAATTCTGTAACAATTTCGTTACACTTCTGTAACACTTCCTGTCAGACGTCCGGCTTATGAGATCGCATTTCAAATTGCTCTTTGCGTTGATATTCCTCGTTGGATCGTCGATCGCGACATCGGCTCAAACGCCGACCCCGACGCCGGTCGATGACGACGACATTCAGTCGTGGAATGACATAAGTGTGACGATCCCGCTAAATAAAAAGGTCGATCTTTACGTCCCGGTAACATTTCGCTTTGATGAGAATGCGACTACGCTCCACGAAGGCCGTATCGGCGGCGGATTGGTATTCAAACCGCACAAAAGCGTTTCGATCGCACCGACTTATCTTTTTATCCAGACACGGAATTCTGCTGGTGCATTTCGACGCGAAGACCGCCTGAGCCTGGGCGTGACCTATCGCTTTCCGACCAAGTCATTTGGTTTAGCTCATCGCAGCCAGTTTGAATTCCGGCACCGCGCAAGCGGCAACACATGGCGGTATCGACCATCGGTAACTGTCGACAAACATTTACCTGATGACTGGGTCAAGGGACTGAAATTGTATGTAACGGAAGAGCCATTCTACGATTCGGCGTCAGGCAGATTCTCGCGAAACCGTTTGACGCTGGGCGTAAATAAAGTTCTGACGAAAAAGCTATCGGTCGATCTCTATTATTTGCGGCAGGATGATAATTTTTCGCATCCCGGACTTGCTCACGTTATCGGAACAGCCTGGAAAATAAAGCTTTAGGCTCGCTCAAATAACCCTTGCTTTTACGCGTTACATTTCGCTAATATTGCATTAAATAAATTGCCGAAGTCGGCCGTGAAAAACGCGGCCACACGGGGGAACCAAAAGTTTTGCGGTACCGCAAAATCGGGGCGTATCTGATCTAACAGAAGAAGACTTCTTCGCTTCCAGCCCGTCAGCTAACCTCGTAGGCATTTCACGAAGAAGGACACTGGTTTTCTGAGGGGTTGTGAAAGTGTACTTCACGACCTCTTTTTGTATTTACGAGTGTGTTAAATGAATATTCGGCTGGCTCTGACGACAATGCTGGTGCTGTTCGCGATCATCGCGAACGCCGCCTGTTTGCCTTCTCCGCCGTCCGAAAGCCCTGGCGGCGTGACGATAACCGTTTACGGATTTTCCATCATGAAGGAAGTGATGGAGAAAGAGATATATCCTGCGTTCTCAGCCAAGTGGAAACGCGAACACGGCACTGATGTCAGTTTTGTGTCGTCATTTGCTGGCTCTGAGACGGTCACAAATCAGATATTGCAGGGTGCACCGGCAGATATCGCCATACTTTCGATCGACCGTGACGCTGAGAGGCTAGCCGAGGGAAAAGCGACAACGACCGACTGGCATGCTTACCCGAACAAAGGAATCGTGAACAAAACGCCATTCGTTATTTTGGTTCGCAAGGGGAATCCGAAAGGCATTCAGGATTTTACGGATCTCGCTAAACCCGGTGTGCGGTTAATTCATCCCGATCCGGTAAGTTCCGGCGGTGCTCAGTGGTCGATACTCGCGATCTATGGCTCGGAATTGATGAAGTCTGAAGCCGCAAGCGGTGCAAAAGATACTGCAAAAGCGACCGCAACGCTCCAGGCCATATGGAAGAACGTGATCTCAACGCCGGGATCGGCACGCGAAGCAAGAACGCAATTTGATACGGGTTACGGCGATGCTCTGATCACCTACGAACTCGAAGGATTGCTGATGAAATCTGCCGGCGCGGATATCGATATGGTCATTCCGCGATCGACGATATTTAGCGAGCACCCGGTCGCGGTAATAGATCGGAATGTTCGCGGCAACAAACGGCCGATCGTCGAGGCATTTATCAAGTATTTGTGGACCGATGAAGCTCAAAAAGCTTTCGTGAAATTTCACTTCAGATCGGTTACGAACGAGGCTTTCAATTCTGAAAACAAGGAATTTGCAACGATCGAACAGCCGTTTACGGTCGATCTGTTCGGCGGCTGGCCAAAGGCTTATCCCGAAGTGATCGAAAGCGTTTTTAGAGATCAGGTTCAGGGGAAACGTTAACAGATATTAATGAGCGCAAATTTATCAGGATTTCGGCACACACGCGGTTTCGACCTCGTAAAGCCACTCAGCATCGGGGTCATGATCGCGATCATGCTGCCGCTGATCCTGTTGCCGCTCGCTTCGATCTTTATTTTCGGAACGAGCAACGGCCTAGAAAGCTTCTGGCACGCGTTGATCGCACCGGAAGCGATATTTGCTCTAAAACTATCGCTCGCGACAAGCTTTTGGGCAACCGTTTTCAACGTACTTTTCGGCCTGTTTGCCGCATACGTACTGTCAAAATACAACTTCTGGGGCCGCAATGCGATCATTGTGACGATCTCGCTCCCAACTGCTATCCCTACTGCGGTCGCCGGATTCGCCTTGCTGCTTTTGTGGGGACCGTACGGCACACTTGGCCGGCTGCTCGATCCGAACGGCGGGCAGATAATGTTCACGGCGTGGGCGATCATTTTGGCGAATATTTTCGTAACGTTCCCCCTTGCATTCGGGGTGATAAAACCCGTGTTTGACACGATGAATAAATCGCTCGAGGAAGCCTCGGCAACGATGGGAGCGACACGCTGGCAGACTTTTTGGTATGTGACATTGCCAAGTCTTCGCGGTGCGATCGTGGGCGGTGCTTTGCTTACCTTTGCGAGAGCGGTCGGCGAATTTGGTTCGACGATCCTTGTTTCCGGAAATCTCGCAAATCGTACTCAAACAGCACCGCTTTATATATTTGCAAAATTTAACGAAGGGCAAGTTGAGGCGGCAAATGCTATTGCGATCGTCCTCGCTCTGTTCTCATTCGCGATCTTCAGCATTCTGTTTTTCGCACGCGATTGGCTCGAAACTGATTGATGTATAACGATCCTGACATTCACATTACGCCGATGGACTACGGCAAAACTGCGGTGACGATCTCTGACGTCAGCAAAAGTTTTGGCGATGCCGTCGTGCTGCAGAATATCAGCTTTAGCGTCGATGAAGGCGAGATCGTGGTATTGCTTGGAGCATCCGGCTGCGGAAAAACGACGATCTTAAGGATAATCGCAGGACTCGAAACGCAGGATTCGGGGCTAATAATTCTGCATGGAAAAAACGTTAGCTCCCTGCCCGCACGTGAACGCGGAACGGGCGTTATTTTCCAATCGTACGCTCTATTTCCCAAAATGACAGTTGAGGAAAACATCGCCTACGGCCTGCGGATCAGGAGCAGAAAAAAAGCGGAGATCAAGGACAAAGTTGGCCAGCTGATCGAACTTGTTCACCTGGAAGAACATCGCAAAAAATACGCCTCTCAGCTTTCGGGCGGACAGCAGCAGCGTGTCGCGATCGCTCGGGCTTTGGCTTACGAGCCCGAGGTTTTGTTATTTGATGAACCCTTTGGTGCTTTAGATACGCAGATACGAACCAGGCTTCGGCGAGAGATCCGCGGATTGCTTAAGCAAATAATGGTTCCGTCGATCTTTATCACGCATGATCAGGAGGAAGCTCTCGAACTCGGCGACCGCATTGCCGTTTTAAACGCCGGGCGGCTCGAACAGATCGGAACGCCATTTGAGGTTTACAATCATCCGCGAACGGAGCACGTTGCGACGTTCCTCGGTTCGGCAAACGTGCTGGCGGGCAAGATCTCGAACAGTGATTTCGTCACGACGAACGTCTCGGTGGAGCTCGATGAGGACTTCGACGTGCGGAACGGCGACAAGGTGAAAATGGTCTTCCGTCCTGAGGATGTTTTCCTCCGCCGACCCGAAAATCTGGTGCAAAAATACCGAAAGTTGATCGATGGCGTCGTCGAAGAGGTCAGTTTTGTCGGTGCATTCGAACGCGTAACCGTCAGGATCGGCTTACCCGGAACAGATACTATAATCGTGAACCGGCCAAAATCGGAAACCGCCGCGTTTCCGCTTTCGCACGGCATGGAAGTTCCGGTTGGGCTTGTTCGCTTTCGAATAATCAAGAGCGGTAAACACACGCTTTAAACAAGCAGTTTGAAGCGAATGCTTTAAAGCTTTAAACATTAAAGCGACACGCTCGCTTTAAAATCGCTTTAAAAAGAAAGTGCTTTAAACAAGAAAACGCTTTAAACAACACGATCGCTTTAAACGCCACAAGTGCTTTAAACAACAGATTGCTCGCATTTGAATATGAAGAGAATCACTATAATCGGCGGCGGGGCCAGCGGAACGCTGCTCGCAGTCAACCTGCTCAAAAACGTTGGAACCGCTGACGTCGAGATAAACCTGGTCGAACGGCGTTCGAAGATCGGCCGTGGAGTTGCGTTCGGCACAACCCGTGATTCGCATCTACTTAACGTTCCCGCTGGGCGAATGGGGGCGTTTCCCGACGACATCGAACATTTTCATAAGTGGCTCATTGAACAGGGTCACACCTTCGACTCGCACGATTTCGTGCCTCGCGTAAAATATGGTGAATACTTACGCGACGTGTTCACCAAGGCGACTGAAAATGTGCCGACAAATATCCGCCTGAACCTGATCGATGACGAAGCGGTCGATATGTCAGTAAATGGTGACTCGGCAGAAGTGATGTTACGTTCCGGCGAGATATTGCCGTCGAGCCACGTTGTGCTTGCATTCGGCAATTTCAAACCGCCGCATCCGAGCGTTGGCGATCTAAGCTTCGCCTCGTCGGACAGATACTTTCAGGATCCGTGGAGTTCCGCACTTTATGATTCGCTCGATCCTGACGATTCGATATTTATCGTCGGCACCGGATTATCGATGATCGACGTCGCCCTTCACCTTCACAACCATGGGCATCGTGGGAAGATCTCGGCGATCTCGACAAGAGGATTGCTGCCTGCGGTCCACAAGCTCGGCTTTACCTACCCGGCATTCGCGGATGAACTAAAAAATACCGATCAAATAACCGATATTCTAAAAACCGTCCGCCGTCATATGAAAAAAGCTGACGCGGAGGGCAGCAACTGGCGGGCCGTGATCGACAGCCTTCGTCCCGTTACGCAGCAGATCTGGTTGGATCTACCAATGGCTGAGAAACGTTACTTCAAGCAGCATCTCAGCCGCTATTGGAACGTCGCACGACACAGAATGCCCGCTGAAGCCGCCGCGATCCTCGACGAAATGCAGGCCAAAGGCACGCTTGAGATCCTGAAGGGCCGACTCGACAGCATCACGAGCGGCTCGGATGGCGGTTTTTACATCAAATTCAATACAGTGGGAGTCGAACATTCAGTCACGGCAGATGTTCTGGTCAACTGCATCGGTTCGGAAGCGAATTTCTCGCGGATCGATTCGCAGTTAGTCAAGAACCTGATCGCGAGGCGTCACATTCGCCCCGATGAACTCGCGATGGGCATCGACGCAACACCGGATGGACGCGTGATCGATAAAAACGACGAACCTTCGGACGTAGTCCACACGCTTGGCACTGCCCTCAAAGGCATACTCTGGGAATCGACGGCAATACCGGAAATTCGCACCCAGGCACGCGATCTCGCCTTGAAACTACTGGCGGTTTAGACCAAAATAGCGGAACGCTTCGCCGCCAAGCCATATGTCACAACAATCATTTCTTAGAATGCTGATCGACTCCTTTAACCAGCGGCCCGACAAGGTCGCGATGCGGGTCGTCGGCAGCGATTCCGAGATCTACACTTTCGCCGAGATGCTCCAGAAGGTTCGCTCGGTCGCATACCGGCTTGGTCAGGAAAACGTCGCTTTCGGCGACCGCGTTGCTTTGATCGGCGAAAATCATCCGTCGTGGGCTATCGCCTATCTCGGTACGCTTTATCACGGTGCGGTTTGCGTTCCGCTCGATCCACATGGCGAGATCGAAACGATCACGAATTTCCTCGAAAATTCGGAAGCCAAGGTAGCGTTTCTTTCACCTGATCAGACCGGGCGATTCTCACAGATCGAAGAAAAACTCGGTCGCCACATTCCTGCCGTGGTTTGGAATCTTGAAAATTCGACCAATGGTTTCAAAAAGTTCGAGGAATGGTCATCGACCGATTTCCCGGAAAGCTACGCGGCTGAGATCCCGAAAGCGGAGGGCGACGATATTGCTCTGCTGATGTACACGAGCGGTACGACCGGCACTCCGAAAGGCGTTCCGTTGACACATGGCAATATTATCGGCGAGCTCTCAGGCGTTAACGATATCCTCGGACTTTCGGACAAAGAGCGAATTCTCAGCCTGCTGCCGCTTTTCCATGCTTATCTACAGATCGTAAACCTCTGGGTCGCGACGACATTTGGACCACAGGTCGGTTATCTAAAAGAGTTAACTCCGGCAGAACTTGCCGAGTCGATGAAAGTCTTCAAGCCCACGATCCTCACAACTGTGCCGCGGCTTTGGTACATATTTCACAAGAAGATCTTCGACGCAGTTGAGGCAAAGCCGAAACCAGTGCAGATGCTGTTTCGAACGATGCTGGCTACGAATGGATTCTTCCGCGACACGCTTGGCATCAATCTCGGCCCCAAAATGTTCGGCCAGGTACACGAGTCCTTCGGCGGGAACCTCCGCATCGCGATCTCGGCCGGTTCGAGATTTGACGAGGCAGTTGCCGAGGATTTTCACCGACTCGGTTTCACCATCATCCAAGGCTACGGATTAACAGAAACGAGCGGAGCCGCGACTGCGACGCCCGAGGGCGATAATCGTGTCGGTTCGGTCGGAAAACCGATGCGTGGTGCCGAAATAAAGATCAACGACCCTGACAAGGACGGCGTCGGCGAGGTTTTGATCCGCGGGACGATGGTTTTCGACGGATATTATCAAAATCCGACGGCAACCGCCGATGCGTTTACGGAAGACGGCTGGTTTCGTTCCGGCGATCTCGGAAAGCTCGATAAGGATGGCTTTCTATACATCGTTGGGCGGGCTAAAGATGTAATCGTTCTGCCTTCCGGCAAAAACGTTCATCCCGAGGACATCGAAGTTCACTACCTCAAATCCCCGATGGTCGAGGAACTCGCAGTCATCGGCCTTGCCGACGAATCAGAAGCTCGTGCCGGTGCCGAAAAGCTTGCGGCAGTCGTCGTTCCGGACTTTGCCTATCTAAAAGCAAACGGCATCGCGAATTCCAAGGAAGCAGTTCGCCACAATCTCGATTCGCTCGGCCGCGAGCTTCCGGAATACCAACGCGTTCGGGATTACATCATAAGAGTCGAACCGCTGCCGCGAACAGCGACAAATAAGATCAAGCGTTTCCAACTCAAGAAAGAGATCGAATCCGGAGTCATCGCTACCGAAGCGAAAGAGATAAAAGCCTGGGAATTCGATGCCGCCGATAATGCGTTGATCGAATCGAATGTCGCTAAGTCTGTCGTTCAGGCGATCAAACAGAATTCAAAGGATATCGATGTCGTTCATCCGAAAATGAACCTCGAGATCGACCTGGGCCTCGATAGCCTCGCCCGTGCGGAAACTTTTGCTGCTCTTGAACATGCGTTTTCGACCGAGTTCAATGGTGATGAAGCCGCTCAGGCGCTGACGGTTGCGAATGTCATCGAGCTGGTTCAGAGCCACGTCGGCGAAGATGCCGACGCCGCTTCGCTTGAACTAAACTGGGGCGAGATCGTAAGGAATGCTGACGGCGATTTTCCCGAAGTTAAAGCCGTTTTGAAGCCGCGTCCCCTTTTCTCTGTTTTCGCGTTTATCGTCTACAAACTCTTCAACCTCTTCTGCCGCGTATTCATGCTGCTTGAGGTTCACGGGCGTGACAACCTTAAGGCATTAACGACGCTGAATGAGAACGGGACGGTCGCAAAACCATTCCTGATCTGCCCGAACCATCAAAGTTTTCTTGACCCATTCGTACTTTGTTCAAACTATCCATATCGGCTGTTCAAGAATATATTCCACGTCGGGGCGAGCGAGTTTTTCGAAGGTTCTCTGCTGCGTTCGATCGCAACAATGCTTAACGTCGTCCCCGTTAATCCGGATACGGAACTAATGCGAGCCATGAAGTCCGGTGCGATAGGACTGAAAAACGGAAAGGTTTTGAACATTTATCCCGAAGGCGAACGAGCATTTGACGGCGAACTGCATAATTTTAAGAAAGGAGCCGCGATACTTTCGAGCGAGTTGGAAATCCCGATCGTACCAGTTGCGATCGACGGGCTTTACAAGGTTTGGGCAAGGAATTCATGGAAGATACGTCCGGCGAAAGTAAAGATCACGATCGGCGAGCCTTTCTTTGCACGCAACGTTCTTGGAAAACCGGGACCTTATAACGATGATGATTATGCAGCGATCACGGAAGACCTAAAAGGTAGGATCGCGAAAATGATCGACAAAATGCGGGATAGCTGATCGAATTCGTCTCAGAGCCGTTTGGCGTTGTAGAATCTAGCTTATGCCAATAACAGCCATCGTTTGTGGAATGCTCTTATCGTTGATCGGGATAGCAGGTTACGCGTGGGGAATGATGAATGGAAACGCAAGCCTAACGGCGTTGATCCCGTTCGCATTCGGAACCGTGTTGGAATCTGTGGGATTCGTAGCAAGATCGAACGAGCGTCTGCGTAAGCATCTAATGCACGCCGCAGTTCTGGTTGCCCTCATTGGATTTCTTATGACAGCAGGACGCCTTTTGATGAAACTTGGCGACCTTACAATGTCGCCGGCCGTCCTGTCGCAAGCTTCTATGGCGGCTGTTTGCCTCGTTTTCGTAGTCCTCGCGGTGCGATCTTTTATCGAAGCACGCCGCCCCGGTACGATGGCTTAATCGCCTTTCTTAACTGTATCGATACCTATCTCGACCTGCAGACCGCCGTTATAGTTTCGAGCGGTGATGGTTCCCTTGTGAGCTTTCACCGCACGCTCGGCGATCGCCAGACCCAATCCCGTGCCGCCGGTCTTTCGTTCGCGAGCCTCGCCAACGCGATAGAACGGCCGGAATAGATTCGGCAGTTCCTCTTCCGGAACGCCGCCTCCGTGATCAGAGATCTTAAGGATGGCGTGGCCATTTTCACGTTTCAGTGCTACCTCAACCACCGTCCTCTCGGGCGTGTATCTGACAGCGTTTCGCAGCACATTCTCAACCGCACTGCGGAGCAGATTTTCGCTGCCGACAACCGGACAGCTATCTGCCGACGAAACCTCAACATGCTTGCCCTTAGCCTGGGCCTCAAATTCCGCATCAGCTGCTACGTCACGAACCAATTCCGCAAAATCAAGCCGAACACGGTCGACATCGTCCGCTCCTGTTTCGAGTTTTGACAACGTTAGCAGGCGCGAGATCATGTCGTTCAGCCGCGTCGATTCGTTCTCGAGGCGTTCAAATACCGGCTTCATTTCAGGCGCAGAACGCTGCTTAGCGATCTCAAGGCCCACATTCAGGCGTGCAAGAGGTGAACGCAATTCGTGGGAAATATCGCGATTAAGGCGTTGCTGTGACGTGATAAGCCCTTCGATCCGCTCGGCCATTACGTCAAAATCACGCGCGAGGTCGCCGATCTCATCCCGGCGGCGTCCGAGCAGCGGGCTTACACGGGTCTCCAGATTCCCATCGGCTAGTTCATTTGTTACCTTCCGGAGTTTACGAATGGGCGATGTAAGATACATTGCAAGCAGATAGCAAAGTACGATCGCCGTAAGCAGGATCCCGCCCAAGCGAACCAAAGCTGTGGTCGAACCCCAAAAAAGGGACGGCGGAGCCTGACGCTCCCATTGAAATACAAGTAACAGACGGCGTCCGTCCGGAAAGTTCACCGGCGCGGCACCGAGGGTCCTTTCTTCGGCCGAAAAGTCCGTCTCGACTTGGCCGCTCGCTATCGTTCGACTGCTTAATTCTGCAATTCCCGGTGATTCGATCGGATCACCAAACCAAACTTTGCCATCGCCGGAAACAAGGCTCAACTGGCGGGACGGGTCGAGCCCCTTAAGGCGTTCGAGGAAGAGTCTGAGGCCTGCCTCGCCTTCGGCATTGGCAATTTGCGTGGCGGTACCGCTGTATACGGTCAAATTGTTACGTGTATTGCGTTCGAAGCGATTGACCATCGGCTCGGTCTGAAATGTTTTCGTGACAAACATCAGCACGCCCACCATCAAGCCGACAGCCGCCAGAAACCACAGGAAAATTTTAAGAAATAGCTTCATACCAACGTGTAAATATAGCCGACCGATCGGATCGTTTTGATGCCGCTCTGTTCCATCGGCCCGCTCGCCGAGCTTTTTGCGCAGATTGCTGATGTGCATATCCAGGCTGCGGTCGTAGGGCGACAGCTTTCGCTCCAGTACGTTCTCGCTCAGGTCCTCTTTCTTGACGATCTTGCCTGCCTCTTTTAAGAGTTCGTGCAGCAATTCAAATTCAACCGATGTCAAATTCAGTTCCCTTCCATCGCAGGTCGCAATGCGTGACGCGGGCGATATCTGAATACCATCGATATCCAGCTTCTCAGTCGCTTCAGGATCACCTTCCTCGACAACCGTTCTGCGTAAGATCGCTCGCAGGCGAGCCGCGAGTTCGCGCGGGTTAAACGGCTTAGGCAAGTAATCATCGGCGCCGATCTCAAGCCCGACAATGCGCTCCATATCATCGCCGCGAGCCGTGAGCATTATCACTGGCAACTTCGACTTTTCGCGAAGGTTTCTCAGGACGTCAAAACCATTCATTTTCGGGAGCATCACATCGAGGATCGCCATGTCGTAATCGCCGCTCAAAGCAGCGTCAAGGCCGCTTGCACCGTCGTTGACACACTCAATGTCAAAGCCCTCGACTGTCAGGTATTCAGAAACCAGTTCGCAAAGCTCTTCGTCGTCGTCGATGATCAGGATCTTGTCCATACCGTATGCATTCTACGCCAAAAAGAACTCAAATGGTGGCGGTTTTACAATTCTTTACACAACCTAACGAATTGACCACATTCGCCGCAACCTCGATTTCGTCATACATCGCGAATGGCGGGATGAACTTGTCATTCGGGTATTGATAAACAAGGAGTTACCAATGAAAAAGATCATATTTGGAATCGTCGCAGCAGCAATATTAATTACGGGTTCGATGTTTGTGATAGCACAGCGATCGGGCGGGAAAGGCGGTCACGAATTCGGCCGCGGCCCGGCGGGGCACAGGGGATTCGGACTGGCATTTCGGGGACTAGATCTTACGGACGAGCAAAAGGCAAAGGTCAAAGAGATAATCGATTCATCGAAGACTGCTGTACAGCCATTGATGGAACAGACACGGACAAACCACGACAAGCTTCGCGGCCTGGGTGCGGACGGTAAATTCGACCAGACTCAGGTCGAGGCGATCGCTCAAGAGCAAGGCGATCTAACCGCAAAGATGATTGTCGAAAAAGAGAAGGTTCAAGCCCAGATCTTTGCGATCTTAACGGATGAACAACGAACTAAGGCCGCTGATCGCCGAACTAGATTTGAACAGCGCTTCAAAGATCGCAAAGAACGCGGTAGACAGGAAGGTCCGACGTTTTAGTTTCAGATCCAGCAGAAATGTCGAACGGCCGTCTAAGATGTACTTAGACGGCCGTTATTTACATATCGGTTAATGCGTTCTTATTGATTAATGGTTCACAATATCCAGACGCGTCGCCGAAGCGAACCCAGCAGGTTTACCGTCTTTGTTTATCAAATTGACTTGTGTATAACCTTTTCCCTTCCCATCCTGATAGATCTTCTGAAGTATTTCCTGCTTCTTCTCCTTCGAAAGGTTTTCCCAGTTCGGCAGTAACAGTCCGTAGAGGGTTTCGTTGCTGACCCTGGCCGATTCAACGTAGTCCCGATAGAGCGGATCTTCGACGGTAACCACACGTACGTCTGATGCTCCGGCCTTCTCCGCAACAAAAAAGTTTGCATAGACGTAGATGCCGACCGACATCACGATCAGGACGGCTGAACTGATCGCCACCCACCGATTCATCGAACGGAACTGGTCGAGGATCTTGTCAACGAACGGCGGCAGATCGCGCGACTCTCGAACCTCAGCCACGCTCGCAGGCTCGCTTCGATGTTGACGCTCTTCTACTTCTTGGTCCTGTTCAGAGGTTTCTGCGGCCTGCGTCGATCTATGGACCGGAGACCTTAACAGTTCGACCAATTCAAGTGTTCGCCCGACCCCAACCGCCACGGCATCGTCATGTTGATCGCCGTATTTCGCCTGGATGCTATCTGCATCCATCTTGTGCCGTTCGAGGTCGATTAGCTTGACGTAGGCGTTTCCTATCCGTACGTTTGCATCGATCGCTGCTCCAAGAACATTTGGTGCGTAGAACATCTCACCGATGCTGTCCTTGAAGGACCGAACCCGGCTGAAAAAGTCCCGGTCTATCAGTTGGTCGAAGCTTCCAGCACTCTCCGCCTCGTCCGCAAGTTCTTCAAAGCTCCGAGCCGCAAGCATAGACTTCGAACCGTCTTCGTCATCGCCATAGTATGCGATGCTTGACCAGTCGCGATACAAGGTTTGTAAGTGCGTCAGCTTTTCATCGCGCGTAAACAGTTCGACGCGCATTTCGTTGTCGGTGGCCCTTGAGAAAAGGCGCGTGATCACGAAATCAAATTTGGATCGAACACTATCCGAGTAGGGAAGATTCCTGTAGAACCGAGCGAGCCCGACCAACGCTTGCGATGAGAGAGGCGGGCGTGAGTTTTCGCAATATTGTCTTAGATGCGAGACGGCGATGTCGTGATCGCGGTCTGAAAGAGCCGAGCACCAAGTCTCAGTTTCTGACATGAGGGCAAACTCTGCCTCTTGGTGTTCGGTCGAGTTCTCGTTTTCCGTAACCTGCAGGAAAGTGTGAAGAGCTTTCTTCGCCGCAAAATCATCAAAGATCCTGGGCTTGATCTTCATGTATTCACGTTCAACACCTGTCAGAACGTGTTCGACCATCTGCAGGTTCGAAACCTCTGACATCGCTCGCTTTCGATAAAATTCCTGGCCGTTACGAGGCTTTTTGTGTATCTGTGATTCTGGTGGTTGAACCTCCGGGGCCGTCGATATCTCTATCGGAGCATCATATCCGTCGAGTTCAACCTCAGTCGCTGCTGCTACTGGCTTGACATTCGCAGGCGGCTCATAGCTCTCGAATTCGACATGCGGAGCGTCTGATCCCTCGATGTAGCTGAGTTCTTCGCTATCGAACTGTTCGGTATCGATAACGGTTCGCTCAAGCAAATTCTCCTGCTTTAATTCGACGATCAGGTCTTCAAAAACATTCATTATTTGTACCTATCGGGGCGGGATGGTAGCGGATACTATTCACAGTCAGAACTGCAAACGGGCTGAACTTGACGGACACGACCAGCTTCGGTCACTTCGTATATGTAGAGGCCTTCGCCGGGGACATTGCGCGTTGCATTTATGATATAACCGGCTCTGAGCTCCGCATCGGTCGGTGACGCCGGAACCATCGATATCGTAAAAGGTCCCCGCGTGAGATCGGTGCCCGAAACGGTGCCAACTGAACCATTCATTAGGTTGTTTATCTCGGTCAGGCGGGCATATCGATTGTTCTGCGTAACGTAGCTAAGCTGGCTCGTTGCGACAGCTTTGAGGGTAGTGCGGGTATTTCGGTTTTCGGTAGCCTGAACGGCCTTGCGAAGATACGGAATGGCGATGGTCGCGATGATCCCGATCACAACGCAAACAACCAATATTTCGATCAGCGAAAAACCATTTTCACGCTTGTTAGCCATTCAGAGCACCTCACTTCTTTCAAATTGACCGAAAAAGTGACAAATTTTGACACGTATGACTTGACAAGATACGGCAACTATCTCGCGTACGACGCATTAAAACTATTCAACTTCCTCGTCATTTAACGGTGGTTCGGCATAAGAGCCTCATCCTGAGATACTCTCCAAGCAAAGTTTATGCCACAAAATTGTCCGCGCTTTACCTCGTAACCGCACTAAATCGAATATTATCCTTGTTTTTTTCAGGAATTTAACTAAGCTATTAAATTTTGTTGCATAATGTTCTATTCGGCCTAAGCGCGGGAGATCAGTAAAGAGTGAGCAGTACAATTGAACAAAGCATAGAAACCTACGGGATCGACAACTGGGGGGCTGATTATTTTGCTGTTAATCGAAAAGGCAATCTAATCGTGCGGGCTCCAGAAAACGAGAATTTCACTGCCGATGTGAAAGAGATCGTCGATGATCTGCGAAAGCGGGGCGTCAATACTCCTGTACTGCTCCGATTCCCTCAGTTGCTTTTCGGCCAGATCAGGAAGCTTCAAACCGCATTTCGTAAATCGATCAAAGAATTTGAGTACGAGGGTGGACACCTTTGCGTATTCCCGATGAAGGTTAACTCAAATCGGGCCGTGATCGAGGAATATCTTCGCGAAGGCACACGATACAATTTCGGGCTGGAAGCTGGCTCCAAGGCCGAGCTTTACGCGGCTCTCGGGCTCGAGCAGGCAAAGGACAGTTTGCTCGTACTGAACGGCTTCAAGGATCGGGAGTTTATCGAGCTAGCTTTTGCAGGAGCTGCTGCGGGCAAAAATGTCGTTATCGTTATTGAGAAACTCAGTGAACTTGACCACACTCTCGACTTGGCCGCCAAAGTCCACGCCGAAAATCCTGATGCAAAGATACCGACTATCGGCGTCCGCGTAAAACTCTATTCGAAGGGCTCTGGGAAATGGGAAAAATCAGGCGGCGAGGCGGCGAAATTTGGGCTGACGACTACCGAAGTTCTCGAGGTCATTTACCGTCTTCGGGACGCCGGACGCATTGATATGCTCCAGCTTTTGCACTTTCACATCGGATCGCAGCTAACTGATATCAAGCGCATCAAAAATGCAATGAAAGAAGCTGCCCGAACCTACGCTAAGATCAGTAAAATGGGCATTCCGATCCAGTATCTGGATGTGGGCGGCGGGATGGCGGTTGACTATGACGGCTCGCGAACCTCGTTCGAATCCTCGGCGAACTACAACGCTCGCGAGTTCGCTAACGATGTAATTTACGTCATCAAAACGGTCTGTGATGACGAAAATGTGCCGCATCCGACGATCATTCAGGAATCGGGACGCTATCTGTCTGCATACCATGCGATCCTCGTTACAAATATTCAGGACGAGATCGAAACTGTCGTGGACAGCAAAACGCCATTGACACTCGATTCGGACGATCCGCCGACCGTGAAGGAGCTTCACGACCTGCGTGAGACGATCAACGCGAAGAATTACCGAGAGTACTACCACGACGCGATCGAGAACCGTGACGAATTGTTCACAATGTTCAATCTGGGCCTCATTTCGCTTGAAGCGAAGGGCAAGGGCGAAGTTCTTTTTTGGGACATTTGCGAGGCAGCGGACAAATTTGCCCAGCTGAAAAAGTACGTTGCGGAAGAGTTCGACGAGCTTCGCCAACTTATGTGTGCGAAATACCTCGCAAATTTCTCAGTATTTCGCTCAATGCCGGATAATTGGGCACTGGAACAACTGTTTCCGATCATCCCGATACATAAACTCAACAAAAAGCCCACAGAATATGCTACGCTTTGTGATATAACCTGTGATTCCGACGGAATTGTGGACAAGTTCGTGGATCTGCACGACGTAAAACCCGTGTTGGAATTGCATACGCTCGTCAAAAATGAGCCTTATTACCTAGCGATGATGTTGGTCGGAGCTTACCAGGAAGTTATGGGCAACAACCATAACCTTTTCGGAATGCCGCACGAAGCCCACGTTTTTATTGGTGAAGACGGTTACATCATAAAAAAAGTTATCTACGGAGCGACCCTCGGCGACGCCGTCGGCTCGGTCAGGTTCGATCCGGGACAGCTGCACGACACGTTCAGAAAGTCCGTGCTGCAGCGAATCAAGGAAGGTAAGCTTTCCAATACGGAAGGCAGCAAGGTTATTGAATTTTACGAGGATCAGGTCGAAAGTTATACGTATCTGACCCCGAATGGCAGTAAGCAGTAGCGGCGAGCAGGATGCGAACCGATAACCGCCTTCCACCAACTGCCCTAAAAATATAGACATTAATAAAGATATAAACTTATGGTAGCTCAAAAGAAAACAAAGGCTTCAAAATTTCTGACGGTCCCGACACGTCCGGTACCGATCGACAGAGACCGCTCGGTTGCGGGCCTTTTGGAAAAAATGGAGGGAGCCGGTTTTGGAGCAAAACAACTCGCCGAAGCCCATCGAATCTGGCTCGATATGCTGGATGATAATTCGACGATCTATCTCTGCGGATCAGGCAATCTGATCACATCGGGAATGCGTCGTTTACTGGCTTATGTGATCAAAAATCGTTTCGTTGACGTCATTGTGATGTCCGGAACGGTACTTTATCACGACATTCACGAGATCCTCGGACGCAACCATTATCAAGCTCATCCGAGCATGAGCGACGACGAACTCGAAGGTTCAGATGTTTTCCGTCTTGGCGATGTAATGGCCAACCGTGAGGAATATCAGGAGGCCGATGAATGGATCGGCAGTGTGATCAATCAGCTCGAACTGAGTCGCCCATACTCGATTCGCGAATTTCTCCACCTGCTCGGCCGCGAACTCTCGGAAATAGCTCACGAAGACGGCATTCTGACCTCTGCATTTAAGGCAAGAATTCCGGTTTTCTGCCCTGATCTTCCGGGTTCTGAGATCGCCATCGGCATTGCCCGAGCGAAATTTGAGAAGAAGATCCAGATCATGTTCGACACAACCCAGGATACGATGGAAATGAGCACGATCGCTCAGCGAACACGCCATTCCGGCATCATTTCTCTTGGCAATACGGCGAGCCAGAGCATCGTGAATATCGCGGAGATGTCGTCATACATTACTCGCACCACACCGCGCGGTCACAAGTACGCGATCTCGATCACGACCGACAGCTGCCCGCTTGATATTCGCACGCCGTCGTACGGCGGCAATCATACATCGGTCTTCGGCAAGCTCATCCGCGGGGCAACAACAGCTTATGTTCCCTGCGACCCGTCGATCGCTCTGCCTATGATCATCACGGCACTTTCGCAAACCGCCGCCAAGTTTATGAAGGGCCGCAAGCGCCCGACGTTCAGCTTCTCGGGTCGTGAGATGAACATCGACGTACCGTAAATGTAATCCCATTAGCATTGACTCGAGGCTGTCAGAATAGACAGCCTCGAGTCGTTTTTGGGGCAAACTTGACCGTGAGCGTATCGTGTTTGAAGATTTGCCCCGAAAAAAATGTGGCACGTGTCACATTTTTCGTGAAATGCCCGTGTTTACAGGGCATTCGGTCTAGGTAACGGCCCAATTGGTCGAAGGAAACTACCTCTATCCAATCCAAAATGGCCTCATTGGTCAAAGTTATTCGTCTGATAGGTAAAGTTCGTTACGAGGTTTCCAGGTTTAACCATTCTCGAGCGTCGTGACTGCTCAAGTTAGCCGCATTGGCCGCATTCGTCGGACTCATTCCCACCTTGCGCAATTTTTCGAACAACATTCCTACTTTGAGCGTAAAAAGAGACATGTATCACGGCTGACAGCGTTATAATTCATAGTTTAATATTTGATAATTGAGGTATTCTTCGAGATGAGCATTAAGAGAGTAGTTTTGGTTTCGGTCGTCGCGGCAGCGGCGGCGGTTTCGGGTTGCAAGACCGGGCTTTTGGCAGGGACTGAAACGCCGGCGGTTAATCAGCCGGCGGCGGCTCCGGCGCAGCCGCTGGTGGTTGACGGCAACCGCACGTCTTACGCGGATGTAGTCGAACGCACATCGCCGGCAGTCGTCCGGATCGAAGCTGAGCACAAGGCAACAAAAGCAAGTGCACAGTCGGGCCCGGCGGACGATTTCTTCAAGCAGTTTCAAATGCCGCAGCAGAACCGGCGGCCTCAGGTTGAACGGGGCGTAGGCTCTGGCGTACTCGTTTCCGCGGACGGCTCGATCCTAACAAACAACCACGTCGTCGAAGGCGCGGATAAGATCACCGTGCTGATGAGCGATAACAAATCCTACGACGCCAAGATCGTCGGCACCGATCAGCCAAGCGATCTGGCCGTAGTTAAGATCGAGGCACAGGGACTTCCCTTTTTGAATCTCGGCAACTCGGACAGCGTTCGTGTGGGCGACATCGTTCTTGCGATCGGCAATCCGCTCGGTATCGGGCAAACGGTCACGACCGGGATCATTTCGGCAAAAGGCCGACGGACTGGTTTGAGTGACGGCAGTTTTGAGGATTTCCTGCAGACCGACGCGGCGATCAATCGCGGGAATTCTGGCGGTGCTCTCGTCAATCTGAGCGGCGAGCTGATCGGCATCAACTCGCAGATCCTTTCCGGCGGAGCCGGCGGCGGCAATATCGGTATCGCATTCTCGATCCCGTCGAACATGGCGAAATCCGTCATGGAGCAGCTCATCAAGGACGGCAAGGTCCATCGCGGCCAACTCGGAATCAACATCCAGAACGTCACCGAAGACCTGGCTAAATCACTCGATATCGAAGCCCGCAGCGGCGTGATCGTCAGCAACGTTCGCAATGGTTCCGCCGCTGAAAAGGCTGGCATCAAGCGAAACGACCTCATCGTCTCGATCAACGGCGAAAAGATCGAGGACAGCAACGTGCTTCGCAATAAGGTCGCGGGAACGGCTCCGGGCAGCGAGATCAAGATCTCGGTCATGCGTGACGGCAAGCAGGTGGATCTGACCGCGACACTCGACGAAGCCAAACTGGATGGTGAAAAGACCACTGGAACCGGCGAGAACGAAGATGGCCCCGGACCGCAAAATCAGGGCGGAAAGCTTGGTTTAAGCCTCGAGCCGGTATCGCCGGCGGTCGCAAAACAGCTCGGCCTCGATGGAACCGAGGGCGTTGTCGTAACCGATGTCGACCAGGACGGCCCTGCCGCCGAATCGGGCATTGCCCGCGGCGATGTGATCCTCGAGATCAATCGCAAACCGGTCAGCTCAGTGGCAGACGTCAGAGCAGCTCTTGACGGAGCCGGCGACCGTTCGGTGGTCCTGCTCGTCAACCGCCGCGGCCAAACGAGTTACCTAACGGTCAAACCGGAATAGTACCCGTTCAGAGTGCGAGCTTCAGCTCGTATCTTCGTATCTTCGCAGCCTGGTAGTCGGCGAAGGGACGAGCGAAAGCTCGCACGCTGAACCGATAAAAACCATTATGCTGAGCAAGATATATCTCGTAATTTTGGGCCTGTCGCTTATCGCGATGGGCTTTTTTATTTTTTATTCGTGGAGTTGGCTGCAGAGCATCGGCTTGCCCGCGGCGGCGGCGGCGGGTTACGAATATCATGCTGGCCTTGCCTGGCCGTTCCTTTGGATAACGACGATCATCCTCATGGTTGTCGGAAATGCGGTCCTGTGGGCCACGAACCGTTCATGGGCGATGTGGACAACGTTCCTGTATTTCGCCGCGATGGTTATCACTCGTTTTTTCTGGCTCGATCAGGCTTATGTTCAGTTTCGTCAGACGAACCGCCTTTCCGACCAGACGATCACGCTCGGCCCGCTGCTTGCGGCGTTATGATCGCCGTTGTAGCCGCGATCGTCTTCTTTGACCAATTCATTGTAATCAAGCTACGTGAAAAGATGTACCCTCTAAACAAAGACTCGATCCACGAACAGGCCGAATCCGACGTCGCGACGTAGGACTAGATCACCTCCGTTCAAAAGCCGCACAATAAAGGCCCCCGAAAATTCGGCGGCCTTACCATCTTTCGAAAAGAGATAGTCTATTCCAATGCAAAGAGGCCTAGTGATATCGAACTATCGAATAGCTTAATCATCTGCGGCGTGTATAAATACCGTTTCGACTGGGAAGGGGGACACCTGTGAAAAAGATAGGATGGAAACCAAGAGGGGTTCCTGGTACGACTGTGAATGTAAAGATCAAAGCGTTCCGGCAGGCATAAAAACGGGACTCCCAGCAATCGCTGAAAGCCCCATCTTTATTGGTCGGGACGGCGAGATTTGAACTCACGACCTCTCGCACCCCAACCAACCTGAGGGTGAACCATAAGTTCTCAAAATCACTCAAAATGCCTTATAAATTGGTCTGTGAATGTTCTTAACAAGCGTTGAGAGGGTATGCATCGGGAAAACTGCAACCATCTTGCAACCAACTCGACTAAGATTTTATAGTTCGAATTCACTGAAAAAAGGGTCGTCGGTAAATCAAAAATAACACATCTGCGTGGATTTTGAACACCGTTTTTTAAGTTGGTGTTTTGTGACATTTCATTGCGGCAAATGTCACAAAAAACACCAGACTCGCGAGGGTTGCGATTCATTAAGAGGCTCACCCCTCCGTTAAGACCTGCTCCGTTTCTTACGGCAGAGGATTTCCTTCCGTGTCCAAAATATTGATCGAGTAGCCAAGTTCCTTAAGGTCCGGTTCGACAACCTTCCGGTCTCCAACGAGATCGTACTCGCGACCGTCTCAGTTCGTATGCGTAGAAATCGTATTCGTATCTTGATGGGCGACCGTGTTGACCCGTGAGTTATCGCCGAACGACCTGACAAAAGGCCGCATCACTTATCGACATAGGTAAGTCTAACGAACGTCAGACTTTTTGGTCGACCAAATATTCGTGCTCCCCGTGGCGTCAGTTGAAATGAGCGAAGTGCCGTTGGCATTGAACGCGAGCCTTGCGATAGGTTTGTTGCTCGCCGTAAGTGCGAGCACTTGGCGATCAGCCTCGATATCCCACAACCGAATAATACCAACGTCACTTGCGGTCGCAAGACGTGTGCCATCCGGCGAAAACGCCACGGCAAACACGCCCGCACTCATTCCTGTAAATTCATTGAGCAATTTTCCGCTGCCAACATCCCAAACACGTGCCGAATCGTAGCTCCGACGCCAGCGAGCTTTTTTCCATCGTCGGAAAACGCCACGGCATAAAGCGGCTTCATATTTCCGATCAACGAATGCACTAATCGCCCACTTCCCGTTTCAAATACATTCACCAAATTGTCATTGCCGCCGGTCGCGAAATATTTTCCATCTGCCGAGACCGACATGCCGCGAAACAAGCCCGAATGTGCCTTGATCTCAAACACAGCGTTCCCGTTCGCGATCGAGATCTGCTGAACGATACCGTCATCATAAGCAACGATCACAGCCGAAGCGTCGGGCAGCAACTGCAGAGCATAGATCGCCTTGTCACGGAGTTTTAACGACTGAGTTTGCCCGCCACTGTCCATATTGAAAAGGTAGATCGTGCCACTCTGATCGGCGACAGCCATGACTGCGACGTTCGATGCAATATCGCCCGACAACACCTTGATCGCGGTATTTATGGACCAAGCTTTCACTGCGTCCGGCAAACTAGTATTTTCGAGTACACCAACAGCTCCGGACCAACCGATAATATTGGCAGCATGATCCGCATAAAAAACGTTAGGGCTATTGAGAAAAATAGCATTCGAACGCCCGACCGCTGCAGCGTCCCACAAATTCACACTGAAATCACCCCCAGCCGTCATCAAAACATTGCCCGTCGGAGAATATGCAAGTTCGTGAATGCCCGCGAAATGTCCCTTGAGTTCATTGACTACTTCAAAACTCGTAAGGTCAATGAACTTCACCGTTCGGTCCCAACTAGACGTTGCAAGGGTCTTGCCGTCAGGCGAAAAAGCGAGTGATTTTACATTCGATTGATGATTTCGAAAAATGCGTTCGAGCTTTAGAGTATTGGCGTCGATGAGAATAACTTCACCGTTCCAATTGCCGAGCGCTATGGTTTGCTGAGACGGAGCAATTGCGAGCTTCCAAGAGAAAAGATTGACGCCTTTTTCAGTAAGTTCCTTGATATCCATCTCGCGAATCTGCCAGTTTTTTGTATCTATCACGCCGAGCAATTCAAAACCTGCAACGATCAACTTTCCGCCATCAGATGAAAACTGAACATCGGCGATCTCGCGTCCGCGATCGCTCGTTCCAAGCTCGAATTTGTGCAGCTCAGTACCAGTTTCGGCGTCCCAAACCCGAACCGTCCTATCCTGGCTACCGGTCGCTATCAACTTTCCGTTAGGTGAAACATCGACCGCACGAACTCGCTTTGTATGCCCCGAGATCGTCAACAATTCGCTGCTTGTTCCAGCATCAAACACCTTGACAACCGGATTCGATGCGGAGCTTGCGGTCACCGCAACGCGTTTGCTGTCAGGGAAATAGGCCGCTTTCCACGCTCCTTGAAACTTCTCAGTTTGCGACACGATCGAACGCGAAGCAACGTCCCAAGTTCGCACGATATTGTCGTTCGAAACAGTCGTCAACAACCGCCCGTCGGGCGAGAAATCAGCGTTCCAAACTTCGTCGTTGTGAATAAACGTCGCTATCTTACTCGAGGGCTCAAGCAGCGATTTCAGGTAATACCATTCAAACCCGCGAAGGTCCTCTTCGCCGGGCGAAGGAATATATTTCTGTACGAGTTCGTTAACACGATTCAGATTCGTCTTCTCATATTCGTTCCCAGCCAAGATCATCTCGGCCGAATACGCCGCACGCCGATTCTCGTCCGCCAACCCGCGCGCATAATTCCGCTGCCATATCGAAGTCGCGAGCCAACTAACCAGCAAAACAAGCAACAGACCGGCAACGGCCGTAACGAGCTTGTTACGGCGAAACACCTTTTCAAGACGATACAAAAAAGTGTTTGGCCGCGATGAGACCGGACGGTCTTCGAGGTAGTTAGCGATGTCAGCGTCGAGTTCCTGAACCGTCCGATAGCGTTTCGTCGCTTCAAAAGCAAGAGCTTTTGCAACCGTCGCGTCGATGTCTTTAATATTGCTTGGCGGTGAAAATGAAGCCTTTCGAATTGCAGTTACCGATTCTTCAACCGACATTCCCGCAACTGAATATGGTCGCCGGTCGGCGAGTATCTCGTAAAGCAAAATGCCGAGCGCATAAACATCAGTCGCAACCGTAATCGGCTCGCCCAAGAACTGCTCAGGTGACGCATAATCCGGCGTCAATGCACGATCGCTCGTTCCCGTTGCAACGCTTCCGGCTTCTGATTCGCCATGCAAAAGATTGGCGATGCCGAAATCAAGCAGTTTCACCGTTCCATCGGCAGCGACGAGAATATTTCTTGGTTTTAGATCGCTATGAACGATCAAATTTGCGTGTGCGTAGCTGACGGCTTTGCAAACGTCGCGAAACATCCGCAACTTTTCGCCAACGCTGCGGCCGCGACAGTATTCGTTGAGCGGCACGCCATCGACGTACTCCATCACGATGAACGGTATGCCATCGGCAGTTCCGCCATCGAGAATGCGGGCGATGTTTGGGTGTTCGAGCCGTGCGAGAATTTGGCGTTCGCGGCGAATGTTGTCGATGTCTTCTTGCGAGACGCCGTATTTCGAAATGACCTTGATCGCGACAACCTTTTCAAAATCATCGCTCCGCTCGGCTAAATATACCGAGCCCATGCCGCCGTGACCGATCAACGAACGGATCTCATACGACAACAGTTTCTTGCCGATCAGATCATCAGTTTCGGGCTCAACGATCTCTTTTATACTCGCGAACGAACGATCATCAAGCGAGTCATCGTCCGCATCGATCGCTCGAATCAGCTTCTCAAGCTGCTCTCTGATCTCAGAGTCGTCGCAGCGTTCGTCAAGAAAGGTCGCGCGTTTTAGTGTCGGCGAATCGAGATATTCGTCGAACAAAGCATCGATCTTTTGCCATGTTTCCGTGTTCACTATACTGCTAACTCATTGTAAAGCCACGCTTTAGCCTTGAGCCATTCGCGTTTGATCGTTATCTCAGACAGGCCGAGAATGTCGCCAACCTCTTGGCTCGACAGCCCGCCGAAATAACGCAGTTCGACGATGCGGCTCTTACGTTCGTCAAACTTCGCGAGATTCACTAGAGCTTCATCCAGAGCGATTACGTTCGCGTCGGGTGCGTTCGAGAATACTGCGACGTCGTCGATATTGACCTGCTCGGCACCGCTGCCGCGTTTTTGGAATTGCCTCGATCGTGCATGATCGACCAGCAAATTCCGCATCATCTTCGAAGCAACGGCAAAAAAATGCGAGCGGTCTTGCCAATCTGTCGCAGTCTGTCCGGCTAGCCGCAGGTACGCTTCGCTGATTATTTCGGTGGTTTGAAACGTATGTTCGCTGCGTTCCTTCGCACGATAACGCTTGGCGATCTGACGCAATTCTTTATAAACAAGCGGCAACACGTCTTCGAGCGCAGACTCATCTCCGTTTCGCCATCGCCGCAGATAGCCCGTGATTTTAGCCGATTGTTCGGTCATTTAGGTCGCGTGGTGAGTAACTAATAATTTAACACACAGCCCGAAACGAAAAAATTTCAGAGCGATGATACGGAACCGCAAAATTTCTCGCTAGGTAACAGTGAAGAGATTTTATTTCGAAACTTATGCAACGAACACTGATCATTTTCGCGATTCTTACTGCTATTGCATTGCTTGTAACAGACGGTAACGCACAGTCCCAAAAACGCATCGGCTTGCCCGAAGGTGCCGATTCCGTCGAGGTAACCGGCAAGGTCACGGGTAAGCAATTCGTTCTGTACGAGACCTGGGCTGACAAAGGCGACGAATGGTCGGTCGATCTTGATTCGACGAACCAGTTCATCGGCTACACCGTCAAAGGTCCGAACGGCGACCGTTACGATTTTCTCGAAACGGCACCAACGTCAGGCTATTACGTCATTCGCGTCGAGCTAAATGCGACCGGAGCACGCAGCAAAAAACCGGCGCCGTTCACGCTCAAGATCAAATTCGAAATGGAACCAGGTAAACCAATCAGCTAAATGAGCAACACTATGAAAAACACAATTATCATATTCGCGATCGCGATCGGATTCGTTTTCGCATCGAACACCAACGCACAAACCCAGGTCGTCTTTGCCAAAGGCACCACCGAAAAGACGATGACGATCACTGTTAAACCTAAAGATATGAACACTTACGCCTTGAACGTAAAGTCCGGCCAAGTGATCAACGTCAGCGTTTCGGGCGACATCGCCATCTCGAAAACCAACGAATTCCCCGTCATCGGCCTCAACCTCTCGAACGGCGTCGAAGATACTGACCAATGGCAAGACGGCGAAGGCTACCTGTCCGTTCTCGCCGGCCGCGACGGCAAATTTGTCGTGAGCATCAACAACTCGGACAAGAAACGCTCTCGTACATTCAAGATCAAATTCTCGGTCACCAACAACCGTGATGACTACCAAGGTGGTGAGTCTGTTAATTAATAACCAATATTTGAGGTGAATACTGTCATGAAGAAACCGCACGAAAACAAGATCATGAATATAAAAAAGACATTTGTATTGATTGCAACGCTCATTCTAGCGTTTTCCATAAACGCTTTTGCTCAAAAGGCCAAGCCAGCCAATTCGTCAAAGACAAAGAAGTCGGTGACGGCGACGGAACTGTTCAAGATATTGCCGAGTGATTATGTCAACGCCTCGGCTGATAAACGTGTTGAATCACTCGTCTTTCCGGTCAAGAGCGAAAGCGATTACCTAAAGTTCATGCTCGCTGGAGAGAGGATCCCAACCACTCTGCGAGCGGATTTCCGCGAACCTGAAGGCCTCGTTGATATGCGCGTTTTCCGAGGGAGTTCGAGCATTTTCGTCGGGTTGCGATATCAAATTGGCGATGCGAAGAAAGAGAGTCCTACGGTTGATTCGGTCAAAATTACCACATTTCTTCTGGCATATAAGCAAGGTAAATGGACCGACGTCTCAACTTTGATGTTGCCGACGATGTCGGTTGCCGAAGCGCATACTGCGCTGAGCAAGAGTTTTCCGGAGGTCAAGAAAGACTCGGTCTGGCTCGAGACACAAATTCTGGAAGACATGAGTGGGGTATCGTTAGTTGGAAGGATGATCGGCAACGAGTTTGCTACGCCGCTAAAGCGTTTCAAATGGAACGGAGGAAAGTTCGTTGAGATCAGAGGTATTTAAGGACTTACCTCGGCGGGCGATGATCTACACATCAATAAATAAAATATGAAAATGAAATTAATAATAATGCTGACCACTATTGTGGCATGTGTCGCTTACTCAGTGCCCGCAATTGGCCAGGCAAAGGTCTTGAACGTCCGCGACTACTATCTCGCGATACCTTCGCAATACATAAACGCCGATGCCAAGAAACGTGCGTCGTGGATCGGTCACGAAAGCACCGCTAACGGCAACCTTTCGTTCGACATTCCGGTCAAGGAACTCACGGGGGAAGACGGCGACGGCAAAGCCTTCGGCTACGTTCAGGTCTTTAAGAAAAAGACAGGCGTGGTCATCGGCGTCGCAACCAACATGTGCGAAGGCGGCACGTGCCAGGGCCAACTTCTCTTTCTCGACTACAACGCCGGCAAATGGAAAGACGTCACGTCCGACCATGCACCGACGCTAGACAATGATGAGGTCCGGCAGATACTTAAGAAAGCACCTGCATTTGAGAACAAAGATTCGCTCGCCGATGGCAGCGAAGTCCCGATCCATTACAACTTCGGCGGCAACGACAAGGTCATGCTGGCTATCGCCGGCGGTACACATGGCGATGGCGGTGTGGTCGTCAAGACGTTCAAATGGAACGGCACGGCGTTTGTCGAATTCGAATATCCTGAGAGCCCTGAATAATTAACACACGGAGAAATAATGCGAAATATAATTTTAATTGCGGTCGCGATGATCGCGTTCGCGGCGGCCACGAGTGTCGTAGTCACGAGAACTGAAGCAGCCGCGGCCAGCTTTAAGCTGATAAACGACACGGACGGCGACGTTCAGATACACACAGGCAGCGGTTTTATTGAGCTGAATAAGAGTTCGTCGACGAGCATCACGTGCGATGTCGGCCGCGAAATTCGCTTGGCGAACAAAGGCAAGAAAGGTAACGTTCTGTTCGTCGTCAGCGAGTCGATGTGTGGCAAAACCGTCAAGCTTTCGGCGTATCTATAAACATATGAACAAGTTAGCACTCACATTTATCGTTCTGATTCTCTCGGCGACGGCGTCGATGGCACAGCTCAAAACGGTCACGGACTACTTTCTCGCGATGCCTGCCGATCTGTACTCAACCGACATTAATGGCGACAAAGTGACCAGCAAGACCGCACTTTCCGCTCATCGCCGTTCGCTGATCAAGATCGAGGACATCAAGAACGGCTACCTGCGTCTCGAAGGCTCGTGGGAAGGCTGGGCCGATATCTCTCTGTTCAAGCGAACGAACGGCAGCTATCTGGTCACCCAAGCCGAAATAGACTGCGGTCCGGCTTGCACCGGATTCGTCAAATTCTGGAGCGTTACGAACGGCAAATGGAGCGACGTTACAAAGTCGGTATTTACCGAACTAAAAGACGCCGAGGCCGCAAAGCTGTTCAACTCAAGGAAAGCCAAAGGCGACGAGGTCGCGACGGCTAACGATTTTTCGTTCTACTATCTGCTGCCTCGCGAAGGTACGACGATCAAGGCAGCTTGCAACGAATGCACGCAGGATGGCGACGACGATTTTGTCTTTGCCGAATGGTCGTGGAACGGCACTAAGTTTACAAGGAAATAAACTATGAGAACACTGATCTTGACGCTATTCCTAGCCGTCGCTGCAAACGCTCAGGCCTTTCCCGCTTCGTGGATCGGCACTTACGAGGGGCATGGTCTCGAGCATGAGCGCTGAGGAAAACCGTTCGATGTCGATGTGGGCAAAGATCGAGTTTGGCGAGACCGAAGGCGGCCGTTACGTCGTCTATACCGACGGCGAAAACTCCGACACGCAGAACAAATACATACTCAAACCCAAAGCGACCGCAACCACGCTCTCGCTCTATTTCGAAAACTGCATGCCGGTCGAATACAGCAGCAACGAACCATGCACGTCGCCGTTCAAACAGGGCGATCTCATGTTCCAACTAATAAAAACCAAAGCCGGTCGACACAATGTCACACACACCGTCTGGCAAAAACTAAAGAAGGACACCGACAAAACGTTCTTCGTCAAAAAGACCTAAAGTTCGCTTTCCAACCAAACCCAAAAAGCCGTGAACGTATGCTCACGGCCCTTCTATTTCTATAGTGATTGAGATTTGCCATCTAACCTAGTTCGTAACAAATTAATCTCTTTGCATTTAGCGTTTAATGGACAATGAAGTGTTTGCGATTTGGAACATCCTCTTACTTCTGGTTAAACTTCCAATTAGTTTCGCTCTTTACAAGAATGAAATTTTGCGTCGCTGCCGATTTCTGCTTTTAATAATGCTTATACGACAGTTGGTTTTTCCTCGCACCGTTGCTGGTGCGTTCCGCTCACCGAAACGGCTCTAACTTGAGGTGCAGAGAGTTGGTTGCAAAATGGAGGCTCTTTTTCTGACGAGCAGCGGTTCGTAAATAACGCAAACAGGACGCTTAGCGGCTCGCCCTCTCGTGGCCTTTTGGAAACCACAAAAAAAGGGACTTTCGAATTTCTTCGAAAGCCCCATGTTTATTGGTCGGGACGGCGAGATTTGAACTCACGACCTCTCGCACCCCAAGCGAACGCGCTACCAGACTGCGCTACGTCCCGAAAAACGAATGTTTAGATTAGTTTTGCCGCTAAGAAAAGTCAAACTGATGCTTGGACGGGAAACTATCGAACCCGAGAGCTTGCGAGCATTTCTCGCAGATCCATCAGATGGGCAGCGATCACCTTTAGGGCTTGACGCTGATCGCCGGAATATTCGACGGGCTGAGCATTCATTGCTCGCTGTTTAGGTTCCGCGACGGCAGGTTCGGGCTCGGGTTCAAATCCGGCGTCGAACAACAAGGGAGCCCCGGTCGGACCAAGAGCAACACCGGGTGGAACCGTGGAGATGAATGATTCAGTCGATGTCCTTAGCGTCGGCTGCGGCTTAGCCGCAGGGGCGGTTACGGCAGCGGTTGCGGTTGGTAAAGCCCGCTCTTTCGGTTTGGAACCTTCTCTGATCTCGGCCTGGAGCTTTTTTCGGGCACCGGCGATGGTGAACATCTCGTTGTAGAGAAGCTGCTTGATCCTAAGAGCGATCTCTACGTCGCGACGGCGATAGCTTCGCTGGCCTGATTTGTTCTTTTGCGGCGAGAGAGTGGAAAACTCAGTTTCCCAGTAGCGAAGCACGTGCGCCTGCACACCGACAAGATCGCAGACCTCGCCAATCTTAAAGTATATTTTCTCAGGTATTACTACAGCTTCTTGTGCCATCGCTCTCGTGGGTGTGTTAAAGTTCTGTTTAAGTTATAACGCGTTATTGTATGTATTTATTGCACTTGTGTCAACGAGAGAATGGTTTCGGAATTTGAGTTCATTAACAACATTAAATCAAGATTCTCGCTCGAAAAGATCGGCGACGATTGTGCCGTTTTGCCGAAAGATGCAGCGACGGACATGCTCCTGACCGCGGACATGTTGGTTGAGGATATCGACTTTCGGCTCGAATGGACGACACCGGAATTTCTGGGCCACAAAGCTCTCGCGGTTTCCCTTTCCGACATTGCCGCAATGGGAGGAATGCCAACGTTCGCGATGCTCTCGATCGCCGTTCCCGAAAGCCTGTGGAAAACCGATCTCATGCCCAGATTTTACGAAGGTTGGCACGCCTTGGCAGCAAGCTACAACGTAGAATTGATTGGCGGCGATGTTTCGAAAACGCACGATAAGCTCGTGATCGACAGCACAGTGGTTGGGGAGGTTGCAAAAGGCAAGGCTATGTTGCGGTCAGGTGCGAAGATCGGCGACTCGATCTTTGTTACAGGCTACATAGGCGGTGCAGCGGCGGGGCTTTTAGAACTCGAATCCGGACTAAGATTCGATGAAACTCTGCCCGCTCCGCTTAAACATTTGCTGTTTCGACAACTTCAGCCATTACCACAGGTTATAACTGCTAACATATTACAGGAAAGAAGCTTAGCGACATCGATGCTTGATATCAGTGACGGTATTTCGTCCGATCTCGAACACCTGATAAAAGCCAGCGGAGTTGGCTGCCAAATAGAACTCGATAAACTGCCGATCGACCCGGCTATATCGTCGCTCGATCTTTCTGAAGAGAATCGCGTCGATCTTGCTCTGAACGGTGGCGAGGATTTTGAGCTCCTTTTTACCGTGGATCAAAAATATTTTTCGGCAGTTCAAGACCGGGGCTTTCATCATATTGGCGAGATCACTGCAAACGCTGGCATCATTGAACTTATAGCCGACAACAAATCCACGATCTTGTCCTCAAAAGGCTACCGTCATTTCTAACCAAAATCCCCTTTCCCTAAAAAAGTTTTCAAAAATCGCTTGACAAGCATTTTTGACCTGTGTTTATACTTCAACTCGCTCGCAACGGTGAGCGATATTTTTGGGAGCAGATTTTTATGATCCGTAGATCAGAACATACATTCACGACATTCGCAGCGACAGCTGGCCGCATAGATACGCGGCAGAGCTTTGCGTGGAATGCAGTGATGTGTGTCGGCCTCGGAGGCTTAAATTATCAGCCCAAATCGTCGGGAACAACCCCGACGCAACAACTAGATTGATCCAGCGGGAGCGGCGTTCCCGCTCCCGAAAACATCAAACGAAACGCAACAAACAGCGTTTTTACGATCTTTAGGAGCGGTTACGCGGATTCATTGGGAATCACGAGTAGCCGCTCCTTTTACGTTTGATGTTTGACAACTGAATAGCCAAAAAACAGTGGTCAGTGGCCGGTGGTCAGTGATCAGTTACTTTTTTCTGACCACTGATCACAGACCACCGGCCGCTTTTTCAACGGAGATGTAGCTCAACGGAATCAGAGCATCTCGCTACGAACGAGAAGGCTGCAGGTTCGAATCCTGCCATCTTCACCAATTCCATTTCGGGGTCGTCTAATCGGCAGGACCGCTGGCTCTGAACCAGTAAATAGAGGTTCGAATCCTTTCCCCGAAGCCAATTTCAACTATTTCAGAGCGTTCCGCAGAGGCTACACGGGCTTGTCTTGGGAACAAGTATTCGCAGGTTCAAATCCTGCCGCTCTAACCAAACTCTTTACGCACGGGTGGCCAAAATGGCAAAGGCGTCGGTCTTAGAAACCGAAGATCGTGGGTTCGAATCCCACCCTGTGTACCAGATCCAGGAATAGGGAACAGCGAATAGTTGAAAATCCTTTAGAACTGTTCACTTTTCACTGTTAACTTCTAACTAATTCATGCGGGTATAGCCAAGCGCTCAAAGGCGACGGTCTGCAAAACCGTTAATCTCCGGTTCAAATCCGGATGCCCGCTCCAATTTCATGTGGTTCGTAGCTCAATTCGGTAGAGCACTTCACTGTGAATGAAGCAGTTATCGGTTCAAATCCGATCGATCCACCCAAGTCGATTTTAGATTTTGGATCGCCGATTTTTGATTCCAATCCAAAATCGAAAATCCGAAATCCAAAATCATCCGGGGCCGTGGCAGAAAGGCGTATGCACTTCGCTGTCTACGAAGACGATGACGGTTCGAGTCCGTTCGGTCCCGCCACTTTCGGACGTTTAGCTGAGACAGATCAGCGTCGGCGTGAAGAGCCGAAGAGTTTGGTGCGATACCAAAAGCGTCCACCAGTTTTCCAATCACGGAAATCGTTCCGCAATCACCAAAAAGGAGACAAACACTATGTTTGCGATCAAGAGTCCCCGTGACTATAGACCGTCCGCCGCGTGACTTCTCAGCTTTTCGTAAGTGGGCTGAGATGTCGCATTTTTCATCAACATTTATCAGCAATTTATCCACGAGGAAAAGAAAATGAGCAAGAAATTTCACCTTCGGGAACGTGCGTTCCTGAATCTCGATCCCGAAATGCGAGCCTATGTGATCGCCATCGTCGAGGACACGCGGCACATTCAAACATGCTGCCGCGAACACCGCTACCGCGGCGAGATCGTCCTGAAAATGGCCGATTGTTACGAAGACATCACGCTCGATTTTGACCTGTCGACCGCCGAACAGCGTGAGAACAGCATGTTCAAGATCCGCAAGATCGTCGAAGTTTTGACGGCGTTTCGCGACGCTCTCGAACTCGAATCCGAGTCAGTCGCTTCGCGTGAAACCGTCAATCTGCACGAACGCGCGATGGCCGCGGTTCACTAACTTTCTCCCACAACGCAACCGGCCGCCTCACCGTGGAGGCGGCCGGAGCCGGAGATCAACAAAAACGAATTATTCTCTCCAACACAAACGCGGGTTGCGGACATCAAAAGCTTCGCGGGCAAGGACGACATCTCCTGTCTTCCGTTTGAAAAAACGAACCCCTTGCCCGCGATTCCCCTTTTACACAAAATATCCGCCACCTCGCGTTTGCCCGCCGAAGATCAGTTGTGGAAGCCCGCGCGTCAGCAAGGGCGAAACATCCAACTTGCTCGATTCGCCCTTGCTCACGCGCGGGCTTCTGCAAAAGCACTTCCGATCGGTGGCCAAGTTGGATAAGGCACTCGCCTTTTAAGCGAGGTATCGCGGGTTCGAGCCCCGCCCGATCGACCAAATAAATAACGAATATCGAATAAAGATTAATGAATATTATTTTCATTATTTTAGGTTCTATATTCGATATTCGCCCTGCGGCGTAGCTCAATGGCAGAGCACGGGTCTCATAAGCCCGTTGTTGAAGGTTCAATTCCCTCCGCCGCGACCAATTTTCATTGACAGGTAACTCAGTTGGCAGAGTGCCGGCCTGTTAAGCCGGAGGACGCGGGTTCGAGTCCCGCCCTGTCAGCCAATTTTCCTAAGTTAGAAACATAGAGGTAACAAAATGTCATACAACAAACTAAACATAAGCGGAGCTGAGGCCGATGTGCTTTCGTGGGTTACTCACGAGATGTCGGCTGATGAGCATAAAATGCTTCGCAACGTTTCGCGTCTGCCGTGTCTTTTTAAGCACGTGGCTTTGATGCCGGACGCTCATCTTGGGATCGGATCGATGGTTGGTTCGGTCATTGCTACTAAGGACGCCGTGATTCCCGCGACAGTCGGTGTCGACATCGGCTGCGGGATGATGGCGGTTAAAACACCGTTCCGATCGGGCATTCTCGATCGCAAAATGGCGGAGTTTCGTCATGAGATCGAGCGTGCGATTCCTGTCGGCTTTAACGATTACAAAGAGCCGGTCGACGAATCGAACGAGTGGGCGGGCTGGGCCGAATTCGACCAGCTTCACCCGGGCGTTCAGGACCGGAAACGCAAAGCGATGAAGCAGCTCGGAACGCTCGGCGGCGGAAACCACTTTATCGAGGTCTGCCTCGATACCGAGGATAACGTCTGGCTGATGCTGCATTCGGGTTCGCGAAACATCGGAAACGAGGTCGCGACGCGTCACATCGCCACGGCGAAATCGCTTCACGACCTGAACACACTTCCCGACCCTGCACTGGCTTACTTTGTTCAGGGAACGGACGAGTTCAAGGCGTACTGGCACGACGTCGATTGGTCGCAGCGTTATGCGATGAAGAATCGTGAGATCATGATGGCCCGGCTGATGAGGTCGTTTGACCGGATGTTCGGCGTGGAGTGCGGACGGCCCGTCCGCGACACGGGCGGACGAGCCGTCCGCCCTCCGTTCACCGTTAACTGTCATCACAACTACGTCGCCAGCGAAGAGCACTTCGGCGACAGCGTTTTCGTGACGCGTAAAGGTGCGATCAATGCTGAGGAAGGCCGTTTCGGCATCATTCCAGGTTCGATGGGGGCGAAATCTTTCATCATCAAGGGCCTCGGAAATCCGATGTCGTTCAACTCATGCTCACACGGTGCCGGCCGTAAAATGTCGCGTACCAAAGCTAAATCACGCTTCACCCGCGAAGATCTGGAAAAGCAGACCAGCGGAGTCGAATGCCGTAAAGACAAAGGCGTCATTGACGAGATCCCCGGTGCCTACAAAGATATCGAGGAAGTCATGCGTGCCCAGTCCGACCTTGTCGAGGTGGTTGCAGAACTGAAACAGGTCATTTGCGTTAAGGGCTGAGCCGATGGAGTGCTTTGTAACGAGCACTCCATCACTACTCTAGTTGCCCAATTCTCCAAGGCGGTACAGAGCTTGTTCTCGAAGTTCAGGAATCTCGGACATCGAACACCTCCGAATAAAATCGAACGCTTCCGCGGTCCCGATCGAAACCAACGCCCAGAGACACTTCTTATAGTAGGCTCCATAATCGTCGTATTCGAGGTAATCTAGCTTCGGTTTAAGTTGGATCGCCTTCGCTAAGATCTTCACGCTGCGTGGATCTGGGTTGTCCTGAAGCACACGAATAATGTCCTCATGCTCGAAATGATCCAGCTCTAGAAGCTTTCTCCACTTCTCATTCAGAAATTCTTCAGATTCAATAGTCATATTCGCTACACAGACAGCTTTGTCCGGTTACGATGTTTGAAGGTTAGTCATTTTCACCGTCATCCCAGTCCTCCCAATCTTTGTCTTCCGACTCTCGTTTTGGCGGTGTTTGGGTGTAGGTTGGGATGTTCGTATTCATCAGATCGATATATTTTTGGACGTTTATTGCGTCGAGCGAATATGACAATGCCTTGTCATCACTGGTTGAAGGTCGGTCGATCTCGGTGTTGAGTTCGCCCATATATTGCTCGAGTTTTTTGCGAAAATCGATAAGCTCCTGTTTTGGCGGACGCTGTTTCAGGCGTTCGACGAATTTTTTAATGTAATCCGCCATCGCGACGCGGTAGTCTTCGAAGTTCGTATAGTTGCCGGAAGTCGCCGATGACGAACGCTTTGCAGTCACGGGCTGTGGGCTCGACGGAGCTGACCAGCGGATCTCCGGAAGTTTCGCTATCAGGTAATCCATGTCAGTCGTAAGGCTCGGATCGGCTTTCTTGGCGGCTTCGAAATAGAATTTCGCCTTCTCCAGATCCGGACGCTGTTTGCCGTATGGATCGGAATATTCGCGGCCTATCGATTTCGCCGCTTGCGCGACACACTTGCCGCCGTTTTTGCCATCGTAATATTTGACGACCGCGTCCCATTGGGCTTTGAATTCGAAATAGCCAAGTCGCTGAATGACAAAATACCGAGCACACACGTTCTTCAGATCCGCTCCCGCGAGCTCGCGGAACAGGTCGTCCTTTTTCTTGAGGATGTCCAAGTTCAAAGCCGAGTTCCCTTGCTGCGAAGCCGCAAATTTTGACAGGTTGATCGCGAATGTCTCGAGATGCAGATAGCTGTCGTAATCGTTGTTACTCAACTGCGCTTGTTTCTTGTAATCGTCGAGAGCCTGGTCCCAGAAGGCGATCTCCTGAGCGGTTTTATAACCCACTTTCGTATTCCTGCCTTTCCGTTCGCGTGTGAGCCCGCGTAGGTAATATGAGTACGCAAATTTTGGGTCGAGATCGATAGCTTTTGTCTGATCCGCGATCGCCTTGTCATACTCCTTTTTCATAAGATAAACAAGACTTCGTAGCGAGTATCCGTCGACGAATTTTTGGGCGACAGAAACAGACTTGTCGCAGTAAGGAAGAGCCTCGTCAAATCGGTCAAGCCGGTAAAATAGCTTACAAAGTCCATACGGCGGATACCCGTTGTCAGGAGCGAGTTCAATCGCTTTCTTAAAACTCGGGATCACTTCGCGATCATAGGTCGATCGGTCTTTGATCGACTGATAGGCATTCGAATAAACGAGACCGAAACCGTAATAGCCCGCCATGTACGCGGGGCTGGCCTTTTGAAGTTTCAGGAAATATGCCGCACATGTCGCGGTCGGACCGCCCGCCGTTAGGCAAACGTCACCGGCCCGTTGCAGATACGACGGCGTATTCTGCGAATGAAGTATCGCGAGATCGTAATCGGCGAGAATATTTTGAAGCGGATCGCCCCGCCTCCCTTTTGCCTCGGCGCGTTGAAAGTAGGATCGAAAAAATGTCGCGTCGGTCGCGATGACATCAGAAAAGTCGCGGATCGCACCTTCAAGATCTTTCTTCGCCATCTTCACCATACCGCGAACGTTAAGTGCGAAAAGATTTTTTGGATCTTTGGCGAGTACTTTATCCGCGTCAGCCCCGGCCTCTGAGAATTTGTCTTGGAGCACGAACGCCCGTGCCCGTTGCGTGAGAGCGTCTGCATTCCCCGGATCTTTGGTAAGTATGCCGTTCAAAATAACGATCGCTTCGTCATACTTGCTGCTATCCATGAGCCCTTTGGCCTGGTTTACCAGCACCGAGTTGTCTTGAGCAAATGCGACGAACGATAGAATTGCCGTTAGGCACAGAGCAATGCTAGCACGCGAAAGAGGTCGATTAGAGAACATATTTATTTTGAGTAATTTAGCCTGCCGAACGTGTTTATGCAACTACACGCAACCTTGCCTCCCGAGGTTACGACTGCTCGAAAAAATGGCGACGATCCAGATCGGATCGTCGCCGGCTGAGAACCATACATGCGCAGAAATCCCTCAGAAGCCCGGACTATCAGCCGAAGGGCCATAGATCGATGGCACCTTTTCATCGTTCAGCCGTAAATAAACCGAAAGTTGCCCTCGATGATGAACCATGTGGTTGATCGTCGAACTGATCGTCTCACCGACCGGCGTATTCATAAGGATATTGTCGCCACGTCTGAGCTTAAACTCCTTAGGAAGGTCTGATTCGGAAAGGTTCAGCAAAGCTTTGGTCGCATTTTCAACGCATTCGTCGAAATGTTTGATCAAATCCTCGTTGGTTTTCCCTTCAAACTGTTCGTAAGTTTCGAAATCGATCTCGCCCTTTTCGACCATGTGCTGGATCCATCGCGGGATATCGGCGACAAGTACCGCTAGATATCCAAGCTGCATCGACTTTTCGTGAGGCTTCCAGTCCGGCTTATCCATTGGAACGTTCTCAAGACATTCGCGGGTAGCTTTCGCCTCCGCGTTAAGTTCGCGGGCATATTCTGCACCTAATGTAGTTTTTGATCTTGCTGATGCGTTTTCCATAATTTTGTTCCCCGACCAAAGAATATCCGAGTTCCGTGGATCGAATTGTAGGCTGGTCGACAAACCTTACGAAAACAGCTGGAGGCGATTCAAGACTTATCGACACCTACGATAGTAACGATCAAAGTACAGGGTTTCGTACCGTGATTTCGCCATGCGTGACGAACGCCATTTTGAACTAATGTATCGCCTGTCTTGAGGTGCTTTTCGACCTGATTGTCGAGTTCGAGCCAGATCTCGCCATCCGCGACGTAGATAAAATCGATCGTCGAAGTCGTATGCAGGCCGGTTTGGTGAGATTCCATGTGTGCCGCCCGTCCGGGGAATTTCTCTTCGAGTTCAGCAGCCGCTGCTTCCGGGTCAAGAATGTCCGAAGCCGGCGTCGTGCCCGGCGGAACGGTAAAGACAATAAATCTAACACCGCCGGGAGCGGCAAAATGGCTAGGGCCGTCAGGTTCGACGCCGTTGTTCGGCGCAGTCGGGGCCTTATCCCAACTCCAAAGTCGATGCCAGCCGTATCCCGGCACAGCAACGGCGGTTCTTGCCTCGATCTCCTGATCGCTAATGAACGCGCTTTTGCCAGCTTCGTTAAGACCTGTAACTATGAGGCGTTTCGCCGAAATATTCTTATCCATATGTCGTTTTTGATGTCTCTCTAAATTCCTGACTCAACGGTAGCATCGTTCGTCTGGTTGGACAAAAAACTCCGGCAACTGATCGGAAGACGCCGTTGCGAGAACACGCGATGATACTCCAGCAACGTTGAATTCCGAAACACGTTATTGCTAACATCATACCGCTTGATTGTGTTTTCCGTTCGAAAGTTATGGGATATTTCATCGTGATCGTCGGATTCGGATTGCTCAGCAAAGCCATCGCTGATGCCGCAAGAGCCGTATGGTTCGAACAGCATTCCATGCCGACTACTGGAAAGGTTGTTGATCACGAGATCGGAGACCAGCGTGGTCGCCCGCGATTTCCTGTTGTCGAGTTCAGGACACAAAACGGGAAAAAATGGCGGTTCACGTCCGATTTTGGCGCAAATCCCGCTTCCGACAAGGTTGGTGACCAATTACCGATTCGCTATCTCAAAACCGACCCAAGCAAAGCTCGCATCGAGAAGGCTTGGCGCGTATGGTGGGATGCGGTCGGGCTCGGCGGGCTCGGGCTTATCATTACCATCGTTGGAATGAGATTTATGGGAATCTTCTAGTTTTTCATCGTCCCTTCCAACTTGTCGTCAAGATATTTGATTACATTTCTGTTACGCAACAACATATTGTGCTTGCGTTTAATAATTTTTGATATAACATAAATCGGAGAACCCGATATAGGTGCGCCTCGCAACGTAAAACACAATTTGCCTAGCATGACACGTCCACCTTTCGGTCGCCGAAACTAAGGAGGAGATCATTTTGCTGCTAACGGGACGAGTATTACTGTTGAACTTTTCTTACGAGCCGCTCGGCACCGTGGGTGTTGCTCGTGCTGTTTGTCTGTGGTTTCGCGGTGCGATCTTTGTCGAGGAAAATGACGGCGATAACTTGCTGCACTCGCCCTCGACGACTTTTCCGGTGCCATCAGTTGTTCGGCTGCGTCACTACATTCACGTCCGCCGCAACAATCGCGAAACAACAATGAAGCGTGCCCGGATATACATCCGCGACCGCTATCGCTGTCAATATTGCGGTGAGCACAAACACGCCAAGGAACTGACGCTTGACCATATCTTCCCACGTGCGCAGGGTGGTGAAAGCACACCGCACAATCTGGTTGCAGCCTGCGTAAAATGCAATCAGCGCAAAGGCAACCGCACGCCGGAACAAGCTCGTATGCCTTTGTTGACGTCGCAGAAACTGCTTCGTCTGGGTCTTGATCACGTACTTCTCTGCCACTACGCCGAAAATCGTCCGGAGTGGAGAAAGTATTTATTTATGGACGATATTGAGGAAGAAAGCTCGGCAATAGCCGCTTAAGAACTCCTCAGCTTCGAGAAAATCTTGTCCGCGAATAACGCGAATAATTCGAATAAAGACTGGTTTCTTTGTTCGCTTTATTCGCGTTATTCGTGGAATCTTGGCTATTCAGCTGTCGGGAGGCAACCTCGATGAAACTGATAATCATTCACGGCCCGCCCGCTGCGGGCAAATTGACAATTGCGAACGCGATCGCTGAACTGACCGCATTTAAGGTCTTTCACAACCATTTGACGATCGATTGTGCGAAACCTGTCTTCGACTTTGGAACGCCGGCGTTCTGGCGGATCGTACTCGAACTTCGACTACATGTAATCGCCGAAGCAGCTCGCGAGAACATCGATATCATACATACTTTTTGCTACGCGAAGGGCGACGATGATAAGCAGTTTCAACAGTTGATCGATGCGGCTGAAGACAACGGCGGCGAGGTTCACATAGTACTCTTGCGTTGCGGTGACGAAGAAAGGAAACGCCGTATCGGAAACCCGTCGCGACACCAGATCGGTAAGCTTACCGACCCGGATTCCGTCGGCCGCGACACAGACGTGATCGATCTTCAATCGCCGTATCCGGGGCGTGACACGTTGATCGTGGACACCGATCATATAACTCCCGACGAGACGGCTGAAGTAATACTTCAGCATTATAATTTACTTTAATCATAGTGGTGTATACTAATGGCATATAAGGACTTATCAGACATAGTTAAAGTAGTGGATTCATTTGAGGATGCATCGATCGCACGTGAGGCTTGGGGCCACGCCGAGCACATGATCGTCGCTTTGCATTACCTTTCCAACCACGACAAAGTAACCGCAAAAACCAAAATGCGGGATGGAATAATGAATCTATTGGTAAAAGGTTTCAAGGTTGACCTGTCGAAGGAAATGCCCTATCACGAGACGATCACCGTCTTTTGGATGCGTACGGTTGAGGATTTTATGAAGTCTAAGAACGGAGCGTCAACGGTCGAGATCGCGAACGAAATGATCTCCAAATTCGACAAAGATCACCCGCTCAAATTCTATTCACGCGAGCTTCTTTTCTCCGAGGAAGCTCGAGCCGGATTTGTCGAAGCTGATCTATAAAAACAAAAAAGGCGGCCTCCAATTGGCCGCCTTTTTTGTCGTTAGAAACGGATCGATCATTCCAGACCGATCAGATCGAGCCCTTCCACGCTGTCGGTCACATTCAAGACCTGGGGAGCGAAGCGATAGCGTTTCGAAACCACGGTTAGCACGTACGAGTCGAGTTCAACATTTTCAAACGTGAAGATACCGAACGACGAGGTCGTGGCGAACCGCCGGATTCCCTGCTGATCGATAAGCACAACCGTCGCGTTTCGTAACCCTCGGCCATCCGGAGTCAACACACGGCCCGAAACCGCAACTCCCGCAGCCGTCGATCCGATTTGAACATTCCCCGACTGATATGACGTCGCGAGCACGGTGCCGCCTGAACTCGAAACGCTCTGCGTCGTTGGCGAGTTGCCAAAGGTTATCGGCGTCAGTCCGAGCGGAGCATTTGCAGCAACGTTGAAGCTGATCCTGACCACCTGCCGCGTTCCTGCTGCGTAAGTGTTTGTCGAATCGACCAGCACACCGATCCTGCCAAATGCTGCTTCATTCGAATTCACGTTCAAGATCGAACCCTGCGGGACGCCGGTACCAAGCGTGACCTGAGGGCTGCTGAGCTTTGTCGGGTCAAAGTTAACTGTAAAACTCACCGAAGCTTCGTTTCCTACGGCGTCCAGCTCGATCGGAACAACAGCAACGGCTCCCGGCTGCGTCGCGACGCTCACGGCCCGAATGATCCGAGTCGGATTCGGTGTCGGAGTCGGCGTAACACCGGGCGTTGGTGTCGGCGTTGGTGTGATCGTCGGTGTTGGAGTTGGAGTCGGCGTCACACCCGGCGTCGGCGTTGGAGTCGGTGTCGGCGTTGCAACCGGCGTTGGTGTTGGAGTCGCGGTTGGCGATGGCGTGACCGTCGGCGTGGGCGTTGGCGTTACCCCTGGTGTCGGTGTCGGTGTCGGCGTCGGCGTCGGCGTTGGTGTCGGCGTCGGTGTTGGCGTCGGCGTCGGCGTTGGAGTGACCGTCGGCGTTGGCGTCGGCGTTGGCGTAATTACTGGCGTCGGAGTTACCGTCGGTGTCGGGGTCGGCGTCGGTGTCGGGAAAGGTCCGGCAAACTCGTAAGCTCCTTTATCGACTATCGCACCAAGAATACGTGAAAATCCTCTGGCATCGGTCGTCAAAGCTTGTCCGTTAAAAGCATCGATAGCCTGCGCGTTCAATGCAGTATTGACTGCGGGGCTTCCACCTTGCAGACTGTGCGTCGTCACCCAACCTCCATTATCAGAAAGCGTACCGAGCTGCGGATCGACGCCGGTTTGATCACCCGACTGGATGAAAACCGTCCCAGGAAATCCGTTCGTGTTCTGTACGAGGTTCCCTCCTGCAGAGGAAAGAGTTCCACCCGCTGCGGAAATGTCCGGATTCGCGGGAGCAAGGTTATTCGAGACGATCGTATTGCCGAGGTTTACCGGGCCAAGCGATCTCAGTCCGCCGCCGGTTCCGACTATCGTCCGGTTGAATGCGATGGTCGAATTGCGAATCGTCGCCGCATCGCCGTCCATGCAGACGGCTCCGCCGCCATTGGTTGCCGACGTGTTCGAATTGGTGCTCACGGTCACATTGGCCATAAATATGGTCGCACCGGACAATGTCTGAACCGCCGAACAGGTTTCAGCCGAATTGTTGTTGAGAGTTGTGTTCGTAAAGTGATGAACACCGCCTTGTAACTGTAGTGCAGAAATACCGGATTCGTTATTTCGAACGATCACGCGGTCAAGTGCAAGACTCGAACCGCCTACAAGCGTTACCGCACCGCCGCGTCCGGCTGCTCCGGCTCCAACGGCTAAACCATTCGCAAGGGTTAGGCCGCTGAGCGAAACGTCGGAGTTCGTATTGATGCTAAAGATCCGGTTCGTATTGCTGCCCGAAATTACCAGTGTCGAAGCGTCAAGGGTCGGGTAGCCGATGATGTTTATGTCGTTGTTGTTTGTGACCACTATCTGGCTGCCGCCGAGCGTCATTGTGCCGAAAACGTTGGCTGCCATCGTGATGTTGTCAGTTCCCGCGTCCTGGCCAGCGGCCTGAACTGCTTCGCGCAAGCTGCAATCCGTATCACAAACACCGTCGTCGCTGTCACCCAACTTTGTGACGATCAGCGTTGCACCATTCGATTGATCTTCAAATGCCCCTTTATCAACCGTGCCGCCCGCGGTTCGTGGGAAACCTGTACCGCGTGCATCGTTCGTGAGTGGTGAATTGGTGAGCGGGTCCACCGCGTTCACCGCACGACCTGTGTTGATTGCCGGACTACCTGCTTGCAGCGTATGAGTTTCTATCGGATGGCCGCCCTGCTGGCCGTTGATCGGTCCGAGTTTCGGATTCACTCCGGATTGATCGTTCGGCTGATTGAAGGTCCCGGCGGGCACGGAATCGAGATCGCCGATCAGATTTCCGCCGAGAGACGTGATCGTGCCATTGATATATCTTATGTCAGGACCGTTGGCCGCCGTGTTTTCTGCAATTATTGTGTTCCCGAGAACCAGATCTGCATTTGCAGTCTGCCAGTATCCACCGCCGCCGCCATCGGTTACGTTCTTTGCGATGGTCGAATTGCGGATAAAGACATTTCCGCCGTTGTTGCAGAGTGCCCCAAAACCAAATCCGTCGATCTCAGTGTCTCGGTTGTTGCTCATCGTGACGTTAGCGAGATAAAGATTCGCCGTTCCACCATCGTTGTAGATCGCCGAACAGCCAGTTCTAACTTGATTTCCAACGAAAGAGCTGTTTGTGATGTGGTGCGTTCCGTTTCCGAGATTAATTCCGCCGCCAAAATCAGCTCCCGAATTGCCTCGGACCGAAACTCGGTCTAGCGAAACCGATGTTCCGTCGGCGGCATTTATCGCTCCACCACGTTTGTCGAACATATTCAGTCCGGTTCCGTTTCCCTGCACCAGGATCGCGTTTCTCAGGTCGAGGCCACCACCCGCTTGAATATAAAAGATGCGGCTTGTTCCGCTTCCAGAGATGAATGCAACGTTGACCGAATCGATCGTTCCGTCGATTATGATTCGTTTCGTAATAACGATCTCAGTCCCGCCGAGCGTAAATGTCTGCCCGATGAGATTTGAATTGAACACGATCGTGTCGCCCGAATCTGCCACCGCGACCGCTTCGCGGAGCGAGCAGTCTGCATTGCACACGCCGTCGTTGCTGTTCGTTGATTTCGTTACCGTAAATGTTGCCGCATTTGCCGAAACTGCAAACACGATCGCCAGTATTCCAAGTAAAAGTGCCTGTATAGATTTGTTTTTCATATCGATCTCCCCTGTATTTCAGTGGCCAAATTTGCGGCCTCATTTATAAATGCGGTCGCGAGCTGCGAAAACTATCATTTAAATAAAAAATAAAAATGGGCGGCCCGAGAGCCGCCCGAATAAGCACAGAGGAGCCTGGCTTTGAAACTATAGAACGTTTGGCTATTTTGCCTTCTGCGTCGTCCGGGGCCGCGATAATTTCGTTCTATTTATGTATTTTCTCATCGGACCTTCCTGGTCAAGTTTTTGGCCTTCGTTTTAAAGTGCGTCCGTGGCTCAGGAAAACTATCATTCCGGCGGAAAAATAATTCAGCGTCCACTGCGAATGTGCTAAATTAGCTATAAGTTTTCAGTAAAAAACGATGCCGGACGAGCCGCAACAGGATGTAACGGAGCTTCTGCAAAAATGGAGTGCAGGCGATGAACACGCGCTCAACGAACTGACGCCCGTCATCTACGCCGAACTGCACAAAATAGCCCGTCGCTACATGAACCGCGAACGCGATGGCCACACGCTTCAGACAACAGCTCTGGTCAATGAAGCGTACATGCGGCTGATCGATTGGAAGTCGGCAAAATTTGAGAATCGAGCACATTTTTTTGGTGTGTCGGCACAACTGATGCGGCGGATACTGGTTGATTTTGCACGCAAACGACCGAAGGTCGATGACCGTGTCGCCCAGCATGTTTCGATCGAAGAAGCGTTCACCGTGACGGCCGACAAAGACGCCGATCTTGTCGCAGTAGATGAAGCTTTAACCGAGTTGGCAAAATTCGACGAGCGAAAAGCGCAGATCGTTGAAATGAAATTCTTCGGCGGATTAAGCGTCGAGGAAATGGCCGAGGTCCTGAAAGTCGCTCCGATCACCGTGATGCGCGAGTGGCAAAAGGCAAAGGCATGGTTGTATTTGCAGCTGAATAACACATAGTCACTGCCCAACATGGATCCGAATCGCTGGAAACAGATCGATGAACTCGTCGACGCCGCTCTCGACCTGCCCGAGGCTGAGCGCGAGGCTTTCATTACGGCAAGATCCGCCGGCGACGATGATCTGAAACGTGCGGTCAACGAACTCCTCGCCGCCCAGAGCAAAACAAACGAATTCCTCGATCAATCAGCGATGAAGATCGTCGCCAAGGCGATCGCCATCGACGAGCCAAAGCCGAGACGCGATTCGCTGCTTGGTAAACGGATCGCGACCTACCGAATCGAAAAACTCATCGGTGCCGGAGGTATGGGCGAGGTTTATCTCGCATTCGACGAGAAAATGCGGCGAAACGTCGCTCTCAAGATCCTACCTGCCGAATACGGCTCGAACGACGAACGCGTCCGCCGTTTTGAAATGGAAGCCCGGGCGATTTCAAAACTTAATCACCCGAATATCGTCACGATCTACGACGTCGGCAATTTTGAGGGGATAAATTACATCGCGACCGAATTTGTCGAGGGCAAAACGCTCCGCGATCTGATCGCCGGCAAATTCAAGCTTCGCAATGTGATGGCAAATTCCATCCAGATATGCGATGCCCTGTCAGCAGCTCATGCCGCGGGCATCATCCATCGCGATATCAAGCCGGAAAACGTAATGATCCGTAAGGATGGTTACGCCAAGATCCTCGATTTCGGCGTCGCCAAGCTCACTGAGATCGGTGCGGAAACGATCCGCAATTTTGGGAATACGACAAAAGGGATGATCATCGGCACGCCGGCATATATGTCGCCGAGTCAGGTCAGCGGCGACGAGATCGATCATCGGACCGACATCTGGAGCTGCGGCGTGGTTCTCTATGAATTCTTGACCGGAAAAAATCCTTTTAAAGGAAAGAATCGTCAAGCGACCTTTCAGGCGATCCTCACCGACGAAGCTCCGCCGGCAAGTTCACTGAACGACGCGATCCCGGAAAATCTCGACCGGATACTCGCAAAAATTCTTGAAAAAGACCCGGCGATGGGTTATCAATCTGCGGCCGACCTGCGTGCTGATCTCAAACGTTTGAAACGTGAGATCGACACGTCCGCGACCGAGAGTTACAGCGGATCGAGTTTTCTGATCAACCGGACCAAACGGCGCGGTGCGAATCGATGGCTCTTTCCCGCACTCGGCGGAGCACTGGTGGTCGGAGCGATTGCTTTTGGAGCCTGGTTTTTTCTCTCTCGATCGGCGGCGTCGTCGCCTTGGAAAGATGCAACGGCTCAGCAGCTAACGGATCTTGGCGGTTTCGAAGATTATCCGAGCCTGTCGCCCGATAAAAAGGTTTTCGTATTCACGCGAAAAGTCGACGGAAAGCTCGATATTTACTGGCAAAGGATCGGCGGGGGCAACCCGCGTAATCTGACCGGTGAAGCCCCGGAAGAAGATTCGCAGCCGGCTTTTTCTCCGGACGGCGAACAGATAGCTTTCCGCTCAGAACGCAGCGGCGGAGGGATATTTCTCATGGGAGCGACCGGGGAATCAGTCCGAAAGCTAACCTCGAACGGCTTTAACCCGGCGTGGTCGAGAGATGGAAAGAGGATAGTTTTCAGCTCGGTCCCATTCTCCGATCCGGCGTCACGCGGACTACAAGGCAAACTGTCGATCGTTGATGTGGCTGGAATGGCAAGCACCGATCTGGAAACGGGTGTCGATGCGGCACAGCCGACGTTTTCACCTGACGGCAGCCGCATCGTTTTCTGGGGCAAAGACGACAAATCCAAACGTGATATCTGGACGGTGACGCTGGCAGGAGCAGTCGAACGTCTGACCGACGACGAGGCGTTAGATTGGAATCCCGTCTGGTCTCCGGACGGTGGCTTTATATATTTTAACAGCAATAGAAACGGGCAAACCGGCATCTGGCGGATCGCGGTCGATCAAAAGACAGGAAAGGCCGCGGGTACGCCTGAGTCCGTAGCTCCGTTTGCCGACAGCTCGATTCTCGGATTATCGTCGGACGGAAAGGACCTGATCTTCTCCAGGCGGCAGCGGATCGAAAATCTGCAGGCTGCCGACTTCGACCCTGCCAAAATCAAGCTCACCGGCAAGACCAAGATGTTGACCGAAGGTTCGAGGCGTGCGAGAACCGTCGATATATCGCCCGACGGTGGCTCAGTCGTTTTTTATCTGGCGGGCGACACGCAGGAAGATATCATCCTGGTTAAGCTCGACGATCTGAAATGGACGCAGCTCACCAACGACGCCGCTCGGGACCGCGTACCGCGTTTCTCGCCTGATGGCAGCCTTGTCGCTTTTTACTCGAATCTGTCAGGACGTTATGAATTGTGGACCATCCGGCCCGACGGAACCGATCGCCGAATGATAACGAACTCGGAAGGGTCAGGGATCCAATATCCCGTCTGGTCTCCGGATGGTTCGAAAATGGCTTACTCGAAGATGGACGAACTCTACAGTTTTATCTTCGATCCAATGAACGGTCCGGATCAAAAGCCGACGCAGATCCCGTCGTTGAACGCCGCCGGTGATAAGTTCGTACCGTGGTCATGGTCGCCGGATGGCAAGCGCATCGTGGGGTGGCGGGCTGACAGGTCGATCAGTGAGATTCCCGAAGTGTGGATCTACACGCTCGCCGACAATTCCTTCGCCAAGGTCGGGAACGGTTGGCGGGCATGCTGGCTCGCCGACAGCAGAAATTTGCTGGTTCCACGCGATTCGAGCCTCTACTTGCTGGATTCAGTAACTGGATCTGAGCGCGAACTCAATTCCGTCTCACCCAATATTTACGACACCGTCCGAATATCAAAGGACAACACGCGCGTCGTTTACACACTCGGTTCGATCGAGGGCGACATTCACATGCTTTCGATCAAAAAGCCGTCCGCCTAAAATTCAGTTTTTCCATACGCTGCGGTATCATTTACCCAACCAGGTTTTCTTACAAATGCTTAGATTATTTAACACGCTGTCACGTCAACCCGAAGATTTTCAACCGCTCGAGGCCGGTAAAGTGCGGATGTACATCTGTGGGCCGACGGTTTGGAATTTCGCTCATATCGGGAATTTTCGCACGTTCATTTTCGGCGATGTTCTGCGGCGATATCTGAAATTCAAGGGTTACGATCTAACGCACGTGATGAACCTGACCGACATCGACGACCGCATCATCAACGAAGCGGCTGCTCGAAACATCTCGATCGACGAATTCACCGCACCGTACACGCAGTATTTTCTCGAAGATTTTGACGCTCTCGGTAACGAGCGTCCCGAAATGATGCCGCGGGCGACACATCATATTGCGGAAATGATCGACATCATTTCGACCTTGCTTGAGAACGACCACGCATACGAATCCGATGGTTCGATCTATTACCGTATCACGGCGTTTCCTGAGTATGGAAAACTCTCGAAGATCAGCTTTTCCGGCAACATCACAGGCGGCAGCGACCGTATCGATACTGACAAGTACGATAAGGAAGACGCCCGGGATTTCGCGTTATGGAAGCTGGTAGGCGAGGATGAACAGCCCGGCTGGGACGCCCCGTTTGGCCGCGGTCGTCCGGGTTGGCATATCGAATGCTCGGCGATGGCGATGAAGTATCTCGGCGAGACGTTCGACCTGCACGCCGGCGGCCAGGACCTGCAATTTCCGCATCACGAGAACGAGATCGCTCAGTCGGAAGGTGCGACCGGAAAGCTGTTCGCGAAGTACTGGGTTCACAGCGAATTCCTCAAGATCGACGACGTGACTATGTCGAAATCGAAGGGCAATTTTTTCACTTTTCGTGATCTCAGGGAACAGGGATATTCACCGCTTGCGATCAGGTACACTCTGCTCTCGGTTCCCTATCGCAAACAGTTGAACTTCACATTTGAAGGCCTGCAAGGTGCTGAATCGACAGTCGAGCGATTGCGGAATTTCCGTTCGCTCGTAAAAGATAGTGTGGTCGCCGAGCAGTCTGACGGCGATGCGACCGAATCGGCGATGAAGGCTCTCCGCATTTTCGAGTCTGCGATGGACGACGACTTGAATACTGCGGCGGCACTCGCTGCGGTTCACGATATGGTTCGCGAGGTCAACACTTTCATGGCATCTGGACCACTCGACGAAGCGGGACGCGATGCCGTGCTGGAAGCGGTTGCGAAATTCGATTCAGTTCTCGGCATATTCGGGGCCGAAGATGACGGCTTGCTGGATGAGGAGATCGAGTTGCTGATCGCCGAACGAACTGCCGCCCGACAGAACCGTGATTTTTCCAGATCCGATGAGATCCGTGACTTATTGATCGAGAAAGGCATCGTTCTCGAGGACACAAAGGACGGTGTTCGCTGGAAGCGAAAATAGACGATCGGATCATTTCCGGGGGAAGTTTTTTTTGTGTTTTCGACATTTTGTCTAAGTTACCGCCTTAAAAAGTGTGGCACGTGCCACACTCTTTAAAAACAGGCGTAAATTTGCAGTTTTCTCGGACTTTCGGAGGTGGGATCGGTCGAATGTAAATGCCCGTTTGGTCAAACATCCGTCCCTTCGGTTTAGACTATTTTTCGAGCAAGAATGCGCCGATTTCCTCGCCTGTAACCTTTGCCACCTTTCTGTCGCTGATCCTGTATCCTTTCAATAAAAAATTCCTGAGCGGTGGTTCGTTTTCTTTCAATTCACGGTCGCGATGGACGAGCCAGAGCTTATGGTCGGTCACGTCGGTGATATCGGTGTGTCCGACGCCGCTGAACCCGCGCGGCAGGAAGTACGCGGTGTCCTCGCCGAGGCCCGAGGTATTGTCGAGCTTGACGATCCGGCGGACTGGGTTGTCGCGACGATGATCGAACCACAGGTGATACGCGATCAGGTCTTCGGTTGCAAAGATCGGCTCACCAGCCGGAACATCCGCAGTGATCGGCCCAACTTCGCACCACGCGTGACGCTGGGGCTCGCGTAAGGCTTCCATAACGCCTGCGGCCATCCCCAGCAGCAAGCCACAACCGATCAGAGCACGCCGAAGGGTTATGCTTTGCAGCCCTGCCACCGCGATCGCGACCACAATAAAAAATGGAATGAAGACGATCATCAGGTGCCGCGTTCCCCAGATCGAATAGGGCGAAATCCAGCTGATGGCAAACGCGAGGGCGATCGGGATCACAACGAAGGTGATCAAAACGAGCATCGACCTTCGATAATGCTGGTCGATCTGTTTCCAATTGACAAGGACGATCGTAACGATGATCGCGAGCAGCAGGATGATCGGGATCGTGACAGCAAAATGCGATATCGATTCACTGCTGCCGAGTTGGTAGTAGAGCGGCTCGACCAGGTTGAAAGCGAAGATCGTGATCTCGCGAACGCCCGGACGCGACATCCATCCGATGTTTTGAGCGAGGCCGGAACCGCCGGTTGACGCGTTCAAAACGGCGGCGATCCAAGGGGCGAACGAGGCAAACGTCACCGCCGCCATCGCGAACACTTTCTTCCAATTTTCACGATAAAAAAGCAGTACGGCAACCAACTCCGAGGCGACCACAAACCAGCCAAAATAGTGGGTGTAAACGAGCAGGATATTTACCGAAAGAAGCGGCAAAACACTCTTTCTTCGCTCAGCCGTTCTGACAAATAACCATATAGAAAATAGGCTCAGGCAAAGCATGAGGCTATACATTCGGACCTCGATAGAATACTTTAAGACAGAGCCGCTAATTATAAGAATACAAAGCGTTAACAACCTCACCTTAAAGTTTCGCTTTAGCTCACTTAGCAGCAAAATAAGCGGCAGGATCGCAAGGACCGAGAATGCGATCGGAAGCGTTCGCAGCCATGTGACGCTGTCGCCGCCGATGGCTATCCAGACCTTTAGTATCAGATAAAAAAGCGGGGGATGGATGAGGTCGAGAGCGATGAAATTGAGGATCGAATCCCACGGTTGGGACGCGGCGTGGACGCTGAAGATCTCGTCAAACCAAAGGCACGTTTCGCGCATTTTCCAGATGCGAAGCGTGACAAATATCGCGATCAAAAACGCGACGCACGCGATCTGAAAGATGCGGTTACGCGTCATCTCAGAGCACTATTCCGTCGCAGAGTTTGCCATCGATACTCGTGTAGCGAAGCGTGACTTCCTTGAATGTGTCGGTATCGCGGCAGTAGGAAAGGCAGCGGTCGTAGGGTTTGGAATAGATGTGAATGCTGACAGCCCGTTCGTCAAATTCGGGAAGATTTAGCACCTGATGGATCGGTTCCTCAAGCTCAACCTTAGCGGCGAGACAGTCCTTTAATTCAAATGCATCGGTCTCGATCAGCTTGCAATGGCCACGCGATTCGTCGATCTCCTCGACCGCAAAGTTCTGCCCCTGCAAACGGCCGACCGGAACCATCATCCAGCATTTCTGGTCCCAGTGGTTGTGAATTCGGGAAACCTGGCCCTTCTCCCAACAGATCGCCATCACCTCGAAACGGTCGTTCTTGTGGATCAGATTGCGGGTGTAAAAGTTGTCGCTCCAGTGAAAATACCGAGTGATCGAATCCACATCGACGGGCGTTTCGCCAAGGAATTGATAGACGTTGTCGCAGGTGAATTGGGCGTCCGGAATCGCCGTGAGGCCGTCGATAAGTGTGGATATTGAAAACTTTTTCATCTTAGATATAAGAAATTTTTAGCCACAGAGGACACAGAGAGTTTCTTGAACGACTTTGCTTTTTCCAAGGATCACCTACTTCCTCCTCAATCTCCGTGTCCTCTGTGCCCTCTGTGGTTAATTCACCTGCTGACCTTTCTTCAGGAAGTCGATGAACTCGGCCGGGCTTCGAGTCAACCCCGGAAACGTCGCAACCGGCTTGCCGTTCGCGTCCATGATCGCGTAGAAAGGCAACGCGACCGTGCCGAAAAGGTCTTGTTCCATCTGCTGCTGGCGTTCGTAGATCTCGCCGTCGCCGTCGGTGTAAAGGCTGACGAGGACATATTTTTCCATCTCGGCCTTGACCTCAGGAAGTGGGAACATATTCGCCTCCATCCACCGGCAATTTGTGCATGTGTAGCCGGTGAAATCTATGAAAACACGCTTGTTTTCGGCCTTTGCACGCTTAAGGGCTTCGTCGTATTTGTTGACGCTCCATTGCAGCTCTTCGTGACGATTGCCGAGGACATTAAAGACGGATTCTTTGTTTTTGGGCGGCAGGAACGATTCGAGCTCACCAAGCTTTCGGCCCAGAACGCCGGTCGTCAAGTAGATGCAAAGACCAAAAAACGCAGTCGCAAATACGATCCTGAGAGGCGTGATCTTCTTCAGCGGGGAATCGTATTTGAATTTAAAGAACCCGAGAATGTACGAGCAGATGCCAAGCCCGATGATCACCCAGATGATAAGGACGAGTTCGCGGGTGAAGACCTTACCGTAATTGAGTACGCCGCTTTCATTCAGTCCGGCTCCCCAGACGAGGTCGACGTTCGAGAGGAACTTCATCGCCGCCGCAACCTCGAGAAAGCCCATGACTACCTTGACCGAATTTAGCCAGCCGCCTGATCGTGGAAGCGAGGAAAGCAGCCGCGGCACGGTCGCCAAAATAAAGAATGGCGTTGCGAAAACAGTCGAAAAGACCAGCATTCCGAGCAGCGGCATTTTCCAGTCGCCCTGTGCGGTCGATACGAGGAGCGTTCCAATGAACGGCGAAGTGCAGGTAAATGAGGTCAGCGTAAACGTGAGCCCCATCAGCAAGGCTCCGACATAAGCACTTCCCTTGCCTTCCTCGGTGCGTGTTATCTTGTCGAGTTTGGTCAGCAGCGGAGCCGGAACCGAGATCTCGTAAAAGCCGAAAAGATTGAATGCGAAAAACAGGAAAATAGCACCGATGACAAGATTTACCCACGGATTCGCCGCGAACAAATTGATACCAGCGGCTCCAAAAACGAGTGCCAACGCCATCCCGAGCAGCGAAAACGTTGCTATGATACCGGCGGAATAAACCGTCGCCAACTTTATAGTCCGCGCTCGATCGCCTTCCGAATGCTTCATGAAGTATGAAACCGTGATCGGGATCATCGGGAACACGCAAGGCGTCAGCAGCGAGATCGCTCCGAACGTAATTGCGAGCCAGATGAACGACCAAAGGTCGGTCGGCGGTTGTGTCGTTCCGGTGAATGGTTCGGTCGGTTGAGTTGAAGCCTCAGGCGAGGGCGCGGCAACGGAAGTTTTCTTTACATCTTCGAAACCCGCAAAGGAAACTCTGACCGTTTTTGGCGGCAGGCAGACCGTGTCATTGCAGAGCTGAAACCTCACGTCAAATGAGAGGTCGGCCGCAGCAACATCACCTAAAACTTTAAGCGGAACAGTGAACGAGGCCGTCGACGTAAAGAACTTTGTCATCAACGGTTTACCGTCGAAACCTGTAAACAGTGGATCAACTTTGTTTGTGGCAGCAGGAGTCGTGGTGATCTTGCCGGCAAGTTCAAATTGTTTACCCTCCGAAACCTTGATGGTAGTCGCGATCGGGCCGCCTTCGGGCTGCTCGGTCGAGTAGAGTTTCCACCCGGATTCGATCTCGGCCGTCAGCTTTGTTGAAAGCGTGTCGCCGGTTTTCAGCGGCTTGTCTTTCGAGTCTGAACTAAGTGACCATTTGGCAGGATTCTGGCCGAAAGCCGCTGCCGCAAACACGATGACCACCAATAAGATCTTGTAAACCGCTTTACTCATTGCAATCTATCAATCCAAAACTATACCAATCTTTTGCGCAAATCCCTATGCTCGCTTATAATAACGAACAAAGAATAATTGCGGTTTCACGCTCTCTTATTCCTACGGAGGATCTAATTTTGCCTAAAGCAGCAACACTTAAGAAACCGGCCGCCAAAGCGCCGAAAGCAACAACCAACGGCAACGGCCACAAAGCGGCGGCTCCGGCGACGATGGACAAAGCCAATGATTTTGTCGATGTCGATCAGGCCATTGCCGAATATAACGCCCGCAAAAAGTCTCAGCTAGAATCGATCAAGAAGACTGACAAGAAACTTCTCCGAGAGATGCTCTATCAGATGGTGCTCGGACGCCGTTTTGAGGAGAAATGTGCCGAAGTTTACCGCATGGGTGCGATCGGCGGTTTTTGTCACCTTTACATCGGTCAGGAAGCTATCGGTGTCGGTTCGATGATGGCTCTGAAGCCAACTGACATGGTCATTACCTCGTACCGCGACCACGTTCAGGCGATGATCAAGGGCATGACACCGGAAAGCGTTATGGCAGAGCTCTACGGCAAAGAAGGCGGCTGCGTAAAAGGCAAAGGCGGTTCGATGCACATGTTCTCGAAGGAACTCGAGTTCTACGGCGGCCACGGCATAGTTGGCGGCCAGATCGGCGTCGGAACCGGAATGGCATACGCCGCAAAATATAAAGGCACAGACCAGGTCGTTCTCAACTTCTTTGGCGAAGCTGCGGTCAACCAGGGCATTTTTCACGAATCGCTCAATATGGCCCAGCTCTGGAAACTTCCCTGCATCTACATCTGCGAAAACAACCAGTACGGAATGGGAACCTCGCAGGAACGTGCGATGAGTTCGCGAAGCATCGCAAAGAAGGCCGAGGCATTTGAAATGGCGAATGAGTTCGTTGACGGCATGGACGTTATGGCCGTTCGCGATGCAACGCTGCGAGCGATCGAACGGGCGAGAAAAGACGGTTCGCCAACGCTGCTCGAAATCAGAGCCTACAGATACATGGGCCACTCGATGTCCGATCCCGGAAACTACCGCACACGCGACGAGATCAAAAAATACCAGGAACGCGACCCTATCGTCCTATTCCAGGACAGCCTGAAGGAAGCTAAGGTTTTGAGCGACAAGGATTTTCAGAAGATCGAGGAAGAAGCGAACGCCGCAGTGGCAGCAGCAGTAAAATTCGCGGAAGAAAGTCCGTTTCCGAACGAAAGCGAATTATTGACTGACGTTTACGCTGATTAATTCATTTTTCGCATATCAAGATAATTTTATGGCGGTATTAACGATTCGCGATGCTTTGAATCAGGCATTGCGTGAAGAAATTTTGAGAGACGAAAATGTTTTCGTCATGGGTGAGGAAGTCGCTGAGTACGACGGCGCTTATAAGGTAACTCGTGGTCTCTGGAAAGAGTTTGGTGACAAGCGGGTTGTCGATACGCCGATCACCGAACTTGGCTTTGCCGGCATTGGTGTCGGGGCGGCGATGGCTGGGTTGCGTCCGGTGATCGAGTTCATGACATGGAACTTCTCGATCCTCGCGGCCGACCAGATCATCAACCACGCGGCGAAAATGCTTTATATGTCGGGCGGGCAGTTCAATATTCCCGTCGTATTCCGCGGCCCAAATGGTTCGGCGTATCAGGTTTCGTCACAACATTCGCAGGCGTTGGAAGCGTTTTACGCCAACTTCCCTGGTCTCAAGGTTGTGATGCCTTCGACCGCAGCAGATGCAAAAGGATTGCTCAAAGCTTCGATCCGCGATAACAATCCCGTGCTTTTCCTTGAACAGGAACGCATGTATGGCAACAAGGGCGAAGTGCCGGATGACGAGGATTTCATCATTCCGTTGGGCGTTGCCGACGTTAAGCGCGAAGGCACTGATTGTACGATCGTCGCTCGCTCAATGACCGTACCGCTCGCTCTGCAGGCGGCCGAGAAGTTGCAGGCGGAATTTGACGTTTCGGTCGAGGTCATCGATCCGCGAACGATCAAGCCGCTCGATGTCGATACGATCGTTAATTCGGTCAAGAAAACGAATCGCCTCGTCATCGCAGAAGAATCACACTATTTCGCCAGCGTCGGTGCCGAGATCTCGCACACGATAATGGAGCACGCGTTCGACTATCTCGACGCTCCGGTCAAGCGAATTTCGACTGCCGAAGCGCCAAATCCGTATGCCAAGAATCTCGAGGCACTCGCACTTCCGAGCGTTGACAAGATAATCGCCGGCGTCAAGGAAGTTTGCTATTTGTAATGTCGGATCGAAAAGATTTACTGCAGGAATACAAACTCTCGCATCGTCCGATGGGAGTTTTTCAGATCAGGAACGTGACGAACGACAAGGTGTTTGTCGATTCGAGCCTGAATATTCCTGGCAAGATAAACCGGCACCGATTTACCTTGAATGCGGGGCTTTTCAAATCCAAGTCGCTGCAAAACGATTGGAATGAGCTTGGTGAGGCGTCATTTGAATTTGAGACTCTGGAACCTGTCGAGCCTCGCAGCGATCCGAATTACGATTACGCGGCGGATGTTCAGGTACTCGAAGATCTCTGGCTGGAAAGGCTTGAGCCGTTCGGGAACGTTGGCTACAACGAGCGCAATCTGACGAGAGAAGAAAGGCTCTCAATGATCCGGGCGAACAGTAAACTCTAAGATGGCAACGATCTATTTGACGGTACCGGGCATAACGAATTCCGGCGAAGATCACTGGCAAAGCCGTTGGGAACGCGAGTTCCCCGAAAAATTTCGCCGCATCATTCAAAGCGAATGGGATGAACCTGCGGTCGAGGATTGGATCGCGACGATCGAGGCAGCAGTTCGCTCACATGACCCGTCGGATGTCGTCCTTGCGGCTCACAGTCTGGGCTGCGTGGCTGTAGCTCATTGGTCACGAAAATACGGAACGCAGGTCAAAGGTGTTCTGCTTGTGGCTCCGAGCGATTGCGAAACGGAAAAGTATCGCAGCAGTTTTAATTCGACCGGTTTCGCTCCGGTTCCTCTTGATAAATTGGCTTTCCCTTCGATCGTCGTCGCGAGTACGAATGACGAATGGGTCGCGTTCGATCGGGCGAAGCAGTTTGCCGATGCGTGGGGCAGTGAGTTCGTTGATGTTGGCGAAAAAGGCCACATCAACGCATCGTCGGGTTACGGCGAGTGGAACGAAGGGCTCGAACTGCTGAAAAGATTTGATTGATATCTCAAAATTATGGCTGAAAAATTCTTAATGCCGAAGCTGTCGCCCACGATGGAAGAGGGCCAGATCTCTCGCTGGGTTAAAAACGAAGGCGACAGTTACGAATCGGGCGAAACACTTGCTGAGGTCGATACCGACAAGGCAACGATGGAAATGACCGCGCTTTCCGCGGGGACGATCCTGAAGATCCTGAAAGGCGCGGGCGATACGGCTCTACTCGGCGAAACGATCGCTATTATAGGTAAAGCGGGCGAAGACATTTCTGCTCTGTTGGCTGAAGTTGGTTCGAATGGATCGGCGAAAGCTGCTCCCGCTCCGGCTGCCGAAGAAAAACCGGTTGAAGAAAAGGCCGAACCAAAAGCTGCTGAAGCAACTCCAGCCCCAGCTCCTGTCGCAGTTCCATCATCAGACAACGGCCGAATGATCGTTTCGCCGATCGCTGCAAAAATGGCTGCCGAAAACGGCGTTGACCTGCGATCCATCACCGGCAGCGGCCCGAACGGTCGAATTATAAAACGTGATATCGAAGCCGCGATGGAAGGCGGCACGGCCCCCTCGGCAGCTCCTGCGAAAGAGTTTGTCGCATCAACAGTTGTCGGAGCGTCTCCATTCCGCGATGAACCGACCTCGAAAATGCGGCAGATCATTGCGAGCCGTCTTGCCGAATCGATCGGCCCGATCCCGACATTCTATCTAACGGTCGAGATCGAGATGGACAATACGCTCGAGCTTCGCAAGCAGGTAAATGCTGCCGTCAAAGACGATCAAAAGATCAGCGTTAACGACATCATCGTTAAAGCCACGGCGATGGCTCTGGTTAAGCATCCGTTCGTCAACGCGTCGTATCAGGATAAGAACATTCGGTTCTATGGCCAGGCTGACGTGGGCGTTGCGGTCGCGATCGACGAAGGCTTGATCACGCCGGTCATTCGCGGTGCGAACCTGAAAGGATTTCTCGAGATATCAGCCGAGATCAAAGACCTCGCTGCCAAAGCAAAAGCCAAAAAGCTGCAGCCTGAGGAATATACCGGAGCAACATTCTCGATCTCAAACCTCGGAATGTTCGGCATCAAAGAGTTTACGGCTATCATCAATCCGCCCGAGGCTGGCATTTTCGCCGTCGGCGGTGCTACTCCAACGCCGGTTGTACGCAATGGTGAGGTCGTCGTTCGTAACATTATGAACGTCACGATGTCCTGCGACCATCGCGTGATAGACGGTGCGACCGGAGCGAAATTCCTGCAGACGTTCAAGCAGATGCTGGAATCGCCGGGCATGATGCTCGCGTAACGTGCCTGACAACGAAAGATCGATCGCTCCTTATCTCGCCCTCGTCGGCGTGCAGCTTTCTTTCGGATCGTTCCCTGTTTTCGGCAAGATCGCACTGACCGTGATTCCGGCGGTCGGGCTCGTTGGATTTCGGGTCGGGTTGACGGCATTGATCTTCGTGATCGTGCAGTCATTCCGACGGCGTTTTTGGCTAAAAGACAGGATCGATTACCTCAAGCTGTTCGGGATCAGTTTCCTGGCAGTGACGTTTAACCAACTTCTTTTCACAACCGGCCTTTCGCTGACCAAAGCGTCGAACGCCTCGCTGATCTCGGTCACGATCCCGATCTTCGCTCTCACCGTCGGGTACGTCCTCGGTTCAGAGATACTGAGGCCGGTGAAGGTTTTGGGCATAATTATCGCCTGCACCGGCGTTGTCCTGCTGGTTGACCCGCGAAATGCTTCGTTTTCATCGCAGACCACGTTGGGAGATCTGCTCGTGGTGGCGAATTCATTCTGCTACGGCGTCTATGTCGCGATCTCGAAATCGATAGTTACCCGCAACGGAGCCTTTCGCTCCATCATGTGGATATTTGTTTTTGCCTCGATCTTTTGCGTTCCATTAGGCGTTTATTCCCTACGTGATGTTGATTTCACGGCAATTCAACCGAACATTTGGGGAGCGATCCTTTACACAGCTTTGATCGGCACGCTCGTTCCCTATTTTCTGAATGCCTGGGCACTCGCACGGGTAAATCCCTCGACCGTCGCGGTCTTTGTCTACCTGCAGCCTGTGGTCGGTTTCATGCTGGCCGTAGCGTTTCTGGGCGAACATGTAGGCATTAATTTTATTGCTTCGGCACTGCTGGTTTTTGCTGGTGTGTATCTGGTGACGAAGAAATTTGTCCGCATTGAAACCTAGGGTTGCTTTTTTCGTAATATCGGCATCTAATCGTTCAAAAGATGCCAACACAGATCAATCAGATCGATGACAACGACCGGGGAATAACGACCTTGCGGGTCGAGGGTGAACTTCTCGGCGACGACGCCCGTCTGCTCGAACGCATCGGCATCGAGATCCGTTCAGAAACCGGCAACGAGATCATCGTCGATGTGGCCGATCTTGATTTCCTGGATAGCGAAGCGGCCCCGATCCTCAGGCGGCTCGATATGCTCGAGGGTTTTAGTATTCAGGGAATGGAGATCTTCTTGCAAACCGTCATCAATGAAGTCGAACGCCACACTGTCTAACTGACTTTTCCTGAAAAACCAATTACATTGTTAGGGATGAAGACGAAAGATATCGCCGAATTCCTCGGAGCCGAACTCGTCGGTGATCCCGACATCGAGATCACAGGCATCGCTTCGCTCGAAGCGGCGCGGCGCGACGAGTTGTCTTTTTCTTCGGGCAGAAAACCATTCGAAACGACAGCGTCAGCGGTCATCGTTCCATCAGACTTCGATGCAGAACCTACTTCCACCGCTCTCATCAGGATAGCGGATCCGAAACTTGCATTTACCCGTGTTTCACGAATCCTGATGGAATGTGCGGGCAGAAAAGGCTGGAGCAAGACTGCATTGATCTCGGCCACCGCGGCGGTCGAGGCTCGTTTCATTGGCGATCACGTATCGATCGGTGAAGGATCGCGAGTTGGTTCGGACTCGGAGATCATGGCCGGAGTTTGCATCGGCCAGAATGTATCGATCGGCGAACGCACGACAATACACCCAAATTGTGTAATTTATGACGGCTCTCAGATCGGATCTGACTGCGTTATTCATGCCGGAACTGTGATCGGTTCAGATGGATTTGGCTACGTTCGGGCCGAGAATGGCGAGCATTTGCAGTTTCCGCAGGTCGGTTCCGTTGTTATTGAGGACAATGTCGAGATCGGAGCTAACTGCTGTATCGATAGAGGTTCGCTTGGTGAAACCCGCATCGGCGAAGGCACCAAGATCGATAATATGGTCCACATCGCTCACAATGTTCAGATCGGAAAGCGTGTCCTGATCGCCGGACAATCAGGCATCGCCGGCAGTTCTATCATCGAGGACGATGTGGTCATCGCCGGACAGGTCGGTATCTCTGATCACGTTACGATCAAAGCCGGAGCGATCATCGGAGCTAAATCCGCGGTCTTTCCGAACAAGATAGTACGGGCGGGCTTCTGGTCGGGTATCCCGGTTCAGCCGATCGAGGATTACACAAAACAAACCGTCCTGCTCAGGAACCTTGAGCGGCTTCAAAACGAAGTCGCCGATCTGAAGAAAAGAGCTGGCGAATAGCAAGTTTCTGCCTTTTTCGCGTTCTCCATAGCAAGGAGAACTCCAATGAAGATCACGTTCCTCGTCGCTTTCGCTCTAGTTTCGACAACCTTTGTCTCTACACTGAACGCCCAGGAAAAGCCTTCGGCGCTTGATCAATTCATCGACGGATCAGCGGTTATCATTGTCGGAAAATGCCTTCGTGTCGGTCCCGTCAACATTCTTTTGCGGGCAAATGTCGAGATCGAGGTCATTTATGCCGTAAAGGGCGGTGAGATGCCCAAAACAGTGACCGTCGATTCTCAATACGGGATGCAGGTGGGAAAGTACTACATGCTCGCGTCAAAATTCGCCCCGACCGAAAAGCTGCCAGTAATACGCACCGATAGTCGAGATTCCGTCATTCCGGTTGCGTCGGCTGACGAAGCCGAAAAGCTGAAGACATTGCCGCAGCGTATTGCCGTCCTACGCACCTTGAATATTCGGATCGACGAACTTGAGTCGGAGATTCGCAGGCACCAATTCGAACTCGAAGCTCTGCGAAAGGTCAAAGGAAATAATTGATCATGAGATAAGCTTCAGGATCGCCTCAGCCGCACGTTTTGACGCGCCGCCTGAACCGAGCTTTTCGCGGGCCTGCCGAAGTTCTGAACGAACCTTGGCATTAACCTCGGGATCGAGCAGCCGGAACAATTCCTCAGCAACGACGGTCGGGGTGAAGTCTTGCTGTATCAGTTCTTTAGCGACCTTTTTTCCGGCGATCAGATTTATTAAACCGTAGTGTTCGACCGAGATAAGTGGTCTGAGCAAAGCATAATTCAGACCCGAGGTTGCGTAAACAATGACCATCGGCGTACCGAGAATACCGGTCTCGAGCGTCGCGGTTCCACTCGTCACCGCCGCGACCTGTGAATGAGCGAGAACATTGTACGTCTCATTCTCAATGACATTGAGCGACGAAGGCAGTTCACTCGATGCTTCGATCGCGTTTTTTACATCAACACGATTCCTGCCCGATGCAACGGCGATAACGAATTGCAGCTCGGGCTGCCTTTTGGACATTTCCGCGGCAGAGGCGAGCATGACCGGCAATATTCTGACGATCTCCTTGTGCCTGCTGCCCGGCAAAAGAGCCACTATGGGCTTCGCCGGATCGAGATCGTAGGGCGCGCAAACCTCTTTCAGCGATACGCTGGAGCTTACCTCATTCGCGAGCGGATTCCCGACGTATTCGACGTGATCAACCCCGTGAGATGCGTACCAGTCTTTTTCAAACGGCAGAATGGTCAGGAGCAGATCGACGTATTTGCGGATCGCCGAAACCCGATATTTACGCCACGCCCACAGTTGTGGAGAGATATAGTAGACAACAATAAATCCCCTCTTTTTCAACCACTTAGCAAGCTTCAAATTGAAATCCGGGAAATCGACAAGGATCGCCACATCGGGCTTACGTTCAATTGCCGCAGCCTTCAGTTCCTTTAACGCTCGCAAAAACATCGGCAGAACGCGGGCGATCTCCGCGACACCGACGACTGACAGATCGTCGGACTGAATGACAGGATCGACACCGGCCTCGCGCATTTTTGGACCAGCCGAGCCGAAAAATTCGTATTCGGTCGACGGCTCGGCTGTCCTTAACGCACTGACGAGCCGTGCGGCGTGAGAATCGCCCGACGCCTCACCTGCGACGATCATTATCTTTCGTTGAACGGTCATTTTCCTAAAGTTAATGATATATGTGTCGGCAAAAATGACAACCTAAAGCTGCTTTGACCGCATCTTAATACTTGATTTTGAGTTAACATCCGACTTTTGACCGTCATTGGCTTGCAGAACACCCTTTATACACATAAAATTTAGTGTTTTGAGTAATTTGACGGAACCAGCCGAGACCTACTAACGGCAAGCATTCATATTGGTTTATTTTGGAGGAGTTTGTGACGATTCGTCTTACTTTCCTTTTATCAGCAATACTTTTAATTAACTTCTTAACGACGTCGACCTTCGGACAGGTTGATTCAGTTATTGCACAGTTGACCAACTCGGCTGCGGAATCGTTCGCCGGCGGAATGAGCGGCAACGGGCGTTTTGTAGTTTTCGAATCGACGGGTGATCTGGCGACTGAGAATCCTAGGAATTCTGACGGCAATTCGGAGATCTTTCTTTTCGATTACGCCCAACGCAGGATCTTTCAGCTCACAGATACCAAGAGTGTCCTCTTTAACACGCAACTTTCGGCGACATTCGACAACGTCCGCATCACGATCGTTAACACGCGGCCGGTGATCAGCAACGACGGAAAGTGGATAGCGTTTGCATCGAACGCCACGACTTCGCGTCCGAATGCACCGAACGCAACAAATCCGGGCTTTTTCTACGGCGACTCGTTCTCGTCACCGACGCCGACTCCAACGCCGACCCCGGTTCCGACACCGATCAGCCTCGTTACTCCGACGCCGACACCGAGTCCGACACCTTCGCCTTCGCCGACGGCGACGCCTACACCGACTCCAACACCGACACCAGCCGCGAATCCGTTGTCGGCGGACGGTAATCTGGAGATCTGGTTGTATCAGATACCGACCTATGCTGATGTTCCAAATCTTGCTGCCGGCGATGAGGTTGCGTTTACTCAACTCGCCGGAGGCAATTTCATTAGGGTCACAAACACGGATCCCAGCCAGTTGCCCCGAACAGCGACCACATCGACCGGAGCTTTTGTAGCCGACGATAACCACGATGTCAGCATTAGCGATGATGGCAGCGTTATCGCATTCGCTTCGACTCGCGACCTGGTTCCTGCGGTTGGCAATGCCTTCCCGACCGACGATAACGATGAGATATTTACCTATGTCCGTAGCTCTTCGACCCTCGGCCAGGTGACGAAGACGCCTCGAGGAGTAGTTTCGAACCCGATCTACAGCAAGAATCCGACGATCTCTGGTAATGGTCAGCGCGTACTATTTGCGAGTACCGGTGAAAACCCGATCGTGGGAATGACGGGCGGAGCAAACCCGGTCGCAAGCCGAAATGAAGAGATATATTATGCCGATCTCGTAGCCGGAAGCCCGACAACTACGTCGGTGAAAAAGCAGGTTACTACGACGACCTCCACGAACGTCGGCGATCCCGTGAATATCCTCGACCTTGGTCGTCGGATGAGCCGCGATGGACGCTATATTGCGTTTGATTCTTACGCTGATCTCGCCAGCGAGAATAGCGGCACTAATTACACGTCGTTCGCTCTTTATTTGTACGATACCACCGCAAATTCGTTCAGACGTGTCGCACCTCGCAGCGATGCGGATGAAGCGGCGTCAGGTGGGGACGTAGCGCGGTATCCGGGTTTCACTGATACCGACGCAAATGGAACACCGTCGACTCTTGTCCTGGAGACAAGGATGAATATCAAAGCGGACGGTAGCATCCCAACAACGTCTTCCGATGGCCTGAATGACAACGTCGTACGTCCATCGCAGGTATATTCGTATCCGTTGAACGTTGCAGCATCTGCCGCCACATTCAAACGATTGGCAAAATTTCCGACGCCGTTGAACTACATTGCCTCGACGCAGCTATTGCCGAGCAACACGGTTCGCCGAATGGGAGCAAATATTGCTCTTACCGAGTTTGGAACAGGAAATCCGGACTATCAATCGGAAACCTATTACTTCATTTTGCCGGCAGTAGCCAGTGAGACGACGGTGACTACAAACTTCTTCACTGGAGCAAGTAAACTGCCGATCCTGTTCACTGCAAGTCCTACTCCGACACCGACCGGAACGCCTACTCCTACACCGACGCCGAGTCCGACGCCAACACCGACTCCGACACCGAGTCCGACGCCGACGGGAACACCGACGCCAACACCGACGCCGGTTACACCAGCCGCGGTTCTCGGAATCTCGCCCGGAATGCTTGCGATAATGGAGTACACAGCCACAGATACACCGATCCCGGCCAAGACTGCGGTCGCCTCGCTCAGCCGGCGTCTTACGCTGCCAGTCGAGCTCGGCGGTGTCACCGTTACGATCGACGGTGTGGGCTGCGGACTAAAATCGGTCAATGGTCGACGCGTCGAATTCGTCGTGCCACCAGCCCTTGGAAGCGCCGCTACGGGTACAATATTACCTATCGTTATCAACAATAACGGTGTGATGATGAAGAGTTGGGTGACCATCGTCCCTTCCCGGCCGGATATCTTCTCTAAAGACGGCAACGTCGGCCCGGGTGGGCGGGCGAAGGCATTCAACGCCACAAATACGATACTCACGACAGAGCCTTTTGCCATTCGAACTGTTAAACGCAGAGGCGATCTGATCGTTCCGAGCGTTATCAGGCTGTATATGACCGGCATTGAGAATGTAACTTCTGCCGTTGTCACGGTACGAATTCGAGATGCTCTAGTTGTCGGCGGGAACTTCAGGTCAAGTGCGGTTTTGGTAGAACCGGGCATCTATACGCTCGATTTTGATATGCCGACGCAGCTCTTCGGAGCCGGAGATCAACCGATCGTCGTGAGCGTAACGGTCGACGGCAAAACTTTTGAGAGCAGGCTGGACGATACTTCGACCCGAATATCGATCCTTTGACGAGCTCACAGCTAAATTGAAGAGGCTGTCTGAGAAGTAATTCAGGCAGCCTCTTTTTTGATCTCGATTCTCCGGGGAGATTTCCGCGATTCGACATTTGCGCAGCCATAGATCGTCATTAAATGTATTGTTTCCAATGACTTGGCTACATTGGACTGTTCCATTTTGTATAGAATATTTTTGGAACAGCAAATATAACGGTTAATTGTTGTAAATAAGGATGATAGGCTGTTCCACTTTGTGTAAAAAATGAACGGAATACTTCCGTTATTTTATCTTCTCAAGACCGGGCGAAAATGAGGTCCCTTTCGCATCCCGATCGTCTGTTGCGTGCAAAATACGCGTGGGATACAATCAAGTAGTTATTGACTCTATAATATTTAGCACTCAAATTTAGAACATTATAAGCTGTCACTAGGCTGGAAAAATATATGGCCGGAAAAGATGTAAACACGATGAAGATCGCCCCAAAAGTGTGGAAAAATGGTGAATTTGTCGATTGGGCGGATGCCAATATCCATATCATGTCGCACGTAGTGAACTACGGTTCCAGCGTTTTTGAAGGGATCCGATGTTACGAGACATCTAAAGGCTCCGCTGTATTTCGGCTTCCGGAACATATGCAAAGGCTTGTGAATTCCGCAAAGATCTATCGTATGCAGCCCGAGTTTTCCAAGGCTGATTTTTGTGAAGCCGCAGTAAAACTGATCGGGGATAGCGGACTGGAATCGTGTTACCTTCGTCCGCTGATCATTCGAGGATTAGATCTGGAAAAGCCCGCATTCGGCGTGAATCCGCTGAACAATCCGATAGATTCTTACATCGCCGCGTGGCAATGGGGCAAATACCTGGGCGAGGAATCAATGGACGCCGGGATCGACGTTTGTGTGTCCAGTTGGTCGCGCATCACGTCGAACGCAATGCCGTCGATGGCGAAAGCTGGTGCGAATTACATGAATTCGCAGCTAATAAAGATGGAAGCTCTGCTCGCCGGATTTTCCGAGGGCATCGCTCTCGATGACCGCGGCTACGTTTCAGAAGGGTCGGGCGAAAACCTTTTCCTCGTCAGCGGCGGCAAACTCATCACGCCTCCTCTCGGAGCATCTATTCTGCCCGGGATCACGCGTGATTCGGTAATTCAGATCGCCCGCGAAATGGGGATCGAGGTCATCGAAACAACCGTCCAACGAGCGGCCCTTTATCTTGCTGATGAGCTTTTCTTCACCGGAACCGCCGCCGAGATCACGCCGATCCGTGCAGTCGACCGCATCACGATCGGTTCAGGTAAATGCGGCGAGATCACAAGACAACTCCAGACCGAATTCTTTAAGATTCTCGACGCAACACGCCCCGCTCCAGGCGGTGCGGAATGGCTTACATTTGTAAACGCCTCGGCGGCAGCCATTTAACTTCGTTGATCTTTTTTCCCGCGGCTTTGCCGCTCTACATGCGGAGAAGCTTGCTTCTCCGTTTTGTTTTCTCAGGAATTGCGGCCTTCGCTTCATTTTTGATCGGTGTTTAGAAGATTACAGCCAATTTCTCTCGGCATCACCGTATTTACTTGCGGAGCTTTGGTGATGATATTCGAGATAATCGGTTCGCGCATCCTTTCGCCGTTTATCGGGGCGTCGACCTATATTTGGACAAGTTTGATCGGGGTAATTCTGGCCGCACTCAGCCTTGGCTACTGGCTCGGCGGGAGGCTAGCCGACAAAAACCCTGAAATGCGGATCCTCGCTACTGCGATCTTCGTTGCGGGTGCGTTGGTTTCGGTGACAACGCTTATCAAGGATATCGTCCTCTCGACGATCGCCAACGCCGCGATGATGCTCGAGCTAAAAGCGGTCATCGCTTCGCTTTTGCTATTTGCTCCGGCCAGCATTTGCCTCGGGTTCGTCACGCCTTTCGCCGTTCGGCTCGCAACGACATCGGTCGATCAAACTGGACGAACCGTAGGCCGCCTTTACGCTCTATCCACGATCGGAAGCATCGTCGGTACATTTGCCGCCGGATTTTTGCTGATTCCGTTTGTCGGGAGCGTCCGAACGCTCTATCTGATCGCCGGTTCGCTGATCACGCTTTCGCTGCTCCTTATTCCCTTCTCGATCAACAAGGCAAGCATCGCCGCGATCACGCTTTTCGTTTTTGGAGTTGCGGCGAGCGAAGGCAACGCCTATCTGCAATACCAAAACAGCCGAGTTCTCGACATCGACACCGAATACAGCCGCGTTCAGATCTTTGAGACCAAAGATCCCAAAACCGGCAAACCGATCCGGGCACTCGCGACGGATCCGTATTTCGTTCAGTCCGCGATGTTCCTGGATAGCGACGATCTGGTTCTGGAATACAGCAAATACTACCACCTGATCGCCAAATCCAACCCTGATCTCAAGCGAACCCTCATCATCGGCGGCGCAGGGTATTCTTTTCCAAAGGAATACTTAAAAACCTATCCGCAAGCCGAGATCGATGTCGTTGAGATCGACCCGGGCATGACCCAGATCGCGCGCGACCACTTTCGCCTCGTCGATGACCCGAGAATGCACATCATCCACCAGGACGGCCGCATGTTCATCGATCAGGCCGCAAGTGAACAATACGACGCAATCCTAATGGACGCCTTCGGCTCACTATTCTCAGTCCCCACACACCTGACCACTATAGAAGCCGTCCACCAATTCCACCGCCTCCTAAAACCCAACGGAGTCCTCATCTTCAACCTCGGCGGCGCCATCACAGGCCCAGCCAGCGGCTTCCTAACCGCCGAACTAGCCACCTACCAGTCCGTCTTCCCCAACGTCACAGTATCCAAAGTAAACCCCGAATACCCCGATGAAAAACTCCAAAACCTGATCATGATCGCCGCAAAAACTCCTCTTCTTTCAAAGGAAGGATCGCCGAGCCTCGCGGACGTGGCGTTTTCACCCAATCCCAACACAACGCCCCTAACCGACGACCTCGCCCCCGTCGAACACTACAACTCGATCGCCCAAAACATCTACCTGCAAGGCAACTAAATCCGAAAGATCTGCCAAAACAAAAAAAGCTGTAAGATTTTGCGTCTTTTTTCAATTCTATTGAAAGAACAATAAATTGCGAGGAATCAAAAAAATGCTTGCATTTCTAACAAATGGGTTTATACTCCCTCAAATCAAGCATTAATTTTACTTTCACTAATGTGCCCCGCGAGCCCACCCAAGGTCGGATCGCGACGACTCATTAAAATTAAGTGGTTCAAGGAGTTCCCGCAAAACTCCTAACAACCTTGGCAGTTATGCATTTTCGGTTGAAGCTGAGAAATCCTGGACTCAAAAACATATCCTTCGATCCCTCGGGTTTCAGAACCTTTGGCAATCTTAGGATTGGGTTGCGAACCGAACGCATTCGTGTATTCAGCGGTCCGTAAATTCTGTTACAGTTTCGTACGTAACTGGTTCAAGTTCTGCCACCGAAATCAAAAAAGGAGTTTTTATGAAGTTTCTATTTTTTTTCGTATTCGCCTCGGCCCATGTTCTCTCGGTGACAACATTAACGGCAGTAGCTCAAGAGGTTCCGACGGTTGATCAACAAATCAAGGCCGTGGAAGAAGAAAATGCAAAACTTAAAAAGCTCAAAGCTCTGCTCGACGAGAACAAGCGTCTGAAAGTCGAAACAGGACTTGTGACTGCTGATACTTCAAACCTTCAGCCCAACAATTTGAAATCAAATGGGAGTGATTCCTCCCCGACTGTCCCAAAAGTCAGACTTCAGGCTGAGGCATCAGTTATTGGAAAGGCGAGTACTGTCGTCCGTGTACATTCGGCCGCAATGATACCGCCGCCCATTGGGAACTATGTTTTCGAAGTTCAAAATAAGGGTGTTTCTAAAACATTTGAGCGAAAAATTAAACCTGACGAAAAGAATGAAAAAATAAAGGACTGGCAAGACGAATCGATAGACCTTAGCGAAGGAACTAACAAGATTCGTGTGTATCCTAAAGTCGGAGGTGAAAAAATTGAGAAATCCGCAGATCAGATTGAAATTGAATGTACCGATTGCCAGAATTTTACCACGAGTTCGAGCACGCGAGCTATCGTCGGGATAGAGCAGGTTGGCGCTAGTTCAGCAAATAGCAAAGGAAGCCCGTTCTTAGATTTCTATTTCGATACGCCTTTTTCTATCCCCTTTGGACGTCGCAAGTTTGAATTCTCGACGTGGGCCAATCTTCGCCTTTCAAGTATTCCGGTACAAACCTTTGCAAACCTCGGTAACTTCGGAACATTCCCCACGTTTCTGAGTGAAAATAGCACGAAGTCCAACGATCTCGCGCAAAGTTTCGACTTTCTAGTCGGTCTGCAAACGAAGATTCCGGGCATATCAGGGAAATGGGGACAAGGATTTCTTCCCGGAAAGAGCTCCATTTTCTTGATTGCCAGTGCAGGGGCCATTAACCCGCTTTCGTCGGACAAATCGGCGCAAATATTTAAGATCCCAACCGTAGTAAGCATGGGGATGACGGTCGTTGATCCCAATTTTCTTAATATTTTTCCGGAAGCGGCAGGCAAAACGAATATAGCGTTCGTATCACCCGATCGGGACAAATTTTTCCGGCAGTACTATGCCGGAATTCGAATGAAAACTGAATTCCAAAACGACAGCGAGGGAAATCGAGTATTTCCAGCTATGGTCGACTTTTCGGTCGGTCAAAATGAGGCCATCACAGGAACTCTAAGAGGAGTAATACTGCGAGCGGACGGATCCACACCGTTACCAGTTTTTGGCGGTCGCCTAACAATTTTCGGCTCGACGCAACTTAGGCTCGGCCGACGAGTTAAAGAAACATTTCCTTTATTCCTTAATCCTGCCGATAGTGCCGCAACGCTAACGGCCACGAGCACAGCCATCGTTCCCATAGATAGATACCCCCGAACAATTTCAGGCCGGGATATTTTTAAGTTAGGAATCGGCGTCGACCTTTTTCGAATCTTTAAGCAGACAAAGCCATGAATCGGAGAAGCCAATGTCAAACATACTTCTTACAATCACTGATTTCACATTTCCAATCAACTTGAAAGACGACTACGCCTCGTTCCGCTTAGCGGTTACCTTGCGAGTACATGAACGCAGTGGGCATACTTGTTGAACTTACAGAGTATGTTCCAGGAGCCGCAAAGGAAGACTATTGGGAATGCGAAGCGAAGAACAAAGATAAACCCAATTTCGTGCGCGACTCAGCTCTTCCTAAACTTGACATATCGAAGGTTGGTGAGCCGAGACGAGAGGCTCTATTTGAAGGCATCACGTACAAATCCTTAGACCGCGTTGCAGTCAAGATCTACGATGTGGAAAAATCCTCAACTTGGCAAAAGATTCTTACGAAGGGGCTAGACACTTTTTTTGGACCAGCGCTCAACCTTGTAAAAGCAGGAACTGCGTTTACTGTCGGCAACCTCCTCACCGAATTGAAGAAGCAGGGGAAGGACGAAGATAGATCTACGATTGAGAAAAAATTCTCCGATCTAATGAATTATCTTCTTAAGGAAGGGCACACTCGACTAATTTGGGAACACAGCACCGATATTGAAGGCGTGAAGTCGGGCGACTCGTTCGCGGTCAGTGGAAATTCCCAAAAGGGTATTTTCACAGCAACTTTTAAGATTCGCTTAAAGTAGGCGGCCAGGAGTGAAGCGAGTCGTACTTGATGGAAAGTCCACCTTTCTGCCGAAGCTATCGGACTCCCTGCCCGAACTGTTCCGAACCAAAGCTTCCGATTCCGTTTAGGCGGAAGCTGAAGATTAGTTTGTTTTCTTTTCGGACGCCGACGTTGAAGCTGTAGTATTGGAGGGCTAGGCTGCAGCAGTCGTAGGTGTAGCCGACGGTTACTAGTGAGCTGATGAGTGGGTTTTGTTGGCTGGCTCGGCGGTTTTGGAAGTCGAAGAAGAAGGAGTAGCCGCCGTAGATGCCTTTGTCGCGGTTGCCGACGAAGACGGATGGGCTCCACTGCGAGCCGCGGAGCGTTCCTGGTTCTTTGCCTGCAGGATCTGCGTATTGAGCGAGCGACGGGATGAGCGTGACGGCACGAGTGTAATAAAAAGTTTGAAATAGCTTGATAAACGACGAATCGTAGCCAACTGTTGCCGACACGGCCCTGATGCCGTCACGGTTGAGTCCGACATCCATCCTCGTATTCGCAAAGATGTAACGCTGCGGACGATATGTCAGATCGATATTTAGCGGCGAAAGCCGTCTGGGCACGCCGCCAAAGGTGTAAAAACTGAGGGCGGTCATCGGTTCGATCTGGTTTCTACGTCCGGCGATCAGTGCCCCGCCAAATGTTTTGTCAAAGAAATATTTCCCCCGCACGGCGAGCGTCAGTATCTCATACGGCTGGATGCCCGACTTTTTGTCTTCGTCAGTATCGCCGGATGTGGCAGCCAGAAGGCGTTGAGCTTCGCTCGTGACGGCCTCGGTGTACCGGCGGGTATAGATGCGGTTGATGACGCCGAATTCGATCTCGTTCGTGTTGGTCGCGGTATCGACGTAGTCGAACCGGATGATGCGGTTAAAATTGTCGACCCCTTTTACCAGGCGGTATGTCAGATACGGTTCGATGACGTGGCGAAAGCGAAAGGCATTGTCCTTGCCGTAAAAGTTTTTAGCCAAAGCGACTGGGCGCACGTCGAATGAGAATTCGCCGTACTTTCTCACCACATTGTCGCCAGTCACGCGGCGAAAATCGTCAAAAGAGTTTGAATAATAGGTTACGCGGGCGGCCGCGTTAGCCGTGAAATTAAGGTACTTGGTCCGAAATGGCACCGTGATCTGCGGGTACACATCCAGCCTCTGCGAAAGCGACGGCGTGACTACCGGATCGCCGCCAGTGATTTGGCGGTAAGCATTCAGATCGTCGACCTCTTCCCGACGCGAGACGCCCTCGAGACTGGTCTTGAACGAGAAATAAACGCCGTCGAGGAAAGACAGCATCGATGGTCGCTTTTCGAAGTTTATACTCGGCAGATTTCGCGTCTTTTCGCGTACGTTTGGTATCGATATGACCTGTGAACGCGAAAGCAGATTCAGCGTGTAGTTATCCCAGCTTTTGTTTACAAATACTTGTGACAGCTCGATCGGCGAGATGATCTGCTGCACGCCATCGGAAAATTCCTGCCTAAAAGCCAAGCTTGATGTAAGCCGAACATCTGCAGCCGCGGTAAAGCCGTTTGCGAAATAGTGAACGCCGTCGGCAAAGATGATCGACCCGCCCTGATCAGGATGAGCCGCGTCGGCATTGGCTCCGAAGATCCGGTCTTTGACGGCGTAAAATCCAAAATTCAGGAATGAACGCGAGTTTGCGCGCGTTCTTACATCCATTCCATAACCAAGGCCTCGCGATGTATAAACGTCACCGCGAAAAGTTACATCGGCCGACGGGCCGAGCGTTTGGTAATACGCCGTCGAAAGCCTTACGCCTTTTCGCTTAGAATAGCTGACGGTCGGCAACAGGAATCCGGAACTGCGGTCGCGTTCCTTGATCGGGATGGATGCGAAAGGTACGACGAGCAGCGGAATGTTCTTTACCTTGAATTTGGCATTCTTCAGACGAAGCTTGTCGTTGGTCTTGATCGTCGCGCGCTCGGATGTAAACGACCATTTAGGAACAGCTTCTTCACATGCTGTGAAGGTTCCTTTTATCACCACGATCTCGTTCAGGCTGACGCGTTCGACGCGTTCGGCCGTAAAGTAGATAACCGTGCCGTCGTTAGTTTGGTTGGTGAAGCCCGTTGCGTCCTCGAAGGTTCCGAGTTTCGTCTTATAATTCCAAACAGCCGTCGCACCGGTTATACGCTGATCGTCGCCTTGGTCAAAGATCACACTTCCCTTTGCGACCACTTTATTTTCGGCCTCATAAACGGTCAGCTCATTAGCCTGAATTCGATAAATGCCGTAGCGGGCGTCGACGTTGCCCGAATGCCGGATTATTCGCGCGCCCTTTTCCCCCTCGATCACGCGGTTATCGGCATAAACGACGAGCTCGCCGTCACCGCCTTCCGGTTCGGTCTTTTGTTTCTTGATGTTTTTGGGAGCAGAGACCTTTTTTTCGGGCGCGATAGGATTGATGTTTGGGGTATCAGTTATCGGATTCGAGACCTGGCGTTCGACCGGATTTGTCTGCTGCGCAGTCGCGAGAGCCGCAAAAACGAGCATAACTACGACCACGCTGGAAAATCTGATAAACCGCATCGAATCAACTAGATAATATTTGATGCTAACACGAACGCGAAGCAACAATAAAGCCTGTGCTAGACTTAAAAATTCGCGACGTTTTACCTATGGCCAAAGAAAGCGTTCTGATCGTCGAAGACGAAGAAATGATGCGCGGCATCCTGCGTCAGCTGCTTGAAGCTGCGGATTTTGAGGTTTATTCGGCGGACAGCGCGGAAACTGCCCTCGATATCTTTGCGACGAACGATATCGTCATCACACTGACAGATATTAAGATGTCGGGCAACGACGGCCTAGCTCTGCTCGATCAGATAAAGTCGATCGACGACGAAGCAGTTGTCATCATTATGACCGCCTTTTCATCGGTCGATACGGCCGTCGCGGCTCTCAGAAAAGGGGCATACGATTACATAACCAAACCATTTGTAAATGAAGACCTCGTTCAAACCGTGCGAAATGCGGCTCAGCATCGGAAGCTGTTTCGTGAGAATCGGGTTCTCCGCCGTGAACTTCGCAAACATCAGACTTACTCAGAGATCGTTGGAAAAAGCGACGCTCTGAACCGCGTTTTCGATCTGGTAAACAAGGTTGCCGACACGACGGCGACGGTGCTTATTGAGGGCGAGAGCGGTACCGGCAAGGAGCTGATCGCCCGGTCGATACATTTCAACAGCAGCCGGCGGGATAAGCCGTTTCTCGCTGTGAATTGCGGAGCCTTACCTGAAACTCTGCTTGAAAGCGAACTGTTCGGCCACACACGCGGCTCATTTACCGGGGCGATCGCCGACAAGAAAGGGCTATTTCGTTCTGTTGCAGGTGGTACGCTTTTCCTCGACGAGGTCGCCGAGATGCCGCCCTCGCTCCAAGTAAAACTCCTGCGAGCCCTGCAGGTACATCAAGTCGTTCCAGTCGGTGCGTCGACACCGATAAACTACGACGCCCGGATCGTAGCTGCGACGAATCGTGATCTCGAATCTGAGGTAGCGGAAGGCAAATTTCGTGAAGATCTTTTTTACAGGCTCAACGTGATCGAGATCGACGTGCCGCCGCTTCGCGAAAGGCGTGATGACATTCCGCTGCTCGTGAAACACTTCGTCGCCGCCGCAGCCCACGCCCAAAACTCACCGCCAAAAATGATCACGAACGATGCTCTTTCGGCTTTAACGAGCTACTCATGGCCGGGAAATATTCGCGAGCTCGAACACGTGATCGAACGGGCTGTGATACTGAGCGGTGACGAGGTCGATCTCATGAGCTTGCCTGCGAAAGTACGGGCGACCACCTCTGCGAAGACTGTCACTGGCGTTCAACCGACACTCGAAGACGTCGAGAAAAGCTATGTACTCGAAACGCTTGCCAACTGCAGCGACGATAAGGTCGAAGCGGCGAAGATACTGGGTATCGATCTATCGACGCTCTATCGTAAGCTGAAACGATATGAACTGGAATAGTTGTTATTTCGCCAGAACGTCGAGAATGAAATAATCACTGCCCTCGACGTGAGTGATCTTGCCGATCGTGTACGGTTCCTGATAAAAAGCAGTTGCGGGATAAGAAACTCCTTTCAAGGCATTATCGCCGCTCATTTCAGTCTGCGCAACAAGTTCCTCGGGATACCATGATTCGACGGCAATGCCTGTATTTTCCGGCGTGCCGCCCGCTTCCGCAACGATCTTAGCCGCATCCGCGGCCGAAAATTTCATTATCGCAACGATCCTTTTCTTTGTGGGATATTCCTTCCAGACGATATCCTCGGTCTCGTATGGTAGTTTGACCAAAACACCGAGTTCCTCAGCATTTGTGCGTACGGCATTGGGATTTGAGGTTGAAGCGGAAGAGTTAGCTGCCTTCGCCGCATTTGAATTAGCGGCTCCACCGCAGCCCGTATTTGCCGCTATCAGTAATGCCAGCAGCAGAAGTATCCCAAACCTGAAAATCGCCATTCGGTAATTGTACGCGTAGGTGCCAGATATTTGCAATTTGCCGGTGAGGCAGTACTTTGTTGGACGTTCTTCTCTATACAAGAATAGTGCTAAAATTCTCCGCAACAAATTCAACACGATTTCGTTCTAACTCAACAAGTCCGGTGATCCGGCCACAATTATACTATGAAGAATATTTTTCGCTCGATCGTTATTTCGTTCCTTCTGTTAGCAATTTCGGCGATCGTTTCGGCTCAAAATTCCGGGCCAAAAGCCGCCATCCAGGCTTTCTATGCCTTCGACAAAAGTCATTCTCAAACCTTTAACAAAAAGAATATCGATGCACGCAAAAAGTGGTTCTCGACCGAACTCTACAAACTTTTCGAGAAAGAGCTGAAGCGCGAGCGGGAGTATCTGGCTAAAAACCCGACAGACAAGCCACATTTCGGCGACGGACTTCCCTTTCAGCCGCTCGATGAGCCTTGCGAAATGAAAGGCAAGAGCTACAACCGAACTATTTCATACGGAACGGTAACCGTGAAAGGCGAGGTCGGAAACGTTGACGTTCATTTCAAATATCCGAAGGCATGCAATCTTCCTGATATTCTTTATGCAGTAAATATGGAAAAGGAAAAAGGCAGATGGGTGATCTCGGATATCCGATATTTCCCGGGCGACAAGTCTTTGGTCGAAGATCTCGATCGGAAAGAATACTAGTACGCTGATGTGCTAAAATCGTAGCTTATACACTGATAAGCTATGTCAACAGAGATTACCGAGATCGCAGCACAGCAGCAGACCGAGACCGAGCGTTGGGAGCAGGAAACGCTCCAAAAGGTTCTCGATAAAAGCCCTGAACGCAAAACCTCATTCGAAGGCGTCAGCCTCGAACCGGTTGAACGTTTGTATACGGATGGTGATGCAGAAAGCATTGACGTCGGATTTCCCGGCGAATATCCCTACAAACGCGGCATTCACCCAACGGGCTATCGCGGCAAACTGTGGACAATGCGGCAGTTTGCCGGGTTTTCTTCGCCTGAAGAAACGAATCGTCGCTTCAAATATTTGATGGCCCAGGGACAGACCGGGCTTTCTGTTGCCTACGACCTTCCCGCTTTGATGGGACTCGATTGCGATTCCCCGCTGAGCGAAGGCGAAGTTGGTAAATGCGGTGTGGCCGTTTCTTCCTTGGCGGATTTTGAAGTTCTGTTTGACGGCATTCCGCTCGATCACGTCACCGTTTCGCAGACCATAAATGCTCCCGCACCGATCTTTTTGGCGATGTACCTCGTCGTCGCTGAAAAGCAAAAAGCAGACTTCTCGCGAATCTCAGGCACGCTCCAGAACGATATTCTCAAGGAATATATCGCCCAAAAAGAGTGGATCTATCCGATCAAACCGGCGATGAAGCTGGTCATCGACACCTTCGAATACACAACCAAACACGTCCCAAAATACAACCCGATCTCGGTCAGCGGTTATCACATCCGCGAGGCAGGTGCGACTGCGCTGCAGGAACTGGCGTTCACGCTGCGTGACGGCGTCGAGTACGTTCAGTACGGCGTCGATCGTGGGATGGATGTCGATGACTTCGTGCCACGGATCTCATTCTTCTTCAACGCCCACAACGACTTTTTCGAAGAGATCGCCAAATATCGAGCGGCCCGCGTTGTCTGGGCGAAGACAATGAAGGAACGCTTTGGAGCAAAGAACCCGCGGACTATGCAGATGCGTTTTCATACGCAGACGGCGGGCGTTTCGCTCACCGTCCAGCAGCCGCTCAATAACATCGCCCGTGTTGCGATACAGGCTCTGGCAGGCGTTCTCGGCGGAACACAGTCGCTTCACACGGATTCGTACGACGAGGCCCTGGCATTGCCCACAGATGCGGCGGCTTTGATCGCCCTCAGAACCCAACAGATAATCGCTGAGGAAACAGGTGTTGTGAACACTGTCGATCCGCTCGGCGGCAGTTATTATGTCGAATCTCTTACGCAGAAGATGATCGACGGGTGTTTTGATTATTTTGACAAGATCGATGGTTTTGGCGGCATGGTCGAGGCGGTCGAGGCAGGCTTCCCGCAGCGTGAGATCCAGGAATCAGCCTACCAATATCAAAAGGCGGTCGAACGAAACGAGCAAGTGATCGTCGGCGTGAACAAATACGCCATGGACGACGAGGTTCACAAAACAGACATCCTCCAGATCGACGAGACCGTCCGCAATCACCAATTGTTGCGAATGGAACACGTCAAAACAACCCGTGACAATGGTGCGGTAGCCAATTCATTGGAAAAGGTCAAACAGTCCGCGAGATTAGGCGAAAACTCAATGCCCGCCATCATCGAAGCCGTTGCCGCCTATGCGACTGTCGAAGAGATCTGCGTAGCACTCCGTGATGTTTATGGAATTTACGAGGAACCGGCATTTTGACCGGTTCCTTCATTTATTTTCCGTAGCTCACCCGCCAGATCTTACGTCCGCCGTCGTCAGTGATCAGGAGCGAACCATCGGCCGCGACCAGCAATCCGACGGGCCTTCCCCAAACTTCGTTTGAATCCTCACTAGGCAGCCATCCCGTAACGAAATCTTCGTACTTATTGCCGACAAGCTTTCCGTTTTTGAATCGAATTCGAACAACCTTGTATCCGCTGAGCTTTGCCCGATTCCACGAGCCATGCATCGCGACGAAAGCATCTCCCTGATACTCTTTTGGAAACATTTTGCCTGTATAAAACTGAATGCCGAGAGCGGCGACGTGCGATGTGAAAAGCACGTCAGGTACGATCGACTTTTTCACCAGTTCGGGGCTCTCGCCTTTCCGTCTCGGGTCTTCGTTCGGGCCGATGTATGCGTAGGGCCAACCGTAGAATCCGCCTTCTTTGACGCTGGTCGCGTAATCAGGAACGAGGTTGTCACCTAGTTCATCACGCTCGTTTACCGCTGTCCAGAGTTCGCCTGTTTTCGGATTCCACGCCAGGCCAATGGGGTTTCTGAGACCCGCGGCGTAGATGCGGTGATTCTTGCCCTCTGGATCGTAAACCGAAATTGCCGCTCGTTTGGGATCGGGCTCGACGCTGACATTTGTCGCGGAGCCGATAGAGACGAACATCTGCTTTCCGTCCTTCGAGAACAAAATATTTCGCGTCCAGTGCTGATTGTAGCCGCCCGCCGTTAGTTCAACTAGTTTTTCGGGTGCTCCGTCGGCTGCTGTTTGCCCACTCTTGTATCTGAATCGAACGATCGAATCGGTGTTCGCGACATAAAACCAATCGTCGTGAAAAGCCATCCCGAATGGCTGTGAAAGCTTGTCCGAGAAGACAAACCGCTGATCAGCTTTGCCGTCCTTGTTCGTGTCACGCAGTACTATTACCGAATTTGCACGTGAATCGGCGACAAAAACGTCGCCGTTCGGAGCGAGCGCCATCCACCGAGGGTAGCGAAAGTCTCCCTCGGCAAAGACATTGACCTTAAAGCCTTTAGGAACTGTAAGCGTGGCATTTGGCGGCTGTGGGATAACGCGGGAATTCCGTCGCGCACTCTCCGTCTCGAACGGCGAAGCGAGTTTCGCAGGGTCGTATGAGAATATGGTCGGCCTATCAAAATTAACGACTGCGGGCATCGGCGGAGCAACGAAAGGCGTGGGCACAGGTGTCGGCGTTCGCAAGGGCGTAACAGTCGGCGTTTGAGCAAATGCTGCCATTGACGATGCGACACAAAACACAGCGACGCCCCAGATCTTTCTGATATAATTTGGTTTCATTTTTACAATTAGAATGTCCGAAATATTCTCGATCATTCAAAAGGATAAACGAGCCGTGACACAAGGCACAAGCGAGCTGGGCGTTCGCGGCGAAGAGTTGGCCGCGGAGTACCTGACACGTGCTGGATTTCGTGTCGTCGTGACAAATTTCAAAGTTCCAGTGGGACGCAATTCGAAAGGCGTTCAGGTGACTGGCGAGATCGACATTATCGCACTTGACGGTGATACGCTGTGCTTTATCGAGGTGAAAACGCGGCGTTCTGACGATTTTGCCCCGGTTCTATCTGCCGTCGATACTCGCAAGCAGCGACAGATCACCAGGACGTCAAAAATATACCGGAAGCTATTCGGCGTACGAGACATTCCGTATCGATTCGACGTCGTAACCGTTTTGATGCAAAAGCAGTCGGAACCGCATATCCAGCTAACGAAAGGCTTTTGGAACGCGAGTAAATTCAACAAACGCCGGTGGGAACAGCCGACATGGGACGATCCCCATGTAAAAACGCCCGAAGATGCCTTCGGGCGTTTTTTTCTTGCGTGATGGAGCTTTCGGTTATTTCGCTTTGCTGAAGCGATAGCGAATTCCCACACGGAACATACGTCCCGCATCAGGACGCAGGATCGGCAGCGGCTGGCCGGTTGTATCGAATTTACCGATGTTTACGTCCTTGTTATTGAACAGATTCTCAACGCCGCCGTAAACCTCGAAGTTGTTGCGGACATCCTTTGCAACAAACGCATCGACGAGTTGGAAACCAGGTGACGCGAGTTCGCCTTGAACGACGCGGTTTGATTGCGACGAGGCTTTCCATTTCGAATAAAAAGTTGAACGGATGTTTGCCCTGAAACCAATATCTTCGTTCTCGTAGGCAAGACGGACGCTGCCCTGATGTTTGAAACGCTCTGGAAGGTAAGCTCCAGTCGATTTGTTGCGGGCGTCGAGATATGTGTAATTCGAACTCACCGAAAAATTCTTCGGCAGTTTAATGTCCGTACTCGCTTCGATTCCCTGCGTGTAGATCTTCGAGATGTTGTTGTAAACGATCAGCAGCCTGAAAGGCATGATCGGATACTGAGCCGGATCAAGCCCGATGCCGTTGAGATACGTACGTGCCTGAGCGATAGTCAGTGCTCCCGGTGAAGGAAACGGCAGTACAAATCCGATCGTTTGCGGATCGATCATGTTAACCACGTCGTTGCGGAAGAGGTTTATGCCGAAACGATAATTCTTTTTCGTGCTCGAGTATTCTGAGCCGATCTGCCACGAACCCGAGTGTTCCGGACGCAGTCCCGGATTGCCGAAGACCTGATAGAAATTGGTCGGGTTGTAGAATTTGTAATAAAGCTGTCCGAGGTCGGGAGCACGGAACCCACGTCCCCACGATGCACGCACATTAATGCGGTCAGACGCACGGAAGTTCAGTCCAACCTTCGGCGAAACTGCCGAACCAAAGATCGAGTGCGAATCGTAGCGAAGCCCGACGGTGGCGGTCAGGCGACCCGTTATGCTGACCTTATCCTGAGCCCAGGCCGTGCTTGTATTTGCCTCCTTGCCAGTGTTCGTCGCGAGACGATTTAGCCCGCGATAACGATCGGTTGCCCATTCGCCGCCAACCTGAACGATCTGACGTTCGCCAATGATCTGTAAAAGTGACGCATCGACCCGGCCGAATCTTTGGAAGAGATTGTCGTCGGGAAAGGACTGTCCGTTAGCAAACGAGGTCTTTGCGTACTCATCATATCGCGAAAAATATCCGCGTGCCTGAATGACCGTTTTTGATGTCGGCGACCAGTTTGCGGTCGCTCCGTAGTTCTGCGTAATGTCACGTGTATCATCGAACTGCTTGCCGGATGCATAATTCTGAGTCGGATCCGGTTCGCCGATCGAGCGTCCGCGGGCACGGCCCGTGTAGAGATTTCCCATCGCAGTGACAAAGAACTTTGGCGAGAACTCCCATTTTTGTTTGGCGAATACATCATAGCGATGAAATCCTGCACCTGTCGTGTCAAAAGTCGTCGGAGTGATGTCGAATTCATTCTGCTTGTCACGATTAAAGGTAAAGAAGCCGCTGTAAGCACCTTTTCGAACACCCGCCTCGGCCGCTTGGCTCAGAACCCCAAAGTTCCCACCAGACACCATCAAACTTCCTGTAAACGGCAACGTCGGTTCACGCGAGATCAAATTAACGACGCCACCGATAGCATCCGAACCGTAAAGGGCCGATGCAGCTCCTTTGACGACTTCGACCTGCTCGATCTTGCCCGTGGATTGACGGTCAAGATTGATCGTTCCGCTCTTAATGCCCCGGGCCGCAATGATCGGGAAGCCATCAAGAAGTACCAAGGCTTGTCGCGAACCTACGCCCTGGATCTGTTCGCCGGCAATACCACTGACGGTGCCGGTATCCGAACCGAGACGCGTCTGTACGCCCGGCACTTCCTTCAGAACTTCGCCAACGGTCTGGTAGCCTTTGCTTTGTATCTCTCGCCGGGTCACGACCTCAACCGCAGTATTAAGGCTCTCCTGAAGTTCGGCCTGACGCGATCCGGAGACAACGGTCACTGTCTCGTGCAGTTGTTCCGGCTCGAGAGTTACGAGAATATCGACTGCATTCAGCTCAACCGCTTTGGTCTGACGGCCAAATCCCGGTGCGGCGGCGATGATCTCGTATAACTCGGAACTTAGTCCGTTAAATGCGAATTTCCCCTCTATATCGGTATTGGTGAGTCGTTCGAGCCCAGTAGTCCGATTGCGGAGAACTACGACCGCTCCCGCGAGGGGCATATCTGCGGAATCCTTAATGATCCCTTTGACGGTAGCCGCCTGTCCGAATACCGAAACGGCGGATATAAATAAAGAGAGAACAATGTAAAGTAATGCATGCTTATACATAAGAAAAATAGCTCCTGTCGCGTTGATGCGATCTTTTAAGTTTACGACGGCGACGGCGTGCCGCATTGCCTGCTTGAATCCGTTTCGCTTTCAAAGTTAATTAGTACTGCTAATTAGAAACGATATGAACAAGAAGCTGTGACAGCCGTCCGATCTTACGCATTGTTAGGTTGGCAACAAATGTGCCGTCGCTAAGTTGTTGATTTTATTGAACGTCGCTGCAGTGTTGGTGCGGATTTTTACGCGGTAGAATAGATAGATGAATTATTTCGCACAGGCAATTTCATATCAAGCCCCAAAAACGGCGAGAGGCCGCCTTTTCAGGCAGCCTCATTTCTTACTAAGGTAGTGGATCGCTATCGCTTACTTCGAGGTTGTTTCCCGTCGGTCAAAACCACAAAATCACCTAGATCCGTGTGTTTTGCCTTATCAAAGGTCTTAAAATCATCCTCGTACCGCAGGGTCACGACGATCCCTTTGGTTTTTGGCCGATAACGCATGAGGTGTTCAAACGTGCCGAGTCGATTTTCCGTGTGAAAGCCGCCGTTCAGGTGGATAACGAGTGGCCTTTTGTTGTCCTTCAGAAATCGATAGACCGAATTCGACATTCCCGCATCCCAAAGCGATTGAGACGCCAATATCTTATCGATCCCCATTTGAGCCTCCGGACTCGGTCCCATCAGGGCTTTGAATTTTGTTGCATAAGCCTCCGAAGGTTCTGCATAAGGTAGCGGCGGCAGCCAGGATTTAGCCTCTTTGCTCAAACCGTTAAGCGACGAGCGACCATTGCGCGACACCATATTTACGTACCTGCGAGGGGCATTTGCCGCTATCACCGGCAGATTCTTTGATTTCGCAAGCTCAACCAAAGGACGATAGTCAGTCTTATAATTGCCCCACGGGCGTGAACTGGCCAGGAACTGAGCCTCGCTGATCAACCCCTTGAGGTATTCATCTACAACGACCTGAATATCTCGCTCGAACATCTCTAGCGACAGGGCCATTTTACGATCCGCAGAATACTTCTCGACCGCTCGCTTAAAGATCTCCATTTGAACCGCGTGACCGACAGCGTCGTCGTGCTGTTCCCCCAAAAATACCGCCTCGTTCTCACCGATAGAGTTAATGATCTTATCGATGCTCGACGGCTTTCCCTTCGCGTCAAACACACGGATCTGATCTTCCGAAAACGGTATTTGAGCGGAGGCAAATAGAGCGGTAAGGCTAAGCACCAAACAAAAATAGGTCAATTTTCTCATAATCCTATTGCAGCCCGACGAAATCGTTCACCGACAGGTCGCTGGATCCGGATGTCACAACTTGCGGGGCAAATCTGTATCGCTTGCTCGAAACGCTGAGCGTAAAACTTGAGTTGGCACGAACACCGTCAAACGAGAATATCCCAAACGAACTTGTCGTCACGGATCTTCTGACATTATTAGAATCGGTTAGTGAGACGAGGATATTCCTTTGCGCGACGCCTTCTGGACTTACAACTCTTCCAGAAACTGAGATCGACGTGACCGCGGCAAAAGCATCAACCCGGCCATAGCCAAAAATATTGTTCGGAATCTGAGTTGAAGGTGTCCCGCCACATGTCTGAGTGGCTACGGTCACGCCCGGATTCGCAGTATTCTGAAGTAACGCTTTTGTCGCCGCTATATTTCTTACGAGTGTCGGCCGGGCGGACCAAAGTAAGGCGATCACCCCAGCAACGTGGGGCGAAGCCATCGAAGTTCCCGACATGGATGTATACGCGGTGTCGCTTGTTCTCGTGATCGAGCGAACACCAGATCCTGGAGCGGAAATATTAGGCTTTAGTATGTTTGGATTGTAGTAAGTACTCGGGCCGCGGCTGCTGAAGGACGCCAGTGCATTATTGATATCGATCGCTCCCGCTGCGAACGATGCGTCGTAGATCGCTAAAGCCTCGGAAACGGTCGAACAAGCAGAGCCAGAATTGCCGGCGGACGATTGTACGAAGATTCCTGCTGCTTGGGTGTTGTTAACTATTGTCTCAAGCTCAGCTCGTGTCGTACACCCCTCGCTCGCCGGACATCCCCAGGAATTGTTCAGAATGTGCGGGCGCTTCGTAGGATCTGGATTATTCCCGGCAAGATCCGTCGGAGCTATCATGAACTGAAAGCACTCTGCGTAACTTGCGGGAGTGCCGTCACCCACGTTCATATTCCTGCAGCCGATCCATTTCGCTCCGGGAGCGACACCTATCTGATTTCCTGCGGTGTCGTCGCCTACCATCGTACCAACTGTATGAGATCCATGACCAGAATCGTCGCATGGTTCCACCGAATTGGCGCCGCATACCCCACCACCGGAATGAATGGAATCATGCCAGTTGTAGTTATGGTCGGCGGTTGTTCCGTTCCAGCCGCGATATTTTGCCTTGATCGCCGCGTGAGTCCAGCGAATCCCTGTGTCGAGGCCACCAACAGTTATCCCATTTCCGTTAAATCCCATATTCCAGACGGCAGGAGCATTAACATTAGTAACACCCCATTCAACGGCTTCCGATGAATCCGGCTTGGAAGCCGTAATTCTTTCCTGCGCTATCTCCGGGCTCTCCACCCAGCGGGCCGGACGATTGGAATCTAACCTTGCAACATCCGTTCGGCCGGCTATCGTAACGGCGGTTTCTCGGTCCAAATCAGCGACTATCATATTCGCCGCCCAAAACGCGGTGTACGCGATCCCTTTTTTATCAAGATAAGAGCGAAGACTATCCTGAGTAGCTTTCGCATTTTCGCTCAAGGTTCTGTAAACAAACCAGCCCCGCTTATCCGCGTCTTTTATCGCATACGCATCGCTCAGGTCGGGCTGACTGCTAAGCAATATTACGATCGATGAATGTCGCCCGCCTGCCGTATCCGCAATTACGTCGGTCGAGATCTTATTCTCGGCCGCCAGTACGGGCATTCGTTCGCTAAAGATCGATTCGGAAAAGCGTGTAATCCTGCCCGGTGAATCGGCAATGCACATCAACGGCGAAAATGTCACCGCGAATGCAAAAAGGAGCACTGTGATCGCTCTTTTGATAAAAGAATACCTAGTTCCCATTTCAGTTCATCTAAACTTGCTCGACTGTGCAATATTTTATTCCTATCCGTAAGGTCGGTCAATCTATTGCCGAGCAGAAGGATCTATTCAAGAAAAAAGAAAGGCGGCCTCGAGGGCCGCCTTTCGGTCTAAGCGATGGAAAGGAATTATTCCTGACCAACAAAGTCAACGTCAGCAAGGCTGTCCGTTACGTTAACGATGCGTGTACCAAAGCGATAGCGCTTCGACTGAACGCCGACAACATACGACTGGCCAACTTCGACATCATCGAACGAGTAGATACCGAATGAACCGGTAGTTACCGTACGCTTGTTGCCTGCTGCATCGGTCAGAACGACAGTTGCATTACGCAGAGCCTGGCCGCTAGCCGTTGTTACGCGACCACCGACACGAACACCTGCTGCGGTTGTCGTGATCACGACGTTGCCCGACTCGTAGGTCGTCGCAAGAAGCGTTCCGTTCGCACTCGACACGCTCTGTGCGGTCGGTGTTCCCGAGAACGTGATCGGCCAAGTACCAACCGAACCAGGAGCAGCAGCCACGTTGAACGTGACCGTCAGTATCTGGCGAGTGCCCGTTGCATACGTATTCGTAGAATCGAGCAGAATGCCGAGACGGCCCTGTGCGGTTTGCGTGGTGTTCTGTCCGAGATTCGTGCCGGTCGGAACACCGTTGCCCAGTGCAGCACTCACATAAGTGAGTACTGCTGGGTTCCAGTTGATCGTGAAGCTGGCCGAAGCCTCGTCGCCCTGCGAATCGAGCTGGAAGGAAACAGTTACCTGATTCCCCGCAGTTCCATTCGTGTTGACCGCACGGATGATGCGTCCAACAACGTCAGGACGATCTTCCGAAGCCTCTGGACGAGCAGCAGCGGTAGGACCGCAAGCATCTGGCAATGGTGTGCTGTTAAGCAGCCAGTTTCTTGCAACCGTTACGTCTGCAGCGTTGATCGCTGCGTCACCGCAGGTTCCGTTGATGTCAGCTCTCTGGAACTGGCTAGGCGTTGCAGGCGTAGCCGTACCAAGTACGAAGTTACGCAGGACGCTTACGTCGTTCGCGAGAAGGACACCGTCACCGGCAGGCTGACCGCCAGCATCGACAACGTCACCTTCCTTACCAGTCGGCGGTACGAAAGGACCATCGTCATTGTTGATGGTTGCTACGCGATCGCCGGTTCCGACGTTCGGGATAGTACCAGCAGTTGCACTGAGGAGTCTCAAGAAGAAGGTCTCATCAGCTTCTGGTGTATTATCACCGATCACCGTTACAGGAACGTTCATCGAGTTGACGCCAGCTGCGAAGGTTACGCAGTTTGCAGCACCCGCTGTCAGTCCAGTGTAGTCAACACCTTCCGTAGCGGTTCCAGCAACAGTCTGGTAGCAGACCGTCGAAGCAACCGATGAATCACCGACACGGTCGATGGTGAAGGTGAAGGCAGTCGTGCTGCCAGTGTTTCCTTCAGCACCTTCCGGTCCAGGATTACGGATAGCGAATGCCAGACCGTCATCGTTAGTGATCGTGACCAGGGCAGGCGATCCTGTCGGGTTGATCGTCGCAAACGCAGTTGCCGCCAACGTTACGTTGAAGGTTTCGTTGTTTTCGAACGTTGCATCCTGACAAACCTGAACTGGAACGTCCACGAAGTTTGCACCCTGTGCACCACCGTAAACACCACCCGTCGTCAGCGGCGTGAAGCCACCTGCCGGGAAGTTGATCACGGAGTTGGTAACAGTAATGTAGTCAACACCTGCGGTCGAGCATGATGCTCCACCCGTTGCCGACGACGTGCTTGCCGTGCTGTATGTAAGCGTAGCAGGTACCTGCGTCGTGCCGGTTCTGGTTATACGGACGAAGAACGGAGCAGGTGCATTACCAGCTGCGGTTCCTTCGTTCTGGATAACTGGTCCAGCAGCGAAGCTAGGTGCTGCGTCGCCGGTACATCCGGCACCGCTGTTAACGATGACACCGAGGCCGATCGGGTCTGCACCCTGACCTGGATCGATGATCGCGTTGGTTGCGGTTCCAACGATCTGAAGCGTGAACGTTTCATCCGTTTCAAACTTCGTATCGCCGTTAACCGTGACCGGAACGGTCTTCGTGGTTTCGGTCGGGTTGAAGGTAACAACCTGGCCGCCTGGTGTAAGGATTCCGACGTAGTCGTTATCCGTTGTGGTTGCGGTACCGTCAACGGTGTTCACGTTGACCGTCGAGGTGAGGTACGAAAGACCCGTTCTCGTGATCGTGAATACAGCTGCGACAGTTCCGGTTTCAGGTTCGCAGACGCTGACATCGCTAACCGAGATGATCGGAGTTGCGTCGTCGTCGTTGATCGTCGCGGTTGCTGTAGCCGTACCGATTACACCGTTCGAAGGATTCGAAAGGGTAGCCGAGAACGACTCGTTGTTTTCATCATAGAGGTCTCCGCAGTAAGGAACTGTGAAGGTCGCACTCGCCGAGTTGGCAGGGATCGTGATCGTGCCAGACGAGGTGATGAAGTCAACTTGATTATCAGCAGCGCAAGCTGTGCCTGCGGTGGCTGCCGTTGTTCCGGAACCCGTCGAGGTAGCCCACGAAGCCGTTACTGGGTTCGAGGTGCTGCCTGTTCTGGTAACCGTGAACGTGAAGCTGCCGCCAACCGATGGGGTGTTGCCTTCAACAAGCGGTCCGTTGACCGAAAGCGAGATCGAAGGTGCACCGTCATCGTTCTGGATAACGCCGAGGCCAAGGGCATCGGTGATACGTGGATTGTTGTTCTGATCGAGCGGATTCGTCACACCGTTGACCGAGATGAGTCGCAGGGTGAAGGATTCGTCGAATTCGTTAACGCTATCGCCGTAGACGATAACCGGAACAGTGATGACGCTAGGTCCGCCCTGGGTGAATGTCACACAGTTCGTCGGGCCAGCGACACGGCTGGTGTAATCCGGTACGCCGAGGTTCGACGGAATCGTTCCGCCTGGTCCGCCGACAGCAGGATTAGGATTGATCGCAGGATTTTCGATGTCGCCATCGACCGTTTCGAAGCAGACCGTTTCGCTCGCCTGTGCGTCACCGGTACGGGTGATGCGGAAGTTGAACGCTGAGGTCGAAGCAACGTTAGGATCGCTTGGGCTCGGGTTTCCTTCGATCTGGACAACGTTATTGACCGAGAACTGAGTGTTCGGTTCGTTGTCGGTGATCGTTACGATACCAATGCCATCATTGATGGTAGCGTTGGTCGGCGAATTGCCGAGGGTAACGGTAAAGGTTTCATTCGGCTCATCGAAGTTGTCGTCGATGATAGGAATGGTGATCGATGCCGTCGTGCTGCCTGCAGGGATAGTTCCCGTGCTGCTGGTCGACGAGTAGTCTACGTTTGGCGTTGCAGTATCGCCTACTGCACCGGTCGAGAACGAGAACGTGGTGTTGAGCGACGAAGTGAAGCTCTGGGTGACCGTAAGGGTCGCCGTACCAGCATTTTCGTTAACGGTTACGTCATTGATGCTAAGGGTTGGAGCTGCATCGTCGTCGAGGATCGTCGCCGTTGCAACAGCCGGAGCACCAAGGAAACCACCGACTGGGTTCGTCAACTGAGCGTCAAACGTTTCAGTCAATTCGAAGACCAGGTCGCGGCAGATACGGATCGTGAAGTCTTCCGACAGATCACCGCCGGCAGGGAACACGATCGTACGACCGTCTGAAGTGTAGTCCTGACCAGGCTGGCAGGTCGTGTTCGGAGCACCGGCAGTTGCGGTACCCGAAGCAGGAACCGTCGATACGTCGACGTTGCCAGCAGGCGAGTTCACACCGTTACGGAATACACGGAAGGTTGCGATGGTTTCACCAGCATCTGCCGGGTTACCTTCACGGCCTGCACCGCTCGCAGCACCGGTGATGCCGATGAACTGGATGGTGTATGTCGTGTCGTCATTCGTGATCGTACCGGTAGCCGAGAGAGGTGCAACAGGCGTGTAGCCAGCACCAGCGGTGACGGTAAGGATCACTGTTTCATCCGGCTCGACAACGGTGTCGGCCGTAGGATCAACGGTAACCGTAGCGGTCGCCGAACCAGCAGCAAACGTGACCGTACCGGTCGAGGTCTGCGTGTAGTCCGAACCAGCGGTTGCGGTACCAGTGGTGGTGAAGTTGATGGTCAGGGTGTTCGCGAGCAGAGCTGGTGTCGTTGCACGGGTGAAGGTGTAAACGAGGTTCGTAACACCATCTTCCGTTACGCTTGCCGGAGCAACTGCAACTGAAACTTCCTGGTCATCATTGACGATCGTACCGGTAAGAACGGTCGGGTTAGGAATGACATCCCATGTAGCACCCGAAGCGAACGTTACGATAACGGTTTCGTCTGGTTCATTGACACCATCAGCAACCGGAGTTGCGGTAACCGTAGCGGTTGCCGATCCAGCGGTGAAGGTGAGCGTTCCACCAGCGTTGGTCACACCCGAGGTGTTGCCGCCGACAGTGTAGTCAGTTGTAAAGGTAGCCGTTCCACCGAGGGTGAACGGGATCGCAAGAGCCGATGCGGTGACGCCGGTACGGGTACAGGTGTAAACCATAGCGGTTCCACTGTTTTCGTTGACCGAGGTCGGAGCAAGAGCACAAGTGATGTCCGTGTCATCGTTGGTGATCGTTCCGGTTGCGACTGAAGGCGAACCAACAGTGTAGCCGGTACCACCGATAACGGTGATGACGACAGTTTCGTCAGCTTCGACGTCAGCATCCGGTGTCGGATCAACAGTTACGGTAGCAGTTGCCTGGCCAGCAGGAATGATGACCGGGCTAAGGATAGCTGCGTAGTCAGTTCCGTTGGTTGCAGTTCCGCCGATCGTGTAGTTGACCGTGAGGTTTCCGCTGATGTCGCCCGTACGGGTGAACGTGTAAACAAGGTTAGTAGCACCATCTTCTGCAACCGAGCCAGGAGCAACAGCTACCGTGACGCCGGTGTCATCGTTGGTGATCGTACCGGTTGCCACAGCAGTTCCGATAGTGTACTGATTCGGAGCACCCGACGAAGCGGTGATCGTGAGGATCACAGTCTCATCTGGTTCCGGAGTTGCGTCGACCGAAGGATCAACCGTAACTGCGACTGAGCACTGGCCAGCCGGGAACACGACAGTGTTTGCACCAGCGTTCGTGCCCGTGTAGTCGGTTCCTGCGGTTGCAGTACCGGTCGTGCTGTAGTTGACCGAGAGGCTCGATCCGCAACCGCCTGTACGCGTGAACGTGTACACGAGGTTACCAGCACCATCTTCAGTAACTGCCGTTGGAGCAACTGCGATCGAGACAACCGAGTCATCATTAAGAATGACGCCCGTAGCCTGAGCAGGTGTTCCAGGAGCATAACCAGCACCGTTGTCGACCTGAACGATGATCGTTTCATCGAGTTCGACATCCGGATCTGCCTGAGGATCAGCGGTCAACAGAGCAGTCTGGGCAGCGACGCCGCCGACTGTCGTTGAGTTACCAACAGGGATCGTGATCGTACCGTTGCTGTTACCAATTGCAGCCGGCGTGTAGCTGGTCTGACCCGAAAGAACGAAGTCAGGACCGGTTACAGGGTTAGCCGAACCGCTGGTATTGAAGTTTGCAACGACAACAGGTGCGTTGTCACCGATACGAGTGAAGGTGTAGACCAAGTTGGTAGCACCATCTTCAAGTGTCGAAGCCGGACTTGCACCCGTTACGATAACCTGGAAGTCATCGTTGTTGATAACACCGTTTGCCGAGGCATTCGTTCCAGATGCGTTTGGCGATCCAACACCATACTGAGTTCCGTTAGGAACGATGGTAACGAGTACATTCTCCTGATTTTCAGGAATTGCATCGTTGGTCGGGGTTGCGTTAACAGCAGCAGCGTTTGTGCCACCGTTGATCGAAACCGTTCCGACGCAGTTGCCCTGCGTTACACCAGCAGCACCAGCACCAGCTGATAGGGTGTAATCAGATGTATCCGAACACGTCGCAGCCGTAACAGCTCCACCGAGTGTGAAGTTGACAACGATGTTGTCAGCACGCGGGTCGATGCCGTTGACCGGGGTTGCGCCGCCCGAATCTGCAGTTCTTGTGAACGTGTAGACAAGCGGAGCTCCACCTTCAATGGTCGGCGATCCTGCAACAGTCACAGAGACATCTTCGTCGTCATCGTTAATAAATCCAACGGCGGTATCCGTGAATGTTAAAGGATTTCCCTGAGCTGACGTATTGTCAACGTTGTAGTTCAACGCTGCACCGCCGGCTGGGCTAACAACCACAATGATCTGTTCATCAGGCTCGACCAGGATGTCATTTGTCGGGTCGATATCGACAAAATTCGACGTCGCTCCGGCTGCAAATGAGATCGGGCTAGTTGGAGCCGTGAAATCAGAAGGTGCGGTTGCACTTCCAGTATTTGAGGTGAAGTTAGCTCCTCCAACAGGCAACGCCGCGGTATCACCGCCCGGGCATACTGCGTTTCCAGCACCGCCTGGAGTTCCTGGGGTTGCCGCCGCGCAAAGACCGCGGGTAAAGGTGTACCGGAGAGCTCCAGCGGCCGCGCCCGTCTGAGGCGTGCCTTCTTCTACATAAATTCGACCAAAACCGTCGTTCTGGTTTGCTGTTACATTAACGCTAACCCACGGATTATCGTCGTTATTAAAGGTTCCAGTCACTGCCGCAGGGAAAACACCGCCAGCTGGTGGCGTGCCCAAGGTGACTGTAACCGTCTCATTGGTTTCAACGAAGTCATCAGCGTAAGCCGTTGCGACAATGTTACAAGTCGCTCCAGCCCCAGCGCCGAAGTTAACCGTACCAGTGGATGCTCCCTGAACATAGGTCAACGTACACCCAGCTCCCGAAGCGGCCAAGCTATAATCAGCGGCTTGGTTCGCAACGTTAACCTGGAAGCGAGCAGTTCCACTTAGAGTGAAACCAACTGATACCGGACCGCTTGCTCCGCCACGACCGACTGCGAAAGTAAGCGCGTTACCGCTGCCTGGAGGAGGAGCAGCACCAGTGCCGTCGCTACCAACAGTCGTATTCGCAGCTCCTTCATTGACCGGACCGTTGACGCCAAGCGTAAACGAATCATCGTCAGTGATAGTCACCGGAACGATAGCGGTTGTGTCAAATGTAGTTTCCGTAGGATCGCCACCGACAACCGATGACACATCCACGCCGAACACCTCGCTACCTTCAGCAACTGTATCCGAACAGATCTGAACGGTAATTGATTTCGTTCCCGTTTCGTTTGCTACGAAAACGATGCTCGAAGCATTCCACACGAAGTCAACTCCGGCGGCACAGCTCACGCCGGACGTTGCAGTGTCACCCGCGATGCCATCAACGTCAAAGTTAACCGACACCGCGTTTGCTGCGGTCGCCGAACGTGTCAATGAAACCGTAATGAGGTTGTTGCCTTCAGCAATTGTCGTCGGGCTAACGCTCAATGCAAGAGCATTGATCGCATCACCACGGTTACCTGCGATACCAGCAATCTCCTTAGCGGTAAGAGCACGGTTGAACACTTTAACTTCGTCCGCGAGGCCGGTGAAGGCTGCGTCGGTCGTCGTGGTGTTACCGATGAGCATAGCCGACTCATCGCCGCCGAAAAGGCCGGTCTGACGTCCGCTTGCTACTTCTTTACCATCAACATAGATGCGACGCATCGAACCATCGTGCGTGGCAGCAATGTGGGTCCAGGCACCAACCTTAACGGTCGGGCCTTCGAGGGTTTCGATCTCGCCTGCAGCATTACGCGACGAGAATACAACGTGTCCGCCGCGAACGGAGAGACCGTATGCATCGCCCTTCGAGATGAGGCCGAACGAACCTTCGCCGGTCGAAAGATTGACCCAGCCGTCAACAGTGACGTTGGTTGGGTTAAGGTCAGGAGCATTTCCTACCTCAATTCTATTCGAACCGTTGAAACTGAATGATCCCGCGCCCACCTTACCAGTGGCATAGCCATAAACGCCGACCCACTCGCCATTGTGAACGCCTTTGACGTCACTGGCATCGAGGTCGCCACGGTAACAGGCCAAGAGACCTTCAGGTGCGGTGTCGCAACCGTTACCGTCGGTCTTGTCGGCCGCAGGTTTTGCTGCTTCGGCAAGACCGAAGAAGCTCAAGATATTGTTAAAGCTGGAGGCGATAAAGCCAGACTGCTGAGTTGCAGCAGTATCTGTCGTCGCCGCCGAGGCATTGGCCGTCAACGCATTGGCGCTGAATACGGCCGTCAGAATTACTAACGTAAGAAACACGAAGACCCTCGCCTTCGTCGTTCTCATCGTTGTAACCCCTGTGTTTAAGGACCGCGGAGGCGATCCCTTTCGGGCGTTGGATGACATATTCATTCTCCTAAAAACTAAAGTATTCGTGATTCGAATCTGTTGTTGATTTCTTTCAGTACCGACAACGGAAATACAGCCCACGCAGGGCAATAATTGCTACACCGTTTTACTACAGTCTAAATTTAAATAAACTACTTTTCGGAACGAACTACACGGATTATACCCAATACACCCCTAATGTCAAGCGTATTTTTGGGTACTGTTAAACTTTTTTCATCGGGCGAGAGCCCGCTGTTATTAATATAAAAAGCCAAATTCGTGTGTTATTCCTATAGTATTTTATCTAAGCAATGCCCCGCTATTACCGGCCGCCTGCAAGCTGCAGACGTACGTTGGCGGCATCCAGTTGTTCGCGAGCAGCCTCGCTCTCGTCGACCGAGAGAGAAGCTGCCGCTGCAAAAGCTTTTTCCGCCTCGTCACGCGTCGTGCGGGCGGCATCGGTATCGATCTCGTCAGCCGTCTCAGCCGTATCGGCGAGGACAGCGACCTTATCTGCGTTAACCTCAAGAAAACCGCCTGAAACGGCGAGTTTATCCGTAGATCCTTTGACCGTGTAGGCGAGCACGCCCGGCTTGATCGCCGAAACGAGCGGAGCATGGCTCGGCAAAATGCCAACCTCGCCCGACGCTGTAGGGACGGTGACGGAATCTACTTCTGTATCAAGCACGCGCTTTTCAGGCGTGACTATCTCGAGTCTTAACATCTATCCTTTATTTATTACTACTTACCGCCCGCTCACGCAGGCGGTTCTTACTATGCCGCCGCTGCCATCTTCGCAGCTTTCTCTCTGGCCTGCTCGATGGTGCCGACCATGTAGAACGACTGCTCGGGCATGTCGTCGCATTTGCCATCAAGAATTTCCTTGAATCCTTTGATGGTGTCCTCGATCTTGACGTATTCGCCCTTGAGACCGGTGAACTGTTCACCGACGAAGAACGGCTGCGAGAAGAATCGCTGGATCTTACGTGCACGGGCGACGGTCAATTTGTCATCTTCGCTGAGTTCGTCCAATCCAAGGATAGCGATGATGTCCTGCAGATCCTTGTAGCGTTGGAGGATCTTCTTGACAGCCTGTGCCGTATTGTAATGGTCGTCGCCGACGATCTGCGGATCGAGGATACGCGAGTTCGAAGCGAGCGGGTCGACCGCCGGGTAAATTCCAAGCTCAACGATCTGTCGCGAAAGTGCCGTAACAGCATCGAGGTGAGCAAAGGTTGTGGCAGGTGCCGGATCGGTATAATCGTCAGCCGGAACGTACACAGCCTGGATCGACGTGATAGCACCGGTCTTGGTCGAGGTGATCCGTTCCTGCATCTCGCCCATTTCGGTTGCCAGCGTCGGCTGATAGCCCACAGCGGACGGCATACGTCCGAGAAGTGCGGACACTTCTGAACCAGCCTGCGTAAATCTGAAAATGTTATCGACGAAGAAAAGCACGTCGTTACCCTGATCGCGGAAATGCTCAGCGACGGTCAGTCCTGAGAGAGCGACGCGGAGACGTGCTCCTGGAGGCTCGGTCATCTGACCATATACTAAGGACACCTTCGATCCCTTGATCTCGTTCTTATCGACTTTGGAAAGATCGAACTCGCCGGTCTTTTCCATATGCTCGTTGAAAGCATCGCCGTATTTGATAACTTTGGACTCGACCATCTCGCGGAGAAGGTCGTTCCCTTCACGGGTACGTTCACCAACGCCGGCGAAAACCGAGAATCCGTCAGAACCGATAGCGACGTTGTTGATCAGCTCCATAATAAGAACTGTCTTGCCGACGCCGGCTCCGCCAAAGAGGCCGATCTTACCACCGCGAAGGAACGGCTGAACAAGGTCGATGACCTTGATGCCCGTTTCGAACATCTCGAGCGAGGTCGACTGTTCGTCAAACGACGGAGCGTGGCGGTGGATCGAGGATTTGGTTTCAGCGTTAACCGGGCCGAGTTCGTCGACCGGATCGCCGATAACGTTCATCACGCGGCCGAGCGTTGGGCCGCCAACCGGAACCATGATCGGGCCGCCGAGATCGAGGACCTTCATTCCGCGGACCATACCGTCGGTCGGCAGCATCGAGACAGCACGCACGCGCCCTTCGCCAAGGTGCTGCTGAACTTCGGCGACAACGTCGACCTTAGCCTCAACATCAAACCCTGCGCTAGAGATGCGAACCGCCTGATAGATCGGTGGCAAATAATTATTTGAAAATTCTATGTCAACGACAGGACCGATGATCTGTACAACCTTACCGATCTGTCCGTTACCATCTGTGGCCATTATTAAAAGTTGCTCCTGATATATAAAGGTAATAAGCGGGCTTATTACAAAGGAGTAAGGATAACACAACGGCTTTACGAGGCGCAAAGGCAAATGTGGACGTTTTTAGCGCTATTTTATTGATTTATTCGCGCCCGATTGTGTTGTATGATGGGAGAAATGATACAAAAACGTTCCGACCTTTCCTCTATCGTCTCAAACATTCAATAAACCTTTGAAGAAACTAGAACTACCACCGCAAGGACTAAATACGCTTTTCGGCGTTCAGGACCAAAACATTAAGTATCTTGAAACTTTGCTCGACGTCTCGATCGGGGCTCGCGGGAATGAGCTGCTGATCGATGGCGATGAACGTGATATCAAGACCGTCGAGCAGATACTTGCTGACTTTGGCGATCTGTTTGCCGACGGGAATACTTTTACGGACAAGGAACTGCGGGATGCGTTCAAGCAGATCGCGGAAGATCGTGCATACACGCTGAAAGATCATTTTCTCAAGGCGCGATTCAATCCAGCCGGTAAGAAGCAGGTCGCTCCAAAAACGGCGAATCAGCGGAAATACCTGGACGCGATCGCAGCGAACGATCTTGTATTCGGCATTGGTGTCGCCGGAACTGGTAAAAGCTATCTCGCGGTCGCGATGGCGGTCGATGCTTTGTTCAAAAAACAAGTCAGCCGCATCATTCTGACACGTCCGGCGGTCGAAGCCGGCGAGCGGCTTGGATTTTTGCCTGGCGATCTGCAAGAAAAGGTAGATCCGTATTTGCGGCCTCTTTATGACGCTCTTTTCGATCTTGTCGACAGCGAAAAGGTCACGAAGATGCTCGAGAAACGAATCATCGAGATCGCACCGCTTGCTTTTATGCGAGGACGTACACTTTCTGATGCCTTCATTATTCTCGACGAGGCACAAAACACGACCAGCGAGCAGATGAAGATGTTCCTAACTCGAATCGGATTCGGCTCAAAGGCAGTTGTGACGGGCGACAAGACACAGATCGACCTTCCTCGCGGGCAAAAGTCCGGTATAAAAGAAGCTGAGACCGTACTCGCGAATTTGGATGGGATCGATTTCGTATATTTCACTGAAAAAGACGTTGTCAGACACAAGCTTGTTCAAATGATCGTTAAGGCATACGAAGAGCACTCGACCGAAGAATCGAACGATGGATATCGTTAACCTGCAACGCAAGATTGCGATCGATATCGAAGCTCTGCGGCCGTTTGTCGCTAAATGCAGCTCGATTGCAGAGGCCTCGGGTAGATCTTTCGCGGTCGCTTTCGTTCCCGACAGCCGGATGAAGCAGCTAAATGAGTTGTTTCGCGGCAAGAACTCGACAACCGACGTCCTTTCGTTCCCGAACGAACCAGACGAATTCGATCCCGACAAAGACAATCTCGGCGACATTGTGATCTCGGCCCAGCAAGCTGAGAAGCAGGCGGCTGAGAACGGTTTGACGCTCGATGCCGAGATCAGACAGTTAATCCTGCACGGCGTTCTGCATCTTTGCGGTTACGATCACGAGACCGACGACGGCGAGATGAATGCCCGTGAGCTTGAGCTTCGAGACGAGCTGGGAATTTAACGCAAAATTCCCACGTTTTGTGATTAAATATCCAAAATGAGCGAAACACACAAAACTGCCGATCCGTGCGTGATGGTTATCTTTGGAGCAACCGGAGACCTGACAAAACGCAAGCTCTTCCCTGCCCTTTATAATCTGGCTAAAGACGATTTTCTGCCGCATTCGTTCGCGATCGTCGGCGTTGGGCGGCAGGAGATGACGAGCGAGGAATTTCGGGCCCAGATGCTCGCTGATCTTCGCGAATTCGTCGCCAAACCGAACGAGAAGATCATCCAATGGTTCGAGGAACGGACGTACTATACGGGCGGTGATTTTGACGATGATAAAAAGCTGTTTGGCGACCTGAAAGACCTACTCGGCGAGGTTACGACGACTCATCAGATCCCGGATAATTTCTTTTATTATCTGGCGACGCCGCCGACGCTTTTTGCGAATGTCACCCAAAAGATCGTCAAAAACGGCCTCGGAAAAGAGGACGGTGAAAACTGGCGGCGGTTTATTTTCGAGAAGCCATTTGGACGCGATCTGGAATCCGCCGAGAAGCTAAATGCCAGTCTCCTCAAGCTCATAAAAGAACGCCAGATCTATCGTATCGATCACTATCTTGGCAAGGAAACGGTTCAGAATATTCTGGTTTTTCGCTTTGGCAACAGTATTTGGGAGCCGATCTGGAACCGAAATTACATCGACCATGTCCAGATCACGGTTGCCGAGAAATTGGGTGTTGAACTTCGCGGCGGATATTACGATTCAGCTGGAGCTTTGCGGGATATGATCCCGAATCACATCCTTCAGCTTGTCACGCTAACCGCAATGGAACCGCCCGTTTCGTTTGAGGCAGATGCCGTTCGGGATGAGCAGGCAAAGATCCTCTCGGCGATCCAGCCGTTCTCGCCGGAAGACGTTCTGCACTGCGCCGTTCGCGGCCAGTACGGCGAGGGAAAGATCGATGGAAAGCCCGTAATTGCTTATCGCGACGAACCCAATGTCGCTCCTGCTTCGAATACAGAGACCTTCGCCGCGCTCAAGCTTTCGGTCGACAACTGGCGTTGGGCCGACGTGCCATTTTATATCCGAACCGGCAAGCGAATGGCTACCCGCAGTTCGAGCATCATTATCCAATTTAAGAAGGCTCCGTTCATGCTGTTTCGCGGCACTCCCGTGGAGAAACTGACTACAAACCGCATCGTGATTCACATCCAACCCGACGAAGGCATCACGCTCCATTTCGGGGCCAAGATCCCGGGCCCGATCGTGAATATGGGGGCGGTCGATATGGATTTCAACTATCTCGACCACTTCGGCGAACAGGTCAGCACGGGTTATGAACGCCTTCTTTTTGACTGCATGATCGGCGATGCCACGCTCTTTCAGAGGGCCGATATGGTCGAGGCTGGGTGGCGGATCGTGTCGCCGGTTCAGGATGTTTGGACGGCGCTGCCTGCCCGCGATTTCCCGAACTACGAATCTGGAAGCTGGGGCCCGAAAGAGTCAGATCAACTGCTCGAACGCGACGGTCGATCATGGAAAAATCTCGACGATTGAGGACCGGTTCTTTTTCGAAAAAAAAGGCTGCCTGGAATAGATTTCCGGGCAGCCTTTTGAGTTTTAGGAACAGGCTCGAGGGGTCTATTCGAGGCCGATGAAGTCAACGTCTGTGAGGGCGTTGATGAGGTTGCTGACCGTTCGCGGGGCGAAGCGGTAGCGTTTGGAGGAAATGCTGATGGTGTAGCTTCGGTTCGGTTCGATGTTCTCGAAAACGTAGTACCCGAACGAGCTCGTCGTGACGCTTCTCCGGTTGTTATCTTGGTCGGTGATAATGACCGTCGCGTTTCGTATCCCGTGGCCGGTCGCGGTGGTGACGCGGCCTGAGATCGTGACGTCTGAGGCGGCGTCGGTGATGGTGACGAAGCCGGGTTCGTATCTCGCTGCGAGCAGCGAGCCGTCGGCGTTCGAAATGCCGCTTTTCGTCACGTCGTTCGAGAACGATACCGGATAGCTTCCGTTGGCGGCACCTTCGCGGGCCGTGAATCTAATCCTCAGTATTCTCCGCGTCCCGAACGTCTGGTCTGCCGTCGAATCGAGCAGAATACCGAGCCGTCCCTCAGCGGTTTGGCTCGTGTTAAGGCCCATGTTGGTCCCAAGTGCAGCGTCTTCGCCGAGTTCCGGGTATTCATATCTGAGAACGCTTGGATCCCAGTTCACGGTGAAGCTCTGAGCGGCCTCGTCGCCCTGCGAATCGAGTTCGAATCCGACCTCGATAGTTCTTCCTCTACTCGTCGTCGCGCCCACCGCACGCATCACGCGGGCGGTGACGTCAGGAACGGCGGCATCCGTTCCCGAGGTCACTGCTGTTACCGGAGCGGTTGGGCCGCAGGCCGGTTTGAGAGCCAGTTCGCCGAGGTTGTAGCGGCGGATGACGGTCACGTCTCCGGCGTCGATAGTTCCGTTGCCGCAGCCGTTATTGGCGTCGAGATTGACGTCCGCCGCCTGGAACTGCGAGCCCGTAGCCGGAGCAGCGATCAGCCCAAGCTGCATCTGGCGGATGATGTTCACGTCGTTGGCGAGAACGAGGCCGTCACCGGTCGTTCCCGAGCCGTTGGCATCGACCACATCGCCTTCGACGCGGGTCTGCGGGTTGGGCGTCGGTGTCGGGGTCGGAGTTCCGTTGGGGCTCAGGTCGTCGTTGAATATCACACCGATGCCGTCCGGTTTAACGAGGATGACGCCCGTGCCGGTCAGGTTCGTGAGCTTTACGAAGAACGACTCGTTCGGCTCGAACACCGTGTCCCCATTGACCGGAACCGTGATCCGCTGCAGGTTCTCCGTCTCCGAAGTAAATGTCAGCACACCCGAAACCGCCTGATAATCGCTGCCCGCCGTCGCTGAGATGTCCGCAGTCGAATAGTTCACCCGGACCGTCGACCCGACCGCCGGCTTCGAAGAAAGCGAAACCTCGAACACAAACCCGGTCACCCCCGAATTCCCCTCGTTCCCCGTCACATCCGTGATCAGCATCGTCCGCACCGAAGGCGTCGGAGTTGGAGTCGGCGAAGCCACCGGTGTCGGACTCGGCGTCGGGGTTGGCGTCACCGTCGGAGTTGGTGTCGGCGTCGGCGTTGCAACCGGCGTCGGCGTCACCGTCGGTGTCGGTGTCGGCGTCGGCGTCGGCGTTGGGGTTGGTACAACCGGAGTCGGCGTCGGTGATGCTACCGGCGTTGGTGTAGGCGTAGGTGTCGGTGTTTGTGTCGGCGTCGCGACCGGAGTTGGAGTCACAGTCGGCGTTGGTGTCGGTGTTGGCGTCGGTGTTGGCGTCGGTGCACTATTGCTTATAGTTATTGAGACGGTCGCAATATTGCTCTGATTTATACCATCGCTCACCCGGTACGTGAAGGTGACCGGCGAAGTGCAAAATGGTAATCCTTGATACGCAAAACTACCATTCGCGTTGAAAACAAATGCGGAGAAGCAAGCCGGGCCAGAAACTAACTGCGCCGTCAGAGAATCATTATTTGGATCGCTGTCATTTGCCAAGACGCCAGGGGCGGGAACGACAACTTCTGGCGACGCAGAAGGCGTAGGAGGAAATGCGACATAGGAGTCGTTTACTGCAACCGGCGCATTTGGATTCGGTGTGGGTGTGGGTGTAGGCGTTGCCGCCGCTAACTGTACTTCAAATGCCCCGATATCCGAACCATCGCCGCCTGATGCGTTTGTGACCGCCGGATCATCTACCGGACGGGTGAACGCTCGCTGGTCGGTTGCCAAACCAAAACTTTTTCCCCTGTCGACCGCCGGGCTGCCGCTGAGCAAACTTCGCGTCTGGGTTGGACCACCATTATTTGCGAGTGAGCCTAGTTGGGCGTTTATCGGCGACGCAATGGTTCCAACTTGATCGTTGTTCACGCCGTTCGAAAAGCCATTTCCGCCGGCAGAGCCTCCGATCAGGTTATAGCCAAGCGACGTCAGCGATCCCGACAGATCGTCTGTGGTGGTGGTGCTGCCATTCTGTGCCGTATTTCCCGCTACGATCGAATTCTGGACGTTAAGTGTTAACCCGGCGCCGCTCTTGAATATGCCGCCGCCTGACGCTCCTGTTCCGATCACGCCAACGTTGTTTCCTGTGATCGTGCAGCTGCTGATCGACATCGTGACGGTTGCTGAGGACGACGCAAAAATGCCGCCTCCACTCGAGATCGCTCCAAACGTGTTGTTGCCGGAGATCGTGCTATTTGTAACCGTCATCGCTCCGTTGCTTCTGATCCCACCGCCATTCGCTCCGCCAGATGAGGAGTTTGTGTTTCCTGAGATAGTGCTCGAAGTGATCGTCAGGGTGCCACTTGCAGAATTTGCTACGGCTCCGTCATTACCGCCATTACCCGAGATCGTGCTGTTGGATACGTTCAATGCGGCTCGATTGTCTATGCCAGCCACTATGGTTCCGTTCAATATCGACCCGTTATTGACGATCTGACTATTGTCGATATTTAGAGTACCGGCCGCATTATAGATTCCGGCTCCACTTCCGGTATTGGTCGTCGTATTTCCGGAAATAGTGCAGTTTGTCACGGTCATAATTCCCGATCCGGCTTTGAAAATGGCCCCACCGTCGCCAGTTGACAGGAATGATTTCCGGGCTGTGTTATTCAAGAAGGCACAATCCGTCAAAGAAACTGCACCGTCGGTTCGTGAGAACAGCCCAGCTCCCAAGTCGCTGAAATCGGCGGCAGAGCTGTCCAGTTTTCCATTAGAAAATGTGAGTCCAGTGATCGCGACGTCAAATGTCCCCGGCCCTGTTCTGAGGATACGGAAGTTCGGTGTACCTAACACACTACTCCTTTGAACATTTAGTACTGCTGAACCAGGGCCGCTTATTATCACTCCGTCCGTGATCGCGAGTTCGCCGCTTGTCAAGGTAATAGTGCCGGTAACGTTTACGAAAGTGATAGTCTGAGTTCCGGGGGTTGAATTAGCACAGGTTACAGCATCTCGAAGGCTGCCAGGCCCACTATCCGCATTGTTAGTAACGACGAAAGCACATCCCGTAGGAGTTGCGGTCGGCGACGGACTCGCAGTTGGAGTCGGGGTTGGTGTTGGTGTTGGTGTTGGTGTTGGTGTCGGTGTCGGTGTCGGTGTCGGCGATGCTAGAACGCCCGAGCATTTTCCGGCTGAACCAGCATCGTTTATCGATCGAACCTCTGTAGGCGTAAGTGCCCGGTTGTAGATCGAGAGTTCGTCGATCGCTCCGTAAAAGGCGTTTCTGGCATCAGCGTCACCCTGCGATCCGATCGCGGCCGCTGCATTGAAGACAAATGCATTTGAAGAGAACGACGTCACAGCACTGTTGGCACCGTCTGTGTAGCAGCGTACCTGATTTCCGGTTTTTGTGATCGCAACATGGTGCCAGTTCGTGTCTACGATCGCAGCGGCTCCGGCACAGATCCCGGTCGTGAACTGCCGTCCAAGCGCGGGAGCTCCTGCCTGCTTAAGATAGAGTTGATAACCATCTCCGCCGAAAGCAAATATCTTGCCGTTCGGTGAACCGTGATTCGAATTTGCCCCCGAATTTGTAACCAACGAATTGCTCGAACGCTTCACCCAACCTTCGACGGTGAAATCCTGCACCTGTAGATTTGCAGCGGAGCCGACAAGGATTCGATCGCCCGTGCCTGTAGCGTCTCCGGTGCCGCCAAGTTGAAACGCCTGGCCGACCTGCCCGGTTACATATGTGACATTGCCTTGAACCGTCCCATTGTTGCCGCCCTGAGCGTCGATCGCGTTGCCTTCGGCCGGCCACCAACTCACGACGCCACTAGGAACCGCGGCACATGTCGGGTTCGACTCACCAGCTAGCGATTCAAAGGCCCCAATGTCAGAACCATCACCGCCGGCAGCGTTTGTGATTGCCGGATCGTCGTATGGCCGACTCATTCCACGCTGGTCGGACGTCAGCCCAAAGCTTTTGCCCTTATCCAGCACCGGGCTTCCTTGAAGCGGCTGAAATGTCTGGGTCGTGCCTCCATAGTTTCCAAATATTTTCAATTTCGGATTTATCGGTACAGCACTACTACCAACCTGATCTGCGTTCGTACCGTTCGTAAATCCGGTGCTTCCATCAGAAATTCCGATCAGATTGAATCCCTGCGAAACAAATGCACCATTCACATCGGCATTCGTCGCCGAGAACGTGTTTGTATTTCCTGCTATCAAGGTGTTTCTAATTATGAGACCTGTCACGGAACCGTCGTTTGAAATACCGCCGCCGATGCCCGTGTTTCCCACGGCCGTCACACTGGAAACCGTCAAGAACGAGCTTCCCGAATAGTAAATACCGCCGCCGAAGCCGCCCGCAAACGTAATGTCATAAACTGCCGCGTTCCCTGAGAATGTGCTGTTGGTGATATTAGAAACGCCCGTTGCGACTGCCACTGCTCCACCGTACTGCATCGAGTTACCGGAAAATGCACAATTTTCGACATTCAGCGTTCCATTTGAGTAAATTGCTCCGCCACGGCCGGTTTGCCCGCCGACGCTTCCTGAAAATGAACTATTGACAACCATCAGGTTTCCGGCGTTCAAGATACCTGCTCCGTTGTTTGAGTTCGCAACGCGCCCGTTCGCGATGGTCACCCCGCCGATAAGCACATTAAAGCCGGACGAAATATTGAAAACTCGGACGGAATTGTTGCCCGAAACAGTGAGAATATTCGCTCCGGGGCCGTTGATCGTTATTGAATCGGCGATCGCCAGTTCGCTCACAAGCGTGATCGTACCGGAAACTCCGGCGGCAAAACTAATGACATCTGGACCGGGATTCGCTAGTCCGCACGTGATCGCCGCCCTCAAACTGCCGGTTCCCGAATCATTTGTATTTGTTACTATTAGACAAGCCGGTGCGTCAAGAATCGTTAAAACCGCAGTCGATTGAGCTCCCAAGGTTGCTCCGCCGGTCGGATTCGAGATCGCAAGGTTTAAGGTCTCGTCAGATTCGCCGAGAGCGTCGGTACAAAGCTGAACGTTAAAGGTTTGGCTCGCGACGCTCTGGTTAAAAGTCAAAGTTCCGCTCGTATTTATAAAGTCAACGCCCGCAGTACATGACGCTCCGCCAACAGCGGTTCCGGCACTCGTAGAGTAGTCGACCGTAACCGCACCGGTCAGGCCGGTTGTACGATTTACTGTTATTGCCGCAGTGTTCCCTTCATTGACAGAGTATGCCGGCGAGCTGAACGAAAGAGTTCCCGGACTTGAATCCGTAGTTACGTTCAGCGACCATCCGCCAGTTATCGCTCCCGAATCACCCGTATTGAAGTCCTGAACATATAATTTCCATGTGCCGTTAGGATCCTGACCGTTGAATGGAGCCAAGGTTGTGCCATAGGGCGATCCGGGGGCAGGCGATGTAAAAACCCCACCGGCGCAATTTGTCGGCCGGTAGCTTTGCGATTGCAAAGCGGAAGTTCCCGGAGCCGGACTTGCAGCAGCATCATCGTAGGTGATCGTAAGGCCCGTAACGGAGAAGAAATTGCCGCATCGCCCCATAAGATAGACATTCGTTCCCGTCGGCCCGACAAGCAAAATACCTACATCGACCGGGACAGAATGGCCGAAACCGCTAACGGTAACCGTCACCTTGGAAACATTGCCGGTTAAACCGGAAACCGTGATATTGGACGGGTATGGCGACGCCGTACCAACCGGTGGAATCGAGATCGGAGCGCTGTTCGTAAACGTTGTTTGTCCCGCGACGACCGTCGCACCGATCGTCAAAATAATAGCGACCCATACGGTCGCAAACCAGTGCCGAATACCGTCAAAACGAAATATCGAAGTCGAAGCGGTCTTTCTTGTGTTCATCCCCGTCATCAATGCCCCCAACTAAATGAAATTTGGCGTTCATTTACAATTGCGACTTGAATAACCGGAAACGGACATTACTTAGGTAGAAAATTTCTTTTATCCCGGGTTTTCCGTTACAATCGCTAAAAAATGTCAATATCTGCCGAACCGGAAGAGATAACCCAAATACTCGTCGAATGGCGGAGCGGCGATGAGCAAGCGATCGAGCGCCTGTTTCCGATCGTTTATAATGAGCTCAAACGCCAGGCACGACGGTACCTTCGTCGTGAAAGATCGGATCATACGCTGCAGCCCACTGCTCTGGTCCACGAAGCGTATATGCGGCTAGCCGGCACGAGCACTCCTCCGATCGAGAATCGTGTTCATTTTTTCGGTATCGCGTCACGGATCATGCGCCAGATACTTGTCGACCACGCCCGACAGCGAAATGCTGAAAAACGCGGCGGTACCGTCCAGCGTTTCTCGCTTGAAGAACTCGACATTTTGCCGGAACAATCCGCCGGAGACCTGCTCGCTCTCAATGAGGTTCTCGATCAACTTGAAAAGATCGATGAGAGAAAATGCAAGGTTGTCGAGATGCGCTTTTTTGGAGGACTAAGCGAGAATGAGATAGCCGAGGTACTCGGTGTCAGTGAGAAAACGGTGCGGCGTGACTGGAATTTTGCGAAGCTTTGGCTATACCGTGAACTGTCCGGTGAAGAGCCCCTTGATTTAAAGTGACCGTTTTTCCACTTTCATGACGCAATTCCAGGTGAGGCTTTAATGGTTGACTGGAAAAAAGTGGAAGATGGAATCGCCGCGGCGGAATCACTGGCTGTCGCCGACCGTCTTTCATTTCTGGAATCTTATTGTTTGGGTGACGCAGAACTGCGTGCGGAGATCGATTCCCTGCTAATGGTTGCGGACGCGGCCGGCAGCTTCCTTGAACATTCATACGGCGCTCACGCGGCAGCTTTGCTGGACGACCACAATTCGGGCAGAAAGTTTGGCAACTATGAGATCGTCCGCGAGATGGGCCATGGCGGAATGGGTGCAGTTTATCTCGCCCGTAGAACTGACGGCGAATTCGACCAGCAGGTCGCCCTAAAGATCGTCCGCGGGTCGCTTGCTGACAGCCGAATGGTCGAGCGATTCCGGCAGGAACGTCAGATCCTCGCATCGCTCAACCACCCAAATATCGCGAAACTCCTGGACGGCGGTGTATCTGTGACGGGTGAACCATTCCTTGCGATGGAATACGTCGAGGGTGAAACCATCACGGATTTTGTAGCCCGAACCAAGCCGCCGATTTCAATGATCCTGCGGCTTTTCGTCAAAGTTTGTTCCGCTGTCGCCTACGCCCACCGAAACCTCGTCGTGCACCGTGACATCAAGCCCGGAAACATTCTCGTTACACCGGACGGCGAACCGAAGCTGCTAGATTTCGGCCTCGCCAAACTGTCGGCGGACGAGTTCGCCGGCAATGGCGAACAAACGGAAACCATCTTCCGAGCATTAACGCCTGCGTACGCAAGCCCCGAACAGTTTCTCAGCCAACCGATAACGACTGCCTCTGATATATATTCGCTCGGTGTTCTCTTGTTTGAGCTTCTAACCGGCAGGCGGCCGTTTAATTTTGAGCGAAGATCGCTGGACGACATCGTTACGACGATCGCAACGGCAGAACCGGCACTACCTTCAACTGTCGCAGATAAAAGCATCGCCTCCCAACTGAAGGGCGATCTCGATACGATCGTTCGAATGGCCATTCGTAAGGAACCTGAACGGCGATACTCGTCGGTAACTGAGTTTGCTGACGATATAGAGCGACACTTGAATGGCATTCCGGTCGCAGCCCGCCCGCACACCACAAGGTACAGGGCGGGCAAGTTCGTACGACGTCATAGGATCGCGGCTGCCTCGACGGTTCTGATCGCGATAACCTTGCTAGCCGGAATCAGCGTTAGCCTCAGGCAGACTCAGCAGGCCCGGATTGAGAAGGTCAAAGCTCAAGCAGTTAGTGAGTTCCTTCAGTCAATGCTTAGCGCCTCTTCACCGACGAGTTCCTTAAAGCAAAAAAAGAATGATCTGACTGTAAAGGATTTGCTTGACGACGCATCGGAACGGCTTTCGGGGGAAATGCTATCTGAACAGCCGGAAGTCAAAGCCACCCTTCAGCAGATAATCGGAACGAGTTATTTATCCATCGGGCAATATGATCGCGCAGAACAGAATCTCAACTCAGCTTATTCGAGTCAGATAGCCCTTTACGGAGATGAGAGTGACGAGACGTTGAAAACTCTTGTCCTGCTAGCATCGCTATGGACGGTACGTGGCGACGTGGCACGAGCTAGGGAGTTCTACGAGCGGCGTCTGTCTATTCTTCGCGAGAGTTATAGGAATGGCAGAGTAACGGGCGATTTTCTGATTCAGGCGTTAAACGACTATGCCTTGGTCGTGCGTGCCCAGGGGGATTCTAGAGAAGCCGAGCGACTCTTAATCGAATCGATAGAAATTTCGCGAAGTACAAACGGAACTGCCGGAGGCGTCCTCCAGGGCGTTCTTGCTTTAACATTAGCGGATCAAGGTAGATTCAGTGAAGCCGAGGCCCTGGTTCAGAAGGAGGTCGAGAATATCCGACGGCAAAATGGGAACGATTCTCCCGAGCTTGCCTCCGTTCTAACCGGCCTCGGAAGCTTTCAGCTTGAGCAAGGAAAGTATTCTGAGGCGGCCTCAAATCTCAAGGCAGGCGAAGCAATTTACCGTAAGCTGAACGCTCCAACGTTTCTAGCCCTCGGCGACAACCTGAGACTGCAGGCCAATAACTACCTAAGAGAAGGTGATCTTTCCAGTGCGGAAAAGCGGATCGATGAAGCACTTGCCATCTACGAAGCCGGGACGACCTCTCGGTACGTTAACTATGCGACTGCCGTGATGGTGAAGGGTTCGATTCTTGCGAAAACTGATCGTATTCCGGAAGGCGAATCCTTGCTTCGTACTGCCCTCGACCTTCGTAACGCTAATTTGCCGGCCACACACTACCTTACCGCTTTAACGAAAGAAGCATTGGGCGAATGTCTACTCGCTCAGAATAAGGTTGCAGAAGCCGAAGAATTATTGCATGACAGCTTCCAGAATCTTCGGGAGTCTCAGGGCCTGAAAAATCCCCGTACATCCCTCGCCGGGGTACAGCTAGCTCGCTCATACAGAGCGGCCGGCAAAGATGATCTTGCTGCCGAAATAGAAGACCAAATTCGATAAGCTATTTAGGCACCACCCGAATCGATCTGCTTCGATGATCCCTAGATGCCAGCGATAAGATCTTTTCGGACGAGCTTCTTCAAACGGAAGCGTCATCGCCTGCCGATTTTTTGACCGACTTTCTCCTAGCTGACTGGTCGCAGCAGATGAGCCCGCGCCAGAATTAACAATCCCGAAATTGCTCTCTAAAGCTCCAGAAGGTGAAGACGAAGGATCGGCAGGTATCGAATCGCTGGATCGCGTTGAGAGGTTCAATACGTGTGGGCGACTATGATATACACAGAGCCGAGTTCGATCCACTGCGGGAGATCCCATATTTTGGTAACTGCTTAAACACATGAATTCTTGAATTAACCTCTTGTACAACTCTCGTACTTACAATAACCTGCACGATAAATATTCATTTACAACCTTAGGATATTTGTGTATTATCGCAAAAGAATTTGCTTAAGACGCATCGCAAATTTTTGCAACTCAGACAAACTGTTCGTCATCAACCATTCGGCTCAAGACACCGAGCCTGTCTAAGATCTACACTGTCCCAGTTGCTCTTGCGTGTTTGGAGGAAATATGTTGTTTAAGCCCAGCTATTTACGTTTTGTCGGGTCTTTGTTTTTGATCGCTACTTTGTCAGTGGTTTCGTTCGGAGATACTCTCCGTCTGAAAGACGGCAGTATTATCAAAGGCAAGATCACGGGATTCGGCGGAGGTAAGTTCACCGTCGCGATCGGCGATGGAGCTCGCAAAAAGCAGATGACATTCGGAGCAAATGAGATCGAGTCGATCGTATTTGACGCTCCGCAACTCAATGACACTGGCGACCGTAACGCTACCTACAATCCATCTGTTTCCGATAAACCTCTGATGATTCCGGCGAAGGTCGTCACCGACGATCAGCCGGTTCGGCAGACTTCAAACCCAAGCCGTTCGACCGAGCCAATGAAGCCGATCGAATGGAAAGTCAAAGTCCTGGCAGATAATACTGCCAACGGTTGGACGAACTCCGGATGGGTTGTACGGAAAGGCCAGCGTATCCGTGTTACGGGTGACGGAAAGATCAGTCTCGGCCGTGGAAACAGCACTAGTCCCGCAGGCTCTGCATCGCTAAACGATGAACAGAAACTGCTCAAGAACGTCGCAACCGGAGCGCTTATCGCCGTCATCGGCGACGATAATAATGATTTCATCTATATCGGTGCCGAACGCGAATTCATCGCAACTCGCGACGGTGCCCTCTTCCTTGGGATCAACGAAGGCTATTTGGACGATAATTCCGGTTCTTTCAACGTCAAGATCGAGATCATTCCTGAAGATGTAAAGTAATTTCCATTCAAGAAATTTAACGCCGCCGGACGTTGATCGTACGGCGGCGTTTCCCTATTCAAGCCCGACAAAATCAATGTTGGATAGATTCGAGGTCGGCGAAATGGACTGTGCGGTAAACCGATACCGTTTCGAACTAACTCCGACAACGTAAGTGACTCCGGTAGGAACGTTTGCGAACGAAAAGATACCGAAGGAACTCGTTGTCGCAGTCCGCCGAATTCCCTGCGGATCCGTCAGCACAACGGTAGTATTGCGAAGTCCGAGCCCCGTGGGAGTTGTGACACGACCACCGATACTAACCATCGCCGGCGGCGGTTCTGATTGTAATTCGAACGCTCCGATATCGGTTCCATCGCCGCCAGTCGCATTCGCAAACGAAAGATCGACCGTTCGACCCGAAACCCCACCGCGTTGATCCGTTGTTAAATTGAATCCGTTTCCGGCGTCTATTGCGGCACTCTGAGCAAGGAGCCTATGTGTTTGGGTAAGCCCGCCGTTATTGCCAAGCGGAGCGAGTCCGGCTATCGCATTGGTTCGGTCCGATGTTTGATTTAGATAGCCGTTACCCGTCGAGGTCGATAGATTAAAGCCGCGGGAACTGATCGTGGATATTGATCCGCCCGTCGCAAATGACTGCATTGCCGGCTCCGAATTCGAAGCAAGAATTGAATTTACGATCTCTACGGTAACCGAGGTTGAAGCATTGCCGCGAGCTCCAGCAACAATTGCACCGACCTCGTTCGCCGTCGCGCTATTATTTGCAACTGTTGAACTGGTGATGCGGGCGATGCGAGTTCCTGAGGTTGCTTCGAAAGCGATCGCTCCGGCAACTGCTTTCGTCGTCGCGTCGCCGGAATTTCCTGAGATCGTCGAATTCACTATCGTCAGTCCACAATTTTGAGCGAAAATAGCACCACCACGATTTCCCGCAACATTTGAGTTAAAGGTCGAACCAGAGATCAAAGCTGTCCCACCAAAAATATGCAGTCCGCCGCCCCCACCGGACGTATTGCCCGCGATCGTTGTGTTTGTTATGGTAACGGCGGTATTTGCAGCCGCAATTCCGCCACCATTTACAGAAGCCGAGTTATCCGATATTTTGCTATCCGTAACGGTCAGAGTTCCTTCAAGTATATCGATCGCACCTCCGGAGCCAGCCGAATTCGCCGGAGCCGAATTCCCCGTCAGTTCGCAGTTAACCAATGATAGCGTCCCGAAATTCTGTTCGATCGCTCCACCGAAGTCGCCATCAGGTGCGCGGCCGCCAACGATCCGAACGCCCGTTATAACGACTGCATTTCCGGGATTAGCCTGCCCGATATTGAATACGCGGCTCACGTTGTTACCTGAGATAGTTAGTAGTTGCGGCCCTGTCCCAGTGATAGTTATATTTTTCAATATCCGAAGTTCGCTTTTCAACAAGATCGTTTGCGGCGACGAGAATATCTGCGAAAAACCAACGTTTCCTCCTGAGGCTACGTCATTAATAGCCTGTCGCAAGCTTCCCGCTCCGCTGTCGTTGGTATTCGTAACGACTAACGTGTTTGGCGGGGGAGTTGGCGAAGGCGTAGGCGTGGAAGCGGCGATCGTATAAGCCGGACCGTTAAAACTACCGTTACCAGCTCCGGTTCCTCCGAGCTTAGTTCCGAGCCCGTTAACGATCGTATCGTTATCGATCAAGTCTAACCGCAACGTTCCTGTTCCTGATCCGGAGTTTACGGATACGGTAAAGATCGTGCCGCTTCCGTTTATACTTATGATGCTCGCACCTGAAACGCCGGTCGTAGTTAGGGTGAAATCGGCCGGATCGACGCCGGTCACAGCGGTGTTGAAAAACACGCTGTACCCGACCGTACTTCCTGGCATGTTTGGATTTGGACTAGTACGCTGGATAACGTCGACGCGGGGTATCGTCGGCTCGAATCGCATCGTGTAATCGCCAACGCCACTTGGGGCATTAGAGCTCGTAACGATCGTGTAGTCACCGTTAACGGGTAACGTGAACGCCGATATGAGCCTGCTGCCGTTGCCCGGATCCGTTCCCGTCGCGAGGAGCGTTCCACCCGGATAATTTCCCTGTACCAGCCGTAGACTCGGCACGAAAGCGGCGGAAGTCATCACGATTTCGATCGACTGCCCAGCCGTTCCGGTGAAGGTATATCTGTCGAACAAAGCGGCGTTAACGTCAACGCAATCGCTGTTTTCGAGAGTGCCGTTCGTCAAGTCCCCAAATCCGACCGGAACAGGGCTGCAAACGAATCGGCCAGGCATCTCAGTCGAGTTCAGGCCCGAGCCTTGTGTAAAGCTTGGCACCCAAAACAGGCTAACCGCGAAAACAGCGGATAAAATAGTGAGATTTAGGATCTGACGCATTCTGTACTTGAAATTGCTATCAGATCCCATTGTACACCACTGTGCTTTACTCCAGCCCGGTCAGATCGAGCCCGGAAATATTGGCCGTCGGCGTAACACTTTGCGGCGAGAATCGATAGCGTTTTGACGACACGGTAATAAAGTAAGACTGTCCGGTTGCCACACCTGTGAATGAATAGATGCCAAAACTGCTCGTCGTGCTTAGCCCGACCCGATTTCCCTGAGCATCATTTAGGAAAACTCGCGTATTCGAGATCGGATTTCCCGACGGTCGACGGATCACGCCGCTGATAGTCACAGTCGCCGGCGGCGGTTCGGCTTGCAGCTCAAAAGCACCTATGTCAGCTCCGTCGCCGCCCGACGCATTCGGCGCGAGCAGATCGATCACACGAAGGAATCCGGGGCCGCGCTGATCGTTGAACGAGCCAGAACTATTGCCGCCATCGATCGCCGGACTTCCTGCAAGTAAAGCGTGGGTCTGTGTGGGGCCGCCGTTGTTCTGCAATGGCCCAAGTCGAGGGTCAAGAACAGCCCCGCTGATTCCTGCTTGATCGCCCGGACCGTTGAAAGCAATTGAGCCGCGATTACCGATGAGATTATAGCCGCTCGATGTATAATCCCCAGGATTTGCCGACGAAGAAACATCAGGCTGGGCGGAGTTGTTTTGGTTGGCTGCGATAATAGTGTTGCGCAAGGTAACGGAGCCGTTGTTTCTGAAAAAACCGCTTGAGTTATTGGTGATCGTGGTGTTGGCAATATTCGCAACGCCTGTACTGCCGCCGGTAGTAATGCCCCCGCCATTAACAGCGACATTACCTGAGATCGTCGAGTTAGTAACCGTAAGCGAACCGGTCAAGGTGACACTCGAAATTCCACCTCCATTGCCGCCAAAGGCCGTATTTCCTGAGATCGTTGAGTTGCTAATGCTTACAACCGCACCGTTTAGAATGCCGCCTCCCTGAAAACTAACAGTGTTATTTGAGATCGTTGAGTCGGCCACCGTTAGCGTGCCGTCATTCGAAATGGCGCCGCCACTGCCGCCAGGTGCTGTGTTGCCAGATATGACCATACCGCTCAAACTCAATGTGCCGCTATTCGATATACCACCACCGAGCGTTGCTCTTCCTCCGGTTAACGTCATGTTACTGATAGAGACCGTGACCCCTGTCTGTACCTCGAAAATAGCCGACTGGTTGTTGCCTGAGATCGTCAAAAGACTCGCTCCGGTGCCGGTGATCGTAACATTCTTGCTGATCAATAATCTGCCGCTTGTTAAAGTGATCGTTTGCGGAGAGTCTGGGGCGTCAGGTTCGTTGATCTGCTCCGGTACGCTGAACAAAGACGAAAACGTGATCGTCCCACCCGAAGCCACGTCAGCGATCGCCTGCCGCAAACTGCCGGGGCCGCTGTCGTTGGTATTTACAACAACGATCGAACTCGGTGCAGGAGTCGGCGTCGGACTCACTGAAGGCGAAGGTGACGGAGTTGGTGTTGGCGTTGGCGTCAGCGTCGGCATCGGCGTTGGGGTTGGCGTTGGTGTCGGCGTAGGCGTCGGTGTCGGCGTCGGTGTTGGCGTCGGTGTTGGCGTCGGTGTTGGCGTCGGTGTTGGCGTCGGCGTTGGCGTCGGTGTTGGCGTCGGTGTTGGCGTCGGTGTTGGAGTGGGTGTCGGGGTTGCCGTTGGCTCGTTCTGCTCTTCGTACGCACCGATGTCGGAACCGTCACCGCCGGCCGCATTGCCTATCGCAACCAGATCACGTGGGCGCGTCAGCCCTCGCTGATCGGTCGTCACGCCCGAACCCAGATTGCTTCCCTTATCGATCGCCGGACTGCCCGCGAGCAAAGCATGAGTCTGCGTCGGGCCTCCGTTATTCGCGAGTGGGCCCAAGCTGGGACTTACCGGGGATGCAGACGTGCCGACATAACTGGTGCCGTTTGGTGAGCCGGCGGGGAATTGGGCTTCGATACTGGTGTTCCGGCCGATGAGGTTAAATCCGCCGTTCGTCAATGTTCCGCCGTCAAGTTGATAGTCTTGGGTCATATTTCCCGCTACTATCGTGTTGGTCAGCTGCACGGAGCCTGACTCATGCCAGATCCCGCTTCGCGCTCCACTCGCCGCATTCGGAGCCGTATTGTTCGTAACCGTACAGGAGTGGAAAGTCACATTTCCTTGTATCCTGACGCCACCGCCTCCATTTGCCCCTGTTCCGTTCGCAGTATTCCCGCTTATCGTCGAGTTTATGACGGTAGCATTGGTGGTAAAAAAGCCGCCTGAGCTTTGGGCCGCGGTGTTTCCGCTGAAGGTTGAATTCGTGATCGTAGCCGACGTGGCGCTAATATTGGCTCCGCCTCCATTGAATCCCGACTGATTGTTGATTATTGAGCTTCGATCAACGGTCAATGCCGTTCCCGTAAAGGCGAATCCGCCTCCACCATTGGCTCCGGCTGTGTTGCCACTGATCGTCGTCCGAGTCAAATTCAGGTTGCTTCCGGTGGAAATCATGCGAAGTCCGCCACTTCCGACCGCGGCATTGTTAGAAATAACAGAATCGCTTACGGTCAGTGTTAGGCCGTTGACGCTGGCGAGGATCCCGCCGCCATTAGAATTTCCCGGATTTCCACCAGTGATGGTTAATCCGGTGAGACTTGTGTTTGTACCGCTCGTAATATTAAAAACGCGGCTTTGGTTATTTCCCGAGACAGATATTACGCTTGCTCCCGGTCCCGTTATCGTCACGCTGTCGGTGATCGCCAGTTCGCCGGACGTAAGCGTGATCGTACCGGCCAGTCCCGCCTGGAAATTGATCGTATCGGCGACGGGGCTGTTGGCGTTGGCGTCGAGGATCGCCTGGCGCAGACTGCCCACACCGGCGTCGTTTTGATTGGTAACGGTAAACGTTTGCGGCGATGCGGTGAATGTCGTGCCGATCAGCGCGATCTCGGAGAACTGCATGGCGTTTGCTGCCGGTCCGTTGCGGACACTCTGCACCAGCACGCGGTACGAAGCGTACGGGCTTGTGTTGCTGAAGGTAATCACCGCCCCCGGATTAGTGCGTCCTGGATCCGTGGCGAGCCCGGACGCGCCGTTGTAAACCGTCGTCCATGTCGAGTTTAGCGTCGTCGTCGCGTTTGGACTGTTCGTACCTTCGATTGTGATGGTCATGGGATCGCGCTCCGGCGCGTCATTTCCGACAAAAAAATGAACGCCGGTGATGACGGTTGCAGTCGATGGAGTCGTTATGAATCCAACACCCGTCTCGGCGAAATTCAGGTACTTGTTGCCCGCGGACGTAATGTCGTCGATCGACTTATCGGGCGACTCAGCCGCCGGATGGTTGTTTATGCCCACCGCTGTTCCGACCGTCGACTGGGTCGAAGTTGCACTTCCAACCGTCGCCGCGACACCGACGATCGGATTACCCGGCGCGGTCACGTCGCCAATTACTACCGCAAAAGTCCCGACCGTTCCCGCCGCAACAAAGTTGCCCGCGGTGTCAGCAACCTCGCTTGCCTGCATGACGATGTTGTAGGTTCCGTTGTCGCTCGTGTCCCAACTGCCGCCGGGAGGGGCAAACGAATAGGTTCCTGTACCGCCGGTTCCGGATGGTGAGAAGTTTGCACTAGTTGGTACTCCGTTAAATCCGTTCGGGCCGGTTATCCTGATGTCGCCCGTTCCGATCGTCGAGGCATTTATTCCAACATCGTCGCTGTAGGCAACCGTTACGGTATGCGTCGATCCGCCTGCGGTGGTGACATTCGGAGCGGTACCGCTCGCGGTTGGAGCGGTCGTGTCGCCAAGCGAAAGATTTAGCGTGTATGCTCCCATCCCGGTGGCCACGCTTGAATTTGCCACGATCGTGTATGAACCGCTCGCGGGCAAAGTAAAAGTACCGGTGGGCGGTATACGGGCATTTGTACCGCCGCCTCCGTCGTTATTGAAAGCTAGGAGTGACCCACCTGGAAAGGTTCCCTGGTAAAGGTAGAGAAAAGCATCGAATGCGCCGGAACTCATAGAAATCGATATCTGCTGCCCGGCCGTTCCCGTAAACGAATAAAGATCATAGAGCGAGCCGTCGGAGGAGGTATTACAATCTCCCAAAGCAAGCGTTCCGTTGGTCGTATCTCCAAAAGCTATCGGCGTCGCGGCGATCCCGCACGGAGGAATCGCCGGGGCCTCGTAAGCACCAATATCAGTACCGTTTCCACCCGTCGCGTTGATGATAGTCAAATCGACTGTTCGCGGCTGACCGCGCTGATCGGTCGACAAGCCGGAAGCCGCGTTGCTTCCTTTATCCAGCGCCGGGCTGCCGCCAAAAAAAGCGTGAGTTTCAGTCTGGCCGCCATTATTGATAAGGCCACTGAGGCGCGCCGGAACATTTAGAATATCGGTCGGCTGGGCCAGCAAACCGCTGGCTCCGTCGCTCGCGAGATTAAATCCCTGCGAAGTAACCGTAACCGGCGAGCCTGAGGTTGCGATGCTCGAACTCGAATTATTCGAAATTATATTGCTTTGAAGATTTACGGTGGGCAAAGCTCCGCCATTTCGGATACGAAGGCCGCCGATCGTCGGTGCTGTATTAAACGCTATTGTACTGTTGTACAGATTGAGAGTTTTCGGCCCGGCCGCCGTGGTCTCAAAGCTGATTCCACCGCCCTCACTGTTGGAAGTATTGCCGCTAAATGTGCTGTTGGTGATCGTAGCGTTCGCGGCAATTATATGTATTCCGGCTCCCGCTCCACCCGAATTGCCGCTAAAGGTACATCCCGTGATCGTAGCCGTGCCGACCGCCTGATAGACGCCGCCGCCGGTGAATCCACCCGTCGAAGCACTGTTGGTTATCGCACAATTGGTCAGTGTCAGAGTACCGTCGCTGACGATCGCCCCACCGACATCGCCGCCTTTTCCGTTGGTCAGCGTCAAGCCGTTAACTGTCAAATTCCCGGCGGGCGTGACTCGAAAGATGCGGATAAGATTTCCGCCGGAGACTGAGAGGTTGTTCGCTCCCGGTCCGTTTATCGTCAGCGTTTTATTGACGTTTATTTCGTTCAGACCAGACGACAAATTGATCGTCCCCGTCACGCCGCCTGCAAAAGCGATCGAGTCGCCTGATGACGCCGCCGCGACCGCCTCGCGCAAACTGCAGTCGGCGTCGCACACGCCGTCATTCGTATCGGCGGTCTTGGTCACGGTCAGCGTCACGCCGCCGGTGACCGCCAGCGAATACGTCCATGGAAAAGCAGCGTCGTCGGTCGCATTGGTTGGTGTAACGTTAAATGATGTTATGACCGCGGTGTATGTGCCCGGAGTGAGAGTGCGGATGATTCGGGAACGGCGATTTGCTGTCCCGTTAATGTCGTCATTGGCGACCAAACAATTTGTCAGCGGTGCGGCCGGATTGAACGTTCCGGTGTACAACACCATAAAGGTGTCCGGCCCGACGCCGCTCGAGCCGTTCGGCGTGATAGAACCGCCATCGGTGGTCTCAAAACTAAGCGTCTTACCCCCAGCGACAGTAACGGTGAACGGGATCGCATCATACCGCGTCACGTTGCTCGACAAGGTGGTGCAATCAACATTTGGGCGGGTAAATGTCGCGTCGGCCGTCGTCAGCGTTCCGCTGAACACTGCATTTGTGGCGTTTGGAGCGTTCGCGTCTATAACAGTAGCCTCCGACGATTCGTCTGCGGGCGGCGTCGCCAACGGTTGTGCCAACTCATGCCGAGACACGTTCTCACTGACGCCCCGATCGATCGCTTCAGCGATCTCAACCCGCCAGACAGTAGCTCCAAGGGCAAGGCAGCTGATAACGATAGAGCCAATTAATAGACGCAAATTGTTCATCACAAATCTTCTTACTCGTTCGGTTGATCGTTTCGTCGACATAATCAATGCTCTATCTCGCTAACCAAAATATCTTCGATCTGATACAAACTGTCCTTCACCACAAACCCGCTCGCACCGGCGGCTAGAGCCTCGGCACGCAGGTCTTCGTCGTCGAATGCCGTGACCATACAGATGTTTGCCTTCGGAAACTCGGCGATGATCTCACGGATCGCGGTTATCCCATCGACCACGGGCATATCCTGGTCCATCAAAACCCAATCGGGCCTATGCTCCCGAAACGAAGACATCGCCTCGCTGCCGTCCGAGCATTCGAAAACGTCGCTCGCGGACGCAGGCAAATATTCCCGCAACAGGTTGCGGATCTGTGGATTGTCGTCGACGATCAAAACTTTCATTTATATAGAGAACGGAATAATACCGCGAGGATAGACTGATAATGGACGCGTGGGAATTCGCACATCTACGTATTTTATGTACGTAGACCTACGTATTTTTGAGGGTTCTGCTGACAGAAATGCCCATTCTGCTGACAGAAATGCCCATTCTGCTGGCAGAAATGCCCACTCTGCTAACAGAGATGCTCACTCCGCCATCGGAAATGCTCACTCCGCCAGCGAAAATGCTCACTCCGCCAGCAGAAATACCTGATCTGCGACCAATAGATGATTAAAACTTGTGCGACAAAGCAAATTTCAGTAGGGAATGACTACCCTGCAAGCCGAGTTTCTGGCAGATGTTCTCGCGGTGCTTTTCGACGGTTCGAGGGCTGACGAAAAGCTGTTCGCCGATCTCTTTTGTGGTTAGATTTTCAGCTATCAGGCTTAGAACGCGGCGTTCGGTAGGTGTGAGATCGTTTATCGAAGGCAGTTTTTCCGTCTGGCCGATCGCTCGGCGGCTGCGGTTGATGAGGAACGAGGTCAACGCGTGGCTCGCGTAGTGTTCGCTCGCAGCAACGGTTTTGATGCACTCGATGATATCGGTCAGTGCCGAATCTTTTAGCACATATCCTTTGGCTCCGAGATCGATCGCTTCGTTAAAAATGTCTTCGTCACAGTGCATCGTCAGGAAAACGATCTCGGTTTTCAGCCCTTTGCTGCGGATAGCACGAGCCGCGTCGAACCCGTTCATTACCGGCATATCCACATCGAGGATCGTCACGTTCGGCGAATGCTCTTCGATCGCCTCGATCGCCTCGTGGCCGTTGTTTGCCTCCGCGACGACGCGCAAACGCAGATCTTCCTCGATCACCTGCCGCAATCCCTGCCGTACGATCGGATGGTCGTCCGCAATGATGATGGTTATGTCGTTCATGAATTATTTTTCACCGGAAACGTCACGCTAACCTTCGTCCCAACCCCAATTTGCGATTCAATCACCAATTCCCCACCCAAAAGCTGAGCCCTTTCTCGCAGCCCGGTCAAACCAAAATTGCGTTTCTCGGTTGGCAGGCTTTGCAGGTCAAAACCTTTTCCGTTATCGGTTATTTCGACGAGAACGCTGTTCTCGATCCGCTTTATCTTAACCTTCGCTGTCGACGCATTTGAGTGCTTGATCGTGTTATTTATCGACTCCTGCACGATCCGATAAATACTTATCTCCTCACTTTCAGCGAAAAGCCCGTCGATAGTATCGATATCGCTCTTTATTCCGATCACGCCCGCGTATTTTTTTAACATAGCGGCGATCGCCTTGGTCAATCCTAGTCGATCGAGAAGCTGCGGCCGCAGATTGTTCGTGATCTCGCGAACTTCGTCGAGGGCCTGCGAGGCTGACTCGGAAATATTGCCCAATTCTCTCGCTACGCGTTCTTTGTCCTCACTCTTGCTTAGCCCGAGCATCGCTCGATTCTTAATGATAACGAGACTCTGGCCAAGCCCGTCGTGCAACTCGGCCGCTATGCGTTTTCGCTCGGCTTCCTGCGATGTGATGAGCTGCTGCGTAAATCGCGTCTGAGCTTCGCTGATCGCTTGCAGCCGATCAATGCGATAGCGATATGCGAGCCAAACAAAAATACTAAGCCCCAACGCGACAAGCACCGCAAACCAGAGTGTTCGATAAAACGGCGGCTGCACACGCACGATCAAATTCAGCCGCTCCTGGCCCCAAACGCCGTCGACGTTGGTCGCCCTGACTTTCAAGACATAGTCGCCGCCCGGCAAATTTGTGTAGGTCGCGGTGCGTCGAGTGCCGCCGTTGATCCAGTTGTCGTCAAACCCTTCGAGTTTCCATTGGTAACGCAGCTTTTGCGGATCCGTTAGGTCAAGAGCCGCGAAATCGAACGATACGACGTTCTCTCGCCATGAAATGTTGAGTTCCTTCAGTTCCGCAAGGTTCTCCTTAAACCGTGCAGCCTGCTCGAATATTCGAATATCGGACAGATAAACTGGCGGATCAAAAGCGCTGTCGGACAGGTCTCGCGGGTCGAACCGCACAAACCCGCGAACGCTCCCAAAATACATCTCGCCATTCCGGTTCTTAAAGGCGGAATCCGCCGTGAATTCGGTATGCGATAGACCGTCGTTCAGGTCGTACGTGCGCATCGCTTTCGAAACTGGGTCGAAACGAGCCAGTCCCTTTGCCGTGCCAAGCCACAAGTTTCCCGTCGCATCGTCGATCAGCACTGAGCCGATGCTGTCCGACGGTAAGCCGTCAGATTCGCCGAAATATTCGAATGTTTCGCTCGCACGAACATATTTTGCAAGTCCGGCGTCCGAGCCCATCCAAAGATCTCCATTCTTGTCTTCCGCAATCGCCCCTACCTCGAAGCCACGGCGAAGCGCGGTCGGGTCGTTCTGTTTCGGTTCGAAATTAGTAAATCGCTGACTTTCCGGGTCAAATCTGGAAAGTGCCTGGTTGGTGCTTATCCAGATCATCCCGCGGCTGTCCGAAAAAACCAGCCACACGTTTTGGCCCGGCAGACGCCCGCCGGTATTCGGGCCAAAAGGATACAAAGTCAAACTCCTGCTCGACCGGTCGAATCGGTGCAAACCCTTGCTCGTGCCGAACCAAAGATTCCCGGATCGATCCTCGGCAATGCTTTGTATTAGATAGCCTTGGTCCTTCGCGAACTGTTCGAACGCTTCGGTACGGCGATCAAACTTTAGCAGTCCTCTTTTCGGCGTCCCCAGCCAAAACTTCCCTTCGCGATCTTGCATGATCGTTGAAACAAGCGGAGACGCCGAATCTGCCTTTGGATCACCGAGTGTTTTAACTGTAGAGAACCGCATCGTCTTGAGATCGAGCTTGTTCAGCCCTCCACGCTGGGTGGCGATCCAAACGATTCGATCGTCGTCTTCAAATATCGAATGCACATAGTAATCGTCATTGAGCGAGTTCAGATCGTCGGGATCGTGCCTAAATCGTTGAAATCGGTCCGCCTTCCGGTTCAGCTTGCTCAATCCGCCAACCGATGTGCCAACCCATAGCTGTTCATTGTTCCCGTCAGCAATAGCAGGGATGTCGCCTTCACCCAGACTTTTAAGATTTTTGGGATCGTACTTGTAATGTCGAAACCCATCGACATCGGCGGAGTAGCGATCGACCGCTGTTCCGGTTCCAACCCAGATCACACCATCCGCACTCTCGCAAAGCGAACGAACGCCGTTATCACTAAGCGAATTCGGCTTATCAGCATCGGCCAGGTAACGGGTGAATTTCTCCGTCCCGGGATCAAACCTTGTCAGCCCGCCATCCAGCATTCCGATCCATAACATACCGGCACGGTCGCTGATCATCGCCCGAACGGGCTTGGATATCATACTTTTCGGATCAGACGGTTCCACCGCAAAAATCTTGATGACCTTGCCCGTCTGCCGGTCAAATTTGTTGAGCCCGTTGCTCGCCCCGATCCAGAATCCGCCGCTCTGGTCCTCGGTTATCCCGCGAAATCCACGCGCCGGAAACATCGACGCATCGTAGCTTGTAAAACTCTCGTTGGACGCGTCGAACTTAGACACACCGCCTTCAGTACCGACCCAGAGATCTCCGGCTCGATCTTCGTAGAGCGTTCGGACCTCGTCATGGACGAGACTGGTTGAGTTTGCCGGGTCATGGATGAAGGATCGAAAACCATCGATCGATGGATCGAACCTGGAAAGCCCTTGGTTCGTTCCGATCCAAAGATCACCGGACCGCGTTTCAAGGATCGCGGTTATGTAATTGTTCGAGATCGAATTGGGGTCTTGCGGATCATTTTTATAAACAACAAAGCGATAACCGTCAAATCGATTCAATCCGCCTATCGTGCCAACCCACAGGAAGCCTTTGCGGTCCTCATGTATTGCAATGATGGTATTGTGCGAAAGCCCGTTTTCCTGGCTATACCGCTGAAATACGGCCAACGAGCTGTCAGACATCCCGAAAGAAACGCCAAACAGCATCGCCGCTATTGCCAATATCAAGATGACTCGCCGCATTGAACAGACTGAGAATAAAACGAATTATTGCATACATCGCCGCCATCGTTTATTGCTTTTAACCAACTAAAAACGCAAAATCAGTATCTAACATCCTAGACACAAATAAGACTATGGCAAATCATTCTTTTCGGAAGTCCGCCTTCTCGCTTTTCACTATCCTGACCTTGGTTTCCGGTGCTGTTTCGCCGCTGTTTGCTCAGTCGAAACCTCAGAAGGGTGTTCCGCAGACCGAGGGCAAGAAGAATCAGCGTCCCGTTCCGCTTACAGAAGAAGAAAAGAAAAAACTCGAAGAAGAGAAAAAGCGCCAGGAAGAAGAAAAGAACGCCATCGTCGACACCACGGTTGAAAAGATCGAGGCAAACATCGTTAACGTCGATGCCGTCGTGATCAACAAGAAAAGCGGGCAGATCATTAGCGGCCTCAAGAAAGAGAATTTCGCTGTCTTTGAAAACGGCGTGAAACAGACGTTATCGAGCTTCTCAACACCGGAAGCCCCGATCACGGTTTCGCTTGTCGTCGAATACAGCAAGTGGACCGAGGTTTTCGGTTCTGCAGCGGGCGGCTATTTCGAACCCGGTGCAAACGAGGTGATCAAGCCAGTTGCGTACTTTCTTTCACGTTTCATCAAGCCGCCAAACGACTTTGCCTCGGTCATTGCATTCGACCTGCGTCCGACGCCTGTAACTGATTTCACGAACGACCCTGCGAGGCTGAATCAGACGGTCGAACTGCTTTTCCGCAACCGCCCGGCGTTTCGTGAGAACAATCTTTTTGATGCGCTGAAATTCGCTCTCGTCGGCGGTGTTGGCGATTCGGTCGTGTTGGAGAACTCCGACAAGGAAAAGTCGGTTTACGGCGGGATGGTCGATGTTAAATCAAAACGCCGTGCGATCATCCTTGTGGCCTCGGGCATAGATACTTTCAGCAAGATCAATTACGATCAGGTTCGCCGCATTATCCAGGAAGCAGGTGTGCCGATCTACATCATCAGCACCGGAAACTTGTTTTACAAAAAATACGAACAATATCTCGGCGCCACCGACAGCCTAACCGGAATGCCGGGTCGCCTGACGTTCCTGCAGGCGCAGAACACCATGAACACCTTCGCCAAGGAATCAGGCGGAATGCACTACCCGATGACCTTCGAAGGCGAGGTTCCCGGCTATCTCAACAACATCAATTCCCTGCTCCGCAGCCAGTACTCACTCAGCTACGACCTCGCCGAAAAGCACGAGCCCGGTAAGAAATACAAGCTCGAAGTAAAGGTCGACGTAGACGGCGACGGAACCTTCGACGACAAAGCCTTCACGGTCCAACACAGGCCTTTTGTCTCGGTTCCCAAGCCGGACGACAAGAAGAAATAGTGACTAATGTCCAAGTTACTTTGCTCGTCCAAGCCGACGGAATATTTGTCGCCCACTTTGCAAACCGCGAGTGCGATGCCGGCGGCACGATCGTCGAACGCGGCGGCTTTCACGCAACGTCGAGCAGGCACTAATAAATGATCAGGTGAAATGTGCCGTCCTCAGACGTGCCGTCACCGGCAATGTTCACACGGATGTTATTGTCCGGGCCGAAGAAGCGAGCCGATATTGAAAGGCCTATTAATGAGCCATTTGAGACGGAAAGGTATCGGTCGTTTACAGTAAAGTTAAAACTGATGTCATACGCCCCGACGTCCAACCTCGTAACCGTAAACCCGCAGCTTGGATTTCCCGGACTCGAGCTTGAGACATTCGAGATTCCATTGAAACACCTCTGAATATATTGGTTCGCCGGCGCAGCTGGATTTACGAACAACATCGCCTTGACGAAGCCGCCCTTGTCTCGAACCTGCCCAGCATTCCCATTGGCGAACATCGCAAGACCGGTTGAACTCTCTCCGGTTACGCCTGTGCCGCTCGTTGATGTACCATAAACACCCGTCGTACCATCTCCACGAACACCCACGCCACCGGCTCCGTTTGAAGTCCCGTGCACACCCGCGACCGCCGAGTTAGTAGCATTTGTTACACCGCGAACTCCACTGCTACTGCCACTTAAACCAGAGACCCCAAAGCTAGAAGTGCTGAGACCGCTTGTTCCGATATTTGACGTACTACGCCCCTCGACTCCGATTCCCGTACCGTTTGTGCTCTCACCAAAAACGCCGTAACTCCCGCCCGTTGTAACTCCCCAGACACCGCGGTTATCCGTCGACGAAAAAATGCCGGGCTGTCCTAAACCTCCAGTTACCGTAAGCTTTGCGTTTAGAGAATTTTCGGTTCCGACCCCTACATTGCCGGACGGATTGATCGCTATTCCAAACGCAGGCCCCTGAATACCGCCCGGGCCGTTGACGATCTTAAGGTTTCCCGTGCCTCCTCCGTAGCGGATGTCGGCCCGCGAGGACGAGGTGGTAAACGTAATTCCGGACTCGAAGTTCGGCGTACCTATATTCATCTGAGCGGTGTTTGAGGGTGCAAACCTGACAACGCTTGGCATGTTGATCTCACCCGCGCTCTGAGAAATAAGTGAGTTACCGATAGCGGTACTGCCGGACCACAAAGGAACCGTACCTACGGTTCCAGTGCCCGTCACGCCGCTTGCAGAACCGGTTGCCGCGATAGTCAGGGTGTTTCCTGTGGGCGTGATCGTTATATTCGTTCCGGCGGCGAGTGTCACGTCGTCTTTTAGAGAGTTGAGGCTTTTGACCACCTGGCCAAGCGATATCTTTGGGGCTGTGATCGCGGAATCCGCTATTTTGGATGTGGTGACGGCGGCATTCGCGATCGTGGTGGATGATTGCGTTCCAGAGACATCGCCGGCAAGCGGTCCTGTGAAGTTTACCGCCGTCGTGGCATTGGTCGCGTTTGCTACAGCTCCGGTTACCTTCGAACCTGCGACCGAAGTGATCTTTGCGTCGGTGACGCTTCCGTCTGCGAGTTTGGGCGTTGTGATCGATCCATCGGCCACTTTCGCTCCGTTGACTGCGGCATCGGCGATCAAGGCGTTCGTCACGCCATTGTTCGCGATGCCGACAGTGACATTCCCGCTAGTTCCGCCGCCGGTCAAACCTGTTCCGGCCGTCACACCCGAAATTCCACCGCCGCCGCTCGATGTCGCGTCAGTGTCGGGCCGCCATTGAGATGTCGCGGCGTTGTACTTCAGAACCTGACCGTCCGCCGGAGCTGTATTGGCAAGACTCCGGCCTTGCAGGCGAGCAACTGTTGTCGAACTCTGTGTTCCAGTCACATCTCCTGCGAGATTTCCGGTGAAATTGGTCGCAGTATTAGCCGTGTTGGCCGAATTCGCGGTATTCGCCGTTCCGGCTGTAGTCGCAAAATCAGCTTGCGAGGCGCTTAGAGTTCGGACCGAGAATGGCGACGATGTGATCTGCTCACGCGGCGAAAGCGTCGTATAAGATTCGCCCGCGGTTCGACGTACTGAGATCTCGATATATCGATTGGGTCCGCCGAAAACTGCCGCTCCGAAATCAAGCTGTGCGGCGAAGATTCCATCGACGACGTTCACGCTCACGTCACTCAGCGTCGTTCCGATCTGGCTGCCGCCCGACGGTGAATCGTACAGTTTGAACTGCATCAAATAATTCCCATTCGCCGCCGAACCGCTGTCATTCAGTTTCCCCTGATATTTCAGAGCCGTCGTTTGAGCATGAGCCGCGGCAAACGCGAAAAGAACCAAGATGAACGCCAAAACCGATCGATATTTCATAAAACCTCCGTGAAATAGGTAAGCGATCCGGATCGCCGCAAAAACCTGTTCTCAAAACCGGTTTTGGCGCTACAATCGTAGTCAAAAGTCTTCGCAGGACTATTTCTGACCGCTCTCGTACGCTTCGGATCGCTTACAACGATCTTGGCGGACGGAGGCTAAACGTGTCATCGGAATTAACTTCAAAAGAACTTCAATTTAACTTCAAAATGCGGGAAACTGCCGAACAGCGAGTTTATGAGTTCGAGGATTTCCGCCTCGACGCAGAACATTTGCTCTTGTTTCGCAGCGGCGAACAGCTCAAACTCACACCCAAAGTCGTCGAAACGCTGCTCGTTCTGATCGAAAACGACGGCGAGGTCGTAGCCAAAGACGAATTAATGGTTTCGCTATGGCCAAGGACAGTAGTTGAGGAGTCGAATCTCTCACAGAATCTTTACCTGCTAAGGCGTGCCCTCGGGAACAACAAGCACGGTGAGCCGTTCATCGAAACTCTCCGCCGCCGCGGCTACCGGTTTTGCGGCGATGTTTCGTACTCACGGGTTTCAAACGGAAACGGTTTGAACCATCGACCGATCCAGGTAAGCCGAACTGACAACATTTACGCAGTCGCCGATTGGAACCGCAACCGCCAACAGCAAAATCCCGTAAAAGCAAGAAATTGGCAGCTTGCTGCTGCTGCTTTTGCTCTGATCGCGATCCTCCTGATCGCAGGCGGTTTCGTTTTCTTTCGCAGCAATTCTCGAGCTGAGACGCAAAAAAACGTCGGTTCCTTCGAATTAAAAAGCATCGAGCGTTTGACCACCTCAGGCCAAGCAAAGCACGCCGCACTCTCTCCCAATGGCCGTTATTTGGCACACGTCACCGAAACCTCACAGGGTATGAGCCTTTGGCTGCGTCAAGTATCTTCTTCCGTAGACGTACCGATCGCCGGACCGCTTGCGAGCGAGATAGTTTGGACTGGCTTTGCTCCCGACGGTGAAAACATCTATTATCTCGCTCTCGACCGCGACAAAGGCGAAACCGAGCTTTTTCGCGTTCCGACGCTTGGCGGACCATCGGCTTTGGCGGTTCGCGATTCCGGCCCCGTCGGATTTTCCGCGGACGGCAAATCGATCGCCTTCGTCCGAATGTACGACAAGGAAAGTCGTTTGATCGTCGCAGGTGCAGATGGTTCAAATGAAAGTGTCATCGCATCAAAAACTGAACCCGATGTCATCGGGACATTCTGGAATGCTCCTACGTGGTCTCCCGACGGTTCGAGCATTGCCGCTCCGACGAAAGTTACGGACACGAGCGGATCGTTCATGCACTTGATCGCGTATGGAGTATCGGATAGATTCGAGCGAATTCTTACCAGTACCCGATGGGCTCGCATCGGTGAACCGCGTTGGACAAGCAACGGAATATTCATGATTGCCGCTGAAACCGCGTCTTCGCCCGAACAGATTTGGCAGATCGCTGCGGACGACGGAACTGCATCGCGCATCACGCAGGACCTGAACATCACCGCCGATGGCGAACGCGTTTCCGCCATACAGGAACAAACGCATTCGAGCATCGCGGTCGGAACGGACCGCGACAACTTAAAACAGATCGCTGCCGAAGTAGGCTACATCGAACAACTCGCGTGGACACCTGATGGACGGATCGCGTACATCTCGGGTGCAAACGGCGAAATATGGACTATGGATGCTTATGGTTCAAATGCCCGCCAGCTGACGACGGGAGCGAAAGCCGTTGCGGGACTGACCGTAGCACCGGACAGATCGCAGATCGTGTTTTCGTCAGAGAGATCCGGGAAGCCGAATCTCTGGCGAGTCAACTCGAATGGCTCGGAACTCACGCAACTTACGTCAGGAGAAAGCGAAACATATCCGCAATACTCACCAGACGGAAAGTGGATCGTATACCAATCAGGCGACTTTGCCTCGCGGCTGTGGCGAATGCCGTCCGACGGCGGTGAAGCGGTTCGGATAACTGAAACAATGGCTTCGCGGCCGAGCATCTCTCCGGATGGAAAGCTGGTGGCCTATCGATATCTCGACTCGACTTTCGAACGCTCACGTTGGAGCATCGGCGTAGTTTCGATCGAGGGCGGGCCTCAACTGATGCGGTTCGATCTGCCAAACACGATGGCGGAACGCTTTGTAAGATTTACACCGGATGGCCGCTCGATCGCTTTTCCGAATATCGAAAACGGAACGGCCGATATCTGGATCCAGCCGCTCAACAGCGGACGCTCCCGCCGGCTGACCAGATCCGACTCGCCCAACATCCAGTCCTTCGATTGGTCTAAGGACGGAAAGAGTCTCGCGACCATCAGAACGACGGTGACCCGCGACGCCGTGATGCTAAAGCGATAAACCCTAAATTCTCTAGCTTTCAGACCGTCGGAACTGCTATCATCTAAGATTCGCGTTATGAGCAGGAAGATTACTGAGAGCTACAAAAAGAAACTCGCCGCCGAAGAGGGCTATGTCGTCTCGCAGCGGGGCGGGCTTCGCATTGCTCTTTGCTATCCGAATACACACTCGATCGGCATGGCAAATCTCGGCCTGCATACGATGTACGAGCTGTTCAATTCGATCCCGGACGTCGTCTGCGAACGCGTTTTCCTGCCGGACCGCGACGAACTTGCCGAATACGAAAAGACGGGAACGCCTCTGATGTCGCTTGAGACTCAGTCGCGAGTGAAGAGCTTCGATGTGGTTGCGTTTTCGATCTCGTTCGAGACAGACTATCTGAACATGGCGAAAATGCTCCAGCTCGCCGACATTCCTGTTTGGTCCGCAGAACGCGAGGAGCATCATCCGCTCGTCATCATGGGCGGTGCGGCTTCGTTCCTTAATCCAGAACCGATAGCGGACTTCACCGACGTGATCGCGGTTGGAGAAGGCGAGATACTTGCTTTTCAGCTCATCGACGCGATCCTCGAGAACGAATCGAAAGAAGAAACACTTCTCAGCCTCGCGCGGATCGGCCGCGGATTCTACGTTCCGTCGCTGTACGACGTTATCTACAACGACGACGGCACCGTTTTCGACTACCTGCCGAAACAGATCGGCGTTCCAAAACGCGTCGGTCGAGCTCTCGCCTCAGTAAATCCGAAGGAAGGAACGCTTCGCCGTGCTCTTAAACGCGGCGAGACCGAGCTGTCTGAATTTCTTTTGAATCAGGACACATTTTGCCCTTCGACCGCGATCTGGTCGCCTGGAGCGGAAATGGGCGACCGCTTGCTCGTCGAGATCTCGCGTGGATGTTCGCAAGGGTGCCGATTTTGCTGGGCAGGATACAACTACTATCCGCCGCGTGTCGTTCCTGCAAAGGACATTTTGGATAAAGCAAGAGAGTGGCGTTCGAAAACGAATAAGATCGGCCTCGTATCAACGGCCGTTTGCGATCACCCGGAAATTTCAACGATCCTTCGCGAGCTTCGGGCGATGGATTACCGCATATCGGTTTCGAGTCTCAGGCTTGATCAGATCTCCGATGAACTGCTTGATGCACTCGTCGAATCGCGCGACCAGCAGATCGCCGTCGCACCCGAAACGGGTTCCGACCGTCTTCGCCGCGTGATCAACAAAAACCTGACCAACGACGAGATCGTCGACATCTGCGGTGCAGTTTTTGATCGTGGAATGCTTACCATCAAGCTCTACATGATGGTCGGCCTACCAACCGAAACTGACGAAGATCTCGACGAGATGTTCGTTTTGGTCGAGCGAATAAAGGATCGGATGCTCGAAGCCGGAAAGAAATTCGGCCGTGCCGGCAAGATCATTCCGTCGCTCAACGGTTTCGTACCAAAACCAAATACGCCGCTGCAGTGGGACGCGATCTGTGAGGAACGCGAGCTGAAACGGCGCATTAAATATGTTTCGAAGGGCCTGAGCAAGATCCCGAACGTCGAGGTCCGTTACATGTCTGCCCGCATTGCTCACGAACAAGCTCTCTATTCGTCGGGCGACCGAAATATCGGAAAGGTCATCGATGCCGCAGCTCGTCACGGCGATCTGAACCGTGCTTTGCGTGAGACAAATACCGATCCCGCATTTCACACATCACGTGACCGTACGTACGATGAATTCCTCCCCTGGACGATCGTCGATTCGGGATTGTCCTTCGAATTCTTAAAGACCGAGCACGACAAGGCTCTCGAGTCGCTCTCAAGCCTGCCGTGCCCGGCCGTTGAAAAATGTACTACTTGTGGTGTCTGTCCCAGCACTTGGCTGGCGGACGCTCCCCAAGGCCTGATCCAGATCCAGCCATTGAAGATACAGCAAGCTCTCGCTGTCGCTACTTCTTAGACGTCGCGGGATCCTTTGATTGCTCCAATAGGAAACCGCTCGGCGTCGCCGTGTGGTCAAAAACGTAAATATAGTTGTAGATGCCGAACGGAAGTATTCCGACTTCTTTTGAATACGCCACACGTGCGGTCACCGCATTTCCTGCCTGCTTAACGTCAAGCAACGCGTTTTCCGGAACGTGATTGACAACGAACGCCCGTTGTATTCTAGCCTTCACATTTTCTATCGGACTAAGTTTACCGGGCGTTGCAAGTCCCTGTAGCACTGCGGTAGACATCTCGCTTTTCACGCTTTCGGCTTCATATGCGACTGGTACGTAATTGTAGCCCGCATTCGCCACAAGCAGAATTATTACAAGTGTTATAAAAAACTTGGTTCCGGCACTTCCGCGTTCGGATGATCGGTCTCTGGTCTTTTCGTTCATTTCGTAACTCCTGAAAAAAGAAGCGGCCAAAGTTCAGGCCCATTTTTGCAGAAGGTTCTTGAGATTTTTTTGCACCGTCGTGCGAGGTATGTCTTTTTCGGTTAAGATCACCGGTTCGCCGATTCCCTTCAGCAGGATCATTTGCAGCGAACCAGAAAGATGCTTCTTGTCGAATTTGAAGGCCTCAAGAACTTCGTTTCCGTCGATATCGCCAAGCGGCGGCAGCGAGCCAACCGATTGCACAACATCGTTCAACAATTTTACATCTTTTCCATCAATTAAAGCAAGAGATTTCGAAAGCCCGGCGGCGAACAAAATTCCATAGCCGACGGCCTCGCCGTGCTTGAAATATCGATAGTTTGTCGCCTTTTCGAGAGCGTGGGCGAGCGTGTGGCCGAAGTTGAGTATTTTCCGAGACTTACCGTCAAAACGGCCCGAAGATTCACGTTCGTCACCGGCAACTATTTTGGCTTTGAACGCGACATTTGCCGCTATCAAATTTGAAGTCTCAGACCTGAAATTTTCGTTTGCCTGATTAGCAGCAAAAGTTTTAACTGGGAAATTTGAAAGCAATTTCTGAGTTTGCGTAAGCAGCGGCTTTCCGGCGATCGCTCCGTGTTTGACCATCTCGCAAAGCCCGGCGGTGAGTTCCCGGACGGGCAAGGTCTTAAGCACGCCCGGATCGATCAACACGCCGGAGGGCTGGTGAAACGAGCCGATCAGGTTTTTGCCAAACGCTGAGTTCACACCCGTTTTCCCGCCGACCGACGAATCTATCATCGACAGCAGCGTAGTCGGTATCTGTAAGAACGCGAGCCCACGAAGGTAGATCGCCGACGCGAAACCAGCCATGTCACCGACAACGCCGCCGCCAAGAGCGAAGATTGCATCGGTTCGGGTCAAGCCGGATTCCGATATGAATTTGAGAGCTTGTTCAGCAGTTTTGAGGCTCTTGTGTTGCTCGCCGTCCTTCATTAGGAAGTGCGTGACAGTGAAACCGGCGGCAGCGAGACTTTCGACAACGACTTTTCCGTAGAGCTTGAAAACGGTTGGATTCGAGATAACGACGATCTTTCCCGCGCCTTTTCCGAGACATTTTCGTGCCCATTTACCGCTTGTCGCGAGCAGATGATGGCCGATGACGATCTCGTAGGCGGTTGGCTGGCCCGAAAGCTTAATGTTTACCGTTTTCGGTTTCATCCCAGAGCACTCCCGATCACAGCGGCGAGTCGTTTCGCCTGAGCCTCGATCGAAGCCTGATCCTTGCCCTCGATCATCACGCGAGCGAGGTTTTCGGTGCCAGAATATCGGAGAAGCAGACGGCCTTCGCCATGAAGCTCTTCTTCAATAATTTTTGCCGCGTCGACTATCTCGGGAACCTCATTAAATGGCCGCTTCTCACCGACCTTAACATTCACCAAAGTCTGCGGGTATGCAACAAAATCCTTCGTGGCGTAAGCGAGCGAGATACCGCGTTCGCTGATCGAGCGAAGCAGCGTGAGGGCGGTCATCATGCCGTCGCCGACGAGGCTGGTTTCGGGAAAAATGATATGGCCCGATTGCTCACCGCCGACCTCTGAGCCCGTTTCGAGCAGTTTCTCAAGGACGTATTTGTCGCCAACATTCGCCCGGATGAGATTGATGTTCTTCGATCTGAGCACAAGTTCCAGGCCGATGTTGCTCATTACCGTCGCAACAACGGTCGAATTCGCCAGCTTACCGTGAACCCTAAGATAGCGGGCCATGATCCAGAGCGTTGCATCGCCGTCGACTATCGTTCCGTTTTCATCGACAAACAGCGCACGATCCGCATCGCCGTCGAATGCGATACCAATGTCAGCTTTTTCCTCGAGAACTTTTGCCTGTAGATTGTGTAAATGCAGCGAGCCGCAATTCGCATTGATATTTCGGCCGTCCGGTTGGTTGTTGATGACCACGACCCCGCCGAAATTCTTGAAAACACGGGGCACAAAATCGGACGAAGCTCCGTTGGCACAGTCGATCACCAGTTTGTAGTTGTTGGGTTCGATCTTATCCGCAGCTTCGCAAAGGTAGTCAGTGTAGGCTTGACGATAGCTCGCTTCCATCTCAGGATCGCTTGCAGAAAGCTCGATCGTTTCCGAGATCCGCTCCGCATAGATATCGCGTTCGATCGCTCTCTCAGTCGCCTCATCGATCTTACTTCCCGTTGGCAGAAAGATCTTTATCCCGTTGTCATCAAAGGGATTATGCGACGCGCTGATAACAATTCCCGCATCAAATTCAAATGCTTTTGTTAGATACGCAACGCCCGGCGTGGTAATAACGCCAGCCGATCGGCAGTTGGCATTTTCCGCGGCTGCACCAGCCCTGAATGCGTCTTCGATCCAACAGCCTGATTCTCGCGTGTCGCGCCCCGAGATAAACTTGGGATTGCGGCCGAGTTTTTCGCGAAACTGTCGCGCGAGCGACGCCCCGATGATCTGAACCGTTTTCTTATCCAATGGAAATTCGCCGGCGAGGCCGCGGATTCCATCTGTTCCAAAGAGTTGCTTCATAGGGACTTTATGCCGTAAATGCCAGCAAACAGTTAGTTATACCTTATGCGATAGGACTAAACAACCGTTAAACATCCATAGGCACAAATTGTATAAGCAATAATTTATTTCTAAATTGTTGACAACTGCTTAAGGTTTGAGAGAATCTTATACGTGCGTTAGCCTTCAGTCGCGTCGAAATCAAACAATTCAACGCCATCTCTCCGCGAAAGTATTATGAAAAAACGCGTTTTATTCGGCCTCGTCATCACCGTCGTCTCAGCAGTTTCGAGCTTCGCCCAGTCGAATACATCGGTCCGCACAGATCGCGTCATCGTCACCAACACGATGCCGACACCTGTTCCGCAAGCCGTCAGAACGCCGCTTCCAACGCCGATGCCGTATGTGGCTCCTCGCGTTTCGCCAACACCGATCATCGTCGGCCAAGGGCAAGGACAGGGAGTGAGCCTGCCGAATCAGGCAAGCAATCTCACGTACAAAGGTCTCAGCTTTTCGCAGATAAAGTCGAAAATGGCCGAGGCAAAACGCTATCTCCAAACTAAACCGCTGACGACTGCGTCGGCTGAGCCGGTCGTTTTCACGAGCATCATTCGCATTGCGTACTACGACACGAAAGATAAACGCGTTGATTCTATCGTGATGACGAAGGATCAGTTTCTGATGCCCGACACACCGACAGTCTTCATATCAGCCGCTGGAAAACAGGTCACGAGTCGGACGATCCGCGGAAACGGCGTCAATACACCTGTCGTTATCCAGGATATGAACGGCGAAGCGTATCTGCCGCTTGTCGTCCAGTATCCCCGTGAAAACCGAGGTGTTTATCAGGAAATGGCGTACTACACGTCAACGCATCCCGGTCTTGTGACGCCCGAAGTCGTCAGTGCCGGACGCTACTACGTCCATAACGTGATCGAGATCGCCCGCGACCAGTTGCGGAACAAAGGTTATTTCATCCAGCCAAAGGTCGCTGACATCGCCGAGCGTCTCTCAACCGTCGAACACGTCGATCACCTGCGATTCCGCACCGAGTTTCATCCAAACATTTACAACGATATCTTCACGCTCTACGCGCTGAACGAAGGCCAGACGTATCGTTATTCCGTGAGTTCCGCCGGAGCTGGCGGCATGGTTCAGATGATCGGGCCAACCTATCGCATGGTTCGGGAACGCTTCCCGAATGCTGCTCTGATGCCGGATTTTGTCGAAGGAATGCGTAATCACGTCAACGCCACGCAGGCAATGCTGCTCTACATGCAGATGACCTGGAATGACCTGGCAGCAAGCCCTACGATCTCAAATGCGTTGCTCACCGGAATCGCCTCACAAGAACACCTAATGGCCGCCGGCTATAACTCAAACCCTGCAAAGCTCCCTGGGTACATCAATCGCGGCGGCGAAAACTGGCGCGAACTGATCCCGCGTGAGACGAAGATCTATCTGCAGATATGGAATTCGCTTGAGAGTGCTGTGGCGATGGCTCCGCGGAAGCAGTAAATTCTCAAACTATTTTTTTGGTTTTGGAACCCAAGATCTTTGCAGAATCTTTGGGACGAGGTTTTCGTTGATCTCGGAATGTCGTGGAATAGCAGAGCGGGTATTCAACCGCTCATTGTGCCACTACGAATGACTTGCTCCTTCACGCAGTAGCTCGCAGCCGCACTCTCGCAAATACCGCAGCAGGTCGCGGCGTTTCATACTGCTATAAGTGCTTCTTCAAAGTTGACTCCGGCCAATCGTCGAGCATCGGCACGGTTGAATTCGATCGCTTCTGAAAGCGCTATTTTCAAACAACTCAGAAGTTCAGAACGTGTAGCTTCCTGGCAATTTACTCCTGGAACTTCCTCGATCCAGCCGATCCACCAATCGCCGTCCTTTCGGATGACCGCCGTGAAGTTGTTTTTCATATCGCCAGATTATATCAGAATTCTCGTCCTAGTTTTCGAAACCTTATTTGACCGTCTCTCCAATTTTCGCGACCTCGGCCTGTATTTCGCCGAAGTTCCTCCCAACCAAATTCTCTCCCGCAAAAAACGGGTCGTTCGACACTTCAAACACAAAAAACGGCGGCGGTAGATAATTTTCCAGGGCTTCTTTTGTCTCAAGATCAACACGGGCAGTCGTCAGGCCAAAGAGCGGGCCGAGAAAGATGTCGAACGCGACCGCTACCCGATCGACCTCGTGAAAATAGCGATTCTTCCTTATTTCCCTGCCCTCAAATCTCTCAAAGGCAGCATATTCCGCATCATTTAGATATATCTCGGCGAGTTTCGTGACCGTGCCGTGCTCCTCGATCACCGGGAAACGCTGCTGCAGCACGCGGGTCCACTTGTTCGCATACGGATCGCGGATCTTTCGCAGCCGCAGACGTGTATTCGGGATGTAGTTATCGAATATTTGCAGATGGCTGCTCGCTGGTGTGAGCGGCTCGGGCAGTCGCTCGACCAGAAAAAGCCGGTGCAATTCAACTTGGGCAGTTTTGTTCATCTTGCTCAAATTTATTATACTCAGGAATTCTAAAAGTTAGGAGACGTATCTTTTATGACACGAATTATTGGACTTTCTGCATTATTTCTCATCACGCTTCTCTCGTTCGGCTGCGGCGGCGGAGCACCTAATACAAATACCGCTGGGAACAACGCCGCAACCAACACCAACACAGCGAAAAAGGACGAGATCACGAACGCTGCTCCGACGCTTACGCCGGTCTTCAAAGCGTATTGTGAAGCCTGGGCCAAGAAGGACGAAGCCGCTCTTCGTAAGGTATATTCGGCTGAAACGCTGAAATATTTCGAAGACGACATGAAGGATCAGAAGATAAAGAGCCTGATGAAATATCTCGAAGACGACGCCGTTGACGGCAACATCTGCGAAGCACGCAACGAGGTCATCACCGGCGACAAAGGCATGGCAGAGATCCGCGCCGACAAATTCCCCAACGGGATCAAGGTCGAATTCGTCAAAGAGAACGGCGAATGGAAAATGACCAACAAAAGCCCCGAGGTTCAGCCAAAATCAGCATCGGCTGATCCGGTCGCTCCTGCAAACGCAGCTAACCGCCCGGCAGCAGATCCGGCTGGCAAAAAGCCCTAGGATCGCTGGTTCTTGCATGTTTCGAAAAGCTGTTCGAAAGGGATTTCGAGCAGCTTTTCGCTTATTCACGTCCGACCTTGGAACTTCGTCTCTCCAGAAGTACTGTGTCACGCCAAACGCCTTGGTGCATTGCGATGCGTTCACGATATCCCATCTCCCGAAATCCATGATCCAGATGCAGTTTGAGACTGGCTGAATTCTCCTGAAAAATGCTCGCCTGCAGGGTCCAGATGCCGTTCGCTTCGGAACTCTCTACCAATGCGGAAAGCAGAGCCCGCCCGACGCCTTGACCGCGGCCATTTTCGCCGACATAAACACTCACCTCAGCAACGCCGCGATAAACCTCACGCACCGAAACGCGACTTAAAGCCGCCCACCCGATCACATCTGCATTCGATCTAGCCACCAAACGTGAATGAACGAGGTGCGATCCGTTCCAGGCGTCCCATTCTGGAGCGTTGGTCTCAAATGATGCATTTCCCGTCGCAAGGCCTTCGAGATAGATCCGACGAACCGCAAGCCAATCCGCGTCCGCCATTTTCACGATGTCAAAATTCATAATCGATCGTACAAATACTAAAAGCGAACACGCCGAAAAGAAAGCCGCCTTTAAAGGTTGATCGAACTTGCGTCAATTTTGTATTTTATTCGCCGCCGAGTTTTGGTAACATCGTACGTTCCTTGAATCGCCGAAACCTCGATAAAATCGACGTGGGAAACGATGGAACGATGGAACGGAACGATTTTTCTGTTGGTAAATTTCGTGGAACTTTTACTTTGGGCCACTCGTAAACATTCCTGACAAGGCGAGGCCCGCGTGCTTTGTAGTTTTAATGGCCTAGGGCAAGATGTTTTCTGGAGAGAAACGCGTTGGAAGCATTAAAGGCTGTGACTGAAATTGATGGAGCGGAACTCGTCAGGCGTGCCCGAGCAGGGGACGGCGCGGCGTGGGAAGATATTGTCTCTTCGTTTTCGCGACGGATTTTCAATCTCGCGTACCGTTTCACCTCAAACATCGACGCCGCCGAAGACCTGACGCAGGATGTTTTCATTCGGGTCTATCGTTCGCTCGACCAATACGACTCCAAACAGGGAGATCTGGCGAACTGGTTAATGCGGTTGGCCCGCAATTTGATAATCGACGATTACCGCCATCGGCAGCGTAACCCGCAGAACACGATGGCAGATGCGGTGGACGACCACCAATATCACCTTCGTGCCGCCGGAACATCCGCTCACCGCGAAATGGAACGCAAGGAACTTGCGAGCCAGGTGCAGGAAGGAATTGACAAATTACCCGAGGATCTCAAAACATGCGTGATCCTGCGTGACATCGAGGAACTGACCTATCAGGAGATCGTCGATGTCCTCAGAATTCCCGAGGGAACCGTAAAATCACGCATCAACCGCGGCCGCATCGAGCTGGCTAAGATATTGCGGAGGATGAGAGTGGTAACGATCTAGTGTCAGTAGCCCGCGCAAAAGTTAGGGCAATTTTGAGAATATGAACCCGAAAGAGCAACACAAAGAATCGATAGCCGCCGACGCCGCAGAAGTAGTTGGTGATATTGCGATCGACGGTGCTTTTGAGGGAGCTTTTGAGGTGGCTGGTTCGATCGGTGAATCCGCACTTGATCTTGCTGGAGACTTGCTTGGCGGCTTATTCGATTAGAAATTCAAGGGGTAGAAGTTTTTATGATAAAGGAGCAGGAAAACATAATTAATTGTTCGACGTTTGAAGAACTGTTGACCGATTATTTGGACAAGACGCTTGAGAGCACGGCTCACAAGTCTGTCGCGGCACACGCACTGGCGTGCCCGCTGTGTCATTCCCTGCTCAATGACGTTAAGGATTCGCTCGAAGTTTGCCGCAATATCTCAGCTCCTGCAATGCCGATGACGCGTCTCGAAGCACGCGTGCTGTCGATGACGATGCCGGAATCGGCGATGACCTGCGAGAATTTCGAAGATCACCTGACAGATTATCTCGACGGATTTTTACCCGCAGCGGCCTTCCACCGCTGGGAACGCCACGCAGCTCTCTGCAATTCCTGCGAAGACCTGCCCGGCATGGTCGTCCGCTCGATCGCTTCGCTTTATACATATAAGATGGACGAGCTCGCGGTTCCGTCGGGCCTGCATGAGCGGATAATGAATCTAACGCTCGGCACCGCCAAACCCGCTGAGGTCAAAGCTTCACTCACCTCGCGTGTCGGCGAATGGGTCCGCGGGCTGAGTTTCCCGATCGGCGTTCCGCAGCTTGCTCCGGTGGCGATGATGATCATGCTTGCGTTCTTTATGTTCAGCCAGACGGTGTCGGCTGACGGATCGATCGCCGGTGTTTATCAGGAAAGCGTCCAGCTTGCAAAGCAAACGTATCAGCAGGGAGCAAATGTCTGGAACGGAAAACCGGCAGCCGATCAGGCTCTGGACCAAGATCCTGTAACCGGAACAGTTCCGGTTTCAAACGGGGGCGGTAATTGATGAATTGTGCTTATCACAGTCAAAATGCAGCAGTTGTTAGCTGCAACGGTTGCGGAAAGGCACTTTGCCCGGCGTGCGACCACCGGATCAAAGGCTTTCCGTACTGCCAGGACTGTATCGTTTTGGGCGTCGACCTGCTTCGCCAGCAGCAGAGCCAGTCAAATCAGATCCCGTACGTCAAAAAACGCACGTCGCCAGTCATCGCACTTTTGCTTTCGATGTTCTGCCCAGGTCTCGGAGCTGCGTACAACGGACAAACGGTTAAGGCTCTCGTCTATTTCGGTATCTTTATAGGCCTGTTCCAGATGGCCATTTTGTCCGGATTGCCGCTGTTCCTTTTCGGAATGATGGGAATGTGGGGGTTTGCCGGACTCGATTCGTTCCGCACAGCCCAAATGATCCGTTCGGGCCTGACGCCGGATGTGGCGGACGACATTTTGGTCAGACGTTTCTCGGGAAATCCGAAACTCTGGGGCATCGCACTGCTCGCACTCGGATTTGCGTTCGTGTTGCAGAATCTGTTCCCGGTTCGCGGGCTGGTTCGCGGGCTTCTGCCGCTGATGCTGATCGGCCTCGGCATTTATTTGCTAAAAGGCTATATCTTCAAACCCAAAACGACTGACACATCGAAATGGAACCAATCGTCAGCATCCACAAGTTTTGCTTTGACCAATCCGCGCTATAATGAGGCTGACTATCGTGTCGCACAGAACGATTTTTCCGATCGCTCGCGAAGCGGAAGCTGGAGAGATGTTTAGGTAACGCAGGAGTTTTATTATGCTAAAAGTCGCATCCATCGGTGGCAGTATCGTAGCGATCCTCGCACTTGTAATTGTATTGCTGAAAGCCCTGGTCGGCTTTGTCGGATTCATCTCGCTCGCGATAAAAGCTCTTGTAGTGCTTGCATTTATCGCCGTATTCGCCTCGGTCGGCTACATGATATTCAAGGCATGGTCGGGCAATCGCCGACGCGATTAGCATTTAGTTTTCGTTATCAAAACCATAAGCGGCCTGGATAGGTTGAGCTTTTTAGCTTGCCTTTTCGAGCGGCTTATGGTTTTATTATAATTCCTGTAAGCTTTTTATAAGGAAGTATTAATTTTGGTTCACCCACGACGGCAAGCGTTGCTTGAAAAGGTAATCGCTTGTCCAGGTTTCGCGTTAGTCGCTCGCGGCTATTCTTGCGTGATTCCAAGTACTGTAACTGCAGTTTAGTTATGGTGCGCAAGATCATTAAAAGGAGCTCTAAAGCACGATGCAGAAAAACGATAAGTCGTACACTTTTCTTTTATCGCATTCATCTAATAATAAGATCTATATCAAGCGCGTTGCGCTTAGAAAGAACTATTTACATTTTGGAACTGTTGGTATTTTTTTAATTCTCGGTATTTCAGCACTCTCTATCGGAATGAGCGGTATTGTTAGAAACGCCGCTTTCGCACAATCAATAGCAGCAACAGAAGCAGTAACAACCCAGATCGCAGCAACGCAGCCCGCAGCCATTCCCGCACCTCAGCCAGAAACAACAACCGATTACACACGGCCTTCGACCCCGACCGACCTCGCACTAAACAGCGGCGGTCCGGACGATGGTGCCGAGGTTGACGGCGAGGACAGCGAGCTTGAGGCACAGCTAAAACAGATACGTGCAAAGGCAGACCCGGCGTTTATCCCGAACATGTGGGCTCACCTCGGCAAGATCAACAACGAATTCGGCTTCCGCCGCAATCCGTTTGGCGGCCGCTCGTATGAGTTTCATCCCGGTATGGACATCGACGGCGAACGCGGTGATCAGGTCTTCGCCCCGGCCAACGGCACGGTCATCAAGGCAGGATTCACGGGCGGTTACGGCAACATGGTCGAGATCGACCACGGCAACGGTCTGACCTCACGCTACGGCCATATGTCGAAGATCGAGACTGAGGTCGGAGCCAACATCAAACGCGGCGACCTCGTCGGCCTGATCGGCTCGACCGGCCGCTCGACCGGCCCGCACCTTCATTACGAACTCCGTCTCAACGACAAATCGATCAACCCACGCCACTTCCTCCCGGCCGAGCCGACGGATCTGACGAAGATCGAAAAGAAATAAAATTGGTTCAACCAAATAGCAAAAAGGCTGCCCGCAAAGGCAGCCTTTTTTTGACTGGAGCCACGTTCTGAGTTCCAACTTTAGTTGGGATAATCTACGAAGAGTCAGCTAAAGCTGGAACTCAAAACTAGACCCCGTCACCTAAAATTATGCTTCACATAATTCGGCTCGGCCTTTAGCTCGTACTTTTTCAAGAATTCCCACGCCTGCGAATTGATCTCGTTCGACTTGCCGTAATAATCGTGCGTGTGACCGTTCATCTCGTGATAATCGACCGTAAAGCCCGCCGCCGTCAACGCGTCTTTTGTCGAACGCACCGCCGCAACCGGCACCATTCGGTCGTCCGTTCCGATGAAGATCGAGAAAGGTATCTTCCGCGTCGCCTCGTCGATCATCCCGCTATTGCTCCGCGGCAAGGCCCCTGCGTGGATCGCCGTCGCCGCAAAATACTCCGACTCCAGCAGCGAAAAATATATCGCGATGCCCGCACCCGCCGAGTGTCCGAACAAATAGACCCGTTTCGCATCGACCGGATATTTCCCCTTCAAACTCTCAACCAACTCATAGATATAAGCTGGTCCGTCCGCCGGTATCGCCCAGCCCCGCAGGTCCGACGCGTCGGGCCCCGCAATAATGAACCGCTCCTTCTTCGCCAGATCCTTCCACTTCTCCGCCAGCGACATCCCGTTCCGCCCCGAACCATGCAGCAGCACCACCAAAGGAACCGGCTTCGCCGCATCCAATTTCTCCGGCACAAACAAATAATACGCCCGCTCCTTCCCATAAGACTTGATCAGGGTCTTCTCAATATTCTGAGCAAACGCCGTAAACTGAAAGCCGCCAATAACTGATAAACATATGGCGAGCGTTCGCGTGTGAGTTTTCATATTATTATCTTCTGGCCTTTTCCGTGCCGTTCCGTGTTCTCCGTGGTCAGCTTTTTATATCTCCTAACCACCGAACGCACGGACAAGACACGGAATAAACCCGAAACCTACGGCTTCACCGGAATCCACCGCTTGGGATTGTCCGGATCCTGCTTTTGCCACTGTCCGCCGCCCCATCGTGTTCCGTCCTCGAAATCGATGTAGTTTAGCTCAATAACTGCCCGCGAGATCGTTTTGTGATCCTGACTCTTGGATAGGGCCTTCATCAGCCCGCCCGGACGTTCCTCGTCAATAATAATTTCAAAAGACTGCCCTGGAGCAATCCGCGGCTGTTTTTCGTTTTCGGCTTGCGTGATCGGGTGAGGGCCATATCGTAAACCCGCGCTCACGGTTGACCCGGAGTTGAGGGTTTCCGGAAAAGTGACCCCAAGCGAAACAAACTTGATCGTCTTACCTGACTCATTTTTCATTCTGATGCCATGCCCCGTGAGCCAATCGCCATCGGCTCTAAAGCGTTCGTCAAACGCTATTTTCTGCTCTCCGTTGGCAACATCCAAAAACTTCAACGGAGCTCCGAAGCCATACTGAACCGTAAACTGCCTTCGCCCGTCGTCTCCAGCGGAAGCCCCTTTGACCGAACGCTCTATGTCACGTATGCGAGCCGGAACACCAGTAAGGTCGCCACGACCGAGCAGGTCGGATCGAAACATTAGACGCGTGACGTTGTAACCCGCACCGATACCTGTTTGCGTTTTCTGGCGATCGTTGGCGTTGACCGGAATACCAATCGGTGGCCCGTCACGCATTATCAGTTCTGTTAAGATCTGTTCGTCTTGTGCGGCAATGGCCTTCTTGACCTCGTAAATAAATCGCGCCTGGCCGTCAAATACACCGGTCAACCAATCGCCATAGTCCGCTTCATCCGGTCCCCATCGAGTCCCGTCACGGAAAAGCACGAAATCTATGCTAAGTGTCCATCCTGCGGGTTTGCGATCGTAGCCATCTACTGGCAAAGACAAGACTTTGGAGGAACCGCCCTTTAACCCTGACTCGAATCCAAGTTGATTCGCCATTGTGCCCGGTAAGCCGAGCGAAAACGAACTCGCTACACCATCACGCATTGTTCGGACATTTAGAGCCCGCACTTCCTTATCAGAGGCATTGCGAAGCGTGTAACCAAAGAACCGGAAATCACTCGCTGACGGATAAACTCCGTCTATGGTGATCTGAACCGGACTGTCCGGACGGTTTACGGCTTTGATATTCTCAGGTGCGGGTTCGAATTTGGTCTGTGCTACCAAAGTTAGACCTAGGAAACAGATTACCGCCACAATTACCAACATGTTACGCATATTCATATAAGCACCTCTCCGTCGTTGTAGGTCACATCGGCAACCATTTCTGCCCATCTTCAGGATTTTGCTTCCAATATTGTCCGCCGCTCCACTTAGTGTTGTCGTCGAAATAGATAGTAGAAATTCCGACGGATACTCTTGTTACGTCGATAGTCGGGTAAAAACGTCTGAGAAAATCCTTTAGAGCGACAGCCTCTTTGTCGTTCATCATCACTTCCAAGTTTTCGCCTGGCGTCACAATCGGTTCGCTCTTGTGATATTCCTCCTGCCTTATTCTAGGACTGGGGTTTGGGCCGTAATACATTTCGGACAGAAACGGAGCCCCGACACGAACAGTGTCGCGAAACTCTACATCGTAGGAAACGTGCCTGATCGTTTTTCCCGAAGTGTTCTTCAATCTGATCTTAAAACCATTTGCCCAATCATTGACGGACGCGAAGCGCTCGTCGACCGCGTAATTCTTGCCGCTGACGGAAATCCCAAGCACCTTGACCGGCTCCTTAAACACATTGCGGAGCGAGACCTGCATTCGGTTGTCGTTGTTCGGCGGAGCAACCCCGAGTGCACGTTCCAGATCGCGAATACGCGCCGGAATACCGCTCAAGTCTTCACGGGCCTGCATGTCTCCCTGCATTTTCAACCGAGCCGTAAAATATCCGGCTTTAAGTCCCTCTTGCCGCTTCGTCAGCTTCGGCAGATCGCTCATCTCCGGCAGCATTGGCTCGCGGGTGATCAGCGATCTTAGCCCCGCGTCATCTTTCCTCGCAACAAAGGCTTTTAACTCAGCCAACAGTCGTTTTTGCCCGTCGATGTACCCTAGCAGATACTCTCGCTTTTCTTGAAGATCCGGCCCCCAGGTCGTCCCGTCATCGAAGAGCACGAGATCCACACTCAACAACGACGAACTCGATCTCGACCTGCCGTCATAAGCCAAAACCGGGCACGAAAATGGCTTGCTGGCGCCGACAAGGAAAGGTTTTTCGAAATCGAGTTCATCGATATTCGACGATGGTAGCCCCAAATAGATCGTATAGATCACGCCTTCCTTATCACTACGCAAAACAATGCTGCGAATATCCTTCACTCCCGCGTTACGAACTGTGTATCGGAACGATTTCATGCTGCCGCCCATCACATAAACGCCGTCGATCGAGATCTGAACCGGACTGCCGGGCTGGGCAACGGCCTTTATATTCTCCGGAACAGGTTCGAGTTTCCTCTGTGCTGCGACCGGACAAGCAAATACTAACGCGGCAAGCACAGCCAGGAAAAAACCATATATTTTGAGCATTTACGCCTCCTTCGCTTCTCGCGGGAAAGGTGGAAAACGGAACAAATGCGCGTGAGAACGGGCATTTGTCGGCGATGAAAACTTATGCGGAATGATAGACCTGATCTGCATCGGTGTCAATGGCCTTTTTGAGCCACGACCGTGCAGGTCGAAAGATTTTACTCGACTTTTTGTTTTATTTATGATACTTTGTTGCATATCATGGCAAGTCGTATACAAAATCAAGCCAGATCGGGAGTTGAAGGCGATCACTGTCGCTCAACGTTATTCCATATAACAGCGTTGGAAATTTTGCAAAATGGGATGATTTTTCGACGGAAGTCTTTTATGGAGAGTGGTTTAGGCCATCCCATTTTGCGCACTTAAGTGGGACGGTCGAAAACGCCTCTGACCCACGATTTTCCAGGCAACGGAGCCGCGGTTTCAGGCACTAAATTACAGAGTTTTCGGGTGTTTACGTTATACTTGTATAACAGATATTCCGAAAAACAGTATTTCAACAATGCCAACTATATGAAACCTATTAAAGATCGCTTTTTGTCGCTCGCGATGATTCTCGCGGTGCTCGTTTCGACCTCGTCGTTCGCCCTCGCCTTTGACGAAGGCATGTTCGCTCCGGCTCAGATCGCCGGATTGCCGCTCGCGAAACGCGGGCTGAAGATCAAACCCAACGAAATTTACAATCCCGGTGGAGTTGGCCTGACAGATGCGGTCATCCGGCTTTCGATCGGCTGCACAGCGGAGTTCGTCTCGCCGGACGGCCTGATCCTGACCAATCACCATTGCGGATTTGACGCTCTGGTCAAAGCTTCGACACCGGACAAAGACCTCGTCGAAACCGGCTTCAAAACCGAAAGCCGTGCCGGTGAGATCGCCGCTAAGGACTATTCGATCTTTATCACCAATCGCGAAGAGGACGTAACGGCCCAGATCAAAGCCGGAACCGACGGCCTGTCGGGTTCAGCACTTGCCGCCGCAGTCGCAAAGAACATCGACACCGTAACAAAAGCCGAACAGGCGAAAGCGAAACCTGGCGGCGATCGTTCGCATCCAGATGCTCAACAACGGTTTCTTCTACTTCCTATACGAAACGCAGCAGATCAAGGACATCCGTGTAGTTTACGCTCCACCCCGCAATATCGGCGTTTTCGGTGGCGACCCTGACAATTTCGAATGGACGCGCCACACCGGCGATTTCACGTTTCTTCGTGCCTACACGGCTCCGGATGGTTCTTCGGCAGAGTATTCGCCGAACAACGTGCCGTTCAAACCAAAGAAATTCCTCACGATGAATATTGGCGGGCTCAAGGACAACGATTTTGTCTTCGTCCTCGGCTATCCCGGCGGCACGACGCGTTACCGTGAGAGTTGGTCGATGCTTTATGCCCGCGATGCTAACTTCCCTTTCCTCGAGAAATATCTCGACGCTCTGAGCACATCGCTTCGCAAGGTTGGTTCGACTGACGAAGAGAAACGCATTGCTTTTCAGAGCGATATCGCGAATTACGATAATTCACGCAAGGTTTATGGCGGCGGAGCACTTCGCCTGCGGCGTGCTAACGTCGTCGAGCAGCGTCAGGCCGAGGAAGCAAAACTAGCCACCTGGATCGCGGCAAATCCCGACAGGCAAAAAAGATTTGGCAACGTTCTGCCAGAACTGAAACAGCTTTCCGAAACAACAAATGCCACCGCTAAGCGAGATGTCATCCTGCGTCGAATGCCTGATCCCCTCTCTTCCGTTGTTTTCGGTCAGATCTACACGGCTGTCGCCGCAACCTCGGCCCCGAACAGCCAAATGCTAAACGACGAGCAGCGAGCCGCCAAACTCAAAGAGGTCGAAACTCTTTATAAGGAACGCGAGCCTTCGCACGAGGTAGAGATGCTCAAATTCTTCCTACGCGAACTCGATGCCCTTCCCGCAAATTTGAAGTTCAAGGCCGCCGAAGATCTTTTCGGCTCACTCAAGGGCAAAGCCCGCCGTGACGCCGAAGCCAAGTTTGCCGACAACATTGTCAACGGCGAATACTCATCCCCTCAAAAGGTCGTCGGTTTGTACGGCCCGCGAACGATGGAATTCAACAAGGAACGCGAAGAGATCCTCGGTTTCGCCCGTGCACTAATTGCCGAACGTGCGGCGATCAATGCTCGGACGCAGAACTTCAACTCAAACATCGACCGCCTCCGTGTCCTTTATATGGGAGCGTTGACCGAGATGCAGGGCAGATCGCCCGTCTATCCTGACGCGAATTCTTCGCTCAGATTCTCGTACGGCAACATCAAAGGCTACGCTCCGCGCGAAGCCGAGTTTCGCACGCCGTTCACTACGATGAAGGGTATGATCGAGAAAGACACCGGCGAAAATCCATTCGACGCTCCGCAGAAACTCAAAGATCTGCAGGCCGCCAAAGATTTCGGCCGCTATGGCGAAGGCGACAGCGTCGTCGTCAATTTCCTCTCAACCACCGACATCATCGGCGGCAATTCAGGCTCGCCCATCCTAAACGGCAACGGCGAACAGGTCGGCCTCTGCTTCGACGGCAACTACGAAGGCCTCGGCAACGATTTCTACTACGATCCGGACTACAACCGTACGATATCGGTAGACATCCGATACGTCCTGTTCGTAGTCGAAAAATTCGGCGGAGCGAAATGGGTCGTCGATGAGATGAAACTGGTCGGAAAGAAGTAAAAGCTTTTCTATCCACTAAATAACACCAAAAGGGACACGAAATGTACGGTAGCAATCTTACTTTTCGTGTCCCTTTTGGGTTTTTTCGTGGTTACTATCTTAAATAAATTGGTTACACCAATTTTTGATTTCCCTTATTCAATTTTTAAATGTAAATTACAAAAAACGAACAAGGAGATCTTAAATGAGAGATAAGGGATCGAGGACTGTAAAGCAGACGCGGCGGGATTTTATCAAAACCACGACGCTCGCTGCGGGAGCTGGCGTGACTGCAATTTCAGGCTTAAGTGCACTGGCAAATGGCGAGACCGCGGTTAATGCTGCAGCTGCACCAAAAGACGTTTCGCTGCGATTGCTCGATGGCAAACTCGCGATGGACACCGGCGTTAGCTTTGGCGTGCCGTGGCAGCAAGGCAGCGTAAAAAAGTCAGACTCTTTTATTTTGGACTCACAAGGTAAGCGGTTACCTGTTCAATCATGGCCGCTCGCGTATTGGCCTGATGGCTCGATCAAGTTTAGCGGCATCGCGACCGTTGTGCCCGCGGGATTGGATTCGGCAGTGACTTTGTCGGTCGGCTCAGGCGGAGCGGGCGGCGATGTTAAGGTTACGAAAAACAGCGATTCCTTCTCGGTCGACACCGGTGCTCTCAAATGCACGGTTCCGATGTCCGGCCAAAACCTGCTCAGCTCGATGAACATTGGCGGCAAAGAGATCGTCGCCACCGGCCAACTCGTTTGCATCCTTCAAAACGGTCCGCAACCCGATCCCGAAGACGCTCCGACGCGTGAAAAATTCATCAGCACTGTCCAAAAAGTAACCGTCGAACAATCCGGTCCCGTCCGAGCGTGCATTAAGGTCGACGGCATGCACAAAGGCACAAAATCAGGTCGCGCGTGGCTTCCCTTCTCCGTGCGGCTCTATTTTTACAGCGGCCAGACGGCGGTTCGTGTGGTGCATACGATCACGTTCGATGGCGATCAGGAAAAAGATTTTGTCCGTGGGCTTGGCTTAACATTTGGCGTTCCGATGCGTGAAGAACCGCGAAACCGTACCGTCCGCTTTACCGGCGAAAACGGCGGCGTCTGGTCCGAACCGCTCCAGCCCGGCGGGGGAAACGTTGCCCAGGAAACCGGCCAACCGTACGCTGGAAATGCCGTGTTTGCTGCGAACGCGGTCTGGGACGATTTCAAACTCTCGCAGCCAAATCCCGAGGGATTTTCGATCGTAAAACGTACAAATCCGAAGAGCACATGGATCAATTCCGTCGCCGGAAAACGCTCCGCAGGCCTCGCTTTCGTTGGGGATCTACAGGGCGGACTAGCGGTCAGCGTTAAGAATTTTTGGCAGTCATACCCCGCCGAACTCGAAGTTTCAAAAGCTAGCTCGCCCACAGCAAATCTCACAGCCTGGCTCTGGTCACCCGACGGCCCGCAGATGGACATGCGGCATTACGACCTCGTCGCTCACACGCTCGCGGCTTCGTACGAAGATGTTCAACCGGGTATGAGCACGGCGTACGGTGTCTCGCGAACCAGCGAGATCATGCTTTATCCATCGAGCGGTTCGCTGCCAACACGTGCGACAACATCCCAGCAAGCTCAGGCCGGATCGGCTTTGCCGCTTCTCGTCGCGTCGTCGGAATATCTGCATTCGACCGGAGTTTTCGGAGTTTGGAGTTTGCAGGACCGCTCGACACCGTTCAAAAAGGACATCGAAGACGGGCTTGATTCAGTGCTCGATTTTTACAAGAAGCAGGTCGACGCACGGAGTTGGTACGGTTATTGGCATTATGGCGATGTAATGCATTCTTACTCTGCCGCCCGCCATGTCTGGCACTACGACTGGGGCGGACACGCTTGGGACAACACGGAATTGGGCACGCCGTTGTGGCTGTGGTACAGCTTTTTGCGTTCGGGCCGAAGTGATATTTTCAAAATGGCGGAGGCTATCAGCCGGAACACGAGCGAGTGCAACGTTTACTCGATCGGTCCGATGGCGGGACTCGGTTCACGGCATAACGTCGTTAAATGGGGCTGCGGGGCAAAGGAGGCACGTATCAGTCAATGTGCTCACTGGCGTCCGTTCTACTACCTCACTACGGACGAACGCACCGGCGACATCATGCGGCTGATGATGCATGTCGAAAAGGCGATTGCGAAATTCGATCCGATGCGTATTGCTTCACCGCAGATACCGGGCGAGCCGCAATTTGAAATGCGTTTGCGAATCGGCCCCGACTGGTTCGCCCTCGCCGGAAACTGGATGACTGAATGGGAACGCACGGGCGACACGAAGTGGCGTGACCGGATTCTGGCCGGTGTCGATTGGATCATGGCGATGCCCTACTGGCTGCAAACGGGCCAGCGAAACGGCCTCAATCCCGACCTCGGCGACGGAAAGATCGGCCCTCTGCGCGGCGGAGGCGGTGCGCAGGTCGTCGGCTTCGACATCGCAACCGGCAAACTCACGCCGATACGCGATCCTCTTACAAAGACTCCGGTCGTCGCAAGCTACAACCTTGCCACGATCATGGGCGGTGGCGAAGTGATGTTCGAACTCGTCCCCTTGCTAGGACGCAAAGATTTTGCGACCGCCTGGCTCCAATACTGCCGCATCGGCGGTGCTCCGGCGGAGGTTTTGGAAAGAGACCGCCAAACTGGCAACGAAGGTGCGGATGCAAGTTACGTTCTGAAAGAACAAAGCGGCCCGCGTCTCGCGTCGTACGCTTACGCCCAAACCAAGAGTCCGGCCTTTGCCAAAGTCGCTCTCCAAGGCATTCTTAGCCGTGGCGGAGCCATCGCAAGCCCGAAACTTCTCAGCGGCTCAGACGTTCTTCGCCCGGTCGAAGAAGCCCTTGAGATCAACACAAACGAAGCAGCTCAAACCGGACTTACGACGATCGAATTTCTCGAGCTATGCAAAGATCAATTGCCGACCGAGAAGCAGGTTCGACCGGTTCGTCAGCCACGAAACGGAGAGTGATCGGAATGAAAGAATCGATCTCTCGACGACAATTTATCACTCGTTCCTCTCTCATTGCGGGAACTGCCCTCGTCGATGCTAAGGTTGGCTTTGCATCGGGTGAGAACGTTTCGTCGGCACCTTTCGCGGAGGTTTCCTTAAAGCTCCTAGACGGGAAACCGGTCGATACCGAAACGGGTTTGAGCTTCGGCGTGCCTTTCGCAAAAGGTGTCGTGAAGCCCGGAACTAAGTTTGCGCTAAACGCATCGAATAAGCAGCTGGTGCTTCAATCCTGGCCATTGGCATTCTGGCCCGATGGATCGATCAAATGGAACGGATTTGCAACCGTATTGCCGTCGGGTTCGAATGGGCCATTCAACCTTTCACCCGTCGCCGCAGAATCTGCGGGAACGGTCAAGGTAACCAATAACGGCGGGTCAACAGTAATTGATACGGGAGTCCTAAAATGCTCGATCCCGAAAGCAGGCGGGACGGATCTGATCGAATCGATGGCCATCGACGATCGAAATATCGTTGGAGCAGGACAACTTGTCTGTATTTTGCAAAATGGCCCGGATGGATCTCCGGAAGAAACACTGCCGCGCGAAAAATTCACGAGCCTCGTAAAAAGGCTAACGGTCGAACAGTCCGGCCCGGTTCGGGCAGTCGTCAAATTCGAGGGCGTTCATCGCGGCGTCAAAACCGGTCGCGAATGGCTGCCGTTTCACGTTCGTTTGTATTTTTATTCTGGACAGACGGCCGTTCGGATGCTTCATACGATCTTCTTTGACGGTGACCAGGAAAAAGATTTCATTCACGGCCTCAGAGCTACGTTTGCGGTGCCGATGCGTGAGGAGGTTCAAAACCGCCACGTCCGGTTCTCGGGCGAAGGCGATGGCCTCTGGTCGGAACCGATCCAGCCGCTGGTCGGACGAGCAGGCCCAACGCGTATAGTCACTGACGCGGCTGGAAAGGACGTTTATACCGCTCAACTCGATGGCCTTCGCGTGCCGAATCGTGCCGAGATGAACGATCAGGGCCGCCGAATGGTCGCCGACTGGGCGATCTGGGACGATTTCAAGCTCGTTCAGCCAAATCCGGACGGATTTACGATCCAAAAGCGGACCAATCCGAAGAGCACATGGCTGTTCTCAACCGCTGGCAAGCGATCCTCGGGTTACGCGTTTGTCGGTGATGTGAGCGGCGGTCTGGGCGTAAGTCTTAAAAATTTCTGGCAATCTTATCCAACCGAACTTCAGATACAGAATGCGTCGAGTCAAAATGCGCAACTGACCGCGTGGGTTTGGTCGCCAGAGTCCGCATCGATGGATCTTCGCCACTACGACACTCGTGCTCACGGCCTCGAAGCCGCCTACGAAGACGTTCAACCCGGAAACAGCACACCCTACGGAATAGCGCGGACGAGCGAACTCACGCTCTGGCTTTCAAAAGATGTACCCGGCAAGAACGAATCAGCAAAAATGGCGAATGCAGGTGCGGTTCCTGCCGTGATGACGTGCTCGCCGCAGTATTACCACGACGTTCGGGCATTTGGCGTGTGGAGCGTGCGCGATACTTCAACGCCCTTCAAAACGTCGATCGAATCTGGCCTCGACTCTGTTCTGGACCTTTATGTTAACCAGATCGACGAGCGGGATTGGTATGGCTTCTGGAACTACGGCGACGTAATGCATTCGTTCGACAACGTTCGAAAGGTCTGGCGTTACGACCTCGGCGGTATGGCGTGGGATAACTCGGAACTCGCAACCGACACGTGGTTGTGGTATTCGTTCCTTAGAACTGGCCGTTCCGACGTTTTCCGGCTCGCCGAAGCGATGACGCGGCACACTGGCGAAGTTGACACCTATCATTTCGGCCCGATGGCAGGGCTCGGCACGCGGCATGGCGTGACGCATTGGGGCGATGGAGCAAAAGAGGCACGAATTGGCCAGGCAGCTTTTCGCAGGTTTTACTATTACCTAACCGCCGATGAACGAACTGGTGACGTGATGCGCGAGGCAGTGCAAGCGGAAAAGTCGATCATCTCATTCGACCCGATGCGGCTCGCCGATCCTCCGCGAGCAGGCGACGAAAAGTTTGTTGCCCGCATTCGCTCGGGCCCTGACTGGCTTGCGATCGCCGGAAATTGGTTTACCGAATGGGAACGCACCGGCGACGCGAAGTGGCGTGACAAGATCTTAGCCGGTATGAGGTCGATGATCTCAATGCCGAATGGCTTTCGAACCGGCAAGAATATGCTGATGGGCTTCGATCCGGTAACAGGCGTATTGACGGCACGTGATACGACACTCGGAACTTACAACCTTGCAACGATCATGGGCGGTGCCGAGATGATGTTCGAGATGAATCTCAGCTTCGACGATCCGGCTTGGAAAAAGGTATGGGCCGATTTTTGTGCTAATTCCGGAGCGAGCATCAGCGCGGGAAAACTTCAGGCTTACGCATATTTCGTAACCAAAGAACCCGCCTTAGCCAAAAGTGCCGTTGCCAGCCTTCGGCCAGGTCGAGGCGGACCGCCGCGAAAAACTCTGCCACCCCATTTGCTGTCGCCCACTGATGACGGCACCGACACGAACGGAGCGGCTCAATCGAGTCTTAACGCCATCGCAGTATTGGAAATGTGCTCCGATGCCTTGCCGACTACGGTTCCTGCTCAATAGTTAAGAATTAAACTGCATGAAGAGAATCATAGCTATTTCAACTACCCTTTTTCTCGCGATCTTTTCTTTCGCGGCGAACAATTACGCACAGCCAAGTGCATTTATCGATTTGGCTCAGTTTGAGCGAAAAGCCATGCTCTCGAAAGAACTTGGAGCCACGCACGTTGTCATAACCGAGGGTCTGCCGCTCGCGACCTGGGAAGCTGATCCGGACGATCCGTATCCGGCGTGGTTCATGCATCACATCAGTATGCTGAAGGTTTTCCCGCCGAAGGATGTTCAGCCGTACGTCAACGCTGCATACGCCGCAAACGTCTCATCGATACTGGAAAAACGATGCGAGATACTGCGAAAAATCGGTCTCAAAGCTATCTGGAATGCCAACGAGCCTGCCGTGATGCCCGAAGCTTTTTTCACCGCGTTTCCCGAACTCCGCGGCCCACGCATTGACCAACCGAACCGCTCGACAAAAGCTCATTTCGCCCCAAGTTCCGACGATCCGGAGATGCTAAAGATGTATCGCGAATCGATCCAGCTTTTGCTAAAACGCTGTCCTGATGTCGAGCTTTTCAATTGGGTGACGACCGACGCCGGTTCTGGTTTCGATTACGCACCGGGACTTTATCCCGGACCGAACGGCAACACCAAATACAAAAACCGCCCGATGGAAGATCGCGTTTCGGGCTTCATGATCAACATTCAAAAGGCTGCGAAGGATGCGGGCCGCGACATCGCTATCCATCTGCGGCCGATCGAGCCGCGACAGTGGATGGTGCCGACATTTTCGCCGGAGGTTTTGCGGGCGATCGTGCGACTGCTGCCGCGCGGGCTTGCGGTTCAGGGTCTGGAAGGGCCGGATGGACGGCCATTCGCCGGTGCCGGAACAGGCGGTGGCGGCGGGACTTTTTCGCCGGTGATCGGGATCGTTGTGCCGTCGTTCAATCAGCGAAGCGGCGATGTGCAGCCGCGGATCGTCGTAAATCTGGGCGATCCTGCAAGTACGGACTTCAATTATCGCCTACTGAAGGCCACACGAAACTTGCCGCAGAGATCGCTCTCAGAACGCATTGCGGCATTGCGTGCCTTTGCTGTAGCAGAAGTTGGCGAGGAACAAGCCGACAACTTGATCGAAGCCTGGAGTTCGCTAAACGCCGTCGAGCAAAATCTCAACGCCCTCAATTTTGGCCAAATGCTGCGGTTCGGGCACATCCTGAACCGCTGGATCACGCGTCCGATGGTTCCGTTTCCAGACAAACTGACGGCGGACGAGAAAAAGGATTATCGGAAGTTTCTTTTCCAGGCGAAGGGCGAAGAGCAGGCGGAAAATCTCGCCGATATTCAGGGCATGCGGATGTACGAAGGCTGGGGAGCAAGATTACTATTCCAGCGAAATCTCGAGCTCACGATGCCGCAAATGCGTACGGCTCAGGCCCGTGTAGAAAAGATCCGCGATGCAGCAAAAAGCGACGAAGCCCGAAAATACTGGGATATAACCGCAAAACGATTACAAGCAGCAACGCTTCTGCTCCAGTCCGCCGACAACATGGTCGCCTATCAGGCCCAGCTCGACCGCGTCAAAGGCCTTGACATCACACCCGAAGAAAACCCGGTCCTCGGCGTCCAATCCGGCTGGGACCGCTCCGATCTGATGGAACTTGCCCGCCGCGAGATCGACACTATGATCGCTCTCAAACGCCTGATCGACGGCACAAAAGAACCGATCCTCGACCTCGCTCCAACCGCCGATGAGGAATCGATCATGCGTCTCGGCCCGAACGTTTCCGCCCAGATCAAACACAAGATCGACACGATGAACGCTCACTGGCTCGATTACGATAAGCTTTTTACGAAACCGAATCCGTGAAAATTTCGCTGCTGAGGTGAACCAAAACTAGGAAAAGGCTCTGCCGTTGGCAGAGCCTTTCTTTAGTTGCTGTTATCCGATCAGATCATGCTGCCGCTTTCTTATGGCAAAGCGTACATTGCATGTTCGTCGGGCCTTTTTGTAGTTTGTTTGATTTGGCGACCTCCGTATGGCATCCTGCACAATTTCGGTGAAATGCCTGTTGGTTGTTGAGTGAGATCATTGCTGTACTTGATTCGTGCTTGATCTCGGGTATCGCGGCAAGGAGTTTTGGTTTTTCTCCTGTTTTGGAATGACAATCACGGCAGGCGACCGCTCCGGCCGTCGCGGTGTCTTTTGCGAAAAGCTCCGCGGTCAGCCTGGTGGTGCGATCCGCCGGCCAGGCTGTTTTCATCGGCGGATGCTTAACGAGATCCGCTGCCGGCTGTGCGGTGTGATGACATTCCGTGCATCCGATCGGGCCCGTCCCGTCGATGCTGTATGTTCCTCCGTTATGTTTTGCATGGTCGAAGGTGACCTGCCCAAGCTTGGAATCTTTGCCGAGAACGATAACTTCCGGCATTTTCACCTCGTCTTTCGGCTTATCCTGAGCGTGGCTGCGGTCGGTGGAAAGGGTAAAGATCACAGCGGCAGTCGAGAAAAAGACAACCGCCATAAAACTGAAAAGAAATTTCTTTTTCATCGCTAGATCCCTCCTGATCAGAACAACGAAACGAACTGTCAGCCCGAGCGTATCGTTGTTTCAGATCAGATTCGGTGACCTGCGACACAATTTGGCGAGTCTTATTTGTCGGAGTAATCGAGCTTAATAGAGTTCATCCCGCGAAGAATGACTTTCTGCCGTCGAACCACGCGTTTTCGGTTTTTCGCGGGGTTGAAAACATTAAGCGGTGACGGGATCATCGCGGAAAGAAATGCGGCTTCGTCCTTAGTGAGATCAGAGGCGGATTTTTTGAAGTAAGTACGGGCGGCGGCCTCGGCTCCATAGATACCGTCGCCCCATTCGATGATGTTGAGATAGATCTCGAGAATGCGTTTTTTGGTAAGTTCGCGCTCGAGAAAATAGGTATAAACCGCCTCACGGCCTTTTCTGAGAAAGTTTCGGTCTTCAGACAAAAATAGATTTTTCGATAACTGCTGAGTCACGGTCGATGCTCCGCGCTTGAAACTCGGCATCGGAGGTATCCAGTCGTCCTGGTTGTTGCCGCAGTCTTTCGGCGACGTTTTCGCCGCTTTCGCCGCTTCTTCGCATTCCTCTTTATCTTCTTTCTTTCCTTCCTCGACCGCCTCGTCCCACGCCGCCTGGATCGCGTCCCAATCGAAGCCGTTATGCTGGAAAAATCTCGAATCTTCACCCGCTAGCACTGCTCGCTGGAGATTCGGCGAGATCTGTTCCATCGGCATCCAGATCATGAACTTTTTCGGTTCTCTTCCCTCGGCCTTTGCCTCAGACAGGCGGAATTCGATCATCGATGATGTGGTTGGATTCTCAGTCCGAAGCCGTGAGATCGATGGAAACGTGATAAGTTCATACGCCAGCCAGACGGCGACCGCACCGACTAAAATAAGGGTTAGAACTTTGATCCAATACCACATAACGTCTAAAGAATAGTAAACGGTTGATCTCTATTAGTAAATACGAGCGGGTTCCCAACAAGTTCTGCGGATAACGTTGCGAAAGTTGGGTTTACCAATTTACTTATATGCTTATTACATTTTACTATTCAAGTATATGGCACAGCACGACAATGTAGTTGCGGTGATCCTGGGCGGCGGCGCCGGATCTAGGCTTTTTCCGTTGACGGGCGAACGCTCAAAACCTGCTGTCCCGCTCGGCGGAACATACCGTCTCATCGACGTTCCGGTATCAAATTGCATCAATTCCGAAATAACGCAGATATTCGTCCTGACGCAGTACAATTCCGCCTCGCTCAACCGTCACATTTCACGCACGTATCGTTTCTCAAGCTTTTCATCGGGGTTTGTCGAAGTTCTCGCTGCGGAGCAGACAAAAGACAACCCTGAATGGTTTCAGGGGACGGCGGACGCTGTTCGCCAGATGCTGCCGCACCTTCGCGACTGGCGTGTGGATACGCTATTGATACTGTCGGGCGACCATCTTTACCGGATGGACTATCGCAAGTTCCTCGACCGACACTTCTCGACCGGTGCAGACCTGACGGTCTCAGTGATTCCCTGCCGGCCAGACGAAGCTCCCGAATTTGGCCTGCTTAAAGCCGATGAACAAGGCAAGATCGTTGAGTTCAAAGAAAAGCCGAAAGGCGACGAGCTCGAATCGATGAGAGTCGATACCACCAACTTCGGCCTGACAGCGGACGAATCCGCCGGACGGCCGTTTTTGGCCTCAATGGGCATCTACGTTTTTAATTACAACAAGCTCGTTGAGCTGCTAAAAACAGACAATTCGTGGGTAGATTTCGGCCGCGAGATCATTCCGGCAGCGATCGAGAAATACACCGTTCAGGCACATCTGTTCAAAGATTACTGGGAAGATATCGGAACGATCCGGGCGTTTTACGAGGCAAATCTCGACCTCGCGGCTCCGCTGCCGAAGTTCAATTTCTTCGACGCGTCAGCTCCGATCTACACCCGTAGCCGCTATCTGCCGCCTTCAAAACTGCTTGGCTGCGACATTGATAATTCGATGGTTTCGGAGGGCTGTATCTTAAATGGCGTTCGCGTCCGCAAATCGATAATCGGCCTTCGCAGCCGCATCGACAGCGGAGCGAGCATCGAGGAATCGATAGTAATGGGCTCTGACGTATTCGAAACGATTAGCGAGATCCGTTCGAACATCGACAGCAACAAACCTCACATCGGCATCGGCGAGAACACTATCATTCGCCGCTCGATCATCGACAAAAATGTCCGCATCGGCAATAACGTAAAGCTGATCAACCGGAACAACATCGATTTTTACGACGCTCCCGACAAGTCAGTCTATATTCGCGAAGGAATCATCATTATCCCGAAAAACGCGACCATTCCTGACGGCACTGAGATCTAATTAATATTAGATTAAGGAAATTTTGAGCCGGGCGGTTTATCAGTAGACCTGGGGCTTGGCTTTTGGCTTCCTATTTGTGAACGTCTCGCGGGAATTCACTACGACACCATTGCGGGCAACTTTCACTTTCACGGTGCTCTGTTTTCCCGCTACGCGTTCCTCACTTGGATAGTAGGCCACGCTGTAAAATTCGCGAAGCTCGCTCGCGATCTGCGAATACGCCTCAGCAAGATTCCCAAGCGAAGTTGCCTCGTACCGGCGGCCGCCTGTTCGGGCGGCGAGCTGATCCAAATATTCGACGGCACGCTGATATTCTTTCTGAGTGGTTCCCTGCTCTGACGGCGTAGCGATCGCATCGATAATGCCGCCGATCTTTGACGGATTCGGATTTTGATCAGGAACGGAAACCTTCGGCTTCGGCGGGAGAGGTTTGTTGAACATGTCCTGGACATCGGCAAACGTATCGTACCTGATCGTATAGATCAAAGAATCAAGTTCCATCGCATCGTACAGGTTTCCCAGATCGTTCGCCTTTCGGCTCGTGGTGTCGACTCCATCGGTAAAGAGAATCATCGCCTTTCGGCCTTCGATATTCCGAAACCGGTCGTTAATGATCAGATCGACCGCCTCATACAGGCTTGTTCCGTCGTCGATCTTGGTTGATTTGATCGCTCTTTTGATTAATTCACGGTCGCTCGTCGCTTCGCAGAGGACGTGAACATCCATATCGAACGAAACAACCAAAACCTTGTCCTGCGGCCGCAACTGGTCGATGAATGCTAGGGCGGCCGACTGGATCTCGTTTATCTTGAACTTCGTTGAATAACTCATATCGAGCATCAACGCTACGGTAAAAGGCTCATTTTCATTCGAAAACAAGGCAAGCTCCTGCTCCTTGCCGTTCTCAAACACCTTAAAATCCTCTTTCGAAAGCCCGCCGATAAAGCGCCCCTTTTTATCCATGACGCGAACTGGAACCGAAACGAGCTGAGTGTTTACCTTGATGATCTCACCGTCATCTGCTGAGTTTCCGGCGGCGGCTCCAGGCGGGGCCTTGACGGCCGGCGTCGGCGTGGGCGTGGATTCGGCACGCGGATTCTTTTTGTCTTCGTTCTTTGCGTCGTTCCGACCTGCCTGCGCATATATACCTGCAGCGAGTGCCGCAACAAGGACGAAAATAGCTGAGAGTCTCAATTTCATTGAAAGATCGCTTAATTCAGCATCTACGATGCGTGTTAGGCATATTAAAGATGCAAAACGGAAAAAAAGGAAGTCATTTTTTGACCTCCTTTCGATTCAATTAAATTTCGGGCCGGGTCAACGTCCGGCGACATTCCTATCCGATTGGCCGACAACATAGCTGTTTTTAGCTCTCACAACCACATTGGGTCGCATAACGCGGATCTTGATCTGTTTCCGGTCTCCAACCTTGCCGACTGCTTCCGGATAATAGCCGAGCGAATATTGCCGACGCAATTCCTCGGCAATACCTGCAAACGCCGCGTCGACGTTATACATCGATTCTGCCTCGAACGACCGTCCGCCGCTGTTGACGGCGAGAGCTTCGAGATATTGCCGGCCGCGTTCATATTCACCGGCATTTGCACCGCCACCGCCGCCGCGGCCGCCGCCCATGTTGACATTTCCGCCGGACAAGATCGCACCGAGAATGTCGCCCATCGTCACGCGTCCACCGCGTCCGGTTCTAGGCATCGGGCGGTTACTTCCACCATAGCCGTTGCGCGAAGTGTCATAACGGATAGTGTAGAAAAGCGCATCGACCTCCTCAGTATCTTTCAGCGTGCTGTCATAATTCGCCCGCCGCGAAGTAGTATCCACGCCGTCCGTAAACAGCACCACCGCTTTTCTTCCTTGAATGTTACGCAGCTGCTGCTGAATCACGTAATCAACCGCTTCGTAAAGGCTCGTTCCGTCGCCAAACTGTGCCTGCTGGATCGCACCACGAAGAACCGCTCGGTTATTCGTCGGCTGACACATCACCTGAACGTGCTGATCGAAGGCGACCACCATCACCTTATCTGCCGGCCGTAGCTGCTCGACAAAGGTGATCGCGGCGTTCTGAATTTCCTCAATACGAAACTGAGTCGATGGACTAACGTCGATGAGCAGGATCACGTTGAACGGCTGCTCGACCGACTGAAAATAGTCCAGCTTCTGTTCGACGCCGTTCTCAAATATCTTAAAATCCTTCTGCTGCAGTCCAGAGATAAATCGTCCGTCACGATCGAGAACAGAAACAGGCATCGTGACGAGATTCGTCTCGACCTTGATGATCTCATCGTCTTCAGGGGTAGGTGGCGGAGTTGCTGAAGTGGTCGGCTTATTGCCGTTTATCAGAACCGGCGGCCCGGAATCATCAATGGTCGCAGGCGGTGCGTTCAAAATTCGTGGCGGAGTGGCGGTCGGAGCCACGCGAGGACGTGTCGAGGTGCTGCCCTGTCCAAACGCTCCAACCACAAGCGTCCCCAACGTGATCAAAAAAACTATCAGCTTTTTCATCGAATATTTTTCTCCGCGACTCGGTTACTTTGGGGAAAGCGTCGTTTTGATTAGGTTTTGTCGCGATTCGTTGCTTTATTTTTTATCGAGGATCATGTTCGCCAGATCGTGAAATCTTCGCCGAACAGCGTTGATATTCTCAAACGGTAACGCTCGATCGTGCGTCCGGTTCGTGAGCAGAATAAAAACGCGATCCTTTACCGGATCGATCCACAGGCTCGTTCCCGTAAACCCAAGATGCCCAAAGCTTTCCGGCGACATATACTCTCCTGCGGTGCATTCCGGCGTAGTTGCGAGCTGGAACGAGAACGAGCGATGTTCGTTCATTCCCTCCGTGAAATTATGCGAAAACTTTTCGCAATCCAAAGGCTTTAATATGGAAGTATGTTCTGGCAAAAACTGAAGAGCGATCGCCAGCATCTCAGTCGCCGTCGAAAACAGTCCCGCGTGTCCCGCAACTCCGCCCATAAAATGAGCGTTCCCGTCATGAACCTCGCCCCAGATCGTATCGATTCGAAAACGGTCATCCCGCACCACGTAGCCCTGGTCGACACACGTCTGTCGCTCAAAGCCGTTCCCATGCTCACAGGCCGCGATCCGCGGGCGCAATTCGGCTGCTGGCTTAAAGCCGGTGTCCCACAATCCGAGCGGTTCCCCGATCTCATCATCAACGACGCGATTGAGCGGCATGCCATACAGCTTCTCGATGATCCGCCCCAGCAAGATGAAATTTGCGTCGCTGTAAACCACACGGCTTCCCGTTCGATAGTCGAAAGGGGTATCGGCGATGTTTCCGACGATCTCTTCCGGCTGGTCCACTATCAAATAAAAGGGCTTCCAGGCCGCAAAACCCGACGTATGTGATACCAAGTGCCTCACCGCTACGCCATCTTTTCCCGAGCCTTCGAATTCCGGCAGGTATTTTTTTATCGGCTGCTCGATGTCCAATTCGCCTGAGCTTGCCAGCTTGGCCGAGAGGAAACCGGTTGTCAGCACCTTTGTCAGGCTGGCTAGATCGTAGATCGTCTCTTTCGTCACCGGTATCAGTTCTGGCTTGACCACGGCGTTCCCGAGAGTCTCATGCATCACGATCTGGCCGTTTTCCGCAACGAGATAGACCGCCGACGGAAAATCGCCGGCGTCGATGCGTGTCGATAAAAATCGCGAGATCTGGTCGGGCATTATATAAGTATTAATTCTACTTTCGAGCGGATTGACAACCGAACAGCCGAAAAATAGACTTTAACCCTAAATTCTAATTAAGAGGTACAAAATTATGAGCAAAGTAGAATCTGCTGACCTAATTCTAAAACTTTATGACCTGAGACGCGAAGAGACGATGAGAAAGGCGAGAAACTGGATGTTCAGTTTCAACCCGAAAAGTGCTCAGGAGTACATGGGAACGATGATGGATCCCGAAGTCGGCGGCTATTTGCGAATGGTCGCGTCGTATTGGGATATGGCAGCATCATTCGTTAATCACGGTGCGATCGACGCTGAAATGTTCAATGACACGGCCGGTGAACACGTCATCATGTTCGCCAAGATCGAGCCGTTCCTCGCCGAACTCCGCGAAATGTGGCAAAACCCAAAGGCGTTCCAACACCTCGAAAAAGTTGTGATCGGAACCCCTGAAGGCGCCGAAAGACTTGCCAAAACCCAGGCCTGGCTCAGCTCAATGTTCGACCAGGCCGGCGGCGCGAGCGCCTAAAGCAGAACGTGAATAAGTTGATAGGGTGGGCGAGCATAATGCTCGCCCTTTTCTCGCCCAAAACATTCGCGCTCGAACGGAATTGACTTCCTTCATCACTAACTGCCAACGTAACGAGAATACAAGACTCGTGCGATGGAGATATCATCCGTACCTTTAATTATCGCCCGACCATCCGAAAACACAGTCATTTCAAATCTGTCCGCTTGAAATCGAACAAGGTACTCATTCTTCTTGACCTCGCAAACGGGAGCCAGTCTCACGGCAAGCCCAGCCAGATCAAGATCGCTAGTTTTTGGCGGTGCGATCTGAACGGCATTTCTCCCACACAATACGGCGGAAAACTCTTGTGTTTCAGCATCGAGAAATTCAAAATCACGCAGGCCGCAGGTCTTGCAATCTGGATTTGGGCCGCCGAGTTTGATACGTTGCCGGTCATTTGCCCAGAGGTCGAACTGCATTAGCGAGCCGTGCAGCGAATCAAGATCACCAACGAGAATTTTCAGAGCCTCCGACACCTGCGTCGCTGAAACAGTTGCGATGATCGGCATTATCACGCCTGCGGTGTCGCAGGTCGGTGACGATCCGGCGTCAGGCATTTCGTCGAAAATACATCGCAAACACGGAGTCTTACCCGGAATTATCGTCATCGTCGTGCCGTAGCTAGAAACTGCCGCTCCGTAGATCCATGTCACGCGATTTTTCACACATGCGTCGTTGAGCAGATATCTGATCTGAAAGTTGTCCGTGCCGTCGATAGCTAGATCGCAGCCCTTAATAAGCTGTTCGATGTTCGAATAATTAACATCCGCGATCACCGCCTCGACATCGATCTCGGAATTGATCTCCGCGATCCGGTTTTTCGCAGCGATCGCCTTTGGAATGCGTTCTAAAGCGTCGGTCTCTCTAAACAAGGTTTGCCGCTGAAGGTTTGTGAATTCAACAAAATCACGATCAACGATCCGAAGTTTCCCGACTCCGGCCCGGGCCAGCATCTCGGCGTGCGAGGCACCGAGTGCTCCGCAGCCGACGAGCAAAACCCGCGAATTCTGGAGCTTTTCCTGCCCTTCGCGTCCGATCTCGCGAAATAAAATTTGCCTGCTGTAACGCTCGTTCACCTTGGTTTTCTTATCCTCTTCGACGAAACCCATTCGTCCCATTCCTTGCCGTAACCAGTATATGTTATGAAGTGCGAACCCCCTTTCACATCCAGCACGGTCGCCGGATACCAATCCTTTTGCCACTCGACTTCAACGTGCGAGCCCTTGGCAAATTGCGTTGTTTTCGATTGGCGAATATTTCGGTCAGCGATCCATTCGTCGTCGCTCGTTTCCCAGCCGTAATAATGAACCCTCTGCTCGCCGGGCCTGGAATCGATGATATAACCTTTCCACCAATCGTTCGCGCTGAAAGCCTCGACGCGTTCGCCAACTCGATCCGAGGTCGCTGATGCAGCTTTGCCGATGACCGTCTGAGGGTCAAATCTTCCGGTAAACGCGATCGTCGCCATCTGCTCTTCGCCAAAGAGCATGTCTTGTTCGGAGTTTTTGCCGAGTTCGGAAAAAGTGATGCTGCCGTCGCGGTCCTTATCGACGAACGCCGCTCCGTGGAACGCCGAGATCAGCGATTCTGTAAACGTCCAGTTCGATGTCGAAAGCTGGCTGGCTGACGAAGAAGCCAACACGCCGTACGACACGCGTCGTGAGCGTCGTTTGACAGAATTTGCCATCGCTCCTGAATAGCAATTATCAAGCGCGATGATCGCGTGCGAGCCCTTGAAATTCTGCTCGATCGCGTCCGGGACCGCGTCGAATTTCCAGCCCAGTATCTCGTCGTCCACATCGTACGTCGCGAGATATGGAACGCCGTCGTCCGTCTTGTAGCCGTGGCCCTCAAAATACACAAACACCCAATCGCCCGGAGCTGGCTTTTTAAGAAATTCTGCAAATTTCTGCTCGACGACCGCGGTCTTTGCCGCGGAATCCTGCAAATACACGATCTGCTCTGCCGGCACGCCGCGAGCTTTCAGCGTATCGCGGAGAACCGTATCTTTGCGGTTTTTCTCGGGAAATGAGGAAAATGTCTCCTTGTCCTTCCACTCGACGAGGCAGACGAAAAATGCCCACGTGCGTTTCGGATTCCATTCCTCCGCAGCTTTTGCGGCGGACGAGGCCGAGATGACGATCAGGGAGATAAAAAGCGTTGCAGCAAGACGTGTGATGGACGAACTTTTCATATTTTCAGCCGGTTGTTAAATATCGAACAACCGTCTGACGAAAGTTCTCGTTCCTGAGTTGGCTGGATCTTCGAGGAAGCTGCCCATGCTGGTTCGATTTGCCTGCATCGCGAGCCGCCGCTGTTCGTCGCGCAGCTTCTCGCGTTCCTGTTCGAGTTCGTTGCGTTCCCGCTGACGAGCGATCTCCATTCCGCCCTTTTGAACAAATTCGATGATCGCTGGCAGTTCGTCGGCGTCGAACCAAACGCCATGTTTCTTGCAAATATCAACGATCACACCAGATGCTTTGGCAAAGTTACTGCGGTTCATCAGGGTCCCGCAATCAGGACATGGAACGTAGCTGACCTTTGTCTGCGGCTGGCCTATCGCTCGCCGTTCGTTGAGAAAGCCGAGAACTGCCGACTGACGTTCGCGATCGGCACAGATGCCCTCAAAGGTCGGTGCATCGAGCCACAAGCCGTCACATTTTCCGCATCCGCGAAGCTTCGTCTCGCCGATCTCCAGCGGTTCCAGATCGCGTCGGCAGCGTGGACAATCGCCCGCATTTTCATCAAAACTAACACCGATCGGGGCCGCGATCGCTCCGCAATGGCCGCAGAATTTGCTGCCGAGAAACATCAGGCCAAAACATTTCGGGCAGCCGACGGTCTTGAGCCGCGTCTTGCAAAACTCACACTGCGTCCGGTCGCTCGCGACGCCGGCACCGCAATTTGGACAATTTAGAGCTTCGACGGTCATTTGTTCAGTTCCGCAAACCGGGCGAGTACGCTCGCTTTCATCTGTTCGACCGGAGCCGGTTTTCCGGTCCAGATCTCAAACTGCTTCGCCCCTTGAGACACCAGCATTTCCATTCCGCCGATCGCCGGAATACCAGCTTTTTTCGCCTCAAGAACTGTCGGCGTATCGTAGGGCTTTGTCACGAGATCGTACACGAATTTTACACCTTTTAATTCGTCCGCTGTCAATAAATATTTGTCTTCGTTCGGCCCGGACATCCCAAGGGGCGTTGCGTTTACGACGAGATCGTGACTTCCTGCTCTATTCTCTTCAATTTCAGATCTCAAATTTGAAATTTGAAATACGGTAACACCGAATTCCTCTTCGAATGAGCGAGATTTCTCGACATCGCGAACAAACATCTCGACCACCGCGCCTTCCTGCTGCAGCGAATAAACGACCGCCCGGGCCGCTCCTCCGGCCCCATAAACGGCGGCTCGCACTCTGTTCAGATCGCCGTATTTGGCCTTGAGCGGCGTAATAAATCCGTGTGCGTCGGTGTTGTAGCCGGTCAATTTTCCATCGTCGCTGACCTTGACGGTGTTGACCGCACCGATCTTTGCCGCTGTCGGATCGATCGCATCGAGATGCTTCATGATCGATTGCTTGTGCGGCATTGTGACGGAGAATCCACCGAAATTCAGCTCTACCTCACGCGTTTCGGGCCGTACCATTCGGATCATGAATTCATCGATGTTCTTGACGAGAAACGGGATAAAAACGCCATTGAATCCGGCCGAAGCGAACGCCGGATTATGCATAAAGGTCGACAAAGACTGAGAAACCGGATCGCCCAAAATACCGTGGACCTTCGTCTCGCGATCGAGCTGTTTCACGCGGTAAAGATCGCGGATCGCACGAGCATTTACCTGTCCCGGAGCCGTTTCGCCGCCACTTTCGAGCGAAGCGTATGTCAGAAAAGCTCCGTGAGCGAGGCCCAGAATTCGCGTCCATTTCCCTGCATCGCCCATCGCTATCGGTATCATCTGCTTGCCCGCAACTTGGGCTCGCTCGATCAGTTTCCAGATGCCGATCGTGTCGGTGATGTTGGCGGCGGTCACGGCGATCTTCACAACATCAGATCCAGACGAAACGAGACGGTCGAATATCTCGTCCAGATCGTCCGGAACGCCGGAAAAATCGTGATGCGACGAAATGCGAATTTCACCGCCGCTGATCTCTCGAACAATATCTTCTTCGAGATCGACCGCCCAATGCCTCCCGACTTCGGTATTCCAGAATGCGATCCGCTCTTGGAGCGAGGCAGAGCCGTTCCCGCCCTGTTCAGGCGAGCGGAATGTTGCAAGGATCGGTGTCTCAAACCTCATATCTGTAATTTGAGATCTGAAAACCTGCATTTCTGCGGGATCAAGGCAATCAAAACGAACCTCGACCACATCCGCGGACTCTGCCGCGGTACGCATCTTTTCGATCATTTCCGCCGCGTTTCGGGCGCAAACCGAAACGCAGATCTTGCCGTTGTTCATGTCGTGCTGCTCTTTTGGTCCATTACAAAACTGACCGATGCGACCAGGCAAATGATAACGCAAATCGCCGCGGCTACAATGATTACCGTGTTCCCGCTTTGCTTGACCGCGATCGCGGTCGCGGCCCAGGCGACCGCAAGCGGATAGATGTAATTCTTGAACAGTGCCCGCATAAAAGCCGACATCGCTGCCGCAACCATCAAAAATATCGCACCCAACGCCGCCCACGCTCCCGACGACAGTTCGACATTCAGGTATTTCAGCATCAGCGCGAAATTGACGAGCGTCGCCGCGGTCACCCAGCCCGCATAAAGTCCGAACGCTCCTTTGGTAAATACCGCACCGCTCTTATCATGGTCTCGCGACAACTGTATGACTATCACGATCAGCGTGACCAACAGAGCAAAGATCAGCCCGAAGCAGACAGCGATCTGCTCGCGGTGCCAAAAATAGATCCACGAACAATTGAGCGCGCAGCTTATCACGTATAGCGAGCGAACGCTTCGAAAACGGACAAGATTTCGCTGCAGCATCTGGTATATGCTGAATGCGATCATCCCGACGTATATCAGGCTCCAGATCGTAAAAGCATAGCCCGCGGGCGTCAAGACCGTCGGATACTTGTCCGAAATGACCTCGGGTGTAACGCCGTTGACACGTCCCGTGGCGGCGAGGCCGTTGAAAATGATGGTTGCGACCGTCGCGACCAGCAGCAGGATCGACCGCATTCGATCTTGCGAATTTGCCGGAATTTCCATGGTCAAATTATCTCATTTATAAGCTAGAATATTAGAGGGCACGTTGCTGAATTCACGTTTTCGTATGAAAATAACGGAAATCGTAAAGTTTTATTGAAACCATCGCGGCGAAAAACAATATTACCAACCAAATGACCTGTATATGCGTCATAAGAACGTCTATGGCATCCAGATTGCCTTACAAATAGACGGACGCACTTTCCCTCTTTCCCCGGAAGCGTGACTTTAACGGAAGAGGAAAAAGAAAAAGCCATGAGAGTTATACAGAAATTTTTATTCACATTCGCAATGGTCGCCGGCCTTTCGATCGCGGCATTTGCACAGAAAGAGGAGAAACCGCGACCTCCGAAGCCCACGCCGCCGGTCGTAACACCGCCTGTAAAAAATCCGCCGCCGAAAGAAAGCGAAAAGCCGAAACCAATTAAGCCCGGCTCCGCAATGGTGATATGGAAAAACGAATCCGGCGAAAACGCCTAAACGCTATCAATTAGAGAATATTAGAGGTTGTCTGAAAAGACAGCCTCTTTTCGTTTGTACAAGCGGAGAATCAACGCAAAGACGCAAAGAATTAAAGACGCAAAGAATATCGTCCACAGATAAACACGGATGGACACAGATGATGGAGTATTCGAGTCGGTCGATGAATCGTTCTTTGTCTGATCTGTGTTCATCTGTGTCCATCTGTGGTTAATTTCTCTGTGCGTCTTTGCTCCTTTGCGGCTTTGGGTTGGTGCGGGAAAGTTTGTGACCTGTGACATAACCGGTTTGACCAGATTTCTGCTAATCTTCTGAATAACTCATTTCAGGAGATCCAAATATGTCAATTTCGGCCGTTTCGTCTCGTCGCAGCGTGGTGCTAGCTGCATTGCTACTATTGCTCTCAGTTCCAGCGTTCCTTTCTGCTCAGCCAGTCGATACGTCAATGTATCAAAGCATGAAATGGCGAATGATCGGGCCGTTTCGAGCCGGGCGAACGGTCGGCGCCGTCGGTATTCCGTCGCAGCCGAATGTCTTCTACATCGGCGTCAACAACGGCGGCGTTTGGAAGACGACCGACGCTGGACGAACGTGGATACCCATATTCGACGACCAGCCGACCGGCTCGATCGGCGACATCGCCATCGCTCCGTCAAATCCCAACGTCATCTACGTCGGCAGCGGCGAAGGCCTGCAGCGGCCCGATCTCTCGACCGGCGACGGCATGTATCGATCGAGTGACGGCGGGAAAACATGGACGCATCTCGGGCTTCGCGAAGGCCAGCAGATTGCCGGGATCACGGTCGATCCTAAGGACGAGAACCGTCTCTTCGTTGCCGTCCTCGGCCATCCATACGGACCGAATGAGGAACGCGGCGTTTACCGCTCGACCGACGGTGGCAGAACGTTCCAGCGTGTGCTCTACAAGGACGAAAATACGGGAGCATTCCAAGTCGAGTTCGACCCTAAAAATTCGAACATCATCTACGCCGACATGTGGGCCGGACGCCAGGGCCCCTGGGAAAACGGTGCGTGGCAAGGCAAAGAAAGCGGCCTTTTCAAATCGACCGACGGCGGAAATACGTGGAATAAGTTAACGAAAGGCCTGCCGACGATCGAGCAGGGATTGGGGCGTATCGGCTTTACGATCTCGCGTTCAAAGCCCTCAACGCTCTACGCGACGGTCGACGCACAGGCAAGATTCGCCGGCGTTTACCGCTCGGACGACTCAGGCGAAAACTGGAAGCTGATGAACGGCGACCCGCGTTTGTGGGGCCGCGGAAGCGATTTTGCGGAGCTTCGCGTTCATCCCACAGACCCGGAAACCGTCTTTGTCGCAAACGTCGCTTCGTTCAAATCGACCGACGGTGGCAAGACGTTCGAGGGCTTCAAAGGTGCTCCCGGCGGCGACGATTATCACCGCATCTGGATCAATCCCGAACATCCCGAGATCATGCTCTTCGCGGTCGATCAGGGAGCGACGATCACGGTCAACGGCGGCGAAACCTGGTCGAGCTGGTACAACCAGCCGACCGCTCAGTTCTATCACGTTAACACTGACAATGCATTTCCCTACCGCGTTTGCGGCGGACAGCAGGAAAGCGGCTCGGCTTGTGTAAAATCGCGAGGCCACACCGGAGCGATCGCCGCCTGGGACTGGGAAACCGTCGGCGTCGAGGAATACGGCTACGTTGCCCCAGATCCTCTCGACCCTGACATCGTTTACGGCGGCAAGCTCACACGATTCGACCGTCGCACGCGGCACGTTCAGAACATCGCTCCTGAGGCAGTTCGCACGGGCAAATACCGCTTTCTCAGAACCGCACCTGTCATATTTTCAGAGGTTGATAAAAAGAGCCTTTTCTACGCTGGCAACGTGATATTCAAAACCACGACCGGCGGCCAGAGTTGGGAAGTGATCAGCCCCGACCTTTCGCGCAGAAATGGGACGTACCGGCAAACGTTGGCATTTACACGACCAAGGAAATGGAAACGATGCCGCGCCGAGGCGTTGTTTACACGGTCGCACCTTCGTACAAAGACCTCGCCACGATCTGGGCCGGGACCGACGACGGCCTGATCCACGTCACCCGTGACGGCGGCAAAAAGTGGACGAACGTAACACCGCCCGAGCTCAAGTCATGGGCAAAAGTTTCCCTGATCGACGCCGGACGTTTTGATGCAAATACCGCTTACGCGGCTATCAACACCTTCCGCCTCGACGACCTACGGCCGCACATTTTCCGCACGCACGACGGCGGAAAAACATGGAAAGAGATCGTTAAAGGCATCCCCAATGGCGGGATCGTGAATGTGGTTCGCGAAGACCCGGTCCGTAAAGGCCTGCTCTATTGCGGTACCGAACAGGCCGTCTATTTCTCACTCGACGACGGCGAAAACTGGCAGCCGCTGCGGCTCAACATGCCGGCAACCTCGATCCGCGATCTGGTCGTCAAGGATGACGACATCGTTGTAGGTACGCACGGACGCTCGTTCTGGATCCTGGATGATATTACGCCGCTGCGGCAATTGAACGATAGTACGAGGGGCGAAAATGCCGTGCTTTTTGCTCCTCAGCGTGCGACTCGGGTGAAGCGTAGCCTGCACACCGACACACCGTTCCCGCCCGAGGAACCAGCGGGTCAAAATCCGCCCGACGGAGCGATCATCAACTACTATCTCAACACACCGGCAAAAACACCGGTCGTTCTCGAGATCACCGACGCTGCGGGCAAACTCGTTCGCCGGTTCGCGAGCGACGATAAACCGCTCGCCGTCGATCTGAAACGCATCAATCCGCCGCCGTATTGGATCCGCCCGTTCCAGCCGCTCAAAAATGAAGCAGGAATGCAGCGTTTCATCTGGGATCTGCTCTATCCCGAACCGCCCGCCGATAGCTATGATCTGCCGATCTCGGCGATCTACAAGGACACGCCATTCGGCCCGCAAGGTCCTGCCGTGCTGCCCGGCGTTTACACTGTAAAACTCACTGTCGACGGCAAAAGCTACACGCAAAAACTCAACGTCCGCATCGACCCGCGGGTAACAACGCCTGCTGCGGCATTGAAGCAGCAATTCGACCTCTCGATCGGCACCTACGAGCGGATCGCTCGTTCGCGTGATCTGGCTGAAACGGTTAGAAAGAAGATCGCAGACCTCGAAAAGAGTAAGGCGAACGACTCAGCACTCGCGAAACTCAAAACACTGCTCAACGGAGCCGCCCCGACGCCGGGAACGACAACACCGCTCGCCGAAATGCCGCTCAGCCGCATCTCCGGCTCACTAACTTCCCTGCTCGACCTCCTCCAGGACGCAGACGTTGCTCCGAGTGCACAGGCGGTCGCGGCGGTTCGCGATCTCTGGGCGGCTCTAGGTAAAGCCGAAAAAGCGTGGAAGGAATCAGGCGGCAAACTAAAGAGTTTTCACACTCAATAAAAAAGAGGCTGCGGACGACCGCAGCCTCTTTTTATTAGTAAACAGATACAGTGTAGTTCGTCCGAGCTTTTGTCGCGATATTTCCTAGCTGCGTAACCTTTTGGATCGGATGAGTTTTGCCCGGCCCAAGCACGGCGTCGAAGAAATTCCACGTCGTTAGCCCGTCTTCGCTCTCAGGCTCGAGGAGATAGAACACGAGGCGTCCGAGGGGTTGGGCGGTACGAACGAGTATCGTTCCGGCGGGAAACGATGTTTTTGCCGAGCTGTATTTTCCACTGATCTTTGCTTCATTGTGGCCCTGGAAAGGACGCGGAGCCTTCGTGATCGCATCGACCATAAAAGTGTCAACGTCGAGACTCGTTTCGCCCGTCAACTCCTCGACCTTGATCCCGTGCTGAAGCAGCTTATCGACGATCGCTTTGTCGTAGGCAAATACGTACGCCTTCGGAACTTTGACGCTGCGGGTCGCGGCGAACATGCCAATATCATCCATCAACATCGGCGTGACCTTGTCTTCGAGCATTGCCGTCATGTCTTTGCCGTTACGTGGATTTTTGATCTTTTCGACATCGCCGACGAGGATCTCAACCTGTTTGGGCAACGCCTTCGGCTGAAACGCAACACCCATTTCGCCCGGATCAGTGCTCTTCATTTTATTGACCGTATCGGCGTCGATCTGCTTCGCCATCTGCGTCATCGCCTTGCCATTGGTGACGCTGAATTTTAGGATCTCTTCGACAAAACTCTCGGTCACCTCAACACGCCGTTTGAACGGCAGATAGCTGTACGCCTCAGAAAGAATAGTGAATCTGTTGCGAAGCCCCGCATAGTTCTGCCCGATCCGCGGCTGATGCGTGAATGCCTCCCAAACCGCCTTTTCGCCTTCTTTAGGCTTATTCGAAAAGCCTTTGAAATTGCCGTAATAGTAGCTACGGAACTTATGATCTTTCAGCAAAGCGGCAGCGATCGTCGGCATCATTTTTTCGCGTTGATAATCGAGAATTCGCTGGTCAGTATTCGGATTGAGCGGCTGCGAATACGTCAGATGATACGCATGATAAGAACCGTTTGTCGTGTGCAGGTCAACGCTCAGAACCGGATCCCAGGCGGTGTAAAGAGCCACGAGGGCTTTCGCCTCGGGCGACTCGAGCTTGATGTAATCGCGGTTGAGGTCGTAGTTCTGCGAATTCTCACGGACGCCAACTCCGGCGATCGGGCCGTATTGAGCGGTGCGATTGTTTAGGTTAAATTTCTCGTTGCCGTCGGCGTTGTAGATCGGAGCGAGGAGGATCGTCAGCTTCGAGAGCATCGGCTTCAGATCGCCGAAAAGCAGTCGGCGAGCGATCATCTGAACGGCCTCTTTCCCTTCGACCTCACCGGCATGGATGTTGGCGAAAATGAATACGACCGGCTTACCCGCAGCTTTTGCCTGAGCCACAGTCGCAACCGGCGGATCTGAGAGTACCATCAGCGGCAGCTTTCGCCCCTCGACCGAAGTGCCAAAATCACCGACGCTCACCAATTTGCTGCGTCGCTGCAGTTCCCCGATGAACGCCTGCACGTCGGCGTAGGTACTCGTTTCCTCGTAATTCGTTGTCTCGGCCTTTGTTTTCAGATCGGTCGGAACCTGCGAAAAGATCGCTGTGGGCACAAGGGTAAGTATGAAGAGTACAAATAATCGTCGCATTATCACGTGAGTTTTCTCCTGATTGTCAGAACTTTTGCGATAAGTTTAGCAGAACAAGCAGATTTCGGCGTTGCTCGAACTCATTCTCGCGAAAATTATTCCTCAAACAGAAAACCTCGAGGATCCGCACATTAAGTGCTTTGACCTCGAGGCTTCAATGCCGATGGCAAGATCCATCCTATTTCAAACGAATGCGTGTAATAACGACAACCTCTTTCCCGCCAAACGCCGTTTCCGCTACGGTCACGCCGACGAATTTCTGCTCGGGATTCGTGATGGTGTTCAGTTCTTTTTCCATAGTCGATGTCTTGTTCGTGGCAAATAGCTTGTATTCATGTTTAGGAAGGTCGGTTATAGCGAGATCTTTTTCCAGAATGGTCACGACCTCTTTGCCCCCAAATGTTGTCTCAAAAACCGCCTGGCCTTTATACTCGAAGCCCGCATTGCCGTATTCCTGCAGTTCCTTCTGCATCGTCGAGGTCTTGTTGGTCGCGAGCAATTTGTATTTATATTTCGGCTTTGACTCACCCGAATGCGACAAGATCGCGACCGTTTCCTTCCCGCCAAACATCGTCTCGCCGCCGTTAAATCCCTCGAACCGATATCCAAGTTCCGCCGCCTGATTCAGCTCTTTTTCCATCGTTGATGTCTTGTTGGTTGCCAGTAATTTGAACCGCGCTTGAGCACTTGCGGCTATTTGGATCGTTCCGATCAAACCAAGGCAAAAACATAATGCTAGTATCTTTTTCATACGTAACTCCGTAGTTCCTATTAGTGTAATTACCGAAAGTATATCAGCCTTTTCGTGCCGCGGTTATCATGACAACTGCAACAACAGGGATTGATAGCGAAAGAGGAGATGGCCGTACGGCAGTTCGGTCATGTTTTGAATGAAACGGCGAACTCAGCGTTGCCTGTTTTCCTCTCGCATCGCTATTATCGGGCATGAAAACAGGCCTAGGTTTGGTATTTTAGAGTACATTCAGCCCGGAAATTATTTTATAGCATTACCGGTGCATAGTACTGGCGTGTCGTTTGCGTGTCGAATTGCAGTTATCCAGCATTCGATGGTAGAAGAAAACTACGATCACGATCAGATCACTGCCAGCGAAACCCCGCAGTAGCCGCCGATCAGACGTTCTTGGTCGGCGTAAAAAGATATCAAGAGGGCGATGCAGCTAGCCGCAATTTTTATTGCGGAATCATCGTCAAATAGCATGGCGAATAAAAAGAAGATAATTAATCAACCCGGAATTACAAAAGTTCTAACCGGAATTCAGGGTTTAGACGAGATAACGAACGGAGGTCTCCCATCCGGCCGGCCAACCCTGGTCTGTGGTGACGCCGGAGCAGGAAAGACAATGCTCGCAGCCGAATTTTTGGTTCGCGGCGCCACGGAATATGGCGAACCGGGCGTTTTTGTAATGTTTGAAGAGAGTGCTGAGGAGCTAGCGGAAAACGTTCGTTCACTCGGGTTTGACCTCGATGAACTGGTCGCGGACAAAAAGATCATCCTTGATCATGTTCACATCGAACGTAGTGAGATCGAAGAGACCGGCGAATATGACCTTGAGGGCCTATTCATTCGTCTCGGATACGCCATCGATTCGATCGGAGCGAAGCGAGTTGTGCTCGACACACTCGAAGCTCTTTTTGCCGGCCTTCCAAATCAGGCGATCCTTCGAGCGGAACTGCGGCGGCTATTCCAATGGCTTAAAGATCGCGGTTTGACCGCAGTTATTACCGGCGAACGCGGCGAAAGCAAGCTAACCCGCTATGGACTTGAGGAATACGTGGCTGATTGCGTCATCCTGCTCGATCACAGGGTTCGCGACCAGATATCTACACGAAGGCTCCGGATCGTAAAATATCGCGGCTCGGCTCACGGAACGAATGAATATCCATTTCTGATCGGCTCGAGCGGGCTGGTCGTTATGCCGATCACCTCGGTTCGAATGGACCATTCGGCATCGACCGAACGTGTATCACTCGGCGTCGAAAAGCTGGATGACCTGTTCGACGGAAATGGAGTCTATCGCGGCAGCAGCATCCTACTAACAGGCTCGCCCGGAACCGGGAAAAGCAGCCTGGCCGTCGCCTTTGTTGTCGCCGCTTGCGAACGTGGCGAAAACGCGGTGTTCTTTTCCTACGAGGAATCTGCCGACCAGCTGGTCAGAAATGCACGATCGATCGGTTTTGAACTCGGCAAGTATGTTAAGCAGGGCCTGCTCAAGATACACGCCACCAGGCCGACGCTCCAAGGTCTGGAGCAGCACCTCGTGTCCATGTACGACCTTGTCAGATCATTTGCACCAAAGGTCGTCGCTATCGATCCTATAAGCGATCTCGCGACTGCCAAGTCCGATTCTGACGTAAAACCTACGCTCGTTCGGCTGGTCGATTTCATGAAGAACAACGGTATCACGGCTTTATTCACGAGCCTGACAAGCGGTTCCAGCCAATCGTCGGATGAGAGTTCACAGATGTACGTTTCATCGCTAATGGACACCTGGCTGTTGTTGCGTAACAGCGAATACAATGGCGAACGAAATCGCACTCTATTCGTCTTAAAGTCCCGCGGCATGGGTCACTCGAACCAGATCCGCGAGTTTCTCCTAAGCAAAAATGGCATCGATCTGGTCGACGTTTATCTCGGCTCGAACGAGGTTCTGACGGGTACTGCCCGGCTCGAGCAGACTGCACGTGAACAGGTCGATGCAGAATTCAGACAGCAGGCATTTGAGCAAAGACTCGCTGAGATGGAAGCTCGGCGAAGTGCTATCGAGGCTCAAATTGCCGCACTGAACGCCGAATCGGCGACTACGGCGCACGAGGTCGAGTTTTTGCGGGCCCAAAACTCCCGTGACATCGAATCGCATGCGGCATCTGCTCAGCGTATGTCCCGGGCTCGAACGTCGCCGGGGAAGAGGTCAAACGATGATAACAACAACAAAGCCAACAACTAAACGCATCGCCAAAAGTCGTGTTTCGATCGCTGAGTATCAATTGAGACTCTATGTAGCCGGTTATACACAGAAATCTAAAGCCGCGATCAATAATCTAAACAAGATCTGTGAGACGCATCTCGCGGGTCGATACGAGATCCAGGTGATCGATCTTTTGGTCAATCCAAAGCTTGCGGCTGGCGATCAGATCCTTGCCGTTCCGACGTTGGTCAGGCACCTTCCTGAGCCGATCAAAAAGATCATCGGTGATCTGTCCAACGAAGAGCGGGTATTAGTTGGCTTGGACGTAAAACCTGTCGCGAATAAATGATATGAGCCTTTCGGATCAAGGTGATAAGCAGCTCGGAGCAAATGACTCGATATATGTGCTGAAGCTCTATGTCGCCGGAACGACGCCGAGTTCGGCACGCGCGGTCGTTAACATCCGAAAGATCTGCGAGACGCATTTGGAAGGCCGATACGAACTTGAAGTGATCGATATTATCAGCCGCCCCGAGATGGCAAAAAAGGCAGATCTTATTGGAGCACCGACTCTGGTCAGGCATCAACCGCTGCCGCTCCGGCGCTTTCTCGGAGATATGTCGATGACCGATCGGTTGTTGAGCAGACTTGAGATCGATTGATGTGAGCATAAGATGGCAAGGGGCAATGTAAACATTCAGCAAAGTCTCGAGGAAGAGAATGCCGCGCTTCGTCAGCGGCTTATCGAAGCCGAGGAAACGCTTGCTGCGATCAAGGACGGGCACGTCGAGGCATTGGTAATTGGCGATCAGATCTACACGCTCGAAAGCGCCGACGCGGCTTCAAACAGATTCCGGGGTGACGTTCTGGCTCAGATCAATGACATCGTGATCGCCGTCGATGCGGATCGGCGACTAACCTACATCAACCCCGCAGCCGAAAAAAAATATAAATTAAGCTCGTCCGAGGTGCTTGGTCGACGTGCGATCGAGCTTTTTCAGACACGCTGGCCGGTTTCAGATTCGGAGCAGGAGGCTCTGAGCTCGATCGCCCAGCGTGGATTTTGGCGTGGCGAGGTCGTCCACGTTTTACAGGATGGAACGGAATTCGATGTTGAAGTGATGAGCAGTCAGTTGCGTGACTTGGATGGCACACCGTCGGGTTTTCTGGGCGTAATTCGTGATATCAGCGAGCGGAAAGCAGCCGACAGGCTTCTTCAGGATGCGCATGATCAACTGGAATCGCGAGTCGCCGAACGGACAAGCGAACTCGCTGACGCTAACCATCTGCTGCAGGAAGAAATGATCCACCGAGCCAAGGTAGAGAACCAACGAACAAATCTGCTACAGCGTATCGTCACCACACAGGAAGCAGAGCGAAGCCGGATCGCACGCGACATTCACGACCAGCTGGGCCAGCGTGTCACGGCTCTCAGGCTTCAGATCGCGTCGCTGAATGACCACTGCGAAGAGTCTCAAAAACTCGCCGGAAAGGTCGAATTGTTAAAACGAACCGCGCTCCGATTGGATTCCGAGGTCAGTTTCCTCGCTTGGGAACTCCGCCCGGCATCTCTCGATGATCTCGGCCTGCCAGAAGCAGCTAGAGCGTTCGTTGAGGAATGGTCGCACAATTATAAAGTCTCGACGGATTTCAGCCTGCGCGGTTTCAGTGACCGCCGACTGCCGCCCGAAAGCGAGACACAGCTTTACAGGATAATGCAGGAATCGCTCAACAACATCGCCAAACACGCCGGGGCTACGACCGTCAGCGTCCTGCTAGAATGGAAGGACGACATTGTCGGGCTCATCGTCGAGGACAATGGAAAGGGGTTCGTCGATCAACCAACCGAAATTGATCGTATGGAAGCGAGCAAAAGCCTCGGCATCCTTGGAATGCATGAACGTGCAGCACTTGTCGGCGGCCTTCTCGAGATCGAATCGATCGAAGGCTCTGGAACCACCGTCTACGTCCGACTTCCGGCGAAATAACGTCGAGTTCAAATCCGCTTCATTTTGACCAAAGTGGAACGGCTTATCATCCTTATTTACAACAATTAACCGTTCCATTTGCCGTTCCAAAAACTGAAACACAAAATGGAACGATTCGTTGTCGTTAAACCATTGTAAGTACAGGACTTACTGACGATTCGCAGTAAGATCTATATAGTCCGTTAGCAACACGTATCAACAAATCAATGGTAATCCGATATATATCCTGATCGGCAAAGCTGTCGAACACGATCCAAACCAAAGAGGCCGCCTGAATCGCTTTTCAGACAGCCTCGTCGAATGATGGTGCCGTCTACAAGATTTGAACTTGTGACCTATCGCGTGTGAAGCGAGTGCTCTACCACTGAGCTAAGACGGCTTGTTATAAGTTTAGATGCTCGGGTCGTCCGCTTTGGCGGGGCGGTTTTCGTCGGTGCCTTTAATGCTGCTGAGGCTCGAATCGACGTAGAAATGACGTGTTCCGGTAGCTGAAATACCCTCTGCCACTTGCGGATCAGCATTGATCGAATATGATGCCGGCGTGCTCGCTGATGATGGAACGACCGTCAGCTTAAAAATGTACCCGTTCACAACCGGATTTTCACCCTTGAATTTTTCATCAAGGCTAACTTTAGCTATCAGTTCGTCAAACGTGGCAAAGTTACCGCGATTTCGTGACGCATATTGAGCTTGAAATTTTCTAATATTTTCGACGCTTTGAGCTGCAGTGGTTTCGTTTCCGGCGCGGATGACCGCTTGCCAGGCAATACTGCCGACACCGATGAGCAGGCCGATGATCGCGATAACGATCATGAGCTCAATAAGGTTAAAACCGCGTTGATCTTTAAAACGGACTCTTAGATTTTTCATAGAATGCTTTTATTTCCTCACCGCTTTCAACACGAAAACGTTTACCTTTAGTTTCAAAAGTTTAGTTTGTTTTGGCGGGAAATTCAATTACTGAGCCAAGACTGGACTGCAAGCGTGCCGCTTGCAAGTGAAAATATTCCGTTAGTAAGAAATTGCGAGAAAGCGGGCTCTTTTAGATTCACCGCTTGCAAGCGAGACGCTTGCGGTCCAGTCGCTCAAACTTTGCAACTTTTTCGTGCGGCGGTTGTTTCTAATCGGGTAGAATATTTTATAGGGCTATGCCTGCGTAATAAATGAGAGATTGGATCGTAGCAGAAACAACACAAGCGGGTGAGGGCGTGACTCTAAATTTCGATCCGGCGGCAAAGGTCGCGGAGTTGCAGGCAACGATCGAGAAGGTCATTCGCGGAAAATCCGAAACCGTGAAGTTTGCTCTCATCGCGCTGCTTGGCAAAGGCCATTTGCTGATCGAGGACGTTCCGGGCATTGGAAAGACGACGCTGGCAAATTCGCTTGCGAGAGCTCTTGAGCTTTCATTTCAGCGAATACAATTTACGTCAGATCTGCTTCCTTCGGATGTGATCGGGTTGTCGATGTTCAATCAGCGTAGCGGCGAGTTCGACTGGAAACCCGGGCCGATATTTTCAAATATTGTGCTCGCAGACGAGATCAATCGAGCGACACCGAAAACGCAATCAGCTTTGCTCGAAGCAATGGCGGAGGAACAAGTAACGGTCGAGGGATTTTCCCGACGGCTGCCGGCTCCGTTCATCGTCATCGCGACCCAGAATCCTTCTGAGCATCACGGAACATATCCGCTGCCGGAATCGCAGCTTGACCGATTCATGTTGCGGCTCCACATCGGTTACCCTAGCATCGCTGACGAACGCCAATTGCTCCGTGACCGTGAAGGCCGCGACCCGCTCGATGTGATCGAATCGGTAATGTCGCGGGACGATCTTGTAAAGCTTCAGGATCTCGTCGCACGTGTCCGTTTTGACGATGTTTTGGTTGATTACCTCCTTCAGATCGTCGACCACACACGAAAAGCAGAATCCCTCGAACTCGGAGTCAGCCCTCGGGGAACGCTCGCACTGTTCCGCTCGGCGCAGGCTCTCGCGGTCATCGAAGGCCGCGATTATTGCATCGCCGACGACGTCAAGCGGCTTGTAGTTCCTTGTTTCGCACATCGTGTGATCATAAATTCACGTATAAATACCGTCCGCAGCCGAACCCGCGAAGCAGAAGCGATCCTCCAAGAAATATTGCAGAAAGTAACCGTCCCGATCTGACCGGCTGGACCGCAAGCGTCTCGCTTGCCCGCCGAGTCTTCGAAGGCGGCATGCATATTGCCCGCGTAAAGTTTCTACACCATTCACTGGCAAGCGGAACGCTTGCGGTCCAGTCAGTATGAATCTCAAACTCGCCAGCCAGCTTTTCAGCTTTCGTGATCTGCGAAACGCTATTTTGGGCGTCGTTGTAGTCTTCGGCGGGCTTGGGTTATCGGCATTGACTCTCTACGCAAGTCAGTCTGGCAACCCGCAGTTGACCGCTATCTCAGCATCTGCGTCACTGGTTTTCGTACTTCTGATCCTCGTTTTCGTTGTACCGCCGCTCGCCCGAAACGCGGGACGCGAGGCGTCACAGATGAATCTGCCATTCGAATTCACGACCGGCGGTGCGGTAGTTTTGGTTTTGATCCTGATCGTCGGGTTCTCGGCATGGAACACGGGAAATAACCTGCTATTTCTAGTTCTCGCATTCTTACTCGCCGCGATGGTGGTCGGCTTTTTTGCGGGAAGCCTTTGTCTAAAGCGGTTGGATGTCACAATGCGGTTTCCTGAAACGATATTCGCAGGCGAACCGACGCCGATCCTGGTGAGCATGAACAACCGAAAACGACTCCTGCCCGCATTTTCGGTTGTTGTCGAAGTTCGCGGCCGCGAACGTGAGCGTTCGATTGCAGCCGATCACATAGACGCGATCTTTCCAAAATGGATCGCCAAACGGCTCAGCCAGGCGCCTGTCGTGCGGCGAACACTGAATCATTTCGTCTATGTTGGTGCCCGCGAAACGCTTGAAGCAAAGACTGAGCACGTATTCCCATTTCGGGGGCACCTTCAGATAAAAGATTTCGAACTCTCGACCAAATTCCCTTTCGGCTTTTTCCGTCATCGCCGCCGTTTGCCTGCCCGCGAAGCTGAGCTGATCGTATTTCCAAAGATCGCCGAGGCCGCTCCTGAGATCGATAATATTCCGCTTGATCTAGGACGACGCGTCTCGAATAAGCGTGGCAGCGGCCAGGATCTGCTGTCGCTTCGAGATTATCAGCCGCACGACGACCTTCGCCGGATAGATTGGAAAGCGACGGCGAGAACCCAGCAATTAACTGTTCGCGAGTTCGCCGCGGAGGACGAAAAACGCGCGACGGTCATCTTCGACCCAAAACTTCCCGACGAGACCGATAAGACTCCGATTCGCAAGAAGATCTCCGCTGAACAAAGCGGCAAACCCGTCGTCGTCTCAGAGCGGTTCGAAGCCGGAGCAAGCCTCGCGGCGTCGCTTCTCGCCAGGTTTACAAATGAGAATGCAGAGACGCGGCTGATCATAGGTAGCGACGCCGGCGAACTCGGCAGCGGACGTTCTCACTTTCACGAATCTCTCAAGCGCCTTTCGCTCACCGAACCCGATGTGACGACAGACCAAACTTCAGCTGAACCTGAAGCAGATCTCGAACGTATGCTCACTGTATCCGACGACAGCCACTTTATCCTCGTCACGGCAAATGGGACGCGTGGAATCTCGCCGGAGATCCTTCAAAGATTGAAAATAATTGGGTTTTAGGCGAAAATTCTTGTCATAAGTAAGCGTTTTGCGGTGTATCTAGGTCGTGAAGAGCATTTTTTGATGCTGAAAATGAACGAGAGTACGAACATTTTTGTGGACATAATGTCCGAAACAACAGCGACGGCCGCAGCTAGAGACAAGATCGAGTTTGAGGAGGCGTTTGCGCTCCATCACCGAACTGTCTTCCGGGCAGCACGATCGGTCGTGCAGGACGCCGGTCTCGCCGAGGACATCACGCAGGAAACCTTCTTACGTCTCTACAAGCATCAGGAATCCATCACCGACAGCGAAATGCTCCGCCCGTGGCTCATCAGGGTCGCGATAAATGTCGCCAAGAACACGGTTCGCGGCAATGTTAGGGCGAACACGAGAGACGAAAATTACGTCAAAGAAACAGTTGAAACATCGATCACGTCGGTCGAATTGGACTACGAGGAAACTTCCGGTGTCAACGAAATTTACAGGGCTCTGAACAAGATAAAAGAGCCGCTCAGGAGCTGCCTGATATTAAAACAGCAGGGCCTCTCGTATAAGGAGATCGCCTCAAGCCTTGAGCTGAATGAGACGAGCATCGGCACATTTGTCGCTCGGGCGAGACAAGAATTTACCCGATTTTACGGGAAGATCGGGAAGGATACGATATGAAGGAAGTTTGTTTAGACATAGGAATTGTTCAGGCGTTTCTCGACAGTGAACTGTCGCACGACGAAACGGCTCGAGTCTCCGCACACATCGCGACATGCGATAATTGTGCGTTGATGCTCGCCGAGGCTGAAGAAGAATCCGCCTTTGTATTTCCCGTACTTGCCCGAGAAATGGACACGCTCGTCCCGACACAGCGTCTCTGGAACAAGATCAACGATTCGATCAAGGTCGAAAAACAAAATCAGCCCTTCTGGGAAAAGGCCTGGGCCTTTTTGCGTATCTCACTCGCGAGTCCGTCGATGGTTGCAGCGGCAAGTTTGCTGCTAGTTTTCGGGATCGTTGGAGTTTTGTGGATCAATAAGGCACGTACAGATGTAAATACAGTAGCGACTGTTACCAACCGTCCGGTCGTGAAGCAAAGCGATCCGACTCCGGTAATTGATAAGACCTCTGATAAGGCCTCAGATCCGGTTACTGCTCCTTCGACTGCAGCGGTTACCGAACCCGAAAAGGCCGCTTTCAAACCTGAACGTGCGATCTATCGCCCGGAAACGAAACGTCCGGCAGTTACCGACGCTGACCGTACGCCGGTTGTCTCAAACGGCTACATGCCGGGCGAGGAAAGCTACGTAAAAACCATCGCGACGCTTGGAAAAACGGTTGAGGAAACGAAAGGTGATGTTCTTCGCCCATCCGAACGCATCGCCTACGAACGCGATATGGCGTTAGTCAACGACACCATTGCTAAAATGAAGACCGAGGTCAAGCGTAACCCTAAGAACGAAACGGCCAAGCAGATCCTTTATTCGTCATACCAGAACAAGATCGACCTTCTGAATTCGGTCGCTCAGAAAGAGGAGTTGGTTGCGAGCCTTAAATAAGGCCTGTCGATCCCATATTTGATGAATAAGCTCATTGATAACCAGATCCTGCGTGCGGCAGCGGCAATAGTACTAGCGATCACGCCCCTCGCCGCCGCAGCCCAAACGGCAACCCCACGGCCGCCGGATAAGAAAACATCTTATCCGCCATACCCGGAAGCTCCAATATCACGGCCAGCAACGCCTGCTCCGTATCCGAAACCTGATCCGGTTACACACGGCAGCTTCGAAAGATCTATCAAGGTCGATCCGCAAATTAACCTTATTCTTAGCTGTGTCCGCGAGGGCACGGTAAAGGTCAACGGTTGGAATCGAAACGAGGTTCGCGTCCTGATCGATGAAGGAAGTAAGTTTGCTTTCAGCACTCTAGAGAAAAATCCCAAGACCGGAGAACCGGTGTGGATAAAGGTTGTCAGCGTTGAGTCAAAAAACAAATACGGCTCGAACAACGAATGTATCTCGGGAGGCGAGATCCAGGTTGACGCCCCGGTCAGCGCGGCCGTCACGATCAAGGGTTACGACATCGCGACAACGGTCGACGCTATTAGGAAGGTAGAGGTTGCGATCACCGGCGGTGACGTTGCAGTTAGAAATGTCGCTAAGGGAGTAAAAGTTTCGGCCGGGCGTGGTGACGTTACTGTTGATTCGTCGCAGGGAGCTATGGACCTGTTAACGACGACCGGAAATATCATGGTTTTTCAGGGCGGCCCGAGCGAGTTTGGCGATGATTTTAGGGCCAAGACTACCAATGGAGCCATCGCACTGCAATCACTTGAGTACCGCAAGACTACGGTCAACTCTATATCGGGTTCGGTCGCGTATACGGGCGAGATAAAAAGCAGCGGTTCATACGCTATGACCACGAACCGTGGTTCGCTCAGACTAACGATCCCCGAGAGATCGTCCTTCCAAATGTGGGCAACTTACGGATCTGGCACATTTTTTTCCGAATTGCCTGTAGATCTCGCCACAGAGAACATCACACCCGGTCCCATCAAGACCATCCGTGGAAAGCTCGGATCCAACGACGCAACGCTCAAACTCGAAACCACCAATGGCAGCATTTTGATCAAGAAGATGTAGCAACGCTACTGATGCTCGAGCCGCCGTTTCGTCCGCATCTCAAACTGCTCGGCCATCGACGGCATATCGTCATTCCCCTCGTCCCGCGACATTCTCTCCAAACGCCACATCGGGAAAAAATTGTCTCCCATGTTCAGATAAACCTCACCCGCGACGATGGATTTGCACCAGTCGTCAAAATAGCTCAAGTCGATCGACCGGATCGTGATCCCCGCCGGGCTTATCTCATTCAAAACGCCCAACAGCTTTTCGCGAGGGCTGTGCAAAACAACAATAACGACATCACCGGCTTCGATCTTCATGACAAAGATTGTCGCTGATTCCCGCCGATTGCGGAAGTCCGGCTAGCCCGAGAATTCGCATGCTTCGTACAGCCATCCGCATTTGGTAGAATCAAATTTCAAATTTGAAATTTCAGATCTGAAATTCGCCCGATGCATATCTCAAAGATCGAGCTTGAGAACATCAAATCTCACGTCTCCACGACAATCGAATTCCAGCGAGGAACCACCGCCATCACCGGCGAAAACGGTGCCGGGAAAACCACGATCATTGAGTCGATCGCGTGGGTCCTCTTCGATCTGCTTGAGTATAAAAAGGAAGATTTCGTGAGACGTGGAGCAAAAAAAGGTTCTGTCACGGTCACGTTCGAAAGCGGTCTCGACGAACGCGAATACATTGTCTATCGCGATTCAGGAGCCGGCTATCACGTCATCGATCCACGCCTGCAAATGCGGATCGCGGACAAGAAGGAGGAAGTTTTCAGATTTCTGTGGCAACATCTTGGACTTGAGCCAGGAACAGATCTCAAATCGCTTTTCCGCCAAGCCATCGGCGTTCCTCAGGGAACGTTTACCGCGATCTTTCTCGAAGGCTCGACCGAACGAAAGGTCGCATTCGACCGTCTGCTAAAAGTCGAAGAATATCGCCAGGCCGCAGAAAAACTGCGTGAGACCACGCGGTATCTTGATATTACCGTCGGAGGTATTCGCGAAACCATCGCTCGTTCCGAGGGCGAACTTTCTCGCTCTGACACGGTCGAAGAAGAACACAAACGAACCGCCGAACAGACGGCGAATCTGACCGTCGAGATCGAGCAACTATCAGCCGACCTCGAAACACGACAGATCCGTGTCAAAGTCCTCGACGACGAAGAACGCCGCATTTCCGGCCTGAAAACCGCACTCGACCGCAGCCGTTCTGAAAAGGAGCGTGCCGATCTCGTATTCAAGCAATCCCAGCTCGCTCACGAACGTGCGACAGTTGCGGCGGACAAGATCGCGACAGCTCGCCCCGATCACGAACGCCACATCGCAACCCTCGGTCGCCTGAGCGAACTCGAACGCGAGCGAAATAAACGCGATCAGCTGAGAACCGAGCTAAACAAAACCACGACCGCTATCGCCAACGTCAACGCCGAAAAGACTCGCCTCGACCGCGACCTTAAAAACATCCTCGATGCGCGCGAAGAGATATTTTTGCTTCGCCCGAAGGCTGCCGAGCAGGAGCAGATCGAAAAGGATATCGTCGCTCTTCGTGAAGCTATTACAAATGCCAGGAACGCGGACGAACGTATCATCAGTATCAATTCCCAACTCGGCCGAATGCGCGAGAGGTACAAACAAAATCAGCTTGATATCAAAACCGCCGAAGCCGGACTGATCGCCGCCGAAGCCCTGCCTACGCTCGAAAAGCGGGAAACCGAAATTGTCGCCTCGATCGCCACTCTGAGAGCAAATCTCGAACGCGATGAAAAATTCCAGAGCGAGGTCCGTAACGGCTTGTGCCCGATCCTCTCGCAGCGATGTCTGAATTTGAAGGAGGGTGAGACGCTCGAAAGCTATCTGTCGAGCCAATTCCTCGATCTCAAATCTCAGATCTCAAATTTCGAATCAGAGCGAACACAGATCCAGACTCAACTAACAGCTGCCCGCGAAGGCCAAACGCAGGCGAGAGCCCTGGAGAGTTTTCGCACACGCGAACAGGAACTCCGCGACGAAGGTGCCGCTCTAAACGCAAAGAAAACGGCTCTCGAACAACAGCAAAATGTCGCCGATGGCGAACGTCGCATTGCCGAAGCCGAAGCTCAGCTCAAATCTCTCGCAGATCCTGCTGCCCGAATTCGCATTCTCGAAAAAGAGTCGCTGCGCGAAGCCGACATCCGCGAAGGCCTGGGCAATGTCGAAAGCAATCTCGAACGCCTGACCAGTGACCGTAAATTACTTGACGAGCAGCTCGAGGAATTTCAGGAACTCGACACGCAATGGATGCGTTTAACCTCCGAACGCGACGCCACCGCGGACGCTCATCGGGTTTTCCTGGCAAACGAAACCGAGTCGAACGCTTTGGAACAAAGAAAACTCGACCTCGACAACGCTTCAGCCGAACTCGCATCAAAGTCTGCGTTGGTGGAAAACGCGGAGAACGCTCTCGCGGCGGCGGGCTCGGATTACGACGCTGAGCTTCATCGCTCGGAAAAAGCTGAGCTGTTGAATGTCGAACGGCGTTCGGCTGAGATAAAAGCGACGTTCGACGCCGCGAAAAAGCGTGAAGTTCAGCTTGCAGCGGAGCTCGCGAGATTTACCGAACTCCGAAGATCGCTTGCGGACGAATTCCGGGAAAAGGAACGCCTCGAAAGGGTCGCGGAAACCACTGCGTTCATTCGTGATACGCTCAAGGAAGCCGCTCCGCGTGTCGCACGCAATTACGTTCACCATGTCTCGCTCGAAGCGAACCAGATGTTTCGCGAGATCACCGGTAACGGCGACCGGACGCTGAAATGGGCGGACGATTATTCGATAATCCTTGAGGAAGACGGCTTCGAACGGCCGTTCGTAAGCCTCTCGGGCGGCGAGCAAATGTCGGCGGCTTTGTCCGTCCGGCTTGCTCTGCTAAAACAACTGAGCGACATTCGCATCGCGTTCTTCGACGAGCCGACCACCGACATGGACGCCGAACGCCGCGAAAACTTCGCCCAGCAGATCAGCCGCATCACGCATTTCGACCAGCTATTCGTGATCTCGCACGATGATACGTTTGATAGTTATGTAGATAATGTTTTGGTGCTGTAGCGGAACGCGGACATCCTTGTCCGCGAGTGACCGTTCAAAAAAGCGTTTGGGAAAGGAACACACGCGGACAAGGATGTCCGCGTTCCGCGATATGAAACAAGTAATAATAGTCTGCGACGGCTCGAGCCTTGGCAACGGGAAAGGAAATCCGCGTGCTGCGGCGGTGGCTGTGCTTGGGTTCAAGGGCTTCTGGCGAGCGTTTGGCGAATATCTCGGCGGGGCGACGAATCAGCAGGCTGAGGTTGCGGCGGCGGCTTTGGGGCTGGAAAATCTTAAGGAACCTTGCAGCGTGACTTTGATGTCCGATTCCCGCTACGTTGTCGAGACGATGGGCGGCACGTGGAAAAGAAAAACTAATCACGACTGGTGGAAACGGCTCGATGACGCCGCCAAACGGCATCAAATAACTTGGAAATGGGTCAAAGGCCACAACGGCCACGCCGTCCAGGAAGTCGCCGACTCAATGGCCCGAAAAATGGCTGAACTCGGGTATGTGGACGAAGAACTATTGGAAGAATCCGTTGTAGAGTTGGGGACCACAGAGATTTAAGCGCAGAGACCCAAAGCCGTTGAGAAGAATTTTTGTCCACAGATGAACACAGATAGACACAGATCAGAAATAAGGATAGGGGATGTATCAAAACTTCCTTTCTTATCCGTGTCCATCCGTGTCCATCCGTGGTTAAAATTCCTATCTCAACATCTCAGCGTCTCCGCGATAATATTTCTCCTAGCAACGCTGACGATCACGGCCCAGATCCGCACTGGCCAAGGCTGGGTTTGGCAAAATCCTTCGCCTCAGGGCAATCCGCTTTACTCGATCCATTTCGCTCCGGATAAAGAGATCGGTTATGCGGTTGGTTCGGATAATACGGTTTTGCGAACCGTTGACGGCGGTTTTCGTTGGGTTCGTCAGGACATTCCGTTTTCGGACGTGACGTTTTCGTCCGTTTTTGTGAAGGATAAGAATGTTGCCTTCGTCGTCGGGGCTCGCGGCACGATCTATACTACCGATAACGGTGGCAAAGACTGGCGACGCATCACGACCGAGGTCAAGGATCATTTCTCGTCGATAAAATTCACCGGAACCGACCTAAAAACCGGCTGGATCACCGGCACATACGGCTGCATCCTTAAATCCACTGACGGTGGTCTGACCTGGAAACCGCAAACATCAGGAACCTCAGAAAATCTCCTGAACATCGATCTTCGTGACGAATCGCGGGCTGTAGCGGTCGGACTCGGCGGCGTGACGCTCGCAACTAGCGATGGCGGCGAAACGTGGAAGACGTCTGATCCGTGTTCCGGCTCGATCGTCTCTGACGCCGCATACATTTCCGACAAAAATATCGTGGCGGCAGGTTATGGTGGATGTGTTGCGACCAGCGACGATAGCGGCAATACTTGGACCCGCATAAATATTTTCAGCCGTGCGGACCTGCTTTCCCTTTCGTTTGCCGACGATCAAAACGGCTCGATGACGGACGTTAACGGTATGGTCTGGATCACGGGCGACGGCGGCAAAACGTGGCTGCCGTTCAACGTTTTGACCAATCCAAAGCTTGTTTCCGTTTACATGGGCGACAAATTTACGGGCTGGGCGGTCGGTGAAAATGGGCTAATTCTCCGCACAAACGACGGCGGTTTTAGCTGGAGGCGTCTGAGCGAAGGCGGGCGTGAGAATGTAAACGACCTCGCCTTTCTTGACGACGAGATCGGCGTCGCGGTCGGTTCGCGGGGCAAGATCTGGCTCACCAACGATGCGGGCCGCGCATGGATACCGACGTTTTCAGGCACGCTTTCAAATCTTAATTCAGCATTTTTCTTCGATGGCCAACGCGGCTGGGTCGTGGGCGACAGTGGAACAGTTCTGCGTACGATCAACGGCGGAGCAAGTTGGGGCAAAGGCATCTCAGGAGTGACGGAAGACCTGATGTCGGTAAATTTCGTCTCCGACAAGATCGGCTTCGCGGTCGGCTCGGCGGGCACGATCTTGCGAACCGATACTGCCGGTGCGTATTGGCAGAAATTCGAATCCGGCTCGAAAATGTGGCTCGAGGATGTAAAATTCTTCGACGATCAAACCGGCGTGGTCATCGGCGACAAAGGAACGATACTTAGAACGACGAATGGAGCCGCGACGTGGACTGCGATAAAAACCGGCATAAAAGATAACCTTTATTCCCTGAGTTTTTACGACGATAAGAACGGTTTTATCGTCGGTTCCGGTGGTATTACGCTCACAACAAACGACGGCGGCGTGACCTGGCAGGATCAGGAATCGGCGTCGAGATTTAATCTATTTGCCGTTCAGGCATTCGGTCCGGCAGCTGCGATCGCGGTTGGCGAACTGGGGACGATCCTCGTCACTGAAGACGGCGGCAAAACCTGGGCGGTGCAGCCCAGCATTACCAGCAAAGTCCTGCAAGCCATCGTCTATCGCGGCGGCAGCAAGGTCTGGGTCGCAGGCCGCGGCGGCACGATGATCAAGCGAACCGAATCCCTCTCACCACGGACGCTTACGGTTCCCAAAGGCCCACCGATCCTAAAAACCGCCGCACCGCGGGAACGCCCAAAGGTCCGCGTACCGCTCATAACGGTGACGGACGACGGCGATATTCCGTTCGCCACGCCGGTGAAGAAACCTTAAGTGGGAACCGGGAGCGATAGCGACTGGGTTTTTCGCCGTGGATAGTATGTCCTTGTCGTAAATTCGACCCAGTCGCTATCGCTACAGGTTCTGACCCGGCGTTAACTCTTTTCGACCAGAACTGATATCCATTCACCCGACGTTTCAAATTTGAAATTTGAGATCTGTGATTCCTGAAGTGCAGCCGTGATGATCGGTTGCTGCTCAGCCAGAATGCCTGATAACAGTAAAATTGAGCCTGTTTTTGCGAGCAGTAAACCAAGTATCGGAACGATCACATCTACTGTGAGATTCGCGAAAACAAAATCGTAAACCGGAGCGTCATCCACGAGTGGGCCGTCGGCGAATTCGATCCAGTCGACATCGTTCAGAACCGCATTTTCGCGGGCGATCTTGATCGAATCTTCGTCTGTATCGCAGGCGAAAAGCGATTTAGCTCCGAGTTTGGCAGCGGCGATCGCGAGGATCCCGGTTCCCGTTCCGACATCGAGAACGGTTTGACCGGGTTCATATCGTTCGCCGATCGCTTTTAGGCACAGCTTGGTCGTGTCATGCGTTCCGGTTCCAAATGCCATGTTTGGCTCGATCTTGATCACGATCTTGTCGGTTTCGGCGACGTCTTCCCACGGCGGGGCGATGATGAACTTGCCGATCTCGGTCGGTTTCCAGTGCTTTTTCCATTCGGCGAGCCAGTCGGTTTCCTCGACAATGCGCGTCTCGAAACTTTCGATCACACTGCTGTCGAGGCCATGGATCTTTAAGGAATCTTCAATAGCTTCGGCAATGTCGCCCGCAGACGGCAATTCGGAGAAAAATCCCGTTACCTTTTGCGGCTCGTCTTTTTTCTTGCGAAGGCTGTCGATCTCGATGCCGAGCGTGTCGAGTTCGTTCAGGGCAAATTCGATCGCATCGCCCGCTTCGGGGTCGGCGACGATATCGACCGCGTACCAGGTTTTTGGTTCAGTTGTCATTTATCTAAAAAAGCAAAAAATACGGCAGCGACGATCAGCACGTACGAGACGACGTTGTTCCATTTCAGCGTCTCGCCAAATATGAGATACGCGACGACCGAAAATACGACGAGCGTGATCGCTTCCTGAATGATCTTGAGCTGCGTGACCGAAAATGTCTCGGCTCCGATGCGGTTCGCCGGAACCTGGAAAACGTACTCGAAAAATGCGATTCCCCAGCTTGCGAGGATCACGAGCCAGATCGGATTTTCCTTGTATTTCAAATGCCCGTACCAAGCGAGCGTCATGAAAATATTAGAAATAACGAGCAAAACTACTGTCTTCATTTCTTTTTATGCAAACCGAGTTCGTCGAGGGTCTGTTCGCGATTCCGCCAATCTTCGACGACTTTGACGAACAGTTTGAGGAACACCCGTTTGCCGAGCAAATTCTCGATATCGACGCGAGCCTTGGTTCCAATATCCTTGATCCGGGCACCCATTTTGCCGATCACGATCTTTTTCTGCGATGGCCGCTCAACGAAGATCGCACAGTAAATGTTGGTTATTTCGGGATCGGATTCGTCGAAAACTTCTGTGATAACCGCAGTTACGTACGGGATCTCTTCGCCCGTCGAGATAAGGATCTTTTCGCGGACCATCTCGGCAACGATCGTCCGTAAAGGCTGGTCGGTCATCTCGTCTTCGCTGAAGATCGGCTCACCGCTCGGCAAGTGTTTGACGATATTATCGAGTAGAATGTCGATGGCCTCGCCCTTGAGGGCCGACAATGGGATGATCTCAGCAAAATCGTATTCGCTCGAATAACTATCGATCAGCGGCAGCAGATTGCCTTTTTCTTTGATCTTATCGACCTTATTAAGAACGAGGATCGCGGTTTTGCCGGATTGTTTTACGAGCTCCAGCACGAATTTGTCACCATTCCCCGTCGAAACGCTAGCGTCGCGCATCAGCACCAACACGTCGACCGACATTATCGCGTCGTGCACCGCCGACATCATACGACGATTCAGCAAATGCCCGGGTTTGTGTACGCCCGGCGTGTCAACGAACACGATCTGACCATCTTCGCGAGTTACGATCCCTTGAATTCTATGACGTGTCGTCTGCGGTTTATTCGAAACGGCCGCGATCTTTTCGCCTACAAGGCGGTTGAGCAAAGTAGATTTTCCGGCATTCGGCCGCCCGATGAGCGCGACGTAGCCGCTTTTGAAGTCGTTTTCTGACATTACTTAGACGGTAGCAGAATTTGCGGGAAATGTTGAACTCGGAGTTTCGCTCGGAAATGCGAAACTCCGGTGATCGCAGAACTATGGTTTGATCAACCTCGCTTTCGCGTCCAATGCCTCTTTATACCCGCCACCGCGGACGTCGTCGAGTTTTATAGCCTCGTCATAAAGCTTGATCGCGTATGCTTTGTCGTTGTTGAACTCGTAAATACGTCCGAGAGCAACAAAAGTTAACGAAAGCAATGCCGCATCAGTAGTCTGTGTCGCGTTCTTCAGAACTTCGGCATAAGCTTTCTTTGCTTCGAGTAACTTCAACGCCTGGGCTTCCGGATCTTCGATAGCGACGGCTTGCAGCCCGGCGACGCGGCCGATGTTGTAATGAATTCTTGGCTCGGTGGGATTTTTCGCTAACAGCGACTTCAATTCGCCGTCGGCCCTCGCGTAGTCTTTCGAGCTGATCAGTTTTTGGATCTCCTGCAGTTTGGTCGTAATCGGATTCTCAGCCACGATCATTCGGGTGTCGGGCTTGTTCTTCCGTTCTTCACGAGCCGCGAGAGCACGCTTTCTGGCATCTGCGGTCGATGCGACACGATCACCCTCTTTTGCCGCATCGAACGACGCAAGCATTTCCTTAAGCGACGCCCCGATATCAAAACCTGAATCCTCGAGTCCCTTCAACTGATCGGCAAAATAGAAAGAAAGAACCGCGCCTTTTTCGTAATCTTCATAGAGACGCTGCAGCGATTCATCATTCAGTGACCGTTCGTATGCTTTTAGCTCGTCGGACAATTTCTTCTTTTCGACGTCGTCCTTGAGAGTTAGGATCTTCGCACGCGACTGTTCTGTTGCGATCCGCAAACGAGCAAACTCCGCCTGTTTTACATCAACCGCGGCGACGAGCGAACGAGTTACCGCCAGAAATACATCCGGCGTTATGCTTGCGTCCGATTTTCGCTTCTCATCCAGCAGCGGTTTTACATAACCACGAACATTGGCAATATCCTTTGCATTATTGAGGACCAGCGGATCGATGACGAATTGCAAAAACGCACGCCTGACCTCAGAAAAGCCAAGGTCAGTGTCCGGCGGGACGATCACATAATAATCGTCTCGTATGTTGAGAAAATTAATTGTTCCCTTGGCAGCCAATTTCTCAGGAACGAGAAAGAATCGCCGCTCGTGCTCTCGTGTTTCAAGCTGCTGAAGCGTGGTATTTTTTGTTCCCCTTTTCGTCGTGGTGGTAACGACTTTTTCAGTAAAGGTCAGCCGCGGACGCGTATGCAGGTAATCGAGCAATTCGCTGACCATTTCGCGGGCTGAACTGCGGAGCACGTCGTCGGAATCGGCCTTATATTCCTTTATGTAATCGTCGAGCTTCGAGCTGATCACGGATCTGCGATAAAATTCGCGAACAAGCGGGGCGAAATCAAGCACGTCAAGCAGCGGGCCAGGCAGGTCGTTCGTAATGACGGGATCGCCAAGCTCCGGAACCGGCGTCAGCGTGTACGCCATCGAGACGAATGGCGCGATGACGTCCGCATCCGTCGCTTTCGGATGGCTACGCTTGTATTGGGCGACAAAGGTTGAGATCTTGCGGCGAAGCTCGGGGTCGAGTGCTGCGTTATCTTTTAGAAGCTGTTCGCGGAACTTGCCACCACCTTCAGAAAGCGGCGTGTTGATCATTTTCTCGTCAACGCCGGCCGCATTCTTTTGGGTCGCCATTTCAAGAGCCGCCATTACGATGATCAGCCGCTTGTCAGGCTCGATACGGACGCCATAATTCAGAAGGTCGAAACCGGGCGCGACCGTTTGGCCATTGATACTCAACGCAAAGACCGAGAACAACAAAAATACAAATATTCGACGCATTATTACCTTAATCCTACAGGAATCTCTATAAAAAGATGAATTCCCGCATCTTTAGGATGTATTCAAAGGAAAACAAAATAAGAAAGGATAGAGGAATCCAATAAATTCCTCTATCCCATCATGACCTTTATCGGCTCGAACTAGTTATAGCTGCTGAGCGCCGAAGCTTCGTCGTCAAACGTGTCGAAAACGGTCAAAAGCTTGGTGATCGCGAGCAGGTCCTGGATCTTTTGCGTCAGGCTCAAAAGCTTGAGTACGCCGCCTTCCTTCTTGACGGCGGTAAAGCTCGAAACGAGTTCGCCGATGCCGCTCGAATCGATGTATCCGACGCCGCCCAAGTTGAGCAGGATCTTGTTCTTGCCTTCGCCAAGCAGACGGCGAATGGTGTTACGCAGTGCAACGCTGCCTTCGCCGATGGTTACTTTACCGACCAGATCGAGTATCGTAACGTCGCCGGCCTGGCGTTCAGTTATGGTGATATCAGACATTTTTCTCTCCTCGTTTCCTTAAGTTAAATTAATAGCGATAGCAAATTCTAGCCCAAAACCTTCAAATCGGAAAGTGAAAAACCGGAAAATGTCCCGATCTCTCTTTTAACTACTTTTTCTTCAACATCTTTACGCGAAGCCCGCCATCCGTCGGGTTTTCCCATTCGACCTCGTCCATGAACGAACGCATAAAAAGTATGCCCCGGCCGTTTGTTTTCAGCAGGTTTTCCGGGTCCGTCGGATCCGCGATCTCGTCCAGCGAAAATCCGGCACCGCGGTCGCGAACTGTGATCTCAAAGCCCTCAGGCAGATCTGCCATCGTCATCTGGACGGTCTTTGACTCGTCAAATTTGTTGCCGTGTTTCACCGCGTTTGCGACCGATTCGCGAACCGCGAGGTCGACCGCGAACATGATCTCATCGCCAAAACCGCAGCTTTTGGCAAATTCGTCCGCCATCATCGCTGCTTCTTCGACCGATTCGATGCGGCTTGGCAACTCTATCTCACGCATAGCAAAATCAAGGTATGTCTTGTAAGTTATAGGTTTACGACTATCCGTGTCAAGACAAACCCGTCGTATTCGGTCTAATATATTTTTTATGAAAGTTAACCGCGCAACCTCCGTTAACGGCAGCGTGAAACTACCTGGCGATAAATCCATCTCGCATCGCTCCGCGATGTTCGCCGCGATCGCCGAGGGAACGACGAAAATCGAGAATTTTGCGACAAGCGCCGACTGTGCTTCGACGATCGAATGCTTTCGCGGTCTCGGCGTTAAGATTGAACGCAACGAGAACACCGTAACTGTTGCAGGCGTTGGGAAAAGCGGCCTGACCGCACCGGCTCAGCCGCTCGATTGCGGCAACAGCGGGACGACAATGCGCCTGATCTCAGGCATTCTCGCCGGACAGAATTTTGAGTCGACACTGATCGGTGACGATTCGTTGCAAAGCCGTCCGATGAAACGCGTCATCGCCCCGCTCGGCCTGATGGGTTCGGTCATACATTCTCACGAAGGCAAAGCTCCGCTCACGATCAACGGCAAAAGCCCGCTGACCGCGATCGATTACCAACCGCCCGTCGCGTCCGCCCAAATAAAATCCTGCGTCCTGCTCGCCGGGCTCAACGCGGACGGTGTCACGACTGTCATCGAACCTGTCCAAACCCGCGATCACACCGAGCGAATGCTCAAATGGTTCGGTGTAAACGTCCCGATCGAACGCGGTGAGAACGGTGCGAGGATTTCCGTTTCCGGCGACGCAAAACTAATTGCCCGCGATCTGATCGTGCCGTCCGATATCTCGTCAGCGGCGTTCTTCATGGTTGCAGCGGCGTGCCTGGAAGGTTCGGATATTGTTATGCCAAACGTCGGACTAAATCCATCGCGCCGAGCAGTTCTCGACGTAATGATCGGCCTGGGGGCAAGTATCGAACTAAGCGAATCTCGCGAAACCTGCAACGAGCCCGTCGCCGAGATCCGCGTAATAGGCGGCATCGGAACACCGACGATCTCAAACGTCCTTCGTGGTGATATCATTGCGAACTTAATCGACGAGGTCCCGGTCCTCGCTGTTCTCGGCACGCAGCTCGAAGGCGGCATCGAGATCCGCGACGCCTCGGAGCTTCGCGTTAAAGAATCTGACCGCATCACGTCAGTCGTCGAGAATTTGAGACGAATGGGAGCGACCGTTACCGAATTCCCCGACGGCCTGCTCGTCGAAAAGTCCGACCTGAAAGGTGCCGAGATCGATTCGCACCACGATCACAGAATATCCATGGCATTCGCCATCGCCGGCCTCTTCGCCGAAGGCGAAACCACCATCCACGGAGCCGAAGCCGCCGACGTTTCGTTCCCTGGATTTTTCGAAACACTCGCATCTGTCGTAAGGTAACTGGAAGGGTTCGATCGGGTCAGAACCGCCTGTGTAAGCGGGCAGCACGACCCTCGGCCCGAAGATATCCTCTTCGAATGCAGGTCCTTTTGCTAAAGGCCGATCCGCCCGCTAACGCAGGCGGTTCTGACTATGAATGACGTTCGCATAGCACTTACCGGATTTATGGGCGTTGGGAAATCCAGCGTTGCGCGGCATCTGTCTCAGATGCTGAAGAGCCGGCGTGTGGATCTGGATCACGTCATTGAGCAGCGCGAAAAGCGAACGATCGTCAATATTATCGATACCGACGGCATCGACCGTTATCGGCAGATCGAGACGCACTATTTAGAGCAGGTTTTGCGCGAATCGACGACCAGCATTCTTTCGCTCGGCGGCGGAACCTGGACGATCCCCGGCAACCGCGAGATGCTCAAAGCGAATGGATACACGAGCGTTTGGCTCGACGCGACCTTTGAGCATTGCTGGCTGAACATTTCGTTCTCACGCAAGGAACGCCCGCTGGCTCGTGACAAGCAGGCGACGATGAAGCTATTCGACGAACGCCAGAAGATCTATTGCCTCGCTGACTGGCATGTGACCATACGTTCGGGCTTTACATCTCACGATGTCGCGAACCAGATCGTGGAAGAAATTTTTACTTAAATTGCGACATTTCCTATTGCCAAACTCTTTGGTTCGTTCAATAATTATTCCACTAAATAATTTAGTCACGCCTCGCTCTTTCAGGTGCGGATCGATTAGTTAGGATGAGTGTCGTTTTTTTGGGCGCTCATAGGCACCAGATACTAATTTATTAAACCGATTTTTCGGGAGGAAAAATGAAAGTTAAAGTTTTTACAGTTCTAACTTTGGCCTGTGCTTTGTTCATGATGGCGTGCGGTAAAAGCGATGCCGATCTGCAGAAAGCGGCCACGGATAAGCTTGCCGCTGACAAGGTCGTCGGCGTAACCGTCGCTGTCAAAGACGGCGTCGCCACCCTGACCGGCGAAGTCGCTGACGCGGCCGTCAAGAGCAAAGCCGAAGCCACCGTCAAAGGCGTAGAAGGCATCAAGTCAGTCACCAATAGCTGCACCATCAAACCAGCTCCGACTCCGCCGCCGCCGTCACCAGACAAAATGATCGAAGGAACGGTCAATGAGGCGATCAAGAAACTCGCCCTGACCGGAGCCAACATCACCGTCACGGTCGCTAATGGCGAGATCGTGCTCACCGGCGACGTTGCCAAAGCCGACCTGACCAAGGTCATGCAGGCTGCCAACGAAGCAAAGGGCAACGCGACGAAGGTCACCAATAAACTCACCCTCAAATAGGCGTAGATAGGAGGAATTATGTCACTACAAGAAAAATACGTATCACTTCTAGAACTCGCCAATGCCAACGGAACAAGCTACGAGCTTGCCGAAGGCGACGGGGTTCTGCACATCAATGGATCGGCTCCGGACGAAGAAGCAAAGGCTGCTCTCTGGGCTGAATACGAACGCCTCGACCCGGAATTCCGTGCTGGCGATCTGATCCTCAACATCACCACCGGTGCAGGAGACGCCGGCGGCGGTGCCAACACCTATACCGTCGAATCAGGCGACAGCCTCTCGAAGATCGGTGCCCAGTACGGCATCCCCTGGAAAGCCATCTGGGACGCCAACCGCGACATCCTCCACCACCCGGACAAGATCTATCCGGGCCAGGAATTGAAGATTCCCTAAATTGTCTTGTTCCGTGTCCTTCCGTGCGTTCCGTGGTTAGTTCCTAAGAATTCAACCACGGAGCACACGGAGAGCACAGTAAAGACAAAGACGAATTTTCTTGATTCTAAAAAAGCACTCATGGTATAGTCGGGCCAACCCGATTCCCTGAGTGCTTTTTCCGTTTATTTCCCGTCATGGAGCAGAAAAGTATGAGGACTCTCATCTCGACCTTCATCATTCTCGCAATTTCCGCGATCGCCTTCCCGACATTATGCGACCTTACCAATTAGAGGCATCCACGCAAATATCGGTGAAGACAAATAGCTCTTTTACGGAGGCAATAACGAAACTTTTTTCCGCATATAGCGTGCACCGAAAATGAGATTCATTTCAGAACATTAACCGGATTACTTTCTCTTTCCCCAAGGAGTAAATAGATGTACTTAACAATTAAAGCTATCTCCGCGATCTTATTGCTTTCAGTTGCTGCTTTTTCGCAGCCAGGTAGTCGCGATCAAGTTGTTCAAGACGTTCAGAATTTGAAGTCGCAGATAGATGAAATTAAGTCGAAAATTGCGAAATTGGATGATGAGATCCTTCGACCCGATACCGCTGACATCGCCGTGGCTCAGGGGAAAGGTTTGAATGTTATTCGGCTATTGCCTAGAGAAAAGTATGATGGACTCCTTTCAATCAGTGGCGGCGGATCCTTCTACTCTTTTGTAACCAATACCCATAGATATGGATATGGGAATGATCTCCATCTGTCTCAGAATAGCCTGAGTGTCGGGTTTGCTGGTGCCGACTACGGTTTTTTACTCGATCTCGGTCCAAAGGATATCGCCGATCTGAACAAAGATTCTGCGGAACTTAATTTTCTATCAAAGTACGTACCGCCAAAAGATGAGCCTGCCGTGCGGGCGGAACAGACAAAGTCCCACAAGTATGAAGTTAATGGCGTTATCTACAAGCGAGATTTGCCGGCTGTTGTCGGTAATACTTATGCCCTAAGGTCGATCAGTATTTCGGATTCGGATATCTTAGTGGTTTTTAATGTCCTAAGAAAGGATACCGATGGAAGCATCCTGCTCTTGTGGAAGACGATCGAAACTTTCGATAAGCCTTTAATGCGTCGTCCGGGTGAATCGGTCCTTCGCTGACACTCGCGTCACCTTGACCACACAAGAAGACTGGCTAATTATTCAAGTCGCGTTTTAGCTTTGTCAATACTGCGACCGATGGTGATGCATATTTGTTGATCCATCGGTCGTAGATGTTTCTGATCGGCACGACGTCGATGTAGTTCCAGCGAAATTTCCCTTCCTTTTTTGTAAAGATCAGCCCGGCTTTTTCGAGTACGCGGAGGTGCTGCATTACGGTGCAGCGGTCGAGGTTGGTGAAGTGTTTGCAGATGTCGCCGGTGGTTTTGGGTTCGTCTTTTAACAGGTCAAGTATCTCCCGCCGTCGGCTATCAGCCAGGGCTTTGAAGACGAGATCGGGATTTTTTTCTCTTGACATGTTAATAAAATTATAACATATACTCGCGCTTCCGTTGCAGAAGCCCGCGCGTGAGCAAGGGCGAAACATTCAACTTGAGTGATACGCCCTTGCTCACGCGCGGGTTTCTGCATTGTTCGCGCAGATCAAATAAAAAATATGGAATTAAAATTCAACATACAAACCAAGATCCAAAAACCAATTGCCGAGGTTTTCGATGCGGTTTACAACCCTTCGAAACTGAGCGGCTATTTCACCAACGGCGGTGCGAGTGCCCCGCTTGATGAGGGCACTACTGTGGAATGGGCGTTCGCGGACAATCCGGACGAGCCGAAGATCGAGTTTCCCGTCAGTGTAAAGGAAGTCATCAAAAACGAGCTGATCGTCCTCGGCTGGGAAGGCTCGCCTGGCCTTGAAACGCGTATCGAGATGCGGTTCACTGCTGCTGGTAACGAAACGATCGTCGCGATCAGCGAATCCGGCTGGAAAGAAACCCCTGACGATCTCAACCGCAGCTACATGAACTCGCATGGGCTGGTCCCAGATGGTTTTCGCCCTCAAAGCCTTCACCGAATACGGCATCAACCTCAGAAAAGGCGCGTACACAGGACTCTACGGATCGTCGGATCACAATTAGCATTTCGTACGGATCGCCCGATTCTGATAAAGTTTTTGTAATGGCTTTGGAGACAGACTTTATCGTGATCGGAAGCGGCGTTGCGGGTTTGCGTGCGTCGGTCGAGCTTGCCTCGAGCGGTGCCCGAGTCACGGTGCTTACCAAGGATAAGGCGAGCGAATCGAACACTGAATATGCTCAGGGAGGCGTTGCAGTCGTACTTTCCGAAGACGATAACGCCGAACTTCACGAAGGCGACACACTAGTCGCCGGAGCCGGGCTTTGCGACGTTCCGGCGGTCGAAACGCTGGTCACCGAGGGCACGAAATACATCAAACAGCTCATTGACTGGGGCACCGAGTTTGATACCGAAGGCGGCAAGCTGCTCATGGGCCAGGAAGCCGCACACTCTCGCCGTCGAATTCTCCACGCCCACGGCGATTCGACCGGAGCCGAGTTTGTCAGGTCTTTGATCGCCCGTGCGGGTCAGGAAAAGACGATAAACCTGACGCCGTTTGCCAATACCGAAAGCTTGATTGTCCGCGACGGCCGCTGCGTCGGCGTCAGATTCCTCGATCCGATCCTGCGTGCCCCGCGCGAGATCTTTGCAAAGGCCGTGATCATGTGTACCGGCGGTGCGGGCCAGCTTTATCTGCACACGACCAACCCTTCGGTCGCGACCGGCGATGGAATGGCAATGGCTTATTTTGCGGGTGCCGAGATGGCCGATATGGAGTTTATCCAGTTCCACCCGACGGCTTTGAGCATCGAAAACGCCCCGCGATTCCTGCTCACCGAAGCGATGCGTGGCGAGGGCGGCCAGCTCAAGAACAAGTACGGCGAACGCTTTATGACCCGCTACGACGAACGCCTCGAACTTGCCCCGCGTGACATCGTTTCCCGCTCGATCGTCGCTGAAATGCGGCGTACAGGCACGCGCGAAGTATATCTCGACATGACTGCGATGGACGAAGAGTTCCTGAAGCACCGGTTCCCAAAGATCTACGAGGTCTGCCAGTCATATGGCCTTAACATCGCCAAAGACATGCTGCCAGTCTCGCCCGCTTCGCACTACTGCATGGGCGGCATTCGCACGGATCTGTGGGGAAGAAGCACCGTTCCCGGACTTTACGCGGCGGGTGAAGTAACCTGCACCGGAGTTCACGGAGCGAACAGGCTAGCATCCAATTCCCTGCTCGAAGGACTGGTTTTTGGTGCGAGAGCAGGCAAAGCGGCGGCAGAGGATAATTCGGGATCTCAAATTTCAAATTTGAAATTTGAAAGCTCAAGATTTGATGCCTCGAATCCTGAAGCAGGAATTGCGACAGCGGTGAAGAAGAGGATCAAGCGCGTCATGTGGGAACGCGTCGGGATTCTGCGTGACAAAGACTCGCTAAAGCGAGCTTTGAAAGAGTTTGCTCAGATCGAGTCAGGTAATCTGGGAACATCATCGCGAAACTTTGTCACACTGGCAAAGCTCGTTGCGACAGCGGCTCTTTGGCGTGAGGAATCGCGTGGCGGTCATTACCGCACTGATTTTCCGGAACAGCATGAAGAATGGCGGGTGCATTCGATCCAGGAATTGAATAAGACGATCTCTTCGGCTGAGAGTATTAGTTTTTGATCCAAACTGGTTTATACTATCGAGACTCAAAATTAGGAACAGACCGCGTCTCCCCGAACACGAAAACCTATGGAAGGCACCGCCACAGTTTTAAATCTGGCGTCGATAGTCACGCACCACGCACGCCTCGCTCCGCAAAAGGAAGCCATCGTCTGGGGCGATGTCCGCATGACCTACGGCGAGCTCGACAAGCTCTCAAATCGCGTCGCAAACCTGCTTGTCGAAATGGGCATCGGCCATGGCGACAAGGTCGCCCTCAACTGCGTAAACCTGCCATATTTCCCGATTGTCTACTACGCGATCATGAAAGCCGGAGCCGCCGTCGTGCCGCTTTGCGTGCTGTTCAAAGCGTCTGAGATCGAGTATCAACTGCGTGATTCGGATGCGAAGGCAGTTTTTGTGTTCGAAGGAACGCCGGAACTGCCGATGCTCGTCGAGACGAAAGAGGCATTCGACAGGGTAGAATCGTGCGGCGAACTTGTCGTTCTGACCGCTGATCTGTGGGGTGAATCACCGCTGGCTGAACACAAAACACTGATGCAGCTTACGTTCGACAAGTCAGAGGATTTCGACGCATATCCGACCAATCCGAACGACACCTGCGCGATCCTCTACACATCCGGAACGACCGGCCAGCCGAAAGGCGCGGAACTGACGCATCTGAACATCTGGTCAAATTGCGTGACGACCTACAGCATCCACATGCCGGAGCTGAACTTCACCGACCGCCAGCAGAAAACGTGCCTCATAACGCTGCCGCTGTTCCACACAACGGGCCAGACCGTGCAGATGAACACGCAGATCTACGGCGGCAATCGTGTCGTGCTGCTTCCCCGCTTCGAGCCGAAAGCAACGCTCGATGCTATGGTGGCTGAGAAGGTAAATTTCTGGGTCGGCGTGCCAACGATGTATTGGGCCCTGCTCAAATACGTCAAGGAAAATGACTACGACATCACGCACATCGCCGACAATATGAAGGTCTGCTCGTCCGGCGGAGCTCCGATGCCGGTCGAAGTGATGAAGGAGTTTCAGGAGACGTTCGGAGTTCGCGTGATGGAAGGCTACGGCCTGTCTGAAACGTCACCACTAGCCTGCTTCAACCATTTCGAGATGCCGTCGAAACCAGGATGCGTCGGCCAGCCGATATTTGGCGTCGATGTCAGGTGTTTTGATGATGAGGACAACGAAGTTCCACGCGGAACACGCGGCGAGATCGTCATTCGGGGAACCAATGTGATGAAAGGCTATTACAAACGCCCAGCCGCAACCGCCGAGGCTTTCCGTAACGGTTGGTTTCACACGGGCGACATTGGGATTCAGGATGAGGAAGGCTACATTTCGATCGTCGACCGTAAAAAAGATATGATCCTACGCGGTGGTTACAACGTATATCCAAGACAGTTGGAGGAAGTGATCATCACACATCCATCCGTTTCACTATGCGCTGTGATCGGCGTTCCGGACGAGCGTTTGGGTGAGGAGGTCAAGGCTTTTGTTGTGCTTCATTCCGGTCACGAATTGACGACCGACGAGTTCATCGAGTGGTGCAAAACAAAGATCGCGGCGAATAAATATCCGCGGCACGTCGAATTCCGTACCGAATTGCCCATCGGTAATACGGGTAAGATATTCAAACGGGCTCTGAAAGAGCAGGCCGCGCAGGCTTAGCATGTTACGCAAAAAGATCGCATTTCTGATCTTCATAGCGGTCGTCGCGGCCGCGTTCGCATGCTCGCGAGCAAACGCTCCGCGCTTCGTTATTGCGGACAGCAAGACCTACGAAGCCTCGCTTTTTCGCCAGAACTGCACTATCTGCCACGGCCCCGAAGCCGAAGGCAAAACGCTTAGCGATGGCAAAGTGATCCCGAACCTGCGTGAAGGTGAGTTCAAATACAAGACCGACGAAGACATCTACCGCCACATCGCCGAAGGCGGCAACGGAATGATCGCGTTCAAGTATCAACTGACCCCGCGCGAGATAAATATGCTGGTCGGTTTTGTGCAGAACGATCTGAGGCGTAAATAACGGAACGCGGACATCCTTGTCCGCGTGTGGAAATCGGCAGATATGCGACCTAAAGGGTGGCACAACCGTGGCTATCTACCGCATTACGACGGTCGTGTCTACCAGTTCATTACGTTTCGGCTCCACGATTCTTTGCCGCAGACTGTACTTCGCTATTTCGAAGAAGAAGCCCGACTGGGATCGTTTGAAAGAAACAGCCGCGAATTCCGGATTAAGATCGAAGAGTATCTGGATACCGGGATGGGCGACTGTATCTTAAAGATTCCAACAGTTGCGGAAATAGTTGAAAACGCTCTATTTTTCTACGATGGAGTCCGGTATCGGTTAATTGCCTGGGTAATAATGCCGAATCATATCCATCTATTGCTCATTCCACTCGAAGGAGTCTCTTTGTCTGAAATCATGCGGAATCTCAAAGGATTTACCGCGCGGATGATAAATAAGCACCTGGGGCTTAATGGACCTGTTTGGCAGCCCGACTATTTTGACCGTTACATTCGCGACGAAGACCACTACAATAAAACTGTGCGATATATCGAGAATAATCCCGTAAATGCTAAACTCGTCGAGAAATCTCGCGACTGGAGATTTAGCAGCGGATCACGGCGCAACCAGGTCGTCCCCGTGGACGAGTAAGCAGGATAACGCGCGGACGAGGACGTCCGCGTTCCGTCAATTTATGAAAGCACTTATCACCGGAGCCTCGGGCCTGATCGGCAAGGAGCTGCAAAAGTCATTTAGAGCAAAGGGTTACGAGCTGTTGCTTGCCTCGCGAAAGGAATCGACGGATCCGCTCCACGTCCAGTGGTCGATCGAGGAAGGTTTTGCAAAGCCTGAAGAAATAGAGGGCGTCGACATCGTCGTCCACCTTGCCGGCGAAAACGTCAGCGGCGGGCTGCGTTGGACCGACGAAAAGAAAAAAGCGATCCGCGAGAGCCGTGTTTTGGGAACGCGAAACGTCGTCGATGCGATCTCGAAACTGAAACACAAGCCAAAAGTTTTCATTGCCGCATCTGCGATCGGATTTTACGGCGAACGCGGCGAAGAGGAAGTGACCGAATCGAGTGCGGCAGGAGATGATTTTCTGGCGAGTGTCTGTAAGGAATGGGAAGCGGAATCACGTCGGGCTGAGGACGCCGGAATTCGAACCGTCTTGCTGAGAACCGGCATTGTCCTGTCCAAAGAGGGCGGGGCCCTCGCAACGATGCTGCTGCCCTTCAAAATGGGCGTGGGCGGTGTTGTCGGCAGCGGAAAGCAATGGATGAGCTGGATATCGCTCGACGATGAGATCGCGATCATCAATTTCGCCATTGAAAACGAGAACGTCCGCGGAGCTCTGAACGCCGTTTCGCCGAATCCGGTCACGAATCACGACTTCACGAAAACGCTCGGCGATGTACTCTACCGCCCAACGATCCTCCCGCTGCCGGAATTTGCGGTCAGCATGATCTTCGGCGAAATGGGCGATGCACTGCTCTTGTCGAGTACGAAGGTAATTCCGAAGAGGCTTGAAGATGCCGGATTTGAGTTCAAATATCCCGATCTCAAACCAGCGATTGAACATGCTGTCGAATGAGCGATCCTACGTATTCAAATCCCAGGTTAGAGTTGGAGCAAGTCGATTTCGATAATCCTATCGACATCTCAATACCGCTGAGGTTCAACGGCCCGCAGCCGAATGCCTACGGTGTCGAGCGTGCCACATCGGCTGCATGCGAGGCGGGCGATATCGTCGGCGACACGCGTCGAGGCGGGAGCGTTAATTTCGAACAATATACCTTCATCCCGCACTGCAACGGTACTCATACTGAATGCGTCGGACATATAACGCACGAGCGGATCTCTCTTCGCGATTGTCTGCATGATGTCCTGATCCCTGCGATCCTTGTCACTGTCGAACCGCGAGAAATCGACGGCGATCTGGTTATTACCAGAGAGAGTTTGGAAGTTTCACACTCGACACTATCGTTTCATGTATGCGATAATATGGCATTGCTAGTACGAACACTCCCGAACGACGATTCAAAGCTAGCAATGGAATACGGCGAGTTTATCCCGCCCTATTTCTCGATCGAGGCAATTGAATGGATCGTCAAGCATGGCATCGCCCATCTGGTAGTGGATATGCCGTCGATCGACCGGATCTTTGACAACGGAAAATTACTCAATCATCGAAGGTTCTGGAATATCGAGCCCGAAAGCTTCGAAACGAACCCGGATACGCGCCTAAGAAGCACCATTACTGAACTCGCATACATTCCAAACGAGGTCGGCGACGGTCGATATTTGCTGAATCTCCAGATCGCACCATTCGATTCCGACTGCTCACCAAGCCGACCGCTCTTACTTCCCTATTTGCAATAGTTTACAGCGAAATGGTGTTCCATTTTATAAATGGTATATTTTGGAACAGCAGTTTGGACACTTAATTATTGTGATAGAAGAGGTTAAGCTGTTCCACATGGAACGAAAATCGAGCTCTTTCGGAACGCTCGTTTTTATTCGCTAATGCGAGAGTTTTCGCAAGCGGTTCATGACCGAATCGAGATCAAGGTGTTGGACATTTTCCTCATCGGAACATATTTCCATTAACAATTGGTCCTGACGATTTCCGATCTGCTTCGCGGTTATGTACGGGAGATCTTCGCGAAAGGTAACCATCGAATATTTGGAAAAATAGTCAGGAAACATCTGTTCCAGCTTTGTCTCGAGTTCCCTCTTGCGGACAAATACGGGATCCGCGACGGCGTCACGCATTTCGTAGAAATTTTCCTCGGCGAGATCAGCGATCGCGTCCGTATTGATCTTTCTAAGCCGGCCGTATTCTTCAAAGGCGTTCTGCCAGTCCGTGCCGTGCTTGTCGACAAGTTTGTCGAGAACTCTGACGTCCTCAAACGCACAGTTCATCCCTTGCCCGTAAAAAGGGACTACCGCATGGGCAGAGTCGCCGAGAAGTAAAGCCTTTCCGGCCGCGTTCCATGGAAAGCACTTCACTGTTCCAAGATTACCGGTCGGATTATCGAAATAGTCTTCCTCGAGGGTCGGCATCAGAGCGGTCGCGTCCGGAAAATTCTTGTGGAAGAACTGGAGCATCGTCGCCCGGTCATTCAGCTTCTCAAAACTGTTCTCTCCTTTATGAGCAAAAAATAAGGTGCATGTAAAGCTGCCATCAAAATTCGGCAGGGCGATCATCATGAACTTGTCACGCGGCCAGATGTGCAGGGCATTCTTATCCAGTTGGAAACCGCCATCGGGTCCGGGAGGAATGTGGAGCTCTTTGTAACCGTGTTCGAGCCATTTTTGTGAAAAATCAAACCGCTCGACACCGCCGTGCATCATCGAGTTTCTCACGGCAGAACCTGCTCCGTCCGTCGCGATCACTGTGTCAGCCGTGGCCACGCTTCCGTCAGAAAAACGAGCCTCGCCCGTCCGACAATCAAACTCGGTGCATCGGTGGTTGAAATGGAATGTGACGTTTGAGTACTTTTCAGCCTCGTTCATCAAAGCGATATTTAGTCCGGCACGCGAGACCGAATTTATATACTCGCCCTGACGCCCTGAATAAGGCAGGAGCTTCGTTTCGCCCGAAACCGTATGGATGAACCTTCCGAGCATCGGAACAGCCTCAGCAAGCATGTATGCGTCCATGCCAACCTCGCGAAGGGCAGCGATCCCGCGATCCGACAGAGCAAGGTTGATGGAGCGGCCGGCAGCGACATCTTCGAGCCGCATATCTCCGCGAGCTTCGTAGACGTCAACGTCGAAGCCGCGTTTTGCAAGATAGATCGAGAGAAGTGAACCGGCAAGGCCGGCTCCGATAATGGCTACTTTTGACATAGTATCGCAGTCAGACCCCGAGTTTCTCGACTCGCACTGCAGTCACCTTAAATTCGGGTGCCTGGGTAAAGCGGTCGCGGACCGGGCCGGTCGCGTAATTCAAAAATACCCTTGGATCGTGGAAAGATGCAAAAAGCTCGCCGTCTTTTACGCGGTCGCTGATCTCCGCGGGCAAGATCGCCTCGCCGTATTTGCTCATAAGACGAACGTTTTCGCCGTTGGCGATCGACAGGCGTTCGGCATCAGATCGGGAGATCATCAGCAGATCCGTCGGCCGGATCTCGCGATTGGGCGTCCGCATGGTCATCGTTCCGGCATTGAATTGTTCAAGAACGCGACCCGTCGTCATCGGGAAAGGAAACTCGTCTGAAACGACTTCTTTGGTCGGCCGGAACTTTATCCGCCGAAGTGACGCCTTCACGCCGTTTGAAAATGATTCGCCGTGAAGGACTTCGGTTCCCGGATGATCGACCGTCGGACACGGCCATTGGATCCCGGCTTTCTCGATCCGATCATACGTAATGCCGTAGCCAGGAGGCCAAACTTCTCTGATCTCGTTCCAGACCTCTTCCGCCGTCGCGAAAGAGAAGTCGCCGGATCTTCCCATCGCCGCGGCAACGTCGCAGATGATCCGTAGATCAGATCGCGAATTTCCTCTGGGCGTAACAGCAGTGCGGATCCTTTGAATACGCCGCTCGCCGTTCATGAAGGTGCCGTCCTTCTCGAACGAAGTCGCCGCTGGCAGGAACACGTGGCCAAAGCGATTCGCCGTCTCGTTCATAAAGAAATCCTGTATGATGACGAGGTCCATATTCTCGAACGCCCTCGCGGTTTCGTGAGCGTTCGCGTTCGACAGAAAAACGTCATAGCCGATCGTCCACAACGCTTTCAGTTTGCCATCGCGAGCCGCATCGATCATTTGTAGTTGGTTAAGCCCTGTATCAGTTGGGATCGGTGACTTCCAAACGCTTTCAAAAAGCTCCCGGCCTGACTCGATCGACACCGAGCCCGTCAAAATGCCTGGATCGCAGCCCATATGAGCTGAGCCCTGCACATTGTTCTGCCCGCGAAGCGGATTGACGCCCGCACCGCGTTTTCCGATGTTCCCGGTGAGCAGAGCTAGATTCACGATCGACATCACACCTTCGGTTCCCTGATAATGCTCGGTCATTCCGAGTCCGTGCATCGCCATTGATGGCGTTTCGGTGGCGTAAATACGCGCGGCTTCGCGAATGAGATCAGCGTCGACTCCGCAGCGTTCGGATACGGCTTCGGGCGAGTAATCAGCGACAAATGCCTTGAACTCTTCGTATTCGTCGACGCGTTTTGCGATAAATTCCGGATCGGTCAGGTTTTCATCAATTATCGCGTGAGCGAGTGCGTTGAACATGAGAATGTTCGTTCCGGGCCGAAGCTGAAGATGCACATCGGCATATTTTGTCAGCTCGGTCTTTCGTGGATCAATGACGATCAACCTCGCACCGTTTTTGATCACGGCCTGTTTGATGCGTGCTCCCGGAATTGGATGGTTTTCGCTCGGATTCGCACCGCAAAGGATTATGGTCTTTGCCTTTTCGATATCGTCGAACGAGTTCGTCATCGCTCCCGTTCCGATCATCATTTTCATTGCGGCGGCTGATGGCGTGTGGCAGACGCGGGCGCAGCAATCGACATTATTTGTGCCCAGTACGACTCTTGTGAATTTCTGAGCGAGGTAATTTTCCTCATTAGTGGCTCGTGCCGAACCTAAGACCGCGATGCTCTCTTTACCGAACTCGGCGTCGATCAATTTCAGTTTCTTGGCCGTGAATTCGATCGCTTCTTCCCATGAGACAACTCGCCAATCGCCCATATCACGGATCATCGGCTCGGTAACCCGGTCGGCGGCATCGACAAAATCGAACGCATATCGCCCTTTAACACACAGATGACCGTAGTTTACGGGAGCGTCGATCACCGGCTTGACCTGAACGATCTGATCGTCGCGAACACCGACGTTCATCTCGCAGCCTGTTCCACAATACGGGCATGTTGTTTTGGTCCATGAAGTGGGAAACCCTCGTTCAACTACGGTCTTGTCTTCCAACGCCCCGCTAGGACAAGCGTCCGGGCAGGCTCCGCACGACACGCACGAGCTGTCGCCGAACGCCCCAAACGAATCAGGTAGAATCTCCGATTCCTCGCCGCGGCCGATCACGTGCCAGACGAACTGGCCTTGCACCTCCGCACAGATCCGGACGCACGCGTAACAGTTGATACAGCGAGACTTATCAAAATTAATGTACGTTTGGGAAGAGTCGATCGTCGGGGAATTTACCTTGCTGAAATCATTTGGCGAAAGGCCGTAAGTTGCGGCGATTTGGTGGAAATGTTTTTCGGGAAAAGCGGTGAATGATTCGGCGGGATAATTCGCGGCAAGCAATTTTAGATTCCATTTCCGGGCCTCTTCTATCGGCTCGCTGTGGGTAAGGACTTCCATCCCATCGGCCAGCAACGTTGTGCACGAAACGGTCTCGCGAGTATTACCTTTTACCTCAACAAGACACATTCGGCACGCACCGACAGGTTTAAGCCGATTGTCGTTGCAAAGAGTTGGGATATCGATGCCGAGGCTGCGTGCGGCTGCTAATATTGTGACGCCATCGTTAAACTCTACATTTTCACCGTTGATCTTTGCTCGTATCATATTTTCACGACCGAGCATTTAGTGGATGCCCGGCTCCTATTCGAGGGCCGATCGGAGAATTTCCGCGAAACGAAAAACGTCTTCGAACGAGTTGTAGAGCGGGGTTGGAGCTACTCGGATCACGTCCGGTTCACGCCAATCGGCCACCACGCCGCGCTCAGTGATTTTGTCAAAAAGCGTCCTATCACCGTTTTTGACGCGGATAGAAAGTTGACAGCCTCGCTGCATTGGATCCGAAGGAGTTATAACGGAAATGCGTTCGTTCCCGATTCCCGTTATCAACGATTCAAGATAACCGGTCAGCTTTACGGACTTGTTTCTGAGAGCCGACATCCCGGCTTCGTCAAATATCTCAAGCGACGCTCGCAAAGCCGCCATCTGCAGGATCGGCGGATTTGAGATCTGCCAGCCTTCCGCTCCGCGAAGCACATGAAAGTCAGGCCCCATCTGAAATCTCGTAGCTTTGTCATGACCCCACCAGCCCGCGAAACGAGGTAAATTAGGGCAATCAGCGTGCCTCTCATGAACAAAAGCACCGGCAACACCGCCCGGTCCGGCGTTCAAGTACTTGTAAGAACACCACGGAGCAAAATCGACGTTCCAATCGTGTAAATGCAGCTCCAGATTCCCAGCCGCATGTGCGAGGTCGAATCCGACCATTGCACCAACGGAATGGCCCACGGCGGTAATTTCACGCATCTCAAACGCCTGCCCCGTGTAATAATTCACACCGCCAAGCATCACCGTCGCGACCGCTGAACCTTCACGTTGGATGGTTTCAACGATATCTTCCGTCCGCAGCAAGTTTTCATCGGGGCGAGGGGCGATCTCGATCAGGGATGTAGCCGGATCAAATCCGTGGAACCGTATTTGCGACTCGACAGCGTAGCGATCCGACGGAAACGCACCTTTTTCGATAATGATCTTGTGACGTTCCGCAGTTGGCCGATAGAAAGATACGAGCAACAGGTGCAGATTAACCGTCAACGAGTTCATGACCACAGTCTCAACGGGCTTTGCTCCGACAACGGCGGCCATTTTATCGGTCAGAAACTCATGATAAGGCAGCCACGGATTTTTCGCGTGAAGGTGCCCTTCGACAGCAAAGGTCGCCCAGTCGTTGAGTTCCTGATCGACGTAAGCCCGGGCGGTTTTGGGCTGCAGGCCAAGGGAGTTGCCGGTGAAATAGATGGCCTCACTGCCATCGTTAGATCGGGGAATGAAAAACCGGTCGCGAAACGGTCGAAGAACATCTTCGCTATCAAGTTCTTGAGCGACCCTGATATCAGGATTTAGTTGGTCGTGAGTCATAGATGATGACTTATCTTAAGCTATATTTCGGAGCGGACGAAACACCCGGTCGCTCAAAGCCAATACCCAGAAATGCATAATATTGACATCGATATCGTCGACATGTCGCTCGACGTAATTAAATTCGCGATAAACCAGATCACACAGACAGATCAGAAGCTGGGTTTCCCGAAAACGGAGGCTGAGTTAATGGAGCTTGTTGGCGAAACCGTTACCCCTAAAGGCATCGGCGGGGAAAAGGCGTTCCAGCTATTTCGGGACGTTTTGCTAAAGGCAAGCGTTTCGATCGATCACCCGCGACACCTTGCGTTTGTTCCTGCTTCACCGACTCGTGCGGCGATCATGTTCGATCTAGTGACGTCGGCATCGAGCATTCACGGGGCGTATTGGATGGAAGGTGCCGGCGGAATATTCGCCGAGAATCAGGCAATGAAATGGCTTGTCAAACTTACGGGCCTGCCTGATGGTGCTTTCGGAGTTTTCACAAGCGGCGGAACGGAAGCAAACCTATCGGCACTCGTGACCGCTCGTGAGACATGGAGGGCGAGACACCCTCAAAAGGCCCATACTCGCGGGATCATAATCGCATCAAACGCTGCCCATTCTTCGATCTCGGCTATGGCAAAGGTCATCGATGCTGACGTTTGCCTCATCACGACCGAGAACCGACTCGAAGCTGCCGAACTTGCTCAAACTATCAAGGAAATGCCGGCGCAAGATAGAGAGCGGCTTTTTGCAATAATTGCCACCGGCGGCACAACAAACTCTGGAATAATCGACGACCTCGACGGTATCGCGAAGGTCGCGAAAGAAGAAGGACTTTGGTTCCATGTTGACGCCGCATATGGCGGCGGAGCACTCGCAGCCAGATCGGTCAGGCACCTTTTCAGCGGGATCGAACGGGCAGACAGCATCACGATCGACCCGCACAAGTGGCTTTTTTCACCGTACGATTGCGGTGCCGTCATCTATCGCGAACCCGAACTCGCGAAAAAAACCCACGCTCAGGAGGGCTCATATTTGGATATCTTTACTGATCCCGGAGCTCGCGGCTTTAACCCGACCGACTATCAGATACAACTTACCCGTCGATTGCGAGGGCTTCCGCTGTGGTTTTCACTCGCGATGCACGGCACTGACCGTTATGAAAAAGCGATAGAACGCGGCATCGAACTCGCACAGATCGCCGGACGGCTTATTACTGAAGCCGATCACGTAGAACTCGTTCGCGAACCGAGCCTTTCGTGCGTGCTTTTCAGAAGAATTGGCTGGCTGCCGGCGGACTACAATGCCTGGACGTATCGGAATCACAAAGACGGCTTCGCCCTGGTAACACCAACCAAATGGCGAAACCCGGCGGGGCCAGAGACAGTCGCTCGGTTTTGTTTTATTAACCCCGATACAACAGAGAATGATATCGCTCAGATACTGGAAACTATGAAGTAAATCGTGATCTTTCTACGTCCAGCCACTCTAATGCTGTTTCTTCGAATAGCCGAGTTTTGACAGCCTCGTTTAGGCCCATTGACTCGATCAGACTGCCGGGCTCTGCTTCGCCGAGCGGAAAAGGATAATCTGTGCCAAGCATGATGCGATCTGGCCCAGCCAAGTCGATCAAAAACTCCAGCACCGACCTATCGTGAGCGAGCGAATCGAAATACATTCGATCAAGGTAACTTCGAGGTGAATTTGGGTTATCGGCTGCACAAAGATCCGGACGAACCTGGAAACCGTGCTCGATGCGACCCAAGGTTGAGGGAAAGGCTCCACCACCGTGAGCAAAACAGATCCGTAAATTCGGCAGTCGTTCGAGCGTCCCCGAAAAGATCAGCGAACAGATCGCACGCGACACCTCAGCCGGCATTCCAACTAACCAAGGCAGCCAGTATTTCTGCATATCTCTTTCGCCCATCATCTCCCATGGATGAACAAACACTGCCATCCCGAGCTGTTCGCAGGCTTCAAAAAACTCGAAAAATCGTGATTCTCCTAGATTCAGTTGATTGACGTTACTGCCGATCTGGACACCTGAAAGGCCGATCTGTTTGGATCTCTCTAGTTCTTTGATCGCGAGAGACGTATCCTGCAGCGGAACTGTTCCGAGTCCAACGAAACGGTTCGGCAGGTCCGTCACGATCTCGGCGATATGATCGTTCAAAAACGCAGCGATCTCAGCACCATCGCTCGGCTTTGTCCAGTAGCTGAACATCACCGGCACCGTTGCTAGCACTTGGACATCAACGCCTAGTGAGTCGCATTCAGCGACCCGCTTTTCCGCACTCCAACAATTTTCTTCAACATCTCGAAACTGCGTTCCATCATCCCGCACCATCCTTGCACAGCAGGGAGCGTAATGATCGAGCCCAACAAACCCACCGTAGCCAAATTGATCCTTCCAGCGTGGAAGATCGCGGGGTAGGATATGTGTGTGAACATCGATCTTTAGCATCGTCTCATTTTGCCATTTGTCATGGCGGAAAACAAAAAACGGCCCGAAACGTTTTCCGTCTCGGGCCATTGAACACTGGATCAAAAGGATCTAGCGATCTGGATCGTCGTCATCGTCATCATCGTCGACTGGAGGACGACGCCCCTGGCCTCCTCCGCCGCCAATGGTTGGAGGAGCGATGTACGGGATCTTTGCCTCAAGCATTAGGGCATTCAGGGCTGCAAGATCCTCGCTGACGAGCTTTCGAACCTCTTCTGCCGCTGGCGGAATACGTTTGAGCAGGATCTCGATCTGAGCAAGCTCATAATCGGTCGGAGCATTCGAAGCATTCTCGATCGCGCCAGACAACTGAGCAGCACGTTGGCTGAGCGGTGTCGGAAGTTCGACCAACGGCGGACCCGCCGAACCGATCGGATTCGCATTGCCCGGAGGCGTTCCCCAGTTCACGTAGATCGCGTCGATCTTTTTGAGGAGATCATCCGCGGCCTTCTTAACATTGTCAGGAACTGGTGTTGCTCCAGGCCGTTTCCAAGCCTCGATCGCGGCACTAACGTTCGTCCTAAGGCCAATTATCTGTGTCGCTGCAAGCTGCCCCTGCGTCACAACCGGCTGGAGTTTGGCGAGTGCTGCTCGCTTCTTGGCACGATCCTCAGCCGAGAAATTGATTCGCGGATCTTCCAGGACTTTAATGGTTTTCGTGATCTCAACGTCACCCAGCTTTACCTTGACGGTATAATCGCCCGGATCGACACGCGATCCCTGCCCGCCACCGAATCCTCCGCCGCCGCCGCCAAATCCACCACCGCCAGCTCCAGGAGCACCACCTGCCGGTCGCGATCGCAGATCCCAAACCCATCGATTGATGCCTTTCTCGGCAACACATTGGCCACCGCCACCGCCGCCAAAACCACCGAAGCCACCGCCGCCTCCACCACCACCACGACCGCCAAGTCCGCCAGGCAGAGCCGCAGCGTTAGCGTTCGGCGGAGCGGGACGTGAACAGTTCTGGGTTCGAACAGTCGCACCCTTAGAATCGAGAATGGTGATCGAGACGTTTTCGCGATCGGCTAGGTTATCCTTCAGGTAGAAGTTGATCAGACCGCCGGTTGGCGGGTTCTGTCCGTAAAATACCTTGTTCGAGGTGATCGCTTTGTTATTCCACGTTCTCCACATGACCGCCTGGCGTGGGTCAAAGAAGAACAGTTTGCTGTCGAGCACGCTTTGGTTCATTTGAGCGATCGGTGCGATGTCATCCATTACCCAGATCGAACGGCCGTGCGTGCCGAGGATCATGTCGTTGTCGCGTGGGTGGATAAGTATGTCGTCCACCGGAACGGTCGGTAAATTGAGTTTGATCTGCGTCCAGTTCGCTCCACGATCCATCGAGGCAAACAGCCCAAATTCCGTTCCGACGAACAACATATTCGCATTGCGTGGGTGCTCGCGGATGACGTTAACAACGCCTGTATTCTGAGGTAGATTTGAGACGATATTCTTCCAGTTTTCACCGAAATCGGTCGTCATGAACACGTAAACTTTGAAATCACCATTTCTATGGCCGTCAAATGTCACATACGCCGTGCCTTCGTTCTCGCGCGAAGCGACGACGCGGGAAACGTACGTTCCCTTTGGCAAACCTGGAACTTTGTCCACCACATTTTTCCAAGTCGCTGCGTCGCGGGTCACCTGCAGATTGCCGTCGTCGGTTCCAGCCCAGAGGACGTTCTTGTTGACCGGTGATTCGGAGATCGTCGTGATAGCCGGGAAATTCTGTACGCCGTCGTGACGTGAACGGGTGTTTCTGTCGGGGACTTTGCCCATTACGGGCAGCGTATTGCGATCAACGTTGGTGGTCAATTCTCCGCCGATCTTGACCCAGCTGTCGCCTCGGTTTGTCGATTTGAAAAGGAAATTGCCGCCGTAATAGACGGTGTTCGGTTCATAGGCTGAGATCAGGATCGGCGAGTTCCACTGGAATCGATACAGCTTTTCCCCTTCCTCTTCACGAGGCCGAATGCTCTTGTTTTCTCCGGTCAGAGTGTTGCGGCGAATGAGACCGCCGTCCTGCGATTCGGTGTAAACGTTATTTACGTCGTTTGGATCGGGCTGGGCGTAAAAGCCATCGCCGCCGCCGATCGTGTACCAATCGTCATTGGTGATACCGCGTGGATTCATCGACATGCTCGGTCCGCACCAGGCGTTGTTGTCCTGAAGCCCGCCGCAGATCTTGTACGGCATGCCGTTATCAGCTCCAACCTCGTAAAACTGTCCGATAGCGACGGTATTTGCGTAATCCCAAGTATTGCCACGGTCATAAGTAATGTTGATGCCGCCGTCGTTGCCGGTCATCATGTGATTCGAGTCCGCCGGATCGATCCAGATCGCATGTGTATCGTCATGCGGCCCACGGCCGAAATTGGGCGAAAACGTCTTGCCGCCGTCTTCCGAATAGGTCATCGTGACGCCCGCGAGCCAAACTCTCAGATCATTGTTCGGATCGACGCGGATCTGCGAAAAATACATCGGACGCGGATTGTTGTTCATGTCCGACATGCGTGTCCAAGTCTCGCCTTTGTCGGTGGAACGATAGACGCCGCCGTTCTCGTGTTCGATCAGACAGTAAACAATGTTCGTATCCTTGGGATAAACTGCGACAGCATTTCGACCAGTTTCGAGGAGCGTCGGAGGCATTGGGTTTGGGGCATTTTCCGTGTCATACGGCATGCCTTTCATCACCTTTTTCCAGGTTTCGCCGCCATCGATCGTTTTCCAGAGGCCGCTTCCTTCGCCCGATCCGTTAAAACCAAAAACGGTGCGACGACGCTGATAGGATGTCGCGTACAAAATGGTCGGGCTCTGAACATCGATCGCGATGTCCGAAACGCCCGTGTCGTCGTTGATCTTGAGAACTTGCTGCCAGGTTTTGCCGCCGTCTATTGTGCGATAAACGCCTCGATCGGGGCTAGCTCCCCAGAGATTGCCCGCAGCAGCGACATAAACGATGTCGGGATTTGTCGGATGGCAAACGATGCGGCCGATGTGCATCGTACCCGCAAGTCCCATATTCTTCCACGTTTTACCGGCGTCCATCGACTTATAAATGCCGTTGCCCCATGAGGAACTCTGTCGGTTATTTGCTTCTCCAGTTCCAGCCCAAACGATCGACGGGTTTGACGGAGTGATGGCGATATCACCGATACTTGGGACAGCTTCCTTGTCAAAAAGGAAAGTCCACGAGGTGCCTCCGTTCACTGATTTCAAGATGCCGCCCGCTGCGGTTGCGACGTATATCGTTTTTGCGTCACCCGGAACGACCTCGATGTCATCGATGCGGCCACCCATCGTCGCAGGCCCTATCTCGCGGAAACTAAGCCGTGAAATTGCAGATTCAAAGGTATTTGACGGCTTTGGTGTCGGAGTTGGCGTCGGTGCCGGAGTTGCAGCGGCGGTCGTAGCCTTGCCCTTGGGCGTTTCCTTCGGTTTTGGCTGGGCTGAAATGAACGAAACAGCAAACAATAGTAGTCCGAGAACGCCGATGCGTTCCGGCAAGCGGAATGATCTCATCATTTGAAGGTCCTCAAAAGATCCGTTTTTTATTTAGAATAGAGCGAAAATTCAAAAGTAGACTGCACTTTGCTTGAATTGCTAACAATTTATTACTGTTCTGCGGGATTAGCAACCAAATTACTACTGCGAATCGTAAGTTTACAAAAGTTTACAATTCGACTGACGTAATTTATTTGTTGCGAGGAGGTAGCGGGGAGAAATACTTTCGTCCTTACAAAGTTATTGCTTTGGCGTTGGAAGTGTTCGTTTCTTCTCGTTTGCGAGATCCGTCGCTTCAGATTTTCCGGTGGGATCCCAATTGAACTTCATTATGAAACGGCCAGCATCTTTCATTTCGGCGATGTCGGCATCCACCTTTTTCTGGATGTCTTCTTTCGTGGCAAATTTGTACATATTTGCCCGTCCGGCGTCTTCGCCTGAGAGTTCTAGGCCACGATGGATCTTCAGCTGGCCGCCCGGATCGAGCCGTTCGCCACGAGCTTCCGCAGCCTTAGCAACGGTTTTGTCAATATAGTCGCCACAGAGCCCTTCCATGCGGTCGCCTTCGCGGTCGATCTTGAGAAATTCATCCTTGGTCATCGAAACGATCGGAGCCACGTAAAAACGGCGTTCGAATTTCTCTTTCCCGGCTGCGTCCTTAAATATCGACGACGTGTCCCAAACGCAGGCCGAGTAAACCGTCTGAGCCGATACGTCCAAACTGCTTATCGCAAAACTCGAAACCAACAATAGAAGGCCCTTAAGAAACGCTTTTTTCATAACGAGGATGCTCCTTGATCTGAATTGATAGCAGTGTTTTTATCACAATCGCTCGAACGAGGCAAAATAGCTAGAAATCGAGATCGAAAGTAAAGATCGCACCACCTTCGTCGTGCTGGATAGCAAAAGTTCCCGTTACGCCCTCGAATCCGTCAGTTCCGGTTCCCGGAACGACATCGCCGTACCAAGGGCCGCCGCCCGATGAGTCGCGGACGCCGTAGTGCATGATGACAAAGCTGCCCTCACGGCCGTCGGCTTTTGCGGTGACGCGTTCGATGACGACGTAACCGCCGGTTTGTGCCGGAGTTTGCATGAGCAAGCCGTAACCGACACTCGTGCCTTCGAGTTCGCCTGTAAATGCCTTGCGAATGGTCGCTCGACCTATATCACTGAGCTCATCCACGCCGCCCGAATCAGCGACATCCCAGCCTTTTATTTCAAATGTTGATGTGAATTTCATACAAGATACTTTTTAAACCGAACCAGATCCTTTTCAGTCGCTTTTCCTTGCTCTCTCATCTTTTCATAATGATCTCGTCCGGATCTCAATAAAGACAGCGACAATGCATGCAGTTGATCGAGTTGACGCAGACGCAGCTCAACAGCTTTTTCGGACATATCAATATTCTTCATTTTCGATCCTGTAAATGTCTGCGAGATCCTGGGGACGTGCTGCCCTTTTTTTCAGCTTGATCAGTCCGTCTCTGGAAACGACCGAGATCTGACGACTCTCAAATGGCACTCTTTCCCGCGACTCCCAAGACGTCTGCGATCTCATCGATGACCAAGAGAAGGTCAAGGCAGAGAATTGCATCCTCAATTATCTTTGAAACTCTGCGGATCTCAACGGCCGGATCCTTGAACGAAATATCGAGACCGCGAATATTGAAGCCGTTTTGGGCCGCTATCTCGAGGGCTTTTTCGAGCTGCTGTTCGCGGATCAATAGGTCTATATCCATCGTTGCTCTCGGAAAGCCCTGGATCGTTAACGCAACTCCGCCGCAAACAGCGTACTCCAAACCGCCGGCCTCGAAGGCATCGACAATATTCTTGAATTCAGCCAGTAGAAATTGCATACGTTAGCTTACAACCCCGGGCAATCCCAGAACCGAGCCGCATTCTCCACATGTCCGCAGTCGCTCGCATCCGTAAAACTTCGCAAAAACGCCCTGAAACTGCGTCGTAATATCCTCTAGCTGAAAATATTCCTCATACAATTTGTTGTTGCAGTTCTCGCAAAACCAAAGAAGGCCATCGAGTTCGCCATCGCGGCGTTTGCGTTCGATGACGAGTCCGATGGTGTTGGCACCGCGGATCGGGTTGTGCGGGATGCGTGGCGGAAGCAGGAACATCTCGCCCTCGCGGATCGGGACCTCGACAGCTTTGCCGTCTTCCTGGATCTGAACTTTAATATCGCCTTCTAGTTGGTAAAAAAGCTCCTCGCCCTCGTCCCAGTGATAGTCCTTACGCGAATTCGGACCGCCGACGACCATCACGATAAAATCATCATCGTCATAGATACACTGATTCCCAACCGGCGGCTTGAGCAGATGCCGATGCTCGTCGATCCATTGTTTGAAATTGAAAGGGAGCCTAATCATTTGTTAATAGGTGCGCTAAGAGCCGTCAACGTACAGCCTTGTTCCTTCTCACGAAACTCACGTGTAACAGAATTCAACGCCGTCACAACCTGATTGCATGCCGAAGCATTATCGCCGATTCCAATCCCAGCGCGGAATGCCGCTCGATTACTTTCCGGACCTGCCGACCAATCGGATACGTAGCCAAGCTGGATCTTCTTTTTATCTACATCAAATGTGAATGATTTGATCTCGATCAGCCGACTATTGCTGAGTCCCAGAAAAGCAACGAGTTCAAATTTATATTTAGTATCCAGATCCATTACCAACGGTTGTTTTTCCGGTTTCCATTCAAACGTGCCGCCCCAACCGGGAATAAGATTAGTTATAAGCTTTAGATCGAAACCGCTCGCGGAATCGACCATAAAGAAATACACTTTGTCAGCCCCGTCTTTGTACTTGAAAAGACGCACCCTCGAATCATTAGTTTTGACCTCTGGGTAGTATTTGGACGGACATTTGAAGTTGACTGTTCCTACCTTGCATGTTTTGGACTGCCCTAACAAGGCAGGTGCGGATAAGAAAACAATTGCGACACAAATTAGGAGGTGTTTCATAGCATTATTTTATAATGTCGCGTTCTCATTCCGAAATCTGCGGAACTTAGCAGCTCGAATCGCTGTCTGCATAAAGTAGGTTTCAATTCTACTCTAGAGTGTCGCCAGTTTCTCGACCGTTCGCCAGTTGCGGCCGGTGACGGCGAGTTTTAGCTTTTTTTCGAGAAAGCTTTTTCCGAGCAGGCTGTCGATCACGCCGTTTGGAAGATGGCAGTACAGTTCGCGGCCGATCGCTTCGTAACGTTCCGGTGTAGGGGCGGTCGTGAGAAGCAGCTCGTATTTTTCGGCGGGAATTTCTTCTCGCAGAAACATCACGTGCATCTCCTTGTGGCTTTCGAACTGGCCGGCGAACGGGTTTTTCTCCAGGATCCCTGCGATCGCCTGTTGCTCGCGAATCATGACGGGAATTTGCTTGGCGAAGCGTTTTTCGATGGCTTGTTCGATGGTCGCAGTAAGTTTCTCTTCGGCCGCATTGGGTGAACCGCCCTTGCTTACGCGCGGGCTTTTGCAATCGAAGGCGATGTTGCCGCTGTTGATGTAGGTGACGACGTTGTCAAAGCCGCATTCTTCTTCGAATGCGGCTTTGAGTTCTGTCATTTTGATCATCGTGTTCCCGCCGACATTTACGCCGCGGAGCAGAGCGATGTAACGCATTTTAGTTAATAGTTAAAAACTAAGGGTTAACAGCAATGGCGAGATCATGAAGTTGCCCCGACCGCTCACTGTTCACTGTTCACTGTTCACTTTTAAAGCGTATTCATATCGATCACAAAACGGTACCGAACGTCCGAATTGATCGTGCGTTCATATGCTTCCTCGATCTGCGTGATCGGGATGACCTCGACGTCGGATGTGATGTTATTCGCAGAGCAAAAATCGAGCATTTCCTGCGTTTCCTTAATACCGCCGATGCTCGAACCGGCGAGCGTGCGGTTATTTCCCGCGAGCGAGAACGCTCGTGCTGACACTGGATTCTCTGGCAAGCCGACCAGAACCATCGCTCCGTAAACGTCGAGCAGCTTCAGATACATGTCCATTTCGTGATCCGCCGAAACGCAGTCGAGAATGAAATTGAACGTGCCCGCAAGCGGTTTCAGGTTCGCTGGGTCGCTGGTGACGACGAAATGATGGGCACCGAGCTTCAGAGCATCGGCTTCCTTTTTTGGCGAGGTACTGAGTACCGTAACCTCGGCTCCCATTGCGACGGCGAGTTTGACGCCCATGTGTCCGAGCCCGCCGAGACCGACGACGGCGACTTTGCTGCCCGGGCCGACCTTGTAATGTTTGAGCGGCGAATACGTCGTGATGCCTGCACAAAGCAGCGGAGCGACCGCAGGGAGCGGCTGATCGGGCGATATCTTGAGGCCGTAAGCTTCGTCGACGACGTGATGTTTTGAGTAACCGCCGTACGTCGGCGTTACTTTGTCCATTTCCCGGCCGTTGTAGGTTGCAGCCGTGTGAACCTTGCAGAATTGCTCCTGATCGGCTTTGCATGACGTGCACTCGCGGCACGAATCGACAAAACAGCCAACACCGGCGAGGTCGCCGACCTTGAATTTCGTGACCGCACTTCCTACTTTCGAAACACGTCCGACGATCTCGTGGCCCGGCACCATCGGATAGATCGACGGGCCCCATTCCGATTTCGCCTGGTGAATGTCCGAATGACAAATGCCGCAAAAATCGACGTCGATCAGGATGTCGTGATCGCCGAGATCGCGGCGTTCGAAATCGAACGGGCCGAATTTTGCGTTCTTGTCGTGTGTTGCGTAACCCCTGGTTTTTATCATTTAACTTCCTCTTGATTTACTAATCTATTGTGGCTATGACCTTTAATTCGATCGCGATCGGCGTCGGCAGCGAGCTGATCTCGACCGTCGTGCGGCACGGCTGATTGTTCGCAAAGTACTCGGCGTAAATGCGATTGTACGTGGCGAAATCAGCCTTCATATTCGTCAAAAACACCGTTACATCGACGATCTTTTCCCACGACGAACCGGCATCCTCTACGATGTACCGAACATTCTGAAATACGGAACGGCATTGCGTTTCGATGTCGTACGCGACGATCTCGCCGGCTTCGTTCAGCTCGACGCCGGGAATTTTCTTCGTGCCTCGCTCTCGCGGGCCGACGCCGGAAAGAAATAACAAATTCCCGACCCGGCGAGCGTGCGGATAAAGCCCGACGGGCTCGGGTGCCTTGGACGAATTGAGCGGCAGATCGTTCATGAGCGGAATAAACTTAAGTTTATCAGGAATATTTGCAAAGGTAACAGTTCGCGCGTGAATCTGATCATGCAGGCTTTAGCGAATCTGAAACCGATGGATATTTTTAGCGGTATAATACGGATCAGGAGTTTTTATATGTCATTGCTTACAAAATTTGCGTTGGGAATGCTCGCGATCATTGCGGTTGGGTGTGGTGTGGCGAGTTCGGGAAAGACCACCGATCTGCCTGAGGTTCCTCCGGTCGTGGAATCTCAGCCGAGTACGGAATCGCCGAAGAGTACCGAGATCGCGGTGTTTGCAGGCGGTTGTTTCTGGGGCATCGAGGGCGTTTACGAACACGTCAAAGGCGTGATCGACGTAAAATCGGGCTACGCCGGCGGCGACGCGAAAAGCGCTGACTATGAGACGGTCAGCAGCGGCAGCACTGATCATGCAGAATCGGTCCAGGTCGTCTTCGATCCTACCAAGGTCACATACGCTCAGCTTCTGAAAATATTCTTCTCGGTCGCCCACGATCCGACCGAACTAAACCGGCAGGGCCCGGACACGGGAAGGCAGTATCGTTCAGCGATCTTTTACACGAGCGAGGAGCAAAGAACCGCAGCTCAGGCTTATATCAAGGAACTCGACGAAGCCAAGACCTATCCAAAACCGATCGTGACCGAGGTTTCGCCGCTCAAAAAATTCTACGCGGCCGAAGCCTATCATCAGGATTTCATGAAAAAGAACCCGACCCAAGGCTATATCGTGGTCAACGACAAACCAAAGGTCGAGGACCTAAAAAAGCGTTTTCCTGAGTTTTATGTAGAGAAATAGTGGGGACCAACAATCGTCCCACTTTGGATTTTTCTTATATCTTTTAAAATGGAACAGAATGGCGGGCACTAACTCGTTTCATCAGAACGACTTAAGCCGTTCCACTTAACACAAAATGAGGTGTAAAAATGGAACGGCTATTTCTCTCTAAGTGTTTTGATCAGAGATTTTACGGTGAAAACTTAATGTAATTTTCGGAACGGCAATGGAACAGCACTTTTACCTGGTTATTTCTTCTCCGCCCAGATCTGGACCAAATGGACCAATGTTTCGGTCGACTTTTCCAATCCCTTCCGAGAATTGAATTCGAGTTTCCCGTGAAAATTGTGTCCACCTGTAAATAGGTTCGGCGTCGGTAAACCCATTGCGGTCAAACGCGAACCGTCCGTACCACCACGGATCGGGCGGAGTTCGGCGGTGACGCCCGCTCGTTTTGCGGCCTCGATCGCGTAGTCAGTGAGCTGTGGATAGTTTTTCAACACTTCCTTCATATTAAGATAGCCAAGAACGCTGCCGTATTCGATCTTGACGTTTGGGTATTTCTTCTGGGTCGCCGCCATTACGCGACGGATCGCTTTTTCCTGACCGGCGAGTCCCGCAATGTCGAAATTGCGAAGCAGTATCTTGACGGTCGATGTTTCTTCAGTAAAGTTCGACGAGTATGGATGAATAAAGCCGACGCGTCCCTCGGTCGTTTCCGGGCGGTTTGGAATCATTGCCGGGAACCGTGACAGAAAATCGCCGGCGGCGTATGACGAATTGATCATGATGCCCTTCGCCGTGCCGGGATGCGTCGATTTGCCGCGGAACGTTACAGTCGCGGTGCGTGCCGACCATGTTTCGTTTGAGATATCACCCAACTGTTCGCCATCGACCGTATAGGCGAATTTCGCTCCCCAACTCTGGATATCAAATTTGTCGATGCCGCCGCCAACCTCTTCGTCAGGCGTGAACGCGATCGCGATGTTGCCGTGCTTGATCGACGGATTCTGCTTGAGCGTATCGATCATCGTCATGATCTCGGCACAGCCTGATTTGTCGTCCGAACCTAGCAAGGTCGTGCCGTCGGCTGTGATGATGTCATCGCCGATGAGATTTTTGAGGTCGGGATTCTGTTTGACCGTGATCACCTGAGTCTTATCGTTAGGCAAAACGATGTCGCCGCCCTGGTAATTCTTGTGAATAATGGCGTTAACATTTGCACCGGAAACCGCCGGCGACGTGTCCATATGAGCAATGAACCCGATCGTCGGCACCGACGAATTGTCCGCAAGGTTCCCTGGAACCATGCCGTACACAATCCCCCATTCACTGATCCGCACGTTTTGAACGCCGAGATCCTTTAACTCTTTCTCCAATACCCGAGCCAGGTCGAGCTGCTTTTTCGTACTCGGCGGAGCCGGCTGATCTTCGGCAGATTGGGTGTCGATCTTGACGTAGCGCAGGAAACGCGACATCGCGGACTCTGCGGGCGGAGTTTGCTGGGCAAACGAAACGAGCGACAGGACGAAAACTAAAGCGAAGCTGAAAAATATTTTCATAATGTATTACTAATTAACGGTGCTGTTCACGTTCAAATTCGATATTTTGCGGATATTCGCTCGCCGCTGAAATTGCAAACGAGCCTTTCCGGCTTAAGGGATTACGCAGATTATAAAGGACTTCACCGGTTTTGGGGTCACGAATAAAGAACTCGAACGCCCCTTTATCTGCAAAACGGTACAAAGCCGCGTCGTTCGCGAGATCCGGCAGCCGCACTTTGAAACGTCCGTCCGATTCGATATTGACCGCATCGATTCGGTTCGGACCAAGCAGGCAGTCCGGCAAGCCAAGGAATTCGCATTTCCAGTGAGCCCAATACTCCACCGTCAGCCAACGTTCGTTCTTCGGGAGCATTCCCGGCGAGCTGATCCGGCCCTGAAATTCAATAAAGCGGGTCCGCCGCAGCCTGACCCGGATCATGCTGTCGCTTTTTGCTAGATCCGGTATGTCGATGATCTGCGTCCGGCACCTTGCACCTCTGATCAGCAGTTTGAGCGATGTCGCGGGCATTCCGTACCTCACGGTTGGAATGTCATACCTGGGAAATCGCGAGTCGGTCTTAATAAAGCTGCTGTAGCCGCCAAAATCGCCCGTAATAAAAAACTCAACCGACATCTCGCCCGGAGCACATGCCCCCGAAAGCTCGAGGATATAGCTCTTGTTAGACGCCTTCTCCTGGCCGTGCAGATGCAAAGCAAAAGCAATGACCAGTAATATTGTGTTGAATATCGGTCGGAAACCCATTTTGAACAGTTTCGATATTCTTCGTCGCCGCTAAATGCGAATGCAGACGTTCTTTTCTTCCGTAAAGAATCTTAACGCCTCAAAGCCTCCTTCGCGGCCTACTCCGCTGTCTTTTACGCCGCCGAACGGCGTTCTGAGATCTCTTAAAAGCCAGCAGTTGATCCAGACTATGCCGGATTCAAGTTTAGATGCTACGCGGTGGGCACGCGAAAGGTTTTCGGTCCAGACGGTTGCCGCGAGACCATAGCGTACGCTATTTGCATAGCCGAGAACCTCGTCCTCGGTGTCAAACGGCATTATCGTCGCGACCGGGCCGAATATCTCTTCCTGATTTGTCCGGCAATCGTGAGGCAGGCCTTCGATGACGGTGGGCTCGATGAACCAGCCTTTCGTGTCAGAACCGCCTGCGTAAGCGGGCGGAACAACGTTCACAGCTGAATCAACGCTCGCGATCGTCGAAGCTTTTCCCCCCGCTGACGCAGGGGGTTCTGACTTGCGACCTCCGGTCAGTATCGTTCCGCCCTCGGCTTTTGCCAGTTCGATGTACGAGATGATCTTGTCGAAGTGCGGTTTTGAGACGATCGCTCCGACGTCGGTGTCGGCGGCTCGTGGATCGCCGACCTTGAGGGCGGAAACTTGTTCGACAAAATCTTTTTTGAAACGCTCGTAGATCGGTCGTTCGACAAATATTCGCGAACCGCAAAGGCAGATCTCGCCCTGATTTGCGAACGCCGCACGGCGCGTTTCGGCGAGCATTTCTTCGTAGTTGCAGTCGGCAAAGATGATATTCGGATTTTTGCCGCCGAGTTCAAGCGATAGTTTTTTGAACATCGGTGCCGCGGCGCGTGCGATCTCTTCGCCGGTCTTTGTGCCGCCAGTAAATGAGATCGCTTTGATCTCTTTGTGAGCGACGATCGCAGAACCGACTTTCGGGCCGAGGCCGTGGACGATATTGAGTACACCTTGAGGCAAACCTGCTTCAGTGCAAAGCTTTGACAGCAAATATGCAGTCATCGGCGTAACTTCGCTCGGCTTTGCGACGACAGTACATCCTGCGGCGATCGCCGGGGCGATCTTCCAGGTGAAAAGATAGAGCGGTAGATTCCACGGCGAGATACAGCCGACGACGCCGAGCGGCTGACGAAGCGTGTAGTTCAACGCGTGGACAGGCCCTGCCGGCCCGCTCTGGAAAGTTTCATGCGATTCACTCGCACGATGCATCGCTGCGGTCGCGTAGAATTTGAAATTCGCCGCCGCACGTGGAATGTCCAGCCGTTTAGCGATCTCTACGGTCTTTCCGTTATCGATGCTCTCTGCCAAAGCGAGTGCATCGAGATCACGCTCGATCAGGGCGACTAGACGCATTAGAACTTCATGCCGGGCTTCGGCCGAGATGGTCGACCACGCGGGAAATGCTTCGTTTGCCGCCTTAACCGCGAGTTCCACGTCGCGCTCGTCCGAATCAGGTATCAGCGAATAAGCCTCGCCCGTGGACGGGTCAAAATTGTCTATGTAGTCGCCGGATGTTGGCTCGAGCAGTTTTCCGCCGATGTAGTTATGCAGCTTATTCATTATCCGCATGAAAATCTCTTTTTTATTAGGGCTACTTCGGATATTCTAACAAGGTTAACGAAATATTTTGACTGGAATGAGCTCGTTTTTACGCTCTATTGTTTAAAGGCTTTATTTCGCCTCGGATGCTGCGGCCCTCGAAGCGTCGGGCGACTTTTAACTTCACAAAGATCATGACCAAAGTTTGTCCGAAATGCAGTTTGCCAAACCCGGCCGAGGCCGCTTTTTGCCACAACTGCGCGACCCGAATTGGCTGCTCCCGGTTTTGGAACCCAGCAGCAGCAACAACAGCAGTGGCCGCAGAATCCCGTTGCCGCTCCGGTGATGGGCGGCCAGGCATACGTTGCGGCTTCGCCGGCGACGCAAAAGCCACTGATCGCCATGCTGCTCTCGATCGCGGGCTTGCTTTGCTGCGGCCCGCTGCTTGGAATTCCGGGAGCGATCCTTGGCTGGCTCGAACTGCAGGCGATCAATGAGAGCCGTGCGTCGACCGACGGCAAATTGATGGCACAGCTCGGCCTGTGGATCGGTATCGGAGCGACGGTCATCCATATCGGCATGTGGATATTGTGGATCCTGTTCTCAGCCGTCGCAGGCAGCGGATATTAATGACCAACGAAGCGAACAACTTTCCGGTTTGCCCGCAAGGCCACCGGCAGCCGAATCAGGGCTCGCGATTCTGTATCTATTGCGGAACGAGTTTGCAGGCCGCAACGGCGCCACCGCAACAGATCGCAGTTCAGCCGACGCCGAATTACCCGGTGCAGCCGCCACAAAATTATGCTCCGGTTTATCAGCCGCAAGTGGCTCCGCCACCGGTCATTTGCCGAATGTGCGGAGGTGCCGGCCAGGGTCTGAGCGACAAGTCGATCGTTTGCAAGGAGTGCCGCTGGCTTCGTCCGCTCGTGCCTGGTTATCGCATCGACAATTCGGCATTCGCGTGGGCAGCGGATGCCAAAGCGATGGCTGCTCTGCAAGCCGCAAAGCCGCTCAATGCCGCGGCGAAGGCAGTTTCGGAAAAGGTCGGCCGGCGTTGGATCGAGGTCTCGTTCAACGGGATCCTGCTCGGCGAAAAGCAAATGCCCCATGTTTTTGGCCCGGCCGTCAGAGCGGCACGCATACTCGGCATGACGCACATGCCCGACGTTTACCTCTCGGGCGATCGTCCGTGGGATTGTCTGACATTCGGCACGGACAAGAATTCGTTCATCGTCATCGGCTCGGCCGTCGCCGGAAACTTTCAGGGCGTCGATATGCTGTACCTGCTTGCTCGCGAAATGGGCCATTGCAAGGCCGGCCATGCGTTGTGGAAGACCGTGATCCGCTTCTTTCTCGGCGAACAAGGCCCGGCAAAAGGCTTTATGTCGGGCGGTATCTTTAACGCGATCCTGAGCCCTTCGGCCCTGATCGGCGGTGCTGTCGAGATGCCGCTGCTTGCGTGGGCCCGGCAGGCCGAGATAACTGCGGACCGCGCGGGCCTGCTCGCAGTCGGCAGCGAGGATGTCGCACGGCGAACGCTTCTGTCGTGGTCGCTGAAATCTTCGTTCATTTTCAAACAAATAAATATCGAAGCCTGGCTCGAACAGCAGCGTGAAGACGACGGCGACCTGCTGCGGCTTTCGGAACTCACGACGACATCGACGCCGTATCTCGGGCCGCGGTTAAAGCTCCTGAACCAGTTCGCGACCAGCCAGGAATTTGCCAGAACCGCCGCCTGGATCCGGCAGTCGCTCACCCAAAACGCTCCGCCGAAGCCGCAGTCCTCAGCGAAAAAAGCGGCAGAACTCCCCGAAAAACCGAAAACCGTTGCGGAGATCAAGATAAAATGTTCCGCCTGCAAGGCTCCACTTCGAGTAGCGAAGGCCGCACTAGCAGGAAAGGCGAAACTTTCTGTGAAATGCCCGGCCGCAGACTGCGGCAAGGTGACTGTAATCCATAAAAAACCAAAACCGGCCGAGCCAGCAGCTCCTCCGGCAAGATCAAGAGAGGAGAACCAAAACTATGGCGATTGAACAACAGACGATCAACGACGAACCGGAATTTGAGATCACGACCGTTCCCGGCGACGACAGCTCGCTCGCGGGAGAGATCGTCGAGGCGTTGTTTGACGACAGCGGCGATCAGGCTGACGTGACCTACGCCGACCTCGACGGCGACGGCAAACTCGATGCTGGTGCCGCCGACACGGACGGCGATGGGCAACTCGACACGATCGCAGGGGACACGGACGGCGATGGACAACTCGACGCCGTTTCTGCGGACACGGACGGTGACGGAAACCTCGACGTGATCGTCATGGACACCGACGGTGATGGAACCTTCGACGCAGGCGGAGCCGATACCGACGGTGACGGGCAGATCGATGTTGTAATGCTTGATACCGACGGTGACGGCGAATTCGACGAAACGTATACGGACAATGACGGCGACGGCGAATTTGAACTCGAAACCGAAGGGTTACCAACGGATGAGGAGTTATCGACCAATTCCATAGAGTTCACGGTCGGTGAGGACGGGTTTCCAGTCTCAGACGACGGTGAATACGCTGATGTTGCGGAAAGTGACGTCTCGCCCGGCTATGCCGTCGACAGTTCGTACGGATCCACCAGCGAACCAGTTTACGCAGCCTCGACCGATACGTCTTCAGATGACACCTCCGCGGACGCGGACATCGCAGCCCAGCAGGCTCACTCCGAAGCCGCAAGTGAGGCGCAGGAGCAGGCTGATGAATTCGCGGCTCAGGGCGATTACGCCGCCGCCGCTGAGGCTCGCGAGGTCGCCGAGAACGAGGCGTATGCGGCGGGTGACTCGTCGATGCTTGGAGCCTCGGATTCCGGCGATCTTGAAAATGCCGCTTACAAGCAGGAGTTAGCCGACGATTACCGGACCCAGCAGGCGGAACACATCGCCGCCGGCGATTATGAGGCGGCAAAGGAAGACGCTCAGAATGTCGCTTATCAAACCGGCGATGCCGACTATCTCGCGGGTGGGTCGGATCACACCGGACAGGCCGATCAGGACGTTTACAATCTCGACAACGCGGTCTACCAGGAAAAGAACGCCGATTATTTCGCCGACAACGCCGAATGGTATGCCGAGCAAGGCAACACGGATGCCGCGCAGAGCAGCATGGACCACGCTGCGGGCTACCAGGAATCGGCGGACAGCTATGCTGCCTCAGCCGATCCAGCCTCGACCATGTACGACGTAGATCCATCGTCGGCGGTCGATGTCGGCGGCGGTTACGATATGTCGACGGTTGATACTGGATTTGACGCGGGCGTCGATATGTCTACGCCGGTATCATATGATTCGGGAACAGACGATGGAACTGTTTAGAAATTTTGGGAGAAGTGAATGCACGGCCGGAGCCATTCCGGCCGTTTTCATTTGAGCGAACGACCGTATTTCTTCATTATTTCTTTGACCTTATCGATTGGCAGGGCGTTTATCGTACGTCCGTTGCCCGTGATCGTCGTGGCTTTGAATAACGAGTTAAGAATTGCCTCTTCCGTCGCTTCGATCGCGGCCTGGAATAGCGGCGACATCGCGTCATTGCCGACGACCGTGATCGAGCGTTTCGCATCCGATGCCCTGATCCGGTTCTGCGTCGAGAAAGCGATCGCATAATCGCCGCTGCCATTGGTCATCGATGAACCGGTTCGAGCAAGCCCTGACATCGTTCGCTCGGCAAGGCGTTTCAAAAGCCTGTGATCGAGCGGGGCATCGGTCGCGACGACAATGATTATCGAACCGTCTGCCTTGTCAGAACCGCCTGAAAGCTTGGGCGGCGAGGTAGCCGAAGAAACCGCTTCCTTCAGGTAAAACTGCCCCAATTCCCTGCCAACCGGAACACCGTCGATGCTTAAAACGCCTCCGAAATTCGACTGGACCAAAACGCCGATCGTGTAGCCGCCGAGTTGTTCCGGCAGTTTTCGAGACGACGTTCCGATGCCGCCTTTCCAACCGAATGCGACTGTACCCGTTCCGGCCCCGACCGAGCCTTCGTCGACGGCACCGTTTTTAGCACTCTTTAATGCGGCGAAAACGTCGTCTTTTGTGATAGGACGGCTGCGGATGTCGTTCAACCCGCCGTCGTTCGTCTCGGCGACGAGCGGATTGATCGAGCGCACATCCTGATTGCCCGGAAGGGCGAGCATGTAGTCGATCAGGAAATCCGCTGTCTTTGGAACCGAAAGGGTCGAGGTCAGCAGTATCGGCGTCTCGATCTCACCAAGTTCGTTGACCTGGGTCGATCCGGCGAGTTTCCCAAATCCATTCCCGACAAAAACCGCACCGGGGACTTTCTCCTGAAACAAATTTCCCGAATGCGGCACGATCGCCGTCACGCCAGTACGCACATTTTCACCGCGGACTATCGTTGTACGGCCGACGGTCACACCAGTTACATCCGTGATCGAATTAAGCGGGCCGACCGGCAGTATTCCAATATTGATGCCGATGTCACGGGGACGGGGACGCGTTTCCTGACCGTTGCTCATCGAGGTGAGCAATACCAGAATGAAAACAAGGAACCCCGTCGGTGCTACTAAACGCCACATAATTTGAAATGCTTCCAATTTGGCGAATCGGGAAAATCACTCAAGACCAACGAAGTTCAGATTCGTGAGATCACCCGTAAGATTGAACTGCGAAGGAGAAAACCGGTACCGCTTCGATTGAACGGAAACAGTGTATCCGTTCCCAAGCGGAATGTTGTTGAACGTGTAAACACCAAAAGAACTGGTCGTAGCCGTCGTTGTCAAACCGCCTGAGTCGGTAAGGATCACACGAGCGTTTCGAAGAGCGATCCCGCCAGGGGTCGTCACTTGGCCTGAGATGGTCGCCTGAACTGCTGCTGCCGAACAAGCCGGAACCGGCACGCCCGAGACATTGATCGTATATGTGCACCCATTTCCATTTGCCGTGACCGCCACTTCGTGCAAAACAACGGTGAACTGCGAGTTTGCAGGCACGTTGATCGAGTAGGCTGGCAACCCATTAGCTACGCCGCTGTCTCCGAGATAGTTAGCCTGGATGTTCGCTGGCTGAAATCCGCCGGCGCCGTATGCTGCCGAATAAAGAGTCGTGCCGGTATTACACGTAGTAGCATAACTGATCGTGTAGCACGCAGGAGTGTTGAAATTATTCGTCATCGTGAACGAATCATAGTGACGAACACCGCCAGGAGCCGCCTCTTGAAGATTCGGCGTGGTCTTTGGGGCGGCACACGTTGACGTGACCCCATTTCTATTGAGGCGATTGTTTTGCGTCCCTGTCGCGGCTGTATATCCTGTTCCTGACGGTGGGGTTGTAAGATCCAGAGTAGTCGTGAGATCGATCTTTGTTTGCGGTGGAGCACCGGTCGGAATTCCTACGTTGAAAGAGATCGGACTCGCACCACCGCCCAGACTGACACTTATCACGACTGGCACTGCTGTTCCACACACGGTCGATGAATCTATCTTAAACTTGAACGGTACGGCTGTGTTGCTGGCATTCCCGCCAGCGGCAATCGTCCCGTATGACGCCGGGCCCACAGTCGTGAAATTCAATCCTGGCATTGCCGGCCCGAGAGTCGCGCTCACATTCGTTGCCGCCGCTCCGGAGGGGTTCGTCAACTGTACAACAACGTTCACCGTATCTCCCGGATCGACAATTCCGTTGTTGTTGCTCGGACTTGTCTCAGTTACGGTGACCGTACCGATATTCAGCCCCGCTGCTGCAGGGGCGGAGATCGCAGTGACAGATTGAAATGCCTGAATGATCCCGACGCCACTGGTAACATCGATCCCGGGCGTCTCTACGTCAACCGCATTGGCATTTAGGTTCGTTCTTACCTGAGCGGGCGTTAGAGAAGGATTTACCGAGAGCATCAACGCTGCGATAGCTCCGGCGTGCGGAGCAGCGGCCGACGTTCCAAAAAACGGATTGAGGCCCGAGCTTGTCGGAAAAGTCGTTGCGACGCCATCAGCAGCCGTTAGATCTGGCTTTGCGAGTAAGACACCGCCGTTGGTTGAGAATTTGAAATTATTTGGCGTTATCGGTGTTCCGTTCGAATTAAAGAACATCCGCCGCGGACCGTCGGAACTGAAGGATTCGAGTATACTCGCGTTCGAAAACGCGTTTGGGAACGGCCCAACTGCAGGCGCGGCTGCAACATTGTATGCAGCGGAAACCGTAGCGGAATGCGTACGCGTTTGGCCGTTAGTAAAAGTTCCGAGAACTCCGCGATTTGTATTGAAATGGATCGCTTTCGACACTGCATTATTCGACTTGAAGATCACTATGCGGTTATTTGCGGTGGTCGGATTTGCTGTCACCTCGAACGGGTCCTGCGTTCCATTCTGAGTCGTGGTTGATGAATCAACGACAGCCGTCAGCGTGTTGTTCATCACGAAAAGATCGTAATCGTTCGACGAACCTCCAAGCGGGTCAGCCCAGTATAGCGAGGCGACGCGCGATGAAGATCCTGTGATCAGATCTGAGTTCTGAACTCCGGCCGTAGCGTCAAAATCATGGACCGTCCCGACCTTGGAGTTTCCTGGGATGCTTAACGTATTTGTTCCGCCATTGTCTTCAAAATCGCCTTCCCAAACGCCAGCCGTGTTCTTGAGAACACTTCCGGCATTTCCCGCGGAAGCAAAATACAAAACTCCAGCCGCAGTCACATTCTCCACCGCGAGTCCAACTGGGCCGCTCTGGAAAGGTGATTCGCTGGTGTAAGAAACGTCATCAATAATCACATTACAGCCCGCATTTTTGAGCTGGACAATATTGTTGCCGAAATTCGCCGCACCGCCATTGGCGGTCGCAAAATACAATTGTGCCTTCGGAACTAGATCGTGGACGATCTGAAGCATTGCACGGCCCTCGTCCGTGTTGCCGGCGTCCTGGATAACGGTGATCGGCGTCGTATTGCCATTCGGATTCCCAACTCCAGGAAGATTGCCGCTTGTGATATCCGACGCTGCCGCGCTGAGAAAATTATAGCTGTCAGAGATCACTCCGATCTTGATCCCTTCTCCCTGATGTCCGAAATTAGTTCTCGCATTATCAACGCGATGCGTACGGTCACCCTGCGAAGCGACGGTTCCGACGGCATTCAGGTCGAAAGTTCTGAGAAGATCTGCGACATTTTGGCTTCGCATCAAGAAATCGCGGTTTCGCGAAAACCCGGAAAAACCCGCGGGCAGTTCGAATCGCATTTCGTCAGGCTTGATGCTGTCCAGATCGGGCGACATTTCGCGCGATACGAATTTGATCTTGTCGAGTGCGGCGATCTTTTCGACGTGTTCGAGCTTGATGCGGATCCGAACGCTGTCATAGACCGGAAATGAACTGATGATCTCCGCTCCGTTTGATCTGAGTTCGGCGAGTAGTTTGTCATCGACAGCGGCACGCAGATCCAGAACAACGAAACCGTCCTCGGTCTGCCCAATGTCCGCTCGCTGAAGCGTTGTCACGCCGCGAGCCATTGTCTCGCCACGGCTTTCTCGTATCGCCTGCAGTACCTTGGAATCGATCTTTTTCTGAGCGGCGGTTCGTGATTCCTTTTCTTCGATCAACGCCGCGATCTGGCGAGCTGCTTCGACATCGATCGGCTTTAACCGTTCGGCTTTGCCCGCTTCGGTCTCGTCCTGGGACTGTGCCGACGTCTTGAGATTCCAAACTGCGACGACTGCCGCAATAATTGCGAGAGCGATCACAAAGATGGCTGTCTGTTTGTTCACGATCGCCCACATTCGGGCAAAAGCCGATGCTCTTTTCATTCTGTTACTCCTCGAATCTTCTAGACCTTTGCAAACGTCAGACCTGTTTGCCCCTGATATTTCCCGCCGCGATCTTCGTACGATACGCCGCAATCTTCATCGGATTCAAAGAACAAGATCTGACCGATCCCTTCGTTTATGTAAACGCGAAGCGGCAGGTTCGCGAGATTGGCGATCTCTACGACCAGGCGTCCGGTCCAGCCCGCCTCGAGCGGAGTCGTGTTGACGAGCAATCCCGCACGAGCATAGGTCGATTTTCCAAGTGCTACGCCGGTTACATTCCTCGGCATCTTGAATGTCTCGACCGTGACGCCAAGTCCGTAGTGGTGCGGCGGCAGAAGATAATATTTCGCACCGTCGTCAGCCTCATGGACTTGCGGTTCGATCAACGAGAACTGCTCATCGAAGCGTTTCGGATCGATCTCCTTACCATGGACAGACGAGAATATGCGAAAGCCGTCGTCGGCAAGCCGCATATCATATCCGTAACTCGAACAACCGGCCGAGATGATCCGCTTTCCGTCTACCTCGCGTACGAGCTGCGGCAGGAATGGCGTGATCATCTGCTCTTCTTCCGCCATTTTGCGAAGCCAGATATCTGATTTTATTGTCATAAAATGTAGATGAACCGAAAGTCGGGTCTTCCGGCACAACAATATAAAAAAGGTGGTAAACCGGAACAGTTTACCACCTAAGATCTGTAACTTTCCACCTATCCGCGGTCAAAGCGGCGTGGTCAGCCTTTCTAATTTCATATTTCCGCTGCCTACCGTGAATTTCAGCGGAGCTCCGCCGACGCCCACCTTCGCGGCGATGGAACGCTCGGTGAACGGGATCTTTCGGTCACGCGGTTTGAGATCAGGTATCAGGTTCTCGATCGAACCGGTCTTGAGGATCGAAGCATCTATCTCGGCACTCAGGTTTGAGGGCAGCTTGACGCTCATATCTCCGGCGGCGACCTGCAGGTCTCAGCGATCGGCCCCGCCATCCGCGAGATCCGAACGACACATCAAGTGAACCCGACCCAACGATCACCGCCGTCGTACCGCCTACTATCTCGACCCTCGCGGCAGATTCAATAAAATTCGCCCGGATCGAGCCTTCAACGCCTGAGATAAAAAGATCACCCTTTCCTCCGTCGATCTCAAGATCGCAATACTTTGGAACGCTGATCGTGTAGTTGATCTTGAAAGGTAAATTCGTCAAGGTTTTCGGCATGTCCTTTGGCAGTTTTTTCGCTCCGAACTTGTTGTGACCGCCAACGGTCAGGATCGAGATCTTGATGGGACTTTCGTCGGTTACAAAGCCGGTCAATTCGGCAATTTTGGCAAGATCAGCCTCGTTTGCAGCTTGAACCTCGACCTCGGCGACGATCTCGATCTCATTCTTGGGCCAGCCCTGCACGGTCACTGATCCATTTGGGGCACCATTGATCGCGACAGTGCCGCCAGAACCAAAATCGAATCGATCGGTCTTCGTGGTGGTTCGCTTGACGAACGTTCCGGCTTGGGAAAACCCGGCAACCGCGAGCGTCAGCAGCATGACCGCAAGGAAAAAAACTCTGTGTGTTTTCATTTTATTGGGTTAGTGAAGAGGAGAAGCTTCCAAACCAATGATATGCCGTGAGCGAACGGCGGGTCAACAAAATTCGACTTTGGGTTAGCGAGCAAAAAATCCGATGCCGCCACGTTGGTTGGTGACGGTCAGTGTTGCACTCCCGCTGCCGAATCTGCCGACTACCTGACGTCCTTCACTCACCCGTACGAGATCAGCGTTGTCGAAGGCTCCGAGATTGATGTTTCGTGATGATGGTGCTGTCGCCTTCAGTTTGAACGAGGATGTGAAAGGAATACGCAGATTGATCGAGCCTTTCATCGAAGCGAATCGGTATAATCCATTCTCCTGTATCTCGCCGTCGAAGAAGATGTCGCCCATGGTATTTTCCGCCGAGACTGCCGGAGAATAAATGTTGGTCAGCGTTATATCGCCCTCGCTCGTAATATGGGCTCGGACGAGAGCACTTCGAACGTTCGAGACCTGCAGATTGCCGATGCGGGTTTCAATATCGACCTTTGAGTTGTAAGGAACCCTGATAACGAAATTTACATTGCCGGTATCGCGTCCCTGATTATCACGCAGCAGATTGATGTCGATCAGGCCACTAAGACTTTGAGGAGCGATCGTGGCGGCCGGTGCTTCCATCGATGCATTGATAGCAACTTCCTGGCGATTCCAGCCTTCGACGGTGACGGTTCCGGTCTTATTGATGAGAGTCAAGCGAATATCCTGTCCAGCCGGATAGACCCGCGAAAAACGTTTCTGAGCGACGCCTTCGCCTGCAAAAATCGACAAGAAAAAAACTACGGCGAGGAGCATCGTAGTTTTTCCCGAGCTCAGCGGCCCGATAATTTGAAAAACGCTACAGGTCATTACTACTAGAAGTCTGCGAAATCTCGCAAAAGATTCATTTTATCAGTCATTACCGCATCGAGCATCTCACCAGAAAGCTCATCGTCAGGATCTTGCTGCAGGATCGTGGTGTATTCGAATACCGATTCGTTGATGACCTGTAAATTACGGTCAAATGCGTCACGAGTCGTCCTATTCCATTGTTCGCGACGGGTGAGTACACGGGCGTTCCAATATTCGATCGCCGCCTGCTGTTCCTTGAGGCGAGATTCACGTGCTTGCTGCGGCGTGTCCATCAGGCCGACCTTGCTCAGCACTTTTTCAAATGTCGTCTGCGTCGCTTTTGACCGCGTCGTAAAATCATCGGTCGGCGGCTGTGTATAATTTCTGATCGCAACGATGGTCAGCAAAGAGCTGATCAAGCCGACGCAAACAACAGCCGTTGCGAGCTGCATGAATGAAAGCTGCCAAAACCTGCCCTTCTGAGGTTCCGGCTCCGGCGGCGGAGCGGCCTTGGCTTTGGCTTCGCTCTCAATGATGTTATTGATGCGGCACCACATCGCCTGAGAATTCGGGGGTACGATCTCGTCAACCGATTCAGTGGAGCAAACATCGAGAATTGACGAGAGGTCTTCGCACACGAATGCACATTCCGAGCAGACCGCCAGATGCATACGAACACCGACCGCTCGACTCTCGTCAAGTTCGTTGTCCATAAAGGCACCGATCAGATCTTTACACTCGTCGCAATTCATATGGAACGCCGGGCGGCTCGCCCGCAAGTATTCAATCCTAATAGATTAACCAACACCCAATAAAGTTGCCCTGTTCACCGATAAATTGGCACAAAAAACACGAACAAAGTTGCCAGTGTTCGTGTCTTCATAGTTTGAACTCATTCTAGTCCTGTTTCTTGATCAAGAGACCGCGAAGCTTGAGCCTTGCTTTATGCAGTTGGGATTTTGAAGTGCCGACCGAGATGCCCATCTTGCGTGCAACTTCTTCGTGCTCAAAGCCCTCAACATCGTGAAGGACAAAGACGGTTCGATAGCCATTCGGCAGTTCGGCGATGGCATTTTTGAGAGCGATGCGATCAACGATCTGCATCTTGTTCGGATTGGTCGAGCCCGAAACGACCTGCTCCGGCATCTCGCCATCATCTGAAGTGCGTTCGTTTTTAACACTCCGACGGCGGAAATGCATCAAAACCTGGTTCACCGTCAAACGATGAAGCCAGGTCGAAAATGCCGAATCACCACGAAAACTGCCGATCTTGCGGAAAAGCTGGATAAAAACTTCCTGCGTCAGATCCTCAGCCTCGGTCTGGCTTGAGGTCATACGCAAACATAAACTGTACGTCCGACGATGGTATCGCTCGTAAATAAGTTCGAAAGCCGAAATGTTTCCGTCAGCCGCAAGACGACAAAGGTCTATGTCCGTGGCTGAAGCGTCAAATGAAACTTCAGCGACCGGCTGAAATAAACCGACCTGCGCACCGTCAGCAACAAACTGCTCGCCGCTTACGACGAACTGTCCGCTATCGATCGCTACCGAGTGTGGATCCATAAATACTCCCTAAAAATAAGGTTCACGTCGGATTGTAGAACTTAGTCTCCCGCTATGATGACCGATCAAAACGGAATGGTTGCTTAACAGCACGAAAAAAAGTTTATGCCTATTTGCAGCAAAGGTAAAGATAAATATGCAGCTAGTTTTCCTCTAGCCCTAGATGATCACGTATCAACTCCTTGGATCGCGGATCGTTCAGAAGCTCACGATGGGCCGGATCGGTCACGAAAAACAAGAATTCAAAATCCTTATTCTCGGCCGAACGCCTGAACCAACGTAATGCTTCGTCCGTTTCGCCAAGCCTCGCGTAATACTGGCCAAGCGGATATCCGGCCGGAGCCGCCTTCAATATATTGATCCTTTCCCTCCAAAATGCGCGGATCCCGCCGGCGGCAAATTCTGCCTTGAGCCTTTCCAATTGATCCGGAAAAGTTTTCGTGGTCATAGAGAGCTCTTCACTTTTCAAGAACTCGTCTACTGCGTCCTGATACATTTCTTTTGCGGTGTAAACCTCATAAAGAAGCTGGTGAGCGGCAAGGAACTTGGGATCGATCTCAAGTGCCCTTCTACACTGGTCGATGGCAAGATCGTACTTTCTGGAGAAATAGTAGATCTGGCACAGATCGGTGTTGATCGACACTGACGCCGGTTCAAGTTCGAGTGCCCGCTTCATCTCCGCGACGGCCGAACCGCTTTGTCGGCGGGCAACCAGATTCAGCGCATACCATTGATGTCCTGTCGCGTAATTGGGATCGACGAGGATCGCTTGCCTAAAATGCGGTTCCGCCTCGCTCAGCTTCTGCTCCCAAAACATCCGGACGAAGCCGATCGTGGCATGCGGCTGTCCGAGCTTGGGATCGAGCCGAATAGCCTCATTCGCCGTCGCTTCGGCCTTTTTCCAAAGTGTTACATCGAATAAATAAGCATCGGCGAGCGCGGCGTGAGCGAGAGCAAATTCCGGATCGAGGGTCACCGCTCTCTCGAGGTCGGAGGTCGCCTGATGAAGCCCATCGACCGAGCGGTTCTGCCACAATGCTCTGCCTTTCTGGTAGAGCTCCAACGCCTCACGGTTTTTCGTCAAGGGTTTGGCCGCGGCGATCACCGCATTTGTTTCTGATGACAGCGGACGAAGAATTGACCAGCCGAGAATTGCCAGAAAGATAAGTGTCGCAACGCCCCCGAGCACAAGAAGCCGCGACGAAAAAGCCCTGCTTTCGGTCTGCGTTCGTTCGTGAAGAGAGACGCGGTAGTTCGTCCGTCGCTCGACCACGAGAGAATCGTTCTCCTCTAGAACCTCTCGAACTTCGTGATCAAATCTGTAGCCGCGTTTTGGCACGGTCTTTAAGAAACGAGCTCCGCCTTCGCCCAGTGCCTTTCGGAGCGTCGAGATGTTGCGATTAAGATTTCCTTCCTCAACGAATGCATCTGCCCACACCCGTTCCATCAGCTCGTTTTTGTCGACCGTTCGACCATTATTTTCGACAAGCGTCAGCAATATGTCGAAAACCTTCGGCGTAACCTGCAGCGGAACTCCGTCGCGCAGCAATTGCCGCTCTTCGAGGTCGATGCGAAACACATCGAACTCGTAAAAACTTTTTGGCGGTCGAACGATCACAGATCTCGAGCAAATTTCGGAAAAATTTCCGGATTTTCGAATGTTTTTTCTGCCGTGCCTGACTATCTTGATTCAAGCGAATTCTAGTTCAGATCAAGAGGAAAAAGCAATATGAAATTCCAAAGGGTTAACAAGACACTTGAGGTCAGTTTCGAGAAGAGCGAAACCTACACGATTCGCCGTACGCACCGGACCTCACGAATTTGGTGGGGTATTAACCGAAGCGAGTCAGACGCGATCTCGTGCGAACCAAGAGAGACAGCAAAGTCACAAAGGCCGATCTCGATCGGTCCATTAACGAACGCGATAACAGAAGGAGGAAGCGATAATGAATAAACCATCAAAGAAGAAGCCAGGCGTTTCAAAAAAAATTGCGATCTTTATCTTTCTGCTCGCGAGTTCCGCCGCCGCTTTCATAATGCTGCCTGAGGAAAAAGCCGTCACGGCATCAGTACCAGTCGAGATCCTGAACAGCACACCTCAGTCACTGCCTTTCTCACAGAATTGGTCAAACAGCGGCTTGATCACGACCAATGACGATTGGTCAGGCGTTCCGGGGATCGAAGGATATTTCCTTAGAAACGACGCGGTCTCGACTGTTGGTATAGACCCTAGAACGATCTTGGGCGACAATTTTGGGGCCGGCACCACAACCGTCGAGTTGGATGTGCTTGCCAATCAGATAGGACTTCCAACGAGCACGGCCGGAGGCATTGCCGAGTTTCATCCTACCGATCAGGGAGTTCCATTCTACGCACCAGTTGTCGGTATGCAGGCGGACGACACCGTCGACGCTCCATTTTTGCTGTTAAATGTCAGCACGACCGGAAGAGCGGGCATCAATGTTCAGTATGCTGTGTATGATATGGATTGTTCAGCGGATAACGCGGTCCAATTCGTCGCAACCCAGTACCGTATAGGAAATACCGGAAATTTCGCTAATCTGCCGGGCGAATTCATCCCCGATGTGACCGCCGGCCCGAACCTGTGCAATCAGGTCAGCATTATGGGCGGCAGCCTGCCCGCTGCCGTGAATGATAAGCCGCTGGTCCAGATCCGAATAATCACGACAAACGCGGCGGGGGCTGATGAGTGGGTTGGCATCGACTTCATCGATGTAACATCAAGCGCAGCGGTCACGCCGACCCCAACGCCTGCAGCAACGCCGACGCCGACGCCTTCACCGACGTTAACGCCGACCCCAACCCGAACTCCGACCCCGACACCCACACCAACGCCGGTGCTTCCAACGCTGTCGATAAACGACGTGAACCAGATAGAAGGAAATCTCGGCACTTCGACCTTCGTATTCGTTGTGTCCCGTTCCGGGCCTCTTGACGGAGTGTCTTCGGCAGCGTTCGGTACGTTTAACGAGACAGCGACCGGGGGTTTTTCGACCGCTCCACCGATCGATTACATCACGACCTCCGGAACGGTCAATTTCGCACCCGGACAGGATTCTGCTCCAGCGGTAGTAACGGTCGTCGGTGATGTTGTGTTCGAAGGCGACGAGACTTTCACGGTGCGGCTCGCTGATGCGATGGGAGCGACGATCGTTGACGCAGTCGGGAGAGGAACTATCATAAACGACGATTTTGTCTATATTAACGAGGTTGATAGCGATACTGCCGGAACGGACACGATGGAGTTTATCGAGTTGTTCGCCACATCCTCGCCCGGAAATATACCGCTCGACGGATTGGTGGTCGTGCTTTACGACGGTGCGACTGATACATCCTATGCGGCCTTTGACCTCGACGGACATCTGACCAACCAATCCGGATATTTCACGCTCGGCAGTGCGAACGTTCCGGGTGTCGACATTGTCCTGCCCGCAGATACTATCCAAAATGGTGCCGATGCGGTTGCCCTTTACATTGGAAATGCAACGGATTTTCCATCCGGAACGCCTCCAAGGCTGATAAATGTTGGTGACGCGATCGTCTACGACACCGACGATGATGACGACCCGGGCTTGCTTCAGCTCTTAAATTTGAGTCAGCCGCAGATCAATGAGAACGCCACCGGAAATTCTCCGATCGTTTCCATGCAACGTTGTCCAAATGGCTTCGGTGGCGGCCGCAATACGACTCCGCATCGGCTCGAAATCCCAACGCCAGACCTTTTTAATTCGTGTCCATCTCTCACTTTCACGATCTCAGGCCGCGTTTTCACGCCGAGCGGCCAGGGTTTGCGAAACGCGATCGTATCGCTCACGGATGCACAGGGTACCAGGCGAACCGCTACAACGAGCTCGTTCGGTGTCTATGGCTTTGACAATGTATCAGCGGGCCAAACTTACACACTGAGCGTGTCGTCAAAACGCTATCGATTCGCTCCGAAGATACTCACGGCCAACGACAATTTGTCCAACGTCGATTTCATCGGACTGGAGTAAGCGAAGTAGAGAGGCTAGAAAAGCGGTCACAGCGGCCGCTTTTTTTGTTTGTATGACTGCTTACCAAACGCGTACAATAGGAATGTTAAACTTTGTTTGAAACTCAGTTATTTTTATCAAGTTGGGGTATCAAGATGAATAAGATCGGAGCCGTAGCCATTGCTCTCGTGGTGTCATTTATATTGTCGGCCAGTGTTTTGGCTCAGCAAATAACGCTGGTTCCCTACATTACGACGGGGCTTAGTGTCCCGGTTTTTATGACGAGTGCGAGAGACGGTTCAAACCGGCTCTTTATTGTCCAGCAAGGCGGAATTATACGGGTTGTTCAGCCCGGATCGACGACTCCTACTACTTTCTTGGATATAACCTCGCGGGTTCTTTCAGGCGGTGAGCGCGGATTGCTCGGCCTTGCCTTCCATCCTCAATATTCATCGAATCGAAGGTTTTTTGTTTACTATACGCGACAGACCGACGGGGCCATCCAGATCGCTGAGTACAAAGCCTCGGTCGGTGATCCAAATGTGGCTGACACGACCGAAAAGATACTTCTGACGATCCCGCACCCGACGAATTCGAATCACAATGGCGGAACCATCGCATTCGGCCCTGACGGTTATTTATACGCCGGACATGGCGACGGCGGCAGCGGCAATGATCCGCCGAACAATGCGCAGAACATTAATGTCCTGCTTGGAAAGATCACACGCATCGACGTTGACAATGTACCAGCTAACCAGGTGCCGCAGTACAACATTCCGCCAACAAATCCCTTTGCCGGGGCAACTGCGGGTGCAGATGAGATCTTTGCCTATGGTATGAGAAATCCTTACCGCTTTTCGTTCGACCGCGGCGGCAGCCAGCAGCTATGGGCAGCCGACGTAGGGCAGAATTCGTGGGAAGAGGTCGATATCATAACGGTTGGCGGCAATTACGGTTGGCGTGTCTACGAAGGGTTTCACTGCACAAATCTGGACGGATGCACGTTCCCGACGAACTACGTCGCACCTATTTTTGAGTACAGCAGTGCCGGATCACGGTGCTCGATAACCGGCGGCTACGTCTATCGTGGATCCCTGAATTCCCTTCCCGTGGGCAGCTATGTTTATGGCGATTACTGTACCGGTGAAATTCTGATCTGGAACAACAACCAGCAAACGCTGCTGCTCGATACCACACGTTCGATCGTTGCTTTTTCAGAAGACGAAGCAGGGGAAATTTACGTGATCGGCCAGAGCGGAACGAGCGGAACGATCGAAAGGATTGTCGGCGTAACCCCAACCCCAACGCCAACGCCAACGCCAACCCCAACGCCGACGCCGACGCCGACGCCGACACCAACTCCGACGCCGACACCGACTCCAACCCCAACCCCAACGCCAACACCAACACCGACACCGACACCGACGCCGACGCCGACTCCAAGCCCGAGCCCGAGCCCGACGCCCGTAACCGGTATCGAAGGTGATGTTGTTGACGGAAGCGGCGGTCCGGCGGGCGATGGCTTGATCCTGGCAAATGACGTGAGCGTGATCAGGCAGTTCATTCTGGGAACTGCCACGCCTGTAACGACACCAAACCAATTTCAGAGATCTGACGTCAATTTGCCATGCGGTAACGGCCAGATCGACGCCGGCGACGTAACCGTAATTCGGCAAATAATACTGGGTACCATCTCGGCAAGCGCCGGATGTGGGCCTACGGTGGTGACGGAGCCCGATCCGGCAAAGAGTCGAATTGCGAAATTACTTCCCGAAGGTCTGAATTGGCTTATACGTCAATGATATCGATCTTGTGAGTATACGCTCTGTGTTGACACTCCCACGTCGCACTTTCTAAAATTGGTCTTTCCTTGTGAAGAAAGACCAGATCCCGATAACAATTGAGAACATCATCGCGGCCCACAAACAAAGGCGGGCGGAGATACGTTCTCGTCTCGCCGAATTTTCGGCGATCGGTCGAAAAGGCAGCGATCTGAACCTCTTTGAGGAAATGGTCTTCTGCTTTTTTACCGGCGGTTGTTCCGCAAAAATGGGCCTTTCGTCGATCGAGGCGATCAAACCTATCCTTTTGACCGCGGATCAACCCGAACTTGCAAATGCCCTCGTCGGTCATCACCGATACCCGAACGCCAGATCAAAATATGTTGTCGCGTCACGCGAATTTCTGACACAGGAACTCGGCTTGAAACTCCGGAAAAAGCTAAACAGCTTTGATTGTCGCTTCGAACGCCGGGATTGGCTGGTTCGCGAAAAAGGGATAAAAGGGCTCGGTTATAAAGAAGCAAGCCACTATTTGCGGAATATCGGTTACAAAGGCTACGCCATTCTCGACAAACATGTCCTCAACTGCCTCGCCGAATTAAAAATTATTGACGACCCTAGGCCACCAAATACGCGTTCCAGGTATCTAATGGTCGAAGAAAAGCTGAAACAACTGACAGAAATGACCCGTATCGATTTTGACGAGCTCGATTTAGTGCTCTGGTCGATGAAAACCGGTGTTATACTGAAATAACTTTTCGGCACCCGCCATTAGGAGTTCGCGGTATGAGGTACAAAGGTAATAATCCGACTAATCCTGGCCTTATTTCAGGCTCGAATCTGCTCAATTTGAAGTTCGTGATCCTGATCTTTGCTTTTGCATTATCGGCACGTGCATCGGACGCCCAGCAGACCATCGACGTTAGGAAATCTATCAAGGAGGCTTCCGGTAAAACACGTGCAGGCCTTTTCGCTGAGGCGGAAACTATTCTTCGAAAAGCTGTCGATGCTGATGGTACACGATCTGATGCGAAAGTTGAGCTCGCCTATGTGCTTACAAAACAACGCAGGCTAGGTGAGGCTTACAACATCGTCTTCCCGATCGCTCAAAGCGAACCGAAGAATGCCAGAGCGTTCGCAGTTCTCGGCGCCACGATGCTCACCGGCGGACGCTTTCGAGATGCTCGCGCCTTCTTTTTCAATTCAATCAAACTTGACCGCAAACAGCACCTTGCCTGGGCAGGGTACGGGCTTTTGGATTTTTACGAGAATAGGATCAAGGATAGTGTCGAAAATCTTAGGGAATCGGTTTTCTACGTGCCGGATGAACCAGACTACTTGTTTGCCCTGGCTCAGGTCTCAGCTCGAGCTGAGCTTTATAAAGATGCGGCTGACGCGTACCGAGATTTTCTGAACGTCTCGAAAGGAACAGATGCTGATCGTCGGGCACGTATTAGCGGACTGATAAATTTCCTCCGCTATCTCGGCAACGCGGGCACGCTATATCGTATCGGCGGAGCTGAACAGACCAACGTTCCATTCGAACTCGTCGGCAACCGGCCAATAATTAAACTAAGGATCAACGGGAATGATGAACCGCTGCGATTCGTCCTTGATACGGGCTCTGGTATCTCGGTAATATCAGAAACGACCGCAAAACGGCTTGGTATTAGGTCGATTACAAAAGGCGGATTCGCACGCGGCATCGGTGGCGATGGTAAGTTTGAGATCGTTTATGGTCTGTTACGACAGATCGAGGTTGGCGATGTCAACATGAGACAGGTTCCCGTTTATATTCGAAAATTCCATACAGATGCTCAGGACGTTGACGGGTATATTGGTCTGGCTCTTATCTCAAAGTTTCTTACGACGATCGATTACGGCGACAAGACTTTTGCTTTAACACGACGCAGTAATGATGAGAAGGAATTTCGCGAAAACGTCGATCTTTCCTTACCGTTGCGCCTGACGTCGAGTGGGTTTCTCAGTGGGGAGGTTCAGCTTCAAGGTATTGAGTCGCCGCTCAATTTCATAGTAGATACTGGGGCCAGCGTTTCAGTAATATCGGACGTTGTTGCCAAGGAAGATGGCCTCACACCGTTTGCTAATGAAGAAAAGCTCCGTGTTATCGGCTCTGCAGGTGTTACGAATGATGTTCAAACCTTTAAGCTGCCAAAAGTCACGTTCGGGAAGCATTCGGAAGCCGATATCACGGCCGTTGCCCTCGACCTTGACATCATAAATGAAGCGTCAGGGTTCGAACAATCCGGCATCCTCGGCGGCAATTTCCTTAAGAATTATCGAATGACCTTTGACTTCAAGAATTCCAAGGTTACGTTTGTCTCGGTGAAGCCGGATAAGGATTGAACCGGATCTTGAACATACCGATGCAGTAAGGAAGGCGAGCAGTAAAGCTCGCTTTTCTCATTTCACCAATCTAAAATAAAAGGCGAAGTATGAAGCAGACCTTATACTTGGAAACCTCGGTCGTTGGTGCCTATCTCGACAACGGCGAACCCTTTCGGCGAGATCTAACGATCCGTTGGTGGGAACACGAACTTTCAGAATATGAGGTCTATAGCTCGATCCTCGTCCAACGTGAGATCGAACGAATGGAAGAGCCGCATCGCAGCAGCTATCTCAATCTTCTCAGACCTCTAAGGAAACTCGAGCTCTCAGAAGAAGTTGCGATTCTTGCCGATGGTTACATCGATCGTGGCATATTTCATCGAAAGTATATTGGCGACGCGATCCACGTAGCATTGGCCGCCGTCCACAAGATCGACTATATCGTTACCTGGAATTTCGGCCACCTTGCCAATGTCCGGAAGCAGGCACGGCTTCGGCTATTCAATACATCTGCCGGGTTTTTCTCGCCCGTGATCGTCACACCCGAGTTTTTGGTTCATACGAGCGGCAGAATAGAAAAAGGCCGCCGTTGAATGGCAGCCTCTTTCTTGAGATCGACAATACGTTAAGGGGTAACTTCGACAAACTTCGGCATCGCGATCGCCTGATTCAGGTACACGTTAAATTCGGTACCCGATTTCACTTCAGCTTCAGGCCCTTTAAGAAATCTTTCGCCGAGGAAACCGGCTCCGGCTCCGATGATCGCACCGATCGCGGTCGCTTTGCCGCCTCCTGCGATCGCACCAAGTACCGCACCGCCAGCCGCTCCGCCGCCAATAAAGATTATCTTACGATTTTTCATCTTTTCGCCCGTGGCCGATCCTTCGTTATCGCTCTTAGTCTTACCTGATTCGAGATCGGTCAGTGAGCCGTTGATCGAACGGGTTCGGCCGTTAGGCAGCTTTACAGACACAAACGAAGCATCAATCTGCCCGGGTTCGCCGCCTTTCGCAGCTTTTTTCACGTTGGTAATTCTCGCGGTCAGGGTACTTCCGGTCGGAATAACCACGACGCCGCCGTTGCCGTAAACTGGCTCAGTGATCGTGCTTGTGAATGTATTCCCGACCGCTGCTGTTTTCGAGCTGATCGTCGAGTTCATACGGGCTCGCATAATCGTACCGGAATCAACCGTGTAAACCGGGATCGCAGGCGTCGTCACGATTTTCTTAACAACAGTTTTTTTCTTCAAGACTGGCTTTTTCTGCGCCGAGACCTCATTTGCGGCAAATAACGTCGAGAGAACTAGCAAAAGCCCAATTCCAATAGTTTTTATATTACGTTTCATCTCCTTTCTCCTCCGACCAACGAAAGCTCCAGCAAGTTTGGAAAACAGAGCAAACTCGCGACCGATTTGAGGTTACTCTGAACGCTTTCGTTGCATCAAATAATTCAAATAGCGCTGGTGGTTTTCACGTAAAGGATACCACCGAAAAAATAGTTTTTGAAATTGCGGATTTTTTTTGAAATCCGCATCGATTAGACGTATGTTCCAGACGTACAAAGTTAGTTCACAAAACCTTTCCTGTCATGGCCCCCGGTCTCAAACCCGGGGGTCAAGTCATTTAAGGTCGACGTTAAACAAGTTTTACTACGCGAGAGGTCTATTCTAAAATGCAGTTGTTTGCCCCAACCTTCCTTCTTTTCGCCCTGAATCTTCTGGATGCACTGCTCACGATCGTATGGGTTCGCAGCGGTGTGGCGACTGAAGGAAATCAGTTAATGGCGTCGTTGCTGGATATCGGCAACGGACCGTTTCTCGGGGTAAAAGTGATAATTGGGCTCGTCGCGGCATTCGTCCTTTACAGGTGGGGTTCGCGTCCCCTCGCCCGCTACGGTCTCGCTGTCGCATTGGCAGTTTATATCGGACTAATGGGTGTTCATTTGTTTACAGGCCTCGCAGCATTCGGCGTCGTGTCAAACACCACGATCCAGAACGTTTCAGATTTTCACGGCCAGATCCTGGCGATATTGACATAAAAGTAAGCGATTCTCATGACGCTTTGCCCGATGTTTCCGACGAAACATCGGGTTTCTTTTTTGCGTAAGTAAATAGCACAACGCGAAGGTGTTCTTATGGCATCAAAAAGTTGATAATTTATCGTTAGAGGCAAGTTGTGATTATGAATAACAGACCTATTTACCAGATCTCGGCCAGGCAGATCGTACTTCTCGCCTTGGCATCTGCACTCGTCGCCGTTGGAGCGACGGCACTCTTATACAATTTGGACCGCTTTTTTGCAGCGAACGAAAAATCCGGCGTGGCATTCGCCGAGCAGGCTCCCGCCAATATCCCAGACCCATCAACAACAACGGACGAACAGAACAGCATCGAGGTTTACAAATCGATCTCGCCCGGAGTCGCGTTTATCAATACAACTTCATATCAAACCGGATTTTGGGGCGACGTTCAGGAGGGTAAGGGTAACGGCTCGGGTTCGGTAATTGATACTAGCGGCAATATCCTTACGAACTATCACGTCATCGAAGACGCCCAGAAAGTCACGGTGAGCTTCGGCAGTGACAAAACCTACCCGGCAACAGTCGTTGGCGGTGATCCTGATACTGACCTCGCTATTATAAAGCTCGACAATCCGCCGCCAAATCTGACAATTGTGCCGATCGGAGACTCAGATAAATTGGTCGTTGGGCAGAAAGTTCTCGCTATCGGAAACCCGTTCGGGCTTGATCGGACGCTTACGACAGGTGTTATTTCCGGACTCCAGCGTCCGATACGCTCGCGCCCTGTAGCCGGCGCCCCAAATGGAAGGCCGATCGACGCTGCTATCCAGACAGATGCGTCCATCAACCCGGGAAATTCGGGCGGTCCGCTACTCGATAAGTATGGCAAGATGATCGGTATCAATTCGCAGATCCTCTCGCCCGCCGGTGGATCGGTCGGCGTCGGTTTTGCCATCCCGGCAAATACAGCGAAACGCATCATTCCACAGCTTCTTCAGTTTGGCGAAGTTCGCCGGCCGAAGCTGGGTGCGTCGCTGCCGAGCGTTGCTGAAGTAAAAGGCCGAGTCCGGCTTCCGGTTGATTCGGGTCTGCTCGTCTATCAGACACAGCCTGGCGGTTCGGCCGAACGGGCTGGCCTTCGCGGCATTACTGCTGACGGAAGTATCGGCGACATCCTGATCTCGGCCGAAGGACAAAAGCTCGAAGATTTGGACGACCTCTACCGTTTGCTGGACAAAAAGCAGATCGGCGATACGGTGAATTTTGAGGTCTATCGCGGCGGTAAGAGCGTAACGGTTCCGGTGAAACTACTTGGAAATCCGCCAGCGAACCGAACGACGCGCCGAAATATTCAGGAGTAGTACTGCTTCGTATGGATAAATGGAGGGCGAGCATCCAGCTCGCCCTTTCGTTATTGTTGTGAACGTTATTCAATGACCGAGTTCAACGACTTTTACAATTCAGGCTTTGGCTGGATCTGCCGTCATTGCGAACGCGACCTCGCTGCCACACCTGTTGACGGCCTTGCGAGGATCTTTCGGGAGGGCGAGGCGGAAAGCAAAGAGATAAAGCTTTCGAGCCAAGCTCTCGCCAAATGGACCGACGCAACACGACGCTACCTTACCTGTCCGCGATGTGGAATAACCGAGCTTGTCGACCAGAATTGATCTGGTTCAAAATTCCTTCCTGATATCCATCGTGCTAAATTGGATGTGATGCTTCAGCACGAGCTCAACACGGCGACACATCTCGCACAGATCGCCAGCAGATCAATTCTCAAATTCTACGAGGAAGGTTTCGAAGCCGAAGAGAAGATCGGTTCGGATAACTTCAGCGAACCCGTGACTGTGGCAGACCGCGAATCGAGCCGCATTATCGTCGCTGGGCTCGCAGCGGCCTTCCCCGATGATGGGATCTTATCCGAAGAGGAAATTGACGACCTCGAATTAAGACTCTCGAAAGATCGTGTGTGGATCATCGACCCGATTGACGGCACTGCCGGTTTTGTTAGTCACGACGGTGATTTTGCGGTGCAGATCGGGCTTGCAATAGATGGCGAGGCGGTCCTCGGCGTAGTCTTGTTACCCTTTCACGGCGTTCTGATACACGCGGTACGCGGGGAAGGCACGTTCTCGCTTGCCCCAACCGGTGAGAAAACACAGCTCTTAGTTTCGGATCGCACGGACCTGAAAGAAATGTGCATTGCGGTCTCGCGGAATCATCCGAGCAGCCGAATGAAGCGGATCATTGCACATTTTGGATTCTCCAGGTCGATCCGTCGTGGCTCTGTCGGACTGAAGGTTTCTCTCATTGCAGGCCGTGATGCAGACCTTTATATTCACCCGAGCCCTCGGACAAAACTTTGGGATACATGTGCACCGCAGATAATCCTCGAGGAAGCGGGCGGTAAAATGACGGACCTTTTCGGTAACGTCCTGCGATACGACCGCCGGGATCTGTACAACCGGAACGGAATTCTTGCCTCAAACGGCATCTCACATGAAAAGTTAGTCGCCAACCTTGCCCCTTTGCTGGCCGAATTCGGGCGCCTTCCCTACAAACAGGCGAAAAGCTAAATTGCTCAAAATTCAGCGACTTATAAGCGGAGCGCTTAATTCCACGGAAAATAATCAGTCTTTTTCGCATTTTTTCTCCAGATCCCATTGTTTTATGCAAATGTTTATGGTAGAAATAATGCTCAAGTAGATTCTTCGAGCGCATTAGCTAAATTAAACAAGGAATAGAATTAGGTGATTACTACCACAGGGATAGCTGAATCCATAGAACTGGTCTGTGACCGTTCTGTGATCTTTGCCGATAACTATTTGAATAAGTTAAGCGGTGAACAGATCGAACACGAATGCCGTCGCCGCATCGACACCGGTTGTCGCGAACTCGAACTCAACTTTTCAAGGACCGAAATAATTAACAGCATCGGCATCTCGATCCTGCTCGGCGTAATCGATACAGCCTCGAACAAGGGAGCCAAGGTAGTTTTTTCTGAGGTTAGCGAAGAAACGGTTGAGCTTTTTGAAATGCTAGGCCTCACCAATCACGTTGTTATCGAATAGATCGGAATAATTATGACGACCGAACACTCGCACAAGTTGATCCACGCATTTGGCGCCCTGGCGGAGCTTGGCCAGGAGATCACCAACAAGAACAACTTTCAGGAGACGATACGCACGTCGCTGCATTTGATCTCCGGTGCACTCGGCATTATGCGCGGTTCGGTCGCCCGGTACTCGAGATTCGGCCACGAGCTGAATATGCTCGCCGTTCGCGGACTAGGTGATGATTTCCCTCTTAGTTTGCAACTCTGTTCAGAAGACGAACGCCAATTTTTGACCAACGGGCTGAATCCGATCGAGATCGCCCAGGCAAAAGTTTTGCCATTCTTTCAGGTATACGACGCGAGCTTCGAACGCCGCCGCCTCGAGCTTTTCGTTCCGCTTGTCGTCCGCGACGAGATCGTAGGAGCTCTTTTCCTTGGCGAGAAAGCGACAGGTGAACATTATACAAGCTACGAAAAAGAGATCATTTGTGCCATGGGCCAGCACATCGGTGTCGCAATCGCACAACGCAATCTGATGGCCGAGATCGAACGCCATGCGGAACAAAACCGTCAGCTCTTCGATGAAATGCGTTCGACCTATCACGATACGGTTAAAGCCTTCGCCGCCGCGATCGATTGCAAAGATAAATATACGGAAGGTCATTCGGTACGAGTCGGTAGATTCTCTGAGATCATCGCTTCCGAACTCGGCTGGGGCAACGACGAGGTTGAGGGAGCCGCAGTCGCAGGTTATCTGCATGATGTCGGCAAGCTAACCGTCGAGCGAAAGATAATAAACGCTCCGTACCGCATCAACGCAAAGGAATCAGCCGAACTCAACAAACATCCGTCAGTCGGTTACGAGATCCTGTTGCCGATCCATCACCCGTTCACTGACGTACCCCTTGCGGCAAAATACCATCACGAACGTCTAGACGGTCGCGGTTATCCCGACGGACTCTACGACCGCGAGATACCTTTCATCGCGAAGATCGTAAATCTCGCCGACTCATTTGACGCAATGACGACGGATCGACCGTACAAAGCCCGCCGTCCGGCGAAGGATGTAGTGGACGACCTGCAGCGGAATTCCGGCCGGCAGTTTGCACCTGAGCTAGTAACCTCTTTCCTCGGCGGAATGTTAAAAGAACTGACAGGCGAGGAGCGTAACAAACGTTTTCGCCGTCTTCTCGGCAGAGAGTATATGGAGGCCGACGGCATCGTTGAAAAGCTTCGATCCTCGCTCAACGAATTGGCCCCAACGACGCCAATGACATACGTCGCTGCCGCTTCATCGGTCGGTGAGGCTCAGATCGTTCAGCAGATCGTTCATTAGCTCGCGGGTTATGCAGTTAGCAGCCACGACTCGGCGGTTTTCACGTCGTTGAAGACACGGCCGTTAGCTCCGCGGTTGAGAGCGACGAGTTCACCAAATTCATTCACCTCGCTCTGATCCAGAAACCGATCCACAAACGCGATCCGAGCTCTTCCAAAGCCCATTTCGGGGATTTCAGACGCGAGTCTATATACATCAGCAAAGCTTCCTGACTCGACGATATTCTCGTCGATCAACACGCATTCCGAACCGATTCGAACAACCATGTCCGCAACTTCCTGCCAGTACGCGCGTGAGATATCGTAGTTGTCCTTCTCGCCCTCGACGTAGGCGTATAGATAACTGGGCCTCTCTTCAAAGGTGAGCCGATAAGGTTTTGCTGGCTTCGTGGACAACATATTGACGTTTATTCTAGAGCTAAAAATCGCGCCTGCCTAAGAGTTCAAGAAACTTCTTCGCCGCGATCGACAGATTTCGATCGGTTCGATGAACTACGCCTACCGAGCGTATCCAATATTTTTCAGTCATTTGGACTACGGCAAGAGTTCCCGCTTTTCTTGACTCAGCAACTGCCGATTCCGGCACGATCGCGATGCCGAATCCAACCTCTACCGCTCGCTTGATCGTCTCTATGTTGTCGAACTCCGCGACCTTTTTCACCTCCACTTCGTTCGTCTTAAAGATCTTGTCCATCGCCTTTCGCGTAGGCACATCTCGCTCGAAAAGAACGAACTCCTCCCCATCGAGTTCAGAAACCTTCAACTTCTTTCGATCCGCAAACTTATGATCCGGGGGAGAGATGAGCACGAGCCGGTCATCCGGCATCGGCGTTATCGTGAGCCCGCGCCGCGGTTCTGGAAAAGCTAAAATTCCCAGCTCAACTGTCCCATTCAACACGTCGCGGACGACGCGCGTCGTTCGCGAGTACTCGAGGTCGATCTTCGCCGCCGGGAATTTCGTCATAAACTCGCGAACCTTATCAGGCAGTTCGTGCAGGCCGACGCTGTAAACGGTCGCTACCTTTACCGTTCCCCCGATCTTTCCGACAACGCCCCGAAGATTTTCCTGCAGCTGATCATAAGCCGCGAGCACCTTTTTTGATTCCTGATAAAAAACGTCGCCCGCCGGCGTTAGCTTTACCTCCCGGCGGCCGCGAATTCGTTCCAGCAGGCGGCGTTTGAACTTATCCTCGAGCGAGCGTATTTGCTGGCTGACCGCCGACTGCGTTACGAAATTTCGCTCGGCTGCGAGCGAAAAACTCTCCAGATCAACGAGATCGCAAAAAACTTTTAGTGTCTCGATATGCATTAGATCCCAAACATAGTCATTAGTAATTCTATTTAATCACCGCTATATTTTTCATTTTATCTTATCTTATAATCGACGTACCATAAATACCGCGTGCTAACATTGCTGAATTTTGTGTTTGGAACTAAAATTCAAGCATTCAATAGCAAATCTGGGCTTAGAAACCCGAAATTGATCAATGGCGATAAAATTTTCTAACACCTTTCTTTTACGAAAGCTGCACCAGATCACCGGCATCGTTCCACTGGGCGTGTTTTTTCTCGTTCACATGTTCACGAACTCAAAAGCGATGAACGGTGAAGCGAATTTTAACAAAGCCGTAAAAGAGATCCATGACATCCCGTTCCTGCTGCTCATCGAGATCTTCGGCATATTCCTGCCTTTGCTGTTTCATTCAGTTTACGGAGTGATCATTTCATCCGAGGCCAAGCCGAACCCACTTAGCTATGGCTATGGCCGCAACTGGTTTTACATTTTCCAGCGTGCGACCGGCATATTTTTGTTCTTTTTCCTGCTGTTCCATATCCTGAATCTTCGGTTTGGGATGATCCCATACCTCAACATGACGCCGGTTGCCGGTAATGCTGATAAAGCATTTGGCATTGTTTCGGCCGAATTTCAGGTTACTTGGGTGCTTATCGTTTATTTCCTGGGAGTTGTCGCAACCGCGTGGCATTTGGCGTACGGATTGTTCCTTTTCGCAGTCGATTTGGGGGCTCGTCATTGGCGAGAAAGCCCAGAAAGCGACGCTTACAGCGTGTATGGGCGTGGCGTTGCTGCTTTCGTTTGTGGGTATTAACGCAGCATTCTCTTTTGTCCGGCCGTGCGGATTGATGCCGCAGGCACTATGCGAATCACCAAAGAAAGCGGCAACCACTGGAGCGGCGAAATTCTAAACTCTTACTTGAGTTAAATATGGCATCGAAATCACTAAAATTTGCGATCGTCGGCGGCGGCCTTGCAGGGCTTGCAGCGGCGATGAAGCTTGCAGAAGCCGGTCACGAGGTTGATCTGATCTCCGTAGTGCCGGTCAAACGCTCGCATTCGGTCTGCGCTCAAGGCGGCATTAACGGCGCCGTTAACACCAAAGGCGAAGGCGATTCGCCGGCTAAGCACCTCGATGACACGGTCTACGGCGGCGATTTTCTCGCCAACCAGCCGCCGGTCAAACGCATGACCGATATGGCGCCCGAAATCATCTATCTGTTCGATCGAATGGGCGTGCCGTTCTCCCGAACCAAGGAAGGCCTGATGGATTTCCGCCGCTTCGGCGGAACGCTTCATCACAGGACGGCCTTTTCCGGAGCTTCGACTGGTCAGCAGCTGTTATACGCTCTCGACGAACAAGTTCGCCGCTGGGAAGTCGAGAAGAAGGTCACGAAATACGAAGGCTGGGAAATGCTCTCGCTCGTTCTGGACGATCATCAGGTTTGCCGCGGACTCGTCGCGATGAACCTGCAAACGCTTGAGCTGAAATCGTTTGCAGCGGACGCTGTGATCATGGCGACTGGCGGGCCGGGATTGATCTTCGGAAAATCGACCAACTCGATGACCTGCACGGGCTCTGCTACCTCAGCTTGCTATCAGCAGGGAGCCAAGTACGCGAACGGCGAATTCATTCAGGTTCATCCAACCTCGATCCCAGGCGAAGATAAACTTCGCCTCATGTCCGAATCGGCCCGCGGCGAAGGCGGCCGCGTTTGGGTGCCGAAGAAAGATGGCGACGCACGTTCGCCGAAGGATATCCCCGAGAACGAGCGTTGGTACTTTCTCGAAGAGAAGTATCCGGCGTACGGCAACCTCGTTCCACGCGACATCGCGACCCGTGAGATATTCCAGGTCTGCCTCGAAGGCCACGGCGTCGCGGGCGAAAATCAGGTCTATCTCGACCTCACGCACATCCCGGCCGAAACGCTGACCGAACGCCTCGGAGCCATCCTCGAGATCTATGAAATGTTCGTCGGCGACGATCCGCGATACATGCCGATGCGAATTTTCCCGGGCGTCCATTATTCGATGGGCGGGCTTTGGGTGGATTTTGAGCAGCGGACAAACATTCCGGGCTTATTTGCGGCGGGCGAATGCGATTATTCGATCCACGGAGCAAACCGTCTCGGTGCCAACTCGCTAGTTTCCTGCGTTTACGGCGGATTTGTCGCCGCACCTTCGGCGATCGAGTATGCCAAAAACGTCGAACGCGGCAACACCGAAACCAACGGCATTCACGACGCTGAACTTAAGAAACAGCAGACGATCAACGACGCAGTCGTCAAAAGCGAAGGCGGCGAAAATCAGTACAAGCTGCACGACGAACTCGGCAAGGTAATGACCGACAACGTCACCGTCGTCCGTTACAATGACCGCCTGCAGGCTACCGACGACAAGATCCGCGAGCTACAGGAGAGATTCAAAAAGATATCCATCAACGATTCAAATCTCTGGGCGACGCAGGCGGTGCCGCACGCACGTCAGCTCAAAAATATGCTCGAACTCGCCCGAGTCATCACGCTCGGAGCGTTAAATCGCAACGAATCACGCGGAGCTCATTACAAACCGGATTTCCCGGATCGCGATGATGAGAATTTCATGAAAACGACTATTGCCGAGTACGCTGAGGAAGCTCCGGTACTCAGCTATGAACCGATCGACGTTTCGCTTGTTGAACCGCGAAAGAGAGACTATTCAGCAAAGAAAAAAGCATAGAAGATGACCACCAACGCACACATCGAAAAAAAGAAGCTCGACACGCCGCCGGCTACGATCAAATTCAAGATCCAGCGTCGCGAAAAAGAAGGCGCGGCCGCTCACTGGGAAACCTTTGAGCTGCAATACCGCCGGAACCTGAACGTCATCTCGGCTCTGATGGAGATCCGCAAAAATCCGGTCACGATCGACGGTAAAACAACCACGCCGCCGGTTTGGGATATGTCGTGTCTTGAGCAAGTGTGCGGCATCTGCACGATGGTGATCGACGGGAAAGTGCGGCAATCGTGTTCGGCTTTGGTGGATGATCTGCTGCTCGCATCGGGCTCTGACACGGTTTCTCTGGCACCGATGTCGAAATTTCCGAACGTCCGCGATCTGAAGGTCGATCGGTCCAAGATGTTCGACCATCTCAAACAGGTCGAAGCTTGGATCGAGCTCGACGGCACCTACGATCTCGGCCCGGGACCGCACGTCACCAACGAACTCGCCCAGGAACGCTACGCTTTCTCACGCTGCATGACCTGCGGCTGCTGTCTCGAGGCTTGCCCGCAGTACGGCGACGACAATTACATCGGACCGCAGGCGATCGCTCAGGCTCACCTTTTCAACATGCACCCGACCGGCAAGGCCAACATGGACGACCGTCTCAACGGCCTGCTCGGCGATGACGGCATCGGCAATTGCGGCAACGCCCAAAACTGTATTCAGGTCTGCCCAATGTCCCTGCCGCTGACCAAAGCGATCTATCAGACAAATCGTGATATTACGGTGAATGCTTTGTTTGGTTGGCTGAAGAAGTAAGAGTTGCACAAGCCCGCGCGTAAGCAAGGGCGATTCCTCCAACTTGAACAGTTCGCCATTGCAACGCGCGGGCTTGTGCATAAATTCCTTGGCAAAAAATTAACTTTTTGCTAACCTATCTTCATCCGATCTTAGGAGTTTTTCAATAACAGAATACTTGATGATCACAAACACACGCTTGCAGCCGGTCGAGAACGAATGACGTAAGTTTTACGGTTTGACCGTCTGCCGCCAGCAAAAAAAGGAGGCATCACGATGGTCAATCATATCGAAAGCACGCTCGACTCTACCCACTCTAAGTCAAATCAACACATCTCCGACGCTCACTTCAACGACAGATCACGCATAAATAAACCGTTTCGTTTCGACGACCTCATCGTCTCGCTGTCCAATGCCCACGAAAACCGCCGTGCGCGGCAGGTTACCGAATGGGAAAGCATGCGGCGTCAGAATTTTCCTGCAGCAGTGTAATACTTAGAACTTTCAAAAAATGAATGCACGGATAAGATAGCCTTGTTCGTGCATTTGTTGCGTTTACTTGCATAATTTTTCGCCGCAATGCATACTTGCAACATCGTTGCAGCACCATAGTACGGTATATTTTCCGCCATTGCGGGATCTAATTTGATTTAATTGAACCATGCAAGCACAAGGAAAAAGCGAAACAATTGCGACCGGTCTACTCGGTGCCTATCAAAACGTCAGAGCATACACCGAGAAACTCTGCGAGCCGCTCGAGGTCGAGGATTACATCCCGCAGCCGATCGTCGACGTCTCGCCGGCGAAGTGGAATATTGCTCACACGACCTGGTTTTTCGAGGAGATGATCCTGAAGCAATTCGTGCCAGGCTACAAGGTTTTCGACGAGCGTTTCGGATTTCTATTCAATAGCTACTACAACACGATCGGCGAACGCACGCCGAGAGATAATCGCGGAGCGTTGAGCCGTCCGACGGTCAGCGAGGTGTTCGCGTTTCGGAAGTACGTGGACGATCAAATGGCGGAACTGCTTTCAACGACGGTGTCGCCAGAGATCGTCGAACTCGTCACGCTCGGCCTCAATCATGAGCAGCAGCATCAGGAACTGTTCCTGACCGACCTGAAATACACGCTCAGCATTAATCCGCTTTTCCCTGCATATCGCGAGGGATTTGCTCCGGAGGAACTGTCAGAACCACCTGCGGTAGCGGGTGGTTTAGCCGCAGATGGAATCAACGCCGCCTCATTGCTCGACCTTCAACCACCCGATACCGCAGGTGGTTCTGACTCGCTCGTCGAATTGAGCAAAGGCGTTTACGAGATCGGTTTCAAAAGCGACGGCTTCTGCTTCGATAACGAACTCGCCCGGCACAAAGTTTATCTGCAGGATTTCGCTATCAGCGATCGCCTCGTCACCAATGCAGAATTTGTCGAGTTCATCGACGCCGGCGGCTATACGGACTTCCGTTTTTGGCATTCCGAAGGCTGGGATTGGGTAAATCGTGAAGGAATAAACGCGCCGCTTTATTGGAATAGAATCGAGGGCGAGTGGAATCACTTTACTCTTGGTGGATCGCGGCAAATTGCCGCCGGAGGCGCCGGTTTGTCATGTTTCGTTTTACGAAGCGTCAGCGTTTGCCGAATGGAAGGGTATGCGTTTACCGACGGAGTTCGAATGGGAAGTCGCGAATGATGGTTTCAGTTGGGGAAAACGCTGGGAATGGACGAATTCAGCCTATTTGCCATATCCCGGATTTGCAAAAGCCGCCGGAGCGGTTGGCGAATACAACGGCAAATTCATGGTCAACCAAATGGTTCTGCGGGGTGCGTCGATCGCGACTCCCGAGGGCCACAGTCGCCCAACGTACAGAAATTTTTTCCATCCGCATTTACGATGGCAATTCACGGGCATCCGTTTGGCAAAGTGAATCGTTCGGCGGAGAGATAACAAGGGGAATATGACACAAGCTTCAATGTCACCAGAACTAAACCAATTTGCGACCGACGTACTTGACGGTCTCTCATCAACGCCCAAGTATCTGTCGTCGAAATACTTCTACGACGACGAAGGCTCGCGGCTGTTTCAGGAGATCATGAAACTGCCGGAGTATTATTTGACAGGTTGCGAGCACGAAATATTTTCGACTCAAGCGGACGACATCTATCGCTCATTCGCCAACGGCGGCAGCGGCTTTGACCTGATCGAGCTCGGTGCGGGCGACGGCACGAAAACGGCGATCCTGATAGATCATTTCCTTAAACAGAACGCCGATATTTCGTACCAGCCGATCGATATCTCGCAGGAAGCTCTCGATGCGTTGACCACAAAATTCAACGACGAGTTCCCTTCCCTAAAAATGTCTGCCCGCTACGGCGACTATTTCAAGATCCTCGAGTCGCTTCGCACGGAGAACGGGCGCCGCAAGGTTTTGCTGTTTTTAGGCTCGAATATTGGCAATTTCAGCCGGGAACAGGCGGTCGAGTTCTTCCGCTCGCTGCGCGGCGTGATGAGCGAACGTGACCTGCTGTTCATTGGATTTGACCTGCAAAAGGATCCGCATGTTATCGTCCCGGCGTACGACGATGCAGCGGGCGTGACCGCGGCGTTCAATCTCAATCTGCTGAAACGCATCAACCGCGAACTCGGCGGGGATTTTGACGTTGACAAATTCACACACTACGCCAATTACCGCCCCATCGAAGGCTCGGCCCGCTCATTCCTTATCAGCCGCGAGCAGCAGAGTGTGCATATCGCGGCTCTGAACAAAACCTTCGAGTTCGACCAATGGGAAGCAGTTTTTATGGAGATCTCGCAAAAATACAGCCTGCGAATGATCGCTGAGATCGCGGCAGAAAGCGGATTTGAGATAAAGGAGAATTTTTTCGATGGGCGACGTTACTACTGCGACTCGCTCTGGAAAACCAAATAAAAAAAGTGACCGGGGCAGTCACGCCATCGGTCACCAGCGGGGTCGTAGTCACATCTTGATGTTATTCAAGGCCCGTAAAATCGATATTTGACAAAGCAGAGTTAACGCTCAAAAGCTGGGCGGCAAAGCGATAACGTTTCGACGAGACGCTCGCCGTATACGAACCGCTCGCAACGTCGCTAAAACTGTAAACGCCAAACGAGCTGGTCGTGGCCGAACGCTGTGTGCCTGCAGCATCCGTCAGTATCACACGGGCGTTCCTCAATCCCTGGCCGGCAGGCGTTAGAACGCGTCCTGAGACTGCGAACAGGCTTGCGGCAGCAGATGGACAAGGCGTGACGGTTACGGTGTAGCTCGCACAATAGGCAGCCGGATCGAATTCCTCGGCCAACACGTAAAAGTTCGAACCGCTCGGCACCGTGAATGAATAGCTGCTTGTATCACTGTTCCCAAACCCAAGCGAGGCGAGATAGGCGTTGCAGAGGTTATTTGGGTCGTAGCTGCCGAGATACGCACTGCCCATCATAAAGGTCGCGCAGCCGTTGGCGTTCATATCGACCGTATAGGTCGCCGAGGCTCCGGTTTGGTTTGAGAAGTCGTATTTGTCGTAATGTATCGCTCCGGTCGTCGTAAAAACACCCGGACAGGCCTGAACCTCGGTCACGCTACTGTTTATGCCGCTGGTCGCCAGAGCGTTTGCGTGGGTCGAATCGGAGCTTGTGATGGCTCCTGTAAATGAACACTGTGCAAACGTACTGTTGGCAGTAATCATTGCGATCGCCAATATCATTGCCGCGAATATGCTGTTGGTCTTGATCTTTGACATTCTGATTCCCTCCGGTTTTGGCTACGCTGCACACGTTGTCGGTGTTGTGCGGATCGCGATTGTCTTCGTGCAAACAAGCGAGCGGTCGCGCATAACGTTCGTCGAAAACAGGAACGGCAGAATACGTGTCGCCCACGTGCTGCCGCCGATGACGTTGTCGTTATTGTTTCGCGTGTCGCGAGCACCGCGTCCCGAATACGGTAGGTGATTTGCAAATACGTAGTCGCTGATCTTGTCGTTGTAAAAGAACTGCGTCGTCACCATCTGCGTGTTGCCGATGCGGAGCGTCGCATGAATGTGGATCGTGCGGCCCGAATACCAGCCGGGATAGAGCGTTGTAAACGTCGCGATGCCATTCGCATCTGTGGTCTGAATACCACGGCAGAATCTCGCCGCCTGATTCGCGGGGTCCGTGCCGTTGCAGAACGTGCTGATCGGTGCCGAATAAGCTCCGATCGCGTTCGTATGCCAGATATCGATACTAACGCCGGACATCGGCAGGCACGTGTCGGCATTGACCACCTTGAAGATCAGCTTCGTACTTAGTCCGGCGTAGCTCTCGCGAATGTCGCTGCGAACAAGCCCGGTCGAGAAATAACACGGTCCGAGCGTCGATGAACAGGTCAGTACGCAGGTCTCATCGGTCTGATACGTCAACGCTCGCGGGTCAAAGTTTGCCCACGCTTTGTCGATGACCGAAACCTTGTCGCCTAATGCCCCAAGCATTCCTGCACCGAGCCCGACGGCGGCAGCGGTTTTGAGGCCTTTGGTTAGCAGTTCGCGGCGTGAATAATTTTCCATATCTTTCCTCCGGTCCAATGATCGTGACAGGTTGATTGTGAATTTTGAATGTAAAGAGTTTATGTTTAAACACCGGTAAATTGTAAAGTTTTGTTAAGCCCGATGAATATTACTATTCTACGCTTCGACAGCATTGAATCCACCAACGACGAAGCCGCCCGTCAAGCGAGGCTCGGCGTGGACGAAGGCTTATGCGTGATCGCCGGGCAGCAAACTGCAGGGCGCGGACGGCATGGCCGCGTCTGGGCATCGGAGCCTGGCTCGGGATTATATTTCAGCATTGTGCTGAGGCCGAGATTCGACGTACGCTTTCTGCCGCTGATAACGCTGATGTCGGGTGTCGCGGTCCACGATACGTTAAAAGAATTTGGCTTAAAACCTGATATCAAATGGGTCAACGATGTCCTCATTCAGGAAAAGAAGATCAGCGGCATTCTGGCCGAGACGGTTGAAACGCCGAAAGGGCTTGCGGTGATCGTCGGCATCGGCGTTAATTTAACATCAGGCAATTTTCCCGATGAGATCGCAGAAACTGCGACGTCCGTCGAGGCTGTGATCGGGCGGCAGATGTCGGCGGACGAACTCGCCGAGGTGCTGACAAAATATCTGACGTATTTCTACGATATGCTCTGTGAGAAAACCGGCCCGGCAGAGATAATCGAACATTGGCGGAAGCGTTCGACATATTTTAGCGGTAAAAATGTCCGCGTGACACTCTCGGGCGAAACGCTCGAGGGAGTAACAGACGGTCTCGAACAAAACGGTGCCCTGCGAGTAAGAACAACCGCAGGCGACCTGAAGATCGTACAGGCTGGAGATGTTGAGAGAATAAGAGGAATAGGTCAACGGTAGCGAGTTTTCAGTTTCGAGTTGCCAGTCGATGAAACTGGTAACTGAAAACTGTCTACTCAAAACTGGAAAATTAACCAAGCATGCGGCTGTCCGAAATACACCCGATATTCTACAAAACCCGCATCTGGCAAAAGCGCCTTTCTCGCAAGTTGTCGGATGTGGTCGCCGGACGATTTTCGTCGGAAGTAAGCGAAGAATCGCTTCCCTTCACCTGCAAAAAACATCAGTCGCTCCTTCGCCGTCGACTAGGAAATTCGGATCCGGAACTACAGCAGAACAAGGTCGAGAATCTGAAGATCGCGTGCCCGACGATCGACGGCATTCTTATCAAACCCGGCGAGACCTTCTCATTTTGGCGGCAGCTCGGCGAGGCAACTGCGGAAAAAGGCTATGTTGAGGGAATGCAGCTCTCGCAGGGCGAAGTCGTTCGCGGCGTGGGCGGAGGGCTGTGTCAGCTCGCAAACTTACTTTATTGGATGGCACTGCACACTCCGCTTGAGATTGCCGAGCGGCACCATCACAGCTTTGATCCATTCCCGGATGAGAACCGCACCCTTCCTTTCGGCAGCGGAGCGGGCGTGTTTTATAACTACATCGACCTGCGTTTTCACAACAAGACGGAATTGACCTTTCAGATAAAGCTCTGGATCACCGATGACCATCTGAAGGGTGCGATATATTCCGATCGAGAAACGCCGTATGCCTATCACGTTTTTGAGAAAAATCACCGTTTCCTGACCAAAGACGGCAAGAATTTTCGCGAAAATGAGATCTGGCGTAAAATGAACGACCGCCGCACCGGAAACCAGGTCGCTGAGGAGATGCTTGTTAAAAACCACGCCGAGGTTAAGTATGAATTGAGTTTTGCGGCTGGAGAGTGTAACGTGTAGGAACGCTATGAGTAACGAATTTGATTTTGATGCGGAATTTGACCTTGATGATTTTGACGAGGAGCTTGCTGAATTTGACGAGTTTGACGATGAATTCGGCGGCGTTGAGGTTAGAACCGCAGTAATGCAGAAAAACGACATGATCGCCTTGCTGTGCATCAAAACGGCCTCGATCGGTGCCGCCATCTGCCGTGTCGACCCACGTGAAGAACGCCCGGCTGTCCAGCTTTACGAAGATGCAGGAGCAGCGGTCGAATGGTTCACTAAAAGCCTCAGAACAAGCCGCAAGAACGGCTGGAACGTTGTTTACGACGGCCTGCCGCTGCAAGGATAATGCTCCTCGCCGTCGACATCGGAAACACGAACATAAAGTTCGGACTCTACGCCGGCGAAAACCTCGTTCAATTATTCCGCACTCCTACACGCCAATTTCCGGATAAAGCAGCAGGATCGGTCTTTGCCGGTCTCTCAGCAAAGCCAACCCGAGCATTGATCTGTTCGGTGGTGCCTGAGGCGAATGCCTCGGTCGCGGGCCACATTCGGACCGAGCTCAATTGCACATCGACCTTCGTTTCGAATGACACCGATCTCGACCTCGAAATTCGATACGAACCGTTGACCGCAGCCGGAACGGACCGCTTAATAAACTCATTTTCCGCCGCCGAAAGGTACGGAGCACCTTGCATAGTTTGCAGTTTCGGGACTGCTCTTACGATCGATGCCATTGACCAAGACAGGGTTCTAAAAGGCGGCCTTATTGCTCCCGGAATGTCAACGATGGCGAAAGCGCTGAATTTTTACACGTCCAAGTTGCCGGAAGTATCTATCGAAAAGCCCACGACCGTGATCCAGAATGATACCGTCGGCTCGATCCGATCCGGGATCGTCTATGGTTACTTCGGCCTCGCAACTTCGCTGATCGAACGAGTCAAGCAAGAGATGGTTGCCGACGCAAAGGTGATAGCGACAGGCGGTTTTGCCCGAATGATCGCTGAGAATACCGACTGCATCGACATAGTCGACGAAAATCTGCTGCTGGACGGTCTGATGCGGCTGCATCGCCGTCTTTCCTAAAGTTTTCTTAGCATGGACCAATTTAAAGCCGACATCGCTCCCTCAAAATTGATCTCAGCCCTGCGCGGCTTCAATTTGCTGCCCGCGATCGTCTTTCTACCGACTCGGCGGAAATGTGACGAAGCTGCGTCGGAAGTTGCACTCGACAAATCCCAAAAGACCGAGCCCGAACGGCAGGCAAAGAGGCAGCAGATCTTTGACGAATTCGCCGCCGAATTTCCCGAGGTCCACGATCACAAGCATGCGAAGGTCATAGTCAACGCCGGGGTTGCTGCCCATCACGCGGGCCACATTCCGTCCTGGAAACTGCTGATCGAGCGGCATGATGTCGGGCGGTCTGTTAAATGCTCTGTTCGCGACATCGACCGTCGCAGCTGGCGTCGATTTCCCTGCTCGCACGGTGGTCATTACAAATGCCGACACACGCGGCAATGATGGCTGGCGGTCGCTAACCGCAAGCGAGCTGCAGCAAATGACCGGACGAGCCGGGCGACGTGGGCGAGACAACGTCGGCTTTGTCGTGCTCGCTCCCGGCCAGTTTCAGAATCCGAAAAAGATCGCCGAGCTGCTCAAAGCTCCGCCCGATGCTCTCGAAAGCAAGTTTCGAGCGACATATACGAGTTTGTTAAATCTGCTCGATGCGTTCGGAACTTTTGAACAGGTGCGAGAGATCGCGGAAAAGAGCTTTGCCTTTCGCGACAGCCATCGTCAGCGAGCTCGACGCCGCGACGGTGTCGAGGATCTCAGCGACCGCATCTGGCTGCCGTTCGAGCAGCGGGCGATGGTGCTCGATCATTTCGGGTATCTGGATTTCGAGTCGGAAACTGTGACCGAAAGTGGCAAATGGCTCGCTGACCTTCGCATCGACCGGCCGTTGCTCGTCGGCGAAGCCCTGAAAGAGGGAATCTTTGATGATCTAAAAATATCTGAGGCCGCGGGATTGATGGCCTCGGTCGCCTCAGACGCCGACCGCAGCTACGGCGAAATGCGTTCGACACGGAATATGACGGATATCCTCGGCGATTTTGAGGGGCTGGTTGTTATGGTTTCGAATGTGGAATGGAGAAATGGCGTCGTTCCTGCCGAAGAGATCAATTACTCCGCCGCCGCCGCCGCCGAACGCTGGACTGCAGGAATGACATGGGATGAACTGGTCGACCGAACCAAGGCTGAAGAAGGCGATCTCGTCCGGTTGCTGTCTCGCACCGGAGAGGCTCTAAGGCAGCTCGCCAACCTTCGTGACTCAAATCCCGCCGCTGCGGCGATCGCATTGACCGCTTCCGAAGCGATCCTTCGCGATCCCGTTCGTTAGAAGGTCTTGAGCATCTCGTGCTGATTCAGCCGCTCATAGAAACCGCGTCTGATGAAGAAGCTGATCGCTTCGCCGAGAGCGGTGTCAATATTGATAACCTGCATCGAAAAACCGTCAGCAGTTCCGTTCTGAACCGCCCGCAGCAAAGCCGTACCGATACCGCGTCTGCGATGCTCTTTGCTGACCGCGATCTGGGCGATGCGTCCGAATTTTTCTGAGAAGACTACATAACCGACACATTTGTCCTGCTCAAACGCGCCGAAAATGAGCTTTAAGGCCTTGCTGCGTTTTACAGCGTCGATCGAGTTTTGCCATGACGGAATGCCGTTCCAGAACGAACTCAGGCCGTCCCAATCTGGCTGGCTTATTTCTCTGATCTTGATATCAGGCCGAGGCGTTTCGGGCTCCGTTATCTTTCGGTCGCATTGGAGCAGGGCCAGCCGTCTGACCTTTTCGAAACCCAGCTTTTCGTAAAGATGTATCGCTCCCGTGTTCGTCGTGATCACTTCCAGCAAACACTGCTCAATGCCCGCCGCGCGAAATCGGGGCAGCATCATCTCGAACATCGATTCGCTGACGCCGCGGCGGCGTTCGCTCGGAACAACGCCGGTCCCAGCATCGTAAACTGTTTTACGGCCCTGCCAGTCGCCGAAACCGTTGAGCGTGAAGCCAACGACCCGGTCGCCGTCGATTACGCCCACCGTTCGCTCGAGATCGACGGCATTAAGGTTGATGTGGTTGCGAAATTGGGCCTCGGTCAGTGCAAATGGTATGACGTAGTCGGAAAACGCCTCGGTGAAAGCGGCGTAGAGCTTGTGGAAATAGCCTTCATTCAAAAACCGGCATTCCATCAAAGCGGTTTCGTTTCCTTTGTCCATTTGCTAAACTGAGTGCGTGATTTCGTGGTGTAACTAAGTAAGTTAGACAAGGTTTAACCAAAATGCAAGTACTCCTCGCTAATGAATACGGTTTTTGTTTCGGCGTAGAACGCGCTGTCGAGATGGTCGAAAAGGCTATCGGCGAAGGCCAGACCGTCCGTGCTCTCGGCCCGCTCATTCACAATGAGCAGGAAATGCAGCGTCTCGCTCACGAAGGCGTGACGACCATCAGCGAGCCAGTCCAGATCGGCCGCCTCGAAACCGCCGTTATACGAGCTCACGGCGTGACGCCGGAAGTTCAAAAAGAACTCGAAGAAAAAGCAGCGAATGTCGTCGACGCAACATGTCCATTCGTGACTCGCGTGCAAAAACTCGCCGCGCGGGCCGCAGCAAAAGATCGCCACGTTGTCATCGTCGGCAGCCCCGACCATCCGGAAATGATCGGCGTCAAAGGCTACGCTCCGAACCACGCGTTTATCGTGCGTGACGAAACCGAAGTCGCCTCACTGCCGCAGCTGCGTAATCCCCTTGTGGTCTCGCAGACGACGATCAAAGTAAAAACCTTCTTTGATGCCGCTGACGCTGTTCGTGAGCGGACGAGCGACACTGTCGAGATCGTCAACACCATCTGCTCCGCCACCAAAGACCGCCAGGAAGCCGCTCGTGCCCTTGCCGGTATGGTCGATGCGTTCTACATCATCGGCGGCCGCCATTCGTCAAACAGCGTGAAACTGCTCGGCGTTTGCAAAGAGCAATGTGAAAAAAGCTTCCTGATCGAAACCGAGAACGAGATCGACCCGAACGATCTGATCGGGGTCGAGCGCGTCGGAGTCACGGCGGGAGCTTCTACACCTAAATGGCTTATCGACAATGTCGTTAAATATCTTGAGGATCTCGGCAGCAACAGCTCGGTCGCGTTAAAACCGTAAATAAAAAAAGGCCGCATCTTTCATGATGCGGCCCCAACCTATTTCGGAGATTTCGAATAGACTTCCAGCATGCCCACCGCGGTCAATGTTTGCCACTGTGCTCTTACACGCTTTTCTTCCGTTCATCTAATAGAAAGGTTCATTCGACTCTCGCTTCCAAAAATAACGAGATATTCTTGACTGAAGCGACTTCACTCAGTCGATCATTAGGTTTGTCCATTCACTCCGCATCCCAGTTCATCGTCCGTTTTACGGCCTTTTTCCAGCCGTTATATAACTTGCTGCGACGTTCCGAATCGAAAGATGGTTCGAAGACCCGATCAACGTTCCGGCCGCTAGCGATGTCCTCTTTTTTCCAAAGCCCGACAGTGATCCCGGCGAGGTAGGCAGCTCCCAGAGCGGTCGATTCTATAACTTTGGGCCGTTCGACCTTTGCGTCGAGGATGTCCGCCTGAAACTGCATCAGAAGATCATTGGCACACGCGCCGCCATCTACCTTTAGAGTACTCAGCCGGATCTTCGAATCCTCTTGCATTGCATTTAGAATGTCTTTCGTCTGGTAGGCAATCGATTCCAGTGTCGCTCTGATCAGGTGATCTTTTCCGGTGTCTCGGGTTAGGCCAAACACAGCCCCGCGGGCATACATATCCCAATAGGGCGCACCAAGCCCCGCGAATGCAGGTACAACATACACCGGATTATCGCCATCGACCTGTCTGGCAAATCTTTCGGAATCAGACGACGATCTAAAAAGCTCCAGCCCATCCCTTAGCCACTGAATAGCCGCTCCGGCGATGAAAACGCTGCCTTCCAAAGCGTAGCAGACTTTATCGTCCAGTCCCCATGCGATGGTAGTAAGCAATCCGTTATCTGAATACTGAAGCGTTTCTCCCGTATTCATCAGCATAAAACAGCCAGTTCCGTATGTGTTTTTTGCCATTCCCGGTTCGAAACACGCCTGGCCGAACAGAGCCGCCTGCTGGTCGCCCGCAACGCCCGCGATCGGTATCCTGACGCCGTCGATCTGATGATCGCCGAAGTGACAACCGGAGGGTTTCACCTGCGGCATCATTGAAGCGGGAATCGTGAGAGCGGCAAGGAGGTTTTCATCCCAGTCCAGATCGCGGATGTTATACAGCATCGTCCGGGAGGCGTTCGAATAATCGGTCGCGTGAACCTGGCCATCCGTCAAATTCCAGATAAGCCAAGTGTCGATAGTGCCGAAAAGCAGTTCACCACGCTCAGCTCTCTGTCGTGCTCCATCAATGTTATCCAGCAGCCACCTGATCTTAGTACCTGAAAAATACGAGTCGATAACGAGCCCGGTCGCTCGTCTAGTATATTCTTCCAAATCTCGAGCTTTCAGTTCCTCGCAAATCGAAGCCGTTCGTCTGTCTTGCCACACGATGGCGTTGTGGATGGGCCGTCCCGTTATCCGGTCCCAAACTACGGTTGTTTCGCGCTGATTTGTGATCCCGATAGCTGCGATCTCGGCCGGTAACACACTGTTACGTTTGATCACGGTGGCCATCGTTTCTAGTTGAGACCGAAGGATCTCATCGGGGTCATGTTCGACCAAGCCTGGCGAGGGGAATATCTGTTCAAACTCCTGCTGAGCTATATCGATCAACCGACCGTCCTTGTCGAACAGTACCGATCGCGAGCTTGTCGTTCCCTGATCGATCGCAATGATATATTTACTCGCCATGTTCGTCGTCCATTTTCCTCAATTTAACTGATACGTCGATCCATGCAATAGTGTGAGTAATACGACAAAGGCACTTGCATAGTATTAGCAAGTGCCTTGTTAATTGGTGCTCCCGACAAGATTCGAACTTGTGGCCTTTCACTTAGGAGGCGAACGCTCTATCCTGCTGAGCTACGGGAGCGAGATCAGATCTCAAATACGTAAGCCTACGAATCATACCGTATCAACGACCTGACATCATAGCCATCAAATTTGCTTCGGCCGCCAAGGAAGTCAAGCTCGACCACGAACAAAAGTCCCGCCACCTGACCGCCGACGCTCTCGACGAGATCGACGACCGCTCTCGCCGTTCCGCCGGTGGCGAGCAGGTCATCGACGATCAGCACCTTGTGCCCCTCGCCGACCGCGTCCTTGTGCATTTCGAGCGTGTCCTGGCCGTATTCGAGATCGTACGAGATCGATACTTTTTCGGCAGGAAGCTTTTTAGGCTTACGCACAGGAATAAAGCCCGCACCGAGTTGATATGCGAGCGGAGTAGCGAAGATAAAACCCCGAGACTCAACGCCGATGATCGTATCGATCTCCATCCCGCGGCATTGCTCGGTGAGTGCATCGATCGTGCCCTCGAGCCCTTCCGGGTCTTTCAACAGGGTTGTGATGTCGTAAAAATTAATGCCCGGTTTCGGAAAATCAGGCACTTCGCGAATTAATTTTTTCAGGTTTTCCATTATTTATTTAACCAAAACTATCTTTCGATCCTGAACGTTGAATAGGATCGGCTCGGTTCGAGCACCAGCTCCTCGACCACCGTCACTATCGAACTTGCCGGGCCAGCCGCAAGATCCTGCCTAAACGCATCAACTGCCGCTGCAGGGCCCTCTGCCAAAACCTCCACACGGCCATCGTCCAGATTCCGGACATAGCCCTTGACCTGATGCCGCGCCGATGAACGCTGAGCAAAATATCGATAACCGACGCCCTGAACCTCTCCGCTGATAAAGAACTTTCTGGCTATCATTTATCCCAGAGCATCCAGGCATTCCATCAAGCTGCGCTGCCGGCACGTATAAACGGGCATTCCACGCAGCGTCAATCTGCTGGCGGATGTCTGTCTTAGCTCTTCAGCCAAAGCCAGAAAATCTCTCGGCTCGTCCGTTTCAAATGATATCAGGTACTCGTTATCCGTAAATCCGAATGCGTGTGTCATGTGGATACGGATATTAGGAAACTTCTTGCCGACCATGAAGTTCTCTTCAATCAAAACATCGCGTTCCTCGCTCGACATATCGAACCACTCCTGCTGTTTCGCGCAAGGGTAAAAGAAGTGATATTTCGCCGTACCAGGCCTGACACGCTGTCTGTCCTCATGATCTCCATCGACGAACATCATTCGTTTTGTGATCGACAGATAATTGTCTGACGTCTCGATAAAGCTGCCAAGATTCGTGCGATAGAGCTTTGCAGTCATCTCCTGCACACGGTCGAGCGATGTCCCTATTCGCCAAAACATCAGATCCGCTTTCGAATCAAAACCCACCAGCGAATATGAATACAGAAGAAAATCGTCCCGAAAGCTTTCAAAGGTATTTGCAAATTCCGACTTGTAAATGCGTTTCGCTTCCCCGTCGAGCTTTCGCCAGTCCGGGCTGACCCGCAGAAAAGTAAAGTTTACAAACTGCTTGTCGATTGCTCCTGGTTCGGCAATATCTGCCCGTTCCGGAACCAGACGCAGCGGCCCCTCGGCCGTATCTTTTTGAAATTGTAAAACGTCATTGCCCATGCGTTACCGTTCTGCCCATCGATAATTTTGCAAGTTTAACCGCCTATGTGCAAATCCATTCCAGCAGGTAGTCGATCACGCGAATGGAAGTTACATTTGCGTCCCTTCAACGACGCGGAACACTCATTGGACACTAAAACTGCTCTGGAATTCCACCAAAACTGTCCCAAAGAGTGTCCCATTTTCACGTAAATGGGACAAATAATTGTTGTGTACAATGAGGTTACGGACAAGACTGCTGTCCCACCATATATCATAATTGAATGCAGGCCAAAACACATCTAACTCCTGTGTTTACAACTACATAGATGTCCCAGCTTTTAAATACGGTTCGGTTCTCTCTGAACCGTTATTCATACCGATTTACAAAATCTCCCGATTAATGTAAAAATCATTGTGTGAAGCGGATCGGAATAAGTCTGATATTGATGTTGACAGCGGTACTCGCCGCTTCGGCACAGCAGCGTCCGCTTTTGACTGATGATGTTGACATTACTCCGCCGGGATCGCTGCAGATCGGGGTTGGCGTTGATTTTTTTCAGAATGCGAAATTCCCGCTTTCCGGCATCAACGGCGATCTTACTCGCGTTGGCGATATCCGCATCCGCACTGGCTTTTCATCGAATGTAGAGCTGCAGATCGAGGGTACGCTGCAGAATTACGTCGCGATCAACTCAAGAAATCCTTCCGCGATCCCGCTGAATGTTGTCGGAAATTCCACCAACGATTTTGACGATCTCACCATTTCTGCAAAGGTGAAACTGCGAAATGAAACGCGACTACTGCCGTCTGTAGGCATAAAGTTTGGCTTTCAGATGCCGAATACGGACCAGGCACGCGGTATCGGCACGAATCAGATAAACGTTTTCTCGAAGATCCTTTTGCAGAAGAAATTTGGCGACGTTGTCGACAACACGCCTAAATTCAACGCGATGGGAAATCTTGGTCTTCAGATAATGACGGCTCCGCTTGAGCGTTTTACGCAGAACGACGTCCTGCTTTACGGTCTCGCTGGTATCTATCGCGCGACCGATCGGATCAACATTTTGGGTGAGGTCAACGGGCGAATAAACACCCGCAACGGAACCGCTCCGCTTGGAACGGAAAGCGTCGGGCAATTTAGGATCGGCACTCAGATCAAAGCCTCAGGCCTTCGATTTGATACCGCAGCCGCGTTCGGGCTAACCAAATTCAGCCCGAGAACCGGAGTCATTTTTGGCGTAACTTACCAGTCGCCCAGCATTTTCACACCGGCGAAATAACTTCCCCGCCTTACTGGACATTTATCGGCGAATTCCCTCTCCCGAGCCCGGGCGAGGTTCGTATCGCTTCGTGGACAAAGGTCTTGGCGATAGCGATTGCGTCAGTGAGGCTTTTTCCGAGAGCAAGGTTCGCGGTAATTGCGGCCGCAAGGGTGCAGCCGGTTCCGTGGGTCGAAGCAGTTTCGATAAAGTCCGCTACGAAAACATGCTTGGTCTCGCCAATAAATAATAGATCACGGGCTGTTGTGCCTAAAAGGTGCCCGCCTTTTATCAGAACATTTGCAGCTCCAAACGCTCGCATCTTTGCGGCCGCTGCTTCAATGTCGGCCTCCGTGCTAATCGTCGTTCCAGTGATCCGTTCTGCCTCGGGAATGTTCGGCGTAACAACCGTTGCGAGCGGAAAGAGCCGTTCAATCACCGATGTCAAAGCCGCGTCGTCGACCAAGTCGAATCCTGAGGTTGATCTTACAACGGGATCGACCACAAAATTTGGAAGTTCAAATTCGGTAACCAATCGGCCTACTTCATCGATTATCTCTTTGGTTGGCAGCATACCAGTTTTCAGGGCGGCGATCTCATAATCGTCGATAATAGGCTCGACCTGACGGCGAACTGACTCTGCTGTCTGGCTCACCGCACCAAATACCGCCTGAGTGTTTTGGAATGTAACTGATGCGACGGCAGCCGTGGGAAAGCATCCGAATGCGGAAAATGTCTTGATATCTGCGATTATTCCTGCACCGCCGGATGGATCGAGTCCGGCTACAGTTAAACAAACTGGCGGCTTGGCGGCTGTCGAATTACCGTTCATTGATCTCCTCGGCGATCCGTCGAAGTTCCTCTGGTTGATTCAAGCAACGGATCGCGGCAAAACCTGCAGCACCCGCTGCGAGCACTTCGGCATAATTGGTTCGGTCGATACCACCCAAGCCGAATACGGGAAGTTTCTCATTTTCCCGGCAGGCTTCCGAGAGCAGATCCAACCCGACCAGGGCGTCCTTACCCGGCGTTGCGAAAATTGGGCCGAAAACGGCAAAGTCGGCACCTTCATCTGCCGCCGTTCGAATTTCATCGATAGTGTGTGTCGAGATACCCACCATCAGGTCCTTAGAGAAATTTTTTCGGACGATATTCACTGGGATAGATGACGATGTGAGGTGTACTCCGTAGGCTCCGGCCGCAACAGCGATATCGCTTCGATCGTTAACGAAGATCCTGGTTCGCGTTCCGCGAGCTAACGAAACCACGTCTTTGGTCAAGGAATAAAGTGCCTTGGCCGAGAGCTGTTTTTCGCGGATCTGGATCAGCGGAACGCCGATTTTAACCGCTAGACGGACGACATCGAGTATCTGACGACGTTTCGAGTCGAAATTGCCAATAACGGCATCTCCCGGAGTTATCAGATAAATCAGCGGCTTATTGAGATCAAGCTTCACGAGTCGTTTCTTGTTTCATTTCCCTGCAGCATTTTGACGCTTTGGTTGAAATTAACGATCTCCCAAAAAGCTATTACGAGGTTTAGGACGCCAAGTGCAGTCACCGCCCCGCGAAACCATGTTGATGCCACGGCCCGCTGCAAAACGGGAGCCCCGGCTTTGTCAGAAAGGAATACAAGCAAATAGTTTTCTCCCCACGGGCCGAACAGAGCGTCCCACGGTGACAATATCAGGTAAAAACCCAATAAGAAGCACAGCATGATAAAGAAAATGACGGTAAGTCTTTCAACCATACCGTCAGAGTATAACCTTTTTTAGGTGATTTGTGGCTAGTTAGCGATTTATCACCAGGTTCTTGACCCGCTCACCAACATCACGGAAATCGACATTTTCGGCGTACACCTGTTCGAAATATCGGGCAGCGGTGGAATCGTCGCCATTTGCCTCGTGAGCGGTTGCAAGCTCGTACCAGATCCCGTGATGTTCTTCGTCCGAGATGTCTGGCGTTTCAAGAGCCCTTTCGAACCAGGTGATGGCGTGTTTTGGTTTGCCGCTCTGAAGGAAGCAGTGTCCGATGAGGTTTGAGCACTGGAAGAATCGCCGTGTTCCGTCGTGTGTCTCTACAAGGCCGACGGCTTCTTGATATTCGCGGATCGCTTCTTCCATAAGGCCCATTTCCTGATACGCGACGGCAGTGTGATAGTGCGTTTCGTAGTCTTCGTCGTCCTGATCGTCCGAAGTTTCAAGACCGAATTCAGACCTGATCTGATCTATTCCAAGCGTACTCGCAACAACTTCGTGGTGTTCCTCAACGACGACTGCGGCTTCGACAGGCTGCGGCTCAACATACTCGACACCAATTTTTCGGCGGAGCTCAGCGAATTCCTCGCGATCGCCGAATTCGTTTGCCAACTCGACGAGAGCTTTCTCGGCGAGATCGTTGTAATCGTTCTCAATGTAGAAAGTTATGCTCTCAAGTTCTTTCTCGATCATTTGCTCGGCACGTGCTGAAAGCGGTCGAGTTTCATTTGCCGGTTTAAGATCAAACCCGGCTGAGGTTTCAACGATCGTGCCATCGACAACTTCATGCTCTTCGGCGGCATGATCATCGGCTTGCTCGAATTCATTTTCGTCGTCTCTGTTGAACTGAGCATCCATCAGTTCGTGATCGACAGGAGTATCTTCGTAGCCGTACTGCTCATTGATCTCGTTCAGACGATCGCGGAATCGCGTCTCGTGCGGACGAATGACTACCAGTTGGTTCAATGCGAAACGCTCATCCTCGACCGAATCACGGCCGGATGCTGCGGCATACAGGCGTTCGAGAGCGAGGCGGAAGCCGTTCTCATCCTTGAGCCATGAATTGTACCTGACGAGAAGGCGCAGGCCTGATAACTGAGCCGGATCGCGTTCGAGTATCTCGTTGATCCACTTTCCGCATTCATCGGACTGGCCGCCGGCGAGCAGATATTCCGAGGACATGGTCAGAATTCTTGCCGCGGATTCGGGATCGTTGACGTTGAGGTAAATGCGGATCAGGTCGAGGAATTTCGGATAATTTGCAGGCTCTATCTCGACAAGTTTGATGACCGCTTTCTCAGCGCCAGAAGCGTTTTGCGAATCGATGCAGCACTCGATCAAAAGATAGAGAACGTCACGATTGTACGGCTCGTTCTCCAGGATCTCTTCGAGCAGAGAGGATGCCTTGCCGGCTCGGCCTAGCGATGTTTGAGCTTTGACGAGGCCGTTCAGGATGCGAAGATCGGTCGATTTGATATCGAAGCCTTTCATCAAGGCCCGAATGGCTTCCTCGTGCTTGCCCTGACGGCTGAACCTTGCTCCAGCCTCGGCGTACGCCTCGAGCGCGTCGTCTTTTTGATTCTCGCGGATATAGGAATCAGCGAGATTCATGCAAACCTCGGTGTTGTTCGGGTCAAGCAATGCGATCTGCTTATACATCGCCAAAGCTTCGAGGCGGCGCCCGTTTTTCTGATAGTGTTCGGCGAGGGTTGTGTAATGCGAGCGAGCCTCGGACAACGATCCCTTGATCTTGTGCAGCTCGGCTAGCTTTGCTGAGACCTCGATCGAATCGGGCTGAATGCGTGAGACCTTGTTGTAGATAGCGATCGCTTTCTGCGAAAAACCCTGTGTATTGTAGTGATCCGCGACTTGGAGGTAGCAGGCGACAGCTTCTTTTTTCTCTGAGTTCTTGGCATAGAGATCGCCCAGCATGTTAAGCGTTGCGATGTCACGCGGGTCGTTATCGACCACTTCCCGGTACTCGGCGATCGCGGCTCGAATCTTGCCCTGCGCTACGAACCGCTCCGCATTTCGCATCGCTTTTGCTTTATCGAAACTCATTATTTTCTATTAAAAGGGAACTGCGGATCGCTTGTCTGTCGAGCACGCCCTGATGGGAATATGAACTGAGTGGAGTGCACAGGTTTACCTTATCAACCCGTACAAATTAAATTACCACGACACGCACTTACTGTCAACGCTTTTTATACTTTATCAACATTCTTTAACATTTAAGGAAGTCTTCATTTTTGATTTTTATCTCCGGGTTTCTTAGTCTTTAAGTTGAACTAGTTCTTAAGTTTCTTGTATGCAAGCTTTAATACTCGCGGGTGGAAAAGGAACACGGTTGCGGCCGTTGACCGTTTACACACCAAAACCGATCGTCCCGGTCGTAAACCGCCCGTTTTTGCTGTACCAGATCGATATTTTGCGAAAGGCAGGTGTGACTGACATCACGCTGTCTTTGAGCTATCAGCCAGACAAGATCGAGCACGTTCTGGGATATGGCTCCGACTATGGCGTGAATCTTCGCTACGTAACAGAGCCGAGTCCCATGGGCACGGGCGGAGCGTATAAGTTTGCAGCTGACGCGCTTCGTGAAACCACTATCGTCTTCAACGGCGACATCCTGACGGATCTCGATCTCGCTAAGGTGATCGAGTTTCATCAGGAAAGATCGGCCGCGGCAACGCTCGCTCTCGCACGGGTCGACGACATTTCCCGATACGGCGTCTGTGAGATCGACGACGAAAGCGCCGTTACGCGCTTTGTCGAAAAGCCTGAGCCCGGCGATATCGCTCAGATCGAAACAAATACAATAAACGCAGGCGTTTACATCCTCGAACCGTCGATCCTCGACCTGATCGCCAAGGACGCAAATCGATCCTTCGAGTACGACGTATTCCCCGACATTCTCGCCCGGGAGCTGCCGTTTTTTGGATATGTAATGGACGGGCATTACTGGCAGGACATCGGCACGCCGGAGAATTATCTGCAGGCTCATCACGATTTCCTAAGCGGAAAGATCGCGGGCTTTGAGCCTGCGGAATCCGCGGTTTCGGACGTTGCGACAAGAGCAGACATCGACAAACGATCCGTCCTCGGCGAAGGCAGTGCGGTAAAACCGGGAGCACGGATCATAAATTCCGTCATCGGTCCCGGCGTTTACATAGACGAAAAAGCCGTGATCGAAAATTCCGTGATCTGGTCGCACACCAAGGTTTCCACCGCCGCTGAGATCCGTGATTCGATCATCGGCCGCAGCTGCCACATCGGCCGCAACGTCATCGTCGGCGAAGGCTCGGTGATCGGCGACAAGACAACACTCACAGATTACACAAAGGTCTAAATGCCCGAATTACCCGAAGTTGAACTCATCTCACGTTCCCTGCACACCATCGCCAAGGGCAGAACCATCACGTCTGCCGAGCTTCTCCGACAGCGGTTGGCACCGGACATTTCGCCCGCGGAATTTGCCGCTCGCCTCGGCTCGACGACGATCAATTTCGTCCATCGCCGCGGCAAGCATATCCTGATCGACCTGACAGACGGCAAGACGCTTATCGTTCATCTGCGAATGAGCGGGCGGTTTTCGCTGCTGCAGGCCGAGGCTGAGAATCCGAAATTTACACACGCTCTGTTTCATCTCACGACCGGCGAACGTCTGGTTTTCGACGACCAACGCCATTTTGGTTTGATGAAACTGGTCGAGACCGAAACGCTTCACGACGCCAAAGAACTAAAGAAACTCGCACCCGAGCCATTCTCTCCCGAATTCTCGATCGAGTACCTGACAAGGGCGGTTAAAGGCTCGAAACGAAGTCTCAAAGAATTCCTGCTCGACCAAACAAAGGTCTGTGGACTTGGCAATATTTACGCTGCCGAAGCGATGTTCGCCGCCGGGCTTGATCCCGCAAAACCGGCTGATAAATTGTCAAAGAGCAGCATCGCTAAGCTTCACGAGGCCATAATCGCCGTCCTGAACGAAGCCGTTTCTCACGCCGGAACACGCGAGGTCGATCCGGAAAATCTCGAGGGCAGCTATTTCAGCGGGCTCGACGATGCCGGCTGGTTCGTTTACGACCGCGAGGGCGAACCGTGCAAAAACTGCGAAACACCGATCCTCAGGTTGAAACAGGGCGGCCGTTCGACGTACTATTGCCGCAAATGTCAGCGTCGATGACGTTCTACCTCTGGAGGCTATCTCGAATGTTCAAAACAATATCCATCACCTTTCTTCTAGCTCTCGTCTGCATCACCTCATTTTCAACAACAGCTCTTGCGTGTGCCTGTTGCGCCGAACCCGGAACTTACAGTATTTCAACCGGAAAGATCGCGTCCTACGAGCTGGACCTGCTCAAGGAAATGAAGTTTGGCAAGGCCGCAAATCTTTACACGACGCCTGCGAGTTTCGATGACATTAAGGGATTGCCTGCGGTTATCAAGGAATTTGAGCAAACAGCTGAAGGTGAGTTCGACATGGTGGACGCTTTTACAGGATCGGCGTGGACGTTGAATTTTATGACCGAAGGCGAGCAGAAAGGTTCGCTGGTTCTGCCTCGTCCGACACGACTGGAATCGCGGCGTGTTCATATTCCCGACAATACCTCGACGGCTCCCGACGTTTCGCTGTATAAGGAATGGATATTCCGCGGCAATGTCAGCAAAGGAACGGGCTTTTTTCGCGGCGGCATCTCTTCAGCATCCACGAAATTTACGCTGCTTTTCCAGGGACACGGAAACAACTGTGACAATGCCGAAGATTTCACCAACTGGCGTCTCCAGATCAGCGGCCCAAAGGCGGACTACGCATTTTTCGGCAAGATGAAAGCAGCGAAGTGATCAGAGATCGATCTTCTTCTTACTGTGACCATTCGTTCGGGCGACCGTCTGAATATTCGCACTTTCCTCGACCTGGACGACAGATTGATCGAGCACCTTTTTCAATAATGTGAGGCGTTCGATCGTTGAGGTCGTCTCGATAAGCTTGTATTTACGATCGGTGTCAAAACTGAACGCCGCGGATATGAGGAAGGAAAGAGCTTCAGGCGTCGTGCGGCTCACCTCGGGAGCCTCCCCTCGGGCACCGCTCATTTTATAGGCAGCCTTGGCCATCCGTTCAAAAAGGGTAAAGACACTGTCGGCAAGCGGTTCCAGCTCCGCCGCGTCCTCTATTTCGTCCTCAAAGAACTCGACGTCGCCGACCAGATAAGGTTCGCCGGAATCGACATAGTCGATCAGCCGGAATCTCACGAGCCCGAGAGTCAGAATATTTGACCTGCCGTCCTCGGTCGTCTCAGATTCGCGTATCTCGGCAACGCAGCCGACCGAACCCGGAGCGGGCTGCGTGTCAAAGGACGTCTCAGGCTCGAAGCGGATCACACCGAAGAATTTGCCCTGATGTTCCACATCCCTGAGCATCTGACGATACCGGTCTTCAAAAATATGAAGCGGCAAAAGCTCATTCGGCAGCATCACCAGCGGAAGCGGAAACAGCGGCAGCGTCTTGATCCCGGATACTTTTTCGAGGGCGTCTGACATAATTATTCCTGACTAACCGGCCTTCTCACCTTCCTTCATCTTGATCGCAATAAAATCCGCGATCTTAGCCGGCTCATCGTCGCTCAACGCCATGCGTTTGGCTCCGATGACCGCTTCGGCGATGGAAAGGTTAAAGGCTTTGAATCGATTATCCCGCATCACCAGATCACTCACCACGCAGCGCTCGAGATGTTCGCGGCCTTCGTCCGGTGCGTCCTCGTTCGCATCAAGATAGTCCGCCGGGATGGTCTGATTTTTGATCCTTACGTGCAAAGCGTCGGTCAGAGCCTTTGTCTCGTCACGCATTTTCTGCATCTCGAGAAGCGAATTCGGAAAACCCAATTGTCCGCGGAAAGCAACCTCGATTATCGGCTGCGGCTTTCCGGGTTCGGCCACGCGGGCTTCCCTTTCGACCAGTTCGATAACGCCCGCGGTTATTTTTGCCGCCTGATCAACGTTATCGACATTAAATCTCATCTGCTGGAACGGCCGGAAGTGATAATCGGTTACATGGCGTGCCGTGACGATGTTAGCCTCGTCAACCTCGACCACAAAAGCACCGCGCGTCTCGCGAAACTCACTGATGTTCGTGATCTCGATCGAACCGGGATTGAACGCCCAGTTGTCGATTTCGTAATGTTTGTGCGTGTGGCCGAGGCCGACGTATTCGACGGCGGATTTCAGCTCTTTCAACGCAGAGATCGACAACGCCGGGATCGGATGCATCTGATGGCCTTCGACATCGGTGTGGAGCAGCAGCGGATGAAAAGCCCCCTCGCGTCGATTAGCCTTTATCGCCCTTGTCAGCATCGGAATCGCCCAGTTTCCCGAGGCTCCATACCAATCCGAGCCAAATATCCTCGCCCGCCCGATGTCGATATACCCTCCGCGTTTCGTGGCGTCATTCCACGGGGTATAGATCATCTCGGACGCGGAATCTGCGTCGGTTACGGTCAATGGCTTTTCCGGTTCCAGCAGCTTGATCAGGCCCCAGCTCGCAAGCGAACGAAGCCAGCTGAATTCGCTGTCCGTGTGCTTTTGGTCATGATTCCCTTCGATCGAGACGACCGGAATTCCGGCGTCACGCATCATCGTGAGACCCTCAACCGCGTAGTTCATGGTTTCGGGCGGCACCGAGCGCTTATGAAAAAAATCGCCGCACATCACCACAAAATCGACCTTCTCTTCAATGCCGTAACGCTTTAGCACATCGATCCACGCATCAAAAAAATCACGCGGGCTCTCAGGAAGCTGATATCGCGTACATCCCAGATGCACATCGGCAATGTGGAGGAACTTCATTTTTTAATTTTATCATTTATCCATTTTTTCATTTAGCCGACACCTGTAGCGTAAAATGAATAAATGATTTGATGAACAAATGATAAAATCCCCGTCATGGACAGAGTCATCCTTATCACCGGAGCATCGAGCGGCATCGGGCTTCATACCGCAAAATTGTTCCAGGCCAAGAACTGGAAGGTCGCCGCGACGATGCGTTCGCCGGAAAAGGCGACGGAACTTCAAAATATCGCCGATATCGAGTGCATAAGACTCGACGTTACCGATACCGAGTCGATCAAGGATGCTATAAAAGCTGCACTCGAGAAATTTGGGCGGATCGATGCCGTGGTCAATAATGCGGGCTACGGACTGATCGGGCCTTTTGAATACGCCACATCAGAACAGATCGAGCGGCAGTTCGAGACGAATGTTCTGGGGCTAATGAGCGTTTGTCGTGAAATATTGCCGTATTTTCGCGAACAAAAGCGTGGTTACATAGTGAACGTCGCTTCTGTCGGCGGACGAATGACGTTTCCGCTGTCGAGCCTCTACAATTCGACAAAATGGGCGGTCGAGGGCTTTTCCGAGGCTTTGCATTACGAGCTTGAGCCTTTTAATATTCGCGTCAAAATAATTGAACCCGGGCCGATCAAGACAGATTTTTACGATCGATCGATGGACGTTCCGAAAAAAGATGGGCTGACTGTTTATGATGCGATGGAAAGCCGAATGATGGAAAATATGAAAAAGGCCGGGGCCGGAGCTCCGGACGGCGAGATCGTCGCACAGGCAATATACGAGGCCGTAACCGATGGATCGAAAAAGCTTCGTTACGGGGCAAATACGAAAGGGATCTTAGCCGCACGTCGATTCTTGCCTGAACGTCTCTTCTACGCGATAATCAAAAAGATAATTTTAAAATAGCTAATCTTGTGGAAAAGTGAGATGATTAGGGCGGTTGATCGCATTACTATCCAACTTTCCCCAAGGCGATTAGAATTCTAAAGTAGTCTAGCGGATTTCGGTCGTTTTTGAATGAAGATCTTACTTTACAACCCGGATAACGGCATCACGCGGAATTTCATGCCGCACCTTTGGATGTTCCTCCTGCAGTCGCTGACACCGGCGGAGCACGAAGTCATTCTGATCGACGGCAACGCAAAAGCAATGACGCGGCCGGAACTCGTTCAATTCTGTAAAGATAATGATATCGGCCTCATCGGCATCGGTGCGATGACGCGCATGGTCGCGAGAGCCTATCTTGTTGCGGACGCATTGCGCGAAGCTGGTTTTAAGGTTGTCATGGGCGGTCCGCATGTGACGGAATGCCCTGACGAAGCTCTCGGCAAAGACGGCGGACCTCGCCATGCTGATGCTGTCGCTCTCGGTGAAGCCGACGATTACTGGGCACAGATCGTCACTGACGCCGCGAACGGCGAGTTGAAAGAAACGTACCAACCCGCACTCGACGAAAAAGGCAACGATATCAAGCCGGGACTTCAACAGTATCCGCATATTCCCTGGGAAACGCTCGATCTCGATCAGTTTTCGCTGGTTCCGTCATTCCTACGCCCGGCAATGTCGAAAATGGGCGAAGGCTGGGGCAAGTTCTTTGTTGTGCCGATCGAAACTGGACGAGGTTGCCCGTATGGCTGCGAATTTTGTACGGTTACCGGCTTTTTCGGTGATTCGATCAGATTCAGGACCAACGAAAGCGTCGTCGAGGAGCTGCTGCGGTTGAAAGCTCGTGCGAAAAAAGAAAAAGGCCAGATGGCGGTTTTCTTTATCGACGACAATCTCGCGATCAATAAGAAACGGCTGAAAGGCCTGCTCCGCGACATTATCGCCGCCGGAGCTCAGTTGCCGTGGGTCGCTCAGATCAGCGCTAATCTTCTCGCTGACGAAGAACTCGTCGATCTCATCGCTGATGCCGGCGGAAAATGGGTCTTTATCGGCATGGAATCGATCGACCCCGCCAACATGGCGGACGTCAATAAGAATTTTTCGCGACCGGAGAACTATCAATCAGTTCTTGAGGGCCTGAGAAAACGTAATATTTACGCGATCACATCCTTCATTTTTGGAATGGACAACGATACGAAAGGCGTTGCAAATCGAACCGTCGACGAGATCGAAAGCTGGGCTCCTGGACTTCCAGTGTTTGGCCAGTTGACGCCGTTTCCGTCAACGCCGCTGTACGACCGGCTGCAAAAAGCAGGTCGCCTTTCGCGTCCAAAACACTGGCTCGAATTTGCACCTTTTGTCATGGCTCACGACCCGCTGAAAATGACCATCGACGATGCGAAAAAAGAAACCTTCGACGCATGGTCGCGATCCTACAGTCCCGAACGAAATTGGGCCGCCATCAACTCGATCCGCGAGGCCCCGATCGACGTACGCATCAGCCACCTCGTCGCGAGACTCTTTTTCCGCGGTATCTATTTCCCCCAAATGGGCAAATGGGCATGGATCAAACTGCTCATCGACAATCGCCGCACAATATTCAGCCTCACCGGCGAAGGCATTCGCACCTGGCGTGCGGCGCGAAAACGCCGCCGGTTGAAGGGCGGCGAAGTTCATACTGCACAAGAGATCTGAAAATAATTAAAAATTCTGACTCGGTTCAAACGATTCGAGAATGACGCCAAGTTCGTCCTTGACGCCGAGATCATCGATGCTATGAACGTTATCGGCAAGCGACGTTGCAAGCAGGGTGATCTCAAAACCATTCCTCGCTCCGGGTCTTGCCGCCGGTATGAATAGACGCTTACCCCAAACGGTGAGTTTTTCGCCACTATCAGATGTTCCGCTTCCCTGAAACCTGACTTCGTAAGCACGCCAATCGCCGTTCAGCTTCCGTTCGCCTTCTGAAATCATCTGATAGCCAGGCAGCAATTTTTTCAGAGTATCATTTGTCTCCTTGACCATTTCAGGAAACTTCTCAAAATCCTCGTTAAAAGTTCCCTTACTGGAATAGTAGCTAACGAGCATTTGCTCTTTTAGCTTTCCTTCGGGCGTTACTCTCGAGATATCCAGAAACTTACCTCGGCTGTTGGCCGTTGCGCCGGCTTGAGGTCCGTTTACCTTCCAGTCTTTTTGGATAAAAAAGTGTGAAGCCGACAAAGTTTCTGAGCAGATCGCCCTTCAGATTTTCTTTAACGTTCTGATAGAAAAGTGTATTTGGCGGTTGAGGCACATTCCTCGGAAGCGGCGGCATTTCGGTATTCGACGCTGTGGGCTGCGGAACATTCGCGTTTTGAACCGGCTGCTGCGGCTGATCTACAGCTACCGGCAAGTTATTCGCCCATACGTACCAAGCGACGCCAACGACCGCAAGAATGAGAAAAGTTCCAACGACTGCCCACATAGCGTTCGAAGACGAACCCGTTTCAGGAGGTTCCGGCGAACGATTTCGCCAGTTAGCTTCATCCAGCGAGCGTTCCGCGGTCACCGTATCAGCGTGTTTTGCAACGATCGGCTCAAGCTCGATAACATTCCCTCGTTTCGCGGCCGTCTCGGGAGTCAGAACAGTTGCAATGGACTCGCTGTTAGCTCGTGGTTCGGGAGTTTTTTGAATTTCAACGCGAATTTCCGGCTGTTTGGGTTCCGCTAGGGCTGTGAATATTGAGTCTCCAAAATCGCGGGCCTTTGGGAAACGATCGACCGGATTGAACGCCAATGCACGGTCCAGTATCTCATTGACGGATCGAGGCAGATCGGGACGCAGGTCGGTTGCCATTACGGGAAGGCCCGCACTCTGATTCCTGAAGAGCTCTTTCTCCGTTGCTCCGGAGTAAGGAAGCTGCCCAGTCAGCATCTCGTAGGCAACGACACCGAGCGAGTAAATGTCGCTCGCGACCGTCGCGATCTTGCCCTCCAAGACCTCCGGCGATTTATAAACGAGATTATATTCGTTTGGATCACCGTTCGATGCCCCGAAATTAACCACCTTGACCTGCTCGATCTCGCCACAGGCATCGATTATGAGGTTCTCGGGACGTATGTCGCGGTGAATAATACCTTCCTGGTGTGCTTCGTTGAGCGCGTTTGCCGTTTGACGCAGCATGCGTCCCGCGCGCTGCATTGCGAACTGACCGTGGATCGTTAAAACATCACTTACTGACAACGCATCAACATACTCGGTTACCAGAAAATTCGTACCATTGACAAACTCTCCAGAATCGATGAGCCGCGCGATGTTTGGATGGCTGAAGTGCGAGAGGGATACGCGTTCCTCGGCGAGGATGCTACTCATTATCTCGTCATAGTCATCCTCGAACAGTATCCGAACGAGGACCTTACGATCTGTAACGATGCGGTCGTCCGCGAGATATGCGAGTCCCGTATCATCGCCGCCCAGGAATTCTGTCACAAAATAACGGCCCTTGACGGTTCGGTTAACCAGATTTTCTGGATTCGTTAGGTCAAAATCTGCACTCACACCGCGATCGCGTTGAGTATTTGAAAGATCAACGTGCCCCGCAGGTATCTCAAATGGCTGCACCTTACGCCCTATTGGCGGCGCAGCCAACGGCAGCGTTGGGATCGCGGGCGGCACAACGGGTTTTCGCGTCTCGATCTCCAGGTCCAGATCATCGAGCTCGAAAAAGACCGGATCCGGCGTTGCAGGTTTGTGTATTTGCGGTTCAATCGTCCTTATCGGCAAAGCGGGCCCGGCGTTCTCGGGCCTGAGGCTCGTCGCTCGCGGAGCCGTTGGAAGGTTTTCGTCGAGGTCGCTTATCGCTTCGATCTTTGGAATGAGATTGGCAAAGATACCGCCAGACCGCGAAGACTCGGCTCCGCCAGCTTCTGAAATGAGGCGCGAACCGTCAGCCGGGCAAAATCGCCGCGAACCCTCCTCGAACGTATCTTTACATTTAGGACAATACATCTGTTATCACTAACTGCGCTGAGCCCTCGTTAGTTTTCCCACGAGTCCCTGATTCTCCCCGTCAAGGGCGATCGCCTGACGGTAGACACGTTGTGCTCCTATTTTGTCACCATCTTTCATGAGCCATCACCGACTGCTTCGAACTGCTGCGATAGCCCGCGCTTTTCAAGCGGTGACACGAACCTCAATGCCTCAAGCAAAGAGCTTTCAGCCATGCCAAAATTCCCCTGTCGAGAATAAAGCGTCCCCAACAAACTATTTGCCGTGAAACCGTTCGGACTGACCGAAAGACTGGCTCTCAAGACCCGCTCGGCCTCGGCGAATTTTCCTGTTGCAGTCTGAGCACGGCCAAGCAGCAACATCGCGGTCGGATTTTTCGGATCGCCATTGAGTGCTGTTTGAAGCAGTTTTTCGGATTCGGCAAACCGTTGCTCCGATTGCATTACGTCGGCAACAAGGATCATCGTCGCGACATCGTTTGAGCGTTTAATAGCGTCTTCGTAAGCAGCCGCAGATTCTTTGTTCAAACCGCGGCGACGCAGTAGACGTCCGAGATGCGCATATGCGGGAGCGAATGTCGAATTAAGCTTGATAGCCTTTCGGTACGCATTCTCGGTCTCGGGGCCGATCAATCCGCGAAGTTCCTGAGCCACCCCGAGTTGATCGAACGCGAGGGCATTTGAAGGGGCAAGCTGTATCGCTTTTTGAGCGAGTGCTTCAGCCTCTTCATATCGATCTGACAGATCTGGTGCTGCGATCGGCTGCGTCAATACGTAGCTCAAAGCCACATGCCGATCGCGTTGTTTGGATCGAGCTGAAGAGCCGAACGATATGCGTTCTCCGCTTCTTCCCAACGCTGTTGGTCGCTGTACAGATTACCGAGGCCGTAAGTCGCTCGCGCATCTTTCGGCTTTAACATTCTGGCCGACTTGTACGATGTTTCCGCGGACGAATAATTCCGGTCATCCCTGGCCTCGTTCCCTGACTGGATCAGGTCTTCGTATCGGTCGTCGTTGTTTGTCGGAGCAGTCACCAGATTCGGTTGAGCTTTGCCGACCGTTATCTCGATCTTCGACGGCTGACCTGATTTGAATTCTGTGTACTTGGCCTTAGTTGAGGAACTCGCCGCAGGCTCTTTTTTCGGCGTCACAGCCGTTTTTTTCGAATTGTCGGCCGTCTTCGGCTTCGGTGCCGGAGCCGGTTTATTCTTTGCGGTCGATGACTTGGGAGTCGTTACCTTCGGTGCGGTCGCCTTTGCCGTCGTTTTGGGCTTGGTGGTTTCTGCTTTAGGTTTTGGTGCCGGCTTCTTGGTCGTATTAGAAGTTGTAGATTTTCCAGAACCGAACAGTTTATTACTGCTTCCCAGATCCTGACTCACCGCCGAACTGGCGAAGATCGTCGCAACTCCCAAAATAATTAGTATCGATCTACCATTTCTCATACCAGCACCGTTTGGGAGCTCATTTAACCAATCTAAATCCTAGTTGCCCATCCCGTTTCGCTGTAGGCACCTTAAGTCGAGAAGTGGAGGTAACAGCTTTCTCTCCAACGAGCGTATTATTAGCACATCCACCGCGAACCATGTCTTCGGGCTCTTTGGACGGCTCAGCCTTGCGGCTTCCGGGATAGGGAGCGGCAGGCGAAGATGTCCATTCAAAAACATTTCCGATCAAGTCATGAACCCCCCAGTCGTTTGGACATGAGTTCGTAGCCACCCGACTAGGGTCAATGATCGACTTACCGAGGACCGCACATTCGTCCTGAGGTTTGTTTCCCCAAGGATAAACATTTTCCTTTGATCCGTTGCGGGCGGCAAATTCCCATTCGCTCTCGGTCGGAAGTCTATACTGGACGCCGTCACGTTTCGATCGCCAGGCAATAAACGCGTTGACATCTGCAATGTTGACCGATCTAACCGGATATTTCTCCTGGCCCGGCGGCGGCGTCTCCTCACGGGTCCAGTGGATCGGCAGCGGTTTATACCCGGTTTCACGGGTAAACGCAAAGTACTCCTCGTTCGTCACCTCGGTCTTATCCATTGCAAAGGCCTTGACGGTGACGTCATGTTCCGGGCGTTCCATTTCGGGACCGCTATTGAGCCCCATCTTAAAGGTGCCCCCGGGTATTTGGGCCATATCCGGTGTGATGGCCGGAACCGGGCCGGGCGTTGCTGTCGGCGTTGGCGTCGGGGTGGCAGGCCCGATAACGACATTTCTGTCGAACGCTCCGAGCATCCATGCGGCCCCAACTCCTGCGATTCCAATCAGAAAGAGCGCCAATAGTCCGCCAATTCCGAAAAGCAGCGTTTTTGACGACGATTTTTTCGGTGGCGGAGCAGTATCAACCTGGACGTTAAAGCGGCTAGGCGAATAATCCTGCTGGACCGTTTGGGCCATTTCATCCGCATTCTGCCCAGACGAAGCGATCGTTTTATGTACGCCCCCGATTGTAACGTCCGGCATCGGAATCGCATTTCCGGTTCCGGCATTAAGGGTTTGAGTACTAAGATCCGCAACGACCTCAACAGGCCTGCCGTCGCATATAACGTCACTCGTCCAGTCCCTGAAACCATTGTGCGTAACGCGCAAATGGTGATTGCCGCTCTGGAGACCTTCGATAAGAAGTAAACCGTTCTCGGTTGAGCGTCCCATCGCAATGTTGTCGACAAAAACGCTGGATTGCGGCGGCTTCGTAGTGAGCTTAAGCGACGAAACAGGCAGTGTTACCGGAGCTGTATGTATAAACTGCACTCCGGGCTTGATCGCCGCCCGTAATTCCTCGACCAGAATATCGACCGTCTGCGTGCGTTTTTCCGGATCTTTCTGCAGCGTGTGAAGAACGGCCTGTTCCAATTCGGGCGAGACGTGCAACCCTGCGTCCGCAAGTGTCGGTGCAGCGTCCGAGATATGCTTCTTCATGATCGCCGGGATCGACGAACCCTTGAACGGTACATCGCCGGTAAGCATCTGGTAAAGCATCACGCCGAGCGAGTAAATGTCCGATCGCGAATCAGGATCTTCATCTGCCCATTGCTCAGGCGCCATGTAATACGGCGAACCCATCAAACCAGTCGTTTGGGCTTGGATAAACGAGCCAAGCAACTCGCCCGATTTGATCTTTGCGAGGCCGAAATCGAGTATTTTGACCGCCTGCGACAAGTTTGGCTTGTCGTTGCAGATCATTATGTTGAGCGGCTTTAGGTCACGGTGAACAATTCCCTGATGATGAGCAGCCCCCACGCCAGCACAAACGGCGGACATAAGCTCAAACGTGCGTTCCGGCGAAAGTGATTTTTCGCGAGCAAGGAGATCGTGTAGAGCCTCGCCCTCGACATATTCCATGACGAGAAACGGCAAGGTTCCGTCGATCACGCCGTAATCCGTTACGCTGACAACATTTTGGTGACGAATGGCGGCAGCAGCAAGAGCTTCCTGGCGAAATCGGGTGACAAGCTGAGGGTCGTTTCCGACGAGATCGGGGAGAATGACCTTGATCGCGAGCTGGGTTTTGAGATATGCGTGGCGAGCCTTGTAAACAACGCCCATTCCGCCCTGGCCGAGGCGGCATTCAAGTTGATATTTGCCCTCTAAAACCGGTTCGCCGCTGATCGTATGTACGGTCGGCATCCCGTCATTTGGACAGGTAACGACAGCATCGGCGAAACAGTTTTTACAAAGCTGACACTCTTTCATGCTCGAACTTAGATGGCGTCTTCTTGAACCTAGGTGCTCAGATTTCAGTGGCCGCGAAAACTAACCTAAAACTGTAGGTTAACACGCTTAGATTCTAAATACTTTATAGATCGCAATCAAGGAGGAAGTTGGACCGATGAGTAGAAAACCAGGTTAATTCCGAAGCCCGATACGCTTCAGCATTTCAGGATAGCGGGGATCGTTGTGGATACCCGAAAACTGAGGACTAACGATAAGAACGATCTCCGCCCGTCGCTCACGAACAGCTCTTTCAAGCCATGCGAAAGCCTCATCGCGTTTGCCAACGAGGGAGAAATAGATCGCCATAGTTACCGGCGGAACGTTTTCGCCGCGTTTTACTTTTGTGAGGAGTTCGCTATATTCGGCCTGCCTCACGCCGACAAAACCGGAACGACTACCAATGGAGCGCATTTGCGCGATCTTTTCTTTGGTTTCACCACGAGCTTGCATGAGAGCCGCATTTTCGTCGAGTGCGGCAGCGTCATTCCCGACAAATTCGTAGGCCACGAGCCGGTGTTCACGAGCCATAATAAAGTTTGGGTCGATGGCGAATGTTCGCTCCCACTGCCTAAACGCCTCGGCAGTCTGTCCCGCAGCTAGCAGCAAATTCGCTTTATCGGTTGAAATCACGAGATTTAGCGGATCAAGTTCTGCGGCGCGGTCTATCGACGCGAGCGACTCATCGAATCGGCCTTTGATCATAAAGCCGAACGCTTGCGTGTGGTACGCGCGGGCATATCTGGGGTTTAGCTCGATAGCACGAGCGAGTTCACGATCGCTGTCATCCCATTTCCACTGAAGTGAGTAAACGCTTGCGAGAGCCGTATGAGCTTCAGCTGAGGCATCGTCCAATTTCACGGCCGTCAAAGCATTTTCGAGAGCTTTTGGCAAAACCTCGTTCGAGTTGAACGGTACGTGCCAGATTCCCTGCAAATAGCTCTCAGAAAGGCCCGAATACGCAAGGGCATAATTCGGATCGATCGCAATAGCACGCTGATAATGCTCAATGCTTTTCTTGATGCCCGCCGCAGTTCGTTTGTTCCACTCGTATCGGCCTTTCAAATATTCCTGGTAGGCTAGGCCGTCGCTGGTTTTGCGGTTTACAAACGCTCCGCAAAGTTCTGTTCGCAGTTCCGCCGCGACGTTGCAAGCGATCGCATCCTGAAGATCGTATGCAGCAGAAATTTCCCGCTCAAAATCATTGCTTGTCCACAGAATATGACCATCCCGAGCATCAACGAGGCGGACACGAATATTCATATATTCGCCGCGTTTTTGAACGCTTCCCTCAAGCAAAGCATCGACCCCAAGCTGCGTTCCGATCTGTTTCGGGTCGGGCGTCTTCCCTTTTAATGAAAACGTGGAGCTTCGTGAAATGACTTTCAATTCATTGATGCGTGCAAGTTCGCTGATCAGACTCTCCGTGACTCCATCGCTGAAATACTCGTTGCCCGCGTCGCCCGTCAAATTATCCAGGGGCAAAACGGCGATCGAACGTATCCTCGAGAGCGTAGATGAAGTTTCCCCCGCAGACGCTGCCGACTGTTGACGAGGTGCCACGAAGTAGAACCCGAGCGTCAACACCATAAGAAAACAAACTGAAGCGAAGATCGGGATCGGTTTAACCAACGAAAAGGCTTTTACAAACAAGCTGCTGAATTCTGTCGATGAATCATGGCCGTCAGGCGGTAATTCGTACAGATGGGACGTTGCAAGGGTAGACGATCGCTCAATGAGAAACTCGACTTCCGCAACGAATCTATACCCCCCGCCGTACCGTGTTTCGATAAACTTTGGCGGTTTTCCGGTGTCCTTCAGGGCCTTGCGGATCGCTCCAATACATTTGCGCAGGGCATCATCATAAACATCATGGCCATCCCAAAAACGGTCTAATAATTCGTTCCGGCTGACGGCTCGGTCGCTATTTTCGATGAGGAATGTGAGTACGTCAAACGGCCGGGCGGCGAGGTGTATCTCTCCGTCGGGTGAGATAACCGTGCGGGAATCTGGATCGAGGCAGTGCTCGCCAAATGAATACGTTCTTTTTCGACTGCCCTTCCCGTCCATGCCGCAAACTTCCGAATTATTTCCGTTTTCTTTCCTGATTCCAACAGACTGAGAAATATAGAATCTGCAAAACGTTCTTGTGTTTCAACGATTGTATTCTCTGTCGGCCCGAATGCCAAGATTTTTTTGTCGCGGCGTCGGTCATGTTCCAAGGTTGGGCTTATGAATCAAAAACTACGACGCTGGTTTCCGTTCGTTCTTCTCCTTTGCATCTCCGCCGTATTCATATTTATGGCGATCTCGCAGCTTTCTCCCGCCAAAGCATCCGAACAAACCCGGCCACGGATCATCTTGACACCTTTTCATTCAAACCTTCTAGTAGAATCCGCCTACGGGCTGCAGTCCGACCTGAAGGCACCACGACTCAATATCGACAGACAGATGCCTGCAGCCGAGAAAGAGCGTCCGGAAAAATTGCAAACAAACAGTTCCCCGTTTCGATCCGTTGACGACCCAGCTCGAGCAAATAACGTGTTTATAACTGGAAAAGTTATCGATTCCGGCGGCCTCAGTTTACGTGGAATAACGGTGCGCGCGGTTACCTCGACCGGAATCGAGCTGACCGCGGTTACGTCATCTTTTGGAATATACAGGTTCGAAAATCTCCCGGTCCCTGAAACCTACATAATCAGGCCAATATCTAAGCGATACAGGTTCTCTACACGGATCATCACAGTTACGAGTGACACCTCGAGCGTCGATTTCATCAATGACGGAGCTCAAACACCGATCGCTAACGCCGGGCCAGACCAGATCGTGCCGCTGCCCAACACCATACCATTGAACGGCACGGCAACGGGAGGCATTGCTCCATTGACCGCAACCTGGACCAAAATAAGCGGTCCCGGGAATGTATCGTTCGCGAACGCGTCGAGTGCGGCGACGACGGCAACTATAACGACTCAAGGAACTTACGTTCTTAGGTTGTCGATCACAGATGCTGCATCACTCGTGGATTCCGACGAAGTTCAGGTCGTCATCAGCTCGGTAGAGAGCCCTCCTCCGCCAAATCCCGTGAGCGTCGCACCACCCATCATTCCGACAACGGTCACAAACATCGCAACATCGACCAAATTTTTATATACCGGATCGAACCCGATTCAGGTCGGCGTCAATCCCGCCAGTATCGAGGCAGAGCGAACCAGTTTGCTTCGCGGAAAAGTGACGACAAAAGCGGGCGAGCCGATATCGAACGTCAACGTTTCGATCCTCAATCACCAGGAATTCGGCCAAACGCGGACACAAGCCAATGGAATGTTCGACATGGTCGTCAACGGTGGCGGCGACCTGACTGTGAAGTATGAGAAAACCGGATTCATCCCGGTACACCGAGAGATCGGGGCCGACTGGCAAAAGTTTGATGCGGTGGATGACGTTGTGATGATCCCGTACGACCCGAACGTCACGCCGATCAACCTAGCATCACCAACGAGCGTACAAGTCGCGTCTGGTGGACTTGTCAGCGACTCTGCGGGAGAAAGGCGATCCCGGTTGTTTTTTAAACTTGGAACGACCGCGACCGCGGAACTGCCGAACGGTTCAACCCAGCCGCTCGTAAACCTGAATGTTCGCTCAACTGAATTCACTGTCGGATCGAACGGCGATGACACAATGCCAGGCCCGCTCCCGGCAACGAGCGAATATACCTACGCAAGCGAGTATTCAGTTGATGAAGCGGTCGCTCTCGGCGCGACAAATGTCAGATTTAGCCAGCCGGTGATCCAATATCTCGAGAATTTTATCAACTTCCCAACAGGCGTGCCCGTACCGACGGGTTCATTTAACCGCAAAACCGGAAACTGGGAGCCCGAACGTAGCGGCCGCGTTATCAAGATCCTTTCGATAACGAACGGGACCGCAAATCTCGATGTAAACGGCAACGGAAATCCGGCAACCGCGGCCGAATACACAGAACTCGGAATCAACCTCGCCGAACGCCAGAAACTGACGGAGTTTTACCCGACGAACCAAACCTTGTGGCGTGTTCCGCTCGACCACTTCTCGCCTTGGGACTGCAATTATCCGCCTGCAAACAAGCCGCCGCCCGATGCTCCACCGCCGTTTGCGGAGCCAACTCCGAAATGCAATTGCAAAGACGAGGAAGGTGTTAAGGAAGAGATCCAGTCGCAAAACGTTACCGAATCGATCCCGATCACCAATACCGGCTATCAGATCACGTACCAGAGTCAGTTGCAGAAAGATAGCCAGAATCTCGGGGCGATAATTCCTTTGGTTGGTCCGTCGCCTGATCCCGACCTCGTCGCGGTAGGAGCTTCGATAGGAATCGCGGGCCGCATCATTCAAACAGACATGCTCGCACCATCAGCCGGACTTACAATACCGTTCACCTGGGACGGCAAGGACGAATACGGGCGCACGGTTCAGGGAAAACAGACCGCTTCGATCGAGGTCGCCCATTTCTATCCTCTCGGATACACGGTCGGGAACGAGTTCGGGCAGACGGGCAATGGAACTGGCCAGACGATCCCAAGGACCGGAACAAGCTTGAGCTTTCGAAACTACACGATCGAGCTCGGTGGATTTGATAGAGGCAGGACCGGTTTGGGCGGCTGGGCGTTCAATATCCATCACGCCTACGACCCGATAACGAAAACGCTGATCGAGGGTAACGGGAGTCAGAGAAGTGCCGAGGCGTTGGTAAAAAGCGTTACGACAACCGCGGGACAAGGACAGGATTCGTCGGGCTTTTCGGGCGATGGTGGTCCTGCTCGGTCGTCCCAGTTAGCGTCGCCGAGTGACGTTGCTTTCGCGGCAGACGGAACGTACTACATCGCGGACACCATGAACAATCGGGTTCGACGTGTCTCGACGGATGGCATCATCTCGACCTTTGCCGGAAACGGAATCGAGTGCTCTCCAATGACCACTTGCGGGGATAACGGTCAAGCGACGGCTGCTCAACTATTCGAACCCAGAGGCGTTGCTGTAGGAACGGATGGTTCGGTGTACATTTCGGATAGCGGATCAAATCGGCTACGAAAAGTAGCGCCCAATGGCGTCATAACCACGATCGCGGGAACCGGGGCGGAATGCGATCCGATGCAACAATGCGGTGACGGCAGTGCTGCGACACAAGGGCAGCTAAATAAGCCCGGGAAGATCCATCTAGCGGTCGACGGTTCGATGTACATAGCCGATACCGGGAGCAATCGGGTCAAGAAGATCTCGACTAACGGCATCATTCGTACCATCGCCGGAAGTGGCGGAGAAAACTGTCCCAGCGACAAAGTTCCGGCTCTCATCGCCTGTATCGAACGGCCGACAGGTGTTGCTCTCGCATCCAATGGAGCACTATTCATCACGGCGAACGCTCCCGCTCATTCGCAAACCGTTCGTCTCGATACTGATGGGACAACTCATCAGATCGCCGACGGAATTTGCAATGGTGCCCGACCCGCGGGGCTTCGGTCGGTCTGTAATCCAGTTGGTGTCGCGATCGGCCCTGATGGCAATCCGTATGTAGCAAGTTCGGGCGAAAATCGAATACTGCGATATGGAGCTGATGGCGAATGGGAAGAGCTGATCGGAAGCGGCAGTAATTTCCCAAACGGTGAAGGCCAACCTGATCATCTCGCAAATATCGGCATGCCGCAAAGTGTAGTTTTCGCTCCAAATGGTGACATTTTTATAGCGGCGACCGGCGACAACAACATAAGAAGGTCTGCATCACCACTTCCAGGTTATTCGGAAGGTGTGTCACTGATCGCATCGGAAGACGGCTCTGAGGTTTTCCAGTTCAACAGCGAAGGCCGTCATGAGCGCACCTACAATGCTCTGACCGGAACTGCAAAATATACATTCGGCTATGACGGAGTCGGAAACCTGACCTCGATCATGGACGGCAACAGCAACGTCACTACCATTGAACGCGACGGATCGGGCAAACCGACCGGGATCCGTTCTCCGTACGGCCAGCTAACTACGTTGACAACCAACTCTGACGGTTACCTGACATCAGTTACCAATCCCGCTGGCGAATCGAACAGCTTTACATATTCGGCGGGCGGACTGATGCTGACAAAACGCGATCCGCGAAATACGCTCAACACTTTTACGTACAATGCGACGGGCCGTTTGATCAAGAACGAAAATTCTGAGGGCGGTTCCCACAATTACACTCGTACGGGCACGTCACAGGACTACACCGTTACACACAAGAGCCCGTTAAATAGGCCGTCGACATTCCGCATCCAAAACGCCGCGGACAAAACTGAAACGCAAAATATAACCTTTGAGGATGGGGGCCTAAGCCAAGTGGTGATCCAGCCTGACGGATCATCATCTCAGATCGATCCCGATGGCACGAGCGGCACCAGTTCGCTCGGGCCCGACCCGCGATGGGCGATGCAGTCGCCGCTGGGTATCTCGGAATCTGCGGTTACTCCGGCGGGCCGCTCTCTGAACATAACGAGGTCAAGAGTTGCTGACGTTCCGGATGCCGCGAATCCGTTGGTACTGACTTCCCAAACCGATAGCATGATGGTGAACGGTAAAACGTATGGTTTCGAGTTCCTTCAGTCAAATCGACGCCTTACTTTCACTACACCACTCAATCGCACCTCAACCTACGGAGTCGATTCCCAAGAACGCGTAACCAGAATGCAGTTCGGCAATCTCGACCCTCTCGGTCTTACGTACGACGGCCGCGGACGTCTGAGCAGCTTTACGACGGGCTCAGGTTCGAGTGCGAGGACATATACGAATTCTTTTAATTCACTGGGTTACGTGGAATCCCGATCCGACCCACTAAATCGATCGACTTCGTTTCAGTATGATCTCGCGGGCAGGACAACGCTTCGTACTCTTGCCGACGGACGGGCATTTGGGTTCAGCTACGATGCCAACGGCAATCTAACGTCACTTACGCCGCCGGGACAACCGGCTCATACGATGACCTACAATGCGCGCAATCTCATTACGTCGTACGTCGGGCCAACGGTATCTGGGAACAGCTCGACTTCATTCACATATAACGCCGATTCTGATCTTACACGTGTTACAAGGCCCGACGGTCTGCAGGTAAACTACGGGTACAATTCGCTTGGTCAATTGCAATCCAGAACAATGACGGCCGGAACGAACAATTATTCGTACGACTCCCAAACTGGACAGCTGTCGTCGGTCGCAGTTGCAGGCGGCGTCACAAATTCTTTCGAATACGATGGATTTCTTGTCAAAAGCCTTACATCGGCTGGAACTGCGCCGGGAACGGTTGCCTTCGGGTACAACGGCGATCTCAATGTCTCTTCGATCTCCGTCAACGGGACGAACGCCATCGATTACACGTACGACAATGACAGCTTTCTGACGGGTGCAGGCGGGATGGTGCTGACACGAAACGGTGAAAACGGGCTGATCAGCGCAACTTCGCTTTCGAATGTGACCGATACTTTCACCTATAACAGTTTTGGCGAGCCGGAAACTTATTCCTCTAAATTCAATACGACGACCCTTTACAGCACCAATTTGACATATGACAAAGTTGGCCGCGTGTCTCGTAAAGTTGAAGCGATCGGCGGGGTTTCAACAACATATGATTACGCCTACGACCAAACCAATCGGCTGTCAACCGTGACCTTGAATGGCGGGCCGCAGCCTTTGGTTATCTATGGCTATGATTCGAATGACAATAGAACGAGTACCAACATGGGCGGAAGCGTCGTCACCGGCGTTTATGATGCCCAGGACAGGCTAACGAACTACGGATCGACCGTCTACGGCTACAATGCGAACGGCGATCTCCAGTCCAAGACCGTTTCGGGAGCGGCGACCAACTACAACTACGACGCAGCCGGAAATCTGCGAAGGGTCTCGCTCCCCAGCGGAACGACGATCGATTACGTGATCGACGGAATGGACCGGCGCGTTGGGAAGCGTGTCAATGGAACCCTTACGCAAGGATTCTTATATCAGGGGCAACTTCAGATCGCGGCGGAACTGACATCTTCAGGAGCAGTTGCGAGCCGGTTCGTATATGCAAGCAGATCGAACGTGCCGGACTTCATGTTAAAAAATGGCCAGATCTATCGCCTGATCTATGACAATGTCGGCAGCGTTCGTCTTGTTGTCGATGTGTCGAGCGGCAATGTGGCCCAGCGGATCGATTACGACGAATTTGGCGTAGTTTTGCAGGACACCAATCCCGGTTTTCAACCATTCGGATTTGCAGGCGGATTGTATGATCCGCAGACAAAGCTGGTCCGTTTCGGTACCCGGGATTATGATCCGGAAGCGGGTCGATGGACATTGAAAGATCCGATACTTTTCGCCGGTGGCGAAGCAAATCTGTACCGCTACTGTGCAAATGACCCGATTAATTTTGTTGATCCTGACGGCCGGGATCTTTATCCCTCGAAGATCTGGGTTACCCACGGTATTCCCCACACTGGTCCTCAACCGCCTGATCCGAGACCGCGTCCGACTCCAAAGGAGTTCGATACTAAACGAGAAGAGCATCTCATCCGAAAGATCCAGGAGGAGATCGAAGAACTCAAGAAGAAACTGCCCGATTGCGAGATCGCAAAACTAATAAAACGCTTGCGGGAACGCATTACCGAGCTTCAAAAAACCATCGCACAAAAGGAAGACGGCGCTCAGCGTTTTGCTGAGGAAGACGCCAAGCGCATCAAACGAGAGCAACAGCAATACCAGCAAGATGTAAATGACATGGTCAAAGACATGAATGAACGATTCAAGGGAATGTGACCACGGCTATTTAACAACTATATTGATCAACCGCTTCGGCACGACGATCAGCTTTACGATCTCCTTGCCGTCCGTGAATTCGCGAACCTTGGCATCCATAAATGCTAGACGTTCGAGTTCTTCGTTCGTTGTTTCCGGCGAAGCTACCACCCGTGAACGCAGTTTGCCGTTGACCTGGACCGGAAATTCGATCTCATCGGCTTTGGCGAGATCGGGATTGAATTCCGGAAAACGCGCACCGTTTGCCAACATCCCATTTTCGTTGCCGACTAGGACGGAATAGAGTTCCTCCGCCGTGTGCGGAGCAAAGGGTGTCAGCATTAACGTCACTGCGGTCATCGACTCTCGTACGGCGAAAACATCGGCTTCGGTGGCAGCATTTGGCTCGATCGCGAAGTCGCCGATCGCGTTCGCGAGTTCCATCAGCGCCGCGACCGGGGTGTTGAACTGCAGCACCTCAAAACTCTCGCCAACACGTAGGATCGTCTGGTGCGTTTTCCGGCGAAGTTTTTGGGCTGGGCCAGTGCCTTCGGCTACCGGATCGAGAATCTCGCTCTGTGCCGAAAGTGGAACCGAAAACGCTTCACGCCATTTGTAGAACAACCGCCATACGCGTTGCAGGAATCGTACGCCGCCTTGGATCCCGGCTTCGTGCCAGACGAGTTCGTTTTCGATGGGTGCCGCGAACATCACGAAAATTCGAGTTGCATCAGCACCGTAGCTCTCGACCATTTCGTCCGGATCCACGCCGTTGCCCTTTGATTTGGACATCCGCTCGATGGCGTATTTCAGGGCTTTTCCGTCTTTCGAAACCGCACCCGCCATTTTGCCCTTGGCATCGCGAGCGACTGTGACTTCGACGGGTTGGTGATAAACGCGTTTCCCGGTTTCGTCATCAAAGAACGTTTCGCCAACGACCATGCCCTGCGTCAGCAGACGCTTGATCGGTTCGTCAAATGTCACGAGTCCCATGTCTCGCATCACTTTTGACCAGAATCTCGCGTAGATCAGATGCATCACGGCGTGATCGTCGCCGCCGATGTACTGATCGACAGGAGCCCAATATGCAGCCATTGCCGGGTCAAACGGCAGCACCTGATTCGTCGGATCGGTGTAGCGGAAGAAGTACCATGACGAATCGACGAACGTGTCCATCGTATCGGTCTCGCGTTTCGCCGGGCCTTCGCATTTCGGACATGTCGTTTCGTAAAACTCTGGCACTTTAGCCAGTGGCGATTCGCCTGTTCCGGTGAACGGAGCTGTTTCCGGCAGTTCGACCGGCAGATTCTCGAATTTCTCCGGCACAACACCACAGCCGTCGCAATAGATGATCGGTATCGGCGAACCCCAGAATCTTTGCCGCGAGATTCCCCAATCGCGGAGGCGATAAGTTGTTGCGGCCTCGCCAAAATGGTGTTTGACGGCGTATTCGGTCATCTCGACCTTGGCATCTTCGCTGGTTTTTCCGTTCCAGTAGTCGGAATGAACCAGAATCCCGTACATCGGCATCGCCTGTTCGAGAGCCAGTGCCTGCATCGTGTGATGCTCGTGAACCATGTGCGGTTCCGAGATAACCTGACGGATCGGCAGTCCGAATTTCTTAGCAAACTCGAAATCCCGCTCGTCGTGTCCCGGAACGCTCATCACCGCTCCTGTTCCGTAATTCATCATTACGTAATTGCCGACCCAGACCGGGATCTCCTCGCCGCTGAAAGGGTTTACCCCTTTCAAGCCGGTGTCGATGCCGTCTTTTTCGATCTCGGCTTCGTGATCCTGCGGTTTGGCATTCTCGGTGCGGATGAAAGCGATCTTGCTGGCGACCTCGGCCGAGAAGTTATCGATATTTGCCTGAATTATCGGATGCTCCGCCGCCAGGACGACGGCGTTCACGCCGTAGATCGTATCTATACGGGTCGTGAAAACCCGAACGCGATTTTTGCCCAGATCATTCGCACTGGTGATTCCATCGACAATTGGACAGTAAAACAGCGTGTCGCCCGACGCTTTGACCTCAAAATCGACAAACGCACCTTCTGAACGGCCCATCCAGTCGCTTTGGCGTTTCAGGACGCTCTGCGGCCAGCCGGCCTCGATCTCAGCCATGTCGTCGAGCAGTTGGTCGGTGTAGGCGGTCGTTTTCAGGAACCACTGTTCCAAGTCCTTTTTCGTTACCGGATTTCCGCAACGCCAGCAGATGCCGCCACTGGCTTGTTCGTTCGAGAGCGTTGCCTGATCGTGCGAGCACCAGTTGACCTGAGTTTGTTTCTTGTACGCGAGGCCCATTTCGTACATTTTCAGGAAGAACCACTGGTCGAATTTGTAGTAATCCGGACGATGAGCGTACATCTGCCTACGCCAGTCGTAGCTGACGCCGAGCCGTTGAAGCTGGCCGCGCATCGTGTCGATGTTTGCCTCGGTCCATTCTCGCGGATTTACGCCGCGTTTGACCGCCGCGTCCTCGGCAGGTTGGCCGAACGAATCCCAGCCGATCGGGTGCATCACGTTAAATCCGCGAAGCCGTTTGTACCACGCCAAAGCGTCGCCCGCCGAATAGTTTCGTACGTGGCCCATGTGCAGGTTGCCCGACGGGTATGGCAGCATCTCGAGGGCGTAAAATTTCGGCCGCGTGTCGTCGATCTCGGTGTGAAATGCACCGGAATCGGCCCAGATCTTCTGCCATTTTTGCTCTACTTTTTTCGCGAAATATTTCTCGTCCATAGCGGAATACGTTCCAAGTTCAAAGTTTCAGGTTCCAAGTTGGGGAACAAACTGACCGCGTTCGTAACCTGTTTGGTAAAACCTAGAGTTTACCGAAAAGATGCGGTTCTGTTCCAATCGAATTGTAGTCTTTGTTGGGCTCCGCCGCGTTCGCTTATTCAGCGAAGCGGCTATCTAAGGGCGAGGCTGTTCGATACGAACTTCATTCCAAGATATTAACCGCGAAACGCTCCAAATGTCCAGCCCCAATCTCGTTCCACTTTCGTGCGCAAAGTGGAACGGCTCAACCTGCCTGTTTTCAATCGGTTACCAGGAAAAATCGTTCCATTTCACAAAACTCGCATGTTCCAAAGTGGAACGATCGCGACGTCCCACTTTGGTGCGCAAAATGGGATGGCTTAACTGTTGTACGCACTTCGGTTATCGCGATATTTCATCCCATTTTGCAAAAACCTGCTCATAAAGTGGGATAACAAAATCGTCTCACTTTCCTGCGCAAAATGAGACGGGTTAAATCATTTGCCGAGAACAGTTTGCGGGCAAAACTCGTCTCATTTGTGAAAATCTCTACTCCCTTAAATGAGACGATGACGCGGATCTTGGAATGATCATCGGACAAAAGGTTTTCAAAGAACCGGCGTGGTTATCGATCGTTCACACGCGTATATGCTGTGAAAGAATGTATCATATATAAGACATAAAGTCAAGGAAAATATATGCTGTCTCGGTTGAAGAGAGCCAGGAGGCGATCCGAATGTCAATGATCAGCTCCGTACGGAGCGGCATGTTTGTAGCAATTTAATATCCCAAGGGTGTAAAGCTCCGTCGGAGCGAAACAATATTCCGACATCGTGCCGCCCCCGATGGGGCTTGAAATTTAGATAGAAACATTCTCTACAAACATTTGGCTCCGATGGAGCCGTTCCTCCATAGCGGCTCGCCTGCTTCGGTTTCGCCGTGATCTGTGGCAAGTTTAAATGTATGCAAAAGGTCCTCACAACCGAACAGATGCGAGAGGTCGACCGTCTGACGACCGAGCGTTACGGCATTCCGTCGATCATCCTAATGGAAAACGCCGCCCACGCCGTCGCCCGTGTTATTACCGAAAAACTCGGCGGCTCGGTCAAGGGCAAATCGATACTGATCCTGTGTGGTAAAGGGAATAATGGCGGTGATGGGGCGGCTTTGGCGAGGATATTGTGGCAAGACGGGGCGTTGGTTTCATTACTGCTATTTGGTCGAATCGAACAGCTCAAGGGCGATGCAAAATTAAATTTCGATGTTTTGCGTTCGTTTGAAGAAGGGGTCGCGACGTCTGCCGGCGAGTTCAACAAATTTCTTGTTCATGACGACGAAGAAAACCTGGTACCGCTTCTCGAAGGAATTCTTTGCGACGGAATCGACATCGCAGTTGACGCATTATTTGGTACGGGACTTTCAAAAGAACTGTCAGGGATTTATTTGGAGGTTATCCAAAGGCTGGAAAACCATAGGCCGACAATGATTTCGGTGGACCTTCCATCGGGGCTAGATGCGAATAAGAGTTCTCCAATTGGTCGGACGATTACAGCAGATCTTACTGTTACATTTACTGCACCAAAGCCTGCGAATGTAATCGCGCCATGCTCGTCGTTGAACGGGAAATTGATCGTCGCCAATATTGGAACTCCATTCGAACTGATTGAGGAACAACGCTCGAATCTTTTTGTCACCGAGCTATTCGACATTGAACGTTGGTTCGAGCGAACGGAGTTTAACGATAGTTCCTACAAAAACAAACGCGGCCACGCCATGATGGTTGCGGGGTCCGAAGATTATTCCGGGGCGGCGGTGATGTGTGGGAATTCGGCGATGCGGTCGGGGGTTGGGCTAACGACTTTGCTGGTACCGGCTGCTTGCAAGGTCGAGGTCGCTTCGCGGGTCATTCCTGAGGTGATCGTTCGGACGCTTGATGAGACGGACGGCGAATTTAGTCCGAATGCGTTTGCGGCGAATGCGGAAGCGATCGGGCAGGCTGATTCGATACTGGTCGGGCCGGGATTGAATGCGACGGACAAGGGCGTCGAGAAGCTGGTTAGGGAGATCGTGGAGAGTCGGTCGGTTCCGGTGATCGTGGATGCGGGGGCTTTGTGGTTTTTCGGGCAAGAGAGCGGACGCCTTCGTCCGTTCGAAGAATCGAAAAATCGTAACGCGCGGACGAAGCCGTCCGTGCTCCGATCGCTCATTCTCACCCCGCATGAGGGCGAGTTTTTGCGGATGTTGGGTACGGACGACAAAAGCGTCTTGAAAGACAGGGTTGCGGCGGTGCGGGAATTTGCGGTGTCGAATGATGTGATACTCGTACTAAAGGGCGAGCGGGTTTTGATCGGCTCGCCGGATGGGCGTGTGGTGGTGAATCCGACGGGCAATTCTGGGCTCGGGAAGGCCGGAAATGGCGATACTTTGGCGGGAATTTTGGCGGGTTTTGTCGCTCAGGCAGTTAGATTCGAGATCGATATTTTCGAGACGGTCGTGGCGGCGGTCTATGTCGCCGGAATGGCCGGCGATGCGGCGGAGAAGAAGTTCGGCAAACGCGTTATGACGGCGTCAGATGTGCGGGAGTGCTTGGTGGATGTTTTTGCAGTGTTTGAGAAACCCAGGGATGAAAAAAGCAACAAAAAACAAGACAGTCAGGAAGGCGGGCTTGCCCCCGCTATTTCGCTGCATTGAACCTAAAGAGCGGGGGTAAACCCGCCTTCCCGACTGTCTTAGTTTCAGTTGTATTGGGCAATTAGAACCTGAATTATGACCTCAAGAGATCATCTAAAAAATTGGATCGCGGCCTTTCAGGCGTGTGATGTTGAGAGCGTGATCGGCTGTTATGCCGAGGACGCGGTGAATTTTCAGGTCGCGGCGGGCGAACCGGCGGTCGGGCGTGAGCAGATCGCGGCGGATACGCGGGAATTTTTCAAAGGGTTTCCGGACGCGTGGTCGCGGGTCGAGAATCTGATCGCCGACGGCGACCGTGCAGCGTGGGAATGGGTCGGCGGCGGCACCTTTTCAGGCGAATTTTACGGCCATCAGCCGACCGGAAAAACGTTTGAGATACGCGGCTGCGGATTTTTTACGTTTCGCAACGAGCTGATCATTTTGCAGCACGGCTATTGGGACAAACTCTCGTGGTTCACGCAAGTGGGGCTGCCGATCGAATGAATCGAGAAATAACAGCAAACACACCCGACGAAATGTTCTCGATCGGCGAGAGCCTTGCCGAAAACCTGAACGGCGGCGAGGTTATTCTGCTGTATGGCGGGCTCGGTGCGGGTAAAACGCTGTTAACAAAAGGCATAATGAGCGGTCTGGATTATGACGTTGACGAGGTCACGAGCCCGAGTTTTACGCTGGTGAATTTGTATGAGACCGAGCGGTTCGACGTTTATCACATCGATCTGTGGCGGCTCGATCCGGTGATGGATACGGCTGAGGCGGTTGGGTTGGGTGAGATACTTGAGAATGAGCGGGCGGTTGCGATCATCGAATGGGCTGATCGTTTGGGTGATAAGGTCTTGCCGAATGTGACGACGATCAGGATCGAAGGCGATGGCGACGAGCCGCGGCAGATATTTTTTTCGCGAGATGTTGGATCGGACAGAAAGATTTAACATCGAATTTCTTTCAGATGGCGCGGGCTTCTCATATAATTAGAGGCCGCCATCTATGACTCTGGACGCAGTGAAAAAACCTAAGGTCAATCCGACACCACCGCCCGCGGCACCGCCGACGGAGCCGGAATTCGACGGCAAGCCGCTCTTCAATCGTGAGCTGAGCTGGCTCGAATTCAACCGCCGTGTGCTCGAAGAAGCGACCGACGACAGTTTGCCGGTTTTGGAGCGGCTGAAATTCCTCTGCATCTTCGCGACAAATCTCGACGAGTTTTTCATGATCCGCGTCTCAGGACTCAAGGAACAGATCGCCGAAGGCGTCGGTGAGCTTTCGCCGGACGGAATGACCGCCAAAGAGCAGATCGAGGAGATCTACAAACGCCTGCGGCCGATGCTCAAAAAGCTCGTTTCGTATCTCGGCGAAAACGTGTTTCCGGCTCTCGAAAAAGAAGGTATTACGGTCGAAGCGTACTCGAGCCTGAATGCGAAAGAGAAGAAACTGCTCGATAAGTACTTTCACAACAACCTGTTCCCGATCCTGACGCCGCAATCGGTCGATTCGAGCCATCCGTTTCCGTATGTGTCGAATTTGAGCATAAATCTCGGCCTTTACATCGAACCGAACCGGGCGTTTACACAAGCGAATCTCAAACATCTTTTCAGGCAGAAACGGTTCATTCGCATCAAATTGCCGCCGACCGTCCCGCGCTTGATACCTATCAATGAACGTGCGGGACGTTACGCATTGCTCGAGGAAGTCGTTTCGGCAAACGTTGCGGAGCTTTTCCCGCACATGAAAACGAGCGAGGCGTTCCTGTTTCGAGTGACGCGCGATGCGGATATCGAGCTTCGCGAGGACGAAGCCGGCGACCTTTTGCGAACCCTTGAACGCGAACTTCAGCGTCGCCGCGACCGTTTTGCAGTACGGCTGGAAGTTGCTGCAGCGATGCCGGACAAAATGGTCAAGCTGCTGATGAGCGGCACAGGTTTGACCGAGGAAGAGGTCGAACGAGTCGATGGTTTCGTCGATATTTCGGACCTGATGCAGCTATATTCGCTTGACCGGCCGCGGCTGAAGGACAAGCCGTTCACCGCGATAGTCCCGGCTCCGCTGCACAAAAAAGAGAACATTTTCGAGGTCGTGCGAAAGCAGGACGTGCTGCTGCATCATCCGTACACGTCGTTTAGCACCGTTTCGGATTTTATCGCCGAGGCGGCCGAAGATCCGGACGTTCAGGCGATCAAGATCTGTCTGTACCGCACCGGAAAGGATTCACCGATCGTTAATTCCCTAATGCGTGCGAGCCGTTTGGGCAAGCAGGTGACGGCGCTTGTCGAGCTGAAAGCGCGGTTCGACGAGGGGAACAATATCGAATGGGCGCGTAGGCTCGAAAATGAGGGCGTACACGTTGTTTACGGTATAACAACGCTAAAAACGCATTCGAAAGTGCTGCTTGTTGTTCGCCGTGAAAAAGAAAAGCTTGTTCGATACGTTCATCTCGCGACGGGCAACTATAATCCGTTCACCGCCCGCATTTACACCGATCTTGGGTTGCTAACCGCTAACGAAGAGATCGGCGAAGACGCTTCGAGCCTTTTTAATTTTCTGACCGGTTATTCACAGCAGGATAAATACAAGCGTTTGATCGTCGCTCCGTTGAACTTACGCGAACGCCTGATCGCTCTGATCCGCCGCGAGAAAAAGAACAAACTTGCGGGCAAAGAGGCCAGGATCGTCATCAAGGTCAACAGCATAACGGACGTCGTTCTGATCAATGAACTATACGAAGCCTCGAAGGCTGGCGTCGAGATCGATCTGATCATTCGCGGCATCTGCGCTTTGCGACCCGGGATCAAGGGTTTGTCTGACAATATTCGCGTTCGGTCGATCATCGGGCGGTTCCTGGAACACAGCCGTATTCTCTATTTCGCCAACGGCGGCGGCGAGGCTGAGGAAGTTTACATCGGCAGCGCCGACCTGATGCACCGCAGCTTTGACCGACGCGTCGAGGTCGTCACGCCGATCCTCGATACGGATATCAAGGCGTATTTGAAAGAAACGGTTCTGGGTTCGTACTTACGCGATGAAATGAACGCGAGAATGCTGCAGTCTGACGGCACCTACAAACGCGTTTCCAGCCGGACGAAAGCCGGGTTTGATTCGCAAATACATTTTGTGGGATTGTACACGCCGTCCTAAAGGTCAGAACCGCCTGCGTAAGCGGGCGGCAAGGCGTCTGAGGCAAATGACGTTTATTCTTTGCAGACTTCGTTCCGCCCGCTTACGCAGGCGGTTCCGACTGATCTAGGCGACGGTCGTCTTAGCGAATCGTGATTCCGTAACGCCGTCGGTATTTGGCTTGCCGTATTTGGCGGAAAGTCGGGGATAACCGCGCGGTTCGATCTCAAATCTCTCGGCTCCGAGCATCTTTTCGACCGCGAGAATATCGTCCATCTCGCCCTCGATCTCCATGTAATAACCGAACGGCAGTTCATCGAGTACGACCTCGACATTGTTGACATGCCAGGCTTTGCGGTGTTTTTCGTAGATGGCTGAGAGCTTGTAGCCGAGCTTTTCGATGATGCTTTCGGTCGCCTCAGCATTCGAAACGTCTGTCTCAAATTCGATCTGCTGCTTGAACTCGCCCTCGGTCGAGATCTTTTCTTTATAGGTCAGCGTGATGCGGGCGTCGGTTTTGCGAACCCGCAGCGTCGCCGAGCGTCCCTCGAGTTGGCCGCCGCGATGGAGGTAGTTTTCCTCGAATGTCTCGTACCCAAAAATTGCTCCGATCTCGCCGAGTTTTGCGGTAAGTTCGACGATCGATTTCTTGTCGATACGGTATTTTTTTTCTATCTCGATCGCCATTATGTTGTTGTGAAGATTCGATTCTAGAGAATAACGCGGGTTCGCGCAAACTTGACTTGAGGTTGCTCGTGCTGGATACTTGAAAAAAAGGTCAGGATTATTGACTGATCAGAAATTGCAATAATTTAACAGGAATATTCGAGGAATAAATATATGCCATACCCAGAAATGATGATCTACGGAATGCGTGCCGAATTGGCCGATCTCGGTATCGAGGAAACCAAAACGAGCGAGGCGGTCGACGAAGCTGTGAAAAACACGGACGGCACCGTAATGGTCGTCGTTAATTCGGTCTGCGGCTGTGCTGCCGGCGGCGTTCGCCCGGGCATCGCGATGGCTCTACAGCATTCGCCTGCTAAACCGGACCGTTCGATCACGGTCTTTGCCGGTGCTGATATCGATGCCACAGACACGGCTCGTGAATATTTTACTGGTTACGCACCGTCGTCGCCGTCGATCGGTTTTCTGAAAAACGGCGAACTCGTCCAGCTTTTCGAACGCCGCGACCTCGAAGGCCGTCCGCCGCAGGTCATCGCTCAGGCGTTGATCGATGCCTTCGCGACTCATTGTACGAAGACGGAAGCAGCGAATAACTAATTCCAGACGATTACGATAGCTCGCGTGTAAGTTGAGCGTATTCCTCAATGTTGAGTGTTACGCCCTTGCTTACGCGCGGGCTTTTGCATTTTTGGGCCGAATAATAACTATTGCGTGCGGTCGCTCACAATCGTTAAGATAGATAGAGGCGTGTGAAACGCCTTGATCTCACCGGCGAGCGATAAATGTCGATAAATCAAAGACAACACATCCGATTTTCGTTAGATATTCCTGCGATCATCTATACGAAATTTGGAGAAAAACGCGAAACGCGGCTCGAGCAGATCAGCATCGGCGGTTGTTTCACCGCGTGGGAAGAAGACATCTACGTCGGCGACGAGTTTCGCATGGAGATCGAGCTGCCGAATAAGAACTATCTGCCGCTATATTGCCGCGCACTTTATCGATTTGATCACGCGGGCATCGGCGTGAAATTCATGCATATCAGCGGATTTGAGCAGGAACTGATCTCAAAGATCATCGCCCACAAACTCGACCTCGAAGGCGTTCCGCTGCAGGTCGATCCATTCACGCTGCCCCCAAGTTTTGTTAACGAAGACACAAGCCCGCGTATAACCGAGATCCGCGAAAAACGCGACAGCATTCTGGAGCGCATAATGTCGGCGGACTAACCTGTCAGAACCGGGAGCGATAGCGACTGGGTTCTTTCCTCGCAATTCTAACCAACGCAATTCCAACGCTACGAAGAGCCCAGTCGCTATCGCTCCCGGTTCTGGCCTGGGAAGTGTATCCATGTTCCCGAAAAATCCTTTCGGGTATAAGCTGCGGCATTTGGATGATGCAGCGGGCGGTTTTCCGTTTCTTCCCACGGGCCGATGTAATACTCGCCGAGCGGCAGGCCGACACCTGAACCGATCAATCCGGGCGGTGTGCGGTCGAAGTATCGTTTCCAATATTCCTCGGACCAGAAGATCGAACAATAATCGAGCCCGACGTATTCGTCGATAAAAATGTAGCCTTTCTCTGTCAGATTCGGCCAGATATATCGAACGCACGTTTCGAGGCTCAGTTCCAGATCGACATCGACAAAAGCCAATAATATCGGGCGATCGAGCGACGGCAGAGTTTGATCGAACCAGCCTTTTACAAATTCACACACCTCGATAGCACCGTAGCGCTCGATATTCTGTTTGACGAGTTCGAGCGAGCCGCAGTACTCGCCGGTCTCGTAAAAGCCCTGGCGATCTTCGGCTTTACCTTCGGGCAGGCCTTCGAATGAATCGTAGATCAGGAGTTTACGGCCCGTCATTTTGCAGACGAGCGAGAGGTTGACCGCACTCCCGCCTTGCCACGTGCCGCATTCGAGAACGTCGCCCGTGACATCGGGCGGCGTTTCGAATATCTTGAGTGCCATCGCGAGATGCGATTTATACGACGTGCCGGTGTTCACCCGCAGCTTATTTAAAAACATCCGCCATCCGAGCCACTGTTTTCGCCAAAACCCAAGCCTGTACGCCGGATGGATAGCCGACGAATTCAGGATAAAGAAGATCGCGACCGGAACCGTGACGACGTAATAGATCTTTAGGATGAAACGGTACATATTTTCCATTGCAAAAGCCCGCGCGTAAGCAAGGGCGAATCACGCACGTTGATCTTTTCGCCCTTGCTCACGCCCGGGGCTTTTGCAATCAGATCTACTGCGGTTTCGGCGGAGCCGGCGGCCTGATGCCGGTGTATTGCGTCGAAGCTATTTTCCACTCGCTCTTTTCTTTGCGAAACACAACCGTCGCACGCATACTCCGCGGCGGCATCGTCTTTCCGTCGGCGGTGATCGTGTAACTAAATCTTGCGATCACGATGGCAAATTTATCATACTGTCTAACGGAATAGTCGCCGATCTCAAGCGAAGCCGATGTATTCCCCGCCTCAGCCTTCGCCTTCGGAGTGTAAAACCCCAAAACCTTCTCCCGAGGATCAAATTCGCCAGCGGGAGAGATCTCGATATAGTCCGAAGCAAAGATCCGATCGAGAGCCGCCGAGTCGTATGCGGTCTGGGCATCGGTCATCTGCTTCAGGAGCGATTTGAGGGCGGTTTCGTCTTTCGACGGCGTTTGGCCGAAAGCTGAACTAAAGCATACAACTGCGAGGATCAAAGAAAATGTGAGCGATCTTAAATTCATGTGATGACTCCAAATATTAAGTATGAAAGAACTTATATCTTACGCGTTCGCTTCTCGTTTAGTTCGAATCGTTCAAAATAAGGCGTCCATCGCTTGCTCAAGATTCTTAACCCCAATCACTCTGATTCCCAATAGTTTTTCCAATCCCTTTTTATTCGATTCCGGCAAGATCAGTTTCTTGAATCCGAGCGTTTGAGCCTCGCGGGCTCGGGCTTGGGCTTGGAGGACGCCGCGGACTTCGCCGGTTAGGCCGACTTCGCCGAAGACGGCGGTTTCGGGCGGCACTTGTAGGTTGCGAAAGCTCGAAGCGATCGCGGCGATGACGCCGAGGTCGGCGGCGGGCTCGTCGATCTCCATTCCTCCTGCGACGTTCAGGAAAACGTCGTCCGCCGCGAGTTGAAAGCCGAGCTGCTTTTCGATCACGGCGATCAGCAGCGACGTGCGGTTTTGGTCAAAGCCCTGGGTCATTCGGCGGCCCGAGCCGTATTTCGTGCTGCTCACCAGAGCTTGAATTTCAACAAGCATCGGCCGCGTGCCTTCCATGCAGACGGTGACAACCGAGCCGGTGGCGTTTTCGGGGCGTTCCTGGAGGAAGACCTCGGATGGATTCGCGACGGCGATCAATCCGGAATTTGTCATCTCGAAAATTCCGATCTCGTTCGCCGCTCCGAAGCGATTTTTTGTTGCTCGAATGATGCGGTGGTTGTGATGGCGGTCGCCTTCGAAATATAGGACGGTGTCGACGATGTGTTCGAGCGTTTTCGGCCCCGCGATCGAGCCTTCCTTGGTAACGTGACCTGTGAGAAAGACGGGTGTCGCCGTTTGCTTCGCAAAGTGCATGAATTGCGCCGCAACCTCGCGAACCTGCGAAACGCTGCCTGGAGCCGATTCGATCTGGTCGCTAAAAACCGTCTGGATCGAATCGACGATCACGAAATCCGGCCGCAGTTTGTCGGTCTCGGCGAGGATCGCCTGCAGATTTGTCTCGGGCAGCAGAAACAGATTTTCCGCGACGACACCGAGGCGTTCGCCGCGCATTTTTATCTGGCGTTCGGACTCTTCGCCGGAAACATAGAGCACTTTCGTGCCATTCTTGCCCAACTTGTCCGCCATCTGCATGACGATCGTCGATTTGCCGATTCCCGGTGCTCCGCCTATCAATACGAGCGAACCTGCGACGATCCCGCCGCCGAGTACACGATCCAGTTCATCGATCCCGGAATCAGTGCGCGCATCGTCCTGAGATTCGACGGTTCCGTACGGGATCGGCGTAGTTACTCGATATTGGGCCGTGAATTTCGTCTGTGCGGCTGGTTGGGCAGTAGAGCGAAATCGCTCCTCAACGAGCGTGTTCCACTGCTGACATTCGGGACACTGGCCGAGCCATTTGCGTTCCTGCGCACCGCAGTTTTGGCAGACAAAGATGGTTGTAGGTTGTTTTGCCATTCGAAGACACAATTCTACTACGTCAGCTAGCGAAAGCTGACTTTAGGAGACGTGCTTCTTTGTATTACCGGACTTTTCGCGTCCGATCTCCGAGCGTTCCAAGGGTTGTCAATTGATAGCTTCAGCACACCGTTCGAGCATTTCCGAGTCGTTGACGGCGGATAGATAGTCTTTGCTTTCTTCAAATATTCTTGCCGCTTCCGGTTTCCGGCCGAGTTTGCCGAGCACGATCACCTTGAATGCGTTGATCTCACCGCGCAAGCCGACAAGGCGTGAGTTGTGTTTGAACGGTTCGAGTTCTTTTGCGACACGGTCGAGGTAGAATGACGCCTGCACGGGATTGTCTTCCTCGACCTCGATGACGGCCTTACAGTATGGAACGAACAGGTTGCCGAGCGGGGTTAGCTCGCGTTCGGCAACGGCCTGCAAAGTCTCGCGAGCCTCGGCTGTACGTTTGTGCCGCCGGGCGAGACAGATCGCGTAATCGATCATTTCCTCGGTTCCGCCGGTTCCCTCTTTCACGCCCGCTTCGTTGAGCTTGAGCACTTCGTCGTAGAGCCTCGCGTTATAGAAGACGCGAGTCTGCATCGTGCGAAATATCCTTTCCGAAACTCTCGGATCGCTTCGGTGTTTTTCGATCCTAGCAATGGCGGCGTCGAGTTTGCCTTCGCGAGCGTCGGCACAGGCGATGTATGTATCGACCTCGGATTCCGGGACCTTATTCAGCGAGATCTTGTTGAATGCCTTGATCGCAGTCGCCAGCAGGCGAACGCTGCCATTCTTGTTCCAAGCATGGGCATCGAAGAGCCATTTGAACAGGCTCGTGGGTACGGCGAGATAGACAAACAGGGCAGCGATACCGGCCAGGCAAACATAGCTGAATGTCGTTCGCTGAAAGACAGCGAGAATCAGGAATATCACGAATGGTAAGATCAGGTACTTGCCGAGCATCAGCAAGAACGTGCTCAACCGTGAGTCGTACTGAATAGCCGCCTGATGTTTTAGCTCGACATTCTTGGCTTTTTCGCCATTCTCACCGAAAAGCTTCCGAGTGTCATCCGAAAGCTCGCTTTCAAAAAACGTTATGCCAGTAAATCCCTGCATTTCAAGCTTCCAACGAGCTTGCGATAGATTTTCGGCATCTACTCGTGAAGTGATGTTTTTCTGATCGCGATCTGTCGCGGTGAAGAGGAATGAACGCATCGGTTTTTCTCGCGGAGCATGGGATCGAGGAAGTCCCTCAATTTAAAAAGACCTCTATTCATTACAAGTTTCCAGAAACTGCCAGTCCGTAAGTTCGCTTGACTCTTTGAACGGAAAGGAACATCATCATTACTAACATCGTGGTGAGTTAATGCGACTTGCGACCACGTTAAATAAACTGCTAAACAGCTTAAAAGACACATCGAATTTTTGAAAAGTCTCGCTGTTTTGGCGAGATTTTTGATTTAGGTCTTGGGTTTTTGGCTTTCGGTCTTTGCTATGGAGAAAACTAACTTCGAGAGGCTTGAGATATATAAGTTAGCTGAGGAAATTGCGGACAGGGTTTGGTTAATAGCTTCTGCTTGGGATCGTCTTGCGCAGGACACTGTAGGGAAACAATTGATTCGTTCGGCAGATAGTATCGGAGCGAATATTGCTGAGGGTAGTGGGCGCGGAAGCGATCAGGACTATCGCCGGTTTCTGCGCATTGCTCGCGGATCTTTATATGAGACGCGGCACTGGCTTCGTCGGGCATTTAAGCGCGACCTATTAAATCAAGTGCAGATCGATGAACTGATCCCTTTACTCGAAAAATTGACTCCAAAACTCAATGCGTATTTGAAAGCGATCGGAACTTTCAACTCAAAGACCGAAAACCAAAGTCCTAAGACCGATCAATTATGAAAAACTTCCGAGATCTTCTAAAAAACGACAGCGTCTACGTCTTTGACGGGGCGATGGGGACGCGCTTGTATGATAAGGGCATCTACATCAACCGCAGTTATGATGAGCTGAATATTGCGGCTCCTGATCTGGTGCGTGAGGTGCATCAGGAATACATCGACGCCGGTGCGGATATCATCGAGACGAATTCATTTGGAGCGACACGGCATCTGCTGCAGTCATACGGGCTTGAGAGCAAGCTGCACGATATCAACGTCGCAGCGGCGCGTATTGCCAGCGAAGCGGCGGGCGACAAGGTGTTCGTCGCCGGTGCGATCGGACCGCTTGGGCTTCGGATCGAGCCGTACGGGCCGACCTCGTTCGAAGAAGCTAAGGATATGTACAAGGAGCAGATCGCCGGCCTGCTGGAGGGCGGCGTGGATCTGTTCGTGCTCGAAACATTTTCAGTCGTATCGCTCATTGAGCAGGCGATAAAAGCTGTTCGCGAGCTGTCCGACCTGCCGATCGTTGCTCAAATGACCATCCAGATGGATGGCAAGACCATCTTCGGAAACCCGCCTGAAAAATTCACGGAAAGGCTCGACGAACTCGGTGCCGACGTCATCGGGCTGAACTGCGGCATGGGCCCGAATCATATTCTTAACGCACTGGAGAAGATGCGTGCAACGACCGCCAAACCGCTTTCGGCCCAGCCAAACGCCGGATTGCCGCGTGACGTTCAGGGACGCCAGCTTTATATGGGCTCGCCGGAGTATATGGCGGAATTTTCGCGTCGATTCGTCCAGGCCGGCGTGAAATTTGTCGGCGGGTGTTGCGGTACGACGCCCGCACACATCAAGCTGATCTCAAGTGCGATCCGTTCGCTCAGTCCGCGTCAATCTATCTCGGAAGCCAGAAAAGAAGCGGCGGTCAGCGTTTACGACCTTAAACCCGAGGATGTGCAGGTCGTTCCGGCGGAAGAGCGTTCGCGATGGTCGGCGAAGATCGCTCGGGGTGAATTTGTTACGTCAGTTGAGGTGCTCCCACCAAAAGGATGCGATGCGGTCAAGACGCTGGATTCGATACGTTTGCTAAAAGAACGTGGAGTTGACGGCGTAAATATTCCTGACGGCCCGCGTGCTCAAACGAGAATGTCTGCCCAAGCGACTGCCGTTCTGGTCGAACGCGAGATCGGCATCGAGGCCGTTCTGCATTACTGCTGTCGCGACCGGAATCTGCTCGGAATGATGAGCGATCTGTTGGGTGCGGCGGCGTTGGGCTTGCACAATTTGCTGCTCATCACGGGCGATCCGCCAAAAATGGGCCCGTATCCGGACGCGACAGCCGTTTTCGATATCGACGCCATTGGCCTGACCAATATGGTCAACAAGCTCAATCACGGCCTCGATCTCGGCAATAATCCGATCGGCAAACCGACTGCATTCTCGATCGGCGTCGGCGTAAATCCGGGTGCGGTGAATCTGGACGAGGAAATCCGCCGCTTCGAATGGAAGGTCGAGGCTGGAGCCGAATACGCGATCACGCAACCGGTCTTTGACGCAGATCAGCTTCGACGCTTTCTCGATAAGATATCGCACGTCCGGATCCCGATCGTCGCCGGTATCTGGCCGCTGATCTCGTACCGAAATGCGGAGTTCATGCACAACGAGGTGCCCGGCGTGAACGTCCCGGCCGACATTCTCGAACGCATGCGTATCGCGTCCGACAAAAGCAAGGAACACGCCCGCGACGAAGGGATCGCCATCGCCCGTGAATCACTGCTAGACGCCCGAGATTCTATACAAGGCGTGCAGGTCTCGGCACCGTTTGGGAATGTGAAATATGCGTTGGAGGTATTCGGCGCTTTAGAGGAATTTGGAGAGTGACGCCACTGGGCGAGCAGGATGCTCACCCTCCTGTCAGTACGATCTTTCCGCTGGCCTTTGATTCGATCACTTCGCGATGGGCCTTTGCGGCGTCCGCTAGCGGGAAAGTCTTGCTGATCGTCGGAGCAAGATACGCACGCGTCAAGCCTTCGAATATCGCCGCGTGTATCTCATCGAAATCCGGTCGCGGAGCGTTAAAAAGAGCCATTCCGTAGATGGTCGCATCTTTGCCCATCGTCACGCGTGGGTTGAATTCGAGGCTGCCGCGGTTGCCGACCACAACGACACGGCCGAACATCGCGAGTGACTGGAAATCATTCTCAAGATTGATGTTAGCCAGCATCTCGATGATCACGTTGACACCTTTTCCACCGGTAATTTCGTTGATCTGTGCGAAATGCTCGGGATCCGTGTGGTCCAGGACATGATCGGCCCCGGCCGATCTCGCGAGTTCCGTGCCCTCGTCCGAGCTAGCGGTCCCGATCACTGTCAACCCCGCGTTCTTCGCCCACTGAACGGCCGCTACCCCAACGCCGCCGGAGGCTCCGTGGATCAGAACTGTCTCACCGCTTTTCGCACCTGCCTTCTGAAACAACGCCCGATACGATGTCGCGTACGGGGTCCAAATGCCCGCACCTTGCTCCAAGCTCACATTTTCCGGCAAGCTGCCGAGGTCCGCCTCATCGCACAAGGTAAATTCAGCATATGTACCGCTAAAGGAATTTGCTGTATATACGCGATCGCCGACTTTCCATTTAGTGACTCCTTCGCCAACCGATTCGACAATGCCCGCGGCGTCCTTGCCCGGAGTGTAGGGGAGTGGCGGAACACTGGGATATTTGCCGCTGCGAATGTAGGTTTCGACAGGATTCACACCAATAGCCGCAACACGCACCAATACTTGTGTGCCGCTTGGGCACGGCGTTTCGACCTCTTCGATCTTTAAGACTTCCGGCTCACCAAATTCACGAACGACGATTGCTTTCATAACTATTTTTCCTTGCAAAACGAAAAAGACGCGAATAAAGAATCTCCTTATTCGCGTCTTGATTTGATTGATCCGCAGGAATTTCTCTGCGTCTATTCTATTCCACGGTCACCGATTTTGCCAGATTTCTTGGTTGGTCAACGTCGCAACCGCGACGGACGGCTATGTGGTACGAGAGCAACTGCAGCGGCACGATCGAGAGGATCGGGCCGAGAAGGTCGGACGTTTCCGGGATCTCGATGATGTGGCTGGAAACCTTCGAACTCATTGTATCGCCCTCGGTCAGGACCGAAATGATGATGCCGTCACGGGATTTGACCTCAACGATGTTTGAGTGAGTTTTTTCGTATCGAAGCTCACTCGCCGCGTTGCCTTTTTCACGAGTATTGATGACCACGACGGGCAGTTTTTCGTCGATGAGAGCATTAGGGCCGTGCTTCATCTCGCCGGCGGGATAGCCCTCGGCGTGGATGTAGCTGATCTCCTTGAGTTTTAGAGCTCCCTCGAGCGCGACCGGGAAATTGATGCCTCGGCCGAGATAGAGGAAGTCTTGCACGCGGAAGAATTCTTTTGAAAGCTCCTCGATCGAGTCGGCGTCATTAAGAAGCTGTTCAATCTTGAGGGGCAATTCTGCTAGGTCTTGAGCGAGTTTCTTGGCCCGATCTTCATCGATCTTGCCGCGAATCTCGCCGAGATACATCGCGAAAAGGTACAACGCGACCATCTGAGCTGTAAACGCCTTAGTCGAAGCGACACCGATCTCCGGACCTGCGTGGGTCAGGATCGTGCCGTCGGCTTCGCGGGTGATCATCGAGCCCTGGACGTTGCATATCGCAAGGATCTTGCAGCCGGCAGCTTTCGCTTCACGCATCGCGGCGATAGTGTCCGCCGTTTCGCCGGATTGGGAAATGACGATCAGCAGATCGTTCTCGCTGAGAACCGGGTCGCGATAGCGAAACTCCGACGCGTAATCGACCTCGACCGGGACGCGGGCAAGGTTTTCGATCATGTATTTTCCGGCAAGCCCGGCGTGCCACGATGTTCCGCAGGCAGCGATCTTGACCGATGTGATCGAGTTCAGATCGTCCGCCGAAATATCCATCGGATCGAGATACACGCGGCCCGTATCGAGCGAAACGCGGCCCTGCACGGTATCGCGAACCGCACGCGGTTGCTCGTATATCTCCTTGAGCATGAAGTGTTTAAACCCGCCCTTCTCCGCCATGATGGGATCCCAAGTGATCCGCTGCTGCGTTGGCTGAACGGTATTGCCGTCAAAATCCGTCACGCGAACGGACTCCTTTGTCAGGATCGCGATCTCCCGATCACCGAGGAAAAACACGTCACGCGTATGCTGCAAAATTGGCGGAATGTCCGACGCGACGAAAAATTCGCCGTCACCCATGCCGATAACGACCGGCGGCCCTTCGCGAACCGAGATGATCATGTCCGGTTCATCGACCGAGATGATCGAGAGCGCGAAAATACCGCGCAGCTCCTTAACGGTTTTGCGAACCGCCATTTCGAGCGACAGGTTTTCCGTGTCTTTGTAATGGCCGATCAGGTGAGCGACGACCTCGGTATCGGTCTCGGTATGAAACTCGTGGCCGATATCCTGCAAACGCTCTTTGAGCGTCAAATAATTCTCGATAATTCCGTTGTGAACAACCACAACTTTGCCCGACTGATCGCGGTGCGGGTGAGCATTTTCCTCGGTCGGACGCCCGTGCGTCGCCCAGCGCGTGTGGCCGATGCCGTAATTACCGTCAAGCGGATTTAAGCGGATCGCTTCCTCGAGATTGCGAAGCTTCCCTTCGGCACGCCGCAGGCTCAGATGATTCGCATCATCAACCACGGCAATACCGGCCGAGTCATAACCGCGATACTCGAGCTTACGCAAACCGTCAATGATCAACGGCACAACCTGTTTATTTCCAACGTATCCGACAATTCCGCACATAGATTATTTAAATGAGAACAAGAACCAGCGTAACAATGTTAAACGCTGTGGTCGGTGAAACAAAGTCCGAATGTTTAGATAAATCCAATTTTAACGTTTTGGCCGCGCCGGAACGCCAACGACAAGCTCATTTTCCGCGATATCTTTTGTCACGACGCTTCCCGCTCCGGTACTCGCACCGTCGCCGACTGTGATCGGAGCAACCAGCATCGTATCCGAACCGATCTTCACGCCGCTGCCGATCACGGTGGCGTGTTTGTTCTTGCCGTCGTAGTTACAGGTGATCGTGCCGGCACCGATGTTGGTCTTTTCGCCGATCGTGGCATCGCCGAGGTAGGTGAGGTGGCTTGCTTTGGAGCCTTTGCCGAGTGTTGTTTTCTTTAGCTCGACAAAGTTCCCGACCTTGGAGCCCTCGACCATAACTGCGTGGCCGCGAAGGTGCGCCATGGGGCCGACGGCGCATGTGTCGCCGACGGTGGAGTCCGTGATAAATGAGTTGTCTTTGATCTCAACGTTATTACCGATAGTTGAGTTAACGATGCGAACGCCCGGACGGATCGTGCAGTTTTCGCCGATGACGGTTTTGCCTTCGATGGTGACGTTGTGGCTGATGACGGTGTCGCGGCCGATCGCGGCTTTGGCACTAATGTATACCGATTCCGGATCGATGAACGAAACGCCGCTTTCAAGCATGAGTTTCTCGACGGTTCGCCAGCGAACGACCTTTTCCATCGCGGCAAGCTGACGACGGTCGTTGACGCCCTCGACCTCACGCTCGTCGTCGCAAACGTGGATAGCTATAGTTTCCCCGTCAGTTCGAAGTATTTGCGGGACATCGGTGAGGTAATATTCGCCCTGAGCGTTGCTATTGCCTACGCGTAAAAGAGCGGCGTAAAGTTTTTTAGTGTCAAAGCAGTAAATGCCGGAATTTATTTCAGTAACCGCTTTCTGCTCGTCTGTCGCATCTTTTTGCTCAACGATCTGCTGGAAATTGTTCACAGAATCTCTTATCACGCGTCCGTAACCCGATGGATCTTTGAGATTTACCGACAGAACCGTGCACGCGGCTCCGCTGTCGCTGTGAACCTTGACGAGCGAAGCAAGAGTTTCAGCCTTGATCATCGGAACGTCACCGGAAAGAACAAGAAGCGTCGAGTCTTCGTCCTCGAAGATCTCTCGGGCGGCATTCACAGCGTCACCGGTTCCAAGCTGCTGTCTTTGGATGGCAAATGAAGCTATTTCGTCCGAAAGCTCGCTCAGGATCGCCGCTTTCACATCGTCCGCCTGGTGCCCGACGATCGTGCAGATCGAACGCGGCGAAAGCTCGAGCGCCGTTTCGCAGACATGATTTATCAGCGGTCGCCCATCGAGTTTATGCAGAACCTTTGCGAGATTTGATCTCATTCTCGTGCCGAGTCCGGCGGCGAGGATCAGGATGTTCAGGTCAGTATTCATGGTTAATTTGGCAGGCCCGCCATTCGCTCAAGGCTTTGGAAATCCGGCGATTTGACGATCCGGTTTCGCGGCTGTAAAGCACACAGTAAAAGGACTTGTGCGAGTTTCCCGGGATGATGACGAACCATTTCGCCGTCGTCCAATAGATTACCATACACGATCTCGGCCCCTTCGATCGTCTCGGGCGAGATGGAACCGTGAACGCCGATCTGTTCCGCTCCTTCCTCCGTGTAAAGCTGCATTTGATGCTCGCTGATCGGGCGGTTATTGACGATCACGTAATCAAAATCGATCTGCGGAGCGTATTGGCGAACCGTTTCGAGATGAGCACGAGCCGAAAGGCCGTCGGTTTCGCCCGGCTGCGTCATCAGATTGCAGACAAATACTTTAACGGCGTCGGAATGTGCGATAGCGTCCGCAACACCGTCAACCAAGATCGGCGGCAGCAAACTAGTGTAAAGTGAACCCGGGCCGATGGAAATGACATTTGCCTCAGCGATCGCGGCGAGTGTTTCGGGCATCGGTTTGCAATCCTGCGGCTCCAAATATAAGCGTTTGATCGCTTTACCGGTTTTGCCGATGTTCGTTTCCCCGTGGATCGTCGTTCCGTCTTTAAGTTCGGCTGAGAGCGTCGCGTTCGCAACCGTTGCAGGATAAATATGGCCTTTACTGGCAAGAATTTCAGACGAGAGTTTGACTGCCTCGGCAAAATCGCCGGTTATTTCCGAAAGTGCCGCAAGGAATATGTTACCGAAACTATGTCCACCGAGATCGCCTTCGCCTCGGAAGCGATGCTGGAAAAGCTTTGAGAGTAGGCGTGAGTCTTCACTCAGTGCGACCATGCAGTTGCGAATATCGCCTGGTGGCAGCATCTGCAACTCATCACGAAGCCTACCCGAGCTTCCTCCGTCATCGGTCACAGCCACGATCGCCGAAAGATTATCGAGCCAGATCGGCTCGAGCACGCTGGCGTGAACGTATCGCTTGAGCCCCGACAAAAGCGTCGAGAGCCCGTTTCCGCCACCAATGGCGACAAAGTTCAGCCCGGTCGAACTGTCGGAAAAAATATGGTTCTTCATCTGGTAAGAAAGCCTAGGATAGTTATATCAATAACGGAAGAGGCAGGGAAACCGACCACGAGAGACAGTGTGTTTTAGAAGTATTCGGGAGAGTGAATGTCAGCGAGAGCGAATGCCGACACATTTATCCTATCACTTTGACCGACGACCCGACAATAGTTTTTCTCTAACGTGTCTGTTTGTAAGATTTCGGAGATAATGATGACTGTTGCTAATGCCGAGACAATTGTCACAAACGAGCCTAAAAACCGCGTGCGTTTCACTCGCTCGCGATCATCTTGAGTTCGCGCACGTTTACCAAACGTACGGCGTGCCGCCGATGTGGGATCGCGAACCTGGATTTGCGACACTGTTGCAGATAATCCTGGAACAGCAAGTTTCGCTCGCCTCGGCAAAGGCTTGTTTTGATAAGTTAACGGCACGCGTCGGCCATGTTTCGCCTGAAAATGTTTTGCTGCTGAACGACGCTGAGCTCAAGACCGTTGGGTTCAGTCGTCAAAAAACGGCATACGCACGCCATCTTGCCGAGGCATTGCTCGAAAATCGCCTTGATCTCAGCGATCTGCACCGACTTCCCGACGAGGCGGTAAAAGCGGAGTTGATCAAGTTGAAAGGTATCGGCGAATGGACGTCGGACATTTACTTATTGATGGCCCTGCTTCGGCCTGATGTTATGCCAAAGGGCGACATAGCTCTTCACTCGGCGTATCACAAATTGACGGGCGAACCTCGCCCGAGTTCGGACGAATTCATTGCCATCGCGGTGAAATGGGCTCCGTATCGATCGGTTGCGGCTCGTTTGTTATGGCATTTTTATTTAAGTGAGAAGGTGAAAAACGTGAAAGTACGCTCGTAGACGAGCCACGTTTGCGTGATTCACCCTTGCTTACGCGCGGGCTTGTGCATTAAGTTTGAACCGATGAAGATCCTCGATGTTGGCTGCGGTACGAATAAGACAGAAGGTGCAATTGGCCTAGACAATAACCCGCGCACCGGAGCCGATGTTATCCACGACCTTGGCGAACTCCCTTATCCGTTTCCCGATAATGAATTCGACCTCGTGGTTTCAAATCACGTCGTCGAACATGTGCCCGACGTAATGTCGTTCATCGGCGAACTCCATCGCGTAACGCGGCCCGGCGGGACGATCCGTTTGCTCACGCCGCACTACACGAACCCCGACTGGGCAAACGATCCGACACATCGAAATCACATAAATTCGTACACGTTCAACACATTCCTCGCAGGCCGGCAGGTATTTGATTTCTACACCGAGGTTCAGCTAAAGCCAGTAAAATGCTATGTTTCACTACTCGGGGTGTGGAAGGCGATCGGCATTGAGTTTCTGGTGAATCTTGATCAGAAAAACTATAAACTGCGTTTTTTACGCAAATTTTGGGAGCAATATCTGAGTTATATTTTTCGGGGAAAGGAATTGCGATTTGAGTTTGAGGTAGTGAAATCAGTCGCGAACAAGACCGACGAGCGACATCTCGAACTTAGCGGTCACGATGGATAGTCAAAGTGAACGGTCTTCGTTTGTTAACATTTTCAATCTTGCTTCGTCTATTCATTTGTTCGGCAACATTCTCGTAAGTTGACGCATCTTTTATTTTTAGTTAGTTTTTCGGTTTTATCGAGGTTTTATCGCATGAGAACAAGATTTTTCGCCTTTATCGCTACATCGGTTCTGTTAATGAACGCCGTCAGTTTTGCAGCCGTTGACGCCCGTACGGCTCGGATCAAAAAGGCTGAGGTTACGCGGCTTGTCAATTCGCTGCCCGCGTCCGATGGCGTTGTTGTTTTTGATTCAAAACGTTTCGTAAACGACGCTTTGCCAAAGATCCTGTCGGCAAATCAGCCTATGCTGACCGAAGTGATGGCCAAGATCAGCGAGATGGAATCGACCACCGGCATCGACCTGCGCAAATTCGATCAGGTTGCAGTCGGCGTTTCGATCAAATCGGTTTCGGCGACCGAATACGATTACGAACCGGTCGCCCTTGCAAATGGCGATATCAACGCGGGAGCACTCTTGGCGGTTGCAAAGCTTGCATCAAAAGGCACTTATCGCGAGGAAAAGATCGGCGACAAAACGGTCTACGTTTTTTCGCCGAAAGACATTGTTCAAAAAACAACAAAACCCTCAAATTCAGCGGTTGCCGGCTTCATGGAAAAAGCCCTGAAGGGCATGACGAAAGACGTCGCTGTGACGACGCTCGATAAAAACACGCTCGCGATCGGATCGGTTCCGCGTATTCGTCAAACCGTCGCTGGCGGTACAAAGATCGGAGCGGACGTGACCAGCCTGCTTTCGACAAAAGAAACTTCTGTTCTGAGCTTCGCGATAAAAGCCCCTAGCGGTTTGTCGAAGATGGTGCCGCTCGACAATGACGAACTCGGAGCAAACCTGGACGCGATCGATTATTTGTCGGGATCGGTCGATGTTGCCGCCATCGGAACGTCGCTTCTGCTTTCCGCACGAACGAAAAAGGCCGAACAGGCTCAGGGTCTGAAAGATACGCTTGACGGCCTAAAAATGGTTGGAGCTGCTGTCTTCGGCGGATCAAAACGAGCCGATCAGCAGATCTACGCTCGCCTTATCAAGAACGCCAAGGTGGAAAGCCGCGGCAACGATGTATCACTGGAACTGCTCGTTCCACAAGCGGATATCGACGGGATGATCGGCGGAATCAAGTAATTCTTTCACGTATATCAGTTTTGGTAGGCCGCAATAAATTGCGGCCTCTTTTCTTTGATTTTATGCTAAAATTCGTGTGAAATGAGCGGCTCAACTGAGAAATTTCCAAACGGCTTAAGCAACCTTCAACTTGAATTGTTGAGACTCTACAGTGCGAATGTTTCCGATAGCACCCTCGAGCAAATAAAGCTAATCCTAGCTAAGTACTTTGCTGAGCGGGCAACCGATGCCATGGACGAAGTTTGGGATCGTGATGCCTTAACCCCGAACCATATGTTTGATTGGGCGAATGGACACGAGCGCATTGAAGATCGTCCTTGATACAAATATTCTGCTTGCAATAATTGGCCGCCGATCGCCGTATCGGTGGCTTTTTGACCTTTTGATAGAAGGAAAAGTTCGTCTTTGCGTGTCAAACGAGATATTGCTCGAATATCAGGAGGTTTTGTCCACAAAAGCCAGCCCGGAAGTAGGAGCAAACGTGGTAAATTTCATTCGCACGCATCCTGCTACTGTTGAGACAAAAATATATTTCAACTTCAATCTTATCGAGAGCGATGCGGATGACAACAAATTCGTCGACTGCTCGATTGCCGCCGATGCGGACCTGATACTAACCAATGACGGCCACTTCAACATACTAAAAGACCTGGACTTCCCCAAAATAGTAACGTGTGGTCTAAAGGAATTCGAAACTCTTTACCGAGATGACCTGAACGGCAAATAACTCGCATATCACCGCCGCCGCCGATGAAAACCGCTCGACCGCTGTCTAGCGAACTGGTCCAGGTCGCGATTGTAGCTGCCATCTTCACCAAATAATGGGAAAAGCTGAAGATCGGACGATATATATCCCGCTCGAAGCTCGACGGGACGCGGGCCTGCTTTGACAACGCGAACTTTCGTGCCTCGGATCTCTTCGATCCAGGCGGCGAATTCTCCGGCTCTCCCGACTGTCGCTGAAAGCAGTAATAGGCGAATTCGCGGCGGTGAGAGGATGATCGATTCCTCCCAAACGTGGCCGCGTTCCTCGTCGGCGAGATAATGGGCTTCGTCGAGAATGACAAAATCGGTGCCAACTTGCGTGCCTTCGCGAAGGGCGTCGAAGAGCTGATTGCGATAGATCTCGGTCGTTCCGACGATCAGCGGTGCATCGGTATTTTCCTTGCGGTCACCGGTCAGGATGCCGACATTTTCGGCGCCGAATTCGAGTGAGAACTCGGCATACTTCGAGTTTGTCAGCGCTTTCAGCGGCGTCGTGTACCAGGCTCGCTTCCCGGCGGCCAATAAGCGGCGAATCTCTTCGCGGGCGATCCATGTTTTTCCGCTGCCGGTCGGCGCAGTTACGAGGACGTCTTCGCTCTCGATAGCTGCCAGTGCCTCGAGCTGAAATGCGTCGGGTTTTAGCGGCTTCGGCTCCGGAACACCGATGCCGGAAAGTAAACGCTCAACGGCCTTTAGCTGCCTCGCCGTCAACGCGACGGGCTTTCGCGGAGCGGAACTTTCGGGTGCAATTCCGCGTTTATCTCTACGTTCTCCGTATGGACGCGAACCGGATGAATGGTTCCTTTTACGGCGGCGGTTTCGATCTGGTTTTCGCGGCATATTTGAGATGGTAGCACGGGTTCGGCCCGCACGGTCAGCGATGAGGAAAACGGCGCTTCCAAACGCCTGAATTAGGTGTTAAAATATCAGATTGCCCGCAACGTTTTTTGCGGGCTGTGCGTCTAAAATATGAGCTTGCTGTATCAGCTTAGATACTTTTTTCGCAAATATTTATATGTTTGAGCAGTCATTATACGAACAGCAGCCTGTTCCGGCTCCGGCGGAAGGCGGCGACATATTCAAAAATTACGAGATCAAGACCTGGGAAAAATCGGGCCGTCTGTACAAGATACTCGGCATTTCGACTATTGGAAACATCCTCGCCATCCTCATCGTCGCTCAGACATCGCTTCTGACGATGAAGGGTTGCGACAGCCCGCTGGTGGGACGCGTTTGTTCGGTCCTCGACGTTGTTTACGTCAGCAGCATGCTTTTCGGTACGGATCGCGAATACGTCGATGCCGCCTACGACGATACAAAGATCGGCGATTCTGAGATCACTTTTGTTGACGTTACAGGAGTTACGCCGCCGCTTTCATATCCGGAAGGCTATTTTCAGCTCGCAAATCCCGACCAGTTTCAGGCAGGTATGGATCCGTCGATGACGGCAATGAACACCTATCCGGGAATGGATCTGAGCAACGGAGTGACATCGATGCAGCTGCCGCCGCCGAGCGGAAATCTGCTCGACACGCCGCCGGTTCTGCCGCCGTCAAACCCGAACGCGATCACTGGCGAACTGCCGTCGTTCGACACCGGAACAACTTCGTCCTACAAACCGCCGCGTCCGAGAAGAACACCGCGGACAAATCCAAGCACTGGAACGTTACCGGATATCGACGACAGCGCAGTGGCAACGGTTACAAAACCAAAACCATCGCCGTCACCAACTCCGACTCCTGAGTTGCCAAAGGCAATGACTAGCGAAGAGATCCAGGCGACGGTCATAAACAAAAAGCCGCTCGTTGATTTCGCAGACGACGTCGCGACGAAGTGGGAAACAAAGGAAGTTGATCTAAATCAACCGTTTGCCGTCGTTCTTAACGGCGTTTTGGCTGCGGATGGCTCTTTGGATCTCAAGACTTCCAAGTTTGACGTTGCGAAACAGAAAGGCGATCAGAAGATGATCGATGTCGGAAAGGCCGCCCTCGAAGCACTCGGAAAGAGCGGTTATCTGACCTATCTCAAAAACCTGAATGTCGACAAATTCGTCGCGACGCTCGTTCAGGATGATCAACAGATAACGGTTTTGATCACTTCAGCCCAAAAGACCCCTGAAGTCGCTAAAACTGTAGCAAGCGGACTCGGAGTCGCGATCAGTGTTGGCAAAAGCATCACGCAGGAAGGCAGCGACGAACGCACCTTGCTGAATAGTGCGAAGGTTACAGCCGAAGGCAAGAATTTCGTAATGAACTTTGCGATCCCAAAACCGATCGCTCAGGAAATGATCAACCGCAAGCTGAAAGAAGCTAGTGCTAAAAAGGCGACTCAGTCGAAACCGAGTGGAAATAATCCGACGAAGGCTGAAGATAAGACGGCCGGAAAATAAGTTTGAGCGTTCATAAAAAACAAAATTCGATACTCGTCCTCGCGACACTCGGCGTCTACTTTGGCCTGATATTGGCCGGGGCGACGCCGCAGGTACTGGCGAATGCTGCGATGACGCGGCAGTTCGACGTGAAGGACGAGATCGAGTTGAAGGATGATCTCGACACCAAACCCGACGACGAACGCTCGCCCGTGTCGACCTCTGTTCAGATCTATGTCGAGGATGTCGAATACTTCCTCGCCAGCCTCGGAAAACTCAAGAATAACGGCAAATTCGACCCGAACGTCGACACGTTCAGCGTCGCTCAAAACACTTTGCTGCCCTGCTCGGACGGCAATCGTGCGGGACGTTACACGCCGATAAATTTTGTCAGCACGAGTGAACCGTCACGCCCTGCCCTCGAGTATTTCAGCCGCGGAATGGTCTACGGATATTCGCTGGGCGATTGCATCGCGACCAATGAATTTGACGTTACAGCGGCGGATTCGCGGTTCAATTTCAGTCTCGACAAAAAGTCGTTTGCCGTAAATGTCACGGTCAAGAAAGATTCTCCGGCCCGTGCTCTGGATCTGGTTCGCCAACTCGAAAGCACACTTCAGCTTTATAACAAGCAAAAAGACGCCAGCAAATTGCGGCTTGCTGTCGTAAAAAATACTTCATTCAAGGCGCAAAACGATCAGGTTTTCGTCGTCACACGGCTTCCTCGAGCCGGTCTCGTTTCCCTGCTTTCCTCCAACCGTTAAGAGTGCAAGCTTTAGCTTTTTCTCTTTGAGATCGATCAACATTTAATGAAAAGAGTAGTCACGCTGAAGCGTGCACTATGAACAACAGGAGACACGCCGGAGCGTGTGCTCTGAATGAGGAAATCATGGCAGTAAACAGTTTTGCAGATAAATTAGTAAAGAAAATTTTTGGATCATCGAGCGACATCTTTTTGAAGAATGTTAAGCCGGTCATCCAGCAGATCAACGATTGGGAACCGAAGCTCCAGGCAATGTCCGACGACGAGCTTAAGGCTCAAACGCCCAAATTCCAGAGCATGATTGCCAACCATCTTGCTCAATTCGACAAAAGTCCCGAAGGGCACGTGGAAGATGCCGGGGAATCGTCACACAATCGACGAAATTATAGTAAGGAACTTGACGGGCGCAGGAGAAAAGCCGAACAGGACATCCTGAACCAGATCCTGCCCGAGGCGTTTGCGACCGTTCGTGAAGGCTCACGCCGTGTCACAGGAATGCGTCACTTCGACGTGCAGATGATCGGCGGCGTCGCACTGCATCAGGGACGCATCGCCGAGATGCGTACCGGCGAAGGTAAAACGCTGGTCGCGACATTGCCTTCCTACCTAAACGGTCTGACCGGACGCGGCGTTCACGTTGTTACGGTCAACGATTATCTTGCGTCGCGCGACGCTGAGTGGATGGGCAAGATCCATACGTTCCTCGGCCTGACCGTCGGCTGCATCCAGAACGACATGAACGACGTTGAGCGAAAGGACGCATACGCCTGCTCAATCACTTACGGAACGAACAACGAATTCGGCTTCGACTACCTTCGCGACGACATGAAGTTCGATGTCGAATCGCTCGTTCAGCCCGATCACTACTTCGCGATCATCGACGAGGTCGACTCGATCCTCATCGACGAAGCCCGTACGCCGCTCATTATTTCGGGCGCGTCTGATGAAGCGACGGATAAATATTTCGCTGCTAACGAGATCATTCCAAAGCTCGAGCGCGGTGAAAAGGATGAGGAAACTAAGGTCACCACAGGCGATTATCTTCTCGACGAGAAGAATCACTCGTCGGTCCTCACCGAGCAGGGCGTCAGCAAATGCGAGAAACTTCTCGGTGTTTCAAACCTCTACGATCCGGGCAATATGGACCTGCTGCATTGCGTCGAGCAGGCTCTGAAAGCCCATACGCTTTACAAAGTCGATCATCATTACGTCGTCCAGGACGGCGAAGTGATCATCGTCGACGATTTCACCGGCCGTCTTATGCAGGGACGCCGTTGGTCGGACGGTTTGCACCAGGCGGTTGAAGCAAAAGAAGGCGTCAAGATCGAGCGCGAAAATCAGACACTCGCGACGATCACGCTGCAGAACTACTTCCGTATGTACGAAAAACTCGGCGGCATGACCGGTACGGCCGAGACGGAAGCTGAGGAATTTAACACTGTATATTCGCTCGACGTCGTTCAGATCCCGACAAATCAACCGATGGTTCGTAAGGACGGTTCGGACGTTATTTACCGCACGCTGCCCGAAAAATGGGAGGCAGTTGTCGGCGAGATCAAGGAACTGAATGAAAAAGGCCAGCCGGTTTTGGTTGGTACGGTTTCGGTTGAGAATTCGGAACTTGTGGCGTCGAAACTAAAAGCCATCGGCGTTCCGCACAAGGTTCTCAACGCCAAATACCACGAACAGGAAGCCGAGATCATCGCTCAGGCTGGACGTAAAGGTGCCGTAACGATCGCAACCAACATGGCCGGCCGCGGTACCGACATTCTGCTCGGCGGCAACCCCGAATCTCTCGCTCGTGATTATCTGAAACGGATGGAGATCAACCCGGACGAGGCGAGCGAGGAGCAGTTTGAAGAACAGCTCAGAAAGGCGAAAGCTGTGGTTTCTGAAGAGGCAAAGGCTGTTCAAGCTGTTGGCGGACTTCACATTCTCGGCACCGAACGCCACGAATCACGACGTATCGATAACCAGCTCCGCGGACGTGCCGGCCGTCAGGGCGATCCGGGTTCGTCGCATTTTGTTTTGTCGCTCGAGGACGACCTGATGCGTATCTTCGCGGGTGACAAGGTTCGTTCGATGATGGAATGGCTCGGCATGGAAAACGGCGTCGCTATCGAATCGAAAACCGTTTCCAAACAGATCGAGCGAGCCCAGAAAGCCGTTGAGGCTCGCAACTTTGAAACGCGTAAGCACGTTCTCAAATATGACGACGTGATGAACAAACAGCGTGAAACGATCTACGGTTTGCGGCGTCAGCTGATGTTCGAACCAGAACATCGCGAATACCTGCTTGGCGAAAACGGTGTCGCAAAAGACCTGCTGAACGATCTCACGTCGAGCATGCTCAGCAGCGAGGTTTCGCCGAGCGAATGGGACGTCAACACCTATGCTGCTGAGATCGAAAGTATTTATGCAGTCGATCCGGCGAAAGATGCGGGAGTCGATTTCAAGACCATGAACGCCGATCAGATCGAAGATGCGATCTGGAAAAAGGCTTCGGCTGACTATGCCGAAAAAGAAGCCAAAGCCGGTGTTGAATCGCTGCGTGCGTATGAGCGTTATATCATGCTCAACATCATCGACAGCCAGTGGAAAGACCATCTGCTCTCGATCGACCACGTAAAACAGGGCATCGGCCTGGTCGGTTACGGCCAGAAGGATCCGCTCGTCGAATACAAAAAGCAATCGTTCGATATGTTCCAGGACATGCTCGACCGCATCGATACCAACACGACCAAGGCTCTGTTTAACCTCCAGATCGTCGACCGCGACGAGCAGGAAGAGATCGAACGTCTCGAACGTCTCGAAATGCAGCGTGCCCGCCGCCAGGCCGCCGGCATGGCCTTCACGGGAGCCATGTCTACCGCCGAAGCCGCCGGAGCGGAAGCCGCAAGACACACTCCGTTCGTCCGCGAACAGCCTAAGGTTAAACCGAATGACCCGTGCTACTGCGGTTCAGGGAAGAAGTTCAAGAAGTGTCACGGGGCCGGAGCCTGATCACTTTTACTTTCTAAAAAAGGCAGGGCAGAAGAGTGATCTTCCCCTGCCTTTTTTTTTGCATCAGATTGGCCGTCTGATCGTCATTTCCCGGGGAAATTTTTTGTGTTTTATCAAGTTTCTCGAGATTTAGTCTAAAAGTTAGACGAAAAAAGTGTGGCACGTGCCACATTTTTTGTGCATCACACTCTGAAACGCCTATAAACAGGGTCCTTTCAGCGATCCGCAACGAAGCCTTAGGCGTGATCTCGAACGCGGATCTGGTCACACCTAGATGCCCTCCGTCTAGATAAAAATCCACTGATAGGTAAAAGTAAAATGCCCGCCTGGTCAAAGTTTCAGCGGGCTAAAAATTGGTTAGACGAACCTCAAAGAAAAACAATCATTATTTGATCCGACTTTCAGGCGCAACCACCTGCTGCTGTAGGTGGTTCTGACCCAAAACGGGGATGTTGTTATCCGGTTAGAGACTGAGCGTAATAGATCACTGACGCATCTTTTCCGTCTCCGTCAGGATCACCAACGAGAGCCGTAATACTCATGCCGCCTGCAAGCTGCCATCCATCGCGCCTGGCGCGCCTAACCATGTCTATCAACTCCTGCGGACTCCTTGCTACGACTAGGGTATAGTCATTTCCATCGATCGGTCTTGCCATAGATATTCCTCCTTTCTAACTAATGAAGTTTGGCACCGAAATCTTACAGTATTTTTTTTTGGCCACCGAGATCATAGGACCTTTCAGAGTTCTGACTTTTCCGCTTTCTCGATCACCAAATTTCTGCAAGGAACCGTCCAGTCCTCCGTTCAACCACTGACAGCGAAATTATTGACGCCAGCTAGGCGTGTCGGAGGTTGATGATGAAAAAGATTTTTGCGGTTGGGTTGGTGGTTATTTTAACTGGTGTTTTTGCGTTCTCGTATTCGAAGTTTTACTTACGGGCGGCGATGAATGAGCCCGAGGTGGCGGCGGCGGTTCCGTCGAAGCCGGGGAAGACGATGAAGCCGTTCGCTTCGGAAGAGGCTCTGAAAGAACACTTCAGGAAGATCGCTGAGGAACAGGTGCGGCGGCAGCGTGAGGCGAATAAGACGACCGGGACGTCGAATTCGCCCGCAAGTCCATCGCCGGCATCTTCGCTTGCCGACGGCGTAGCGTCGAATGAAGCGAAAGCCGGAAAGGATTCCAAAGAAGACGACGACGGTATCACGAACAACCAGACCGCGGGCGTCGATGAAGGCGGCATCGTTAAGGTCCACGGCGATCATCTGGTGATCCTGCGACGCGGACGTTTGTTTACCGTTCGCGTCGGGTCGAATTCGCTCGCTCCGGTCTCGTCCGTCAACGCGTACGCTCCGGGCGTCAATCCGAGCAACGATTGGTACGACGAAATGCTCGTTTCTAAGAACACGGTCGTCGTGATCGGCTACAGCTATGGACGCGGCGGGACTGAGATCAATCTTTTTGACATCAATTCGGGCGGCGGATTGAACTTTCGTTCGAGCTATCACCTGAAATCGAACGACTACTATTCCTCGCGAAACTACGCGAGCCGACTGATCGGTGACAAACTCGTTTTCTACACACCGCAGGTATTTTGGATACTACGGCGATCCGATGCAGCAGTTTCCGGCGGTCAGAAAATGGCACAAGGGTGCGACCGATGGCGAATTCAAAACGGTCGTGTCGGCTACCCGCGTTTACCGCTCGCCAAGAAGCGAGGATTCGGCCAACGCTTCATCCGCACTACACACGGTCACGGTTTGCGACCTTGCAGCAAAAGATATGACCTGTGAAGGCACCGCGATCCTCGGTGCTCCGGGCCGTATCTTTTACGTTTCGGCAAAGAACGTCTACGTTTGGACAAGCGAATGGAGCTATCGCGGAAACCAGAACACTTCGTCATCGATGGTTTACAGCATGCCGCTCGACGGTTCGGCTCCGAGTGCTCTTGGCGTTTCGGGAGTTCCGGTCGATCAGTTCTCTTTTCTCGAGAGTGACGATCAGCATTTGAACGTACTCGTTCGCAGCGAAGGCAATGGCGAGCAAATGTGGGGATCAGAGAGAACCGCAGGCGACGTTGCCCTGTTCCGTGCTTCGCTGGACGATTTTAATGACGGCAGCACATCGGCTTCGCGTGACAGCTATCGAAATCTGCCGAATGTCGAAGGCTACACGATGCAGAACCGCTTCGTCGGCGACTACATTTTATACGGCAGCGGCAACGGTTGGGGCGGTCAGAAACGCACTGACGGAGCAAATCTCTATGCCGTGAACTGGAAAACCGGCGGCACGAGCAGCCTGTATCTCGATCACTCGGTCGACCGCATCGAGCAGATGGGCAGCGACGCCGTGGTCGTCGGCTCGAACGGTTCTGACCTTTACTTTTCGCCGATCGAACTAAGCAGAATGCCGTCGGTCAAGCAGAGCTACATCCGCAAGAACGCTTCGCAGGGTGAGACAAGAAGCCACGGGTTTTTCTACAAACCTGATAGCGACGACAGCGGATTGCTCGGCCTGCCGATCGCCCGCGAAGGCCGTCCGGGGTACAAACACCTGACGGAAGATTCGGCCGCCGTGATCTTCATTCGCAACAAGGACATGAACTTCAGCCAGGTCGGTGAACTCGAAGCCAAAAACACCTCGACCAACGACCGCTGCAAAGCATCATGCGTCGACTGGTACGGCAACGCCCGCCCGATCTTCCTACGCGGCCGCGTGTTTGCCTTGCTTGGCTACGAGCTCGTCGAAGGGCGTCTGGATGACATGAGAATGCGAGAGGTCAGGCGTGTGAACTATTCGCCGGGAATGCGAATGATTGAGATCGGTGAAGAATGATAGCAGCGGTCAAAGCTTCGTAACTCCGTTAGGAGTGACATGTTTGTAGGATAAGTACACAAGAATCAAAATAAGCTCCTTTAGGAGCGGCATATACCGTTTCGTTCGGTATATGTCGCTCCTAAAGGAGCTTTTTCTGCGATTCCGAGAATCGTTCTACAAACATCAGGCTCCGATGGAGCCGATTTCGCCTATTTTTCTACTTTTCCCTCTTTAACCAGATCCTTCGCAAAAAAGAAAAATAGTGCGAAAAGCTGCAGGCTTATCGCCGCATACGTCGCACGGCTGGACCATTGAGTCAGGTCTTCGCGTTTTGCTCTCAGTTCAGCCAGTTTCGCGTTGTTGGCGTCGTAATTGGTCAGATAGCGTTGAACCAGATCGCGGAAATGCGGTGCCATCACACCCGTGACATCGAGCGTTTTTCGTTCGGCGAGTGCCGGATCTTTGGCAAATTCGGTGAGTTTATCGATGTTGCGGCCGAGTTCGTCGGCGGGCGAATAAGCCGCGAACATCCCATCGGCTTCATCGCTTACACGCTGAGCTTCCGTCGTTTTTCCCTCTTTTCGCAGGCGTTCAGCTTCGTGGATCTTGTCGATTATCGGGATCATCGCCGCGACCTTTGCCGTTTCCGACCGGAGCAGTTCGGTCTCGGAAACGTCGTTCACCGCCGAGTAATAACCTTTCAGATAATCCTGCAAAAACCGCAAAGCGTCCTGTCCCGCTTCCTGATGAGGCTCGCCGGTCGAGAGCTTCGACATATGATGCAGGATGCGAAACAGATCGAATTTAAGATCAGCCCGGTCGATATCCGCCGTCTGCGTCCTGATCGACGTCTCAAGCTTCGCTATCTCCGAGTCCACGCTTCTCACCCGCTCGTTTATGCCTGAGACGACGAGCAGATTCGTTGCGACCGAAAGCACGGATAGAGCGAACCCTAGGACCAACCAAGTTCTATTACTGATTTTGGTCATTATCCCCCTTGATATGTAGCGATCAGCCTACTTCATCCGCTTCAAACTTCCCTGTCCGCTGATCTGGCGGTTGCCGGCGACCTTTTCCATTTGTGCCATTGCACGCAGTAGATTTTCGCCGAGTACTTTCTTGATGTCGGTTTCAGTGTATCCGCGACGGAGCATTTCGTAGGTGACGAGCGGCAGGTCTTCGGCTCCGTTCATTCCGGCGGGAAGAAACGGGACGCCGTCGAAATCCGATCCGAGGCCGACGTGATCGATCCCGGCTACATTTTTGATGTGGTCGATATGATCGACAATTCGGGCATAGCTGGGGACATAGATCGGGTTGGCATCTTCGAGTTTGCGGGTTTCCTCGTCGATCATCTTCTGGTTACCTTTGTATTTTTCAGCGATCGCCGCGAGTTGATCACGCAGCTTTGCCGATCGGGCGTTCTCTTCGCTATTTGTACGAGCGTCGAGGAACGACGGATAAAAATTGACCATGATCACGCCGCCGTTTTTGGCGACGCGTTTGAGGACGTCGTCGGGGACGTTTCGCGTGTGGTCATTAACGCCGCGTGCTCCGGAATGCGAGGCGATCACGGGAGCCGTCGAAACGTCGAGCGCGTCGTTCATCGTCTTGACCGAAATATGCGAAATGTCGATGAACATTCCGAGGCGATTCATTTCGCGAACGACATCTTTCCCAAATTCCGTCAGTCCGCCGTGGGCCTCGTCGCGGTGAGCGTCTGCCCAGTTAGTCGCGACGTTGTGGGTGAGCGTCATGTAGCGGACGCCTAGACGGTACATTACACGCAATGCCTTCAGCGAATCCTCGATAACATAACCGCCCTCAATGCCCATCAGAATGCAGGTCCTGCCCTGCTTTTTCGCATTTCGTATCTCAGCCGCCGTCGTGCATGAGGCAAAGTCTTTCGGGTTTCGCTCAACCTCGCGATAGGTCGCGTCGATCATATCAACAGCACGGTGCATCGCTCCGCCCGTTTTCATCGTGGTGCCGGAAACATAGATCGCGAAGAACTCGCCCGTCACACCGCCTGCTTTCAATCTTGCAACATCAGTGTGAAACGGATCGCCGCCGAGATGGAACTTGCCGACCGAGCTGTTCCGCAGATCGTAATCTTCATCCACCATTGGCGAAGTAATGTCGTTATGGCCATCGACGACGATCGCCTTCTTGTGGATCTTCAGCGCCTTTTCCCAGAGCTTCGGATCGGCTCCATCCGGCATTTTTTGAGCCGTGGCGGAAAGGACAAAGATCAGGACGAGCAGCGTGGCGAAAAGATTCTTCATAGTGTTAATTTTTATTGAACTTTGTCGTATTCTAGCACGATAAAAAAAGCTGGTCAGCGATCAACTCGAAATGTTAATATGATTTGAGGCAATTTGCCGTGTCCTCGGCAGCCATCACCAGTTTTGCCTCACTGCTAGTTAGTCCACAGACCTATAAACCTTTTATTTAGGCAACTTAATGGCATCGCTCGAAACTGGGACGTTCCGGTTCGCGCACGATGCAACTTCTCGATAAGGTCTGCCGAATATGGCGAAAAAGCGACAAAATAATCCAGAAATGCCTCCCCAAGAATTACTGGCCGACGACTCGACCTACCGCAGATTCATCGAAAATCTGCCGGTGATGTTCTATGCCGTCGCTGCCGAATCGCCCCACACCCCGTTATATATCAGCCCCGCGTTCGAACGTTTTGGCTATCCGTTGGAAGACTGGCTCACCCAGCACGACATCTGGGACCGTGTGATGCACCCGGACGATCGCGACGAAACCCTCGCCAAAACACGCTCCGCGATGGCCAGGGGCGAAGGTATCGATTTTGAATACCGCGTAGTCTGCAAGGATGGCCGCACTGTCTGGGTACGCGACCGCAGCTGCTTCATTAAAGATAAGGACGGCAAACCGATCTGCTGGCAAGGCGTAATACTCGACGTCACTGAACACAAGCAAGCCCAGCACGAGTTAGAATGGGCAAACGACGTAATTGCTCAAAGCGAGGCCCGGTACCGTCAGCTTTTTGAGAACGCGAACGATATCATCTACGCCCATGACCTGGAGGGAAATTATATTTCGATCAACCAGGCGGGCGAACGGATCTTTGGCTACACGCTGCAGGAAGCACTCAATCTGAACATGCAGTCGGTCATCGTTTCCGAGGATGCCGATAAGGTCAAGACCCAGCTCGCGAAAAAGCTGGAAGGCGACACGGACCAGACAGTTTATGAGGTCGATTGTCTGTGCAAGGACGGACGCCGCGTTACGCTCGAGGTAAATAGCAGCGTCATCACAAAAGACGGTCAGCCGATCGCCGTTCAGGGTATCGCCCGCGATATCACCGAAAGAAAGGCTACGGAACAAGCTCTGCGTCGAAGCGAGGAAAATCTCGCCGCCGCCCAGCGCATCACGCATCTCGGCAGTTGGGAACTCGAGATACCAGACCCTAAAGACCCGCGCAAGAATATCGTCACGTGGTCTGATGAGGTTTACCGCCTGTTCGGTTACGAACCGCACGAGATCGAGGTTTCGAGAGCTCTCGTATTCAACTCAGTTCACCCGGACGATCGCCAGCGGGTAAAACTGTGCTTGAGCGAAGCTGTATTGAGAAAACGATTTCTCGAGATCGAGGCACGGATCGTCCTGCCCGACGGCCGCGTTCGGCTGCTAAGTGTAAAAGCCGAAACAGTTTACGACTACCAGACTTGCCAACCGCTGAAAATGGTGGGCACGGTTCAGGACATCACCGACAGGCACAACGCTGAGGAAGCTGTAAAAGTCAGCGAAGCCCGCTTCAGAGACCTGTTCGAGAACGCCAACGATCTCATCTACACGCACGACCTCGACGGCAACTTTACGTCTCTCAACCGTGCAGGCGAGATAATCACCGGTTTCACACGTGACGAAGCTCTGGGAATGAACATTGCCCAGGTCGTCGCCCCTGAATTCCTCGAGATGGCCCGGACAATGACCGCTCGAAAGCTCGAAGGCCAGATACCAAGTCCGTATGAGCTCGAGATCAACGCGAAAAACGGTGACCGCGTCGTGCTCGAGATCAGTACGCGCCTGATCGTGATCGACGGTCTGCCAGTCGGCGTTCAGGGGATAGGACGTGATATCACCGAACGTCGCAAGGCCGAGCTGTCGCTCCACAACGCCCTCTCGTTGCTTTCATCCACCTTTGAATCCACAGCAGACGGCATCGTGGTAATGAGCCTCGATCGCGAGATCGTCACCTGTAATCAGAAATTTGTGGAGATGTGGGGACTCGATAGCGAGTTGATCGCTACCAAAAACGGCTCAAAACTGATCGATATCATAGCTGAGCACCTACGTGATCCGGAGAATTTTCTCCGGCAGTTGAAAACGACGTTCTCCGACCCGGAAAGCGTGGTCACTGAAATACTCGAGCTGAAAGACGGAAGGATACTGGAACGCTATTCACAGCCCCAATACCTCGAGGGCCGCCCTGTCGGCCGCGTCGCGTGTTTTCGCGATATCACCGAGCGGAATCAGGCGGAAGAAAAGCTGCGGCATTACGCACACCACGATACGCTCACCGACCTGCCGAACCGCGTATCCTTCATGAATCACTTGCGGCACGCGGTCGAACGGTCTGAGAATAATCCGTTTGCAAAGTTTGCCGTTCTTTTCCTCGACCTCGACAGGTTTAAGGTAATAAATGACAGCCTCGGACATGCGGTAGGCGACAAACTGCTCATCGCCATCGCCGAACGCCTAACAAGCTGCGTTCGTCCAGGTGACATCGTTTCACGACTCGGCGGCGACGAATTCACGATACTTCTGAACAGAAGCGGTGATATTTCCGAGGTCATCGGGGTCGCGGAACGTTTACAGGCAAGGATATCCGAGCCGTTCCGCATCGACAATTACGAGGTTTTCACGACCGCGAGCATTGGCATCATCGTATCGAACAACGTAAAACGCGGCGCGGAGGATTTTCTTCGCGATGCGGACGCAGCCATGTATCGCGCGAAGGAGTCCGGCAAGGCTCGCCATGAGATCTTCGACACGGAAATGCACGTTCGCAATATGAACTTGCTCCAGGTGGAGACGGATCTGCGGCACGCCGTCGAGAGGAATGAGTTTGAGGTGCTCTATCAACCGATCGTCGAAATGACGAGCGGCCGGGTCAAGGAATTTGAAGCACTGATCCGCTGGCGCCATCCGGTGCACGGCTTGGTCGGGCCTAACGAGTTTGTAAGCGTCGCTGAAGAAACCGGGCTGATTATCCCGATCGGCAAATGGATCCTCGAGGAATCCTGCCGGCAGATCGCCGAGTGGCAGCGAAAATTCGGCATGGATCTCGCCGTAAGCGTTAACCTCTCGGCCAAGCAGCTGATGCACCCGAACCTAACCTCGCAAGTTAAGGATATCCTCGCAGACACGGGACTGAAACCCACTCAGCTGAAGCTTGAGGTAACGGAAAGCACGGTCATGGAGCACAGCGAACGCTCGCTGAAGGTTCTCTCCGATCTCGATCAGCTTGGAGTCAATCTCTCGACCGACGATTTCGGCACCGGTTATTCGTCACTAAGTTATCTGCAGCGTTTCCCCTTCGAACGCCTGAAGATCGACCGGTCGTTCATCAACCTGATGGATAAAGACGAGAAAAGCGGAGCGATCGTCAAAACCATCCTCATGCTGGGCGAAAACCTCGGCATCGAGGTCGTTGCCGAAGGCATAGAAACCGTCTCACAGCTCGAAAAGCTTCGCTTGCTCGGCTGCTCGATCGGCCAGGGCTTCCTTTTCTCGCGGCCGATCGACCGTGAAGCCGCTGAAGACTTCTTAGCCGGCGGTGCGAACGTCTTTGCAAACAATCCCGATCTTGAATTCCGTAATCCGGCACCAATGATCGAAGTTACTGATATTCAGTAGGCCGACTAAAAAAGCCTCGCGATAGCGAGGCTTTTTTAATTGACGATCAAGCGAACCTATGGCATCTCGTACATTGGAGTTACGACTTGGTCATCCTGCTTTTCCAGCTTACCCACCGGATTTGACGGCCGTGGTTTCGCGTTCTTTACGTATTTATCCATCCACTGAACCATCTCGTAAAGCGTGTGTTCCGTGGATTCTTTTGCCGCGTAACCGTGAGCTTCCAGAGGCAGCATTACCAGTCGCGCCGTGCCGCCGAGGCCGCTGATGGCGGCGAAGAGGCGTTCGGAATTTATCGGGAATGTTCCCTGGTTGTTGTCAGCTTCGCCGTGGATCAGCAGGATCGGTTCGTTGATCTTGTTCGCGTAGAAAAAGGGCGAAACGCTGGTGTAGACGTTGGTTGCCTCCCAGAAGTTTCTCGTTTCGTCCTGAAAACCGAATGGCGTCAGCGTTCGATTATATGCTCCGCTGCGGGCAATTCCGGTGCGGAACAGATCGCTGTGGGCCAGCAGGTTGGCGGTCATGAACGCCCCGTAGCTGTGGCCGCCAACACCGATGCGGTCGCGGTCAACGACGCCCATTTCGACGGCCTTGTCGATAGCGGCCTGGGCAGAATCGACGATCTGCTGGACGAACGTGTCGTTTTTCTTTTCCGGAGTTCCAACGATCGGCATCGACACGTTGTCGAGGATCGCGTAGCCCTGAAGCAGCAAAAACAGGTGCGAGATGCCGCCGATCTGGGTGAATCGATTCGTCGAACCGGAAACCTGTCCGGCAAGTGCTCCGTCGGTAAAACTCTCGGGATACGCCCAGACCAGAGCCGGCAAACGAGTTCCCTCTTTGTAGCCCGGCGGCAGATAAAGCGTGAACGAAAGCGGCGTCCCGTCCTTACGTTTGTACTGAACGTACTGCTTCTTGATGCCACGAAGCTGCGGAGCCGGATCTTTGAAATTCGTGATCTGCTTGTATGCGAGAGCCGTGCAAGTTTGTCCAGCCGGGCAAACTTGACGCTGAAACAGATTTGACGGCTCCGTGACGGATTCCTTGCGGGTGAAGAAATTCATCCCGTTATCGTCGATCATACCGGCGAACGATTCGTATTCCTCCGTTCCCGCACGCCAGATCTCATCGATCTTGCCGGTCTTGAGGTTCATCCGGCGGAAGAATGGTCGGTCGCCCTGCGGCGAGGCCCCGAGGCCGGTTAGAAATATCTCATCGCCGTTCTGGCGAATTACATTGCTGCCATTTGGAAGCTGCTTCGTAACTGGATTTCCGATGTCGTTGTAGCGGTCGTTGACGTTGAGATCGACGATCTTTTTGACGTTTACCGGATTGCGATAATCCGTAACAAAAGTGCGGCGCATTGCCGTATCGGGATTCGAATCGCCAAACCACATCAGGCCGTCCTTCTCGCCAAACTGACGGCCGGCCGCACGATTTTCCGTTTTCAACACCTCAGTTGCTGTTCCGGTGAACGGTGCTGAGAATTTCATCAGCTTGTCGCGAAACGGAACCTTGTTTCTTGGGTTACCGCCATCCAAAGCCTCGTTCCACATCAGTGTTGCGGGCTCGACGGGAACCCAACTGTAACCGCGCGGCCCGGTTTGGACACCACGAGATGGAATGTTATCCGCGAGCGGAACACTCGCTATCTGAGTGATCATCTTTCCGCTAGAATCCCAAACCTCAACCTTTTTAGGGAAACGATTGAATGGGAAAAGGTACGAGAATGGCCGCTCGATCCGCGAAACGAGAATGTATTTGCCGTCAGGCGAGAAACTCGCACTGTCATAGATCGCCGGCGGCCCGATCTCGCGAACCTTGCCGCCGATGTCGATCAGCGCGATCTGCGAGGTGCAGTAATATTCGAACAACCGCTCGTCGTTTGGCGTTTTCAGCAGATCCTGAACGGTCGCGATCGAGCTTGCACGGCCCGACGTTTCCTGAATATTAGGCTCGCCCGGGATCAGGTTCTGATAAGCAGGTGCGACTCCGCGTTTGGAATTAACAAGTGTTGCTGAGATCGTTTTCGAATCTTCCCAGTCGAACCCGCCGAACGCTGTGTTGATCTTGACGCCATTGATTTTGGTCGCTTTCGCGGTAGCCGTGTCGACGATCCAAAGTTCGACACCGGTCGGCGTGATATTGCCAACCGCGATGTGCTTTCCGTCAGGTGCCCACGAGGTCGACATCAACTGAGCTCCGGCCGGAAACGCAACCCTCGTTTCCTTGCCGTCGGAAACATTCCTGAGCGTCAGCGAAACCGAATACGGCTGGCGATGCTGGCCATTAGTATTCGGATTGATCCGAAGCCCCGCGATACGCAGCATCGGCTGTGCCAATTCCGAGATCGGCGGATAACGAAGTGGCTCTAAGAGTGCGAGTTTGTCCCTCGTCGGCGAGATCGACGTTGACGGCGTAGCCGGAGCGTCGAGTACGTCCATTATTTCTTTCGGCGGCTTTTTATAGCTGCCTTGGGCAAATACGCCTGACGAAAGGGCTGCGATCGTGATTGCGATAATGGCAAATCTGATAAGTTTCATTTGTAGTTTTACTCCTTCTAATATGGCAAGAAAGCCAGGCAACATGTTTTGAATTTACATCAGAAATTCGGGTCGTTCAGTCCTTTTACCACAACAACTATGATCGTTGCTAAAACTCCTACGGCCACAAATCCGAGAATCTTTTTCGTACGCGAATTGCCTCGCTTTCCTGTAATCGGGCTGATTTTCCCGTCGCCGGATCTTACATTTTTGATATCCACATACTTGAATATCTGAATCTGCCCCGAATCAGTTTCGATTACCTCAAAGTCATCGGTCCCAATGGTCCTAACAGTGCCAAAAAAATCCCGATTATCAAGACGGCTGACCGTTATTGCCTTTCCTACCCCAATTTTCGCGGTATCTTTCTTTACTTTTGCTATCCTTTCGGAATCTTTTTGGGATACGGCTATAGAGCCAGTCTGTGAAAATACAAGCTGGTTTGCAGTTATCAATACTCCAAAAACTACCAAAGTTGAGAGAAATGATTTGATCATCGTAAGAGCCTCCTTCGTTTTTTTAATATCTTTACCTTATTTATTTGTGCATACCGTCGAGCACTTTTCCCGCGATCGCAGGAATGATGGCGAATTCGTTCGCGTGATTCTCTGTGTAAACAGCGATCACAAATTTCAGCCCGTCGCCAGTCTCAATGTAGGCAGCATCATGACGAGCTTTGCTCGTCCAGCCTGCTTTCGACCAGAGCTTAGCGTCCGTCATTTTGCGATCGATCAATAGTTTGCCGGTAAAATTGACCGACTGGCTATTCGGGTCGTCAGATTTTGTAAAGGGATCGCGTTTGAGCAGGTTCATCATCGCGGCGGTCCGCTCGGGCGTGTTGAGGTTGCCGGTCACGATCTCAGCCAGAACGCGAGCGGTCGCGTTCGTGGTGATCATATTGCGGTTCTGTCCCTTGTAGTTGCGAGATTGCTGCTCGATGCCGTAGGCGTCCTCGCAGAATGTTTTTTGATTGACGTTGATGTTTGTGTAGCCCATCGACGAGAACCATCGGTTCGCCCGGTTTCGTTTGTATTGCCACTCCTCGAACTGCTTTTGCGGCAGCTCGGCACCGCTCGACGTGTCAGTCAGTACATCGAGAATGTACTGCGTCGCCTCGTTCGACGAATCGACGATCATGTCATGCAGCCCGCGCTCGAGTTCCTTGGTCATCGTGACCTTTTTGTCCTCGAGCTGGCGTTCGATCGCCGCGAGATAGAACATTTTGACAACGCTCGCCGGATAAATTCGTTCCTCGCCGCGATACTGAGCCCACTCAAACTTCTTTCCATCACGAAGATCAATGATCGTGATCGCAAACTCCTCAGGTTTCAGCGTTTTAAATTGAGCCATCGCCGCCAAAGACGCTTCATCGACGATCTTTTTCAGCTCCGCCGATTCGCTCATCGCAGGAGCCTTGTAGCCCTTCGGTAGAGCGATCTCAACTTTCTTGCCTGCCTGAGCAGCAGAGACCGAAACGAGGTATAAGACAAGGACCAAGATCGAAACGATTCTTCTCATTTTTACTACCTGTGTTATCTTTTACGGACGCGGTTTTCAAAGTATAGCCGAAATCTCCCGACGGAACCAAGGTAACTAATGAGCGACGAAAAACTTGTACGCGGCCTCGGCCGTTTTGATTTTACGGCGATCGTCGTCAACACCGTGATCGGTGCGGGAATTTTCGGCTTGCCGGCAAAGGTCTTTGCCCAGATCGGCTCGTGGAGCCTGGTCGCATTTGTCGCTTGTGCGTTGATAATCGGGCTGATCGTTCTGTGTTATGCAGAGATCGCTAGCCGGTTTTCGACGACTGGCGGACCGTATCTTTACGCTCGCGAAGCGTTCGGCTCGGCCGTCGGTTTCGAGGTCGGCTGGCTCTATTGGGTCGTTCGAGTCGCGACCTTTGCCGCCAACTGCAACTTGCTTGTCACCTATCTCGGATTCTTCATTCCAGGTGCAAACGAAGGTTATCTGCGAGTACTTTTCGTCAGCCTTGTTGTTCTCATCATAACGACGGTAAATCTCATCGGCATCCGTGAATCGGCTCTGATGACGAATGTCTTTACCATCGGCAAACTGCTGCCGCTGCTGATATTTGCGGTGGTCGGAATGTTCTTTCTACAGCCGGCGAATTTTGATTTCGACGTCATTCCCGACTACACAAAATTCTCAAGTGCCGTCCTGCTGTTGATCTACGCTTTCGTCGGTTTTGAGGCTTCCGTCGTGCTTTCGGGCGAGACAAAGGAGCCGGGAAAAACTATCCCGTTCGGCCTGATCGCCGGGATCGTGATCGTCGCTGTATTTTATATATTTGTCCAGATCGTCAGTATCGGAACGCTGCCGGGGCTCGCAACGTCGGAACGCCCGATCGCCGATGCCTCGACCGTTTTTCTCGGCAGCTTCGGAGCGGCGTTCATAACGATCGGAGCGTTGATCTCGATCTTCGGTAATCTGAATGTAGGCGTATTGAGCTCGACGCGAATGCTGTTCGCGATGTCGGAGCAGAAAGACCTTCCTGCATTTTTTGAGAAAACTCACGAAAGATTTAAAACGCCATACGTCGCGATCATAGCGACCGCGGTAGTCATTCTCGTTCTCACCATCCAATCGTCGTTCCTCACCGCCGTCGCGATCGCGACTATCACCCGGCTGATCGTTTATGCGACGACGTGCTTGGCCTTGCCGATATTTCGGGGTCGACAGGACCTTCCACAAGCTCCGTTCTCAGTGCCGCTTGGAATCGGTGCAGCTGTGCTCTCGATCGCTCTAATAATCTGGCTGCTCACTAACGTAGATTTCAAGAAAGAAGGCATCGCTGTTCTGGTAGCGATCGTCATAGGACTAATAATTTTTGCAGGTTCGCGGTTTTTCGTGCGTTCTAACGACGACGAAATGAAAACGGAGGAACTATGAAAAAGATCTTGTTACTGTGTGCGATCACCTTGCTGGCAGTCGTTGGAACACTTGCCCAGACGATGGAAGACAGCAGCCGTCGCACGATCGGCTACATCTGGGCAAATGGAACCGTTGAGGCCTCGAACCGGAGCACGATCGGCTATATCAACTCAAACGGTACGATCGAAGATTCGAGCCGTCGGACGCTCGGCTACCTTAACAGCAACGGCACGGTCGAAGACAGCAGCCGTCGTACTCTCGGCTATATAAATTCGAACGGAACCGTGGAAAACTCAAGCCGTTCCACGCTCGGCTACGTAAATTCCAACGGATCCGTCGAAGACAGCTCACGGCGCACGAAAGGCTATGCAAACAAAGTTGACCTCAAGCATGCTGCGATATTTTTCTTCTTTTTCTTTGGTAAAAACTGACTGGATCGCAATCGTCCCGCTTGCCAGTGACTATTTAAAAACGCCGCCGCCAAGGATATTCTCACGAATGTAAGAGATCGTATCCTGCAGCGTTTCCTGCGGATCGCGGGCCCTGAACCCGAGTTCTTCTTCAGCCTTCGACGAATCAAAATACCAGAAATACTCAGCCTGCTCGACCTCATTCGGAGCGACCGGCGAAGGCTTGCCCCAGTTTTTGTAAAACGAACTGATCACACTCGAACCGGCCATGGCGAGTTTTTTCGGAACTTTCAACATTGGGGCAGAAACACCTGATAACCTTTCGAGCCGACCGAAGAACTGACCAAATGTCATATTCTCGCCGCCGAGCAAATATTTTTCCTGATGTTTTCCTTTCTCGAGAGCTGTGATGAACGCCGCTGCCGCATCACGGGCATCGACAAAATTCACACCGCCGCTCGGTGTGTATGGGATCTTTCGGGCGAGGAAATCTAGCACCGGCTTTGTCGAACTCAACCGCTCATCGTCCGGTCCAAGCAGAAGCGATGGATTCATGATCACGAGCTTTTGCCCCTCGGCATTGAAATTCTCGATCGCAGTTCGTTCCTGATAATACTTCGACGCGTAATACGCCCAGCGGGTTAGTATTTCGACCGGCTGCGGAAATGTCTCGTCAGCAACCTGCTCGTTCTCACTAACGGCTATCGTACCGCTTGACGAAGCCAAAATCATCGTCCCTACACAAGCCTCACTCGCCGCTTCGCACAGGTACCGAGTTCCCTCAAGATGAACACGATTCATCAGCGACGCGTCGTCATTATCGCGCGAAACCTTGCCCGCGAGATGAAATATCGCTGACACATTCTTACAGGCCTTTGCTACATCATCGCGATTCGTCACCGAACCTTCGACCGCTTTAACTCCGGCGTCCTTCATCCATTCCGGAACAGTCGACGCCATCACCTTGAGATTCTTTTCCCCGGCGTCCAGGAACTGACGAACCACATGCGTACCCAAAAATCCGGTCCCGCCGGTGATCAGGATGCGTTTTTCTGTTTGCAACTTGGATTTCTTTGTGGACATTTGTACTAAGCCTTCTAATGTCAGTTTGGAGAGGAACTAACTTTCGCAAATTATGAACTAGATGAATAAACCGTAATGAAACCCTCAGTCCAGTGATTCTCATCCAAGAAATATTTATCAATCTCGAAGCCGCCGGGCCTATCCGAAAAGCCCGGAAGCGTTTTGGCATTTTCGGCTGCCGAAATCGCCAGAGCTTCGGACGAATAAATACCGATTATTTTTACGTCCTCCTTGTCCTCTTCAATTATGTGAGTATGCTGGAGGATATAAACCTCAACATTCTTGACTAAATCTACCACGTCTTTTTTACTGGATGTGCTTCCGTGTTAAACACCACCTTCTTAAAATCTAACGTCTTTTCCGGCGCGAACAACAGATAAAAATATTTGAACGTCTCGGCAAACAAAAAGCTGTGCATATAGTCGGTTTTTTCTTTGGTAACGACGCTTTTCAGCCCGGCGTACGCCACATCGTGTTTCGTGTATTTCACGAAATCTTCGAACATCTGCTTGCCCATTGCAAGGTATTTCGGGTCTTTTGTGTAGTGATAGAGAATGTAGGTCGACTCGACGATCTCGGGCCGCAACGGGTAGCCGGCGTGTTCGGTCTTGCCGGTTTTGTAGTTGTAAACCTCGGGCTCGATCCCGTTCGCTTGCCACATCTTGAACATCGAATCCTGCAACGCTCGTGCTCGATTCAGATCACCGCCGAGTGCCAACAGTCCCGGGAAAAACGCGTCAAGGGCACCAGTCGTCGTCTCGGTTCGCTTGCCCGTGTTCATATCCGAATGACCGTACCAAAGCCCGCCGTTCACCTCGTCACGAAGGTGCTGATTGACCGCTGCGATTCCCTCTTCCCACATTTTCTGGCAATCTTTGTCGCCAAAAAGGATCGCGCACTTGAGCAGGTATTCGTAATACGAATCGATCTCAGCCGAGACGTGGCTGTCGGGATTTGTCCACTTTCCGGTCTCGACGTTGATGTTCGTGCCGATCAGCCCGATGGGCGAGCGGCGGTTGTATGTCTCAACAAGAGCCTTTTTCGCTTTGTCGTAATAGACCTGTTTTCCGGTGAGCTTCGCTAGTGTGCCGAATTCGATCAGCAGCGTTCCAGTCTCAGCCGGATTGCTGATCGGACCACTGGTCTTTCCAGTTTTAAGATTCACGTTCTTATACGGCAATCCGGTCGGCGAATCAAAAACCGGCAGCAAACGCGTCCCGAGATCGTCCGCCAAAGCAAGCAATTTCTTATCACCTGTTATCTGGTAGCTCGATATCAAACCGCCGAGAATGCGTATCGTTATCTCAAAATTCTGCACCGAAATATCTTTGTCGAACGACAGATTCTTCGTAATATATTCCCGCGTCGTATCCGCTTCTTTCTTAAACCCCAGCAAATACATCGAATCCAGTGCATCGACCGGCGTCATCAATATCGACTGCCCATACCAATCGCGGCAGGTTTTGGACAACGGTTTCAGATCGTCATGGCCCCAGCAATACTGCTTGTAGCCATTCCACGCGTGCATGAATTCGGATTTGACGCTCTCGGCCATCGCTTTACGATCGACCGTCTGAGCGTTAGCTGATGATAGAAATATCGCGACCGCAAATAGTGAAAAAACGATGAACCGAAACTGTGCTCGCAGATTGTTTTGCATACAAAAATATTAACCGCACTCACTTCAAAAACGTAACCCACTAAGCCTTTTTAAGCCACATAGGAACATAGAACACATAGCTTGGGGAACTACGTTAACTATGTTCCTATGTGGTTGATTCCTAGTTTTACTTGCTAATAAGAATAGGATCGCCAAACCCAAGCTCCTTCAATCTCGGAAGTTGAGTTTTCGCGTCACCTACAACCAGCCAGATCATCTTGTCGGCGTCGAGATATTTCGCCGATAGATTTTTGATCTTATCGACGGTCATGCCCTTAACGATCTGTTCGCGGTCTTTGACGTAATCGTATTTCCAGCCGTATTTGCTGATATTTTCTAGCATATTGAGCTTAGCACCGGCGGTTTCAAAGGCCCGGGCGTTGCTCTTGATGAGGAAGCCTTTTGTGGTTTCCATATCATTTTGGTTGTAATTCAGACCAAAATCCTTAAGGATGCTTTTCACGAGTTGAGCAGATTCGAGTGTTACGTTGGTCCTCACACCGCTTGAGATCGCAAAAGCACCAGGGCTTTTGGTACCCGAAAACGAGGAATTGATGCCGTACGTGTAGCCTTTCCCTTCACGCAACTGCTGCGTCAATTGCGAAGCAAAACCGCCGCCGCCGAGGATGTAATTCATCACATTTGCCGGGTAAAAATCAGCATCTGTCGCGGCGAGAGCCGGATAGCCGAACCTGATCACCGACTGTTTTGCATCAGGAACGTCGTAAAAATAAACCTGCGACTTCGCCGGTGCAGAAGGCGTTTTATAGACAGGAATTTCTACGTTCTTCGCCGTCCATTTGCTGTTGATGTTCTTTAATGAGCTGATGATCTTTGCTTTATCGATCGCCCCGACGACATGAACCCGGGCAACTGAAGGCGACATATTCTTAGCGTAAAACGCCTTCACATCATCAAGCGTGATCGTTCCAACCGATTCAGCGGTTCCAAGAATGCTGCGCGAGCGAATGTTATCTTTGCCATAGATCAGCGTATTGAACGCGTTCTGAGCGATCGCGTTTGGATTTGCCGCTTGCTGACGGATCTGGCTGAGTGTACTTTGTTTGAGAAGGTCAAATTCTTTTGCGTCCCAACGTGGTTCGAGCAGTATCTCTTCGACCAGGGCGAGCGTCGCGTCATAGTTTTTGGCGAGCGTATTCACGCTGATGCGGACGTCTTCGGTTCCGGCGTTGACGTTGATCGAAGCACCGAGCTGCTGGATCGCTTCCTCCAGTTCCTGCGGCGTCTTTTTCGCCGTTCCCTGCGTCATCATGCGAGCCATCAGATTCGCAACGCCGACCTTGTTAATATCGTCAAGAAGCTGTCCGCCATCGATCGCGATCTCAAACTGTACGAGTGGAACTTCTCGGTTCTCGATGCCATAGACACGCATTCCGTTAGACAGCTTGTCCTCCCAGATCGCCGGGATCTTAACTTCCGGAGCCGGGCCGTATGGCGGTTCAACGCTGCGGTCGAATGTCGAAGGCGTCTTTTCATACGTCGCTTTGATCGACGGATCGACCTCTTGCTCGGCACCCTGAACGATCTTTTCCTCAACTACCTCAGCTTTTTTCGATCCGTCGATCGCAAGAGCGATTTGGCCTTTCGGAACGAAGCTCGTGGCTACGTAATTTTTGCCCTTAATATATTTTTGATATACACGCATCACATCCGCAGGGGTGACGGCGAGAACATTTTTGATCTCTTTCTCGACGCATCCGGGATCGCCTGCAAAAATATTGCATTGAGCGAGCTGCGAGCCTTTGCCCAGTACGCTCGAAAGCGAATTGTAGAACTGCGTTTCCTGTCCGGCTTTGATGCGGGCGAGGTCTTTTTCCGAGATACCGTCTTTCTCAAATCGGGTGAACGCCTCGGCGACTGCGGCAGCGACTACGTCAAGGTCTTTGTCGGCGAAGGCCCTGACAGAAACCTCAAAATTGCCGGCGAGTTCGGACGTGTAGTTTCCCATACCGACATTCGGTGCCAGCTTTTTCTCCTCGACCAGAACCTGATAAAAAGGAGCTTTTTTGCCTCGTGACAGGTAGCTCGCCAGCACGTCCAGCGCGTACGAATCAGCGTTGTAATCCTCAACCGTTGGCCACGCCATCGTCAGTTCGGGAACATTTGCGAAATTGTCCTCGTGATAGAATTTGACTGTCTCAGGAACAACTCCGGGACGCTTTGGCTGCGGCTTGATCTCTTCGGGGCCTCGTTTGATCTCACTAAAATATTTTTCGACCCATTTTTTCGCCTGAACTGTATCAAAATCTCCTGCGACAACCAGCGTCACATTGTTCGGAACGTACCAGCGGCGGAAAAATTCTTTTACGTCCTCGAGTTTTGCGTTCTGCAGATCGTCGAGCGAACCTATCACCTGCCAGTTGTACGGATGGTCGGCGGGAAAAAGAGCCTTGTCGATAACATACGAAGTGTTGCCGTATGGAGCATTGTCATAGCTCTGGCGTTTCTCATTCTTAACGACCTGCTTTTCCTTAGCCAAAACCGGATCGGTCACGGTGTTGATGAACCAGCCGAGTTTATCCGCCTCAGCCCACAGCATCTTCTCGAGAGCGTCTTTCGGAACTGTCTGCAGGTAGTTGGTGCGGTCACGGTTCGTCGATCCGTTAGCACCTGATCCGCCAACCCGAGCGGTAAGTTTGTCGAGGCCGCCCTTGCCGAGATTCTCCGATTCCAGAAACAGCAGATGCTCAAACAAATGGGCAAATCCGGTGCGGCCTGCTTTTTCCCGCGCTGAGCCCACGTGGGCCGTCAACGAAACGGCGACCACTGGATCGCTCCGATCTACGTGGAAGAGCACCTGCAAGCCATTAGGAAGCGCGAATTTTTCATAATCCAGCTTCAGAGACTGGCCCTGCGAGAACACCGAAATACACAGAACAAAGGTTAGGAAAAACGTGACACAGATCTTCATAATTTTATTGGATATCGCGAATAAAACGGGCAGACGATCAACGGCGGGGCTGTCGTTTGATCAATTCTGCTTCAATACACGCCTGGATGAACGGCCCGATCGCTTTCAGGTCGTCATCGCGTTTGGGCTCGGAGACATAGTAATCGTAAGTTCCATCCCGGTAAGGTTCTCCGCCAAGTCCGGCACCCGACACCGTCTGGATATAATGATAAGTTCCATCAGCATCAATTCGCACGAACTGTTTCAACATTCCTTCATAACCGCGTTCAACGTTTTGAGCAAACGCCTTTGAGATATAGCCGAGCCTCAGTCCTTTAGCGAGTCCGTAGACAAACATCGCGGTCGCCGAAGATTCTAGATAATTCTTCTCCTTGCCCGGCTTGTCGGTGATCTGCCACCAAACTCCTGAATCGCGGTCCTGAACTTTTACGATTGCGGTCGCGAGACGGCGCAAGATACCGATCAATTCGTGTCGACGCAGATGGTTTTGGGGAACCTGATCGAGCACGTCAACCAGAGCCATCATGTACCATCCCATCGAACGGCTCCAAAATTCAGGCGACAACCCGCTTTTCGGGTTTGCCCATCGCTGCAGTTTCGATTCGTCCCAGCCGTGATAAAGCAAGCCCGTTTTGCTGTCCCGGCTATGCTTTTCCATGATAACGAATTGATCGATAATGTCGTTGAAGTTCTCTTGCTCGTTGAACACCACCGCATATCTGGCATAGAAGGGCTCGATCATATAAAGCCCGTCGAGCCACATCTGTGACGGATATTTGAGCTTATGCCAAAATCCTCCGGCTCTGTTCCGCGGCATCAAAGCGATCTGATGCCGGAGCTTTTGTGCGGCACGCCTGTATTTATCGTCCTTGTAAACCTCGTACAGTTTCAATAACTGTCTGCCATTCGGTATGGAATCGCTGCTATATTCATCCGTGACGTAGGTTTTTATTGTGCCGTCTCGCTCAATGAACGGATCGAGAATGTGCCGGATATATTCTATGTATTTTCGATCGCCGGTCTGATCATATAACCGTTCGAACCCCGTCAAACATATTCCGATATCGTAACTCCAGGTTGGCGGCCGGCTGTCTGCGGCCTCCGCCGTTTCTCCTGGTTTGATCTGATTGTCCTGGAGCAGATGCTGAGCAAAACGCTTCATCACCATTTGATCGGGATAACGTTTCATGACCGTATCCGCGATCGATCTCGCGTGTTCCATTTGGCCTTGAACGCTTAGGTTCGCCAGCAGAATGCCAGCCACCGCGACCGCAGCTAATTTCGATCTAGCGTTCTTTAGCGTCCGCTGCATTTTAGTCCTCGATCACAGGTTCCAGTTTTCGGGCCTTGCGACGCTCGCCTTTCCAACTCTTCCGCAGTTCGTCGACGTCGAATTTGCGCCTCGTTCCGTCACGCATGTTTTCGACCTCATGCTGAACCCGAGCGGCGACAAGGCGATAAGCCTCGGCGTTTGGAACACCTTCCGTCATTCTTTTCAGTTCCTCGTATTCGAGGAACTTGCCGACCTTCGCCCCGACTTTCGCACCGATACTGCTCGTCGGCGGTATGATCATTCCCTTTGGAAAAGCCTCGTAGGTTCCCCATATGTAGATCGGCAGAATTCCGATCTTTTGATTGAGAGCGAGATAGCCGATGATCGGTTTGAATTCGGCGATCTGGCCCGAATCCTGCCGGCCGCCTTCGGGGAAAATAAGAGCGTTGTAGCCTTCGTTAAGGATCTGCGTTACGTGACGGAGAGATTGACGAAGGCTGCCGGTGCGTTCGATGGGCACGAGCGTTGTGAAATTATTCATGTACGCTCGTTTGTATTTAGTATCGAACCAGTAATCAGCGGCGGCAACGGCTACGGTTTGTTCGGCAGTTTCCTTGCCTAACGCCTTTTTCACCAAGCCCGTGTCGATGTGCGATGTGTGGTTCGGAGCGACGATGAAATTCACGTGCTGCGGCACGTTCGCTTCGCCCTCGATCTGGGTTTTCAGGACGCCGTCATACAGCTTGTCCTGAGCAAAATCAACGACCGCGTTTCCGACGCGCCGGACGATCGACGGGATAAATATCTCCTCTTCCTCTTTCTTCTCCTCTAGTTTCGGTTCGTCGGCAAGTTTTTTCGATTTATCGAGCCTCTGAACGGCCGTCAAGAGTTCACGAACCGTCTGAACTTCGTTCAACGTATCCGGTGATAACACTCGGCCGCCCGCGTCCTCGACCGCCGCCTGCAACTCGACGAACATCAGCGAATCGAAACCGAGATCCGCGAGTTTATCATCAACCGCAACGTCCGAAAGTGGTCGCCCTGACACACTCGCCACGATCTTTCGGATCCAGAGCATGTTGTCGTCACCCTTAACATCGACCTGCGTTTTTGTCTTCGATCTCGAACGTTCTTCCAACGTTTGCAGCATCTCGACAACCATCGGACGTTTTACTTTCCGTGTCGCAGTTCGCGGCAGTTCGAACGGAGTAATGTGCAGCACTTTGACGCGCTTGAAGAACGCGAGCCCCGCGGAAACTTCACGGAAATGCTGCTCGATCTGCTTGTTGACCTCGGTTCGGGTCAGAGCAATGTCGTGCTCGTAATCAGGAACAACGAGCGACGCGATCTTTTCACCGCCGTCCTGATCAGGCAAGCCGACGACACTTAACTCTTTGATAAATACAGATTTACCGTAAAGGTCTTCGATCTCGTCCGGATATATATTCTTTCCGTTCGAATCGATGATCACGTCCTTCGAACGTCCGACGATGAAGAGGTTTCCGTCCTCGTCGATCTTGCCGAGATCGCCGGTTTTAAGCCAGCGATCGGTCAATACCGCATCGGTCGCTTTTTCATTGTTGTAATAGCCGACCATGATGTTCTGGCCGCGGGCCAGAACCTCGCCGACACCATTCTCGTCCGGCGAATCGATCTTGACCTCGACACCAGGAAGCGGTTTACCGACGCTGCCCTTGAGCATTTTGTTGCCCGGACGCGAAACGGTGAGAACCGGCGAAGATTCCGTCAGGCCGTAGCCCTCAAGCACGGTAAAACCAAGTCCGTGAAGGTCCTTCTGCACTTTTTCGCTCAGAGCCGAACCGCCCGATATCAGATACCTCATCTTCCCTCCCATGCCCCTGATGGATCGGGAAAAACACGATCGGGCCGAGGTTGAACGGCGTGTTGTCGCGTATCCAGGAGTTGAATTCGATCACGTTGTCCGCGAGATCGGCGATCCAATCGCCTTTTTCACGCAAGCGAGTCTTGATGCGGCGATGGAGCATTTCCCACAACGCCGGAACACCGACGAGACCGGTGACATGGCTGTTCTCGATCGTGCGGGCGAGGTCTTCGGCGGTGAGTTCGTTCAGATACGTGATCTGCGTTCCATTCGAGAACGGCGTCAGAAATCCAGCCGAAAACTCGAACGTATGATGCATCGGCAGCACCGACAAAACGCCGTCGGTAATGTCCATATCGAGCACGGACGACAGCATCGAGATCATGTTGACGAAATTCTTATGCGACAACATCACCGCCTTCGGCGTGCCGGTCGTGCCTGAAGTAAAGATGAGCGACGCGATCGCATTCGACGGAATCTTAGCAGGTAACAATGCGTTCCGCTTCGCTTCTTCCGTTTCTGTCTGGATCTCAAAAACCTCGTCAAACGTCCAAACGACTGGAGGCTGAGCATCCTGCTCGCCCTTAGCTTTCGCAGCAAACGCCGCATCCAAACGCTCACGTAGATCCGGATTCTCACCCGCCAACTTTTGCGAAATAACCACCGCCGACGCCTCACCAGCCTTTGTAAACGCGATGATCTCATCCACCGTTGAAGCCGGATCGATCGGTATCGCGGTCGCTCCGGCTTTCAGGATGCCGAAATACGACATTCCCCATTCCGGCATGTTATTTGAGAACAAAATTACACGGCTGCCGCTCGCTATGCCGCTCTTTGCAAAGAATCCGGCCGCACGATGAGTCAATTCGCGGACGTCGTCGTACGTGTACTGCTCTTTGCGGCCGTCACGCTCGATACGCATCGCAACGCGCGTCGGGAACCGCTTCACCGACGTGTCGAACAGATCGAGCAGGTCTTTATACGTATAAGCTCGTTTTTCGACCGATTTTAGCTCTTCTTCAAGCGTTGGCAGAACCCATTTACGCATTCCCGGGAAATGAACGTTCAGCCAATAGTCATACCAGTCGAGTTTTTCCGGATACCACGGCAGCAGAGCTTTTTCTTTTTCTCGAACGACCGACATCAATGCCCGAACATTGTCGGATCGATAAAGATAAGCGTTATCGATCATGAACGGTTTGAACATACCGAATGCGTCGATCGTCGCCTGGGTCGATTCCTTAAAACCGACGGTCGATTTTTTGAGATCTGAAATAATGTTCCCGATACGCCCGCCGCCCCAACGCGGCGTGGCTTTGTCCATCAGATCGTCCGCTCGTTTCGCGAGTTTGTTGAGCATCGGAGCGGACGTCAGTTCGTAGGTCCGCTGTTTGACCGGGATCGCCTCGACCATTCCGGCGAGTTTGTTGGCAAGTTTGTTGCCAGTCTCTTTTTCCTCAAAATGCTGGCGTTTATACAAACCAACGAGCCCGACGATGCGCTTCATGTCGTTCGGATTCGAGTCGCCCGACGACGCCTGAAAGACGAGCGGCGGATTCGGATCTACCAGAACATTCATTGCCGCAGCGAGGATCGCTCCAGAAACCATGTCGACCGGAATGATGTCCAAGATCAGCTTCTCATTGACCGGAATGACAGGCTGCCCGCGAAGCGCGATCAGGATTAGCGGTGCCGTTGTCGTAAAGCCCTCGTTCCAGCCCGGAAACGGATACGATTGCGATGACTCAACGATCGAAGGCCGCACAAGCGTTTTCACGATATCATCCTGCGAAGCGATGATCTGCTCGGCGAGAGATTTGGAATAAGTATAGATATTCGTCCAGCCCCAATATTCGGCACGGGCCGAACCTAGCTCGGTGGTGCGTTCGCGGATCCACATTTTTCGCTCGCGGAAAATTGCGGACTTCAATTCGCTCTCGTCATCAGGATCGCGGCCCTCGTCGATAAAGCGTTGGCGAGCCTGCTCGCGAAACTTTGCGATCTGAACCGCGTCGTCCGCTTCCTGTCTCGCCTGTTCGCTCAAACGAGCACAATCCTCGATCTCACGGTGAACATCGAATTTGGTGCCAACGAGTTCTTCCTTTCGCGGAAAATACCCGACAACCGGCTCATTTTCCCAGATCGGCCCACTGCGTTTGCCGGCAACAAAACACGTCGAAACATGAACCAAACGCGGCTTTTTCATCATCCGGGCCATCTTGATGATGTTGTTCGAACCGTTGATATTCGTGCGCAAAGCCGACTCAAGCGGCGGATTGAACGTCACATTTCCGGCACCATTTATGATGATGTCGGTATCGCGCATGATCTTTTTCGCGTCTTTTTCATCGAGTCCGAGATACTCATTGCCGACATCGCCATTGACCGGCACGACCTTGGACTTAATAAAATCCTCAAACCCGTCACCATACTTCTCACGCAGCGGATCGAACGTCGGCGAAGTCACGATCGAGGTCCAAAACCGTATCTTCGACTCATTCGCGTCACGTGCACGAACCGTCGCATAAACCTTCCCGATATCCGGAAAATTATTAAGCAGCATCGACAACGTGACCTTCCCCACAAAACCGGTCCCGCCGATAAAGAAGATCTTTTTGCCTTTAAATATTTCTGTTGGTGATAGTTTCATTGAAAAACCAGTTTCAAATTCCGTAGACTTTCATCGCCGAGTTGTCGACCTGCGGATACTTGTCTACCAGTTCGACTCCCTTCGCAATACACTCGAACGTGCTGTCATGAAAACTAAATATAAAATGTCGAAACCCAGCGAAAATTTCCCGGTCCGGATAGACCGTCTTGTTGTTCTGCCGCAACTCTTCGATCCACTCCGAGTTAATGACTTCAAAACACCCGTAAAAACTTAGTCCTTTGCTGTACAAAGGATGTCCGCCTAAACCCTCATCATTTGGATACCCGAATTTCGCAAGAGAGCAACTCAGAAATTTAAGAGCTTTTCGCTCACCTTCTCGGTCGCTATAAATCAAATAGCAAACAAGTTCAGACTTGACCAAAACCGGCTCGGGCACATTTGGTTCGGGATCAAATTGCTCAATGCTGAGTTCTAAAACCTGCTCAGTCATATTGTTTTCTATATCCTATCCTCCGATATTTGGTCGAACCGAAAAATTATTTCCCGCACTGATCCTTGTTCCCAAAATTATCCGGCTCGCGGCTCCAGCCGATCTGGCCCCTGGAATTGCGAACCTTTACCCACCAGACTGATTTTGGATCGCGGATCTGGCGGAAGATTGCCTTATCGTAGGTCTCTTCTTCGGTGATCTTGCCGCGATACCAGACGCGGTGAAAGCCTTCGCCGACGTAGGTGAGCAGGTAGAGCGTGTCGCCGGGCTTGGCGGTAAATGTGCCGATCTTTGTGCGTTTCAACACCCGAACTTCGCCAGCCTGCGACGTGATGACCGAGCCTGTGAGACCTCGAACTCGCTCGCCTTTTTTCAGCCGAAATGCGATCGACGAAGCATCACTCATTGCAGACCGCATCGCCGTTGCCTTATCGACCGTCCATTCTCGATAGGTGCAGCATTCGAACGGACACGCTCCTTTATCGACGAACGGCATCGTCGGACGTGAATTTTGGCCGAACGCAATCGTAATTCCTGAAACCGCAAAGAAAATCGTGAAAATGATCTGTCGTTTCATAGAAATCATCCTTATTTGGTCCGATACGCCTTCATATCGATTTCTATTAGCTGCCCTTTAAGAGCCAAGCCCTTGACTTCGAGCCATGTGCCGGTCGGGAATTGCTTTTTATAAAGTGAATTTCGATAACCCGAAACTTCGATAAAACCTTGCATGCTGGTCGTATAGATGTTTTCCTCAATTACGTCATCGAACGTGTAGCCAAAATGTTTCAGGATCTTCGCCAGATCGCTGTAACAATTTTTCATCTGCTGTTCGAGATTGCCGTCGGCCACCAGATCACCTTTATCGTCCATACTGACCGCGCCGGAAATGGTGAGTTCGTCGCCGATGCGAACTGCATGTGTGTATCCGTATTGTTTTTCGACCGCTGGCCGTAGCATAAAGAACTCTGGTTTATCCTTTCCAGGCTTCCCAGCCTTGTTCTGACCTAAGACGACGACCGTTGATCCAACAAAGACAATTAGTACCAAAGCCAGCTGTTTCATTTATTTCCCTCCAATGTCTGAAAACTGTTCTTTTAATCCGTTACGTTACAAAGCCCGATGATGGGCTGATGCAGCATGGTTATCTCTGCCGAGCGGCCCATGTAGCTGCGGGCCATGGCGACGGCATCGGTCAGGTTGTCGGCCCGTTCCCAGCCGAGCATTTCGGGGACGTGGGCGTTTTCGGCGCCGGCGACGATGACTTTGCCGACGTGTTGGCGGCCGTTTTCGCCCCAGTACCACATGAAAAACGCGTGAGCTCCGTGATAAGCGTTACCGCGGCGGTACATCTCGATGTATGCCGGATTGGTCGCGAATTCGCGTTCGTATTTTTCGCGAAGGTAGAAAGCGTCACGCGATTCCGGAAGCAAACGATGGAAAAACTCGATATATGAAGGGTGAAAATTGTGATCGAATTCGTCAAAACACGGATGCGTAATGATCATCACGCCGCCTTTCCTCAGCAGAGGTTTATTCCGGTACATATTAAAGTGATAGCCGAGAGCCATCACCTGAACCAGTATCGGATTGAGAGCACTGTAGACGTTGTAAGGCGAAATGTCAGGAATCCCCGAGATCAGGATGTCGCACTGACCTTTTACAGGGATCTCGTACTGCCGATAGTTCAGCTCAAGTATTTTCTCGTGAACAGGCTCGGTCTTGCCGGCAAAACAGCCGATCAGTTCGTACGCCGCTGGTATGGCATGAAGCATCTTGCGGCGCGCCGTTCGCGGAAGCGGCGAGAACGTTCGTTTCATAGCTTCCCACTTGAGGCGATCGGAGAACGAGAATTCATCCTCGTTCCGAGTCAAGATGTCATAGCCCTCGGGGAACATGCGGTTGTTGAGCGCAGTCTCGACGTGAAAGACCTTGCAATTTTCATCGACTAGCTTCCCGAGCCGGATGACCTTATGATTCAGAGCAGATTTTGGCGGATCCATGTACGAATCCGAATCGCGGATCGTCTGCGGATCGTGATGCGCTCGCAGGCTTTCATAATCACAAAGTCCGACCGCGACCGATTTGTGGCCGCCGTCCATCGGGACGAGATTGATGTTTAGATAGATAAGCAGATCGCTCTCGATCGCACGTTTGTTGACCCGCAGCGGCTCGTTGTGACGTGTGTGTCCGAGCGTGACGAGGTTGTCGTCGTCCTCGGCATCGTGGTTGTAGTAGCGGTCAGGATAATATTCGTCAAAGATCGCCGAACCTACCATGCGTTTCATTTCCCACGCCGTCATTTTGCGGTGGAGCGAGTTGGCGATGATCAGATGAATATCATCGACTCCGTTTGCCGCGCACAGATCGAGCACGACCTCGAGCATCGTTTGCCTCATGTCCGGCGTCGCCATCGGCGGCAGCGGCAGCGAAATGTCGTCCATCGCGATCGTCACCCGCATTCCCGGCTCAAGCAACGCATAAAGCGGCTCCATCTCGATCGGATGATTCAAAGCATACCGGATCGCCGCCTCGCGATTTGGCAACCCCTTGATCGGCGGATTCGGATAAATGACCCGCGTCCCAACCGGAATGTCCTCAAGAATAAAATCCTCACCAAACGGCATGATCCGCGGCGCGGAGTCTTTGTCGATGTAAACGATGGATTCGTGTGTTTTTCGTCTAAGCTGAAGTGCCATAAGTTCGTTCGTAACCGGCAACGCCGGTGCCAGCATAAAGCCTAGGGCGTAAGCCCTAGGACCGCCCAATCAATGAACGCAAGCCCGCGTAGTGGGCGACAGCCGTCAAATATCCAAATATCTCTCGTCAAACTCGACCCCGTTCTTTATCAACAATCCTATGAACTCCTCGCGAAAATCTTGTTTGCGATGATGTTCTTCCTGATTGGAGATGTATTGCCGAACCTTTTCGACCTGCGAGGCGCTTACAGTGAATGCACCGTAACCTCTCTGCCAAGCAAAATCTTTCAAATCGGGAAAAAGATCGTGCATCCAACCGCTGGAATTTGCCTTTAGATCGCGCAACACATCGGACACCGATTTATCAGGTCTGAGTTTTGCAAGAACGTGGCCGTGGTCCTCCACTCCGCCGATTGCCAGCATCACACCACCGAGGCCTCGGATCGTGCCGCCAATGTACTCGTACAATCTCGGTTTCACATCTGCGGTAATCAATGGTTTTCGATCCTTTGTCGAAAACACGATGTGATAGATGAGATTTGTGTACGATTGTGCCATCGCCTGTCGCCCGCTTTGCGGGCTTTCATAATTTCTTCACTTTTCCTAGGGCTCACGCCCTAGGCTTTATGCTATCGCCGACCTTGTCGGCTAAAATGGATTTCCCGCAAGCGGTCGACTTTCTTATCTCTATTTCAAATCCAACACAGCCCAATCATGCTGCAATGCCGTCTGTTTCAATCGAAAGTCGGGGCTCACAGCAACCGGATGACCAACTATCGACAACATCGGCAGATCGGATATCGAATCCGAATATGCATAACTGTCCGACAAGTTAATATTCTCCCGCTCCGCGTATTGCCTGATCCATTGAGCCTTCGTCGCCGAAGCCATCACGGGCGGCAATACTCGCCCGGTGGCGTATCCGTTAACGAATTCCAGGCGGTTGGCGACATAGTCGTCGATGCCGAGGTGGTCCATCAGTTTGGCGATCGTAAAATCTAGTGCTCCTGTGAGCACGACCTGTCGCTGGCCGTTCTTCTTGCCTGACTTGATCAAGTCATAGGTGCCGGGAAAAACCGCAGGTTTTAGCACTTCCTCGAACAGCTCGTCCGAAAAATACCGCAAACGGTCCTGCGAAAAACCTTCGTAGCTGCGGAAAAATACCTCGTTAAATACGTTTCGTGAATACAGGTCGGTGATGCCGAAAAACGGGAGTTTGGCGAGCGTCCCGACCGATTTTTTGGCGGTTTGCCACAGGCCCTGTTGGCGCTTGGCGTAAAAGGCGAGCGTGTGTACGAGATTTGTGCTGACCAGCGTGCCCTCGAGGTCGTAGAAAGCGGCTGGCTGTCCGTTTTTATTCATTCCGGCTTTGTGCTATGTTATTCAAACTTACCAACTCACAGATTGCGGTTTGTTTAGGAATGTTATCACGTTAAGGTGGAATTTGCCCTATGAAAACGTCGAATCTTGCGTTTCTTTTCGCAATTGTAATTACATTGTGCATACAATTTGGCTGCACCACGACGGATGCGCTAGAAACGACCGGCCCGACCGTCACGCCTGAGGTGATTGCGGCTTCGCTGACACAATCTGAAGCTCTTTTCAAACAACGCGAGGACGTAGCAAAGCTCCGCGAAGCCATCGCAACGCTGCGAAAGGCTCGCGACTATAAAAATCGCAATTTCGAGGTCGAATGGAAGTTCGCAAAGATGAACTATTTCCTCGGCAAACAGTCCACTGACGATAAAGAGTCTAATTCGGCCTTTGAAGAGGGACGCGACGCGGCGACCAACGCCTTAAAGCTCGAACCGCAGAAAGCGGAAGGCCATTTCTGGTTTGGGGCCAATCTCGGCGAGCTTTCACGCAAAAACATGCTGACCGTCGGCATCAAATCGCTGCCCGACGTTCGCGGTGCGATGGAAAAGGTTGTCGAGATCCAACCCAGCTACCAAAACTCAACCGCCTTCGATGTTCTCGGCCAGATCGAGCTTGAAACCAGAATGTACGGCGGCAAAGCAGAAAAAGCCGTTGAATTCTTCGAAAAAGGCCTCCAGACAGAAAAAGACAATATGAATCTGCACCTGCATCTCGCCGAGGCATTTCTCTTGCTCAAAAAAGACGGTGAGGCGAAAACGCAGCTCGAAAAGGTCATCAACATGAAACCCAACCCCGATTTCCTGATCGAATGCCGCGAGTCGGTCGAAAAAGCCAAAAAGCTGCTTGCAACGAGATTCTAGGAGGTAACCACGAAATAACACGAAAGAAGCACTAAATAGGAAAAATTCTCTTTTGTGTTCTTTTCGTGTTATTTCGTGGTTACTTCTCTCTTCTCTACGATACAATTCACACAATGCGTCGTGCTATTTTTCCGGGTTCGTTCGACCCGATGACCAACGGACATCTCGACATCATCAAACGTTCGTCACCGCTTTTTGACGAAATGATCGTTGCTGTTCTCAATAATGCGGACAAGCATCCGATGTTCACCGTCGAAGAACGCTGTGCAATGATCCGCGAAGTGCTTTCAGATATCGAAACAGGCGATTGCAAAATGATCGTTGACAGTTTCTCGGGCCTTACCGCCGATTTCGCCCGCAATAGCAAAGCCACGGCGATCGTTCGAGGTATTCGTGCGGTCAGCGACTATGAATATGAGTTACGCATGGCTCTCATGAACCGACGCCTCGAACCGTCGATCGAAACGGTCTTTCTAATGGCTGGCGAGGAATACAGCTACGTTTCTTCGACGCTGATGAAGCAAGTCTTTCAGCTCGGCGGACGTGTCGAGGGCCTGATTCCGGAACTCGTTGAAAGCCGAATGCGAGAAAAAAATCGCGGGTAGTTACAGGACCCATTTCTACATTTTTGTAGGTTTTCAAACCGGTCTTGGCTTCGATCCTCCATTTATTCCCGTTTACACCTCTGTGTCTTCGCGACTTTGCGTTAGAATAAAGTCCCGTATGGCACAGTTCCCCGTTTCTGATCATGTAGCAAAAATGAAAGGCTCTTCGACGCTGATCGCTGCACAGGCAGCGGCTGAGATGCGAGCCAACGGCATCGACGTAATCGACCTATCGGTCGGCGAACCGGATTTTGACACACCGCAATTTATCAAAGATTATGCGTGGGAAGGCCTGAATAAAGGCCTAACAAAATACACTGCCACAGCCGGAACTGCTGATTTCCGCAACGCTGTGATTGAATTTTACGCAAAACAATTCGGAGCCGACGTAAAAATGGCCGAGGTCGCGGCTTCGTGCGGCGGCAAGCAGGCGTTGTTCAATGCGGCATGTACACTTCTGAATCCGGGCGACGATGTGCTGATACCGAAGCCATATTGGGTCACATTCCCTGAGATCATCACGTTTTGCGGTGCGAACAGCGTTTTTATCGAGACTGAGGAAACAGATTTCATTCTGACCGCCGATCAGGTCGCGGCAGCGATCACGGACAAGACGAAACTGCTCATCATCAATAGCCCGAGCAACCCGTCTGGCCGCGTCGTTCCGCCGGATGAAATGGTCCGCATCGTCGAAGTTTGTGCGGCTCGTGGTGTTTACGTGATGACGGACGAATGCTATCTGTTTTTCGCTTATCCGCCCGCCGAGCCATATTCACTAGCGACATTGCCTGATGAACTTCGCGATTATGTCTGCATCTGCGGCAGTTTCTCAAAAACCTACGCCATGACCGGCTGGCGTGTCGGCTACACGATCGCCAACGAAACCTGGACAAAGGCGATGGTCAAACTCCAGAGTCATTCCGCGACGCACCCGACGTCGTTCGCCCAATACGCGTGTGCCAAAGCCCTCCGTGACGAACGCTCGATACCGGCTGTAAAAGCGATGACCGCCGAATACGAAAAACGCCGCGACTGGTTCGTCCCGGCGTTAAATGAGATCAACGGCTTCAAATGTGCGATGCCCGAGGGAGCTTTTTACGCGTTTGCGGACGTTCGAGGAACATTCGGCGACCGGTTCAAAAGCTCGGCGGAAGTCGCCGATATTCTCTTGAGAGAGGCCCACATCGTCGTTACCGACGGAGAAGGCTTTGGTGCTGACGGCTTTTTGCGGCTGTCGTACGCGACCTCAATGGAAAATCTCGGCCGCGCGGTCGATAAGATGAAAGCTATCTTCGGTTCGAGATCCTCTGCCTCGGCTTAGATCTCTCCAATTTACGCACCTGTCGTGTGAGTTTCTCAATAGTTGCCTGCTGTTCCTTGATCGCGTTGAGCATCGCCCAGATGATCGGGTCATTGTTGACGAGACGGTAGCCTTTTTCGTTTTTCGTAACGGCTTCGGGGATGATCTTTTCGACTGCCTGAGCACTAAAACCGACATGTTCGCCATCGGATCTCAGGCCAGCCGCATTGTCCTTTTTATATTCATATCGCAGCGGCTGCAATTTCATCACTGCTTTGAGCCCGCCATTGAACTTTCCCTTGATATTCTTCAGCCGCTCATCCGAAAACGCCAGCCACGAACCGCCTCCGGGCTTGCTAGCGTTGCCGTTGACGGTCAATGCCTGATCCGGATTAAGGGTACCGATGCCGACATTACCGCCGGCATTGTTAAGTCCTAAAACACGCGCCTGACCGAGTGAATAGTCATAAGCCGCGATATAGCCAAAATTACCAGCGGAGCCGATGACCACGCCCGTTCCGGTTCCAGCATTTGCTGAGGTTAACGGCGTTGTATCTCCCTTAAACCAGCTAGAGCCTTGGGTCGCGAGGGCGATTCCGCCTTGGTTAGTGGCCGCCGCATTTACGCCTACACCTGTCGTCGCATCGCCCTTTGCCCCGGTACCATTTGTAGCTCTGCCGCGCACTCCAATCGCAAACTGACCGGTCGCCGCTGTACCAATAATGCTTGAGGCACTCGCACCATTGCCGACCACCTCCAACTTAGCAACCGGCGTCGTGGTTCCGATGCCGACTTGGCCGTCGGTTTGAATAGTTAAGCTAGCCGGACTGTCATTTGTAAAGAAGCTGAGTGGGTGATTCGACCTCGTCCCATACCAGCCTCCGTTTGTACTGCCTCCTACAAACGAACCAACCGCAATGGTTCCGTCGGTATGGACGATACCGTACGCAGATGTTGGTGTTTGAACCGTCAAACGGTCGCTTGGAACACCAGAGGTACCTACACCAAGGTTGCCCGAAATCCTGACGCGCCCATCGAACGCTCCCGCCTCGCCATTGACACTAAGACCGTACACACCTGTACCTTGAGTACTCGCCCCAAAAACAGCGATGTCGGAGCTTCTGCCACGTATGCCAATAAGACTGCCGCCGTCAACGTCTAACTTGGTAAACGGCGTCGAATTTCCGATGCCAACGTTACCTAAAGATGACTGAACTATAGTCGAGTTGCCAACCGTTGAGACACCGCTCCAAAGTGGAACAATGCTAGGAGTACCTGTTCCCGTTACGCTACCTCCGCCGGTCGAGGCGATTGTAATAGTATTCCCGGACGGCGTGAGCGTGATGTTTGATCCGGCCGCAAGAGTCACGTTGTCCGTCAGACCGTTAAAGGTTTTAACGACATTGCCACCCGCGATCTTTGCTCCCGTGACAGCTGCGTCGGCGATGTTTGCCGTGGCGATCTGGCCGAGCCGGGCGTTTGAGAGTGTTCCGGTTGTGATGTTAGAAGCGTTAAGGTTTATCAAACCCGAACCGTTGCCGTTTGTCTGCAAATATTGATTTGCGGGAACTCCGCCGAGTTGGGTCGAATTAGTGGCGGTGGTTGCGTTGGCGGCGTTCGTAGCGTTGAACGCGTCCGTGACCTGCCCGATCACTTTGGCTCCGCTGACAGTAACTATCTTTGAATCTACGACGCTTCCTTCGGCAAGTTGGCCTGTCCCGACGCCGCCGGGCCCGATGCCAAGCGTGACATTGCCGGTCGAACCGCCGCCTGTTAAGCCCGTTCCGGGTGTGACGCCTGTGATCGTTCCGCCGCCACCCCCGCTTCCGACGTTGTCCGTGTCGGGCTGCCAGCGATTGTTGGCGGAGCTGAATTTCAGCACTTGCCCGTCGAGCGGAGCGGTCGGAGCGACGGTTCGCGACTGCAATCGTGCTACCGTGGTCGATATTTGTGTTCCGGTCACGTCGCCCGCCAGGTTCCCGGTAAAGTTCGTCGCCGTTCCAGCCGTGTTGGCGGTGGAGGCATTGACCGCGTTGGTCGCGTTTGCGGCATTTGTTGCATTATCGGCGGTACCCGCGGTAAGGCTTTTGATCGAATATGGTGCGCTCGTTACCGGCTGTCTCGGCGAAAGAGTCGTAAATCCACCTCCGCCGGATTGCCGAACTCTGATCTCCAGAAAACGGGTCGCGCCCGGAAATCCTGCCCCAAAATCGAGATTCACAGAAAAAACGCCGACGGCAACCGCAACACCATTCCGCTGCAAGGTCGGGCCGATCTGAGTTCCCCCGCTATCGAACAGGACAAACTCAAAATCAAATGATCCACTCGCCGGTGACGACGAGCTTTGTAATTGCCCTTGGTAAGTGAAATCGGTAGCTTGTCCAAAAGTCATCACAGCAAAGGCAGCGATCAGCATAAAAGTCCGTACTAATTTCATTTGTCGTTATACCTCGCATTTTCGCCGATATGCGACCACCGCATAACGGAGAAACAAAGGGGAAAATGATTGAATCCACTACATCGGTTTCAAAATAATGGTTCAGGAAATTCAATTTGGATCGATCTGCGCATAGTACATGTCAAATCTCAAGTACATCGGTTTGACGCCAAGCGTGACAAACTTTCCGGCAAAGCCGCGCTCGTATCCCCTGCGTGGCTTGTTGTTCGTTCCTCCGATCCAAGCATCGGTTATGTATAATTCCCAACGGTCGGTTTGCGGCAAAAGGTTTGTTCCGCCCATTCCCGCGACAGCGTAAATACGTTTGTTGGCGGGGGCGGAAAGACTGTACTTACACGTATAGAATTCGCCATCGTCGCGGCCCGCGTCGGTTGTCGTCGTGTTAATGGGCTTATTGCGATTGTCGGGATCTAGGATCGCGACGTAAAACTGCCCGCAAGGGCTCCCAGGCCTCGATGAACCACGAGCGTTGGGGATAACGCCGAAAGACTTGGGTACTCGAATAACGCCCGTGAGGGTCTGCATCGGAGTGCTGCCTTTGAGTTTTTCGATCACGCCGGGCCCGTATTGGGAGAAAACTGCGATATTCGCGATGAGTCCGATCACAACGGATCCTAGTATAGGTATCGTTCTTTTTAGAATAGTGTTTTTCATAGCCTTATTTCTCCTGTATTAGCGGACCGAACGCTCGCTCTTGTCACGACCGCTACTGTTCGTAAACAAGCTCGAAATTGATCAGCATGGGTTTATTCCCGAGCCTAACTTCCTTTTTAGCTGGTTTAAAGATGCGTGGTGCTCGGACTTGCCCTGAACGACCGTCGCCGATCCACCCGTAGTTGTAGTGGACGGGCGATCTCTCAGAATTGGGCCACGCCAGGCCGTTGCCCATCCCGGCATATACATTTAGCAGTACATTGGATGGCACCTTCATCTCGAATGCGCAAGAGTAGTAGTCCGGCTTGAACGGGTCAGGTTTGTCTTCAAGTGCGATGTCGTATTGGATCGGTTTGTCGCTGCCGGTCGAGGGCTGAGTCACCACCACAAAGAATTGAGTGCAGATCTTGTCCGTCGGTTCTATGCTGCGTGGGGTCTTAGGCATTACGCCCATTGTCTTTTTCCAGCGGATCCTGCCCATTAAAGTTCGAAGCTCACCGTTGACCTCGGGCCCTTGGGCAAATGCAGGGGAAAGTGCGGCGAAAGACAATAAACAAGTTCCAAGTACAACGAGAGGTGAGATATATCTTTTCATTTTCATCTGATCTTTGAATAAAGGTTGCCTGGCTTTGCCCCGAACGTTATCGAGCAACAAGAGTTCCAATTGTCCGCGAGCCCAAAATAGAGCCGGAGAACGATTTCCCGTCTTGATCGATCACTAATTCGGCCTTCCCAACGAACAGGTCCGCTAAAGGAGGGCCTGTGTTTATTTGCGGAACAGGACGCCAGATCTCAAAGCTCAGCCTGCTGCCGTCAATGACCCCTGCCTTAATAACGCCGAGAGAGGGATTACCTGCAACCAATTCCCCCACCACTCTATTGCCCGATTGCTGCAGCAACAGTTGCGGGTATGCCGGTGTTCGCCAAACTCCGGCGCAGTTCGCGAGAGCCGTCGCAACGAAAGCTTTCCCCATCCCGACGCTCCCAGTGAATGATCTCCCATCCTGGGCCAAGACAAATTCCCCGGTCGGCACCTGATCGGCGATCATATTTTGAGCGCTCACGCGGAATTTCATCGTGTCGCCAGATACCTCGCCATCGAAGGAGAGCTTTTGCTTTTCGAAGTTTTCAAAAAAGGCGGATCCCTTTACCTTGCTAGCCGCCTGTTCGAACTTAAATATCAGCGCCGTTTCCTGATCAGCCAGGTTCGTGCGGGCAAGCCACATTCCGGCGAAAGAAACCGTGCCCTCGGTCGCTTTCACCGTTACTGAAGCGATCACTTTGCTTTTGACCAGACTGCGCAGTTTGAAAATTCGTGTCTCTCCGGCGCCGACGAGAATCTGCTGCGTACCCGTTCCCCGAACGGAAACGAGCTTTTCCTTGCCGCCATTGACTTGCTGCCACAGCGCCGCACCCACGCTATTGAACCCGTCGCCGGCATCCCAGGTGATCGTTGTCGAGCCTTGCTTTGTTTCCTTGGCGATGACGACGGTTTGCGGCTCGGCGGTGATGGTTTGCATCCACGCCGGGACATTCATCGACAGGACGGATCCGACCAGTAACCCCACGCCACTTAACAGTTTCCCGATTCGATCCGTCGCAGTTCGCATACTCATTTCTCCTTTGAGCTTTCCCGACATGGCTTTCAACTGGTTCTATCGAGTAACTCGACTCCCGCTCACCGTAACTCCGAGAATCGTGCCTTTGAACGATTTTCCATCTGTAGCTATTACTAATTCGCCGGTGCCCATGTATTGATCGGGCATGCGAAGCCCCGGAGGGGCCGGCCGCCATACGGTAAAACGCAGCGTGTTCCCATTAATAGAGCCCGCCCTGATCTCACCCATATCAGGGCGCCCGCCATATAATTGCCCGGCCACCTGGGTAACATTTTGCTGTAACAAGAGCGTCGGGTACTGCCCAGCCTGCCAAACTCCGTCAAATCGCGGCACACGTATTCCGTTCCACGTTCCGCCCGAAGTGTCGTCAGGGTTGTTGGTCTTGCTAAACGTGCCCTGAAATGATTGCCCGTCCGCCGAAAGGGTAAATTTCCCCGAACCCTGGCCACCGTCCTCCTGCCACTTGAATCGCAATACTTTGTCAGTTACCGTACCCTTGATCGAACTGATCGATTGCACCCGCGATGCTGCGTTTGTAAACGAGACTGTCACAAACACATCAGCCGGCCGTTCGGTCGGTTGATAGTTGCTCTGCGTCAAACCGCTTACCGGATAACTGCCCGTAACCTCCGACGTTCGACCGACCATTTGCAGGTTGATGATCATCTTTTTCCCCTTGCTGGTAACAGTGTTCCATGTGCCGGCAAAACTCTGAGCGTGTGCGCTCGATAAACCGCCTGCCAGCAAAAGAAATAGAGCCGCTATCAATGTTAATTTGTTTGTGTTTTTCATTTCCTTACTCCCGAGCCTGTTATCCTCCTCAACCGTTCGATTTCCAGTGAGGCTAATGGTTGTTGGTGCTTGCCCGCATCCGCATTTGAAAGTGGAATTAGTTACCGACGACATTCACCGTAGCCAACGTCTTGGCAGCGTCTGTGAGTATGTATGTGTAGTACTTGCCTCGCTCCACGGGCATCTGGCGGGAACCTTTGCCTTGTTCAACTAGAAAGGTTTCCTCGCCGTTATTCACCTTGTACCAGATCTCGGCGTACGGATGGTCCGGGCCGGCATCCCACGTCAGGACCACGATCCCCATCGACGCTCCCGCCACCGAATAGATAACCTGACTGGCGATGATACCCGGGACCTTCATAGGCTCAGGCGGACTGGCCTTGCTGGGTGACGGCTCTGGCCTTGCCTTGCCGGTGCTTCTGGGCTTGCCGGTTGATTTGATCGGCTTGGGAATAACGGGCGGCGGCGGACATTTGAGCGTCCCTCCGCTGAACCACGTTTGACGAATTTTGGGGTTGTTTTTGTCATACGTCTCACCGTCGAGCCTTCCCGATGGCTGAATCCTAGCCTCATACACGCCGATCAAACTCCCGTTTGGCGGCCAGAAAATCTGAAAACTAATACGATCACCATCGATCGTACCGTCAACAAGCCCGTTGTTTGTTATCTCCCCAAAGTTGTTTGGGATATGGTGAACCGCTTTCCCAGAGATCACCCGGCCCTTTTGCTCAAGTAGTAGCTCGATCGCGTAAAATTGCCCCCGCTGAAAGATCTCCAGGTAGCCGGACGCATCCCATTTCGCACACTGGGCATTGGCCGAGTTCGGCAGCAAGGTGGCGACTACAAAAAAGACAAACGTACCTAAGTAGATCGCTTTAATCATGATTACTTCCTCCAAAATCTGTGCATTTCGTATTTCCTAATTACCCACGACATTGACCGTAGCCAAAGTCTGGCCCGAGTCTGTAAGTATGTATGTGTAGTACTTGCCTCGGTCCACCGGCATCTGTCTTGACCCTTTCCCTTGCTCAACAAGAAATATGTCATCGCCGTTGTTCACCTTGTACCAGACCTCTGCATACGGATGATCCGGCCCAGCGTCCCATGTCAGGACCACGGTTCCCGTGTAGGCTCCGGGCAACGAATAGATCACCTGGCTCGCGATGATGCCGGGAACCTTCATTGGAGGTGGTGGTGGCTCCTCTGTTTTCGGCTTCGTAGTCGAATTATCAGGTGTGGGCTTCGGCTTTCCCTTGTATCCATTGAGTGGCACGTTGAAACTTGGCGGAGGCGGACATTTAAACTTCTTGCTGCTCTGCCACATATGCCTGATGTTCGGCGTTTTCTTCTCATACCCATATCCATCTAGCCGTCCGCCAGGCAGGAATTGCCCATCGTATATACCGACAGAGCCGTCGATCCAAAGTATCCGAAAGTTCACCAGGTCACCCTCGACTGTTCCATAGACGTTGACCGCCGGATATCCCTTGTTGGTGGAAATACCCGCCTTTCCCGTAAGCTGCTTTCCGTTTTGATCAAGCGTGAGAACTATCTTGTATGTTAGTCCGCGCTGCTCGACCTCCCACGCACCGCCCACATACCAGCTTTTGCACTGCGCGGCGGCAACAATAGGCATCCCGACGAGGACAGTCACTAGCAAGCAACCGAGAACAAGAGCTTTACATTCGATTTTCATATCATGCCTTCCTATAAATTTACCGATCGGTCAGGGGGCTTTAAGAATGCCGGTCACGGCTATACCGTCGATGGTGCCCTTGAACGATTTTCCGTCTACTATAACTTCGCCGACTCTGGGGGAATTTGTAGGTTTCCGGGGAACCAGAATGAAGCGGAGTATCGTTCCGTTCACACTCGCTTCATCCAGGTCGTAGATACCCTTTGCGGTCCGGTAAACGCCGGTCACGGCCTTACCGGACTGTTTGAGTTCCATAGATCCCTTAGGGCCGGATTCGTCAACGCTCCAGGTTCCGCCATACGATCCCATCTTTTTTCCGCCAAAGCCCATCACCTCGGTGCTACGCTCGCCCCACCACGCAAAGTCAGTAAACCCCGGAAACGTACCGCCGAAGGTCTCACCGCTGCTGCTGATCCGGAATTGTCCAGTACCGCTACCCTTGTCTGACACCCATTTAAATTGCAGGATCCTGCCGTCCACCGTACCCTCGATCGACCCGTTTTGGGATGGATAGATGCCCGTGACCTTGGCTCCCTCCTGAGCTATCACAAGCGGTACGCGGACACCGATGTTATTGACAAGATTCCACGTGCCCGCAAACGACGATGGCGGAGCGGGAACATATGTTTTCCAGGTATTGGTCATCTCAACGGGCTTGATCGCTGTCGAGCTGCCGGCAAAACCTTTTCCTTCGTCGTCCATAACAAATTCAGCTGTTCCCTCATAGCCCTCATCCTGTGTCCATTTAAAGGTCAGCTTGTTTCCGACAACGATCCCGCCAAAGATCTTGCCGTTGCGTGGCGAATACGAGCCGACGACCTTGTTGCCCGTCTGCTTCATCTGCACCGTATATCTGGACGAGTTCCCGGCAATCGTTTCCCACGTTCCGGTAAATGACACAACCGGATCGTCGGATTTCTTGTCTCCTTGCCCATAGACCGCCATCGACAGCAAACCAAAAGCCGCAACGAACAAAAACGTTTTTAGGATCTGAAACATTTGGATCTCCTCAGGTTTTAACGATCGAGCCATCGCTTATGAAAGCCGCCGCATATTCCGCGTTCAACTAGCTCGAACAGAGCGGACATTCGTGACACAGGAAAAATCTTTGTATTTCACCCGCTGTGCGCTATGCTTCCTTTATCTTTACCAAGGATCAGGATCAACGCGCATCTTCAACATACTTGTCCGCTCTGCTAGAGAATTTAAGCTGGAGCTACAAGAATGTCTTTGGATCTATCGTTAAAAAATCTTGAAATTAACTTTAAAGTGAGTAATCCCGCGGAAAATAGGGTCTTTGAGTTTAACGACTTCCGGCTTGACGCTGCGACCAAGATACTTTACCGGAACGGCGAACAGGTCGTTTTGACACCGAAAGCTGTCGAGACGCTGATCGCATTCGCTGAGAATCCGGGCAAAGTTATCAGCAAAGACGAGTTGATGGAGAAGATCTGGTCGGACACCATTGTAGAAGAATCCAACCTCGCCCAGTATCTCCACATTCTGCGAAAAACGCTCGGAAACACGGATGATGGAAAACCTTACATTGAAACTTTGAAACGACGCGGTTATCGATTTAATGGCGAGGTTCGCATCATTTCGAATGATTTACACGACAATGGTTTCATCGAATCCCTAACGGATCGATCGAACGCCGCGAATCCTGGAAATCGCCATCAAGAGTTCGGCGGAGTTCGGCACCAAACCCAGGCGGCAGTTGCCGTGCCTGAAACTGCTCCGCGTATCAATGTAGAACGCACGGACAATGTGTATTCCGTAACTGACTGGCAGCGTGAACCCGCTGTCGATACGGAAGTGACGATGATGCCGCCGACGCGTTCAAAATGGACATTGCCTCTGATAATCATCATTGCGGTCGTAACCGGTCTGACTGGGATCGTATTTGGTATCTATAAATTTTCACCGACCGCTTCGATCGCTCAAGGCTCCGTTCCGTTTCGCGGATCTGACATCACTCGTGTTACGACCAGCGGAAATTCAAAGCGTTCCGCGATCTCGCCGGACGGACGATACATCGCCCACGTTTCGGGCGGGACCGATGGAGACAGCATTCCTGGTGCGGCAGGTCGCGGTCGCAAATGACACGAAGATCGCGGGGCCGCTGCAGGCCGATTTCGTCTGGATCACGTTCTCGCCAGACGGCAACTTCATTTATTATCTCTCGCTTGAGCGAGACAAAGGCGATACCGAACTGTTCCGCGTACCGGTTCTCGGCGGCCCGATCGTCAAGGTCGCTCATAATGTAGGTGCTCCGAGCTTTTCGCCCGACGGATCAAAAGTCGCGTATCTGATGATGAAAAGCGGTGAAACGCGCCTGATCCTCGCAACGGTCGACGGTTTGGCCGAAACCTTGAGCACTGCTCGTCACGCACCGGACTTCCTGATGTCGAACGAAAGAAAACTGGCGGCACGCGTCGAACCCGATTATCTCAACGCATTCTGGTTTGCCCCGGCGTGGTCGCCCGATGGAAAGAGCCTGGCCTTTCCCGTAGCTCAGGGTGACGAAAAAGGCCGCTACGAGACGATCCTCGCGGTCGATGTCGAAACCGGGATTGAAAGAAAGTTGACCGATGAACGCTGGCAGCAAGCCGGACAGCCGCAGTGGCTCGCTGACGGGCTGATAGTTACAGCCTCGGAAACTTCCACCGGCCCGCAGCAGCTCTGGCACATTTCGCTGCCCGACGGCAAAGCTTCGCGGGTTACGCGCGATCTCAACAATTACCAGTACATCAACGTTTCGTCTGACGGAAAAACACTGTCGGTAATTCAGGAGCACAGCGTTTCGAATATCTGGACGGTCGACGCGTACGGCGGTTCAGCAAAACAGGTCATGTCCGAAGCCGGCACTTTCAACGAGATCATCTGGCTGCCGGACGGACGGATAGCATTTACATCGAATGCCGGCGGCAGTTCGGATATCTGGACGGTAAACCCCGACGGATCGGGCCTGCGGCAGCTAACGGTCGATGCCAAAGCCAGGCTCGGCCTCGCCGCGACAGCCGACGAAAAGCAGATCATATTTGCTGCCGAACGGGACGGCAAATACAACCTTTGGCGGATCGGCATCGACGGATCGAACATGACAAGGATCACAAGCGGTGACGGTGAATACTATCCGCAATGTACGCCCGACGGCCGCTGGATCGTGTATCAATCAGGTGGAAATTATCCAACGCTCTGGAAAATGCCGGTCGATGGCGGTGAAGCTATGCAACTGACAAAAACAACCGCTTCACGACCGTCGCTCTCGCCCGATGGAAAATTCATTGCGTACCATTATTTGGATTCAAGCTTTGAAAAAATGCGCTGGGGGATCGGCATCAGCAGCATCGAGGACGGGCAACGTATAAAGCGCTTCGATTTTTCACCGACTGTTGTCGAACGGCTTGTAAAATGGACGCCGGACGGGAAAGGGATCGCGTTTATGAACAGCCCAAACGGCGTTCCAAACATCTGGATACAGCCGCTCGACGGCAGCACACCTACCCCGCTGACCAATTTCCCCTCGGACAACATTATCGCGTTCAACTGGAACGCCATTGGCAGCCAGCTCGCTGTGATCCGAGGCGTAGAAACCAGCGATGTCGTCCTGATCAATCGGGCTCTGAAATAGGTGTTTCCATCTACGCAATTGGCTGGTAAATACAGCCTTTACAACGAGTTAGAGACATAAGACCGTTCCATTTTGTATATCATTTTTTTGGAACAGCAAATGGAACACCTAAATGTTGTAAACAAAGATGATAAGCTGTTCCACTTTAGGTGAAAATGAGGCGAACTGTTTGCAGGTTGCTGGATCAGTTTCCGCCAGTCATCATCAGGCCGATCTCTTCGACCGAGGTGACCTTTGGATCGACCTCGCCGGCGATCTTGCCTTCGCGGATGACGAGCAGGCGGTCAGCGAGAGCTGTAACTTCCTCGAGTTCGGCTGAAACAAGCAAAACAGCCGAACCGGCGTCACGAAGTTCGATGAGTTTGCGGTGAATGAACTCGATCGCACCGATATCGACGCCGCGGGTCGGTTGGGAAACGAGGAGAAGCTTCGGATTCAGTTCAAATTCGCGGCCAATGATCAGCTTTTGCTGGTTACCGCCGGAAAGTGCCTTTGCCGGCAGGTCTGCATTCGGCGGGCGAACGTCGAACCGCTGAATTATCTCGTTGACGCGTTTTGAAATGTAACCGGAATTCATCATTCCCGCGGCAGCCGCAACGGGAGCCCGATAGTGAACGCCGAGGATTGAATTTTCAGCCAGGTCGCAATGGAGCAGAAGCCCGCGCTTGTGGCGGTCCTCTGGAATGTGGCCGATGCCGAGTTCTTTTAACTCGCGGGCGGAACGGTTAGTAATATTCGTGCCTTCGAACTCGATGCTGCCGCCTGCCACCGTCGCAAGCCCCGATAATGCCTCGATCAGCTCGGTCTGTCCGTTGCCCTCGATACCGGCAACACCGACGATCTCGCCAGCCCGCACCTGGAATGAAACACCGTCGACGCTGTTCACGGTTTTGCCGGCGACGACCAAATTCTTAACATCGAGCACCACTTCCTTAGGCACCGCGTTCGTTTTATCCACGCGAAGCAAAACGTCTCGCCCGACGATGAGCCGTGCGAGATCTTTTGCGGTAGTTTCTGAGGTTTTCACGTTTCCAACCGACTTTCCGTCACGCATTACGGTTACTTCGTCAGAGATCGCCAGTACCTCGTCGAGCTTGTGTGTGATGATGATTATCGTCTTGCCCTGGTCACGCATGCGGCGGAGAATGCTGAAGAATTCCTCAACCTCCTGCGGCGAAAGCACGGCTGTCGGCTCGTCAAGGATCAGCAATTCTGCATTACGGTACAACGCCTTGAGCAGTTCGACACGCTGCTGCTGACCGACGGACATGTGCTCGATACGTACTTTCGGATCGACGCCGAGGCGAAGCTCGTTTGAGAGAGCGAGGATGTCGCGGTTCGCTTTATCGAGGTCAAGATTTCCAGCCGAACCGGTCTCAGCTCCGAGCACGATATTCTCAGCCGCCGTCATCGTGTCAACCAGCATAAAATGCTGATGCACCATCCCGATCCCCAACGCGATCGCGTCGTGCGGGTTCCTGATATTTACGACATTCCCATCGACCAGGATCTCGCCGCTATCAGCCTTATAAAAGCCGTAAGCGATACGCATGATCGTCGATTTCCCGGCACCATTCTCACCAACAATAGCGTGGATCGTGCCTTTCTGAACCTTGATCGAAACGTCGTTATTAGCAGTGACGCTGCCGAATGTTTTTGTGATATTTCTTAGCTCAAGCATGGCTTCGGTTTTTGGTTTTTGGTTTTTGGTTTTTGGTTTTTGGTGCGTTTTATCAGTCTTTAGTTTCTTTTGCAAACGTTCCGATCGATCTTAAATAAGCGTTGAGCGTTGGGGTTAACTCGTCGAGTATCGGTGTAAGCGAATCTATCTGCACTTCGGTCAAGAGGCCCCGTTTGTAAGCCCGGCTCAGCCAATGTCTAATTTCGTATAAAGACCCGCGAGATATCTTTATGAACCTTTTGTAATCCGGGTTACTACCGCGACCACTACCTTCCGGGAGATTTGCTCCGATACTGTCCACCGATCTGACAATTTGACTGCCGATCGTATTCTTAGCAAAACTATTCCATTTGATAACGATCTGCCAAATTTCGTCCGACAACCGTTCAGAGAGTTGATAAACCCTAAGATTCTCAAAATGAGACTTTGCCATAGCAAATCGAACAAAAACCAAAAGCCAAAAACCCAAAACCACTAATTAGCCATCGCGTCGGTCACCTTGATCTCACCTGTCCCGATCTTGGTTTTCGCTTCTTCGACTTTCAGGATCACATCGCCGGGAATCAACGACTTGTTATTGTCGTCCATAGCATACGCAACGCCGTCTTTGTCGAGGCCGAAGGTGTGAAAGCCGCCGCTGAATTTGCCGGCGAGGATCTCTTTGACGACGTCAAAGACTGCGTTGTCGACACGCTTGACCATCGAGGTCAGCACAAAGCCGGGCTTGACCGCGTTCTGGTTCGAATCGACGCCGATGACGAATTTGTTAGCCTCGCCATTCGTTTTGCCGTATTGCTCGACAGCGTCAAAAGCACCGAGCCCCGAGTTTCCCGCCGCGGTGAAGATCACGTCCGCTCCTTTCTCGATCTGGGCGAGCGAGAGTTCCTTACCTTTGCCGGGATTGTTCCACGCACCATCGGTGACGCCGACGTAGTTGTCGATGATCTTGATATTCGGGTTGACCGAGCGGGCACCTTCAGCATAGCCCGTCTCGAAGCGATGGATGAGTGGAATGTCCATACCGCCAAGGAAGCCGAGCACGCCTGTCTTCGACTTCGAGGCGGCGATCATGCCGACAAGGTACGAGCCTTCATGCTCGCGGAAAACGAGCGACGCGACATTCTTGAGCGGCGTTTTGCCGTCTTCTTCGAATATGACGCCATCGACGATCGCGAATTTGTTGTTTGGATAATCAAGCGCGACCTTCTGCATGATCGGCCCTTGGGCGAAACCAACGCCGATGACGAGGTCGAAATTCTTCTCGGCAAAGGCACGCATCGCCGGTTCGATCGAGGTTGGATTTCCCGGTTCGACGTCATAGAGGCAGATATTTAGCTCTTTCTCCGCACGTTTGACGCCTTCCCAGGCGGCGGCGTTGAACGAGCGGTCATTCTTGCCGCCAATGTCGAAAACGATGCCGACCTTTTTATTACAGCTTTCGTGGCGAGCCTGTACAAGGTTTGAGCAGGAAGAAACGAAGACGCTGGCGGCAGCGATCAGCAGGATGAAAAAAAGATTGCGGGTTTTCATACGTTCGGAGTCCTCCCAAGCTATCGGCGACAAGATCGAACTTCTGAATCGTTAGACCGTCGCTCTGATCAATTTAGTTGTCCTGGTGATTTCCTTCGATATTTTATACGCGCTTCGAAGTTTTTCGCTAATTTGACCGGACTGATTTTTGCGGCAATAGACGATGCCGAGTTCTTCGCCGTTTTGCACACGGTCGCCGATCTTTTTCAGACACGCATAGCCGACGGCGTGATCGACGTTGTCCTCGGCCTTGAGCCGTCCGCCGCCGATGTCGCAAATGACGTTGCCGACGATCAGCGAATCGATATCCGCGACGTATCCGCTGTTGTCCGATTTGACGACGATCTCGGTCAAGCCCTTTGTCAGCAGCATTTCCGGCTTATCGCAAACTTTCGGATCGCCGCTTTGCAGTTCGATATTCTGACGAAAACGCGACAGTGCCTCGCCCGATTTCAACGCCCGGTTTATCTTTTCGCGGGCGTTTTCCATCGTGCCCGAGATCTTGCATTGTACGAGCAGCGTCGCGGTCAGCTCGATCGAAAGCTCAAGCGTCGGCCGCATCTGATCTTCGGCCTCGTCGCGGAGAATTTTTATGCACTCGTAAACCTCTAGAGCGTTGCCGACATATTTGCCGAGCGGCTGATTCATCTCGGTAATGACCGCCCGCGTGTTGACGCCAAAGGATTTACCCGTTTCGCAGAGCGAGTTGGCGAGTTTCAATGTCTCCGCATATTTCTGAATAAATGCCCCGGAACCGGTCTTCACATCGAGCACCAACGCATCGAGCCCCTCGGCCAATTTCTTCGACATGATCGACGCAACGATGAGCGGAATGTAAGGCACAGTCGATGTCGCGTCACGTAAGGCGTAGATCTTTTTGTCCGCCGGAGCGATGGTTTTCGTTTGGCCGCCCAAAGCAAAGCCGCACTTTTTCATCACCTTTTTGAAATTGGCAAATGAAAGATTTACGTCAAATCCGGGAATGGATTCGAGCTTATCGAGCGTTCCGCCAGTGTGGCCGAGGCCGCGGCCTGAGATCATCGGAACCGCAACTCCGCATGCGGCGGCAAAGGGTGCTATCAGCAGAGACGTCTTGTCACCAACGCCGCCGGTCGAGTGTTTATCGCCCTTCGGTGCGTCGATATCGGAAAAATCCATTATCGTTCCCGAATTCAGCATCGCACCCGTTATCGAATACTGCTCACGCCGGTTCAAGCCGCGAATGAACATCGCCATTATTAAAGCGGTTATCTGATAGTCGGCCCACGAGCCGTCACAAACTCCGTCAATGAAGGCTGTGATCTCGGGATCGGAAAGTGCTTTGCCATCGCGTTTGATCGCGATTATTTCTTGAGGACGCATAAAAAGTCAGCAGTGAGAGTGTGCGAATTAAATCGGTATTACGATTTTCGCACAGTTAGCGGGGAATTTAAACGGCGAGAAAGCGTTGAAAACGGTAAACTTATAACGAATTTTCTAGATCAGCGAACGGTTCTCTCTAACAGAACGATCGCCTGAGCCCGGATCGAACGGCCTTCGCCTACCGAATCGACCGCCTCGCCGGTCTTCGCTTTGACGCTAACCTGCCCGATCTCGATGCGAAGAGCATTCGCTAGGCCCGCTCGAATGGCGTCAATATGCGCCCGCAGCTTTGGGCGTTCGAGGTCGATGGTCGTGTCGATATTGACGACCTCATACCCGCGCTCTTTCGCCAAATTCACGGCGTACAGCAGAAACTCAGAGCTTTCCGCATTTCGCCATCTATCGTCGGTGTTCGGAAAATGCGTCCCGATATCGCCAAGTGCCAATGCCCCAAGCACCGCATCGGTCGCCGCATGCAGCAAAACATCAGCATCAGAATGCCCGTCAGCGCCGAGGTCAGAATCGATCACCACCCCGCCAATAACCAGCCGCCGTCCCTCAACGAGCCTGTGAACATCAGTACCAAAACCAATTCTAAACATATCCAACCGGAGCCCGGGCGGCCCGCCCGGAAACCTCCTCCTCGAGAAAACGACAAAAGGTCAATGCTCATTCCGCCCGCTCACGCAGGCGGTTCCGACAGAAAAGCCCTCGCAAATATCAGATCTTCCTGCCGCGTGATCTTAATATTCCGCGAACTGCCCTCAACAAACGCGATCGGATGCCCAAGCTTTTCGACGAGGTAGCATTCGTCCGTCGCGGCTTCGCTGATGTCGCCGAGAGCAAATGCGCTCCGTAAAACTTCGATCTTAAAAGCCTGCGGCGTCAGAGCACGCCTGAGTTTATCACGGTCCAGCGTTCCCGAGATCTCATCGCCGCGGATAGTCTTGATCGTGTCGGTAACCGCTCCAACAAGACATGCAGCCCCGATCTCACTCGCTTTCTCGATCGTCGCGGTTATTTCATCAACCGAAACCAAAGGCCTCGCTCCGTCGTGAACAGCGACTATTGTCGTCTCAGCCCCGACCTCATGGAGTCCGTTTTTCACCGACTCAGCACGCGTCGCTCCGCCCGTGACTACAGCTTTCAGTTTTCCAATTTCAAATCTGATATTTGAAATTTCAAACTCTTTGATAAAGCTCTGAGACAAAACCAGCACGATCTCATCCACCGCCGGACAAGCCTGAAATTTTTCTAAGGTGTGTATTATTAACGGCTTGCCGAGGATCTCGACGAATTGTTTCGGCTGCTCACCACCAAAGCGTGATCCGCTCCCAGCAGCAACGATGATGGCGGTATTCATTTGGGCAGTGAACAGTGAATAGTGAACAGTTAATAGTGAATAGTGAATAGTGAACAGCTTTCTTCAACTGTTCACTGTTCACTGTTCACTATTCACTCTTCACTGTTCACTTACTAAGATTCTATTTCTTCGATGATCGTGGTCTGCCGCAGTTCGCGTGTGGCCTTCTTAAATCCGAGCGATCGCGAATCGTGGATGTTGAGATTTGGGTCCGTGTTGCTGCCGTTTGCGTGGGCGTCGTCTCTTTCTTCCCACAACCGACCAAAGATCATTTTTCCCGCAGTCGTTTGCAGCACGCTGGTTACAGCGATATCTGCGGTTTTGCCGATCAAACGGCGGGCGTTGTCGACGACTACCATCGTTCCATCATCGAGATACGCGACGCCCTGATTGTATTCCTTGCCTTCTTTCAGGATGAATACCCGCATCGCTTCGCCCGGCAGAACGACCGGTTTGAGAGCGTTGGCGAGTTCGTTGATATTGAGAACCGCGACGCCGCGAAGCTGAGAAACCTTGTTTAGATTAAAATCGTTGGTGACGATGACCGCATCGAGCTGCGTGCCGAGCTCGATCAATTTGAGATCCACCTCTTTTACCGCCGGAAAGTCCGTTTCGACGATCTGCACATCCAGTTTGCTGTTATTTCGCAGCCGCTGCAGCATGTCGAGACCGCGTCGTCCGCGTTGGCGTTTTGACGAATCAGCGGAATCGGCAACCTGCTGCAATTCAGCAAGAATGAAATGCGGAATGATCAGCGAGCCGCCGAGAAATCCGGTTTCAGCCACGTCCGCAATGCGTCCGTCTATGATCACCGAGGTGTCGAGTATCTTGTAGTCCCGCTTGACGTGCTTGTCGCTAAAAATACCACCGAGAGCCGAGAGATCGAGATAGTCACCTTTTGCAGCACCGACCATCAAGCCGATATAGCCCATGAAGCCCATCAGCGAAATGGTCAAAAAGGTCTGCATCTCAGCCGAAACGGCAGCTTCTTTCTGGATCGATATCAGTACGCCGATCAAGAATGCACCAACAATTCCAAGGATCGAGCCAACCGCCGCACCGATCAACGTTTTCAGCGATGCCTGACGGACCCGAATTTCGAAAATGATTACGAGGGCACCTAGAACGCCGCCGAGACCGGCCGAAAGCCATTGACGCGTCGCCTCGGTCCCTATGTATCCGAGCCCAAATCTCTGCGTCCGCTCAAATGGATTGAGCAAATAACCAAGCAGGACGAGCATCCCTACAAAGGCGATCCGCAGTATGAGCACATCAAACTTCATCTCGTTGAAATTCTAACACGAAAGATGTTACTGCGTTAAACGCCTTGGCGGCTTATCGATCTTTTGAAGAGCTACTCTGTGCGATTTGAAAGTGAATTCTTGAAGAAATCGATCAGACGCTGATCGTACGCCTCGGACTGCTCCATTGAGGCGTTGATGATGCTGAATCCAGCCGGACTAAGATCTGTCTTGCTTTCTACCTTGTTAGACGGGGCGAAACATTTGTTGAGTTTTGAGGTAGATTCCTGAAATTCCGGTGCGTCCACGCCGGCGAGCAGCAGGACGTCACGATTGTCGATCTTTTTCGCTGTATCACAAACCGGTTCGCGCTGATAGCAGCCGTCGAAATAATATACACGTGTGCCGATCTGAGCGAGTTTCGATGTAGCGAAACTCGCGAACGGGAACCGCTTGTCCACGGATTCGGTCAGCACGCCGTCCGAGTCAGCCGGTGCCGAATCGACCGCGACGGCTTTGATGGTCTTGTCTTTAGCAGCTGTTGCGACCGCGACAATGGCGCCCATTTCAACGCCGAAGATCCCCATTTTATTTTGATCGACAAGGGCGATGCCGTTTGGTGTTTTCAGCCCTTTTAGAAACTGGACCGCTGCCAGGCTGTCTTCAGTCTCGCATCCGCCAAATGAAGCATTCTGCACCCCGGGATTTTCTCCATGACCGCGTTGGTCGGGCATGAGAACGGTAAAATTTGTCGATTCGTTGAGTTTTACGCCCAGATTGAGAACGTACGAACGGTCGGCTCCGAACTTGTGAAGAAGTATGACGGCCGGAGCTCCTTCGGCTCCGCGAAGCAGCCAGCCGCGCGTCGATCCGCCGTCGCGATTGGGCCATGTCTCATCCGTTACCTGTGCCGCGCGCGTACTCAATTGACCGTATTTGTCGGGCGTGACCAGATATTTTGCCTTTAGTGGCCGGGCTGTCTTATAAACCAGCCAAACGGCGCCAGCAGTGACGGCGACCAGAACCAGCAGGACAACCGGAAGCAGGAGACGAGTAAAGCTTTTGACGAGACGAGTGGATTTTGCCATAGCAGCGTTAGTTTTTAATGCAGAGTTTTGCCGCGGTGCGGCATCGAACAGGAGTGGGAAAAACCTTATAAATGCAGGCCCTTCAGATAGGCCGATTAAAATGTTACCATATCCGGCAGCCCTAAAGGAAGAAGTTTTTACGATGTTAAACAAATCGATACTCGCTTTTTTTCTTACGATCTTCTCGCTTTTTTTGACTATTACCGGTCAAACCATCGTGCCGCTTGGCGGCGCTGGTGCGACGAAAATAATGCCGCTGTCGGAAATTCGCGAGGGTATGCGGGGAACATCGAGGACAGTGTTTAACGGCACGAGATCAGAGGAATTCAATGTCGAGATCTACGGTGTTGTTCCGGGCTGGATCGGACCGCAGCAGGACATTATCATCGGCAAACTCAGCGGCGGAAAGGCCGAGCGGACGTTTGTATTTGCCGGAATGTCTGGCTCACCCGTGTATGTAGATGGAAAACTCATCGGCGCGATCTCATACAGCTTTCCGTTTGCCAAGGAACCCATCTGCGGAATAACACCGATCGAACAAATGTCATCCGTCATGGAGTCAGGACGTGCGAGTGCGAAGCCAGCAGCACTGAAAACCTTTAGTTACGCCGAACTGCTTGCGGACCGTTGGCGGCCCAATTTGAACGATATTCCCAGATCACCTGTTGCGTCGGGTTTTCCCTCAGACTCGAAGCTGATGGCGATCTCCGGACAGACATTCACGCCGATATCCACACCGCTTTATTTTTCAGGAATTTCTCAGCAAACGCTCGACACATTTTCGCCCGAACTTACGCGAGCCGGGATCGTTCCGGTCGCGACTACCGGCGGCGGTCCGAAGATCGCTCCGCTTAAGCCGTTCAGCGAAACTACATTGCTCGGCGGCGACTCTGTTGTTGTGTCGCTCGCACGGGGCGATGTGCAGATAGCGGCTGCCGGAACGGTCACACTGCGTGACGGCGATAAGATCTATGCCTTCGGACATTCTTTCTTCAACCTCGGCTCGGCGAACGTTCCAATGGCGGAATCCCATGTCGTCACCGTCGTCCCAAACGCAAATAATTCATTCAAGCTCGCGGTTCCGGACGCAACGGTAGGATCGATGACCCAGGACCGGCAAACGGGCATCTATGGCACTCTCGGAGCCGAACCTAAAATGCTTCCCGTAAAGGTGAAGCTGGTAAACAGTCGCGGCCGTGTGAACGAGATCAATTTCGAATCTGTTTTCGACGAACTCCTCACACCGCTCATCGTCAACGCCGGCATCGGGAACGTCCTGAACGCTCAGGAACGCGGACTCGGGGATACGACCATCGAGATCACCGGTGAGATCAAGGTTAAAGGCGAAGAGTCGATACGTGTGAACCGCCGATTTGCGGGTGCACAGGCCACCGCTCTTGCTGCGGCTGCACCGGCGATACCGCTTTCGGCCCTTCTTCGGGCAAATTTTGAGGGGCTCCAGGTAACGGGCGTCGATATCACAATGACTGCACGTGACGGCAGCAAAACTGGCTCGGTCGATCGGATCACCGTTGACCGGACAACAGTAAAGGCGGGTGAAACCGTTGGCCTGACAGTGTATGAGCGAAACGAGGCCGGCCAAATCAACGCCCGAAAGGTCGCTTTGAAGATCCCTGAAAATACCGCTCCAGGAACCGTAACCCTTACTGTCGGCGACGGCGGTGCCGTTCAGCAAAACTCTGCGATCACACAATTCACGCCGAGATCCGCAGCCGAGCTGATTTCAACCATCAACCTCTTGAAACGTTCCGATCGGCTGTACGCAGTTCTTTCGCGAACGACAAACGGCACGATCGTAGGCTCCAGCGAAATGCCAAACCTTCCGCCGTCGATGCTCGCTACGTTAAACAACGATCGCACTGCGGGAGGCTCAAAGCCATCTGTCCTGACAACAGTTGCAGAGATCGAATTCCCTGCGGGTGAGCTGCTAATAAGTGGGTCTCAGGCATTGAACATTGAGATAATTCGATAGATTTCGACGGTTCTTTAGAGTACAATGAGGCATGCGCAAACTCCTCCTGAATGCATCTATTGGTCTAACTCTCATTTTGTTTTTCTCACTGCCGATTATCGCTCAGAATAATGAACGCCCCTCGGCTGTCTTCACAGTGAATGAAGCCTCAGATGCCCTTGATATCGCTCCCGGCGACGGCATTTGTGCAGACAGTGTCGGAAACTGCACGCTTCGCGCCGCCATTATGGAGGCTAATGCGACCTCGGCTCGAGACACCATCGATTTCGCCGTTGACTTGGCTTCGACGATCACCCTGTCGCGTGGGACTCTATCAATAATAAATCCTCTTACGATCTCGGGACCCGGAGCTCGAAATTTGACCATTCAGCGCAATACGTCCCCTAATGGTGCCCTATTTGTCCTTTTTGATATTCGAACCCAAACGTCTATATCTGGTGTCACTTTAAAAAACGGTTACGGCTCGACAGGCGGAGCGATCCGGGCCTTTGACGCGATTTTCCTTACCGAAGTCGCAATTACCGGAAATCAGGCCAGAGTTGGAGCTGGTGTGTATCTCGGCGATGTGCAGGCTTTCAGTTTTTCGGTCATCGATCGATGTTTGTTCAATGGCAACGTTGTCACGGGTCAGGGTGGGGCGATCTATACATCGCCAGATGTTTGGTTGATCGTGCGAAGTTCTACATTAACGGAAAATAAGGCCCAACAAGCAGGTGCTATCGCTAATAATGGTTGGACTGTGCTTGTAAACAGCACGATCTATAGAAATTCTGCACGCGTTTGGAGCCAGCTTGTCAATCCACCCGGTAGTAAGCTTGAGCTTGTAAATAACATTGTCGGATCGGATCGAGATCGTTCCGGAGGGGCGATAAGCGGGACTATCGGATCATTGGGTGGAAATCTGATCACGAACCCGGTTGGCAGTACGGGCTGGAGTTCTAGTGATCTCCTAGGCGAAAGCGATCCCCACTTAGGTGGATTGTCTAACAACGGAGGTCCGACTGATTCGATCGCTCCATTGTTCGGAAGCCGCGCGATCAATGCGGGGCAGAACTGCGTAACGTCCTTGATCGGTTGCTCGGGCCTGAGTGAATATAGCGTTCGGTTCGATCAGCGAGGATTCCAAAGAGCAATCGGTCAAGTTGATATAGGAGCGATCGAAGTTGAACCTTCGACCAACATCGCTAACGCAAATACGGCAACGATCCTCAAGCCGCTTTTCCGTTAGCGATCAGCGTTGGATACTTCCCGGTCCAGCAGGCTGCACAGGAACTGGACGAATCAATTCCGATCGCCTCAAGCATTCCTTCCAGCGAGAGATAGCCGAGGCTGTCGGCTCCGATGTATTCGCAGACCTTTTCGACGGACATTTGAGCAGCAATGAGTTCGCTCGGGTCGGGCGTATCGACGCCGTAGTAGCATGAATGGGCCGTCGGCGGGCACGAGATACGCATGTGAACCTCCGTCGCTCCCGCATCGCGGACCATTTCGACGATCTTCTTCGACGTCGTACCGCGCACGATCGAATCATCGACCAGAACAACCCGCCGGCCTTTGATCAGATCCTTGATCGGATTAAGTTTCAGACGAACCCCAAACGAGCGGATCGATTGGGAAGGCTCAATAAAGGTTCGGCCGACATAGTGATTCCGAATGATCGCCTGGCGAAAGTTGATCCCCGATTCGCGTGCATATCCGATCGCTGCGGCAACGCCTGAGTCCGGAACCGGCACGATCAGGTCGGCTTCGACCGGATGTTCGACAGCAAGGCGTTTGCCCATTTTGTGGCGTGATTCGTTGACCGACTTTCCGAAGATAGTGGAATCCGGCCGCGAAAAATAAACGTGCTCAAAGGTGCAGACCGAAACAGGCTTTTCCTCAAAAGGTTTGGACGAGTGAACGCCGTCGGCATCAACGATGATCATCTCGCCCGGCTCAACCTCGCGGATGTAGGTAGCATCCATCAGGTCAAATGCGGCATGTTTCCGATGCGACGCACCAGGCGTCCTTATACTTTCCTAGGACTAGCGGCCGAAAACCACGAGGGTCGCGAACCGCGATCATGGAAGTCGGCGTCAGGAACAGAAGCGAAAATGCTCCTTCGGTATCTTGCAGAACTTTTTTGATCGCCTCTACCGCGTCTTTTGCCTGCGTCCTCGCGATGCCGTGAAGAACGGTCTCTGTGTCTGAGGTCGAGGAAAAAATAGCTCCTGCCTGCTCAAGTTCTATGCGTTTTGCCGCCGCAAACGGTAGATTGCCGTTGTGACAGATGGCGATCTGTCCGTGCTGACATCTGACGGAAAACGGCTGAACTTCCTTGATCGTGTTCCTGCCCGTCGTCGAATATCGCGTGTGCCCGATCGCACTCGATCCGACAAGCTTCGGCAAAACGTCAGGATTCAGAACGTCGGCCACCAGCCCGATCTCGCGATGCTGATGCAGTTCTACTCCATCGGAACTTACGATGCCGCATGCTTCCTGTCCGCGATGCTGCAAGGCAAAAAGTCCCAACTGAGTCAGTGTCGAAGCCTCAGGATGCCCAAAAATGCCAAAAATACCGCATTCTTCGTGCAGCTTGTCGAGAGCGATTTCCATAACGTCTATTCTGCCATTTGCATTGACTTTCGACAAAGATCATCAGATCGCATGATCACGGAGCACAGAGTCCGGCGGAGTTGCAGTGGATAGTGCTTGGACACGCGGCCCGCGAGCATTGGAGTGGAGTTGTACAGACACAATTTCCCGCAATCGCTAAACCATTCTGGGGAGCGACCAAGGACGCGATGACGGGAACAGCAATCGTTGAAGCGAGCCCTATCCGCTTTAACATCTGGCGGCGATCTGGCAGCTCGGCGACTGGGAAAGCATTGTTTATCAGAAGTTCTCTTTCGTGCAGTTGGGCCAATCCGAGTTCGACCAGCTCACGACCGGACGTGTTGCCGAAACGGCTTTCGAAAGCCTCAAGTATTTGTTCAACCGAAAGTTCCCCACTGCACTTCTCCCAAATAAACGCCGACGTTTCATTCAGGCAATGTGCCTTGTGAGAATTAAGATCGTAAACAAGAGTTTCGCCGGGCAGGTTTTGGACCACCAGATCTTCCGAGCGAGCCTGTGGGTAAACATCGTTCTGCATATTATTCTCTCCCAAAACTAAACTGGTGATGGATAGGAACTATTTTTGCACATACTTTAGATGTTCACCAATTTTCTTGGGAGATGGTGGTGGTTCAATGTAAAAAGGCCTGCATCCGACCTCGCTGAACTCCGCGTCTTCTCTCGGCGAACTCTGCGAGGACCTAGTCGAAATGGTTGTGCATCTGCTCCTCGCAGAGAACGCCGAGCGGGTAGCAGAGGTTACGGAGCCGATCGCTAGCAAGATATTCAGATCAACCCACTACCAGGCAGATCCGCCGTTGAGTTGACGTTGGCAAATAGTTGGTTGCCGTCTGAGATCTCGCAACAATCAAATATCTTCATTTCGATATCCCGGGAAATTTCCGTCAATCGCGGTAAGGCAGCGGCACCGTCGATCGTATTCTCCACCACAGCAAAAACCGTCCGGCGCCGATAAAAGCCACACAACGGCTGTAACCGCCCATCCGGCTGCCTCGGTATTACCGCGTCAACCTCTTCGTTGGTGATTTCCGCGAGCCGGGCTATGAGATCGGTCGAAATGAATGGCAGATCGCATGCCAGGACGAACGTCCATTCCGTCGATGAATAGGACAATGCCGCGTGCAGACCGCTCCACGCTCCGAAGCCGGGCGTCAGGTCGGAGACTACCGGACGGCCGAGCCGGAAGATGAGATCGGCCCTGAATTGGTCTTCAGATGCAGCAACAAACCGCAGCGTTTTCGGCCGTAACGCACGTTCGACAGTTTCGGCTGCGCGAACAGCGAGCATTTGTCCGTCGATCTCGGCAAAGGCTTTGTCCGAGCCAAATCGCTCAGATCTGCCGCCGATAAGAATGAATGCGTCGATGTCCATGCTTGCTGCAAAAGCCCGCGCGTAAGCAAGGGCGAAACATTAAACTTAAGTGATCCGCCCTTGCTTACGCGCGGGCTTTTGCAGCGAGTTCGCTCGCCAGATCATACTTGAAATCACCCGCAATCTCGTCTGTCGGCTGGATCGAAATAATGATCGATTTTGAGGTCGGCGTCTGGCTTCTTTCCGCGTGGCTGCCTAGTGGGACGAGCGGGTTTGCCTCCGGAAAATACGCTGCTGCACAGTCTCGCGGGATCTCGTACGGCACGACGATGAAGCGGTACGCGTGACGCTCGCCGTCCTCAAAATGGCTCGTCAGATCAACGACCTGTCCGGTTTTGAGGCCGAGCTTTTTCATGTCGTCCGTGTTCAAAAAGATCACTCGCCGCTCTCCGTGAATCCCGCGATAACGGTCGCCGAGATCATAGATCGTCGTGTTGAACTGGTTGTGCGACCGTATCGTCGTCAGGATCAACTGGCCTTCGCCAAGCTCGATCTTTTCCAGTGGCTCGGTCCTGAACTTGGCTTTCGCGTTGTCCGTTCCGAATTTCCCTTCATGCGGTGGATTTGGCAAATAAAAGCCGCCTGGCTTGCGAACACGTTCGTTGTAATCCTCGCATCCCGCGACAACCCGCGAGATCGAATCGCGAATGTTGTCGTAGTTCGCGACCATTTTGTCCCAATCAACCGTGGAACGCTCGCCAAGCGTCGCTTTTGCAAGCTGGGCAACGATCCACGGTTCGCTACGCAGATTCTCGGAAGCGGGCTCGAAGATACCTCTAGACATCTGCACATTCAGCATCGTGCTTTCGGTCGTTACGAACTGCTCGACCGGAACGCGGACATCCTTGTCCGCACGTGAACCTCCGCTGGATGACTCGCGGACAAGGATGTCCGCGTTCCTGCTCCGGTCGATCTCGGACCGTCCGAGACACGGCAAAATGATCGATGTTTCGCCCGTCGCGATCGCAGTGCGATTCAGTTTCGTGATTACCTGAACGGTCAAACGGCATCGTTTGAGTGCGTCAAAAACCACGTCGGTATCTGGCGCAGCACTCAGGAAATTGCCGCCCATCGCAAAGAACACCTTCGCCTTGCCCTCGCTCATCGCCTTGATACTTTCGACGGTGCTGTAACCATCCGTTTGCGGTGGTTTGAAGTTAAACTCTTTCTCAAGAGCCGCGAAAAACGGAGGATTTACTTTCTCCCAAATTCCCATCGTGCGATCGCCCTGCACATTCGAATGGCCTCGAACCGGGCAAAGCCCAGCTCCTTCCTTTCCGATCTGCCCGCGAAGCAGGTGCAGATTTACAACGTCCTGGATCGTCGCGACGGATTTTTTATGCTGCGTCAGGCCCATCGCCCAACAGGTGATCACGCGGCGGGCTTTCAGAAACATATCCGCCGCCTCGATGATCTGATCGCGTTTCAGGCCGCTCTGGCTGAGGATGTCGTCCCACGTCGTGGCGTCGAGCGAATCGATCAGTTCCTTGTAGCCTTCGGCTTTCTCATTGATAAACCGCCGGTCAAATATCGAATCCGGCGCGGCACGCTCACGGCCGAGCAGAACCTTCATCATTCCTTTGAGCACCGCCATGTCGCCGCCGACTCGGACCGGCAGATGCAGATCAGCGAACTTCGTCGGCTTGCCTCCAAGCATCGCTACCGGAAACATCAGCGGATTTGAATAATGCTGTGGATTTGGGTTCGAAAAATTCAGCAATCCAGCCTCGGGCAGCGGATTGATCGCGATCATCTTCGCTCCGGCACGCTTTGCATCCTGAAGCGACGACATCATTCGCGGAGCGTTTGTCCCCGGATTTTGCCCGATCACGATCACGAGGTCGGTTTTATCGAAGTCGGCGAGACGAACCGTGGCTTTTCCCAACCCGATGGATTCGCTAAGAGCGACACCCGAAGACTCGTGGCACATATTTGAGCAATCAGGTAGATTATTCGTACCGAATTGGCGGACGAAGAGTTGGTAGAGAAACGCAGCCTCATTCGACGTACGGCCAGATGTGTAAAAGATGGCTTCATCGGGCGAGTCGAGGGCATTGAGTTCACCGGCGATCAGCTTGAAAGCATCTTCCCACGAGATCGGTTCATATTGGGTCGAGCCTTTCCGCAGCACGACCGGCTGGGTCAGACGGCCCTGCGAATTGAGCCAGAAGTCTTCCTTTCGGGCAAGTTCGTCGATGCTGTATTTGGCGAAGAACCCGGCGTCGATCGTAGTTTTGGTCGCCTCGTCGGCGAGAGCTTTCGCACCGTTCTCACAAAATTCGGCGATCGTTCGTTTGCCGTCGGGATCGGGCCAGGCACACGACTGACAGTCGATACCGCCTTTTTGATTGAGGTCGAGGAGCCCGCGAGTGGCGCGGATCGGGCCCATTTTGCGAAAGGTGTACGAGGTCGCAACTTCGATCGCCTTTAGCCCGGCCGCAACCGTGAGCGGTTTGGTCACGGTCAGATCGCCGAGCTTTTCGGGCGATCTGTCGGCCTGTATCTCTTCATTCTTAGCAGCCATTCTGTACATCAATGTGTTATTTCAACACGCGGCTTTGGCCGCAATATATATTGAACCGCCCGTCGCGAACAAATCCTAACACCGTCATCCCATATTCCGCCGCCAACTCAACCGCGAGGCTCGACGGAGCACCGACCGCAGCGATCAGCGGAATGCCAGCCATCAGAGCCTTTTGCACTAGTTCGAAACTAACTCGGCCGCTCACCAACAATATCCTGCCAGACAACGGCAATTCGCCAGCGAGGAGTTTCGCACCGATCACCTTATCGAGAGCATTGTGACGGCCAACGTCTTCGCGGACGATGTCGAGTTTTCCATCAACGGTGAACAACGCGGAAGCGTGCAGGCCACCGGTTTGCTCGAAAACCTCTTGTGACGCCCGAAGCGTTTGCGGCAACGTGTGAATCACCTCGCTCGCGACCCAGAACCCGTCGCACTGAACAGTTTTGACGCCGCTGGAAAGAGCTTCGATCGAAGATTTACCGCAGACGCCGCAGCTTGAGGTTGTGTAGAAATGGCGTTCGAGTTTCTTGATGTCGACCTCGACACCGTCATTGAGATCGACGCGGATCGTGTTGGAGTTCAGAGCCGAGGCACGGCTGATGGTTCCTTTGACTTTGCCGATCTCCAGCCCGCAATGCCGGATCTGCTTTATCTGATCAGCGTGGCTAAGAATTCCCTCGGTGAACAAGAAACCGGCAGCAAGTTCCCCATCGTTGCCGGGCGTTCGCATTGTAATGGAAACGGCCTTGTGCTCGACCTTGCCATCAGCAGGCAAACCGATACGGATCTCAAGGGGTTCTTCGATGGCGAGAATATCCTCGAATTCGCCCTTTGCCGAGGAAATCACCTTTCGATTGATAGATTCGAGCATTTACTACTTCTCGGTGACTGAATGCAGAGTAATCGGTAATTCACAGCCATCGTCAAATTCGCACGCCGCTCGTACGGCTAATTCTGCGATATTTTCCGCCTTGTCAAGCTCATCGTACGTCGAGAATAGTGAACCTAATGCAAAATTTCTCCCAGAACCTATTGCCCAGAACTTTTCGTACTCATAGACCTCACGCCAAGTATAAACGCCAAAGATACCATGTTGATTTGCGATCAGTGCTTCGATTTGGCTAGATTCATACTCTTCGGTATCTCCGCCCTCAGACGTATTCAAAAAATATTCCTCTTTCAATATAGGATGTAAGTAGAGAAAAGATTGAAATATCTTTGCTTCGCTCTCGAACGACAATTTTGATCGGTTACGCTTAAAGAGATCGGATAAGACGTGCTCATGAGCGGTGGCGCCGACCGTACCGATGTGTGTAGCTCCGACTTTTTGAATCTTACTTCTATTCTTAAGATAATCAGACTTCACACTAATCGAGCCAAAGCTGTAGTTTCCATCTGCTGCAATCACTATCTTTTTATTTTTTTTAACTACAACAATAATTGACATCTTTTACTCCGCAGGAACAACCCGTCCACGACACTCGCCGAAGCCGATGCGGCGAAAGCCTTCGCGTTCGCAGTAGCCTTTCATGATGATGTCGTCGCCGTCCTCCAGAAAGCGACGCGTTTCGCCGGACGGAAGCTCGATCGGCTCCGTTCCACGCCAGCTTAGTTCGAGCATAGAGCCGCGTTCCAACTTTTCTTTGCCCGAGATCGTACCGGTCGCGATCAGGTCGCCGGACTGGATGTTGCAGCCATTCGAAGCGTGGTGCGTCAGCATCTGCGCGATCGTCCAATAGAGGTCCTTCATGTTCGAGCGGCTTAGCAAGTGCGGTGCGATGTTCTCTTTCCGCATTTTTTCGGTGTGAATGTAAACCTCGACATTGATGTCTATACCGCCAAACTTTTCATTGTCTTCGTCAGCGAGATAATCGAGTGGAGCCGGATCGCCGTCCTCACGTTCGAAAGCATTTGTTCGGAACGGCGCAAGAGCCTCCATTGTGACGACGAACGGCGAGATCGTCGTCGCAAAATTCTTAGCCAAAAAAGGTCCGAGCGGCTGATATTCCCACGCCTGTATGTCGCGTGCGGACCAATCGTTTACAAGGCACAGGCCGAAAATATGCTGTTCGGCTTCAGCAAGCGGGATCGGCGCTCCAAGTTCATTTCCCCCGCCGATGAAAAAGCCGACTTCCATCTCATAGTCGAGATTCTTGCACGGGATGAATACTGGCGGAGCGTCTTGATCGCTTCTGTTTTGACCGTGGGGCCGTTTGATATCGGTGCCCGAAACAACGATCGACGAAGCTCGCCCGTGATATCCGATCGGCACGTATTTATAGTTCGGCAGCAGCGGAGCATCGGGACGAAACATCGACCCGACATTCGAGGCGTGATAGATCGAGCAGTAAAAATCCGTGTAATCACCGATCTCGAATGGGAGTTCCGGCTCTACGCGTTTCGAAGGCACCAGGAATTTCCTAGCATCGCGGATCACGTCCGCCGGAGCATTATCCCGAAGCACATCGAATGCCGCCCGTCGAATATCGCTTAGCGTTTCAGGTCCGTAAACCTCCGTCAGGAACGAAAGGTCGCACAGGTCCATTTCCTGAGCGATCTCATCAAAATCTTCGCCAAACAAGCCCGAAGCAATAGCCGAATACAGATCAAAGATCTGGTCACCGATAGCCATCCCAAGCCTCGGTGATTCGCTCTCCTGCTCAGGCCAGAACATGCAAAACGGTAGGTTCTGTAAGGGAAAATCCGTACTCGGATCGTTAGCAGACTCGACCCAACTATTAAGATTCGGGTCGTGGGTTTCGTTGATTTCGTAGATCATAGGATTTTTGCCCGCGAAATACGCTAAAGTACGCGAAAACGATGCGGAATATAACTATTATCCCATATTTCCTTGAACCGAACCGCCGCTGCTACTTTTTTCGTTTGTATTTTCGCGTCCTTTCGCGTATCTCGCGGGCAGAAGCCCTACAAAATTCCCAACGCTTGGAGATCCGCGATCGGTTCGTCGAAGGAGCAGGAACCAAAGGAATGGATGCCGAGTTTGCGGAGCGATTCGATCTGGAAGGTGTTGAGGCGGTATTCGTTTCGCCATGTGACGCTCTGGTCACCGAACTTAAATACTTCGTCAAACTCCTCTTCCATCACGTCCTCAAGCAGGCTTGCACGATAGCCTTCGCGGGCGAAACCCGTCATCAGGAAGACGTTCAAAAAGCCGTGCATTGTACCTTTCGGCGAGTTGTTCTCGTAGGTCAGCGGCCGAAAACAGCGGATCGGATGATGCAGCCCGGCGGTTGCTTTGAACGGTACGTTTGCAGCCAGACAGGCCCTGACAAAGCGGATCACGGCAGACGAATCCGGAAATGCTCCTGGCGTTACGCCGCCGGTTCGGAGCTTGGCGAACTGGCCCGTCGCAGACACCTTGGCTAGGAGATCGGGGAAATTCTTGCCGAGTCCGAGCTCGAAATATGCTTTGATGCCCGCCGGCAACGAGGTAACGGTGTTCGCGATCTTCGAAACGGTGTTGGCCCGCACCTCGATCGAATCGACGATCACGCCGGGGCTGAATTTGCTGGTAAAATCACGGATCTGGTGAAAAGTTTCGGTCAGGTCTTCACCCGCCAAAACGCTCAGCCGCCAGGCTGAATTTGCATCGCGGGAAACGAAATCCTCGGCGTTCTCAATAAATTCGTATAGCTGAACAGCTGGCACGACGAAATTTCCCAGCATCCAGCGATAATTGCTGTTGCGGTACATCGCGTAGTTGATCACGGCCTCGGACATCGACAACCCAGCGGGCGGAAAAAGCCCTGCGTAATCGATCGCGCCAGCGAGCAGCGAGCGTACGGATTCCTTGATGGGTGTTGCGGAGATCTGACTGTCCATTTTATCGAGAAGACAAAGCGCAAAACTTGATAATAGGAATATTAAGCGGTTTTTACAAACAGGAATTCCACGGTTCCGTGTTGCATACGATCTCCGCTGTGGAGTATCGTTTCATAAAATCGGTTAGCAAAGGATTTACATGCGTGTTTTAGGAATTGATCCCGGCAGCGAAACGCTCGGTTGGGGCGTGGTTGACGGGAGCGGTTCGAAATACGCGCTGGTCGATTTTGGCACGGTCAAATCAAATCCAAAGCATCAGTTTTCCAAACGCTTACTCAATATCTACAACGGCGTAGCGGAGATCCTCGACAAACATTCACCGGATGTTCTCTCGGTCGAAGATACGTTTTACGCAGTAAACGTCGGAGTAGCGCTTAAGCTCGGCCAGGTTCGCGGAACGATGCTGCTGCTCGCCGAGCAATACGGAATAGAGATTGCCGAATACGCTCCGCGGCTAGTCAAACAAACCGTCGTTGGGTATGGCAATGCCGAGAAACATCAGGTTCAGGAAATGGTCAAGCTCCTGCTTCGAATGAAAACCGTTCCCACGCCACACGACGCCGCCGACGCTCTCGCTATCGCGATCTGCCACTTTCATCACGCGGGTCTGAACGATAAGCTGAAGAAACTCAAAAAATAAGGATCACATCCCTAATATTCGATTGTTAATTGTCAATTGGCTGATTGTTAATTGGGAGCATAGTCCCCTTTCTCCAATTAACAATTAGCCAATTGACAATTAACAGGTCTCAATCTCTGGACAATCAAAATAAGACACGGCTATAATCTCGTCTAAACAATCACTTCTCGGCCTCCCGAATCGCTCTGGCATATGTTGAGAGATACAACTGTGTTGATCGCCGCTCCATCTTTTTTCCGCCCGCTCACGCAGGCGGTTCTGACGCGACTCGCGGTTTTCACTGCTGTTTTAGCCTTTTCCGCTACCGTGACCGTCGCTCAGAAAAAGCCCGCGGTACCGGCAAAGGCAAAACCGGTGTCAACGAGGTCGCCCGAGATCGGCCAAACGGCCGTCGTGATCGACGAAACGCTCGCTGTGCTTCGAAAGCTGCCGAGCTTGTTTTCCGAATCCGTCCACCGAATGTCACGCGGCCGCAAGGTGCAGATACAGGGCGTTGCCGAGGCTGACGGCGTTAAATTTTACAAGGTAACCGTTCCGCCGAAGAATTTTGGCTGGGTGCAGTCAGATGCGGTATTTGGGAAGTTTCGGCCCGGCGACGAGGAGCGATTTGCAAAGGTCGTACAGGCATCGAGCGGGTTTGAGGCGATCGAGACGGCGACCGAGTTTTTCACACTTTATCCCGATTCAAAATTCAAACCACCGTTGCTCCTGCTCTACGGCGACCTGCTCGAAGGCATAGCCGCCGACCTGACCAAAAGCGCGACTTCGCGTCTCAGCCGCAAAGAAATGGCCGCGAGCGGTGCTCCGCTGCATAGCTTTTACCTGAATTTCAACATGCTCGACCGATATCGAAAGCTCGGTGTGATCTTTTTATTTAACTCTGTCGCAAAGGCTTACCATTATGACGGAGCGTCATGGAAAGAGATCGTAAGCAAATTTCCGACTTCCGCGGAAGCGGTTGAGGCTCAGAAACGGCTCGACGCATTGAAAGTAAAGATGGAGCGATAGGGGCGATCAAGTCAGAACCGCCTGCGTGAGCGGGCGGAGCGAACTCAAGCATCAAAATCTTGCGAATCCAAACAACCGCCTGTGTTCACGTTGAGTAAGAGAACAACGTGGAGAGATCCGAATCGTCGTTCCGCCCGCTTACGCAGGCGGTTCTGACAGGGCCTTGGCGATCTCACCCGCAACTCTGGCATTGTTTTCAAGCAATGCAATATTTGCCGCGAGAGTTTTACCTTTGCTGCGTTCGGATAGCTGGCTCAGCAGAAATGGTGTGATCTCTTTGCCGATGATGGCTCGCTCGTCGGCGAGTTTCAAAGCATCGGCGAGAAACGCTTCAACTTCGTTGCGGTCTAGCTCGAAATCTGTAGGAACGGGAACGGTTACAAGGATCGAATTCTGTAGTTTCAAATCATCACGAGCCTGAGCTATCGCCGCGGCTTCGGTTCCGTTTTCCACTCTTTCATCGATGGCGAGCCCGCTTGTGCGGCTGTAGAATGCTGGCATTTCGTCGCATTGCCAGCCGACGACGGTGACGCCGTTGGTTTCGAGCCATTCGCGGGTTCGCGGCAGGTCAAGGACTATTTTTGCTCCTGAGCAGACGACCGTGATCGGTGTTTGGGCGAGTTCCGGCAGGTCGGCCGAAATATCGGCTTCGAACCCGCGATGCACGCCGCCGATGCCGCCGGTTGCAAAAACGCGAATTCCGGCTTGGTGGGCAATATATGCGGTCGTTGCGACAGTTGTTGCACAGTTCAGCTGTTTGGCAACGGCGATAGGCAGATCGCGCCGTGAGATCTTTCTAATGTTCTTTTCGGTTGCGAGGCGTTCGATCTGCCGCCGGTCGAGTCCGACGTAAAATTCGCCGTCAAAAACCGCTATCGTTGCCGGAACCGCACCGCTCGACCGCACCGCAGCCTCGCATTTCATCGCCGTATCCACATTCGGCGGATACGGCAGGCCGTGGGCGATGACTGTGGATTCGAGCGCAACGACAGGCTCACCATGACGAATGGCCAATGAAACTTCGGGGCTGAGATTAATGATCATGGTTGGCGGATCTGGGATTGGGAGTTAGGTTTTAGGTTTTTGGTTTTTGGTTTTTGGTTTTTGGCTTTTGGTTTTTGGCTTTTGGTTTTTGGTTTTTGGTCTTAGGATGAGGAGTAAATATACGAACATTCTAAGGTCGAAGGTCGAAGGCCCAAGATCCAAAGCCTAAAACCAAAAACCTAAAACCTAAAACCTACTTAACAAACTTCCCGATCCTGTTGAGCCTCGGGTGTGTGATGCAGCCGACCATGCTGCCGTTGGAGGCGGCGCGGTCGCAGGACCAGTAGACGAACATTGCACGGCCGATGATCAGCCCGCGTGGGACAAAGCCCCAATAGCGGCTGTCTTCGCTATTGTCACGGCTGTCGCCCATGACGAAAAAGCTGTTTTCAGGCACGACCATTGTCTTACCCGCAACTCCGAACTCATAGCCTTGACGCGTGATCTTTTTGCCGGCTTTCACAGCGTCCATCGTTTCTTTTTCGTAATAGACGGTGTATTTTTCTTCGGGCCGGCGTTCTTCGAACTCCGACGTCTCGAGCTCCGACTGGCTGTCCTCAGCATCGCCGATCATTCGGTGTTCGGGCAGCAGCTTGCCGTTGATAAAGACCTGGTTATCGCGAAACTCAACCGTTTCGCCGGGCAAACCGATGACGCGTTTTACGTAATTGATCTGAAACGGGATAAGGTTTCGCGAACGGTCAGCCTCGGGATGGACCTTGTTGCCGGGATACTTGAAGACGATGATGTCGCCGCGTTCGATCTCACGCTGCGGCAGGAATGGCAGAGAGCCTCCGCCCGGTGTGAAGATGAATTTATTGACCAGCAGATAATCGCCGACGAGGATCGTATTCTGCATCGAACCGGTCGGAACCGTGACGGCCTGCAGGATAAATGTCATTCCGAATATCGCCATCACCAGCGTGATGACAAACGATTCGAAATATTCGCGAGCGGTTGATTTTGGCGGGCCGAGCGGTTTTGATTCTTCGGCGGCTTTGAGCTGTGTCTCTTCGTTACTCATTGATAGTTAGTTTACTACGTAATATATCGATCGCCGGTTATCACTTTTTCAGCATCTCGAGTGCTTCGGCTGCTGCCTTCATTTCAGCCGATTTGATCGAGTTGCCAGTGCCGCGGGCTTTTCCGGTCGCCCATGTTGCCTCGACCGAAAAGGTGCGGTCGTGCGGCGGTCCCTCAGTCTTAATTACACTGTAGCTCGGTGCGGTCAGCTTTTCGCCCTGCAGCAGTTCCTGCAGCTTTGTCTTATAATCGATCGAGGTCCGCGGCGACGCGTTCCGGATCTCTGTACGAAACAGCCTTGCGATGAAAGCTCTCGCCGGAATGTACCCTGCGTCGAGAAAGATCGCGGCTATCACCGCCTCAAGCGTGTTTGCCAGCAACGCCTGCTTCTTGCGGCCGCCTGTTTTTTCTTCGCCGCGGCCGACCCGTAAATAGTCGCCGAGAGCGAGAGTTTCACCAAGCTTCGCCAGCGTTTGCGTGCTAACCAGATGATGCTTCATCAGTGTCAGATCGCCTTCGCTGCCTTTCGGATGAGCATTATAGAGCTGTTCGGCGATAGCAAGACCGAGCACAGAATCACCGACAAACTCCATCGATTCATTCTCAGCCGCCCGGACGGCTTCCTCGCTCGCTCCCGGCAGATTTTCATATGCCCACGACCGATGCGTCACCGCTCGCTCGAGTAGCTTCATATCCTGAAACGTGTGGCCGATCAGGTGTTCGAGCTTAGCGAGTTTGGCAGACATTGAAGGTAATTTTATGAAGAATGGGCCGAAAAAGAAAGTCGGACGCATTTTTTAGATGCGTCCGACCGATTTTTAGATAGTGGTGATGGTTATTTCTTTGGTTTGATGCTCGATGCGGGCTTTGCAGGAGCTGCTGCCGGCTTAGCCGTGGTTGTGGTCGGTGAAGCCTTCGTACCGCCGATCCCGCTTCCGTTGGCCGCGCCGATTCCGGTTCCGTTCGCAGCACCTATGCCGGTTCCGCTCGGAGCCCCAGTTCCAGTTCCAGGACCACTCGTATTGCTCGTGGTCGTCGTCGGCTCAGGATCAGTGATCGGAGCAACTGGCGTCGTCGGATTCACGAAAGGCTTTGCAATCGCTGAAGCGATCCACTCATCCACACCGGTTTCCTTTGCAAAGCGAACCTTGTAAGCATCAGCGACGTTCTTCTTCATCTTCGCTTTGTATGCAGGGTCTTTTGCGAGTGTAAAGGCACGCGAAAAAGCATCCATTGCACGTTCCGAGATACCGTTAGACATCGCAACCAATGCCTTGATGTCTTCGACTTTCTTCGCTGCGACGTCTGCGGCATCGGTATCCTTCTGATCCTTGATCTTCGCCTGGATCTGTTCAACGACCTTGTTCAGCTCCTCGAAATAGTAGTTTCCGATCAACTCGAAAGAAACCGGATTCTTCGCAGCGTCACTGGCCGAGGCCTGAGAAGCCTTGTAGAGATAAGGAGCAGCGGCTGCCTTATTCTTTTGCCCGGCACCGACTATGTAGCCGGCATAGAGATTCATCCAGGCGATCGCATCGGCACGATTGGCAAATTCGAAGTTGTAGGCGTTCGCAAGGCTTAAGCCGAAACGTTCCTTGTCACCAACCTTGAATGCCTTGTTTGCTTCGAGGTCAGCGATCGAAGCCTTAGCATAGCGAAGTGCGTCGTCGTTGTACTTGAAATTTGCTTTGAAAGCTTCTTCACCGCCAACGGCAGCGAGAACGATCTCGACGACACGGAAGTCTTCCGGATACGCCGCAAGAATATCTTTGCCTGCTGGGTAAACTTCATCCCAATTCTTGGCTTTCAGTGCGTTGTCAAAACGGGTAACGAGAGCGGTCTTCCTCGCCTCCTCCTCCATCTTCTTTACAGCATCTTCCCATTTAGGGATCTGCGCTTTGAAGTAAGCGGCATTTTCTTTAGCGGAGTCGCAAGCTCCATATTTATCCATGAACTGCTTCGCGGCTTCGATAAATGCCTTGCGGCCCTCGATGGTTTTAACTTTGAACTTCTCCAGGAAGTTGTCATACGAAGCGGTCTGTCCGGCGGCATCGCCGCAGGCATCCTGAGCCCAGGTTCCCAACGCTCCGGCCGCGAAGATCATCGCGGTCAGAACTGCTACGTTTGTGTATCTAAAAATCGTTTTCATCCTAAAACCTTCCTCGGGAATTAACCCTAATTTTTCTCACCAATCAAACGCTTTGGCGGAAGAACGAGACGTTTTCCGTTTCAGCTCTCATCAGATGATTACAGTATGCAAAAACGTTGCAAGATTTTGCGTACTATATCAGACAATGTTAGTTAAATGGCGAATCAAAAGAAATCTTTTGAGAAGCTAAATAATTGCGTAAACGCCGCATTTCTGTCAAGCGAAAAACCGGATTCGGATAACAAAAAGGACATCTCGCTTTATATGCGTCAGATGTCCTTTTTACGGTGTCGCCGCAACAAAAATGTTATGGCTTGATAACCGGCTTTGCGGGCGTCGCTTTATTCTCTTTATCGTAAGTAATTACGACCGGCGGCAGGTTAGTCGGTTTGGCGTTAACAGTACGATTTACCAGCTTTTTGGTTGACGGAGCGTTTGGAACGATGATGACCTGACGACCGTTGGTATCGATGCCTGTCATGTCGACTGCATTCGTTTCGCCCGGCTCGGCCTCATCCTCTTCGTCAGCCTCAGCCGCTGCGAGCGTCGTATTATTGAAGGCCGCTGCATTACGCGGCGGTAGTTTGAACTCGGTCTGAGCAAGATTGCGGTCAGTGCGAACGATCTGCGTGCTCAACGCATTGTAAACCTGAGCGGCAACGGCGGCAGCAGCACGTCCGCGTTCAGCGGGGCCGCGAGTAATGACGGCGACAGCATATTTAGGCTGCTCGATCGGGGCGACCGACGCGAATAGGCCGACCCATGAGCCTTTATCGATACACGAACCGGTCTTTCCGGCGACGCCGAGGCCCTGGTTCATGTTGCGGCGAGCGGTGCCGTATTCGGCGGCTCCCATCATTCCCGGGATCATGCGGCGAACGTTCTGCTGCGGCAGGTCGACGTTGGCTTTATAAAATGTCTGGAATTTTGCTTTCTCGACTTCGTTACGCGGAATACGCGGAAGCACGCGATGACCGCCATTCGTGATCGCAGCCGCCATGACGGCGAGCTGAAGCGTCGATACCTCGGTATCATCGCCATGCGAATAGATGCGGGCATTATTATTATTGTACGGCAGACGTCCCGGTGTTTCGCCTTCAAGATTAATGCCGGTCTGCTCGCCGAGGCCTAGCTTTTTACCGTATTCGACAAGCTTCGTGTTACCGATGCTCTGTCCGGCACGCTGAAAATATGCGTTGTCTGAGAAAGCGATGGCGTCATCAAGTTTGCGGCGGGTCGAAGCATTGCGGACCGAACCGTCCTCTTTGCTGATAACACCTTCGTTAAGTCCGGCGGCGGCGGTGACGAGTTTGATCGTCGAACACGGCCGAATGCTGCTGCGAACTGCCCAATCCTGATTGACGATCGTCAAAACCTTTCCGGTTTGAGCTTCCATCACAACGACCGAACCGGCGTGCGAACCAAGTGCGTTGATCGCGGCATTGCGGATATTGAGATCCTCGCCTTCGGTCTGATCTTTGGCGATATTTGCGACCGTTTCGGTGCGGAGTCCGCGTTCGAATGCTAAGCGGCGAGCGATCGCTTCGCGGCGAGCCTGCTCGCGACGGCGGGCTTCGGCAGCGGCGGCAGCTCGGCGTTCAGCCTCGATGCGGCGTTTCTCGGCAGCGGCTTTCTTCGCCTCAGCTTTCGATTCGGAAGCTTTTTTGGGATCTTTCTTAGCCGACTTGGCGTCAGCTTTCGCTTTCTCTTTTTCCTTGGCGGTCTGTTTAGCGGTCTTTTTGTCTTTGGCTGAAGCCTTTTCCCGTTTTGTATCTTTTGCGGTTGCTTTAGATGATTTCGCTTTATCGCGATCTTTCTTTGCATCCTTTGCTGGCTTTTCGTTCTTCTTAGCTACGGTCTTTGCCGCAGGCTTTTTGGTGTCAGGTTTCTTGGCAGGAGCTTTTTTCGACTGGGCGGAGATATTGCCTGTGAAAACCAGACTGAGAGCGAAAATTGTCAGCAACAGGCCAACAAAAGAATATTTCGGGAACATAAATTTCATGCTTAACCTCAGATCCTCGGACTTAATTTTGGAGATTGTTGGATAGCCGTTTTAGGGCGTTTGCGTACGTACTAGCGAAGACTATAACATTCAAGACGCGGTGAGGCAAGCGGTTTTATCAGCGCAAGTTGTGGATTCGATGAAATTTTTTAATACATTTCGCGGAAGATTGCTGCTGATATTGGCGGTACTGCTGGTTGCGACACTAGGCGTTCAGTATTATCTCAACCTGCGCACCCAGAATGAGAACACGGAGCTCCGCGAGAAGCAGGAGCAGGCGATCGCTGCCGGATTTGCTCTCGGGCTCAGCGCTATGACCGCTGAAAAGGACCGCTTGCAGGATTTCGTCGATGTTCCCGGACAACGATTTCTAGACGAAAATGCCCGGGCCCGTATTAGCGACATCATTATTATCGATAATGACTGGAATATTACGGACAGTCTAAATCCCGACCTGTTACCAGTTGCGGGAGAAAATGGAGACGCATCCTACACGAAATTGCGCGACGTTACTTCGCTGCCGCCACTGGTTGAGGATTCGAGACTCAGCGACGATCTGAAGTATTTCCCAAACCGAAAGACCGACGCTAACAAGAACGCTAACGACGAGGCCCACGCGATACCGATCGAGACCAGCAAAGGCCGCTGGTATGTGATGGTTTTGATCCGGAATCAGAAGAGCGAATCGGTTTGGCGAGCGGCACAACCGCTCGTGTTTACGCTTGGAACGCTCGTAGTTTCCTCGCTCATCACTTTCCTGCTTGTCTGGCGTTTTGCACGTCCGATCGCCAATCTATCGAGCGCCGCCCGCGAGGTCGCCGAAGGCAATCTGAAAGTACGCGTTCCAGACGCGCATCGTTACGACGAAATGGGCAGACTCGCATTGAATTTCAACGAAATGGCTGCAGAACTGGAGAAAACCCGAGATCTGCAGGCGCAGCTCCAGCAAGCCGAAAAGAGTGCGGTCGTTGGCCGTTTGGGTTCGGCGATCGCTCATGAGATAAGGAATCCGCTGAATTATATCAACCTGACGCTTGATCATTTGCGTGCGAAGTACGCTCCAGCGGAAAAGGAAAAGAAAGCGACTTTCGACAAACTCACATCGCAGCTCAAAGGTGAAGTCGCGCGTATCAATCAGCAGATATCGGACTTTCTTAACTATTCACGCCCCGCAAAAGCCGACCTGAAACCGGTTGCCGCGAGAAAGGTGATCGAAGATTCGCTTCGCATTGCCGAAGCAGAAGCCGAAGAAAAACACGTCACGATCGGCATCGTCGAGCACGAAGACGTGCCGGAGATCCTCGGCGACCCGGAATTCCTCCGTTCCGTATTCAATAATCTATTCATCAACGCGATCCAGGCAATGGAATCAACTGGCGGGCATCTCGGCATCAAAATATTGCCGGACGAAGGCGGTGAGTTCGTCAATTTCGAGATAACAGACACAGGCAACGGCATCTCACCCGAAAACCTCTCAAAGATATTCGAACCTTACTTCTCGACAAAAGAAACCGGAACGGGCCTGGGACTCGCGATCGTGCAGAAGATCGTCGAGACGCATAACGGAAAGATCGGGGTCGAATCCGTCTTGGATGAGGGGACAAAATTTACGGTAAAATTACCGAAAGCTTAAGAACGATCTACCACAGAGGGCACGGAGAACTCAGAGAAATGAAATTTAAATCCTCTGTGCACTCTGTGTCCTCTGTGGTGAAATAAAGTTATGGCAAGAAAGAGCATCCTCGTCGTCGATGACGAGAAAAATCAACGGGAAATATTGGAGACGATCCTCTCAGGCGAAGGGTACGATGTGACAACCGCGAGTTCGGGTGAGGCCGCGATGAAATTTGTCGCGGACCGGCATTTCGATCTGGTTTTGACAGATCTGAAAATGACGGGCATGAGCGGGCTTGAGCTGCTGAAATCGCTAACGGATTTCGACAAATCTATTATCGTCATTCTGCTCACGGCCCACGGTACGATCGATTCGGCGGTAGACGCGTTGCGGCTCGGTGCGTTTGAGTATCTGCAAAAGCCTTACGATAGCGAGAAACTGCTCGAAACCGTCTCGCGGGCTCTGAAAAAACTAACGACGCTCGACGCCGAGATCGTTTCCGTCTCGCCCGAGATGGACAAGGTCAAAAAGCTGATCCTGAAGATCGCGAAATCGAATTCCACTGTCCTCATCCGCGGTGAAAGCGGTACCGGAAAAGAGTTGATCGCCCGCTCGATCCACAAAAACAGCTTGCGTTCGAACGAAGTTTTCCAAGCGGTGAACTGTGCCGCGATCAATGAAAACCTCCTCGAATCGGAGCTGTTCGGCCACGAAAAAGGCTCGTTCACTGGTGCCGTTTCCGATAAAAAAGGCCTTTTTGAGATCGCCGATGGTGGAACGCTCTTTCTCGACGAGATCGGCGAACTCGATATTGCTCTCCAGGCAAAGATCCTGCGGGCATTGCAGGAGAAACAGATCCGCCGCGTCGGCGGCGTTCGCGAGTTGAATGTCGATGTCCGTGTCGTCACTGCAACAAACCGCGATCTGCTCCACCTGGTCAGCGAACAGCGTTTTCGCGAGGATCTATATTACCGTCTGAACGTCCTCTCGATCGAGCTTCCGGCGTTGCGTGAGCGACGGAGCGATATTCCGGTTCTGATCGAATACTTCGTCAAAAAGCATACGCGCGGCACAAACCGAAAGATCACATTCTCAGCCGACGCTCGAAAATTGCTCGACGATTATTCATATCCCGGCAACATCCGCCAGCTCGAATCCGCTCTCGAACGAGCGATCCTGCTCTGCGAGGACGACAATGTCACCACCGACGACCTGCCGCCCGAAATGGTTAACGGCCGCAGCTCAGTAACAGCGTCAAATTCCGACGAGCTTTTCAAACTTCCGCCTGACGGCGTAAATTTCGAAGACGTCGAACGCAGCCTGATAATGCAGGCAATGGCCCGAACTGATAACAACATTACGAAATCCGCGAAGTTGCTGGGTTTGACGTTCAGAACTTTGCAATATCGGCTTGAAAAATTCGGCTATAAGAAAGATGAAACAGGCGGAACAGATGATGAAGCAGAAGCGTAATTTGTCGAATGAGTCATCTGGGGTAAAACTTTGAGCTAGTGTGTTCGGGCTAATAATTTTCAGATTTGCAGATGGAAAGTAGGAAAATAGGGTCGGAAAGTCGGATGCGGAAGACAAGCAAGAATGCTCTATTTGCTGTATGTCTCGGTCTCGTAGTCGCTGTGATCCTTGCTCTACTAATGGGTGCGTCAAGTGTGCTATTCAATTTTGTCAATAATGAACCGCTGAACTTAGAAAACGCTGTTTTTCAGGCACTTAATGGCTTAACGATAACTGGTTTTTGCGTATTGCCTATCGTTTTTTTATTGACTTTTGCATTGCTTCAGAGGATAAGGATTAAGTAGTTCTGTTATAGGAAAATCGAAGAAATGGAATGGTTTTCGACATTATCGTTAGCTCTCGGAACCGCATGGACAAGTGGAATTAACCTGTATGCCACTGTCAGTGTCCTCGGCTTACTGCAGAAACTGGGAGCAACCAAACTTCCCGGCGGGCTGGATGTGCTGGATAACTGGTGGATAATCGGTTTCGCGGGCGGATTGTATCTGGTTGAGTTTTTTGCGGATAAGATACCGTACGTGGACAGCGTTTGGGATGTTGTTCACACGTTTATCCGCGTTCCGGCGGGTGCGATCGTGGCTTATGCGGCGACGACGAATATGGACCCGAGCATTACGATACCGGCGACACTTGTCGGCGGCGGATTGGCGTTTGCTTCGCATGGAACAAAAGCTGCGGCACGTATCGGTGCAAATCTATCGCCCGAGCCGGTTTCTAACTGGGTTCTCTCACTCGTCGAAGATGCGATCGCATTTCTCGGCACATTTCTCGCCGTTTTTGCACCATTTATCATCGCCGGAATTCTGGGCATCTTCGTAATCGCATTTCTGTGGTTTTTCCCAAAAGTTTTCCGGGCGATCCGGCGGCTTTTCCAGGCGGTGGCAGCGTTTTTCAGGGGCGATAGTTTCGAGACGGTGGCACGCAAGGCAGGTTGATCTGATGACTTTGATTTTCCAAATACTTGCGGTGATCCTCGCAGGAATCGCCGCTTATTTTTTGTGGAACGATAATTTCGACTGGGCGTTTGCGTTCGTTGCTTTTGCCGTTTGCAGCTTTTTCATCGGTATGCGCTTCCAGATAAAGGCCCGGATGGCCGCTCGCGAAGCCGCTGCAATGGCCGAGCCTGTTGAGGACGAAGATTGATGGCTCGGATCGTCCTAACAACCATCGGATCGCTTGGCGATCTGCATCCAATGATCGCTCTCGGGTTGGAATTGCGGCGTCGCGGCCACAATGTCGTTATCAACACCTGGGAAGGCTACCGCGAAAAGATCGACGCCCTCGGCTTCGAATTTTTCCCGCTCCGTCCAGATGTTGACATCGAAGACACCGAAATTCATCGCAAGGTCATGGATGCTTCGACCGGCCCCGAATTCGTCATCAAAGATCTGATGATGGGCAACATCCGCGACACTTACGAAGACCTAATAACGGCGATCGACGGTGCCGATCTATTCATTTCGGGCGAGATCGTCTATGCGGCAGACGCTGCGTCGAAAATCAGCGGAGTTCCGTGGATCTCGACCAGTCTCGCTCCCGTTTCGATGTTCTCTGCCGAAGATCCGAGCATTTATATGCAATCGGCATTGCTCGAAATGGCGTGGTCGCTGCCAGCGTTCTTTCACCGAGGAATGCAGTCGATCATGGGCCTCGTGATGAAGCCGTGGCTTGCGGAATACCGCAGTTTTCGCCGCAAACTCGGCCTCAGCGAAGATCACGATCCGATCAAGAGCGACAAATTCTCACCGCTGCTCCATCTCGTGATGTTTTCTAAAGCTCTGGGAAAACCGCAGTCCGACTGGCCGAAAAACTTCGTACAAACCGGAGCTTGTTTCTACGACGAAAGCGAGATGACGGTGCTCGATCAAAAACTTGAAAGTTTTCTCGGGAACGGCGAACAGCCGATAGTTTTCACGCTTGGTTCGGCAGCCGTGATGGATGCGGGCAGCTTTTTTGACGAAAGTGCTAAGGCTGCGAAGATCCTCGGGCGGCGTGCGGTTCTGCTTTACGGTCGCGATCAGAAACTGCCTTCGGGTTTGAGCGATGAAATCGTGGCGTTTGAATACGCTCCATACTCTTTGGTGTTTCCGCGAGCAGCGTGTGTTATTCATCAGGCTGGCGTCGGCACGACAGGACAGGTTTTGCGGGCGGGAGTTCCGCATTTGATCATGCCGTTCAGCCACGATCAGCCGGACAATGCGGCGAGATGCCGTCGAGCCGGTGTTGCTGAGGTGATCAGCCGCGACAGTTATACAGCCGAAACGGCCGCAAACGCGCTCAAAACCATCATCTCCGACGAAAAATACCGGACAAATGCCGCCGCACTCAAGCGCATCGTAGATTCCGAATCCGGCACCGCCGCGGCGTGCGACGCGATCGAGGCAGTTTTGCCCGAACGGTGATCTTGCGGATAAACTAGGTTACGTGAAAAGGATAAATCAACTGCTCGAGAATAACCGTTCGTGGTCTGCCCGTATCAAGGACGAAGACCCGAACTTTTTCCCTGCTCTCGCTGAGCAGCAAAATCCGGAATATCTGTGGATCGGATGCTCGGACAGCCGCGTGTCGGCCAACATGTTGCTCGGCCTCGAACCCGGCGAGGTTTTCGTTCATCGCAATGTAGCAAATCTGGTCAACCACACAGACATGAACTGTCTGTCGGTCCTGCAGTTCGCGGTCGATGTGCTGCGGGTCGAACACATCATCGTGTGCGGCCACTATGGCTGCGGCGGTGTGCTCGCGGCATTCAACGATCAGCGTTTCGGGCTGATCGACAATTGGCTTCGGCAGATCCAGGACACAGCGAAATTCCACGCTGGTGCCTTGAACGAACTCGCTGACGACGCGAAACGTTTTGACCTGCTTTGCGAGCTGAATGTCGCCGAACAGGTAAGAAATGTCGGTGAAACGACGATCGTTCAGGACGCATGGAGACGCGGCCAAACGCTCTACATCCACGGTTGGATCTATGGCCTGAAAGACGGCTTGATCCGCGATCTCGACATTACGATCAGGGACGAAGCGTCACTCAAAAACCTTCGTCAGGCTTACAGTATTAACGATCACCGCAATATGGCGGCGTAATTTCGTTCTGACAGCATATGCAGACTTCTCAATTCAACCTTCGCAAGCTGATCCTTCCGGTTTTGTTTATTCTGGCGACGGCATTAACGGTATTTCCGCAGATGTCGCGAAAGCCTTCGCCGACACGCGAGCCGAAAGGTGCGATGGATAAAACGCCGGATTCGACCAAGAATTCCCTGCCAAAGATCACATCGCAAAAAGATTTCGACTCGATCCGCCGCGTTTACTACGGCGGAACGCCGTACGCGATGCCGCATACGATGTTCGTCATCGACCGCCGTGCCGGGAACAAGGTCTATTTCGTGAACTCCCAGCGGTTCCGTTTTCATAAGGATTTCCTGTTCGCATCGTATCTGATACCGCGAGGAGCCGACGTTTTCAAACCGATCTATATCGACCAGGACCGCCGCTTCATCGTCGGCACGATCGCCTGGCAAAAAACGGTCGATAAATTCACCTGGGAACTCTACGAAGGCGACTTAGGCTCAGGTGACATCATAAAAACTGCGAACGACGCGATCAATAAAGGCTTTTTTCAAAAGGTTTTTTACAAGCCAAACTCGATCCGTCAAGAAGACGCTTCTGCAAGCCTCGGCATCGAACGGGTCTTGCAGGACGAACTGAACCGCAATCAGGAATATCTTGCCCTAAACACCGGCAAGGCCGTCGGCCGCATTCACATTATCGACAAGCTCGACGACACAGTTGAGATCGGCGACAACGAGATCATAATTTTGCGCGATCTTCCGCTGAATTTACCGCCTGTTCGAGGTGTGATCGTCGCAAAACCTTCGTCGCCGCTGTCGCATATCAACATTCTCGCCAAGGGCTGGAATATTCCGAATGTTTACATCAAGGACGCCGACAAGCTGTTTCGTGAGTTAGACACATATGTTATTCGTCTCGAAGCAAATCTGACGGATTACAAGATAGTGCGTGCATCTCTCGACGACATTAAGCAGGATTTCGGCACGCCGGGTGAACAGGTTCCACCCGCCGATCTGAAAGCAACAAAGCTCCTCGGGCTTCGCGAGATGCGGAAGAAAGACAGCATCGCTTACGGCTCTAAATCCGCGAACCTGGGTGAAATGCTCAATTCGAAGCTAACAGGAGTGACCATTCCCGATGGATTTTCGATACCGTATCACTGGTATGACAAATTCATGAAGGACAACAAATTCAACGACGTGATCGAGGAATTGATGGACAACAACGAATTTGTCCACAATCCGCGTGTGCGCCGCCAAAAACTTGAGGAATTTCGCCGTTCGATACAGAACGGAAAATTTGATCCTGAACTTCGCCAAGAGATAATCGCGAAGTGGAAAACACAGCTTGGCAGCAAACCGGTGTTTGTTCGCAGCTCGTCAAATTCCGAAGACCTACCGAATTTTAGCGGTGCCGGCCTGTATTCGAGCGTTCCAAACGTGGTCAATGAAGAAAAACTGATCGAGGCCGTTAAAAAAGTATGGTCCTCACTGTGGAATGAGAACGGTTACAACGCTCGCGTTCGCAATTACGTCAGCCAGTCCGATGTGTATATGTCGGCTCTCGTCCAGGTAGGTGTTGACATGGAAAAAGGCGGCGTGATGATCACGAAGGATCCATTCGACGAGCGAAACAAGAATGCCGTTTACATCAGTGCGGTCTGCGGCCACAATTCGAAAGTCGTCGATAACGTCGGCATTCCCGAGCAGATACTATTCAATCCGAAATCAAATTCCGTGATCGTAATGACGCTCTCGCAGCAGGAAAACTCGCTGGCGTTTGACGCAAAAGGCGACCTCAAAGAGACCGTCGACAAATGTGCCGGAGCGAAGAAACGCGTACTCACCGACGTTCAGGCCCGCAACCTCGCGAAAGCCGCGATCAGCATCCGAAGTGCATTTGGCGGAAAAAAAGAGCAGGATATCGAATGGGGCATTTTGAATGACAGACTATACGTCGTTCAATCACGGCCATACATCGACAAGAAATAAGCAAAAAGGAAATACGAAAATGAAAGTAACGATCGTCACTCTCGCCGCATGTCTCGCCATCGGCTGCAGCAACGCCGCAAAGCCGGTCGCACAAAGCGAAAATACCGCCGTCTCGACCAAATCGCCCGAAAAGTCGCAGACCGCCATCGCTCATTCGACTGAGAATCAGCCTCAGCCGCAGGCAGTACCGCCCGCGTCCAGCGAAAAATCCAAATGGACCGCGAGCGGCGATCCGATCGACACGACAAAGTTTGACTCAGCCGTTATGGCTGCGGAAAAAACTGCAGGAGGCAAGCCTTCGAAAGCTCTCGGCGATGCATATTACAAACGGGCTGTCGCCCTGACCGAAGCACGTCAATATGCTTCCGCTCTCGGTGATTACAGGCGAACGCTCAAGAATGATCCTTCAAATGCCGATGCAAAAGAGTGGGTCGATAAGATCATCATGATCTACGACAGCCTGAACAAAACTTCACCCAAAGAAGGCGAAGAGCCGCCGCCGCTGCCGTTCAAGAAATCGTAGTTCTGCGGCGTTCGCTAGACAAAATGTGTGTTTCGTCACTAAACTATCTCTTTTGTGTTTACACGCATTTTTAGTATAACGGAGATCCGATAAGTATTTATGGCACTTTCAGCAAACGATATTAGAAAAGGAATGGTCATCGTCCACGAGGGCGCACCTGTTCGAGTAATGGAATTTCACCACCACACGCCGGGCAATCTGCGTGCGATGGTTCAGGCACGCCTGCGAAACCTGCTCACCGGAAACTCTTTCGAATATCGCTTTCGTTCGAACGACACGCTCGAAAAAGTAACGCTCGAACAGCACAAGATGGAATATCTTTATTCCGACGGCACGCATCATCATTTCATGAACAATGAAAATTATGAGCAGGTACAGTTGACCGAGGACGAACTCGGCGACGCCGCTCAGTGGCTGATGCCGAATCTGACGATCGAGGTTGAGTTTTACAACGGCACACCGATCGGCGTTGAATTACCGGGAACGATGGATCTCACCATCACCCGCACCGATCCGCCTCTCAAAGGAGCAACCGCCTCGAATTCCAACAAACCGGCGACCCTCGAAAACGGCGTCACCGTCTCGGTTCCGCCATTCATCCTCGAAGGCGAAAAGATCCGCGTTAATCCGACCGAAGCGAAATACATCGAACGCGTTAAGTAGAGTCGAGAAAGTCTGGTAAGTTTAGGAAGTCTCGGAAGTTGTTGTGATTTAGCCGTTTAGTCTAAACTTCATAGCGACTTTCGAGACTTTCTGGACTTTCAGGACCGTCTTGACTTAATTGATGATGTTTTTTCTTTACGGCATTCTACTTACGCTTGCTTCGATCGTGCTGCTTCCGCGGTTCGTTTTTGATGCGATCTTTAAGGGTAAGTACGCAGCTGGCTTCAAACAGCGGCTCGGGTATACTCCAAAACTCGTGCCGGATGGCCGAAAAGTCGTGTGGCTGCATTGCGTTTCGGTTGGAGAAACCAACGCCGCACGTCCGCTCGCTCTAAAGATCAAGAACGACTTCCCCGATTGCCGCCTCGTTGTTTCAACCACAACTAGAACCGGCCAGGAACTCTCGAAAACCGCCTTTGCCGATATCGCCGAACTTGTTTTCTACTTCCCTTTTGACTGGAAATCCACCGTTCGCCGCTCGTTAAAACGCATCTCGCCGTCGGTCGTCCTGCTGATGGAAACCGAGATCTGGTTCAACTTCATTCGCGAAACCAACCATTTCGGTGCCAAGCTCGCGATCGTCAACGGCCGGCTTTCCGAACGCTCGTTCCACCGTTTCAACTACATCAAAAATTTCATGCATCGCATCCTCGCGTACCTCGATCTGGCTCTAATGCAGGAAAACGCGGACGCGACGCGGTTAATGAAGCTCGGGATCAGAGCAATCAAGGTCAAGGTGACTGGCAATCTGAAATTTGACCATGACCTCGATGACCAGGAAACGAGCTTGACTGGTGAAATCCGCGAACGCTTCGGCATCTCGACCGACGCTCCGCTCGTGATCGCCGCGAGCACGCATTCGCCCGAGGAGATCTATCTACTCGAGGCATTCAAGCAAGTCTGGAAAACCTCGGCCGCGGATCTGCCGCGCCTAATGATCGCCCCGCGTCATCCCGAACGGTTTCCAGAAGTTGCGGCGTTGATCGCAAAAACTGGCTTCTCGTGGACACGCCGCTCATCTGAACCATCGGAGAGCGACAAAACCGCCGAGATCATCCTGCTCGACAGCATCGGCGAACTTCGGGCGGCATATCCGCTAGCCGAGATCGTCTTCGTCGGCGGCAGCCTGATACCGCACGGCGGACAGAGCATTTTTGAGCCTGCGGCGGCTGGAAAAGCGATCATCACCGGCCCGCACACAGCTAATTTTGGAGCCGCCGTCAAAGAATTCACGGAAAAAGATGCGTTGATCCAGCTTCCCAAGGTCGCCGACGCTGAAATTTTGCCGCAGCTAGTCGAAACCCTTACCGCGCTTCTCGACGACCAAAAGCGTATCGCTGAACTCGGAACCAATGCCGCAGCCGTGATGCAGCACAATCGCGGAGCAGTTAACAGAACAGTCGAGTATCTCGCTCCGTATTTGCGGACGACGGAGCAGCAATGATCTTCGTCTTCTACTTCTTCGCCGCCATTCTCGTGCTTCTGAGCATCAAATCGCTCCTCGGCGGATTTGAGTACCTGCGATTTTTCAAAACCGAACTGGCAAAACCGCGATCAGAATTCACGCCCTTTGTAACCATCATCGCCCCTTGCCGCGGGCTCGATCCGGATCTTGAGATCAATCTCGAAGCCCTTTTCAAACTCGACTATCCGGCGTACGAGATCATCTTTGTCATCGATGACGGGAACGATCCCGCAGCAGCCGTGATCGAACGGGTCAGAACCGGGAGCGATAGCGACCGGGTTCATTCACAGCTCATCATCGCGAACAAAACCAAAACCTCCAGTCAAAAGGTAGAAAATCTCCGCGAAGCCGTTCTCCACGCATCGCCCGAATCACAGGCCTTAGTCTTCGTCGATTCCGACGCTCGTCCATCGCCCGAATGGCTGCGAGCGTTGATCGCTCCGCTTGCGGATGAAAATGTTGGTGCTGCGACCGGCTATCGATGGTTCATTTCAAAAACACCAAGCCTTGCGTCCGAGTTGCGTTCGGTGTGGAATGCCTCGATCGCATCGGCACTCGGCCCGAACACAAAGTCAAATTTCTGCTGGGGCGGTTCAATGGCGATGCGGCGTGACACGTTCGAGCGTTTAAGAATCCGTGATCGTTGGGAAGGAACGCTTTCAGACGATTTTGTCGTGACCCGTACGATGAACGAGGCAAAGTTGCCGATCGTCTTCGTCCCGCAAGCCCTGACCGCGTCGGTCGAGGATTGCACGTTCAGCGGAATGCTCGAATTCACGACCCGCCAGATGAAGATCACCCGCGTTTACGCGACGCCGTTGTGGCTACTCTCATTTTTCGGGGCGACGGTTTTCAACGTGATAATGCTCACTGCTCTGCTGATCGTTGTCCTGAGCCGGCAAAACAATTTTGCGGTTTGGGCGTCGATCGTATCGATCGTGATCGTCACGGTTTGCAGTACGGGCAAGGCGTGGCTTCGGCTCGAAGCCGTGAAACTCATTCTAACCGAGCACGGCGTTTCCTTACGAAAACAGTTCTGGACTCAGAATACTTTGTGGCTATTCTCGCCTGCGATCTTTTTCTACAACGCCGCTGCAGCCCTGTTTTCGCGCCGAATGATCTGGCGTGGAACGGTTTACGAATTGAAATCGCCGACCGAAACTGTCAATATTGCGGATTAGCGCAATGACCGACCATAAGCTGACAGAAGAAACGCCGCGATCGCCATACGAACTCTGGCCCGACGAAACCGCTCCGTTTGAACCGGCCCAAACCGAACCTGTGGCAGCATTTGAGCCCACGCCATTCGACAACCCGTTTGGCGTTCCCGTAGAAAAAGAAGGCGATGTGAAATATGGCGAGCCTTTCGAAACCCCGTTCATTCCGGTCGCTTACACGCCGGAATCGACGGAAACAACGGTTCGAAACAACGGCCTTGCATTCTCTATCGGCGTTGTATTTGTTGTGGCGGTCGTTTTCATGATGTTCGTCGGTTGGGGAGCCGATCTTTTGCTCGGCAGTTCGCCCTACGGCCTCGTCGCGGGCATCATTTTTGGTGCGGTCATCGGGTTCGTGCAGTTCTTTCGCATCTCAGCTCAGATGCATCCGTCACAAAAGTCTGACCCCGACCATCGTCCGCTGCTTTCTAGAAACGACGACGAATAGCGTCGCACCCTTTGATTTTCTTCTACCGCACCTGTAAAATGTAGGATTCGCAATGGGCGAAGATATTGATCCTTTGACAACCGGAAACGAGCCAAAGCCTATCCGTCACGGCAGTATTCTGGCGGCAATGGCGGGACTTGTGGCTGTGATGGCCGTTGTCGGGTTTATTACACGTGGAACCTCGTTTGGTTTCGGCGTAGTGTTCGGCGGCGTTTTGTCGCTCGCTAACTACCTCTGGCTCGATAGTTCGACGCGGGCGATATTTCGCCAGGACGCGTCGTCAGCGGCATCATGGCTCGCGGTCAAATACCTTTTGCGGTACGTCGCGATCGGAGTCGTGCTTTCGCTGGTCTATTTCACCGGTGCATTCCCGGTGCCCGCCGTGCTTCTGGGCCTCGCGGCATTCGCTCTGGCGGTTGTTTTGCAGGGATTGAAAAATATATTTACGAGTTCTTTTTAGAAGGAATTTAAAATGCTCTTATTAGCTGAAGGCGGCGGTCACCACGCCCCGCTCATCGTAGAATTTATTAACCACTATCTTGGCGAACCGTTGTTTCACCTTCAGGAGAAAACAACGAAGCCAATGTGGGAAGCATTGTTTAAGAAATTTGGCACGACGCCGGAAAAAGTTTTCGGCGTGGAATACAGCCCGGAAACGGCTATACCGTGGTATACGATCATGTTCGTTATAGCCTGTTTGCTGACGGTATTTATCGTTTACCTTCTCAAAGGCAAACTTTCCGAAGACGACCCGAAACCTGGTCAGCTAACGCTTGAAGCCGGTATTCTTGCCATTAAGGACATGATCGGCAGCATCATCGGCGACCACGGAGCACGTCATTTCCCGGTGGTTGCAACTTTTGGGCTTCTCATTTTGGTTTCGAACCTAATGGGGCAGTTTCCATTGTTCATGTCACCCACAGCATCGGTTAATGTGACCTATGCTCTCGGCGTTTCATCTTTCGTATATTACAACTACGTCGGTATCTCTGAGAATGGACTATTCGGCCATATTGCTCACTTTGCAGGACCGAAACTTCCTGCCCTGATGATACCGATCACTATATTGATCTTTTTCATTGAGATCATTAGTAGTTCAATCCGTCCGTTCACGCTTGGTGTTCGACTGTTTGCAAACATGTACTCTGATGAGCAGGTTTTCATGCAGATCACAAACCTTGCTCCGCCGGTCACGCACTTTGTCGTACCGCTGGTCCTGACAGTACTCGGTGTTTTCGTCGCATTCGTACAAGCGTTCGTATTTACTTTGCTTTCGATGATCTACATCGGCGAAGTTTCGCATGCTCCGCATGATCATCATGATGAGGAGCACACAGATGAGCATCACGGCGAAGCCGCCGTTGCTCACGCCTAAGTTTGGAGTTCCGCTTTAGCGAGCTTCCAATTGATTGAGAATGCCGGCTAAAGCCGGTACTCAAAACTCGGACTCGAGAATGGGCCGATATTTCAACAACCTGTTTTATAGCAAGCTGTGCCCGCACGCAACAGGAGCCTTGGACTCTACGGAGTATAAAATCCATGTGCATACCGGAAGTGAGGCGAAATAATACCCAAGCCGAGAGGCTGACAGGAATAGAAATTGTTGACCTGATCTGAGTCTTCTTAACAAAACAGGAGATAAGATAAAATGAACAAATTCAAATACGTTTTTTCGGCGGTCGCTGCGATCGCAATGATGTCAATGGCTGCTATGGCTCAGGCTGGAGCTGCGGCGGCAAACAACCAATTCTCGGTCGACTCGTCGAAGGCACTTGCCGCCGGTATCTGTTTCGGCTTGGCTGCTGGTCTTGCTGCTATCGGTCAGGGCCTAGTTGGTTCACGCGCTGCTGAAGGAGCTGCCCGCAATCCGGGTGCTGCTGGTACGGTTCAGACGATGATGATCATCGCTCTGGCTCTTATCGAATCGCTGGTGCTGTTTGCACTTCTTATCGTGTTCGTTGTTTTGCGTCCATCGACCTAAGAACGGCTCAGTTAATATTAGAAAGGTGAAGCTCTTAGGAGCTTCACCTTTCTTTTTGGAATCTTCGACAAAGATGCTTGAAACAAATTGTTCTGCGAACTATCCTTTAATTTGCAACCTGTGGGAAATTTCAGCGTTCTAAATATTGATGATCAACGAGATGAACGGAAAACTAGTTGCGGATAAATATCGCATCGACAGCCTGATCCGCGAGAGCGAATCGGGTGACCTGTACGTCGGCCATCATGAGGTTTTGGATAAGCCTGTGACGGTCAGGATATTGTCGTCGGCATTCGCCGTCGATCCACGCTGGGTCAAACGCTTTGTTGCGGAAGCTCGTGCGGCTTCGGCTCTTTCGCATCAGAATATTCTCAACATCACGGATTTTGGAACGGACGCTAAGAATGTGACCTACGCCGTTTTCGAGCCGACCGAAGGCAAAACGCTCCGAGAGTTGACGTCGGGCGACCAACCGATCGACGAAAAACTGGCTCTCGACCTCACACGTCAGATCGCAGCGGCATTGGCTCTCGCACATTCGAAAAAGATCGTTCACGCCGCGCTCGAACCGAAAAAAATCTTCGTTAACGAAGGCGACTCGGTCAAGGTTTACGGCTTCGGTGCCGACCCGATGAACGTCGCCCGCGACGCTGACCCGCGATATCTCGCTCCGGAACAGTGCAACGCATTTCCGGCCGCAGATGAACGTTCGGACGTTTACTCGCTCGGCGTGATGCTCTATGAAATGCTCGGGGGAACGGTTCCCTACACGGGAAATACGGCTGCCGAAATTCTCGCTAAACAAAACAGCGAACCGCCGCCACCGTTGTCGGCGTTCCGCCGCGATCTGCATCCCGAGATCGAACCGATCGTTCTAAGCGCGATGGCGCTCGACCCAGAACGCCGCTATCCAAACATGGCTGCGTTTGCCGAAGACCTCGAAACGCTCGCAAGCCGCCTCGGCGTGCCGGGAGCCGACGCGAAGCCAGCCGCTGCGGCCGCCGCAGCCGGTTCGAAACGTAACATCTGGCAAACGGCGATCTTTGTTTTCGCTGGCGTCGCAATATTCGCCGCCGCGTTGATCTACGCGACATCGGTACGGAAAACCGATCCGACGCAAACGCTTCAGGCAGACGCCGGAAGCCTTCCCGTCCAGCCGATCGGCCCCGCGACCGGAGCCCAGGAAGAAAGCCTGGCTAAGTTGCCCGCGATGACCGACGCAGAGATCATGGCTACGCAAAATCAAATGATGAGCGATCTGCCCGGCGGCGATGGTTACAACGCGTGGGCAAACAATGGCGTTCCGCCCGCTGGAGCTCCGCTTGCAGGTTCAACGACTGGACAGCCGCTCGGACTTCAAACTGGGCCGCCGGTAGGTTATGCTCCGCCGACGGGACAGTCAGTCAGCATCGACCCTAGCGGTGGTAGTCAATTTATGCCAAACGATGGGGTCGAGATCGTGAACTATACAATCGACCCCAGTGGCCGCTGCATACGGCTTCCGTCCGGTGAGGTTTTTCCGTGCCCGGGCTCTGCGAAACAGCCTGTAAAACCTTCTTCTACACCGAAATCTACCGGTACCGATCCGGCAACGCAGCCCGTGCCGACTGCTTCTCCCGCGACCGTGACCGCACCGACGCCGAAACCAATGGCAACACCGCCGCCTAAAGGCACAAAACCGCCGACCGACCAGCCCGACAAAGGCAAACCGGCACCGGCAACTAAGCCAAGTAAGAGCGGAACTCAGAAAATCACAGAAGAGTTACCTGGCGGTGAGTAAATTGACCACATCCTGATGACGGTTCTTTCGAGCAAGCTCGAGGGCCGTCATTTTGTTTTTGTCAGTAAGTTTTCGATCTGGTGAGAGCAAAAGCAGCAGTTTTACCATCTCTAAATTACCCATTTCCGCCGCATACATAAGCGGAGTGCGGCCCGACGGATCGGTCTGGTCGACATTTATTTTTCGAAACGCCGCTGCTAGCTTTTTGTCCGATGGCTCGGCATTTCCCTTTTTGATCTCGATCTCAAGTTTCTCAAGCGCCAGTTTTGCCTGCGCGAACGCCGCGACGGCCTTGATAGAACCACGCTGGACGGCACGCTGAAGCGGTGTTTTCCCATCCGTCGCCGCCCGCGTCGGATCGGCTTTCATCAGCAGATTGAGCGTCGTCATCGTGCTGTCGGCCATTACGGCGTGATCAAGAGGCGAAAAGCCCGCAGCATCGCGAAGTTCCGGATCGGCTCCGGCGGCAAGCATTTTTATTACAAAAAAGTCGTCTCCGAATTTCGCTCCGCGGATCAAGGCCGTCTCGCCGAGTTTGTTCTTCATATCGGCGATCTTCGGATCGATATCGCTAAGTTCACCCGCGAAAAATTTGGTACGACCGGCGAGATAAAACAAATAAGTTTCGCCAAAATTATCGACCGAAGCATCTGGCCGAAACATCGTTGGCTTTTGATAATACTCGGCATAATACGCCGCTCCCATCAGGAATGTCGCACCGTTCGAGTATCGCTTTACTTTTGGAAAATAATCGACGGTACGAACGCCGCCTTCGAACAGAAGACGCCAGATGCGGTCTTCCTCGGCCATTTTTTGCTCGCCCTGGTCATCACCGTATTCTTCTGCGTTCATTCCGAACTTGTCTTTCTTCTGTTTGTCCGCTCCCCTTTTTAACAGCAACGTTAGAGGGTCACTAGGAAGGTCGATATTGGATCTGTTTGGCACGAACAATGCCGTTGATCCGAAATCATTCGCTGCGTTGATACTGGCACCAGCATCCAGCAAGGCATTTACCATCGCCGACGACTCGGAATATCCACCGTAGACCGACGGCCGCACAGCAAGCATGATCAGCGGCTGGCCAAATTCGTCACGAGCATTCGGCGAAACGCCTTGTCTAAGATACTCCTTCACCGCGGCAACGTCGCTGAGTAAGCACGCCCGCACCATTTTTTCCTTGAGTATCCATGACGCTGAGCCACGCTCCTGAGCCAATGTGGCTGAGGACGCAAAAGCAAGAATCAGGAATAGAATGATACTTCTCATTATCGTGGCACTTCCACCGTTTTCACGATATCCGAAATAACAGCGTCGGTCGTGGCACCGTCTAGTTCCGCTTCCGCTCTCAATGCCAGGCGATGCCGTAAAACCGGTAAAGCCACATCGCGAACATCATCCGGCGTTGGGAAATCACGTCCTCGTATTGCCGCAAGAGCCTTTGAACACAAAAGTAACGCGACCGATGCACGCGGGCTCGCTCCGTAGAGGACCGTTGGATGTGTTCGAGTGCGGCGGACGATCTCGACGATGTATTTCTGCACGCCGGCTTCCATTCGCATTGCTCTGACCTCGGCACGACAGCGTTGGATGATCGTCGCATCGGTCAGTCGTGCGATCTGAATATTCTGCAGATGCCGTGAGTTGAAACCCGCGTCCCAACGAGCAACGATCTCTTCTTCCTCAGCCTGCTCGGGGTAATCGATGATGATCTTCATCAAAAAGCGGTCAAGCTGTGCCTCGGGCAGCGGATAGGTGCCCTCGTACTCGATCGGATTTTCCGTTGCGAGCACGGTGAAGATCGGCGAAAGCGGATAGCGGTCGCCGTCGATGGTCGTCTGGCGTTCCTCCATCGCTTCGAGCAGCGCTGCCTGAGTCTTCGGCGGTGTTCGGTTTATCTCGTCGGCGAGCAAAATATCCGTAAAGATCGGCCCGTGCCGCAACGCGAACTGCGACGTCTGCATGTTGAACACATTAGTGCCCGTGATATCCGACGGCATCAGATCAGGCGTGAACTGGATTCGCGAATACTGTGCCCCGATAATGTGCGACAAGGTCTTGATCGTAAGCGTCTTTGCAGTTCCTGGAACGCCCTCGATCAACGCGTGGCCCTCCGCCAAAACAGCGACCAGTATCTGCTCGATAACATCGTCCTGGCCAACGATCGTCTTGCGCAGCTCGTTAAGAATGTGTGCAACTGTAGAAGGTGTGTAAGTTAGCATTTTTTAGTTCAGAGTCCGGAGTCCTAAGTCCCGATTCCAAGGTCGCCATAAATCAACTTTCGACACCGGACTCTGGACATTGGACTGTTAAATAAAATCGTAAAGCGTCTTGATCGCCAAAAGCAAAACCGTTGTCAGGAATACCCGTCGCAGCCATATCTCGTTAAGCTTTGTGACGAAATGTGCACCAGCGTAAGCTCCAACAAACATCGTAATCCCGAGTATCAGCCCGAGTTTGTAATCCACCAGCCCTTGCCACATAAAAACGGCTGTGGCGATAAGCGACGAGAAAACATTTATTAGCTTAGTATTCGCTACCGCCTCGGAATAGGTCATTCCCAAAAATGCGACCAGCGTAGCCGTCAGCACCGTCACATATCCGCCGCTATAAAGCCCGCCGTAAATACCGAGCAGAAATGTCAGGACGAAGGTCAAGACCTTTGCCTGCGAGGAAACCGTCTCGCTCTTCTCAATCCCCGATCGCGGTTTCAGCAAGGTGAAAATCACGACCACGATCATCGCCACCGAGACGATCAGCTTCATCACGTCGCCCGTGATAAGTCCTACCAATGCCGCTCCTAATGCCGAACCGATCAGCGTTAGGCCAACTAACGGCGAGATTCGGGCAAAATCGATCTTACCCTGTCGCAAGAACGGTATCGTCCCGCCGATCGCCATGAAAACTAGGCCGAACATATTTGTCGCGACGGCAACCTTCGGATCTATACCGACCTGAAACATCGCCGGAACCGCGATCAGCGAATTACTGCCCGTTACCACGCCTACGACGCTCGTCAGGAAAAATATCACTATAAGAACGATGATGGATTCAGTCGACATTGTCTAGATCCTCGTTCTCCCGGTTCGCATCAGGCCGAGCTTTTGTTCGATCGCTCGCAGTTCGCCTACAAGACGCATCACCTGACGTTTGTTGGTCGGCTCGCCGCGGATTATCTCTTCGCATTCGTGCAGCGTTGCTGCGGTGGCCGAAATATCGAGCCCAGCCCTTTCGGCTACGGCCCGAGCGACCTCGTTGCTTGTGGACTTGAGATTATCGAGTCCGAGTAGCCGCGTGACTCGGCGGCGAAATTCGTTGTAGATATTCTCGATCGCGAGATCAAATGCCCGCGTCCGCTGCTGCAGATCTGCCATTGCGGCGACGTATTCGAGCTTTGAGAGTCGGTCGAGTTCAGGCTCAGGAACGGGGCGGGCAAACCGCCGACTCTGAGAATAAAAGATCAAACCAACGAAGAGAACGGTCTGAAAAAAGATCGCGACAACGGGCGTTCCCGCAAAGAACGCGAGAAACCTATTACTATCTTTCCCAAAGCCCTGATGATATTCGTCGAAGGCAATGATCCCATCGCCGGCAGCGACCAGATTTATCGCAAGCTGAGCATTATCGACCAGCGAAATACCCGCATTAGACACAATATAAGGATCGCTGAGCAGTACGATCTCTCCCTCGCCAAACGGCATACTCACGACCAGATTTTTGTCGCTGCCCGAGAAATGTACTACGGGTGCTATCTGGCTCGGCGATTCGACCGTTTGCCTTATTGTGCCTAGCTCGACTGGCGTCGGCGTTGGCATTTCATAGAGTCGGTCCGTTTTCCTGGGCGGTGGCGGCGCATCAAAATTGCTTACCGCAGGCGGCGGCTCGATGCGTTTTATAGCCTTCGGCGGCGGGTTGTCTGAAATATCATCAACAAACCGCTCGAACATGACTGAACCGGCGAAACGCGATGACTGCACTGCATTCACGCCTTGAGTATAGACGGTCGGCTGGGCGGGCTTCATCGCGGCCGTTTGGGCCGTCATTTGATTTGTATCGGACGGATCGACGCTGAAAAGTTCCGGCGTGTCATTATCTTTCACGCTGATCTGCCAGTTCGCCGTTGTGGTCAGAAGTTCCTTCACCGGGCTACGATCGATCAGAACGAGACGCCCGCCGCCGGAAACCCACTTAAAGAGACCATCCAAATCTTGACTGGAAAATTCACGCTTTGTCGCTCCCATAACCACAAATACCGTTGGAACGTTTCGGTTTTTGGCGGGTCGCAAAGCGGATGGCGTATCCTGCCAACGTTCGACCTTTCTACCGGTTTCAGCGAGCAGCGTAAAAAAGGCTTGTGTGCCCGTTGCTCCGCTATTGAACGTCGATCGATCTGGGTTGAATTCGTTGTCAGGAACTTTTTCCTTCTGGCTATACGAAGCCGCGTTGAGGCCGACGAGCAAAAGTGCCATCAGGATCAGGAAGATAAATATGAAGAGCTTTTGCTTCATTTGGACTTTCTGGCGTTTTCTATCGTACGTTTGTAGCCTTCCCGAAAATCTTCCCAATCAGCCTGTTCAGCGGTTCTGAGGCCGTACCAATTGTTCTCAAAATTGAACGTAAGTCCGCTCAAGCTTTCGAAGAGCGGTTCGTGCTTTCGCACGTCACGAAGATAATCCCGGTTTGTTTTATGCCGCGCGAGCCTTACCATCTTGCGATCGCTCAGATCGCAAAGTGCCGCTATGTAGCCTTTCCGGATGGCGGAGCGAAGATCGCCACTACGAGCAAGCTGCTCGGCTTCAGAAAAAAGATCCGAAGCCGATTCATCCTCGCCGATCAACTCTCCGAGTATCACGCGATCGCCCTTCTTATCTTTCCGTTTCCGGCCAAATCGGCCTTCAAAAAACGGCAGAAATCGATAAAGCAAAAAACCTACGAACCCGATCACTGCCGCGATGACGAGCACCTGCAATACGATCTTGAGGCTTTCGAGGCCCGACATGTTTCCCGGCTGAAGGTTTGGAGCCGGAAACATCTTTTCGAGCCAGGCAAGAAACTCTCGCCACCATTTCTGAAAAAGGCTTTCCTCTTTTGCCTCGGCTTTCTGATATTCCTGACGACTCAATATCTCAGCGAGTTTTTGTTTATCCTGATCCTTTGTTCCTTCTGCGGCCTTTAAGTTGTCGGCGAGTTCACCCGCAGATTCAGAGATCGCCAGCAGGCGTTCGCTGATATCAACCAGGATCTCACGCTGCTTCTTCTTGTCTTTCGCCGCCGAAAGTTCGTCCATCCGTTGAGCCAGCCAGCCGTTCTGTGTCTCGATACTGCCGCTGCTCCATTCGACTCTCTCGGTCGCAGGAACGTCCCGACGTATCGACTCAATACTTGCTGAACGGTTAGCCTCAGACATCGAATCGAGGTCCTGAAGCATGACCTCGACTTCCAAGCGGGCCGATTCCACACGGCCTTTATAATCCTCGGGCGTGGCAGCGTGCGAAACGAATGCAGAAACGAGGATCGTCAGCAGGATCACGAGCATGCCGCGGCCGCGGCGCGGTTCAGCCTGAAGCTGATCTCGACTAGTTGTCGCAGAAAACACCATTATCGGAGAATCTAAAGGTCAAGCGAGGTTATCGCCGACCGCCGAGCGGTATGCTGAGAAACGGCGACTGTCGCGGAACCCAACGCCGGCTGCAGCGGATTGACATACGTTTCCGGGACTGACGGAATATCGCCAAGCCGGGCGGCAGCCATCAATTCGATATCGTAACCTTCGGCTCTAACGCGTTCGTCAACATAGAGCAAACAAAGCCCGATCATCCAGACCGGCGACAGCAAAATAAAGCTCACCTGCCATATCAGATTGTACGCGACCTCGTAACCCGCGGGAATGACATCGCGGTCGAAACCCATCAGTTCCACGCCGTTCGCCGACGCGAACCAGACAAGCGGAACGTAAAGTATCGCGAGAGCGGAGTAGGTGGCAACGGTTGTAAAAACAAACAGGGCCGCGAGCCGCTTCACGTTGCCGCCCGCAAGGCTCGCACTCCGACCGATCGCTGGAAAAACACCTTGTCCCTCAACCAACATGGCCTGCGGAACATAGGCGAGACGTGATGCGGCAAGAAAAAAGAGCCAGATGGCGCCGATACCCACGGCAATTCCCGCGATGACCGCTAGAATGAACCCCAAGATCGGGATGACGGCACCGATCGTCAGAACGATAATGCCGATCAGAACCATTGCGACCATCGCGGCGAAATAGAATATCCCGGCCCCAATGACACTCAGAAGGATCGAGATCATCGTCGACGCGAAGACCAGGCCGACTAGCCTCTTGCCCGCATTTCTGTATGTTTCAGCGAACGTTATCGCTTCGCCAAAAAGTAAATGCCTCACGAAATTTCGCGAAGCTCCGCCCATCACGACAAGCGTCGCGATAGTTTCTGTCAGCCAGATGATAATGCTGCCGAACCAGAGGAAGACAAAGTAGAAAGTATTTTCAGCCGAAAAACGGTCTGTTCCTATCGAAAAGATCTGTCGCCCGGCGAATGTCCACGCAACGGAAACGACCGTACCGAAAATAACCGGCGGCGACGCGATCAGAATAAATGTCCAGAAATATTTGCGGTAAAAGCGAACAGCCCGGTCGATCAGATCGCCGGCTCCGAGCGGTACAACGGCCAAATTCGATTGTGGGTCACCGGCAACGCTCATGCTGTAAGAACATTATAGCGTGAGTCGCAGCTCTTTGCGTCGATAATTGGTCCAGGACTTGGACTCGCGAGTATGGATCACTGTCCTTTCAACTGCTTGATCGCATCCCGCAATTTCTCAGCGTCGGGAGCGGTTGGCACCAGTTTTAGGTAGGTCTCAAGCGCCGAAACAGCCTTCGCTCGGTCGTCCTTGTCGATATACATCATCGCAAGCATCCGATGTGCTTCGTTCATCTCGGCTCCGCCGATAGCTATCGAAAGAATCAATTCTTTTTCCGCCTCATCATATAGGGCAAGCTTCGCGAGCGTGCGCCCAAGATAGAAATGCGGTATGGCGGCGCTGTCTTTTAATTTAACTGCGTCGCGCAGCAAGGTTTCAGCTTCTTTGTACTTGGCCAATCGAAATAACACGATGGCGAGATTCAGAGTTGGCTCAAATCCTCCAGGTTTAATATTAAGAGCAGACCGCAGAGAAAGTTCGGCATTAGGTAAGTCGTTCAACTTCTGATATTGAACGCCCAGTTCGTTGAAAGCTTCAAAAAATGTGGGAAACTCAGCCACCGCTAACTTCAACTGTTGAACGGCACCCGCATGATCAGCTGCTTTTGCCAGATCGAGTGCCTTCAGATAAAAATTGCGTGCGCGATCCGTTACGCCGATACTCTCCACTTTGAGGATCGACGGTTTTGGTTCAGGCTTTCGCTTTTCGACCAGGCGTATCGAGACCGAATAAACAGGCTTCAGCTCGTCACCATTCGTTACAAGCTCAACAGTTTGATCGACCGGTTCAAATGCATCCTCACGGTCAATTATGATGTGGTAGATGCCCTCGGGAAGATTTATGATGACAAACTGTCCGCTTGTGTCGGTCGTTATAAAGAAATCGCCACCGGTCTGCGGCCTAACTTTAACGTTGATCCGCCGATCAGCCTTCGATCCATCGGGCCAGTGAACAGTTCCAGCAATAACATTTGCCCCACCGCGCCTGGAGTTTTCAGCGAGTGTTCCACTATACGGGATCTGGGCTGACGCCAGCGATCCAACGCAGAACGATAAGATAAAAAATGCAAAAACCCGAGTGATTCCCGTGATCATTAACGTCCTCCAAATAGGTTCGTTACATACTGTGACGTTGAAATTAAAATAGGCGTTGCCATTTTACCGGCAACGCCTGAGTGTTTTGAGATCAGACCGTTACCAGTTAAATCTCAGGATCAGATCGATCAGGCGACCGCCTGGATCGTTCGTGGTCGAAGTATCCTGCCATGCAGTGCCGTTGCCAAGCTGTCCGAATGTCGAACCGCCGACGCCAACCGCTACCGTGTCAGCCCCCCAACCGCCGACTCGGAAGTTCGGGTGGTTGAGTGCATCGAGGAACGTTGCACTCAGCGACAGGCTCCTGCGTTCGCCGAAATTGATCTTCTTCATGATGCTGGCATCCAGCTTGAAGAATCCCGGGCCGTAAACGACCAGGTTGTTGAAACCGCAGGTACCAGCATACCTCTGGAGGCAGTTTCCTGTTCCAGCCGGTGCAATGTACTTGCCGGTCGGTCCGCCGGTTCCGAAAGTGGTACCGTAACCGTTATTGGTTGTCGTGTTCGCGACGCTGATGTCAAAAGCTTTCTGTGTGTTCAGAATGATGTCTGCCGGCAGGTAATAAACCAGATCGGCTTCCTTACGGACCTTGATCATCTTCTGCAGTTCCTTGACAGTCATGCCGACGAGCGAGACGTTACCAAACGAGAACGGCGAGCCGCTCTGCCAGCGAAGGGTCGGAGTGATCGACCAACCGCCAAACAAAGCATCAACGGCCCAGTTTCCACCCGACATGAACTTGCGGCCCTTGCCGAATGGCAGGTCGTAGGTTGCATCGAGTTTGAACTGGTGTCTCAGGTCAAATGCCTGAACGCCTTTTGCAAGATCGAGACCATCCGGACGAAGCGAGTAGCCCGCAAATGCGACGCTGCTCGATGCATACGAATCGGCCTGTGCTTTCGAGAACACATAGTTTGCCGAGAGGCGGAGCCCAGCCGAAAGACGGCGACGAACTTCGACAACCGCGGAGTCATACCAAGTGTTGCTGTTATTTCCGACGATGAACGCACCACCGGTCATCACTGACGAGTTCACATAAAAGAAGTTCGCCGGACGTCCGTTAGCGACAGCGTTTGCTCGACGCGATGCGCTGTTTTCAAAGCTCGTGCCCGAAAACGTATTGATGCTCGGATTGAGTCTGGAAAGAGCCGCGACAAGGGTCGTGTTAGCAAAGTTTGCGGCAGTGTAGCCCGAACCTGCCAATCCCTGTGCAATATTCGGGTTATTCGTTGCCGTTGGGTTGAAGTACGAAACCATGATCGGCAGCGGGCTGGTTCCCGTTCCCGCACCGAAGTAAGCAAACGAGTTACCGCGTCCGGCAGCGATGTTCGCATAGAGATTCGCCTGAGCGAGCAGGAACTCGTCAGCAAAACCGTTTTCGATGGTGTTGAATTCGTTGATGTTGTACTGACGCTGCAGATCTTTTCCGCGGTTTCCTACATAACGGACCTCAACAACCGTGTTGCGATCGATCTCGCGTTGATAGCCGAAGCTGAACGAGTGAACCGCACCGGTTTTGATGTTCGGATCGAACGCGTTTGCCGAATTAGACGTTCCGAGCGAGATCGGGAATGCCGGAGCAGTTCCGATGATACCAGGAAGCGGCGTCAGATTCGGGTTGTTCAGGTCACGAAGGTTCGTTCCTGCCGTGAAACTGACGGTCGTCGTTCCAGGAATGACGGTCGACAGATTACGTGACAAAGGAAGCGAGCCGCCCGGGTTGGCACCATTGATGCTCTCAAGCAGGTTCGTACCTTCGCGAACGTACGAGATCGAGTAACCGCCGCGGAAAACGCTCTGGCCTTGTCCGCCAAAAATAGCGTGCATCAGGCCTTTTTCACCAAAATTCGGGCTCCAAACAACGCCGACGGTGGGTGCAAGGTTGTTCAGATCATCTGGATACACCTTCTCGCCGACGGGAACCTCGATAACACGAGGAGCCTGTCCGCCCGTAGCACCGGGCTTAAAGATGTTGCCCGTGCCTGAAAGGCCGTAGATCTGACCGAAGTTTTCGAGAGCCGTGTAGTTGCCTTTGCTGAGTGCGACAAAAGCGGTCTGCGGCTGCCAGCGAACTCCATAGTTGATGGTGAAGTTTGATTTTGCACGCCAGCTATCCTGAATGAACAGGCCGTAGCTCTTCTGTTCGGCTTCGCGAACCGAAACGCCGCGTTCGGCGAACTTGCCATCCGGTCCTAGATAAGCCGTAGTACCATAACCCAGGACGCGTCCAACTAGAACAGCGTAAAGGTTTCGGGCATCGGTGATCTGTGCTGCGGTCGCACCTGGCATCGTTGTCGCATTGAACATGTTGAATGCAACCGAATCAGGCGAGCCAGCAGTCGAATCGAGACCAAACGTGACGGTCGGGGCAAGCAGGTTGTTTGCCGAACCTTCCGACTTGATGCGTTTGTACTGGCCGCCGAAGTTGATCGAGTGTGAGCCTTTGACCCAGGTTACCGAATCGGTAAGGTCATAGGTCGGGGTTGTGCGTTCGCTGTTCGAGTTCAGGTTGACCGGCGAGGTCGCACCGAGAACGCTGACGCCGAGGCTGCGGCCGCCCATGTAATCAAAATCGGAAACCGAGGAACCCGGAAAGAAGTTCGAGAGGCCGTATGCAACGGCATAACGTGCTTCGTTAACGATGCTCTTCGAAAGGGTCGAACGAACTGCGAATGAGTTCGAGTTACGATCCGAACGCTGCGTGTAGAACGGGAATCCAGGGAATCTTTCCTCAACCGAGTTCAGGAAGTCCTTGGTTCCGTCGAATTTCTGTCTGTTGAACGTTGCTTCAAAGCTATGGTTCTTCGTGATGTTGAAATCGAGGCGAAGAGCCAGGAACTTACGAAGCGTGTTGCTGGTCGGCGTGAACAGGAAGTTCTGTACGTTCGGAAGGTTAGCAACGACCGGCGACAGTGCACCGCCGCTTAGCGACGAGCGGATACGATTGTAAACCGCAGCAACTGTCGGATCCGGTGTCGCAAGCTGATTATTGGCAGCCGCAACATTCAATACGTTAACGGTGTTGGTAGTCGTGCCAGTGACGTAACTGTAAATGCCCGACTGAGCCGCTGGTGTCAAAACGACACGTGTGCGCGATTGTGACTCAGGCTGACGGAACTCCTCGTAGTTAACAAAGAAGAACCGTTTGTTCTTACCCGAATCAAATGGGCCGACGCCTTCGCCAAAACCGAGGAACGGGATCGGGCCACCAACGTGTGCTCCATACTGATGGAGACGTATCTTCTGACGAAGCGATTTGTTGTCAGAATCGAGGCTGACAGGGTTGCGGTTCAGGAACCAATAGTTCGCATTGAGATACTCATTGCGGTGCTGGTAGAACATGCCGCCGGTATAGTCATTGGTACCGCGTTTGGTCACGAATTTGACCTGAACAGCACCATCACCGCCGCTTTCAGCACCGGGGTTTGCGGTCGAAACCGAAACTTCCTCGATAGCGTCAACACGCGGGCGAACGTATGTGAAATAACCGTCCGACGAGCGGAGCAGGTTGTCCTGAACGTCCACACCGTCGATGGTGATCGTCAGTGCACCTTTCGGCAGACCGTTGATCGAAGCCTGACGCGGACGTCCGACCGTTGCCGTTCCCGGCAGCAGTCCGACGAGATCAAGAGCGTCGCGCGATGCGATCGGCGTTCCCGTGATCTGGCGTCCCTGAATGGTTGTGCCGACGGCTGCCGTCTGCGTCTGCAGAACTTCACCGCCGCTCGAGATCTCCACGACCTCACCGACGTTTCCGATCTCGAGCTTGCCATCAACGGTAACCGGCGTTCCGACGTCGACCTTTACGGCCGCGAACGTCAGCGTTTTAAATCCGGTTGCCGTGATCGTAACGGAGTAAACGCCGTTAGCGACCGACGGAATTCTGTAGCTTCCACCGTCGTTCGTGACAGCAGAAAACTCTTGGCCCGCAGCACCTTTGACCTTGACGGTGGCTCCCGGTACGACAGCTCCGTTAGGATCTGTCACCGAGCCGCCGATCGAGCCGGTGCTCTGGGCGTGGATAGCAAGCTGGGTCAAAAGCAGAGCCAAGCCAACTATCAAAAATTTGGTAAACTTTCTCATTTTTCCTCCTCAAAAAATTGGATCAGGATTCACTCAAAAAATAAGTGCCTCAAAATAGAATCCCAATTTACTACCCTTGTTCGTTGCCCTTCTAAATGACACCACAAGCTCGAAAAAGAAATTGCCGTTTCTCTTCGCCTGCACTATCAGGACGTACCCGTGAGAGGGATCTTCCGGAATAATAAAGTTGTAATCGGATAATGTGTTTTACGAAAATCCTAAACTTGCAAATGGCGTACCATCATATGCGGAATCTAAAACAATTTCTTAACGGCTTATGTTAGCGACAGATAGCCACTAGATCGACATAAGAATGATCTTCCGTTTCACACAAATTACGGGTTTTTGCTATATATTTTTGAACGGTATCCAATTATTCGGATAAACGGTAGAGACTGCTCACCCAACCAAAAAAAGATCCGCCAACAGATGACGGATCGTTTGATCGTAAATGTATTTTACGGTTCTACTTAGATTCCTTCGGCAGGAAAGTTTCCCATTCCTTGAAAGCCTCGATCTGCTTCGGTGTCAACTTGTACGACGCCGGCCCCACGTAGAACTCAAGCGTTTCCGCGACGGCAAATTTCCGGATCGCATCTGCCGGGATCGCCAGATCAAAAAACTCCTCAAAAACCGTGTTGAATTTTGGCGGATTGGATCTGTAACTGGAAAGCCCAAGGCTAAATGCCCGGCCTTTTTCCGCATTTTCCCGGTCGATAGCAACCGTAACCTCCTGCGGTTTCAGGAAAATATAGTTCCCTGCACTGGTAAAAAAGCGAAGCGAGGCACTCTTTACCTCTTTGGCCCCGTTGTAAGCAAAACTTCCCTCGACGGCCATCTGATGAACCGGTAATCCGCGGCTTCCGGCGGTGGTCTTTTCCTGATCTAGTCGAGTGATTGTCATCGACTTCAGCGATATAGTGGTCAAGTCCTTACCTTTGTCATACTTAACATTAACCTTTGATGTCGATTTGGGCGGGACTGTATCGCCACCTTGAGCGCGTGCTCCGGCGACCGAGATCAGGGTTGATAAAAAAACAGTCAAACAAACAACGATCGTTCTGATTTTCATATTTTGTTCAGTCTCACTAATCCGTTTATAGCCGAGACGATACTATTCTGCAAGCGGGTAATTGGATGTTAGGTTCGCCCCAAAAGGATGTAAAACACCGCGATTTGAAACTTTATATTTTGTTCAAGTATACGTATTTATATTCAATTTTTCGGAATATTTTCTAGCCCCAAACCTTCACTCGACTGCATAACACCATATTTCACAAACATTTAACGGCATTTAGGTTAACGGTATGTTAATTGCCTAATCCTTGTATAAGTCTTTGCCACGGTAATAACGGGTTGCATGGAAATGCGGAGACAGGTAGAGACAATGTCGGATTTATCGCATTCCAAACCTCCAGCCGTTATTCGTTTTATGTCTAAGACATAACTATTTTTTGAATTAGAACTACAAGGAGTTAATCGATGAAGAGCTTTTTTCTTTCTTTGTTGCTCACCGCATCGTTCGCACTTGCGGCATTTGCCCAATCCAACACAGGTACGCTGGTTGGAACGGTATCTGATCCGAGCGGACTGGTTGTGGGAGCAACCGTCGTAATTACCGACGAACAGACTGGGAAGGTCCGTACGATCGTCACAAATGACGAAGGTTCGTTCACGCTGTCCCAGCTTGATGTCGGCACTTACTCGGTCAAGATCACGGCCACAGGTCACAAAACCAAGACCTACTCGGCCGTTAAGATCGATATCGGTAAAACCTACACGCTGGTAGCTTCGGTCGACGTCGGTGACGTCAGCGAAGTCGTTACCGTTGCTGCAGGTGCCGATATCATAAACGCCAATAACGGCGAGATCTCGACCACAGTTACCGGACGCCAGATCGTCGAACTGCCGCTCAACGGCCGCAACCCGCTTTCGCTGGTTCTGCTGCAGGCTGGTTCGTCGTCAAATGGTGCCCAGTCGACCAACATCAACGGCCAGCGTTCGTCATTCACGAACATCACCCGTGACGGTGTCAACGTTCAGGATAACTTTATCCGTTCGAACGCTGTCGACTTTATTCCGGATCGTCCTAGCGTCGACGATACAGGTGAATTCACCATCGTTACGCAGAACGCAGGTGCTGAAGCTGGTTACGGTGCTTCGCAGATCCAGCTTGTGACCCCACGTGGAACCAACACTTTCACCGGTGCTGCTTATCTGTACAACAGAAACTCGGAATTCACTGCGAACACCTTTTTTAATAATTTCTCGGGCATCAAACGTCCTTTCCTCAACCGTAACCAGGCTGGTGGAAAGATCGGCGGCCCGATCTGGAAGAACAAAGCGTTCTTCTTCTTCAACTACGAAGCATTCCGTCTGCGTCAGTCTGTAACGGCAAACCGCACGATCCTGCTTCCGAGTGCCCGTACGGGAACCTTTACATATCGGGACAACAGCGGAGTTGTTCGCTCGGCAAACATCTTCACTCTGGCGGCAGCTGCGGGAATTGCGGGAGCTCCGACAGGGATCGATCCAACGATCGCCAGCCGCATCATCAACAAACTTCCATCAGTTGGAAATAATCCGGCTCTCGGAGATCAGTTGAATACGACGGGCCTTTCGCTGCCGATCACCTCGAACCAAGATCGTGATGCTTATTCGAGCCGTTTTGACTTTGATGTCACCGAACGCCACTCGATCAACGCAGTCATCAACTACAAAAAAGAATATCTGCAAAGAACCGACCTCCTTGCCCAGCAGGGCGGTACGGCTTGCTGCTACGATACGACGCCTGTCGGTTTCCAGGATGCAAACACGCCATTCGCAGTTGGTGCCTGGAGATGGGCCGCTACTAACAGCTTCTCGAATGAACTTCGCGGCGGCTGGCAGAAGAGCGATCCGATCTTTGGCAACACGGTTGCAGATCCGGCCTACTACATCGTAGCCCCGCTTATCAATAACCCTGAAACCGGATTCCAGGCTCAGGGACGCCGTACGCAGTCGTGGAACCTTCAGGACAACGCCGTTTGGATCCGCGGGAATCATGCTCTCCGTTTTGGCGGACAGTATGATTCGTTCAAGGCTGATCCGTTCGGTCCTGGTGCTTTCGGTGCCTCGTATCTGCCGGTCTACACTCTTGGTGGTGGACTTGTTCCGGTATTTACCGCGACCAATTTCAACACCGCTGCTGGTTGCGTAGCCGCGACAGGCGTCAACTGTATCTCGAGCGTCGCGACAGCTAACAGCCTTCTCGCTCTGCTTGGCGGACTAGTTGGTGGTGCGTCGCAAACTTTTAACGCTACCAGCCAGAGCGGCAGCCTTTCAGCAGCACCTCCGGCACGTAAGCTTCAGTTCGAACACTATTCGTTCTACGGTACTGATCAGTGGCGTGTTACCCCGACGTTCACCGTTAACTACGGTGTTCGTTACGAACTCTTTACCCCGATCCGTGAACCAAATGGCCTGGCTCTCGAGCCGATCATCAATGGTGACGTTCGTACTGCTATTCTCGATCCAAACGGTGGATATCAGTTTGTCGGCGGCAATGCCGGCGGCACGAACTTCTTCAAGATGGATAAGAACAACATCGCTCCGGTGGTGAGTTTTGCGTGGTCGCCGAATTTCAGCAACAGCTTCCTCAAAAAGCTTATGCCGGAAAATGGCCAGACCGTCATCCGTGGTGGATACCGTTTGAGCTATGTTAACGACGAATTCATTCGTGCCGCTGACAACGCTCTCGCCGGAAACGCCGGGCTTTCAACGACGCTGACCTCGGGCAGCATCAACGGACGCCTGACCTCGCCGTTCACATTTACGGCTCCTGCCGGTGTGACGTTCCCGCGCACCTACGCTCAGAACAACACGATCGCCGCCAACTTCGGAACAGTTTTCGCCATCGATCCTGATCTCGAAGTTCCTGGTTCGCACGAATTCAGCCTCGGCGTTCAGCGTGAGATCGGTTTCCAGACCGCTCTCGAAGTTCGCTATGTCCATTCACGTACCACGAACCTGGTTCGGGGATACGATCTCAACCAGCTGAAGATCAGCGATGCGTTCCTTGCCGATTTCAATCGCGCCAGAAACAACATCCGCCTGTACGGAACTGGTAACGTAAACTGTGTCGTTGCTGTTGCAACGCCGCTTTGTCAGCCGCTGTCGGTTCTGAATTCGCCGGCTCTCTTCACCGGCAGTCCGGTCATCGGAGCTACGCAGAATCCCCTGCAGTTCACGAATACCACCACGCCGATCATCAACGGTACGCCTGCTGACCTTGCTTTTGCTTACGTCAGCACGTTCCGAATCGGCAACAGTGTTTTTCTTCCAAACGTGAATACCGGAGTGGTCGATCTCCTCACCAATGGAGCGAAATCATACTACAACGGCCTTCAGGTCGAACTCCGCCGCCGTTTCGCGAACGGATTCACCTATCAGGCAAACTACACGTTCCAGAAGCAGCTTACTGACGCTCCGGGAACAGGTCAGACGCGTTTCGAACCAGCTATCGACAACGCACGCATTAACCTTGAGTATGGTATTGGCGATCAGGATACGACCCACGTGTTCAACCTCAACACCATTTACGAACTTCCGTTCGGCAAAGGTAAGCGTTTTGGCGGCAATGTTGGTTCCTGGGCCAACCGTCTCATTGGCGGATGGCAGGTAACTGCGATCACCCGTATCAGCACCGGTGCTCCTATCTCGATCATCGACAGCCGCGGTACATTCAACCGTGCAGGCCGTTCGGGCCGTCAGACCGCAACGACCAACCTGACGAAAGAAGAGGTTAGAAAGTTGATCGGTGTGTTCCGTACGCCTTGCGGTGTTTTCATGATCGATCCGTCGGTCATCAACATCGACCTTCAGGCTTGCCAGAGCGGTTCGATCCTTCCGCGTACCGGTTCGACTGCCGGCCAGGCTTCGCTTGGTTTCCAGCCGATCAGCGGTGCTGCTGGTTCGAACTTGCCGCAGACCTTCCCGGGACAGGTGTTCTTCTCGAATGCTCCGGGTGCTGTTGGCAACATGGAGCTGAACTTCCTCCGCGGCCCGATGTTCTTCAACATCGACGCTTCGGTGATCAAGAACATTCCGCTCAGCGAGCGTCTGCGTATGCAGATCCGTGGTGAGGCATTCAACTTGACTAACCGCGCTAACTTCTTTAGCGGTCAGCAGTTGAATATCGCCAGCACGACATTTGGCAGAATCACGAGCACGTTCGGACAGAGAATCGTCCAGTTCGTTGCACGTATCGAATTCTAGTCACTTGTGATAGGCTTCAAGCCCTCAAGGGTACCGCTCCGGCGGTACCCTTTTTTATTTCTAGCCGTTTGTCTGATGTTCGGTCAGTCTTTCTTGAAAAGATTGTAGGTCTTGATCTTTGAATTGAGAGTAGTAGCGTTGAGCCCAAGCAGACGCGCAGCTCTGGATTGGTGGCCACCGGTTTGGTCGAGGGCACGGCGGATTAGATCGATCTCGAAACGTTTTACTTCGTCGTAGAAGTTCACGCCGCGGGCAAGATCGATGTCGCTGGAGACGCCTTCGGTATCGGCTATCATCTGGAGAGCGAGTTCCGGATCGCGAACCTCGGGCCGCAGGCATTCCACGGTGATCTCATCGCTCGGAGCGATGACGATAGCACGTTCGATGATATTTTCGAGTTCGCGAACGTTGCCGGGATAGTTGTAAGCCTCGAGCAGCGACAAGACGTCCGGCCGAACTGTTTCGGAAATGTCACGCCCGTTTTCCGCCGAATATTTGCGGATAAAATGCTGCGTCAGCGGCAGGATGTCTTCGCGTCGCTCACGGAGTGCAGGCAGTTCGAGCGGTACGACGGACAAACGATAATAAAGATCCTCGCGAAACTGCCCGTTTCGCACTGCCTCTTTCAGATCGACGTTCGTCGCCGCGATGATCCTGACATCGACCTTGATCGGAGTCGTGTCTCCGACCGGCGTGAATTCCCGCTCCTGCAAAACACGCAGCAGCCGAACCTGGGTTTCCGGCCGCAGATCGCCGATCTCGTCTAGGAATATCGACCCCGTGTCCGCAACCTCGAACAAACCTTTCTTCGCCGCAACCGCACCTGTAAACGCACCTTTCGTATGACCAAATAGCTCAGACTCGAGCAGTTCCGAAGGAATATTCGAGCAGTTGACGGCAACGAACGGAGCTTCCGAACGCGGGCTGGATTCGTGGATGGCTTTGGCGACGAGTTCCTTGCCGGTTCCGCTTTCGCCAGTGATCAGAACCGTCGAACGTGCCTGCGCGACGCGTTCGACGAGCCGGAAGACGTTTTCCATCACCTCTGAACGCCCGATGAAACCTTCGCGATTGACCGAACGAACCATCGCTTGACGAAGAGTCTGGCGTTCCTCTTCCTTGCGGCGTTTCTTGATCCCTTTCGCGACGAGGGCGATTATCTGTTCGTTCTGGAACGGCTTTCTGATAACGCCCGCAGCACCTTTTTCCCAGGCGGAAATTGCGGTATCGAATGTCGCATAAGCCGTCACCATCAGCACCGCAGCTTCGGGATCGATCGTCATCAAACGCTCAAGCGCGGTCAACCCGCCGATGCCGGGCATCGAAACGTCCATCAGGACGACATCGAACGATCTTGCCGTGTAAGCCTCGATCGCTTCTTCGCCGGTCTTTGCGAGTTCGACCTTATAGCCCGCACCCGAGAGTATCGTCTCGAGTACGTCACGCATTATCTCTTCGTCATCGCAAATTAAGACCGAACCTTTCTTACCCATAAGATCTGCTACCCGAAGGCCGAAAAAGTCTGATTATAGACACTCGAAGCCCAAAAACGAAATTTCGGCCCGATTCAATTAGCGATCTTCGTATCCTCCCACGGTCTCTGCGTTAAACTTAGAGTGTGCAGCAGTCATACGACAAACACGCCGACCGCTACGATCGAATGCTCGCTCCGATCGAACGACGCTATCTGGCAAAACTAAGACGCGAAACTCTCGACCTGCTTCCAGCAAACGGCCGGATACTTGAGATCGGTGCCGGAACCGGGGCAAATTTTGAATTCTACCCGCGGTGCGGTCACGCGGTCGCGAGCGAAATCTCGATCAAAATGCTTGAGATAGCTCGTGGTAAAACTACATCCATCGACCTCGTCCAGGCCGACACACAAGATCTGCCATTTCCCGCAAACTATTTCGATGCAGCATTTGCGACGTTGGTTTTCTGTTCGGTGCCCGATCCGGAAAAAGCTCTGGCCGAGATAGTGCGTGTTCTAAAACCCGGCGGCAAACTCGTCCTGCTTGAACACGTCCGGCCAAACGGAATTCTCGGCCCGGTGTTCGACGTATTGAACATTCTGACCGTCGCCCTCATCGACGACCACTTCAACCGTCGCACGGCAGATTTCGTCCGAGCGGCCCGCTTTCAAAATGTCACAGAAAAAAGATCGCTCGCAGGAATCCTAAATTTGATCGTTGGCGAAACCGCTGTGTAGTCCAGAGAACTAAACATTCACAACCCATATATCGTAATATCTACTTACCGCACGGCGACCGGTAGTAACTTCGTCTGAGCGATTGAACTTATGGCAATGTCAAAAACTTCGAAGGTGTTTCTCCTATTGGGCGGGTTGCTGCTCGTTCTCCTTATCGTCGGCGTGATCGGCCTGATATTGATCTCTCGTTCGGTCGGACAGCCAAGCGTCGCCAATAATAGCGTTCTCGTGCTTAGCCTGTCTGGCGAACTGCCCGATTACGTCGCAGAAGAACCGCTTGCTAAAGCTTTTGGAATTCGTCAGGCACAGTCGTTCACGAGTTTGCTTACGCAGCTTCGCAAGGCAAAGGTCGATAACCGCATCGGTGCGGTCGTCCTCAATATCGATTTTCCCGGCATCGGCTGGGGCAAGGCAGACGAACTTCGCGACGCGATCAAAGATTTCAAAAATTCGGGAAAACCGGTCTATGCCTACATGGAGATCGGCACGAACAAGGAATACTATCTCGCGACCGCCGCCGATAAGATCTTCGTACCGCCGTCAGGCGATATTTACATGAACGGGTTTGCCGCCGAAGCGATGTTCTACAAAGGCTCGCTCGACAAGCTCGGCATCGAGGCAGAAGTGATCCAGATCGGGCCGAAATACAAGAACGCGCCCGACCAGTACACCAAAAAAGAAATGGGCGAGGGCCAGCGTGAGGTCATTAACGCCCTGCTCGACGAATATTTTGGCCGTTTCACAACCGCAATTTCCGAGTCACGAAAAAAATCGGTTGACGACGTCAAAGCTTTGATCGACGCAGCCCCGTATAATTCTGTCAAAGCAAAATCTCTCGGCCTGATCGACGACGCGATCTATTACGACCAGGTAGAAAACGACCTGAAAGCCCGCCTCGGCTACAAAGAAGATGACAAGCTCCGTACCGTAAGCGGCAGCGAATATCGCGAGATACCATCAGACTCGCTCGGCCTCAATCAGGGCGAACGCGTGGCTGTAATTTACGCTTCGGGAGCAATCAACATTGGTCCTTCGAACAATAGCCCGTTGGGTGGCGAAATGGTCGGTTCGGACACTCTCGTCGAAGCCATCAACGACGCGGCGAAGGATAAATCGATCAAAGCGATCGTGCTCCGAGTCGATTCGCCTGGCGGTTCAGCTCTCGCTTCGGACCTGATGTGGCATGCTCTGGAAAATGCAAAAGCGAAGAAACCGGTGGTCGTTTCAATGGCCGACGTCGCGGCTTCCGGCGGCTACTACATTGCCTGCAACGCCAACAAGATCGTCGCCGAGCCGTCAACCGTCACCGGCTCGATCGGAATGTTCATGGGCAAACCCGTGATGAAAGGCTTCTACGACTGGCTCGGTATCTCAAATGAATACGTCATGCGTGGCAAGAATGCCGGAATCTTCCGCGAGACCGAAAAGTGGACACCTGAGGAACGTGCCAAGATGGAAGAAATGGCACACAACGTCTATTACGACAACTTCGTGCCAAAGGTCGCCAAGGGCCGCAAAAAGACTGACGAAGAGGTAAACACGCTCGGCCAGGGCCGCGTCTGGACCGGCACGCAGGCAAAAGCCAACGGCCTCGTCGACGAATTCGGCGGGCTCGAAAAAGCGATCGACATCGCCAAAGAACTCGCTTCCCTGCCCGCCGACAAAGACGTTCGCCGCGTGGTTTTCCCCGAACCGCGTCCCTTCCTTGAACAGTACTTCGGCCGCGGCAACGCCGAAGCCTCAACTGAACAAAAAGCCCAGGCAGCGATCCTCCAATCGCTCCCGAGAGACGTCCGCCGCTCATTCCGCTTCGCCGCCATGCTCGACCAAATGCAGCGAGGCCAGGCAATGCTGCTTCTGCCGTATGAGTTGAATATTAAATAGATCGGGCTGATACTTTCTCTCAAAAACTTTCGCCTTACATAGCGGGCAAGTCGTCTCTGGCTTGTCCGCTGTTTTCGTGAGGGGAAAGAAATGAAAAAACGTAATTTTGGCCGACGATTGATCTGCGTGATGTTCTTCACGTGTCTGGTTATTTCACCTATCGCCTCGTTTGCTCAGGCTCCGACTGGCAACCGTGTTGCGAGCAAACCTAAGGCAAAAGCAAAATGTTCGGGCGCGTGGACCGGTGTTGTGACATATACACGAATTCAGCGATCGAGTGACCGCAAGGAAGTGCCGCGCGTTTCGATGCGCGGGTCGGACGTTCGCGACTATGAGATGAAGGGTGATTACGAGGCGCAGGTCGTCGTCAGCGAAGATCCGTTCGAAGAAGGGAAAAATATTGCGAGAGCCAGCGTTGTCAGCAGTCTATCATTCCGCGATACGACCGAGGCGATCGAGAAAAACTCATGCGACCGCGGCAAGACGTGGAAGGACATGAAAGGCTCGTTCGAGACGAAAACCCTCACGTCCGGCACGCTCGCAGGTGTGCGTGCAAACGTCACGGTCGGCTTCGGCAACGACGGACATTACGGTGTCAGCGTCGGTGTCGACGGCATTCCGGGAACGACCGGCGGATCGCGTTCAGCGACGTACAGCGGACAATGTACGCCGAAGGAAAACAAGACAGAAACCGTTCCGGATTCCCCGCAATTCCTCGAGGGACGGTCGCTCACCTCCGACGGCAAGCACACGGTCGATCCGAAAAGCCCGGACCAGCTTTCCGGGAGCTACTCGCTCGAGCTGCCCGGCGACGTGGTCGAAACGATCGTCTGGAACCTGCGTCGCTGCGGCGGCGACTTTATGATCACCGACCTGAAGCTCTACCAACCGCAGTTCCCGACTGAGAATGGCTGGGTTGATATCAAGGAAAACGGCCACACTATCGACGGCAATCTCGTCCGCATCGTCGCGACCGTCGTCAATACCGCTGGGCATTCGAAACAAGGGAAGATCAACTTCAAGGAGCTGAAGGAAGGCTCCGATTCGCTTCCCGACGGCAAGGATATTCAGCTAAATCTCAACGGCGGCGAGGAGCGAGAGGTTCCCGTTACTTGGGACACGAGCGGTTACGCGTGGAAGCCGGGCGGCGTTTGGAGTTCGCCCGAGATGCATCGTCAGATCGAGGTCAAGCTCGACAGCGAGGTAAAAACGCGTGACATCATGGTGAAGCCCAAACCGGTCGTCGTCATCCCCGGACTTTGGTCAAATCCTGACCTCGTTTTCAAATTCCTCGGCGCCTTCAAATCGATCCCGACCACCGAATGGACCGCCGAACTCGCTCGCGTCGCCATCAGCAAAAAGGCCGCCGAAAACATTCCCGAGGTCGCAAGTACCGTCGAAAGAGTGCAGCGCAGCGAGAACGCGTGGCACGTTGACATGGTCGCACATTCGACCGGCGGCCTGATCGCACGCAGCTATATCGCCGACAAAATGGGACGTGCGTTCGACGGCAAACCGACCGTCACGCAGCTCGTCATGGTCCGGAACGCCGAACATGGGAACGCCGTGTTCGACCGGGATCGAGACGATCTTCACCAAGTTTTTCAGCCGAAATGTACCGGCGTTCAACGAAGTTGCGATCAAGAATATGAAGCTTTTCAACGAACGCGTAAAGGTCCGCAAAGGCACGAGATTCTCTGTGCTCGTCGGTAACGCCTTCAACCCTATCTGCCAGATGGACGTTCCCGGTGACGGCATCACGCCGAACCGTTCGGCAATATGGAATATCAAGCAGTGGAAATTCTCGACCGTTCCCGCTCATCACGAAAACCAACTTGGCCACCAGCCGAACTTCGTCCAGATCGTCAACTGGCTCGCGATCCCACCAAAAGGCGATCACAAACCGGACACCGACAGTTTCATGGGCAGCGTTGAAAACGATGAGGATTCATTAAAACTCCGCAGGTACGGAGCAATGGCTCATCTCGATAAGCTCGCGAGCGGATCGCCCGCACCATATTACAGCGATGAAAACTCGGAGCCCGACTTCGCAACGGGAATAAAACTCGCACCGAGCAAATCGACGGATGTTCAGATCCCGGTCAAAAACGGCTCGCGATTCTCGGTCACGTTTCTCGCTCCGCCCAAAGTTTCCGCAACGCTCGTCGATTCGAACGGCAATGTCCTCGGCAAAATAACAGCCGGAACGCCGGAGGCCGAAGGTGCTTTTCGAACGATAACGGTCACTAAACCGTTCGAAGCCGGAACCTGGAAGCTGCAATTCGAAAACGCCGAAAATGAGGAGGCAGAGATCGCCGTCGTGGCTTTCATCGACTTCAACTCAACGCTTTTCCGCGAACCGTAAAACCGAAGGTTTGGCACCGGCTTTCGGCCAGAGGCTCGAAGAAAGACAAGTTCTTTTTTCGAGCCTTTGGTTTTTTCGCGTGATGGGCTTATGCTTTGCTATCCCCTTAAATTTAGCAAACAGAGGCCCCTATGAAATCGAAACTTTTTGTTCTATTGCTGGCTCTCGCATCCATCCTGCCGAGCCAGACGCTTTTCGCTCAGGATCCGCCGACCGCCGAGTGGACGCTGATGTTCTACATGGATTCGGACAACGATCTTGAGCTGCCGCAGATGATCGATCTGACCGAAATGATGGAGGTCGGCAGTTCCGCTCAGATCAACATCGTCGCCCTCGTTGACCGCAACGTCAGCGGTGACGAAGACAATAATTACACCAATGCAGACGTCGGCGGCCTGAAAAACTGGACGACCGCAAAGTATCTTCGCGTCGAAAAAGGCAAGCTCAAGGAACTCGCCGATCTCGGCGAGATAAACATGGGCGACCCGAAAAACCTCGCCGACTTTATCGAACACGCGGCGAAGGATTTCCCGGCAAAGAAATATTCGCTCGTCTTCGGCGACCACGGCAGCGGCTGGCCGGGCATTCTCCACGACGAGGGCAACGGCGAAGACGGCCTGAACATGACCGAGCTGAACACCGCCCTCGCACGTGCGACCAAAACGACCGGAAAGCTCGAACTCATCGGATTCGACGCCTGTCTGATGGCAAATTTTGAGGTCGCTCGAACGGTCAGCCCGTACGCCAAATACATGGTCGCGTCCGAGGAACTCGAACCCGGAAACGGCTGGAACTACGTTGCCATGATGAGCGGCATCACTCAGGCTCCGACCATTGACGGAAAAGCTCTCGGCGAAGGCATCACCCGCGGCTACAAGAATTTTTACACCGGAGCCAATCAGGGCCACCGCGACGCCTCGATCACATTGAGCGTGACCGATCTTAGCAAGATCGACGCGTTGAATACCGCATTTGCCGACCTCGCGACGCGAAATCAGGCGATCATCAAAACAGGCGGTCGCGAGGGCCTTATTCGTACCGCGCGTGCCCGTTCGTCGAGCGAGGATTTTGGATCTCGCGGACAAGGGCCGTCGGCGGCCGAATTCTTTGATATGGGTCACTATGCGACGAACCTCAAAACGCTCTCGCCCGATCCCGAAACGAAAAAAGCTGCCGATGCTGTTTTGGCCGCACTTTCGGCCGCGATCGTCACAAAAGTTTCCGGTGCCGCACATCCGCGTTCGAGCGGATTGAGCATCTATTTCCCGAACACCGGAAAGCAACTGGCGGAAAGCGGTTACAGCAAACATCCGTTCCAGACCGGCATGAAATGGAACGGAATGCTCACTGACATCGCTGCGATACTCGCCGGTGATACGACGAAACCGCAAGTCTCGCCCGTCCAATCAAACAAGCCAAATCTTGCCAAAGATGGCGTCGTCACAGTCTCCGCAAAAGTAAACGCCGACGACATCGAAGAAGCGACATTCGTCATCGCCGAGGAACACGAGAAGCAGTCGATCATCATCGGCTCGATCCCGACCGAGCCTGACGAAAAAGGTGTTCTGCACGAGGAATGGGACGGCTCGTGGTTCTCGATCGGCGATGGTAATAAAGAAGTGATCTGCCCGATCACCGATTTTTCTGAGATCGACGAAGGCAAGGACATCTACTACGCCGAGGTTCCGGCTCAGGTCAAATACAAGGGCCGAAAGGAATGGAACGACGTGACGCTCTATTTCGTGATCGATTTCAACGACGAGGAAGCCTCCGGCGAATTCGTCTATGCGGTGATGGAATCAAAAGGCGTTCAGCGTGAGGTCGAGCTAGATCGCGGCGATTCCATCCGGCCTGTGTATCTTTCGATCGACGACGAGGGAGAAGAATCCGATGTTGCATCGACCGACCCCGATGACATTCTCACGATCGGCGATAAAGAAGAGCTCTATGTCGGCAATATGGACGTCGCTCCCGGCGATTATTCGATCGGATTTCTCGTAACGGATTTTGCGGGAAATGTCAGCGACAAATTCGTCGATGTAAAGATCGACTAGTCAGCGTTTCGCCTGATCGCGAGCGGTATCGGCAGCCATTGATCTCGACGTCCGTACGTGCGGGCGTTGAGATCGTCTATTTTTTGCTCCTGCGCGATCTGCAGTTGGTCGGGCGGCAGATCGGCGGCATTTTCGTAACAAGCGTGAACGGTACACGCCGCCGGTTTCCCTTCCTCGTGAACCAAACACCCAACTCCTTTTTCATACAGCGGACACGCAAATTTCTGTGCGAACGTGTCGCCTTCTGCGGCCAGTCCGTACTCGGTTATTGCATTTTCGACCCGCTCCAAAACCTCAGTTCTTTTAGAGTCTTCCAGTGAATCAATTTTGTTCCTGATCGCGACAGCCTCGAGCCGTGAGATGTGAACGTTGACGAAATGAGCGTCAAGACAACACGCTCCAGGCGTCGTGCACGTTAGGCAGGAGGCCGCTTTGTGCTCGTAGCCTTCGCGGATCGAACGGACAAATTCTTGGCGCAATATCGCGAGCTTTGCCAAGGCTTGTTTTTCCGATAGCAATTTCATCGACGTTCTATTCTTTTACGCGCGGAGCGGTTCGGTCAAATCCCGCCATCACCGCACCTAATTCACATCCGTTTTTCATAATGTTATTTTATAATGGAGATGAGAATATTATCCTGGCCGTTAGGCATACTGTTGCTCTTTTCATTCGCCGTAAACATCGCCGCCAGCGAGATAATGCTGAAAAACGGTGACCGGCTGACCGGTAAGATCGTCGAAGAAAGCGACGAAGCGATCACGCTCGAGACCGAGTACGCCGGAAAGGTTAGGATCGCCCGCTCGCACATTGAAAAGGTCGTCGCGAATCCGGCCGTTAAAGCCGCAGCAACCAACACCGCCGCAACTGCCCTCGCAGCCAAACCGCCGGTTCCACAAGCCGAAAAAGCGGTAATTCCGCCGACATCGACCCAACTCGTCAAAAAAAGCTCGAACGGATTCGCCGGACGCCTTCGGACGATGGCAACCGGCTGGGAAGGAAACGCCAACATCGGTTTCAGCTACACATCGGGAAATTCGAACAACATCACGATGACAACCGGGCTTCGCGCGGCAAAGATCCGGCCGCAGGACGGCTTTACCATCTACGCCCGCAGCCTGTGGAACAGCAATCACGGCGCTGTTACGAGCGTGACGACCCAAAACGCTTTCTGGGGCGGTGCACGTTATGACCGCACGATCGATAAAAAACTATTTGGATTCGTCTCGTACGATTTTGAACGCGATAAGCCGAAAAAGCTCGATTTCCGCTCAGTCGCCGGCGGCGGTCTCGGACATCGAACAATCAAGCGAGAAAAAACGGATCTGGAACTGCTCGTCGGCCTCGCCTGGAACCGAACATGGCAGTTCGGCAACGACACCAACACGCCCGAAGGCCTCGCCGGAATGACTTTCCGCCAGAAGCTCAACGACCGGCTCAAATTTCAAAACTCGCTAACGTACTATCAAAACGTGACGGACAAGAACGAATTCCGCTTCATTTTTGACGCCACGCTCTCGGCGGATGTCACCAAAAAGGTCGGCTTTTACGTGACGCTCGGCGACCGCTACAATAGCGACCCGCTCGGCACCGCCAAAACGAACGATTTCCTGTTCACGACCGGTATGAAGTGGAATTTTGGTAAGAAGAAATAGACAATGTCGGCTCAGCGGTCTCTCGCGTCTTCCCTCGGCGACCTCTGCGAGGATTTACTTGAATACTTTGTGCGTCTGCTCCTCGCAGAGAACGCCGAGTGGGACGCAGAGATTACGGAGCCGAGATCTCTCCTAAGATATTCAAACTGATCCATTACCGAATAGACAGCCATCTTGCGCGAGATCGCATTATCGTGGAAAATTGGTTTATCCGAAATTGATCGAAAAGAGGTGTTCTACGAATGTTGAAAGAAGGCGATAAGGCTCCCGATTTTTCTTCAAAGGATCAGAACGGCAACGAAGTAAAGCTGTCGGATTTTGCCGGCAAGCGTCTCGCTCTCTACTTTTATCCAAAAGACGACACGCCGGGCTGTACTAAGGAAGCGTGTTCGTTCCGCGATACTGACGCGATCTATCGCAAAAAAGGCATCACCGTTCTCGGCGTTTCGACCGACAGCGAGAAGGCTCATCAGAAATTCATCTCAAAATATCAGCTTCCATTCGATCTGCTCGCCGATGTCGACAAAAAGATCGTCGAAGATTACGGCGTATGGGGCGAAAAGAGCATGTACGGCCGCAAATACATGGGCACCTTTCGCAAAACCTTTCTGATCGATGACGGCAAGATCGTCAAGATCTTTGAAAAGGTCGATGTCGCTAAGCATGCGGACGAAGTTTTGGAGGCATTTGGTGAAAAATAAAGTTGATCGATACACCGCGTCGTTTCTGCTCCTGATTTGCGTAGCCATCATCGGTGCTTGTGCCCAGAAAGCCCAGTTGGCCGAGTATAAAAAGTATAAAGACGCTTCTGAAGTGCCGAAGATATCGGTGCAGGACGCGAAAAAAGAGGTTGATGCGGGAACCGCGATCATCATCGACAGCCGCGGCGATGCCGCCTACAAAAACGAACGTATCGCCGGTTCGATCAGTATTTCGAGTGCTACGGAAACCGACAAGGTAGCCAAGCTACCTAAAGATAAAAAACTGATCGTATATTGCTCATGCGCGACCGAAGGCACGAGTGCCGCACTCTCATTCCAGCTCAACCAGGCCGGGATCGCCAACACATATGCATTGACCGGCGGAACAAAAGCGTGGCATGATGCGGGTTACCCGATGGCTTCGGGTGATTGACCGGAAAGGTAAATATGCGAAAACCTATTTTCTTTATCGCCGCAATTCTCTTCGCCGTCGCGTGTCAGCAGCCGCGCGTTATCGAGTACGTCAAATACGTAAATGACGCTGGCGTTCCGCGTATCTCGGCAGAAGAAGCGAAGAAAGATCTTGACGCCGGAAACGCCGTCTTCGTAGACAGCCGCGGACAAGCGGCATTCGATGTCGAGCACCTGCCCGGAGCGATCGTCATTCCCTACCAACCCGGAGTCGAGCAAAGCTACGACACGCTACCCAAAGGCAAAAAGATAATTGTCTACTGTTCCTGAGGGGGCGAACACACGAGTGCCAGTTTGGCATTCCAAATGAACCAGAAAGGAATCCCCGGAACTTACGCCCTGACAGGCGGCCCAAACGCCTGGAAAGCAGCCGGATACAAGGTCGAAGGATCAGCCCAACAACCGTAGGAGAAATATGAGATCACTAATATTAGTGTGTTTTATCGCGCTTGCCGCTCTGACCGCTTCCGCCCAGAGCGGAGAAGTCAAAAAACCAACGACCGATGCGGAAGTGCCAAGAATTACGATCGAAGAATCAAAAAAGGCGTTCGACGATTCCAGCGCGGTTTTTGTCGATGCCCGGGCGGTCGAAGTTTACAAGGCGGACCACATCAAGGGAGCCGTCGTGATCGAAGGTGCGGCAGAAAATCGATTTGACGCCCTGCCCAAAAACAAGAAGATCATCGTCTACTGTTCCTGACCGGCCGAACACTCGAGTTCCAGTTTGGCACTCCAAATGATACAAAAAGGCCGATCGAATGTGTTTGCTCTAAAAGGCGGTTTCCAGGGCTGGAAAGCTGCAGGCTATCCGACAGAATCGTCCAAATAGAACTACTACCCAAACGCAACTAGTTCGTCACAAATACGTCCCGCCGCTCGTCCGTCCCACAGCGGCGGGATCTTTGCATCTTCACGCTGTTTTCCGCCCGCCAGCACATCAGCGGCAGCACCTTGACACACTTGGCCCAAAACGACGACCACTGCACCGGTCAGGCTTTGAAGTCTTTCGCTCGCGGAATCGTAGCCGCCCGGTGCCCTATTAACCAAACAAATCCCCAAGCCACCTTTTAAGCCGGAGTTGAGAGCTACGTTTGTTCGGGTTGAACACTTTCCATCTGCTAGGATCGTTTGGATCTTGTCGTGTTTCTAATCCAACCGACCACCCAGTTCCGTCGCTAAAATGAATGTGGCGAAGATCAATCGAGATTCGTTCATATTCCTCAATGTTGTATTGAGAAGCCATTTTTTTAAGGGCCCCAGTGACGTATTCAGTGACCGAGAGGCGTATAACTTCACCCGGCTTAATCATGGCCGGTGCGCCCTTGCTTGAATCAGTCCCTAAGGGAGCCCAAGAGTTCCCGAACATGATCGGAAAGCTGACTTCGCTTGAACTAGGTATTTTGCCCTGTCCATCAATCACTAAGTCCATGTAGAGGTACACAATTGGTTTGGTAAAATTGTTCTTAATTTCGAAACTTACGTTCGAGAGCCAGTCCTTATCACCCGTAAATTGGTCGCCCTTAGCTAGGATTCGCCCCTTGAATTCTCTACTAACGATATTGGCTGGTGGATTCTTATAGGTAAACCTCGGATCGTTTTCTTCAATCATTCGGAGCTTCGACTGGCCCAAGATTGGACCTTGCAAGGTCACCAACGCAACAAAGCTGAGCAACAGTAGATTAGATATTTTCTTCATTTTTCTCCTTTCTGCACAGGTGAGCGATGGTCACAGAAAGGTTGTTCGGTCATAGGAGGCGAAACAACCGGGATAGAGTGTGCTTCGAGCCTCACTTTATAACTGATTTGCGACTCTTGTCAAGCTTTTTTGTTCCGAAGTTCCAGCAATCAGTTGTTACATAAGCAAAAAAAGACCCAGGAAATACCTGAGTCTTCTCTCGTAGGATGCAACCGAGACTAACCGACAAAGTCGAAATCTTCCGGTTCGACGCTGAAGGAGAACGTCGGTTCGCTAAAATCCAAACGCGATCAGTTCATCACAGATACGTCCCGCCGCTCGTCCATCCCACAGCGGCGGGATTCTTGCGTCTTCACGCTGTTTTCCGCCGTCGAGGACTTCGGCTGCGGCTTGTTTGATCTTTTCGGGGTCGGTTCCGACGAGGACGTTGGTTCCGAGTTCGATGGTTACTGGCCTTTCGGTGTTGTGACGAAGCGTGAGGCATGGAATGCCGAGTACGGTCGTCTCTTCCTGCAACCCGCCCGAATCCGTCAGCACCAATTTTGCACCGCTGTACAGCCGCATGAAATCGAGATAGCCGAGCGGCTCGATAAGGCGAATGTTCGATCTCGCGATCTTTTCGTCAAAACCGAATTCCGTGATCTTGCCGCGTGTTCGCGGATGAACCGGAAAAATGATCGGCAGTTTCTCAGCAACAGTTACGAGCGCGTCGAGAATTCCCTCGAACACATCCTTCTCATCCACATTCGACGGACGATGCAGCGTCATCACGCCGTATTCGCCTGCCTCGATGCCGAGGTCGGTTCGAACCGGAGAGTTTTCAGCGATCTTCAGATGTTCGAGCAGCGAATCGATCATCACGTTGCCGACGAATTTTACGCGTTCGCCCCGAATCCCCTCTTGCTCGAGATTCACATCCGCATCCTGCGAAGTCGTGAGCAGCAGATCCGAGATCGAATCCGTCAAGATCCGATTGATCTCCTCAGGCATCGCCCGGTCACGCGAACGCAAGCCCGCCTCGACATGCGCGATCTTGATGCCGAGTTTCGCACAGACAAGTGCGCAGGCGATCGTGGAATTCACATCGCCCACCACCAAAACCCAATCCGGCTTGTGCACGAGCACCACCGGCTCAAACTCCGTCATGATCTTCGCCGTCTGAACTGCGTGCGATCCCGAGCCGACACCGAGATAGATATCCGGCTTCGGCATTCCGAGATCCTCAAAAAAAGCATCCGACATCGCCGCGTCATAATGCTGCCCCGTGTGCACGATCATCGGCACAAACTCCGCCGACCGCCGCTTCATTTCAGCGTAGATCGGAGCAACCTTCATAAAATTAGGCCGGGCACCGGCGATAAGTAATATTTTCAGCATTCTTGTTGAGAAGAATTTACCACATTGAAGGATTTTTTTTCGACAGGTGATAGTTTTTCCTGCGCTCCAACGCATTCCTATATGAACGGCAAATTTTGCCGCATTTTAATTGAGAGGAAAGATCATGAAAAAAGTATTTGTATCGTTCGCAGTCTTGTTCGCATTGGTTCTTAATTTCTTTACGGCCGTTCCGGCCCACGCCGCGGCTCCGCTCGGCAATTTGCCGGCAAATATGGTTTTTGACGAAGCAAAGTTCTCGAGCTACATTGACTCGAAACTTGCCGGCAACACTGTCGGCTACGCAATGGTCCTGTACAAGGACGGTAAGTGGCTGACGCAGTCGGCGGCGGGTTATTCCGTTTTGAAAAAAGACGTGCCGAGCATCCTCGGCGAAGGACTTTCGCTCAGGCCGGAAACACGCATGAATATCGCAAGCGTCACCAAACCGATCACCGCGACCGCGGTCCTGAAGGCACTACAGGTCAATCCAAATGTCTCGCTCGACTCGAAGGTCGCTGACTTTCTGCCGAAAAACTGGACGATCGGCCCGGGCGTGAAAGATCTCTCGTTCAAGGATTTCATGTCGCAGTACACCGGCATGAACGATAACAAGGGATTTACAGACATTGTCCGGCTTCGCCAGTGGATCAAGGACGGCGTAACGCGTCCCAAGTCGGAATACAAATACATCAACGGCAACCTCGCCATCTTCCGTATCGCTCTGCCATATCTCGTCGCTACGGCGAGCGAACGCAAGAATTATGATTACCTGGCAGCCAGCGACGACATCGCTTTGAACAATTCTGTCAGTGACAAATTCATTGAGATCGTCCGAAATACGGTTTTCACCCCAATGGGCATTACGAACGTTTCGATGAATGACACTGGTGAATATCAGACCCGCTTTTACAACAAAAATAACAACGCCGCAGGCTCGACCGCCGGCGACTGGAGCAAAAAAGGCGGCGGTGGCGGCTGGTACATGTCCGCCCTCGAACTCGGTAAATTCATGGCGAATCTCCGCTACAACGACAACATTCTTGCCCCTTCGACCCGTAAGCTGATGGACGATAATTTCCTCGGCTGGCAGGATACGGCACCAACCGCATGGCCGCAGCTTCACGGCAAATACGGCGACTACCGCGGCCACGGCGGCCTGCTCAAATGGAACGACGACGACCCCAACAAACGCACCGGCATGGTAAGCGTCATCGTAAACTTCCCAAGCGGCATCCAGGGCGTCCTGCTCATCAACTCCTTCGGCAGCTACCCGAACAAGGAACAGCTGATGACCGACGCATTCGATCAAGCAGTGGTTTTGAAGCCGGCCAAGAAAGCGTAAACTGTCTGGTTTTGCAAAAGCAAAGAGCTGCGAGTTCGGTATGAACTCGCAGCTCTTTACTTTCTGACCTACGCAATTCGTACGGTCATAGCCGCACGATCCTTGCCCGGCTATGGCCTCTTACGTCGTTCGAAAGCGCATTTCGCGTATCGACAACGACGGATGCGAGATCGCATACGCGGCTGTAATCAACGGCCGAATGTTCAGTACAGATGATAACGCAATCCGATGCAGAAATAAGTTCCTCCGTAAGCTCCTGATTGTAAAGCGGTTCGCCATCACCGATCGTGTAGGCGTGGTCGAATGTGACCTCGGGAACGAACGGATCGTGATAGACAACATCGGCTCCGTCGGCACGCAGGAGGTCGATGATTGAGAGTGCCGGCGATTCGCGCATGTCGTCGATGTCTTTCTTATATGCGACGCCGAGAATCAGCACCTTGGATCCATTTACAGCTTTCCTGTCATCATTTAGAGCAGCGGTGGCGAGCTCGACAACGTAGTTGGGCATCGTGGAATTTATCTGCTCGGCGAGCGAGATGAATTTCGAATCGAACCCGTGCTGACGGGCTTTCCACGACAAATAATGCGGATCGAGCGGAATGCAGTGTCCGCCGATTCCCGGCCCCGGATAGAACGGCATAAAGCCGAACGGCTTGGTTGCCGCCGCACTCACGACTTCCCACGTGTCGATACCGAGAGCATTGCAAACCTTAGCCATTTCGTTTGCCATGCCGATGTTTATTGCTCGAAACGTGTTTTCCCAGAGCTTCGCCGCCTCAGCTACACGAGCCGACGAAACGCGGTGGATGTTGCTGACGATCTGGCCGTAGAGAAACGCAGCAACGTCAGTCGAATCTTCGCCCACACCGCCGACGACCTTTGGAATGTTGTGCGTCTGAAACTGCGGATTGCCCGGATCGACTCGCTCTGGCGAGAATGCGAGCAGGAAATCTTCGTCGAGCTTAAAGCCTTTCTCCTCGAACATCGGCTGCAGAACTTCATCGGTCGTGCCGGGGTAAGTCGTTGATTCCAGGATAATTAACTGTCCGCGACGCATGTATTTCTGGATCTCGCCGCCGGCGGTCAGAATGTACGACATGTCCGGATCCTTCGTCTTACGAAGCGGCGTCGGGACGCAGATGATCACAACATCGCACGAATTAAGCTTACTAAAATCTGTGGTAGCCGTGAGCTTTCCACTGTCGACGCATTTTTTGACATTCTCGCTCGTAACATCGACGATGTACGAGTTTCCAGCGTTTATTTCGCTCGTTTTCTTCTCATCGACCTCAAAACCGATCGCCTCGAACCCTTCCAGGCAAAATTCGACGATCAGCGGCAGTCCGACGTACCCGAGCCCGATCACACCGATCCGGGCGCTCTTATTTGCTATAAGTCCTTTAAGTTCTTCTTTTATCATTATCGTAACTGTATGTTTTGCGGTATGTGGAGTGTTTAAGCAGAGACAAAATAGCGCTCAGCTTTTAAACTAGTTTAAGCGGTGACGATTAGTCAAGATTATATTCATTTATGCTAGAATAACTCAGGTCAAATGGTCTGACCTCTCCTACCATTTATACGCGCAATAGTTGGGAATCTCCCGCAATTTATGAGTTCTGAGATAGCGTCAAGCAATCCGGTCGTCAAAGCCATCGTTGAGGGCACCGCTCCGCGTCCGGCTCAGCTAGCCGCAGCAAGAGGCTCCCTGCCATTATCGCAGACCGACCTGCTCGAGATCCTCGTTCACTTTTTTGACGGAAACGACGCCGAACTCAAGGAAGCCGCCGCCGAAAGCCTGCGATCACAGCAGCCCGAGTCACTCAACGCGACCGTACGCAGCGGCGGCGTTGCCCCAAAGGTTTTAGCACATCTATCAAGGCGAGCCGATCTGCCTTCGCACGTACACGAAACGATCTTGCTCGAACCCGCGACCCCGCCCGAAGCGGTGGCAGATTTTGCGAAAAACACGCCTAGCGGTCCTCTGCTGGATCTAATTTCGCTGAATCAGCAGCTTCTGATCCAGAATCCGGCTATTATCGACGCGATCGTTTCGAATCCGAATCGCACGTCCGATGCCGAGCGTCGGGCCCTGGAAATCAAGCGCGAGTTCTTTGAAAAAGAGCGAGGCGCACAGCAGATCGCGAACGAGTTGCGAGCCCAGGGCAACGAGGCTGCCGCCGAATTCATTGAACAGGCGGATTTCGGCGACGAAGCAGCCGCCACCGGCTTAAGCCTCGATGACGCACTGTTCATTGCTCAGCACATCGAGGTTCCAGATCGCGAGACCGACGATTCGTGGCTCGGGCTTGAGTTTATCGAAGAGATCTACGAAGAGAGTGAAGAGACCCGACGAGCGATCTTTAGCAAGATCATCGGTGAGATGCAATCTGACGGAGAAGATTCGAGCGACCGAATTTCGATGCTCAACCGGATAATAAAAATGGGCGTTAAGGATCGAATGCGCCTCGGAATGAAGGGAGATCGCGAGGCTCGCAACATCCTTATTCGCGATCCGAACAAGCTTGTCTCGTCGGCAGTTGTCAATAATCCAAAGATCACCGAGCAGGAGGTCGAACGTATCGCCACGATGCGCTCGATCTCGGAAGACATTCTTCGTCAGATCGCGATGAACCGCCAGTGGGCTCGTATTTATGGTATTCAGGTGGGCCTTGCTAAGAATCCGCGAACTCCGATCGCAAACGCGATGTCTATCATGAATCGCCTGCAAATGCGCGAATTGACCGGACTTTCAAAAGACCGAAACGTTTCCGATGCCGTTCGAAAACATGCGGTTCGGCTTCTCAACGCACGCAGCGGCGGCCGAAGCTGAAAACATCAAAAGAACTTCTCTGACCGCCCGGTTTTAACAAACGTTCCAATAATGTCCGTGACCGTATGACTTGCGGCCCCGAGCCACAGGCCGACGAAAACGATAACGATCATATTGGCTTCGAATCGCTCCCGTACAACTACACCGATCGGCCTCCACACATCACCGATCTGCCCTATCGCCGGTATCACTCCGCCCGAATATGCCGCGTATATGTATACCGCTAAAAAGACGATCAGCGATACGACCCCCATAAAATAGATCACGCGGATCAATGCTCCGAAGATCAGCCCGTGCGAGAATCGCGAGCGGTGTTTGAAGAATGATCGGTAAGGAAACCAGAGATATCTGAAGATCGACCAACGGGAATATTGGCGTGAAACAGTGTCGAGATCGGGTCCGAACATAAGACCGCCGAAGAGAAACGCTCCCGTCAAGATCGCAGATGGAGAGACATCCCGCACAAACGCATACGTGATGGCAAAGGCCGGAGCCGCAAGAATAAAGGTTATTGCGTCATGGGTTCGTCCGCTTGGCATCGGCTATCGTGTTCCCCATTCCCAGATGCCGTAAAGGATCTTTTTGTCGAGTGGATGACCCGATTGTTTGAGGGCGATAATCGCCTGTGAGCGATGATGAGCATCGTGAGCGATCAGATATCCCACAAATGCCGAAACGTGCGGCTTAAATCCCTTGACCCGTCCGCCATTGGCCGCCGCAAACGCCAGGAGTTTAGCTATGCCGGTGCCCGACCGCTCGATCAACGATCTAAGTAGATCTTTGTCGTTAGCGTTCTCTTTTTCGAGTTTGACCTGGTTCTCAAGTTCCTCAGGCATCGCCGCTTTGAGCCACATTAGACGAACATTGTGGATGTGAACGAATTGCTCGCCCGCGCTTCTTCCTTTAGACGAGAGGGACGAGCCCAGATCCTCCGATGGGATCGCCTCCAACAGGTAGATGTTGATGCGGTTGTTGATATGCCAAGTTTCGATCAGCGGTTCCAGATCCATAAGCTTTCCGCCATATCGTATTAATTCGGTGTTGATTTTGCAACATCTTTCGCTGAGGGAATATTTCTTCTTAATTTGCTACACTTTTCGTTTGGCCTTACGGCCGGAACGATGTCATCTTTCGCTGAAAAACTCACGACCACACTCGCGATGATCAAATTCGAACACACGCTGTTCGCTCTGCCGTTCGCGTTTCTCGGAGCTATCCTTGCTGCGAATGGTCTGCCGACGTGGTGGCAATTGCTATGGGTAACGGTCGCGATGTTCGGGGCACGCTCGGCGGCGATGACCTTTAACCGCATTGTGGACCGTGACATTGACGCGAAAAATCCGAGAACCGCGAATCGAGAATTGCCAAGTGGCAAACTATCGGTCGGATTCGCATGGGTTTTTCTCTACGCGTCGATCGGAATCTTCTTGTTGGCTTCGTACTCGCTGAACTGGCTTACGTTTGCCCTCTCACCGGTCGCACTGATCTTTGTTCTTGGTTACTCGTACGCAAAACGGTTTACGGCTTTCGCCCATCTTATCCTCGGGATAGCCCTTGCTATATCGCCTTCGGCAGCGTGGATCGCGGTTCGCGGAACACTTACCGACGAGATCCCGATACTACTTTCAGTTTTGGTCCTAATGTGGACAGCAGGCTTCGACGTGCTCTATGCATGTCAGGATATAGAATTCGACCGCAAAGTCGGCCTGCGGTCGATCCCGGCTCGTTTCGGTATTAAAAACTCACTTTGGATCGCTCGGGTGTTTCACTTTCAGGCTTTTATCGTGTTGGTCTTGCTCTATCTGGTATCCGGCCTCGGACCGCTATCGCTTGCGGGCGTGATCGGCGTTGGGGCATTACTTGTTTATCAACATACTCTTGTAAAACCGAATGACCTAAGCAAGATGAACGCCGCTTTTTTTACAACGAATGCGTTTGTCAGCATTATCCTGCTTGCTACCTTCGGTGGCGGAGTTTTTCTCACTCGCCCTTAGCTAATTGACGAACTGCGTAGCCGAAATAAGGCGATGTTCCGGGATAGAAACGGTAGATGTTTCAGCAACATCGGTCGCTCCAAACATTTCGGCGGCTATCGTCCTGTCAACGGGTCGTGAGTAATAGAAGCCTTGACCGTGACTGCAGCTGATGCCTTTCAAGAAGTTGAGCTGTTCCATATTCTCGACTCCTTCTGCAACAACATTCAACCCGAGATTGTTCGCGAGGGCAATGATCGTCTTGATTATTTCGCCGTTTTCCCCATTGGCTCCGATACGGCTCACAAAGGATCGATCTACCTTCAATGTGTCGATCGGAAATCGGTGCAGGTAACTCAAACTCGAGTAACCTGTGCCGAAATCGTCGATCGAAACCCGCACGCCCATTTCCCTGAGCTGCCGGACGGTTCTGATCGCCTCATCGGCGTGCGACATGATCACACTTTCCGTAATTTCCAGTTTCAGTGAATCCGGATCCAGGCCAGTATCCCTAAGGATCCTCGCGACTTCTTCTACAAGATCAGCCTGTTCGAATTGCTTGGCGGAAAGATTAACACTCATCACCATTGGACCGTGGTCTGGAAACTGGCGTTTCCATTCACTCATCTGGCGGCAAGATTCGTTTAAAACCCATTTTCCGATCGGCAGTATCATTCCCGTTTCTTCAGCGATCGGAATGAAATCTCCCGGGGCTATTGTACCGCGTTCCGGATGATGCCACCTGATCAACGCCTCGAAGCCGACCACTCTTTCGTTGTCCAGTGAAACGATGGGCTGATATACAAGATAAAATTCCTTGTGTTCGACCGCGCGACGCAGATCGATCTCGATCTGCAGCTGCGAGACCGCTCCGTGATGGAGTTTGGCGTCAAATAGCTCGTAGCCGCCTTTCCCCCTGATCTTCGCGCAATACATCGCCAGATCGGCATCGCGAACCAGATCGTCTGGTGTGTCGTATTTCTCGGTTCCGAACGCGATCCCGATACTAGCACTCGCATAGATCTTTTGACCGGCTATCGTGGTTGGTTTCTGAAGTTTTGATAAAATGCGTTCCGCGACCCTTTTCACCTTGTCCGGATCACTGACACCATCAATGAATATGACGAATTCGTCGCCTCCGAGACGGGCGACAAGATCACGTTCCCGCGTCAATGACGAAAGCTTCTTCGTGATGTGAAATAGCAGTTCATCACCCGCCTGATGTCCTAGACTATCGTTGATGGTCTTAAATCGGTCGAGATCGATGAACAAGACTGCAAAACTGTATCGTTTGTCGTATTGCGTCCGGTCGAGCGCCCGTTTTATACGTTTTATAAGCTGCTTACGGTTCGGCAAGCCCGTGAGAGCGTCATGGACCGCATCATGGGCCAACTGCTCCTCCGAACGCTTCCGCTCAGTAATGTCTGTTAGCGACCCGGCGATCCTAAGAGCTTTTCCATCCGCATTGCGAACCGCCAAGCCGCGAACCAAAACCCACCGGTATTCACCGTTCGAATATATTACGCGATGTTCGTTTTCGAAATGTTTGGTCCTGCTTTCCAGATGATTCTCAAATTCCTCGATAACGGTCTTCCGATCATCGGCATGGACACGATCGAACCAGCAGTTTTTGGAAGGGACCATTCCTTCTTCAGGCCTGAGTCCAACGATCTCGTTCCATCGCGGCGAATAATAAACTTCGCCAGTCACTAGGTTCCAGTCCCAAAGCCCGTCGTTTGCGCCTTCGGCAGCGAGAGCATACCGCGTTTCGCTCGCCCGAAGCTGTTCATAAACGTCCTGCATCTCGCCCGACGATATCATGAGCGAACGTTCCATCAAGTATCGCTCCTGGTCGGCGTCCGTGTACGTTCGACTTACACGCTCGAGAAAGCTCTGCCACTGGATCTCGTTGGGCAAAGTGTTTTCGTCGAGCTGATTTTTGGCAAGCTGCCGTTTTACAAGTGAATGGATCATGGGAGTTAAAATTCGCTGATGGTCGTCAATGTCATCGTCTGATTGTGCAGATCGCATTGGCCCGTACCGGACGGCGAGATCTCGCCATAGGAATAAAATCCGACCTGGGTCGTACCGATGGGCATTGCGTCCATGACGGCATCGAGTTCTTCCTCAGCTCGCTCACCGAGTATCAGTCGTCTGCCCACGCAGCTGATCGCGATCGTCAGGACGTCATCCGTAAAGCTCCCATTCGTCATGATCGCAGCGTCGGCGGCTCCATCGATGAGGCGATCAAAATTCGCCCGCATCAGCTGCACTAGCGATCCCTCGGGAACATCTCCCGCAAATGTCATCGACTGCTGCTCTTCGTCAACGCTAAGTATCGTCCGAACGACCGATGTTTCTGCGTTGGAATCGACTCGCAGCGACAGCGGGAAGAGGAGAGCCGAGGCTGGAAGTTCCGCGGCACGGTCGCCGAGATAGTTTTTGTACAGTTCGAGTGCGGGCTTTCCGTCAAGCTCAAAAAGACTATTGTCGATCGATCGTGTGATGCGGCGTTCCGGCCCAAACATATCCCAACCGCCTTTCGAACCGTGCCGTATGCTCACATGATCACCATAAAACCCGACCGCCGAGACATAATTGCTCGTCGGCTCGCCGTCTTTAAGCACCCAAGTTTGCTGAAATCGATCGTGATCTGCCGCCAATCCGCCTGTGGTAACGACCGTCGAAGGTAAAATGGAATTCAGCCCCGAGACGAGGCGGCTCCCGTTTACATTAAGGCCATCGGAAAGAACCAACACGCCTTTGAGCCCTGGCTTATTTAGGGCCAATGCGATCTTCTCACCAGCCTCGAACGACTCGCTTGCCGACTCGATCGGCACCATTGCGGTTTCGAGCTGCGTAAAATCAAATTGGACGACCGCTCCGACAAGCGAGCCGTCGTTAACCGTCCTACCGAGGATCTCACCTGCGGTCGAACATCCTACGATCTTTGACCGCGAAAATTTCGATTTGAGCTCGAGAAGCGGCTCTTTATTGGATAAGAATGAAGTTGCGCCGAAAACAATGACCAGCGTCTGCGGTGAATTCCATTCAGTTGGAAAGCTATCGGACCATTTTGATCCGTCGTGGGAAAATGTAGATATTCTCATTCGTAAGATTCTTCGATTTAACCGGTTATCTGAACGGATCATCGTTCAAATTCGGTCAAGATGACTGTTGAATATGATCGATCTGACCGATTCGGAGGCCGAATCGGACGTTTCGAGAGTATCGATGCAAATGATGTTCCAATCGGGATTGATTGGCTAGGAATGAAGCCCTAGGAGACTTTGGGATCGGCTATTTTTCGCATGCAGACGCTGTTTTCAACGCCAATATATTGGCCGTAATTCAGAATGACTTCGTAACCGGATCGTTTGTAAAGCGCTATTGCCTCGGGCTGTTTGAAACCCGTTTCGAGAACGTATTCCACAGATCCGTCCTCTTTTGCCCACTTCTCGAGTTCGGTGAGGACATCTGCCGCTATCCTGAGCCCGCGGCGATCGGGACGAACGTACATTCGCTTTATCTCGACGGAGTTCTCGTTGTACGTCCTGAACGCTCCGCAGCCGACCGGCTCGTCATCGCGATACGCGACAACAACGCCGCTTAATCCGACAGGCTTATTGAATTGAGCGTAGAATGCATGTTCATCGCCGTCACGCTCCGCCAATTCAACATCAAGCAGCTTAACGAGCGAGAGAAAATCCGAATCTTCTTCATTCGTTCGTTTGATCACGGAGGTCATACATTACAAAGTCTTCGGGGGCTGCAGATCGGTACCGAGTTTCTTGTTGAGTTTCTCGATGAAATAAGCCGAGAGCAGCGGCGATTCTTTTTCGATATTCTGGTGGACAAAGAAATTCAGCTGCTGCAAACCCTGCGCCTTCCACCCCGCTACTCTGTCGACCCATTCGTCGAGGCGCGAACGGTCAGATTCTGGATGATTCGCGCCAACCCAGCGAATAAAGGCATTCGGCGTCGTCAGCCGCATGTGCATCAAGTCTCGCCGTCCTGCAGTGTCAACGAGGACGTTCGTTATCTTATTTTTCTCGAGCAATTCGTAAAGCCGCGGTGCGACCTCAGCGTCGTTGTACCATTCGGTCTTACGAAACTCCATCGCGAGCGGAATATCGAATTTCCAAAGCTCCACAAACGCCTCGACCCGCTCAAAATCCTTCGGCCCGAAATTATTATGCATCTGTAGGAACGGCATCCCAAGCTTCTCCTGCAAATGCGACATATTTGTAGCCGAAATATCGACAAGCTCGTCAACGTCTTTCAAACGACGGAAATGCGATATCGACTGTGTAAGTTTCGGAAAGAACTTGAATCCCGCCGGCACGGTTTCGTACCAGTTAACATAGACATCCGGTTTGAAAAGCCTGTAAAACGTCGCATTCAGCTCGATGCAGTTGAACTGGGTCGAATAATACGCCAGTTCGTCCTTAACACCTTTCGGATAAAACCCTTTCAGATCGGTCTTGTTCCACTTCGCACAGCCGACATGGATCTCCAGCGAATCCGCCGCCTTCCCGCCCAGAACCGCTGCGGTATCAGGATGATCAGGCGGGATCGTGAAATCGATCTCTTCCGGGTTTTCGACCTGTCCGAATTTCATAATTAAGTGTGTTAACTACGGCTTTTTGTTAGAATCGTAGCATAGTGCCTTGAAGTTTTCACTCAGCAAGGTCAATCGGGAGAAGCGATGACAGCTATAACACTTGACACAAAATTGGTTGGCGGGATGATGCGGGAATATACGCCCCAATTCCGCTTAGACTTTGGGAAAAAGTGGCAAAAACTGAGCGACGATGATTTTTTCGACTTTTGTCAGGAAAATCGGGATATCCGCATTGAAATGAACAAGGACGGAGACATCGAAATTATGGCACCCACCGGAACGGAAACCGGGAATCAAAAACTTTAATCTCACCGTTGCGTTTGGAAACTGGAGCAAGAAAGACGACACCGGCCAGGGCTTTGATTCGTCAACTGGATTTAGACTTCCAAACGGTGCGAAGCGGTCTCCCGATCTTTCCTGGATGAAATTCGAAAAGTGGAACGCGGTACCCAGGCCTAAGCGAAAAAAATTTGCGCCGGTCTGTCCCGACTTTGTTGTCGAACTCCGGTCCGAAACAGATACCCTCAAAAAGCTCCAGGCAAAGATGGAAGAGTATATCGATAACGGAGCGTCGCTGGGCTGGCTGATCGACGCAACCACTCGAAAAGTTTATGTTTACCGGCCAAATTCCGAAGTACAAATATTAAACGACCCAGTGGAAGTCTCCGGCGGAGAGTTGCTCAAGGACTTTGTCTTGACGATGAAAGATATCTGGGAGTAGCCAAGAATATGCAGTTTTCATTCGATAAAAAATTAATAGACATTGCATTCAAGGTTGAGGACGGCGAGCGATTGACGTTCGAAGACGGGCTTTCGCTGTTTGGGACGAATGACCTGAACGCTCTCGGCAAACTGGCGGACACGGTTCGCCGAAAAAAGCACGGCAAGACGACCTATTACAACGTCAACCGACATTTCAACCACACGAACATCTGCGTCGCGGACTGCAAATTCTGCGGCTTTTATCGCCGGGCGAGACAGGAAGATGCGTACACGCATTCGATCGAAGAAGGCATCGACATCGCTCGTGCCGCCGTCGCCGAAGGTGCGACCGAGCTGCACATCGTCGGCGGGCTGAACAGCAAGTTGCCGTTCGAGTATTACACTGATCTGTTCTCGTCGCTCAAACGCGAATTCCCGAAGCTGCATCTCAAAGCCCTGACCATGGTCGAGCTTGATTTCTTTACCCGGTTTTACAAGATGTCGGACGAGGATGTGATCGAAAAACTGCACGCGGCCGGGATGGATTCGTGTCCGGGCGGCGGGGCTGAGATCTTTGCCGAACCGACGCGTTCCCGCATCTGCGATCACAAATGCGACGGCGATCGTTGGCTCGAACTCGCCGGCAAAGTCCACAAAGCAGGCCTCAAAACCAACGCCACGATGCTCTACGGCCACATCGAAACGATGGAAGACCGCGTCGATCATTTCGTACGGCTCCGCGAACAGCAGGACAAGACCGGCGGCTTCCAGTGCTTCATCCCGCTCGCGTTTTACCCGAACGGCACCGCCCTCGAAAGCCTGCCCGGCCCTGACGCCATCGACAATCTCAAGACCATCGCCGTCTCACGCCTGATGCTCGACAACTTCGACCACATCAAAGCCTACTGGGTCATGCTCGGCAAAGCCACCACGCAGACCGCCCTCCATTTCGGAGCCAACGACGTCGACGGAACCATCACCGACGGCGGCGAACTAACCCACGCCTACTCCGTCGAGGAAGGCGGCGAATCAAAAATGACCAAAGCCGAACTCATCACCATGATCGAAAACGCCGGTTTTGAGGCGGTGGAACGCGATACGGTTTATAACCGCGTTGCGGCTGTGTAACTTATTTTCTGGTTTAGACGTGGAATGAAGTGCGGCGATTGGCGTTTGAGATAAAATGACCGCGAAATGGCCGGAATGCCTCACGAAACCGAAAAATTGAGTCGAAGCCTGAACAGTTCCATTCGAAGGCCGAAAAATTAACCGATCCAGCCCACTCTGCCCCGCGACCTGAGCACTCTGCCCCGCGACCTGAGCACTCTGCCCCGCAACCTGAGCACTCTGCCCTGCGACCTGAGTACTCTGCCCCGTGACTTGAGTGCTCTGCCCTGTGACCTGAGCACTCTGCCCTGTGACCTGAGCACGCTGCCCTGTGACCTGAGCACTCTGCCCCGTGACTTGAGTACTCTGCCCCGCGACCTGAGTGGTCTGCCCGCGGGAAATGCACCATTTTTCTTGTATTTATGACGAGGTTGACATAGAATCTGCCCAAATAATTCGTTTATTTCGGCGGATCAGGAGGTGTTATGCCCGATTTTTATCCCGGTAATATGGAAGCCACGGCGATTTGGCACAAAAATTTTGCCGCGAACGTGGGAAACTTAGCGGCGAAGTACAATATCACGCCGGCGCAGCTCGCGTCCGTCGCAGCGGACAACGCGTGGCTGCAATATTGGGTGTCGCGGCGGCACGCAGCGGCGACTTTCGCTTCGCAATTGGCCGCTTATTACAACTCGATCTCGGGAAATGATCCGTCGCTCGACCCGCCGCTGACTCCGGCGTTCGAACTGACTGGCCCGCCCAACGAAGTGCCGCCCGGGATCGAGTTTCGCACCCGCGAACTCGCGAGACACATCAGGGGACACAGCGTGTATGCCGAAGCCGACGGCACTCTGCTCGGCATCATCGGCGAAGGCGGCGGCGGATATGGCCTGAGCGGAGTGATCAGGCCGACGATCAAGGCCGTAGCGGCCTCGTCGAGGTACCTTTTTACCGTAAACGTCAGCATGCGCGGCGTTTCTGACTCCTGGCAGGTCTGGGCGACGCTGGCCGACGAAAGTAAATGGCAGAACCTGGCCACCGCCACCGGCAGATCCGCCGAGATCGCGTACATCCCGGCCGACCAGGACAACAAGGTCCCCTATCAACTGCAGATACGCGTCCAGTTAAGGCGCAGCAACAAAAACTACGGCCAGGCCTCGCAAATGGCGACCGTCACGGTGAACCCTTAAGGAGTGAAAACGGTCTCGCTACGAAAACCCTCTCGACCCGACAAAACGCTCCGCCGCCTTCGGTTCCGGGAATCGATGATAAACTGGAGAATACGGTGATTCCCGGACTGAAGATGACGATCGGCAAACTCGCCGCCTGGCTTTCAATCAGACACTTCGAGAGGCCCCAAAGAAATAGCCACCTCCAACGCCCTAATGAAAGAAGTCGCTCCAAACAACTTGAGACGCCAGCGGCTATGGCGATGGACGATCGGTATCTTCATTGTCCTGCTTCTAATCCCGTTTCCGACTCGTTTGGCTCCAGACTTTACGGTCCGATTCGTAGACGGAGCTGGAAACCCTGTGGCCGGAATGAAGGTTCGGGAAATGTGTACGCACTATACCTATGAATCCATTACCGATCATTGCGCAGCCGAGTGGGACAATTCGCCTCAAACGAACGACAATGGCGAAGTCCATTTCGACAGACAGGACGTGTGGTTCGGAACTGCTTCGCGGGCGATACGATCCGTTTTCAGCCACATTCTTTTGATTGCTCACGGGAGCGTTGGTCGACACGTCACGCTGTTAACCTACGGTAACAACTCTGACTTACACTCATATGTGATCAGCATCGACCCTGACGCCCCTCCACAACAGATCACTCTGACCGACGAGGCCGTTGACCGACACAATCAGGAGGTATCTTCACGCCGATGAGACCCAGCACAAAATCGTTATACGCGCTGTCCGTCTTGTGGAGGTCATACCGGCGCTGAGGACACATCTATCAGCCTGTGGCCGAGGCCGAATAGAGGACTGGGATTAGAGAACTTTTTTTACGGCAATGACAACATTCAATACATCACGCGAGATTACCGCCACTGTCGAAGAGGTTTTCGACGCTTTCAGCAATGCCGAACGGCTCGCTCGCTGGTGGGGGCCGGCGGGTTTTACGAATACCTTTCACACTTTCGAGTTTGAAACGGGCGGTCAATGGATCTACACAATGCATTCGCCAAACGGCGGCAACCCGGCGAACGAGAGCGTTTTCGAACTCGTCGAGCCAAACAAGATAGTCATCCGCCACACTTCGCAGCCGCTTTACCGGCTGACGATAGGGCTCGAACCAACGCCAACCGGAACCAATATCTCCTGGTTCCAACAATTCGACGACCCCGAAGTCGCCCGCCGCATCGAAAAGATCGTCGTCCCCGCGAATGAACAGAATCTCGATAAACTGGTCGCCGAACTCACATTTGGTCTTGGCAAATAATGTAATCAACCCGACTGCCGCGAGCCCCAAGAGGTCGTAAACTTACCCCAAAATTAGGAGAATTTTTATGACAACACCAGCTAAAAACACCATCTGCCTTTGGTACGACAAAGACGCTGAAGAAGCGGCGAATTTCTACGCTGCAACATTTCCTGATTCCGAGGTAAAAGCGGTTCACAAGGCTCCGAGTGACTTTCCGGGCGGAAAAGCGGGGCAGGTTTTGACGGTCGAGTTTACGGTTTTCGGTATCCCGTGTCTGGGCTTGAACGGCGGCGATTATTTCAAGCAGACCGAAGCGTTCTCGTTCCAGATCGCGACTGAGGATCAGGAAGAGACCGACCGCTATTGGAACGCCATCGTCGGCAACGGCGGTCAGGAAAGCGAATGTGGGTGGTGTAAGGACAAATGGGGCCTGTCATGGCAGATAACGCCCGTCGCCCTTACCGAAGGCACGACTGACCCGGACCCCGAAGTTGCAAAACGCGTATTTGAAGCGATGATGACCATGAAAAAGATCGACGTTGCCGCCATCGAAGCTGCCCGAAATGGCTGATTTCGATGCCACGACCGCAAAAAGCAGTTGATTTGATCGACCACCAACCATATACTTGGCGCAACAGCAATCCAAAACAAGGAGAATAAAAAGATGAAACGCTTAGTTTGGTTCGCTATGGTGATCATTTCTCTTGTATTCACGTCAGGCGTAGCTGCCCAGTCGCTCGAAGACAACGAGGATTACCGCACCTTCCGTAAATGGGTTGTCGCTAACCAGCAGGGCCAGCCGCTTCCGATAGTTTACGAGTGGTGCGTCGAGGCATATAACAAAATGATCGCCGGCGGAGTATCGCCTTCGACTCGCGTTGTAGAAGACAAAAATTGGGGCGATTTTTGGAAAGGCACGGTGCAGGAGATAAACGAGAAGTATTGCGGCGGAGCCAAAACGAAACTTACCGCCGATCTCGAAGCCAAGCACGCCCCGTACAAAGCCGCTCTCAAAGCGGACAAACTCCGGCTTATGATCGATACGAAAACCGGCACGGTTTATTCGTATGCTCTCGCCGGAGGCAAATATACTGACGACGCTAAAGCTCTCGCCGCTGCAAAGGTCTGGTTTCTCGACATTGGCCCTCCAAGTAACGAGGCTCAGAATTGCCTCACGGGCGGCAGACGCAACTCGGTTCGACGCTACACGTTCGACGCAGAACATAAGCTTTTGGGTACGACCGAAAAACAGTACTGTGGCGACCCTCCGGCGTCTGCTTATCGATAATTATCGTAGATATATCAAAATATGGACCGTCTCGCACCGGCGGCACGGTTGGCTTGTACGAAGCCGCAAATTCACGAATACAGGAGAAAGAATGGCAAAAGTTACAGGTATCGGCGGCGTTTTTTTCAAAAGTAAGGGCAAAGGTGCGGACCTCGGGGCGTGGTATCAGAAGAATCTCGGTATCAACCTCGAAAGCTGGGGCGGAGCGATCATTAATTGGGGCGACGACGAAAAGAAAGACGGCGGCCTGACGGTTTGGAACGCCGCAAACAGCGACACCAAATGGTTCAGCCCAAGCGAATCGTCGTTCATGATCAACTACCGCATAGACAACATGGACGAAATGATCGCCCAGTTGACCGCAAACGGCGTCGAGATCCACCAAGGTCCCGAATCCCACGAAAACGGCAAGTTCGCATGGATCATCGACCCCGACGGCAACAAGGTCGAACTCTGGGAACCGATGGAATGGGACGAGAAGAATAAGGAATAGCCGATGGCAGAGATCGAGATCGAGATCGGCTCCGCTTCTCCGCTGTTCATCGTGCGCGATGTTCCGGCCACGCTTGCGTTCTACCGCGATAAGCTTGGCTTTGAAGTAACATTCGAGGGGCCTGAGCCGGACGATATTTTCTTTGGCATCGTCCAGCGTGGCCGGTCGATGTTCATGTTCAAATCCGTCGAGGTCGAGCCGGTTCCTAACTACACCCGCGATGTCGGCTGCGGCATTGCCCGCTGGGATGCTTATATTTATGTTCCCGATCCGGACGCTCTGGCTGAGGAATTCGCGTCGCGCGGTGTCGAGTTCTTCACTACGCTAGGTGATAACACTGACAACCTTCGCGGTTTTGATATACAGGACACGGATGGATACGTCCTGTATTTCGGCCGGCCAAACTCCTAAAAGAAAAAATCAAAAAAACACTTGCGTAGCCAAATGACTTCATGTACTATTCATGTAGTCAAGTGACTACGCAATGAATTTACGAAGAGACGTTTTCCAGGCAATTGCTGACCCGACACGTCGGGCGATACTGCTGCTCATCGCTTCGCAGTCGATGACGGCGGGAGCGATCGCCGGTAATTTTGATGTGGCTCGGCCGACTATTTCCAAGCATCTGCAGATCCTCACCGAATGCGAACTGCTCACCCAGGAACCAATCGGCCGCGAGATCCGCTATCAGGTCAACGCGAAGAAGATGAAAGAAGTGTCTGATTTTATCGAACAATTCCGCGAGATGTGGGACGAGCGGTTCAATAAGCTCGAGGCGGTAATGAAAAACTACAAAAAATAAAATGGAACGAAAAACAAAGATCAAAGCCGAAGACGGAACACAGGATCTCGTGATCACTCGCGAATTCGACCTACCGCTCGACCTCCTTTTTAAAGCATATGTTGAGCCCGAGATCGTCGAACAATGGATGGGAACCAAGGTGATTAAGCTCGAAAGCCGTCAGCACGGCGGATATCGATTTGAGACCAGCGATCCGGCGGGAAACGTCGTTTTTCGGGCGAACGGCACGATCCACGAGTTCATTCCCGAACAGCGGATAACGCGGACGTTCGAGATGGAGAACACGCCGTTTCCCGTTCAGCTTGAGTTTCTCGAATTCGAATCGCTGCCTGACGAGAAGAGCAAGCTGACGATGCAGATCGTCTACCGCTCGGCCGAGGATCGCGACAACATGATGAAACTGCCATTCGAGCAGGGCCTGAACATGGCACACAACCGTCTGGAGGAGATCGTAAGCAAATTACGATAAAAAAGTTATGTCAAAAGCACGAAAGATCGCATATTGGTTCTTCACCCTGTGGCTCTCGCTCGGAATGGCCTCGACCGGCATCGTCCAGCTCATCAAACCAGCCGAAGAGGTCGAAAAGATCACGCACCTCGGCTATCCGCTTTATTTTCTGACGATTCTCGGCGTGTGGAAAATACTTGGCGTGATCGCCGTTCTCGCACCAAAATTGCCCGTGCTCAAGGAATGGGCGTACGCCGGATTTTTCTTCGCCATGTCCGGAGCCGCGATCTCGCACATAGCTCTGCACGATCCTGTCACCGAGATCCTGCCTTCGATTCTGCTTCTGACATTGACTGTCATCTCATGGTATCCTTAGGCCGGAAAGCCGCCGGATCGTTTCATCGGCTCCATTGGAAATATGAACAACGAATTGTTACCAACCGACCGCGAAGTACTTCTCGAAGAACTAAAAACACGGTTCGAGAAAAATATGGACCGCCACAAAGGCGTGAAATGGGCTGACGTGCAGGCTAGGATCGAGGCTGATCCCGCAAAACTCTGGTCGCTGAGCGAGATGGAACGCACTGGCGGTGAACCTGATGTTGTGGGGTTTGATAAGGTGACTGGCGAATTTATCTTTTTCGATTGCTCGCCCGAAAGCCCGAAGGGCCGCCGCAGCCTTTGTTATGATCGCGCTGCATGGGATTCGCGAAAAGAACACAAACCGACGAGCAGTGCTAAAGAGATCGCCTCAGCTATCGGCATCAAGATGTTGACCGAGGAAGAGTTTCACGAGCTGCAAAAGCTCGGTAGCTTTGATCTGAAAACGTCCAGTTGGCTCGAAACTCCGGCTGCTGTTCGAGATCTCGGCGGAGCTATATTTGGCGATTGTCGGTTCGGACGTGTTTTTATCTATCACAACGGAGCTGAGTCGTACTACGCGGCACGTGGTTTCCGCGGTTCGTTACGGGTGTAAAATATGAGCCGAATTTTTCCTTTGCCAGGTGCCGTAAAACGGGATCCTGCGGTCGCGAAATGGTTCGATGATCGCGGTGAACTGGGAGCGATCGCTCTTCGTTGGTTCGACGTGATGCGTGCGTGCGGCGATGACGTTCGCGAACTGCTCCACGACGGCCATCCAACAGCTTGCATCGGCGACATTGCGTTTTGCTACGTCAATGCCTTCGCGTCGCACGTCAATGTCGGATTTTTCCTCGGCGCCGAACTCGACGACCAAAACGGCCTGCTGATCGGGACCGGGAAATTCATGCGGCACGCGAAAATTGAGCCGAACGCTGAGATCGATGCAACCTCTATCACCGATCTCATAGCCGCTTCGTACACCGACATGAAAAGTCGGATCAAATAAGATATTCCTTGTCTTGTTCCGTGTTTTTCCGTGCGTTCCGTGGTTAATCTCTTAGATATCTAACCACGGAACACGCGGAACGACACAGAAAGAGATCGATCACGCCAGATCGAAACGATCCAGATTCATCACCTTATTCCACGCAGCAACAAAGTCCTTCACAAACTTTTCCTTCGCATCAGAACTCGCATAAACCTCAGCGAGCGCACGAAGCTCAGAGTTTGATCCGAAGATCAGATCGACGCGTGTGCCCGTCCATTTGAGGTCACCGGTTTTGCGGTCGCGGCCATTGAAGATCTGGCCGTCGCCGTTTGCCGACTCCCATTTGGTGCTCATGTCGAGCAGATTGACGAAGAAATCGTTCGTCAGCGTTCCGGATTTATCCGTGAGAACGCCGTGCTTCGAACCGTCGTAATTCGTCCCAAGCACTCTCAATCCGCCGAGAAGCACGGTCATTTCGGGGGCCGTGAGAGTCAGGAGCTGAGCTTTGTCGACGAGCAGTTCTTCGGCTGGTGTCTTGTGATAACCGCGTTTGTAGTTGCGGAAACCGTCGGCCTGCGGTTCGAGATGCTTGAACGAATCGATGTCCGTCTCTTCCTGGCTCGCATCGCCGCGTCCCGAGGTGAACGGCACCGCAACGTCGAATCCTGCATTCTTCGCCGCTTTCTCGACCGCGGCGCATCCGCCGAGCACGATCAGATCGGCAAGCGAAACGTTTTTGCCGCCTGCATTGAATTCGCTCTGAATTCCGGCCAGAACGTTCAACACCTGATCGAGCTGAACCGGATTATTCACTTCCCAGAATTTCTGAGGCGACAAACGAATACGGGCTCCGTTCGCACCGCCGCGATTGTCCGATCCGCGAAACGTCGAAGCCGAAGCCCAGGCGGTCGAAACGAGCTGCGAAACCGTCAGTCCCGAGCCAAGTATCTTGGCCTTTAGAGCAGCTTCGTCGCCAGCGTCGATCCGTGTTCCGGCTGGAACGGGATCTTGCCAGATCAGGTCTTCCTGCGGAACGAGCGGACCGAGATAGCGGGCCTTCGGGCCCATATCGCGGTGCGTTAGTTTGAACCATGCTCGTGCGAAAGCGTCAGCAAACTCCGCCGGATTCTCCATAAATCGACGCGAGATAGCCTCGTACGCCGGGTCCATTCGCATCGCCATATCGGCGGTCGTCATCATCGGCAAGTGCTTTTTGTTCGGATCGGCAGCGTCGGGAACGTTTGGTTCCACACCAACCGGCCGCCACTGATTTGCTCCGGCCGGGCTCTTTGTAAGCTCCCATTCGTTGCCGAAAAGCGTCTCGAAATAGCTGTTGTCCCACTGCGTTGGGGTCGCGGTCCACGCTCCCTCGATACCGCTCGTGATCGTATCAGCACCGTGGCCCGAGGCGTATTTGCTGAGCCAGCCGAAGCCCTGAGCTTCGATCGCTCCGCCTTCCGGCTCGACTCCAACGTTCGCCGCGTCGCCGGCTCCGTGAGCCTTTCCGAACGTATGTCCGCCCGCCGTCAGAGCTACAGTTTCGGCATCGTCCATTGCCATGCGGGCAAATGTCTCGCGAATGTCGCGTGCCGAAGCGAGCGGATCAGGATGGCCGTCCGGACCTTCAGGATTGACATAGATCAGGCCCATCTGGACGGCAGCGAGCGGATTTTCCAGGTCGCGTTCGCCGCTGTACCGGCTGTTCGGACGGTCGCTGGTCGCGAGCCATTCACCCTCCGAACCCCAATAAACATCTTCTTGCGGCTGCCAAACGTCAGCCCGTCCGCCGCCGAAACCGAAAGTCTTGAATCCCATCGATTCGAGAGCCACGTTACCAGTCAGAACGAGCAGATCTGCCCACGAAAGCTTACGGCCGTATTTCTGCTTGATCGGCCACAACAAACGGCGTGCTTTGTCGAGATTGCCGTTGTCCGGCCAGCTGTTGGTCGGGGCAAATCGCTGCTCGCCGCTTCCCGCTCCGCCGCGGCCGTCGCCGATGCGGTAAGTTCCCGCAGCATGCCACGCCATTCGGATAAAGAACGGCCCGTAATGTCCGTAGTCCGCCGGCCACCATTCCTGCGAATCGGTCATCAGTTCGGTCAGATCTTTGATGACCGCGTCGAGGTCGAGCGATTTGAATTCTGCGGCATAGTTAAAATCGTCATCCATCGGATCTGCAAGCTCCGAGTTTTGCCTGAGGATCTTGAGGTCCAGTGCGTTTGGCCACCAGTCGCGATTTGACCGGCGCGTGCTCGTCGTAAAACTGATCGCCCCGCCCGTGAACGGACAGCGGCTCGAATCGTTGATCTCGAGGGCTTCGCCTTCGTTTTGTTTCTCGTTTTCCATGGTGCGTCTCCTTAAAAATTCAGTTTAAGTGATAAAAATAGTTGCCGGAATATGTTTAGAATAATTCTAATTCTAATCTGTGTCAAGCATCAATTTCAGCTTATCGATAAAGCCATATAGAATTGAACGAGAGAACCAAAGCCACATGCGAACAGCCCGCGAAAACCTGATCCGCATCCTCCAAAACGCCTATTCAGGCGAATGTGCCGCGGCATATGCGTATCGTGGACATTGGAAGTCGCTCAAAGAATCGTCGGAAAAAACACGAATCAAAGAGATCGAAGCCGAAGAATGGGACCATCGCCGCCGCGTCGGCGAATGGCTCGAAAAGCTCGACGCAAAACCGCGACCAGCTCGTGAAAAGATATTCTGGACGATCGGCCGAACGCTCGGAGCGACCTGCTTTCTGTCAGGCTGGTTCATGCCGATGTACTTTGCCGGAAGGCTTGAAAGTCAGAATTCTGTCGAGTACGAAGAGGCGGCAAAATTCGCGACGGAATTGGGAATGGATGATTGTGTCGCGGATCTTTTAGACATGGCCCGCGTTGAGGTTGAGCACGAAGAATTTTTCCATTCCGTCATCGCCGGTCATCGTCTCCTGCCGGTGATGAAAAGAGTGTTCGGCTGGAGCTAGCGTTCGCGGTTTGAATAGATCCCGATCATCGGGCAATATCAGAATATGACAACAAAAAAGATCGCTCTTATCGTCGGCAGCCTTCGTCAGGGATCGTTTAGCAGAAAGATCGCAAATGAACTGATCCGCATCGCCCCGACCGGGCTGGAACTCGGGATCGTCGAGATCGGCGACCTGCCGCATTATAACGAAGACCTCGAATCAGCGGACCCGCCAAAACCGTGGACCGATTTTCGCCAGTCGCTCGGCTCGTCGGACGGCGTGATCTTTATTACGCCTGAATACAATCGAACGATCCCGGGAGCGTTAAAAAACGCCATCGACGTCGGCTCACGCCCGTACGGCCATAGCATCTGGCAAGGCAAACCCGGTGCGGTCGTCAGCAGTTCGCCCGGAGCAACGGGTGGTTTTGGTGCGAATCACAATGTTCGGCAGGCTGTCGTATTTCTCGGAGTTCCGATGATGCAAAACGAAGCCTACATCGGACAAGTTCATACGCTGTTTGACGATGCAGGCCAGTTTGTCGAAAGCACGGCCGCGTTTCTCGGCAAGTTTCTGGCCGATTTCGAGGTTTGGGTAAATCGCTTCTGATCTAGCTATTTACGGAGCGAAACCACTCGACAAATTTTGGAATTCCGTCCTGTATCTTCGTCGTCGGATTGTAATTCAGCAGCTCCCTCGATTTCGAAATATCAGCAAACGTCGCCGGAACATCACCTGGCTGCCATGGCTGGCGGTCGATGATCGCGGGCATATCGAGGCTTCGTTCGATCAGTTCGATGAGTTCTGACAGCGTAACGGTTTGCGATTCGCCGAGGTTAAATGTCTCGTGGGTCGACTTGTCGTAATCGATCGCCGCACGCACGCCTTGGATAATATCGTCAACGTACGTGTAATCCCGCCGCGACGAACCGTCACCAAAAACCTGTATCGCCTTCCCTTCCGAGATCAGTTTGGAAAACTTATGTATCGCCAGATCCGGCCGTTGGCGTGCCCCGTAAACCGTGAAGAATCTCAGGCAGACCGTGCGAATATCGTAGAGATGCGAGTATGTATGACAGATCAATTCACCCGCTGCCTTGGTCGCCGCGTACGGTGAGATCGGCTGGAATATCGGATCGTCTTCGGCAAAAGGAACCTTCTCATTAACCCCGTAAACACTGGATGACGAGCCAAAAACGAACTGCTTGATGCCGTGCTCCCGTGCGAGTTCCAGCAGGTTGACCGTGCCGTTTATGTTCGTTTCCATATACAGCTTCGGCTCGGAAAGCGATGGCCGCACACCAGCACGAGCAGCGAGATGCGCGATCACGTCAAATTTCGTCTCCGCGAAGATCTCCGCCAGCTTCGCATCGTCGCGAATGTCGGCCTCGATCAGCCGATAATTCTCGTTTTTAAGGTGTTCAGTGACATTCGCACGTTTGATCTGGGGATCGTAAAAATCGTTGAAATCATCAACGACAGTGATGTTCCACGTCTCTTCGTTTAGTAGCCGATCAACGAGATGAGATCCAATAAATCCTGCTCCGCCTGTTACTAGAATATTTCTTAATGTCATTTAGGTTACTAACTCAACTGTAGTCCTCGGCTAAAATTATAGCGGACAGGTGTGGTGTTATCAGCATCTCAAAAGTCTATTTTAGGAGGAATTGATGTTTAAGCTCTCTATTACCCACAAACTATTTTCCGTTTTGTTTCTGATTCTCGCTCTCTCACTTGCCGCTTCGGCTCAAAGTTATGACCGGATCGAGCGAAGCAGGATGAGTTCCATCCTGGATGTTGTTAAGGACACTGTCAAAAAGAATTACTACGACCAAACATATCGCGGGATCGACCTCGAAGCTCGGTTCAAAAAAGCTGAGGAACGCCTAGGACAGGTAAATTCAACCCCAGCGGCTCTCGCGGTGATCGCTCAGGTTCTCGTCGATTTTAATGATTCGCACCTGTTCTTCATTCCGCCATCAACTGACCTAGCGGTGGAATACGGCTGGCGGATGCGTGCAATGGGAAACGACGTATTCGTGACGGCGGTGAAGCCAGGCAGCGATGCTGAGAAAAAAGGTGTAAAGGTCGGCGACCTTATCCTGAGCGTCGGCGGATTTCGGCCGACCAAAAACGAACTTTGGAAGGTACAGTATTTCTACAACGGCATCAGCAAACGCGACCGACTCGCTCTCAAGCTTCTGAGCCCCGGAAGTGAGGCTCCCCGTGATGTCGAGGTGATGTCGGAAATGAAGCGAACGCCGCGAAATATCACCGCTCAAAGCTTTTTTAGGCTGTTCGATGATTTCTATGAACCTGAAAACGACAAACACCGTTTTTACACCTTCGAGGGCGTTTCTCTTTGGAAAATGCCGGGATTTGATTTCGAAGACGGTCAAGTCGACCAGTTGATGGATCGCGTTAAGAACAGCCGCTCGCTGATCATAGACATGCGCGGCAATGGCGGCGGCTATATTAAGACGCTCGAACGTCTGTCGGGTTTCTTCGTTGAGAAAGACACAAAGATCGCGGACCTAAAAGGCAGAAAAAACATGGACCCGATAGCTGCGAAGACGCGCGGAAAAGACGTTTACGGCGGACGGGTTGTCGTATTGATCGATAGCGCGTCGGGTTCGGCAGCCGAGATGTTCGCACGGATGATACAGCTCGAAAAGCGTGGAAAAGTTGTTGGTGACGTGTCCGCCGGTGCCGTAATGCAGTCCCGAGCATTCGACGAGCAGGTTGGTGTCAGTGGAGTGGTGTTGTTTGGTGTGAGCGTAACAAATGCGGATGTGATCATGACCGATGGAAAAAGCCTCGAACATGTGGGCGTTCAGCCAGACGAGATCGTAATTCCGACCGGAGACGACCTTGCCAACCAACGAGACCCGGCTCTGGCGAAAGCGGTCGAACTACTTGGTGGAAATCTTTCACCACAGGCTGCAGGAAAATTGAACGTCTATTACTGGAAAAAAACCTAGTTCAAAAATCTCTGTTTTGCGTGGAAGCTATGAAGGATATCTTCGAGAAATCCTTCATAGCTGAAATCTTCGCTATTATAGCCAGGCTTTAATTTGTACATTATCGGTAGGGCAATTCGCCACGCCATCCACAGCCGTTGCCGATCCGTCAGATCCCAACGGCGTCGCAAGAAGCTCTCGACCACCTCAACTTCCCGCTCGGTCAACAAGCTAACGTTTGCCTTTGTCCCGGTGCTTTTCTGCACGCGTAAAAACGCGTGATCGGTCATGCCGATTCGAGAAAGCTTCGGCAAATGTCGGAGCATCGTCCGTCCTCTCGCGTATCACCACCGTACCTGCAAAGATATCGCCGAGCCGTTGGTCACGACTGCTAAGAAAAATGACGATCAGACCGATAGAATAGATCGGCAGGATAAATCCCGGAACGGCGTCGCCGATTCGCAGCAGGTTTCGGGCGATCGCTTCCCATAACGTCAACGGACGCCCGTCGTCCCGGATCACACGCAGCTTGAGCAGTTTCTTTCCAGGTGTTTGTCCGTTCCATAGCCACTCAAAAACAATGAAGTAGCCCGCAAAAATCAGGAACAGAACGATTATCAGGGCCGCGATCACCCATTTCGGCGTCTCGATCAACAATCTTTCCGGAGCCGACGCTACATCCGACGAATCATATCCAGCAAGACTCAAAGCAAGCCATGCGATCAAAATTATCGAGAAATACTGAATAAAATGGTCGATCGCCACCGCTAAAAACCGATTCCCGATCGACGCCAAAGCGAACTCGAGCTGCACACGCTCGGGTGTTTCGATTATCAGCGTCTCTTCGGTTTCAATGATGTGCTTTGCCATCAACGCTATTATCGCGAACTGTATTGCTCGAATGCAAAAATAAGCCCTAGCTTGTAAATACGGCTTCATTGTCACTATACTTTCCTTAGACAGTTGATGCGATGGCAGGTGTTAAGAATTGAAAACTGAACTCAAACGCAGCGACATTTCGGCCGAAGGCCAGTGTTTTGCTATCGTCGTCGCACGGTGGAATGACGAATATACGTCCAAATTAGCCGACGGAGCCTTGGAAGCCCTGCTTGGTGCAGGAGCGACCAGAGAAGATATCGACGTTTTTCACGTACCTGGAGCCTTCGAATTGCCGATTGCGTCGCTAACTGCGGCCCAAAGCGAGAAATATCACGCTGTGATCGCTCTTGGTGTCGTTATTCGGGGCGACACACCGCATTTTGATTACGTCGCGGGCGAGGCATCGGCCGGATTGATGCGGGCATCTATGGAAACAGGCGTTCCCGTGATGTTCGGCGTCATCACCGCTGACAACGTCGAACAGGTCATCGAACGCACCGGCGAGGGTGCAGACAATAAAGGTTTTGAAGCAGCTATTTCGGCGATCGAAACAGCCCGCGCAATAAGCGAGATAGCCCGAAAGGCTGAGACTCGCTTCAAAGTTAGAAAAGAGAGTTATTTGAATGTCGCTTGATAAAGCAGAGAAGAGTTCGGGAACACGTCATAAAGCACGCGAGTGTGCGCTGCAGATGCTTTTTGCATCGGATCTCGTTGATCGGGATTGCCCGAGTTTGACGAGGAATTACTGGAACGAGCTTGGCGATGACGCCATCGACGATAAGACGCGTGAATTCGCGAATGGTCTCGTTTGCGGCACGCTAGAGAATCTCGAAGCCATCGACACCGTCATTAAAACCCGTGCTGAACATTGGCGTATCGAGCGGATGGCGATCGTGGACCGAAATGTTCTGCGGCTCGCAGTTTACGAGTTTATCTACCAGGACACGCCGAATGCGGTCGCGATCAACGAAGCTCTCGAGATCACTCGCCGATTCTCGTCTTACGAAGCGACACAGTTTATCAACGGCGTCCTCGACGCCATCAAACAAGACCGCCAAACCGAAGCGCCGACCGATGCACAAGCAAAAAAGTCTCAGGCGACATCGACGACATAGTCTAGCTTTCGCTTGCTGGATGTTCGCGCTTTTGCTTTTAGCGACAGCGGCGTCTGCACAGGACTGGCCGGATAAGATCAACGGCTATAAGATCTACGATCCCAAAATATCGATCACGACCTCCGAACTGCGTTCCGCAGCCACGGACAGCGAAGCTCAGGTAAAACTCACCGCTCCAAAGCTGATCGACATCGGCATTTCGGGGGCAGTTATCGAGATAGGAGCTTCGGTCCTTTCCGCGAAACAGAGCGGAAAGGTCGATCTTGTAACTTTTAAGGATATTTTTGTGAACGGATTTCGCGTCGATGTGGAAGATTACAAGCACGCCTTCTCATTCAAAAAAGGCCAAACTGCTGAATTGCCAAAACCGGCCCGAATAATCCTGAAAACCTCAAGCCTGCCGCGAGCCGCCTACAACGAACTCACGAACAGCAGAACCGAACTCGCCGTCACAGGAACTGCATTCGTTTTCGGAAAATTCAAGAAGATGGGATTTACGTTTAAGCGTGTCGTCCCGGTGAAGATCGATCTGAAGGTTAAGAATCCATTGAGATAGCTATCAACTAAATATCTCATCCAGATCTCGTGCCGCGTGAATTACTCGCACGATCGCGACATTAGAAGCCCAATGCCGGTAAAACACAATGTAACTTTCAACTGGAAAGCTTCGAAGTCCATCTCCAATCTCGTCGCGTTCTCTTCCAGCCTCATTGTTATCCGCCAGCATTTCGAAGATCGCCGTCAGCCGTTCATAGAATGCCATCGCGGTGTCGAGATCGTGTCCTGCGATATAGATAAGAATTTCTTCAATATCTTTCTCATCTGACGGAATTAGTCTGTACTTACCCATTTTTTCTCGAAGCAAAAACGCGCTGTCTGATCTCGGCCATAACTTCCGCTCCGTCTCTATCCATACCCGCTTCCAGTTCGTCAATACCAACCTGGATCTCACCTTTTAACCACGCCAGTTTTCGTTCATACGCCTCGTCACGCTGTTGAAGCAGCCGCAAACCTTCACGCACAACCTCACTCGCCGAATTGTATCGACCGCTTTCAACCTTCGAAATGACCATCTTTTCCAGTTCCGGAGTAAGTGAAACGTTCATAATATGCTCCTTGATCGCGATAATAGCAGTCTTTGTTATCAATAACAATCTTTGTTATCAGCCAAATGGTATGACCAATCACTCATTACTACATTTTTTCTTCCAAGTGCGGTAAAATATTAGGTTTAGTCGAGGCTAATTGAAATAAAGTGAGCGAAAACAAAACTAATTTATCCGAATTCATAAGTGAAGCATTTGGTTCGAACGCAACCTACGTCGAGGGTTTGCTCGAACGCTATAAAACCGATCCCAAAACTGTCGACGAATCGTGGCAGACATATTTTGGCGAACTTCTCGCTGGTGGTGCACCGTCAACGAACGGATCTACGGCTCAGGTACAACCAGCAGCCGCCACGCCGCCTCCTGCAAAACAGCCTGTTGCTGTCCAGTTAACCGCTGATACCGAGACGAAAGCCATCACTGGTGCTAGCAAAAAGATCGTCGAGAACATGGAGCAGAGCCTGACAGTTCCAACGGCGACGAGCTTTCGCAATGTTCCGGTCAAGGTTCTCGAGGAAAATCGCCGCATTATCAACGAACACCTGTTGGCATCAGGCCGCGGCAAGGTCTCGTTTACGCATATCATCGCCTGGGCGATCGTTCAGTCGATCAAAGCTTATCCGAGTCTGAACGTCGGATTCGGCGTTGTTGACGGAACGCCTTCGCGGCTCCTGCATGAGAACGTGAACCTGGGCATCGCGATCGATATTGAGAAGAAAGACGGATCACGAAACCTACTCGTTCCCAATATCAAGGGCGCGAACCAGATGAACTTCGCCGAGTTTTTCGCTGCCTACAATGAGCAGGTCAAGAAGGCTCGCGACGGTAAGCTCGAGATCGCTGACTTTCAGGGAACGACCATTTCCCTCACCAATCCGGGAACGATCGGAACTATCGCTTCTAGCCCACGTTTGATGTCCGGCCAAAGCGCGATCATCGCTACTGGAGCCATCGAATACCCTGCCGAATATCAGGCGATGACGAACGCCGCCCTGTCGCAGCTTGGTATTAGCCGCATCGTCACGATCACCAGCACCTACGATCACCGCGTGATCCAGGGAGCGGAAAGCGGGATGTTCCTCGCGAAGATCCACGAGTTTATCAAGGGCAGCCATCAGTTCTACGACGAGATCTTTGCCGATCTTGAGATCAATTTCCCGCCGCTCCGCTGGGCCGAAGATTACAACCCGAACCTTTTTGGAGCCGGCAGCGAGCAGGTCGAAAAACAGGCGAACGTTCTGCAGATGATCAATGCGTATCGTGCCCTCGGCCACTTGCTGGCTGATATCGATCCGCTTAAAATGACGTCGCAGCACGCTTCCGAACTCGATCTCGAGAACTTCGGTCTAACGATATGGGATCTCGACCGCGAATTTATCACTGGCGGTCTGCACGGTGAAAAGATCGCTACGCTTCGACGCATTATCGAGATCCTGCGTCGAGCTTACTGTGGCAAGGTCGGTATCGAATACCGTCACATCCAGAGCAACGAACAGAAAAACTGGATGCGGCAAAAGGTCCGCGAACAATTCGTTGATACACAGCCGCTGCCAGCCGAAACCAAGAAAGAACTGCTGCAAAAACTGATCGAAGCCGAGCAATTTGAGCAGTTCCTGCACAAAAAATATCTTGGCCAAAAGCGTTTCTCGCTTGAGGGCTGCGAAACCGTTATCCCGATGCTCGATCAGCTCGTTGAAGGAGCTTCGGCTCGCGGCGTCGACGAGATCTACATGGGAATGGCACATCGCGGTCGTTTGAATGTGCTCTCGAACATCATCGGCGACCCTGAGACAGGCGAAATGGCGGAACGCATCTTCACCGTTTTTGAGGGAACTTCGCACCCCAATTTCCCTGCCGACGAAGGCGACGTTAAGTATCACCAAGGAGCGATCGGAAAAAAACAAACGAAAGCCGGACGCGAACTCACGATCCAGCTTTCCTGTAACCCGAGCCACCTCGAAACCGTAAACCCGGTCGTCGAAGGCATGGTCCGTGCTCGGCAGGATTATCTCCGCGACGGCGAGGGCAAAGAGCGTCAGGAGACGTACACACACATTCTGCCGCTGCTGCTACATGGTGACGCCGCGTTTGCAGGACAAGGCGTTGTGATGGAAACGCTTCAGCTCGCTGGACTTCCGGGCTATCGCACTGGCGGAACGATCCATATGGTTATTAATAACCAGATCGGATTCACGACCTCGCCGGGCCTTAGCCGCAGCTCGATCTACTCGACCGATGCTGCTCACATCACGCAATCGCCGGTCTTTCACATCAACGGCGATGATCCTGAGGCCGCGTACCGCGTGATCCAGATCGCACTCGATTACCGCCGCGAATTCGATAAAGACGTCGTGCTCGACCTCGTCGGATTCCGCCGTCTTGGCCACAACGAAGGCGACGAGCCAAGCTATACGCAGCCGGTTATGTACGCTCGCGTAAAAGCTCATCCGGGAACGCGTCACCTCTACGCCCAGCAGCTCATCCGCGAAGGCGTCATCACCGAAGCTGATCTGACATCGATGACTGACAAGGTCGTCGAAAAATACGAAGGCATTCTTGCGAGAGCGAAGGATATCGCCGCGAAGAAACCTGCGAGAGCCGTCCTCGCAGCCCATCCGCAGGATGAAGACGGTTCAACCGTTCTCGAAACCGGAGCGTCAGCGGATATCCTCAAACGTGTTGCGGACAAGATCTCACTCGTTCCGGAGGATTTTCACATCAATCCGAAAATGGTTGGCCAGCTCGCCAAGCGTGCCAAAATGGGCACCGACGAAGCTCCGATGGACTGGGGATTTGGTGAGGCAATGGCGATCGGTTCGCTTGTCCTCGAAGGCTTTCCGGTAAGATTCTCGGGTCAGGACTCGGGTCGCGGCACGTTCTCACAGCGTCACGCGTCGATGTACGACACGATGACCGGCGACCGCTGGGCACCGCTCAACGAACTTCGTCACGAATCGAATCCGTTCGCCCGTGCATACATTTTTGACAGCTCGCTGTCGGAATACGGCGTTCTTGGTTTCGAATACGGATATTCCGTGATCTCGCAGAATCACCTGGTTGCCTGGGAAGCCCAGTTCGGCGATTTCTCGAACGGTGCACAGATCATGATCGACCAGTACATTTCCGCCGCCGAAGACAAATGGCAGCAGAAATGCCGTCTTGTCATGCTCCTGCCGCACGGCTACGAAGGTCAGGGCCCGGAGCATTCGTCAGCGCGTCTGGAACGTTATTTACAGCTTTGTGCCGAGAACAATCTGCAGGTCTGTTATCCGACGACGCCGGCTCAGTATTTCCATCTGCTCCGCCGTCAGGTCAAGCAAGAGATCGTCCGACCACTGATCGTGATGACGCCAAAGAGCCTGCTCCGACTTCCGGCGGCAAGCTCCACAATGACCGAGCTCGAAACCGGCGGTTTCCAACCCGTGGTCGATGATGCTCGGATCGAGGATCGTTCAAGGGTAAAGCGCGTCGTCCTGTGCAGCGGCAAGGTTTTCTATGACCTAGATGTTGCGCGCGAAACCGTTGCGGACGTTGCGGTTGTCCGTTTAGAACAGTTTTACCCTTTCCCGGCAGCAAAACTCACTGAGTTGTTCGCTTCTTATCCAAACGCCACCGAGATCGTTTGGACACAGGAAGAACCCCAAAACATGGGCGGATGGTCGTTCGTCGAGCCGCGTCTGCGAAACATTTTGCCCGCAAATACGACGCTCAGCTACATCGGGCGTTCCGCGTCAGCGTCACCGGCAACCGGCTCGTATGCGATCCACAATCTGGAACAGGCTGAGCTCGTTAACGGATCGCTTTCGATCGGAGCGAACAGCACGTCGGCCGCTAAGTAAGGCACTGTAGACCGCAAAAAGACACGACGGGCTCGGAATACTTTCTGAGCCCGTTATGCTTTTTTGCGTTGCTATTTTTTGTCCGGAATAACTGATAAGTCAAAACTTATAAGCAATAACGCTCGAACTTATTCCGAAATAACACCCCTGTTTTTCAAAACATCGTTTTAGTGCGAAAATCTCGGTATGAAAAACATCCGGCTTACATCCATCACTACGGTTGGACTTCTATTTCTGTTATTCGCAGTTCTCGCCTGCCAGCCGAAAGTCGTCGGCGGCGAAGAGCCATCAAACGCCGAAAAGCCGCAAGTAGAAGCGACGCCGAAAAACACGGAACCGATCACGATCGCTGCAGTTGGCGATATCATGCTCGGTTCGCCGTTTCCGAATGACAGCCGCATGCCGCCGAACGACGGTGTCGATATGCTTAAAGACGTCACGCCGATACTTTCAGCCGCCGACATCGCATTTGGTAACCTCGAAGGCCCGATCACGGACACGGGAATTTCGGCTAAATGCCGACCCGGTTCGACGCAGTGTTTCGCGTTTCGTGTTCCGACGAGATATGGAAAGTATCTCAAAGCGGCCGGTTTTGACGTAATGAGCGTAGCAAACAACCACGCCGGAGATTTTGGCGAGGTTGGCCGAATCAGCACGCAAAAGGTGCTTGACGAGCAAGGCATAAAATACGCCGGAAGCCTGCAGCCGCCCGCGACCATCACGTACCTCGATGTTAAGGGCAAAAAGGTCGGCTTCGTCGCCTTCGGCCACAACAATGGAATGCCGAACGTCAACGACCTCGCCGGAGCTCGAAATCTCGTGACCGAAGCAAGCAAAAAAGCTGACATCGTTATCGTCTCATTCCACGGCGGAGCTGAAGGAACCGACAAACAGCACGTTTTCAACGGCAGCGAGATATTTCTCGGCGAAAATCGCGGCAATTTGCCGGCTTTCACCCACACGGTGATCGACGCCGGAGCCGACGTCGTCCTCGGCCACGGCCCTCACGTGATGCGCGGGATCGAGATCTACAAGGATCGGCTGATCGCCTATTCGCTCGGAAATTTTGCGACCTACGGCTGGTTCCAACTTGCTGGCGAGACGGCGATGAGCATGATACTTGAGCTAAAAGTGGACGCCGACGGCAAATTCCTCGGCGGTAAGATCAACAGCTCAAAACTCGAAGGCCGCGGCATTCCCATGCTTGAAAAAACAGGTGCTTCCGTTCGACTCGTCCGCAGTTTGTCGACTGCAGATTTTGGCACCAATGCTCCAAAGATCGCCGAAGATGGGGTGATGACACGCTAGTTTCGATATAACCATTTGTGCTTAGCAAGAAAAAACACCGACATTGAGCTCCCACACGATGTCACCTTTTTGTAACATTAATTGTCATAGCCTCTTCGATCTCGATCGCCCCGCGTCTTTAAATCACTGATTCTATTAGCATACGAGCTGGCATAGGAATTGAGTTTCTGTGTGTGGGGGTTCCTCATTCGTTTTGAGGAAATTAGTATGTTTAATCAAACCAAGTCTTATGACAAGGGGTTCTCACTGATCGAATTATTGATCGTCGTGGTGATCATCGGGATCATCGCTGCTATAGCTATTCCAAATCTGATCGCGTCGCGCCGCTCCGCAAACGAGGCAAGTGCGGTTAGCTCTGTCCGGGTTATTTTCGGGGCTCAGGCGACCTATCGTTCGACACGTGGGAACGGTTACTATGCCGACGAGCTCGCACAGCTCAGCAGCAGCGGTATCGTAGATACCCAGCTCGGATGTGCGGCAGATCCGTGTATCAAATCGGGCTACAATTTCGCCACGGATCAGGATTCCGGTACCGTTGGCGGCACTCCGCCAAGCTGGAACCTGCAGGCTACGCCGATCACTCCGAGCGGAGCTATGCAGACAGGCGCGTTCTCGTATTACTGCAACGAAATGGGAGCCATCTACTACAAAGCAGGCGGCAGTGCTCCGGTTGCCGGCATTACCAACACCGTCCGCGTTCCTACTGACGGCACGCCTCTTTCCAACTAAAGAGAAGGAAAAAAGTAAACGCCGTACGCGAGGTTCTGAACTCGCGTGCGGCTATTCGAGTTTCACCCGTGGGTTCAGGGTTTTTTGCTCTTTTCAATGTCCTTGATGAGTTTGAGTCCACGATTGCGACCTATTAGCGGTAGCCGTTCGTCGTTCGAAAGCTCTGTTAGAAACGGGATCAGACTAGCGGGATCAGAGATCTCACCACGGCGATAGTAGGCGTCGATCGCATCCATTAAACTCGGCGTTTGAAGCGGCATATTTTGCCGGGCAAGCAGGATCTCAAATCGCCACGTGTACTCATTCGTGATACGGCGATATTCATCCATCAGTGCTTTCGCACCTTTGTTCTCGGTCCAGTTGTACTTCGTCGTTCGCGAACGCCCGCCCTGCTTCAACGTAAAAGTGAGATTTCCGAGGTGCGAATAATCGCGGATGTACTGATAATCGTCGGTCGAATCAAGAAAATTTAGCTCCGCGAGAGCATCTGCGATCTTTTTCAACGTCACTTCCGAAAGGCTGATCGGATCGGTCAGCATTTCATCGTAACCGTCCTTCAGGAATGAGATCTTCCCTTTTCCAGCGTCGTCGTGTTCGATCACGATCTTTCCGTACGTAAAGCCGGGCCGGGTGAATTCGTAAAAATGAGTTGCGGGAGCCGAGCTCGGTGTTTCTGGCTTTTTGCTCGACCCATCCGGCCTTTCATTGCGCTTGCCAGCCGCGGGAACGGTTGGTTCTGGTGTCGGCTCGGGTGTCGGATTCGTGCGGACGTTCGCCTTTTTCTGAGCGGACGCCGAGACCACCAACAGAGCGAACAGCAAGAAAAAGAGAGTTACTTTTACCGAAATTCTCATTGCAGACAATTCTACCGAACTACTAAAAAATAGCTAATTTCAGTTCAGCAATTGTCTTGGATGCCCGCTGCGGGAGAGCGGTTGGTTATTCGAATTTGACCGAGACGATCTTCGATACGCCGGCTTCCTGCATCGTCACGCCGTACAAAGCCCGCGCGGCTTCCATTGTGCGTTTGTTGTGGGTGATGACGATAAACTGTGTCTTTTCAGACATTTCCGCGATCTTTGCGGCGAATCGTCCGACATTCGCGTCATCGAGCGGCGCATCGACCTCATCGAGCAGGCAGAATGGTGACGGGCGGTACTTGAAGATCGCAAGCACCAGTGCGATCGCGGTCATTGCCTTTTCACCGCCCGAAAGCAGCATGATATTTTGCAGACGTTTGCCAGGCGGTTGAGCGACGACCTCGATGCCGGCCTCGAGAATGTCGTCCGATTCGAGCAAGGTCATCTCGCCGCGGCCGCCGCCGAACATATCGAGGAAAAACTGCTTGAAATGCTCGTTGATCGCCTCGAACGCCGCCTTGAACCGATCGCGCGAACGCTGCTTTATCTCTTTCAGAGCTTCCTCGGTCGCCTGAATGCTGTCGATAATGTCGGTTCGCTGCGAAGTAAGGAACAAGTGTCGCTCCTCCGCTTCGCCCAACTCTTCAAGGGCAAGCATGTTGATCGCACCGAAATTATCTAGTTTTTCTCGCAGGTCATCAGCGTCGCGTCTTGCGTTTTCGAGAACAAAGTTCTCGTTAGGTTCTGTGTTTTCAACAAGTTCGACGAGCGAAATGTTCAGTTCCTGCTGGCAATTCTCGCTCGTGTTTCGAAGACGCGTCACCGCTTCAGCCTGACGGATCTCGATCTCGGCCTTTTCGTTTCGAGCCTCAACGGCCTTGCGATTGAGGTCGGCGAGTTCGACGCTCGTTGTATCGGAAAGTTCACGAGCGGTCGAAAGAGCAGCGATCGAGGCATTCAGTTCGGCGTTTTCTCGTTCGATCTCGGTTCCGGCTGACGAAATGCGGTCGGTGATCTCATTGATCGATTCGTGCAGGGCTTTGATCTTCGCCTCGGCCTCGGTCAATTCGAGTTGCTGAACAGCCATTCGCGATTCGATCTCGCGATGCTCATTTTCGACGCGTCGCAACGCCGACACCGCCGAACGCCGACGCTCATCCGAAGTCGCCGCGATCATTCGTTTATCATTGAGGATCGCGATCGCTGCCTCAGCCTTTTCGCGTGCGATGTGGAGCTCCAGCCCGACAGCATCGAGCCGTGCCGCTGTTTCCGTTCGAGCGTCTTCCGCACTTTGCTTGTTTGAGATCGCATCGGCACGTTTCTGCTTAACTTCCTCGATCTCCGAACGGATCTGTCCGGCCTCATCGGAAACGACCTTGCGGTGACGCTCGGCTCTCGCGATCTCTTCCTTCGCCGCGTGAACCTGGATCTGCAGGCCGTGAATTCCGCGATCGACTTTGATGATCAGCGACTGCAGATCGACGGTCTTGCTCTCGCTGTCAACGAGGCTCGCTTTGGCTTTTTCGACGACGGAGTTCGCTTTTTCGATCGCCGATTCGAGCTTCGTGCATTCCTTACTGAGTTGATTCAGCTCGCGTTTAAATGCCAGCAGCGACGAATTCTTGCCCGTTGCCTTCTGCTTGCCGCCGACAAACATCCGTCCGCCGAGCAACAGGTCGCCTTCGTAATTGACGAGCAGTTCGCCGTCCGAAACCTTCTGATCGAGATCCTTAACAAGCCGAGCCGACATTTCACGCGGAAATATCTGCTGAAGAGCTTTCGCGAGTTCGCCAGAAACGCCCAAATGATCCGCCATCGAGCCGTCGCCGGTTCGCATCGCATCGGTTTGCTTCGCCTCGCCCGACAAGATGATCATCGTCGTTCGCCCGATGTCATTTGCCTTGAGCCATTCCGAAACGACCTTCGCATCCGCGACCGATTCAACGATCACCGATTCCAGGAAATTCCCAAACAGCATCTCGACCGCAGTTTCGGCCTCGCGATCAACGTTCAGACGGTCGGCAAGAACACCTGCGAGCTTTACGCCGATATTCTTTTGCTCGGCGAACAGTTTCTGCACCTGCGGAGCGTAAACGGCTTTCTTTTCTTCAAGTTCCCGCAGCGTCGCAAGCCGGTGACGCTTTGCCGAATGCTCGTCATTCAACGTTCGCAGCTCAACTTCGGCAGTTCGGACGACGTTTCGCGCGTCGGTCGTGGCTGCGACTAGAACTTCCTTTTCGGCGTTCAGTTCCTTTAGTTTTTCTTCTTCAGCGGCAAGTCCCTGAGACAATTCGTCAGCCTGCTTTTGATTGGCGGCGAACGTTTCTTCCGCCCGATGACCTTCTTTTTGCAGGCCGTCGGCACGCATTTCTAGGCGTTCGATGTTGTTTTCGAGTTGCCGCGAGATCTCGTCGAACCGCTCAGCCGCGCCGGTATGCTGCATCAGCTCACTCCGCAGTTTCTCGATCGAACCTTCGATCGCCGCCAGCGAAGCCGCTTCTTTGCGGTGTTCGTCCTCGGAACTTCGCAGCACAGCTTCTGCTTTCGCGTGTTCCGCAGTCTCGTGCTGCTCGTCCTTTCGCAGTTTTTCGAGCTCGGCTGCCAGCGTCGAATGTCGCTCTTTGCTGACCTTTATCTCCGCACGCAGGGCGTCGCAGCGGCCGTTGAGGCCGACGATCTGGTCTGATTTGTAGATGTGTTCACGCTCGGCTCGGTCGCGTTCGAGAATGTTATTGGCGTGGATCTTGCGAAGTTCAGCCAGGCTTTCCTCGGCATCGCGTGCCTTCTGCGTCGTATCGCGCGACGCTTCTTCCTTGGCTTTGACCTGTGCCTGCAGCTCGGTCTCGATCTCCTCCGAACGGCCAAGCTGGACGCTCAGTTCGTTCGAAAGATCGGTCAAATAACGCCCCTCAGCAGCATATAGCTGCCGCAAAAGCTCGCGAAACTCTTCCTGCAGGATCTTGAAACGACGCGTTTTCGAGGCCTGCCGCCGCAGCGAATTTACCTGCGTTTCGACCTCGGCGATGATGTCGAAGATGCGAGCGAGGTTTGATTTCGCGTTATCAAGCCGCGTTTCGGCGGCACGCTGGCGGGCACGGAATTTCGAAATTCCGGCGGCTTCTTCGATCAAACCGCGACGGTCGGCGGGCTTCGCAGATAAGATCTGGCCGATGCGTCCCTGCTCGATGATCGCGTAGTGAGCTCCGGACAAACCGGTTCCGGCAAAAAGGTCGGTAATGTCACGCAGACGGCAGGTTTTGCCATTGAGCTGATATTCGCTCTCACCCGAAAGGTAGAGACGCCGCGTGACCGAAACAGCTTCGCCCGGAGCAAAATCCAATGCAAATGAACGCGGACGCCAGTGGCGTTTCGTCTTGACCTTGGTCTCGACGACCTGCGCCGAACCGACAGCCATCGCTTTTACGGTTTCGACCGGTTCAACTTCCGCGTCGGTCGGCACAATATCATCAGAAGCCAAATTCTCTGTACTCTCGACTCCCGACTCCAGACTCTCCACTTCCTCAATGCCCTCGATCTCGTCCATATCGACGGCGGCTTCGTCGATGCCGGAAAGTGCCTGATCGATATCGGCGAGTTCGTTGTCGTCGCCGTCAAAAACCGTGTCGTCGCGAACCAGATGCAGTACGACCTCGGCCATTCCGCCCGGTTTTCGCGAACGCGTTCCGGCAAAAACTACATCCTTCATCTCGCCGCCGCGGAGCGATTTTGCCCGCTGTTCGCCGAGAACCCACGACATCGCATCCGAAACGTTTGACTTGCCGCAGCCGTTCGGGCCGACGACCGCAGTGATGCCGCTGCCGGTGAAAACTATCTCCGTGTAATCCGCAAAAGATTTAAAACCTGAAATTTCGAGACGCTGAAGCTTAAACATTCTATAGTGCTGTGAGTTGTGTTGAGCGCTATATTTTGTAGGATTGGGCGGTCGAAGTCAACCTTGAAAACAACACGGCGGAAGTAAGATCCTGGGTCAAAAGTACGCAAAATACGCAAAGTGCGTCATTTTACGCAATATACGCATTTCCCGCATAATACGTCGTTTTACGCAAAACAGGGTTCCATCGTTGCGTCACTTTATGTAGCGTTGAATGCATGCACGATACCATCATCTGTAAAACATGCTCGCAGCCGTTGAGGCTAAAACTTCCCGTCTTCGCACCCGACGAAAAGCTCGCATTCGTCGAACGCGTTTGCTCACTCCTGGTCGAAAGCCGCTTTAGCTATCCTCGTCCGTACCGGCAATTGGTACACCTGACGGACGAACCTGAACGAGCGGACCACATCTTCTTCGAAATGACCTGCGAAGGCCCGCTCCCGTCGTACATGATCGACTTCGTAAATGACGGCGTGATCCCGGAAGTCATCGGCGATCTAATCGAGCGGCGCGTCGGCATCTTTACGGAACTTCCCTCATTCGTCACTTCCAAGATACAAGCCCGCGGCTCACCTTGAGTTCCAGTGACGCTCTTCTGTTTGCTATTGAACCTTGGCATTGATCTTTGAAAATTCGCTTCTTTCCTTGCTATTCCGTCCGTCGGTGTTACCGCCGCGCACGGCGACAAATATTAACGAGATCTGCGTCGCTGTTGGTCTATTCAGCGATCGATGTAGAAAACATAAAACCCAGGGTTCCAATTCGCTTTCGCTCATTTCACCCTAGGCTTTAATATGCGTCGCTCTTGGCGACAGAAGATCCAGTGACGCCTCTTACATCAGCTCGTCGCCGACGCTTCTCAGGCCCTGCTTTTCGGCACGCTCGTTATCGAGTTCGGTGAGGACGTCGAGTAGGAAATTGGTGTTGCTCGTGATCGCGATGACGATCGGGAACTCTTTTTCGGAGATGTTGAACTCAAACGTCCCTGAGCTGATCTCGATCAGGTCGCGAAACGCGGTTTGACCGTTGGCACCGTTGCATTCGGCATCGACGATCTTGCCTTCGTTGAACGAAACGCTGCCCACGTGCAGATCTGATTTGATGATGCAAAGCCCGGTCATTTTCGCACTCTCGATCACCTGAACGGCGTCGAAAATGCTCACGTACGCGAGGCTTCCGGCAAAGGTCACGTCGGTGCGGACCTGCTGCGGCGAACGGTCGCGGTCGACGGCAAAATCGGGGCGTCGCGCACGGCGAATGGCTTCAAGGCCGGGAGCAACCGAAATACGCGGATCGAGCAGTTTCGCCTCCTGCAAACGGTCGTACGCGAGGTCAAAATCTTCACGGGCGATGTACAGGCTAACGAGAGCCAGGCATTGTTTCGCGGCTTCGTTCAGGTTTTTCTGCTTGACGCAGATGTCCCGCATCTTTTCACGCAGGCTGATCGAACGCGGCGAACGCTCCAGTGACGCGCGAAGCAGTTCAAAAGCCTTCTCAGGCGAGCTGTATTTTACAAAGAGATCCGCATCGAGCAGTACAGATTCGATCGTGGTCTCAGTAACGGGGAGTTGAGGTTCAGCGACGGCGAGGCTCATAAATTGAATAATGAACAAAAATGTTCAACAACAAAGTTTATCACGGCAGCGTCACTGGAGTCACGAAAATTTTCGCGTCACTGGATTTGTCTAGCAAAGAAAAGGACTACGATCGCGAATGGCAGTATTCGTCAGTTCTTTCCGTGCTTGTCCGTGCATTCCGTGGTGAAAGTTCTTTTAGGACTGACCACGGAACACACCGAAAAACACGGAACAAGATCAAGAAAGAACAAATCTCCTGCGTCGCGTCCCTGCATCAACTAAAGCAAAAAAAGAGGCTGCCTCTTGAGACAACCTCTTCAGTAATAAGTTACGATGATCGGCTTAGAAATCAAATCTCAACCCGAGACGCATACGGCGATGCGTCATCGTTCGTGTCGGAGCGACGAAGCCGTCACACGTCGCCTGCTGAGCGGTGGTCAATACGCCGCCGGTCGTACAGAGCGAGAGGTTGTCGAAATTGATGAAGTTCGAGCCAAAGCTGAAAATGTTCATGTTCAGCGGGTTCGTGACCTCGACCGAGGGACGCAGTTTGAGGCGTTCGGTGAGTTTGAATTCGCGCGTCACATTGATATTGAACTGCCACAGAGCCGGGCCTTTACCGGCGTTGCGCGGAAGCGTCCCTGGGCTGCCGAGCGGTGCGAGCGAAAGCTGCGACGCGAGCTGTGCCGGGAATGCCGAGCCGTAGACACGCCATGGAATGTCACTGACGTTTCCGGTGAAATTCGGGCGGTCGTTGCTCAGATCGTCGAGGTTGCGGTCAACGCCGCCAGCCGAAAGGTTATACGGAGCACTCGATCCATAACGGACGACGGGCGAGATGCGGAGTTTGCCAAGCCAGTTTGGCGTATCCATTGTCGCGGTTAGTGAGATACGGTGCGTTCTATCTGCAAGGCTTCGCGACCAATCGCCGCGGAAATCACCGGGCGTCGTCGGATCCGACGTGTTGACGATACCGTCATCCATTAGACGCGACAGCGTGTACGATAGCCGCCACGAACCGCCAAATCCGTTCTTGAATCGGACGTAACGGTTGCGAAGTTCGAAAACCGCACCGATGTAACGGCTGTTGCCGATCGAGGTAACCGTTTCTAGCTGAGCCTGTCCAAACTGAGCAAACAGTGCCGCCGGACGAAGCGGATTCAAAGCGGCGATCGCACGGCAGTACGCTGTATTCGGTGCCGCGGTCGCACAGCCGCCGGTCGGGAACGTCGTCGACGAGGTGTTGACGTTGACATAGCAAAGCGTCGTTGCTGTCGTACACGCCGCCGTCGCAGTCGGGCTGCCATCGTGAGTTCCGCCGACTTCCCCGACAACGCCCGAGAAAAAGCGGTTCGTTCCGCTTGTCAGGCCGAGCAGATAGTCGGTATAGGTCACACGCCCGTCGGTGTTCGCGTCCGTCACGCCCGAAGGCAGGATCGGAGCATTCGGATTGGTCTCACGCCAGAGATTGACGGTGCGGTTAAAGGTTACGTTCGTTTCGAACACCAAGCCCTTGCCGACCTCGCGTTCGAAACCGCCATTGAGCTGATAGCTCTTCGGAATAACGATGTCGGGCGACAGGTTTCGGAAAACTGTGCTCGAACGCGAAAGCTCACGAACCGAAAACGTCTGTCCCGCCGTCGTCGTAACAGCCAATCTCGTATCGAGCGTCACTGCATTTGGGAAAACTCCAGCGAGCGATCTGCGAAGAGCATCCGAACTAAACGTCGCTCCGGCAGGAAGCGGAACACTGTTGGTATCAAGCCGAAGCGTCGTCAGATCGCCCGTATAGTCGTCGATCGTTCTGAGCAGCACGCGGTTGTAAAAGATACCGGCACCGAGACGAATAACGCCTTTGCCTTTCTTGAAAGGATCCCATGCCGCAGCGATTCTTGGGCCCCAGTTGTTGTTGTCTTTCAGAACCGTTTCGCGTTCGTAACGAATGCCGGCGTTCAGTGTCAGATTCGATCGGACTCGCCAGTCATTCTGAACAAAGGCTCCGAAATACTTGTTGTTCAGGTTCGAGTCACCGCCGAAATTCTGCTGAAGCCGGGTCGGGACGCCGCCGATAAAGTTCGAAAACGTGCCGAACGTGTAAGTGCCGGTTACGTCGAAACGATCGATGAAGGTCGTGTCGATATTCTGAAAATCGTAGCCCATGCGCCAAGTCTTATCACCAGTGACGAGACTGAACGTATCCTGGATCTGCCAGCGATTTTCTTTACGATCTGACGAACTCGTAGTCGAACCGAATACCTGCGTTCCCTGCGCCGTAAAGGTCACAAGTACCGCTGGCGACAGAGCACCAGCAGCCTGAGCAGAACTCGGATCGAGTTTCGAATACTGAACGCGGACCTGATTTACCTTGTTGCCGTCGAAAAGGTTATGCGTGAAATTGAAACCATCCGTATTGCGAATGCGGCCAATGATCGAATCTGCAATGCGATTAGTTCCGCTGAACGAGCGAAGGTCATTAGAGCGGCCGAGCTGCCACGAGAACGTCATGTTCTGATACTTCCCGGCATTCCAGTCGATTCGCGATGTAGCGGTGTGGACCAATGCTGGCGTATCGGTGGGAAGCGTATAATTGCCGACCGTAACGGCAGGGCAGGTAAAGCCCGTCGGACAGGTCGCGGCCGGTACGACAACGGTGCCTAGCGTAGGATTATTCGGCGTAGGCAGCGGAAACACGGAATTGGCCCCGGCCGTCGGCACCCACGCATCGAGAATTGTCGTGTCGAATGTGTTGTTGTACTCGTACGATCCGAAAAAGAAGAGCTTGTCCTTAATGATCGGGCCGCCAAAGGTGAAGCCCGGATTGCGTTCCTGAAGCGGCGGTTTTCCGAAACCGCGGCGGTTGTTGTTCCACGTATTCGCGTTGAGGCTCTCGTCGCGGAAATACATATACGCACGGCCGCGGAATTTATTGCTGCCGCCTCGTGTCGTCAGGTTCACACGTCCACCCGATGCACGGCCATATTCTGCCGAGAACTGGTTCGTGATGACCTGAACCTCGCTGATCGCGTCGATCGAAGGCTGAAAACGGAACGAAGCACCGCGATCGTCGTTGTTATCGAGACCGTCAATGGTGATGTTATTGGAGTAAGCGGCGCCGCCCGAAAGGCCGAAAATACCGGCTTCCTCAGGCGTAGTTCCCGGAGCCGTCAAACCGCGGGCACCGCGATCGCCCGACAGGTCACGCGTCGAAAGCTGTTCCTCAGCAGTACCGCCGAGCGTCAGCACCAGATCGAGCGGATTGCGGGTGTCGATAGGAAGTTCCTCGATCTCACGCTGCGTGACGGTGCCGCCGACGATCGTTCGGGTTGTGTCGACAAGCGGTGTGTCGTCTTCGGTGACGGTGATCGTTTGTTCGGCTGTAACACTGGCCGGGCTGAGTTTGAAATCACGCTGCACGTTCTGCGCCGAGATCGTCGCGATGCTCGGAGTTTCCTGAGCACCAAAACCGGTCGCGGTGACCTTGACCTTGTAACTGCCGGGCTTGAGCTTTACAAAGTTGTAACGGCCTTCGTCGTCAGTGGTTACGGTTCTGGCGATGGCGGTTTCGGTATTGGTCGCGACAACTGTTGCTCCGACGATCGGCAGTCCGTTCGGGTCGAGGATCTTGCCGGTGATGGTCACATCATCGAGATCCTGCCCAAAGGCAAATACAGCCGTGGCCAACAAGACCAGCGTGAGCGCAAAACTGCGGGTAAAAATTCTTCCAAACATCGATTACTCCTAACTAAATACGGATTTGTTCAACTGGAAATCGTATCCCAAATTCGCAGTTAGCGCAACGATGAGAGGTTCGGATGTTAACGGAATGGTAAGACCTTTTTGCAGAAAACGCGGGTTATTCGTCGATCGAAGCTTCGTGACGAATACGCGTTACGCGAAAGCGCGAAACCGGAATGAGAGCCTCGGTCGAGGCGAACGACTCACTGCTCCGCGAAAATTCACTGGCATGAGTCTTGAGATATTCAAAAAACTGCTCGAATTCCCGCTGCATCTGGTCCATCTTGGCACGCATGTTCAGGATGATCTCTACACCGGCGAGATTGACGCCGAGCTCACGCGTGAGCGACAAAATGACCTCGAGCCGCTCGAGATCGGAATCCTCATACAGACGAGTATTCCCCACCGACCGCGAAGGCAGCAAAAGCCCCTCGCGCTCGTACAAACGGAGCGTCTGCGGATGTATATCATACAATTCCGCAACCGCACTGATCGTATAGGTTTTGATTCGCTTTTTCATAACGTTGTGAGTACCGGCTTTAGCCGGCCTCCACAGAATCAAGGGCCGGCTAAAGCCGGCACTCAGAGCCTACTCGAGCCCGATAGCTTTACGAGGATTTTCAGGATTCAGCTTTTCGAATTGCCGAAGCACTTCCTTGGTTTCCTCCGAAATAACGCGAGGCAGTGTGATCTTGACCTCGACAAACTCGTCGCCACGCAAACTCGGGTTTCTAAGACTCGGGAAACCGCGCTCACGCAGCCGGAATTTCTGGCCGGATTCGGTTCCGCTCGGCACTTTGAGTTGAGCCTTTCCTTCGACGGTCGGCACTTCGATCTTGGTCCCGAGAGCTGCCTCGGAAACGGTGATCGGCACTGTTATATAGACGTTATCGCCCTTGCGAGTTAGGAATGGATGCTTACCTACGTTGGTCAAAATAAACAGATCTCCCGGCTCGGCTCCGAGCCTTCCCCCGTGGCCTTTTTTGGGTACGCGGACTCGCGAACCTGTATCAACGCCAGCCGGGATCTTGATCTTGACCTGCTCGGATTTTGGCGTAACGCCCTTGCCATTGCACAGCGAACACGGTTCGCGGCGGCGTCCGGTTCCCTCGCAATCGGTACACGCCTGCGAAAACTGCAGCCGTCCGCCGGTTTTCATAACCTGGCCGCTGCCTTTGCAAGTCGGGCAGGTAACGACCGGCCCGCCCGTATCACCCGCGCCCTGACAACGCGAACACTGTTCGCTGCGGTTGACCGTGATATTTGTCGTGAGCCCGGTGAAAGATTCCTCAAAACTCAATGCCAGCGGGATCTCGATATCACGCCCTCGCTTTGGCATCGCCCGCGGAGGTTCCGGCTGGGCCGATCTGGCGGAACTTCCGCCGCCGCCGAACAGATCAGAGAAAATATCGCGAAAACTCGACCCTCCACCGCTCGTCTGGCCGCCACTGCTGAAATCGAAGCCAGAAAAATCAAATCCACCGGTCGGCCCCGCTCCGCTCGCTCGGCCGCCTCCAAACGGAGCATCTGCATCGAGATTGTCCGCATAGTAACCGAACCGGTCAAAGACCTTACGCTTCTTGTCATCAGACAGCACATCGTAGGCCTCTTGAACCTCTTTGAACTTATCCTCGGCGGCCTTATCACCGGGATTAACATCGGGATGATGCTTGCACGCAAGACGGCGGTACGATTTTTTGATTTCGTCCGCTTTTGCGTCTTTTTTGACGCCGAGTATTTGGTAATAATCTTTTTTAGCCATTTAATGGTAAGCCGTAAGGGGCGGGCCTTGAGCAGTTTAGCTCAAGACCCGACCATCTTCAATCAACGATCGCTTCACAGAAAAGCGGCAGCAGTGAACGGCGATGCCCACTGCTTACCGCTCACTGCTTACTGCCTACTTTTTGTCTTCGTCTTCAACATCGACATACTCCGCATCGATAACGTTGTCATCACTTGCGGCTCCACCACCGTCACCATCGGCTCCGGCGGTTGCCGACGAGGCCTGCTCATCGGCTGCTCCGGTTTCCGGCGAAGGCGTCTGGTTGTAGATCGCTTCGGCGAGTTTGTGCGAAGCGGTCTGCAGACGATCGAATGCGTTGTTCATCGCGTCGACATCTTCGCCGCCAAGGGCTGTTTTCGAATCAGCGATCGCCGATTCGATCTCGCTGGCAGCGGCAGCATCGACCTTGTCTTTGTTCTCAGACATGGTCTTTTCGACGCTGTAAACAAGGCCGTCGAGTCGGTTTCTGGCTTCGATCGCAAGCTTTTTCTTCTCATCCTCGCCAGCATGCGACTCGGCATCTTTCATCATGCGGTCGATCTCGTCCTTCGAGAGACCCGAAGAAGCGGTGATCGTGATCTTCTGCTCGCGGCCAGTGCCGACGTCCTTGGCGGAAACGTTCACGATTCCGTTAGCGTCGATGTCGAAAGTAACCTCGACCTGCGGAACGCCACGCGGTGCCGGCGGAATGCCGACGAGGTGGAATTTGCCGAGCGTCTTGTTATCGCCGGCCATCGGGCGTTCGCCCTGCAGCACGTGGACCTCGACCGACGTCTGATTGTCCGAAGCGGTCGAGAAGATCTCAGATTTACGCGTAGGAATCGTCGTATTTTTCTGGATCATCGGCGTTGCGACACCGCCAAACGTCTCGATTCCGAGCGTCAGCGGAGTAACGTCGAGAAGCAGAATGTCCGTCTTCTCACCACCCAAAACACCTGCCTGAACCGCAGCTCCGAGTGCAACGACTTCGTCCGGGTTGACCGATTTGTTCGGCTCTTTGCCAAAGTATTCCTTGACCATTTCCTGGACCTTAGGAATACGGGTCGAACCGCCGACCAGCACGATCTCTTCGATATCCTTCGCCGTGAGGCCGGCATCTTTGATCGCCTGCTCGACTGGCGGCATCAAGCGTTTAAGAACCGGCTCGACGAGCTGTTCGAATTTCGCCCTAGTGAGCTTCATAACGAGGTGCTTCGGACCCGATGCATCCGCGGTGATGAACGGCAGGTTGATCTCCGTTTCCATCGCCGACGAAAGCTCGACTTTGGCCTTTTCACCAGCTTCTTTCAGACGCTGGAGGGCCATTTTGTCGTTGTGGAGGTCGATTCCCTGATCCTTTTTGAACTCATCGATGATCCAGCTAACGAGCACTTCGTCCACATCGTCACCGCCGAGGTGTGTGTCGCCGTTGGTCGATTTCACCTCGACAACGCCTTCGCCAACCTCGAGGACCGAGATGTCGAAGGTACCGCCGCCAAAGTCGAAAACCGCGATGATCTCGTCTTTTTTCTTGTCCAAACCGTAAGCCAAAGCGGCTGCGGTCGGCTCGTTTACGATACGCAGAACTTCGAGTCCCGCGATCTTGCCGGCGTCCTTGGTCGCCTGACGCTGAGCGTCGTTGAAGTAAGCCGGAACCGTGATCACCGCCTTGTCGACCTTCGAACCGAGATAGTCTTCGGCTGCCTGCTTGAGCTTCTGCAGCACCATCGCAGCGATCTCGGGCGGCGAAAAATGCTTGCCTTCGGCAGCGATCTGCACGTCACCGTTTCCGGCTTTTTCGACCTTGTACGGAACCTGCTTGATCTCGCCGCCGACCTCGTCGAACTTGCGGCCCATGAAACGCTTGATCGAGTAGAGCGTGTTCTCAGGATTTGTGACAGCCTGACGCTTCGCGACCTGGCCGACGAGACGATTGCCGTCCTTTGTAAATGCAACAACAGAAGGGGTTGTGCGACCGCCCTCGCTGTTTGTGATGACGACGGGCTCACCGCCTTCCATCACGGCAACGACCGAATTTGTCGTTCCCAGATCGATACCGATAATTTTGCTCATAATGATTTATCTCCAAAAAACTATTATTGCGATGCCCAATATAATGACCCAGCTAGTTGAGCATATAGTGATGATAATAGTTGAGTGTGTTATTGTCAAGTTTATTTTAGCCATCAACGTCACGATCACATTTCGTCTAAAATAACCGCAGTTGGTCAAGATAATTGCCCGATCTGGTCAAACATTTACCCGGGAATTGGTCGAGGTTTTTGGGTCGGGGTCTAACTTCATTTCCGGGCTGCGTTCCGGGAGCACATTCTGCATCGATCCATGTTGTCGCCGCCAATATTCTCTAGCCGTTGTCGCCGTCTATCCAAAACGTCTCTGCATTCTCGCCAAAAAGTACGCAAAATACTGCATTTTGCGAAAAATACGCAAATTACGCATTCTATGTCGAAGTGCGAAAAGTAGCATTTAATTTCGGGGGCGTTTTCCGGATACTAACTTTCGACACGAGATCTTGGAGGCACACAAAAATGAACAATCAATGGACGATATTCGAAGGGAGACAGCACGTGCAAAGGGCGCGGCGTGAAATGCGGGTAACGATCGGCCCGCGTCATGTCATATATATGAACGGCAAAGCGTACGACGCTCTGGGCCGTCATTCGGCGGTCGAGATGAGCTACGACGGTGATCGACGGATCATCGGGCTCAAACCTATCGATCCGGGTAAAAAGAATGCATTTCGAATCAAGAAACATGGCAGCGGCGGCGACTATCACCGTATCTCGGCATCAGCCTTTTGCCAGCACTTCCGCCTGCGGATCGACCGGACGCTGCTCTTCGAAGACGCCGACATCAACAGCGACGGCATCCTGACCCTCGACCTGAACCGAGCCATTACCGTCGGCCGCGGGGCGAGATAAAGTCGGCGAAGCCGTGACTGGAGAGGCAAGCATCCTTGCTTGCCACGCTGCGGCTTCCGCAGTGTGACGGTCTCACGGTGTTTCTACACGATCTCAAACGCGGCACTTAACACCGAGGAAGCCTCGGTGTGGCAAGCAGGGATGCTCGCCGCTCCAGTCGTCGCTTCGCTCGCAGAGCAGATGTCTTTTGGTAAGCTTTGTTACAGCGGAAAGGAAAATGACAATGCTCAAGGTTTACAAACCACGAAACGCCGAGCTGCGAAAGCATATCGAGTGCTTTTATGTTTACACGCGGGATGCGGACGATGATCCGGTCAGGTATTTGACGTTCCCGAGCATTTTTACGCTTGTTTCGATCAGCAAAGATTCGCTGACAACGGAGACGGAGCTCGGGCTTCGGACGGAATATTGCGCCGGGAATCCGATCGAGGCAAACCTTGTGTGTGCATTCAACAAGCCTGTTTGCATCGAATATTCCGGCCAGATCGACGAGATCACGATCTATTTCAAACCGCTCGGCATCAATGCTTTTCTGCCCGACGACCTGTGCGTTTACAATACCGGGCAGTACGCGGATTTTGATCCGTTCGGCGATCTAAAGTCGCGAATGAAGGCGATACTGACACAAGCAGACGTCGAAAAAAGACTTAGCGATCTTGAAACGTACTGGCTTTCCAAGCTGGTCGGATTTGATCATCCGCTGCTCGAAAATGTCATCGGCGAAATGTTTGCTGACGATGGCGAGTCGATCCCGGTCGCACAACTTGCCCGTAAATACGGCGTTTCGCGATCGACGTTGAATAATCATTTCGCCCGCCACATCTGTAAATCGCCGTCCGAGATGCGAAAGGTGATCAGGTTTCGGCGTGCGATGCAGGACCGTTATGTTGCCAGGGATAGAAAAAGGCTAACGGACATCACCTATGGTCTCAACTATTTTGATCAGTCGCACATGATCAAGGATTTTCGCTCGCTCACGGGTTACTCACCCGCAAAATTTTTCTCCAGCATTTCCGAGTTGGAAAACGGGCAGATCAACTGGCTGTTTTTATAGAAGGTCGACATTTTTACAAGTTTTGAATTTCGCCTCAAGGTATCCTTTTGAGCATGAAGAGTCTTTTTCTGCCGCTCGCGGTCGTTTTTTTAGCTGCCGTTACTTTTGCTCAAACGTCCGGAAAATTCTCGTCCGCTCTGCGTGATGCGGCTCTAGCCGAGATCGAGGCGAAGTTTCAGGAGCTTTATGTATTCCCCGAAATGCGGCCGGCGATCATCAAAAAATTGCACGACGCAAAAGCGGCGGGACGGTACGACGTCGATGACGCGCGGGTGTTTGCGGAACGTGTGACGACTGACCTTCGCGGTGTTGCGAATGACGGTCATTTGTCGCTGACGGTCGATCCGGCGGCGTACGCGGCGGCGATCGCTCCTCCAAAAAGCGATGCGGGCGAAGATGCTTTTCGCCGCCGACGAGCGATCAGGAACGACCACGGCCTGACGGAAATGCGTATCTTGCCCGGAAATTCCGTTACCTGCGGATCACACATTTTGAGTGGGTTCCGGACGAGACCGGAGCGATTTATGACGCTGCAATGCGTTTTCTGAAGGACGGCGACGCCTGGATCATCGATCTGCGAGGTAACGGCGGCGGAACGAGTGCGGCGGCTCAATATTTCAGCAGCCATTTTTTTGATCCGGGAACGGTGACGTACGTTTCTTACGCAGGCTCGGCTCCGCCCGAGCGTTCGGGAGCGATCGAGCATTTGCCGGCAGGCCGGTTAAAGGGGAAGCCGCTTTACGTTCTGATCGACGGGAATGTCGGTTCGGCCGCCGAAGCCGTCGCGTACAATTTACAGCAATTCAAGCTTGCCGAACTCGTCGGCACTCGTACCGCCGGTGCCGCGAATAACAACAAACTACTGCCCGTCGCTCCGAATTTTATCCTCAGCATCTCGTACGGCCGTCCGCTGCATGTGCTCACGAATTCGAACTGGGACGGCGTCGGCGTTGCTCCGAATGTCGAGTGTCCGCCGCAGCAGGCTCTCGAAATGGCGCGATCGCTCGCTCTCAAGCGTCTCGCCGCATCTAACGCTCCGCCTGATCAATTGGCCGAATACAAGTGGTTCCTTACCGCTGCCGAAGCTCTGCTCAGCCCGGTCAGGACCAGTGCGATTGACCTGACGAAATTGACTGGGAAATACGGAAAGACAAGCGAAGGATACGGCGAGCTGACGATCAAGCTTGACGATGGAACGCTCTGGCTCGAACGCCCTGAACGCCCGCGTTCGAGGCTCATTCCACTAAACAAAGACGGCCTTTTTGCGATCGAAGGCAATGATCTGCTGCGAGCCAGAATCACCGAAAAAGCCGTCGAACTCCTATGGTGGAATGATCCACAGCCTAGGTTATTTCTTAGATCTTGAATCGAGGTGAAACTCCTTACACTCGGGAAGCCGCAGTGTGGCAAGCAGGGATGCTTGCCGCTCCAGTCGTCGCTTCGCTTAGGAAAGGAGGGAGAATCGAACCGAGGAAACATGCGGATAACTGTAAGTTTTCAAAAGGGGATGAAACGGTAAAGTGCAACTTTCATTCCATGCGAGATCATCCGATATTCGCTGAAAATAACCTCGAACCTCGCAGCGATCGATGAGATTTTCCGCTCGTCGTTGTGGAATTGTTCACGGCCTATCCTCGAAACCGGCTGAGGTTTGCTAAAATTGAGCTGCTCTCGTATCAAAACTGAAGGAAGTAATTATTTCGATGAGATCGCTTATTCATACTGCACTTTGTTTGCTGCTCGCGGCGGCTTTTGTTTCGCCGGGTGTCGCTCAAAAACCCAAATCCAAGGATGAAGCCCTGAAAGAGATCGCCACTCTTGTCGGCACTAAAAAGCCGGAGGATATGGCGACTGCGTATCCGCTGGCGAAGGATTTTATTGTCCGATTTGGCAAGGATAATAAGGATGGCAAGGACAAAGGCGTGACGCAGGTCAAGGCTTTCGTTGAGGGTTATCGTGAGAGTACTTTCTATGCGTCCGTCGATGCGAATAAGCCGGCAGAGGCATTCGCATTCGGAAAGGAGGTCCTGGCGGAACATCCGGACGATGTGCTGGTGATGATCAACCTTGCTCACGCCGGATACAATTCGCTCGGGCCAAAACGCGACAAGACCTACGCCGACGAAACTATCGGATTCGCGAAAAAAGCCGCGGCCGCTCTCGAGGGCGGTGCGACACCGAAAAACTTTGCTCCGTATAAGGACAAGGACGAGGCTCAGGCATGGATGTACTACATTCCGGGTTACATACTGCTCGATACCGATAACAAGGAATCTGCGATCAATATCTACAAGGCTATGGCCTTCAATTCGCCGATCAAGGAAAGCTCGCTGCCGTACTATTTCCTCGCGACCTATTACGAAGACGTTTATGCCAAGCTTTCTACCGATCTGAAAGCAAAGGGCTCAAAACTCAGCGATGCGGAATTCAAAGCGGCGAACGATCAGGTCAATAAGTCGATCGATCTGATGCTCGATGCTTATATTCGTGCTTTTAAGAAAGGTGAAGTCGAAAAGAATCCGAACGCGGCCTCGTGGAAGGACAGACTGACACAGGTTTATAAATTCTCGAAAAAGACCGAGGAAGGCTTGCCGGAATTTATTAAGTTTGTCTCGCTGTCGCCGATGCCTGATCCGGCAAAGTTTTAGTCGGCCGAAGCTTTAGCGGCTTCCTCCTCGCGCATCAAACGGGCGACCTGGAAGATGTAATGGATGCCGCTAACCACCGCAAACAGAGCAACTGTCGTGTAGACGGTCGGCAGATAAAATCCGCGTAGCTGCGGGAAAACCGCAGCTACCAGTATCAAAATAACGCCCGAAACCTGGACGAACGTGCTTGCCTTGCCCAGCCACGACGGCTTAAAGCCTCGAAAACCCGTCATCACATTTATCGTTCCCGCGATCGTCACAATTCCGATATCGCGGCCGATCACGCACGCCGTGACCCAAAACGGTATCGGCAAATGCCGCTCATTCCCGACGACGGTCGACAAAGTCAGCATCACGAACGCGGTCGTCATCAGAAGTTTGTCGGCGATCGGATCGATGATCGTGCCGAGTTCCGACTCCTGCTTCATTCGACGAGCTATAAAGCCATCGATTCCGTCAGAAACTCCCGCGATCGTGAATACGATCAGGGCCCAGCCTTCGCGATGATAGACGAGCATGATCGCGAATACCGGGATCAGCCCGATCCGCATGAAGGTCAGGATATTGGCAATTGTAAGTACCTGTGTGGAAACCGGACGCTCGCTCATCAGGCTGTTCTCAGCTCCAAAAACGAGATCTCGGGCGGGCATTGATATCGCATCGGGACCACGACGGTTCCGATGCCGCGAGTAACATAAACCTGCGATCTGCGGCGTTCGTAAAGTCCGGCACGCAGCTTTCGCGGACGTATGATCCGTTTCTCATCATCGCGAAACTTGATCTGCCCGCCATGCGTGTGGCCGCTGAGCATTAGATCGACGCCGTAACGAGCCGCCTCGCGAAAGATGATCGGATTGTGCGCGAGCAGGAGTTTCATTTCGTCGGGAAATGAACCTTTCAGAGCAGCGGGAACATCCGTTTTCCCGACCATATAATCGTCAACTCCGGCCAACCAGAACGAAGCCCCTTTCGTCTCAAAACGAAAGCCCTCGTTGACTAGCATATTGATGCCTTCGCCGCGGAATAGGTGCGTGACAAGCTCGGCATCAGTCCAATGATCGTGATTGCCGAGACACGCGTGAACACCGTATTTTGCCTTCAATTTCGCAAGCTCGGCAGCAACCGGAGCGATGTATTCACGCTCGTGCGAAACGTAATCGCCGGTCAGCAAAAAGATATCGGGCTTCAGCCGATTAGCAACTTTTACGACGCGTTTGATGTGTTCGAGCCCGGTAAAAGGGCTGTGATGAATGTCGGAGAGATGGATGATCTTAAATCCGTCGAGCTGTTTTGGCAGGCGTTTCAACCGGATCTCGACCCGCTCAAGCGAAAGGCTGTTAGCCTCGTCCATCGCGAGCTTGGCCTTTTTCGACCAGTTCCCCGCAAGCGTCCGGATCGGTGCCTCAGAAGCAACGTACGCACTTATCCGCTCAGACAGCTTCACCCGCTTTGTTGCAGTTTCTCTCATCGTTAGGATTACTGAGTATAGACCTTCGGACGGGAGAATACAACGGTTTTGCGGTTAGTCCCGATCGCTAAACACTTCAGGTATGTCGCGAGCGGAGTGAAGAACCCGAAAAACTTCGATCCCGGATTCGATAGGAGTGTAGAAGATTACGTAGCTCTTGAATGGATAGCTACGAACTAGCGGAAGAAGTTCGGGACGAAGCCGATAGCCTTCAGATGATCGGGCAATACGATGGCATTTGTCGCGAATCTGATCAACAAAACTATCGGCAATATCGATGTCCGCTTCTGTTGCCAGATAAAGCCAGATCTGGTTAAGATCTTCGGTCGCCTCGGGCGTGAAAAGTATTGATCGGTTCACTCGCCGCCTTGTATCGTCGCCAATCTTCGGCGTCCTTCAGCCTTTATTGCCTCAACATCCAACGGACGTGCCTCCCCGCGTTGTGCCTGCTCGTAACCTTTCAGAACGTCGGCTCGAAGTGCCGCGAGTTTGGCGGCTTTTGACTCTTCTTTGTCTTTTAAAAGCCTCAGCCCGTCGCGAACAACCTCACTCGCTGAATAGTACATTCCACTGTTTACCATTCCATCGATAAAGTTTTCAAGTTCATTCGTTAACGACACGTTCATAATAGGCTAATTATTAGCTCAATAACAAAAGATGTCAATATTTGTTATCTACCGATCACTTTCAAAAATTTACGCTTTCCAACCTGGAGCAACACGCCATCGGCATCGATCGCGATCTCTGCATTCGCCGCCGAAGCTTTTTCGCCGTTGACCTTCACGCCGCCTTGCTCGATCAGACGCCGAGCTTCGCCTTTTGAAGCGGCGAGTCCGGTGTCGGCGATCAACGCAGCAAGCGCGTACGTTCCGGCAGCGATGGTTTTTTCTTCGACTTCGTCAGGAACTTCCTTTTGAACAAACCGTTTGACGAATTCTTCCTCAGCCGCATCTGCGGCCGCCTGAGAATGAAAGTCAGCGATGATCAATTTTGCAAGATTCACCTTAACATCGCGGGGATTCTTTCCATTTGAAATTTCAGATCTCAGATTTGAGATCTCTGATGGCGTCAGATCGGTGACGAGGTCGTAATATCGCCACATAAGGTCGTCGGTTATCGACATCACCTTGCCGAACATCTCGCCGGCGGGTTCGTCGATGCCGATGTAATTATTGAGCGATTTCGACATCTTGTTGACGCCATCGAGGCCTTCAAGAAGCGGTGTGGTGATGATGACCTGCGGTTCCTGAGCGTATTCACGCTGCAAATTGCGGCCCATCAGAAGGTTGAACTTCTGGTCCGTTCCGCCCAATTCGACGTCAGCATTCAGAGCGACAGAATCGTAACCCTGAACCAGCGGATATAGCAGTTCATGCAGCGAGATCGGCTTTTCCTCGTTCATCCGCTTGGTAAAATCGTCGCGTTCGAGGATCTGTTTGACGGTCGTGCGGGCACACAGCTTGATAAAATCCGCCGCTCCGAATTTATCCATCCACTCGCCGTTAAATCTCAACTCCGTCTTCTCCGGATCGAGCAGCTTGAACATCTGCCGCTTATACGTTTCGGCGTTCACATTGATCTCTTCGCGCGAAAGCGGCGGCCGCGTGACGTTCTTGCCCGAAGGATCGCCGATCATCCCGGTAAAATCACCGATCAAAAAGATCACCGTATGCCCGAGATCCTGAAACGCTTTGAGCTTGCGAATAACCACCGTATGCCCGACATGAATGTCGGGCGCGGTAGGATCAAGCCCAAGCTTTACACGCAGCGGCTTGCCGGTCTTCTCAGCACGCTCGAGTTTTTTGCGAAGGTCTTCCTCACGAATAACGTCAACGGTGCCTTTTTTTAGGAATTCAATTTGTTCGTCAATGGTCATGATAAAACGGCAATTATAACTTACGGTACATTATGTACGCACTCGTCAGGCCGTTTTTTGAGTGGTTGAAGGCGTCGGGGATCTCGCCGATGATCTCGAAACCGACGCTTTGCCATAGTCTGACGGCGACCATGTTGCTTTTTACGACAAAATTGAACTGAATCGCGGTAAAACCAAGCCGGCGGGCCTGATCGAGAGAGTGCTCGGCCATCTGTTTGCCGATGCCTTTGCCTTTCGCGTGCGGGGAAACCATATACGCTCCGTTGGCAACATGTGAACCAAGCCCGGGATAGTTCGCTCTGAGCCAATAGATCCCGAGCACCTCGCCGTCCTCCACCGCCACATAATTGTACTTGTCCGGCGAAAACCAATACGCCATCATCTCCTCTCCCGACGTATCGGGAGCAAAAACGTATGTGTCGCCGCCGGCGATCACAGTTTTGATGATCTGCCAGATGGCGGGTTTGTCGAGTTCTTCGGCTGTTCGAATTTCGGCCATATTTCTTCCTTTGCGTTCTGCCCGAGTTTGCGTGAAACTCTTATTATTCTCAGGCAAAGACTAAAAGCACGCAAAGAATGCTGCATGATTTGCGAGAATCCAGGGTAAAACTCAATGGCCAACGATCTGAAAAACTTACATTTGGCGTTTATCGGCTGTGGTGTGATGGGCGAATCGATGGTTGCGGGCCTTTTGCGAAAAGAACTCGTCTATCCGAAGAATATCGCCGCCAGCCATCCGCGTGAGAGCCGGAGGAAAGAACTTGCTGAGAAACACGGCATCCCTCTTTTCGAAAGCAATGCCGAAGCGGCCAGATCGGTCATCGGAAACGAAAATTCCGCCGTACTGATCTGCGTCAAACCACAGCGGCTCGCGAGCGTTTTGCGTGACCTGAACGGCGTTCTGCATCTCGACCAACTTGTCCTGTCGATCGTCGCCGGAGCCCGCATCGAGCATTTGGCCGACGAGCTAGGCACCGCAAAGATCGTTAGGGCGATGCCAAACACGCCTTCGCAGATAGGTGCTGGGATCACAGCCTGGACCTGTACGAACGCGGTTGATGAGACGGAACGCAGCCATGTCCGCGAGATGCTGTCGGCTTTGGGCAAAGAGCTTTTTGTTGAGACCGAAAACATGATCGACATGGCCACATCGTTGTCAGCCACGGGACCGACCTACATTTTTATGGTCATGGAAGCCCTGACCGACGCCGGCGTCCACCTCGGGTTCTCACGAGATATGGCCAAGGAACTCGTCCAGGAAACCATGCTCGGCTCGGTAAAATTCGCCATGGAATCGCACAAACACCCCGCCGAACTCCGCAACATGGTCACCTCACCCGGCGGAACCTCAGCCGAAGCCATCTACCAAATGGAAAAAGGCTCGCTCAGGACTGTTCTGTCCAAGGCCGTTTACGCGGCGTACAAGCGAGCGGTTGATCTGGGCAAAAAATGACTTGCCCCTTGCTAATCTTCAGCCGGTCCAAATCGATAAACAAGGAAGCCGTTGGCTCTGGCCGGACGTCCGTCGGCGGTCGGGCGTTTGAATTTTGAAGCTAGTGCGGCTCGTTGGGCTTCGGGCCAGAGTTCTTTGCTGCCGGTGCGAGGTTTTGCCGAGATCACGGAGCCGTCGGTGTTGACGAGCACCTCGACCTGGACGAGGCCTTTGGCTCCGCTCGCTTTGGCGGCTCGGGTGTAATACGGCTTTTCTGCGGATACGACTTCGAAATTCAAGAAAGTGTATTTATCGCCGAGGACCGGCCCATTAAATGCGGCGGGCGGTGGTGGAGGCGGCGGTGAGGGCATCGGGCTCGACTTTGAAGAGGTCGACGCTTTCGGTTTCTTGCCTGTCGAATTCGTTTTTGGTGCGTTGCCGCCGCTCTTTGGCTTGTTGCTTTGTGTCGCCTGTTTTCCGGCAGATTTTCCTACCGAACCACTGGCCTCCGCGGCTGGTTCCGGCTCGTCGATCGCCGCGATCGCGGCCATCTGCGCGGATACGTTCCCGGCGAACAGGGCTAATGCCGCTGCGATCGCACAACCGAAAAATACTTTCGCGATATCGATCCTCATATTTGATCGTCAACCTTGTTAAGAGTGAATTTCCACACCATTCTACCCGCATTCTCGTCAAAAATGTAAACGCCATCGGTCACCTGCCAATATCCGAGACATTGCCACTTCCCGACGGCGAGCTTATTAAAGAGCGGCACGCTGACCTGCGAGCTTATCGCATCGATCATCGCCTGATTAGCCGCATCCAGTTTCTGATCCCCGCGGCGTCCCGAACCGGTGTAATGGATCACATCGGTCGTCTCGCCGTGAAAATCAGGATAGCAGGGATTGATCAGTCCGAAATCGGTCAGCAGCGAAACGAGCGTTCCGTTGCTCTCACAGATCCCATTCCGAACGCGATGGACCGAGCTGACCTCGGTCCATGAATAAACAACATTCGCCTCAAATTCCGCGTGCCTCACATCGCGATATTACGGTAACATTGCTGAAAATGGAACGCTGGTTGAAAACTGTCCGTTCCTAAATGTAATTACGCGAAACTGGACTGGGCTCGACGTACTGCAAAAGCCATCCCAAATGATCTCATCGCCCGTAAAACCACCCGCTCCGGGTCCGCCCGCCGAAAGCATCAGAACCGTCGCATTGGCTGCGAGGTTTGCGGGTGCCGTCAGGCAATAAACGCCGGGAAAATCGCCCTGCGTCACTGCCGTCCAGCCAAGCCGCCCACCGGCGCCGTTGAACTGTGGGCTGGTTCCCGGAAAAACCGAACCATAAGCACGGACGCCGCCCGGACCAGCCGGACCTTGCGGCCCTTGAGGACCTATCTGGCCTTGAGGGCCCGGAACGCCTTGCGGGCCTTGGGCTCCCGGATTACCTTGCGGGCCTTGAGCTCCGGGATTACCTTGTGGACCTTGTGCCCCGGTGAGACCTCTCAGTCCCTGTGGACCGGCCGGGCCCTGAGGACCTGCCGGTCCTTGCGGGCCGACGGGCCCTTCCTGATTCCACTTGATAAAGCTCTCGTTATTCCGGCAATCGCTCGCCCGATCGACGAGGCGAACCTCGCCGTTTGACTCCTTGTAACACGCACGGATCACTCCGTTTGGAGCCGGAATATCCGCGACGACCGCAACCCCGAATGCTGAAGCCGCTACGATACCGACGATCACCGCAACGAATGCCCAACGATTTTTTAGTTTGCTGAAGTAGTTCATTTTATCTCTCCTCGATCAATGTAGTTTTTGTTATGTGAACCTAGGGAATTTTGCAGATAGGTGACTCGGGCTTTAACACACAGAGTAAAGCCTTCATCTCGGCTATCGCCCGAGCCTGTTCTTTTATCTGAGAATCTTGAACGTCGAGCCTCGAAGTTAGCTCTGTGATCTTCGCCTGCTGGCTCGTAATAGTGATATCCTGCTCCTTGATGCCGTTGACCATAGCCCAAAGTATCGGGTCGACATTGAGCTGTAGATAGCCATCGCGGCTTGTCGTAACGGCTTCGGGAATAATTTTCTTGACTTCCTGAGCGCTGAATCCGATCTGTTCACCCGTACTTGCGAGGCCAAGCGGATTGTCGGGGCGATATTCGAACCTGATCGGTTCCAGCTGTCTGATCGCGTCAAGCCCGACCGAAAACCGGCCTTTGATATTCTTCAGCCGCTCATCGGAAAAAACTGCCCAGCTCGTTCCGCCCGTTTTCGATGCGTTTCCGTTGACTGAAAGCTTTTGGTCGGGAGTTGTGGTGCCGATGCCGACGCTTCCAGTTCCGGATTGGATAAGGTGAACGTTGCCGCCATCGGCGTTTAAGGCAAGCGTTGCGGTGCTGCCCGCGCTTCGTGCCATGATCTCGTTGCTGTCGATCGCGACGTTGAGCGATCCGCTCGCGCCAACGATAATGTACCCACCGCTGGCAGGCTCAACGTCCGTGCCGCCGTCAACGATGAGCAGATCGCCCAGATTCGTCTTACCGGGAACGCGAACCGTATCGGCTCCCGTTGGACGTCCAAGATAGATCGAATTGCTAAGACTCGCGACTGAATCGGAACCGATCGCCGTCGCATAACTGAGGGCTGCGGAACCTACATTGGCGGTTGCTCCGATGGCGGTATTGTGATCACCCGCAACATTCCTTTCTCCGGCCTGTACGCCGAAAAAAGCGTTGTTGTCTCCAGTCGATTTATCTCCGGCTAAGAGACCAAAGAATGCGTTTGCGCTGCCTGTAACGTTAGATTGTCCCGAGAGCGCACCAAAGAAAGAATTGTAACTTCCGAAGGTGGTCGATCGGCCGGATGATTGTCCAAAGAACGAGTTTTGACTGCTCGAAGTACTCGAAAAGCCAGATTCGTGTCCAAAAAAGGAATTGTCCGTTCCGTTAGCATTTGCTCCGCCGGCGCTTTTTCCAAAAAATGCATTTTGCGAGCCGGATGTGTTCACACTCCCGGCACCCCGACCAAAGAACGCATTCTCATCACCAGTTGTATTCGAGGAACCCGCAAACGAGCCGAAGAACGAGTTGCTGAGCCCTGATGTGTTTGAGTTGCCGGCGTTGCGGCCAAAGAAAGCATTTGCATTGCCCGTCGTATTCGCTTGCCCTGCTCCAACCCCGACAAAAAGGTTGTTTGATCCGCCGTTACTCAGGATCTGACTGCCAGCGATGCTATATACGGTCGCGGAATTTACCACATTGCCTGTGAGAGTACCCGAAAAGGTCTTATTGCCAGTGATACTTTGGGGAGTCGTAAGGTCAACGAAGTTTTGCGTCGCCGATCCGGTTCCTCCATTCGCAATTGGTACGATTCCCAGTCGGGCGTTATTTAGCGTGCCGGTTGTGATGTTCGACGCGTTGAGGTTTGTGATACTTGAGCCGTTGATGTTGCCGACAATACCGCCGGTTACGACCAGGTTGCCCGGAACTCGAACAGTATCGGCTGCGCGGCCAAGAAAAACGCTGTCGCTTGCGTTTCCGGTGGCTCCGGCACCGATTACGGTAGTGAAGTTTAGATTCCCAGCACTAAGATCGGCACCGTTGCCGAGCGCACTGTTATTACTGCCGGTCGTATTTGTATCGCCCGAGCTCTGGCCGAAGAACGAGTTTCCGGCGCCAGTATTGTTGAACCCCGAACGACGCCCAAAAAACGAGTTTCCGCTATTCCCGACGGTATTAAATCCCGCCGCATCGCCGAAGAAGGAGTTCTGGCTGCCGCTGACGTTATTTTCGCCCGAGCTGTCACCAACGAAGACATTCTGGACTCCTGTTGTTGTCAGGCGGCCCGCCTCGCCCCCGACAAATATATTCGCCGAGCCGTCCGTGATCGAATTGCCGGCCCGAAACCCAACCAGCGTATTGTCGAGTCCGATCATATTGGCACCACCAGTCTCCAGGCCCACGACGGTGTTTTGAAAGCCGAAAGCCCCGAGAATTCGAGAGCCACCGAGATTGTATTGCGTCACGGCGTCGAACGTTGCGGCTTTCCCTACGCCCGAGACGTTAAAATTGCTCGATGCCTGCGCGGCGGCTGAGTTTTGAATATAGTTTGGACTTCCCGGAGTCGGTGGTCTGGCGTCGCTTAAACGCGGATCACCTGTCTGGACGAACTGATTTGCCGCGACTCCGCCGAGTTGAAGAGAATTGGTTACCGCTCCGGCGACCTTCGCTCCGCTGACACCGGTGATCTTGGCGTCGGTCACCGAATTGTCCGCGATCTGTGGTGTTCCCACGCCGCCGTTGGCGATCGCGACCGTTACGGTTCCGGTCGTTCCACCGCCCGTCAATCCGGTTCCCGCTGTTACGCCGGTGATCGTTCCACCGCTGCCACCAGACGCGGTTTCATCATTGGCGGGTTCCCATTGCGTTGTTGTCGAATTGTATTTGAGCACTTGTCCATTGTTCGGTTGGGCCGACGCAACGTTACGGCCTTGAAGGCGGCCGACCGTTGTCGCGGCCTGCGTACCGATCACGTCGCCACCGAGCGGCCCGGTAAAGTTCGTCGCCGAATTAGCGGTCGTCGCATTTACAGCGTTCGTTGCATTCACCGCTGTTGTCGCCATGTTGGCCGATTGTGCCGAATCGGCCGTCAGGCTCTTTATCGAATAAGGAGCGCTCGAAATCGGCTGCCGCGGCGAAAGCGTAGTAAACGATCCGCCACCCGATTGCCGTACGCGAATTTCAAGAAATCTCGTTCCGCCCGGGAACGAAGATCCAAAGTCCAGATTCACACTGAAGATACCGTTCGTTACCGACACCCCGCTCCGCGTATTAGTCGACCCGATCGGCGCACCACCAAGAGCAGTGTCGAACAGAGCGAACTCAAAATCGAATACGCCATTCGCCGGATTGGCGGTATTCTGTAATTGTCCCTGGTAAGTAAAATCCGTCGCCTGTCCATACGCCAACGAAATGAAGGTCACTGTCATAAAGACAGCAAAAAATATTGACTTTTTCATTTATCTCCCCCTTTTGCAGATCGCGGCCCTCTTGTTTTTTGAGCACACCAAAGCCTTGAGAGCGTCGATCTCGCTCCGCTGACTCTCGATCATTTTTTGCTGTTCTTTGACCGCGTTTATCAGAACAACACCGATGCGATCATACTTGACACCTTCGACCTGTCCGCTGTCGTTGTAGGTTACGAGCAGTGGTTCGATCGCGGCGACGTCTTCGGCTCCCAGCCCGAGGTCTCTCGCCTGACCGTCCTTCCAGTCGAAAGATATTGGTCGAAGTCGATCAATAAGCCGTAAACCGTCACTGAACCGACTAATGTTCTTTTTATAACGCAAAGAAGATGAACAGAATGCAATCAGATTTGAACCGTTTCTGCAGAGAGCCGTACCACCAGCTGTCCCTAGGCCCGACGCGCCAATTGCGATCGGGCTGTTGAACAGCACGACGTTACCACTCGAGACGACAAGGTTTCCATCCAAGCTTGTCGCCCCAGTTACATTCATATTTCCGGGAATTCGAACGGTATCTTCACCGGCGGGCCGACCGAGGAATACGGAATTGCTTTGGCTGGCGACGGATCCTGACCCGAGTGCTGTGGCGAATGAAAGATTTCCCGACCCTACATTGGCACTGGAACCAACGATCGTATTGCGCGAACCGGTCGTATTCGAACCTGCCGCGCTGGCTCCAAGAAAAACATTATTCGCACCAGTAGTGTTATTTAGCGCCGTGTTGGAGCCAACGAAGGTGTTCTCGCTTGCCGTCGTATTCGAATCGCCGGTTTGATTTCCTACGAAAACATTGTTGCTGCCAGAGGAGTTTAATTGCCCGGTATTCTCGCCGATGAAAACGTTCCAGAATCCCGTCGTGTTCAACAGTCCGGCGCCATACCCAACGAAAACGTTTGCTTCGCCAGTAGTATTAGATCCGCCGGCGGAGGTTCCAAAGAATGAATTGTTTCGGCCGGAAGTGTTAGCTCCGCCGGCTGAATCCCCAAAGAAAGCATTTGCGTCCCCCGTTGTGCTATTGAATCCAGCGCTTGAGCCAAAAAATGAGTTTCGTTCCCCAACGGTGTTCGAACCTCCTGCCTCGGTCCCGACAAAAGTGTTTCGTCCACCCGAAGTCGTCGCGTCTCCGGTTCCTGTGCCTACAAACGTATTCTGCGGGGCGGAATTTGTAGAATTTCCAGAAGCGAACCCCACATAAAGATTGCTGTTTCCGCCGGTATTTGGCCAATAAAGTACTCTCTGGCCATTCATAAAATAGCCGGTGGCTGAGCTCACTGATTGTCCCGAAACCCCTTGCGCAGTCAGATTGCCGCCGAGTGTTCCGTTACCTCCGATATTAAAATGTACGGCTGCCCCCTGTGAGCTGCCCGACCGGTTTTGAATGTAGCTGGTGCTGCCCGCGGTCGGCGGACGCGAATCGGTCAAGCGCGGATCTCCGGTCTGAACAAATTGATCAGCGGTAACCCCGCCGAGTTGTAGTGCATTGGTCGCAACATTCGCACTGCCGACCGTTCCGGTAATCTTTGTAGGGCTCACGCTGGCGATCTTTGCATCCGTCACGGCGAGATTCGCGAGTTCCGACGTTCCCACGCCAGATGGGGCTATCGATAGGGATACTCCGCCCGTCGTTCCGCCGCCCGTGAGTCCGGTACCTGCCGTTACGCCGGTGATAGTTCCACCACCGCCGCTAGCATCGTCGGCTGCTGGCTGCCACGCTCCGGCAGTGCTGACGAATTTGAGTACCTGGCCATTCGTCGGAACGTTCGGTGATACATTTATACCCCGAAGCCGCAAGACAGTTGTCGAAGCTTGATTTCCGGTCACGTCGCCTGCGAGCGGGGCAGTGAAATTTGTCGCGGTCGCGGCAGCTGAGGCTGTTTGAGCTATATCCGAACTCAGACTTTTGATCGAATACGGTGAACTTGATAACGCTTGACGAGGTGACAGCGTAGTAAACGAACCGCCTCCCGACTGGCGCACGCGGATCTCTAGAAATCTTGCACCTCCAGGAAACGACTGGCCAAAATCCAGACTTACGCTGAAGATCCCGTTCGCGACTGAAACGCCACCCCGCGAGTTGGTCGATCCGATCTGTGTTCCTCCTGCCGGAGAATCAAACAGAGCAAATTCAAGATCAAATACACCTGTCGCCGGAACTGAAGCATTTTGCAGCTGCCCTTGATAAGTAAATTCGCTACTCTGTGCCGATACCGTCAAGAACGCTGCGAAAATGATAAAGGTTCTAATTGTTACTCTCATTTCGATGCCCCCTTGCATACCTGAGACTGTTTTCGACCCCCGCAAACAAGGCTGCGGAGTGCATCGATCTCCGTTTGCTGATTTGCGATCATCTGTTGCTGCTCTTTGATGGCGTTGATGAGTACAACGCCGATGCGGTCATATTTCACCCCCTCGACCTCACCTTTGTCGTTGTACGTAACAAGCAAGGGCTCGATCGCCGCCACATCTTCGGCTCCGAGGCCAAGGTCGTGCATACCACCGTCTTTCCAATCAAAGGTTATGGGTTTTAGTTGATCGATGAGACTCAGTCCAAGGCTAAATCTTCCGATGTTTGCCTTGTATCGGAGCGATGAACTGCATGCCCCGATCGTGTTGGCGTTGTTTCGACAGAGAGGCGTCGTTCCCGCTCCGCCGAGCTGGGATAAGCGGAGATATCCGGGAATGTAAACAATGTCGGAGCTGCGGCCAAGATAGACGCTGTTGCTTGTCAAAGCAACCGCGCCCGAGCCGATAGCGGTGGCGTAAGTGAGATTCCCCGCTCCTACGTTCGCTATCGCGCCGACGAGAGTATTGTTATTTCCTGTGGTGTTTGAGAGCCCTGACGATATGCCCAGAAAAGAATTATAGTTGCCATCGGTACTCAAACTGCCGGCGTCCGTACCAATGAATACATTGTATTCTCCGCCATTATTGTCCTCGCCCGCGGAGTATCCAAAAAACGAATTGTATCGACCAAGCGTATTGTTCTGACCCGATCTGTATCCAAAAAATGAATTGTTGTGGCCTGTCGTGTTCTGCTGGCCTGCGCCATTGCCGAAAAACGAATTGTGGTTCCCGGTGGTACTTAACCAGCCTGCAAGCGAACCGAAAAATGAATTACCTGCACCGAAGGTGTTATCCGATCCAGCATTCTCTCCAAAAAACGAATTACTACCTCCCGTAGTTCTTTCCCCCGCGTAAGCGCCAAAAAACGAATTGCCCGAACCCGTCGTGTTTAGGTAACCGGCGTTTTTGCCGAAGGCTGTGTTTCGCAGCCCCGTCGTATTCGCTGCTCCGGCCCCGATCCCTCCGAACATATTCTCAAAACCCGACATCCCCAACATGCGGTTGCCCTGGAGATTGTATTGGGTCGAAGCATCGAAGATGTTCGCTTTACCTGTTCCGCTGATATTGAAATTCGCTGTTTGCAGTGTTGTTTGATCAAGAATGTATTGAGCCGAAACCGTGACGGCTCCGAACGCGATCACTATCACCATCTTCCAGGCTAACTTTGCCAGAACTGTGCTTGCTCGTTTTTCCATGACTCTACTCCTGTAATGCGGTTCAAAATTTCCTCTAGATCACTATTTAATTTGATAACTCGACCCCGTCGATCATCTCCACGCGATCCTTACCGATCAAACTTCCACGATACTCTGCCGAAATGACGACCTCGTCCGAAACCTCGGCCGGCTGGGCGGCCGCATTCTTTACCGCGCGCCGGACACGGGTAACGCTGATCGTTTCGATCGTGATCTCAGTCCGTCTCGTTATGGTCTCGGCATCTTTTGCCTTCATATTTTTTATTGTTCCCAACGGGCAAATCTGCTATTCTCGCGCCAGTCGAGAGATTTATTTTCCGTGTTCGATCAGGGCGATCATCGCTTGATCTTATGTTTCCAGTCCTTAATTTTTGGGCTAATTATTCCTAAATCTTGCTAATTGATGATGGAAGTTTTGCGGGATGCCAGATTCAGGTTTGACGAGTTTGAGCTGGACTGCGCAAAACGGCAGCTGCTCCGCGAGGGCGAGCCGGTACCACTGAAATCGAAAACCTTCGACCTTCTGCAATACCTCGTTGAGAATCACGGAAAACTGGTGACCAAGTCCGATCTGCTCGATCATGTCTGGCCCGACCAGTTCGTTGAGGAGAACAACCTCACGGTTCAGATCTCGGCTTTGAGAAAGGTGTTCGGTGCCGGTCAATTTATCGCGACCGTTCCGGGGAAAGGCTACAAATTCATCGCGGATGTTTCTGCGGGCGAGACCAGCGATGAGCTGATAATCGAGCAGCGAAGCTTCTCGCGGATCACGATCGAGGAACATGCCTCGGTGACCGAGGATCGATCTGCAAAGCGACTCGGAACAAGCTCTTTTCCATTGAGGATCGCGGCCGTTTCGATCGGTCTTGGTCTCGTGCTGTTGACCATTCTAGGCTTCTTTTTTTCACAGCGGCCGGCGAATGCCGGTTCGGATAATTACAAACTTTCAAAATTGACAGCGAGCGGAGATATCACTTCCGCAACGATCACGCCGGATGGCAGCTACGCCATCTTTGCGAGAAAGGAATCTGCTGGTGAAAGCCTTTGGCTGCGGCAGATCGCGTCGGGCACTCAGCAGCAGATCGTGTCTCCAAAACCGGTTCGTTATGTTGGCCTTGCCGTTACTCCGGACGGGCGGACGATCTTTGCGACCGCGTTCTCACCGGAGCTGCCCGATCCGCAGATATGGCAGATACCTTTGTTGGGCGGCAGCGTGAAGGTGACCGCGGATGTAACGACCGGGACGGCCGTTAGTTTCTCGCCCGACGGCTCGAAGATCACTTATACCGAATCGCATTCTTCAATGAATGAGACCCAGCTGCTCGTCTCGAACGCTGACGGATCGAATGAAGTAGTACTTGCAAGTGGAAAGGACGGTACGCGGTCGTTCCCGATCTTCAACTCGAATCCGGTTGCCTGGTCACCTGACGGTTCCGTCATCGCAGCAGCGGTCGAACAAAGCTCGAATAAGGTGAAGTACGGTATTTCCTTGTTCGATCCGCAGAACGGCAGCGATAAGTACATAACCGATCGCCGTTGGGACATCATCGACCACCTAGCCTGGGTCGATGCTAACACGCTGGCATTCATTGGTTATTCGATCGATCCATGGCTCGGGCAGGTCTGGACAGTTAAAAGGTCGACTGGCGAACTGAGACAGATCACAAACGACCTGAGCAATTATTCCTGGCTCGCGGCAGCGGGCGGCAAGCTGCTGACGGTTCAGCGAAATGCCTCCTCACACATTTCGGTCAGCGATATCGACCTAAACTCCGGAACTGCGACGCGGCGAGAAATAAGGGATGAATCAGGCGAGATCAATCAGATCGCATACTTACGCGATGGCTCGCTCCTGTACGGATCGGACGCGAGCGGAAGGCGTGAGATATGGAACATTAGCGACACGGGCGGCGACGCCCGACGGCTCACTGCCGACGCGAATATTACGTTTGGCCTATCGGTTTCCCCCGCAGATGGAGCGATGGTTTTTTGCTCGAGTGAAAACGGAAAGCACTTGCTCAAAATGGCAGACGCTGACGGAAGAAATGTCCGACTGCTGACCGATGGCCCCGAGGACGTATATCCAAGCTTTTCACCGGATGGTCGCAGCGTCATATTTCAAAAAGGCCTCAATAATAAAACGCTAACGCTCTGGCGGATCGACCTAAATTCCGGGGAGCGAACCCAGCTCAAAGCATCGCCCACAGTAAGGCCAGTCCTCTCACAGGACGGTGCAAACATCGCATATTACTTCATGGATCAGGGAGCGGACGGCATCTGGAAGGTCGGCATCATTTCAGCGGAGAATGGCAGGCTGCTCAATAAATTGAGCTTTCCGAAACCGGTCACCGAGCGTCAGATGCGTTGGCTGCCTGATGGATCGGCGATCGGCCAGATCTATTACGAAGGCGATCGGATCGATCTGATGATCATGCCGATAGATGGTTCGCCAACGAAGCTATTATCCGATATTGGCCGTGGTGAAGCGGCAGTCGTTCGCCTTTTCGCCCGACGGTAAAAAGCTCGCCATCTCATCCACCGAGCAACGGCCCGACATTGTTATGATCTCGAAATGATGCCAACCGATCGCGAATTTTTGCGAGAAAAACGGTTATCTAAAAAATTATTGGAAAAAAGATACGAAAATCGGCGTTTAAACCTTGTTTTGCATTTGACAGAACACCGAACAGTGCTAAAATTCCCCGCGTAGCCTCTCTGTAACATCAGCCGTTGCGCTTTAGCGGCAGTAATGACCGGCATCACATAATTTGGTGATCGTTAGAAATCCCCCTTCCGTTTCTGCGATTCCCAGCTTGCTTTCGAGCTTACAAATCAACATCTGAGGAGAAAGATCAGTGAAGAAATTTTTCGGCATTTTGGCAGTACTTGTTGCAGCCTTAATTGCCTTTGGCGTCGTTTCAAAACGCGCTGAGGCAAACAGGGTTGTGTTTTCAACGGGTTCGCAGGACGAACTCGAAATTGCAAAGCAGATTAGTCTTGAAGCACTACGCGGCCGGGCGGCAAACCGGACGATAGGCAATGTGGATGAATACGAAGTAAAACGTGTCGAGATCGACGATCTGCGAATGGCTCACACGCGTGTTCAGCAAAAAGTTGACGGCATTCCGGTTTGGGAAGGCGAAGCGATCGTTCACCTGAAAGCTGACGGCTCGGTCGCTTCGATCACCGACGACCTGAAAGACGGCGTATCGGTTCGCACGTCACCCGACCTCGGCGAAAAGGACGCAAATCGGCTAGCGGTCGCCAATTACAAAGGCCGTGCGAAACAAACAGATCCGTCGATGATCCAAATGTACATCTATCGCGGCGAAGATCGCGATCATCTGACCTATCGCATCGAAACTCCGAGGCTCGACGGCACAAAAGACACGTCGGCTCCGGTAGTTTTCATCGATGCACACACTGGCGAGGTCGTTGATCAATACGACAATCTGCAGACCGGAACGGGTTCGTCGCTTTACAATGGAACAGTTTCAATAAGCACGAGTCTTTCGGGTGCGAATTATTACATGGAAGACACGACGCGTCGCCAGGGAACGTTCAACATGAACAATACCGGCAACACGTCGACCGGAACCGGCGGCACGCAGTCGCGGTACACCGATGCCGATGATAACTGGACCGCAACCAACGCCCGCGCGGGTGTCGATGCTCACTACGGTGCTGCAAAGACGTTCGATTACTATCAGTTAGTTCATGGCCGCAACGGTATTGACGGAAACTATGGTCCCGGAACTACAACTGCGATCTCGAACGGCGTAAGCATCGTTGCCTCGCGTGTCCATTTCGGCAGCGGTTACAACAATGCGTTCTGGTATCAGAATATGATGTCGTACGGCGACGGCGATGGCTCGACCTTCACGCCGCTCACCTCGATCGACGTCTGCGGCCACGAGATGACCCACGGCGTGACTGAGCGAACTGCTAACCTGACCTATGCAAAAGAATCTGGAGCTCTGAACGAGTCGTGGTCCGATATCATGGGTTCAATGGTCGAGTTGTACGCTGATGGCGGCAACATGACGACGAACACCTGGCTCATCGGCGAGGATATCTACACGCCGAATACGGCCGGCGACGCGCTTCGCCGGATGGACAATCCCAATGCAGTCGGCGACCCAGACCACTATTCACTTCGTTTGTACCCTGGAACATGCACGGCTTCGAACGCCAATGACCAGTGCGGTGTACACACGAATTCGAGCATTTCGAACCACGCGTATTACCTGATCACAGCCGGCGGAACGAACCGCGTCAGCGGCGTGACGGTTCCGGGCATCGGAGCTTCGGCCGCGGAACGTATCTTCTACCGGGCTTTGACGGTCTATATGACAGCCAGCACGAATTTTGCTGGTGCTCGAACGGCCACGCTGAACGCAGCTACCGACCTGTTTGGAGCTTCGAGTGCTCAGTACGCTTCTGTCGCGACCGGCTGGTGTGCAGTCGGTGTCGGAACGTGCCCGAGCACGACTCCGACGCCTAGCCCGACGCCAACGGCAACTCCTACCGCAACACCAACCCCGTCGCCAACCCCGACTCCGACGCCGACGCCTTCAAATCTGATCGTCAACGGCGGATTTGAGGTGAGCGGCAAGCCCGTGGGTCAGCTCAGGCACCGGTTATTTCTACACCGCAAACGGCAATTCACCGCACGGTGGAACTGGTTATATCTACTTCGGCGTGAATAACAGCGTGACCGGACAGGCATATCAGACGGTTTCGATCCCGACGACTGCGACCGGTAACCTGTCATTCTGGCTCAATGTGACCTCGAGCGAAACGACAACGACGACCGCTTATGACAAGCTGTTCGTCGAGGTTCGCAACACAAGCGGCACACTTCTGACGACACTCGCGACGTACAGCAACCTGAACAAGACCACGCAGGGCGTATACTCGCAGAAATCGTTCAGTCTCGCCGCCTACAAGGGCCAGACGGTTCGGATCCAATTCCGCTCGACCATGGACAGCTCGATAACCTCGACCTTCCGCGTCGATGATGTCTCGCTGCAATAAGACTACCTTCGGAATATCCGAGTTAAAGGGAGCGGCTTCGGCTGTTCCCTTTCTTTTTTTTCGCGTAAACTTTCGGTACAAAATGCTTTACGAGATCGCCGGGAAAATTTGGAAGGTCATGCCGCGGAAAATGCGGACATTTGTCGCCCGGAGCGTTCAGGTGAAATTCACCGTGTCCGCGGCGGGTGTTATCACAAATGAGAATGGCGAGGTTTTGCTGCTCAATCATTTGCTGCGGCCAATGTCGGGTTGGGGCGTGCCCGGTGGTTTTATGGAGGTTGGCGAGCAGCCCGAGGCGGCTTTTCGCCGCGAGATCAAGGAAGAAACGGGTCTCGACCTCAAGAACGTTACGATCTATCGAGCCCGCACTCTGAAACGACACATCGAGATCATTTTCCTGGCTGAAGCAGTCGGCGAAGCAAGCGTTCAGAGCCGCGAGATCATTGAGCTGGGCTGGTTTTCGGTCGACGATGTGCCGAAAGAGATGAGCGTTGACCAGCAGTTTCTGGTACGAAAGGCTCTCGGGCGTGAATAGCGAACGTTCGCCATGTTCCGACTATCCACACTGCTGCCTTCCGTTGTATAATCTATTTAATTTATTAGGAGTAATAATATGGTTAATCTCGTACCGCCGCCTGAGACGGTGATGGACATACTTACCAACACCGGTGCTTACAGGAAAGGGCATTTCGTTTACCCGAACGGCAAGCACGCGTCGCATTACTTTCAGATGCCGCTGGCGTTTCGTTATTACGATAACGCCCGCATCTTGTCGGTCGGTTTGAGCCGGCTTTTTCGAACGGAAAAATCGATCGCCAGCCGCCTGCCGAAAGTCTCCGTGATCAGCCCGAGCCCGGGCGGTATCATGGTTGCATTCGGTATCCGCGAAGCGCTTGGCGCTGACCAGATCTATTGGGCCGAAATGGAAAACGGAAAACGTCAGTTCCGGCAATATATGTCTGACTACGAGGTTTATCCGGCAATCATTGTTGACGATATCAACCGTTCGGGAAGAGCGATCCGTGAAACGATCGAACTGGTCAAAGAGGTCGGCAGCGAGGTCATCGGCATCGGAACGATCGCGAAATTTGAGGACGCCCCGAACGAATTTGACGGTATTCCAGCGAAATCGCTCCTCAGTTTTGACGTGAATTTCTACGATACCGAAGACGAATGGCGTGGATCACGCAGCGCCTCCGATGCGGAAGAGCAAGCTGTCCGTTTCTAAGCCTCGATCGCAAAAAACAAAGCCACTAAATGAATCTTGCATTTAGTGGCTTTTTCTTTTTTTGGATCGTCTTTAGATCGCGTGGCGATTCGCTAATGCCCGGTCCATCGTAACCTCGTCGACGAATTCGAGATCAGATCCAACCGGCATTCCCATCGCGATCCGGGTTACCACGACGCCAAGCGGTTTTAGTAAGCGGGCGATGTAGTTCGCCGTTGCCTCGCCTTCGGTCGTGGGATTTGTGGCGACGATTATCTCTTTGATCTCGATCCCCTGATTGTTTTCAGGCCGAAGTCGTGGCAGAAGATTGGCGAGCATCAGTTCGTCCGGCCCGATTCCGCGCATCGGCGATAGCGTGCCGTGCAATACGTGATAGAGACCTTTGAAAGAACGCGTTTTTTCTACAGCGACGAGGTTGTATGGCTCTTCGACGATACAGACGATCGAGCGGTCGCGCTTTGGGTTCGCACAATATAAGCACGGATCCACGTCGGTCAGATTGTTGCAGTTCGAACAAAAAACGATCTTCTGCTTGACCTCGAGAAGCGAAGCGGCGAAATTATCCACCTCAGCCTGCGGGCGGCGCAGTATGTAAAAAGCCAGCCGTTGAGCTGACTTATGTCCAATGCCGGGCAGGCGTTTGAATTCGTCGATCAGTTTAGCGACCGGTTCGGAATAATCAAGCATATTTGGCCAGCCGTCTCTACATCAGGCCCGGAGGCAACATCCCACCAAGTTTTCCTTTCAGCGACTCTTCGACCTTACGGCGAGCTTCGTTAAGTGCAGCGACTGTCAGGTCCTGAAGCATCTCGACATCACCGTCCTTTACGAGATCCGGAGAGATCGTAAGGCTGATCACTTCAAAATCGCCGCGCATTTTTACTGAAACGGCTCCGCCACCAGCGGCCGCATCGACAACCATTTCCTTCATCTGGCGGCCCATCTGCTCCTGCATCTGCTGAGCCTGCTGCATCATCGCCTGTAGATCCATTCCACCTGGTAATTTCATACTTTTTTATCTATCTACAAAATTTGGTCTTAACTTGATTATATCACTGTGAGCAGAATTGCGGGAGACGGCTGAACCTGAGCGGTGCAAAAACCGCCATTAAGTCAGGGTTGCTTAGACAGAAAACATTCCCTTATCGGCTAACATCGTTAAAACTTTAACAAAAATGTTGACATAATCTTTTTTTTTCTTTAGTCTGATTTCGGTGGAGTTTAGTGCCACCGCTCTCTTCACGGAAAATCCCCCACATCACAAGCGGTTTGTTTTCATGAACTTTGCGCGTTCGGCGGGCACCTTTCATCACCAAGGTGCAGCAGCCGGCAAGTTTATGGTGCAGACAGTTAAGGGAATCGTCCCGGCGGATCGACCGTGTTTTTTCGCACATCACACCTATAGGAGTAACGAGTAGAAAATGTTTAAAACCATCATTATGGCCGCAAAAGCGGCTCTCGTGACCGGGCTAGTGGTTGTCGCTGCAAATGCACAGACGACTACCGGCACGGTCAATCTAAGCGGAACGGTCTCGAAATTTGTCGAGATCAATTCCGGCGGAGCCGTCACATTGAGCGGCAATTCCGGCGGCGGCGTCACCACTGACGGCACCGCTAACAATCCTCTCGCCGTCGTAGTTAATCTCGGCGAACTCGGCCCAAGCAACACCTCGAGCTTTGTTACGGCAAGTGTACCGCTCAAACTTCGCAGCAACGCAGCCTATGTCATGTCAATGACGGCGAGCGTGACGAGCACTGGAACGACCTCGAACAAGATCGGTGCTGCTGACGTTGGTTTCGGCCTCGGTGCGGTAACTCGTTCGGGCGTCGGCGTTAACACGACCGGCACCGACACGAACGCAACTTCGGGCGACCCGACGCTTGCCGCAAATGGTGCGGTCAATGCGACTAGCGGTCGTTTTGAATTCACCACCACCCGCTCAAACCTTGGTGCTTTTGCCACCGCAACGACCGCTCTAAACGGTTCCTTCATTCTCAATGCAGTACCACGCAGCAATACGCAGGGCCTTACGGTTCCGGCGATCTTTGCTGTAAAACCTCAGTTCTATGAGGTCGGTACAACCACTGCAACGGCGACGTTTACCGTCACCGCACCATAACTCAACCATAACTTAGCCATTCCGAGGCTTTTTAGGCGAGTACCGCCGCTGTCACCCGGCGGCGGTACAAAGCCCTTATTGGAGAAATAAAATGAAAGGATTTGAAAGAGCTTTCCCGGTACTGCTCGGTATTTTTGCGATCCTCGTGGCCCTGGCGTCAACGGCCCTGTCGCAAAGCACCACCGGCACAGTAAGTATGAGCGCGACGGTCTCGAAGTTCGTTGAGCTCAATTCTGGCGGAGCGATCACGCTTACTGGTAATTCCGGCGGCGGCATTACGACGAACGGTACCGTCAACACGCCACTTGCGGCGGTAGTAAACATGGGCGAACTTGGCCCTTCGAACACCAACGGTTTCGTCACAGCCAGCGTGCCGTTAAAGCTGCGCAGCAACGCAGCTTATGTGCTGTCAATGTCTGCGACGGTCACAAGCTCAGGATCGACCGCAAATGAGATAACCGCAGCCGATATTGGATTCGGCCTTGGAACTGCACTTCGCAGCGGTGTCGGTGTAAATACCGCCGGAACGGACACAAACAACACGGCCGGCGATCCGACCCTTGCTGCAAACGGCTCGGTCAACGGAACAACAGGGCGTTATAACTACACTGCCGTTCGCTCGAACCTCAGTGCATTTGCGACCTCCACGACCGCCCTCAGCGGAGCGTTCATCATGAACGCGGTGCCACGGGCGAACACGAACGGCCTGACGGTTCCCGCCATATTCGCCGTTAAACCCCAATTTTACGAAACTGGTACGACGACCGTCGTAGCCACGTTCACGGTTACAGCCCCCTAACAAAATGAAGAAGAGTGCCCTGCATTTTCTAGTTTTGTTTTACCTCTTGATGATCGGAGGTCTGAGCACAGCCCCCGCTCAGACCTTCGATATATCAAGTGGCGGCACGCCAACGCTTTCGGGTTCGCAAGGCGGCTCGATCGTCGGCAGCTCAAGCACGGTCGCCAATCTCAATGTAACTATCAACTGGGGCGAAGTCTCGCCATCGAACACAAATGGATTGATCACCGCAACAGTTCCTGTAGCGATCCGCAGCCTTGCCGCCTACCAGATCTCTGTCTCCGTGACAGGCGGTACGAATGTCGATCCACAGGCTCTGCAAAGATCGGATATTGGGTTCGGCCTGAATCGCACCTTTACTTCGATGGGAGCCCTTTCTCGTACCTGCTCCACGTCGGACACATTTAACGCGGCCATCTCTGCAAATCCGGCTACAGGGATCACTACAAACGCGGCGGGCCGAACGACGTATGTATCTTCGCTCGCTACGATCACAAACCCGACGGTTGTTTTAAGCGGACCGCAGTTGTCGACGACCACAGCCGGACGCCGAACAGACAACGGCTGGATCCTGACATTCTATTTCGTCATGACGCCGCAATTCTACGCTGCCGGAACGACGACTACGACGGTTACGCTCAGCATCGGCTCCGGTCCCGCACTAGTGTGTTAATTGTCTGGTCTATAAAGGGCCACCTGAGGAAAAATGACCCACAAAGTCTGCATGACAATATTTGTATTGCACGTTCGGCAAGGTCATAAACACACGAGATTGTTGCCATTCGATAGGAAAAAACGGGTAGTGGCATAAGATTTGCCTATTCTACCACGCAGGTCTGTCTAACGACCGCCTCCGTTAAATCCCAATCAATAGGAAACAATTTATGCCAAAAACTCTCAGGCTCTCTCAAGCCGTACTTTTTGCAACGGCTATAATTGCGGCGAATACCGCAGCACAAACAACTACGGGCACGGTAAATATGAGTGCAACAGTCTCGAAATTTGTCGAAATAACGTCCGGCGGGGCGGTCACGCTCACAGGAAACTCCGGCGGCGGCATCACGACCGACGGAACTGCAAACAGCCCGCTCGCGGTCGTTGTTAACCTCGGCGAACTTGGCCCGACAAATACAAATAGCTTTGTGACCGCAACGGTCCCTCTAAAGATGCGAAGCAATTCGGCATATGTACTTTCGATGCTGGCAACGGTCTCCAGCTCAGGCTCGACCGCGAATAAGATCGATTCGCACGACATTGGATTCGGTCTGGGATCGATCACACGCACCGGACTAGGCGTGAACACCGCTGGAACAGATACAAACGCAACTTCTGGCGACCCGACGTTAGGCGCAAATGGTTCTGTGAACGGCACGACAGGGCGATATGAGTTTACGGCCACCCATTCGAATCTCAGTGCGTTCTCGTCCGCTACAACCGCCCTCAGTGGTTCGTTCATCATGAATGCGGTGCCCCGTTCTAATACCAACGGCCTCACCGTTCCCGCAATTTTCGCGGTGAAGCCACAGTTTTATGAAGTTGGCACCACGAGCGTTTCGGTTAATTTCACAGTAACCGCTCCGTAGTCACTATGAAGATCCTCGAACACATAGTAAGAGACCTGGCTTTTGTGATGCTTACTGGCGGGCTGAGCATCGCTTGTGGACAAACGTTCGATATAGCAAGTGGCGGTACGCCAACAATAAATGGTTCGCTCAGCGGTTCGGTTTCAGGCAGCGGAAGTACTCTCAACAATCTGTCTGTCACTGTTAACTTCGGCGAGGTTTCGCCCGCCAACACCAATAATCTGGTCAAGGTCGTCGTTCCCATCGCGATCCGCGGAACCGGCCCTTACAAGGTTACGGCGAGCATATCCGGAGGAACGAATGCAAACCCGCAGGCTCTCCAGCAGTCTGATGTCGGCTTTGGTGTAAACAACCTGCGTGGGACAAGCGCGTTGTCCCGGGTCTGCCTTCTTAGCAGCCATGTTTTCTATTCGCCGTTTAGCTCCGATCCGTCTGCAAACGTGACGATCGGCGGAAACGGCAGGGCAGCTTACACCGCTAGCCTGAGTAATATCACAACCCCGGCTACGATAATGAGCGGGCCACCGCCGTCGCTTGTGTGGCTCGGCCGCTCGTTGACGGACGGTTATATCTTCGACGCGATCTTCACGGTGACTCCTCAGTACTACGGCCCCGGATCGACCTCTGCGACGATCACTTTCACGATCTCGTCCGGCCCTTTCGTCCTTTGTTAAATATGAAAAACATACTAATTTCAATATTTTGTTTGCTTTGCCTCGGGCTCGTCGCTGAGGCTCAGATCGGAACGGACGGCACAACCTCTTCGCCTGGAAGCATGGCTATTTCACCTGCCCGATTTGAGCTTGAAATGAAGCCTGGAACGGAGACAACGGTTGTTGTTAATCTCGATTATCGAGCTGGCGATAACAAGGAACCAGTCCGGATAATGGCTTCGTTGAACGACTGGACGATAACGAAAGACGGTCGGGTCGAGTATTTCAAAGCTAATACGCGTGAGGATTCGGCAAGTCCATGGCTTCTCTACACTCCGGGCGAAGCTGCCGTAGTTCCGGGGTCCGTTCATCAGATCCGCGTTACGATCGCCGTACCGCAAAATGCCGCTCCTGGCGATCATCTGACCTCTTTGATCATCGAACAGCGTCCGGAAAAATTGAAGTACGAGACGAACTCACGCCAGATGATCGTGCGCTGACCGCATGGCCTCAGTGTTCTACATAAAAGTTCCGGGCTTGACTAAAAAAGGCAGCGTCGAAAATCTGGTCGCTGAAACAACTCCCGAAGGATTTGTAATAACGCCTACTCTAAGGAACGAAGGTAATAGCGTTATTCGCCCGCTCACCAACGTCAAGATATTCGATCCGGAGGGCAAAATGGTGGCGGATATTCCGGATTCGGAGCTGCTGCCAGTTCTTGCCGGGGCTAGGCTGGATCAGCCGATGACCATAGCAAAAACTTTAGCTCCAGCGACCTATACGGTTAGATACCGAGTCGACTTTCAAGACGGTCTTCCGCCCAAGGAAGGCATCACCGACCTGGTTGTTCCAGCTCCCCAGATCGCTGCCTCCGGAAAACAGACGAAAAAACCTTAACTTTCTTCTTATCCCCACCACATCGAGATGAAAACGCTGATCGTCATCATGGCCTTCTTGCTGCTTGCGTGCACGGAACTCTCCGCTGGTGCGATCGATCGCAGTGCTGACCGCGACGCACGAAAACCTGCCCAAGCTGGGTTTTCGACCGTCGTCGTCAACGGGCGGACGCTGACCGGGCCAAATAGTTCGGCTCAGACGCGCGATGGACGGCTCTTTTTGCCGGTCGGAGCTCTGGCCCGAGCCCTCGGCGATTCCGTTTCGATCGACGCGGCAGAACGCCGGATCGCCGTTCTGCAGCAAACGGGCGTACGGACCACTTTTGATCAGCAGGCGGGGCACGTACTCGAAAACGGCGCGGTCGTTCTGTCGGTTACCAATGCGGGCCGCATCGTGATCTCGCCCTATCTTGACGAACTGCTGCTGCCGGTCGAGATCGCCACAGCATTATTCGATATCGAAACGCGATTCGATAAGGATAACAGCACAGTTTATGTGACCCGGGGCGTGCTTGGTATGGTCACGCAGCAGAAGGAAAAACGTGGGATCGGCGAGATATATCTGGCTGATTACGAGTACGACCTCAATCGTTATTTGGGTACGAATTCGCACGACCTCTCGCTAAACGCCATTGGAAGGCTCGGTGACGGACGATTCAGCCTGGTCTCTAACTCAAGCTTTACATCACAGATATCTTTTTCGCCCCGCAATTTCACCTTCAACCTAGAACGGCCGAATGGGCAGAACTACGTCGCGGGCGATCTGGGAGCTGCTTCCGGACTTCAACTGATCGCCTCAAACATCCGCGGCGGTCTGGTAAGTTTGCCGGTCGGTAATTTCACGATCGCGGCGTTCGGAGGCAAAGCAAATTCGGGATCGTTCGGACGCGGCGGGTTCATCGACGTCACGCAGACAGCACGTTCAAATCAGGATCGCGATACAAATATATTTGGAGCGACGGCAACTGTTAGACCGATCACCTCAGGCTCTTTCAGACCTTTGATCGTAACGGCAGGTGCGATGCGTTTTGCGAGCGATGGCAGAACAGGCAATGTTGCGGCAACGAACGTTAACTTTGGCGGACCCAAAATTCAATTCCAGGGCGAGGTAGCAGTCGGCAATTTCTCCGGGTCGCGACCGGACGGAAACATCGCTGACGGTGTCGGAACCGCTTTCGAATTCTCAGGCTCATATCAGCTCAGCGAGCGTCTCGCATTTCAGGGGCGCGTCGCCCACGTCGGTTCAAACTTTCTTGCTCCACAGGTTGGCGTTCGCGAACCGCATGACCTTAAAGCCGGAGGCATCTCATGGTCACCGACCCGCTGGCTGACCACGTCCATGAATGGAAGCTGGACAAAACGACCGGGCATTGACTCCGCCGAGAGCTACCTCTCGACCTCGATCGCAGTTTCGCCTGGCGATAACAAACCTAGCTTTTATATTTCTCACACACAAAGTGGTTCGGCCATGTTTCGTAAGGGGGAATTCACACTTGTAAATTTTTCAAAGAACTTTCAACGGGTACGGTTGTTTGCAAACGCAAGCCGAATAAAAAATATCGGCCCGGCGGCCACCAATGTTCAGATAGGCTCAAACCTAGTGATCAGTGACAAGAACACTCTTGAGGTGTCGCAGGGATTCGCGAGCCGCAACGCATCGAACGGGCTCGTCGAATGGCGTGCGAATCGTGTCTTCAGTGACCGTCTCAACTTTTCCGCCGGGATGGGCTATAACTACAGCCCGACCAGCGGTTACATACCGTTCGAAAAGCTCAGTGCGAACCTTAGCCTTCCGCGCGAAACGAGCTTACAGTTAAATTATTTGAACACCAACGCCGGCCCAACGGTGCTTGTTAAGCTTCGCGGCCTCCTTTTCAGAAAGCGCGAAGCGACCGCCTATTTAAACTCTCTGCCGTCTGAGGTCAATAATTACAGCCGAATTTCCGGCCGCGTTTATCAGGACAATGACGGCGACGGCAAGTACGACCCGCAGATCGACAAGCCGCAGGCCAGCGTCAAGGTCCGAGTTGACGGCAACCGATATGTCGAAACCGACGTGAACGGACTATTCGCCTTTGACGCATTGCCGTCCGGCGAGCATAAAGTGGCTATCGACCTGATGTCTGTCAGGGCGGATCTGACGATGCTCGATGGTGGTTCGCGTGATGTTATTCTCGATCCAGGCAAATTGACTCAGTTCGATTTTCGCCTCGTTAGGACCGGACGTATTACGGGTCGCGTTTGGCTCGATACCAATGAGAACGGAACCTTCGACGACGGCGAAATGCCGCTGGCTGATGTTCGCGTTGTAACCGGAAGCGGCCGCGACACGCTGACAGACGCTGACGGAAGCTTTGCCCTCGCGGATCTGCCGCCCGGCGAACACGTATTCCTCCTTGACGAGAAAACGCTGCCGGAAAAGACCGTATCAGGCAAAAAGCCACTCGCCGTTCAGGCTTTCCCGGGCCGCGAAACCAGCGATGTGTTCCTGACGGTGATCAACATTCCGGCGGAGGTTAAAAAGTTCCCCGCAAAGCAGCAGCAATAGTTCTCGATACTACAATAAAGTCAAAAGCAGAGGGCGGCGATAGCCGCCTTTTCGCGCCGTAGGCGCTTCTAAAAAAAGTCTGGAAATTGTTGTAAAGAAAGGTTATGCTGTTAGTTGCCACAAGCATTCCCACCCGGCCCTATGAACGATTCCGAGATGATCCGCCGCGACCTTAAGCCAGCTCTGGTTTTTCTGAGCGGTGAGCTTATCGCTGTGCCGATCCCGTTGGAACGCGAGGACGTTATCCTCGGACGAGCCCTCGAAGCCGATGTTCGCGTCAACGACACTCAGGTTTCCCGCCAGCATGCCAAAGTTTCGGCCGTTCACGGCGACCGTGCAACCGAGATCGAATACGTTCTTACGGACATTGACTCGCGCAACGGCACATTCCTCAACGGCCGGCGTATCCGACAGGAGAAGCTCAATAACGGCGACAAGATCACGATAGGCGAAACGATCCTAAGATTCGACTTGCTGGACGAAATAGACCGTGAATATCAGCGTCAGATCCATCGCCTGATATCGCACGACGATCTGACCGGTCTTCTTTCCAGCCGCTCATTTTTTTCCGAACTTCGCCGCGAAGCTGGTCGCGCTACCGCTGAGGACCGTCCTTTCTGCGTGCTAATGATGGACGGCGATAATTTTAAAAGTGTCAACGACACTCACGGCCATCTGACAGGCAGCAAGACCATCGAAGAGATCGGTTCTTCTATAATGACGAATCTCCGCTCCGGCGATGCAGCAGCAAGATTCGGTGGCGATGAATTTGCAGCGTTTTTGCTTGATGCCGACCTCGCTCAAGGCCTAGTTGCGGCCGAGCGTATTCGAGCCAGCATCGAAGGCTACAGATTCAGCATCCTTCGCACAGCGGATACCAAGGGTACCCACAACATTACCGTCAGCATTGGAGTCTCATCGTTTCCGGATGACTCATCTGATCCGATAGAGCTGGTCGAAATGGCAGATTCAGCTCTCTACCGAGCCAAACGCGAGGGACGAAATCGAGTAGCCGCATATCGTGACATTTCCCTTGAAGAGATAGGCAAAGAACTGCCGCCCCGTCGAGACTAAAAATTGCAACAATTCTGCTGGAATAACGTGAAAGACAATGGAAATCTTTCGTGTTAGTATTTTATTTTGTAATTTTTGCCGCAGGGCTCCGATATAAAGCAGTAAATCACAGGTGATCACGAAACTAAATCTTTCTACCCATCCGTTCAGAAACCGGGTGCTTCCGTATCTTTTTGCGAGCCTTTTGCTGGTAGCGAGTGCGTTTGGCGGCGTGTACTGCATTGCCAAATTGCGTGAAAACAGCAGCAAGAACGAGTTGCTTGCCAAGGCTATTCAGGAGCGGCAAGCAGAAGTTCAAGAACTCAAAGGAAAAGGCGAAAAAGTGCAGCAGCTTCTGACACCGGACCAGAAGGCCATGCTTTCGGCTTCGCATAAATTGGTCGCTAATAAAACCTTTGGCTGGTCACGTCTGTTCGCCGATCTTGAACAGGTTTTGCCTGGAAGCGTAAGCGCTTCGCGAATTGCAGTTGAGAACATCTATCAGGACGGCGACCGCATCAAAGCTGAACTGGAGTTCAGCGTGATCAGCCGCGACTATCCGGCTATCAACCAGATGATGGCAAATATGGCAAATTCGGGGTTGTTTCTTGCCGAGCTGCGGGGACAAGACCTTCAAAAGACAGAACGGATTACATATACAGAATATACGTTCCGCCTGATCTATACGCCGGGTTACGGTTATTCGACCGCCGCTCCGTCAACCGAAACAGCACAAAACTTCCAGGGAGGCAATGCTCAATAATGGCTGAACTGGAATCGGACAAATTTGCTCAGGCTCTCGAAGAAAACGAGACCGTCGTCATAGTCGAAGCTCCAAACGCGTTCCCACCAAATCGGCCACGCAAGGTTTACGCCGGAATGTGGGGAACTCCCGAGATCGGTGCAGTTGCGGCGGGAGCTTTAGCAGTAATGATGGCCCTTGTCGCCTATTTCTTCTGGGTCGTGCCTTCGAACAATCTTCTGGTTAAGAATAAGGCAGAGGCGGACAGACTGGACTCAGAATTAGCTTCAGCAAGATCAAAATACGGCGAGATACAGTCCACCGAGGGCCAGGTTGCGAAGATCGTCGAAAGCGTCGATGATTTTGAAGCTCGTTTCCTACCGGCAACATCCACCGGGCAGGCCGCTTTGTATCAGCGTTTGAACGCTTTGATCGGAGCCTACGGCCTCGTCAACACGACCGGCCCGGACTACGTTCCGCTCGAAACTGCTGATAATAAAGCCTCTGGCCAGAGCGAAGAAGAGCGTGGCCGTTCAAAATTTCGCAGCATCTATCCTGGCGTCTATGCGACGATGACGCTCGAGGGTTCGTATCAGAATCTGCGTCGTTTTATTCGCGAGATCGAGACCGGAAGAGAGTTCATTGTCGTTAGTGCCGTCGAGCTCGCTCCGACCGACGGTGAGAAGCGTAAAGACCCCACGGCTCGCGACCAGAATCCTCAGCCAGCCGCAAACCCAATTAATCCTGGCGGTATGGTCGACCCGCGAGGATTTCCGGGTGCACCGATGCCGATGGGGCCGCAAGCCCAGCCTCAAGCGAGAGCAAAAGCAAAAGATCAGGGAAAGACCCATGGCGAGACCGTGAGCCTGCACATCGAGCTGGCAGCATATTTCCGACGTCAGGGAACGACGCCCGCGACCGCGGCACAGTAGTTTGAGAGAGAAGTAATGGGATTGTTCGACGGAAAAACTCCAAGCGAAAGAAATAAGATGATCGCCGCGGCGATCCTCGGCGTCGTCTCGCTGGTGGCACTTTATATGGCTTTTGGCAGGGGCTTGTTTGGCGGCTCGTCGTCGACTGCCGCGACCTCCAAATCAACGCCAACGCCCACGCCGAAAAAGACAACGACGGTAGCAAGCAGCGATCAATTCACATTGCCGACCGCGAGCGAAAACGACCTTAACATAACTGTGCCGGTTGTTTATCGCCCTGGATCCTTCGGAGCTCCTGATCCGGGCCGAAACATTTTTGCATTCTTCGAACCGCCGCCGCCACCGCCGTATGAGACGCCTTCGCCAACGCCCGTAAAGCCATCGCCGGTTCCGACACCGTCGCCGATCCCAACACCGGTTTTCCTGGCAAATATGGTTTCGCCCGGCAGCGTTTATGCCGGAACTAAAGGTTCGCTTACACTTGAGGTTTCAGGAGATCGATTTACGCCGGAAGCGAAGATCTTTTTCGATGGAAACCAACTTCAGACGAATTTCGTAAGTTCTCAACAATTGACCGCGATGCTTGGCGAAAACCAGTTCGTTAAAGAAGGGCAGAGACAGATCGTTGTACAAACGTTGGACGGAACAGCCAATTCGAACCCATTATCGATAACGATAATGGCTCCGCCGCGACCAACCTCGCTGCAGTACATCGGTATGATTGGGCGTCAGCGTTATAACAACGACACGGCGTATTTCACTGAGACCGGCAAGCAATCGCCGTTCGGTGCTCGGCTTAATGATGTTGTGGCAAGCCGTTTTAGGGTGGTAAGTATTTCTAAAGAAGCTGTTGTACTTGAGGACGTTAGTCTGGGCTTCAGGCACCGCGTAGCGATAACTCCAGCCGGAACAGGAACCGGTTCGCAGCCGGGCGGAGCGTTTGTTCCCTACAATCCGGCTCAGGGCCAAATGCCGCCAAACATTTCGCGTCCCGGCCAGCGTCCCGGTACAGACCAGAAGAAACCACCCAATTCCAAGGATGATGTTGACGATGACGACCCGCCGAGATAGAAAAAGCGAAAGGGGAATGACGCTTCTCGCGGTCATGGCGGTCATGGTGGTTTTCGCCATCGGCTTGCTTGCGGTTGCTCCATCGATTCAGCAGGAAATTCAGCGTGAAAAAGAGGTCGAGGCAATCCGTCGAGGTGAAGAAGTCGCTGAGGCGATCCGCCAATACGTCGAGTTCTATCGCGGCTCACGGCTGCCAAATTCGATGGATGATCTGCTCGAAGGGCTACCCCAAGGCACGAAAAAGCGTCAGATACTGCGTGCATCAGCAGCTATCGACCCGCTCAGCGAGGATGGAAAATGGCGTTTGATCAAGGCTGACGTTAGTTCGCTCGGTCCATTCGCCCGGCGTGTGCAGTCATATAATGGCGGAACTCTTCCTTCGAATCCCAGTGCAACACTCGACCGATATGGCCTCGTAGTCGTCAGTGCCCTGAATACCGAAACCGAAGAGGAGATCGCGAGCGACGATGACGAAGACGAGTTGAGTCTCGACATGGCGACCGACAACACGCCCTTCATAGGCGTTGCTAGTCAGAGCAAAGGTAAATCGGTGATCTCATATTATGGCATCGAAAGCCGCTCGAGATGGGTATTCACGCCGCTCTTCCGCGGTACAAGCGGCAATCGAGCTTTTCCAAATCGGGGCGGCCGGCCGTTTTCGAACACCCGAACGATCTACTAGTTCTAATCAAGCCTCCAAGATGCTTCGCCCTAGATGAGTATCGCGCGATTCAGTGTCATTTGATTCACGAATTATGACTGCGTTCGGCGGATATGGTTCAAAGCCCGATCGATTCAGTGCCCGCATTATCGATGTCGCAGCCCTGTCGAATACCTCTCTCGGCCTCGCTTCAAAGGTATTGATCCAAAAATTGATCGTGATCTTTACGCCTTCGGCCGCGAGGTCGGTTACGTAAACATTTGGCGGCGGTTCGCTGACGACGCCGCTAGCAAGCAACAAAGCCGAATGAATATCAGCCTTTGCGTGATCGATGTCCGCCTCGTAGCCAAGCATCACGTTTAGAGACATACGTCTTTTCGTTCCGGCTCCTCGGATCGTGAGCATGTTCGAATACATATCTCCATTCGGGATCAAAACGAGTTCGCCGTCATCTTTTCGAAGCGATGTCGCTCGAACGCCTATATGCTCGACGCGTCCCTGCGTTTTATCGATAAATATCTGATCGCCGATCTTGAACGGCTGCTGCCAAAGTATCAGAACACCAGACAGCAGGTTGTTCAGAATATCCTTCGTCGCGAAACCGATCGCAAACGTCGTCAGCCCGATCCCCGCGATCAGATCGCCAAATCCGAACGAGGGAATGATGATCGTGAAAGCCGTGAATATACCTAACAGAGCGATCGTAACGACGATCAGGCGACTGAAAAGCAGCCTCAAGCGTATATCCAGCTTCGCCCTCGTCGTGGTCGCAAGAAAAACCTTTCTAACTACTTTACCGAATAAGAAAAACAAGCCAGCGACCAAGATTCCTGCTAACAAAAAGGGAAGCCGCTCAATGATAGTCGTGAGAAGATTATTAATCGATTGCCAGGCAACATCCGTGATCTGTGAGGCATTATCCAGAATGCGAGTGTTGGCGTTTTGAAAGAACATAATTACCCCTTGCCTATATAACTGGATACATTATAGGCACGATAGGTTTGCCGCTACTGTCTCTTGACAAACATTGATACAGGAATTAGAATAATTCTAAATTATTAATAAGGGGAGTAATTATGCTGCACAATACAAAAATTGATCTTGCAAAAGGTAAACGGGAAAAGGTGATCGCTATCCTGAATCAACGATTGGCTGACGCCGCCGACCTGAAATCACAGGCCAAGCAAGCCCACTGGAACGTGAAAGGAATGAATTTCATCGCCCTGCACGAACTGTTTGACCAGGTCGCGACCGAACTGGATACTCACGTCGACGACATCGCCGAACGGATCACAACTCTCGGCGGAACGGCTCTCGGGACGGTTCGCGTGGCTGCTCAAAACTCCTCGCTCGCTGAATATCCGTTGGAAATTACGGACGGAGCTGCCCACGTTGACGCTCTTTCGACCGCACTCGCAGATTTTGGCAAAAAGGTCCGTGCCGACATTGATAAGACCGACGAACTCGGCGACGCCGACACGGCGGACATGTTTACTGGAATCTCACGGGCGATCGACAAACAGCTTTGGTTTGTCGAGGCACACTTACAGGCATAAATAATTAGCGGGGCGTTTTGAGCCGCCCCGCTTTTTTTCGTCAGATGCCTGCTTCACGGCTGAACAACTGAGGTAAAAAGTACTCGAAATTTCCCACTTCCTCGATATTGTGCTTTATCCATGCTCGACCACGCTCGGCGTCAAACACAAATTTCCGAATCAGTGGATTTAGGAGACGTCCCAGAAAGCCCTTGTGGCCGATGGTCAAACTGTTGACGTATTTTGTCCCATCACCCGTTCTTTCAAACGAATACCGCATTTCCGCGAGCCGCAGCCCATGCATATGGGGCCGATGAACGTAGCCGGTTTCGTCAAGCTTCACGATCTCGGAATAAATGTGGACAAGATACCGTTGGTCCCCATTTAGCATTTCGGCGAGATGGATAATTGACCCGACGCCGACCGTTCCATCGGCCCCGCGTTTTGCGTACTCGGCGAAAATGTGATCGTGAGGGTGCCATACGCGATATCGATCGTATTTGACGCCGCCGATCTCGATATCACCTTCGAGGTGTTTGAACCACCAGACGAGCATCTCGGGTGTTACCCCTTTTACGGTTTCATGCTCGATCCAACAATGGATACGTCCGTCGCTTTTGACCTCGACGCCTGAGCGGGCTGATTCGACGAACTTACACTTCCAATCGATCGGCAGAGATTCCGGTGTCTCAAATCTCATAATGCCCCCTTAAAAGGTTTTGATCTTGTCGCGACTTGCCGCAAAAACAATGATGCCGATCGCAGCGGCTGCGACCCCGACGCCGATAGCAACCTTTGTTCCTTTGGAAAACCCTTTCCCTTTCGCCTTCGCCCGTTGGTAGTCAGCCATAGTGCTTTTTTCCGAAGGGCCTCTTTCTGTCGGCTGTGCGGCCCTTTCGACATTTTTGCTTATAGCGGTTGTTTTGGATACGGCGATATCACCGTCCGAAGCCGATCCGGTCGAGGCCGCGAGAGCATTTAAACTTGAAAAACTAGCGATGATGACTGCGGTCAGTGTGAACGTGATTAATTTCTTGAACATACGAACTCCTTTCTTTGATGTGCGGGAATATCTCCCGTCACCAGTAAGGCGTACATCTTAAGAAAAAAGTATCAGCGAAAACTAATTTCGCTGATACTGAAACATTTTGGAGTGGGTTATTTCGAGAAGTCGAAGACGATATTGCAAAACGCTTTTACCCCGACATCCAAGCGACTGTCGTCGATCAGAAAATCAGGTGTGTGATGAGACGGAGCTTTTTTCGGATCGTTGCCTTTCGGCATCCCACCGACGAAGAAAAAGAACGCCGGAGCTTTTGAGCCGTAGAATGCAAAATCCTCAGCTCCGGTCACCCATTCGGCATCGATCACATTGCCGCTTCCGGCTGCCTTTTCTAGCGATGGCAGCATCTGTTTCACGAGTGCGGGCGTATTGTAGGTGACGGGAGTTTTTCGGTCGATGGTGACTTCAGCGGTCGCTCCCATGCTTTCGGCGATCTTGGTCGCGGTGCGTCGGATCTTTTCGTGAACCTCGTTTTGCATCTCGGTATCCAACGTTCGAATTGTTCCCGCCATTACGACCTCCTCGGGAATGATATTCTCACGCACACCCGCGGTCATCTTACCTACAGTAATAATGACCGGCGCTTTCGGAAGCTCCGACTGCCGGGAAACGATCATCTGCAATCCCGTATAGATCTGTGTCGCGACCGCGATCGGGTCGATCCCCTGCCACGGATACGCTCCGTGCGACTGAACTCCTCGGATCTTTATGCTGAACCAATCACTCGCCGCCATTTCAGCTCCGGATTTGTATTTGATCTTGCCGATCTCGGTCGCGGAATTGATATGAATGCCAAAGATCGCATCGATCTTTGGATTGTCCATCACACCTTCCCTTACCATATCCGAAGCACCGCCCGTCTCGCCCGCCGGAGCTCCTTCTTCAGCCGGTTGAAAGATGAAAACGACCGTTCCCTTGATCTTGTCCTTCATGCCGGAAAGCACCGTCGCGGTGCCTAGAAGCATCGCCACATGCGTGTCATGTCCGCAAGCGTGCATCACGCCGACCGTTTGTCCGTTGTATTCTGCTTTTACAGTTGACTTGTATGGAACGTCTACGCGTTCGGTCACAGGCAAGCCGTCCATATCAGCACGCAAGCCAATAACAGGGCCCGGCTGACCCCCTTTCAAAATGCCAACTACACCTGTCTTCGCGATCCCGGTTTTAACCGCGATACCAAGCTTTCTCAGATTTTCAGCGACGTACTTCGCCGTCTCGACCTCACGGTTGCCGAGTTCGGGGTGTTGATGGAGATAGCGCCTCCATTCGACGACCTGAGGCATAACCTTAGCGGTCGCGGCCTCGATCTCGCGGCTCATATCGATAGCAAATGTTGGCAGAGTGAGGGAAAAAAGGACGAGTAGAGCAAACAATGATCTTTGCATTTAGTTGATCTCCGGATAAGTTGAAGTGACTCAATTGTATCCGGAGATCATCTATTTGCAAGCCAGTCGTTATTTAAGTTTGTAATACGTTCGATCCGCAGTCGTCCATTTTTCAGGATCCCATAGGTCTTGCGAGAGGTTCACATCCGCCTGAATGTCCGAATATTCCTCGGCGGTTTGCTTCTTACCATCGCTGTAGAAGATGACTTCAGCGGCAACCCAGCCGCCTTTCGCCTTCACATACTTATTGAACTGCGTCTCGGCAACGACCTTTTTATCACGTCCCGTCTGCTGAAAAAGGCGGGTAAAGACAAGTGTTTTTTTATCGACCCAAAACTGCGGAGTCGTTAGATCGCCCTGTTTCGCTCCGATAACGTAGTTATCACGGCCCATCCACTTCTCCTCGTGAAGTACGGAAAGATCGATCCCAAATCCCTTCACCTGACCTATCGTTGTCGCTACGGGCTGGCCATATACATCAAAGCCCAAAACTAAAAGAGAATGCACTAGTGTCCGCGTTCCGGCGAGTTTTCCGTCGCGATATTGATACATTTTGCCGTCGGAAAACAATAATCCATCTCCCGTCTTAGAATCCGCGAAATCGATCCGCAATTTACCAGGAACGGTCATCGCCTCATGCCAGGTTTCGAAGGTCGATGTTCCGTCTTCCTTGTAATGGATCGTCTTCTGAACAAAGGTCAGCGTTTTGTACCATTTGCCCTCGTATTTCTTGAACATTGCAGCGATAACATCATCGCCGGACTTTAAGTCGGCTGCCGCCGCAGGAATAGCAAATAGAACCAAAAGAAGCAGTAATTGAAGTTTTTTCATAATATTTTCGAACTAAGATTTTGTGGGAGTCGGCAGATTTAGAGCCGGTTTTATTTCGCCGCGATGACAGGTCGTGCAGTTAACCGTCGGCGTTGGGCTCGATAGGTTCTTTATCCCTTTGAGCATCTCGCCGTTAAGTTTAGCGACCAGAGCAGACATATCGCGGGCGATCTGTTTTTGCGGTTTGTCTTCTGATTCCCATTTATCGGGCACATGACAATGTGTGCAGTTTACGCCGAGGGATCGCGCATAGCCAAATTCCATGACTGCGAGCAAACGACTTGCCGGCCCGCTCTTCAGAGTCGGACTCGTGATATTTTTGAACAGCTTTTCGGCAGGCTCATTCTCGCGGCCCTTGATCTGCTCTTTGAGTTTGGCGATCGCAGCTTTTCTGGTCGAATTCGGCTACCGGAGTCGGTGATGGCAGCAGATCGATCTCCATCGCGGTTCCGGTTACGCTGGAGTAACCAAACGAGCCATAGATCGCCAGTCCCAGAAACATCGCCACGAACATCATCTTTAACAAACCTTTCATTGCTCTCTCCTATTTCTTGCGAGAATACATAAGGTCGAACGTCGTCGTCCAGGTCTTCCCGTCGTCCGTCGAACTCTCACCATGCTGCCTGACATCGCCATTCGGCTGCTTCGAGAACGTCATGCGAGCGATCGTCTTCTTGCCCGCGACAGTACTTTCATTGTCAAGGACCATCTTACCGGCCACGAGCCCACCGACGTAGTGCTTGAAAGTGCCTTTGTCGTCCACCCACGACTGATGCCATTTCTTGTCCGTCGAATCGTAGATGTTGAAACTTTTACCGGACATCACGGGAGTCGACCAATTTTCGAAAATGATGCACTGGCCAAGTATCAACTGAATGCTGCTCGAACCTACCGTAACCCCTTGCGGATTTTTGGCGTCCCATTCGCCGATCCAGAAATCGAACTCGCGAAACGATGGACTCGCCTTGCACGGATTTACCGCTGCGTCTGATCTTCGCACCAGATCCGAAAATCGTGCGTCGCTTTTCAATGACGCCAAATCCGCATCAGCATTCAAAGTCTCCGCGGCGATCCCGCCAAGCGGAATGCTCTTTTCGAGGCTCGCAAACGCCTTGTCTTTACTGCCCGCGCGTGCGTATGCACGAGCTAGAGCTAATCCGAATATCGGATTCGGCGAAACGGTGAATGCTGTTTCGAGCGGAACCTGAGCTTCGACGGTTTTGTTCTGGTTCAATAGCGAAAGCCCGAGACGGTAATTCGCTCCCGCATTTTTGTGCTCCTGAGCTACGATCTTTGCGTACGCAGCTGAGGCTTTTACCCAGTCGGACGCCTGGAATAGCGAGTTAGCCTCGGATCGCATCTCCGGCGTCACCGTTGAAGCGGGCGTAGGGCTCTGCGAAAATGCCGGCAATGAAAAACCGAATAAAACGACGAATATGACGAACGATAATACCTTCATACTCTAACCTGATATTTTTTTTTGAACTGCGGATATGATGCAGGTCTGTCGTCTATCGGTTGTAATGCCGACCAATCATCATTTTCCGCCTTTCGGTAGAAACTCTTTCGGTATCGGATTGTTAGGCCGTTCGTCGTCCCAACTCGCGGCTGATATCCACCAGCGGCTTCCGTCCCAGTAGAGCTCGATGCTGTTCACGCCGCGGCCTTTATCTGTTTTGTCATCGTTCGTGTATTCGTACGTCGAAAAAATATGAGCGATATTGCCAAACCGCCGAACGACGCGGTTGATCTCGCGTTCGGTGAATCCATTTTTTACGAGAGAAGCGTTGGTATTGTTTACATATTGCAAATGGTTCATCACACCGGCCCGGATCTTTCCGTCCGCTTCGCTCATGCTAACGAACCGCATTTCGGGCATATACAGCGTTCGGTCTCGTGACCATTGTCGCGGCGTCCCTTTCGGGCCGCTGATGGTTTCGTAGAATGCCCTGATGATACCGTCGACCGTCGAAACGTCTTTTGGATCGGCATCAATCTTCGCGACTTCAATTGCATTCAGGTCGCGTTCACACTGAAACTCAAGCGTAAAAGCTCCCTGCACGATCTTCCAACCGGTTTCGGTGCGCACGAGGTTGAATGTGTCCGTTCCGCAATGCGAAAATTTGTCGCCGACGTAGAATGTGTAGCGTCCCGAAACAACGGCCATATCCCCCGATATCTTCGCCTCGGGCGAAATCATTTTCTCGATATAATCCGCACTTTTTGATTCGGAAATCTGTTTGGCGAAAGCCTCGCCGGTCATAACGCGGGTCTTCGAGATTCCCTTCCCATCACGCGGTTTGTCGATCGCTAGGAAGTGCACATCAGGAGCAAATACGGCTTTGATCTGTTCCGCACTCTTTGCTTTCATCCCGGCGAAAAGCCCGTCAACAACCGCGATCGCTGCCTGACGATCGTCTTGGCCAAACGTCGTGATCGCAGCCGTTCCGACAATAAATGCGGTAAAAACGTTTCTAAAACTCATCATTTTTCTTCCTTCAATACGGCGTTGTGAAATCTCGGTGCGATCTCATCGAGCCAGCCGTTCATTTCCGTCTGCGTGTACCACTTGCCCTTGAGCATAACACCGCTTCGCTTTTCTGTGTTGGTGATGTCGTCAAGCGGATTTGCGTCAAGCAGGACGAGATCTGCCTGTTTTCCTTTCTCAATGGTGCCCGAGCGTTTCAACGAACCGAGGTATTCGTGAGCATTCCGTGTCGCCGCGGCAAGAACCGCATAATTTGGCAATCCGGCATCTGCCAGTGCTTTCAGTTCGCGATGCATCGTGAAACCGTAGAGAAACAGGAATTCCGGCGTGTCCGAACCAGCCATTATCTTGCCGCCGGCGTCGTAGATGGCTTTGATCAGCTTGTTTCGGAGGTCGATCCATTTCGCCCGCTTTTCATAGCTGACCTGATTGAGCGGCGTCCGCTTCATGTAGTTGATGTAAAAGTCTTGGGTTTTCGCCGGATAAAACTTGAAATCCGGCTGGGCACGAATCGATTCTTCGCTACGCGGAAGTCCGAACGTGTTCTTCATAAAGCTCTGCGTCGGATCGACGAACGGATTTGATTCGACGGTCTTTTTCGCGACCTCGGCGATCTTCTTTTGGTCCATGAAATCCATACTTTCCCAGTTGCGCGGCTGGTAGATATACAGATCCGAAACCGAGCCTTTCATCGGCGCGTCGTCGCGAAGCAGCATTTCAATATAACCATCAAGATGCTCGATCTGCTGTTTTGCTTTCCACGCTCGCGGAACCGTCACAAAACGGCTATCGGCGTGGCCGACGACGCGAATACCTATCTTTGCGGCTTCATCCACCGCCGATTCGTAGACGAGCGATTTGATAAACGTCGTGACTTTTATGAAATCATAACCGTCTGCCTTAGCCTTGCGAACGGCCGCACGCGCTTCGTCCGGTGTGTTAACCACATAGTCATTTCCCTGCTCGCGGCCGGTCAGATGCGGCGACGCGCACCATAACGTTGGAGCGATGATCTGGCCCGCAGCGGATTTGGCTCGCAGAACAAGCTGCTCCGGCGTTCCGATCATCAGCCGGATCGTGGTCACGCCGTTCGCAACCATTATCTTCAGCTCATCCGGAGCCAGCTCATCTGGAAATGCGTCGTCCGACATCAAATGCGTGTGCATATCGACGAGGCCGGGAATTAAGTATTTCCCCTTGCCATCGACAACTGTCGCGTCTTTCGCAACCTTGACCTTGGCCACATCACCGATCTCAGCGATCACACCGTTTTTCACGACGACCGTCTGATTCGCAACAACGCGTTCGCGGTCCATTGGGATCACATTCACGCCGACAAACGCCGTCGTTTGGGCGGACGCGTAGCTGGACAACGCCAAAAGCGTTGCTAAAACCAAATTAAGCTGTCTCATTTAAAACTCCTTAGTTGCCGGTCACTGACGCAGGCAAAGGCTTATCGACCTTCGGCCGCGTTGCTCGATTGGCAAGATCCCAGCCCGTGGCGAAGATGGTTTTCGTCACCTTTTCCATCGATTCGAAATTGATCTTCTCGACCGAGTCCGATGGCTGGTGATAGTCCTCGTGCGTACCGTCCATAAAGAAGATGATCGGCACACCGTGCTTTGCGTAGTTGAAGTGATCTGAGCGATAGAAATATTGATTCGGATCTTTCGGATCGGCGTAGCGAAGATTGAACCCGATCTTGAGGAAAGACGCATTGACCTCATCAGCGATCTGGCCGAGCTCGGTACTCATCATTGTGTTTCCGATCGTAAAGATCTCGTTCGGCTTCGGTAATTCCTTGTTGACCGGATGGTTTTCATCGCCAGGTTTCTGATAGCGGCCGATCATATCGATATTCAGCTCCGTAATGATCGACGTGATCGGAACCGTAGGATTGTCGGTGAAATACTCACTGCCCCACAGGCCTTTTTCCTCACCTGCATGCCAAATGAAAAGCATCGACCGTTTTGGCTTGACCGCCCCCTTTGCAAACGCTTCGGCGATCGACAGCACCGCAACCGTTCCACTGCCGTCGTCGTCGGCACCGTTCCATATCTTGTCCGGGCCAGGCGCAAACGGGTTCATACCTACGTGATCATAGTGCGATCCTATCGCGACATATTCATTTTTCAGCGTCGGATCCGTGCCTTCGAGAATTCCAACGACGTTCTGCGTGTAGATATTCTCAGTCTTCACGCTGATCGAGGCACTCACTCTCTTTGCGGGCGCCAGCTCAAACGATTCGTTGCCATCGCCCGTCACGTTTCGCGTGAAGATCGTTCCGGCAGCAGCTTTTTCACCCTGAAACAAAGCAGCTACAACCCGCGGCGTCACCGTCAGCGTCGGTATCGTGATCTGAACCGCCGGCGGTTTGCCGAACTGTACGAAGCCTTTGTCCACGGCATTGTATTTTGCCTGCTCCATGTTGGCGAGAGTATTAAAACTCGCAAAAACGATAACGCCCTTCGCCCCGTTCAACTGTGCGTAGAGAGTCGGCGAAGTGTACGTTCCACCATCGGCTCCTTGCAGATCAGCATTCGTCACACCTTTTGGCAGTCCGCTCGTCACAACAACCACCTTATCTTTTACATCGATGCCCTGATATGGATTTAGATTTTTGGACTTCACGACCCAACCGTTTCCGGCGAATACCATCGCGCTCGACGTAATATCGCCGTTCACCATGCTGGCCATGAAATCTTTGCCATAAACGTACTGCTGTCCGTTGATCTCGAGCCGGCATTTATCGGGATCGATCTTCGAACGGCGCAGCGGAACTTTTTGAAAATAACTTCCCGCATCACCCGCCGGCTTTATTCCCCAGCTCGATAAGTGCTGAGCAATAAACATCGCCGCAATATCGAGCCCGCGTGAAGGCGTATCGCGGCCTTCAAGTTCGTCGGAAGCGATAAAGGTCAAATATTCCTTCAACTGTTTAGCCGAAATACCATCGACGTTGCCAAACGACGGAGCGGCTGGCTTCGCCGGAGTTTTCGCAGCCCTTTGCGCGAAAACGGATTGTGATGAAACGATGAAAGCGACGGCCAGAAACGCGACGCTGAGTTTTCTTGTTAAGTACATCTTTATTTTCAATTCCTTTGAGCTTTGAGGCTAAACGCCATAGACCGCGATCCCATCCGGGCCTTTCCCGGAATCGACGCGGCCTTTGATTTCCATTTTTTCGAGATCTACCTTAATGACGGCGTCGGGGCCGTTGATGGTTACGAATGCGGTCTTTCCGTCGTTCGAGAAAACGATTCCCATCGGAACGCTCTCGATAGCCAGTTTCCTCACAACCTTACGCGTCGCGGCGTCGAGAACAATGATCTCCTTTGTAGCGATCATCGTGCAGACGACGTTTTTGCCGTCCGGCGTAAACTTCACGCGATACGGACGTCCGCCGATGTTTACGCGTTCCTTAAACTTATTGGTCGCGGTGTCAACGACATCGACGGCTCCATCGACATTCAATCCCGCCCAAACTTCCTTGCCGTCCGGCGAAAGATCGATCGCCTCAGGCTGTTTGCCGACTGGAACATGTGTGATCCGCGAACCGGAAGGCGGCACGGCCTGAAACTCGAATGCCGTCACCGAATCTGAGCCTATATTCGAGGTATAGAATTTCTTCTGATCTGCTGAGCCAGCGATCATGTGCGAGCTGTTTTGGCCGGTTCCCATCATCCAATCGACCTTGTTCGCCGCCGGATCGTACCGGGCGATGATGCGGTTGGTCTCGGAAGTAAAATAGAGCTTTCCGCCGATCATCTGCAGCCCATGCGGCCTCAAGAGCGGCGATACATCGACGCGGCGAAGCTCCTTTGCCGCAGCTACGTCGATCAATGATATCGAATTTCCCGGTCCAGCCGTTCCGCCGTAGTTCGCCACAAACGCCGTTTTCCCATCAGCCGACAGCACAACCTCATGTGGCCCGTCGCCGACCGCGACGCGGCCCGTGACCTTCATCGAAGCCGGATCGATTATCGCGAGCGTGTTTTCAGCCTTGTTGAGAGCAACAAGCACTGGCTTTGCCGTCTGGCCAAAAAGACTCACCGAGGTCGCGATCACAGCGATAGCCAAAGCTGAATAAATGGTCGATCTGAGATTCATATGTCCTCTATTACGAATCTGACCGGAAAAGGTTTTCGGTCAGCAATAAAATTTCCCGAACACCTTATGATATGATGAGCGCCGTTTCGCCATGAACTACTACGTCCTCGTCATCTTCGGCCCCATTCTGATCGTAACTGGGATTGCCGGCTTTCTGATCCCGCCGGACAAAAGCCTGACGAGCGGGGCACCGGCGTACAATTTATTTCACATCATATTAGGCGTCGCCGGGACCGCAATCGCAATTTCACACCGTGATCCGTTGATCCGAGCATTTAACATCGGCTTTGGTTTGATCGATCTATATCAGGCGGCCGCGAGCTTTCTGCATCTTTTCCCAGAAAACCAGTTCAAATGGAAACGCACCGACGATGTGCTCCACATCCTGATCGGTGCGTTTCTGGTCGCTGTCGGCTCATTCGCGGGCTAGTTCGTGTAGCCCGGGATCGGCTTGTAATCGGTAACCTTGCTTATCTCCTGATCCTTATCATCCGCGATGTCTTTACGAACAAGGAGAACAAGGTTCACGCCAGGCCTGAGTGGATACACACCGTTATATTTATAATGCGATGCGTATTTCTGGATCATCGCGGCATCCTGATCTCCCTTTTTCGCCACGATCATTTCCGAAGTATTCGCATCGATCAACTGTCCGTGGAAATTGGCTTTGTAATTGTGTAAATACCACGTTAACGGCCAGTAATCGGGCGAAACGATCTCGATCGTCGCATCCAGATTCTTACCACTCTTTGCCGCATACCGCTCGATCTCAGCGACCATATCGTGAAGCCCGCGACGCGTGTGCGCATAGACATAAGGCTCGTCTTCGTCGTCGTAGCGAACGAAGTTGTGCTGCCAGGATTGATAAGCGAGCAATCCGGAACCGATCGCGGCGAGGGCAAATGCAGCGAGCTTTTGATTCTTGCTTCCCGAATTGAACATCTGCCCAATTCCATAACCCGCAATGATCGCCATCGGCAGTAGAAAGCTCAACGCGAGCCATGGCGTTTTGTACGGAATGATCGAATACGCCGCCGCGAGCCCCAGAGCCCAAAATGCCGTAAACATCGCAAACTTGTGCTTGCCCTTGAGCAAAGCGATCAGGCTGCCTAGCACCGACAGCAAAATGATCGGCGACTCAACCTTCATTCCCCATTTTATGTAGCCGACGTAGCCGCTTTGTGTGTGATCTTTGTTGCCGGTTTTGGTCCAGATCGCATACGCTTCAAAAGCCCGCGACACTCCCTCGGCATATGTAAAGAAAGACGAGAAGAACAGCACGCTCACATAAACGAAAGCCAGTACGACCGCCGAGACCGTGACGATAATGTCTGACTTTTCGCCGAGCGATGTGACAAATTTTTTCCAAGACAATTCGACCGGCTCACTGAATTCGGTTTTGTTCGCTTTCCTGAGGTCCGACACAAACAGCAGCCACGCTGCGACGCTGCCGATGATGAGGAAAATGACCGCGTAGAAAACCATCGGCTCGGCGGGTTTGCCGTTGGGGTAAAACGCATCAGACAGGAACTTTGCTCCATCAGCGATCGAGTCGCGCTTGAAAAGTGCCGCCGCCAAAACAACTCCGTGGACCGCCAGCACAATGCCAAACCAATTCGTTTTATACGGCTCGTTATCCTTGATCTGCTTCCAGACCCAAACGCTTAGACAGGCGATCGCCATCGTTCCGAGCGTGATGAACGCTGTTTCTTTTGTCGCAAAAAACAGTGCGACCGACGCAGAAGCGAGGATCAGATAGAACGGTCGCCCTTCGTCCCACGTCAGTAGCCGATTGATGAGGTAGTAAACAAAACCGGCGTTGACGAGGAAAAACGCAATGCGAAACGCGAAAAGAGCTCCCTCGTTATCGCCGCCGATAAATTTAGCCAGATTGAGCGATATCGGAGCCAAAGCCGTAAACAGCAGCACCGACATCCATGCGATGGCTCCCGGCCCGGCCTTTCGCTTTTCCATGAAAAGCAGCACCGAAAGCACGATCGCGAGGCTTAGGAACACAAAGAATATCTCATGGATAAAATACCGCGAGATAAAAACCATTCCCGGCGACAGAGCCACCAGTAAAGCCGCGACGAGCGTTCCAACCTTGCCGATATAGCGTTTGAGATACAGAACCAGCACGACCATCAGTACGCCGAAGATCGCCATGCTTGTACGGACTGGAACGGTCTCAAGCCCGAATAATTTCGCAAAAACTACCGAGATGTAATACAGCGTCGGGCCGTGATAGTTGGCCGGATCGTATTTGTAGATGCCGTCCTTAAAAAGCGTCGTCAGGAAAAACCCGTTGACGCCTTCGTCATGGTGAAGCGGCTTCAAGCCGAGCATGAAAAATCGCAGGAACGCCGCCAGCGCGATGATCGCTCCCGAACAGCCGAGCCAGACGTTCTCTCGATCGAGCATCGCATTTAGCGGATCGACATTGTCGACTGCCGATGGGATCGCGACAGCTTTAGCAGGCGGCTTTTCTTCGACGATCGGCTCTGCGGCGACCTCTGCGGTTTGCTGGGTAGTTTTCTTTTTCTTTGCCATTTTCGACTTACTTCACCTTGTAAACGCGGTATTGCCCCGCCTCCGCGATCACCGGGAATTTCTTAAAATATTCTTCGTTTGCTTTGAGCGTATTTTTCTCCTCGGGCGAGATCAGGACGTAATCGACATTGTAATTCCTGAGTAACATATCCGCCACGCCGCCGCCCTGATAGATCTGTTTGATCTCGGCCTCACGCGGGTAATAGTCTATGCCGTGCGAAGCAAGATGCCCGCTGTAACGCATCACCGATTGCCGTCCCGACAGCACGACCGCCGAATTGAAAGTCGGTGCGTTGACGAACAAGGCCTTCTGATCGGTCTTCTGCTTAATCTGATCGGCGATCTTGATCGCATCGGCGTCAAAAACTCCGTACTTGATCTGCCCGGAAACCGTTCGCCAGACATCAAGCGATCCCGAAGCTATCAGTACTGCAAAACAAGCGCCCGCGACAACCCTTAGCACCGTATTCTTTTCCCAAGCCCAAGCCAGAGCAAACCCGACAAGCGGCAGCGAGCCAGCGAACCAGTAGATCAGGATCTTGATATTATCCCATTCCCATGGGGCGAGTTTTGCTGAGTTTGAAAGAACAAACAGAAAGAAGAACGGTATGTAGAAAAGAACCAAGGTCCATTTCAGCTCGATTGGAGCCGCGCTCTCGACTTTTCCTACCTCGCCTGAAGGAATCGCGAGCTTTCCGCCGGTCATGTAGATCCAAATCCCTGCGGCTAAAACCGGGAACAGCAAGCCGGTATTCGTAAACCAGAACCAGAAAAAATCGGTCTCGCGCTTGTCCCAGCCGAAGAAGAATTCGAAAAACTTCTTCGATTCAGTCGCCGTTCCGGTCATCAACCAGGCGAGTTCGGGTATCGCGACCACGGCCACACCGATGCCGAACGTGATCCATTGCATCCATCGATCAGGCCGCATTACAAACAGGAACACGGTCACGATAAACAGAACCACTAGACTATGCATGTGAATCAGCGGCAAAGTTCCGGCGAGCAGGCCGACCAGGAAGGCCGAAACGGGAATATCCGAAAACGAGAATGCCGCATTTTCAGCCTTTTCGACCTCAGCTCTTTCCTCGGTCGCAGTCTCATCGGCTTCCACAACGACTGGTTTCTCAGCTTTCTCGCAACTGAATACGCTCCATAAATAATTCAAAACCAGCAGCGTCAGCGGCATTCCGAGCAGCAAGCTTCGCTGCGTCATGAACAGCACGACGAGCGAATTTCCCCAGCGGTATTTGTCGTTGATGGTGTAATCACGCGACAGGTTCATCAGCGTGTCGTAAAGCCCTTTGCCCGAAACAGCCATGTCGGCCGACAAGCCCCAAAATCCGAGCCCGCCGCTGAGAAACAGAAGCGGAGCGGCGATGCGGCCGGCGAGTTTGTTGCCAGTGAGCGAAACAACAAAGCTCTCGAGTATCACAAAAAGCGAGAACGCCCACGCGACATTCAGCACGAACATCGAATTAATGACGTCCGCGCCAAGCTTTACAAAACACGCACTCAGCAGATCGGCGACGAATGGATATGTGTATTTCGCCCCGACCCACGACGGATTGACGACGGGGAAATTGTTCCCTTCAGTAAAGCTGAATATCGTGCCCAGATGGTATGGCAGGTCGCCGAGGTTCTGTGAGCCGCCGGTGTGAATGCCGCCGTTCATTATGAACATCGTCTTGTCAAAAAACAGCCAGAACAGCAGAAAAAAGCCTGCGTAATATGCCAAATGCCGCATCTTTTTGGCATTTGCACCTTGCAGAGTGCCTTTCGCTTTTGCCCAGTCGTGAAGGAAATTCTTCCGAATATCGGGCCGCTCAAGGAGCGCCAGCGGGATCAGCGTTATCACCACCGCGAGGATCAAAACCGGAACACTAAACCCTGCGAACGATGCCGCAACGAACGCCGCGATGCCCAAAACCGCCGAACCGATCACCGTTCCGGCCGACAGCCGCCAGAGCATCGGTTTTTCCTTGGCGACGAGATACGTCAGCGGCAACCCGCCAAAAGCGATCAGAGCGATCAGGATCAGTGAGATAAACATAGGTTTTGCGCGTGCCGGACTTCTAGATAAGTTACTTTAATTCGGGCATAAAACACAATTTTACTCTGCATTTGATACAGAAGTTCGGTTGTAAGTCCGCTTGCGGACGAAAGAGTTTAGCTACACGCGTCAGCGTGTAGAAATGCGTAACCGGATCGAAGCCCGCTTTGCGGGCGACAGAGCTATCACCACAGACACCTACAACAAATTCAGATAAAATCTACCAAACGATGCTCATCTACCTCGGTCCCAATCCTTACTTCCCCGAAGGCACGCTCCTCGACCTTGCCGACACGCCGGAATTGACGCTGCCCGACCGCGGCGACGGAACGCCGGCGATCATCGGCCGTGAAGGCTCGATCGTGTGCCCGCCGTTTGCCGAAAACATCCCGCCCGGCCAATGTCCGGTAGTGGTGACATCATATGCGGTCGGCGACGATGCCGAAGACATCGCGGATATCAAGATCGACAAATCGATACATTTCCAGGTGCTCGTTATCCCGCAAAATGTTGGATCTATTCTGATTAACGACAGTGTGAGATCGGTCGAGGTGGACAGTTATTATCCTTCGCCGGACGATGAGAATGCGGAATTCCGGCTGCATATCAGTCATCTCGGGCCGGGATTTTATGAGGCGGTCATCAATTTTGCCAACGGCACTAACGGTCGGCTGACCTTCATCAAATTCTTCCCGCCCCGCTTCTCCGCGGCATATCCGGGCGGCCACTCAGCCAAATGCCGCGAAGAACCCAAGATGATCACCGTTACCGCCCACGAACCTCATCACGAAGCCGAACTGCTCAACAAAGCCCTCGAACTCGCCACCGAATGGGGCGAAAACTTCCGCAAACCCATCCACGACCGCCTTCGCGTCTTCTATCCCAATCTCACCGACCCCGAGATCGACCACCTTACCACCCTAGCCCGCGAAGCCGAATCCTACATCTACCACCTCGGCGAACGCGAACTAGCCGGCGAGATCCACGAAACCGACATCCCAAACCTCGCCCGCGAAAAATACCCGTGGCTGAACAACCACAATGTGAGCCGTTTGACTGGAATTAGTATGTTTTACGCGAGAAAGTGATCTAGTGATCGATGGATATGAAAAAATCGCAGTATCGCATATCCTCCATATCTAAAAAGGCCGTTCGAAGATGACTCTCCGAACGGCCTTGGGTCTTTCCGACTTTGAGCTAGCTATTCCTGACCTACGAGATCGATGTCGGACAGGTTATCGGTTACCTGTATCAGGCGGGCGGCGAAACGATAGCGTTTGGCGGAGGCTCCGATGATGTAGGTTTGGCCGGCTTCTACGTCGGTGAAACTGTAAACGCCGAAGGAGCTTGTGGTCGCCGTTCGGGTTTGTCCGTTTGCATCGGTCAGTTTCACGGTCGCGTTGCGGACGGCACGGCCGTCAGAGCTGAGAACGCGGCCGGTGATATCAACGCCCGCCGCGGTCGAGCCGATCTGGACATTGCCGTTCTGATAGGTCGTCGTGAGCAAAGCTCCCTGAGCACTCGACACACTCTGCGCCGTCGGCGTGCTGCCGAAGGTGACCGGAGCTAAGCCAAGCTGAGCGTTTGCCGGGACGGTGAACCGGATCGTCGCCACCTGCCGCGTTCCGGCGAGGTACATGTTGGTCGAATCGACGAGGATACCGAGCCTTCCCTGCGCGACCTGGTTGAGGTTCGTGCCGAGATTCGTGCCAGCCGGAACGCCGCTTCCGAGTGTGACCACCGGATTTGTGAGACGTGCCGGGTCAAAATTGACCGAGAAGCTCGCCGACGATTCATCGCCGAGAGCGTCCATCACGACCTGAACGACAACATTCTGTCCGGCCTGAGTCGCAACGCTGACCGCACGAACGTTTCGCGTCGCTCCAGCCGGTGCGTCGTCATCGATGATCGTCCCGAGGCCCTGGCCATCGGCGACCGTGGCATTTGTCACACCATCGACATCGAGCGTGAATGTCTCGTCCGGCTCATCGCCCGGATCGTCGATCGTCGGGACGGTGACGGTACGGCTGACAGTTCCGGCTGGAAAGACCACATTCAGATTATCGACCGCGACGAAATCCACGCCTTCGATCGCGGTTCCGCTGTTCGTGCTGACACGAACCGTGACCTGCTGAGCACTCGGGGCCGAAAGCGTGATCGTGAAATCGATCGTGCCTTCGCCTTCAGGTCGATTGCCGTTGACACCGCGTTCGCGGGCACTCGCATCGCCGACGATCACGCCCGGCGTCGCTCCGGTGATCGCGAAATTGACGTTATTGATGTCGAAGAAGATATTGCCGACCGCCTCGACCTTGATGCGGGCTTCGGTGGTGGCGTTGTTTGGAACGGTGATCGCTTCGCTGCCGTCGTTTGGCGTCGAAGCAAGCAAAACGATGGGGAATGTCACACCGCCGTCCGTCGAGAGCGAGATCTTGACGTTAGCGGCGTTTATCGGAGCAGCGTTGGTTCCAACCACGTCCCAGGTCACTTGTCTGCGAGGAACCCACAGGCCACGCCGTCGCCGTATTCTGAGCTGTCACCTGAAACGGGCCCGATGTGTTGACGGTCGTAACGCTCATTCCGGCATCGGCGATACCGCCGCGGCCATCGCGTACCGCGACGCGGAAATTCATCGTGCGAGCGATCGACGGCAGGTTTTCGCCGACGACACAGTCAGTTGCAACCTGACAAACCGCTCCCGGAGCACCGGTCGCGTGCGTTCCCTGATAGGTGAGTGGCGGATTGTTGCTGCCCGCCGGGCTGTTGTTTGCGGGATTTAAGATGAACGCCATGCTCGGGAACGTTCGCGACGGGCTAGCAACCGGCGAATATGCCCTGAACAACGGCCGCAGAACTCCGTCAGTATCAACGTCATACGACAAAGCCGGCGTTCCAAGCTGACCGGTTCCCGAAGGAGCTAGATCGTATTCTTCCCACGAATATCTCAGATTTGGAACGTCCGCCGTGTCAGCGTCGGCTCCGACCGCGGTGAGCGTGAACGGCGTGAGTTTCGGAATTGTGAAGTTTCCGCCGGCGTTAACTGTCGGAATGCTATTCGTTCCGGCGACCGGCGTTCCGCACGAACCGCCTGATCCCGGTGATGTGTCGTTCAGATTATTGACGATCTCGGTCAGGCTGCGGATATGCATTGCCGGTGTGCCGCCGTCAACGTACTGCTGCAGATTGCGGATGTTGCAAATTCCGACATACGACATCAGCGTCGAGCCGCTGGCGACCTCAAATGCACTAGTCGTCGAACGCGTCGTGCAGGCTCCGCCCTGGTCCATGTTGTTATATGTGTGGTTCGCACCGAACTGATGTCCGATCTCGTGTGCCACGTAGTCAACGGTGAACGGATCGCCGTAAAATCCCGCACGGGCCGAGTAGCCTTCGCCTTTCTGCGTTGAGCAGATGGACGGGGACGAAGCAACACCGCCGCCGCCCGTGCCATACAGATGGCCGATATCGAAATTTGCTGCACCTACGCGGTTGTTGAGCGTTGTGTTGTTGATATTCAGCTGTGCTTCCGCATCGGTATTGTCGTACGGATCGGTCGTTGGATTGTCAAAAATGATATTCGTCGCGTCGTTGGTTATCGGCGGATTGACGAGCTGAAATGTCGCAGCGACCTCGCGGCGGTAAATGCCGTCGAGACGGTTTACACTTGTGGTCAAAGCAGCGAGTGCGGACTGCCGCACAGTTTGCGGATCGGTCGACTGCGTCGTACCGCGAGCCCATTCGCCGGTCGTCGCGATCGCGAGGCGGTAGGTTTTCAGCTGCGTGCCGTAGGCGAATTGAACCGCATCAGGGCGGGCATTCAGATCGGCGGAAACGATCTTTGATACAAAATCTTCGGTAGTTCCACACCGGAAGTTCCCAGTCTGATCGCCACCATATTCATGCTTGTAATAAACAAGGTAGTTTTCGCGGTCGTTCTCCTGTACCGGATCGATGTAGACGGTTCCGCGATCGGTCAGGATGTAGCCGTGAAAGCCCTTTCCCGTCCAATCGAACCTGCCAACAGCTCCTGGATCATCGATCCCGTAGCCCTGAAACGTCTTCCAGCCAGGAAGATCGGCGGTTAGATGTTCGGCGAGAACAGGTGAATCCTCAATACGAAAACGCTGGAGCGTTCCGTCCGGCATTGGTATCTCGATGACGACATTCTTGAGTCTCGCCTCGTTCGTAAATTCCGCGGGCATGTCTGCCATGTACCGCGAAAGTGCGGTCGCATTCAGCTTGAACGCGACAGACTTTTCCGGCGAGATCTCGCGACGCCCGAGCGACGGCACGCGGCTCGCATCGGTCGGCTTCCAAAGCTCCGAACCGCCGCCGGCGAATGATTGAGTTGAAAAAATGATGCCGAGCGATAACACGATAAATACTCGACACAGATACACAGATACAAAAAGGGGTTTCATCAAATGCTCCTAAAGTGTTGACTGATATAAAGATGATGGTTTTCTAAAGCTTGTGGATGATAGCACTCGCAAGATACGAATGCAATGTACTGCTACTCTAGCTGCCGTTTTTTATAGGAGCGATGAACTTCGCATTATCTGCGAAGGATTGTAGAATAAGAGTTTTTGAAACGGGACGGAAAACGCTCTTATGTTACAAGCTGGAATAGTTGGGCTGCCCAACGTTGGGAAATCGACACTCTTTAATGCTCTGACCGCACAGGAAGCGGCTCTGGCGGCAAATTACCCTTTTGCGACGATCGAACCGAACGTCGGCGTGGTCGCGGTGCCGGATGAACGGCTGGCGGTTCTGGAAAAGCTGAACAAGGCTCAGAAGGTCGTGCCCGCGACGGTGGAGTTTCTGGATATCGCCGGGTTGGTTCGGGGTGCTTCTAAGGGCGAGGGTTTGGGGAATCAGTTCCTGGCGAACATCCGCGAGACGCACGCGGTCGTGCAGGTCGTGCGGTGTTTTGAGGACGAAAATATCATCCACGTCGAAGGCTCGGTCGATCCGATCCGCGATATCGAAACGATCCAGCTCGAACTCGCTCTGGCCGATCTCGCTTCGGCAGAAAAACGCAAGGACAAGGCGGAACGTGCCGCCAAATCCGGCACGGACAAAGAAGCAAAACGCGATGTCGAGCTGCTGAACAAGATATTGCCGCTGCTCGAAGAAGGCCGCCCCGTGCGTGCCGCTGATCTCAGCGACGACGAAAAAGCGATCATCAAAACGTGGTTTTTCCTGACCAGTAAACCGACGATCTACGCCGCGAATGTCGATGAAGATTCGCTCGCAAACCCCGACGCAAATCCGCACGTCGCCAAGGTGAAAGAGTTTGCAGCGAAAGAAAACAGCGATGTCGTCATCATCTGTGCCAAGCTCGAAGCCGAACTCGTCGCCCTCGACGAAGCCGAACGCCTCGAATATCTGAAAGACCTCGGCCTCGACGGCTCAGGCGTCGACAGCCTGATCAAAGCCGCCTATCACATGCTTGGCCTGATGAGCTTCCTTACCGCGGGCGAAAAAGAAGTGCGTGCCTGGACGATCCCGATCGGCACCAAGGCTCCGGCGGCGGCTGGCGAGATCCATTCCGACATCGAACGCGGATTCATCCGTGCCGAGATCGTCGGCTACGACGACCTCGTCGCCTGCGGCTCACGCAAAGCCGCCCTCGAAAAAGGCCTCGCCCGCGTCGAAGGCAAAGAATACGTCATGCAGGACGGCGATGTGGTGGATTTCAGGTTTAACGTCTAGTGAAGATTTACCAAAGTAGTTCGACAAGGCCGGAATTTGTTATTGCCTGATCTTTCGTGATAAGCGGAAGTGAAAATTCTTGTGCGGTCGCAACGATAACGCGGTCAAACGGATCACTGTTGAACGAATACCCAACGGCGGCTCTTATTATCTCTGGCTCAATTGAAGCGACTCCGAACCCACTTTTTCTCACCAAATTCTCGGTCCAGTGGAGAAAACCGTTGCGAAGCGATATTTTCCCCAGAGATTCGAGAATTGCGATCTCATAGAGAACGAGAGACGGAATATGGATATAAGTCTCGCCGCGATCAGCATCGGTGAAAGCACGCAAAGCTGGAGGCGACAGATTTCGCTGCTGGTTAAGCGTGAACCAAAGTAACGGATGTGTATCCGTAACAAAAACGCTCACTTATTAAATTCCTCGCCGCTTTTCTCGATCGCATCTTTAAATAACCTGCCTATTTCGCGAGTAGCATCCTCAAGATCATTTACAAGGATACTCCCTGAATTCGTAATGCTCTCAGCCATCTGTATTGGCTCAACATCATTCAGAAATGTAACGACAACACGTGACCGACGAGTGACCTTGGGGGTTTCAAGCAACTTTATATGTCCGTTCTGATAAATTCCTTCGACTGTCTCAAGCATATTGCCTCTTTTCGCTAATATACCACAGTTTCTCGAACTAAATTCTTGATCGTATTTTTGGTGGATGCATTTATGTTTCGGGTGTTAAGATTGTTCAATGCGAAACCGCGATTCGAGCGACAACCGATCGGAAATGCCGGACACAGCGATCATCCGCCGGATGCGTTCGCGGCGGTCTTTGCGGGTCGAGACGGCTCAGGCGATCTATTTTGATGTCGCAGCGTTTCGGCTCGATCGCAAACTTGGGATAGCGGAGCACACGGCGGTTGAGCGTAATTTGCGGATCGTCAGAGCCTGGCCCGAGATAATTTATCCGGAATGAGAGTTTTCAGCTTCGTTTTCATCGTTTACATCGTGATGCTCCTGACACAGCCCTGCCAGGACATGATCGCGGCGTTTGATGGTGGAAATGGCCCGAACTCTGCGGTCGCCCACGTCGACCAACCTTCAGATCCGCAGTATTCGACGGACGACTGTTCGCCGCTTTGCTTCTGCTCATGTTGCAGTCTCTCGGTCGCGGATCGAGCGATCGCAAAGATCTCAGTAACGACGATCGCAACTGTCACTCTTTCCGAAAGTCCGCGCGAATACGATTCGCCTTTCACGTCAACTTTCCAAAACTCCATCTGGCAGCCGCCAAAAGCTTAGTCAATAAACCACAAATGCGCCTGATTTTCGACTCGATCTTTGCGATGCGAGTGAATTAACCGTTGTTTATTGAGCTAAAATTTAAGGAGTTTATGTATAAAGCAGTATTGATTCTTGCCGTCGTTTTGACGGCAAACATTGCGTTTGCCCAGAGCGGAAACGCATTAAAGATGGTCGTAAAAAATCACGACACAAAAGCCGCGATCGCCGACGTTGATGTCGCTGTTGGCGACATAAAAACTAAGACCGCAGCCGACGGCCGTGCTGAGTTGACAGGTATTCCCGACGGCGAACAGACCGTCGAGATATCCTCGCCCGGCTATGACACGGTCGAACTGAAGCTGACCTTCCCGCTCACGGATGCTTCTGAACGCACCGTCTTACTGGAACTAAATAATGAGGTCGGCGAAGTGACGATCACGTCAACCCGAACCGGCCGCGAGATCGAGGCAGAGCCGACGCGGGTCGAGGCGATCGATGAGGAAGAGATCGACGAAAAGATAAGCATGCGTCCAGCAAACGTCTCGATGGTGCTGCACGAGAGTACGGGAATCCAAGTGCAGCAAACGTCGGCAACCTCAAACACTCAAAGCGTCCGCATCCAGGGCCTCGACGGACGCTACACGCAGATATTGAAAGACGGTTTTCCAGCGTACGGCGGATTTTCGGGCAGTTTGAGCCTGCTTGAAATACCACCGCTCGATCTGAAACAGGTCGAGGTCATCAAAGGCCCAAGCGCGACGCTTTTTGGCGGCGACGCAATCGCGGGTGTCGTAAATTTTGTCACGAAAGATCCCGGTCAAGGGCCGGTCACGACGCTTATTCTCAACCAAACCTCGGCGATCGGGACCGATGTTTCGGTTTTTAATTCGCAGAAATTCAAGCGATTTGGCTATACGCTGCTTGGGTCGGGTAACTACCAAAAGGAATACGACGTCGACGACGATGAATTCACTGAGTTGCCGAAAACAAAGGCGTTCGGGTTCACGCCAAAGGTGGTTTTCTACCTGAGCGATAAAACGACGCTGACAGTCAGCAATTCGTTCTCTTATCAGGACCGAAAGGGCGGCGACGTGCTCGCACTTCGCGGTCAGCCGAACGCTCAGCACACATATTTCGAGGAAAACCGCTCGATCCGCAACGTCACGACGTTCAACCTCGACCACCACTTCGCCGACGGCAGCCGCTTTTTTGCGAAGCAGAGTTTCGCCGCATTCAGCCGAGAGCTTTCCACGCCGAATTATGCGTTTGACGGCGGGCAGCTCAATTCGTTCACTGATGTTTCGTATTCGCGGGTTGTCGGAAAACATGCACTTGTGGTTGGCGGCAGTGCGATACATGACCGGTTTCGTGAAGATTCGGTCGGAACGCTTTCGCCGCGAAACGAGACGCGGACCTACGGCGGTGTTTTTATTCAGGACACGGTCGATCTGACGAGCAAATTCTCTCTTGAGGCTGGTTTCCGGCTCGACAAGGCCAACGATTACGGGACGTTCGCTCTGCCGCGTGTTTCGGTGCTGTATCGATTCAGCGACAATTTCACGACTCGGATCGGCTTCGGCCTCGGTTACAAAACGCCGACGATGTTTACCGAAGAGGCTGAAACGTTGCTCTTCAAAAACGTCGCGGGCGTCGGCAGCAACCTGAAAGCCGAACGCAGTAAAGGTGGCACGCTCGACCTGAATTATCGGGGTTCGGCGGGAGAAAAGTTTACCTACTCGATCAACCAGATGTTCTTCTACACCGACATCACCGACCCGATCGTGCTGCGGCCGGATGCGTTGAACATTTACCGCTTTTCAAATTCCAATTCATCCGTCATCAGCAAAGGCGTCGAGTCAAATCTTCGCCTCGGCTACGGCGTCGCAAAGCTTTTCGTCGGCTACACGCTCACCGATGCAAAAGCCGGATATCTCGCCGGAACGCGGCGTTTGACGCTGCTGCCGAAGCATCGCGTAAACTCGTCGCTGGTTTTCGAGAAGCATGAAAGCTATAAATTCGGGGCGGAATTCTATTTCGCGAGCCGCCAAACGCTCGAGAATCGTTCCCTGACACGCTCAACAGCCGAGGTCGGCCTGTTTGGCGAGAAAACCTTTGGCAAGGTCAGCCTTTTCATCAACGGCGAAAATCTGACCGATGTTCGACAGGGTCGTTACGGACTGGTGGTTATTCCGCCGCATACGAACCCCACGTTCGCCGAGATCTACACGCATCTCGAAGGACGTGTTTTTAATGGCGGGATCAAATTGCGATTTTAGCGATCAAGAAATAGCACACGGATAAGACGGATCAGTACGGATCAGCACCGATAAGAAATGGATATCTGTGAAGATCCGTCCGATCCGTTTCGATCCGTGTGCTATTTAAATTCTAGTGATGATGCCCTTTCCGTCTTTCGGGTGGAATTCCGGCCTGGATCGTGTTTTTGACAAATGAAACGACCACGGCGATCTGTTCCGGGGTCAGTTTTTCGTGAAAAGCGGGCATTTTGCCCGTTTTTCCATTTTTGACCTGCTCGGCGTATTCCGCGTCGGTATGGTCGAGAGCGTGGCCGATCGTGAGAGGGATTCCCTTCTTCGTGCCTTCGCCGCCGCCGCCGTGACACTCCGCACAGTTGGATTTGAATATCTCACCGCCGTCGAGGACCGCGACCTTTCCGATCTTTTTGAAGCTAGTGTATATAATGGTCGACCCTTTTCGTTCGATCTCGAATTCAACCTTGTCGCCAACATGGATGCTGCCGAGCAACTCATGATCTGAAACAACCTCGGTCAGTTCCATCGCGGACATATAACCGGGAATTTCCTCGTGATCGACCGTGACGCGGTCGGAGTCGATATCGATCGATTTGACGACGCCGACAGACTTGTAAGTTTGAGTATCAGTGACCGCTGGCACCGTCTTATTCACGGACGTCGGTGTTGAGCAGGCCGTGAAAACGAGCGCAGCGATGATTATTAATGACAATTTCGTATGCATATAAGAACCGCTCTCAATTCTAGTTCTCTGCAAAAGCGTTGACAATGTGGTGTAAATCCAAGAGGATCATTTCTTATGAAAACATTGCGTGCTCATGTGGATTCAGAGATAAAGCTTGCAGGCGTGCTTCGCAAGGACGGTGATCTCGCCGCTGCGTTTCGCCATCTCGAACGGGCTCACGTGCTCGGCCAGGCTTCGACATATGACCACACGAGAATTCATTGGCAGATGTTCAAACTGGGCCTGCAGATGGTTTCTCCTCGGGAGATCTGGGGACAATTTATCCGTATAATTGGTGCCGCGACTAAAACTCCCTTTGGCATCTATCCTATAGGCAATACTGGTGGAGCGAATGTCTGGTTTTTTAAGCCGATGCCTGTGGAAAAGGATCTGGCAGAAATATTGGATTCTTCAAAATAGTTTGCCGGTGTGATACCCGTCACACGCGAAAATCCCGATCACACGTACCGTTGACCTGGGTGATCAAATACTGATTTGTAAAACCAAGAGTAAGTGCTATATTGAGGTTGATGATGCGGAGACCTAGGACAAAAAAGATGCTGGCGACTTTCGTGCTGGCGTTCCTTTGTCTGAATGTCGGCGGTTTTGTTTGTTTGACGTACTGTTCCCAGGTCGCGATGGCGATGCCGTCGTTGGACGATTCGCATCTATCCGAACACTGCCGGCGGGCTAAGAAAGAAGCTGAGGAAAAAGACCGCGACGCGACAAAATTGAGTGCCAGTGCAGCCTCGTGCTGCATGATGCCGGTGAGCATGTTTGGCGTTCCGATCGAGAAGCAGACGCGGCCAGGCTCGGTCGTCGCGGTTGATGCCGTTCCGATTGTGAATGCCGAGCCCGTGCGATTCGAGATCTTAGCGTTCGCCCGCTCGCATATTTCTTCAACGCCCGTTTATCGCCCGCCGCCGCTCGACCGACGTGGCGAGCGTATCCTTCATTCAGTTATCCGTATCTAAAGCTGGTTCCGTGTGAAAGGCCTTTTTCACACGCTGTTAACCAATTTTACTCGTGCTGTTATTGCACGCGTTCCACCATGGCTTTTATACGGAGACTACCATGAGATCGAAATTATTTATTATCGCTGCCGCCGCTCTTGTATTCGGACTCGGCATCGCGGTTTACGCATTTAGTTCCACAACCACAACCACCGCAACGACCACAGCTTCATGCTGCGGCGATTCCTGCCCGATGAAAAAGGCTGGTACTAAGACGACCGGCGAAAATGCTCACGAATGCTGCTGCAAAGGCGATTCGTGCCCGATGAAAACCGGAGCGAAAGCGACCGGCGAAGCGGCTCACGAATGCTGCTGCAAGGGCGATTCGTGCCCGATGATGTCCGCTAAGAAGGACGGCATGTCAGGCCACGAAATGCATGACATGAAAATGGCCAACGGCGAATCCTGCCCGATGATGACAGAAGGCAAGGACGCCAAGATGGCCGAGATGCACAAGGGAATGGCCGGAATGGATCACAAAGATCACGCCAAGAGCGGCGATTCCTGCTGTGCTTGCTGCAATCACAACAAAGAAAAGAAAGAAACCAAAGATGCCGGAGCGATCTGATCGCATAAATTAACGGCTCAGGCGTCGTCATTTCTGGCGACGCCTGACGCCGTATCGCGCGAGTTTTATTAGATCGCTATGAAGTTTTTATTAGCCTGCATTTGCGTGGCTGTTTTTGCGTTTATCGGGCACTCGCAAAATGTCGTGCGTTACGACCTGACGATCGACCACAAAATGGTCAATTATTCGGGCAAGATGGTGCACGCCATCGCGGTCAACGGACAAATTCCTGGGCCGACGCTCGAGTTTACCGAGGGCGACATTGCCGAGATCCACGTCAAAAATAACCTGCACGAACAGTCGTCCGTCCACTGGCACGGCATACTTTTGCCGAACGAACAGGACGGTGTTCCGTTTTTGACAACAACGCCGATCGAGCCGATGGGCACGCACGTTTTTCGCTTCCCGCTCAAGCAAAGCGGGACGTATTGGTACCATTCCCACAGCAATATGCAGGAGCAGATGGGACTTTATGGAGCGTTCGTGATCAAAAAACGCGACAAGCCGCCGATGCCGAGTTACACAGTTCTGTTCAGCGACTGGACCGACGAGCATCCGCACGAAGTGATGCGAAATCTCAAGAACGCGAATGACTGGTACGCGATCAAAAAAGACGCGGTCCAGAGCTATGGCGAAGCGTTGAAAGCCGGTGCGTTCAAGGCAAAATTCCGCCAGGAATGGCAGCGGATGAATGCTATGGACGTGTCCGACGTTTATTACGACGCTTTTCTTGCCAACGGAAAAAAGGAAGACTCAGCACCGCAGTTCAAGGCCGGTGACAAGGTTCGTCTGCGGATCGTGAACGGTTCGGCTTCGACGTATTTCTGGATCCAGTTCGCCGGCGGCCAGCTCTCGGTTGTTGCTAGCGACGGGATGGATGTCGTTCCGGTCGATGTCGATCGAATGCTTATAGGGATCGCAGAAACCTACGACGTGATCGTCACTATCCCCGAAAACAAGGCGTTCGAGCTGCGGGCAACGGCTGAGGACCGCACAAAAGCGACGTCGCTCTGGCTCGGTTCCGGTGAAAAGGTCACGGCTCCTGTGCTGCCAAAACTCAAACTCTTCGAAGGGATGAGGATGATGAACGACATGGGCAAGCACAAAATGCAGATGAGCTATCAGCAGATGGACATGAACGACGTCATGTATCCGGAAACCGTTCCCGACCCGACGAAACCGGGCGAACTGCCGCCCGTAACGCTCAACTACGCGATGCTCAAATCGCCGACCAAGACCGAATTTGCTCCAGATAAGCCGCTTCGTGAGATGACGTTCAAGCTTACGGGAAACATGAACCGCTACATGTGGAGCATGGACAATAAACCGCTTTCGAGATCGGACAAGATCCTGATCAAAAAAGGCGAGACAGTTCGTATCACGATCTACAACGACACGATGATGCGTCATCCAATGCATCTGCACGGCCATTTTTTCCGTGTGCTGAACGGCCAGGGCGAGTATTCACCGCTCAAAAACGTCCTCGACATCATGCCGATGGAAACGGACGTGATCGAGTTCGACGCGGATGCAGAAAAAGACTGGTTTTTCCACTGTCACGTGCTTTATCACATGATGGCGGGAATGGGCCGCGTCTTCAGCTACGCCGATTCCCCGCCGAACACGCAGGTTCCGCCGACGAAGCAGATGTGGAATTATTTCCGCAGCGAGGACAACAGAATGCTGCATTCGAAATTTGAGTTTGCGGCCCAATCGAACGGTGTTTTTGGCCACGGGACGGTTGCTAATAATTACTATTTTGCCCAAACCGACTTTCACGCTAACCCGAAACACGGGTTTGAGATCGAAAACCGCTTCGGTAGGTTCTTTGGGTCACAGCAGTTTTTTAATAGTTATGTTGGTTTTCAAGTTGCGCGGAAAAAAGAAAATGGCCACTGGGAAAACGAGATCTTTGGAACGGTAGGTTTTGAATACACGCTGCCGATGTTTATTAAAAGCGATGTCCGCGTCAACACAAACGGACGTTTTCGATTGCAGCTCAGCCGCGACGACATTGCTCTGTCTCGCCGTTTGCGTGCCGACGCGATGTGGAACACGGACAAGGAATATCAGTTCGGGCTTCGATACATCTTTGCAAAACGCTGGCAGATCAGCGGCAATTACAAAGATCACTACGGGCTCGGCGGAGGAATTACGTTCAGCTACTAGGCGATGTTTTTTCGGAATAGGTGATAACTGATAACTGAAAAGTTATAACTTAACAGTTATCAGTTATCACTTATTCCGAAAGGTAAGGAGATAAATTATGAAGATAGTAAAAGCGATCGCGGTGATCTTCGCGATCGGGTTCGCGATATCGACACACGCACAAGACCTCGGCGTTGTCGATCCGGCTGTGAAGTCGCAGATCGGCACCGTTCTCACGCAATATTACGGCGTAAAAGACGCATTGGTCGCATCTGACGCGGCAAAGGCGAGCACCAACGCGGGTGAGATCGTAACGTCGCTCGAGGCGGTCGATCTGACAAAGATGACCGATCAGCAAAAAACACAGTGGGGAAAGCTAAATGCGCTGATCCGAACCGACGCGGTTCACATCAATCGCAACAAGGAACTGGAGCACCAACGCGAGCATTTTGCCAAGCTTTCGGGCAGCGTTTACGCGATGGTCGCCTCCTTTAAGGTGAACACTTCAGAAGCTTATCTGCACTATTGCCCGATGAAAAAAGCTTCGTGGCTGTCTGACAGCAAAGAGGTCAAAAATCCGTATTTCGGGAGCAAGATGTTAACGTGCGGGTCGGTAAAGGCCACGCTGAAAAAGAATTAAATTTATGAGAACAAAAGCATTATTTTTGATCACAATTAGCGCCTTTGCCGCCGCTCTGTCCGCATGCGGATCGGGTGCGAATACGAACAACTCGATGTCGCATGCGAACATGGACCACAGCGTCGCGAGCCCGCAGGCTCAGGACAAGAACCTTGCCCGGGGCGAGCAAATGGACCATTCGACGATGGATCACTCGGCGATGAAAAGCTCTCCGGATGCCGCGAAGGCGGAATACGACGTTCAGTTTCTGGATACGATGATCGTCCATCATCAGGGTGCGGTCGATATGGCAAAACTTATTCCGGGAAAAGCTCTGAACGGCGAACTCAAGAAGCTCGGTATTCAGATCATCTCGTCACAAGAAAAAGAGATCGCCGCGATGCGTGAGTGGCGTGCTAAATGGTTCGGCGGAAAGCCCGAGGCGTTGAATATGGAAATGCCTGGGATGAATGCGTCAATGGCCGGAATGGATATGAAAAAGCTGGGCGGCTTGAGCGGAAAGGCGTTCGACGTTGAATTCGTCAAACAGATGATCCCGCATCACGAAGGTGCCGTCGTTATGGCAAAAGAAGCTCAGAAGAAGTCGCAGAAAGACGAGATCAAAACGCTCGCCGCCGGGATCATTCGCGATCAGGAAGCCGAGATCTTACAAATGAAAGGCTGGCTGGAAGAATGGAAATGAGCAAGATCGAAACCGTAAACAAGACTTCCCCGTTCCTTTACGCTGCGTGGCTTTTCGCTCTCGTCGGAACGATCGGCAGCTTATTTTTGAGCGAAGTAATGCTCTTCCCGCCGTGTGTGCTTTGCTGGTATCAGCGGATCGCTTTGTATCCGCTCGTCGTTATCATCGGCGTCGGAATAGCAACGCGCGACCGCTCAGTCACGCGTTACGCGTTGCCATTATGTGTGATCGGGCTGGTGATCGCGGTGTATCACAATCTGCTCTATTACGGATTCATCCCGGAAAGCATTACGCCATGCACCGAGGGCGTTCCGTGCAACGCTAAACAGCTGGAATTGCTTGGGTTTATTACTATCCCGCTGATGTCGCTGGTGGGATTCATCAGCATCGCAGCCTGCCTTATTTTGTCGAAGCCGAAAGAGAATTAACTTATGAGAAAAGATGTATTAATGATGGGTGTTATCACCATTTTTTTGATCGGTGCGGCGTATTTTGGAGCGAGCTATTATCGAAGCTCGGTGCAAAAAGAGGTCAAATCGAGCGCGCCCGCACCAGCAACGGCCAACAGTGCTTCGCTCGTTCGCGACGACAGCCCCACGCTTGGCCCGGCTGATGCAAAAGTAACGCTCGTCGAATTCTACGACCCCGAATGCGAATCATGCCGCGTCTTTCGCACCCGTGGTGAAAAAGATCATGAAAGATTACGACGGCAAGATCCGTCTCGTCGCCAGATACATGCCGCTGCATCCAAATTCGATGCCAGCTGCCTCCTTCATCGAGGCCGCAAGTGATCAGGGAAAACATTGGGAAGCACAGGAACTGCTGTTCGCTCGCCAATCAGAATGGGGCGAGAAACACGGAGCCCCGATCGACGCTCCGAAGCCGAACATCAATGCCCTCTTCGACAAATATGCCAAAGAACTTGGCCTCGACATGGCCAAAGCAGGACAGGCAATATCGGAAAATCGTTACGTTCCTAAGATCGAACGCGACAAGAAAGACGGTCAGGCACTCGGCGTTCGCCGCACGCCGACATTTTTCGTCAACGGCCGCGAACTCGCCCGTTTCAGCGAAGCAGATCTGCGTGCGTTGATCGATGAGGAGATGAAAAAATAGACGTCAGATGATAATTTAGAGGGACAATGAGAAATTTCCTTTTTGCCGTTTTCTTCTCGCTCTTGTTTTCCCTTGCCGCGTTTGCTCAAGCTGACGGGCCTGTGAAGCTGAAAGGTCAGGTCGTTTGCTCGTCCTGCTGGTTCGAAGCAAAAGATCGCAAGAAAACCCGCTACGGAACACCCGCCGACATTCAGTGTGCGACTGATTGTTCTGAGCAGGGTTTACCGCAAGCTCTGGCCGTCGAGGACGAAAACGGATTTTCGCTGTTCGTCCTTGAAAAAGGCTCGTACAAGGCGACCGGCAAAGATTTTCTCAAACTCGTCCCCAAAACGGTCGAGATCGAGGGCGACCTTCGCACCGAAAACGATAAGCGGTTCATAAAGGTGAATTCGCTGAAGGTCGTGAACGAGGTATTCGTAAAACCGACGCCCAAGTCAGAAACCGCATCGCTATCGCTAAAAGATCTCGCCGGGACAGATCAAACGCTCGCCGATCATCGCGGCAAGGTCGTTGTCCTGAATTTCTGGGCAACATGGTGCGTTCCCTGCCGAAAGGAAATGCCCTATCTCGCAGCGATCGCCAGAGATTACGCAGCAAAAGGCGTCGAGGTGATCGGTGCCTCCGGCGATGCCGTCGCAAACTCGGCGAAGGTCGCAAAATTCGTCCGCGACCACAAGGTTGATTTTCCGATCTGGCTCGGAACATCAGCGACTGACATGAAACGATTTGGCGTAAGCAAGGTGCTGCCTTCGACAGTTGTCATTGATCAAGATGGCAAAATAGTCTGGCGTGAGATAGGAATAATCAAGCCTGCCGAACTGAGAAAACAGCTGGATAAAACAATCGCAGAAAAGTAAGAAGTGGTGCCCCCGGCAGGATTCGAACCTGCAACCAACGGATTATGAGTCCGCTGCTCTAACCGTTGAGCTACAGGGGCCGCAGTTAGAAGTTTAATTTAATCTCAAAATTCCCGCAAATTTGAATTTAGTTAAGGAGCGGTCGAAAGATGGCCGCTCCGTTTACTTTCGCGATCGCTGCCGTTGCGTCAGAGCCAGGATTTTCCTCAGCAAACTTCGCTTCGATCTCTTCATCGGTCTTCCCGTTCAGGATATTTTCGAGCACGAACATCTCGGCGTCGCCAAAATTCGGAATACCGAGAGCGTTTGAGGTTTCGACGCCGACAACGCGGGTTTCTGCGAGATCGAAGACCCAGTCCAGCACCTTTTCGATCGGATCGGCATCGGGAAATCGCTGCTTGATGAGCGAGAAGATACGCTCACGCTCGTCGACATTCATGAGCAGAGCCATGAAAAAGCGATGCTCGGGATGTGTAACAAAGGTGCGGCGATTTACGATCTCGTCGACGGCAGCGAGGCGGTCGAATATGGGTTTGAATATCTCGCCATTCTTTCCATGGCGGCGGGAGACAACATCGAGGAACTGCTGAAATCGGGAAACCGCTCCATCGATCTTGAAAAGCTGTTCGAGCTGATTTGCCCCAACAAGATGCCTCAAGCGGCTGAGGATGATGAACGACGTTTGCAGATCGCTCGTATCCAATAGTTCCGTAGCCATTCGGTCTGCTTCGGGATGTTTTGCTCGAAAGGCGGCGGATAATATCTGCAGTTTCTTCGTTACTGTGGGCTGTTCAAAGAATGGATCGATCGCGAGGTTTGGCTTCTCGTATGAGAATTGCGGAAGATGCAGCGGCGAGCGATCCGTTCGCACGACTATCGTCGCGGATGGCATTTCGAGGTGAAAAAGCGAATGGATATATTGTTTTCCCGCCGCGATCTCCTGAATCGCTCCAACCTCGAGCAGTTCGCAGACCTTCAGGCTCATTTCACCGATCTCGGCAAAAGCATTGATGACCTCATGCGTTTGGAATTCGTACCAGCAATGAATACTCGACCCCAAAAGCACCTGAAACGCCCCACAAAAGCCGTGCTGATGGATCGCCGTGGTTCCCTCGAACCAGAAATAAAGGTCAATGTGAAAACGCGGTCCTGAAAATATCGTGATCGGCGGATCGGCAAAATTGCCGTGCAGATCACGCTGCGGCGGCAACTCACGTTGCTTCAACGCCCACTCGACAACATCCCAAGCACTCAATTTTGAGGGCAGGTCGGCTCGCCTGAGAGCTTGCGCAGCAATTGCCGGAAGTTTTTCTTCGTTGTAGTTCTGCTCAAGCCAGAGAGTTTCGATTTCGCCGCCGAGTTCCTGAAATTGTTCCATTGCTACTGCTCAAAAGTCGGCGGTGGTGGCGGCGGAAGTTCGGCCGTTGGCTCTTTCGGAACTCTGTCCAGCATCTTGAAAAGAATAAAAAGTGCGACGATGCTTGCTCCGATCCCTACAAACGTGATCGGCCAAGTCAGGTCCTCATAAAGATTTTCATTCCACCCGAAAAGCCCGATCCCCAGACCAAGAAATATGCCCACAGCGAGCGGGACAATTATTTGGACGCCAATGAATGTCAGACCGCAGATAAACGACCATAACACGGCATTGCGGCCCGTCGCCTTAGCCTTTTTATAACCAAAATAGAATGCAAAAATCGTAAGCAGCATCGGTTATTTCCCCTCGAACGTCGGTTTCTTTGAGGTTACCTTCTTATAGGTTCCGGTCGCCATCACGTTATGCCCGAAGCCGCAATCCGAGTCGGTGCCGTCCTGCTCGACCTTGATAGTACCGGGCGTGACGAATTTGATCGTGATCGTGCATTTGCCGAATTCGGTTGAGAAATAGGTCGCCGTGTCGCCGGTGATCGCGGCTTCGCCATCCAACTCGCCCATATTTGCCATCAGGTCGCCGTTCTGCATTTTGTATGGATAGACGAGTTCCATCGCGACGCGAACCTTGCCGCCGCCGAGGGCGAGGATCTTGATGTCGTTGGAATTCCCTTTGAACTTGCCGGTAAAATTCATCCGAAAAGTTCCGTTTACCTCCGACGCCGGAACGCTCGCACGCGATTGAGCGGACGCCGCGGCCGAAAACAGCATCAAACACGAAAGAGCAAAAATCAGTACGGATAGACGTTTACGCATAAATTCTCCTTTTCGATAACCAGTTTATCTGCTATATTTTGCCTGACTCTTCCGTAATTTTAAACCGAAAATCTGAGGTATCTAGATGAGCGCTAACGCAAGTGATCTAAACCCGAAGGCCGGACGTGAATTTTTCGGCCACCCCAAAGGACTATCAACTCTCTTCATGACCGAAATGTGGGAGCGATTTTCCTACTATGGCCTTCGGCCTTTGCTTGTGCTGTTCATGTCGACGGCATTGCTGAGCGGCGGCTTTGGATTTGACCGTCCGCAAGCTTCTGCGATCGTCGGCATTTATGCTGCCAGCGTGTACCTTGCTTCACTGCCCGGCGGTTGGGTGGCAGATCGCTGGCTCGGTCTGCGGCGCTCGATCCAGATCGGCGCCTTCCTCATTACGATGGGCCACTTATGTATCGGCCTTTCGGGGTTTGTATCGGCAAAAGTCGTATTCTTCATCGGCCTCATACTTATTGTTTTAGGAACAGGCCTGTTAAAGCCCAATATCTCGGCAATCGTCGGCGATCTCTATCCTGAAGGTGGCGCTCGTCGGGACGCTGGATTTTCTATCTTTTACATGGGAATAAACCTTGGTTCGCTGTTAGGCCAGCTAGTCACCGGATTTCTAGGCGAGAAATATGGTTTCCATTGGGGGTTCGGAGCTGCGGGCATCGGAATGCTTTTTGGCTTCTTATGGTTTACGCTTCAAGCACAGCCTACACTAGGTGATATCGGCAAAGAACCCACCAGAAATCCGGATCCTGCCATACAAGCAAAGCAAGAAAATACAGTGAAATTTTCGCTTGGCGGTGTGCTTCTTCTCATCGCTTTAGTGGTAGCACTCGCTGCCGTAGGTGTGATCAGTCTAGACCCCGTCGTCGTCGGCAAATATTTTGCTTACTTTGAATTCTCGGTCATGATCCTCTTTTTCGTTTATGTATTCGTTCTGGGTGGATTAAATTCGGACGAGAAAAAAAGGGTTTTGGTGATCGCGGTACTTTCATTTGCCGCCCTGATATTTTGGGCCGCCTTCGAACAGGCTCCGACCTCCCTGCAACTTTTTGCCAAAGATTTCACCCAACGCAACTTCTTCGGATTCGAAATGCCAGCGACGTGGTTCCAGTCCATCAACTCGCTCTTCATCGTCATTTTTGCACCCGTATTTGCGTGGCTTTGGTTATGGCTGGGTAAGCGAAATATCAACGTTTCAAGTCCCGCAAAATTTGCGTTCGCCTTAACGATGGCCGCGGTCGGGTTCGGCTTGATGATCATTCCGGCGAATAGCCTTGTCTCGAGCGGCGGTGCGATTAAGGTTTCAGCGTTGTGGTTAACTTTCAGCTATCTTTTCCAGACATTCGGTGAATTGGCGTTAAGTCCGGTCGGGCTCTCGTCAATGACAAAGCTCTCGCCGCGACGCTATGTCGGCCAGATGATGGGAGTCTGGTTTTTGGCTACTTCACTGGGTAACCTGATCGCGGGACTCGTCGGCGGAAACGTTGATCCAGAGAAACTGGAGCAAACCCCAATGCTGTTCACATGGACGACAATCGCTCTAGTTGCTTCCGCAGTTGTGATGGCGGCTCTCGCGATCCCAATAGCTCGGATGATGAAAAATGTTGACGATCAAGGCGCTGAAAATGTAGAAACGGCCTGATGCACGGAGCTCAATTTATGAATATGCCGCCGGCTCGCCGGCGGCATTTTTTTGCCTTCGCTTTGGATCTATACTGATCCTTACGATCTGTTCCGGTCGCGAAAAGCCGCCATCGCCTCGGCCGCTCCTGCGTGCATTATCTCTGGTTTGTGGTATTTCCAGTATTTTTCAAACTCTTCTTCTGACATCTGCGTATTTTCCTGACGAGTTTTTTCCTTGAGAAAATTCTCGGCCCAGGCGCGGGTGTCCATATCTCTGTTCAACGCTGTGCGGGCGCCGTGCATCAAATTGTCGCGTTCCATTTGTGTGTCTCCGTATGATACTTTTGAGAACAAGCCAAATTATTGGAGCTTTTCTTTGTGAAAAAAATTCTTGCCTCGTTACTCACAATCTTAACATTACTATCTTCGTTAGGCATCGCTCAAAAGGTCGAGCGGATCGGGCCAAAGCTGCAGGCTCCGCCCGCAACGCAGCAGCCTGCCTATGAAATACCGATCGTCACTAAAACGCTCGCGAACGGCCTGCAGATAATCGTTTTGCCCGACACCTCGGTTCCCCTTGTGACCGTCGAACTCGCCGTTCGCAACGGCTCGTTCACCGAACCGCCTGAATTGAACGGCCTTTCGCATCTGTACGAGCACATGTTTTTCAAGACGAACAAAGCCACCGCTCTGTTCCGCTGCGACATCCTTCAGATCAGGAATGCGGCGATGTACCGGCAGTTCGGTTGCGATAACGAAGCTAAATTTAAACCCGAGATCAAAGACTGGCGTTACGTCGGTGATGTCGATCAGCTCGGCATTGTAAACAACGGTACAACGCGCGAAGAGGTCGTTCAATACTACTTCACGACCACAAGCCCGAATATCCTTCCTGCACTCCGATTTATCAAAGACGCGGCTCGATTCCCGATCTTCGACGAGGAAGAATTCGCCGGTGAAAAGGCCAATGTGCTTGCCGAGCTCGACCGCAACCTTTCGCAGCCCGGCTATTACCTGAATCAAGAATCGCTCGACCGTCTTTTCTACAAATATCCGACGCGAAAAAGCCCCGGCGGAACGCGCGCGACGGTCGCGGCGGCTACGACCGATCAGATGCGTCTGATCCAATCGCGTTACTACGTGCCGAACAACTCGGCCCTTGTTGTGACGGGCGATGTCGATCCGAATAACATTTTCAAACTTGCGGAAGACCTTTTTGGCGACTGGAAAAAGAGCGAAGATCCGTTCATTAAATTCCCGCTCGTCGAACATCCGCCGCTTTTGAAAAGCGAAGGTGCTATCGTCAGCCAGCCGGTTCAGAGTGTGCTTGCTCAGGTCAGTTGGCAAGGCCCGTCGATCGGCAAGGATGACGCCGCGACCTATGCTGCTGACGTGTTCTCCTTCATTATTCGACAGCCCGATTCGCGATTTCAACGAGCATTGGTTGATTCGCAGTTAACGACGGGCTCAAATATCGGCTACTACACGCAGCGAAATGTCGGGCCGATCCAGGCGATCGTCTCAACCACGCCGGAGAAAGCAAAAGCCGCGATGAAGGCACTCTACGCCGAGATCGCACAGTTCGACAAACCCGGCTACTTTACCGACGAGGAGCTGCAGAACGCGAAAACGCTGATAGAAGCTGACGACCTCTACAGCCGCGAAAAACTCAGCGAATACGGCCACACGCTTAGTTTCTGGTGGTCGACGACGGGAATCGATTATTTCCGCGGATACCACAAAAATCTCCGTGCGACGACCCGCGAAGACATTATCAAATACGTGAAAACTTACATTCAAAACAAACCGCACGTCGCGATCGCCCTGATCTCACCCGAACAGCAGGCGATCGCCAAGCTCACACCAGAAGATCTGATCGGAGGTAAACCATAATGAAAACCTTAACCTTCAGATCGCTTGTTCTGATCGTTATCGCGTTCGCGTCAGTCCAATTCGGTTATTCGCAAACCGTACAAACCGCCGCCGGAGCTATCACTGAGTTTGATGTGAACGGAATGAAGGTTCTTATTAAACGTCGCATCGGGACGCCAACCGTCGCTGCGGGGCTTTATTTCCGCGGAGGCGTCAAAAATCTCACTGCCGCCAATGCTGGGATAGAAGGTTTCGCCCTGAATGTCGCTGCGGAAGCTACCAAATCATACCCGCGACAAAAGCTTCGAAAGGAAACCTCAAGCGTTGGCACTGTTATCACTGCCGGTGCGAGCTACGATTTCTCGACGCTTGCAATGGCGTGTACCAAGCAGAGTTTTGATAATTCGTGGAAGATATTTGTTGACGTTGCGTTAAATCCTACGTTTGCTCCCGAGGATGTAGAGCGGGTTCGCGGTACTTTCCTAACGGGTTTGCGAGCGCAGAACGATTCGCCCGAGGGTGCGCTGGATTCGGCAAACGAGAGCGTCCTTTACGCCGGGCATCCTTACGCTAACGATCCTCAGGGCACGATCGCGAATATCACAAAATTCAAATCCGCCGATCTCGCCGCATATCATAAAGGCCTCATTCAAACCTCTCGAATGCTGCTTGTGATCGTCGGCGATCTCGACCCGACCGTCCTTCAAAAGCAGGTCCAGGAAGCTTTCGGAAGCCTGCCAAAAGGCGATTACAAGGAAAGCCCGCTGCCATCGCTCAACTTTTCTAAGCCAACGGTCGATGTCACAGCCAAATCTGTCGAGACCAATTATGTAAAAGGCTCATTCGCGGCTCCGTCCATCCGTGACTCGGATTATTACGCGATGCGGACGGCGATGACGGTTTTGCAGCAGCGTGTTTTCGAAGAGGTTCGCGGCAAGCGAAACCTCTCATACGCACCTGACGCCGAACTCGATGATATGGCGGCAAATACCGCTTCGATCTCGGCCTCGACCACAAAACCCAACGAAGCGGTCGCGGTAATGCTCGATGAGATAAAGAAGATCAAACTCGGCTCGGTCGATGCCGACACGATAGGACAGATGAGCGCCTATTTCCTCACGACTTATTACCTGAAAGAAGAGACTAACGCCGCTCAGGCAGCCGAACTCGCCCAGTATGAACTGCTCGGCGGCGGCTGGCGAAACTCGCTCGATTTTCTTGACCGGATGCGGAAGGTAAAGCCGGCCGAGGTACAGGCTGCAGCCAACAAATATATGAAGAACATTCGATTCGTGATCGTCGGAAATCCGTCGGACGTCGATAAGAGCATCTTTCTTCAAACTCAAAACTAGATCAGGCCGATGAGTTTCGCTCATCGGCCTTCGCACTTCTAGCGGTTATCCGGCTTATCCTTTCTGGCGGGTGCCGCTGGACGCTCGGCCGGTTTTGAATCGCTCTTTGACGGCGGCGGATCGCTCTTAGGTGCGGGCTTGACCGGCGTTTCGACGCGAGTCGGACGTTCTGACTGCTTCGGCGTATCCGTTGAACGCGGCGTTTCCCTTGGCGGCGGCGTGTATCGAGGCGTTTCCTTTACCTCCGGCGGCGTGTAGATCGGCGTTTCGCGAACCGGCGGTGTTCGACGCGGTTTTTCCGACTCCGTTTCTCGCGGTATCCTTACCGGATCGCTTTTTGTCACGATCGGCGGCCGTTCAACCGCTCCGGTCTTTCTTGGTTCCTCAGACGGCTGTCGAACGGTATCGAGATCGGCTTTCGTCTGCGGCGGACGTCCGCCAAAGATCCGCTTCGTTCTCAACTCCTCGTCCATCGGAGCATCGTTCTTTCGCGGAGCCGCACCGACGCGGGTCTGCATCACCACCGGATCGAGCTTTGGCCTCTCGGTGACAATGTCGATGCTGCGTCGTCGTTCCTTATAGGTCGGCAGATTGGTCGCCGTTCCTGTCCCGGGATCTTTCGTAAGTATTGTCCTCGCGATCACAGGGGTTGCCGACTTTGCTCGGGCATTGCGGCTACCGAAATCCTTCGTTTCGACCGTAACCACACCGGTCGTCGGAACTTCCGGGTCTTTCCCGCTAGGGACGCGTGTGGAGATCTTAGTCGGACCATTGCTCAATGGCGGACGCGGGGTGCGCGTACTCACTTTCGTGTTCCGTGGCGTCTGATGATTCCAATTGTAGTTATATCGGCGATGATGGTAGCCGAGCGGATACCAGCAGACATTGTTATTAAATATGTTGATGACGACAAACGCCGGCGACCACCAGCTGCGGCTCGTCCTGTAATAGCTGTAAGGCGACCAAACCCAGCGGCCGGAATAATACAACCAGCGGCCATGATGATACGTTGCCCAGCCCCACGGCTCATCATTCACCCAAACCCAGCCGAAGGGCTGCATCCAACGCCAATGTCCATAGCGGTACGGCGACCAATCGGCATATTGTGCAAGGGCGAGCCTGCTGGGACTCCAAACGTAGCCGTAATCCGCAGTATTGACCCATTCGCCATTATCGTTCAGATCGTCCGCTCCGTAGATATCGTCGTCGTAGTAACGGTCATAAAACGCCGTGTCAAGCCGCTTGGCGACAACCGATTCGCGATCAAGTGCCCACTGCTGGAAATCATCGTCTGCCCGCGAGGCATCTGCGTTTTCCCAATCACCGGCGTTCGATCCGGAAACAAAGATGCGAGTACTGCGGCCGTCTTTCAGCGTGAAACCGGCATTATCCGAGTAAATACGAGCTTCGCCGCCATCGCTGACGCCCGCCTGAACGCTATCGTCTCCCTCTTTTCCGGCATCTATTCGGAAACGGCCGGCCTTCTGGACGGCGATCGTGGTACGTGGCGCGTCGATCTCGAAATAGGACACGCTCTTATCGAAAGCCGTGATCTTCACGATTGCCGACCCGAGCGAGAGGCTGAGGGCGATGCCTTCGTCCTTCAAAGTGACCAGTTTCAAATAGGAATTTGAATCGAGCCGCAAGTGCTGATTTTTATCGAACTGGATCTCGATCCGCGAACGATCATCGGTCGAGATCTCGTCACCCTCGACGAGCGGCAGGTTCAGCGTAAGAGTTTCCCAGTCGTCCGAGCCATTTCGGCGAACCTTGCCGCCGCCGTCTATGTAACTGATGCGAGCCACGCGGTCGGTGACCTCCGGCTCATCGTCAGGGTCATCTATGGAAGTCGTCTGGTTTGCGGGAAGATTAATGGTGGTCGCAGGCATGTTCGCCCACGCAAGATTCGCAAGGCACATTGCTCCGATGAGAATGGCGAGAAGTCGTTTAGTTATCCTGTTCATCGCGATGCACTCCTAATGGAAATTGTCTGGTCGGAAGAGTGATCGAAACCGAAAGTTTCAATTATGCCATTATCACTGCAAAATCTATTCCATGTTTGCTTGTGTGCGTAATCGCACACAGTTCACTGGTCGGCGAATAGCATATCGCCCGGATGCCGTGACCAAAAGGTGCAGGAACAGCTAACCTGAAACACGAAATCGTGCAGACAGTAACCCGCGCAAGTTGCACGCGAAACCATCGGGCTTTAAACTCTCAACTAATGATCGATAGCTCACGAGAGGCCCGAATATGAAACAAATCTTCTTAATATTAACCGCAGTTCTACTACTCACATTCTCTTCGTTTGGCCAAAAGGCGGCCGCCGGCAAAACCGATCCCGCAAAACCGGTCCGCGATGCTTTTGACCGTTTGGTGGAGGGAATAAAACAGGCAGACGTCGACAAGGTCATGTCTACCTACGAAAAAAGCGACCGGCTCCTGATCTTTAACAATAACGGATCGGCGACCATCGGTTGGGAAAACGTGAAAGGCAATGTGGCCGCATCCTACGCAAAAGTTTCAAATGTGACGCTCGATATTACCGGATTGCGGGTGGAAATGCTTGGCAAAACCGCAGCATATTTAAGTTGTAAATGGAAACAGTCTCAGGAGAATAACGGCACCGTCGAAAATTCGTCCGGCCGTATGACCCTTGTTTATAGGCTGATCGGCAAAGACTGGAAGATCGTTCATCGTCACACGTCGCCGGACAGGCCCGACGCGACGCGGCCCGTCTTTCCATCCGAAAGACTGCCAGGATAATTTTGCATTCAACGCCAAAACTAATAAAGCCGCCAGTTGATGGCGGCTTTATTAGTTTTGTTGAGTTCCAACTACACACTCGCTCCGGGATAACCCGATCCTAGACGATCGGCAACACCATCGGCTAAAGAGTTCACTATTTCATAGTGGAAGTAGTCAAATTTCGCTGCGACCGGCGGTTGAACGCGTTTGTCGTACATTTCACGTGATCGATCGATCGCTTCACGCAGACGTTCATAAAGATCGCCTGACTCGCGGCCTTCGACAACTTTTTTCTCGTTGTAGAGCTTGATCTCCGAAACAAGCAAGCGTGCGAAACGGCGGGCATCGTTGTGGATGCGTCGTTCTTCCTCAGGCACCTCGATCGGCAGATCAACGTTTCGTTCACTCAAACGCGGTTTCGGCGCTTGAACGACTGGAGCCTCCATTACCGGAGCTTCAACTTGCGGAGTAAATCCGCCAGTTGCGACGGTCGCAGGCTCATATTGTTCGACAGGCTGTTCGAACGGCGAGCTAATTGGCTCGGATTCGGCGAACGAACTGCCTGAATCGAAAACCAAATCGCTGCCTTTGGGTTCTACATCATTGGCAGGAGCAGGCACCGGCTCAAAACTCTCGGCTGCCGGCTGGTAAGCGGTCGGCTCGAAAGTTTCGACAGGCGGAGCGAAAGCGTCGGCCTGCGGTTCAAAGGTTTCATTCTGTTTCGATTCTAGAGTTTCCTGTTCTGCTCTTCGCATGGCTTCGTCGCCAATGTACGGTTTTTCAGCATATGGATTATCCTCGACCATACTTTCAACCGCAGCAGGTACGTCAAAACTGTCACTGGATTTATCAAACGCATTAAATCCGGCCGGTTCCGCGTCGAATGGATTCGACGACACCTCGGACGGGAAACCACCTTCGTAGCTCACACTGTCACTGAATGAAAATGCAGGCTCCTCTTTGAGAGGCTCTTCGGTAAACGCCCGCGTCTCCGAAACCTGTTCAGCGAATGGCGATTCATATGAAGATGGCGCAGAGTAATTATCGGATTCGTCCGGAGACTCAAACGAGGTGACCGGTGCTTCGAACGAAGGTTCCGCATGCGTAGCCGCAGGCTCTTCGGTCTGCGAAACATCTTCAAAATCAGCAGCGGCAACGGTTCTGTTCTCGGCCTTGGCAGTTTGCATCGACGCGAGCAGTTCGACAGTCACCCCTGCTACTCTAACCAATGTTTCCAGTGCTTCACGATTTATCGCCGAATCAGCATCGGTTCCGTGATCAGCGTAAAGTACGGCAACGCCTCGTCCGCGTGCCACAAGCGGAATCGCTATCCTTGTTTCAGGTTCACCAAATTGAAGCGGGTTGAGAAATGCAGAATCAACAGCTCGATCACCACCAGAATTATCCACGAGTGAGCGTGCGGAAACCGCTGAGCCGAGAATCGAATCAGACGAAACTGGAAAGTGTATATCGCGGATGGCGTTCTCAGCCGCCTCATCCGCACCAAAAACCTTCCAGCCCGAAAAATGCTCACTTTTGATGATGAAGAACGCACCGCGCGGAGCGAAACTGGCAGCATGATGGACAAGCGACTTCAGGATCGAACTCTGCGAATCCTTGGAGCTGATATCTTCGACGGCATCCCTTATCGCGTCATACTTGGTCTCTACTGGTGCCGGAGCTGCGACCGCGGTTAGCGGCGATTGCCCGAGATTTTCAGCCTCGACCATGGCGGAGGCAGCAACACGTGCTCCTTCGTCGCGAGCCAGACGGAGATGTTCGCCGACCGAGCTGACAAACGCGGCATCGAAGGTCCGTTCGCTGTCGAAACGAGAGGCAAAGCCCTTAAATGCCTCATCAATATGAGACTTTTGTTTTTCAAACTCGGCCTCGATCCTGCTCTGAAATTCAGCAGTTTCCTGCTTCATTTCGGCAAGTACGGACTTGAGATAACTCTCAAATTCTGTTTTGAGACTCTGTTCGAGTTCTTCGCTATTCACTACGTTTCTCCTCCATCAAATCAAAAAAAAGCTGGTTAAAATAGGTATGTTTGTCGGTGGTATGGGCGGAACTTGAGCCCAAGTGTGGCTTGCGGCGTTTTAACATAAACCACCGTCCTCCCGATTATGTACAATCCGGTATAACAATGTCAAGAAATTCTTCAAAATCAATGGAATAGGTAATGAAATGTATCGCTTGTTTCGGAAGCTAAAATCGGAACATTTAGGCGTCCCTCGAACGACAACGTATTGCCATTTCGATCGCGAAATAGGTCGGGGCAGGAGCCCAAAAGGGTGTTCCGTTTTTCGTCAAAAATCGTTCCATGTGGAACAACCTATCTCATTTATTTGGAACAATTAATGGTTCAAAATACTGTTCCATTTTTTACATATGTGAAAAATGTCATAGCAGAACGTCTAACTGTTGCAAACATTACGGTTACCACCCACACAGGCGTTCCATTTTCGCAACAGAGCGGGAATCTCTGCAATTAGAGGAGGGATAGAACGCAGGACTTGGTTACACTGCGAGGACAGTGATATTCGGATCGATCTCTTCGCGGATCATGTTCTCGATGGCCATCAAAGTACCGGTGAGTGAACTCGGGCACGAACCGCAGGCACCTTCGTAGCGAATGCGGAGCGTTTCTTCGTCGAGGTCGATGATCTCGAGCCAGCCACCGTCGCCAGCGAGATATGGGCGAATGCGGTCATCGAGCAGGTCGTTTATCGCCGCGAGTTTCGGATCGTCGCTCGCCGCCACGCCGATAGCACCGCCGACCGAGGCCGCCGCCGCTTTTTTCACCGTTCCGTTGGTCGAGGCGACCGCCGCCGCCTCGCGGATCGGTACCGCCAGGTCGGGCAGTATCTCGTCCCAGTCGATATCATCCGTTTTCTCCACGGTGATCATCTTGTCCATGTAAAACACAGATACGACCTCGCCAACCGCAAAGATCGCCTTAGCCAAAGCATTATCCGCCGCCGCCTCAGCCGTCTTGAACGAGTGCGACGTGCCGTGCGAAACCGGCTCCTTCAAAATAAACTTCACCGCATTCGGGTTCGGTGTTTCCTGTATATCAGCGATCTTTGGCATTACTTTTCACATCCGCAAAAATGAATCATTACATTTTTGTCAACATTATGATATCGCATCCGCCCAGGCATCGCAAATTTTCCTCGCAAGGCCTCGCATCTTTTTATTTGTAAGGCAACGTTTGATGAAATCGCTGATCGCGAGGCCGATTTTAATAATTCGCCTTCAAATCGTTTGTGTTCGCCGATGTACAATGGGAGAATCCAATTAAATATCAAATAAACTTTCGCACGGCTTAATTATGAAATTAGGAATTATTCTCGGCCTCGTTTTCTTGAGTTGCAGTGTTTTCGGGCAAGTCCAGACGACCGAAGCCCCACTGGATCCGACGATCCTTCGGGATTCGGGCTCGTCAGCAAACCGGACGATACGTCGGAGCATTCCGCTGACAAATTCCATCCAGAAGGCGTATCGCGCCGGGACGAGAGATACTTCCGGTCGTCCGGGGCCGAACTATTGGCAATTGGAAACGGATTTTTCGATCAATGCCAGTCTGAATCCCGCAACGCAGACCATAACCGGAAGCGAGACGATCACCATCAATAATAATAGCCCGGACTCGCTCGACCGGATCGTTTTACGGCTCGACCACAATATTTATCGTGGGCGAGTGCCGCGCGGGTTTTCTGTGCCGGCCGAAAATACTGACGGAATGATCGTTACCCGGATCAAACTAAATGGAGTTGAGGTTGATCTGAAAGCTCCGCCACAACAGTTCCAGGCGGGCCCGACGAAGGTCGAAAAAACTTACGCAGCTGGTTTAGATCAAACTGTGGCGACGATAGTGCTCGCGACACCGATCGGGCCGCGGTCAAAGGCGACCCTGGACATCGACTGGAACACAAAGCTGCCGGGCGGAGATGGCGGCCAGGGACACCGAATGACCCAGCGTTGGGAATCCAAACTTTTCCAGCCGACCCAATGGTATCCGCGGCTGGCAAAATACGACGATCTGCGTGGTTGGGACACGAACCTATATCTCGGGCCGTCGGAATTTTATAACAATTACGGGAAGTTCGATGTCAGGATCGAGGTTCCGGCGGGCTGGATCGTCAGCGGAACGGGAGTGCTGCAAAATGCGGACGAAGCGGTCGCTCCGTTCGTTCGCGAACGCCTTGCTTCCGCTTTGAAGACCGACGAAGAGGTAATGATCGTCAAGGAAGACGAACGCGGTGTCGGCAAAGCTCTGTTGCCTCGAGAAAAGAATATCTGGCATTTCGTGGCGGATAAGGTCAACGATTTTGCCTGGGCGACCTCCAACGAATTTGTCTGGCGATCGACGAGAGCAAATATCCCGACCAAAGGTTATATTCCGGTGCACATGTTCTATCTTCCCGAAAGATCTCGTCTTTACGAAAACGCCGGGAAAATGGCCCGGCATGCACTGGAATTCTATTCAAAGCAGCTGATCCCGTATGCCTTTCCGCAGCTGACATTGCAAGATGGGCCAAGTGCCGGAATGGAATATCCGATGGTTATCAACTCAAATCAGGGAGCCGCGGATCATGAAACGTTTCATCAATGGATCCCGATGATGGTGGGGACGAACGAGACGCGATACGGCTGGATGGACGAAGGTTTTAATAATTATTCGAACATTCTTTCGAGGGCGGACACTGCCGGAAAACCATTTAGCCTGGATCTCATGGGACAGAATTACGGCAGGGTCAGCGGCAACGAAGATGAGCCAATGTTGATGTGGAACGCCAACTACGGCGGTTCCTTCTATAGTTTCCAAACCTACAACAAGGTGTCAATGATGTTTTCGATGCTCGGCGGCATAGTCGGCGACGCTGAGATGAATGCCGCTATCAGGAAATATGCGGAAACGTGGAAATTCAAGCATCCGTCACCATGGGATTTCACGTTCTTTATGAACAAAGAGCTTGGCCGCGACCTGAACTGGTTCTGGTACTACTGGCTGTACACAACAGAGAAAGTTGACGGCTCTATTAAAGACGTAGCCTTGAAGGGAGACAAGGCCACAGTCACCATCCATCAAGCCGGCGAAATGCCTTCGCCCGTCGTGCTCAAGGTAGAATTCGCCGACGGCAGCGAAAAGATCAAGCCAATGCCAAATGCCAAGATGGCTGACGATAAAACGGCCATTGTAAAATGGAATGAAGATGTCTGGCTAAACGGCAGCCGCGACTTCCAGGCCGTCCTCGACCTCGGAAAACGCAAGATCACCAAAATAACCCTCGACCCGTATGGCAGATTCCCCGATTCGGACACAAAGGATAATGTTTGGATCAGTAAATAAGGTTGGATAGATCACCTCAGGCACCCTCAGGAAGGACGACTTTAAGGCGTTCCCGGATATGAACGCCTTACTCGTAAGGGAGATCGTCGTCTTCGGCGTCCTCAGCGAGTTACTTATTCATACAAATTCTCTCCTTGGGATGAGGAACTCGCATCTCGTCGGCTCCCATAAAAACGCACCAAAACCTTACTCGCGCGGGATAATCCCTAGCGCGATTTCCTGTTTTCCTGATATTTCGAATATGGAAAATGCCCGATACTCATTCTTGAAAGAGGTGATTCATAAACATTTATACATCGGAGGAAACATTATGCTTTGGACAATATTTCTTATTTTGTTGGTTCTTTGGGCGTTAGGTTTTGGGTTCGCCGGTGCGGCGATAGGAAATCTCATTCATGTGCTGCTCGTCGTGGCCGTTGTTGTTTTGCTCGTTCAACTGATCACTGGCCGCAGACCCGCATAGGAGGAGAAAATCATGCCGATCTTCGAAGAAGTTAAAACTGAGAGGCCGACCGTACAGCCGTCGCGGATCATTCGTCGATATTCGACACCTCGCGAAGTGCCTAGTTGGGATTCGCACGAAGTTGTGATCAAACTCTCGACGATGGTGGCTCGATTCCAAGCCAGTTACTCACGGCCCACGCCGCAGCGGGCGTCGTCATCAGTGATCTAGGTATTCATACCATTCATACTGCATCTTTAAGATGATTTTGGGAGCGGAATTTTACCGCTCCCTTTTTTTGTCGTGGGTTAGTTTGAATGGCTTCTCAAGAACTCTGCTCTGTGCCCTCTGCGTCATTACTTGGCGTTCTCTGCGAGGAGCTGATGTTGAAGATGTTTTTTAAGAAAGTCCTCGCAGAGTTCGCCGAGAGAAGACGCAGAGTTCGCTAAGGTAGGCGGCCTGGAACATGATTAAAAAAAGGACAGCCCGCGAAGGGCTATCCTTTTTGTTAACGTAACTGGGACTAACCGGTCGGGCGCTGTTCGACCGAGGGGCGAGTCAGATCAGCCGATGTCGGACGTTATGCTATTCAGTAATATGAATATCTTCTTTTTTCCCGATGCGGCCCGAGAGGAAAAAGCCTCCGAGGCCGACGGTTGCAACAGCGCAAACGAGAGCTAGGACCAAAAAGACCTTGTTGTCGTCGCTGCTGGTATATTTATAAAACGAGAAAGCTGCCGCGACCGCGGCTACGAGTGCTAATAAGGCAAAAAGCATGTCCTTCACAAAGATCACCTCCAACCTGTAGATAGGTTTGTGTGTTACGAAGTTAACATGGCGAAGCGGGCGTAAAAAGCATTGCTTCGCCCAACTATTGCGGAATAGGATCCGCCTTACTTTTCAAACTGCCTAAATCTCTGAGAACGCCTCAATCTTACTCCCGTTTCGGTTTTAAATGCAAGCCGTTTCCAGTCCCGGTGAGCAGCTCGAAATTTAGCCGATCTGCTCTCCATTAGAATAGACGTCACGGACATCCGAAATGTTTCGTTATCCGCGAAATTTAGCCTTAACGTGCCGCTCGATTCCCTGCAGATCACGAATAAAACCGATCTCGTCCCAGATCGATCCATCAAACAACTCTTTGACGCTCGCCGCCTGGCCAAAGCCGATCTCTATCAGAATATGTCCGCCAATTTTCAGGAATCGCGGAGCATCGCTAACGATCCGCCGCACGATATTGAGCCCGTCGTTGCCGCCAAACAGTGCCGAATGCGGTTCGAATTCACGGACCTCGCTCTGCAGGGTCGGAAGATCGCTGTCGGGAATGTAGGGAGGATTTGAAACGATGAGATCGAATCTCGTGTGAACGTCAACACTTTCGTAGACATTGCTACTTGTAAGAATGAGGCGGTTCGCGACGTTGTGCTGGTTCGCGTTCGCGGCCGCAATGGAAAGAGCGGTTTCAGAAATGTCGACGCCGATCGCTGTCGCGTTCGGCACATTGTGAAGTATCGAAACCGAAATGCAGCCCGAACCCACGCCGATCTCGAGAAAATGCGGGTTCGAACATCCGCTGAGCAGCTTTATCGCATCTTCGACTAGCAACTCTGTCTCAGGACGCGGGATCAGCACTCCGGGAGCGACGATGAATTCGAGCCCGTAGAATTCCTTTTTCCCAACGATGTAGTGAAACGGCTCGCGGTTCGCTCGGCGTTCGATCGCGGCGGCAAACCGTTGGGTTTCATCGCCGGAAAGCTCATATTCCGGATGAGCGATAAGGAAGACGCTTTCCCTATCCAGCACGAATGCAAGAAGCGACGAAGCCTCGCGACGAGCATCTTCAACGCCGGCGGCTTGTAGTTTCGCAGCGGCGGCGGTTATGGCGGCCGAGATATTCTGTTCCTGTTGGTCTGTCACTGGTCTTTTCGCTCGTACGCTTTAATAAAATATCGCGGATCGCCGATCTCGGGATCCTGACCGTCGGGAACGCCGAAAGCCTTTACCAGCCGGTAATTCTGCGTTATGTAGCCGCCGAGCGTTTGATAAAAATCCTTGCCGAACGCAACCGCTCCAAATTCACGCATCGGGCGGTTGGTGATGAAAACGTAGCGGATGTTTCCACGCTTTAACGCCTCGATCGCATCCAGTTCGTCCTTTTCGCTAAGGAAATCGGGTAGCAAGACCTGGTGGCGAAAATTGATGCGGCGTCCCGTTAGAAACGCAAGATCGCTGCCTTCCGGCAATACGGAAATAAACTCGCCGGGAGCGGTTTTCGCCTCGATAAATCGCAAAGCCTCGGAAATTACCGGGCCGCTTTCTTTCTCGACAAGAGCTGTTCCGCGAGCGGCCGAGACCTCGGAAACGTATTTGGTCCGGAATCGATAGCCGAATGAGATCATCGTCACAGCGATCGCAACCGCGACGAATCCACGAGTGACCGCCCTCGAACGTGCGGCTGAGGCTTCGTCGGCTGTCCACATGGCAAAGTATTTTGGCAGCTCCACCAGCAGAGCATACGCGATCATGCAAAGCCCGATCGGCAGGAAAAAACTGCCCGAAAAACCGCCGCTCGGCACACGCAATATCACTCGGAGCACGATCGCAAGCGCATACGCCGCCGCGATAAAAAGCGGGCCGCCGCCATCCCTTCGCATCCAGGCGATCACCATCATCGCAACCAACAATACCGGCAACGCCCTGATCGGGCTGCCGTCCCATTGTCCGACAGACAATGCAGCGATGATTCCCGCGACGATCGCCGACGCGATAAAAACGATCGCGGAACGCCGTTTCAGCTTCCCGGTTTTTTCGCTGCCAAATATCAATGCGGCGGCTATCGCCGCACACACGGCTACCGATCCGAGCAACTGCAGGATCGACGATAACGGATGATCGAGCCCTGAGCGAAACCGGTTATAACTCACAAGCGATGGCGGGATATTTGTGTAGAACAGATGGCAATCGTCGATCAGCATCTGCGCATCCATTTTGGCGAACAAAACCGCGATGACCGGTACAAATATGACCAATGCCGGAATGGCGGCGATCGCCAGATCACGGAGAAGTGCCGGGAAATTGGTTCGATGTAGAAATACGAGATATGCCGTAACCGTCAGAGCACCCGCGAACGCAAATTCCTGCTTCGCCAGTCCTGCAAGGCCCATCAACGCACCACATAACACGAGATCGAGAGCCTTTCTTCCGTCAGCAAATCGCATCAGGAACAGTACCGACGCGATCGAAAATACTGTTCCATGCAGTGCTGCGAACGAGTACGGCAGGATCAGGTTTCCGGCAGGTTTGAAGATACAGAGCACGATCACAAGGCAAACAGCGAGCGTTGCCTCGAGAGGCGGCATCAGCTTGCGGGCGACGAGATAGCAGAGGACAGCAAGAAGAATAGAGAAAAAGATCCCGCTAAAAGCAAGCGTGTCGAGATGCGGCCCAAAGATCCAGTAGAGCAACGCATTGAAATACGGCGAGAACGGCGTGTAGAGAAAATGGATGTCGCGATAAAGCCATTCGCCATTCAGCAGGCGAAGCGGCATATCGGTCTCGCGGCCGTTATCTACGATCAGCGAATTCCACCGATGCCATGACAACGCGAGCATTACTATGAACAGGACCGCGGCGCCATACCACGGGCGGATCCTCGAATCGGTGTCGCTGGTCGTTGTCATCTGGTCGGCAGTTTTGTTCGTAATAGCCTTTTCGTCGTAGAATTAGGCGGTTGGTCGCGCGAGTCCGGTAATTTTCAGCGATTATAGGTCGGGAGACGAGTAACCGCAAGGTATTGCGGGCTTTTGCCCTTTTGGCGGAAAAGCGAGACAATTAAAGCCTGAAAACAAGAGAGTTTTATGAAGTTTTTCTCTGATATCAGGTTACTGGTCCTCGCGATCTGGCTCGGTGCGGCAGTGTTCTTTATCGGCGTCGCTCAGGCGGCGTTTGCCGTTTTGCCGCAGCGTGAGCTAGCCGGTGCGGTTGTTAACCGAACGCTCGCGATACTTAATTACAGCGGAATGGCGATATCGGTTTTCCTGATCCTTACTTCGCTGGTCGCGACCTCGCGGATCAGCAAGTTCTGGCTTTGGATCGAGCGATTTTTACTGCTGGTGATCGCGGCAGCGGCTGTTGTGGGACAATTTGTGATCGGCTTGTGGCTCGCTTCCGTCAGAGCTCAGATCGGAAAGCCGATCGACGAAGTCGCCCTGGACGATCCGCTGCGGGTGCAGTTCAACATGCTGCACGAATATTCGGTTTGGGTGCTCATGGCGGGAATGGCCGCGGCATTGATCGCGTTCTTCATCATCGCGAACCGCAAATTCAGCGTGGCTCCGGCCAAGGCTGAAAAGGACAATGTTTACGATTTCTCGAAAGAATTTAAGGTCTGATATGGAACTGATAGAAAATCCCGGCGTTTATTCAGGACGCTTTTCACGTTGGAACGCTAACGACAACCTCTCGAATTACCCTTGGGTCGAGAACGTCCACGCGCCGTTCACACCGATCCGCCGCGCGTTGCCGATGCTAAATCTCGGCGTCATTTCGTCGGCCGGAGCGTACATCGACGGAATGGATCCGTTCGACACCGCGAGCCGTGATGGCGATATGAATTTCCTCGAAATCCCTATCGAGGTCGAAGCCGGCGACCTGCGATACGCGGCGAAAGGCTACGATGCGAAAGCGGTTCAGGAAGATCGTAACTGCCAGATCCCGATTGATCGCCTGACCGAATACGCCGCAAATGGCGTCATTGGCAGCCTCAATAATGTCTGGTGGAGCCTATCGAGCCATATCCCGAACGCCGAACGCGTCGCGAAAGAGATCGCCCCAAAGATCGCCGAACGCCTCCATCGCTACGAAGTAAAGGCCGCTCTGCTCATTCCGGCATCGAAGCTTTGCCATCAAACGCTTGGGATCGTCGCCCGCGGTATCGAAGAAAGCGGAATTCCGACGATGCTCCTCTCTGTCGATCCCAAAGTAACCGACATGGTCCGCCCGCCGCGCACCGCTTATTACAACGGAGAACTCGGCTCAGTCGCCGGCAAACCAAATTTCCGCGAATACCAACTCAGGATCCTCGACGAGGCTCTCCGCTGGACCGAAACATTCGACCAGCCGGCCTCACGCAAACTTGCAGTCGATCTCGAAACCTCGGTCGAAGCTGCACGCGGAGAGAGATAGTTTTTGCCCGCGAAAGACGCGAAAGGGCGCGAAAAAGAAACATTCTTTTTCGCGCTCTTTCGCGTTTTTTCGCGGGCAATTCCTTATCTTCCGATCTGCCAAAGTTTGATCGCTTCGATCGGATAGACGAGCATAATGATGTTGATGATCAGGCTGTCGCGGATGGTTAGGATCAGGATCGCCTCGGTTGCTAGAAATAATGCCGCTGACTTCCAAAATCGCAGCTTATACGCCAGCAAAAATCCAGTCGCACAGCAAAGGATATCTGAGATCGAATTAATGATCGAATCACCAAAATAGTCGAGCGAGATCGTTTCTTCGCGATAGCGGTTGATGATAAAGCTTGAATTCTCAACGACTTCCCACGAGCCTTCAATCATCACCGCTAAAACCAGCCGCCAGGCGAGCGGCATCTTTTTGAAGATAAGCCCGATCAGCCAGAATTCGATGACGCCATGCAGAACGTGCGTGAACGAGTACGGGTCGATGACGTGCTGGGAATTGTGTTTTGACCAGATATCCCACGCCCACGGTGAATAATCGCCCGCCTGACACCACCAAACGCGGCCATTTAGATTCAGGATGATCACCGCGATCACTATCGCGGCGAAACACGCGATCCATGATCTGGTTGTGAACAGCGGACTCTCTTGTTGATATTGATCGGGCATTTTGAAAATGATTTTGCGTGGAAACGAGAATTTCTGCAAGTTCATTGCACAAGCCCACGCGTTAGCAAGGGCGAATCACTCAATCCGGAGCATTCTCAACCTTGGAGTTCGGAAATCGCCCTTGCTTACGCGCGGGCTTGTGCCTGCTTAGCACTTACGCAAGAATTGTCTGGAGTGGACCGAAATCAAAACTTACAGCGAATTCGCGATCGCCAAACACCGTGGGACATCGTCGTCATCGGCGGCGGTGCGACCGGTGTCGGCTGCGCCTTGGACGCGGCTTCGCGCGGGCTCGACGTGCTGCTTCTGGAACAGCACGATTTTGGCAAAGGTACGTCGAGCCGCAGTACGAAGCTCGTTCACGGCGGAGTTCGTTATCTGGCACAGGGAGATCTGCGGCTTGTTCGCGAAGCTCTGTCGGAACGCTCAACGCTCCTTAAAAATGCACCGCATGTTGTTCACACACAAGAGTTTGTCATTCCCTGCTACAGTTTGTGGCAAAAGGCATTTTATGGCTTTGGCCTCAAGATCTACGACCTGCTTGCTGGCAACAAGCGTATTGGCAGGTCACGGATATTATCGCGAAGCGAAACGATCGAGCGTCTGCCACAAGTGAAAACTGACGGCCTTTCCGGCGGCATCCTTTACCACGACGGCCAATTCGACGATGCACGACTGCTCATCGACATGGCTCTAACGGGCGACGGGCTCGGCGCTTGTCTAGTAAACTACGCTCCCGTTCTCGACTTTCTGAACGACGATCTGGGGCGAATAAACGGCGTGAAATTCACGGACGTGGAAACCGGCGAGGTACACAAGGTCCTTTCGCGAACGATCCTCAATGCGACCGGTGCATTTTGCGACCCGCTCAGGATGAAGGCCGCCCCGAACGCAAAACCTGTCGTTACCTTCGCACAAGGCTCGCACATCGTTCTCGACCGCCGCTTTATGTCGTCAGATGCGGTCCTGATGATCCCAAAAACGAGCGACGGACGAGTGCTCTTCTGCATTCCGTGGCACGAACACGTGATCGTTGGCACAACCGACATTCCGGTCGAATCAGCCGTCCTCGAGCCCGAAGCTCGCGATGCCGAGATCGATTTCATTCTGGAAACGGTGGGCGGATATCTGACGGAAACTCCAAAGCGTGCCGATATTCTGAGCGTTTTTGCCGGCATTCGCCCGTTGGTAAGTCGAGCCGGAACGAAGAATACAGCGGCCCTGTCCCGCAGTCATGAACTGTTTGTTGATGCTGACGTTGTAGTAACCATAACTGGCGGAAAATGGACAACCTATCGAAAAATGGCCGAGAAAGCGGTGGATCGTGCGGTGGAGATCGCTGGCTTTGATGCAGGGCCGTGCGTCACGGCCGGATTTGAGATCTCAGGGCCGCCAAAAAGCAACGGCGAGCGTATACATAAAGATTTCCAATACACCGATGATGATGTAGTACAAGCCGTTCGCGACGAGATGGCTCGAACGGTCGAGGACGTTTTAGCCCGACGTACGCGAACACTCTTCCTCAATTCCGCCGCAGCGATCGATATGGCTCCACAGGTCGCGGAGATAATGGCGCAGGAATTGGGTAAGGACAGTGAATGGTGTGAAGTTGAGATCGATGCATTCACTAAGATAGCGAGCGCATACACGACGAACTAGGCACCTCGCGAGAAATCTCTTCTCTCTTCCGTGCTGTTCCGTGTGATCCGTGGTTAACTTCTTAAGAAACTCACCACAGAACACACGGAACGTCACGGAATAAGAAGCGAATTAGCCTAATAGACAAGCTTCATCACAAACACTTCCCACCTGCGTTGAAACGCGAGCATATCGCGTTCACCGAGCACACGCTGCAGCGTTTTGTACCCTGTCGGATCGGTTTTCACGTTCGCGGTAAATTCTTTGTAGTACCTTACGAGCAATTTCTTTTCCTGCAAGTAATACATCAGATAGCGAGCCTGAGCATAATTTGTTCCGGTCGCTTCTTTATAAAACTCACTGTCCGACATCGCGGTCATCGCCTTGAATGTTGGAACAACCTTTTTCTGTAAACCATTCTGCAGTCCACGCAGGCGCCAGTTCGTGTAGCCGTAGATGTGGCCGTCAACGGTGCCCGACTGCTCGTAGAGCGAGCCCATTCCCTCGTTGAACCACGCCGGGCAGTCTTCGAAATTGGCCTCCATGAAAGGGTGAACGATCTCATGAACGAGCGTTCCACCGCCGGTTGCGATGTTCATTATCAGGGCTTTTTTGGATGGAGAATAGTAGCCGTATGGCGTGTCCGGCTCGTCGTTAAAGAACTCTTTGGCGTGTTTGCGGTACGACGTTTCGTCTTTCAGCAGCCATATCTCAAGAATGTTCGCCGGGTCTTTTTTGAAGTAGTCCTGCTTGAGCTTTTGCACAGTTCCGCGAACGACATCCGATGCCCACTGTTCCACGCGTTCCTCGCTGTCGTCACCAACCACGATGAACGGCCGCTCGACCAGAACTGTGAACCCGCGGCCTTTTAGCTTTTCTTTGAGCTTCGAAGCGTGTGTTTGAAAGGCTTCGGCGGTAGGCAGATCGAGAAGTGTTCGCGACTGCGGCTTTGCGATCAGGGGCAAACTAAAAACTGCCCCAATTACCAGTATGAATATGACGCGGCTGAACATTCGGTACATCATATCGGATGAACGCCGTCGCCGCGAGGTTTTTGCAGAAAATCTACTCGGTCGAAACGACGTCTTCGCCTTTTAACGCGGCATTCAGCGTGTGCCAGCTAAGCGATGCACATTTGACGCGTGCGGGAAACTCGAGGACGCCCGAAAAGATCTTCAGCTTGCCGAGATCGTTATCCTGCGTTTCGATATCCAGATCGCCGGTGACCATTCGGTGGAATTCGTCAAAGATATGGTGTGCCTCTTCCTTAGTTTTCCCCTTCACCGCCTGCGTCATCATCGATGCCGAGGCCTTTGAGATAGCACAACCCGACCCCTTGAACGCGACATCCGTCACGGTATCGCCGTCCAGCTTGATATAGACCCGCAACGCATCGCCGCACAACGGATTCTTACCGTCGGCATACTGATCCGCGTCCGCGATCTCGTGAAAGTTTCGCGGGTTCTTGTTATGTTCCAGGATCGTTTCCTGATAAAGCTCGTTAAGTTCTGACATTTCAACTACTAGACTCAGTGCCCCTTGGATAAAGCTACTACAAAAACGACGATCGCCGTACCAACCCCGGCTAACGCTCCTACCAAAACAGCTTTTTTGGTCGATGACATCTTTTTATATTCCGAAACCTTTTTGACGTCGCCGTAATCGGCGGTTTTCGAAACATTTTTGTCATCGACAACCGTAAACGTTTTCTCATTCGCATCGGTGATACGGCCCCAATACATTTTACCGTCATACATCTCAACCTGAACCATCGATTTTGTACCAGTGCGAAGCTGCTCGACCTTTTGCCGAACCTTTTCGTTCTGTTTCAATCCCTCGGCCATCTGGGCGAATGATCCAACCGCGAGAAGCGAAGACATACATACCAACAAACAAATTCGTTTTATGAGAGACAGCATCAAATTGATCCTCCAGAAATGCGTTAGTTAGAAATCTGTTTCACGCAGCTTTTCTGCGTCTGCTAAGTCTTGTAGACGGCCAACTGTTTCCTTGTTAACAACCAGGTCCTGACGGGATATGAATGAAACCGGAACTCCAAAAAGTTCTCCCGCAACCCTTCGCTCCCAACAGTCACGGAATTGTACGCCCGGTATCTCCAACCACACATCGACCTGATTTGGCGGCGTTCCCATCGAAAAATAGAATCCATTCGATGTAAAATCTGTTGCACGCATTCCCTGGATCGGCGCTCCAAAATCCACCAAGGCATTGTATACCCGCTCTGGGTTGTCGCCGTCGATCGCTATCCAAAGGTCAAGGTCTTTGGTATATCGCGGCTCTGTATATTTGATAACAGCGAACCCTCCGATTATCAAAAATCTAACGCCGAATCCTTCGAAGGCCTCCAACAGTTCTTTGAAGTCTTGATTCACTGATATCTTCTCCCTTCATTTCATGGGCATCGAGGATCATCTGCCAGGTCGTGTTGAAGCGTTCTTCATCGGAGCGTGTCTGCCAATAACGCACTGCTGGGTACTTCGGCGCGTCCTCAATCTTTCCGTACCAGACAGTCATTTCTCGCGGCTTTTTGTTCATACGATCCACTTAGAGTCAATAAAAGCTATCTAAACTTAATATTATAACCGTGCGGGACGAATTGCGTAAGCTAAAAAAGGCCGACAATATTCCCATTCTCATCGATATCCACCCGCTCCGCCGCCGGGTGTTCGGGCAGGGCGGGCATTGTTCGCATGTCGCCGCAGATCGGGTAGATGAATCCAGCTCCAACGCTCGCGCGGACCTCGCGGATTGGGAGTGTGAAGCCGGTCGGGGCTCCTTTTAGTTTCGGATCGTGGCTTAGGCTCAGGTGCGTTTTTGCCATGCATATCGGCAGATTTCCGAATCCATTCGCCTCATACGATGCGATCTGCTGATCGGCGAATGGCTCGAAATAAACGCCGTCGGCTCCGTAGATCTTTTTCGCGATCGTCTCGATCTTAGCTTTGATCGGCTGGTCGAGATCATATAGGAACTTGAATTCGCTCGGCTGTTCGGCCGCTGCGATCACCATTTCCGCAAGCTCGATCGCTCCTTTTCCGCCGTCAGCCCAGTGCGTCGAAACGGCCGCTCCGAGCGCTCCCGATTCGATCGCGATACGCTTCACTGCCTCGATCTCTTCCGGATGATCGGTCTCAAAGGCATTGATCGCAACGACCGGCGTCACGCCATGAAGCCTTACATTCTCGATCTGCTTTCGAAGGTTCGCCGCACCTGCCTCAACATCCGCAACATTATTCTCAAGCATCTCCGGCGGCAGAGGTTTGCCGGCGACGATCTTGTATTTACCGCTGTGCGATTTGAGCGCTCGAATGGTCGCGACAATGACACACGCGTCCGGCACAAGGCCGCTGTATCGGCATTTGATGTTGAAGAATTTCTCGGCTCCGATGTCAGCACCGAATCCAGATTCGGTCATCAAATAATCCGCTGTCTTGATACCGATCAGATCTGCGAGAATACTGCTGTTTCCATGCGCGACATTCGCAAACGGCCCGGCGTGAACGAGCGCGGGCGTATTCTCGAGCGTCTGCATGATCGTTGGCCTGATCGCGTCACGCATCAGAACGGTCATCGCTCCGGCAGCTCCGATCTGCTCGGCAGTTACCGGCTGTTTGTCGTGCGTCATGCCAACCACGATCCGGCCAAAACGCTTTCGCATATCCTGCAGCGAGGTCGTCAGGGCAAGTATCGCCATCACCTCTGACGCGACCGTGATATCAAAACCTGTCTCACGCGGAATACCGCCTTCCATCCGCCCGCCGAGGCCCACGATTATCTTTCTGAGGGCTCGGTCGTTGGTATCGACGACCCGTTTCCACGTGATGCTGTGCGGATTGATATTGAGCGGATTGCCGCGAAGCAGCTTGTTGTCGATCATCGCGGCGAGAAGGTTATTTGCCGCTGTGACCGCATGAATATCGCCCGTCAGATTGAGATTGAACGTCTCCATCGGCACGACCTGCGAATAACCGCCGCCAGCCGCACCGCCTTTGATCCCGAACGTCGGCCCCTGCGAAGGCTGCCTTAAACTCACGACCGAACGTTTACCCAAATGCTTCATCGCCTCGCCGAGGCCGATGAGCGTGGTCGATTTGCCCTCGCCGAGCGGCGTCGGCGTTATGGCCGAAATGTCGATGTATCTTGCGTTTGGCCGGTCTTTGAACTTTTCCAAAACGTCGAGCCGCACCTTGGCAATGTACGGGCTGCCGTAGAGGTCGATGTCATCTGCCTCAAGCCCCAGTTGAGCGGCGATCTCGGTGACGGGTTTCAGGTTGGCGTGCTGTGCGATGTAAAGGTCGGTATTCATACGCAAATTATGCCGAGCCGCAATTCATGTGAAAGTGACCTACCTCACAACAGTCATCCGACGATAGTCGCGAATGCGCGGACAGGAAACGTCCCCACACCATGAAACTTTGGCGGCACCGCCGTGAAACGAAAGTCGCCATCGGGGATAAGGTCCAGGCAGCACAAATGCTCGACGATAAGTACGCCGGCACCAAGAAACGTCGTATGGACCGGCCTCGCATTGCCGCGTGAATCGTCAATATTGTGAGAATCGATCCCAACGAGCTTTGCACCTGAATCGCGCAGATATTCGGCGGCTCCGGCGGTTAGAAATGGATGATCGTTGAAATAATGTTCCGTGTTCCAGAATTCGCTCCAGCCAGTATGGACGAGCACCGCCTTTCCCGCCGGATCGATACCTTGAAGGTCGGCTTCCGTGATCGCAAGCTTCTCGGTATGCGGAATACTCACTTTTACAGCCGGCAGATCGATTAGGCTTTGGAGGTCGAGATCCGCGAGATCTTTGCCATCGGCATAACGGTGAAACGGCGTGTCGATATACGTTCCGGTATTCGACACCATTTCGATCTTGCCGATCTGAAACTCGGTACCAGGTTCGTAAAGCTTCCGCGATTCCTCGCGGGAAAGGTAATCGCAGACGATCGGCGGCAGGCAGCCCGCGATAGGTTACGAGTCCATGTTCGATCGTGTGGCTTAGGTCAATATATCGCGGCATTTCTATCTGAACCTAGGCAAGAGCTACAGCAACAGCTTTTTCGGCATGTAGCCGCGTTGTGTCAAAAAGTATCGCATCCGTTGAGGCAGGCGTAACCAACAGCGGGATCTCCGTGCATCCGAGCACGATTCCCTCAGCTCCGTTATCGAGGAGCTTTTCGATGATCGCGAGATACACCGAGCGCGAGCTTTCCTTGATCTCACCTTTGACCAATTCGTTCTAAATTATCGAATGGACGATCTCGCGATCCGATTCGTCAGGAATTATCGTCTCGATCCCAAATCCATCGAGGAGGCGTTTCTTCAGAAAGTCCTTCTCCATCGTGAACTTCGTGCCGAGCAAACCTACTTTTTTCAGTCCGCGTTCACGGATCGCCTCGCCCGTCGCATCGCCGATATGAACAAGCGGAATGCTCGCCGCAGCCTCCATCTCATGCGCGAACATGTGCATCGTGTTCGTACAGATGACGATCAGATCAGCACCGCCGCGTTCGAGCCGTTTCACGGCATCGATCATTATCTTTCCAAGCTCAGCCCAAGTCCCTTCATGCTGCAGCCGCGCGATCTCGCCAAAATCGACCGAATACATCAGCGACCTCGCCGAATGCGACCCGCCGAGCATCTCCTGAGTTCTGCGATTGATGATCTGGTAATAGACGACCGAACTTTCCCAGGACATCCCGCCGATGAGGCCGATGGTTTTCATCAAGCAAACACCTCAATAACCTTCTGCACCGCATCTGCCAGCTTGTCGACCTCTTCGCGAGTGTTGTAGAACGCGAACGAAGCACGGGCCGTCGCCGGGACGTCAAAGAATTCCATCACAGGCTGAGCACAATGATGTCCTGCTCGAACAGCAATTCCTTGTTGATCGAGGATCGTCCCGATGTCGTGGGGATGAATATCTTCGATCGTGAACGACAGAACCGAGGCTTTTTCGGCGGCGGTGCCGATGATCTTAACCTCGGGAATGTCGCCGAGACGCTGAGTCGCGTATTCGAGCAGGTCGTGCTCGTGTTTTGCGGCGGCTTCGAAATCGATGGAATTTATGTAATCGATCGCCGCCCCAAGCCCGATGCCGGCTGCGATCGCCGGTGTTCCTGCTTCAAACTTCGCCGGAAGCGGAGCGTACGTCGTTTTCTCAAAACTAACCGTACGTATCTGGCTGCCTCCTGTCTGATACGGCGGCATTTTGTCGAGCCATTCGCGTTTGCCGTAAATCACGCCGCTGCCCGTCGGTGCGAACATCTTGTGTCCCGAAAACACAAAGAAATCCGCGTCCAGATCCTGAACATCGACCGCAAAATGCGGCACGCTCTGCGCCGCATCAACACATACCGGCACGCCAAATTTATGTGCCGTCGCGATCATCTCCTTGACAGGATTGATCGTCCCGAGGCTGTTCGAAACGTGCGTTACCGCCACGATCTTCGTGCGTTCATTGAGCAGCTTTTCGTATTCCTCGATGACCAGTTCGCCACGATCGTTCATCGGGATCACACGCAAAACAGCGCCGCGTTCCTCAGCCACGACCTGCCACGGAATAATGTTCGAATGGTGCTCCATCTGCGAAACGAGTATCTCGTCGCCCGCGTTTATGAAGCCCTTGCCATACGAATGCGCCACCAGATTGATGCCCTCGGTCGTACCGCGAACAAAGATACAGCAGTTAACATCCGGCGCGTTGATAAACCGCTTCACCTTCTCGCGAGCCGCCTCATAGGCCGTTGTCGCATGCTGAGACAGGTAATGCACGCCGCGATGGATGTTCGAATGCTCCTCAGCCAGATACTTCGAGGTACGGTCGATCACCGACTGCGGCACCTGCGACGAAGCCCCGTTATCCAAATAAACCAACGGCTTCCCATTCACCTCGGTCGCGAGGATCGGAAAATCTTTCCTAACTTTTTCTACGTCCCAAATCATTTGTTTTTCTGGCATCATGCTGTTACAACCTCGCCGATCTGCACGCTCTCGAGATAAAGGGTGTCGGGGCTTATGTCCTGGCCGCCAGGCCAGGAAACCGTATCGTGTTGAACGGACGCCCGTACGAATTCGGCAGGAGATTTTAAGTGTCGAAAGGCGGGAAACTCAAGATACGGCTTCGCATCAAAATGACGAACGCTTCCGTCATCAAAGACCAACTCCAGGGTCAGATCGTCATATGCTTTAACGTCAGTAACTTTCTTCATATTTACCTCAACGGTTCGATCCTGAAAACATTTCTGCCCGAGATCGCCAGTTCCCAGTCTTCCATCAATTCCGTTTGATGTATCTCGATCCAGGCTTGGGCTAGTTTTAGCTTATTCGGACGGATCGAGCCTTCCAATACTTCTCCTTCCGGGATCGACAGCACGACGTTTTCATCTCCGTGTTTTACATGCACATGCGGAACATGATGGCGACGATTATCGAAGTAATACATCAATATCAAGATTCCGTAAAATGACGAAATAACCGGCACGTTCGACTCTCCTAAATTTCCGTTCCCAGTCTATTCAGCACCATCGCGTCAAGCTCTGTTTTTATCGACTCGATGCCGATCTTGTTTATCACCTCTTCGGCAAAGCCATAGGTCAACAGATTCTTCGCCAGCGGCTCGGGCAAGCCGCGTGTCAGCAAGTAAAACAATTCCTCGCCTTCGAGCTGCCCCACGGTCGCTCCGTGCGAGCATTTGACGTCGTCATTGAATATCTCGAGCTGCGGCTTTGTATCGACGCGGGCGTCGTTTGAAAGCAGGAGATTTTTGTTCGACTGCTGGGCGTCAGTACCGTGAGCGTTTTCGCGGACGAAGACCTTCCCGTTAAACACACCTCGCGAATGGTCGTTCAACACGCCTTTGTAAGTCTGATGCGAAAGGCAATTCGGCACTGAGTGGTCGATGATCGAATGCGTGTCGTGGTGCTGGCTGCCGTTGAGCATATACAGCCCGTCAACCCAAGCCTCGCCGCCCTCGGCAGTGAATTTAACGTCGATATCGTGCCGAGACAACGCCGCTCCGAGATTGATGTTGGTCGAATTGTACTGACTGCCGCGACCCAGCGTAACTTCCGTCACGCCATACTGAAACGCCTCGGGCGACTCTTTCTGAACGCGATAATGTGTCACATTTGCGTTGTCCTCGACCACGATCTGAATCGCCGCATTCGTGTAACCGGTCCCTTCCGAAGCGTAAGTTTCGACGATCGTCGCCTTGCTGCCAGCCTCGGCAACAACGATCACGTGGGGAAATAACGCCTTGCCGTCCTCCGCTGCAAAATTCAGTTCGATCGGTTCGTGTATCGAGGTTTCTTTCGGGATCCTGATCATCTCGACATCGCCAAATGCCAGGTTGAGCGCCGCAAATCCGTTTCTTCGGAAATTAAATCGCTCGAGCGTTTCGAAATACTCGGATTCTACGGTCGGTTCTGAAATCTCAAATTTGAGATTTGAGATCTTAGATACATTCGTATATTTCCAATCTTCGTCTTTCGGAGTCGGAAAACCTGTGAGCAAAAACGCAGCGAATGCGTCCTCGCGCAGCTTTCGCATCTCGGCGTTCGATTCGCCGTTGATAAACTCTCTGAATTGTTCCGCAAATTGTGTTTCCACAGCGGCTGTCGTTGATACCATTTCTCTTAAAAAACCTTTACTAAACTAAACTTGCTGTCCGCCTTTACGGTGTTCGCCTGATCGAGGATCAGCTCGCGAGCCATTCGCAATTTCGCCTCGTTCTCAGGCCGCGGCTTATTGTCATCGACCAGCGTGGACTTGTCATAATCAAAAAGAAAATCGTGCCGCGTCAGTATGTACTTAACACCGAGTGCGGCTGCTTTCGCTTTTAACTCCGCAGTATTCCGCGATTCCCAGACCATTTTCCTTAAAGTCCAGTCTTCGAATAAATAATCCGAAACTACAGGCCGGTCAATGTTGTATGTATCGCGGCGAATGTTGATCAGCCAAACCTTTGCGTTAGGATCGGTGTCGGCGTTGATCGTCTGGTAGTACGGATAATAGTCGAGATTCCGCGTCAAAAATTGATCGCGCGTCTCACCACCAAGCACGACCCGAAGCGGGGCTTTCTGACAAAACCACGCCGCCGATGTAAATATCGCGACGACCGACGCAGCCAGAAGCGAATACTTCGCCGCCGCTTTCGATCCCGCATCCTCTAAAACCGATTCGATCGCCCCGACGATCGCGACCGCCAGCAGCGGGGCGATCGGCAGCAGATACCGAAGCTGCGGACTCGAGAACAGCCAAAACAGATAAACTATCGCCGCAACTCCGGCCGCGATCGCAAATTCGTCTGCCAGTTTCTTCTTCCAAAACGCCCAGATCACGAGCGGCAGCCCTATCAAAAATGCCGCACCCAGAACGCCGTCATATAGCTCCGGATTCTCCGGCTGGGCCGCAACCGAAACACGAAATGGCGACATCAGATAATTCGTTTTATTGACGTCAGCCCCGCCGTAGTTCGAGTTCATGCTCTGGAATAGATTCGACCGCTCGACATCCCAGCCATTCGCCGTCCCCTTCCAGATGTTCATGTAAAACGGAAAAACCGGCGACCCCGTCGCCGCCCAGTTCCGCAAATACCACGGAGAAGCGATAACCCCAGCCAACACCAACGCCCCAAACCCCATCGCCACGATCTTGCCCGCTCCACCGGAACGCAGGCTGCCAGCCTGCGTGTCCTGGCCGTGTTCAGAAGCAGCCGGATCGTCGATCTCGCCCTCTTGCAGGCTGGCAGCCTGCGTTCCCACTCCATCCCGAGCACGAAGCAACACCACCAAAGCAAAAGCCGCAAAAACAAACACCGCCGTCAACTTCACCGCCAAAGCCCCACCTAGAAAAATCCCGACCAAAAGCATCGACGACGTCGATAACGTCTTCCACCAACGCGTCAGCGAATAAACCGCCAGCGTCACATATAGTGCCAGCGAAAGATCGATATAACCGCTCGAAGCCACATGATACGCGGTCGGTATCGCCGCGACCATAAGCGTTGCAATAAGCGAAAACACCCGAGAAATTCCTGAATTTCGAGCCCAACCGTAAACTGCGAGGAGCAGTACGGGAAAGAACAGGAAAGTGACCGCTCCGGCGGCTGCCTCGCCCGCTCGCGAGCTGACCATGTTGCCAAGCAGCATTGCCCACACAGGATGCATCTCGGTTCCGAGCGAAAGATAGCTCGCGATATTGCCATCAATAAAAGCATTTCCGCCTTGAGCGATAAATGCCTTCGGCACCGCGAAATGATAGAGCAGCGTGTCTTTCGCGATCGGCGGAGCGAGAGATGAGATAAAAGCGAGTAGGACCGAAAACAAACCGATCGCAACGAGCGTCCATTCGGTCGCGGAACGGCCCTTCCACCAATTCAGATCGCCGTCCGCTTCCACCATGCGTTGGGGAATGGCGAGTAATACATTGCCGATCACCAAAAAGGCAATCGCGACCGCAGGCTTGTATCCACCAACGAATCCTGCAAAGAACCAAAGCAGCGACCAAACCGCCGCTCCGGCCGCCGCACATTTCGCGATCGCGAAAAATGCTGAATTCTCGCCGGTTGGTTTCGGATCGATAAATCGAACGACCTGCTTACCAAGCCCAAGCCATGCCTGAAACGTGAAAATAGCTGCAATAAACCCGACGAAACTCGCCGAAACATCGTTTCCAACAAGCGGCCCTCCGCCGAGATTACCGACCAAAGATGGCAGTTTCAAAAGATCGCTGCTTCGAAACGCAACAAATAAGGTCACAAGCACAGCGGCCCAGATCGCGATGATGACCGCAGCGTTGGTTGATCTTGCGTTTGGCGTTTCGTCTGCCATTTTCTATCAAAGCGAAAATCTCTGTATTCTTCTCAGCATTCTTCTCGCCGAGCGGAAAAGCTATGCTTTTCCGTAACGCTCTTAATTTATCTTGCGGCTATGCCGCCGTATTTCGCAGGGCGGCACAGCCGCAGAGACTAAAGAGAATCTCCGGAAAAGCAGAGCTTTTCCGCTCGGCGAATAAGAGATCAAGTTCTAAACCGCCGCTCCCTTCACCCAATCGTATCCCTTCTCTTCCAGCTCAAGCGCCAATTCCTTTCCGCCTTCCTTTACGATCTTGCCGTTTGCCAGAACGTGAACAAAATCAGGCTGGATATAATTCAAAAGCCGCTGATAATGCGTGACCAGAATGATCGCATTCTCGCTCGAACGCAGCTTGTTCACGCCCTCAGCGACTATACGCAGAGCATCGATGTCGAGGCCGGAATCGGTCTCGTCGAGCACCGCGAGTTTCGGTTCGAGAACTGCCATTTGCAGGATCTCGTTACGCTTCTTCTCACCGCCCGAAAAACCTTCGTTGACCGACCGTTTGAAAAACTGCGGGTCCATATCAACGATCTTGGCCTTTTCTTTCAGGTAGTCATTGAACTCCAGCGGATCGAGTTCTTCCTGACCGTGATGGATCGCTTTTTGGTTATAAGCGAGCCGCAGGAACTGCGAATTCGACACGCCAGGCACCTCGACCGGATACTGAAACGCCATAAATACGCCTTCGCGGGCACGTTCGTCCGGTTCGAGTTCGAGCAGATTTTTGCCCTCGAACAAAACCTCGCCCGAGATCACTTCGTATGTCGGATGCCCCGCCAAAACCTTTGACAAGGTCGATTTTCCCGAGCCGTTCGGCCCCATGATCGCGTGAACCTCACCCTTGTTGACCTGCAGATTCAGGCCTTTGAGAATCTTCTTTCCTTCGATACCTGCATGCAGGTCTTTGACTTCTAGTAACATTATTGCTGATCCCTTAATTCGATTTTCATCACAAACATTCCCGCCAACTCCGGTTTCAGGAGCGGCAGATCGAGCGTTTCGGGTGCCGTGATCGCAAACCCGCAGCTCTCATAAAATCCGATCGTCTGTTGGTTGCTGTCCATAACCTTTAACCAGACCAGGTCCTTTCCCATCTCACGAGCCTGATCGACCGCCAACCGCACCATTGCTTTCCCGATCTTCTTGCCCTTCGCCTCCCTGACCAGATAGATCCGCTCGATCTCGTAGGCGTTCGCTCCGTTAAAAATGGGCAGCGAATTGTCAGGACGAACCTTCAAAAATCCAACCGGTTCGGTTCCGACAAAAGCCATGGAATAGCGATTTCCCGCATCTTTTAGCTGAGCTGTCAATTCCGCAACATTGAACGACCGCTGCGAATATGCCGCTCCGTTGTCTTCCCACAAATGCTGAAAATGCTGAAGATAAGCCCGCTTCGCAACGTCAGACAACTGCTCGGCGTCCTCAACCTTCACTTCTCTGATCGAGAACGGACGAAGCGATTTCTCCATCGCGAGTCCCGGCGTTCCATACCACTCTTCGGCGGTCGTATCTCGTCCGCGGGTGAAGCCATGCTTTTCGTAAAGCTCGATAGCTCCGGTCGAAAAGTACGTGGTGTACAGAAACAACTTGTCAAAACCAGCACCAACGGCGTATTCCTCGATCGCCGCCATCATTTTGTTTGCGATCCCGAGCCCGCGAGCCTCAGGCACGACTCCCAAACTTCTGATATAAAGCCATTCCGGCTCGGGGAGCACTGAAGCGGTCCCCGCGATCTTGCCGTCCACGACCGCGACCCACATTGGGCCTTCGTCAAATCTGCTCAGGATCGCATCCGGCGAAGGCGTCACAACCTCGAAAGCCTCAGGCGTGTAATCCTCGCGAAAGGTCGAAAATGATTCGAACAGCACCCGCGAGATCTCGCCCGCGTCACTCGACACAGCAAGCCGGATCTCGACCGCACTACGCGGCAACGCATTTTTCGCCTGCGGCCTCGACATAGATCTCACCCTTCAAATAAAGCACTGCATTGCCGCCGATCTTTACACGGTCATCAACGTGTTCACAAAATAACTCACCGCCGCGGGCCGACACCTGACGAGCAAAAAGCTTAGTATTACCCAACCGCTCCGCCCAAAACGGGATCAGCGAACAGTGGATCGCTCCCGTCACAGGATCCTCGGGAATGCCGATCTTCGGCGCGAACATTCGCGACGCGAAATCGCACGTGTCACCTTTCGCCGTAACGATCACCTCGCGATATGAAAGCTGCTCGATCAGGCGAAAATTGGGCGTAAGCTCGCGAACCGTCCTCTCGCTGTCGAGCACAAGGAACAGCATGTTGCCCTGCGATTCGAAATACTCAAGTGGAGCATTTTCAGCTGCCGTAAGTTCCGCGATCGGCTCGATGGAGCGCATCGGATAGGCCGGAAAATCGAGAACGTAGCGGCCATCTGCCTTAGTCACGCTCAGATCGCCGCGTGTTCGCGTGGTGAATCTGATCGTTTCGCTGTCGTGCCCTAATTCCTCAAAGATCACATACGAACTCGCCAGCGTCGCGTGCCCACAAAGCTCGATCTCGCACGTCGGCGTGAACCAGACGATCTCGTAAACATCGCCATTTCGGACAAAAAAAGCCGTCTCGGCCAGATTATTCTCCGCCGCGATGCTCAGCATCACATCGTCCGGCAGCCAAGCATCAAGCGGCACGACCGCCGCCGGATTACCGCCGAAGGTCTTATTCGTAAATGCATCAACCTGAAATATTTCGAGCTTCATACTATTTCTTCACAACCGCAACAGCCTCGATCTCGATCTTTGCATCACGCGGCAGTTTCACGACCTGAACCGTCGAACGGGCCGGAAACGGCAATTTGAAACGCTTGCCGTAAACCTCATTCATCTTGGCGAAATCATTCAGATCTGTCAGAAAAACGGTCGTTTTCACAACATCTTCCAGCGAACTCCCCGCAGCTTTCAACACCGCCTCGATGTTCTTCAAAACCTGCTCAGTCTGAGCCTCAATGCCGCCCTCGACCAGCGTTCCGGTCTTCGGATCAGCTCCGACCTGTCCGGCTGTAAAGATAAATCCATTAACAACTATCGCCTGCGAATACGGCCCGATCGCCTTCGGAGCATCGGGCGATTCGACTGCACGTTTGGTCGTCTGACCCACAATTGAAAACGAAAGAGCAAAAACTACAGCAACCGACCAAAAGAAGGCCGGCAAAAAGGTTTTCATTCGTGGTATTCGTGACATTCGTGGCTAACCCTCTTTCACCGCAGCGATCGCCTGGATCTCGATCTTCGTATCAAAATGCAGGTCCTTGACCGGCACGATCGCCCTCGCCGGACGATGCTCGCCCATCACCTCGGCGTATTTCGCATTGACCGCTCCCCACAATTCCATATCCGAAACATAGATAGTCATCTGCAAAACGTGCCGCAGATCGCTGCCCGCCGCCAGCAAAACCGCCTCCACATTCCGCAAAGCCAATTCCGTCTGCTCGCCTATATCACCCGTAAAAGGCTCCCGCGTATCCAGCGACATCGGCAATTGTCCCGAAACATAGATCAAGCCGTTATGCTCAATGCCCGGCGAATAATGGCCTTTTGGCTGCGGTTGATTTGGTGGTTGAATTGTTTTCATGATTATTTTTTACCACAGAGGGCACAGAGACCACTGAGATTTGGGAGCGAGGTCTTAAACCTCTCCGTGCCCTCCGTGTTCTCTGTGGTGAAATTTCCTACCCAACTGATCCCTCGAGCTTCAATCCCAACAACTTCGTCGCCTCGACCGCGTATTCCATCGGCAGTTCGCGAAAGACCTCTTTACAGAAACCGTTGATGATCAGCGAAACCGCGTCTTCCTGCGGAATTCCGCGCTGCTGCAGGTAGAACAACTGATCCTCCGAGATCTTTGAGGTCGTGGCTTCGTGTTCGACGCGGGCGGTGTTGTTCATGACCTCGATGTACGGGAACGTGTTCGCCTCGCAGCGGCCGCCGATGAGCATCGAATCGCATTGCGTGTAGTTGCGTGCACCCTCAGCTTTCGGCATCACTTTGACGAGGCCGCGGTACGAGTTGTTCGACTTTCCGGCTGAGATACCTTTTGAGATGATCGTCGATTTTGTGTTCTTGCCGAGATGTATCATCTTGGTTCCGGTGTCGGCGATCTGGGCGTTGTTAGTAAGGGCGACCGAGTAAAATTCGCCGATCGAATTATCACCTTGCAATATCACGCTCGGGTATTTCCACGTGATCGCCGAGCCCGTCTCAACCTGCGTCCAGGAGATCTTCGAATTCACGCCGCGGCATGCACCACGCTTCGTCACAAAGTTATAAATTCCGCCCTTGCCGTTCTCATCGCCAGCGTACCAGTTCTGAACGGTCGAGTATTTGATCTCTGCATCGTCGAGAGCCACAAGCTCAACCACCGCCGCGTGCAGTTGATTCGTATCGAACTGCGGTGCCGTGCAGCCTTCGTTATAGGCAACATAGCCACCTTCTTCAGCGACGATCAGCGTGCGTTCAAACTGCCCAGCTTCCTGCGTGTTGATGCGAAAATACGTCGAAAGCTCCATCGGGCAGCGAACGCCTTTTGGGATAAAGACGAATGATCCGTCCGAAAAAACCGCCGAGTTCAAAGCCGCGTAATAGTTGTCGCCGACCGGGACAACCGAGCCGAGATATTTCTTTATCAGATCGGGATAATCCGCGACTGCCTCGGTAAACGAGCAAAAGATCACGCCTGCCTCGAGCAGCTTTTTCTTGTACGTCGTCGCGACCGAAACCGAGTCAAACACCGCATCGACCGCCACATTTGCGAGCATTTTCTGCTCGGTGATCGGGATGCCAAGTTTCTCAAACGTCTTCAATAATTCCGGATCGACCTCATCCAGGCTCGCTTTCGAAGGCTTCTGCTTTGGGGCGGAATAGTATGAAATGTCCTGAAAATCGATGTTCGGGTAAGCGAAATTCGCCCAGTTATCAGGCTGCTCCATCTTGAGCCACTGGCGAAACGCCTTCAGCCGAAACTCAAGCATCCATTCAGGCTCGTTCTTTTTCGAAGAGATCAGCCGCACGGTGTCCTCAGACAGGCCGCGATCGATCGTCTCGGTCTCAATATCTGTGACGAAGCCGTATTTGTATTCCCGATTTGTAAGTAATTCTGCTGCTGTCGACATATCTATTTCGCCTCGGCGATCTCAAAAAAGCCTTCCTGCACTTCAAGATGCAGAGCTCCGTTTTTCACCTTAAATCCGCTGCACGGCAGTATCTTTCCGTCCACGGTGATCAGCGTCTGATACGCGAGTTCACGCGTTTTCGAGTCCAATGCGTTCACGCTCAAAGCGTCCCGCGTGCCCCCTTTTGGCAAAGTGACGGTGACCTTGGTCATTTCCAGATCGCTGTTCTCTATCGCCGTCTTCATTTTCAAATTCTCTGCGCTTCCAGCGTTCGATGTATTCCCTGGATCGAATGAAACATCGCGTCCACCTTGCGTTCGCCACCGACCAATTGTGCAAGCGTGATCTGCGACAAAGCATTCTCAACGATCTCGTGAAGCCCGACGATGACCGGTCGAATGCCGCAATCGCCCTTGTGGACGCATTTATCGAGCACGCCGGTGTAGCTGTCGCAGTGTTTGTCGACCACGTCGGCGTCGAGCACCTTGATGATCTCGTTCAGCCTGATCTCCTCAGCCGGACGGGCAAGGCAATAGCCGCCCTTGGTACCTCGCGTCGAGATCACAAAATCCGCCTTGTTCAGCAGCCACATCAGCTTGCCCGCGTTCGCCGTCGAAATGCCCTCAAGCTCCGCGATCTGCGGCAGCGTCAGACTTTCGCCATCAGGCAAATTCGCCAGCTGCACCAGGCACCGTAGCCCGTATTCCTCTTGTGCCGAAATTTTCATAAACCACGCTCAGACAATGATTTGGTATCTTTCTTATGTAACCATAATCGCAAATCATTATTTTTTTGTCAAGATTGAACGGACCACGGGCGGCCCGCCCGTAATCGTTCCGCCCCCTTGGACCACGGGCGGCCCGCCCGTAATCGTTCCGCCTCAAAACGCTACTTGAGGAAAAAAACTAAACCCCGGGCCAGCGGCCGGGTCCCTGACCTTTTACTTCGGATTTATCAGCTGGACCACGGGCGGCCCGCCCGTAATCGTTCCGCCTCAAAACGCTACTTGAGGAAAAAAACTAAACCCCGGGCCAGCGGCCCGGGGTCCAGGCTACTTCGGATTTATGTCCATCAGCTCAACGATGAATATCATTGACGCGTTCGGCGGGATCGGGCCGTTGCCGCTGGCTCCGTAGCCGAGTTTTGACGGGACGATAAATATCGCTTGGTCGCCGGTGTGCATTTTGGCGATGCCCTCGTCCCAGCCCTTGATCACGCGGCCCTTGCCGAGCGGGAACGTGAGCGCCCGGCCGCTGTCGTAAGAGCTGTCAAATTTCCGCCCGTTCAGCAGCGTTCCGGTGTAATGCACGACGACCGTGTCGCCAACCTTCGGCATACGGCCTTTGCCTTTTTTGGTGATCAGGTACTGCAAACCTGAGGCAGTCTTGATCAAACCACTCGCCGCCGGAGCCGGAGCCGGCATCTTCCGCGGCCGCGTCTGCGCATTCGATACAAAGACAAAGGACAAAACGATAGCAACTATCAGAAATATTCGTCGGCTCATATTGTTTATTTGGGTAGATAGCGAACGGAAAAAGAGTAGCACATTTTGCATCGGGCGCACATCCGGGTCGCCGCCGGGTCAGAACCGGGAGCGATAGCGACTGGGTTTTTCCTCGTAGGTATTGCTCGACGGGCGTTTCACTAGCCTCTTCCTTCGCCGAGCGGAAAAGCTATGCTTTTCCGTAATGTCTAAAAATGATAATGCGGCTATGCCGCCGGGCTCAAAAGCGGCGGCATAGCCGCAAATGTTTATTTAGAGATCGCCGGAAAAGCACAGCTTTTCCGCTCGGCGAGAAGAAGGTACGAGGGAAACCAGCGGCGATGAATACCGCGGCAGAAGAACCCAGTCGCTATCGCTCCCGGTTCTGACTTCTGATCTTCACCGCTCTCTCTATCACATCGACATTCTCTAGGATCTTGAGTCGCAGATCTTTGTCCAATCGCGGATTTTTTGCCAGGAAATCGTTGACGATCTTCAAAGCCCGTTCGCTCTTTTGCCCGCCGATGAACGCGCCGAGCCAGCCGTTGACGAAGAAGATCTTACGACTGCGTTTCAGGTTGGGCAGCTCGGCGAGGGCTTTTTCGAGGTAAGGCAGCGTGAGTTCGCTGTGGCGGACGTTGTTGAATGGGCCGAACGCGGCCTCGATCCAACTTTCTGAGATGTCTTTATTGTTTACGAAATCGTTCCAGAACTTCGCCTTGTTCTCAGCCGTCGCAAAACCGGCTTTCGCCGCGTAGGCGTAGCGTTTGGCTTCGTCAGATGTCTCGGTCTTTTCGAGCTCGGCGAGGAGTTTCGGCGCTTCCGGATCGCCGAGAATGATGAGGCGTGACACGATGTCGAATTTGTCTTTGGTCGAAAAGGGAGAACCACCTGCGTTAGCGGGTGGTCCGGAGTTCGACTGCCCGGCTGGCGATTTCGCTGCAGGTGCCTGACCACCCGCTGACGCAGGTGGTTCTCCCTTGGAGCCGCCAGGAGCTGCTGACTTTTTCAATATCTCCTTCATTATCCGCCGTGCGTTTTCGCTTGAGGCAATTCCCAGGAACGAGCGGTAATACGTGATCCGCTGCCCGGGCGTCGCAGCGTTTTGCATCCGGTCGATGAGGAGGTTTTCGACGCGGGTTTGCAAGTCAGAACCACCTGCGGTAGCGGGTGGTTGAGGCCGCGGATTCGTGCTCTTCGACTTCGTGATCGGTCGTGTTAAACCACCCGCTACCGCAGGTGGTTCTGACAGATAGTAACGCATCGCCGTCGACACGCGGCCGAGCAGGGTCTGGATGGTGCTTTCGTCGGTTTCGCCGCAGTTCAGAGTGCAAGCTTTAGCTTGTCCTTTACCCGACGAGGAAGACGAGCTAAAGCTCGCACTCTGAACGCTCAGATTCTTCACCACCAGCTCGACGTATTCCTTCGGGTCAAGCTCGCCCTCGCGGACGCTGTCCCAGAGGCTGCCCCACATCATCGTACGAAGAAAATCGTCCTTTTCGCTCCCGATATTTTTCAGAACGTAATCGCGGCTCTTGGGATCGAGGAGAAAGATGCCGTAGCCGTAGTCTTGGTAGTTCGGAAACAAAAATGATGTCCGTCGGTTTTCGTGCGAACGTACTGTACCCAAAAAAGGCCTTGACCTGCGAAAGTCATTCATTTGTGAAGCAAAAGAAGGGTTATCAGGCAAGTAAATCGGTAGGTCAAATCTGTCGAATGACCGATCTCCGTTATCAAAAACCTCAAGAACATTGAACGAAATGGGCCAACTAGAATTCTTATCGAGTTCGGTGCCTTGTCCAAACCTGTAGCCATAGTTTATCCCCGATCTCTCTTCATTGCGATCAAGTCGAACAACCGGAACGCCACGTTGTTTTATCCAAAGATTCGCCCAAGACCCTAAGCCCTTCCCACTGGCCGTTTCAAACTCCTTAACCAGATCTTCCCAACCCGCATTCGCATACTGATGATTATTAAGAAACGCACGCACGGCTGTCTGAAATTTATCCGGCCCTAAATAAAACTCAGCCTGCCGCAAAAACGAAGGAGCTTTGCGGTAGACGATGTTGCCGTAGGCGGATTTCGCCGCCGAGAGATTCGCGATCTCCTGGTAGATGGGCGTGGTGCCTTTGGTGGAGTCGGTGAGGTAGGCGGCCTGTTTGTTGCGTTCGTAAAAGACCTTCCAGGCGTTGTATTCGGGCATCACCTTTTCGAGCGTCTTGTACGCCATGAACTCGGCAAAGCCTTCCTTTAGCCACAGATCGTCGAACCATTTCATCGTCACCGTGTCCCCAAACCACTGATGCGCGGCCTCGTGAAAGATAACGTTCGCGCGCGAAATATAATCGTTCTTCGTCGGCTCCTGGGGAAAAATGACGCTCGATTCTCTCAGGAAGGTAGCCCCCGCATGCTCCATCCCGCCAAACGGAAATTCGGGGATCAGCACAACGTCGTACTTCGGGAACGGGAATTTGTAGTCGAAATAGGACTCAAGAAACTTGATGCCTTCGCGGTTGAGGCGAAAGACCTCAGCGGCGTGAGGCTTGAACTTGGCGGCTTGGGATTTGCGGACGTAGATCGACGTTGGTGTCCTGTCAGAACCGCCTGCGTAAGCGGGCGGCGTGGACGTTGTATTTGACGGGCGTTGAACAACGGGGCCCGACGGCGAGTTCGCGACAGCGTTCGTGCCCCCCGCTAACGCAGGGGGTTCTGACCCGCTCCGCGTCCTGTCAGAACCGGGAGCGGTAGCGACTGGGTTCTTCGTGACGGAGTTTGAGCTAGTTGTCGAGGTCTCAGGCCCTGTATCAGTGTCTTTACTTTCTGCCGGCCTGAACCCAGTCGCTATCGCTCCCGGTTCTGACACACGCTCGAACGGCCCTGCCGCAAATGCGAATACATAGGTGCTGATTGGTTTGGTTTCTGGAAACTCAGCATATGCGCGTCCCAAATTTGAGGCGCTCATACCGCAGCCTTGACCAAGCTTTTTTAAGTCTAGGTTTCGCAACAGAGCCTTCGCCAATTCTGGATCAATCTTTCTTTCCTGCGAGAGACTAGTAGATGGGCTCGATTGATTTCCCTCGACCATACCTGATGTGCAATCCGCAGGGGCGTTTGAAACAAATTTCCATTCGCCAGGCCCCTCTAAGTTGACCGTAAACCTCGCCTTCAGATCCGGCTGGTCAAACACCGGAAACGCCGTGCTGGCATCTGAGGGGACGAATAGCGAATAGATATATTCCGCCCCGTCCTCTTTATCCACATACCGCGTGATCGCCGAACCGCTGGTCAGGATCGGCGAGGTAAAATCGAGCTTGATGACATTCTCGGCGACCCGTACGCCGTCGTAGAAAACTAGATGTTCGTTGGCCTCGAAATACTTTTCTTTGCCTTCGATAGTATTCTTGCTGGTGGAAAAATTCTCGAAGTTCGGGTCGAGCGTCACGCTCGTTCCGTTGACTGTCACATTCGAGATCGTCGAGAGTTTTTCGCTTCCCTTGATCTTTCGCCAGTCCAGCACGATCACGCCCCGGCCGCCTTCCCAAGTGCTCGGGCCGTTGACGTTGACGCGTATCTCCATCGTGCCCTTCAGCACCGGCGACATCTTCTCAAGCGTGAGGTTCAGCTTGTAACGCACGTCGTGATAATACACAGCCCGCCACTTCGCCAGCTCCAGCGGCACGCCCGGCTCGATCGCCGGCTGCCCAAAACTAACCGCCGCAAAAACGCAGTTCATCAACGCGACCACCACGCAGAGTTTGAATATCATCACGTGCATCTTAAACGGTAAGTGCGTTTTAGTGGGAAATAAGTTGTATAAAGCAGTTTACTTCCCCGCTCTTTTTCCGCGTGATTCCGTGCGTTCCGTGGTTAATTCCTGAGATCTTCAACACTGAAGACACGGAACAGGAAAAAACAGAGGCAGAGACGAAAAAAATTCTTGACAAGTTGTTTTATTTATGATACATTGTTTCACATCATCGATCTTTGATAATTTGGACTTCTATGCCGACGGCTATCTCGGACTAACAACAGACCGTCTCACTTAACGATTGTTTTTTTTCGAAATGAGACGATTTTTCGCCGCAATTGACAGCGAATAAAGCAGTTAACCAGTCTCACTTTGCGCAACTTTATAAGACGATTTGCGATTCGTCCCACTTCATCGTATATGTCTTTCGCAAATGGGATGAATTATCGCGGCAAACCCAATAGTTGCAACGTTTACGCCATCCCACTTTGCGCACAAAAGTGGGACGAAAAAACCTCCAGCCGAGACTGGAGGTAATCAAAACGTAAAAGCTGAATGTCGCTTTACAACGCGAAACTGAAATTCACAAATCCCGTCGCCCTGACCGGCTGGCCGTCGCGGACGAAGGGTTTGAATTTCCATTTACGGATCGCGTCTTTGGCCGCAGCCTGGAGCATCATCGGGCCGCTGGTTTTCTGAACCTCGGCAACGGTACCCGACTCGTCGATCGTAACCTCAACGGTAACGACACCAGCCGCACGGACGACCTTTGCGGCCTGTGGATATACCGGTTTTGCCTGAGCGGTCGCGTAAGGAAGCAGCGAACCAACCGACATCGGCGAACCATCCTTAGGAGCTTCGACTTTCGCTTCGACCGGTTTCGGTTCTACCTGCTTCGGCTCAGTCTGCTTTGGCTCTGCCGGCGTTGGTTCGATCTGTTTCGGCTCTTCCTTCGGAACTACGGGCTGGGTTCGTGCGGTTTCGGGAACATAGACCGGCTTCTCGATCTGTGCCGTCGTGGTTTCGGCCGGAGAGTTGTTGGCGACCTTTACTTCACGCTCACGTGTCGGGTTCGGTGTCGGAGCAGCTGAGACCGGCTGCATTACAGGCTGCTGCGTTGCAGGTTGGTTTGTCGGCGGAACGAAAAGCGGCTTCGGTTCGGCCGGTTTGTTGTTTGCAGCGAGCAAGGCATCAGACGCCGGATCGTTCACGGCGCTCATAACGACGCTGTTCGAGCGAACCATCTTCTCACGCGTGTCGGCAACCTCGTCCTTCCAACGGCGTGAATCGTAATCGTCGCGAGCGAGCATGCTGCGGGAATTGCTGGCTTCCTCGAGCATCATCATCGCGTCTGCCATCTTGTTCTTGTCACCGCCGATCTCTTTGGATTGCGTGATGACCAGCTCGAGCGTTTCACGCATCTTTTCGAGATCGTTCAGAGCCTCAAGCGGCAGCGTCCGGTCAGAAACGCTCAGGCCGAGAGCACGATAGCGCTCAACCCGGCTGCGGGCACCTTTGACGATTTGCCCCGCGACCGCCATGTATGAGGTCGATGCATTCGGCTTCGTCGTCTTTTGTGCAGCGTAGAATTCGTTGAGGAGGTCCTGAGCCCGTTTGTAATCGCCCTGCTCGAGATAGCTGTTCATGAGCAGCACATTCACAACGCCCTGCACCGCCGAGTCGGACGACTCTTTGCGGATATTCTCAAGCTCGTAAATTGCGGCGTTGTAATTGCGAACGGCGATGAAAGCCTTTGATTTCGAGATCCGGTCACGCATGATATCGCCCGAAGTTGGCGGGCCCATTGGCGGAACCACCGGCGGCGTGACCTGAGCGGTCTGAGAAGTCGGCGCAGTTTGCGCGGAAAGAAACGTTGCTGAAAAGAGCAAAAACCCTAAAACGGAAGTGCCAAACCTCCTGACATTTAACGGCATTTATAGTCCTCCTATCTTTGACTTAAATTTTCCGTAAAGGCCAAGCGAACTCACCCGAGGAGGGCTCACCATAACGACCTGAAACAAATACAAAAACTCAATAGCCAAAAAATCCATAGCTTCGAGCCTTTTGTGGGGCCCGCAAATCATTGTCTTAAGCTATCGATGATTTTTTTGCGGTATGCGTTTGCGTCTATTTTTATAGCACGTTCATCCAGCGTGAGCAAACGCCGGTCGAGCATTACGACCTTTCCGTTAATGATCACGGTGCGAACATCGTCCGCTTTTGTGGAATAAACGAGCGAGGAATATATGTTGTAATACGGCGTCTGATTCAGGCTATCCATATCCAAAATAACGAGATCCGCCCGCTTTCCAGCCTCAAGCGAACCGGTGATCTTGTCGAGATGCAAGGCTCTCGCACCTCGGATCGTCGCCATTTCAAAAGCCTGTTCGGCAGGGAGAGTTTTTGGATCGTTGGAGCTGAGTTTGTGGAGTTTTGCCGCGAGATCCATTTCTTCCCACATGTTGAGATCGTTGTTTGATGCGGCACCGTCGGTTCCAAGGCCGACGGCGACATCTTTCCGCAGCATTTCCGGAACCGGAGCTATGCCGGAAGCGAGTTTCATGTTTGAAGTCGGACAATGCGCGGTGCCAACACCTCGCTGCTTATAAATATCCACCTCGTCGCTCGTCAGCCAAACGCTGTGTGCCGCGATCGTCCGGTTGGATAGAAATCCGATGCTGTCGAGATACGCTGCTGGAGTTTTGCCATATTGAGCAAGGATGTCGTCGCGTTCTCTCTTGGTCTCCGCAACATGGATCACAACCGCCGAATCGAGCCGGTCGGACTGAGCCTTGATCGCCTTCAACGTCGCCGTTTCCAGAGTGTAAGGAGCATGCGGTGCAGCGGCAGGTACGATCAGCGGATCGTTCTTCCACTTTTTGATGAAGGTTTCGGTATAAGCGAGTGCGGCTTCGGGAGTTTTGTTGTCGGAAACGGGGAACTTTATAATCGTCTCACCGAGTACGCCGCGAACACCAGCCTTTTTCGTCTCGTCAGCGACCGCGTCTTCAAAGTAGTACATGTCGCAGTACGTCGTCGTACCACCTCGGATCATCTCAGCCAGCCCGAGTCGCGTTCCCGCCCGAACGAACTGCTCGTTCACATTCTTAGCCTCGGCCGGAAAGATGAACTTCGTCAGCCAGTCGTTAAGATCGAGATCGTCCGAGATACCGCGAAACAACGACATCGCCGCATGTGTATGAGTATTGATCAGCCCGGGAATTATGACTTTGCCGCTCGCGTCGATGACACGTTTAGGCCGCGAGTTGCGTTCAACGATTCGCCGAGTACCGATCAGATCGATCTTGCCATTCGTAATAGCGACCGCCCCGTTCTCGATCACCTCACGCTGCTCGTTCATCGTAACGATCGTGGCTCCGACGATCAGAATATCAACATCCACCGCCCGCGAAGCGGTCGCAGCAAGACCAGAAATCGGTATCGAAATTAGAAGGAGAATCGAGAAGAGATATTTCAGCTTATCCATAGCTGAGGTTACTACAAATTCGTAAGATTGTGCAAAACCACTGCTATTTCAAAAACTTGGAATCAAATGCCCGTGGCAGCAGTTCGCTCATCGTTATGGTTTCTGTCTTCCCTTCCAGATTAGAGAGAACTACGGGCACATCGCCGCAGAATTCCCAGATGATCTGGCGGCAGACTCCGCAGGGTGGGGTGAGGTCTTCGGTGTCGACGACGACGGCTATCTGGGCGAAGCGTTTTTCGCCGCAGGAGATGCCTTTCCAGATGGCGACGCGTTCGGCGCAGACGGTGAGGCCGTAGCTGGCGGATTCGACGTTGCAGCCGATGTAGATGTCGCCGTTCTCGGTTTCGACGGCGGCTCCGACCTGGAAATTCGAATATGGTGCGTAGGCACGCTCGCGGGCCATCGTGGCCGCATCGATCAGTTTTTGTTCTTTCTGTTGCATTATTAATTGGCAGCAGCCGTCTGTTCGGCAAGCTTTTCGCGGACGAGGCTGCAAAGGAATCCGATCCCGATATCCTGCTGACCGCCTTCGGGAATGATGATGTCGGCGTGGCGTTTCGACGGCTCGACAAACTCATTGTGCATCGGCCGAACAGAGCGGAAATACTGTGCAATAACGGATTCCGTCGTCCTACCGCGTTCGGCAATGTCACGCTGAAGACGGCGGATGAATCTAATATCATCCGGCGTGTCGACGTAGACCCGAACGTCGAGCAGGTCGAGCACTCGAGGCTCGGCGAAAATGAGAATGCCTTCTACGATGACGACGGGTTTTGGCTCGATCAGTTCGATCTTGTCGCTGCGTGTGTGCGATTTGAAATCATACAGCGGCATCTCGACGGTCAGATTCTGCTTCAGCCGCCGCAGGTGATTGACGAGCATGTCGCTGTCGATCGAATCCGGATGGTCAAAATTTGCCTGATGACGTTCATCAAGCGGCATGTCGGCGAGGTTTCGGTAATACGAATCCTGCTCGACCAAAACTACTTTCTCAGCGCCAACCGCCCCGACGATCGCACGTGCTATCGTCGTTTTCCCCGAGCCAGTTCCGCCGCAAATTCCAATGATCATAACGCTATTCGACTAACTGTACGTCTCAAGAGCTCTCCAAAAACCTCAGCCACTCGTGCTCCCGTATCCATCACTTCCGAATGATCGATCTCGCCTTCGACCATTCCGGCAGCGAGATTGGTGATGCATGAGATGCCGAGCGTGCGTATTCCCATGTGGCGGGCGGCGATCGCTTCTGGAACGGTCGACATTCCTACGGCGTCTGCACCAAGCTGGCGATACATTCGGATCTCAGCCGGCGTCTCGTATGTCGGGCCCGAAAGGGCACAGTAAATGCCCCTGTGAACAAAATCCGTCAGCTTTTCATCCAGCCCTTTGTCAAAACGCTCGCGGGCGATCGCTTCGGCTTCTTCGTGAGCGATCTGCTGGAATTCGCGGTCATAGACCTCGGACATATCCGGGAACCTCGCACCAAATCTCTTATCATTCGGCCCACGCAGCGGATTAACGCCGAGACAGTTGAGGTGATCCGATAGGATCATCAGGCTGCCCGGCGTCATGTCAGAGTTCAGGCTGCCAGCCGCGTTGGTCAGGATCAGATTCTTGACCCCAAGCAGTCCAAACGAACGAACCGGCAGCATCACCTGCTGCATATCGTACCCTTCGTAATAATGAAAACGACCCTGCTGAACCGCCACACCGACGCCGCCGATCTTACCCAGAACAAGCTGTCCGGCGTGGCCTTCGACAGTTGAAACGGCGAATCCGGGGATCTCTTCGTACCTGATCTTTACGGCATCTTCAATAGAGTTCGCAAAATCGCCCAACCCGCTGCCGAGGACGATCGCCGTCTGTAATTCGCCGGAGTACTTTGATCTTATAAATTCAGCCGCCGCAGCGGCCTGTTCGTATGACATAAATGGATTGACAGGTTATCACAAACCACCCGCATCTTAGCGAATGGCCGAATGAGATTCCTCTAAAACTGTAAGATCAATTTTCTTTTCGGTATGGTATTCCGAGGGCTTTCGGAGCTCGGGACGAGCCAATAAAACCAGCGAGAACAATTATCGTAAGTACGTAAGGGATCATCTGGATGAACTGAACCGGAACGTCTTCGCCCGACGGCATCTTAATGACGCCCTGCATTTGGATCGCAAGTGCCTCGGTAAAGCCAAAGAAGAGACACGCGATCAGAACCGGAACCGGTTTCCATTTCGCGAGTATCAATGCCGCGAGAGCAATGTAACCACGTCCGGCGGTCATGCCCCGAGTAAAAAGCGATGACTGGCCGATCGAAAGATACGCTCCGCCAGCGGCCGCGAGCAAGCCTGAAATAACGACCGCTACATAGCGAAGCGTGATGACGTTAACACCGGCGGCATCAGCAGCTTCGGGATTCTCGCCAGCGGCTCGGATCCGCAATCCGAATGGTGTTTTGTAAAGAATATACCAGCACATCGGGACAAGTGCGAAGGCTAGCAGCGACGCGATCGAGATGCGGTTGAAGTATTCAGGAAGAAGGAATTGCTTGGCGATCTGCTGGGTCGATCCCGCCGAATCGTAAATTCGTGAACTTATTACCGCCGGAAGACCAAGCATCAGCAGGCTGACGGCAAATCCGGTAACGACCTGATCGGCTTCGAACTTGATCACGGCGACCGCAAAGATCAACGCGACAATTCCACCAACAGCAACACCGCACAAAAATCCGATATATGGATTCTGAAGTTCGTACGTAGCGACGGCCGCAGTGAAAGCTCCTGCGAGCATCAGGCCCTCGAGGGCGATGTTAATAACTCCGGCACGCTCCGAAAACATTCCGCCCAAAGCAGCGAAGATCAACGGCGTCGCGAGCCGAATGGCCGAGAACAATAAAATGAGTAGAAATGTCGGTGTCAGTAATTCGCTCATTCTATTTCTTGATAAACCTTTGGAAGGACGCTACAAAAATAATGATGATCGCTTGCAGGACCTCAACGAGATCCTTTGAGACGTATTTGGTCTCAATGTCAACAAAGATCTCGCCGCGTTTCAAAACTGCAAAAAAGATCGCGGCTATGAAAATGCCCAACGGATGATTGCGTCCAAGCAAAGCGACCGCGATGCCGAGGAAGCCCCAGCCATCTGAGAATCCGTCGTAGTATCGGTATCTGTAACCCAAAACCTCGCCGATCGCGACCATTCCTGCGAGGCCGCCTGAGATGGTCATGGCGATGATGATCTGCTTTTTCGGCGAGATGCCGCCGTATTCTGCGGCCGAAGGGTTTTCGCCAACAGCCCGCAGTTCATAACCCCATTTCGTCTTCCACAGGAAAACGTAAACGAGTACACACATCAGGATCGCCAGTAAAAATGCGACGCTGAGCGGTACAAAATCGGGCATTCCGGGGATGTACTGACTGATGCGTGGGATGTGAGCGTTCTTTCCGATCTCGGCAGATTGCAGGATCGGATCGCCCGGGATTTTGTAGTAATACTGCGTGAAATAACTGACGAGGGATATGCCGATGAAGTTCAGCATGATCGTGTTGATAACTTCGTGCGAACCAAATCGAGCCTTAAGAATTCCAGGGATCGCTCCCCAAATCCCGCCTGCGACGACCGCCGTTATCACACAAACCAATACCAGCAGTACCGCCGGCAAGCTGAACCACGACCAGTTCTCTTCCTTTCCGAAGATATTGACCATCGTCCCGCCGAACTTAATGCCGACCCACGCTGTTGCAAACGCGGCGATATAGAGCTGCCCTTCAGCACCGATATTCAACAAGCCGCATCGGAACGCGACGGCGACCGCGAGGCCCGTAAATATCAGCGGTGTAGCGATAAAAAGCGTGTAGCCGAGGTCATTCAGCGAGCCGAACGAATTGCCGATCAACTGGTAAAAGGTTTGGAAAGGATTATCGCCGATCAGCAGGACAATGATCCCGCCAACGACGAATGCCGCAAAAACTGCTGCCAGCGGCCATAGAACTTCGCGAAGTATCTTCATTCTCAGTTCGCAACGCGTAAATTCATCGGTTCGAATTCGCGAAGCATATTCGACAGTTCAACTTATGAGGAAAGGTGCGTGAACAAATATAACCGACAATGATAAAAGTGTCATCTGAAAACGCGAAAAATGCGTATGTTTTTCAGAGGGATGTGACGGAACGCCATACTTGACAATAACACACTCAACTTTTATTATAGCTAAAGACTAAGCACGAGGTGTTTTAGAATGAGATTTGATAGATTCACGATACGCGGCCAGGAAGCCGTACAAGAAGCGATCACGTTAGCCGAAAAAGGCCAGAACCAGCAAGTCGAGCCGGAACACATTCTGGCTGTAATGCTTGAACAGAAAGAAGGTGTCGTAAAACCGATCTTAGGCAAAATAGGAGCGAACGCGACTACTATCTTAACCGAGGTTGAGGCGGCGATCGCCAAATTCCCTAGGGTCAGCGGCGGGCAACAGTATTTCAGTTCGCGCACGAACACGCTTTTTCAGGAAGCACAGAAAGAAGCGGAGAAAATGCAGGACGAATATCTTTCGACCGAGCATCTGCTCATTTCTATTTCTGACGAAAAAACCGGCGACGCCGGCCGCATCCTGAGATCGAACGGCATCAATCGCGAAGACCTCGAAAAGGTTATCACCGACATGCGTGGCGGTTCGCGGATCACGGATCAGAACGCTGAGGAGAATTTCCAAGCGCTCGACAAATACGCCCAGGACCTGACCGAACGTGCCCGAAAAGGCAAGCTCGACCCGGTGATCGGCCGTGACGATGAGATCCGGCGTGCGATCCAGATCCTGTCGCGTCGAACCAAAAACAATCCGGTCCTGATCGGCGAACCCGGCGTGGGTAAAACGGCGATCGTCGAAGGTCTTGCCCAGCGTATCGTTTCGGGAGACGTTCCCGAGGGCTTAAAAAACAAACGCCTCGTCTCGCTCGATCTCGGAGCAATGCTCGCAGGCGCGAAATATCGCGGAGAGTTCGAAGATCGTCTCAAAGCCGTTCTCAACGAGATCGAAAAGGCCGAAGGGCAGATCATTCTTTTCATCGATGAGCTTCACACGCTCGTCGGAGCGGGAGCAAGCGAAGGTGCGATCGACGCTTCGAACATGCTGAAACCGGCGTTGGCACGCGGCACTCTGCGTTCGGTCGGTGCGACGACGCTTGCTGAATATCAGAAATACATTGAGAAAGACAAAGCGTTGGAGCGCCGTTTTCAGCAGGTTTACGTCGGCGAGCCGAATGTCGAAGACACCATTGCTATCCTACGCGGATTGAAGGAGCGGTACGAAGTGCACCATGGCGTCCGGATTAAAGATGCGGCGATCGTGGCGGCTGCGACGCTGTCAAACAGATACATCACCGATCGATTCCTGCCGGATAAAGCCATCGATCTGATCGATGAAGCCGCTTCGCGTATTCGTATCGAGATCGATTCCCTGCCGCAGGAGATCGATGTATTGGAACGTGAAATTCTCCAACTCGAGATCGAACGTCAGGCACTAACCCGTGAAACTGACGACAAATCAAAATCGAGGCTCGAAGACATCGAAAAACGCATTGCTGATCTCAACGAAAAATCTTCGGCGATGAAGGCCCAGTGGCAGTCTGAGAAAGACGAGATCCAAAAGATGCGCGAGGGCAAGGAACAGCTTGAACAGGCAAAGCTCGAACTCGAACAAGCGCGCCAGGCTGGCGACCTTAACAAAGCCGCAGAGATACAGTACGGGCGAATTCCCCAGCTTGAGAAATCGCTCGAAACCGAGCAGGCCCGGCTCGGCGAACTTCAGAAGGACGGTGTTTTTCTCAAAGAAGAGGTCGATGAAGAGGACGTCGCCGAGATCGTTGCTCGCTGGACCGGCGTTCCGGTTTCAAAGATGCTCGAAGGCGAGATGCAGAAGCTCGTCAATATGGAATCAGGCCTTCGCCAACGCGTGATCGGCCAGGACGAAGCTCTGGAGGCCGTTGCGAACGCCGTTCGTCGAGCCCGCGCCGGCTTGCAGGATCCGAATCGTCCGGTCGGCTCGTTCATTTTCCTCGGCCCGACAGGAGTTGGTAAAACGGAAACGGCAAGGGCTCTTGCCGAGTTCATGTTCGACGACGAACGTGCAATGGTGCGGCTCGATATGTCCGAATACATGGAGAAACATGCCGTTGCTCGTATGATCGGAGCACCTCCAGGCTATGTCGGATATGACGAAGGCGGACAGTTGACCGAGGCAGTACGTCGCAGACCGTATTCAGTGATCCTGTTCGACGAGATCGAAAAGGCTCATCCGGACGTTTTCAACGTTTTATTGCAGATCCTCGACGACGGTCGTCTGACCGACAGCAAAGGCCGCGTGGTCGATTTTAAGAACACGGTTCTGATCATGACGTCGAACCTTGGTTCGCGCGAGATTCAATCGGCTGCTGAAAATCCGCTCGCAGATCGTGATATTCGAAATGATGTGCTGAAGGTACTGCGCGATCATTTCAAGCCGGAGTTTCTGAATCGTATCGATGACATCGTGGTATTTGGGCAGCTTGGACGCGATCAGATCGCCTCGATCATTGATGTTCAGCTTGAAAAGCTTCGAAGGAATCTCGAGGAACGCGGCATCACGATCGAACTCGATGATTCGGCTCGCGAACTGATCATCGAGGAAGGCTACGATCCGGTTTACGGTGCGCGGCCGCTCCGCCGGGCGATCCAGAGCCTCGTCCAAAATCCGCTGGCAGTCTCGCTGCTCAAGGGCGATATTGTGAGCGGGAACGCGGTTCGAGTCTCGGCGGTGGATGGAGCGATGAAGTTTACGCCAGTCGAATCGGGTGCCGAGGCCCGCGCGTAGACCGAAAGTCGGTACCACCTGCGGTAGCGGGTGGGTCGTTTCGGAGTCGAAGCACATTGCCCCACCCGCTACCGCAGGTGGTACTGACCCTGAGAACGCTCTATAATCGAGTTACACATGTTTGGAAAAAAGAAAATGAACGAGAAAGAAGTAGACATCGAAGAATTCGACGATCTTGATGGCGAGAAGATACCGGTTTTCGACAAACGCCGGTTCAACGCCGATGGTGAGCCAAATGCCGAAGACGGCCCGAAAGAACCAGCGAGATCGCCAAAGGAGATAGCTCTCGAAGCCGCTCTGAAAGCGGAACTCGAACGCCGCGAGGCCGCCGAATCGAAGCTCGTCGGTGTGCAGGCAAAGTTTGAAGAGGCAAAAGCCAATCTCGAACGCGAAACCTCAGAGATGCGAACTCGGCTGATGAAAACCCTCGAAGATCGCAGCAAGCAGGCTCAGTTCAACTTTTTGACGACGCTGCTGCCGGTTCTCGATAACTTGAATCTTGCCGTTTCCGCGAGCGAAACCGACGCTTCGATCGATAATCTTCGCAGCGGCGTGATAGGCACGGCTCGCAGTTTTGAGAGAGCTTTGATCGATGTCGGCGTTGAGCCGGTTCCGGCAGTTGGTGTCGTATTCGACCCGGAAGTCCATCAGGCGATCGACATGGCCGAGGTCGAAGCTGAGAAGGACGGAACCGTAACTGCTGAGTATTCGCGGGGTTACAAATTTGGCAATCAGCTTTTGCGTCCGGCTAAGGTTCAGGTCGGGAAAGCAGTTTAGGATCGCAGGCCGCGAGGCCGGGAATTAATGTCGCGTTCGCACCGAAAATGCTTTCGGGCGGACGCGACAAAATGTTATTATCTTGGGGTGGGTATCAGACTTCCTTCCGGCTGCATCCTAAGCTTCAGGTTTTACAGGTTTTATTATGGCAGACATAGACGCATACAAGGATAAATTCAGCGAAAGCGGACAGCGGATATTGGAAACGGCTCTGAGCGAATCCAAAAAACGAGACCAGAATTACGTTTCGATCGAACACATTTTGCACGCCATCGCCTTCGAAGAGGACGATCTGTTCTCTTCAACCATGCGCGATCTTTCGGTCGACCCGCGTTCGGTCAAAATGCTGATCGAAAAACGCATGGAAGACGGCCGTCAGCACAGCGGCAAGGGCTTTCGCATTGCACCGGAAACGACCGAACTTTTCAAACGCGCGATGGACCGTGCGCGTTCACAGGGACGGCGCGTGATCGATGGCAGCGACATTTTTTACGTACTTTCAAACGATGAGCGAAGCATTCTGAATGAGGTGCTGCAGAATCTTGGTGTACCGTCCGACGAGGTAGCAACAACCGCACGCACACGCATTCGCAAGAGAGAAAAAGAAGAAGAAAGGACGCGGCAGAAGTACGAACTGCCGTCTTTCTTGCGTCATTTCGGAATCTCGATGAATAAGCTTGCCCGTCAGGACAAGATCCCGCCGACGATCGGTCGCGAAAGTGAGATCCTGCAGATGATCGAGATCCTTTCGCATCGTGAGCGTTCCAACTCGCCGATGCTTGTTGGTGAGCCGGGCGTTGGAAAGACAGCCGTCGTTGAGGGACTTGCGAGATTGATCGAACTTGAGCCTGAAAAGGTTCCGGCTAGACTTCGCGATGCCCACATAGTTCAGCTCCAGATGGGCGGACTTGTTGCCGGAACGATGCTTCGCGGTATGTTCGAGGAGCGGCATTAAGGGAATCATTGACGAGGTCAAAGAGAAAGACAACATCATTCTTTTCATCGACGAAGCCCATACGATCATCGGTGCCGGAGCCGCGATGGGGACGACCTCGGATGCCGCAAACATGTTCAAATCCGCCCTTGCCCGCGGCGAACTGCGGATCATCGGTGCGACGACCATCACAGAATTCAAGGAATATATCAGTGACGACGAAGCTCTCGCCCGACGTTTCCGCCTAGTCAAGGTCGACGAACCAAGCATCGACCAGACCAAAGAGATATTGCTCGGCGTTCGTCCGCGGCTCGAAAAGAATTATTCGGTAACCATCTCAGACGAAGCCATCAACATGGCTCTCGAAATGTCGCCGAAATATATCCGTAACCTTCATCTGCCGGACAAAGCGATCGGCTGGCTCGACACGGCCTCCGTCAAGGTCGAGATCAATGAACCGCTGGAAATGATCGTCCGTCCCGAGCACATCATTGATGTGATTTCTCAGGAATCTCGCATTCCTAAGGACATGATCTATCGCGATACGTCGGACCGATTTTCAGCAATGGAAAAAGATCTGGGAAATCGCGTGATCGGCCAGAAAGATGCAGTTCGTGCGGTTGCCGAGCGTCTGCGTCTTAACAAAGGCCCTCTTAAGGAAAATCATTACGCGCCTGACGGCGTTTTGCTTTTCCTCGGACCGACAGGCGTTGGAAAGACGGAACTTGCGAAAGCGGTTGCAGAATTTATGTTCGGTGACGAATCAAAAATGATCCGCATCGACATGAGTGAATACGGCGACGGAACCGTCGGCATCGAAAAACTCATCGGCATGCCTCGCGGTATCGTCGGCTCGGAACGTGGCGGAATTTTGACCGAACAGCTTCGCGACAATCCATATACGGTGCTTCTGCTCGATGAGGTCGAAAAAGCTTCACCGTATTTGATGAATATCTTCCTCCAGGCTTTTGACGAAGGCTGGATCACGGATGGACGTGGTAAGAAGGTATACCTCTCGGATGCGATCGTCATCATGACGTCGAATCTGGGCTCGGAAAACTTCAAGAAGTACGAAAAGCCTCTCGGTTTCGGCCAGAAATCACAGGGCGAGATGAAGAATATTCGTCAGGACGTAATGAAGGCAGCGGAGAATCGGTTCACGCCGGAATTTCGCAACCGGATCGACGAGATCGTCATTTTCTCGCCGCTTGTGATGGACGAAGTTCGCGAGATCGCAAAACTCTATCTTGGCAAGATCCAGCGAAACATGGAACGTCAGGGCAAGAAAGTTGAGGTCACGGAGGCAGCACTCGATCTGCTCACCGAAAAAGGATTCAGCCCGGCATACGGCGCGCGATTCCTAAAACGGCACATCGATCAGAAGGTCAAACTTCCGATCACAAATGAGTGGAAAATGGCTATCAAATTCACCGTCGATGCTGTCGATGGTGAGATCTCCGTCGTTCCGGGTGATGTTTTCAGCTTGAACTAAACGCGGCGATTATTTCCTGCATCAAAGGCTTCGATGATAAGATTTCATCGAAGCCTTTTTACTATAAGTCGCATGAAAAAAAGCCCGATCCTTCTTCTGCTCATACTGATATTCTGCCTCCATGCTTTCGCGCAGGACACGCGTCTGAAGATCCTGGACCAACCACGCCCTGAATTGCCGCAAAAGCATGGAACGCTCGATATCCAGGGTATTGTCGTCCTGCGTGTTCAGTTTCTGGAGTTTGGAGAGATCGGCGAGATCATCACTGTCAAGGAACTGCCCGCGGGACTCACTCAAAACGCGATCGCTGCCGCCAGGCGGATAAAATTCGAGCCCGAAAAAAAGGACGGCAAACCTGTTACGGTCTATCGCGAACTGCAGTATTCATACAGTTGGAACGGCGGATGGCTTGATCCGGGAACCAAAAATGAGGCTGAGCGTCCGGCTGCGGGCGATCCGGCCAGGGCCGCAGCAATTATTACAAAGGCAGTTCAGTTGCTCGGCGGCGACCGCTATCTTCAGGTAAAGACTCAGATCGGTAAAGGGAAATTCAGTATCCTTCGCGAATCGACGGTCGTTTCGTTTCAGTCCTTTCTGGACGTCATCGTCTTTCCTGAAAAGGAACGCACTGAGTTCAAGGGCAACGGGTCACGCACGATCCAGGTAAACACGGGCTCTACGGGTTGGGTCTTTGACGGCGATCAAGAGTTGATCAAGATCCAGACCCCAAGTCAGATCGACGATTTTAAGCGTGGAATGCGTACGAGCCTCGATAATCTACTTCGGGGCGGATGGGAAGGCGAGGCTGAACTCGGCTATTTCGGAAAGCGGCCCGCCTCGCTCGGTAAGCGAAACGACGTTCTGAAACTTACCTATGAGGACGGCTTCGCCGTAGAGTTCGAATTCTCGGCAGACGATGGAATGCCTCAGAAAGCCGTTTATTTGCGGGGAAATGAGGAGAGCGAGGAAATAAAGGAAGAAGACCGCTACGCCCAGTTCATCGATGTGGGCGGCATCAAAGCTCCGTTCATTATCGACCGCTTTACGAACGGAAAACCGAGCTCACGTATCAATTTTGAAACGATCGAGTTCAATAAGCAGATCCCCGATTCGATCTTTGCAAAACCCGCAACGCCGAAAGACGCAAAAAAGGATATCAAGCTCTAACCAAAAACGCCGCTCGATCTTTCAAAACGAGCGGCGTTTCCAGTTAGGATCTGGTTTGATCATTTAACCCAATCCGCGATAAACACATTTGTATCACCTTCCTTGGCAGCATTTCGATTCGACGCAAACACGAGTTTTTTACCATCCGGCGAGAACATCGGAAAACCATCGAACGTCTCGTTGTACGTCACGCGTTCGAGGCCTGTTCCGTCGAGATTGACCAATACAAGGTCAAAATTGCGTTTGCGCGGATCGCTGGCAAAGTAGTTCGTACAGAAAATGATACGTTTACCGTCCGGCGTAAAGTACGGAGCGAAACTGCCTGAGCCGAGATTAGTGACCTGCCGCTTGTTCGAACCATCGGCATTCATTACCCAGATCTCGAAAACGACCGGAACGATAAGGTGCTGGGAAAGCAGGTCTTTATAGCGCGATACTTCTGCTTCCGTCTTCATCGTTGAGCGTCGATAAACGATCATTTTACTGTCGGGCGAGTAGAAAGCTCCGCCGTCGTACCCCACAGCATCGGTCAGGCGTTTGACGTTTTTGCCATCGATATCCATCGAATACAGATCGAGATCGCCGTCGCGTTCGCTGGTGAAGATGATCTTTTTACCGTCGGGTGAAACGGTCGCTTCCGCATCATAACCAGGCGAATTCGTTAGTTTTTTGATGTCCTTTCCGTCAGGCGTTGCCGTGTAGATGTCGTAATCAGGATAGACCGCCCAGACATAGCCGTACTTTGCAAAATCCGGATTCGGCGGACATTCCTTTGCCCCGCCGTGAGTTGACGCGTACAACACTCGTTTGCCGCCCTTGAAAAAGTATGAGCACGTCGTTCTCCCCTCGCCGTTCGAAACCTGCTTTACCTTCGAGCCGTCGATGTTCATGTGATAGATCTGGTCGCAGCCATGGCCATCGCGTTTTGACTGAAAAATGAGCTGCTTTCCATCAGACGAAAAGTATGCCTCAGCATTCTCGCCACCGAATGTGAGCTGCTTGATATTCTTCAAATGCTTCTCACCGTCGAGCAGAAGTGGCTTCTGCTGGGCCAACGAAGTTGACACGAGGGTTATAATTACTGCAACTACAAGATACAAATTTTTCATATTTTCGATTATATTATTTAGACCGAGCAGTTCCGCATCTAGAAAATTTAGTTTTGCGAATTATCAGTGTAAGCAAAAATAAAGGAATTTCCATCTCCTGAGCTGATTTTCTACTCGTTTATGAACTTTGAGACCAACAAAGATGTCCTCGACTGGTACGAACGACAAGAGCGCTCTCTGACGCCCGAGTTTATCAACTCCATCCCATGGCACCAGGTCAAAGATCACAAATTGGACGAAAAATTCATCCCAGTTCTGCTCTACATGCGTGACGTCGAGACACTGACCGACATGTATCATCGCGAGCTGCTCCGCACTCCGACAGGAAAAGATCCGTATATAAGCAAGTTCATGGAACGCTGGGGTATCGAAGAGATCACCCACGGCGAGGTCATCAACCGCTTTCTAAACGAAGCCGGCTACGAGACCGACGACAACTGGGCCGATCAGGTCCGCCGCGATGTCACGACGAGCTACAACGCGACCGCTTATTTGATGACGGTTATAACGAATCTTGTCGGCAAAAAGTTTACGGCCACGCACATGACCTTCGGGACGATCCATGAAATGGAGGCCGCTCAAGGTTATCGTCGCCTGATCGCACTAGCTGATCATCCTGTTTTGACGCACATCGTCAACGCGATCGTCCGCGAAGAAGCGATACATGCCCAGTTCTATCGCTCGGTCGCCCGGCTTGAACTCGAGAAGAATGAATTTGCCCAAAAAATGGCCCGTTGGATAATCGACCGCTTCTGGGCTCCAGTCGGCCAAGGATCGCTTGCCAAAAGCCGAACCGAATACACCATCGCCACGCTTTTCGGCCACGAGAACGCGATCGAGGGCCTCGATAAAACCGTCACACAACGCGTTCGCGGACTTCCAGGTTTTGACGGAATCACGAAGATCACTGACGTCATCGCTGAGATGGCCGGTCAGCCTACCATGAAGATGGAAACTGTTTAGATCCCTCGGTAGTATTCCACTCCAGCGCTCAGTTCGACCGCAACTTTCCCTCGTGATTCGGCGTAGTCGAGATGTGCGATCGCTTCAGAAATTGCCAGAAAGCGATGGACATCGTGATCGAATGACGCTGGAAACAGTTTTTGGGCGACTTCGAATGCGGTCGTCCCGTTTCCCTTCGCGAGGCCGATAACGCGAGCCTGCCGTTCATCGATAGCCTTTATGTAACGATGGAATATCTCGTCAAAGTCGGTAACAGGTTCGCCATGCCCTCCATACGTCAGCGTTGGAGAAAGGCTTCGTAATCGTGCGAGGCTGACCAAATATTCCGCGAGCGAACGGAAACGTCGCGATGGATCGTGCGGATCCGGAGCGAGCATCGGATTCGGCGTAATGCGTTTCAGGATGCAATCACCGCAGATAAGCGTGCGGTTCGCTTCGCGATGGAATGAGCACGATCCAGGCGTATGGCCGGGGGTGTGAAGAACACGCAGAGAGCCGCTCTCAAACTCGAGTTCCATCTCATCTGTTAACGGGGCAAATTCCCCGTCTTCAAGCGAATCGGTCAGCAAACTCACCTGGTCGTAAAGCTCCCGCATCTCATCGAAGACCTTTGCCGGGACGCCAGACCTGAGCAAAAGCTGCCGGTGCTCTTCGTGCGCCAGCCTTCCAAAAAGATGGCCCGTCTCCCAATCATGGATCAAAACCTGAGCGTTCTTGGCTTCATCCCTTACCTGCTTTGCGAGACCGCAGTGATCTTCGTGAGCATGCGTAAGGACGATCCGCTGAATATCTGCGAATTGAAGTCCGTGCTGCGCCAATCTCTCACGTAATGCGTTAGAAGCTTCCTTGGTTTTGGGGCCAATGTCGATCAAGGTGACAGGGTCTTCCTTGATAAGATAAACATTCACATCGCCAACATAAAAGGGCGTCGGTATCGGCAGTTGGACAATTTTCATGGTAGTTCGCGATCCGCTGCAAAAGCAATATTTTAGCAAATAACCGGTTATCAAGATCTCAAACTCATCTCGAATTTATGGCGTATGGAAGCCAGGTGTTTGGCGGATAACTAAATCTAATTGGTAAACCCAATTTCATAATCTTAGAAAATGCTGTTTTTCAAGGTTTTTGCTTGCCTTAAACCCGTTTTTAGGTTACAAATTTCAAAGCAATCAATTCTGTTTAAATATCTGTCGGATAAAGACCTTAGGTTTTCTACAGCGATCAAATAAGTCCGGAACACAGCATTTCTTAGCACGGAGAGCCTCCGGGCAAGCTACAGTTACCGGCGAAAAACAGAATTTTCGAACGTATCCAAAGGAGAACGAAAATGAGATCTATCTTTACTGAAGTGCCTGCCAGGGCCGCAAAGCTGGCAATATTCCTGACCATGCTGCTTAGCTTGGCGAGTGCATCATTCGCACAATCGCAGGCCGCCGCCGCCGACTTGAGCGGCACGGTGACAGATCCGACCGGCGCTGTTGTCGCCGGAGCGAACGTTTCGGCTAAAGGCGTCGGAACCGGGATCAGCCGTACTGTCACGAGCGACGCAGAGGGCAACTTCAAATTCATCAGTCTGCCGCCAGGGGAATACGAGGTTTCCGCAGACGCCAAAAATTTCAAGAAGAGCGTTCTCTCTGGAATTACACTCACGGTCGGCCAAACGGCCCAGCTAACTATCAAACTTGAGATCGGTGCCGAAGGCGCGATCGTAAATGTCACAGGTGATGATGTTCAGCTGATCGAGACCACAAAAACAAATATCTCGACCACGATCGAACAGGTTCGCATTAACAGCTTGCCGATCAACGAACGAAGTGCCACAGGTTTTGCCCTGACGATCTCGACCGTTGGCCGTGATAACGGACGTCCGGTCGGCCCGGCCCCGACATCTGGTCTTAACATTGGCGGCCAGCGTGGACGTTCGACGCTGGTTCAGGTCGATGGAGCGGATTTTACCGACAACTCTATAAACGCCGCTCGCTCGACTGTGTCGCAGGAAGCCGTTCAGGAATATCAGGTAACAACAAACTCGTACCTGCCTGAATTTGGCCGCGCAACTGGCGGTATCGTCAACGTAGTCACCAAACGCGGAACGGATGACCTGAACGGAAACGTTTTCGGATTTCTCCGCCACAAGAGCATTCAGTCGCGTAACGCTTTCGCGCCGGTGATAGACGGCGATCCTAATAAGAAGCCAGGCTACACACGAGCCCAATACGGTTTCACCATCGGCGGACCGATCAAAAAGGATCGCACTTTCTTCTTTGGTTCTTTTGAACAGCGTCGTCGTCAGGAATCAGGCTTCTTTACTGGCGATATCGTCGGCGGAGCAACATCAAGCGTGACAATTCCCGTTATCGCTGGACTCAATCCGATCTCACGTACCTTCACCGGATTAACTTCGGCTCAAGCGACCTATGTAAACACGCTTCTTGCTGCTGGAACCGCCGCTGCAGTTTGTACTGCACGTACATACGCGTTCTTCGCCTCAAGTGGGCAACAGACCGCTCAAACAGGCACGAACAGCCTACTGAGTCCAAATGACGGAAGCGGCTGTCCGGCGATCTCGCCTATCCTGCCGAACGGAACAAACCCGATGGGAGCAAGATTCATTTTGTCTGGCGCTCCGGTGCCTTTGACGCGTCGCTCGGATGGACAGTATGTTGCCTTCCGTCCGCTCAACGAGCTCGCACGCATCTTCCCGATCGCGGATGCGACGACCTACACATCGTTTCGCGTCGATCACACCTTCAACGCTCACAACCAATTTAGCATTCGTTTTGGCTACAACCCGAGTAAGATCAGCGGTATCCAGGACGAGTCACAGAATCAGACTCTCGGCCAAAACGACTACTCACGTACCGGTATTCAGGATCTGAAGGATACTTCCTTTGGCACCTCACTTACAAGCATTTTGCCGAACAATATGGTGAACGAGGTTTATTACAACTTCGGACGTAGACAGGCAAAATTTGATTCGCAGGTTCCGAGCGTTGCCCATCAGATCGCCGGTACCGGATTCATTGGTTCTAATCCTTTTTCGCCTGTTGACCGCATCGAAAACCGTCACCAACTGCGCGACAACCTGAGCTGGGTGAAGGGTGATCATACATTTAAATTTGGAGCAGATCTCAATACGGTCTACGGTGATGCAAGTTTTGAACTGAACTTCCCCGCACTCTTTAATTTCAGCCAGCAGTCGTGTAGTTCATTGATCACGGGTTGCACGGGGCCGGCATTCACGGCTATTCAGACGTACGGTCTTGGCTTCCCAAGTGTTTTTATCCAGGGATTTGGTGAACCGAACTCCACACTCAAAAATAAACCGATCGCCTTTTTCGGCCAGGATACCTGGAAGATCAACAAGCGTTTGACACTCAACTACGGTGTCCGCTACGACTACGAATTTACGGAGCAGTTCGCTCCCTCGCCGTTCCGTGATCCACTCACCGGTATAACGCTTACCGCTTCGGATATTCAGACGGCTCAAGACGCTTTGAACGTCACACAGGGCTTCCCACGTGATAAAAACAACATCGCACCGCGACTCGGCTTCGCATGGGATCTCGCTGGCGACGGCAAAACCGTTATCCGCGGAGCGGTCGGCCGGTTCTTCGACCATCCGCTGCTCGCGGTCTCTTTCAACTCGAATATCGGTGACGGTTCGCAGCAGCAGCAGGCAACGCTTCTGCCGATCGGCGGCCCTTCGCCAACCGGTTTGTTCAATGCGTTCCAAGTATTTCATGGAACGGTTTGCGGTGTTGGCGGTTCGAGTTCTACGATCTGCGGAACTTCAGTGACACAGGGAATCGCAGCTTCGTCACAATACCAGTTCGGCTTCCAAAGGTTCGATTCAAGCAAATTCACTGGATTTGGGCCGATCCTTCCATTCACTCTGCACGTTTCGAAAGATTTTCAGTATCCCGACGCGATGCAGGCTAATTTCTCGGTTGAGCGTATGATCGGCAAGGACATGTCGCTCTCCGCAAGCTACATCGCCGTTAACGCAAAACATCTGGGTCACCCGCAGGATGTCAATCCTGTAAATTTGACGTCGCTTGTTGACAACTTCCGCCGTTTCACGGCAAACCAGCCTGCTGGTGCAGCTTGTGGCGCAGTTGCCTGCCCCTCGACGGGTCGGGCTCCTACCAGCCTCAGCGAAGCGGCATTCTTCTCGCTCCCGACGACTAGCAGTGCACTGTTCACGGTCGTAGTCCCAGGGTTTATCGCGGTTAATAATTCGACCGGACAGAGAATTGTCAGCCCGATCGCGGCAGACTTCTTCCGCAAACTTGGACCAAACTACTTCTTTGTTCAGGCTCTGACAGGACTTAGTAAAACTACGTTTGACTCGCTACTCGCCGGTACGCTTCGTGCTCCGGGCCCGATCAATCCGTACGCTGACGTTAACGCTCAGATGTCGGATGGTAATTCGTACTACAACGCCCTAAACCTCGAACTCAAGAAGCGTTTCTCGAACAGCGTACAGTTCTTTGCAACTTACACATGGTCGCATTCGATCGACGATTCGTCGGATCTTCAAACTCTCCTGAAACCACAGGACAACCTGAATTTCCGGGCGGAGAAGTCCGATTCGCTGTTTGACCAACGTCACCGTTTTGTTTTTAGCGGCGTGCTCAGCTCGCCTGACGCCTGGAAATCGGGTAGTGGATTCCAGAAGTTCATGCACGGCTTTACGTTCTCACCGATCGTTGAGCTCAGCTCAGGCCGTCCGTTCAACATTCTGGCAGTCGGCGATAATAACGGCGATTTCCAGAGCACCAACGAACGCCCCAGCGTTCGTACGGACGGAACACTTTGCGCCACCGGCGTTGATACGAACTGTAGCCAGGGCATTTTTCCGCTCAGCGGAAATTTAGGACGCAACATGGGAATGACGCACAGCTATTTCTCACTCGATGCTCGTCTGACGCGCCGCATCCCGATCGGTGAGAGGGTAAAGATCGACCTTATCGCTGAAGGATTCAACCTGTTCAATCGTTTCAACGAAGCAGCGGGAAATCCCTTTTACCAGGTCGTCAACGCTTATGGCCAACGCTCTGGAAACGGCAAGTATTATAGCCAGGCAACGTCGGCCTTTGACCCAAGACAATTCCAACTTGGTGCAAAAATCACTTTCTAGTTACTGGAAAACTTACACATCAAGCCGGATGGTTTACCGCCATCCGGCTTTTTTATTAGATAATGAACCAATGCTTTCTGTGGCGCAGAAAATAAAACAAAAGGCTGCGGAGATCGGTTTTTCCTGTGTGGGCATCGTCCCAGCGACGGCACTCGATCCGGAAGGCGATCGTCTGCAAAAATGGCTTGCGGAAGGCTTTCACGGCACGATGACCTGGCTCGAACGCGAACCTGAAAAGCGAAGCGATCCGCGAATTCTCTTTCCGGGAGCAAGATCCGTGGTCGTCTTGCTCCTAAATTACTATACCGATCACGAGAATAAGATCGATCAAAAACGCGGCAAGATATCCCGCTACGCTTGGGGCGATGATTATCACGACATAATGCGTGAAAAACTAAATGAACTTCTTGCCTGGATCAAGTCCGAAATTCCAGAAGCTGACGGAAAAGTATGTGTTGATACAGCCCCGATGATGGACAAGGCGTGGGCGGTTCGTGCCGGGCTCGGGTGGCAAGGTAAGCATTCAAATCTCATCACGACCGATCTCGGATCATGGGTTTTCATCGGCGAGATCATTCTTAACATTGAGCTGGAATACGATACCGAGATCGTTGCCGATCATTGCGGGACATGCACCGCCTGCATAGACGCATGTCCGACGAACGCGATCGTCGAACCATACATCGTTGATTCGCGAAAGTGTATCTCATACGCGACGATCGAACTCCGCGACGAGAACTTGCCGACAGAAATATCAGAAAACCTCAAGGGTTGGTTTTATGGCTGCGATATTTGCCAAGATGTATGTCCGTGGAACAGATTTGAAAAGCCTACGAAAGAGTTTCGCTTCGAACCTCGAAAAGGTGAAACGTCGATCGACCTCGACGAAGTACTGTTATTAACTCCCGAAACCTATGCCGAACGTTTCCGCCGTACTGCGATCAAAAGAGCAAAACTTCCGGCGCTGAAACGCAACGCTGCCGCTTTAAAGCAAAAAGGACGGTAACTTATTTCATACCGTTACTGACTGCCGCCCGCGGACTACGTTATCATTAAAAACGTGCCTTTACGCGACGCTCACAACCGGACCATCCGCGACCTGCGCATCTCGCTGACCGATCGCTGTAATTTCCGGTGTTTCTATTGCCTCCCGAACGGCGAACCGCCGATGGCACGCAAAGAAACACTGCTGACGTTCGAGGAGATCGCCGATCTGGCGGAGATATTTGTTGAACTCGGGATCGAAAAGATACGTCTGACGGGTGGCGAGCCGTTGATCAGACGTGATGTCCCTAGGCTTGTCGAAAAACTGGCTAAGCTTAAACCTCAGCTCCATGACCTCGCCCTTACTACCAACGGTTATGATTTCCCGCGACACGCAAAAGACCTTAGGAACGCGGGCCTCGACCGCGTAACGCTGAGCCTCGACAGTCTCGACCGGGCAAAATTCCTCGACATAACCGGCGTCGATGCCCTCGACAAGGTCTATGCGTCGATCGACGCGGCAAAAGAAATTGGATTTGAGCCGATCAAGGTAAACGCGTGCGTTGTTCGCGGACGTAATGATGATGAGCTCGTCGATTTCGCCCGCTTTGCTCGCGAGTTGAGTATCTCGATGCGATTTATCGAGTTCATGCCGCTCGACAGCGGCCACGAGTGGAGCCGCGAAATGGTAGTTTCGGGTAAGGAGATCTACGACACGATCAATGCTGTTTATCCACTCGAACTAAAAGAAACAACACGCGGCAGCGAAACCTCGTGGAAATACGCCTTCGCCGATGGCTCGCCGGGCGAGATCGGCATCATCGCCCCGGTCACCGAAATGTTCTGCGGCCAATGCTCCCGCATCCGCCTGACCGCCGACGGCCAGATCCGCACTTGCCTGTTCTCAACGACGGAACACAACTTACGCGACGTTTTACGAACCGGCGCGACTCGCTCGGAGATCGCTCACTTCATCGAAAATGTCGCTATGAAAAAGGAACCGCGTCACTATATCAACGACGCGGAGTTTATTCAGCCGTCACGGACAATGAGCTTTATCGGCGGCTGATCAGACAAGAAATCCGAGATCTTTCACCGAAAAATTATCGATCTCAGGGAAAAGCCCGCTCATTTGGTTATCGGCAGCCCCAAACCATTTGGCGAGTGTCGCTCCGTACTGCGCGATCGAAGTCGTCGGTAGTAAAACTCCGCGGCTGTCGGCAAATGCGTCGGGATTGTAGGCGGAATCGTTTTGATTCATTATCGGGAACGACCCGTAAACTTGACCACCGCGAACCGCTCCCCCAACGACCAGATGATGGCTTCCCCAACCGTGATCCGAACCGGTCCCGCTCGGTTCCAGCGAACGTCCAAAATCGGACAACGTAAATGAAGTAACCTGATCAGCGACGCCCATTTCGATCGTGGAATCGTAGAACGCCTTCAATGCGAGACTGACTTGCCGGAGCAGGTCCCACTGCTGATAGTCCTGCCCGCTATGTGTATCAAATCCGCCGAGACCGCAGAAAAAAACTTGTCGCCCGACACCGGTCTGCGCACGAAGGCTGATTAATCTCGCTACTTCCTTCAGTTGGCTGCCAAGCGAGTTGCTTGGAAAGACCGTCACCAGATTTCCGCCTGAGGCACCCTGAAGTATGGAGTTAAGCTTCCAGGTGTCGTTCATGATCTTGTCCGCCGCCGCGATCATGCGATTGCTGCTGCCAAGTTGAGCTACGTTTCGCTGGGCAGCAGCACGAGCATCGACCGCCGCCTGCGGCCAGCCATTTCCCATTGCGTATTGGGCAAGACTGTTTCCTGGCTGCAGGTTGGTCGCGGGCACTGATAGTCCCGCCACGTACAGTGATGATCCATTGAACGAGATCGACGTCGGAAAGGTCGTATTCGCATTATTTCCCTGCACTACGTCAGCGATCCTACCGCCCCAACCGCTGCTCGCCGATGCATTTGGCACACCAGCCTGCATCTGTACGATCTGATCGGAATGAGAGAAAAGCTGTGTTGGAAGTGGCACCGAATTCTGCTGGTATTGCTGTTTCGTCGTCGGTTGGTTCAGAATGCCCGTATTAGCCAAAACCGCGGCTTTGCCCTGCTGAAATAAGCTCTGGATCTCTGGCAGCCCGTAGTTGAACGCGTACTGTCCGCCAGTCGTCGTGGTCACAGGCAGAAGACGATTGCCGGTCAGTGCGAGACCACCGCGTTTTGCGAGATAAGCGTTATATTCGTTGGTCGCCATCGGAATAAACGTGTTGTGTCCGTCATTTCCACCGAAAAGGAAGATGCAGACGAGTGCCTTATAATCTCCGGCGGCCGCCGCCATTGTCGGCGTAAAGTTGCCGAGCGCCGCCACCATTCCAGCCGAAAGAGAGAGTTTTAAAAAATCGCGTCGTGAAAAATCGTTGTTGTTCATGTTGAAAATTCCTCCGGCCTAGTGGGCAACCATGTATTCGCTGGACATCGCCGTCACGTACAAGACGGTGAGGGCTTTCATCTTCGCGTCAGCTCCGACCGCCTGCGATGTTTGCAGAGCGGTAAGCAGTTCCTGTCTCAATCCGGGCGACATTCTGCCGTTAAGCAGCAGACTATCGACCGCGTTGACGCAAGCCGTATTGTTTCCGCCTAGACTAAAGATCGGTTGTAAATCCCAGACATTGCTTGTCTGGTAATAGCTCATCCAACTCCAGATCAGATTTCCGCGGTTGACGAGTTCGCCGGGGCCGTGGATCTGGAATTCAGGCCCGAACAGCGGGGTCGTCTGTTTTGGAATCCGAAATGTCGGCGAGTAATGCCCAAAAACCGAAGGCGCATTCAAGACGCTCTCGCCCATCGAATCATATGTGTATGTGATCATCGACGGCTGTGTAAGATCTCCGCCCAACGCTCTGAGTAAGGCAAGGTGATGCTGCAGCGGCGTTCTCAAACGGCCAAAATCATTGCCGGGTGTATCGTTGCGAGCTTCGGTATCCAGCAGGATGGCCCGGATCACCGACCTCATATCGCCTCGAACCCCAAAGCCGTTGTCGTTGAAAGCGGTCGCAACTCGAGCGATGTATTCGGGCGAAGGATTGCTGGTAACCAAGCTCTGATCATTCGCGTCGCGACAAACGGTCCAACGTTCGGATGATTAAAGATAGCGTCGATCGCATCGTCGATATCTTTCTGCATCGTCTGATTCGCTGGGAGCGTCGCACCTAGAAAAGTCTTTGTAGATGTGTCGTGGAATGCCGCGAGCGGCACCATCGGCCCTGGGAAATAATTAGGATTCAAGTTTTGCGGAGGCCCGCCGGCTGTGTTGTATGTCCAACCCGTAAACGCGAGAGCAAGCTGGCGGATATCGTTCTGGTTGTAAGTCGGGATCGGCTTTCCGTTCGCATCGAGAACGAGTGAGCCATCAAGATTCAGTCTGTAGAGCCCGATGGTGAAAAGCTGCATCAATTCTCGTGGATAGTTTTCATTAGCACCTGTCCCGCCGCCGGGCTTACGGCTGTTCACCATATCGAGAAAGTTGCCCATAGACGCATCGAGCGTCATTTCCTTCAGCAGGTTTTTGTAGTTTCCGAACGCGTTTTTGCTGAGAATATTTACATACGGGATCAGCATGTTCGGGTAGTAATTCTTATTACGCGATATCACGATCACTTCGCTCAACCCGTAAACCACACGCTGCCGAACCTGATCCTGACCACGAAGCATGTGCCAATAGAACTGGTCGGTCATCTCGCCCTGTGACGATGCGTTACCGTTCGGAAAGGTTGATTCCGGCAGATTGAACTGCTCCTCGAGGAATGCCTGGGCACCGATCTGTTTCACGTAAGCGAGGGATTGCGACGTCGGCCCGAAGGTTGATTGCTCGAGAAAGCGAGCCGCCGCGACCGTCGCAGGATCTGCTGTGGGAGCGGGCGACGGCGATGGAGTTGGAGATGGTGTGGGCGACGGGACCGGCGTTGGTGTTGCAGTCGGTGACGGCGTTACGACCGGCGTCGGCGAAGGCATCGGCGTCGGAGTCGGTGACGGAGTCGGCGTTGGATTTCCCTGGATGACGGTGACCGTAGCCGTTGACGAGCGTTCGCTGTTGACCGCTGCTACAGCTCGGATCGTTACGGTACCGGTCGGAACTGCGTTTGGAGCTTTGTAAAGCCCCTGTGATGTGATCGTGCCTTTCGAACTTCCTCCGTCGACGTACCAATAGACAGTGGTGTTGTTCGTTCCCGTCACGTTGGCCACGAATTGCTTCTGGGCTCCGGTCACTACCGTCGCAGTCGCAGGTACGATCGCGACGACAACTCCCTGTCCGTATTCCAAAAGGCGTGCACCCGACGTGACAGGTGGATTGCCCGGATTTGTGACCGTCAGGTTCCCACTGCCCGATTGCATGAAGTTACTGGAAACGCGAACCATCGTCGATGACACAAATGTCGTTGGCATGGCCACGCCGTCAAGTTTAGCGACGGCTCCCGAAACGAATCCGGTTCCATTGACCTCGAATGTCGTCGGCCCAAGCGGAACTATCCGCGGAGAAAACCATTGCACCTGAGGCCCAGCCCAGAGGCTGTAATTCCCAACCTCGGTACTGAACGTGTCATTCGACACCGCAAAAGGAAAAACCGGAAGACCAGTGAGCAACAAACTCAGCAGTGCCGCCGCAAAATTGCGTAACAACCTGAAACCCATCTTTTTTTCTCCTGAAACTTGTTTTTCGGCGGAAAGACTCAGATGCCGAAATTCTGTCGCTGTTGAATCTTATTTTACATTGTTGATATATTTTCATCAACGGGTATTTGTCTGTCTGAATGTTGCCGATCGGACAGGCAGCAATGAAGCGTCGAGAGAAAAGTCCGTAGCCCGTAAGATGTTGGATTCAATAGAGTTAGGCGGAACACGCCGGGTCGATCGTAGTTTGGTTGGTCGTCAGATTTTAGGGTTTTTCGGGAGAAGGAAAATATGGGTTGAAAATTCTAATTCCCGAAAATTCTGGAAAAATGGGCTTAGGCTCTGGGTTTTTAGAGATATTCTTTCGGCAGACCAAGTGTTGCCGGATGCTTAACAGCAGCGAGAAATCTATCCAATTCTCTTGGTGCGGCGCATGGACCGGGAGAGACCCGAAGAGCATTATTAAATGGAGAGTGGCGACCCGATTTGTCCTGCACAAGAATGCCTTTTTCTTTACGCAGGTATTTCATCAATGCGGACGACGGAATGCCGTCGACCGCAAACGAAGCCACGCCAAATGACCGGTCAGATCCGGTCGGGGTCAGGAGCTTAACTTTCGGGATCTGGCGAATGCGTTCCTGCCAGTATTTTCCCAAAAATCGCATGCGGGCTAATTTTCGCGCCGGTCCAAGCATTTTTTGAAATGCGATAGCTTCGCCGATCGACGCGTTGGCGGCCATGTTGACCGAGCCTGCCCATTCGTATATATCCATTGGATACTGAGTGGTTTCCCACGATGGCGGATGCAGCGGCCAGACTTTGCCGACGTGTTCGGGCTTCATCACGAGAACGCCAGTGGTTATCGGCCCGCCCATCCATTTGTGAAGCGATGTGGCAAGGAAGTCGCAGCCGATCGATTCAAAATTCACATCGAGCATCCCAACGCTGTGCAGCATCAACGAGCACCGCGACGCCGCGTTCCTTTGCGGCTTTCGTCACTTCCGCGACCGGTAAGATCTCGCCGGACCAGGCGTCGACGTGTGAGATCAGAAGGAGTTTTGTTCGAGGAGTGATAGCTTTTCTGACGCGTTCGACCAGAGCAAGCCGGTCTTCATCGAGAGCAGCAACTGCGACCTTTTTCATGACTGCACCGTCCCGTTTGGTCCGCTGCACGACGACCTCGATCATATCCGGATATTCGTGATCAGTGACGAGGATCTCGTCACCCGCGACAAGAGGAAATCCATGAAGAACCGTATTTAATGCAAAGGTCGCATTTGACGTTAATGCGAAGTGATTTTCCTGCGTACCAAGCAGCTTCGCGAGTTCCGGCCTGAATTTCCCCGTTTCCATCCATAGGTCGCCAAAACGCTCGGCCGGAGCCTGTGTAAGGCTTCGGGAACGCTTGGCAAAAGCATTGAATACGGTCAAACTCGTCGGCGAGGAGTTAGCGTGATCGAGATCGATAAAATCGGTTGGCGGTGCATAAAACGAGCGTATCTTCCGCCAAAATGCCTCATCCTGAGCGACCTCGGCGGGTTCGGCAAGTGAACCTGAGCTAAGAACATTCCCGAGAGCGACGGACGAACCGGGCAGCAATTGGCTCCACAACGCAAGAGCCGCAATGCCGCCGGTTCGTTTGAAAAAATCCCGCCGCTCCATAAGGTTAGCTTTGTTTTCTTCCCATCATATCGAGGCCAACCGCTGCGACGAGGATCGAGCCTTTGATGATGTCCTGCATAAAATCGCGGACGTTGAGCAGCGACATTCCGTTATCGAGGCTCGCCATGATCAACGCCCCGAGACACGCTCCGAAGATGGTTCCACGGCCGCCCATCAGGCTGGCTCCGCCGATGACACAAGCGGCGATGGCGTCGAGTTCCTTGAGAACACCAGCATCCGGTGCTGCACTGCCAACGCGGGCTGTGAAGATGAGCGATGCGACGCCGGTCAATGCTCCGAGCAGGGCGTACACCTTGAGAATGTTCCGTTTGTTGTTGATACCGGAAAGTCGCGCGGCATCGGCATTTCCGCCGATGGCGTAGAGATAACGGCCGAAGGTTGTCGAGTTCGTAAGAAACGCACCAAAGAGAGCGACGATGACCAGAATAAGAACCGGGATCGGAACGCCCTGATAGGCGTTCATGACGATGATAAAAGCAATGATACCGCCGATCGGAATGATCGATTTGAGCAGTTCGCCGGTGTAATTCGCTTCGCCGAGTCCGTAATCTTTCACCGAACGCGCATTTCGATACGCCATGAATAACACGAACGCAATTCCGACTGCAGCAAGCACCCAACCGAATGTCATCGGCAGATTTTCATTGCCGATCGTTTTAAATGTCTCGTTCGATATCGGAATGGTATTGCCGCCGAGCAGCCATTTGACCGCACCTCGCCAAGCGAGCAAGCCGCCGAGCGTTACGATGAACGCCGGAATATTCAGGTACGCCGTCAAAGCTCCGTGGAAAAGTCCGATCAGTACACCAACCGAGATCGCCGCGATTATTCCCGCCGTCAGTCCGTATTCCCAAACCGTCACGGAACACGCAGCAAGCCCGCCAGCAAAGCCGAGTACCGAACCGACCGACAGATCGATGTTGCCCGAAACGATCAGCATCAGCATCCCGACCGCGAGGATCGCAGTGACTGACATCTGCGTCATCAGATTTGACAGATTACGAGGCTTAAGAAAAATTCCGTCAGGAATCCAACTTCCGCCAAATAGGTGCTTCAACTGGTCCCCAAACTGAGCGAATTCGGGGGTAGATGGATCGGTCGCAAAATGGAAATATATCCATATGAATCCGAGTACAGCAATCATGATGTACGCCCTCAGGCTCGATGCGGTTATTCGTGGTTGTTTTGTGTCGTCCATTGATTCCCGTTTTTTTCGGAATAACTGACAAGTTTTAACGTAAAACTGATAACGGTTATCCGTTATCCGTTATCACTTTTCACTTATTCCGAAACAAAAGTCTTCTAGTTGTTTCCGGTCGCGGCCGCCATTACTTTTTCCGGCGTGGCTTCGGTTCGGGTAAATTCGCCGGTCATTTTTCCTTCGTGCAGGACGATCACTCGATCGGACAGCCCGAGGACTTCCGGCAATTCGGACGAAACGAGCACGATCGCGAGTCCGGTTTTTGCCAGCTTGTTGATCTCGGCGTAAATTTCCTGCTTTGCTCCGACATCGATGCCGCGCGTCGGTTCGTCGAGGAAAAGCACTTTCGGGTTTGTCAGCAGCCACTTTCCGAGCACGACCTTTTGCTGATTGCCGCCCGAAAGAGTTCCGGTGACGGTCAGCGGCGAATTCGCCTTGATATGGAGCGATCTCATCGGACCGCTTGCGGCCATCGTCTCGCGGGTGCGGTTCGTGACGAATTTGCCCGAAATGGAGCGAAGTCCGGCAAGCGTCATGTCGTCGAGGATCGTTTGATCAAGGATCAGTCCGAAACGTTTTCTATCTTCCGTAACAAAACCAACGCCTTTGTCGATGGCATCGCCCGGCGAGGCGATCGTCGCACTCTTGCCCTCGATCTCGATATCCCGGCTAAATTGCCCTTGCCACGCTCCGAAGATCGCCATGAGCAGTTCCGTGCGTCCCGCTCCCATCAATCCGGCGATGCCCAGAACTTCGCCTTTTCGAACGTGAAATGAAACTCCGTCAACCAGCTTCTTGCCCGGAATATCAGGCGAGTAAGCCGTCAGATTTTTGATGCTGAGAGCAATATCGCCATGCTGATGATCCGGAGTCGGAAAAATATCGCCAACCTCACGCCCGACCATCGCCGCAATAACGCCGTTCTTGTCGATGTCGGCGGCATTGTGCGTCGCAACCGTCTTGCCGTCACGAAGCACCGTGATGCGGTCGCTCATCTCGAAGACCTCGTCGAGCTTGTGCGAAATATAGATCATCCCGACACCGCGAGCCAGCAGGTCTTTGAGAATTCCGAACAGCGTTTCGACCTCGGATTCGGTCAACGCGGCGGTCGGTTCGTCGAGTACAAGAATTTTCGCATCCTGCGACAGGGCCTTTGCGATCTCGACCAACTGCTGCTGTCCGATACCGAGGCTTCCAACCTTTACACGCGGATCGATCGGCAAACGCAGATCGCGGAGCAGATTTGAGGCTTTGTGATAAAGCTCAGACCAATTGATAACGCCGAATTTTGAAGGCTCTTTACCGAGAAAGATGTTCTCGCCGACCGTCAGCTCTTTTACGAGCGAGAGTTCCTGAAAAATGATCGCGATTCCCGCCGCTTCGGAATCTCGTATGCCTTTAAAGTGCTTCGTCTGGTTGTCGACCAGTATGTCGCCTTCGAACGTGCCTTCCGGATAGACGCCCGACAAGACCTTCATCAACGTGGATTTCCCGGCACCGTTCTCGCCGACGAGCGAGTGAAATTCCCCGGCCTCGAGCGTAAAGCTCACGCCGTCGAGCGCACGAACGCCCGGGAATTCCTTGACGATGTTTTTCATCTCAAGCAGCGGCATATTTATCGTTTCTTCGTCTAACTGAAAGCGTGTGGTCGCTATAATCTAACACACTTTCGCCTACGAAATATAAGCCCGGGCCATAGCCCGGCGGATCTCGTCATTCTGCATGAACCAGTACCAAACCTTGCCGCTTCGCAGGTTTTCAATGCTGAGCAAGGTGATACCGAGGTCGATGCCCAGAACATCCTTATCAACCCAGCCATCGTGTGGGTTGAACGAATCGGCAAAGCCGTATTTTCCGTAAATGTTCTTGCCGTAAACGGCCTTCATTTCCTTGAGTGCCGGCAGCGTAATATCCGGTGTGAACATAAGCGAACCAGCCGCCGCACACGGCACAACCGAGCCGTCCGTGTCAGGATGACGCGGCGGCCCGCCCCAGGCGGTATAGCCTTTCTTGTAGTCCGACGCGGTCATTCCCCACATATTCGGGCCGTACTTAGGAAATTCTTTACTCAAGTCTTTTATAAAAAACTCGCGCTGAGCCCTCGTCGCCTGAACGGAATTCTCAAAATAATCGACAAATGGCGTTCGCTTTTCACGCTTGCCGCGAAAATCTACCCAAGCATGCGAGAACTGATGGATAAAAAGCGGTGAAACCGCCGCGAGGTATCTATAATTGCCGTATTCCTGCCAAGTCCGCTCGCGTGCGTACCACGCCTGAGCCGGGATCGGCTTCGTTTTTGAGCCGATCGCCAATAAATAAAGCGAGGAATCCTCGCTGTAATCACGCCATCGACTTGGAATCCAACCCGACTCGGGGCGCCAGCCGTGCGAGAGCAAATAGGGATCGCCATTCAACATCCACTGAAAATCTACACGGTCGTAGATCTTGTCCGCTAACGCGACAATTTCCTTATCCTCAGCAAAACACTTGCGGGCTGTCAGAACGCCCCCGAGCAAAAGTGCCGTATCGATCGACGAGATCTCAGTCCGCCAACGCCGCTCGCCCGTCTTTTGATCGACAAAATGATAAAACCAGCCGTTCTTGTTTTCCTGCTTATTCGCAAAAAAATCGAGCGTGTTTCTCGCCCGATCCATCGCCTGTTCCCTTGTCACCCAACCCCGATCCGCCGCGATGCAGTAGCCGCTCAGGGCAAATCCGGTCGCGGCGATCGTCGCGACCTGATAGTGACTCGTGCCCTCAGCCGGCGGCGTTCCGTCGGTTCGCGTGCGGTCGAGCGTCAAGCCCGTTTTCGGGTCTGAGTGATCCCAAAAATACTGAAAAGTCCGTTTTTGCAGGTCTTCGAGAAAGGCGTCGTCCTCTTTGCTGACGGCAGCGGTCGGGATCGGAGCCGTTGGAGCCGGAGCTAGTGGTTCATTGTCGCTCGCGCCGACCGCGGTCTTTGCCGAAAGCCTTTCTACAACCGAAAATGTCGTCTGCAGATTATTATCGCTGCTTGTGCCGACATACACGATGAACTCACCCGGCTCCAGTACAGGTTTTAAGTCGCGCCCGAGAAACTCGAGTTCCTTCTTCGACAAAGTAAATTCGACGACCTGTTTCTGTCCGGCTTTTAGATTGATCCGCTTAAATCCTTTCAGTTCCTTACCTGGCCGCGTCACGCTCGCCGCGACGTCGCTGATGTAAAGTTGCACGACCTCGTCGCCGTCCATCTTGCCGGTGTTCTCGACCTCGACGCTGACCGTGACCGAGCCGTTCGGGAGGATCTCGTTTTTATCGACTTTCAGGTCGCGATATCGAAATGTCGTGTAGCTCAGCCCGTATCCGAACGGATAGAGCGGTGTGTTCGGGATGTCGAGATATTTCGAGGTGTATTTATTCTCAGCCTGAAACGGACGGCCCGTTCGTTTTTGGTTGTAAAAAAGCGGAATTTGCCCGACCGAGCGCGGGAACGTGATCGGCAGCTTTCCGCCTGGGTTCGAATCGCCAAAGAGCGTGTCAATGATCGCGGGACCAGCCATCGTTCCCGGGAACCAAGCTTCGAGTATCGCCGGTGAATTCTCAGCCAGCCAGTTTATCGTAAGCGGCCTGCCGTTGATCAGCACGACCGCGTATGGTTTGCCCGTCGCATGAACGGCCTTGATCAGATCGAGCTGTTTTCCGGGCAGGTCGATATTGCTCCGCGACGAAGCCTCGCCGCTCATTGCACCTGATTCGCCGACAACGAGAATGGTGAAATCGGAATCTTTCGCAGCATCGACAGCCTTCGAAAATCCCGCTTCAGTCTCACATTTCGGATCGCAGCCGGGCTCGAATCGGAGTTTCTTATTCGGGTATTTCTTTTTGAAAGCCTCAACAACCGTAACCGGATCACTCGGCTGGCCGTCGCCCGCCCAGTTGCTGTTCATCTCGGCTTTATCGTTCGCGAGCGAACCAATGATCGCGACTTTGTCGATATTTTTGTTTATCGGAAGCGTTTTGTTCTCGTTTTTCAGCAGAACAAAGGAACGCTCGGCCGCACGTTTTGCGACATCAAGATTAGCCGACTTAAAGACCTCAGCCTTCTCGCGGTTTTCATCGGCAAACGGGTTATCGAATAATCCAAGTCTAAATTTCACACGGAGAATATTCCTGACCGAATTATCGATCGTCGCCATCGAGATCTTTTTGTCTTTGAGCAGCTTTTCGCCATGCTTGTTGTACAGCTTGCTGACCATTTCCATGTCAGTCCCGGCGTTGAGTGCGTACATAGCCGCGTCGGCTTCGTCTTTGGCGAGACCGTGGAACATCAGCTCCATCACTGCCGTGTAATCGCTGACTACGAGTCCGTCGAACTTCCACTCGTCACGCAAAACTTTTTTGAGAACAAATGGGTTTGCCGTCGCCGGAACTCCGTCGATGTCGTTGAACGACGTCATGAAAGAACCGACACCCGCATCGACAGCCGATTTGAACGGAGGAAAATACGTTTCTCTCAGCGAACGCTCCGACAGATCTGTCGTGTTGTAATCGCGTCCCGCCTGAGCCGCACCGTAGCCGACCCAGTGCTTCGCGGTCGCGAGGATCTTGTTACTGGCACTGTAATCCGTTCCCTGAAAACCTCGAACGCGGGCAGCAGCGACGAGCGAACCGAGGAAAACATCCTCGCCCGCACCCTCGATAATGCGTCCCCAACGCGGATCGTGGGCGATATCGACCATCGGGGCGAACGTCCAATGGACACCGGCCGCACGCGATTCCGCAGCGGCAACGGCCGCGCTTTGCTCCATCAATGCCAAGTCCCAACTCGCAGTCTCGCCCAGCGGAACTGGAAAGATCGTGCGATAGCCGTGGATCACATCAAATCCCAACAAGATCGGAATTTTGAGACGTGATTCCAGAGCCGCACGCTGCAATTCGTTCGTCATCGCTGCTCCACGAACATTGAGCGTCGAGCCGAGCAGACCTTTGCGGGCCATTTCGAGATGTTCGGGCCGGAATTTACCGTTCGCTTCGCCATCGAGCTGCTGGAGCTGGCCTAGTTTCTCGGCGAGCGTCATTTTCGCGATCAATTGATTGATCCGTCGTTCGACCGCGGGCCCGCTTCGTTGAGCAGAGACGAACATCGAACATAATAGAATGGCAACAATTAAGCCTGAGAGTTTTTGCGTTATCGATCGCATAAAATTATCTATGTATCAGAATGCACGAGCCGCGCGTTAGCAAGGGCGAATCCTAAAATTCGATTATCGCCCTTGCATACGCGCGGGCTTGTGCAGCGGCTTACGGAATTAATATCTCTGCCAACACCGGCAAATGGTCTGACGCCCATAGCCCGTCCCAGCGGTCGGAAAGAGCGGCGTGCTCAAAGACCTTGATGCCCTCGCGGACGAAAATATAGTCGATGGTTTTGCCGGGCTCGAGCTCCTTAAAGGCGTTAAATGTCGAATTGCCGCCAAAATGCCCGTTGATGCTGGCGTATCGCGCGTCCGCGACCTTGATCACTGGCGTTCCGGCCATGATCGTTTTGTACGCGCCGCTGTCCTGCGTCACGTTAAAATCGCCGGTCACGACAAACGGCCCTTTTCCGTGGATCTCGCCCGCCTTTTTCAAGATCAGCGAAGAACTCTCTGCTCTTGCTTTTTCGCCGACGTGATCAAAATGGGTGTTGAAATGCACGAATGTCTTGCCCGAAACACGGTCCTTGAACTTCGCCCAGGTCACTATCCGCGGAAACGCCGCGTCCCAGCCTTTTTCGCCGACCTTGCCTGTCTCATTTAGCCAAAAGGTGTCGGTCTGAATGAGCTCGAAACGTGATCTTTTATATAGGATCGCCGAATATTCGCCCGCTTCCTTACCATCAGTCCGCCCAACGCCGCACCACGCAAAATCAGGCATCAGTTTCTCCAGGTCGCGAAGCTGCGTTAGCAATGCTTCCTGCACACCGACGAGATCGGCCTTATGAAAGCGGATGACATCGGCGACTTTTTGCTTTCGGTTCGGCCAGGCGTTTACGCCGTCGCGTGGTTCGTCGTAACGGATATTAAAGGTCATCACTCGCAGACTTCCCTTTGGTGCTTGCGCCGCCGTGTTCAGAGCCGTAAAGGCTAAAACGGCGAACAACAAGCCCGTGAACATCTGCCGAAAATTGAGGGGTTTTCGCATTTGAATCCAACCAAAAACTCGATAAAAAGGGCGTGGAAAGTGACCACGATCCACGCCCCATCCAGTTTTTACAAACCGTTCAACTAGAAACTGAATCTCGCCTGAAATTCTCCAACCCTACCAGCCAATGCCGCCGTCGGAACACCAAATGCGATGTTATCGGCTCGTGTGCTGTTGCTAAAAGCATTGAACGGAGCAAAGTTCAAATTGTTAAGCAGGTTGAAGAAATTGAAACGAAGGTCAAGCTTCGCCTTTTCCCCGAGGATCCGGGTCGCCGTTGCCAGGCTCGAGATGTCGAACTGCTTCGCGATCGAAAGATCGACGTTAAAATAGCGTGGCCCACGGAATACGTTACGTCCGACACCCGGAACGTTTGTAAGATAACTGATGCCGTTGAGCGGCGTCAGGAAATAACGACTGCATCCGGCCGGCGTCGTTGTCAGGTTGTTGCAAGCCACGACGTTGTTACTGGCATCTCGGATGAAGTTATTCGGAAACTGCCCACCAGCCAAATATGTTGCGTTCGAGTTATCGAGCGGTGCTGTTCCGTAATACTGACGCGGCCGGATCGTATTGATGTTCGATGATGTCGACGAAAGCTGAATAGCCCCACCGGTCACAGGCGTCCACGGGAAACCGCCACGCCAAGTGACGATCGGGCTGAACGACCAACCATAAAGCAGATCGCCAAATACATCTTTGCGGCCCTTAAACCATGATGGTTCCCACGTTCCGGACGCATTAAAATAGTGTGTAACATCAAAATCCGATGGCCCCTTTTCTGTACTATTGTCGTATGCGTATGTTTGGTTCGTGCATCCGCACGGTGCTTCAACCGAGACGGTATCGAGACTCTTGGCAAACCGATAGTTGACATTCACATTGAACGAGTCGCTAAACCGCCGACGCAATCCGGTCACCAGAGCGTTGTACGATGTATTTACGTCTGGGCTCGCAAAATAAACTGCACGAAATGTCGGCGAGGTCGAAACGCCGGTTGTTATCAGATGAAGCGGCAGGATACGAACGAACCGGCTGCCCTTGCTTCCCTGATAAGCAGCGGTCGCAACGAATTTCCAAGGCAATTCGTACTGAGCTTCTAAAGAATATCGGGCTACCCAAGCCGTAGGCAGGTTTGGATACGTACTATAGACTTCGACTTGCCCGAGATTCGGTCCGCCGTTAGCGGCGAAACCACCGCCGATCGTTGGATTTCTCGGATATCCAAGGATTCCTGTCGAACTGCCTACGAACTGGATCGTACCTGTAGTCGCTCCTGTGTTGCCGCCGTTCGCGCTACTTCCGCAGCAAATGCTATATCGGGCAGCATTGGGTGGGACGAATCGGGCATTGCTAAACAGAGCGCTGGCCAAACGATCATAACCGAGACCGCCGCCGCCGCGAACCACAAGCTTGTCTCCGAAGGTTTTCGGACTCCATGCAAACCCAAGCTGCGGGGCAAAATTGTTATAGTCCGGGTTGGTGAACGTAGTAACCTGTTCGATCGTTGCGTCCGAAAGTCCGTTCGCACCGAGTTTGAGCCTTCCGAGTTTCTTACCGTTGCCCGGTTTGATCGGCTGAAAGTATTCCCAACGCAAACCGAGATTAAGCGTTAGATTTTGACGCAGTTTCCAGTCGTCTTGTAGAAAAGCCCCAATGTTCGCGGCGTTGAATGGCACGTCATTAGCATTCGGGGTTCCGGTCGCATCGGCATTGATCGATTCGAAAACCGGTGTGCCGTTGGCGAAGTTCCACATTTTCGTGAATGAGTAAAGCGGTCGAGCGCCACCGGCTGAACTCGATCGATTGACTTCGCGCCGATATTCAACGCCGGCTTTAAAGGTATGATTTCCCGCGATCTTAGTCAGAATGTCGCGAATATCCATCTGCCGTTGGTCAAAAAGCCCAGGCGTCGTCTCAGCACGGTTTGCACCAAACCGAAGACGGTCACTCCAGATCGCTTCGATCTCGACGCGCGGGAGCCCAAAGTCCGTATTCGGGTTCGCTGCGATCTCGTCGAATTTCCATCGAGTGAAGTTAAAGCGAGCCTCGTTGATCATAGTGCTCGATATCGTTCGAGTATAGATGGCTCCGAGCAGATATGTTAATCGGTCAGAGTTGAGGTCAGCCTGCGGACGCGACTGAGCCGCTAGGTTTGTTGAAAAGGCGCTTAGCGGAGTGAAATTTGACGTAAACGCAAGTTTGTCTTTGTCCGTCAGATTGTAATCGATCCTGCCCGTATACTGCCCGCCGCGAAACTTAGTCTGATTGCTTATCGTCACATACTGCAGATCCGCGATGCCATCAAGGCCCCCACCGATCGAATTTGTTGCATCAGGAACGTACGTTCCGTAAGCTCCCGTTATTGAGCCGATGTCAATGCCGCTGCCGACCATCTGGCAGTTTGTATTTACTCCTCCGTTCGCGTTGTATGGCGAACCAAGAAGCGAACATAAATTTGTACTGCCCGCCGGGGTCGTGGTCAAAACTGTCGCAATACGCGGCTCCGCACCGCTTCTCAGGAATGCGGCAGATAGCGTACCGCCACGTAGTGTCGCGAGTTGCTGTCGGAACGACGCAGTTTCAGCGAACGTGGGGCCAGACAGCGTGTTCGACGCATTCTTGGTTCCTTCGTACGCGAGGAAGAAGAACAATTTGTCTTTTATTATCTTGCCGCCAAAACTGCCGCCGTATGTTTTGAATCGGTCATTCACTCGCGTCGGAGTTCCAGTTACGAGTCCTGGTATTCCGTTGAACTTGTTGTACGCGTTAAGCCCCGGATTATTGATCTTGTAAAAGGCACTCCCGCTGTAGGCGTTGGTACCGTATTTAGTGATCACCTTGACCTGAGCACCCGAATTGCGGCCGTCTTCCGCCGAGTAAGTACTCGACGTCACTTGAACCTCCGAAATACTTTCCTGGGTCGGCGTAATGACCGCCGCACCACCCCACGTCTGGCTGTTAACGCTCACGCCGTCGATCTCGAAATTGTTCGAGGTAACACGTTGTCCATTGGCAGAAACCTGAACCTGGTTTTCAACCGCAAAAATGCCGTTATTCGAACCGCCGGGACCCGTTCCGTTATTTCCGATGCGGTTCGACTGACCGCCTGCCGAACGAGCACCGTCCCCGAAGACGCCAGGTGCAAGACGCACAAGATTGTAAGGATCGCGGCCGACTTGAGGCAGTTCGAGGATCTCTTTGTTCGTGATATTGCGGGCGAGGTTCGGCGTTTCTGTTTCGAGAGCGACGGCCGACGAACCGTCAATAGTCACCTCAGCCGAAACATCTCCTGGCTCAAGAGCGATATCGTAACGAGCACTTGATTCCGCTGCAAGCGATGCGTTTTCGACGAGCTTTTTCTTGAACCCGCTCTTGCTGACTGTGATCCGGTAGTTTCCCGGTGGCAAGTTGTTAAAGCGGTAGAGCCCAGTGTCGTTTGTCTGCGCCTCTAAAACCGCATTGGTCGCAGGATTGGTAAGCGTAACAGTTGCTCCCGGAACCACAGAACCAGTGCCATCGACTACTACCCCGGAAATTCCGGATCCAAATTGTGCATTCGCAATCGTTGCAAACGTGGCAACGACCGCGATCATGCAAAAGCTCTTAAAAAAGCTGAACATTGCTCGCCGCATAGTTTCCTCCAAACTTAACTCAAGTTCTTCTGTTAAATATTCTATCGAAAACGCTTTTGAAACGATCATCCCAATATGCGTTCATCGGTTTTAGCACTCGGTTCGATGAGAATTTGTGAAGTAAATCGTTTTAGTAAATCGTTTTAGTATGGTTTTTATAGCACTGGGGAAAATTGGTTGTCAAGAGAAATTTGCCTGTAATTGCAGATTTTCGGGAAGATTACACCCTTTTTGTGTGAAGATCTGTAGATAAGCGGTTATCTCACATTTGGTAGATTGGTCTGACCAATTTAAGTCAAATGATTGTTGTTCTCTTGATATTCTTTGCGTGATTGTGTAACTTTCTCTCGCAATGCCTAAGAACGCAGAAACTGCACCCAACAAGCCGATAGATCGCAGTAGCGATCCGGTCAGTCTAAAAGATCTGGCGCTTCATTTGGGCCTCTCGCCGACAACCCTATCGCTGGTTTTAAATGATTCTCCGCAGGCCGCATCGATTCCCGCTGAAACAAAAAAAAGGATCTTTGATGGAGCCCGAGAGCTGAATTACCGCCCAAATTATCTTGCTCGTTCGCTACGTGTTCAGAAAACGAACACGATCGGCGTGATCGTTCCCGAGCTTAGCGACGGTTATTCGGCCATGGTTTTGAACGGGGTCGAATCGGCTCTTTCTACCGCCGAATATTTTTATCTCACGGCCAGCCATCTCCATCGAGATGAACTGCTCGAACGCCTTCCGCGAGTCCTCATCGAACGACAAGTAGAGGGAATAATCGCCGTCGACACGCCGATAAGATTCACACCGACAATTCCGATCGTCAACGTCTCGGGGCACGAAGAAATCGATGGCGTGACGAACGTCGTACTCAATCACCAGCACGCGGCTGAACTCGGCATCGGCCATCTGTACAACCTCGGGCATCGCCGCATTGCCGCGATCAAAGGCCAGGATTTCAGCTCCGATACCAACATACGCTGGGAAACGATGAACGAAGCCGCCCGAAAACGCGGCATCACGCTCGACGAATCGTTGACCGTCCAGCTCGAGGGAGATACTCCTTCGCCTGAGATCGGATATACTGCAATGCGTTCGCTGCTCGCAAGCGGTGAACGCTTTACCGCCGTGTTGGCGTTCAACGACATCTCAGCGATCGGTGCGATCAGGGCCCTCGAGGAAATGGGTTTGCGTGTGCCCCCTGATGTTTCCGTACTCGGTTTTGACGATATTTACGCAGCAGCGTTCCATAATCCGGCGTTGACGACGATACGCCAGCCATTGTTCGAAATGGGAAATCTCGCCGCCCGAAAACTGCTCGAAAGGCTTGCTGGTAATAACGAGAACGTGCCGAAAACGGTCGGCGTCGAGCCGACGATCATTGTCCGCCAGTCCACATCCCGCGTTTCACAATCATGAAGAAGTTTGTTTTAGCACTGCTGTTCTTTTCGATGGCTGCGATTTCAATCGCTGGTCAAGCTCTTTACACCCGGGAGAAAGAATGGGCCAACGAGATAAACGCGTTCGCGGAGATCGACAAAAAGCAGACACCGCCGAAGGATCCCATCGTTTTCACCGGCAGCTCAACGATCAGAATGTGGACGAGCCTGCGGCAGGATTTTCCGAATTTGAACGTGATGAATCGCGGTTTCGGCGGCTCGCGGCTCGATGACCTGGTATTTTTCGCACCGAAGATCGTCGCTCCCTACAAACCTAAAATGATCGTCGTCTATTCCGGCGAAAATGACATCGAGGGCAAAGAAACCCCTGAGAATGCTCTCGAGGATTTCAAAGCCTTTATCTCATTCCGCGACAAGTCCTTACCGAAAACTCCGATCGTCTACATCTCGATGAAACCAAGCATTCTCCGCTGGAATCTCTGGCCCGAAATGAAACGCGGCAATGAACTTATCCGAACCGAGATCGCCAAAAATAAAAACGTCCGCTACGTAGACATCTCAGCCCTAATGCTCGGCCCGAACGGCGAAAAACCACCAGCCGACATCTTCGTCGCTGACGGCCTGCATTTAAACGCCAGAGGCTACGCGATCATAACAAAAGCCTTGAAACCTTTTCTAAAATAAAGTGAGCGAAGCGAGCGTGACTGGAGCGGCAAGCAAGGATGCTTGCCGCGCCAGTCACGCTTTCGCTCCAGTAGCTAACGTACCATCGTGATCTCACTAACGCCATCGGGGATTTCCGCTTTTACTCGCTTTGTTGCCGCGTCATATGTGAACTTGACATCACGCCCATCCGCGGCCATCTGCTTCGGCTGAGCGGCGACGCCGATGACCTCGATGAACTTGAGAGTTTGCCCCTTGAATTCTCCCGAACGGATGATCTTTACAGATCCCGGACGATGCTCGAAATTCACGATTTGAAAGCCGTTTTTCTGATACGCATAGCCATCGCCCGCATCCTGATAAAGCGTCGCCGTCCCGACTTTCGCAGGCGTAATTCCAGCGATCACGGTCAGCGTCACAGGCTGCGAAGGCATCTCACCTGTATTCTGAATAACGCCCTGCGTCGGTATCATTGCTCCGGCTCGCCCAAAGATCAACAGCCGATCGAGCGGTGTATCAACCGCGTATTCGGCTCCGCCCGCCAGTTTCTCGCCGGTCCACCAATTCACCCAATCGGTCCCCGCCGGAAGATAGACCTGACGCTTACGCAAGCCTTCCTTGACGACCGGAGCCACTAACAGATCGCTGCCCACAAGATATTCATCAGACACGAGATACGTCTTTTTATCGGCGGGAAATTCGTACCACAATGGCCGCATTATGGGCGAGCCAGTGTCGGCGTGTTCCTTGAAAAGCGTGTAAAGATAAGGCAGAAATTTGTACCGCAGCTCGACCGTCGAACGGTTGATCGCTGTAAACTCATCGCCGTATTCCCACGGCTCTTTGTTTCCCGCCCAACCGACCGAATGTGACCTGAAAAACGGTGTCAACGCCGCCGCCTGTAGCCAGCGGGCATATAATTCCCCGCTCGGGCGATCGTTAAATCCGCCAACATCGCCGCCGACAAACGGCACGCCAGAGACGCTCATGTTCGTCAGCATCGGGATCGTCATGGCGAGATGGTCCCAGCTCGCATAGTTGTCGCCCGTCCAGACCGCCGAAAATCGTTGAATTCCCGCAAAACCAGCCCGACTCAGCACGAACGGCCTTTTTTCCGGAGCGAGTTTCTTGACACCCTCAAAGGTCGACCTTGCCATCTGCATACCGAAGAGGTTGTGATAACGCCGGTGCGTGTCAGGCAAACCGTCGCCTTTGTGCGGCGTGTCGTAGGGGAACGTTTTCGCCGGATGGTGCAAAACCTCGGGCTTTTCGGTCTTGTCGTTCATGAAAACGCCGGGCTCGTTCATGTCGTTCCAAAAACCGGCAACGCCTTCGGCAACGTGGTTTTTATATTGCGAACCGAACCATTCGCGAGCTTTCGCATTCGTGAAATCAGGAAACGCACTCGATTGCGGCCAGACATCACGATTCAACTCGCTGCCGTCAGGATTTTTCACGAAAATGCCATTCTTTTGCCCATCCTTGTAAACCGAAGAATTCTCATCGACCTTGATTCCCGGATCGATGATCAGCACCGTTTGAATGCCGTCCTTCTTTAAATCCGAGATAAGTTTCGGCGGGTCCGGAAATCGCTTTTTGTCCCAAGTAAAGACGCGATAACCATCCATGTAGTCGATGTCAAGATACAGAACATCGAGAGGTATCTTACGGCTGCGAAATCCGTCGGCGATCTCACGAACACGCGATTCAGGAAAGTACGACCACCGCGACTGCTGATTCCCCAAAGCCCAGATCGGCGGCAGCGGCGTTTTGCCGGTCAGAGTAGCGTAATCGGCCAGAATTTCCTTCGGCGACTTATCTTTCGAACCCGTAAAGATAAAATAATCCAGCTCTCCGCCGTCGGCCCCGAACGAATATTTACCCGGCGATCGCGCCCCCATATCGAACCATGTGCGAAACGTATTATTAAAAAACAATCCGTACGCACGGCCGTCGTAAAGTGCTGTAAAGAAAGGAATTGACTGATAGATCGGATCGGTACCGATCGGATACGAGAACGTGTCCGTGTTCCAGTTCACGATAAACTTCCCATTCCGCGACATCTCGGCAAACGCCTTTTCGCCAAAGCCGTAGTAAGTCTCAACCTCGCTCCGCCGCATCATTGTCGTCTTGATCTCGCCCGTCGCGAGATTGAATGACGTTGGGTCGGACGCGTCGTTTTGAACTATCGCGTTACCCTTCTCATCAAAAACCGCGACAGAGAACATAGCTTTCTGGATCACCACCTTAGTACCGTCAGGCTTGCTCAAGGTGATCGACGAAACCGTCTGTGAGACGGTGATTTTGGGCTCATCAAACTTTGCGACCGGATCGATCGCGTACGAAAACTCGCCTTCGAACTTCCCGTTCGGAGCGACCTTCACTCGAATGACATTTGCACCGTAAAATTCGACCAGAACCTTCGCCTTACTCGAGGTATCGAGGACGACACCGTTGGTTTTCGAATTCGCAACCTTGGTCACGCGACCGACTGTTTCCCACGAAGCAAAAACGTTGCCGCAAAAAATAATTAGAAATGCTGCAATGCACGCTATTCCGGTTCTGATCCGACGGGTTTCCTGCTTGTTCATATGGTTCGAGTTGGTTTTGTTTTAAATCGCTCGCTCGAATAACTTATACTTGATTTCTATGTCCGAATCCATCGCCATCGAATCGACCCTCCACGAAAACCGCCTCTTTCCGCCGTCACAGGAATTCGCGGAAAATGCTCATATCAAAAGCTTTGCGGAATATGAGGAGCTGTATGCCGAGGCGGCGGCAGACGTTCCGGCATTCTGGGCGAAGCAGGCAGAGAGCCTCGATTGGTTTAGAAAATGGGACACGGTTCTGGAGTGGAACGAGCCGTTTGCCAAGTGGTTCGTCGGTGGGAAGATCAACATTTCCTACAACTGCCTCGACCGCCATCTGACCACCTCGCGAAAGAACAAGGCTGCGATCATCTGGGAGGGCGAGACCGGCGAGATCAAGACGATCACGTATCTGCAGCTTCATCAGGAAGTCTCGCGTTTCGCCAACGTCCTGAAAAAACTCGGCGTCCAGACCGGCGACCGTGTCGCCCTTTACATGCCGCTGATCCCGGCTTTGTCGGTCGCGATGCTCGCGTGTGCACGGATCGGGGCGACTCACACCGTGATCTTTGGCGGATTTTCGGCGGATGCGATCCGTGATCGCGTGAATGATTGCGGCTGCAAACTCATCGTCACCGCCGACGGAGGCTATCGACGCGGAGCTGAGATCAAGCTCAAAGATGTCGTCGATGAAGCGGTGAAAGAATGCCCCGGCGTCGAAAATGTCGTCGTATTTCAGCGTACGAATTCAAAGGTTTCGATGACCCCAGGCCGCGACCATTGGTGGCACGAGCTGACGAAGATCGTCAGTGCCGATTGCCCTGCCGAGCAGCTCGACAGCGAACATCCGCTATTTATCCTCTACACTTCAGGAACGACTGGCAAGCCCAAAGGCATCCTTCACACTACCGGCGGCTATCTCACGCAGACAGCGTACACAGCGAAGCTCGTATTTGACTTAAAAGACGACGATATCTACTGGTGTACCGCCGACATCGGCTGGGTCACGGGCCACAGCTACGTCGTTTACGGCCCGCTGGCAAACGGAGCGACGGTTTTCATGTATGAAGGAGCTCCAAATCACCCCGATTTCGACCGTTTCTGGAACATTATCGAGCGGCACAAGATCACAATCTTTTACACGGCCCCAACCGCGATCCGGGCGTTCATCAAATGGGGCGAGCAGTATCCGCTCAAGCACGATCTATCGAGCCTCCGGCTGCTCGGAACCGTCGGCGAGCCAATAAATCCCGAGGCCTGGATGTGGTATCACGCGATCATCGGCAAGCGAAAATGCCCGATCGTTGATACGTGGTGGCAAACGGAAACGGGTTCGATAATGATCAGCCCATTGCCAGGAGCCACGCCGACAACGCCCGGAACCGCGACTCGACCGATCCCCGGAATCATGCTCGATATCGTCACAAAAGCCGGCAAACCCGTCGGCCCGAACGAAGGCGGTTACCTCGTCGCTACACACCCATGGCCCTCGATGCTGCGAACTTTGTGGGGTGATGACGAACGATACAAACAGGCGTATTGGTCGGAGATCCCAGGCTTCTACTTCGCCGGCGATGGAGCCCGCCGCGACGATCATGGCTACTACTGGATCATGGGCCGCGTTGATGATGTGATAAACGTCAGCGGCCATCGCCTCGGCACCGCTGAGATCGAATCTGCTCTCGTTTCGCACGAATCCGTCGCCGAAGCCGCCGTCGTCGGCCGCCCCGACGACATCAAAGGCCAGGCGATCGCCGCCTTCGTCACGCTTGAGGGAACACACGTCGGCAGCGAAGAACTGAAAGAGAAGCTCCGAGCCCACGTCGCCCGAGAGATCGGCTCGCTCGCCAAACCGGATGACATTCGCTTCACCGACATGCTGCCGAAAACGCGGTCCGGCAAGATAATGCGACGATTATTACGCGAACTCGCCGCCGGCGGAAAGGTCGCGGGCGACGTGACCACGCTCGAAGATCTTTCCGTGCTCGAAAAATTGCGGCAGGATGAGGAGTAACGCATTTTATGCCCGATACCCCACAAACCCCGACATCCGAACTCGCCGAAACCGGCCGTGAATTCTACCGCCGCGGCTGGGCTCGCGGTGCGAGCGGCAATTTCAGCATCCTGCTGGCGCGAAAGCCGCTGCGGCTTTGCATAACCGCTGCGGGCAATGAAAAAGGCACGCTCGACGAGACGAATTTTCTCGAGATCGATGACGATGCCGAGATCTTACAGGGTTTCGGGCGGCCGTCGGATGAGACGGTTTTGCACCTCTCGATCTATCGCCTGCGACCAAAGGCCCGCTGTATACTCTATTCCCAAAGCGTTTGGGGAATGCTGCTCGCGGACAAGAATTTCGTCGATGGCTCGATCGCGATGCAGGGTTACGAAGCCCTGAAAGGCCTTTCCGGCAGAACGGAAAGCACGAGCACTGAACGCATCCCGATCGTCGAAAACGCTCAGGACCAGATCGCCCTTTCTCACGTGATCGAAAACGTCCTCCTCGAAAACCCCACGATCCACGGCATCTACATCCGCCGCCACGGCCTCTACACATGGGGCGAAACGGTTGAAGATGCGCGGAAGAACGTTGATATTTTCGAATTTATGTTCGAGGTTCTTGGACGAAGCTATTCAAAATAAAGGTGATAATGCTTCGCACAGCCAGGATTGAATCCGCTGCCGCATTGCGGACAGGTTGAATCAAACGCGAAATACTCAGAGATACTGAGCTGATAACCGCATTTCCCGCATAAGATAGCCTTCTCACTCCGCTCGTCCACGCTCCAAGTCAACGCCGCATGATCGGCGACCGCCGCGTGACATTCAAAACACGGGTACCAAAGGCCGCAGCATTTGAATTTGATCGCGATGATATCGAGTTTGCTATGCCAATGAGCACAGCGAGTCTCAGCATCGATATCGATCCCGTAAATCTTCTCGCCGTGGATAACTCGCATAGGCTTCGGATCAGCACGTGTCAGTAGCCCGCACGTAAGTAAGGGCTCCTGCGCGGGAATGTGGAAAAGTTATCGTATCGTCAAGACGTCCCACTCGCAATGCTTGCCCTTACTTACGTGCGGGCTACTGACACGTTTGCTAGAATAGCTTTATGGCAAATCTTGAGACAGCAACACTTGCAGCGGGATGTTTTTGGTGCGTTGAGGCGGTTTTTGACGATCTCGTCGGTGTCGAAGACGTCGTTTCCGGCTATTCCGGCGGGCATAAAGACAATCCGACCTATCAGGAAGTTTGTTCGGAAACCACCGGCCATGCCGAGGTCGTGCAGATCAAATTCGATCCTGAACAGCTTTCGTTCGCTGATCTCCTTCGGGTTTATTTCACCGTCCACGACCCGACCACGCTTAATCGCCAGGGCAATGACATCGGCTCCTCATACCGCTCGGCGATCTTTTACCACAGTGAAGCCCAGCGCGATACCGCGAACGAGATCATCGCCGAGATCACTGCCGAAGGCATCTACGAAAACCCGATCGTCACCGAGGTTACAGCTTTCGACAAGTTCTGGCCGGCCGAGGACTATCACCAGGAATACTTCGCCAACAACCCCAACCAACCCTACTGCGCCGCCGTCGTCGCACCAAAAGTAGCCAAATTTCGCCAAAAATTCGTAGGCAGATTAAAAAAATAAGCGAAGCGTGACTGGAGCGGCGAGCATCCCTGCTTGCCACACTGCGGCTTCCGCAGTGTTAGGTCTCTCGCTATTTTAACTTGACCTCAACCTCGGCGCATAACACCGAGGAAGCCTCGGCGCGGCAAGCAGAGATGCTTGCCGCTCCAGTCGAGCTTCGCTCTTGTCGATTCCCTCTTGACATCTACGAAACTCTTCGTATATATTCCTTATACGAAGAGTTTCGTAGATCATGAAAAATCAAAAACAGCCGACATCATCTGAGCTTGAGATCCTCGACATACTTTGGGAACGCAAGACCGCAACGGTTCGTGAGGTGTTTGACGACCTGAACGCCAAACGAGCGACAACGTACACGACCGTACTTAAATTTTTGCAGATCATGCAGGAAAAAGGGTTGGTCAAACGTGACGAAACCTCAAAGGCTCACGTCTACCAACCCGCCGAATCGCAGGCCGCGATGCAGCGAAAGCTGGTCGGTTCGCTGATCGACCGGGCGTTTCGCGGGTCGGCATTGAATCTGGTCCAGCATGTTCTGGAATCGAAACCCGCAACCCGCGAGGAACTCGACGCTATCCGCCGTCTGATCGACGAGGCCGAATCAAAAGGAGACACAAAATGAACTGGAACGCTCTTTTTACGTCCGAACTCGTAGCCGACCTCGGCTGGACGCTTTTTCATTCGGTCTGGCAGTTCGCCTTGACGGCACTTTGTCTCGCCGTCGCCCTACGGTTGATGCGTAACGCTCGTGCTGACACCCGCTACGCATTGGCCGTTTTTCTACTCGCGATCAGCGCATCGCTGCCGGTGGTGACTTTTGTTCAGTATTACGGCGATACAAAAGCCGAAACACACTCATCTTTCATTTCTTCGAAGGAAAAAACGACTGCTGGCGTCACCACGCGTCCGCAGCCGGAAGTTTTTGACGAATCCGCCTCGGCATCCTCGACCGTCTCGGCCGAAAACGAATTTTCATTGTCGAGTCTTATGTACAAGATCGAACGCCAGCTGCCGAGTCTATTTCCGGTCGCGTTTTTTGGATGGATCATCGGGATCGCGTTCTTTTCGCTGCGTATTACGGGAGGTTTGTGGCATCTGAACCGCATTCGAACCGTTGGTGTGTTGCAGCCGGACGAAGACTGGACGTCGCGATTTCGCGGAATATGTTCGCGCCTGGATCTCGGTGACGGCATCAGATTTATCTGCTCCGATCTCGTTGAAACGCCGATCGCCATGGGCATTGTCCGTCCGATGATAATTGTACCGGCGAGCGCGTTTCTCCACCTCAGCCCGCAGCAATTAGAGACGATCATCGCCCACGAACTCATTCATATTCGCCGATTCGACCCGCTGGTCAACGCCGTTCAGGCGGCCATCGAGACCATATTTTTCTATCATCCTGCCATTTGGTGGATGTCATCACGCATCCGCACCGAGCGCGAATTCGCGGCCGACGCGGGCGTGCTCGAGCTTTTCGACTCTTCCCAGACGTTATATGCGAGTGCTCTCGCTGATCTAGAGGAAATTCGTCTAACGGCGAATATGACGACGCCGCGATTTGCAGCCGCGGCGAACGGAGGTAATTTAATGCAGAGAATACAGAAGATCTTACAAATAAAAACCGAGGTAAGCAGGGCCAGTTCAGCTTGGACGGCAGGTCTGGCTTTGTTGCTCACCTCGGCGGTATTGCTACTGGCATTGTCATTCAGCTCAGGCTCGCTTGTCAATGCTAATTCAAATAATGGCTCGAAAAGGCTTGCGATCGGCTTTGTTTCGATCCCGCCTCTTGACCGCACAACTAATCCGCCAAAAGATGCTGACGCGACCATGCCGCCTGCTGATCGACGCTCTCAAACGCCACAAAGTACCCGCGACCGGCTTTCTGCAGGGCGGAATGGTCTCTGACGGAGAAAAATTCTTCCCCGTTCGCAAAGAGATCGCGCGGATGTGGATCGACGCCGGATTCGAGGTCGGTCTTGGCGGATTTAAGCATCTGAAGCTGTATGACACGCCCGTAAACGAATACATCGCGAACATCGAAAAAAATGAGACCATCGCGAAGCAGCTGATCGGCGATATGGGCTTGCCGCCGCGATATTTCAGCTATCCGTATCTCAACACCGGCAAAACCGCCGCTGATCGTGAAACGGTCGAAAAATGGCTCGCGTCTCGCGGATATACACCGGTCAAGTACACCATCGACAACCAGGAATGGATGTATTCGTACGCCTATGACATGGCCCGCGAAGACAATGATGTCAACACGATGAAAGAAGTTCGTTCCGCTTATCTGGCGTACATTTCAAAGATGTTCGACCTATATGAGTCGTATTCGCAGGAGATGTTCGGCCGTGACATCCCTCAGACGATGGTCCTGACATCGAGCCGCCTAGTCACCGACACCGCGGACGATTTCTTCGCCATGCTCGACAAACGCAGCTACAGCTACGTTTCCGTCGACAAAGCCCAATCCGACGAAGCCTACAAAACCACCGAAGACTTCACCGGGAATGCCGGAATCTCGTGGTTCGAACGCTGGGCAATGGCAAAGAAACTGCCTCTAAAGCAGGAACCGGAAGTCGACGCAAACGTTGCCAGAACTTGGGAAACACGATCCAAGAAATAAAAGCAATACGTGACTGGAGCGGCGAGCATCCCTGCTTGCCACGCCGAGGCTTCCTCGGTGTTAAGCAATGCGGAATTCAAGTTGCATTAACCGCGGCCTTTAACACTGCGGCGGCCGCAGTGTGGCAAGCAAGGATGCTCGCCGCTCCAGTCGAGCTTCGCTCCGTTTCGCTTCGCTCTAAAGCTTGCCCAGAAGCATTAACACGCCGATCACGATAAACGCGACCGCAACGATCCGCTGAAGCCATTCGGTCGGAACATATTGACTCAAAACGCCGCCGACCAGCACTCCCAACAGCGTCACAACGACCAGAGCCAGAGCCGCCCCCAGAAAAACCGAGACCTTAGATTCCGTGCTAGACGTCATCGTGATCACCGCAAGCTGCGTTTTATCGCCTAGTTCCGCCAAAAAAAGTGTTAAAAATGCCGTCCCAAATATTTTCCAATCCATGCCAAATAGTTTACCGAAAGTTGGCAGAGTTTCGGAGTCGCATAGGTGCGAGTTGCCTCACTCAAAGCCTCCGTTCACGTCGCAACTCCGTAACTCTGCAACTCTCGACTCATTTCTCTTGCATCTTTAGCCAAATTGGTTCAAAATTCGCTAAAACCAATTAAGACAGCAATATCTGCATATCTTTTTCCGTCTGATCTTTTCGTCGTAGAGAAACTTATGTCAACTTCAGTTTTCCGCACAAAATCTATCTCGCAGATCCAGGCCGATGCGGCTGCGGGCCTTTCAGAACACGCTCAGGAAACGCACGAGCCGGGCAAGCTTCGCCGAACGCTCGGTGTTTTTGACCTGACACTGATGGGCATTGCCGCGATCATCGGGGCGGGCATCTTTGCGATGGTCGGCAAGGCGTCGTTCAACGGCGGCCCGGCGGTCGCTCTTCTGTTCGTATTTACAGCATTTGCGTGTGGATTTTCGGCACTGTGCTACGCAGAATTTGCCTCGCGAATTCCGGTCGCGGGCTCGGCTTACACCTACGCGTACGCCTCGATGGGTGAGCTGATCGCGTGGATCATTGGCTGGGATCTGATCGTCGAATACGCGATCGGAAATATAGCTGTCGCCATTTCGTGGAGCGATTATTTTACAGGCCTTCTGAAGGGCTATGGAATTGAGATACCGCTGCATTTTACGATGGATTTTCTGACTGCAAAACGCGGTTTCGCGGCTGTTCAGGAAGCAATGGCTGGCGGGGCGACGGTAGATGCCTTAACCAAAGCCTGTGACGCCGCAGATGCCGCGGTCAACTGCGGCCAGATGGATGGATATCTCGCGTGGCTCAATGCCCCGAAACTTGGCTCGATCCCGATCGTCGCCGACCTTCCGGCTTTGCTTATTACTGTTGTGATAACAACGCTTGTCTTCATCGGCATCCGCGAATCGAAATTTGCATCGAACATCATGACCGTGTTGAAGATCGGCATCATTTTGCTAGTGATCTTCCTCGGTTTGAACTACGTTCACCCCGCAAACTGGTCACCGTTCGCACCAAACGGCATCGCGGGAGTCTTGAAAGGCGTTTCGGCCGTATTCTTCGCCTACATCGGGTTCGACGCCCTCTCGACCACCGCTGAGGAATGTAAGAACCCGCGACGCGACCTACCAATAGCTATGATAGCGTCGCTCGTCGTTTGTACTGTTCTCTATATTGCGGTTACGTTGGTTTTGACCGGAATGGTCAGCTACAAAATGCTTGATGTCGGCGATCCATTGGCGTTCGTTTTCGGGCCCGAAGGCGCGAATATTCCGTGGGTTGCTGGTGTCATCGCTGTAAGTGCGGTTATCGCTCTCGCCACCGTTTTCCTGGTTTTCCAGATCGGACAGCCGCGTCTCTGGATGGCGATGAGCCGCGACGGTTTGCTGCCAAAGGTCTTCTCATCGATCCACCCGAAATTCAACACCCCATGGTTCGCAACACTTGTAACTGGGTTTGTTGTCGCGATCCCGGCATTGTTTATGAATCTGACGGAAGTAACGGACCTTGCGAGTATCGGAACTCTGTTCGCGTTCGTAGTCGTATGTGCGGGCGTGTTGTTCAAAGATAAGGAGTTTACGGAAAGCGGAACGCGTTATGTCCCGTACATTAATTCACAGATCCTGCTGCCCGTATTAATAATTGCGCTCGTCGCGACGATCTATTATTTCAATCCGACCTTCATCGGCGACTTCCTAAAGCTCGAACCAGCTGCCGGCGAATCGACACTCGGAGCGTTTTCGCACAAGATACCGATGATATTTTTCGTCCTCGTTGCCGCACTGTTGGTTGTACTCAGCCTGACTAAAAAACTCTCGCTCATTCCGATCCTCGGGTTACTTTCGTGCCTGTATCTGATGACAGAATTAGGAGTTACGAACTGGATCAGATTCTCGTTGTGGCTCATCGTCGGGCTTGTAATTTACGCTCTTTATGGCTTTAGGAACAGCAAGCTCAGTACGGGCGAAACGGCGGTTTCGGAAAGTTGATCTAGGTTTACAAATCTTTACATCTTTCGCAGAACCATTTGGGCTAGAATTGCGTCATACAAGCGGTTGACGAATCTAAATTTTGACAGGAGCTATCTATATGAAGAAGAACTTTGTTTTGGCAGCAGCCCTTACGGTGCTGGCTATGGCATTCACCGCGTCGGCACAGAAAGCAGGCGATTTGAGCGGTAAGTGGAATCTCGATATCGCGAAATCGGACCTCGGACAGATGGGGGCGATGATCAAATCGCAGACCGTGACGATCACACAGGCTGGAACCTCGTTCAAGGTTTCGACTGCGACCGAGCGTAACGCTCCTCCGGCAGACGGAGCTGGCGGCGGCGGTGGTGGACAGCGTCCCGGCGGCGGCGGTATGGGCGGCGGTGGCGGCATGGGCGGTGGCGGCGATCAGTCGTACACGCTTGATGGCAAAGAGGTCAGCACCGAACGTCAGGGCCCGAATGGAGCCATCACGATCAAGACCAAAGCCGAGCAGAGCGGAAACAAGGTCACGATCACGACCGTTTCACCTGGACCGAATGGCGACACCAAAACGACCTCGACCTACGACATGAGCTCTGATGGTAAATCGCTGACCGTCACCCGTGAAAATCCACGCGGCACGACCAAGAGCGTTTACACGAAAGCTTCGTAAGGACGTTGCGAAACGAAATAATAAGAGGCTGTCTGAAAAGACAGCCTCTTTTTCTTTTACCAAATCAAACTGCCCGAAAAAGTGACATTCTACCCGATCAGAACCCATGATTCTCGGTTTTGTTCCGTGCTTTTCCGCGTGTTCCGTCGTCGAGTTCAAAGAAATTAACCACGGAACACACGGAAGTACACGGAACATGGCAACAAATGACTTTCAGATCTCCCCATCTGGGTTAGTCTGCAAACTGCAGTTCCTCGATGATCTCTTTCATGTACTGCTTGCCGAGTTCCAGATCTTCCCGCTTCAGCGACACTGCTCCAACCACGGCGTGTCCGCCGCCGCCGTATCGTTCGCATATTTCGGCGATGTTATGGGTTCGCGGACGCGGTGCCCATGGGTTCGAACCTACTGAGATCTTCGTCCGGAAATCGCTCTGCGTAAGTGAAACATTATAAGTGGTCTCCGGATAGAAATAGTACGGTATAAATTTGTTATATCCGTCGATCCCAGTGTCGGTCAGGTCAAATATGACGACGCCACGGTCATAAACCGCACGCTGCTTGATAAGCTCTACAGTTTTCCAGTGACGCTCGAGGATGGGTTCGAGTTTTTCCTGGATCTCGTTACTCTCGACGATCTCATCGAGCGTTCTCGCGGTGAGCGAGCGGATGATTTTCTCGACAAAAGCTACGTCCTTCTCGCCTTCGATGACCTGCATCAGTTTCAACGCAGACGACCGCAGCTCGACGCATTGAGCAGGCGATTCGTACAGAGCTCCGTCGATTATGTGTGCCCATTCGATCAACTCGGCGAGCGAAGTGTCTTCAAAACCGTATTTTTCCTTAGCTACGCGCGCAATGAACTCGGCGCACGATTTACTCGTTGTATCCAGGAATTTCTGTCCCGAAGTATCCGCCAAGAAATGCTGCTCGTCCTCTTTCGACAAAAACGCTGACTGATGATGGTCGAACCACCACGTCAGGCGTTCGTCAGGGCAATATTTGAAATCCACGATCGCATTCTCATCACCGTCAAACTGCTCACGGTCAAACGCATTTCCGGCACGGTGCATTGTCGGCGTGTAGGCAACCTCGGCATCGGCATTGACCGTCGCGAGGAAAAACTTCGTAAAGATCGCGGCCGACGAAACGCCGTCGAAACAGTTGCCGTGATAAAGTATTCTTAGTTTCATCAGGTAAAAAGCCGTGTCGGCAAAACATTCTAGGCTAGTGGACGCAGGCACTTTAGTCAAGATGAGCTATCGCCGCCGAGCGGGCAAAATGAGCTCCAGTTAAAAGAAATAGCTTGACAAATTGTTGCATTTATGATACATTTAGACCACGTATGCAACGCTTATTAGATCCAATGTTCTCGATCTCGGGTTCTGTAGTTCCCCGCATCATTTTCGCTGCACGAATATTATTCTGGGATGTCCAAAACAGAAAAATACACAAATGGGACGATTTTTGACGGTAAACACTTGATAACACAGGACATAAGCCGTCCCACTTTGCGCACCAAAATGGGATGACGCCTTGTAACTCATTGACCTCATTGGATTTAGTAAACCGTGATTTTGAACAAAGTGAGACGATTTTGATATTAAATATGGATTTTATTGACTCGATCATCAGGATCGCAACCGCCGAAGACGCCGGATCGCTGATCAGATTCAATCAGGCTATGGCTCTGGAAACTGAGGGAAAAGAACTCTCGTCTGAAACGATCAGCGAGGGCGTCAGCGCCGTATTCTCGGACAATAAAAAAGGTTTTTACGTTGTGGCGGAACAAAATGACACGATCGTTGGCGGGCTGATGGTCACGTACGAATGGAGCGACTGGCGGAACAAGTGGTTCTGGTGGATCCAGAGTGTTTACATCCTGCCCGAGGGCCGCGGGCAAAAGCTGTACAGCCGGATGTACGAATTCGTAAAGCAAAGAGCGGCCGATGCAGGCAACGTGTGCGGTTTCAGGCTTTATGTCGAGAACGATAACTTTCACGCTCAGAAGGTTTACGAGAAACTCGGAATGGCATCGTCACATTACCTGATGTACGAAGAAGAGTCAGAACCGCCTGCGTGAGCGGGCGGCAAGCTGTATGACCAAGATATCAAGATCTGAATTCGACCGTATCGTCGACGGCATTTTCGAAGACCGCGCGAGCATCGTCAAACACAACCCGATCGGCCCAGACGAAGAGGTTCTATTGTGGATGCTGCTGAGCTGCCTGATCAGCTACCTGAATCTGACGGAGCTTGAAACGCCATGCTTCAACGGCAAACCCGACGCTGAAACTTTCCGCAACGCGATACTTTTCGTGCTGCAGGACCGAAAGGCTGATGAATTTGACGCCGCTGAGAAATTGAAGATATTTAGTAATGTTAGTTGAGAAATTTACAATTACACCATTCCAGCAGAACACGCGGGTCGTGGTTTGCCAGGAAAGCAGGAAAGCGATCTGTATCGATCCGGGTGAAGAATGTGCCGAGATAGCTGACTTTCTGCGAAATAACGATCTTGAGCTGCAAGCGGTTACGCTCACTCACGGCCATCTCGACCACGTCGGCGGCACGAGCTTTCTGGCGAAAACGTTTCCGGATGCCGAGATAATTCTGCATCCGGACGACGAAGATCTATACTACGGGCTGCCCCAGCAGCCCTTGTTCATGGGAATTCAGCCGCATCAGATGGCGGCACTTGGGTTTGATTACGACGATCCGCCGAAATTGACACGAAGCTGGCAGGACGGGGAAATTTATGAGGTCGGCGAGCTTCGATTTTCGATTCGACACTGTCCGGGCCACACGCGTGGGCACGTTGTCTTGGCTGAGGAAACGTACAAAAAGGTATTTGTCGGCGATTGCCTATTCCTCGGCTCCGTCGGCCGCAGCGATCTACCGGGCGGCGATCATGATCAGTTGATCGATTCGATCACACGAAATATTATGTCGCTCGACGAGGAAACGGTCGTGTATTCGGGCCACGGGCCGGAAACGACTGTCGGGCACGAGAAAAAGACAAATCCGTTCCTCACCGGAGCGTATCAGATCGGCAAGGGCCGTTATTACTAGGAGGAAAATATGAAGCGAATTTTTTCTTTGGTTTCGATCACATCGCTGCTGAGCCTGTCAGTTTTCGCACACGGCGATAACAGCCATTTTGCGAACAAACAGGACGTGACAGTCAAAACCCAAAAGGTCAGCGGCAACGTTTACATGCTGCAAGGCCAGGGTGGAAATATCGGCGCTGTCGCCGGCCCCGAAGGCATTCTGATCGTCGACGACGATTACAAAGCCGTGAGTGCAAAACTGAGTGCCGCGTTGAAAGATCTCGGTTCGGCGATCCCGAAGTTCATTCTGAACACCCACTGGCACGGCGATCATACTGAGGGAAATGATTCGTTCGGCAAACAGGGATCGATCATCATTGCTCACGCTAACGTGAGAAAACGTCTGCTAGATCCGCCAGTTATCTTTGGCCAAAAGACGCCGCCGTACGCATCGCACGCACTGCCGATGCTTACGTACACCGAATCGATGACGATAAATCTGAACGGCGAGGAGATCACGCTGCGATATTATCCGAACGGGCATACAGACGGCGATTCGGTGGTTTTCTTTAAGAATGCGAACGTCGTTCACCTAGGCGACGATTTCTTTGTCGGTCGATTTCCGTTTGTTGATATCGACAGCGGCGGCAGCGTTCAAGGGATGATCAATAACGTCTCGTCGCTGCTGAAAACGATACCGGCTGACGCCAAGCTCATTCCTGGCCACGGCCCGCTCGCGACGACGGCAGACTTGCAAACCTATCGCGACGCTCTTGCCGAAACTGCGAAGATCATTCAGGATTCGATGAAACAGAATAAGACGCTGGATGAGATAAAAAAGGCGGGCTTACCGGCGAAGTTCGATTCGTTTGGCGGCGGTTTTATAAAAACACCGCAGTGGATCGAGACAGTTTACCGCAGCTATTCGAAGAAATAAAAAAAGCAGGCCAAACGGCCTGCTTTTCTACTTGATCTTTGACAATTTAACCAGATCTTACGCGACGGTAATGTCTTTATTTAGATAAACATCCTGGATCGCGTGAAGCAGCTCGGCTCCTTCAGCCATTGGACGTTGGAAAGCCTTTCGGCCTGAAATAAGACCTGTGCCGCCGCCGCGTTTGTTGATGACAGCCGTGCGAACCGCATCGGCAAGATCGCCGGCGCCTTTCGATTCGCCGCCGGAATTGATCAAACCGCAGCGGCCCATGTAGCAGTTCGCGACCTGATAACGAACCAGGTCGATCGGGTTGTCGCTGGTCAGCTCGGTGTAGATCTTCGGATTTGTCTTGCCGTAGCTGCTCTCGGTGTTGAGCATGTTGTAGCCGCCGTTACGCTCGGGCAGTTTCTGTTTGATGATGTCTGCCTGGATGGTCACTCCAAGATGATTTGCCTGGCCGGTCAGGTCGGCCGCAGTGTGCATATCGCCTTCGGGGCCTTTGAACTTCGAATTGCGAAGGTAGCACCAAAGGATCGTCGCCATCCCGAGTTCGTGTGCATACGCAAAAGCCTCGGCAACTTCGGTGATCTGACGCGTCGATTGATCCGAACCAAAATAGATCGTCGCACCGACTGCAACAGCTCCCATATTCTTCGCCTGCTCGATCGTGCCGAACATGACCTGGTCGAACTGGTTCGGATAGGTCAGCAATTCGTTGTGGTTGATCTTAACCACAAACGGTATCTTGTGAGCATATTTACGAGCGACCGTCCCAAGTACGCCATAGGTCGAAGCAACGGCATTGCAGCCACCCTCGATCGCGAGTTTCACGATGTTCTCCGGGTCAAAATACATCGGGTTCGGTGCAAAGCTCGCTCCCGCCGAATGCTCGATCCCCTGATCGACCGGCAAGATCGAAAGATAGCCCGTACCGCGTAGGCGGCCGTTGTCATTGAGCGTTTGCAGGCTGCGCAGCACGTTCGGATTACGGTCCGAATTTGTCCAGATACGGTCAACAAAATCGCTGCCCGGAATGTGGATGTTTTCCTTCGGTATGGTTGTAGAAACGTGGTTCAAAAGCGAGTCGGCATCGGCACCGAGCAGTTCCTGAATTTTAGCTAGATCGACGGACATTAAATTCTCCTTACAAAAATAACTTGTTGCTAAATGGGTATGAAATCTCTATATAATAATATACAACGCATTTCATGGCATGTTAATCATAGCCGTTTGTCTAATTGATCGAATTTAAGAATTGGCCATCTCCATCGCATTCCTTTTCGGCCTTTACGTAATAGACCCATTAAACTTCACTCCCGCTGCTTACAGGGATTGAATCTTCTCTCGAGGTAGATATGAGCTTATTTTCTCTCAGCAAGTCCAAGGTCGGGCTCCTGCTTTTCGTTTTTACACTCTCGCTTTCGATCTCCGCCGCTGCACAGGATAAGGATTGGCGTCAGATCACTCCGATGGAACTGTCGTCAAAAACTCCGGTCGTCGAACCTGACGCCGATGCCGAGGCGACATTTTGGGAAGTCCGTGTCGATGACAGTGCGGTCAGCGAACTCGCTCTGAAACACTATGTCCGCGTGAAGATCTTTACCGAACGCGGCCGTGAGCAATTCAGCAAGCACGACATACTTTTTCCCAAAGGCACAAAGATCAAGGACGTTGAGGCCCGTGTTACAAAACCGGATGGGACAACTGTTTTCCTAAAAAAAGAAGACGTGCTGGAGCGCGAGGTCGTAAAAACGAACGGGTTCAAGATCAAGGCAAAATCATTTGCCCTGCCCGGGCTCGAGATCGGCTCGATCGTCGAATATAAATACAAAGAGGTCGTTGAAGATGGCCAGGCAAATATGCGTCTTGTCTTCCAACGCGAATTGCCTATCCAGACGATCTCCTACTACGTGAAACCATACTCGGGAAATCGGTCGATGGCATTTCAGTCGTTCAACACGACAACGAATTTTGAAAAGGACAAAGATGGCTTCTATCGAGCGACGATGAATAAGTTGCCCGCCTATAAAGAAGAGCCGTCCGGCCTACCCGAGGATGAGGTCCGCGACATGGATCTACATTTATTACACCGCCGATACCTCAAAGGACTCCAATGAGTATTGGAGCAAGGTAAGCAAGGTTTTCTACGAGGCCGGAAAGAACACAATGAAGGCCAACGATGAGGTAAAAGCTGCCACAACACAGGCAATCGCAGGAGCCTCGACAGATGACGAAAAACTGAAGCGGATCTACGATTTTGTAAAAGCTCAGATAAAAAACATCTCGTACGCGGACAACGTAACCGACGAAGAAAAGAAAAAAGCCGGATCCGATCGCTCCGCCGGAGACATTTTGAAAAGCAGGATCGGATCGGCTAGTGATATCGACGTTTTGTTTGGAGCAATGGTTCGCTCTGCCGGGTACGACGCTCGCCTTGCACTATCCGGCGACCGGTCAGATCTGTTTTTTAATCCTAGGATCCCAAACCTCAGCCTGATGTTGAATTCAACCAGCATCGCCGTCAAGGTCGGGAATGAATGGCGGTTCTTTAGTCCCGCGAGCTACTTCGCCACATATGGAATGTTGAGTTGGAATGAGGAGGGCCAGATGGCTCTTATCACCGACTCGAAAGAATTGATCTGGCAAAAGATACCGCTCGCTTCGGCAGAAAAGTCTATGGAAAAGCGATCGGGCAAATTCAAGATCCTCGAGGACGGAACGCTCGAGGGCGAAGCGAGGATCGAATTCACCGGCCATGCTGGTTCACGTCACAAAATGAGCAATCGTGGAGATTCGCCGGCAGTGCAGGAAAAAAACCTCAAAGATCTCATCAGATCAAATATTCTCGGCACGGCTGAGGTCGAAAGTATTTCTATCGAAAATGCCCGTGACCCGGAAAAACCTATTGTTTACACATTCAAGGTTCGCGTTCCGGGTTACGCGTCGCGAACCGGCAAACGAATATTCTTTCAGCCGAACGTTTTCGAACGAAGCTCGAAGCCGCGTTTTGTGGCAAGTTCGCGTCAATCGGAAGTTTACTTCAACTATCCATTCTCAGAACAGGACGACATCACGATCGAACTGCCGGCCGGATTTACGCTCGAAAACGGCGACACCCCGGCTGCCTATGGCGATCAGCAAGGCATCGGAAAACACGAAACGACCATCGGCGTTACGGCTGACGGCAAAACTGTCTCATACAAACGCTCGTTCTCATTCGGCAATGGCGGATTTATTCGGTTCCCGGTGGATTCCTATGGACCGATCAAGACAATGTTCGAGAACTTTAACAAAGCCGACGTGCATCAATTGACGCTCAGACAGGAAGCTAAATAGTGAGGAAACTTCAGGCCATGAAAAGAACCATTCCTATTTTTGCTCTCATTGTTCTGACATTTGTGTCTGCCGCCAGAGCCGACGACACCCCGCAATGGCTCGTCGAAGCATCCAAGCTCGCAACGCCGACATTTGAAATGAAGGACGTCCCCGCCGTCGTGCTGCGAAACGAGGAAACTGTCACGGTAAACTCGGACGGCAACATTCTCAGAACCGTTCGCTATGCGGTCAGAATTCTGGCAAGAGAAGGGCGACGTGAAGCGACCGCCCGCATCGTTTACACGACCGATAGTGAAAAGGTCCGCGATATCAACGCGTGGCTGATCCGCAAGGCAGGCCAGCCAAAGGAATTTGGCAAGAAGGAGACCGTCGATCTCGCACTGGTCGATAACGACCTCTACAACGAAGCCCGGATCAAGGTTATCGACGCTTCGGACATGGCTAATGAGGGTGATGTCTTCGGCTTCGAGACGGTCTCTGAGGAAAAGCGGGTGTTCAGCCAGTTTCAGTTCGGTTTTCAGGACGACCTACCCGTTTCGTATGCTCGCTACACGCTAAATCTACCTGCCGGCTGGCGTGCCGAAGGCGTTACTTTTAACCGCAACACGGTAGAGCCGCAGGTGAGCGGTTCGAGCTATAACTGGGAGCTTCGCGACCTTGCTCCGATCAAGCACGAAGCGGGCAGCCCCAGCCGCTCGAGCCTCGCTCCGCGGCTGGCTGTCAGTTTCTTTCCGACGCAATCGACTGCAACACAGATCAAGACTTTTGCCAATTGGTCTGACGTTGCCCGCTGGATGAGCGAGATCGAAGACCCGATGATGACCGTCGATGATTCTCTTGCTGGAAAAGCTCGCGATCTGACCGACAATCTCAAGACCGAACTGGAAAAGATCAGAGCGATCGCACACTACGTACAGCAGATACAGTATATTTCCATCCAGGTCGGCACCGGAAAGGGCGGCGGCTATCGTCCGCACTCGGCGACCGAGATCTTCGCTAAATCGTACGGCGACTGTAAAGACAAAGCCAATCTCATGCGGGCAATGCTCAGCGTTCTGAAGATCCAGGCGTACATGGTGAGCATTACTGCCGATGATCCGACCTATGTGCGGGCCGAATGGGCGTCGCCGCACCAGTTCAACCACTGCATCATCGCCGTAAAGGTTACCGATGCGACCACCGCACAATCCGTCGTCAACCATCCGACGCTCGGACGTCTGCTGATCTTTGACCCGACCGATCCGTACACGCCGGTGGGCGATATCCCGGAAGACGAACAAGGAAGTCTGGCTCTGATCGATCATTCGAGCACTGAGGCATTGACCCGAATCCCGGTGATCTCAGGCGATTCGAACGGCCTCGAAAGGACGATCGAGGCGGTCCTCGAGTCAGACGGCTCGATCAAGGGGAGCATTAACGAAAGCACAAAAGGCCAGACGGCTGTTGCAGAACGGGCAAGACTCAGAAGGCTTTCGGCACCGGACTATAGCCGGATGGTCGAAGGCTGGGTCGCTCGAGGTTTGAGCGGAGCAAAGACGACGAACATCGTAACGAAAGACGAGCATAGCGAAGGCCGTTTTGCGCATGGATCTCAACTTTGCCGCGACTTCATATGGCCAGCTCATGCAGAGCAAGCTGATGGTCTTCAAACCCGCGATCATAGGACGCCTCGACCGGCTATCCTTTACCGACGGCCAGCGTGTCCATCCATTCGTGATCGATGGCCAGACCTATTCAGAAAGTGTGAAAATAAAGCTACCCGTGGGCTTTGCAGTGGACGAGATGCCTGAGAATGTTCAGGTTGAGGCAGATTTCGGCAAATTTACGGCAAAGTATGAGGTGGTCGGAACGGATCTAATTTTCTCGCGTTCGCTCAAACTAAATCGTACAACAGTCCCGGCGGATAAATATGACACGGTAAAAAGATTTTTCGGCCGTGTAAATGCAGCGGAGCAATCACAGGTTGTGTTGATGAGGAAATGACTCTTGAGTTAGCAACAAAAAAGAGCCGGGCTATAAAAAGCCCGGCTCTTTTTTCATTTCCCTACTAACTACTGACCGGCGGGATTGCCGTCAGTGTCCAGGATAGATATCGGCTGGCCAAGTTCTTTGAGCCCGGGCTCGATGACCTTGCGATCCCCGACGATGACGATAGCCATCTTCGACGGATCAAGGTATTTGTTAGCGACGCGATTGACGTCAGCCAATGAGACAGCTCCGATCTTCTGGATGTATTCGTTGAAGTACGAATCCGGCAAGCCGTAAACGACAAGCGAAGCAAGCTGGTTCGAGATGCCGCCGACGGTTTCGAACGCACTCGGGAACCGACGGATGAAAGACTGCTTGTTAACATCCAGTTCGGCCTGAGTGACCGGCCGCGAACCGCGAATTCCATTGATCTCCTTCATGAATTCTTGAACCGCTTCCTTGGTTGAAATGGTCTGGATCTCACCGGACGCCGAGAACGGACCCGCACCGCGACGCGGCAAGAAGCGGCTGTACGCACCGTATGTGTAGCCCTTGTCTTCGCGAAGGTTCATGAAGAGTCGCGCCGTACCACCGCCGCCGAGGATCGAGTTCATCACCTGGACGGCGAAGAAATCGGGATTGTTGCGTTCAATGCCGACGAGGCCGATCGAGACCGACGACTGGGCAGCACCTGGTTTGTCGACCAGATAGATGCCCGGTTTTGACGACATGTGCTGTTCAGCAATGCTCGAGGCCGAAACGTCGCCGGTTTTCCAGTCAGCAAATGCCTTTTCGAGTCGTGCCTTGATATCCGCGGTCTGAACGTCACCGACCACGATCAGCGTCGAGTTGTTCGGCCGATAATTCGCGTTGTAAAAACTCGTGAGATCGTCGCGGGTCATCGCCGCAACGGTCTTTTCATCGCCGAGCAACTGACGTCCATAGACCTGATCGCCGTACAGAACCTTGTCGTAAACGACGCCGGCGACCGCGGTCGCACTCGCTTTTTGCTGACGGAAAGTGATCAGTCTGCGACCTTTGGTCGATTTGAACTCGGTTTCAGGGAACACCGGATTTATGACCTGATCAGCGAAGTAGCCGAGGGCCGCGTCGAGGTTCTTGGTGAGGGTTTGCATCGACACAGTTGTGTTATCGAATGACGAACCGGAAGTAACATTGGCTCCGATCGCCTGCAAGCCGTTTGAGATATCTAGTGCTGAACGCGACTTTGTGCCCTGGTTAAGCATCGCTGCCGTCATCGTTGCAACGCCCGCCTTGTCCGCACTCTCAAGAGCTCCACCGGCGTTGATCACGAGATTCATCGAGACGATCGGGAGTTCGTCCTGCTTTACGATCCAAACGTTAAGGCCATTCGAGAGCTTGGTCTTTTCGATCGCCGGGAGAACAAGTTTCGGGTCCGGTCCTGCCTTGGGAAGCATGGCTTCCTGTTTTGCTATGAGAGCCGTATCTTTTTTCTTTGTTTCGGTCGAAGCCGGCTTGTCTGCCTTGGCCGGCGGCGGAGGCGTTTTAGCCGGAACAGCGGACAGTACAAGGTGGTTTGCGGTCAGGTATTTATTCGCGACCCGTTTTACGTCTTCGGCCGTTACCTTGCGGTACCGGTCAAGATTTGCCTGGAAATAGTTAGGCTGGCCGAGATATCCGGCGTAATTTGCGAGAGCACTTCCTTTTCCAAAAACCGTCTGAAGGCCAAAGATAGCCTGTGCCTCACGCTGCGTTACAGAACGTGTGATCTCATCGGCGGTCGGGCCATCTTTTTTGATCCGCTCGATCTCTGAATTGATCGCAGCCTCGATCTCATCAAGCGTTTTCCCTGGACGGGCGGTGGCTGACACCTGAAACAGTCCGGCGATCTCGCTAGTATTGTTACCCGCGTTAACATTGGCGACGAGTTCGTTCTTGTAAAGCAGATTGCTCTGCAAGCGCGAACCACGACCACTGGAAAGCACGTTGGCAAGCACGTCTAGCGGAGCTTCATCCGGGGCGTATGCCGGGACTGATGCCCAGGTAAGAGAGATGCGCGATGCGTTTGCGAACGGGTCTTCATACGATTTACGGACGACGCTCGATAGCTGCGGCACCGGAAGGTTCGGTCGAACGATCGGATCGCCAGCCTTCATTCCGCCGAAGTACTTCTCGATCCAGGCCATCGCCTGCTTTTCGTCGTAATCGCCCGATATCGCCATCACGGTGTTATTCGGAACGTAGTAGGTGCGGAAGAACGACTTTACATCTTCGATCGACGCCGCCGAAAGGTCAGCCATGGAACCGATCACGTCCCAGCGATACGGGTGTCCTTCGGGATACATCACCTCGTAGGTCATCTCGGCCATCGCTCCGTAGGGCACGTTATCGACACGCTGACGGCGTTCGTTTTTAACTACGTCACGCTGGTTGTCGAGCTTCGCCTGGTCCATGGCGGCGAGCAGATTGCCCATACGGTCGGCTTCCATATATAGCGTCCGCTCGAGCATATTTGATGGGACCGTTTCGTAATAAAAGGTGCGATCCTGATCGGTAGTTCCGTTGACGCTGCCGCCCATTTCATCGACCGCACGCCAACCGTCGATAAAATTGCCCGAGCCCTGAAACATCATGTGTTCAAAAAGGTGCGCGAAACCGGTTCGGCCTTTTGCTTCGTTCTTTGAACCGACATGATAGAACATATTCACAGAAACGATCGGCGTCGAACGATCCTGATGCATGACGATCTGTCATGCCGTTCTTGAGCTTGTACTGCTTAACATTTATCGGCGGCAATTTGTCGCCCTGGCCAAAAACTGCTGCGGTCGAGAGGACAACTGTCAGAAATAGGGTAGATAGGAACTTACGTCGCATGGTCGACTCCTTTGTAACTATTGGGGATATGCCGAAAAAGGCCAAGGGACACCTGTTTCAAAAACAAATGCCCGATAACCGAGTTGCGGATTCTAAACTGTTCTACGAGAACTAGCTTGTTTTGGTTTCAACCGTCGCGAGTGCGGCGATCTTCTCGCGTTTCGAGACCACGACGCCGCCGGGTTTCTCGACGGTGATGGCGAACATTCCTGGCTCGACCGCTTTCAGCTTGGCGTCGATCGGAATGATAACCTCGCCATTTGCCGCGACATCGAAGGTACCGCCATCGATCGGCGTTGCCTTATCTTGCGTCTTATCGAATATCCAGAGCTGGTACGTTTCTTTCGCCTTATCGTTCGCGGGCAACCCTTTGAACCGCATATAACCCTGCTGCTTTTCGTCACTCCAGACAACATCACCCGAGATGTCTTTCAGTTCTTTCACATTTCCGGCTGCCCAGTTGGCTTTGATAAGACCTGCGGTTGAACGCAGTAGATCTTCACGCATCTCGCCAGGCGTCTTTACTTTCGGTGTTTCTACTGGCGTAGGGGCAACCGCAATGGTCTGGGGCCTGAAGTTTGTGATGTAAATATTTACAGCCAGAGCGATACATGCCGCGAGAGCAGCTCCCCAACCCAGCCAGCCAAACCAGCCGCGCGACGGGCGTTCGTCTTCGTCCGTGTTGTAAGCCGGTGGCCACGGAGTGTCCTCACCGACAAACTTTTCAGCATCGGCAGCGATCTTCGCAAACAGATGCTCAGGCATCGGCTCATTGTCCGCGAAATCTACGAGACTGATCGCCGCAGCAGTCATTTCGAGCGAATGGAACTCTGCGTCCGCGTTGCCCGGATCCATCTGGTCGAGCTGCTTCTGCTCTGCCTCATCGAGGCCGTAGATCGCCTTCTTGGTAAGAAGATCGAAGAGTAATTCATTGTTTTCTTCGTTCATGCTCTCACCTCCTGCGACAGGCCCGATCCACCGAGGCCCAGATATTCTCTTACCTGCAAAATTCCCCGCCTTGCGTGCGTTTTGACTGTGCCCAGCGGCATTCCCGTTGCATCAGATATCTCCTGATGCGACATTCCCTGAACGATCGACAGTCTGAGCACTTGCTGCTGTTCAGGACGCAGCGTTCGCATCGCTTCTGCTGCCTGCTGTGCTTCGAGACTGACCTGCATATCCCTGTCGGCCCTGGTAAATGGTTCGAGCAAAACGTCATCCAACGAATCTGCAGATATACGGCGGGTAGAGTATCTGATCTTATCGATCAAACGGCGACGGGCGATCATCGCAATAAATGTCGTTTCCGACGATTTGGTTTCGTCGAACCGCTCAGCGTTTTTCCAGATATCAACGAAAATTTCCTGCACAGCGTCCTCCGCGTCATCCGGATTTCGAAGCATTTTTCGCGCGATGGACCACACGAGCCCGCCGTACTTGCTCAGGCATTCCTGAACAGCGCTTCTGTCTCCATTTGCTATGCGTTGTAAGATCGCTTGGGTCACAAATTGTCTTTGATATCGATAATTTATCTTCCTAAAGCTACCTTATTTTATCCGCAGTTGCCAACCGCTTGCATCGCAACCCGGTTTCAACACATTAGATTTCGCAGAAGGAACAATATCGGATTCAGGCGCGTTTTCGCGACGAAAATATCGAAATAAGGTAAATCGTAAACAGGATCAAGGTCGTCAGAGCTGACGCGAGGCAGAATTGGCAGAATGCTCCTATCAGCATGCCCTGTACGTAGACCAGATAAGCTGAAACGCAGATCATGATCGTCGCCTGCACTCCAAAAATCTTCCACATTCGCGAGTCGCCGAATGCGGCGAGCAACGCTAGAGAGAAAGCAATGAAGTAGCCGATACCACCGATGGCAGCGAGCGGAAAATGTACGAGAGCTTCGGGAAGAAACGCCGATGAGCCGAAAACGGCATTTGCGATCCCGCCAAGTTCGGCCCACTGACTGGTCAGGACCTGCTCACAGCCTTCGATTATGCTGCACGGAACGGGTTCTGCGGTATAGTGATGCACAGTTAGATAAACGGTATCCGCAATGCCCAAAAGGGCGACGATCGCCGCTGCTGCAGGCAGTTTGGCGATCGACGCTGAAGGTTTAGTATCCGAAAATTCTGGATCCATTACTTACTTGTATTCGCAGCCGCGTTTGCCGCAGGTGCCGCGGCAGGTTCTTCTTTAGCGCCGGTACTCTTGGCCAACTCTCCATCTATGATCGTTTTTAATTTTGGAACCGACATTTCCGAGTAAGGAACGGCGGTACCATTGATGTAGAGCGTAGGCGTCGAATTCACTCCGATCGCTTTACCACGAGCGAGATCAGCGTCAACCCGGCCTTTAGCGGCGATGCCGGCGATGTCGTTCTCCCATTTTGCGACATCAATACCGATCTTGGTCGCATAATCCTTCCACATCGTCTTATACGTCGGTGCAGCTGTCCAGGCCTGCTGGTTGGTGAACAGCAGATTCTGCATATCCCAGAATTTGCCTTGCAGTCCAGCCGCCTCGGCAGCGACAGACGCTTCATAAGCTTTGTCGTGAGCCGGGATCGCGAGCGGATTGTTGCGATAGACGAACTTGATCCGCGAACCGTAAAGCGATTTGATCTCGTTCATGACCGGATGAGCGGCCGCACACGAACCGCACTGGAAATCAGCAAATTCCTCAAGCGTGACCGCCGCGGTTGCTGAGCCTGCCATGTTCGGCGGCGAAGCTCCGGGAGGAGCATTCGGAGGGATAATATTCTTGTCCTTAGCCACTACAGGAGTTGGCCCGGCGTGGGCTTACCCGGATCAACCGGAGGCTTGCTCTTGCTATACAAATACCATCCGCCGATCAGCACCAGAACGAAAACACCCCCGATAATAAGCAGCGGTGTGTTGTTCTTAGGTTCCTGACTTTTGCCTTTTATTTCTTGTGCCATATAAATTTTCTACTTAACGGCCCTGATCCGCTTGTTGCCAAGGCGTTCGTTCTCCATAGTTTCAAGCGTTTCGGCGACCTTTGTGTAGATGCCGTCGGCGTCGAGCCCGTAGTTTGCCAACAATATCTTCGGATCGCCGTGGGTCACGATCTCGTCGGGCACGCCCATTCGCACAGCCTTTATTTTATCTGAAATGCCGTTTTCTTCAAGCAGTTCGAGAACCGCAGAACCAAATCCGCCCGCGAGATAGGCGTCCTCAACTGTTACTATCAAGTCAGAATTACGTGCGATATGGAGAATAAGTTCATCATCGAGCGGTTTTACAAAGCGGGCGTTGATCACCGTCGCCTGAATTCCGCTCTTGGCCAGATTTTGAGCCGCTTCGATCGCGGGATAGACCATCGCTCCGTAGGCTATGATCGCCACATCACCGCCTTCGCGAAGTACCTCTGCTTTGCCGATCTCCATCTTCTGCGGAGCTGCACTGATATTTACGCCAAATCCGTTTCCGCGCGGGTAACGGATCGCCGCCGGGCCAGGATGTTCGATCGACGTCAGGATCATATCCCGCATCTCGGCTTCGTCTTTGGGTGCCATCAGAACGATATTTGGATAGCCGCGGAGGTACGAAATATCAAGCAAGCCGTGATGCGTCGGGCCGTCGGCACCAACGATGCCCGCACGATCCATCGCGATCGTGACATTAAGGTCTTGCAAACAGACGTCGTGGATAACTTGATCGAATGCCCGCTGCAAGAATGTTGAATAAATAGCTGCGACCGGCTTCAGGCCTTCGCAAGCCATTCCCGCGGCAGAAGGTGATCGCGTGCTGTTCGGCGATACCGACGTCATAAGAACGCTCGGGGAATTTCTCCAGAACGCGGTCCATTCCCGTTCCGTCCGGCATCGCCGCCGTCAGGGCGACGATCGTGTCGTCCTTTGCCATCAGCTCGCACATCGTGTCGCCGAAAACCTGCGTGTAGGTTGGAGCGGCAACTTTGCTCGATTTGTACGGCAGACCGGTTTTCGGATCGAACGGACCGGTCGCGTGATATGCGTAGTAGTTCTTTTCGGGATTCGGGAAGCCTTTTCCTTTGGTAGTCAGTGCGTGGACAATGACCGGGCCGTCGTCGATCTTCTTAGCGTCTTCGAGTGCTTTTACCAAAGCAGGAACGTTATGGCCGTCAACGTAGCCGATATACTTAAAGCCAAGTTCGTTAACCAACGCTCCAGGCAGAACCGCCGCTGCGATCGCGTCCTTGAATGACTTTGCCGCCCGGCGAAGCGATCCGCCGATGCCCGGAACGCTGCCAAGAGCGTCGCCGATCTCTTCTTTTAGGTGCTGATAACTCTGAGCTTCTTTAATACGACCAAGGTAACCGCTCAGGCTTCCAACCGCCGGAGCGATCGACATGCCGTTGTCGTTGAGGATGACGATAAGCGGCGATTTGAGGTGACCAGCCTGGTTTATCGCCTCCATCGCCATTCCGCCCTGCAGGGATGAATCGCCGATCATCGCACATACGTGAAAATCTTCTTTCTTTACGTCACGGGCGACCGCCATTCCAAGGGCAGCCGAGATCGATGTCGAAGCGTGACCTGCTCCAAATGCGTCGTATTCCGATTCGTCACGGCGAAGAAAACCTGATAATCCGCCATAGGTTTTGATCGTATGCAATTCGTCGCGGCGGCCCGTCAAGATCTTATGTGCGTACGCCTGATGGCCGACGTCCCATACGAGCTTGTCGTTGGGCGTGTCGAACACATAATGCATCGCGACCGCCAGTTCCACGGCTCCAAGGCTGGCACCTGTATGTCCGCCGACACGCGAACATGTGTCGATAATGAACTGGCGAACTTCATCCGCGACTTCCTGAAGGTCCTCGACCTTCAACTGGCGCAGATCAGCGGGTGAATTGATCTCAGATAAAAATCTCATCTACAACAAATACAACTATCAAATGTCGCATTTTAGCTTGGTAAAAGGCAAATGTATGAGTTACGGAATCTTTACATTTCTTTACTCGCCAAGCTGAAAAAACCTCAACCAAAGGCTTATGCGCTGCGTCAAAGAATGGACAGGCGAAAGCTTAGTATTTAATTCCAGAGGTAAAAACATGTCATTAAGATCAAAAATTCTTCCTGTTCTCTCGCTGACCTTTGCGGTCGGTGCATTCTCGGCCTTCACATTTGCTCAGGATACAACCCCGACAGCTCCGGCACAGGGAAAAGCTGAAAGAAAATTCAAAGGCGATCGCGGTATGATGGGCGATCGTGCTTTCGGCGGACGTCACGGTAAACGCGGCCCGGGCTTCGAGCTCCGCGGCATCAACCTGACCGACGATCAAAAAGCAAAGATCAAATCGATCCGTGAAGCCAACAAACCTGATCAGGCAACGATCACCGAGCTTCGTACGATCCGCGAAGGCCGCAAGAACGGCACCGCGATCACTCCTGAGCAGCAGGCTCGCATGAAGGAATTCCGCGATCAGTCGATGGCGAAAATGAAAGCCGCTCACGAGCAGATCCTCGCGATCCTGACACCTGAGCAGAAAGCCCAGATCGAAACCCGCAAGACCGAAATGCGTCAGCGTTTCGAAGATCGCAAGGCCAACCGCAAAGGCCGTCCGGCTCCTCCGGCAGTCGAAAAGCCAAAGTCGAACTAACTGATTTTCAAAGAACCAACAAAGTAAAAAGGCTGATCTCGCGATCAGCCTTTTCTTTTTGACTAAATGTCGTCGTCATCGTCGAGTTCGATCTTCATCGCCTCATCGATGTCGAAGGCCTCTTCGCCTTCGGTCTCGTCGACATCCATATCGATGTCTTCATCGACCTCCTCGACAAAGTCGTCATCCGAGCCCGCGAGAGCTGCCGGTAAAGGCAGATCGATGCCGCCGCGGATGTAATCGCCCATTTCGTCGAACTCGTCCTCCTGCTTCCGGTTTTCGGTAGCGTCGTAGGCGACCTTGACGTTGCGGTAATACTTCATACCGGTTCCCGCCGGGATCAGACGTCCCATGATGACGTTTTCCTTGAGGCCGCGGAGGTAATCGATACGTCCCGAGATGGCCGCTTCGGTAAGGACTCGCGTCGTTTCCTGGAAGCTGGCTGCCGAGATGAACGAATCGGTTGAGAGCGACGCTTTCGTGATACCGAGCAAGAGCGGTTCGCCGATAGCGGTCTGGCCGCCTTCTTCGCGGACCCGAGCGTTCTCGTCTTCGTAACGGAAGCGGTCAACCTGTTCTTCGAGCAGGAAGTCCGTGTCGCCGACCTCTTTGATCTTGACCCAGCGGAGCATCTGACGAACGATTACCTCAATGTGTTTATCATTGATGTTAACGCCCTGCAGACGATAGACTTCCTGGATCTCGTTCACGATGTAGTTCTGCAACGCTTCCATACCGAGGACACGCAGGATATCGTGCGGGTTGAGCGGACCGTCCATGAGCGGTTCACCCGAACGGACGCGATCGTCTTCCTGCACGTTGATGTGCGTACCGCGCGGAATGTCGTACTCGCGTTCGCTGCCGTCATCACCGATAATGATGAGTTTGCGTTTACCCTTTGAGATCGGGCCGAATTTGACCGTACCGTTGATCTCGGACATAACAGCGGTTTCGCCCGGACGGCGAGCTTCGAAAAGCTCGACGACTCGCGGCAGACCGCCGACGATATCCTTCGTCTTGGTGGTTTCACGCGGGATCTTCGCGATAACGTCTCCGGGTTCCACTTCCTGGCCGTCTTCGACGATCAGGTTGGCCGTTATCGGCATCTGATAGGTCTTCTGGACCTTGTTACCGGTGCGGATCTCGAGACGCGGCTGATTCTTTTCATCCGAGTCTTTAACGACAAGACGCTTCTGTCCGGTGACCTTATCGATCTCTTCCTCAACCGTTTTGCCTTCCTTGAGGTCCTGATATTTAACAGTACCCTTGACCTCGGTAAGGATAGCGAAGGTGAATGGATCCCACGTTACGAGAACGTCGTCTTCCTTGACCTTTTGGCCGTCTTTGACATGAAGCTCGGCTCCGTAAACAACGTTGTAGTGAGCAACTTCGCGGCCGCGTTCGTCGACGAGAGCGATCTCGGATTGGCGACGCATCGAAACCATTTCGCCGGCACGGTTCTTAATTACCTTAAGATCGCCGAGGAACTTAACGGTTCCGTCCATTGCCGCAACGTGCTTGGTTTCCTGCTCGAGACGAGCCGTACCACCAACGTGGAACGTTCTCATCGTAAGCTGCGTGCCCGGTTCGCCGATCGACTGTGCGGCGATGACGCCGACTGCTTCGCCGATCTCGACCGTGTTGCCGGTCGCGAGGTTGCGGCCGTAGCATTTGACGCAGATACCGCGACGCGTTTCGCAGGTCAGAGCTGAACGGATCTTGACCTTCTGAAGTCCGGAAAGCTGTACAGCCGATCCAAGCTCTTCGTCGATTTCGACACTTGCTCCGACGATGACGCTGCCGTCTACCGGATCGATAATGTCGTCGAGCGACGTGCATCCGACGATGCGGTCACGAAGCGATTCGACCTCTTCACCATTACGGATGATAGCCTCAGCCCAAACACCGCGCATCGTTCCGCAATCCTGTTCCGAAACGATCACGTCCTGAGCAACGTCCACCAAACGGCGTGTGAGGTAACCCGAGTCAGCGGTTTTAAGTGCCGTATCGGCGAGACCTTTACGGGCACCGTGCGTCGAGATGAAGTACTGCAGAACGTCCAGACCTTCGCGGAAATTAGCGAGAATTGGGTTCTCGATAATTTCACCCGACGGCTTAGCCATCAGGCCTCGCATTCCGGCGAGCTGACGGATCTGAGCTTCAGAACCTCGGGCTCCGGAATCCGCCATGACGAGGATCGGGTTGAGTTCCTTGCGTTCTTTTTCGCGAGTGTTCATCGCCTTGAACATCTCTTTCGCTACGCGGTCCGTAACGTCTGACCAGATGGCCGTAACCTTGTTGGTACGTTCCATGTCGGTCATCGTCGCGTCTTCGTACTGTTTGCGAAGTTTCTCGACCTCGATCTGAGCCTCGGCGATGATCGCTTTCTTGCTCGACGGCGTAACCATGTCGTCAATACCGATCGAAACACCGGCTCGCGACGCGGCCATGAAGCCCATTGTTTTCAAGTCATCGAGCAGCGACACAGTGTGTGCGTGGCCGAGCTTGAAGTGACAGAAAGTTACGAGCGACTGCAAACCTTTCTTCTTGAGAACGCCATTGACGAACGGCAATCCGTCACGCGTTAGGCGTTCGTTGAACACGGCACGTCCGGCAGTCGTATCGAGGATCAGATCGACGTTCTCACGAACCGTAGCACGCATAACATCCTGCATGCTGTGCTCAAGCGTGAGATCGATCAGATCGCCTCTCCAGCGAAGTTTGATCTTCGTCTGCGTTTCGATCACGCCTGCGTCAAGAGCGAGCAAAACGTCTTCGATCGAGCCGAAAACCTTGCCGTCGCCCTTCATTTCGTCACGCGCGAGCGTCAAGTAGTAACAGCCAAGAACGATATCCTGCGAAGGAACCGCGATCGGTTGGCCCGATGCCGGCGAAAGCAGGTTGTTCGATGCAAGCATCAAAACACTTGCTTCGATCTGTGCTTCGGCAGAAAGCGGAATGTGAACAGCCATCTGGTCACCGTCGAAGTCGGCGTTAAATGCCGAACAGACAAGCGGGTGAATTTTGATAGCCTTACCTTCGACCAGAACCGGTTCAAATGCCTGAATACCGAGACGGTGAAGCGTCGGTGCACGGTTCAGAAGAACCGGATGCTCACGAATGACTTCTTCGAGAATATCCCAAACGATCGGCTCCTGCCGTTCGACCATTTCGCGTGCCTGTTTGATGGTCGCAGCGTGCTGGTCTTTTTCGAGCTTGTTGTAGATAAATGGTTTGAACAGCTCAAGAGCCATCTTCTTCGGCAAACCGCACTGATGCAGTTTCAGCTCAGGACCGACGACGATCACCGAACGTCCCGAGTAATCCACACGTTTTCCAAGCAGATTCTGACGGAAACGTCCCTGTTTACCTTTAAGGGTTCCCGAAAGCGATTTGAGCGGGCGATTGTTCGCACCGCGAAGCACGCGGCCGCGGCGACCGTTATCGAACAACGCATCAACGGCTTCCTGAAGCATTCGCTTCTCGTTGCGAACAATCACTTCCGGAGCCTTTAGCTCGATAAGCTTTTTCAGACGGTTATTACGGTTGATAACGCGGCGATAAAGATCGTTAAGATCAGATGTCGCGAAGCGTCCGCCGTCGAGCGGCACAAGTGGGCGAAGTTCAGGCGGGATGACCGGAATTACGTCGAGGATCATCCACTGCGGATCGTTGCCCGAGCGGAGGAAGGAGTTCGACACCTTCAAGCGTTTCGAATACTTAAGCTTTTTCTGCTGGGATGTCTCCTCGCGCATTTTGACGCGAAGCTCATCGACAAGTTCAGCGATATCGATCTGAGCAAGCAGATCCTTGATCGCCTCGGCTCCCATTTTTGCGATGAACTGATTAGGATAATCACGCGTCAGTTCACGAAAACGCTCGTCCGTCAACAGATCCTTCTGCTTAAGGTCCGGAACGTCGCCTTCGTCAACGACGATGTACGTCTCAAAATAAAGAATTTTTTCGAGATCTCGGAGAGTGATATCGAGCAAGTGACCGATGCGCGACGGCAATCCTTTAAAGAACCACACGTGCGAACATGGGCTCGCCAGCTCGATGTGGCCGAGACGTTCACGGCGAACCTTCGACTGTGTGACCTCAACACCGCACTTGTCGCAGATGACGCCGCGATGCTTCATCCGCTTGTATTTTCCGCAGAGACATTCCCAGTCTGAAACCGGGCCGAAAATGCGTGCGCAGAACAGGCCGTCGCGTTCCGGCTTGAACGTTCTGTAGTTGATAGTTTCCGGTTTGGTTACCTCACCGTGCGACCACGAACGTATCTTATCCGGCGACGCAAGGCTGATGCGGATCGCTTCGTAATTTGTCGTCAGTTGCGTTTTGCTTTCGTTATTAAATCGAAACATATTTTTTTGGAACGCAGGCTGCCAGCCTGCGTGTCTCTTTCATTCGTTAAGGGACCCGGCTAGCCCCGATCAAATCCTGACGCAGGCTAGCAGCCTGCGTTCCGACGACTAATCAACTCCGACCAGTGCATCTACACCCGCTACAACCTCATCCGGATCGATCTCGTGCTCCTGAATGAGTTCGACATCGAGACACAGCGACTGAAGTTCGCGGACCAGAACGTTGAACGATTCCGGTATGCCGGGCTCGAAGTTCGAAACGCCCTTGACGATCGTTTCGTAGATCTTCGAACGTCCGGCCACGTCGTCGGATTTGCATGTGAGCAATTCCTGCAGGATGTGAGCCGCACCGTAGGCCTCGAGTGCCCAAACTTCCATCTCTCCGAAACGCTGTCCGCCGAACTGAGCTTTGCCGCCCAGTGGCTGCTGCGTGATGAGCGAATATGGCCCGATCGAGCGAGCATGGATCTTGTCGTCCACAAGGTGTGAGAGTTTCAACATATAGATGTAACCCACACAAACCTTCTGCTCGAACTGTTCGCCGGTAAGGCCGTCATAGAGACGCGTCTTGCCCGAAGGGCCGACCGATGGCGGCAGACCGAGTTCGTCGTATTTCTCGTTCGCTTTGGTAATGTAGCCCTTGATCTCTTCTTCACTCGCGCCGTCGAAAACGGGGGTTGCAAAGTGCAGTCCGAGGATCTTACCGGCCCAGCCGAGATGTGTCTCGAGGATCTGCCCGACGTTCATACGCGAAGGCACGCCGAGCGGATTGAGCACGATCTCGACCGGCGTTCCATCCGGCAAATACGGCATGTCTTCCTCAGGCAAGATGCGGGCGATGACGCCCTTGTTACCGTGACGTCCGGCCATCTTGTCGCCAACGCTGAGCTTACGCTTCATGGCTACGAAGACCTTGACCATCTTGATCACGCCCGGAGGGAGCTCGTCACCCTGCTTAAGCTTGGTGATCTTCTCGTCGTAGATGTCGCGAAGAATATTGATCTGGCGTTCGGTACGCTGTTCGTATTCTTTCACCTCACCCGCGATATCGATCGAACCGGCGGCAACTTCTGCCTTGCGAAGGAATTTGGTATCGACCTCCTTGAGGATCTCGCGAGTTAGAGTTTCACCTTTCTTGATGAGAACATCCTTGCCATCAACAAGGTCTTTCGTCAGCTTGCGGCCGTCGAAAAGCTCGTAGATACGCTCGTCGCGCTGTTCCTGAAGGATACGAATTTCGTCATCGAGATCGCGATGAAAATCATCCTCTTCCATTCCCTCGATATCGAGCGAACGCTCGTCCTTGTCCTGACCTTTACGCGTAAAGATCTGAACATCAACGACCGTACCGTCGATTCCCGGAGGGCAGGTCAACGAAGCGTCTTTAACATCGCCGGCCTTTTCACCGAAGATCGCACGAAGAAGTTTTTCTTCTGCTGTGAGCTGCGTTTCGCCCTTCGGCGTAACCTTACCGACCAGAACAGAACCGGGTTTGACGTGAGCACCAATGCGGATAATTCCGGATTCATCGAGATCACGAAGCATGTTTTCACCGATGTTCGGGATATCTCGCGTGATCTCTTCAGGGCCGAGCTTGGTATCGCGGGCTTCGATCTCGAGTTCTTCAATATGGATCGACGTGTAGTAATCGTCCTTTACCATCCGCTCGGAAACGAGGATCGCGTCCTCGAAGTTGTAACCACGCCAGGGCATGAATGCAACGAGCACATTACGGCCGAGGGCGAGTTCGCCGCGGTCGGTACACGGACCGTCAGCAATGACCTGTCCTTTCCGCACGCGTTCGCCAACTTCCACGATCGGACGCTGGTTGATACAGGTGTTCTGATTCGAACGTTTGAATTTGACGAGCGAATAGATATCTGCCGTAACCTCACGCGAGATCGTGCCGTCAACCTGATGATCGGCCTTGACGATGATGCGTTCAGAATCGACGAAATCGACGATACCGTCACGTTTTGCGATGACAACCGCACCCGAATCGCGAGCCGCGATCTTTTCCATACCGGTTCCGACGTAAGGCGAATCGGCACGTAGAAGCGGCACTGACTGACGCTGCATGTTCGAACCCATGAGAGCACGGTTAGCGTCATCGTTTTCAAGGAACGGGATCAGCGACGCAGCGACCGAAACGAGCTGTTTCGGCGAAACGTCCATGTACTGGATGTCCTGACGGTCAGCGGTGATGAATTCACCTTTCTGACGGGCTGCGTTACGCTCGTTAACGAAATTACCGTTCTCGTCCAGTTCGATGTTCGCCTGGCCAATGATCCACTTATCTTCTTCCCAAGCGGTCAGGTAGAACGGCCACGGCTCGAAAACAGCCTGCTGCTGATCTTTTTTCAGCTTGGCATTTTCGGCTTCTACATCCTCGAGAGGAACGTGATCTTTTGGTTTAAAGCTCGTGTCACCGCCGTTCGAAACGCGAACATATTCGATCACGCGGCCATCGACAACGCGGCGATACGGCGATTCGATAAAGCCGAATTCGTTGATACGTGCGAAGCACGAGAGTGATGAAATAAGACCGATATTCGGACCTTCAGGCGTCTCGATCGGGCAGATGCGGCCGTAGTGAGTCGGGTGCACGTCGCGAACCTCAAATCCGGCGCGTTCACGCGAAAGACCGCCTGGCCCAAGGGCCGAAAGACGACGCTTGTGCGTAATTTCCGACAGCGGGTTCGTCTGGTCCATGAACTGCGAAAGCTGCGACGAACCGAAGAACTCGCGAACCGCAGCCGTCACCGGTTTGGCGTTAACGAGATCGCGCGGCATCGTGGTGAACATATCCTGCTGAATGGACATCTTCTCCTTGATCGCACGTTCCATACGCTCGAGACCAATGCGGAACTGATTTTCGAGCAATTCGCCAACCGCACGGACGCGGCGGTTGCCGAGGTGATCGATGTCATCCTGGCCAAAATGCTCGCTGTCCTTCTTCATCTTGAGAAGATAAGTAACGACCTCGACAAAATCTCCTGCCTGCAGAAGCGGATCGGTTATACGATCTTTTTCCGGACGGCCCATCTTGATGTTGAACTTCAAGCGGCCAACACGAGACAGATCAAAGCGACGCGTGTCGAAGAACATGCCTTCGAGCAAACGGTAAGCAGTCGGTACAGTTGGCGGATCGCCCGGACGCATTTTGCGGTATATTTCGAGCAGAGCATCGACTGGCTTCGAGATCGGGTCTTTTTTGATGGTCGCCGAAATGATCTCGCCGATCGTGTCGCGTTTCGGGAAAAAGACGGTCAGATTTGAGACGCCTTCTTCGATGATCTGCGAAAGCTTGCCCGCAACGATCTCGGTATTTGCCTCGACAACGACCTCACCTGTTTCGGTGTTGATCACATCGTCAAGAGCGAAAGCCCCTTCGAGATCAGCCGCAGCGACCTCGACCTTATCCTTGCCCATTCGGCGAAGGTCGGCGAGTGCCGATTTGGTAACCTTTTTGCCTTTACGGGTGACATCCTCTTTCTTGTCCTTGATGTCCTCCTCGGCCCGCATACCGACAAGGTGCGTATCGCCCTCGCCCTTAACATTGATAAAGAGCTTTCCTTTCTCGATCGAAACCTCATCCGTAACGTAGAAAAGCTTGAGGATCTCAGCATTCGAGTACTCGGCGTTCTTTACGACTTCCTCAAGAATACTGTCCGACACGGTCTTCATGTCGATCTGCGGATTTAACCACAATCCGAGAGCACGCAGGAACACGGTCGCAACGATCTTTCTCTTGCCAAGCCGTGCATGCAGAATTCCCTTCTGATCGTACTCAAACTCGACCCACGAACCGCGGTAAGGGATGATCTTCGCGAGATATTCATCTCGGTCGCCCTTAAAGAAAACGCCCGGCGAACGGTGGAGCTGCGAAACGATGACGCGCTCGGTTCCGTTGATGATGAACGTACCGTTGTCGGTCATCAGCGGAATTTCGCCGAAGAATACGTCTTCTTCTTTGATATCGCGGATGGTCGAAACGCCCGTATCAGGATCTTTGTCATAGACCGTCAGACGGATCTTGACCTTGAGGGGAACGCTGTATGACATGCCGCGCTCCTGACATTCCTGCTGGTCATGCTTATGCTTTAGGCCGACCGGTTCACCGCAGTTGTTGCAGAGATTCGGACGGACGGCATTGAACGTACCGCAGTTGTTACAAAGCACTTCGGCCGGGTTGAACGGGTCGACCTTGATCTTGGCCGAGCAGTTCTTACAGTTTGCACGCAGGTGCTCGAGGCCCTCGAGGTTGCCGCATTTGCACTGCCAGTTGCCGATCTGATATTCGACGTATTCGAGCGTAGCCGTCTCGCGGAAATCCGAAACCGGAAAGATCGACGCGAATACGGACTGAAGCCCGATATAATCGCGTTCCTCCGGGATGAGATCCATCTGGAGGAATCTGTTGTAGGATTCTCGCTGGACCTCGATCAGATTTGGAATCTGCGCCGACGTGTAGATCTTTGAAAAATCTACTCTCTGCGGCGACTGGCTCGTTCTACGTCCGAGGCCGTTCGGGCTGCTTTGTAGAGGATTGTTGATCATATGATTAATTGCGGGCTATAAAATATACGTTGATTTTTAGAAACGTTGCTGATACGATGCCCTTAGCAAAGTTCCCTGTAAAATCTCTCGCGGTAAAGACGGCAAATGCGGCCCTGAGGTAAAGTTTCCCCAGACCGCTTTTTAAGCAGCATTTGCTTGAAATAAATTTTCCGAGCGTGTCAGAAAGGACACCGACTCTCCACGTTTTGCGGTCCTAAGACCGCGTCAAAAACCACCGAAAGCGTTAACTTTCGACCTTACTAAACAAACATTCCGCACGGCGAAAAGTAAATAGCGGTGCGAACCTGATAGCTTAGCAACAATTCCGATAAATAGCAAGAGACTTTTTTAGACAAAGATGCGCCGGGATCGTGGACGCCGCAAATTGCAGCAATTCCACTTTCCCGGCGATCAGTTCCTCGGTCAAAAACTATTTGACTTCGACAGTTGCACCAGCTTCGGTGAGCTTGGCCGAAATATCGTCTGCTTCAGCTTTCGAAACGCCTTCCTTGAGGGCTTTCGGAGCAGCGTCGACGAGATCCTTCGCTTCCTTGAGGCCGAGGCCTGCAACTACTTCGCGAACAACTTTGATGACCGCGATCTTGTTGCCGCCAGCCGAAGTAAGGATAACGTCGAACGAATCTTTCTCTTCAGCAGCAGGAGCGTCGCCGCCGCCAGCCGGAGCTGCCATCATCATCGGAGCTGCTGCTGCCGCTGCCGAAACGCCGAAAACTTCTTCGAGTTCCTTGACCAATTCCGACGCTTCGAGAAGCGTCATGCCTTTCAAAAATTCAACTACATCTGCTTTTGTGGTTGCCATAACTTTAATGTTTCTCCTATTTAGGGTTCTGTTAATTTAGTAAATAGTCGGCTTGATCTCTCGACCGACTGCTTCTTTTGCCGCTAGAACCCAGGGACAAATTCGGTCGGGGTTGCATCACCTTTCCTTACCTGTCCGAAGCCACCTGTGACCTGACAAATCACGCGGGCTCGTTTTCCTTGAGCACGGCTATCACGAATGTTTCCATTCGCTTGTCTCAAATTTGAAATATCAAAATTTCAAATCTCGAATGCTCAGGAGCTGAAATCTTTCAGCTCCTGAGCAAAAACTAAAACTATTCTGCTGGCTCTTCAGCCGGAGCCTCTTCTGATGCCGGCAGCTTCAGTCTCAGCGGCTGGAGCTTCCTCTGCCGGAGCAGCTTCCACCGGAGCTTCCTCGGCCGGAGCAGCTTCTGCTGCCGGTGCAGGCGAACCGCCCGAGCGGCCTTCCTGCTCTCCGATCTGCTTGATCACGACAGCTAGGTCACGCGGTACGGCATTGATAACCGTGACGATGCCCTGAGCCTGTGCGTTAATGACCCAGAGAAGTTTGGAAATAAGCTCTTCTTTGGATGGCAGATTCGCGATTACGCCGAGCTGCTCGAGGTTAACGACCTTGCCGTCAACTACACCCGTTTTGAAGGTGTAGATGTTGGCGTTGTCCTTCATGAACTTCGAAACTGCTTTCGAGAGCACGACTGGATCGCCGTCGGTCCAAGCAATTGCAGTTACGCCCTTGAATGCTTCTGTCGCACCTTCGAACTGCGTACCCTTGACCGCGATGCGAGCTAACGTGTTCTTTACAACTTGATATTTTGCACCGGCCTCACGAAGCTGGTTGCGGAATTCCTGATCCTTGGTCACCGTAAGCTTGGAAAAGCTGACGACCATGGCCGATGTAGAATTCTGCAACGATTCGCTGAGGGCGTTCAGATCTGTTTGTTTTGTTTCTCTTGATTTCATTTCTCTTTCTCGCTCCTCACCTAAACGTACGAAAGCTCATCGAGCAGAACGCCCGGGCTCATCGTCGCGGCCAAGTTAATTTTCTTCAGGTAACGTCCCTTAGCGGTCGTCGGTTTTGCTTTGATAACGGCACCGATGAGAACTTTTGTGTTCTCTACGAGCTTCGCGGTATCAAACGACACTTTGCCGACCGGCGAGTGAATGACGCCCGTTTTATCGACGCGGTATTCAACCTTACCAGCCTTGGTTTCTTCGATAGCCGTTTTCACGTCCATCGTTACCGTTCCTGTTTTAGGGTTTGGCATGAGGCCTCGAGGACCGAGAACCTTACCGAGCTGTCCGACCTTGCCCATCATATCGGGCGTCGCAATGAGTGCGTCGAAGTCGAGCCAGCCGCCTTTGATCTTGTCAACGATATCGTCGGCACCGGCGAAATCAGCTCCTGCGTCTTCCGCTTCCTTGATCTTATCGCCCTGAGCGATAACGACGATCCGTTTTGCTGCACCGCCCAGGCCGTGCGGCAGGACGATGGTTCCTCGGACAAGCTGATCCGCTTTACGCGGGTCAACGCCGAGCCACATGGTGAGTTCGACGGTCTCGTCAAACTTTGCAAACGCGATCTCTTTCAATTTCAAGACCGCTTCATCAAGCGTGTGCTTCTTGCCTGCCTCGATCTTCTCGGCAGCCGCAAGATATTTCTTGCCTCTTTTCATTTTACCTCCAGGTATTAGCGGACAAACTGGTCGTCCTCCCTAATGAGACCTATATGAACTGGTTGTCAAATAGGACCAATTTAGTCGATGGTCAATCCCATCGATCGAGCCGTTCCCTCGATCGTCTTCATAGCCGATTCGAGGCTTGTGGTGTTGAGATCGGGCATTTTAAGCTTTGCGATCTCTTCGATCTTTGCTTTCGAGATAGAACCAACTTTCTCCTTGTTGGCTTTGCTCGAACCTTTGGCGATACCCGATGCTTTTCTCAAAAGATCGGCTGCCGGCGGCGTTTTCGTAATGAATGTGAACGAACGATCCGCATAAACCGTGATCACGACCGGAACTTTCATATCCGGATCGTCATTCTGCGTCTTGGCGTTGAACGCCTTGCAGAATTCCATAATGTTAACGCCGTGCTGACCGAGAGCCGGTCCGATCGGCGGAGCCGGATTTGCTTTACCAGCCGGGATCTGTAACTTAATGTAACCTTCTATCTTCTTTGCCATTCTCTTGGAACGCAGGCTGCCAGCCTGCGTGTCTCCTTTTTCGATTAACGATCCCGTTAGGGAATGTCCTCATTCAATCAACTTGAATTTTTACCCACACTCAGGCTGGCAGCCTGCGTTCCTATTCTTCTTCTGCAAACGTAACCTTCTCAACCTCTAAAAAGGTCAATTCATACGGTGTTGAGCGTCCGAAGATGGTGATCGAAACCTTAAGGGTCGATTTGTCTTCGTTGATTTCCTCAACCTTTCCAGTAAAGCTCGCGAACGGCCCGGATTTGATCCTGACAACCTCGCCGACATCATATGTGAACTTCGGTTTCGGCTTCTCGGTCGCGACCTCGATGTTATTAATGATCTGGTCTACCTCAGCCTGCGTTAGCGGCGTTGGCTGCTTACCGCCGAGAAATCCCGTAACTTTTGGCGTCGATTTGATCGCGTGAAACACGTTATCCGGGATCTTGCCCTTTTCGTCACAATCGATCTCGACGAGCACGTATCCGGGATAAAACATCCGCTCAGAGACATACTCTTTATTGCCGCGCATTTCGACGACTTTCTCCTTCGGCAGCAAAACTTCAGTGATCTGCTCGGCCAGCTCCATATCGCGGATGCGTGCCCCGAGGCTTTCGACCACCTTATTCTCATGCCCCGAATAGGTGTGGATAAAATACCACTGCTTCATCGTGATTCCTTATACTCCGGCGATCTTGTTAACGATCCATGTCAGGGCGTCAATAACGTAGACCCAACCGCGATCGATCAAAAATAAAAACGCCGCGAAGAAAAAAACATTCAGGATCACGATGATCGTTGTGTTCTTCACATCGTCCGATGACGGGAATGTCGTTTTATCGAGCTCCGAACGCGTTTTCTGAATAAACTCGCCGATGCCTTCTTTATGTTTCCCTTCGGCCTGTGCAACTGCTTCTGACACGTCTTTTCTCCTACAAATCGTCTATCTAATGGCAGGGGTAGCAGGACTCGAACCCGCACCTTAGGTTTTGGAGACCCGCATGCTAACCATTGACACCATACCCCTTCAAATGAGTCAAGAGTAGCGAGCTTGGAGTCGTGCGCCGGAATTTGAATTCCCGCACACGACTCCAGACCCATGACTCCAGACTATTTATTCTCTCTGTGTACGCGGTGGCAACGGCAGCGATTACAGAACTTTTTGAGCTCAAGCCGTCCCGGCGTGTTCTTTTTGTTCTTGGTCGTTACGTAGTTGCGTTCCTTGCACTCCGTACACTGCAAAATAATGTTATCTCTTGGCATATTAACCTCTTCGGTCTCTGGCTTTCGGTTTTTGGTTTTTGAAGAACAAAGACCGGAGTCCTAAAACCTATTTCTTACAAAACTACTTCTGAAACCGTTCCGGCTCCGACGGTTCGGCCGCCTTCGCGGATGGCGAAGCGGAGTCCTTTTTCCATGGCGATCGGGGCGATCAGTTCGATCTCCATCGCGATGTTGTCTCCAGGCATGACCATTTCGACTCCTGCCGGAAGGTGTGCGACACCTGTAACGTCCGTTGTTCTGAAGTAGAACTGCGGGCGGTATCCGGTAAAGAACGGAGTGTGACGGCCGCCTTCTTCCTTGGTCAGAACGTAGGCTTCAGCCTTGAACTTCGTGTGCGGCGTGATCGTGCCCGGTTTGACGATGACCTGTCCGCGTTCGATCTCTTTTCTGTCCACGCCTCTCAGCAGAAGGCCGACGTTGTCGCCTGCCATTCCTGAATCGAGAAGCTTCTTGAACATTTCGACACCCGTGACGACCGAGTTACGCGTGTCGCGGATACCGACGATCTCGACCGGTTCGTTGACATTGATCTGTCCACGCTCGATACGTCCGGTGGCGACTGTTCCGCGGCCCTGGATGGTGAAGATATCTTCGACCGGCATCAGGAACGGCTTGTCCGTTTCGCGGGCCGGGGTCGGGATGAAATCGTCGACCGCCTGCATAAGCTCGTCGATCTTCGGCTCCCATGCCGGATCGCCTTCGAGGCCCTTGAGTGCCGAGCCCTGGATGACAGGGATATCGTCGCCCGGGTATTCGTACGAGCTGAGAAGCTCACGGATCTCCATTTCGACCAGTTCGAGCAGTTCAGGATCATCGACCATGTCAGCCTTGTTCATGAACACGACCATCGTCGGGATACCGACCTGGCGACCGAGCAGGATGTGCTCACGCGTCTGCGGCATAGGGCCGTCAGTTGCAGCAACGACGAGGATCGCTCCGTCCATCTGGGCGGCTCCGGTGATCATGTTCTTGACATAGTCAGCGTGGCCCGGGCAGTCGACGTGTGCGTAGTGACGGTTTGCCGTCTCATACTCAACGTGTGCCGTTGCGATTGTGATACCACGAGCCTTTTCCTCAGGTGCGTTGTCAATCGAGTCAAACGCACGGACAACCATCTTCGGGTTGTGCTTCGACATCACCTTCGTGATCGCCGCCGTCAATGTCGTCTTGCCGTGATCCACGTGCCCGATCGTTCCAATGTTCACGTGCGGCTTACTTCGGTCGAATTTCTCTTTGCTCATTTCTTTCTCTTCCTATTAATTGATCAATTAACGCACTAAATAACTGGAGCCCAAGCCGGGATTTGAACCCGGGACCTCATCCTTACCAAGGATGCGCTCTACCCCTGAGCTACTTGGGCGGCTCCAACTTTGTTTCGCATTAGCGAAAAATAATGGAGCGGGAGACGAGGTTCGAACTCGCGACATTCAGCTTGGAAGGCTGACGCTCTACCAACTGAGCTACTCCCGCAAAACTTAAGTGATAAATACTGGTTAGCGGTCAATCTAACCTATTCATCTATCACTTTTCAATTATCAAAATGGTGCATGGGGTAGGATTCGAACCTACGTAGGAAATTAATCCGACGGGTTTACAGCCCGTTGCCTTTGACCGCTCGACCACCCATGCGTGATCCTATCATTGCCTAAACCGACTTTTCGAGCCAATTAGCAAATTTCCAATGATAGCGAAGACTTTAAAGGCTTGCAAGCGCGGAAAGGCAGAAAATTGGCACCTTTTAGGGCATTATCGGGAACGCGGATGAAACTTCTCGTAATTCCGTTTCAACTGCGTGTTCGTAATATGAGTATAAACCTGTGTCGTCGAAATGTCAGCATGGCCAAGCATTTGTTGGACCGATCGGATGTCGGCACTGTTCTGCACGAGATGCGTCGCAAACGAATGACGCAGCGTGTGCGGCGAAACGCCTTGGAACCCGCACTTTTCCGCATATTCCGTGATCGAGACATAGATCGACTGGCGGTTGAGCGGCGAGCCATTAGTATTCACGAACATGTTCTCGACACCCGTGATCTCTTTTTTCCGGCGCATCGCCAGGTAACTTTTAATCCACTCGACAGCACTTGCTCCGACGGGAACACGCCGTGTTTTGCTTCCTTTTCCGGTTGTGGTGACGATCCCAGAATCGAGATCGACGTTACTGATCTTTAAATTTACCGCTTCGGATACACGCAATCCCGAAGCATACATCAGCTCCAATATCGCACGGTCGCGGAGCCCGGATTCGGTTGAAGTATCCGGAGTGGCAAGCAGAGTTTCGATCTCGTGCCGATTAAGAAATCGCGGTAAATAGGCACTTTTTTGTGGTGCAACGAGATCTTCGGCCGGATTTTTCGTCACATGCCCGTCGAACATCAAAAACTTATAAAACCCGCGAACTGCACTAATGATACGTCGCTTAGAATTCTCAGAAAGCTTCTCACCACCCAGGTCGATCAGCCATTCGCGAAGGTCCGTCCGACCGAGCACCAGCAGATCGAGACTGTTTTTGATCGCCCACGCCGACAGCCTCTCAAGGTCGGTGCCGTAGCTCTCGATCGAATTAGCGGCAAGTCCTTTTTCGACGCGGCAGTATCGGAGGTATTCCCTGATCAGGTCGCGTTTCGGTTGGTCCATATTTTTTGCATCTCGATCCGGATGCGTCGGGAAGAATCAACCTAATTCTATGCAATCGTATGCTCCGAAGGCAATAAATTTAAATCGTCTAAAATCCTCCTCAATCACTTTCACGATCACTTCGGTCGCCGCAATCAGGTCCGACCGTTTCGCCCATTCTGTTGTAGCGGTGAGATCGGAGAGCGTTGATGGCTTCCATTTCTTTTACGAGGTCGGGGCTCGAAGTCAGCATCTTTTGCGTTTGCGAGCGAGAGATATTCCAACTTCGCAGGTCACCTTCGCATTTGGACTCTTGGTAGCGTTCGGCGAACCGGCGTACGACGATACCCTGAGAATTCGGGTCAAGGTTATCAAACGCCGACATCAGGATCGGCATCGCGTCATCGCTCAGCTGCGAATTGTAGGTTGCGTCGAATTCACGACCCTGCTGCATCAGAGCGACGTTTGTGCGAGCTATGAAAGCGTCGGGATTGAGCACGTGAGTCGCTCCGAGGATCAGGAACGCCGACCACAAGGCTCCCCAGGCGAAATGGTTTCTCGCTCCACGCAGTACCGTTGCGGCAAACCACACGAACACGATCGCGAGCCACGACATAAAGATCAGCGGATAGAGCCTGATCGTCGTCATGCCGTAACCGAGTTCGCCGGTGAGCAGGACGAGTCGCTGGACTGCGGACGCCATGATGACGAATAGGAGCGCGATCTGGATGCCGGCGAGGACACGGAAAATGTTGGTGGCGATCCGCGATTCCTTGCGGATCAGCCAGTGCGAGGCGAGCAGGATCGGCAGGACGAGGCCGGCGACGGTGACGAGTTCGCCAAAGCCGCGGCGGGCGTAGGTTGCGAGTTTGAAATCGGGCGTGTTCTGCACCAGTTCCATTCCGCCAAACAAGTACGGCACCTGCACGATCACAAAGCTGAGAAACAACAGGTTCATCAGCCCCAAAACGACCGCTATCTCGACCGAGCCGAGCGTCAGCCCGCCCGGCAGCACCGTGTTGTCAAATTTTGCCCAATCCCATTTCGAAGGCTCAGCTTTTGGCGGAGCTTCGGCCTGCGGCGGTGGAGGTTGGTTGGGAGGATCTGACAGGTTTATGTGTTCGAGGACCGTTAGGTTGTTTGGCAGGTGTGGAGAGGAGTCTTTTGACGAGTCCGCGGCTTGTACTTCTGGTTCGATTATCGAAACCGGAGCCTCGGACGTCGGTACGCCGAGCAGCGCGTCCTGCATAAGGACGCCGCGAAGGTAGCCGGCAGAAAGATAGGCGAACAGGGACGTCAGAATTACGTGCGTAACGATGATCTCGGGTTTGATGTTGAAAACCCGCTGCACCCAGCCCGCATAAACTGCATCGGCAGCGACAAACAATCCGCCGAATATCAGCAGCAGCGGCGTCACGATCGCAATGCCGCGAAGGACGGAAACTATGTGGCGCGTCGCTCCGGTTCGAGGGATCTGTGTCCATTTGATATCGACGCCGATCAAAATGAACGGAGATAGGAATGCGTTCGCCGCTGACCACAGAAACGCTACGCCGTACTGAAAGACTCCGGCGAGCTGCGTCGCGATCTTCATGCGTGGAATGAAGATGATCGAGAGCGTGGCGATGATCGCTATCGTATCGGCGATACGCAGTTCGATCGCGTCACGCCACGAGAACATCGATGCGAAGAATACAAGTGCTCCAAACAAAGCGATCGTCTGCCGGGTCAAAAACTGCGGAGCGTTTCGCCACAAAAGCGTGATCATCCCGGCCGCGAATATGATGTTAAAAAGCGTCACATTCAGCCCCCACGGCGTTGCCCGCAGCAAAACGTCACCCGCGACACCGATCACCGCCGCGATCTGCAAGATCTCTAAACCGGTCTTTGTACGTGCATTCATATATTTGTCCTAGCCCAAATTGAGAAGATATGGAATCACCGCGCTCGCCAGCGCCGACAGCAAAAGCGTGTGCATCAAAGTCGCCTGTTCCATGAACGGCTCAGCGGCGCGAAACGTGCGTACCGCATTACGAAAATAAACAAAAGAGGTAAATAAAGGCGTGAATCCGAGAAAGCCGATCAAGACGACCATGCCGAGAAGGCTCAGTGGAGCCATGTAAAGCCCAACGAATAGTGAAAATCCCCCTGCTACTGCAAAAAGCCCAGCCAGGACGGCACTGAACCCCTTTAGCTTCTCTCCGAACAAAAGTGAAGCCATAATCGCAATCGTCGCAACGAAGCTCAGCACGAATGCTGCTGTCTTTACACCACCAAGCAGCGGGCGTTCCAGAATCATCCACTGATTATTGAAAACGACTGGATCAAGAAGAAAACAGATCGTCGGCATGATCACACCGAATAGCCAGTCAAACTTCCGCTGACCGCCGGTTATCGTGCGATCGAACTGCCGTCTCCAAAATCCAGGTTTACCGGTTCGTGCATCGTTATATTTGTCGATCGACGGCAAGGCGGATGGGAATGAAACCAAAACCTCGTTCTCAGTCCGATGCTGAGTGGGCCCAATAAAATCAGGCTCCTCGAATGCGTAATATGTCCGACCACTAACTTCCAGATATTTCGCGTTCATATGTTTAGAGTTGTTTAGAGTTCAAACTTTGTTTCGATTTGCTCGTCCGGGCCTTCTTAAAGAACCACCAGCTCATAAGCCCAAAAATGATCGTCGCAAGCGGAAAAGCGATCGCTCCGATAAGCATTCCGAAGGACCAATGAGCCATCGGATCGGTCATCGTTAGGTTCAGATAAAGCAACCGCAGCGAGTAATAGCCAAAGAAGAGAGACGGAATTGCAAACGTCACACCGCATACACCAAAGAGCACTCTATTGATCGTCGGAGATGTTGTTTCCATATCAGGATCCCGGCCTTTCTTTGTAGTCTATTTGACGCCCGACCGACGCTTTTGTTCCCGAATTACATTCCCATGATCTGCCCGATCACAAGCAGCATCGAAAATGCTATAAATACACAGATCGCTGTGTCGATACGTCTGATCTCGGGTCGCCAGCGAGGCACGCGGCTGCGGTGCCAAAGCGTCCAGGCGAGGGCAGTCAAAAGCAGCAGCGAGAACGCGGCCGGAGCCAGCATCGGGGGAAACGCCAGTTTCAGGATCACCTCCGACGCAAACCCGAACCAATAAGCCACACCGCACCACATCAGGATGACCGGAGCCATCAAAAGCATCTGCACTGTCCAATATGTTCGGCGGTTGTGTGGGTTGGAATATCGCATGGTGTTCAGAGTGCAAACTTTAGTTTGTTTCTTTGTTCTTACGAAAAATGATCTCGACCGCAAAACACATTGCGATCACGAGCGGTAAAGCAACGAGCCAAAGGACAAAGAAACCAACGAAAGGAATGCCAACCGAGTCCGCGTTTAAAGGGAAGTCGCCACTCTCAAACCGCTGTAAAAGAAACAGTGCACATACAACAGGCGAGCCGAGATACGACAGTGTGGCTAGCATCACGAAACTAAGTCGTTTTTCTGTTGTCCCCAACATAGATTGCATTTATACCGTGATTCGCTCGTCGCTGACGCGACGAAGACCTTCTTTCTATCGTTCCGTGGGTTAAACCCACGGCTAAATTCGGTTGTCGCTCCGCGACAGAAACCGAGGGCTCACCTATTCACTATTCACTGTTCACTATTCACCATTCACTTCCTACTTCCCTTTCATCGCCTTGATCAAGGCCTCCATGTGATCCAGATATCGTGTCAGGGCTTCGCGGCCTGACGTGGTGATCGAGAATTCGGTGAGCGGCATGCGGCCTTTGAAGGATTTTTCGCAGGTCACGTAGCCGGCCTCTTCGAGCTTGCGGGCATGGACGCTAATGTTGCCGTCGGTGGTGTTCAGGAGCGTTTTCAGCTCGGTGAAGCTGAGCCGCGCGTTTGCCGCGAGGGCCGAGATGATCCCGAGACGCATACGTTCGTGGATGACCTTGTCGAGGTCGTTCGAGACATTCTCGGCCGCCTTTTCGACCGCGCAGGCCGTGACCGTTAGATTCGTCTTTATTTTTTAATGCTAAATTCTTTGCCATTGCTTTTCCGGTCCGCGAAGCGGCAGATAGCCACGCCATTTATGGCGTGGGCAGATCCGGCGATCTGCTGACAGCCCGCTTTAGCGGGCTTAAAATCCGAGCGGCCTCAGCCCTCTGATCGAAAGGACGTTTAAACGCCCTCGTTGTTCTCCGGCCTGTTTACCACAGCATAAATGGCGTGGCTATTTGCCCTTCGGGACTCTCAACTCCCCGCGAACGGCGTTCCGATGATGCCGACGGCGAGTTCGGCCCAGACGACTGCGAGAGCTAGAAGGATAGCTACGCAGGCGGCGATTCGGTATTCGAAACGTTTAACAACCCGCAATGCGATCTCGATCGCAATGCCCGCTCCGCAGAGCATTACTGCCGCCGCGGCGAAATCGATCGCCGTCCATTTGACGCCCTCGATGCCGAGCTGCATAGCGATGAACGGGATGAGCAGCAACACTCCAACCGTGATAAAAATTCCGATGAGTCTGATGTTTTTCATATTATTTTGTCGACCTTTGCGACGCATATTTCTGCAAAGCCGCCGACAGGATAGCTACAAATGTTGAAATGATCGCGATCATGAGTGCCGGAGCAACGATACCCGCGATGTCTTCGTCTTTATCGCGTGCCACATACATCAGCGTCGCAATGCCGCTGAGTGTCAGGCCCGTAAAGGCGATTGACCCGTATTTTATTGTTTGAAAAAATGCCATTTGTTCGTTTTGCATAGGGTCGCTCCGATATCCTGTTTGTCAGGGTCCGGGCGGGCCGCCCGGGGTCCCTTGATTCTTATCCGCCGTATTTCTTGGCGATGATCGCTCCGAAGATGAGGTGCAGCATGCCGAAACTGGCGGCCATCATTATGTTTCCGTTGCTTGCGGGTATTGCGAATGCGACGGCTCCGAGGGCCATGAAGAACCAGCCCATCACCGGGATCACCCGCACCGAAAATGCTCCGCCGCAGACGACCGCGCATCCATAGCTCAGCATGCAGACGGGCGGCATGATGTAGAAATATCCGTTTTTCCAAAGCCCGAGCACGATGACGACACCGACGATGAGCGGCGGGGCAAAGCCGAGGGCGAATTTGCGGGCCGGTGCGGAGACGAGCGATTGGCCCGCGATCTTCGATTTTTGCCACATGGCAAGCATTCCTATGGCGAAAGCCAAAGCCGCCTCGATCAGCCACGTCACCATCGAATCGCGCAGCGTTACCTGCACGGTCGCGATGTACGCGGCGGCGAGGGCCGTTGCTCCCATCAGCATTCCGCCATAGCCCGGCACGGCTGTGAAATGCGTTGAGCGTTCCATCGTCTCGCGGATAAATTGCAGATTATCGATCGCCCGATCACCGATATTCACCGGCTCATCCACCACTCGTTCATCCGCCCTGACAGCTTTGAGTTTCGCCATAGTAATGACAAATTACATCAAGTAATTCCGTGTGTCAAGTACTTTATTATATAAAGTTAAATAAATTTGAATAAAAAATGGCGGCCTATCGAGGCCGCCATAAAAGTTCTCAGGAGGAGGAACGAGAAAACTAGTGAGGATCGTCGACCGCGACCTTTCCCTTGAATGTGCGGAAAAGGAACGCAAAATAGCCGAGAGCTATGAGAATGCCGATGGGCCACCAAATGAGGCCGGCTGACAGGCCGTAAGCACCTGCTTTGGCATTGTGGATGGTTAGACTAAATGCAGGGTCGAGGGCGGGAAGAACATTTGGGTAGAGACCGTAAACGGCTCCTCCGAGCATCATCGCTAGATACGCTGACGATGCGATGAACGCAAATTTATCATTGCCTTTGGCATTGAAATATTTGATCGCTCCGAGCGATGCGGCAACAAAAAGGGGTATTATCCAGCCGATCGGTAAATAGAAATAATTGTCGAGTATCTGCGGCCGCACGGCCATAACACCCGCGAGGCTTGCGATCGTGACCAGCACGAGCGCGTACCAGGCGAGGCTGACAACTTTGCGGGCACGCGCATTCATGTCGCCTGTTGTTCTGTGAGCGAGATAGTTTGCACCGTGGACCGAGAGAGCAACCAGGCTGACGACGCCCGAGAGAACCGTGAACCAATCGAGAATTCCGGTTGCTCCCGTTGTCGTCCAATCGGTAAAGAGCGGCTCGAAAAAGTATCCGGTTCCATCAAGCGGCACACCGCGAACAACGTTGCCTAGAGCCGCTCCGAAAAAGATCGCGAGCAATATACTCGCTCCGGCAAAAACAAAATCCCAGAAGCTCGTCCACAGATGATTGTCGAGCTGATGCCGAAGCTCAATTCCCGCGGCGCGCAATATGAGCAGCCAAAGGACCATTATCAACGGCAGATAAAATCCGGAAAATCCGGCTGCGTAGAGTGCGGGAAACGCAAAATACAGCGTTCCACCGGTCGCGAGCAACCAAACCTCATTGCCGTCCCACACGGGGCCGATCGCTCGAATTACGACGTCGCGCTCCTTGTCCGAGCGGCCGACGAAGTAATGTACGATGCCCGCCCCAATATCGAAGCCATCGAGGACAACGTAGCAAACCAACATAAATGCGACTATTCCAAACCAAATTGTTTCCATTTCGTCCTCCTTAATTGGCTTCTGCCAAGGTTTCAACGCCGAGTTCTTCGACGCCCTGATCGATCCTACGCAGCATCAGAAATATGTAAAGCAGCGAGAGAACCGTGTACATTCCCGCAAATCCAAGCAGCGTGAACAGCACATTCCCGCCCGAAACCATCGGCGAATGGCCGTGTTCGGTACGGAAAAGCCCGTAAACCAGCCACGGCTGACGGCCGAGTTCGGCTACGGCCCAACCGACGGTATTCGCGACGAACGGCAGCGGAAAACTGAGCATTATGATCCAAAGCAGCCAGTTGGCATTGAACAGCCAGCCTCGCCATAACCAGATGGCCGCGATCACCATGGTCGCAATGAATATCGTTCCCAGCCCGACCATTATGTGAAAGCTGTAATAAAGAAGCGGAACGTTGGTCGGGTGGTCTTCCTTGGGAAATTCGTTGAGGCCTTTCACTTTCGCGTCCCAGCGTTGATAGGTGATAAAGCTGAGCATATTCGGGATATGGATCGCGTTATCGAGCCGCTGTTTTTCCATATCCGGCTGGCCGATCAGGACCATTGGAGCACCTTCTTTGGTGTCGTAGAGGCCTTCCATAGCGGCGAGCGTGACCGGTTGATACTCAGCGATCATCTTGCCCTGATGGTCACCCGACGGGAACAGCATCCAGATGCTCGCGATACAGCCGACGACCACGCCGACCTTCATAAATCGCTGAGCGTACTCGACTTTTCGTTTCGAGAGAATGTAGAAAGCACCGAGAGCAGAGACGGCAAACGAACCAACGACGACCGCTCCGCCCATGTTGTGCATGTATTCGTAAACCGCCCATTTATTCAGGACAAGCGACCAAAAGCTGGTGAGCTGCACTGAGCCATCGGGGGCAACCTCGTAACCAACAGGATGCTGCATCCACGCGTTCGTCGCGATAATGAACCAGCCCGAAAGCCACGTGCCGAGAAACAGCATCACGGCCGAAAAATAATGCACCTTCTGCCCGAGCCGCTTTTCGCCGAAGAGGAAAATACCGATGAATGCACTTTCAAGAAAGAACGCGAATGTTCCCTCCATCGCAAGCGTTTGGCCGATGACGCCGCCGGCGTATTTTGAGAACGCGGCCCAGTTCGTGCCGAACTGGAATTCCATCGGAATCCCAGTGACGACCCCGAAGAGAAACGTGATCCCAAGGATCTTGCCCCAAAAGCGGGCGATCTCGTTCCATTTTTCGTCCTTTTGACGGATGGCGAGCGTCTTAAAGATGACAATGATCGGTGCCAACCCCATGGTCAGCATCGGGAATAGGTAGTGATATGTGAGTGTGAACGCGAATTGTATTCGATCGAGAGTATTGGCTTCCATGTGCCCTCCAAATGAGAGAGATTGCAAACCTCGTGCCTTTTGATCCGGCACGTATAAATAGTGAAAAGCGGAGTTATTTGTCCGCATTTTATATGCTTTTGTGATTATTTTGTAAAGCGTGTCGAGAATACAGCTCGTTTCAAAGCGCGAAAAATTCAGCGGCGAGACGTGACCTTTCAACAATTAACTGAAATTAGTTTCAACCAGATAGATGTTTCATCCGTCTTATAGCCAAGATGAAAATTCCGCAATTCCTTCGCGTTCTCTGCGTGGCGCTGATGTGGGCCGCGGTTGCCCTCGCACAGGAAACAGAAACGATCAAGATCGACACGAGGCTGGTGAGCATTCCGGTCGTCGTAAGCGACAAAAACGGAAGGTATATTCCGAACCTTACAGTGTCGGACTTTTCAGTCTTTCAGGATGGCTCGCAACAAAATATCGAGTTCTTCGCCGCGACCGAAGAACCGCTGACTATCGCCCTGCTCATCGACACGAGCCAAAGCACGCGGCCGGTTTTGGGTGATATCAAGGATTCGGCGAAATCGTTCATCAAACTGCTCACACCGAAAGACCGTGCGATGGTCGTCACGTTCGACTACGCTACGCACGTCCTCAGCGGGTTGACTTCCGATCAAAAACAGCTTGAAAAGGCGATAAAAAGTGCGGAAATACCAGATCGGATCTTTGGAACGACGATGCGGGATGCGGTTTACCAAACTGTCGCCGAGACGTTTCGCGGCATAACCGGAAGAAAGGCGATAATCTTGCTCACCGATGGAAAGGACGCCGGCAGCCGGATGGATGAGCGAACTTTACTCTACCGTCTGGAGGAAAGTGACACGTTGATCTACACGGTGATGTTCAAAACAGGCGATAACTTCCGACCGGCCCCGATATTTGGACGCGGACGACGAGATCCGATATTTTTTCCACCGATGCCGCGCCGCGATCCGCGACGCGAGGCTAGAGTTGAGCGAAACAATGAAATGGCTGAGGAACTTTTGCGAGAACTGTCTGACACGACGGCAGGACGATTCTATTCGAGTAAGGACGGCAAGTTGAAAAAAACGTTCGCGACGATCGTTGAGGAGCTGCGGTTTCAATATCGTCTTGGATTTTACCCGCCGGAAGACACCGCAAATGCTATTTCGCATTCGCTGAAGGTGAAGGTTGCGAAGCCGGACACCGCAGTGCGTTCGCGAACCGGCTATCGCGTGCAAAGCAAATAGCTATTTCTTAGATTTCCCCGGGTTATTTACCTTGTCACCGAGATTTTCTTCGGGAACGGCGTTCGGATCGCCGATCGGAAAGGTCAGCCGTTTGCCCTGAATCAGATACGAACTTCCATTCCACTTGTAACGGGTTCGGGTGAAATAGAGCGGACAGCAAAGTTGCTCTTCATCGCCCGTGATACGGCTGGTTTCAACCGGCCCGAGCAGAAAGCGGTCCTGGCCGTACAGCTCGACGATCAACTCTCCGGAATCGGCTCGAATATCTTTCAAACCGCCGTCGGCTCGATCGCCGGTTCGGAAAAACCACATAAGCTCGGGCTTCCCGCCTTTCCATTCGTAAATGTACGCGACCTGCGGCACCGCCGCTCCGCCGGTCTCGATCTTTAGGACGACGACTGCTTCGTCCTGATTGTCACTGTTTACGTCAAGATATTTGACCGTTACAAACGACAATCCGATGCGGCGTTGGAGCTTTCGGTCAGCCTTTTCCTCAGGCGACATTTCGTCGGTCACGTCAACCGAAACAGGCTGAACGCGGCCATTGACCAACTTGATCTCACTGCCATCGGGATTTTCCCAACCGCGAGGCAGCTCGTATGAGTAATTCTTAAAGTCGAATGTACCGATCGGCGACGCCGTAGTTTTTCCGACGTCACCAAGGAGTTCTCGCTGAAGGTTCGGGATCGCTGGTGATGGAGTTGGGGTCGGCGAAGCCGCGGGCGGGACAACCGCGACCGGAGCCTCAACATTCTTAGGCGTTTCGACCTTAGCCGCACACGAACTCATCGCAATGCACGCACCGAGGAATAGGATCGAGATACTGCTTCGAAAAATAAATCCCATCAAAATTACGGGCGGACGGCTCGCGTCCGCTCTCCAGTTACGCACGCGTCAGGCTTCTATATTTTATACGATGCGGCTGGTCGGCGTCATGGCCGAGGCGGCGTTTGCGGTCTGCCTCGTATTCTGTGTAGTTGCCGTCAAAATACTCGACATGACTGTCGCCCTCGAACGCCAGAATATGCGTCGCAATGCGGTCAAGGAACCAGCGATCGTGAGAAATGACGACCGCGCAGCCGCCGAAATTCTCAAGCGATTCTTCCAGTGATCGCATCGTATTAACGTCGATATCATTGGTCGGCTCGTCAAGCAGCAGGACATTCGCTCCCGATTTGAGCATTTTTGCCAGATGAACGCGATTGCGTTCGCCGCCGGAAAGCTGACCGACGAATTTCTGTTGATCCGGGCCGGAGAAATTGAACTTTGAGACGTATGTTCTCGCGTTCATCTCGCGTTTGCCCAGCATGACAAAATCAAGCCCATCTGCGATCTCGTCGAAAACCGTCTTGTCAGCATCCAAACTGTCACGCGATTGATCTACATAGCCAAGTTTAACGGTTTCACCCACGCGGAACGATCCGCTGTCGGGCGTTTCCTGGCCGGTGATCAGACGAAACAGGGTTGTTTTTCCTGCTCCATTTGGTCCGATGACACCAACGATGCCGCCCTTTGGCAGCGAGAACTCCAAGTTTTCGAACAAGACCGTATCGCCGTAGCCTTTTGAAACCCCATGTGCCTCGATGACAATGTCGCCAAGACGCGGGCCGGGCGGAATGTAGATCTCAAGCGTGTCGGCACGCTCTTCCGACTTGCTGGCAACGAGTTCTTCGTAATCCTTGATACGGGCTTTCGATTTGGCATGTCGCCCTTTCGTTCCCATTCGGATCCATTCGAGCTCGCGGTCCAAAGTCTTTTGCAGCTTGTCCTCAGCCCGCGACTCTTGTGCGAGCCGAATGCTTTTCTGTTCAAGCCATGACGAATAATTCCCCTCATACGGATAGCCGCGGCCGTGATCAAGCTCAAGGATCCAACCTGCGATGTTGTCGAGGAAATACCGATCGTGGGTAACCGCGATGATCGTGCCTTCATAACGCTGCAAATGATGTTCGAGCCATGCAACAGATTCGGCGTCAAGATGGTTAGTAGGTTCATCGAGCAGCAGAATATCGGGCTTTAACAAAAGCAGCCGGCAAAGCGCGACACGACGCTTTTCGCCGCCTGAAAGGTTCTTAATAAGCGTATCTGCCGGCGGACACCGCAATGCGTCCATCGCCATCTCAAGCCGCGAATCCAGGTCCCATGCGTCCGCGTGATCGAGCTTTTCCTGCACTGAACCTTGACGTTCGATGAGTGCATTCATCTCTTCATCGTCCATCGGTTCTGCAAACTTGGCGTTGATCTCTTCATATTCTTTCAGGAGATCGACAGTAGATTGAACCGCTTCCTCGACAACCTGCTGAACCGTCTTGTTATCGTCAAGCTTCGGTTCCTGCTCCAGATAGCCAACCGAGTAACCTTTCGAAAAAACGACCTCGCCGTTAAAATCCGTGTCCGTACCCGCAATGATCCGAAGCAAACTCGATTTACCCGCACCATTCAACCCGAGCACACCGATCTTCGCCCCATAAAAGAACGACATATAGATGTCCTTGAGGACAGCTTTTTTGTCGTATAACTTGCTAACATTGACCATCGAAAAGATGATCTTATTTGGTTCTGCCATAAAATTTGTTTTGCCCGCGAAAGACGCGAAAGTAAGAATTATTTTTCGCGAATTTCGCGGGTTATATTCCTAAAGGATCTTCACACCTCGAACGGCCAATTTCTCCATGCGATCCCGCCTCACTTCAAATCCGATTCCCGGCCCTTCTGGCGCGGTGATCGTTCCGTTCGCCGAAACCTCGACCGCAGGTTCGATGACGTCTTCGTGCCAGTATCTTTTGCTCGCCGAGACATCTCCGGGCATTGTGTAACCAGCGAGGGTCGAGATAGCGATGTTGTGGGCGCGGCCGATGCCGGATTCGAGCATCCCGCCGCACCATACCGGCATCCCGGCTTCGCGGCAGATATGTTCGACCTCCTTGGACTGGGCGTGACCGCCGACGCGGCCGTTTTTGAGATTGATTATCTGACCGGACTTCAGCTCGATGGCCTTGCGTGCGTCTTCGGGTGATTTGATCGGTTCGTCGAGGCAAACGGCCGTTGTGATCTGTGCCTGAAGCTTCGCGTGGTCGACGATATCGTCGTGCGAAAGCGGCTGTTCGAGCATCATCAGGTTGAATTCGTCGAGGCTTTTGAGCAGGTCGATGTCGGCGAGCGTGTACGCCGAATTCGCGTCGCCCATAAGCAGAATATCGCCAAACTCCGCTCTCACGGCCTTGATCACATCGTAATCCCATTTTGGCGAGATCTTGATCTTGATGCGTTTATATCCGGCGTCAACCTCGGTGCGAATCTTTTCAAGCAGTTGTGCGATCGAATCCTGAATACCGATCGAAACGCCGCACTCGATAGTTTGATTCACACCGCCGAGGTGACGCCAAAGCGGAACCCCCAGTTTCTTGGCCTCAAGATCCCAGCAAGCAGTTTCAATTCCGGATTTTGCCATGCGGTGGCCGCGGGCCCATTTCATCAGTCCCCAAACATCCGCCGCCGAGTGGACCTCTCGTCCGACTACCATCGGTGCCAGAATCCTCTCAGCCGTAACCCAAGCCGAATCTGTCCACTCATCCGAATACCCCGGCGACTCGCCGCAGGTAACCTCGCCCCAGCCCTCAGCTCCGTCGGCGTCCTCGACCCGAACCAAGATTATCCGGCGTTCGTACGTTCTACCAAAGCTGGTTTCAAAAAAATGAACGAGTGGGAGATTGATCTCGGTGAGTTCTATTGAGCGTATCTTAAGCATTTCGGCAAAAGTATTAGGTTAGTTTTTGCCGCCGCAAAATGCAACGTTTGCGATCAATACACCTCGAATTGTACCGATTGCGTGGCGATCCGTGGTTTTCCTTTTGAGTTTGCCTCCTCAGCAACGATCTGCAAAATATAATCGCCCGGTTCCATCTGATCGCCAATCGATATTCCACCTGAGAAAGGCGCTCGTTTTGGATCAGTGACTTCGAGTTGCTTCGGTTCGCCCTTTAGCAGTAGCTTTCCGTTACGAAAGATCCGGATGTACATCTTGATGTCAGATCGTTTTTCTTTCGCGAGCTGCGTACTGTAAACCTCGATCCCATACCCCAATGCCGTACCCCGTTTGAACTTGCGTAAAGAGGTATCTCCCATTGCAAGATCACGCCTCGAGGTGTCTTGAGGGGATTGCGATGTCTGTGACTGACTCGAGATGTTCTCGAGCACGACTCCCGAAAGTGTCAATTGGGCTTTTTTTAGATCCGGAACCTCGATGAACTGATTCGCCGAACCGACTTTGCCATTGACCTCGTCTCTGATAGCAACTCGCATCTGATAGGCTCCGGGCTTTTTGACCGGAAACGAGAAACCATACACATAGCCGGTATCGAGAATACCCTGATACTTGTCGGCAGGTATTTGCAGCGTCGCCGTTATATCCTGACGGTCAGCCGGTATCCCGTTGTCGCCAAAACTTATCGCCATAATACGAATTACGGCGTTATATTTGCCGTCCGGACCTTGTTTGAAGTCCAACTCCTTCGCGTTCACGTGAATGAACGAGCGGATAAACGATTTGTCCTTGTCGTTGTATGCGAACAACGTGTTGAGCCGCGTCTCGATGCCTTTCGCCGAGAACGGCGAGGCGATGGCCTCATAGATCTGGTCGTAGCGATTGACTCTGAGCGGAACGCCCGCCTGCCCATCGCGTATGCCGTAAAATGCACTTCGATATCTGACGACGGCTCCTTCGCGTTTTACTTTTACGGTGAGTTTGTTGGCTCTTTCCTTTTCCGGATCATCGTCCGAATCGAGAACGTACCCGAGCATATAGTAGCTCTGATCGTCCATCATCTTCTTCAAACCACCAGGAATATCGTTGTTGTTGATAACCGCAAATCCGCCGGTTTCCTTGGCGATGTGTATCAAGCCTTCCTGGGTGCTCTTGAAATCGTCACGCCGTTCTGCAAGCAATGCATTTGAGCCTGTTTCGCTGATGGTATTCGGACTGTCGGCTGCCGTAAAACCCAGAGTCTGCAGGCCGCGGGCATCGATCGTGTAAATTACGACCGACGAACGATTCGCATCCTCGATGAGCTTTTTGACAGCGTAATAGGTCGTGGTCGGACCGATCGAGCCAGATGGATCGTAGCTGAACAGTCGAAACCCGTCCGACATCATCATGATCCATTTCCTGCCTGGCAGCGTAAGCATTCCGCGCATTACGTAGCTAAGAGCCCCGATCGTCCCGGTAGCGAACAGGCTATTGCGGTACTGTGCAGTTTCTTTGTCGATATCCTTGGGCATCCGATCACCTGCTCCAGTTGAAACTGTCTCGAACTGTTCGCTCGCGGTATCGACCTCGCCGCTGATCGGATCGAAGCTCGTTAGGCCCGTATTCAAACGGTTCCACCTTATCCGCTCGATCGCTCGCCATCAACTGCTGTTTATCAGATGTAAACTGCTGCAAAGCTCCGATGCCGCCTGCCGTGCGAATGATAGCGATCAGGTCGCCATCCATCATTTGCTCGTTTATGAATTTTTTTAGCGCCTGACGAACGTACGCCGTGCTTTCGAATGAAAGCGTGTTGTCGTCTACAACGAGTGCGATCGTACGCTTTACGTTCTCGGGTCTGAGAACTGTAGCAGGAACAGGAATATTCGGGTCGGCCTGCTCTGGCTTGTCCGGTCGGTTGGCTTCCGCAATAAAGGCAAAATTTGAAACTTCCTGCTTCTTTTCGTTCTCGTAGATCTCGAAATCGTCGGGTTTGAGGTCGCGGATCGGCCGTCCGTTCTTATCGGTTACCGAGATATCGATCTGGATAAGGTTTGTTGAGACCCGAACCGTTCCATTGCTGGGAACCGGGGTTGGCGTCGGGTTCTGACCATGAATACCTAATGTGAGGCCAACTAGAGATATCAGAAGGAAACACGATCTTCGCATACAACTACCCAACGATCTCAAACTGCACAGCCTGTGTCGTTACTTTTGGTTTCTTCGGGTTAGATTGATCGGTGACGATCAACTGTAAAATGTAATCGCCGGGAGCCATTTTGCTTCCGAGTGCAATAGCGCGAGCGGCCTTCAGATGCTGAAAGTCGGTCTGGCCCAGCAACTCTATCGCCGTGGTCTTTCCGTCGAGAACGACCTTTCCTTCGCTGAAAACGCGAACACGTGCGGTAACCTTTGGCTGTTTTGCTTCGTTAATATCGGCATTGTAAACCTCGAACGCAAACCGCATGACCGACCCAAGTTTGAAACGCCGCAACGCCGTATCAGTCATCGGATTTGATTCGTACGGCAAAGCGGTCGCAGCGGTGGCCTTTTGCCAGGCATCTTCGGTAAGGTTTTCAAGCACAATGCTCGAAAGGGTCAACTGTTTCTTTTTCAGGTCCGGAACCTGGATGAACTGACTCGCCGACCCGAGTTTGCCGCCCTGCGTATCACGGATCGCAACGCGGTACTGGTATGGTCCCGGCTTCTTGACTGGAAAGAGGAAATGATAAACAAACCCCTCGTTCATTACTCGCTTGTACGTATCAGCCTTAACTGTCAACGTATAGGTTTTTCCTAATCGATCTATGACCTGGCCGTTGTCACCGAAGCTCATCGCCAGAACGTCGAATACCACCTTCTTAGCTCCATTTTCAGCGTCGACAAATTTCATATCGCTCGCATTTATGTGAAGCAGCGACCGGACATACGCCTCGCCTTTTGCGTCCGAACCAAAGAGAGCATTGAGTCGCAGATCGATGCCGCTGACGGCAAATGGCGAGACCAGAGCGTGTTCGAGCTGGCCCATCGTCGCGTTCTCGACCGCCGGAGCCGCTGTTTCGCGGTCAGCGACATTCATGAAGCCGCTGCGGTAACGAGCCTTCGCTCCGGAGCGCAGCACCTTTACCTCGAGCTTGTTGAAACGAAGCTTCGCTGCGTCAAATGTTTCGTTATCAGGTTCATAGGCGACCAAATAATAGCTCTGGTCTTCCATAACCTTTTTAACGCCGCCGCTTATGTCATTGCTATTAACGACCGCAAACCCACCGGTCGAGTCCGATATGTATCTCAGCGATGACTGAGTATCACTAAGCTGCGAACTTCTTCCCGCCACTTCCTGCTGGATCTGTTCCTGCGTTCGCCCGCTGACGTTGTCGGCCGCAGTGATCCCGGTCGTTACAAGCCCTCGCGGATCGATCGCGTACACAACGACTGAAGCCCGGTTTGCGTTCTCGATCAACCGCTGGATCGGATCGACCGAACGCGAGTTTTCCATAAACCCTTCGGCATTCGTGTTCGTCATCGCAAACCCCTGAGAGAAAAGCATCACGGCTTTTCGTCCTGGCAATTCGCTCATGCCTTTTACGACGTATTCCAATGCTCCAAGTGCTCCAGTGGCAAAGTAACTCTCGCGAAAATCGTTGAATTCTCTCTCGGCTCCTTCAGCCGTGCGTTCACCAGCCTCGGGTGGTGGAGCATCTGGATCAGCCGGCAGAAGTGCATCGAGCGGTGCAAATGCGCTTATCAAACCATTACCGACTGGATTCCATTTCACCTTTTCGATCGCTGCGTAAAGTATCCTTTTATCTGACGTAAATTGCTGCAGAGCTCCGATCCCTGCTCCGGTGCGAATGATCGCGACCAGATCACCATCTTCCATCTGCTCGTCGACGAATTTCTTGAGTGCCTTGCGTGTATAAGCCGCACTCTCGAATGAAAGTGTCAGGTCATCAACGACAAGCGCAAACGTCCGTCTCACCTGCTCATTACGAAGCTGAACGGGCGGAGGTGCGATACCGTCTTTGTCTAATGTATTTGGTTTTGCCGCTACCGGACGGGCAGCGGAGATAAATGTGATCCCAGTGACTTTCCGTTTTTGCCCGTTCTCATAGACCTCGATCTCGTCCGGACGAAGATCGGGAATCGGAATGCCCTTCGCATCCGTTACCGTGACATCGAGACGGATGAGATTGGTGGATATCTTGACAACATCAGCATCGACCGGGGTCGGTGTAGGTGTCTGGGCGAATGCAGTCGCGGCAAAGCCCGACAAAAGCAGCAAAAAAACAACACAACCTTTCATCGGGCCGTTCTCCAAAAAATTAATCAACTATCTCAAACTGTATGAACTGCGTGACGGTTTTGCGACTCGCCAGTGCGTCCGTAACATTGACCTGCAATACATAGTCGCCAGGTGGCAAACTATCTGCGAGTCTAATACCACCAACCGACGAGATGACCTTTGGCGACTCGTACATCATCTTCGGCAGCGGTTTTTGGCCGCTGTCAAAGACCAGATTTCCTGCTCCGTAAAGCTTCAGGTTGTAAATCAGATTGGCAGCATTCCCTGCAACTTTTGCGTTGTAGATCTGATAGCCAAAGCGAACGACGGATCCCGCCTTGAACCGTCTTACCGACGTATCCCACATTGTGTCGCCGGTGCCGTCCTGATCTATTTCCGGCAGCGACCTGATCTTTATCCATGTGTCAAACGGCACATTTTGGATCGCCATCCCGGAAAGTATCAGATTATCCTTTTTTAGGTCCGGAACTTCAATGAACTGGTTCGCCGACCCGACCCGTTCAGTCGCAACATCGCGTACCGCAAGCCGCACGGAATAAGCTCCGGGTTTTTTGATGGGAAGCGTAAATGTCGTGACCAAACCACGTTCAAGGAACTTTCGAAATTGCTCACCATCAAATGTCAGAACGAAATTTTTTGGCCTTTCGTCCATGATCTTGCCTGTATCGTTAAGCGTTATCGCAACGATATCGAAAGTCGTACGCATTCGGCCATCGGGTAACGACTTGAAGGTCAGGTCCTTTGCATCAACGTTGATCAGCGTTCGCACGAAAGCTCCCTGCTTCGCATCGCCGGCGAAGATGGCGTTCATCCTTACCTCGACGTCATTAACTGCAAACGGCGATGTCAGCGCCCCTATCATTGCGTCAGTCACCGAGAGTTTAGGTTTAATTATCTGCTCTTCACCGATCCCGAAGAATCCGCTGCGATAACGAACCTGCGCACCGTCGCGTTTGACCTTTACTTCAAATTTATTGAACCGGCTCTGCTTTACGTTGAATGTCTCGTCGTCGGGTTCATATCCAACTAGATAATAAGATTGGTCATTCAGCACCCGTTTTATTCCGGCGCTAATATTGTTTTGATTGAAATACGCGAGCCCGCCGGTTTCATCCGCTAGATAACGCAGGCCTTGCTGCGAGTCGTCGATCTTGTTGATCCGCTCGTTCAACATATTTGTGGAAGCAAGGACGCCCGTCTGACGTCCGAGCTTTCCAAGATCATCTTCCGCATCGAAACCCGGCGATACGAGGCCAGGAGCATGAATGGTATAAAAAACTACCGACGCTCTGTTCGCATAATCAATAAGGTGCTGCAGAGCAGTGTAAACGCGAGAGATCTCTGGCCGTCCATCTTTGTCCCGCGTGAAAAGGCTTAAACCGTCCGAAAGAAGGACCACAGACTTGCGTCCGGGTAGATTACGCATCCCTCGGACGATGAAATTGAGTGCACCGAGCGTTCCGCTTGCAAAGATATTTTCGCGAAACTCGTTAAAGCTGTTGTCATTAAAATACTTAGCCCCCGATTCATCCTGCCTTGGGATCTCGTCGAGAGGTGGATCGATAGTGAAATCGGAGGGCTGCGGGGCCTGGACTCCGGTGCCATCGCCACTCACGACCGTTTCGCTCATGCTCGTATTTAGCCGATTGAAATACGACACTCCCGCTGCGCCACCGGCGTTGAACTTTACACGGTCGATCGCGGCTTGCAGTTGGCGTTTGTCGGCAGTGAATTGCTGTAATGCACCAACACCGGCTCCAGTACGGATGATCGCGACGAGATCTCCATCCTGCATCTGCTCGTCAACAAACTTCTTGAGAGCCTCGCGAACCCAGAATGTACTTCCGAATGAGAGATTGAGGTCATCTACGACCAACGCGATCGTTCTTCGCACCTGTTCAGGCCTGATCTGAGCAGACGGCAGCCAGGCGGCCGCGGGGTCTTTCTTTTGATCGCCCTTCGTCTCCGGTAATCGCGTGCCTGGAGTAAATGAGAAATTTGTTATTTTTTGGAGTTTGCCGTTCTCATATATCTCGACCTCGTCGGGTTTTAGATCACTGATCGGATTTCCCTTCTTATCCGTAACTGTTACATCAACCTGAATAAGATTTGTCGAGATACGAACTACATCACGGTCGACCGCGGGAGTCGGAGTTGGACGAACCGCGATCTGACTTTCCTGTGCGAAGGCGGCCGCCGCAAATGATAGAACAACGGCGACCAGAGACAAACGCTTGAACATACAACTAAAACTCCAAAAGGTCAGGATTTGTTTGCTATCATAGTATGAAACGCTCTGATTGGGAAGCAATTTCCGCAGGCATAACAGCTTAAACTCTCCGCATCTAAAGGTTTCCGCACATCGCTATGTTTCAGAACTTCATTAAATTCAACGTCGCTATTTTGATCGTTCCGGTCCTCTTTATCGTCGGCTGTTCGGCGCAACAGACCGAAGAGCAAGCTCTGCAGTCGCTGAGACAGATGACGAGCAACGGAAAACTGCCGCCCGAGGATTTCGTAGCCAATCTGGAATCGAGATTTGCGGGAAAGAGAACTGGTGCATTGGCAAAGCTCCTGAGAGCGAGGATCAAGCTGGAACAGAACGACCCAGCCGGTGCGGCAGCGGTTCTGAATTCGGACGTTTTTAAGAAACAAACGAAGGTCGCGGACTACGCACTCTGGCTGCGTGGTAAAGCATTGCAGGCTTCGGGCAATAACGTCGAGGCAATGAACGCTCTCGGCCAATTGGTTCGCGAGTTCCCTGATTCGATCCGTTACCGCGACGCAAAGCTTCTGTGGGCGGCGTCCGCCATAGCATCAGGCAAAGCCGTGGAAATTCCGCCGATGCTTATCGATCTGAGTGAAAAGAACGACGGCGACGCCCTGCTCGCGACCGCCAAAGCCTACGAAGCCCAAGGCTCGCAATCAGAAGCGATCAAATACTTCCGCCGAACGTACTTCTTCGGTGCCGGCAGCGCGGCCGCGAAGGAAGCTGAAGCAAAACTCACATCGCTCGGCCAACCGCTGACACCGCAAAATGCTGACGAACAGCTCGCTAGAGCAGACAAACTGCTCACCGCGAAGTCGTTTGCCGAGGCTTCTGCCGCCTATGCAAATCTAGCCGCGAGTTTTCCGCAAGCCATTACTCCTGAGGTTCAGGTCAAACGAATAAATGCCGTCGCGAATACACCCGCGATCGCTGACGCTCTGAACATTCTGAATTCGATGCCTTCGTCTGCCGCAAAGGAACGCGAGCAAGCATACCGGAATATCGTTCTCAGTTACATTAAAAACAAGCAGTGGGCGAATCTGCGATCGACCGTTGATGCGATGAAAAATGCATTTCCCAACGCTACGCTCGTCGCCAAAACTCTGATCGATGCCGGAATGGCGGCTCGTGATGGCAAGAACCGCACGGACGAAGCCTACTATTTCAACACCGCTGTCGCTGCGTATCCGAACGCCGTCGAGGTCGCCGTTGCTCAGTTTGAAGCCGCTTGGGTGCAGCACGAGAACAACAATTTCATACTGTCGTCACAACAGATGATCGATCATCTCGTTCGCTTTGCCGACAAGGACACGACAAACCGCGGCAAAGCCGGATATTGGGCAGCAAGAGATTCCGAGCGTTCGGGCAAAACGGCCGATGCGTGTGCTCTTTACGACGGCGTCATCTATCGCTACGCCGCGAACTGGTACGGCCATCTGGCTATGAGCCGGCTTTCAGCGATGAAATCGCAGGGAAATTGCACGAACACGACCGCCCCAAACCCGACGATCGCCAAAGCCGTCGTAAATCTGAAGACGATCAACATAGTTCCGGAAACCGCCGGAAATAAAGAGCTTGTGCGTGCGGAAAAAAGCGACGACCTTTCGGCGATCGGCCTTTTCGATTGGGCTATCGATGAATTGAACGAGGCGAAAAAGACCGCCGGAAACAGCCCGAAGATCAACCTCGCCCTCGCCCGTTACTATCGCTGGAAAGGCGACAACACCAACGCGCTGATCACAATGATCAAAAGCTATCCCGACTACGCTCAGATGTTTCCGGAGGAAATGGACCGCGAAACATGGTCGTTCTTTTATCCGCTCACCAATTGGGCCGAGATCAAACGCTGGTCCGCCGACCGCGGCCTTGACAGCCATCAGGTCGCAGGTTTTATCCGTCAGGAAACTGTCTTTACCGCAAACGCTTCATCACCGGCGAACGCCTACGGTTTGATGCAGCTTTTGCTCCCGACCGCAAAATCGGTCGCCCGCAAATACAGTTCGTCATTCATGCCAACGTCGCCCGCAGACCTCTTTCAGCCAAGCCTCAACATCGAACTCGGCACGGCGTATATGAAGGATCAGTTCGCCAAATTCGGCCGCGTCGAATACGTCGCCGTCGCTTACAACGCTGGCCCCGGCCGCGTCCCCCAATGGCGAGCCACGCTCCCCGCCGAAATGGACGAATTCGTCGAGGAAATTCCCTTCAAAGAAACAAAACAATACGTCCAGGGCATCATCCGAAACTCCGCCCAATACCGCAGGCTGTATGATGATAGCGGCAATTTCCGATCAAATGTCGGAACACGACCGCTGAGAGCCGAGCTCGAGTCAAAACCCAGAGAGCAATTTGTGGCCGAGAATCCCGAAATCGTCCTCGCAGGCGAAAGCGATCTATGAAAAGCTCACACAAACTAGCTGGCGGCGTTGCGGTTCTCGTCTTTTTGGCACTAGTGATCTGGATCATCCTGCTGAAAGTGCAAATCTTCTGGAAACAGGATTCTTGCCTCGACAGTGGCGGAAAGTGGATCGAGGACGGCAACTACTGCGTGATGCACTAAATGAGTTCTAGACCGGCAAGAACACTATCCAAAACTTTCAGCATCAGCTTCTCACGCTTTTCTTGAATATTCTGTGCCACGAGCCGTGGATGGTGAAAGGCCGAGGTCGATTCCATGATTATCCGTGTCATCATAACGACGTCGGCATTTTTGAGGCCTGCCTTTTCGACCGCTTCAGCAACCAGGCCGGAAAGTTGCCTCACCATATTATCTATGTGATCTCTGACAAAAGGTTTTGACATTTCCGACGCCATGTCGAAGGCTTCGTACAGCCTCGGATCGCGGCTTACCTTTTCGATCTTTGCACGGTGGATCGCGAGTGCCCATTCGTGGATCTTTGCGATCGGATCTTTCTTTTTACGGCAGATAGCGTCGAGTTTCGCATCAAGTTCGAGCAGCCATCGCTCCGACACTGCATCGAGTAGAGCGGATTTATCCTTAAAATGCGAGTACAACGCCGCGTGGCTCACATGCAGCTCGCGGGCAATGTCCGTCAACCGCACCTTCTCAAATCCGAGCTCGCGGATCTTCGCAACCGTCGCATCGATCGCCTTGTCCCGTATATCCTCTGGTTTTAGTCCCGTTCGCGGCATCTGAAGTGATTATAGTTAAGAACCGCGAAAAAAGAAATTACATTTCTGATATTTTGTAACTTACATTATTGACATTCTGTAAGTTTGTATATAAACTCCTCTTCATAGCAACGATCAAAAGGAGATAAATATGACAAACAGCGAAAACAAACTCGGCGGAACATTCACTTTTCCAGGAACAGACCTGACGGTAAACCGTATGGGCTACGGAGCCATGCAGCTCGCCGGGCCCGGCGTCTTCGGCCCGCCAAAAAATGAAGAAACGGCGATCGCCGTGCTTCGTGAGGCGATCGATCGCGGCGTTAACCACATCGATACGTCAGATTACTACGGCCCGCACTATACGAATCACGTGATCAAGAAGGCACTTCATCCCTATCCCGAAAACCTTGTGATCGTCACAAAACTCGGTGCAAAACGTCCCGCTGACGGATCATGGCAGCCCGCTCAGTCGGCTGAAGAATTGACAAGCGGCCTGCACGACAATCTGCGAAACCTCGGGATCGACGCAATGGACATCGTCAATTTTCGCGTCATGGGAGCTCCAGGCGGAATGGGAACGCTCGAAGGCTCGATCGAAGAGCAAGTTTCGGTTCTCGCCAAACTCAAAGAACAAGGCCTCATCAAAAACATCGGCATCAGCAACGCAACCGCTACACAGATCGCCGAAGCGCAGACGATCACCGACATCGTCTGCGTCCAAAACAATTACAACCTCGTCCACCGCGAAGACGACGCCCTGATCGACGACCTCGCGAAAAAAGGAATTGCCTACGTACCGTTCTTCCCGCTCGGCGGATTCTCGCCGCTTCAGTCCGATTCGCTCAATGAGATCGCGAGTGAACTTGGAGCGACGCCGCTGCAGGTCGCATTGTCGTGGCTGCTGCACCGCTCACCGAATATTTTGCTCATTCCGGGCACGTCCTCAGTCGGGCATTTGAGAGAAAATCTCGCCGCAGCAGAGCTGAAATTGTCTGACGAAACGCTTGCCCGTCTCGAAGGCATCGCCGCGAAAGGAAAGAACGCGGCGGGATAGTATTTTACGTCCGCCGCCCAAAACATTTCGTTGAAATTGGAAAATGCCGTGGTATATTTAAGGTAAGTTCACTACGGCATTTCTAACAATTTTCTCGATCGGTTCCACGATCTCGCGAGGTTGCATATATGACTAAGCTCAGCGTAAACCGCAAGCAATATGACACCGATTCCGATCCGGACACACCGCTTTTGTGGGTGATCCGCGACGATTTCGGCTTGACCGGAACTAAATTCGGCTGCGGCGTTGCCCAGTGCGGCGCCTGCACAGTTCATGTAAACGGCGAAGCAAAACGTTCGTGCGTGACGCCGATGAAAGCTGCCGTCGGCAAAGAGATCACCACGATCGAAGGCATCTCGCCGGATTCGTCGCATGCCCTGCAAAAGGCGTGGATCGCGGCCGACGTTCCGCAGTGCGGTTATTGTCAGTCCGGCCAGATCATGTCCGCGGCGATCCTGCTCAAGGAGAACAAACGTCCGACCGACGACGATATCGACAAAGCCATGTCCGGCATCGTCTGCAGGTGCGGCACGTATCCACGCATCCGCGAAGCCATCAAACAGGCCGCGATCAACGGAGGTGGAAAATGACTCCAAAAACTGGATTAGACAGACGTTCATTCTTAAAAGCCACGCTGCTCGCCGGCGGTGCTCTCGTCATTGGCACAAATCTGCCGTTCACATCACGAGCCGAGGAGAGATTCGGCATGGCGGCTGAACCAGCCGCCGAATTTCACCCGAATGCCTTCATCAAGATCGCTCCGGACGGCAAGGTCACGGTCGTCGTCGGCCAGGCCGAAATGGGCCAGGGCGTGTTGACTTCCCTGCCTATGATCGTCGCCGACGAACTCGAGGTTGACTGGAAAGACGTTGCCTACGAACACGGCCCGCCAGGGAAGGAATTCATCAATCCCGCCCTCGGCGGCCAGATCACCGGCGGAAGCGCAAGCATTCGCGGGTTGATCGATCCGCTACGAAAAGCCGCCGCGTCGACGAGAGAAATGCTCGTCACCGCCGCCGCTCAGCAGTGGAATGTTCCAGCGGAACAATGCCGTGCGAGAAACGGCGAGGTATTTCACCCGACCTCACGGCGGACAGCGAAATACGGCTCGCTCCTCGCGGCTGCCGCAAAGATCGCTCCGCCGACAGCACCAAAACTTAAAGACGCCAAAGATTTCAGATACATCGGCAAAAACGTAAAACGTCTCGACACGCCGGAAAAGGTCAACGGCTCGGGCATCTTCGGGATGGACGTAAAAGTTCCGGGAATGCTGACCGCGACGATCATGCGTTCGCCGGTGATCGGCGGCAAGCTCAAAACCTTTGACGACACGGCGGCAAAAGCCGTGAAAGGTGTTCGCCACGTCGTCCAGCTCGAAAGCGGCCTCGCGGTCGTAGCCGACAATTATTGGGTAGCCAAGAAGGGCCGCGACGTGTTGAATGCCACCTGGGATGGCGGCAAGATGACCGACGTTTCCAGCGAAAAGCTCTACCAGGCCGACGTTCAGGCCGCGAATAGCGGCAAAGGTGTTGAGGCCAAAAAGGTCGGCGACATCGCTGCCGGCAAAGCAAAAGCCGCGAAAACCATCGACGCCGTGTATTTCGCACCGTTCCTCGCCCACGCGACGATGGAACCGATGAACGCGACCGCCGACGTTCGTGCCGATAGCTGTGAGGTTTGGAGCGGAATTCAGGCTCAGATGGTCGTCCAAGGCATGCTCGCGAAAGAACTCAGCCTTCCGCCCGAAAAGATCAAGGTCAACAACACGCTGCTCGGCGGCGGATTTGGACGGCGGCTTGGCGAATATGTTCTCGACGCGGCGAGGCTCTCGAAAGCGGTCGGCAAACCCGTCAAGGTCATCTGGACCCGCGAAGACGACATGCACGGCGATTTTTACCGCCCTTCGGCGTACAACAAAATGTCAGCCGGCGTTGATGCATCGGGAAAACCGGTGTTCTGGCAGCACCGCATCGTCAGCCCGTCGATCATGGCTTCGCTGGGGCCGAGCATTTTCGGATTCGCACCGCCGCCAACCGCACTCGACGACACGGCTGTCGAAGGCGCAAGCACGCTGCCGTACGAGATTCAGAATCTGTTCGTTGATTGGGTGCCGAGCAATCCTGGCGTTCCGGTCGGTTTCTGGCGTTCGGTCGGCAGCTCGCACACGGCCTTCTCGACCGAGTGTTTCCTCGACGAACTCGCTCACGCCGCCGGCAAAGACCCGCTCGCCTTTCGCTTGTCACTGCTCGACAAACACCCGCGATACGTTGGCGTTCTCAAACTCGCGGCCGAGAAAGCAGGCTGGAGCAAACCCGCACCAAAAGGCGTCTTCCGCGGCATCGCGGTTCACGAAAGCTTTATGAGCTATGTGGCTCAGGTCGCGGAAGTGTCGGTGGACAAAAAGACCGGCAAGGTCAAGGTGCATCGCGTCGTCTGTGCGATCGATTGCGGCCAAGTCGTCAATCCCGACACGGTCACGGCCCAAATGGAAAGCTGCATAATCTTCGGCCTGACCGCCGCATTTTACGGCGAGATCACGGTCAAGGACGGCCGCATTCAGCAGAATAATTTTTACGATTACAAAATGCTGCGGATGAACGAAGCTCCGAAGATCGAGACCTACATCGTTCCAAGCACCGAAAAACACGGCGGCGTCGGCGAACCCGGCACACCGCCCGTAGCTCCGGCGGTCGTCAACGCAATTTTCGCGGCGACCGGCAAACGTCTGCGAAGCCTGCCGATCCGTCCGGCCGAACTTAAGGAGGTTGCGTAATGAATAACGAAATAACCGCCCCAAAACGTAACATTCTAAAAGCCGCTGTCATCCTCGCGGCTTGCCTGACGCTCGCCGGTTTCGCCCTGTCCGAACGCATCGAACAGGTCAATCGCGTCGAATCTTCGGTCATAAACGAAAGTGAAATTGCCAACTCGCCCGATCCGGCAAAAGCAAAAGCCGCCTTTAACGAAGCCGTAAAGGTTTTCTTTTCAGCAAGATGTGCCAATTGCCATCCTGCGGGCGACATTCCTACACAGGGCGACGAAATGACGCCGCATGCCCAGGGCGTGACGCGCGGCAAAGACGGCAAAGGCGTTTACGGCATGAAATGCACGACCTGTCATCAGATGGAAAACCTGCCCGGCGTTCACCTGCCGCCCGGCACGAGCAAAGACTGGCACATGCCGACCGCGGCTCAGCCGATGGTCTTTCAGGGGCTGACGGCAAAGCAGCTTTGCATGAATTTCAAAAATCCGGCAAAAAACGGCGGCCACAAAACCCTGCGCGAGGCGATGGATCACATCCAGAAAAAAGATCCGCTCGTGATGTGGGCGTGGAACCCAGGCAACGGCCGCACGGTTCCGCCGATGAGCTTTGAAGATTTTTCGGCGAGCGTCGAAGAATGGGTTAAAAACGGAGGTGCGTGTCCTGAATAGCGGCTCGCAATCGATCAAACTTTTAGTTATCGCGATCGCTGTCACCGCGATCTGCGGTGCAGCAGCTATCGAACGCTTAAAGATTCCAGCGACCGTCGAAGCATCAACGCTGAACGCCAAAGACGACAAAAAAGCCCGGGCCGCGTTCAGCGAAGCCGTAAAAGTTTTCTTCTCGGCACGCTGCATAAATTGCCATCCCGCAGGCGATGGCCCGCTGCAGGGCAATGAGAGCCGCGTTCATGATTTCGAAGTAAAACGCGGTCCCGACGGAAAAGGCGTCGATCCGCTTGCGTGTTCGTTTTGTCACCTCGAAGCCAACGCTGACGGCCCAAACATGCCGCCCGGAGCTGTCGGCTGGCACATGCCGGGAGCCGAGCGAAAAATGGTTTTTCAGGGCCTGACCGCCGGCCAGCTTTGCCGCAACCTGAAAGATCCGCTGCAAAACGGCGGCAAGAAAAGTGCAAAGGACGCCGTCGAGCACCTCGCCACCGACCCAAAAGTGACCTGGGCGTGGACACCCGGAACCGGCCGAACGCCGCCGCCCATGGGACGCGACGAATTCCTAAAGAAAATGACCGAATGGGTCGCGAGCGGAGCGGCTTGTCCGGAATAAGTTATGAAGTTTCTCAACGCCTGGGGCTACCAAGACGATGCGATGAACCTGCCGGTCGCGGACGTCGATGCGGCTACGCCGTTCTACACTGATGTGATGGGCTTCACGGTCATCGAACGCGGCAAAACACCGCATCGATCCGTGACGCTCGCCCGCCCTGATGTCCGGATGCGTATCGCAGAAAACGGCGGTGATATGTCGCAGGACGGCTGTGCGTTCGAGGTCACTGATGTCGAGGCCGTTATGGACGAATTTAACCGGAACGGCATTAAAAAAGAGCGTTCTGAGATCGATATTGAAAAGAATGACAGCGGCACGTGGCGTGTTTTTTACGTCGTCGCACCTGATGGACTCTGTTTTTGGCTCGGTGAAAAGCAGCCCGCGTAACATCCAACCTTGAAAGAAATAAAAGAGATCCTAAAACACGTCGGCAACCTCGCCGAAGGCGAAAAAGCGATACTCGCGACCGTCGTCGACGTTCGCGGCTCGGGCTATCGTCTGCCCGGGGCGAGAATGCTGATGCTTGAGAATGGCGACACCTTCGGCACCGTCTCCGGCGGCTGTCTCGAAGCCGACGTGCTCGAACGCGCCAAAAAAGTGCTGAAAAGCGGCGTTGCCGAGACGTTCACCTACGACACAACCGGTGACGAGAATTCCGTTTTCAGCCTGAATATGGGTTGCCGCGGCGTCGTGGATATTCTGCTCGAACCGATCGGTAAAGACAGCGAGATCATCACAAAGATGCGTGGGGCTTACGAAAGCCGCGAATCGAACGACGAATTCGAAACGCCGATCGCGGTAATGCTCTTCGGTGCTGGGGCCGACGCAGTTCCCTTCGTCCGCATAGCCAGCGAACTCGGCTGGCAGGTCACCGTCCACGACCATCGCCACGCTTTTCTCACTGAGGAACGCTTCCCCGACGCTCAAAAACTCGTCCACCAAACCGTCGACGAACCGCCGCAGATCGATGCCGACGAACGCACCGCTGGCGTGATAATGACGCACAATTACGCCCGCGACTGTTTCGTTTTGCCTGAACTGCTCGATTCCGACGCCTTCTACGTCGGGGCTCTCGGCCCGAAACGCCGTACCGAACAGCTTCTCGAAGAGATTGCCGCTGATGGCCGAACATTCACCGAAGAAAAACTCGCCCGCCTCTTCGCCCCCGTCGGCCTCGACATTGGTGCCGACACACCGGAAAGCATTGCCCTCTCAATAATCGGCGAGATCCAAAGCGTCCTAAAAAACCGCCAAGGCACCAGCCTCAGGTACCGCGAAGGCTCGATCTATGACCGCAAATAACCCACCCAAAATAGGCGGCATCCTCCTAGCCGCCGGAGCCTCAACCCGCTTCGGCTCCCCAAAACAACTAGCGATCTACAAGGGCAAATCCCTCATCCGCCGCGCCGCCGAAACCCTGATCACCTCAGGCTGCGACCCAAACGTGGTAGTTCTAGGCGCCGAAATAGAAGGCTCAACCAAACAACTCGAAGGCCTCCGGATCGATATTTGTGTGAATGAAAACTGGCAGTCAGGAATGAGTTCATCAATAAAAGCCGGCCTCCAACACTTGCTACATCTCGACCTTGATCTAGACGCCGTCCTGATCACCCTCTGCGACCAACCGCGGGTCACAAGCGACTCTCACGCTCTCTTGCTCGCCGAGTTTCAGTCCAAATCAACCCCAATCGTCGCCGCTCGATATAACGAAACTATCGGCGTCCCTGCTCTGTTTTCACGGGAATTGTTCGATGAACTTGCTAATTTGGAAGGTGACAAGGGAGCCCGCAACCTGATCCGAAGCCGGAACGATCTGGTAACCGTTGACATTGACGCCGCCGCGACCGACATTGATAGCCCTGAGCTCCTGACCGCGTAGCGGACAACCGAATTTAGCCGTGGGCGTTTGCCCACGGAATACCCATTAAAATAATCTTGTCGCGTTAGCGACAATTGAACCACCGGGACCGTATTCAATCGTCGCTGCGCGACGAAACGCGATATCGAATCGTTACCGTAGATAAACGTCCACGGCTAAATTCCGTCTATCCTACGCAATGAAAAGAATATCTAGGTCTTCGCATCACAGATCAATCAAAAGTATACCGCTCATCATAATCGATCCCGTTCAACCTCAACATCGATACGTATTCATCCTCGAAACTGTGCTTCTGATGATGTTCCCGTTGGCTTTTAATGTACTCAACGACATCCGGAACGTTTGATTTGCTTACGCTGAAAATACCGTACCCATCTTGCCAGGCGAATGATCTAAGGTTCGGGAAAGTTTCGTGGATCCACCTTGAGGGTTCCTCCGGCGTTGAGGGCTGAAGATCTATTAACCTTGAAATTATCTGGTCGCCGTAACCCTGCGGGAGCCGCAGTGTGGCAAGCAGGATGCTCGCCGCTCCAGTCGGGCCTGCGGCTATCGGGAAAAATAGCTTGATTTTCTGAATAATTTGTACTATCCTTAAAACATTGTTGCATCTCGCAACGTATAGTGCGTAGATGCACCGGATCTTTGATAAGTTTTTGAGGAGAGACACGTAAAAATACTCCGTTTTTGTCAAAAAGAAACCCATCCCAATTACGCATAGTGTTTTTCACAAATGGGATGGATTTTGGCTGTAAGGTGTTATATATCAATAGTTTACACATCCCATTTTGCGCACAAAAGTGGGAAATGAGCGAGCGTCTCACTTTTGTATATTGGTTTTTGCAAAATGAGACGATTTTTGACGATAAAACGTTGAAAACGTGAGATTTAAGCCGTCCCATTTTATGCACGAAAGTGAGACGGGGGTGAAAAAACCAAAAATGGAACGATTTTTCGCCGTAAACGGTTGACCACGCAACATTTAAGCCGTTCCACTTTGCGCATAAAATCGCAACGGTACTTCGTTGCTTCAACGAGCCTTTTCTGATCCGCCAAAAAAATCGTTTTGTGCGGCGTTTCGCGTTTAAATTCGAGAACCAAACTCACGCCGATGGAGGAAGAGATGCGGGAAAAGGTTGGAGGGCTTGAATAACAAGAGGAATTTGCAACTATCTGCATAAATAGCCGACGAGGCTATCTGGGTGTTATCTTTTAGGCGGCGGTATCGATTGCCTGCCGCCTGCCTTTTATGGACTTTTTTGAACTGACAACCGAACCGATCGATATCAATTCCGTCTCGCGTCGCGTCGTTCCGCCGGAATGCGGCGCGACAGTTACTTTGGACGGGTATGCGCGGCAGTTTACGCGTAACAAACAAAACGGTGATGTTCGGGAGACGGAGTATTTGGTCTACGAGGCCTATGAACCGATGGCTTTGAGGGAGATGGAGAAGCTGATCGTGCAGGCGAAGGCCGAGTTCGAGATCGCCCGTGTCGCGATCGTTCACCGACTCGGCAAGCTTGAGATCGGTGAGACGAGCGTCGTTATTTCGGTCGCGGCACCGCACCGACGAGCGGCGTTTGCGGCTTGTGAGTGGTTGATAAAGGAACTAAAACGGACCGTACCGATCTGGAAAAAGGAAGTCTATGCCGACGGCGAGGTCTGGGTCGAGGGCGATGCCGGGTCAGAACCGTCTGCGTGAGCGGACGGAAAAGAGTTTTTAACCGCAGATTAACGCAGATGACGCAGATAGGAGTTTTCCTGATCTGCGTCATTTGCGTTTATCGGCGGTTGAATGTGCTTTGTGATTCTTCCGCCCCCTTACGGGAGGCGGTTCTGACCTTATTTGACTGGCTTGTCGCCTTGCATTCCGAAGGGGATCGTTGTGCGGCCTTCGGTGGAGCGGCTGAGGAGCCATTTGCCGTCGGTTGGTCGGAAAACGGCGAGGTCGGTGCGGCCGTCGCCGTCGAAATCTCCGGGCGAAGGAACGTCGGTTGACGCTCCGAATTTCGTGTAATCAGGCTCCTGCGTCGTGCTTTGGTAGATGTACCAGACGCCGTCGGACGGGCGATAGACGGCGAGATCGGCTTTGCCGTCGCCATCGTAATCGGCGGGAACCGGCTTGTCTTCGCCGACGCCCCATTTGGCGACGAGATTTCCCTCTTTCGAACGCATGATGTGCCAGGTGCCTTCGGACGGGCGATAGAGAGCGATGTCGGCGATGCCGTCGCCGTTGTAGTCAGCGGGAACGGGCTTGTCTTCCTTGATGCCGTACGGGATCGTGACCGAGCCAGCGGTAGAAAGGTTGATCCACCATTGGCCTTCGGATGGACGATAGACAGCCATGTCGGCTTTGCCGTCGCCGTCATAATCGGCCGGAACCGGAATGTCTGAGCCGAGGCCGTATTTGAACTGCGTGATCGTACCGGTCGAACTCTGAACGATGTGCCAGGTGCCTTCCGATGGGCGATAAACGGCGATGTCCGTCTTCCCGTCACCGTCATAATCTGCCGGAACGATCGTGTCGGTCGCGACGCCGAACGTAGTTTGATAACCGCCTTCGGTCGATCGCGAGATGTGCCAACGGCCATCCACGGGGCGAAAAACCGTCAGATCCGACCGCCCGTCGCCGTCAAAATCAAACGCAACGTGCTTCTGCTGCTGAGGATTTGCAAACATCGAACCCGCAACTCCAAGCACCAACGAAAATACAACTATCGCCTTTTTCATAATCGTTCACCGCCGTATTTCTGGATAATAACATCTTTAGAGATGCTTGGGATAGGGTTTTGCGATGCCCGCTGCGTTTGTATTAGCCGCCGGAAACTGCGGTAAATATCGCAAGCTCATCGCCATCGCGGATGATCTCGTCGCCGGTGGCGTATTGTTGGTTGATGGAATAGTGGAGTTTGTGTTGATTCAGTCGCGGATGCTCGGCTGTGAGGCTTTCGAAGACTTTGTGCGCCTTTGATTGCTCCGGCATTTCCAGATCGAGGCGGCGGCAGCCGGTTATTTCGGCGGTGGCTCCAAAAAATAGGACTTGGACATTCATAAGCTTGCCCTTACTTACGTGCGGGCTACTGACACTATTTTATCGCTCCCTCGATCGGGCTCGACGCCGATGCATACAGCCGTTTCGGCATTCGGCCAGACAAATATGCGAGGCGACCCGCTTGGACGGCTAGGTTCATGGCGGTGGCCATGGCTTGGGCGTCGTGGGCTTCGGCGATGGCCGTGTTCATTAGGATGGCGTCGGCGCCGAGTTCCATGGCGATGGCGGCATCGGATGGGACGCCGACGCCGGCGTCAACGATGATCGTCGCGTCGGGCAATTGCTCACGCATTATTCGCAGGTTCGATGGGTTTTGCACGCCCATTCCTGAGCCGATCGGCGCGGCGAGCGGCATCACCGCGGGACATCCGGCGGCGAGCAGCTTTTTGGCCATTATCAGGTCGTCGGTGAAATACGGCAGCACTATAAAGCCTTCTTTTACAAGTACTTTAGCCGCTTCGAGCGTTTGCTCGTTGTCGGGCAGCAGCGTGACCGGATCGCCGATGACTTCGAGTTTGATCCACTCTGTGTCGAGAGCTTCGCGAGCCAGACGAGCGGTGCGGATCGCGTGGTCGGCGTCGTAGCATCCTGCCGTGTTTGGCAGGATCTTCATATTTGGCGAGAGGTGATCGAGGAAAGATTCCGTCGAGCCGTCGAGCGGCACGCGGTTGACGGCAACGGTAACCATTTCGGCTCCCGAAGCGATGTGTGCGACCTTCATCTCGTCGTACGAACGATATTTGCCCGTGCCGATAATTAAACGTGAAGAAAAAGTAGTTCCTGCGAGTGAAAATTGATCTGACATCGTTAGCTCAATTTTCACGCATCGATGCTGATAACGCAAAACGCGGCGTTTGTGTCAGTCGTTTTGCGGCAGCTTTCCCGGTTCGATGTCAGCCTGAAAGTAGGGTTCCGAGCGAACAGGAATCCCTGCGGCCCGCCGCAAGATCACGATCTGGCCAATGTGCGTCAGAGCATCGGCGATCGGCCCCTGGACGAGTTTTTCGATGGGAATATCGATCGGAGCGTCACTGGCAAGAAATGAATCCAGCTCGCTCACTGCCCTGAAAAACCTTGCATTCTCGTCCCGCCAAGGCAACGGACTGGAATTGAGCATACGCATTTCGCCTTTCAGCAGAAACGCAGATCCTTCCATCAGATCGCCAATGTGAGCAAGTATCTCTCCCGGCGTTCGGATCTCTCCGTGAGGTTTGAAAAAAGAAAAATCGTCGGGAGCGTCGCGGATCGCAACATTTCCCCTAAATGCAATGGTGGCAACAAGATGCCGGAGCATTTCGCGTTTCAGATCAGACATAATTGAAATTAGATATGTTTAGCCGCCGCCAACGAAATGAACGACCTCGATCCTGTCCGCTTCGCTGACAGCAGTTTGCGGCCAATCGACACGACGGACGACCATGTTGTTGAGTTCGATCGCGATCCGTTGTTTAGGCAGCGAAAAATGCTCAAGCAGGCGGTCGAGATCGATCGGTGTCGGAACGCTTCGCTTTTCGCCGTTGAGGAATATTTGGATCTCGGACATTGATTCAATAATCGGACTTCGATCCGGTTATTTCAAATTTGAGATCTGAGATTTGAAATTTGGTCTAGCCCGGCGTCACAACGCGTCTCAACTCGATCTCTTCCCCATCTGCTATCGCTCGAATGAGTAACGCGGCTCGGCCGGCCTGGAATTGGGGTAACTGCAGATGAACACGGGCGAGGCCGTTGGCGTCGGTCTTGGCGTGGAATATGACGGGGCGGAAGCTGGAGCCAAGAACCTTGATCATGATCTGCGCGTTTGTAACGACCTTTCGTTCGGTACCGCGACAGATCATAATTACGACGGTTCGGCGGTCGCCTCCTTTGAATTTGCTGTCGCTGAGCAGTTCGAGGCTGAGCTTCTGATTCTGCGAGCGTTCGAGTCCCGATAGTTCGCTGACGACCGCCACGGCATCAGCCGGAAGTATCTCGATCTCATCATCCTCGATAATGTGAACTGCATCGATGATCAGCTCTTCTTCAACGACGTCCGCGGGGATAACGCGAATGACCTTTTCGGTCTCGACCATTCCGATCTTTATCGGAGCTCGCGGCACGATAGGCTCCATTGGCGGCGGGGCAGGCGGAACTGCTTCGGCAACCGGAGGAACGCGCGGCGTTTCGGTTATCGTTTCAGCAAGCATCGCCGCGTCATTCGGCTGCAGCATCGGTTCGGGCTGCTTGACCTTGGCGCCGGATGAGGCCGCTCGCGTCATTTTGACCAGTTCATCGATGCGTCCCGCTTTTACGGCCGCGCACATTAGCTTGTGCTGGCGAGAGAGCCTGTCAGTTACCTCTTTTTCATCGTAATCGACAACCTCGAGATCCTCGTACGTCGACCGCTTGCTCGCGAGGATCGTGCCCTTGTCATACACGAGCGTCATGATCATACGCGCAGGCGCACCTTTATCCTCGGTCTGCACGTGGTACGTGATTCCGTGATAATCGATGTCTGTATTAAAGCCTGAGATCACAAAACTATTTTAACGGAAATGAGGAGGAAAAGGCGGCGAATGAAGCGCGCGACAGCCACGTTTTAAAATTATCACACGGCTTTTGAAAGGGTCAATGAATAAATGATTTAACGCCGTTTAATGCCCGAGAATTCGGGAGCCAACTGCCTTGACACTCAAAAGCGGTTAAACTACGATTTAGTTTGAGCCAAGAAACGCTGAAGTTATTGCGGAATGCGCGTCATTTCTACGATTTTTTGCGGTTTTAAGTTAAAAAGAAGATGTCGGAATATAACGTTTTCGATTACGTCCCCATCGGGATCATGTTTTTGGTCGCGGCGGGTTTTGGCGCAAGCCAACTGCTCGTAACGCAGCTAATGGGCCCGCGAAAACGCACGGCCACGAAGCTGATGCCGTATGAATGCGGCAAAGACCCGGTCGGCGGTGCTCGCGATAAATTTTCGGTCAAGTTTTACACGGTCGCTGTCATCTTCCTCCTGTTCGATATCGAAGTCCTGTTCATAATCCCCTTCGCTGTAGCATTTAAGAGCCTGATGGCCGAGGAAAAGCTGAGCGGTATCGCGTACGGCACGATCGCGTTTGTCGAGATCATGATCTTCGTGGCGACGTTGGTGATCGGGTACATCTACGTTTGGAAGAAAGGCACGTTTGATTGGGGCATTCAGGCTCGTGCCGAGGCTCGTCAGGAAGCAAAAGCTTTGGCAAAACGCCGCCGTGAAGAAGCTGCAAAAATGAAGCTCGCAGCTTAAACAAGTATGGGTTTAGAAAATACTCTATTCGAATCGCTGCCCGACGTCGTCACCGTCAACATCGACGCCGTAGTCAACTGGGCGCGAAAGAACAGCATCTGGCCGGCTACATTCGGCCTTGCCTGCTGCGCGATCGAGATGATGGGAACGGCATCGTCGCGTCAGGACATTTCGCGATTCGGAGCTGAAACGTTTCGTGCGTCGCCGCGTCAGGCTGACTGCATGATCGTCTCGGGCCGCGTCTCGCGCAAGATGGCTCCGGTACTTCGCCGAATTTACGACCAGATGCCTGAACCCAAATGGGTTATCTCGATGGGAGCATGCGCAACATCGGGTGGCGTTTTTGATAATTACGCGATCGTTCAAGGTGTGGACAAGATCGTGCCGGTCGACATTTATATTCCGGGCTGCCCGCCGCGTCCCGAGATGCTGGTTCACGCGATCCTGATGCTGCAGGACAAGATCATGAAGGAGTCGTTCAAGGACCGCCGAGACACATTCGAAGCGGAATCGCGAGACTCGAAGGTTCCGGGAACGCTGCCCGTCACCGAGGACACCGCACTTGAGCGCGAAATGCACGCTGAGGTCGATGCCGGCAGAACCGCACGTCCATATTCGGTGCCGTCGAAGCATGAGCGTCGACGAAGCTCGTAGCAGGTTTTTATGACAGAGAAACTCCACGCTTTTGTGGAAAAGATCAGAGAAAAGAACGTCGATTGGGTTGCTACTGTTGCCGAAGGGCATGGCGAGGTAACAGTGACCGTTCCGCGTGGATCGATCGTTGATGTCTGCTTGTTTTTGAAGAACAACCACGATTTCGACCTGCTTGCCGACCTCTGCGGTTGCGATCGCGGGCCGGAGGAAGATCCGCGTTTTGAGGTCAACTACCACTTGTTCTCTACGGTCCATTATCAGCGTCTGCGCTTGAAAGTTCTGCTTTCCGAGGACGAGCCGAACGTTCATACCGTTTCACATCTCTGGCAGACGGCGAACTGGCATGAACGCGAGACCTACGATCTGGTTGGTGTCAAATTCGATGGCCATCCGGACCTACGGCGTATTCTGCTGCCGTCGGATTTTGACGGGCACGCATTGAGAAAAGATTATCCGCTGCGAGGCTACGAGCCTTACAGCCTGAATTAAATGTTCAGAGTGCAAGTTTTAACTTGTCTCTTTTGAGCCTATACAAGCTAAAGCTTGTACTCCGAACTTAAATATTATGGCAACTGCTGTAGAAAACATTCCGAGCCAGTTCGAGGTGATGGATCAGCCTCTCGAATCTGAGATGACCCTTTCGATGGGGCCGCAGCACCCGTCGACCCACGGCGTTCTGCGTCTCGACCTCAAACTCGACGGCGAACTAGTCGTCAATGTCGTCCCCGACATCGGCTATCTCCACACTGGAATGGAGAAGCTTTTTGAGTACAAAAAATATCAGCAAGGCATCGTCATCACCGACCGAATGGATTATCTGAATCCGCTCGGCAACAATCTTGCTTACGTAATGGCGGCCGAAAAGCTGCTCGATCTGGAAATTCCGGAACGGGCTCAGGTCGTTCGCGTCCTGATGTGCGAACTTCAGCGTATCGCCTCGCACATGGTTTGGCTTGGAACGTCTGCTCTCGACCTCGGTGCGATGAGCGTGTTCTTTTTCTGCTTCCGCCAGCGTGAAAAGATCCTGAACATCATCGAGTCTGCCTCGGGCGGACGTATGACGCCGAGCTATTTTCGTATCGGCGGCCTGATGATGGATCTGCCGGCGGGATTTGATAACCGAGTTAAGCAGTTCATCGACGACTTTCCGGAGGCAATGAACACCTTCGAAACGCTCGTTACCGGCAACACCATCTGGATGAGCCGCACGAAAGGGATCGGCGTTATCGATCGCGAAGAAGCGATCAACTGGGGACTCACAGGCCCAAGCCTTCGCGGCAGCGGCGTCGGGCTCGATCTGCGTAAAGCTAATCCTTATACAGGTTACGAGACTTACGACTTTGACGTTCCGACCGAACCGGATGGTGACGTTTGGTCGCGGTTCCGCGTCAGAATGCGTGAGCTTTACGAATCGCACAAGATCGTTCGCCAGGCTTTGGAAAGATTAAAACCCGGCCCCACTAAAGCCGACAGCCCAAAGATCGTTCTGCCCGATCGCGACGATATGCGCAAGCATATGGACTCGCTGATCCACCATTTCCTGATCGTCGCCGAAGGATTCAACGTCCCCGAAGGCGAAGTTTATCACTCGATCGAAGCCTCAAAAGGCGAACTCGGCGTATATATGAAATCAAACGGCGGCCCGAAACCGGAACGCGTCCACTTCCGCGGCCCGTCATTTGTAAACCTCGCCGCTCTGCCCGTTATGAGCGAGGGCGAAATGGTCGCCGATGTCGTTGCCATCATCGGATCGTTGGATATTGTTTTGGGGGAGATCGACAGGTAGAAAATGGCAGAGAACATTACACTCGAATCGATCTCGAAGAAACTGGACGTCGTAGCCGGGGATGTTCGGTCCAACACATACAGGATCGACCGGCTCGAACAAAAATTCGATGGGATCGAAAAGAAGTTCGATGGGATCGAAAAGAAATTCGACGGGATCGAAAAGAAATTTGAAGGACTCGAAAGAAAGTTTGATATTTTGACGGACGTCGTGAGAGAAGTCGCGGACGGCGTCAAGCTGCTCTCTGGTCAATTCAATTCCGTGGCTTCTAAAACAATTGAACATGAAGTTCGTCTTAACACCGTCGAAAAGCGGGTTGACGATCTGGAGGCGACCACGCACTAATGGCAGGAGCAACAGCAACAAGTTACACGGACCAAATTGTCGTCACTGACGAGATCGCGGAGTTTTCTCCGGCGGTCGTCGAGGAGATGAGGTCGCATTTGGCGAAATATCCGGCGAACCGGACGCGTTCGGCATTGATCCCGCTGCTTTTTGTGGTTCAGCGTGAGCGTGGAGGGTGGCTCGATAATCCGGGCGTGAATTTCCTGGCGAAATTCCTCAACCTTGAGGTAACGGACGTTTGGGAAACTGCGACATTCTATTCGATGTTCAACCTGCGAAAGGTTGGCCGTCACCACATCCAGATCTGCAAAACGCTCTCGTGCCGGATCATGGGCGAACCAGATATTACGGAGCATATCTGCTCAAAACTCGGCATTCACCCGGGCGAGACAACGCCGGATGAGAAATTTACGGTCACAATGGTCGAGTGTCTGGGAAGCTGCGGAACGGCTCCGATGATGCAGATCGGATTTGATTACCACGAAGATCTGACGATCGAGAAAGTGGACAAAATATTGGCGGATTGTAAGTAAAATGGAAATTAAAGCGATCGGCTGTGAGCCATTGTCACTAAAGCGAATGCACATCAAGGATGGGCACACGCTCAAGGTGTATCGCGACACAGGCGGTTATAAGTCGCTCGAAAAGGCGCTCAAAATGGCGCCGGCGGACATTATCGAGGAGGTCAAGAAATCGGTCCTCCGCGGACGCGGCGGTGCGGGCTTCCCGACCGGGCTGAAATGGTCTTTCGTTCCGAAAGACTCGCCAAAAACCAAGTACGTCGTCTGCAACGCTGACGAATCCGAGCCCGGAAGCTTCAAAGATCGCTATCTGATGGAACGCGATCCGCACGCTTTGATCGAAGGAATGATCATCGCCGGTCACGCTCTCGGCTCAACGGTCGGATACATTTACGGCCGCGGGGAATATCGCTACCTGCTCGACATTGCCGATGTCGCGATCGCTGAGGCTCGCGAAGCTGGGTTGCTTGGCAAAAACATACTGGGTTCGGGGCACAATTTCGAGCTACACACTCACACGGGAGCCGGAGCATACATTTGCGGCGAGGAAACAGCTCTGCTCAGTTCGCTCGAAGGCTATCGCGGCCATCCACGAATGAAGCCGCCCTTCCCTGCTGTTGAGGGGCTTTATGCTTCGCCGACCGTCGTGAATAATGTCGAAACTTTCACGTCCGTTCCTCAGATCATCGAAATGGGCGGCGAGAAATGGCGTGATCTCGGAACGGAAAAATCGGGCGGAACGAAACTATGGTCGATCAGCGGACACGTCAAAAAGCCCGGTGTTTATGAGCTTCCGATGGGCTACGCCGACATGGAAAAGTTCATCTACGAAGACTGCGGCGGCATGCTCCGCAGCGATAAGAAGCTGAAAGCGGTCATCCCTGGCGGATCTTCGGTTTATATCATGCGAGCCGATCAGATAATCGGTAAAAAGGTCGCCCTCGATTACGAAGGTCTCGTTGCGGCTGGTTCCCTGCTTGGAACTGGCGGGATGATGGTGATGGATGAGACCGTCGACATCATGGATACGACCAAGAACCTGACCGAGTTTTACAAGCACGAATCCTGCGGCTGGTGCACGCCGTGCCGCGAAGGTACGGACTGGCTCACGAAGATATTCACACGAATCTCGACGGGCGGTGGAAAGCCTGAGGATGCACAGCTTTTGCTGGATATTTGCGACAACATCGAGGGCAAATCTTTCTGTGCACTCGGCGATGCCGCCGCGTGGCCGATCCAATCGGCGATCAAACAGTTTCCGGAAGATTTTAAGAAGTGGCTGGTCGACAAAGCCGCTTCAAACGGCGTACGGCCGAATATTTGACAACTTAAATGACCGCAAACAAGCTCTCCAGATCCGCTGCGGATTTTGCACAGATCGGGATAGTTGTGTTTGCCTTCGCTTTTGCCGCATTCGCTCAGGGGAAAAATCCGGTGATCCTCATTCCCGGGCTTTCCGGTTCGGAATTGCGGCACAAGGTCACGAATGAACGGATCTGGTTTCGCACCTTCAAGTCCAAGTCTGAAGACCTGAGGCTTCCGATCGGCCCCGACTTGAGCAAGAACCGCGACGATCTCGTTCCCGGCGATGTGCTGCGGGAGGTTAAGATCGGCGTGTTTCCGGTGACCGACGTTTACGGCGGATTCATCAAGGCGATGGAAATTCGCGGCGGCTACCACGAAGAAAAGTGGGATTCGCCATCGGAAGACGGCTTCGAAGATTCGCTTTACGTTTTCGCGTATGATTGGCGGCTCGATTGTGTTGAAAATGCGAGGTTATTGGTCAGAAAGGTCGACGCTTTAAAGGTAAAGCTCAAAAAGCCGGATCTGAGATTTGATATCGTGGCCCATTCGATGGGCGGGCTTATTTCGCGGTACGCCGCGATGTACGGCGATGCTGAGCTTCCGACAGGAACCGCGAAACCGACTTGGGCGGGCTCAAAGTTATTTGAAAGAATTGTCCTACTGGGAACTCCGAACGAAGGTTCGGTGCTGACGCTGAGCGGTTTGATAAACGGATTTACGCTCGGCGGAATGCGGATCGACCTGCCATTTGTGCAGGACACGTCGCGATTCACGATATTTTCAGTGCCGTCGACGTATCAGCTTTTGCCCGCACCGGAAACGTTTCGGGCATACGACGAAGATCTGAAACCGCTTGATCTTGACCTTTACGATCCGGCAGTTTGGGCGAAATATGGCTGGAATGCCGTTGATGACAAAGAGTTCGCGGCTGAGTTCAAGACGGTGAAGAAAGAAGACGCCAACACGTTGTTCTCTGAAAATCTTGATCGGGCTAAGCGTTTTCATCAGGCTCTCGACGCGGCCAAAGGAAGTTCGGAAGGCGTCGAATTTTACGCGGTCGGTGCCGATTGCCGCACGTCGCTCGAAGCGGTCGTCATCTATCAGGACGCGAAGACGAAAAAGTGGAATACGCTTTTTCAGCCCAACGGCTTTACTGCTTCAAACGGCAAAAAAGTTTCGGCAGACGATTTGAAAAAGGTAATGTTTGTGCCCGGTGACGGGGTTGTCACGCAGCGATCGCTAAATGCCGTGACAATCTCGGAAAGAGAGAAAGTTTTGTCGATATTCGACACAAAAAAGAATATTTCGATATGCGGCGATCATAATAAGCTGGCCGCGAACGGAAAGATACAGGAATACATCATCGGACTCCTCAACAAATAACAGAGCCGAGGGGAATAAATAATTATGGGAAAAGGTGACAAGAGATCACGACGCGGAAAGATATTTGCAGGCAGCTTTGGCAAAACACGGCCCAAGAAGAAAGCAACGGCCGCAAAACCGGCAGAAGAAACTGCTTCGAAAAAGAAAGGTAAGTAGGCTTTGACGGTGGACCGAGCCTTCCGAGTGCGAAGTAAGCACGCTGGTAGCAGCGTCCGAAAAAGAATTAATGTCAGAACAGATAAAAGTAACAATAAACGAACAGGAATATGAGGTCGATAAAGGTGCTCGGCTGATCGATGTGTGCCGTGATAATGGCCACGGCGTTCCTTCGTTTTGCTATTACCAGGACCTCGCCGTCCAGGCCTCGTGCCGTATGTGCCTGGTTCGCATCGATAAAATGCCAAAGCTGCAGACCTCGTGCACGATCAACTGCACCGATGGCATGGTGGTTACGACGCAGTCAGAAGAAGTTGAAAAGGCTCAGCGGGCCATGGGCGAATTCCTGCTCACGAATCACCCGCTCGATTGCCCGGTCTGTGATCGCGGCGGCGAATGCGAGCTGCAGGAAGTCATATTCGACTGGGGCGATGTCGAGCAGCGTTTTACTGAGAAAAAGAATACCGATCCCGAAAAATATCTCTCACCTATCGTCGCCAACGACCCACAGCGATGCATCGTTTGCAAACGCTGCACGCGTGTCTGCGACGAATGGATGGGCGAGGACGCGATCGAAGCAGGAAATCGCGGCGTCAATACCGTCATCGGAACCTATGGCGGTTGGCTGAACTGCTCTCAGTGCGGAAATTGTATCGAGGTCTGCCCGACAGGAACCCTTCTTGATGGCGTTTATCGTCACGAAACGCGTCCGTGGGAACTCGATCAGACGGTCACGACCGACGTTTACGGTTCGGACGGCATGCAGCTTTCGATAGGTTCACGCGGAGGCAAAGTCCACCGCATCGTTGCCCGCGACCGCTACGTCAACGGCCTTAATGGTGAATTTCTCGACGTTAAAGCCCGCTTCGCACACGAATTCATCAACCACGCCGACCGCATCAAAACGCCGATGATCCGCTATTCGAAGGGTGGAAAGCTCATCCCGGCGACTTGGGATGCGGCGATCAAATTTGCGGCTGACAAACTCAAGGAACACGGCAAAAACGTCGGCGTCATCGCGAGTCCGCGACTGACGAACGAAGCCGTTTTCACGCTCAAAAATTTTGCGACCGACGCTTCGGGCTCGGGCAATTATGCCGTCGCGGATGTTAGCGATGTAGCAGCAGTTTTCGACAATCTCAGTGCCCCGCTGTGTACGCACAAGGAAATTCGCCACGCCGCGACGATCGTTCTGATAGGCGGTGAGCCGGAGGAAGAGCAGAGCTACACGGCGAAACAGATCCGTCAGGCAGTTCGCAACGGCGGTGCGAAATTTATCTGCATTAACGACACACCGATCAACCTTTCGCGGCGTGCGACCCAATTCGTTCATGTAAATCCGGGGACGGTCGATGCGTTCGCACTTGGTTTTGTTGACGAATCGAACGATGCGAAGATCGCCGAAAAATCCGGTGTCGGAGCTGACGTGATCGAGGCCGCAGGCAAGATCATCGAGGAAACGCAGGGCGACCTGATCATCATGATCGGTGCGGACCTTTCGGCTGACGCTCAGGCGTTGATCGCGGCTTCGGCCGGAAATCTCGCCGGCGAAGGCCGACGCGTTTTGCTGCATCCGCTTGCGAAATACAACAATTCCGTCGGTGCTCACGATGTAACTGATGGACGCAAATCGGTTGTCGAGGTTGTAAAAAGCTCGAAAGCATTGCTCATCGGCGGCAGTCTGCAGGATGCGAGTGTGCTTGCTGGTAAGGACTTCGTCGTTGTTCAGGAGCTTTTCCAGACCGAAACGACCGAACATGCAGATGTAGTTTTTCCGGCGGCGAGTTTTGCTGAAGTTGACGGCACATTTACTAACAACGCTGGCAACGTTCAGCGTGTTCGCAAGGCGATCGATCCGGTCCATCAGGCAAAACCTGATTGGATGATCACAAGCCTGCTTGCAAAAGAAATGGGCACGCCGATCACGCCTGAACTTTCAGCATCGGCGATCTTCCGGACAGTTGCGGATTCGGTTCCGGCTTACGAAGGCCTGCGTTATCCGGCTCTGAAGGATGAATCTTCGCCCGTTCAGGCAAAACATGCCATCGTTTCCGGCAAAGATATTTCTGCTCAAACCGCAGCCGTAAAGGGCTGGCTCGATTCGGTTTCGGCAGGTGAAAAGAATATGACGGTGCCGAAGGTCGGGCACAAATTGCATCGTTTGACTACACTTACGAGCAAGACGCAGCAGTTTCATCTTCTCGCTCACGGCAATCCGAAACCTGCGAATCTGCTGGTCTCACCGCTGGCTCAGTTTGGACTCGATGGCAGCCCGCGTGAAGACAGCGTTGCCGCAGCTGTGGGCGTTTCGGATCGCTCGGCTCCGGGAAAATAGATAGTTTTTTATGGAACAGGTTCTAAAAACCGCATTTCCGTTTGTCGTGATCGCCGTCGGGGCTCTGATAGCGTTCCAGATGGTCCTAATGATCGTCGCTTACACGGTGCTTGCCGAACGAAAGGTCCTCGGCTGGATCCAGGGACGCGTCGGCCCAAATCGCGTTGGATTTTGGGGCATTCTGCAGCCGTTCGCCGATCTGCTCAAGTTCATATTTAAGGAAGATCTAGTTCCCGACAAATCGACGAAATTCGTCTATTTTCTTGCTCCAATGGTGGCATTGACCTGTGCTTTGATGCCAATGGTAGTGTACCCGTTCGGTCCTCGAATGAGTGACCCAATGGGTACCATAGGACCGTGGATAAACTGGGCTTTAGGTTGGATTCCGTTTATTGGTACTTACATTACGGACGCCGTGGCATGGATAACGCCACAAGCGGTCAACATGCCGCTAACACTTGCAAGCATCGACGTAGGAGTTCTTTTCGTCCTCGGAATCACGTCGGTAGGTGTTTACGGCATTGCTCTCGCGGGGTGGTCGTCGAACAGCAAATATTCGCTCATGGGCGGTTTGCGTTCATCAGCACAGATGATTTCGTACGAGCTTGCAATGGGTGCGTCGGTTATTGGCGTCGTCATGTTATCGCAGACCCTGGACCTCAATGGGATCATACAAGCGCAAACGCAATCCGCGTGGAAACTGAACATCATCCCACAGTTTATTGGGTTTATCGTATTTTTGATCGCCGCTTTTGCTGAGACGAACCGCGTTCCGTTCGATCTTCCGGAAGCGGAAACCGAGCTGGTTGCCGGATTTCATACCGAGTACTCAGCCCTGAAATTTGCACTCTTTTTCATGGCCGAATACGTGAACATGTTCACGGTTTCGGTAATGTGTACAGTGCTTTTCCTTGGCGGATGGTACGTTCCGGGGCTTGGGCATATTGTTGAACCAGGATCGATAGCTTACGCTCTGATCAGCCACGCTGCTTTTATCGGCAAGATCATCGCATTCCTGTTCCTATATATCTGGGTACGCGGAACGCTGCCGCGTTTCCGTTTTGATCAGCTGATGAATTTCGGCTGGAAATTTTTGCTGCCGGTCGCCATCGGAAATGTGATCCTGACGATCGTTGTTGTGTTCTTTTTGAATCGGTAGGAAGAAATGGAACCACGGATGCACACAGATAAACACAGATGTTTAGGAAACATCTCTTATCCGTGTCCATCTGTGTTCATCTGTGGTTAATTCTCTTATGGTTGGAACTGTTTTATTTTTCATGTTCGCGGGCCTCGCTATTGCTTCGGCGATATCGATGGTCTATCACAAGAATCCGCTTTACAGTGCGATATCGCTGGTTGGCGTGTTCATATCGCTGTCGTGCATCTATGTGACGCTCGCGGCTCCGTTCATTGCGGCGGTTCAGATACTGGTGTATGCCGGAGCGATCATGGTTCTGGTCGTGTTCGTCATAATGCTGCTGAACATGGACGAGGATCAACCGCTCAACCGTCTGAAATATCTCTACGCACTCGGCGGCGGGCTCGGCGTATTGCTGCTTGCGCAGACGTTTTTCATTTTTTACGCAGTAATGCGTGCTCCGAACGTTCCGGCTGATCAGGCGTTGAGTGCCGGTAAGACACTAACGATCGGCCAGGCAATGTACACGGAATATCTGCTGCCGGTCGAGATAGTCGGCGTTCTGCTGCTGATGGCGGTCATTGGATCGGTGATCCTGGCGAGGCGGTTGAGCCCTCCGCAGCTCGAACTGGTCGTGGATAACGAACTCGAAAGGCGGCACGAAGAAGAAGCCAAGGACGGACTCGGCATCACCATTTAATTAGTATGGAACCAAGTTTAGCCAGCTATTTGGCACTTTCAGGAATACTTTTCACGATCGGCTGCGTCGGCGTTATTTTCAAACGCAACGCGATCGGGATGTTCATGTGCATCGAGCTGATGCTCAACGCCGTGAACCTGACATTTGTCGCATTTTCACGATACTACGGCGACACGACCGGACAGCTATTCGTCTTTATGGTCATGGCCGTCGCCGCCTGCGAAGCCGCAGTTGGCCTCGGCATCATCATCGCATTCTTCCGCAACAGCATGTCGGTCGATGTCGATGATGCGAATTTGTTGAAGAATTAGTTCCGAGTGCGAGCTTTAGCTCGTATATTCGAGCCAAAGATGGCACTTGAGATGCGGGAAATTTGCGAGAAATGCGAAAAGCCTCTCGCCACAAACGGCGAAGCGTACATTTGCTCGTACGAATGCACATTCTGCCAGGATTGCACGGATAGCATGAGCTCAGCCTGCCCGAACTGCGGAGGCGAACGTGTTCCGCGTCCGAAGAGAAAAGGATAATGGTTGAAAATAACCTTTTAAGTCTAATAATTTTTGCCCCGCTGGCCGGAGCCTTTATCAACTGGGTGATCGGCAGCCGGCTGAAGAGTGAGCTGTTCAGTGGTTTGGTCGCGTGTTCGACTATCGCCATCTCCGCCGCCGTTGCATTCTACATCGCGTTTGTCGCTGATGGCGGTGCTCTGTTTTCGAGCAAACCAGTTTTAGACCAGATCTGGACATGGATACAGGTTGGTAATTTCCGGGCGGATTTCGCACTTGGAATGGACCGTTTGAGCGGCATTTATGCGTGCTTTATCACGTTCGTCGGGCTTTTCATCCATATTTTCGCGACCGGTTATATGCATGGCGATAAAGGGTTTTATCGCTTTTTTGCGTATCTTAATCTCTTTATGTTCGCGATGCTGACGCTTGTTCTCGCGGACAATTACCTGCTAATGTTCGTCGGCTGGGAAGGCGTGGGGCTTTGCTCGTACCTGCTCATCGGCTATTACATTAAAAAAGACGAAGCCCGCAAAGCTGCGAAGAAAGCATTCGTCATGAATCGCATCGGCGACTGGGGCGTTCTGGTCGGGATGTTCCTGATCTTTACGCTTACCGGCTCGATCTCGTTCTTTGACAAAACTGTCGACGGTGCACAGGTTCAGAGCGTTTTCTCATTCGTGCTCGAACACATGTCGGCTGAGCCGTTCACCTGGGGAGCGATCATTGCCGGCGGCTTGACCTCAGCCGGAGTTTTGCTGTTTATCGGTGCGACCGGTAAATCCGCACAGATCCCGCTGCTCACGTGGCTGCCTGACGCGATGGCTGGCCCGACGCCGGTTTCCGCTCTCATCCACGCCGCGACGATGGTTACGGCCGGTGTTTATCTCGTAGTTCGTTCGAATGCGATATATCAGTTCGCACCAACGGCGATGTGGATCATCGCTGTAATTGGAGCAGCGACCGCTCTGTTTGCAGCGTCGATCGCGATCGCCCAGAACGATATTAAAAAGGTTCTCGCTTATTCGACAGTTTCGCAGCTCGGATTTATGTTCCTGGCTGCCGGTGTGGGAGCGTTTGTCGTCGCGATCTTTCACGTGATGACGCACGCTTTCTTCAAGGCTCTGCTTTTCCTCGGTTCCGGCTCGGTCATTCACGGAATGCACCACGAGCAGGACATGCGGAAGATGGGCAATCTGAAGAAATACATGCCGATCACTTTCCTGACCATGGCGACCGGCTGGCTGGCGATCTGCGGTATCCCGATCTTTGCCGGATTTTTCTCCAAAGACGAAATTCTATATAAAACTTTCGCCGCCGACAGCTATTTCCCGCAGCGTCCTTTCCCAGGCGAAGAGATCCTGTGGGCAATCGCGACCCTGACGGCAGTTCTGACGGCGGTCTATATGACCAGAATGATGATCATGACATTCTGGGGCAAGGAGCGTTTTCACGACGAGATCGAAGGCGAACACCACGATGCACATGACGCACATGCTGATGCCTCGGCTCACGACGATCACACTGCGGACGCGGACGCTGACGAAGAAGAACATCATCACCATCTGCCGCACGATTTCAAACCGCACGAATCACCGTGGGTAATGACCGTGCCGCTGATTGTTCTGGCTGTGCTCTCAACATTTGGCGGACTCGTGGGGATTCCGTATGCAATGAGTTCGCTCTTTGGTGCGGGTGATGTCAACGTGTTCGAACATACGCTCGATCCGGTCATCGCCGAAAAGCACGAAGTACCGCACGGATTGGCAGAAGGTGACAAGAAAGCCGGCGAACACGCGACCGAAAAACCGGCAGCCAAGGCTGAAGACCACGGCGAAACGCATTCGCCCGAGGTTATTGCAAAAGAGCGTGGTCTTGCAGCACTTTCGACAGTTCTCGCGGTGATCGGTATCGCGATCGGATTTGCCCTATTCAAGAACAATCCGCTCCGCAAAATGCCGAAGATACTTGAGCAAAAATGGCGGCTCGATGAGCTATACAACGGCGTCATCGTCGATCCGATCACGCGGTTTTCACGCGAACGGCTGTGGAAGGGCTTTGACGTCGGATTCATCGACGGCATCGTCAACGGCATCGCGAGCTTTGTCATGGAGTTCGGAAACGTCGTCCGCAGCACGCAGGTCGGCTTTGTTCGCAGCTATGCGGCGATCATCGTGATCGGTGCATTGGCGGTTGTCGGATACTTTATTTATTACGGTTTGAAATTGGTTGGATAACTCCGGCCTAAGGTCTTCGGTCTTGGGTCTTTGTCTTCGAAGACCGAAAACCAAAAGCCAAAGACCAATCGAAAAATGGACTTCTTTAACGAAAATCTCTTAGCGATCCTGATCCTGATACCTCTGGTTGGAGCGGTGCTGACGCTTGCTCACCAGATGTTCTGGAAACAGGAAGGACAGATCAAGTGGGTGACGCTTGGGTTTACTTTGCTCAATTTTGTTGTTTCACTCGCTCTGTTCTCAAAATCGGCGATCGCCGGGCCGGGCGGATTCTTTTTTGAAAAGAATGTGCCGTGGATAAAGGCGATAAATACGAATTTTCACGTCGGTGTCGACGGCTTGAGCTTCTGGCTCCTGATCCTGACGACGTTCATCATGCCGATCGCGGTGATATCGACATGGCATGCTGTTGAAAAGCGTGTGACGGCGTTCTACGTATTCCTGCTGCTGCTTGAATCGGCGATGATCGGCGTTTTTGTTTCGCTCGATCTGCTCGTTTTCTACCTGTTTTTCGAAGCCTCGCTGATCCCGATGTTTTTCCTCATCGGTGTTTGGGGCGGCGAGAACCGCATCTATGCGGCGGTCAAATTCTTTATCTTCACGGCCCTCGGCAGTTTGCTGATGCTTGTCGCGATCATCGGGCTTTATTATCTGTACGCAGATCAAACAGGCTTTGGCGGTTCGTTCGATTTTGTTTCGATACTGACAGCATTGAAGAACGGCACGCTAATTTTGCCACCGCAAACCGGAATGCTTTTATTCCTGGCATTTGCCCTGGCATTCGCTATCAAGGTTCCGGTATTCCCGTTCCACACCTGGCTGCCCGACGCTCATACGGAGGCTCCGACCGCAGGTTCCATAATCCTCGCTGCAGTTCTGCTGAAGATGGGGACGTACGGGCTGATGCGTTTCAATTTCGCGTTGTTCCCTGACCAGAGCCGTGAAATGGCGCCGATATTTATCACGCTCGCGATCATTGGCATCATTTACGGTGCCCTCGTCGCAATGGTGCAGCCCGATGTGAAACGCCTGGTTGCGTATTCGTCGGTCGCTCACATGGGCTTTGTGGTGCTCGGCATGTTCTCATTCACGGAATCGGGAATGCAGGGAGCACTCTACACAATGCTCGCCCACGGCGTGACGACGGGAGCGTTGTTCATGCTGGTTGGCTACATCTACGAACGTCGCCATACGCGTGAGATCACGCAGTTTGGCGGGTTGGCAAACGTGATGCCCCTCTACACAACGTTTTTTGTGATCACGATGATGGCGTCCGTGGGTCTGCCGTTCCTGAACGGTTTCGTCGGCGAATTCCTGATCATGGTAGGAATGTTCACGTCGAAGGTGCTGCCGGTCACCGCGAGCGTCAACTGGAATTATATTGCCGCAATGGCCGCCGGAACCGGCGTGATCTTCGCCGCAGTCTATCTTCTCTGGATGGCCCAGCGAGTGTTCTTCGGCAACGTCACGAACGAAACGAACAAAACGCTCGCCGACCTTAGCTGGCGCGAGATCGGGCTGATGGTCCCGCTGCTCATCCTGATGGTTTACATGGGCGTATTCCCGAAGCCGATCCTCCACCGTTCAGAAACGGTGATCAAAGCGATCCACGAACGCGTGATGGGACAAGCAGGCGGTACGATCGAACACGCCGATGCAAAGACACCTGTCGAAGCTCCGAAGGCCGAGCATTGATATGAAATATTTACTTGCTGTTTGTCTGTTTATCTTTGGACTTTCAGCAACCGCCAGTTCGCAAACATTCTACGGGTCGACTGACCTTAAGGTATTTCGGGACGGGCGTGACAAGGAGTTTCGAAGCAAGACGGAATCGCCGCTGAAAGAAGAAGATCTCGGAAAGTTCAGCGGACTGAATTATTTTCCGGTTGATAACAGGTTTCGGCATGAATGCGACCTTCGCACGAACGCCGAGCGAAAAGTATTTTCAGATGCCGACATCGTCCGGCAGAACGAAGAAGTTTGTTAAGTTCGGGATTTTGAAATTTAAGTTTAGTGGTAAGCCGTACAGCCTCAGCGTCTATCAGATAGACAAGGAATCACGGGCAAAGTTTCCTGAGTATGCCGATCTGCTGTTCGTTCCGTTCAGAGATCTGACGAACCGGACCGAGACTTACGGTGGTGGACGATATATTGACATTAAAATGCCGACGGGCGATACGACGATCCTGGATTTTAATCTGGCTTACAATCCAAATTGTGCGTATGGCAGCGACAAATATAATTGCCCGATCCCGCCGCGTGAGAATACGCTGAACGTAGCTCTGACGGCCGGAGAAAAGCGGTACTCGTATTCGGGAAGTGACAAGATCCACTAGGCCCGAAACATTGAAAGTAAAATGAACACGTTCTTTCTTGCAGATCTATTAACGCCGAATGTGAGCATCTCGATCATTCTCCCTGAGCTGATCGTGGCTTTCGCCGGTATCGTCGTAATGCTTTACGACAGCTTCTTTCCAAAACAGCGTGCCGTTTCGGGTGCGATCTCGCTGCTCGGCCTAGTTGCGGCCGGCGTTGTCCTGGCGACGATGTGGAATGGCACGAGCCCCGCGTCGGGCTGGAACGGAATGATCGCCCACGACAATCTGCGCCTTGGTTTCTCGTTCGTTTTTCTGTTCGTTTCGGCAATGACTATCCTCGTTTCGAGCGTGTGGGTAGAACGTGAAGATGTTCCTGTCGGTGAATATCACTGTCTGCTGCTGTTTGCGACTTTTGGAATGATGATGATGTCGGCGGGAAATGATCTCGTCGTAATTTTCCTCGGCCTCGAAACGCTTTCGATCGCGACCTACGTAATGGCTGGCCTGAGAAAGAGCGACCTGAAATCGAACGAATCGGCGATGAAATACTTCATCCTCGGCTCGTTCGCATCGGCGTTTCTGCTCTACGGAATGGCTCTGATCTATGGAGCTACTGGTCAGACAAATCTGACACAGATCGCCGCGAAGATCGCCGATCCAAACTTTCCCGGCCTGCTGCTCGTCGGCGGTGCGATGATGATCATCGGATTTGGCTTCAAGATCGCAATGGCTCCGTTCCACGTTTGGACGCCTGACGTTTACGAGGGTGCTCCGACACCCGTTACGGGCTTCATGGCCGCCGGACCGAAGGCAGCCGCATTTGCGTCGTTCCTTCGTGTTTTCGTGCTCGGCCTGCCGTTCGTAGCGGGAGCTCAAGCTGCGGGCTATTTGCACCAATCATGGATCACCGCTTTGTCGATTCTGGCAATGATGACGATCATCGTCGGTAACGTCTCAGCGATCATGCAGAATAACGTCAAGCGAATGCTCGCGTATTCGTCGATCGCTCATGCTGGTTACGCACTCGTCGGCTTTATCGGTGCCGGAATGGCGAAGACCGTTCAGGCCCGTGACGAAGCTATCGCTGCCGTCGCGTTCTATCTGCTGACTTACGCGGTCACGAATCTTGGAGCCTTTGCGATCGTCACGCTGCTTGCTCAGAAGAACGACCGCCGCACTGAGTTCGAAGATTACAACGGAATCGGTTTCAAATCACCGGTTCTTGCGTTCTCGTTGACGCTGTTTATGCTGTCGCTCTTCGGCCTGCCGTTGACTGCCGGATTTATGGGCAAGATCCTCGTGTTCCGTCCGGCTCTTGAAGCCGGAAATCCGCTCGTCACGACGCTCGTCGTTGTTGCGGTGATCGGTTCGGCGATCTCAGCGTATTACTATCTGCGGCTGATCGTCGTGATGTTCTTCCGCGAACGCACATCACAGTGGATCGAGCCGAAAATGTCGCCAGCTCTAACGGCTGCACTTGTGATCTCGATCGTCGGCGTGTTTTACCTCGGCATATTCAGCGACGGGCTGATCTCAAGATTTGCAAAAACTCCATCGGCAGCAGTGATCGCGGCGGAGAAGTAACGGCGTTTCCAGTATGGATATAGCCGATGAAATTGCCGCCGAACTCGCCGACGAGTGGCTTCCTAACATCTATCGCGAAAAGATCCGTTCACAGCGAACGCGTTCGATCGCGATCGCGGTTCCCGCAAAGCTCAACATAGCTGAGATCCAATACACGCTGCTTGGCATCGAGCTGAAGGTAGGCAAGACACGTTTCGCCTGCCCAGACCTTGCGACTGCAAGATACATGAGGGTTTTTGCACGGATCGGCTGCGGTGAGTTTGCTATCCCTTACGACATTACGAAGATCTCCACAGCGGCAGATGAACTCGAAACGTCGTGGCAGCGATCGCTTCTCCTGCTCGACGAAATAGCAAAAGGCAGCTCGCCACGATCTATCGCGACTCAACGCGCCCGGCTCACTAAAACCATTCGCTCAGAGCTCGTTGAGATCGGTCCCGGCGATGCCATGCCGGCATTTGACCGCGAGACACGACAGCGGTCGTGATGTTAAATCTTACCGCGCCGTCACGCCAGCCTTTACGCAGTTTTTAATGATGCTATAATCTTGTGACGCGCTGTTAACGGCGTGATAACCGAGATTTAACACAGATATGTTCGACGCCGTGGCACAAGTAACTGAACCCGAAAAGCTCCCGTTTCCCTACAACAAGAGCACGTTTTGCCGTTACGAACCGATCGAAAAACGCATCGACTACGCCAAAGTGTTGATCGTCAACGACTTGCTGCGTTACGAATCGGACGTCTCGGAACTCGCCCACACGGACTGGAAAGATACGCTCGAGGCAAAGCTCGCCTTCGAGCGCAAAGTCTCGGGCATGGCATGCAATAACATCGCGAAAAACGTCCTGAGGCTGGTCAAGAATCCGAAAACGATGACAGTCCACCTCTCAGAGGTCGCCGATGCTGCGAAGCAATTCCAGCCTGACGCGATCGTGATGAGCGGAACGTTTGCCGATTTTGACTACTACAATCCCGACCACATCGCGAGCACCAAGAAGTTTCTCGCCGAAACTAAGATCCCTGTTCTTGCTATCTGCGGAGCACATCAGCTGGTCGCCACCGCCTTTGGAGCAAAGCTCAAAACGCTTGACGACCTCGAACTGTCGCAAAAGCGGACAGATCGGCTCGTAGAATATCAGTACCGCTTCGTAAAGATCGTCGATAAATCTGATCCGATCTTCGAGGGAAATGATGATAAGCGTTCGGGCATCTGGCAGGAATATACGACCAACGACGATATCCTGCGCGTCTGGCAAAATCACGGCGTCCAGGTTGTCGGTGTTCCCGATGGTTTCAAGCTTCTTGCGACTTCGTATCTCTGTAAAAATCAGATGATGGTCAAGCGGAACGACGGCCAGCTGATCTACTGCGTCCAGTTTCACCTCGAAAAATCCTTCGAGGACTGGTCGAAGAATCCGACCCGCTGGGAACACCCGAACGAATCACGCGATGGCCGAATCCTGTTCGAAAATTTCCTCCGCCTCGCTCTCGAACATCGCTCAAATTAGCGGCGTCCGATCCGCGGCTTCATTATTATCTTTTGCCCGACCTTGCCGTCTTTCGCATTTTCGCTATGACAGCCGCCCATAAAATCACCGAGTAGATACTGCGGTTCGTAGGACCTCGCCGTGACTCTCATGATGAAGGTCGTATCGTTCGTTTCGCCGGTTCGAAGTTTCAGAATTCCCTCGTCAAACTTCCCGACCATCTGGTCTGGTTCCCATTTGTGCCACGCATCTTCGTACAGGTATTTGAAGTCCTCAAGTTTGTAGCCGTTGATGTATGCCTCCGCTTTATCTTTTGGGACCTCGATGAACGTTGTGTCGTCGCTCCTCCGCCAGGAAACAAATTTCTTGGGCGACCCGTACAGAAATTCGGAAATGAATTCCTGATGTTTCTCCCAGCCTCGATCCGCCTTGTGCTTTGGCATCAGATAAAAAAGCTGATAATTTACGCTGCGGGCCGGTGTCGATCCTTTAGGATATTCGAGCCGGATAGTTCGGATCGATCCGCCGCAGTATTGAGCATTTGTATGATAGGCGAACACGGTTAAAAGCACTATTACCAAGAAAGTACGGCGATAATGCCTAAGGATCCTAAGTACACTTATCATCTTCATAATATTTAGAGAACGATATCAGCCCCTGACCTTGCAGCGGTCAAGTTCTTGACTTTTGAGGTACCCTGTAATATCACTCTAGTTACCATCCGAAAAAAGGAGAATCTTGATGAAACGTACGATACTGGCATCGGCTCTGTCGGCTTTTGCATTTCTAACACTTAATTATGACCTGAAGGCCCAAACTGACGAACTGCGGGCGGCGACCGGATTGCCGATACAGATCGGGCAATCGGTGGTTTTTGGAAAGATCACTCTACGTAAATTCAATACAAACGAACTGAAACCAACTCTGAATGTCGTATTGCTTGAAGGCGGTTCGCAACTTGAGCGCGTGCAGCCTAACGACTCTGGAATGTATATGTTCAGTAAGTTCCCCCGTGGTACGGCTACGCTTGTTGTGGAGCTGAATAACAACGAGTTAACCCGCACCGTGATCACTGTCGGGGCGACGAAGGTAATACGGCAAGATTTTGAGCTGGATTGGAGTGAAGCAAAGCGGTTAGGCCTCACAGGAGTAGTCTCGGCAAAAGATTCCTACCAGCGAAGTGCCGACGGTGCAAAGGCCTTTGACGCGGCGATGAAGCACCTCAAGGAAAAGAACCTCGACAAGGCTACTGCCGAATTGAAAGATGTTATCGCCAAGGATCCTAAGGATTACATCTCCTGGACCGAACTCGGGACCATCTACTTCAAGAAGGATAATCTTAACGACGCCGAGGCATGCCATTTCAAAGCGATCGAGCAGAAAAAAGACTACGTCGTAGCGCTTCTAAATCTCGGCAAACTCTATATTGCTCAAAAAAAAGCGGATGATGCCGTTCTTGTGCTGTCGAACGCGGTCAAGGATAATGCTGATTCGGCAGATGTTCAGCAGTATCTTGGCGAAGCGTATCTGCTCGCCAAAAAAGGCTCGCTCGCGGTCACGCACCTTAATGAAGCAATAAAACTCGCTCCGATAGAGAAAGCCGAAGTTCACCTTCGACTCGCGGCTCTTTACGATGCGGCCAAACTTAAGGATCGAGCGTCCGCAGAATACAAAGCCTTTCTCGCGAAAAAGCCTGATTACCCTGAAAAGGCACAGCTTGAGAAGTATATCGCCGAAAATCCGCCAAAATAGATCAACATTAATTAAATAAAAAAGACCGTCCGAGCTTATTCGGACGGTCTTTTTTATTTATGCCTTTGCGTGAACTAGAAGTCGTAGGTGCTGTTCGGATCATCGTGTTTCCCTATTAACCTTAGCAATACGTAACTGAACGAAGTAACAGGCACATAGC